>NZ_RCVQ01000029.1 GCF_016107285.1 Roseomonas sp. KE0001 | reverse complement strand
TTTTCCAATCCGCTCTACCGAGGTTCCGCATGATCAACCACAACCTCCGCCAGATCCTTGCGGCCCTGGAGCAGCGCCGGACCTCCTACCTTATGAACACCGACATCTTGCCGAACCTTGAGCCGGCCAACAGCAACGTGTGCGGCCGGCAACAGCAGGTGGCGCTCCGCATTGCCGCAATTGCGCACGACACGACCGACAGGGCCCCCGATCGCTAAACATCTAATGCTTTCAGGCATTCTGGTTTAGCGTAAGCGCTGCCTGGAGACCCTATGCGGCAGCGGTTGACGGCTGATCATCGGCTTTAGCCCAGCACCATGGCATGAGTTCGTCGATGCGGTTGTTGGGCCAGCCGTTCACAAGCCGGATCAGCAGGTCCGTGAAGTAGCGCTGCGGATCGACACCATTCAGCTTGCAGGTCTCCACCAGAGAGGCAATGGCGGCCCAGCGAGCGCCACCATCGTCACCACTGGCGAACAGTGCATTTCCATCGCACTGGACAATGCCGCGGTAGTCCGCCAGCAGCGCCTTGGCATGCTCCTGCCCGCGGCCCGGTGCGTAGCGGAACACCACGGCCGGGGGATCCCTGCCGCCCCAGGGCCGGTCGTCGCGCGCCAGGGCCCAGGCATACCCCCTTCTTCACCTTGCCACGCCCGGGGTCGAGCACCGGCAGGGTGGTCTCGTCGGCAAACAGCCGCGGCGAGGCGAGCAGGATCTCGCGGAGACGGCGCACCACCGGCCGGATCTCCTGGGCGGCAGTGCCCAGCCAGTCGGCCAGCACCTCCCGTCCCAGCGTCAGCCCCTGCCGCACCAGCATCTGCGCCTGGCGGTACAACGGCAGATGGTCGGCATAGCGGGCCACCAGCACCTGGGCGACGGTGGCCTCGGTCGGCAGCCCGCCGGGCACCAGCCGCTCTGGCGCGGGCGCCTGCAGCACCACGCCGGGACAGGCGCGGCAGGCCAGCTTCGGCCGCCTGGTCACCAGCACCCGGAACTGGGCTGGCAGCACGTCGAGCCGCTCGGCGCTGTCGGCGCCGATCTCGACCAAGGCGCCCGCACAGCAGGGGCAGGTCTCCCGCTCAGGCAGCAGCACCTGCTCGATGCGCGGCAGATGCGCAGGCAGCTGGCCACGGTTGCCGCGACGGCGCTTCGCCTGCTGCTCTTTCAGGCCTTTCGAGCGCTGGCCCGCCTCGGCCTCACTGGCCGCCAGCGTGGCCTCGATCTCCTCGAACGCGAACAGCAGTTGATCGTCGGGCAGGCGCTCCGACTTCTGCCCGAACTGCCGCCGCTTCAGCTTCAGCAGCAGGTGATGCAGCTGCTCATTCCGGGCTGCCAGCGCGTCGCGCTCGGCAAGGGCGGCATCGCGCTGCTCCAGCGTCGCCAGCAGCAGCGCCCGCAACGCCGCGGGATCCTCTGGCAGGCTCGGCATGTCATCCGCGGCGCCCATCATGCCCGAGAGTCTAGGCAGGCACGCTCGGCGTGGGAATCCGTTTCGCGCTCTGCACCCGCGTCCAGTCGATGCCGTCGAACAGCGCTGCGAACTCCACCGGCGTCAGCCGCACCGCACCGTCAATGATGGGCGGCCAGCGGAAGGCTCCACCCTCAAGTTGCTTGGCGATCAAGACCAGCCCACTGCCGTCCCAGAGCACGATCTTGATCCGGTCGGCACGCTTGGCCCGGAACACCAGCACCACTCCCGAGAATGGATCGGCGCTCAGCATCTCGGCCGCCAGGGCGGCCAAGCTGTGAACCCCTTTGCGGAAATCCACCGGCTGGCTGGCCAGCAGCACCCGCGCCCCGGAGGGGAGCGTAATCACCCTTCCAGCGCCGTCGCCAGCCGGGCCACCGCCACAGCATCCACTGTCCCAAAGACCCGCAGCACCCGGCCATTGCGCAGCACCACCTCAATGCCTGCGCCCATTCCGCTGCTTCCCGGATCAGCCGTGTTCTGCGGCGCTGTCTCCGGACAGGCGCCGACCAGCAGCGGTACGAAGGGCGATGTCTGCCTCACCACCCGTCTGGCAGGACGGCCCTCCGCCTCCCGGCGCCAGCGATGCAGCAGGCTGGGCGAGATCCCGTGCCGCTGCGCCACCTCCAACACCCGTGTACCAGGCGCTGCTGTCTCCATAAGCAGCCGCGCCTTCATTTCCGGCGAGTAGCTTCGGCGCCGTTCGCCACGCGTGACGATCTCCACCCTCTCCATCGCCACAGTGCCCGCACCAGTGCTAGCACCTGCGCCAGTCAGCATCCCTGCCATCGCTACACCTCCGCGACGGCCTACCTCTCAGTCACGCCACCCTCACGCAAGAAGGGGGCTGTGACCGCGCTTACGATGCTCTGACGGCGCCGCGGCCTCCTCATGGTTCTAACCGATGCCTGAGGCACCGAGGCGGCTTAGCATTACAGTTGCTTTCTTCGTCTGATATGAGCTTGCTGCGCGGCGGCTTGGTGTGCTCTTCGCCAGAGTGACCAGGCCATGATGCTGGCAGGCCGGATGCGCCGTTGCGCCAGACGGATGGCTATGCGGCGGATCTCTTGGATCGACCAGCGGACGAGGTCTGGCGTGTGCGGCGAGCCGTCGATGTTTTTTGGGGTGTCGGCTGGTTCGCGTGATGGCGGATTACCGCCATCATGGCGAAAGCCAGCATCACCAGGGACACGTGGCGGTGCCAGCCGTGCCAAGACCGGGTTTCATTGTGCGTCAGGCCGAGTTCGTTCTTGGCGGTCTCGAAGCTGTCCTCGATGGCCCAGCGGTGTCCTTCGACCGCGACAAGCGTTTCGATCGGTGTTCCGGCCGGGCACCAAGTGGTGAAGTAGGCCATTTCGCCATCGGCGATATGGCGACGGATCAGCAGACCTCGCGTCCACAATCCTTTGGCTCCTGGGCGGAACTCATCGGCTTCGAGGTCCGCCAGCTCCAGGTACGCCCAGTCGTGCAGGCGCTCGCCCTTCGTGCCTCGACCCGCCGACAGGCGATGCCACGCTGCGGGATCGAGTGCCTGGGCGATGTCCTCGGCCGTCCCTGCGACCTCAGGCTTGCCGATCCAGGAGTTGAAGGATGCTGTCGCGTTGACGCCGAGCACGTAGCCCTTGCCTGCGCGGCGCAGCGCCATCTCGACATTGCCAACGCCATAAACGCTATCGGCCGCGACCCAGCCAAAGGGTACGCTCGCGCCAATGGCGCGCTCGATCATGCTGAGCGCCATGGCGGGCTTGGTGGCGAAGGTGGTTCCCGCAGGAACGTGGGCCGCGGCCATGCGCGCCGGATCATCTGTCCAACGCTTGGGCAGGTAAAGCGCACGGTCGATAAAGGCGTGGCCATGACGCGAGACATAGGACGCGAACACGCCGATCTGGCAGTTGGTGATCTTGCCCGCCGAGCCGGTGTACTGCCGCCCTACGCCGCAGGACGCCTTGCCCTGTTTGAGGAAGCCCGTCTCATCGATGACCAGCACGGCATCCTCCGCCGCGAGATGCTCAACGACGTAATCCCGGACGATGTCGCGCAGGGCATCCGCCTCCCAGCGACCACGGCCGAGAATGGCCTGCTGCCGCCAGGGCCCGGGATCGCCCGCCGCCTCGGCCCGCATCCAGCCCGTCTTGCGCCGCTCCGCGCCCAGCAGGCCGTCCAGGAACAATCCGGCTGATGCCGCCACCCGCTCCTGAGAGAACAGGGGCCGGATCCGGGCTTTGACCTCGCGCAGCGAGGACGCCCAGAGTTCCAGCGTCGTCTCGATCGAAGCGCCCACCATCCATGACCTCCGATCCATGGTCCACCATGGATTCAGAAATCATCCGAAAACGCAACTGTAATGCTAGGCCCTGTTAGCGCCTGACCATTGACCTATCTGCTGCGGAGGCAGTGGAGAGGTGAGATGGATGGTGCTGACGGACGCGCAGTGGGCAGTGCTGGAGCCGCTGATCGAAGCCTGCCGCCCGCACCGCAAGACGCAGCATCATCACCTGCGGCGCACAATGGAGGCGATCATCTGGCGGT
>NZ_RCVQ01000028.1 GCF_016107285.1 Roseomonas sp. KE0001 | reverse complement strand
CCCAAGCGTAACCCATTAGGGGCATCCATAAACCGGTAACGGAACCGACGGCCTGCTGAACAGTTCTTAGTGCAACGCTTCGCTTGGCATTTGACAACGGTGAGTAGCCATGCCGTGGCCAAGGCGATCGGAAGCTGAAGCGCTACCCTAGCGTTTCTGAGAGGCAAACTCCTGCATAACCCCTCTCCGTTCCACCTCGCTTCCACAGCGGCAGCAAAGGATTCAACGCATGGCCGAGAAGACTCTGAACGACGCCTTCTACGAGACGCTGAAGGATGTCTACTACGCCGAGAAGCAGTCGGTGAAAGCACTGAAGAAGTCGGCCAAGGCCGCGCAGGCGCCGGAACTGAAGCAGGCTTTCACCAAGCACGCTGAGGAAAGCGCTGTTCAGGTCGAGCGCCTGGTCCAGGTGTTCGAATCCATTGACAAAGCCGCGCGTGCCAAGACCTGTGAAGCAATGCAGGGCCTTACGGCCGAGATGGAAGAGGATATCGGTGACTTTGCCGGCACGGAAGCAGCCGATGATGTACTGATCGGATGTGCACAAGCCATCGAGCATTACGAGATTGCCCGCTACGGCTTGCTGAAGACTTGGGCGGCCAAGTTGGGCTACGGCGAAGCAGAAGCCCTGCTCGCGGAGACCCTTGAGGAGGAAAAAAAGACCGACGCGCTCCTGACCCAGATTGCCGAAGGTCAGGGCGCTGCGAAGACGGATGGCGAGGGCGTCGCCTCCGGCAATGACGATGCCCCACGCACGACCCCGAAGAGCAAGAGAAAAGCCGGCGCCTGAGGCATCAGGATTGCGCTGCTCCAGCCTTGAGCGCTGGAGCAGCCAGTTCCTCTCAGAGCCTGTTTGAGCGGTTTCAGACTGGGTTGATGAGGGCCTCAGTTAAGGCGAGGGCGGCGGCGCAGGCAGTGCGTGCTGCGGAGACGTCGAGGCGTCCAGCCCGGTCGCGGAGCAGGCCACTGATCTTCCTTCGAATTGATGGGTACCCCTAAGTAAGCTCCACGAGAGCGAGGAAGGTGTCCGATGAACAAGACACGGCGAGAGTTCACGCCGGAGTTCAAGCAGGAGGCGGTCGCGCTGTTGCGCTCCAGCGGCCGGCCGCTGACGCAAGTCGCGGGCGAGTTGGGGATCCAGCCCTCCATGCTGCGCTGCTGGCGGCAGCGGCAGAATGGTGAGGGGCCGCGGCCGCAGCCCGTCACGTCAGGCCTGATATTCACCGCATCTCGTACGCCTTCGAGTAAGTGCCTTGCTCATCGCCCGAGCGCGTCTTGAGATCTCCCGACGTCGCCATCTACGCCGCCGGTCCCTTCAGGCCTGGCGGCGGCGTCGCATCATCGGCATCCGGGTCACGGCCGAGCCGCCGGTCGATGAGCCGCATGATCGGTGTGACGCTCAGCCCATGCAGCAGGATGGAGAACAGCACCACCACGCCGACAAAGCCCCAGAGCCGCCCGGCCTCCGCCACGTCCATCCGGTTCAGGCCATAGGCCAGGTAGTAGAGCGAGCCGACCCCGCGAATACCGAAGAAGGCGAGCGTTAGCTTCTCGCCGAGGTCAGCCTGGAACCCGGCCAGGCCGAGCCACCCCGTCACCGGGCGGACCACCAGCAGGATCAAGAGGGCCAGGGCCATCTCGACCCAGGACACCGGCGCCAGCAGGCCGCTGACCAGCGCACCGCCGAAAAGCAGCAGCAGCACCATCATCGCCAGGCGCTCGATCTGTTCGGTCACCTCGTGCATCTGCGTGTGAAAGTCATGCTCGCGATGCGCCCGGCGGAAACTCAGCGCGGTGACGAACACGGCCAGGAAGCCATAGCAATGGATGATTTCCGTCAACCCGTAGGACACCAGCGTCGCGGACAAGCCGATCAGCCCGTCCCGCGTCCTGGCCAGCCGGGTCTCGGCCGGCACATGGAAGGTGAGCCAGCCAAAGGCACGGCCAATCAGCCAGCCGGCGCCGATCCCGGCGCCGATCTCCCACAGCACCCGGTAGCCGAGCCATTCAGCAAGCCAGGGCTTGTCCGTGCCTGCCACGGCGGCCAGCATGATGGCCAGATGCACGAACGGGAATGCCAGCCCATCATTGAGCCCCGCCTCGGAGGTGAGGCCGAAGCGGACCTCGTCCTCCTCGCCGCTCTTGGGCGGGCCGACCTGGACATCGGCCGCCAGCACCGGATCAGTCGGCGCCAGGCTGGCGGCGAGCAGCAGCGCGGAAGCCCAGGACAGGCCGAGCCCCCAGGCGGTCAATCCGGCGATGGCCAGGATGCCGAGCGGCATGGTGATGCCCAGCAGGCGCCACGTCACCGCCCATCGCCGCCACCCGAAGACACGATCGAGCCGCAGCCCTGCACCCATCAGCGCGATGATCACGACGAACTCGGTGAAACGCTCGGTGATCCGCGGATAGTCCAGCGGCAACGGCCGCAGCATCAAGCCAGGCAGCGAGAACAGCATCGCGCCGAGCGCGATGCAGACGATCGGCAGCGACAGTGGCAGGCGGCGAAGCGCGAGCGGCAGCCAGGCCACCAGGGCGATGAGCACACCAAAGCCGGTGAGCGCCAGGATATAGGGATCGGGCAACCAGTCGGCATCGGGCATGCCCTACCTAACGGCCTGGCCGGGCAAACGTTCATCGTTCCCTTACCCGGCCTTACGGCGTTTCAAATTCGATAACCAACCCATCTCATGTGGTTTGGGTGAGATGCCTCAACTCCGGCTCATTGGAACGCACCACCAGTTCCAACCCGTCTCCGTTGATGATGTAGGTGGCGAGCCAGCGCACGATATTGGCTTTGCGGGGTTGGCCGTTCTCCCGACTCATGCCGCCCCTTTTTTCTACTAGAGCCCCTTTTTCCGGTTCCGCAGGGGCGAACTAAAAGTTCGGGACAAAACCTGCTGCGGGGCGTTGATGAGGGATGGCGCTTCTCGTTCCTGACGACCTCTGGGCTGTGGTCGAGCCGCTGCTGCCGCGGGGGCGGCCAAAGCCGAAGGGCGGCCGCCCACGAGCCTCTGACCGCGCGGCCCTTGCCGGGATCCTGTTCGTGCTGCGGACGGGCATCCAATGGCACGAACTTCCATCCGAATTGGGGTGCTGCGGCAAGACGTGCTGGCGGCGGCTGGGCGAGTGGCATGCTGCCGGGGTCTGGGCGGGCCTGCACCGGATCTTGCTGGAGCAGCTCCAGGATGCCGGAGCCTTGGACTGGCACCGAGCGGCGCTCGACAGCGCCAGCCTGCCCGCGAAAAAGGGGGTGCGGGGGTCGGCCCGAACCCGACGGACCGTGGCAGGCCAGGCACGAAGCGGCATCTCGTCACGGACACCCGCGGCACGCCATTGGGCCTGACGCTGAGCGGCGCCAACTGCCACGACAGCCGGATGCTCGCCCCTACTCTTGATGCCGTGCCGCACGTCCGGATCGGCGGCCCCGGCCGACCCCGCCGCAGGCCGCGCAAACTGCACGCCGACAAGGCTTACGATCATCGCCGGTGCCGTTAGGAATGCCGCGCCCGTGGCATCGCCCCGCGTATCGCGCGCCGTGGCATCGAGAGCAGTCAGCGGCTCGGCAAGCACAGGTAGGTGGTCGAACGCACTTTCGCCTGGCTGAACCGCTTCCGGCGTCTGACCGTCCGCTATGAACGCCGCGTTGACCTGCACCTTGCCCTGACGACACTCGCCTGCGCCATCATCTGCCTACGGCAAATCCGCCGGTTTTGTCCTTAGTTTTTAATCCCCAACCAGCGCCAGCCCAGCTACAGGAAGAATAGAGGTTTATAGATAATAGGTTTGTGTCACCGATTACACGCGGGCTTTGTCACCGATTACACGCGAGAACCGTCACCGATTGCCTGTGGATATCGGCGGCTATCCACCAGCCTTCTCTGTCACCGATTGCACGCGGCCAGCTTGCCCGTATGCCAAGGCCACGCTTCTAGCGTCACCGATTGCACGCGGCCTGATGCCTCTCAGATAAAGTCCGGGCTGGAGGTGTCACCGATTGCACGTGGCACCGACACCAGCAGTTTCTTCACCGGCGGCTGCGAATGGGTCAGGGTCATGCCCCCGCCGTCTGTCTCTAGCCGTGCCTCGGGGTAAACCGCCCTTACCTCGGCCAACTGGCGCAGGAAGAAGGCCCGGAACTGCCTAATCTGGGCATATCCCAGCCCGAACTGCTCATGCAGGGCCGTCCACGGCACGAACTGCGGCTTGCCTTCGGGGATGCGGTGGAGCCGCTGGGCGAGCCAGCAATACACGTCCAGTGCCACGGCGGAGTCCCTGAGCGCCGATATCGCCCGCTCATCGAGCGGCACGGCATGGCGGGTCAGGCTGTCGTAATAGTCGAGCGAGAGCTTCAGGGTGGACGGCCATAGCACCCGCTGGCTCTGATCCTTGTCGAACCAGAGATTGAAGGCTCCAACCACCTTCGTATCGACCTGCAGAGCATGGTCGCCGTTGACGATGCCCATTCGAAAGGTAGCAGCGGCCAAGGCGGAGAGCTGGGCTTTCAGCATGCGGACCTGGCGGCCATCCTGCGTCTTGCCCATCAGCCGCCGGAAAAAGGCGGTCATGCTGTCCTCAACCGGGATGATGGGCGACTGACGCCGCACCGCTTCCCCGTTCATGTGCATCAGCAGGAGCCGCGCTTTCGGGCCATAGGGCAGCGGTAGCTGCGTGTAGCGGCTCGTCTTAGGGTCCAGCACCTCGCCCGCCTGTACCAGCAGCGTGGCGCGCCCCTGACGCTTCTCCCAGCGCAGCACGCCTTCTGGCGGCTTCGCGGCAGGTAGAGAGGTCTGGCACAGGATGGAATGTTGATAGGCGATATCGTCCGGCTCACCCTCGCGGATGTCGGTAGCGGCCTCGATCAACCGCCTCTGGAGCGGGCTA
>NZ_RCVQ01000027.1:2500-5628 GCF_016107285.1 Roseomonas sp. KE0001 | reverse complement strand
GGGATGATGGATGCGGGGACAGGATTTGAACCTGTGACCTTCAGGTTATGAGCCTGACGAGCTACCGGGCTGCTCCACCCCGCGGTGGTGTGTGTGTCGAGTGATGAGTTCTGGCTGGGTGGCCCGGCGGCGACCTACTCTCCCGCGCCTTGAGGCGCAGTACCATGGGCGCTGGGGTGTTTCACGGCCGAGTTCGGGATGGGATCGGGTGTATCAACCCCGCGATAGCCACCGGGCCACCGAGCCAGAACTGTCATCACGGATGGTGTGGTGAGACTGATTGGTGATATCGGGTGTGTGAGTGCGGATTGGTGCTGCGTGCGGTGTGTTTTGCACACTGCGTGTGATGGGATGAGATCGTTCGGGTGATTAGGACCGCTCAGCTGCGCCTGTTACCAGGCTTCCACTTGCGGCCTATCGACGTGGTGGTCTTCCACGACCCTTGGGGAGACCTCGTTTAGAGGCTGGTTTCCCGCTTAGATGCCTTCAGCGGTTATCCGTTCCGTACTTAGCTACCCAGCGATGCTCCTGGCGGAACAACTGGTACACCAGAGGTACGTCCATCCCGGTCCTCTCGTACTAGGGACAGATCCTCGCAAGTCTCCAACACCCATGGCAGATAGGGACCGAACTGTCTCACGACGTTCTAAACCCAGCTCACGTACCGCTTTAATCGGCGAACAGCCGAACCCTTGGGACCTGCTCCAGCCCCGGGATGCGATGAGCCGACATCGAGGTGCCAAACCTCCCCGTCGATGTGGACTCTTGGGGGAGATCAGCCTGTTATCCCTAGAGTACCTTTTATCCGTTGAGCGATGGCCCTTCCACGCGGGACCACCGGATCACTAAGGCCGACTTTCGTCTCTGTTCGCGCTGTCGCGCTCACAGTCAGGCGGGCTTATGCCTTTGCACTCAACAGCCGATGTCCGACCGGCTTGAGCCCACCATCGCGCGCCTCCGTTACCATTTGGGAGGCGACCGCCCCAGTCAAACTGCCCACCACGCAGGGTCCCGGCCCCAGCTAATGGGGCTCGGTTAGACACCAGAAAGGCGCAGGGTGGTATTTCAAGGATGGCTCCGCCGAAGCTGGCGCCCCGGTTTCATAGCCTCCCACCTATCCTACACAGCCCCTTCCTGGTGCCACTGCGAAGTTGCAGTAAAGGTTCATAGGGTCTTTCCGTCTGACCACGGGTACCCCGCATCTTCACGGGGAATTCAATTTCGCTGAGCCCATGCTGGAGACAGTGGGGAGGTCGTTACGCCATTCGTGCAGGTCGGAACTTACCCGACAAGGAATTTCGCTACCTTAGGACCGTTATAGTTACGGCCGCCGTTTACCGGGGCTTCGATTCAAGGCTTGCACCTCTCCTCTTAACCTTCCGGCACCGGGCAGGCGTCAGACCCTATACGTCATCTTTCGATTTCGCAGAGCCCTGTGTTTTTACTAAACAGTCGCCACCCCCTGGTCTGTGCCACCCCACACTGGTTGCCCAATGAGGGGTCTCGCTTATCCCGAAGTTACGCGAGCAATTTGCCTAGTTCCTTCAGCATGGTTCTCTCAAGCGCCTCGGTATACTCAACCAGTCCACCTGTGTCGGTTTCGGGTACGGTCTATATGTCAGAGCTATTTCCTGGAGTGATCCAGCAGCCCGTCCAATCCGATAAGGACGAACAACGTTTCACACTCGTCACTTCTGACAGGCCCAGGAATATTCACCTGGTTTCCATCGGCTACGGCTGTCGCCCTCGCCTTAGGGGCCGGCTCACCCTGCGCGGATTGGCCTTGCGCAGGAACCCTTGGACTTTCGGCGGGAGAGGTTCTCACTCTCCTTGTCGCTACTCATGTCCGCATTCGCACTTCCGATACCTCCAGGAGCCCTCACGGGTCTCCCTTCGCAGGCTTACGGAACGCTCCGCTACCGCTTGTCAAAGACAAGCCCACAGCTTCGGCAGATGGCTTGAGCCCCGTTACATTTTCGCCGCAAGACAGCTATTAGACCAGTGAGCTATTACGCTTTCTTTAAAGGATGGCTGCTTCTAAGCCAACCTCCTGGTTGTTTTGGCCGTCTCACATGCTTTCCCACTTAGCCATCATTTGGGGGCCTTAGCTGGTGGTCTGGGCTGTTTCCCTCTCGACAATGGACCTTAGCACCCACTGTCTGTCTGCCAGGTAGCACTCACCGGCATTCGGAGTTCGGTAGGGTTTGGTAGGACTTTGGGTCCCCCTAGCCCTTCCGGTGCTCTACCTCCGGCGGTGTTCGCCTGACGATCTACCTCAATAGATTTCGCGGAGAACCAGCTATTTCCGAGTTTGATTGGCCTTTCACCCCTAGCCACAGCTCATCCCCGACTTTTTCAACAGGCGTGGGTTCGGCCCTCCAGTGCGTGTTACCGCACCTTCAGCCTGGCCATGGCTAGATCACTCGGTTTCGGGTCTTCTGCCTGCAACTCAACGCCCTGTTCGGACTCGCTTTCGCTGCGCCTACACCTAACGGCTTAAGCTTGCTGCAAACAGAAACTCGCGGACCCATTATACAAAAGGTACGCCGTCACCCTTACGGGCTCCGACTGCTTGTAGGCGTTCGGTTTCAGGTCTCTTTCACTCCCCTTGTCGGGGTGCTTTTCACCTTTCCCTCACGGTACTTGTTCACTATCGGTCACCAAGGAGTATTTAGGCTTGGAGGGTGGTCCCCCCATGTTCAGACAGGGTTTCACGTGCCCCGCCCTACTCGAGACCCCAGAGAAACACTACGCCTACGGGGCTATCACCCGCTATGGCCGGCCTTTCCAGACCCTTCGGCTTCTTCTCTCTGAGATACTGGCCTGCTCCCCTTTCGCTCGCCACTACTCGGGGAATCTCTGTTGATGTCTTTTCCTCCGGCTACTGAGATGTTTCAGTTCACCGGGTTCGCCTCCTGAACCTATGAATTCAGTCCAGGATCTCCCTAAGGAGGGGTTGCCCCATTCGGACATCCGCGGATCAACGATCGCTCGCATCTCCCCGCGGCTTATCGCAGCGTGCCACGTCCTTCATCGCCTCTTGGTGCCAAGGCATCCACTGAACGCCCTTCTCATACTCAACCCATCACCGCCCGCACGCAGGACCAAGCCGCACCCTTCGGCGCGAA
>NZ_RCVQ01000026.1 GCF_016107285.1 Roseomonas sp. KE0001 | reverse complement strand
AGCGGAGGATCACGGCGGGCGCAGGATTGGCGGCAAAGGTCGCCTCGAAGCGTTCTTCCGCTTCAAAGCGATCCGTCTCATCGTTCAAGATCAGCACCAGGCAATCCGGATGGCCCTGGCTATCGGTCAGGACCAGGCTTCGGATGCGATGGGTCCAAAGCGCCTCGCCAGCGCCTGCAGGAGCAACATCCACGATGACCTCATCAACAGCTTCCCCGCACAGGACCCGCTCCATCGGGGAGGCTCCCTTGGGGAGCTGGCGTTGATCTCGGTCACGCAGTTCAAACCGTGACCGATACTCCGAAACATCGCGCCCCAGATCGGCGATGTCCTGGACGCCGTGCATCTTCAAAGCGGCTTGATTGGCCCAGGAGATGGCCTGATCGGGTTCGATCAGAACCACGCCATCCTGCAACGCCGCCAGGATCAGGCGCAGCTGCTGGTGACTGGCGTCCGCATGGGAGGGGAGAGCCGCCTTTGGCAAAGGCCGTGCCTCAGCCGCCATTTTTGGGTGTGCTGACATCGGCCATTCTCGAGGTTCTGTGCAGGAACGCAGCAGCGGGGATAAACGTCGCCCTGCCCTGCGGCAATCGTTGGCGACGAGGGGATTCAGCAACGTTGCATCTACGGCAAGATCTAGCTGTTCTCTGCACCTGCGGGCAGACTATCGTCAGCTTCGCGAGCATGGCCTGGCATGTCCGGATCGAACGTTACATGCTTTCCGACGCCCAAGGGTCCGTGATCACGATCACGCCCCGCCGGCCCAGCGACAGCATTGGCATCCGGCGCCCTCAAGGGCGTAGGCTGACGCGGCCGGAGGCCGAAACGATGTCCGATGTCCTGGAGCCGCTTCTGCTGGATCTTCTGGAGGCCGTGGCGCAGCGGCCGCGTCCCTACCATGAGGTGGTGGAGGCCTGGCGAACCTCCTGCCCCCGTCTTCCGGTCTGGGAGACAGCCATGAAGCGGAAGCTGCTGGTCTGCGGCGACCTCGTTCAGCCCACGCCGGAGGGCCTTAATCTCCTCCAGCAGCATGGGCGTCTCAGGTCGGCATAGGCCTGGCTGGGCCGTTCGGTCCGAGACTGGGGCGCCCAGGAAAAGGAAATGGATCCCCAGAAACGGACATCAGGTTGGGCCAAAGCTGCGGCGTCGCAGAGGCACGAGCCGGGAGCGATGGTTTCACGGTTCTGGCGACGGCCAACGAATGGTCAGGCCGGGAGTTGTTTATCTCAGGAAGTAACGACCATCGCCGGAGCCATAACAGGCCCACGCGGCGCGGGCATGTGAGAGTCGGACGACGTGAATTGCTTGCTGCTGGTCGAAGACGAACCTCTCGTGCGTACGCTTGCCAGGGAGGTCCTCGAGGAAGAGGGCTTCATGGTGCTGGAAGCGGAGACTGGCGACGAAGCCATCAGGATACTCAACGGCCTCGACCGCATCGACATCGTCGTCACCGATGTGCGCATGCCGGGCCACCATGACGGCGTGGACGTTGCCCGGCACGCCAGGACCCGCTTCCCCGAGGTACCGGTCATCGTCGCGACCGGCTTCGCAGCCAACATCACGAACCGCCTGCAGCAGCTCGATCCTCAAGCCGTCCTGATGCCAAAACCTTACAGCCTGGAGCGCATGGCCGCCCTCGCGCGGGCATTGTCTAGCGGAGCGGCGTCCTGCCCATAGATCGAGCGTCGGCGGCAGGCGGACCTGGAAGCTCCTGATAGCCTAGCATACGCCAAGAACTGGCGGCGGCGACTTCCAGTGCCTTCCTGGTACTCTCCTCTCGGAACTGCAGCTGCGCCAAGCGCCAGGGTCGAGCGCGTCCACGCCCACGAAAGTCCCCGAAGAACCCGGCGCGCCTCGCGCCAGCGCTCCATCAACTCGGGCAATTGTTGGAGGGAAGAGGCGGTGACTGATCGAGCGACGGCGTGGCAGATCAGGAGGTCGCGGGAGCCCATTGAGCAACCGAGATAGTTGCGAGCCGTTACCGAAGGATCTTACGGGAAGGTAGTTGTCTGATGAGTTGGTTTGCCTTTGACGCATACGCCTGGGCCCCTCAGGAAATTGGACTGGCCATCGCGGAGCAGATGCAAGGTGCGCCGACGCCGCGCTTCCTGCAGCACCTTGATGAGAGGCTGGAGGACCTGCGGGTCTTGTTGCTCGATGCGGGATTGGCCAGTTCGCAAGCGTCCACGATATGCCGAGCCGCGCATCAAATCGCCCGGGAAGAGTGGCAAGCGACCCTCTGATACGATCGAAGATCAGCAAGGGGCACTCGCCAGAATGCCGCTTCCTCCGGTTCCTGCTGCTCCCAATGAGTGCTTGCGACTGCCGCAGATAACGCGACCGGAGCATCGCCTGCCGGCGCACCGGCTCTAGGCCGTTGACAGGAATCACTTGTGGGGAGGGTGGCACCCTGGTCACACCCGCGCTAGATGCATCGCCATGCCTGCTCACCACACCCTGCACGTCGCGCTCACCCGCGAACTCTGTGACTTCGTTGCCCGCCTCGTTGCGTCAGGAAGGTACCAGAGCTCCAGCGAAGTCGTCCGCACGGCGCTGCGCCTGCTGGAGCGGACTGAAGCAGAGCCGATCACCAAACGGGCCAGCGCCCCACCTTCTCCACCGAGCGATTCCTGATGATGCCGCATGACAAGGCGCCCCATCCGAGCCAGCTGAGTCCTGGCCGTCTCGCCGAGCTGGTTCTGGAAAGCGCAGGCGATTTCGCCATCCTGACCATGGATCTCGACGGAATTATTACCTCCTGGAACAGCTCCGCTGAGACCGTGCTGGGCTGGTCGGCCGCGGAAGCCGTCGGCCAGGATGCCTGCATGATCTTCACGCCCGAGGACCAGGCGCAGGGCGCGTGCCAGGAGGAGATGGCCATTGCGCGCCGGGAGGGCCGGGCCGCGGACGAGCGCTGGCACCTGCGCAGGGATGGCAGCCGGTTCTGGGGCGCGGGTTCCATGACGCGGCTCGAAGACACGGGCACCGACGTCCATATCGGCTACGCCAAGATCGTCCGCGACCGCACGGAGCAGCACGAGGCAGGGCAGCGCCTCATCCAAAGCGAGGCGCGCTCGCGCACGATGCTCGGCATCAAGACGGTCGGCATTATCGTCTGGGGTCCGGGCTTCGGTCTGGTCGAGGTTAACGACGCCTTCCTGCGCATGACCGGCTTCACCCGCGAGGAGGCGCTGGGCAAGACCTGGCAGGAGCTGACGCCGCCGGAGTTCTTTCCGGCCTCCCACAAGGCCGTGTACGAGGTCACCACCCTTGGCGAGGCCACACCCTACGAGAAGCAGTACTACGGCAAGAACGGCAGGCGCTGGTGGGGCCTCCTCGCGCCCCGCCGCATCAACGACCACGAGGTGGTCGAATTCGTGCTCGATGTCACGGACCGCAAGGTGGCGGAACAGGCTGCCCGCGAGAGTGACCAGCGCTTCCGGCAGCTCACCGAGCTTTCGCCCGCCCTGGTCTGGTTCAGCAACCCGGACGGACAGCTGACCTACCTGAACCAGCACTACTACGACCTGACCGGCTCCACGCCTGAGCAGGCTCTGGGCGACGGCTGGAAAAGGGCGGTGCACCCGGACGACCTGCCGCGCATCTGCGCCGCTTGGCAGGACGCTCGGTCACGCGAGATGCCCTACGACGTCGAGTTCCGCCTCCGGCGGCACGACGGCGAATACCGCTGGTACAGCTCGCGAGCCACGGCGCAGCGGGACGAGGCGGGCCACATCATCGGCTGGCTTGGTAGCAACGCCGACATTACGCCGATGAAGGAGGCGGAGCAGGTCCTGCGCGCCTCGGCCGAGGCGTTGGAGCAGCAGGTGCAGGAGCGCACCCGCGACCGCGACCGCATGTGGCGCCTATCGACCGACGTGATGCTGGTGGCCGACCTCCAGGCGCAGATCGCGGCGGTGAACCCGGCCTGGGCCACCCTGCTTGGCTGGCCGCCCGAGGAGCTGATCGGTCACGACTTCATGAGCCTCGTCCATCCTGATGACGTGGCATCCACCCGGGCCGAGGTGGGCAGGCTGGCCGACGGTCTGACCACCCTACGCTTTGAGAACCGCTACCGCCACAAGGATGGCAGCTATCGCTGGCTCTCCTGGACTGCGGTCCCGGACGAAAAGTTCATCCATGCGGTTGGCCGCGACGTCCAGGCGGAGAAGGAGCAGGCCGAGGCGCTGCGGCAGGCCGAAGAAGCGCTGCGGCAGAGCCAGAAGATGGAAGCCGTGGGTCAGCTCACCGGCGGCATCGCGCACGACTTCAACAACCTGTTGACCGGCATCACGGGGTCGCTCGAGTTGCTGGGCACCCGCGTTGCCCAAGGCCGCCTCAATGGCCTGGACCGCTACATCACCACGGCGCAGGGCGCCGCAAATCGGGCGGCGGGACTGACGCACCGGTTGCTGGCCTTTGCCCGGCGGCAGACGCTGGATGCCAAGCCGACGGATGCCAACAGCCTGATCCACGAGATGGAAGACCTGATCCGCCGCACGGTGGGACCGGAGATCGCCGTGTCGACGGTGCTCGACCCGGACCTCTGGCCCACGCTCTGCGATCCGAACCAGCTGGAAAACGCGCTGCTGAACCTTTGCATCAACGCTCGCGACGCCATGCCGGAAGGTGGCCAGCTGACCATTCTGACCAGAAGGTCCCAGGTTGATGTTCGCACGGCCCGGCGGCGGGATATGCGACCTGGCGAGTACGTCGTCATCTGCGTGACTGACACCGGCACCGGCATGCCACCAGATGTCGTTGCCCGCGCCTTCGAGCCCTTCTTTACGACAAAGCCGCTGGGCCAGGGCACGGGTTTGGGCCTGTCCATGATCTACGGCTTCGCCACGCAGTCGGGCGGGCAGGTCCGGATCGACTCGGAGGCAGGCCGGGGCACGACCATGCGCCTCTACCTGCCGCGGCATCGGGGGGACGTCGTTGCTGACGAGGCGCGCGGAGACTTGGCGGATGCGCCGCGTGCCGAGGCGGGGCAGACCGTGCTGGTGGTCGATGACGAACCCTCGGTGCGTATGCTGATCACCGAGGTGCTGGAGGAACTCGGCTACGCCGCGGTGGAAGCCGCTGACGGCGCCTCCGGCCTGACGGTGCTGCGCTCCGATGCCCGCATCGACCTGCTGGTGACCGATGTCGGGCTGCCCGGCGGCATGAACGGGCGGCAGATGGCCGACGCGGCGCGGGCATTCCGGCCGGGTCTCAAAGTTCTGTTCATCACCGGCTATGCAGAGAACGCAGCGGTCGGCGAGGGGCAGCTCGAGCCCGGCATGCACGTCATGACCAAGCCTTTCGCCATGGAGGCCCTCGCCAGCCGCATCAGGGAACTCATTGCCACGGCGTGAACCGACGGTCTGCCGTGTTCAGGAGCAACGTTGCTGCCGCGGCCGGGGTGGCTCCGAAGTCGCGGTTCAGCGCTCTCGCGCCTGCCAGTCACGCCACCACGGCATCGGCTCCACACCGGCTTCCGCCGCATCGACGAGCTTCTGCGCTTCCGTCAATGCATGCCCGGCTGCACCGTGCTTTAGAAGCAGCCCTCGGCAGAGGGCGTGTTCAGGTTGGTGGCCGACTTGTCTCGGCCAAGAGCTTCCTCGACCGCGGAGGTCAGGGCGGCGGCATTGTAGGGCTTGGTCAGGACAACGCTCCCGGCGAGATCGCCGCGCAGCAGCGGCGCCGCTTGGCCACTGGCGAAGACCACGCCGATGCTTGGCTGGGCGGCCCGGGCGTGCGCCACTAGTTCCGCGCCCGAGGCGCCGGGCAGGTTGATGTCAGTGACAATGACATCGACGGCCCGCACCTTCAGGACGGTTGCCGCCTCCTCGGCGCTGATCGCCTCGACGACGGTGTATCCAGCGTCCGCCAGCATCTCGGCAGAGTTTGCGCGGATCAGCGCATCATCCTTGACCAACAGGACGGTTGCCGCGGATACCCGACTGACCATTGGCGCAGCAACCTTTGCTTGCGGTTCGCGCGCAGGGGGCCGCGCCGCCTGCTTCCGCTGCGCCTGGTTAGCGAGCACGTGCCGCACCTTGCGCGCCAGCGCCTCACGCGGATAGGGCTTGGAGAGGAGCTCGACGCCCGCATCCAGCTTGCCGCCGTGGACGATGGAGTTCTCGGTGTAGCCGGAGGTGAACAGCACCGCGAGGTCAGGCAGCCTCTGCTTCGCCTTGCGCGCCAGCTCGGGGCTCTTCAGCGCGCCGGGCATCACCACGTCGGTGAACAGCAGGTCGATGGGGATGCCGCTGTCGATGACGTTCAGCGCACTGGCCGCATCCGCCGCCTTCAGAACGCGGTAGCCGAGATCGGACAGCATCGCGACCACGACGTCGCGAACCTCCGGGTCGTCCTCAACCACCAGGATCGTCTCGGTGCCGCCCACGACTGGGCCGGTGTCGACCTGCACCAGCGCGTCTTCCGCCTGCATCGCGCGCGGCAGGTAGAGCTTGATGGTCGTGCCCTGGCCGGGCTCCGAGTAGATCTTGATGTGCCCTCCGGAC
>NZ_RCVQ01000025.1 GCF_016107285.1 Roseomonas sp. KE0001 | reverse complement strand
GCTCCCCGGACTGAATGAAGAAACGAACTTCTTGTCCGAGATTCCCCGAGAAACTACGTGGAAACCGCACGCGAAGCAAAGGAAGCGTGATCGGGAACGAGCGGAGCGTGTACGTCTTGCTGGGAGGCCTCCTCCTCCCCTGAGGTCGCGGGCTGTTGCGCTGGCTCTTCAGA
The DNA here is from genome assembly GCF_016107285.1 of Roseomonas sp. KE0001. Taxonomy (GTDB): domain Bacteria; phylum Pseudomonadota; class Alphaproteobacteria; order Acetobacterales; family Acetobacteraceae; genus Pseudoroseomonas. The sequence goes on along the minus strand of NZ_RCVQ01000025.1, from coordinate 7,134 downwards.
AGGGAGAGGTTCGATCGAAGGATCTGACCGATATTGGTGTCCCTCGTTGCTACTTGTCTCGCATGTGCGACGAGGGGTTGCTCGTAAAGGTGGCTTATGGACGTTACCGGGCTGCACTTCCTGATGCTGCTTGAGCGCGCATGTGGCAGCCGAAAAATTGAGGCCGGTGGCGCTGGCACGCCTGCCGCTCCACGCCTCTTCATGCTGTCGCGGCGGTCGCCTGCGCAGAAAGGAAGTCGATGAAGGCACGTAGCCGCGCCGTGACGATCATGGTGGCCTCGCCGCGGGCGGCTCGGTCGATCTCGTCGCGCGCCTCGTCGCGCAAGGGCTCAGCGATGAGCTTGGACAGAGTTTCGTCGTCGAAAACCGCGCGGGCGCTGCCGGCACCGTCGGCCACGCCGTCGTGGCGCGCGCCAAGGTGGCTGTCGCCCGCAAGCTGGCCGTCGTGTTGCACCGGATGTGATGCGATGGCACCGAATCCTGCTGGAGCCGAGAGGCGACCGTGGCGTAGTTCGCCGGAGCGGCTACGGAAAACCGGCACCCGAAGTCCCATCGTGGGGACAAGGCCGATGAGGTCGCAACAGCGCCGTGCCAGCATCCGCTGAGCCCACTCGCTAGATTAAATCCGCCCAGCCTTCCTGACCGTAGCCTTTGGCGCCCGCCCATCGGCTCGACGAGTTGCTGCCGTGGACCTGGAAACCCAAACTCGACGCCGCCTTTGTTCAAGCGGCTTGACAGTGGCGCCGACCAACAAAGTCCACCACGTCCTCGCCATCGCGCGCATGGCGGCAATACTCGGCGAAGACGAGGACTGGCATTGGATCGTCGCTAACGAAATGGATCGGGAAGATGGGCTGATCTGGGTCTGCGGCTCAGGTGACGACGCATCATGGCGTTCATTGACTTCGGCATCGAGATGCTTCGTGAACTTGTCGAGATCCACAAAGCCGATCCTGAGCTACTCAAGCGCCCCGAGACGCCGGGATAGGATGACTGCGTCCCACGCCGAATGGCTACCTGCCAACCGCCGCCTTTTCGAGCCGATCGGCAACATCCCTCACGCCAAGGCGGAGGCGCGCTACTATGCACCACAGGAGGTCACACCCCTGGCGGCATGACCCACACCGAACAGCCTCCGGCAAACCCGGCGCGGTTCAAGGATTGCTGCGCCGGCGCATCCGATGAGGAGCACCAGAACGCACTCTTCTGCATGAAACTCTTCTGCAGCATCCAGACCCCGAGGTGAAATTCGCCGCCGCCGGCTGACCAGCTTCCCGCCGGGGGCTTCCGCGGTTGAGCGATGCTGCTTCCGTGACTGGAGACTTCCATGGTTCAGGCGCAAGCCTGAAACTGCGGTGAGAACAACGGGAGGAAGCGGTGAGCAGCGTCGTGCAAACAGCCAAGGTCGTGGTCCGCGAGGTTGGCCCGCGGGATGGCCTGCAGATGGCCAAGGCCGTGATGAGCACCGGCGACAAGCTGGGCTGGATCGCCGCCATGGCCGCCAGCGGCCTGCGCCAGATGGAGGTCGCCAGCTTCGTTCCCCCTGCCGCGATGCCGCAGATGGCGGACGCGCCGCAGCTCGTGGCCGCGGTGCGCGCCGCGCATCCCGGCCTGCATGTGGTGGCGCTGGCGCCCAACCTGCGCGGGGCGCAGAACGCCGCCGCCGCCGGGGCGCAATCCATTCTGCTGCCGGTGTCCGCCAGCGAGGCGCACAGCCGCGCCAATGTGCGGCGCTCGCGCGCCGAGCAGGTCGCCGAGGTCGCGCGGGTAGTGGAATGGGCGCGCGGGCTGGGCGAGGGCGCGCCGCGCATCGAGGCGGGGATCTCCACCGCCTTCGGCTGCTCGCTGCAGGGCCAGGTGCCGGCGGACGACGTGCTGCGGCTGGCCGCCGAGCTGGCGACGGCGGGGGCCGACGTGATCGCCCTGGCCGATACGCTGGGCTATGCCACGCCCTCGCAGGTGCGGCAGCTGGTGCGCACGGTCCGCGCCGAGGTCGGGCCGGCGCGCTTCGGCAACCTGCACCTGCACGACACGCTGGGCATGGCCATGGCCAACACCCTGGCGGCGCTGGAGGAAGGCGTGCGCGGCTTCGACGCGGCGCTGGGCGGGCTGGGCGGCTGCCCCTTCGCCCCCGGCTCGGTCGGCAATGCCGCCACCGAGGACCTGGTTTACCTGCTGGAATCGGAGGGCTTCGCCACCGGCATCGATCTCGGCGCGCTGATCGCCGCGCGGGAGGCGCTGCGCCAGGGCCTGCCGGAAGAGAAGCTGCATGGCCGCGTCGCCGCCGCCGGCATTCCGCGCACGTTCCGCGCCACCCTGCCGGCGCCCGCCATCCGGCCCTCGGCGGCGCCGCTGGCCGGCATCCGCGTGATCGAGTTCTCCCACATGGTCATGGGGCCGAGCTGCGGCATGGTGCTGGCCGATCTGGGCGCCGAGGTCATCAAGATTGAGCCGGCGCCGGCGGGCGACAACACGCGCCGCCTGACCGGCCCGGCGCTGGGCTTCTTCCCGACCTTCAACCGCAACAAGCGCTCACTCTGCGTGGATCTGAAGCGCCCCGAAGGGCTGGCCCTGGTGCGCAGCCTGGCCGCCGGCGCCGACGTGCTGGTGGAGAATTTCCGGCCCGGCGCGATGGACAAGCTGGGCCTCGGCCACGCCGCCCTGGCGGAGATCAATCCGCGCCTGGTCTACGCCTCCTGCAAGGGCTTCCTGCCCGGCCCCTACGAGCATCGCGCGGCGCTGGACGAGGTGGTGCAGATGATGGGCGGGCTGGCCTACATGACCGGCCCGCCGGGGCGGCCGCTGCGCGCCGGCTCCTCAGTCAACGACATCATGGGCGGCATGTTCGCCGCCATCGCCGTGATGGCGACGCTGCGCCAGCGCGAGGTGACGGGCCAGGGCGGGCTGGTGCAGTCCGGGCTGTTCGAGACGAACATGGTCTTGACCGCGCAGCACATGGCGCGCGCCGCGCTGGAAGGCAAGGAACCGGAGCCGTTCGGTGACCCGGACATGCGCAAGCCCTGGCCGCTCTACGACATATTCGACAGCGCCGAGCCCGGCGCGCAGGTTTTTGTTGGCGTAGTCACGGAGACGCAGTGGCGGGGCTTCTGCGAGGCCTTCGGCCTGCATGACCTGCGCGACGACCCGCAGCTCGCCGGCATGCGCGCTCTGGCCGCCAATCGGACGCGCATCCTGCCGCGCGTGGCCGCGCTGTTCGCCCGCCTGCCCAAGGCCGAGCTGATGGCGCGGTGCGAGGCGCTTGGCCTGCCCTTCGCGCCCATCGCCAAGCCCGGCGAGCTGCTGGACGATCCGCATCTGCGGGCCTCGGGCGGGCTGCTGCCGGTGGACCTCAGCGGGGCCGAGGCGGCGCCGCGCGACGTTCAGGCGCGCGCCGATGCCGGCTTGCCGGGCCTGCCGATGCTGCTGCCGGGCGGCCGCCCCGCGCTGCGCCGCCAGCCGCCGCGCGTCGGCGAGCACAATGCCGAGATCGCGCGCGAAGCCGGGCTGAGCGAGGCCGAGATCGCCAGCCTGACGGCCAGGGGCATTCTGGCGGTGCCGCAGGCGGTACCCGCCGCCGCCGAGTGACCAAGGATCCGCCCCCGCGTCACGAGGGCGGACATCAAGAAGCACGAGGAACAACAGGAATGCACGATCATCGCCTCACGCGCCGCGGCCTTGCCGCCGTGCTCGCCGCGCCAGCCCTGCTCGCCGCGGCCCGGCCGGCCCGCGCCGCGCAGCCCTGGACGCCCTCCAAGCCGATCCGGATCGTGGTGCCCTTCACACCGGGTCAGGCCAACGACATCTTCGCCCGCCTGCTCGCCGACAAGGCCAGTGAGCTGAGCTGGCCGCAGGCCCGGGTGATCGTGGAGAACCGCGCCGGCGCCGGCGGCACCATCGGCATGCAGAGCGTCGCGCAATCGCCGCCGGATGGCAGCACGCTGGTTTTCGGCAGCCTAGCCACCCTGGCTATCAATCCCGCGGTGATGTCGAACGTGCCCTACGACCCGGAGCGCGACTTCCTGCCCATCATCCGCATCTTTGAGGGGCCGCTGGTGGTGGTCGTGCCGGGCAAGAGCCCGGACCGGAGCCTGGCCGATCTGGTGCGGCGCATCAGGAGCGGCAACCTCACCTATGCTTCCAGCGGCCCGGGCACCACGGGGCATCTCGGCACCGAGCTGTTTCTACAAGGGCTCGACGCGCGGGCCACCCACGTGCCCTATCGCGGCAGCGGCCCGGCTTTGACCGATGTTTCCTCGGGCGCAGTGGATTTCAGCTTCGAAAGCGCCGCCGCCACCCAGCCGCTGATCGCTTCGGGCATGCTCCGCGCCCTGGCCGTCAGTTCGGCGGATCGGGTTCCCGGCATGGACCTGCCGACGGTGGCCGAGGCCGCCGGGTTGCCGGGCTACAGTGTCAGTGGTTCGGGCGGTGTGCTGGCGCCGGCCAAAACGCCGCCCGACGTGGTCGCTGGCCTGCATGCGGGCTTCGCCAGGGCGATGACGGATGCCAAATTGCGGGCACGTATCGCCGAGGCCAGCACCAGGCCGTTGTCGGAAGGACCGCAGGAATTTGCCCGCTACATCCATGACGAGCGGCAGAAATGGGCGGAGGTGGCCCGGCGCGGCAACATCCGCATCGAGTGAAAGCGTCATGGCGACCGGCCAGCGGGGCGGCTAGGCGATGCGGCCGCGCCCGGACTGAGTCGCGCTCGACATTCTGCTCGCCACGCTACGGCTCGGCAGCGTGACCAAGGCGGCTGGGGCGTGCGGCATGGCGCCCCCGCCGCCGCCACGCGGCTGCGGCTGCTGGAGCAGGATTTCGGCGTGACGCTGCTGGAGCGGCGCCCGCAGGGGGTCCGGCCCACCGTGGCGGGCCAGGCCATGGCGCAGCATGCCGGCGCCCTGATGAATCTGGCAAAGCGGCTGGACGGCGACATGCAGGCCTTTGCCGGCCGCGGCTACGGAACGGTGCGCTTCCACGCCGCCCACTCGGCCCTGGCCGGACACGGGCTGGCGGCCAAGCTGACACGCTTCGCCGCCGCGCGGCCGGGCGTGCAGGTCGAGATCCGCGAGGGCAGCAGCCTGGCCATCCTGCACCAGCTGGCAGAGGGCGACATCGACCTGGGCATCGTCACCATCGCCGGAGCCGTGCCAGAGGGCTGCGAGGCATGGCCGTGGCGCAGGGACCGGCTGATGGGCGTGCTGCCGCTTGACCACGCCCTGGCGGCAAGGCGCGGTTGCGCTTCCCGGCCCTGCTCGACCTGCCGCTGATCCGCGTCATGGAGGGAGGGGCGCTTGGCCTGCTGCTGGAGGAGCAGGCCCGACGCATCGGGCGCACGCTGCGCTACCATCTGAGCGTCGGCAGCCTGGATGCCTGCCATCACCTGATCGCCGCCGGCCACGGCATCGCGATCATGCCCGAGGGCGTCTGCCGCCCCTATGAAGCGCTGCTGCACCTGCGCTGCGTTCCGCTGGCGGAGGATTGGGCGGTGCGGGAGCTGCGGCTGGTGTCGCGTCCGGAAGGGCCCCTCCCGTCCCCCTCGCGGCTGCTGCGGGACCATCTTCTGATCGGCTGAGCGTGCGCGGGCGGTGCACGCCCCCTGCGCCACATGCTTCTTCTGCTGCCCGGGCGGGCGCGCATGATGGGCCGCAACGCCGCCCATCCGAGGCGGCGGCAGGAGGAGTTCCGCCCATGGCCAGCCCCGTCATCGACGTCCACACCCACATGTTCTCGCCGCGCTGGCTGGAGATGCTGGCGCAGCATGGCGGGCCGCATCTGGCCTACCAGCCCAACCCGGCTTCCGGGAAGATGTGCATCTTCAAGGACGGCACGCCTTTCATGACGCCCACCCCGGCCATGAGCGATGACGACCTGCGAATCCGCCGCATGGATGAAGCCGGGGTGGATGTGGCGATCGTCTCGCTCACTTGCCCCAACGTGTTCTCCGGCAGCGGCGAGATCAGCCTGGCCGCGGCGCGCGACAACAGCGACGCCATGGCCGAGGCGCAGAGCCGCCACCCCGACCGCATCCGCTGGTTCGCCTCGCTGCCCTGGCAATTCCCCGAGCTGGCGGTGGCCGAGCTGCAGAGGTCCCTGTCGCAGGGTGCCTCGGGGGGGTGGTGCTGGGCAACATCGCCGGCCAGCCGCTGACCGACCCGCTCTTCGCCCCCGTCTGGCGCGCCATCGACGACCGCGCCCTGCCGGTCTTCATCCACCCGACGGCGCCGCCGGGTGTGGCGGCCATGGGCATGGACCAGTCCCACCTGACGCCGCCGGGAACCGTAGACCCGATGGAGCGGCTGGCGCCGGTCGTGCAGCTCGGCAGCGGCCCGCTGGTGATCTTTGCCCAGCCCGGCCTCGGCGGGCCAGGGTCGGACCGGCCTGGTCCGGGCGGGGCCGGTCTGGCGACGGTGATTGCCCTGGCCCGCGCCCGGCCGGACGGGCTGACCTACGGCGCCAACAACACCACCAGCGCGCACTACCTGATCTCGCAGCTGCTGCAGCGCCACGCCGGCATCCGGATGCGGCACATCCCCTATGCCGGCACCGCGGCGGCCCTGCCTGACCTGATGGCGGGCCGCATCGATCTGTTGTTCGGTCGGTGGTCAGGAGTGGATACGGACACGGCGGCCAGCGGCGCCCGCCTGCTGGCGGTGACCACGGCGCGGCGCTTCCCGGCCCTGCCAGCGGTTCCGGCCGTGGCGGAAACCCTGCCCGGATTCGACCAGGCTGTGTCCTACGGGCTAATGGCGCACGAGCAAACGCCGCCGCGCCTGGTGGCCTTGCTGGCGGCGGCGGCGGACGGGGCGCTGCGCCAACCCGATCTGCAGGAAAGGTTGATCGGCACCGGGTCGTTTCCGGCCGGCGGCGGTCCGGCGGACTTCGCCGCCCTGATCGGCCGGCAACGCGAGGGGCTCGGTGAGGTGATCCGCGCCCTCAATCTTCGGCCGGAGGGCTGACAGGCTGCTTCGGCACCTTCGGGAGAGGCTTCGCCCCTCCCGGGCCCGCCCCCACCCAAGACCTGCAACGCGGCGGCGCTCGACCGCCCTTCCGGCACCGAAGATCTCCGCGCGACATTGCCAGCGGAGGCTGACGGCCATTCACGCCTTTTGCATCACGCGTGCAACGTCTCGGGGA
>NZ_RCVQ01000024.1 GCF_016107285.1 Roseomonas sp. KE0001 | reverse complement strand
GCGCCTACTGCCAACTCAGGAAGGATGTCGGAGCGCATCGAAGCCCCTGCCATTACCGCTCAGCCAGGCTTCACACCGTAGCGCGCGGAAAGGTACGGAAGGTGCCCGACATCCTGAGAAAGACCATTCCTATGGAACGGGTCATGGACCGCGACAATGTCCAAGTCGGACCTACTCCTCCGCATGGGCAGGCTTGCTTCAGAAAATGGCTGGGCTCCTGACAAGCTTGATATCTTCTACGCCAGGGGTGAGGACTACATCAGAAATTCTGGATTTCACCGTGTCAGCCCATGCTAAGCTCGGTCGCATGAACGTTGCCTTCCGCAAGCCCATGAGCCTGCAGGAGTTCCTCATCTGGGAGGAAGGTCAGGGACAGCGCTTCGAATTTGACGGCTTCCATCCGGTCGCAATGACCGGCGGTACCGAGGCGCATTCGACCCTGCAGGCAAACCTCGCCATCTCCGTCGGTGGACGCCTGCGCGGTAAACCCTGTCGGTTCCATGGCAGCGATCTGAAGGTCGAAGTGGCCGGAAGCATCCGGTACCCGGACGGCTTCGTCTTGTGTTCCTCGCCAGATCCTCGCCGCACCGTGGTCCGGGATCCAGTGGTGATCTTCGAGGTGCTGAGCAACAGCACGGCCAGCATCGACCGCATCACCAAGAACCATGAATACGCCGCCACGCCTTCTATCCAGCGTTACATCATGTTGGAGCAGGATCGCATCGGCGCCACGGTGTTTTCCCGCGCCGGCGATGACTGGGTCGGCCATATCCTGAAGGAGGATGCCGTCCTCCACATGCCGGAGATCGGCATCGACGTTCCGATTGCGGAACTCTATGAGGGGCTCGACTTCAGCCAACCCGCCGACGCTGCCCCTGAGGGGCCCATCGAATAATTCACCGCCAAGCACGATCTAAAGATTTTACATAAATTTCATTATCCGTTATCACAGTCAGGGCTCTTGGCCGCTTCTGCCGACGCCTTGCTCACACACCGGCCTTTGAGGCATCACAGCCTGGCCGCTCGCTGATCAGCCGCATGCCGCCAGCCCCGGAAGCTCGAGAATAGCTAACGTGCGACTGCGGCGGCAGCAGCCGGACCGCAGGTGGCCTGGAACCAGGCCCAGACGGACGAACCCAGGGACCCAACAGCGTCGATGCAGGAGAGCGGGTGATGCTGCAGCCTACTCCGGTGACGTCCATGGTGTTCGCCTCGGCGCTTGTCTCAGCTACCGCTCCCGCTCAGATGAGCAGCCCCGCATGGGTTCGGGAATTGTTCTCTCGCGTGCCATCCCTCAACTGCTCGTTGTACTGCCCACAGGTGCATGGAAGGGCCCCAATCGGCCGTCCCCGGACGACGCCGAGCTGGACTGAAGGAGGCAAGGAGGAAATGGCAGAGGATGGGAGAAGGGGTGGAAATAGATGGCATGCGCGCCCATTTGAGCATATGGTTTGCTCAAATGGAGCCATTGAGATGACATCGGCAGCGATTGCAGACCGCCCGAAGGCGCGCCGTCCTAAGGCACAGGGCACCCATCAGACCTTGCGCGAGCTCCTTGAAGTTAAGGTGTCGACGGGTACCGGAAAAACATGGCGGATCTACACTGGACTTTATCGTGCGGAGCCCCTGAAGCGCATTAGAGCGATCAAATCTGGCCTTCTCGCAGCCGAGGCCAAGGAGATCCTCGCGGACCTTCATCTGTCGCAGACAACGGCGATGAAAGCGCTTGCCCTCTCTCCTGCCACGATGAACCGCAAGGCCAAGGGCGCCGATCGGCTTCCGCCAGCGGAAAGTGAGCGCGTCCTGGGGATGGCCAGGCTGGTTGGCCAAGTGCAGGCCATGGTCGAGGAATCTGGCAATTCAGAGGGCTTCGATGCTGCCGAATGGGTGTCACGTTGGCTCAGTGAACCCCTGCCGGCTCTCGGTGGCGCCAAGCCCCTGGACTTCTTGGACACCATGGAAGGCCAAGCCCTGGTCTCCAGCATGCTAGCCCGCATGCAGAGTGGCACGTACGCGTGACACGGCTAGTCTGGCGGATTGCCACCGATGCGCCGACTTACGAGGCCGACGATCTCTCGGGCATCGGAGCGAAGCTCACCGGAGGCCGCTGGAATGAAGCGGGTATTCCGCTGACCTACGCTGCCGAGAGCCGGGCTCTCGCCTGCCTCGAAACCATCGTGCACCTCAATGAGGGCGGCCTCCCCCTGAATCGTTATCTCGTTGAGATCAGCATTCCGGATGACGTCTGGAAGGCCCGCGAAGAGCATGCCGCCAGCGCCCTACCCGTGGGCTGGGATGCCCGCCCGGCAAGCCGCACAAGCATTGCGTTCGGCAGCGGCTGGCTTCGTAGCCAGCGGTCAGCCATCCTCGTTGTTCCGTCGGTCATTGTACCCGAGGAGACAAACGTGCTCATCAATCCGCAGCATGAGGCGGCGGACCGCATCAAGGCGAAGAAGGTTAGGCTGTGGACGTATGACCCGCGGATGACAAAGGGCACTTAGCTGTGGGGAACAGGGCAGGGCCAGAGCCCCCTTGAGCGCCGCGACGAATCTCGATGATGCATGCGGCGATATTCCTCGCAGTTTCAGAGCCTAACCGACACCGCGGATCCACCCTCGCCCGGTCCCGCTCCTTCGCTGATCTCGCGCGCGGTTGCGTCCGTCGCCCCCGGCCGCTCCGGACCCGTCCACCCGGCGATGATCCGCGCAAGGCGGCGGGCCTGGGCATTGCTATCAATGCCACGGAACCGCCGCCGCAGCTCAACGGCGGCTGACAGCTCACCGCCTTCCTGCAAGGCAGCGCGGATGGCGGCGGCGTCAGTGTCAGAGACCAGGAACATGGTTCCAACCTGCGCTCCGTGCCCCCGCCGGGACAAGGCGTCTCCCGGGTCGGCGTGATGAACTTCGGGTGCCCTCAGCTTTGGCCCGGCGTCCCCCCCTCCCGCCAGAGCGGCAGCTGACACCAGCGCCGGCCCCGCTGCGGCGGCTGATCGACGCAGGCCTGGTAGGCCGCGTCCAGGTCATTGCTCCGGAACACAGCCACCGCCTCGCGGGACATTGGCCCGAACGCGGTCTGCACCGGCATGCGCCACCCGGCGACAAACCCCACCAGCAGCGCCAGCATCGGCACCGCACCGTACAGCACCTTACGCGTCAGACTGAGCTCCTGAGCCGCCCGGCGCATGCCCTCCCGCACCTCGCGCTGCGCCGCCTCCGCCGCCCGCAGCGCGGCCTCCTGGCCGATGCCGCCCATCTCCCGCTGCAGCTGGTCCTGCGCCCGCGCCGAACTGGTCAGCAGCAGCCGCAGCGGCTCCTCCGGCTCCATGCCCATCCGCGCGCAGGCCTGCTCAACCTCGGCCACCAAACTGCTGCTGGTCGGCTGCTGGTCTCCCGCCGGCGATGCTCGGCCTTCCTCCTCCCGCCTCACGGCAGCCAGGCGCCAACCTCCCGCACCTCGTTCTCCAGCGCCGCGTTCCAGCTCTTCACCTGCCAGGCGCGGGTGGGACCAAGCTTCTGATCTTCCCGGCCCGGACAGTCTGCCATGGCCGCGCCGAAACTCAGTCCCAGCTCCCGCATCGTCTCCAGCGGGGCCAGCGAGCGCATATAGACCGGGATCGCCCCGGCCTCGACCCAGGCGACGAAGTCCGGGTTGGCCTGGATGCCCTGGAAGGCGCCGGCCGGGTTCTGGCCGCGCTTCAGCACCCCTTCATTCAGCACCAGCAGCGTCTGCGGCGTGTTGAAGTAGCCTTCGCGCCAGATCGCCTGCGCATGGGCGAAGTCGTCCGCTTCCGGCCCCAGGAAGTACGCGGCCACCGGCAGCACGCCGACATCCTGGCAAAAGGCCAGCAGGTCCAGGTCGCGCACATACTCGGCCAGCGTGCTGTCCTGGCCGCCGCCGAGATCCAGCACCGCCGAGCGCCGCTCGGTCAGCATGCGGTCCAGCACCGAGGTCAGCCAGTCCTTGACCTCCACCACATCGGTGGAGGACGGCACCAAGGCCTCGCCCGGGTAGAGCCGCGACAAGGTCGGGTTGCGGGCCGCATCGGCGATGATCGGATCTCGTCCTTCCCGACGCGCCCGCTGCACCATCCAGTCCAGCCCGGTGGTGCCGCCAGTCCGGCCGCGGCCCAGACGCACCACCAGCCTGGGCTGCGTCTCGGGCACAGGGTCCAGAGCGGGGGTGGAGATCGCCACAGCGGTCTTGCGCGTCACCATTTCATGCTTTCCTTCCACTGCGGTCGAGGGTCTGCCGTCGGAGCCGCGCCAGCCGATCCTGAGCCTTGCTCGGGCTTTCCCCCGAGGCCGGGCCGGCCGGCGTGGCCACCGGCGCCGGCGGTTGGGCAACCGGCTGCGAGACAGGGACTGCCACAACCGCACCGCGCTCGCGCTGGGCCCGCGCCCAGGCCTTGCGCGCGGTTTCCGCCACCCGGCGGCGCGCCTTGCGCCCCTCCGGCCCCGGCGCATCGAAATGCTCCGGGCGCGGCAGCAGCCCCTCCTCGACGAACACCGCCCCAAAGCGCTCCCAGTTCGCGCCGCCGTCCCGGAGGATACGGGCGAACGCCTCCCGATGGCGCAGCAGCCAGTTCGCCAAGGGGGAGCGGCGAGGCCCGTCCGCTCGGGCAGCCTGGATCCGCGCCAGGATGGGATCGGTCACGGCCGACAACTCTGCAACATCTCCCGAATCATACCTACGGTTGTAGATTCTGCCAAGGGACACACGTGGGACAGTTGCGCGTTCGGACTGGCGGACGACGATCAACAGAGCGGTTGTGCAGGCGGGACACAGACGCTACCCAAGCGGGAATAGATCTGAGCAGCAGAATTCCCACAGACCATTGCACCGCCGCTGGCAGTGCTGGGACAGGAGCGGGACGAAAGCGGACATGGACGCGACACGACTGAGCCAGGAACTGGGGGCGCTGCGGGACCAGGTGAGCGCCCTGGAGGCCGGCCAGGACAATCTGGTGCGGGCCATCGGCGAGTTGGCGCCGCTGCTCGGCACTGTCATCGAGGAGCTGCGCCTTCTGTCCCAGGCGGCCTCGGCGGAGGGCCCGGCCAGCGATCTCGGCCCGGAGTTGCGGCGCCTGGCGGAGGCGGTGTACGGCAACACCGCGGCGGTCACCGCGCTGCTGCGGCAGTTGCCGGTCTCTCCTGCCGAGGAGGGTGCAGGCCCGCCGGCATGATGACCTTCCGGGCCGGTGCGCCCGGCGGCGTCGCCCAGGCGGCGGCCTACACCGCGCATCTGCTGGAGCGCACGATCGATCCGGCGCAGCAGGCGCTGGCTGACTACTACGGTCGGGAGAGTTCCTTAGACCCGGAGCGTTCTGAGGGGCTGGGCAGCACCCCCCGCCCCTCGCCGGTGATGGCGCCGGAGATGGCCAGGGCACTGGGGATCGATGCCAGCCGGCCGCTGACCGCCGGGGAGCTCGGCAACATTCTGGGTGGGCTGCGCGCCGACGGCCGGGCCATGCCGGGGCATCAGCGCGAGCAGCGGGTCTACCGCAGTCGGGCCGGTGGCTCTGAGGGTTCCAGCGAGCGCAGCCGCATCGCCTGGATCGACCTGACCTTCTCGGCGCCCAAGAGCGTCTCCGTGGCCTGGATGGCGGCGGCCACGGAGGCGGAGCGGCAATCCATCTACCAGGCGCACAAGGATGCGGTGCGCGAGGCGCTCGGCTATGTCGAGCAGGAGGTCGCCCGCGCCACCTTCGGGCACGGCCGCCGCGGCCAAGCCGAGGAGACGGGGCGGCTTGGCTTTGTCTCGATCGATCACTTCACCAGTCGCCCCACCGTCGAGATCAGCCGCGCCGATCCGACCACGGGCGTGCAGGCCACCGAGATCTACAGCGTGCCGGTGGCCGGCGATCCGCAGCTGCACACCCACACCATCGTGCCGAACCTGGTGCTGACCCAGAGTGGCCGGGCCATGAGCATCGACACCACCCGCATCGCCGGGCGGGTGCATGAGTTCGGCGCGGTCTACCAGGCACTGCTGGGGCGGAACCTGCGCCGCCTGGGCATGGCGGTGGAACTCGACGAGCGCACCCAGGCGCTGCGCCTCGCCGCTATTCCGGAGGAGATCTGCCGGGCCTTCAGCAAGCGCACGGTGAATGGCGAGCGCTCGGCCGAGGAATGGGCCCGGCGCCACGGCTACAGCGCCGAGGCCTGGGCGACGATGCGCCCGGAGCAGCGGGTCGCCATGCTCAAGGCCGCGATCAAGGAAGGCCGCTTTGGCAAGGGCGACGACCTGGCCGACCGCGCCGCCTGGCGAGCGCAGATCGCCGAACTCGGCTGGCAGTATTCCGGCAGCGCCGTGCGGATGGGGCCGCCGGCGCCGGAGCGCAGTCCGCAGCAGCGAGTCGACGACGCCCTCGCCGGGGCGGCGCCGGTGCTGGAGGGGATGCTGGCGCAGCGCGCCGTGGTCACCGGCAGCGATTTGCGCCTGGCGGCGGCGCGTGGCCTGATCGCCGGCGGCATGGAGACGCTGGAGGATCTGTCGCGGGTGACGCGCGCCATGGCCGAGGGTGGCGTGCGGCAGGATGGCCAGCAGACGTCGCTGCTGTTTCGTCCGGGTGCCTCCAGCCGGCCGGAGCGGGTCCGCGTCACCACGGCGCTGCACCGCGACCAGGAGGCGGAGCTGATTGCCCTGGCCCGCACCGCGCAGGCGCAGCCGGATGCACTCCTCTCCCCTGCCCGCCTGGCGCAAGCCGCCGCCGCGCGCGGCACGCCCCTGACCGAGGAGCAGCAACGCGCCGCCGAGGCGCTGGGAGCCGGAACCAAGTTCGGTGTGGTGATCGGCGGCGCCGGGGTCGGCAAGACCACCATCCTGGCGCCGCTGGTGGAGGGCTGGAGCGGCCAGGGGCGCGAGGTCTGGGGCACCGCGCTGGCCTGGCGGCAGGCCAATGCGCTGCAGGAGGCCGGGATCAGCGGCGCGCGCACCCTGGCGCTGGAGCCGCTGCTGGACCGGATGCAGCGGCGGCCCCAGGATTTCGGCCCGTGCTCGGTGGTGGCACTCGACGAGCTGGGCCAGATCGGCACTCGGCAGATGCTGCAGCTGCTGCGGCAGCAGGCCGAGCTCGGCTTCAAGCTGGTGGCGGTGGGCGATGACCGGCAATGCCAGGCGATCGAGGCCGGACCCACCATCGCGCTGCTGCGCCAGGCCCTTGGCTCCGAAGCCATTCCGGAGGTGCTGTCCACCGTGCGGCAGGCGACCGAGCGCGAGCGCGCGATCGTCGGGATGTTCCGCGCTGGTCGGATCGGCGAGGCGCTGGCCGCCAAGCGGGAGGAGGGCCAAGCCGAACTGGTCCAGGGTGGCTACGAGGCCGCGGTGCGGCGGGCCGCGGCGCTCTGGGGCGAGCGCGTGGCGGCCAACCAGCAGGATCCGCGCTACAGCGTCACGGTGTCGGCGCCGACCAACCAGGACGCGCTGGCGGTCAGCCGCGCCATCCGCAAGGTGCGCCGGGCCTCAGGCCAGCTTGGTCCGGACCGGCTGACGATCGAGGCCAGCGATGCCACTGGCGCCCGCTATGCCCTGCCGCTGGCCGAAGGGGACCGCGTGCGGCTGTTCCAGCGCACCAGCCGCGCCGGCGCCGGGCGCGACACCATGATGGGCGAGAACGGCTCCGTCCTCACCGTGCGTGAGGTGCGGCAGGACGGGCTCATTCTGGCCACACGCGAGGGCAAGGAGGGCTTTGTGCCCTGGAAGGGCTTTCGCGACCGGCGCAGCGGGCAGATCCGGCTGAGCTATGGCGATGTGCTGACGATCAACACCGCCCAGGGGATCACCAGCGACGAGCACATCCTGGCCATGCCGGCGGGCAGCCGCGGCGTCACCCTCTACGCCGCCCATGTCGGCGCCAGCCGGCATCGCGTGGCCAGCCACATCGTCGGCAGCCTGGGCGCCGAGGCGCGCGAGGTCGAGAACCGCCGGCCGGTGAACGCCCCGAAGCTCACGGGCCAGGCGGCGCTGGACGCGGCCTGGGCCAATGTGGAGCGAAACTTCGGCCGCGCGCCGGTGAAGGACAGCGCACTGGCCCTGCTGCGCCGGTTCCAGGAATTGTCGCAGAAGGCGCGCGACACCTTTCAGGAGGGCATGCGGCGGCGGCAGACGCGGCAACAGGCGGCACTGCCGGAAACGCGCCTCGCGCAAAGGGCACAGGAGAACCGGCAGGCCGAGGCCCTCGCACCCGTGGTGCAACAGATGAGCCTGAACCTGGAGGTGCAGGGCCGGGCGGCGGAGCGTCTCGGGGCCGCGCCGCGATCGCGGCCCAGGATCAGCCTGGAAGCCCTGACCCTGCGGCTGGTGGCGCCGCAGGTGGCGGAAGGCCGCCTATCCTACAGCGCGGCGCTGGACGAGGTGATGCTCAGCGCGGTGGATGACCGGCGAGTCCGGGTGCAGCGTGACTATGGCTGGAATCCGGTGCACCAGATGCACCTTCCAAAGCCCGGCGGACCGGTGCATGCCGAACCCGACCAGGACACCATCACGCGCAAGCTGGATCAGGCCATTGCCAGCTATGATGCGGGCGGACCAGCGGCGCTGTGGGCGCCGACAGCCATACGAAGCCCTCAGGGTCATCCCGTGCCGGCGAATCAACCCCGGCAGAGCCCAGGTGAGCTTAAAGAAATCAAAGCGCGAGCACCGAAGACGCCCGCTGGCAGGAAAGGTAAAGGAGACGGCGCGGATCCCTCAGCCAAAACACCCCATTCGCGAACTCCGCGTCGACGTCGCTAGGCCGATAGCGGCACCCCCCGCTGGC
>NZ_RCVQ01000023.1 GCF_016107285.1 Roseomonas sp. KE0001 | reverse complement strand
TCTGCTTGGCCTGCTCCTGCTGATCGAGGGGAACTTGGGACTTGTAATGGTCATTGAGGTGCCGGATGGCTTGTCCCCAAAGGGACCACTGGGAGGTGCCAAACTGTCGGTCGTAGTTGCGATCCGCATCTAGGCCGCGTGGACGAACCGGCACAGGGGGGATTCCCCCGAGGCGGATGACGTGATTCGAGGCTGACCTCTGGAGAGGAGGTCGGCCTTGGTTCGGGATCGTTTGACGGATGCGGAGTGGGCGATCTTCGCCCCGTTCCTGACGGAGCAGTCGGCCCGCGGCGGCCGCCCACCGAAGGACCACCGGCGCACGCTGGACGGCATCTTCTGGATCACCCGAACCGGCGCGCCGTGGCGTGACCTGCCCGAGGAACTCGGGAAGTGGAACTCGGTCCACCGCCAGTTCCGGCGCTGGACCACCTCCGGCATCTGGGACGTGCTGTTGCAGGCGCTCGCCGACAGCGGCGGCGAGGCCGACATGCTCCAGATGATCGACAGCACCATCATCCGGGCGCACCACTGCGCTGCCGGAGGAAGGGGGGGACCCAAAGTCAGGCTCTCGGCCGCTCGCGCGGCGGCTTCTCGACCAAGCTCCACCTGCGTGCCAATGCCGATGGCCTGCCCATCAGCGTCGTGCTGACGCCCGGCGAGGCCCACGACCTAATCGCCTATGACGACCTCATGGCCGAGCGCGACAGCGATCCCGGCGTGCTGCTCGGTGACAGGGGCTACGACAGTGACCGCCTGCGGCAGGATGCGCGCGACCGGGGGGCCCAGCCGGAGATCCCGACCAAGCGGAGCCGCAAGGTGCAGCACAGCGTCAACCGACGCCTCTACGCCCTGCGTTCCCGCATCGAGTGCTTCATCAACCGTCTCAAGAACTGCCGCCGCGTGGCCACCCGCTACGACCACACCGCTTCCAGCTTTCTCGGCTTCGCCCTGCTCGGCTGCATCCGCTTATGGATCAGGTTCGTCCACGCGGCCTAGGTAGACCAGCGGAAAGGCTGCTCTAACCTCATTACTCAGGAAGGTAGGCGTCGAGTTGGAAGTGGTGGTGTACCTGGCGCCAGTGGCACGGGGTTCCCCGTGGACGTACTCGTAAAACAACCAGTCAACATTCTTTGGATTGGGCCGGAACTGAACCCCAACTTGCATGCCGCCGCGCCGTGATTTTCCGAAGAAGTCAGAATCCATCAGACCGTTAGCAGACGGCCATTTGCCGCCCAAAAGGAAGTCCAGAGCCGACAGGATGTTGGTCTTGCCGGAGTTGTTCGGGCCTATCAGGGCGGTGAGTTTTCCGGGGTAGAAATCCAATTCCCGGATGGAACGGTAGTTCCTAATGCAAACTCTCTGGATCTGCACGCCGTCCCCCGAGCTGGCCTAATGGGTGACATAATTGCTTACTTGCGCTTGCGTTACAACTTTCGGTTGATGTCTAAGGCGCTGGTATTTGGCTTAGTCCTCAGTTCGGGTCCTTCCGGTTGCCCTTCGACACGATGAGCATGTCCTCGTCCGGCAGCGGGCGCTGCAGCTCGCGGGCGACCTCCCACGGCGCCTCTAGCCAGGTGTCCATCTCGTCCGGGGTCGTCAGCAGCACCGGCATCGCCTTGGGGTGGATGGCGCCCACCGTCTCGTTGGGGTCGCAGGTCAGGAAGCCTTAGAGCTCGTGCTCGCCCTCGACCGGGTTCGACTTGGGGCCGCGGGTGCCGGTCCAGGTGGTCCAGATGCCTGCGAAGGCGAACGGCGGCCGCTCCTCGGACAGCGCGAACCACACCGGCGTCTTCCTGGGCTTGGTGTCCTCCCACTCGGAGAAGGATGTCACCGGCACCAGGCAACGGTGCGCCGGGCCGAGCCAGCGGCGCCAGTGCGGGCTACGGGTGTTGCGGATGTTGGTCACGGGATGGCCGCCGTACTGCTCCGGGCCCGGCATGCCCCAGCGCATCATGGTCAGCTCCCGCTCGCCGTCCTCCGCCTGCCGCACGACGGGCGCCATGCTGTCGGGGTAGATGGCGGGCAGGGGAGGGAGGTTTCCGGTGCGATCCCGCGTGGCGCTGGTCAGCTTCAGGATGGCCCGCTGGTTGCTGATCATGGAGTAGAGATCGCACATCGCCTGTCTCCCGCAGGCGTGGATTCCTGCCCCGCGCCCTAGGCACCCTACCTGTCGTCGCCGCTGTCCAGAAGCCGGTCAGCGAGGTGTCAGCTCAGCCCAAAGCAGCCGATTGCCCAACGCGAGCAGCTTCCCACGACCGGACATAGCTCAACAGGCCAGCCAATGGCGGAGCCAGGCTCGACGGGGGCCAATGAGCCACCTTGATACCTCGCCCTCCAAGGTATAGCGTTTCGCCATGTCGAAGGAACCTGCCCTCCGCGCCGTCGCCCGTCCCGCCCCGGACTTCACGGACCGGGCCTACTGGGCTGGGACCATCAAGATGGCGCTCAGCCGTTTCTTCGTCCTCCAGGTGCTGCACGATGGCCCGGCGCACGGCTACGACATCGCGCGCGCCGTGGAACGGACCACCAACGGCTGCTGCTCACCGTCCGAGGGCGCCCTCTACCCGACACTGCGCGAGTTCGAGCAGGGCGGCTACGTCACCTCCGAGGCCGAGGTGGTCTCCGGCCGCGAGCGCAAGGTCTACACCCTGACTGACAAGGGCCGAAAGGCCTTCAAGGTCGGCCTGGAAGCCTGGATGGACGCTACGGCCACCCTGACCGAGACCGACCGCGCCGCATCGGCCCGCAGCAAGGCCAAGGGCGCCTGCCAATGCTGACCTTTGGCTTGACCGGATACATCGCCCACCGAGGCATACCGAAGGAAACGTCAGATGAGCTCCTGCTGCTCCGGCAAGCCGGGCCCTCAGAACAGGGCCGCTGAGGGCTTCACGAACCCTGACCCGCTGCCCGTCGCCGTCATCGGCGGCGGCCCGGTGGGCCTGGCCGCCGCGGCGCACCTGCTCGCGCGCGGCCTCGAGCCGGTGGTGTTCGAGGCCGGGCCCTCGGTCGGCACGGCGCCACTCGGCTGGGGCCACGTCCACGCCTTCTCCCCCTGCCGGTACAACGTGGACCGCGCCTGCCGCGCGCTCCTGGAGCGGCACTGGTGGAGGGCTCCGGATGCCGAAGCCTTCCCGACCGGCCGCGATTTGGTGGGGGACTACCTGGCGCCTCTGGCCGCCCTGTCGGAGATCGCCGCCACCCTGCGCCTGGACACGCGGGTCATCGGCGTGGCGCGGTCGCGGGCAGGCAAGGTGCGTGACGCCGGTCGCGAGCGGCAGCCCTTCGAGGTCCGGTTCCAGGCCGATGGCCGGGAGAGCCGGATGCTGGCGCGGGCGGTCATCGTCGCCACCGGCACCTGGGGGCATCCGAACCCGGCAGGCGCCTCCGGCCTCCCCGCCATCGGCGAGCGCCAGGCGGCCGACCGCATCCGCTACGGCATGCCGGACGCGCTGGGCGCCGAGCGCGGCCGCTACGCGGGCCAGCGCGTCCTCGTCGTCGGCTCCGGCCATTCGGCCGTCGGCACCCTGATCGACCTCGCCATCCTGGCCGGGCAGGCGCCGGGCACGACCATCCTGTGGGCGGCCCGCAGCGCCGACCTGACGCGGGTCTACGGCGGCGGCGCGGCCGACCAGTTGCCGGAGCGCGGCGCCCTGGGCCAGCGGCTGCGTCACCTGGTGAAGACCGGAGCCGTGAAGCTCCTCGCGCCCTTCTCCGTGGACGAGGTCCGCCGTGGCGCCGACGGTTCCCTGCAGGTCATGAGCCTCGAGGGCAGGATGGTGGACGCCGACGAGATGGTGGTGGCCACCGGCCTGCGCCCCGACCTCGGCATCCTCGGCGAGGTGCGCCTCGACCTGGACCCGGCGCTGGAATGCCCGCGCGTGCTGGCGCCGCTGATCGACCCCAACCTGCACTCCTGCGGCACCGTGCGCCCGCACGGCGCCTTTGAACTCCAGCAGCCGGACAGCGGGCTTTTCCTTGCCGGGATGGCCAGCTACGGCCGGGCGCCCACCTTCCTGCTGGCGACCGGCTATGAGCAGGTGCGCTCCATCGCCGCCTTCCTGGCGGGCGACCTGGAGGCGGCGCGCCGGGTGGAACTCGACCTGCCGCAGACGGGTGTCTGCAGCAGCAGTCGCGTGCTGCCCACCGACGCCGAGGCGGCGTCCTGCTGCACGCCCACGACGCCCCAGGGCGCCTGCTGCGCTCCCAAGCCTGAGCTGGACGCGGCGACGCCGTGCTGCGGCACCGCGACCCAGAAGGTGGCCACTCCGGCCGAGCCAGCCGAATGAGCCAGGCCGCGCTGCCGGGGCACGCCGTCCCCGCCGACGCCGCGACGCGCCGGAACCGGCTGACGGTCGTGTCCGCCATCGGCGTCGCCCAGATCCTCGCCTGGGGTTCCTCCTACTACCTGCTGGCCGTCCTCGCCGGGCCGATCGCCGCGGACACGGGCTGGCCGCTGACCTGGATCATGGGCGCCCTGTCCATCGGCATGCTGGTCTCCGGCCTGGTGTCCCCGCGCATCGGCCACCTCATCGACCGGCGCGGCGGCCGCCCCGTGCTGGCGGCGAGCGCCGTCCTGCTCTCCGCGGGCCTGCTGCTGCTCGGGCTGGCGCCGAGCCTGCCGGTCTTCGTGCTGGCCTGGATCGTCCTCGGGCTGGCCATGGGCGCCGGTCTCTACGACCCGGCCTTCTCGACGCTGGGTCGGCTCTACGGCGAGCACGCGCGCCCGGCCATCACCCACGTGGCCCTGTTCGGCGGCTTCGCCAGCACCGTCTGCTGGCCGCTCAGCGCCTTCCTGGTTGACCACCTGGGCTGGCGCGGCGCCTGCCTGACCTACGCTGCCATCCACCTGGCCATCGTGCTGCCGCTCTACCTGTTCGGCGTCCCACGCGAGGCGGCCAAGCCCGCTCCGGCATCCGTGGCCAAGGCGGCCGGAGCGCCGGGCCACGTGCAGGCCAGCCAGCGCCACGCCTTCGTCATCCTGGCAGCGGGGTTCAAACTGGCGGCGGTCATCATGACCGTGGTCTCCGTCCACCTGCTGACGCTGCTGCAGTCGCAAGGGCTGGCCCTGGCCGCCGCCGTCGCCCTGGGCACGCTGATCGGCCCGGCCCAGGTCGGTGCCCGCGTGCTGGAGATGCTCTTCGGCAGGAAGGCTCATCCCATCTGGAGTCTGGTCGCCTCGGCGGTGCTGGTTGCGGTCGGCCTGGGCATGCTGGTGGGCGCGCCGGGCGTCGCGGCGGCGGGCATCGTCATGTACGGCATGGGCAGCGGCATCCGCTCCATTGCCCGCGGCACGGTGCCCTTGGCCCTGTTCGGCAAGGAGGGCTACGCGGTGCTGATGGGGAAGATCGCGATGCCGACCCTCATCGCGCAGGCCGCCTCACCCTTCCTGGGCGCCTGGCTGCTGGACAGCTTTGGCGCCTCCACCACGCTGGCCGTGCTGTGCGCTACCGCCGTCCTGAACATCCTGATGGTGCTGGCGCTCGTGCCGTATGCGCTCCGGCGGCAGCGCCGCGACGCCCGGCAGGCGCCTTGACCTTCCCACGGAAGTAAGATGCAGGCTGCCAGGTCACACGCGGTGATGGAGAGTGGTTTGTCGGCTACGCGGCTTGGCTGTGGAGTGAACTGGATAGGGGTGGCCACTCTCTATCGGCGCGAGGTCCAGAGATTCCTCGCGGTCGCAGCTCAGACGGTCGGCGGCCCCGTGGTCAGCACGCTGCTCTTCCTGGCCGTCTTCGGTGTGGCGCTTGGCCGCCATGCACCGGAGCCGGGTGGCGTTCCTTACCTGGTCTTCGTCACCCCGGGCCTCATCATGATGGCGGTCTTGCAGAACGCCTTCGCCAACACCTCGTCGTCTCTCCTTGTCGCGAAAGTCCAAGGCAACATCGTCGACCTCCTGCTGGCGCCGCTCGGGCCCGGGGAGTTCCTGACCGGCATGGCGCTTGGGGGTGTCACACGAGGCGTCCTGGTAGGCGCGCTGACCGCCCTGGCCGCCGCGCTCTTCGTGCCCCTGCCGCTCGCGAACCTCGCCCTCTGCCTGTTCTACGCCGTCGGCGGCTCCCTGCTGTTCGCACTGCTGGGCGTTCTGGGCGGGTTGTGGGCCCAGAAGATGGACCACCAGGCCGCCGTGACGAACTTCGTCATCGCGCCGCTGACGCTGCTGTCCGGCACCTTCTATGCCGTCAGCAGTCTGTCCGAGCCATTCCGCTCGATCGCCTATGCCGATCCCGTCTTCTACATCGTGGACGGCTTCCGGCACGGCGTCACGGGCCATTCGGAAGCATCACCGCTCGTTGGAATTCTCGTGGTACTGGTCTCCAATGGCCTGCTCGGCGTCCTGTGCCATCGGCTACTCGCGTCGGGCTGGCGGCTGCGCCAGTGACCCAGCCGACGTCGAGGACGAGGCCCGCGATGACTGAGCACGGCCAACCTGCGGCGGCCATCGTGGTGGAGGGCCTCCAGAAGGTCTATCCAGGTACAGGCGGCCGGGCCGCCAAGCACGCCCTCAAGGGGGTGAACCTGACCATCCCCCGAGGTAGCATCTTCGGCCTGCTCGGCCCGAACGGCGCCGGGAAGTCGACCCTCATCAACATCCTGGCCGGGCTGGTGACGAAATCGGCCGGGACGGCACGGGTCTGGGACATCGACATCGACGAGGCGCCACGGGCGGCACGGGCCGCGATCGGCGTCGTGCCGCAGGAACTCACCCTGGACCCCTACTTCCCCGCCCAGGCCGCGCTCGAACTCCAGGCCGGGTTGTTCGGTATCCCAAAGGCGGCCCGACGCACCGACGAGCTCCTCGAGGTTCTGGGACTGGCGGACAAGGCCACGGCTCCCGCGCGCAGCCTTTCCGGCGGCATGCGACGGCGGCTCATGGTGGGCAAGGCGCTGGTCCACAGTCCGCCCGTCCTCGTGCTCGACGAACCCACGGCGGGCGTGGACGTGGCTCTGCGCCAGCAGCTTTGGGATTACGTCCGGCTGCTCAATCGCCAGGGCACCACCGTCCTGCTCACGACCCATTACCTCCAGGAGGCGGAGGCGCTGTGCGATCAGATCGCCGTTCTGGCCGACGGACAGGTCGTTGCCCATGACACCACAGACGCCCTGTTCCGGCGCGTGGAGGACCAGGAACTCGTCGTCGACGTCTCGCCGCCGGTCAGCGCTCTCCCCGATGCGCTCGGTGCCTTCAGTCCTGTGCTGGCCAGCCCAACAAGGCTGGTGTTCCGCTACGGGCAGGCGAGCGGCAATGTCGATGGAATGCTCGCCGCCATCCGTGCCGCAGGGCTGCGTATCACGGGCGTGACCACGAAGCAGCCGGACCTGGAGAACGTTTTCCTCCAGCTCGTGCAAGGCTCAGCGAGCGACCGTGAAGGGGCAACCAACTGAAGCGCTTCGCAGACCAGGTGCTCTCGACCAGCCACAGGAACCTTTCACCCATGCCTGAGCCGAACACAGCCGCTCTCGCCAAGCAGCGTCCCGAAGTCACCGTTCGGCCTGCCATGGATGCCGACATGGACGCCGTTGCCGCCATTTACCGGCACCCCGTCCTGCACGGCACCGCCACCTTCGAGACGGAGCCGCCGACTACTGAGGAGATGCGGCAGCGCCGGGCCGCCACAACCGAGCGCGGGCTGCCCTACCTGTTGGCCGAAGGCAGCGATGGCCGTGTGCTCGTTACGCCCACGCGAGCGCCTGCTGGTCTCGACCTCCATGTCGCTGCCCGGCCAAGCTCGTCGACCTTGAACGTCTTCCAGGCAACCACGGTATTGACCCTGTAGTGGCTACAGGGTCCATATCGGCGGCCTTCCATCCCGCTGCGACCCGCGTGGATGCTTGAAAGGGGAAGGCGATCGATGACGATGCACGAAGGCACGGCGGCCCCGGTGGAGCTGCGTTACCTGGTCGAGGGCATGGATTGCTCTGGCTGCGCCCTGAAGATCGAGGACGCCGTCGAGCAGCTCGGCGGCGCCCAGGACATCCAGGCCAATTACAAGACGCAGGTCCTTGAGCTGCGGCTTGATGAGGCCACCACGCCCCGCACGGCGCTCGAAGAGAAGATCCGCGGTCTCGGTTACGGTGTGGCGCCTCTGGCGTGACCTAGGGAGCAGGACAACAGCCATGGCTGACGGCGGAACGGCTACACGCGATCCTGGATCCAGGGCGGCCCTGCGGTACCACGTGGAGGGCATGGATTGTCCCTCCTGCGCCTCCAAGATCGAGACGGCTGTCGGCCGTTTCGAAGGCGCCGGGGACATCCGGATCAACTACCACCGCCAGGTGCTGGCCTTCCGGCTGGACGAGGCAGCCACGCCGCGCTCGGCCGTGGAGGAGCAGATCCGCAAGCTCGGCTACGGCGTCGCCCCCGTCGAGGCGCCGCGGGTGGTCGCGGGCGAGCTTGGCGCCGCCGCCGACGTGGCGCTCGTTCGTCCGCGCCAGCCATGGTGGAAGGGGAAAAAGGCGCGGCTCGCCGCGGTAATCGGCGTCCTCATGGTGGCCGGGTTTGCCGTCTCGCTCGCTGTCCCGGCCCTGGACCACTGGGTTTACCTGCCCGCCGCCCTGCTCGGCCTTGTCTACTTCGGCCGCAAGGCCATCGCCGCGGCACGCGCCGGGTCGCCCTTCAGCATCGAGATGCTGATGTCGATCGCGACGGTCGGCGCCATCGCCATCGGAGCGACCTCCGAGGCGGCCGTGGTGGTGTTCCTGTTCACCGTCGGCGAGCTGCTCGAGGGCATGGCGGCCGGACGGGCGCGCGCTGGCATCGAGGCGCTCGGCGCCCTGGTGCCGAGGACTGCGCTGCGCATCGAGGATGGCACGGCGCGGGAGGTGCCCGCCGCCAGCCTGAAGGTCGGCGACCTCGTCCTGGTCCGCCCGGGCGATCGCGTCTCGGCCGACGGCGAGGTGACCGAGGGCGAGTCCGAGGTG
>NZ_RCVQ01000022.1 GCF_016107285.1 Roseomonas sp. KE0001 | reverse complement strand
CCTGCGAGACTACGCCCGCGCAGCGGCGACGCCGGCGGAGGCCGGCTGGCGCCGGGCGCACGTCGCGGCGCTCGCGGCCCTCATGCGCCGCGCGCCGGCCTTCACCGTGCGGCTGATCCCGGCGGCACCGAGCTTCCAGTACACCCTCGCCGAGGCCGGCGGCGCCCCGCCCGTCGTGACCTTCGAGGGCTGGCCCTCGCCGGGGACCACGCGCTCCTCGACGGACGCGCTGAGCGGCTTCGCGACCTCGGCGCCCCCGGTGGTGGCGGCCTTCGCGGAGGACCTGCGGCGTTGCCAGGCGGCGACGGCCGAGGGACTGGAGGGGCGGGAGGCGACGCTGGAGGCGCTGGATGCACTGGCGGGCAGTTGAACCGCCTTCCGGCGCCGACCTCCGTACTCGCACGCGATCTTTCCCCACGTCGCCACCGATTTGCGATTCTCGTTGAAACCGTACTCCGCCGACCTCAATCTGTCGGCGATGTCGGACGAATGGCGGCAGGCCCCTCCAAGCACCCCGGCCGCCTTCGGCCTGCCTATGGGCGGGGCGGAGGGCCCGGCGGAGGCGCGCAGCCTCACCTCGGCCGTCCAGGCCCGGCTGCGGGCGGAGATCGTGGCCTGCCGTTTCCGCCCCGGCGAGAAGCTGCCCATCGCCGCGCTCAATACCCGCTTCAAGGTCAGCTACGCCCTCGTCCGCGAGGCCCTGTCCCGCCTGATGGCAGACGGCCTCGTCGTCGCCGAGGACCAGCGCGGCTTCCGCGCCAGCCCCATCTCCCTGGCCGACCTGCACGACCTGACCCGGTTCTGATGGGGTAAGGAGGCCGTCGCGGCGTAGCCGCCCGCGCTCCTGATCTCAGCGTCCGAGGTCCCGTCGCGGGGACGCGGCAGGGCAAGGCCGCAACAGCGCCGGTGCCGGTATCCACCGAGCCCGCTTGTTAGATTGGCCTGCCCCGTCTGCCTGGCCGTAGCCTGTGGCGGCTACACGCCGACCACGAACAGAAGCGAGGAACCCGCGACGTGACATCCACCGCCCGTCATTGACCGACCCGATTACAGAAGGCGTTCTTAGCTCAACTTTGGCCATCAAGCGGCGTGACAAAGGGCGTAAGCCCAGGCGTGCTGGAGCGCTCGCCGAGGTTTTGCGCCGTGGCCGCTATGCCGCGATGTGAGGAAACCTTGCTCGCACCAGAGGTGACGTCGCACGACGGCGAGGGTATCGCTGAAGGTCGGACGTTCCTTGTGATACCAAGCGCTGCTTGCCGCGGCATTGCGTTCTGAGGCTCTGAGCTGGGCGGCCAGGAGGGTGACGAGCGAGAATAGCCCAAGCAGGCATGGCGTTGTGCGGGCAATGGCGAGGTCCGACCACTGCCGCTGGGTCTCGACACCGAGATGCACCCTGGTTTCCTGGAAGGACACCTCCAGCTGCCAGCGCTGGATGAACCAACACAGGATCTGCTCGGGCGCCTGATCAGGATCGGTGCACAGCAGGGCCTGCGGCTGGAACCGACGATGAGGATCGCGCACCAGGACCCAGCGGATCGGCAGGATCGGCATTCCGCTATGACGCCATACGGCAGTGGCCGAGCAGATCTCCACGCTACGCTCGCCCCCACCGTACCAGCTGGTGACCACCACGTGCTGCCAGCGTGTATCGGTGCTGACCAGCACCTCCGACAGGTAGGGCCGCCGCGCCCCTTTGGTGCGGGGCCGACTATTGGGCTCGGGCAGCCGTGGCGGCGCCGGGTCGTAGAGCGCGGCATCGAGCCGCAGGCGCGTGATCCCGGTGATCCTGTTCCGGGTCAGGGCGGCCAGCAGTTCCAGGGCCGCAAAGCCGCTGTCGCCGACCAGCACGATATCCCGCCCTGGAAGCCATCGGCGGGCCTGCAGGATCAGTTGGCGAGCCCAGTTGGTAAGCTTCTTGTGCCGCCCGCCCCGCTCGCGACAGTACCGCTCGGAGGGCGCCAGTGCAGAGAGGAAAGGCAGCGCCCAAACCCGACCTGCCTAGGGAACAGGTGCCAAAAGCATCAAGCTGGTCCAACGCAGGCCAGAAGCCTTCACGAAATGGCCATGGCTGGAGCGCACCGGGTCGCGGTAGATGCCCATGGCCGCAATCCGCTTGCCGCGCCGGCGCTCAATCGTGTCGTCGATGCCCAGGACGACCGGCCCGTCCGGTGCGAAGGTCGTGATCAGGTGCGCCAGCAGGAGGCGTGACGCTGCCCGGGGGCTCCAGACCGCGCGGTTCAGCACCCGATGATAGTTCACGAAGCGTCGCTCCTGCGCGAGGCCGCTGATCTGCAACAGGCTGGTCACCGTCCGTTTGCCTGGCGCCAGGATAGCCCCGATCAGCAGCACCTCGGCGTGTTGCCAGCTACGCTGGAAAAACAGCGGCGCAAAGCTCAGGATCACCGCGGCGAAGCGGGATGGCAGGTGAAGCATGGCGGCGTCTCTTGGCGGGGACACGCCAGCCTAGCCAGTCACCCGCCTCGCCGCCTACGCCCGCCTCAGATGGCCTAAGTCGAGCTTAGCTCAGAGCCCGGCCGGCGGTTTCGGGCGCCTTGGAGACAGCGAACATGGTGATCAGGGCACAACCGATCAGGTAGATGGAGATCGGCCAGGTGGCGCCGCCACTCCAAGCCATCAGGCTGGCGGCGATGAAGGGCGTTAGCCCCCCACTCAGCGCCGCGCCGATCTGGAAGCCCAGCGACGCGCCGCTGTATCGTAGCCTTGCCGTGAAGAGTTCCGAGTACCAGGGCGCCCCGATGCCGAACATCACCATCTGGCCGAAGCTGATGGCGACGATCACCGCCAACGAGATGATCAGCGGATCGCGGGTTTCCATCAGCCAGAAGAAGGGGAAGGCAAACAGCAGCGAGAAGATGCAGCTGGCGTAGAACATGCGCCGGCGTCCCACCAGATCGGACAGCCAGCCGAACAGCGGAATGCTGAACAGGGCCACGAAGGAGGAGGCCATCACCGCATTCAGGATCAGGCTGCGGGACAGGCCGAGCTGGGTGGTGGCATAGGCGATGACAAAGACGCTGGCGATGCTGGCCCAGGCGATCTCGGAGACTTTCAGCCCGACCGCGATCAGGAACGGCCGACGATGGTCGCGGAAGATCTCGACCAGCGGCATCTCGGCTACGGCATTGTGCGATTTCACCGCCCGGAAGGCTGGCGTCTCCTCCAGCTGGACACCTCCAGAAACCCTGTCGTTTTGGCTGATGAGGTTGCCTCGGCGGCAGTGGGACCGTTGCCTGGTGCCATCCTGGTGACGGGGCCGCGACCGCAGCGTGGTCGCTGGGGTGGCGGGCGGCTTGCTATGCCGGCGCGGCCTTGCTGCTGAGCCAGACGAACCGCTTCAGGTTGTAGGCCAGGTTGGCGAGGCCGATCTTCACCCGCGCCCTGGCGATGCCGATGGTGCGCACGACCAGCCCCATCGTCCCCTTCTGCCGGGCAAAGACGTGTTCAATGGCCGAGCGCACGGCCGATTTGCGGGCATTGGCCCGCCGCGTCCTCGCCGCCATTGGCCGACCGGGCGGCTTCTTGCGGTGGATGCGCGAGACCAGGCCGCGCTCAACCAGCCACGCCTCATTCTTCGCCGAGCGATAGGCGGTGTCGGCCCAGACATCGCTGGCGGTGTTGCCGGTGTCGATCACCTCCGCCAGTCGCGCGCCGTCATGGGCGGCGGCGTGGCTGGCGCTCCAGCCGCGGATCAGGCCGTGCCGGCGATCGATCGCGACATGGTTCTTGTAGCCGAAGGCCGGAACCGCGAGATCGACCTGCGGCGCGCCATCCTCGCGCGGCCTGGCCTTGGAGAACTTCACCGTCCAGCGCGCGTCGCGGTCCTTCTGACGCAGCTTCGCGGGCTTCTCCGCCCAGCCTGCGGGGATCTGTCCGGCCTTGATCGCCACCCGCTCGGCCACGGTGTTGCGCTGCTTCGGCGCGGCGACGATGGTCGCGTCCACGATCTGCCCGCCCATCGCCAGGTAGCCGGCGGCACGCAGCGTGGCGTCGAACCGCGCGAACAGCCGCTCGACCGCGCCGGCCCGCTTCAGCGCCTCGCGGAACGCCCAGATCGTGTTGGCGTCCGGCACCGGGTCGGCCAACCCAAGGCCGAGGAAGCGCATGAACGAGAGCCGATCTTTGATGAGGTACTCGCAGCGCTCGTCCGACAGCCCGTGCATCGCCTGCAGCAGCAGGATCTTGAACATCAACACCTGATCGAAGGCGGGCCGGCCACCCTTCGCACCGTCCGCCCGCGGCACCGCCTGCTCCAGCTCGGCACGGAACATGGCGAAATCCACCAGCGCGGCGATCCGCTCGAGGTCATCGCCCTTGGCCGACAGTTCCCGCAGTCGCTCCTCCACGTCGAAGAACCCTGACTGCCGAACCATCGCCGCCCCCCATGCCAATCCGCGTCAGTGAATCAGCCAAACAGGATCAGAGCGAGAGGTTTCTGGAGGTGTCCAGCTTCATGCGGATAAAGAGGCCGACGCCCACCAGCAGGATGCTGAGCAGGAAGGGCAAGCGCCAACCCCAGTTCAGGAACTGCTCCTCCGGCATTTGCGCGACCAGTGCGAAGATGCCGATGGCCGCCAGGTTGCCGATGGGATTGCCGACCTGCACCATCGAGCCCATCAGGCCCCGGCGATGCGTCGGCGCGTTCTCCACCACCATCAGCACGGCGCCGCCCCATTCGCCGCCGATGCCGACACCCTGGAGGAAGCGAAGGCCGAGCAGCAGCAGCGGTGCGGCGATGCCGATCTGCTCATAGGTGGGCAACAGCCCGATCAGGAAGGTGCCAACGCCCATGATGAAGATGGTGGTCGCCAGCATCGTCTTCCGCCCCACCCGGTCGCCGAAATGGCCGAAGATGGCGGCGCCGACAGGCCGCGCGAAGAAGCCGACCGCATAGGTGCCAAAGGCGGCGATGGTGGCAAGGCTCGGTTCCCCGGCCGGAAAAAAGAGCCGGTTGAAGACCAGCGCCGTGGCGGCGGCGTAGATCAGGAAGTCATACCACTCGACGGCGGTGCCGATCACGCTGGACCAGATGATCCGGCGCATGGTCGCCGCATCCGGCGCGTGGGCCTGGGACAGGTGGGCATCTGTCGAAACGCTCATTCCGGGATTCCTCGCGGGGCCGCGGCGCGGCTGGGTCGAACGAAGGCGGTCGGGAAGGTGGCTCAGCCAGCGGAAAGCCCGGCGAGCAGGGGCCGCCAGCGGGCGGTCTCGGCGGCGATGAGCTGTCCAAAGGCCTCGGCATCGCCCTGCAACGGAATGGTGCCCTGCTGCGCCAAGCGATGTTGCAGCGCCGGTTGGCCCAGGGCCTGGGCGAAGCCCGCGCGCAGGGCCTCGCGCCGGGCGGGCGGCGTGCCGCGCGGCACCATCAACCCGGCTATGGAGCCATTCCGTAAACCCGGCAGCCCCTGCTCGGCGGCGGTGGGCACATCCGGCAGCAGCGACAGCCGCTCTGGCGCGGCGGCGACCAGCCCTGTCAGAGTGCCAGCGCGGATATGCTCGACCACCACAGCGGTGGCCTCGGAGGTGACATCTACCTCGCCGGTCAGCACCGCCTGAACCCCGGCGGCGCCGGAGCGATAATGCACGGGGGTGAAGCCGGTGCCGCCCAGCGCCTGCAACAGCAGCATAGTCTGGTGCGGGGCGGTGCCGACGCCCGCTGTGCTCCAGTTCATCTCACCCTTGCCAGCGCGTGCGCGGGCCAGGAAGGCGGGAAGGTCCCGCAGCCCGGATTGCGGCCGCACCACCAGCACATGCGGGGTGGAAGCGAGGGGCAGCACCGGCTCCAGCTCCCGCGCCACATCGACCCCAGCGCCCGGCATCAGGATCGGGTTGACCGACACCAGGGAGGGGCTGGCGAAGAGCAGGGTGTAGCCATCCGGCGCGGCGCGAGCTGCGGCTTCGGCTGCGATGTTGCCGCCGGCGCCGGTGCGGTTCTCCACCACCACGGTCTGCCCCATGGCCTGCCCTGCGGCCTCGGCCACCAGCCGCGCGACGAGGTCGCTGATGCCGCCTGCCCCGAAGCCGACGATCAGGCGCAGGGGCCGGGATGGATAGGCCTGCGCGAGGGCCGGCCGGGCCAGCGGCAGGGCGGCGCCAAGGGCAAGCAGCGCGCGGCGGCGCGAAACGGGGACAGGGTCAGGCAAAGCGGCTTCTCCCAGGCTGGAGGCGCCGGATCGGCGCATCCCCAACCCCAAAGCAGGCTGCGTGCCAGAGCATGTTGCCCAGTAGGCTTCCGCAGTTGCCCAATGTGTGTCAGGGTTTATCCAGCAGGCGATTGCCTCAATAGAGTCCACTGGGCAACTTGTTGCCCAAACCGGGAGCAAATCGAAATGTCGGCAGACCCCAGCTGGCTCGGCCTCGTCGAGCATCTGCACACCACCCCTCGCGCCTTCCTGCCGATGCAATCGCAGGAGAGCATCGAATTGGTGGCAGGCGAGGGCATCGTCGGCGACCGCTACCGCATCGGGGTCGAGCAGGGCTTCTACTCCGAGAAGCCCGAGGAAGGCCGCCAGGTCACGCTGTTCGAGGCGGAGGTGCTTGAGATCATCCAGCGCGACTACAAGATCGAATTGCTGCCCGAGGAGCATCGCCGCAACATCACTACCCGCGGCGTGCCATTGAACTGGCTGGTGGGAAAGCGCTTCCACATCGGCGCCTGCTTGGTGGAGGCGACGCGGCTCTCCATTCCCTGCCGGCATATCGAGGAAATCCTGGAACGGCAGGTCTTTGACGCCATGGTGCATCGCTCTGGCCTGAATTGCCGCATCCTGGAAGGCGGCACGGTGCGCCGTGGCGATGTGATCCGCCCCGCCTGAACGATCGGATCTGAGCCATGCCCCGCTTCATCACCCTGGTCGTCGCCCGCGTGCTCGCGGATGGCCCCGGTATCCGCCGCCTAACGCTACGCGACCCGGATGGCTGGAAGCTGCCGAAGATCCGCCCCGGCGCGCATCTGGATCTGCAGGTGCCCGGGCTGGGCGCCCGCGCCTACAGCCTGTGCGGAGACCCGGCGGCGGGCGATTGCTGGGAGGTGGCGGTGAAGCTGGAGGCCGCCTCGCGCGGCGGCAGCGCCTGGGTGCATGGCCTGGCCGAAGGCGCCATCGTCGAGGCTGCCATGCCCCGCTGCACCTTTCCGCTGGAGCCGGCGGCGACGCGGCATGTCATGATCGCCGGCGGCATTGGCGTCACGCCCTTCCTGGCCATGGCGCCCGTGCTGCAAAGGCTGGGCGTCGATTGGGTACTGCATGTGCTGCACCGTGGCCCGGCCCCCTGCCCGGCCGCACTGATGCCCTGGATAGAAGCCGGGCGCGCCATCTGCCACGAGACCGGCGCGGCGCCCCGGCCGGATCTGGCGGCGCTGCTCGGCCCTTATACGGAAGGGCTGCAAGCCTATTGCTGCGGCCCGGCCCTCATGCTGGACGCCTTTGCCGAGGCGACCCGGCACTGGCCCGCGGGCCGTGCCCGGATCGAGCACTTCACCCCGCCGCCCCTTCCCTTCGACCCTTCGGCGCGCCCATATACAATCCGCCTCGCATCATCCGGTGCCGAGGCCGAACTGGCTGCCGGCGACAATCTGCTGGCGGCGCTGCGCAAGCTGGGGGCCAAGGTGGATGCATCCTGCGAAGGTGGAATTTGCGGGGCCTGCGAAGTGCGCTGGTTGGAAGGCGAGCCCGTGCATCGCGACCGGGTGCTCTCGCCCGAGCGGCGGCGGACGCATCTGATGGCCTGTGTCGCGCAATGCGCCTCGGACCGGTTGCTGGTCGATCTCTAAGCATGGCGACCAGACTGATGGCGGCCGCCGGAGCGGCCCCCGGCCCTGCCCTGGGCGCCAGGTTGCGCGCGCTGCGCCAGGCGGCCGGACTGACCCTGGATGCCCTGGCCGAAGCCGCCAGCCTCGACAAGGGCTATCTTTCACGGGTGGAGCGCGGGCTAAAGGCCCCTTCCATCGCTACCTTGCTGCGGCTGTCGGAGGCGCTGGCCGTTCCGGTCGGTGAGTTGTTCGGCGAAAGCGTGGCCGAACATGCCGTCCGCGTCACCCGCCGCGCCGATCGTGTGGCTGGCCCTGGCGGCGATCCCGACACCGCCCGCTTCGAGACGTTCAGCCGGGCCGGTGGTGCGCTGGAGGCGTTTGTCATCTACCCGGCCCCGTCCTTCGCAGCGCCTGCCGCCGCTTCCGAGCATTCCGGTGAGGAGTTGCTGCTGGTGCTAAGCGGCACCATCGAGATGCGCTTCGCCGATCGGGGCTTCGTGCTAGAAACGGGCGATTGCGCGCAATTCCCTGGTCATCTGGCGCATCGACTGCGGCGTGTGGGGGATGAGCACGCCTCTGCCCTGGTGGCGGTCGCGCGCCCCCCTCGCCGATAGCTCAGCACGCAGCTTGCCCGCCCGGCCGCTGCAAAATGTTGACGAGCAGCGTCGCCGGTCCTGGCCCGATTCGCCGGACCAGGACTTGCAAATGGCGGGCGGAATGCACGCTATCGCCTTGATCCAGGATGATCGAGCGATCCGGGAGGCGCAGTTCAGCGGTGCCGGTCAGGGCCAGCAGCAGGCAGTCGCCAGCCTGCGCGTTCTTGTCCCTCAACGGCGCATCCTCCGGTGCCAGATGGATGATCCGGGCGTTCAGCAGCCCATTGGCCGAGGTCAGCGGGGCGCCATCGGCGATGGTCGCTCGCCGCGTAGTCTGCACCGAGTCACCGGCCGAATGGCTTTTGGCCTCGATGAGGGAGTCTGATCAGTGATCACGCCGGATGAGGCCCGGCCGAAAATCTGCAGAGCGGGCGCTTCTGGAAGCAGAAGAGATAGCGCTGAAGGACAGAAAGCCTGGCGCGAGCGGAAGACGTCGCGATGTTCACGACACGCCCGGAGATTGCCGGCACGTTCGGCGCGGTCGCCAGCACGCACTGTATCGCCAGCCAGGTCGGCATGGCGGTGCTGGGGCGTGGCGGCAACGCTTTCGACGCCGCTGCCACAGCCGGCTTTACCCTGCAGGTCGCCGAGCCAGGCCGGAACGGCCCGCTAGGTGGCGCGCACATCATCATCATCCATGACACCAAGAGCAACGCCCAGAAGGGGATTTGCGGGCAGGGCCCGGCGCCGGCGGCGCTGACAGTGTCTTAAGTGTTGAGTTTCGCTAAGATCTGATGGGGTGGATGCCTTCTCCTTCCCGTGACGTTCTCACCAACATCACTCTGGCACATCACCATGCCGTCGGGAGCGGGCATCCACCCCATCAGATCTCTGTGGCAACCCCGGGGTCGGCTCTCAGTGGCAATTAACACTCTAGGTGCTCGCCCGGTACAACAGGGTTGTCTCGTCGTTCACCAGCACGCCGTTAGCGGCCAGCATCTTTCCGGCAGGACAGAAGTAGACGTCACCAGCATGGTCGAAGGTGAAGTCGCTCCGCTGGAAGGTGCCATCCCGCCGAGCTGACTTGTCGGTGACGCTGACATGCGGCTCGATCCCCTGCTCATAGGTGAGCCAGCCTAGCATGTCGGCTGAGCCGTAGCCGCTGTCGGCGGCAAGGCGTGCGGGGTAGAGACCAAAGCGTTCCCGGACCCGCTCAATCATTCGCTTGGCGACTGTCACCTTGGCCTGACGGATGGCGGTGGTCGGCTCAACGTCGACAGTGATCGCGTGGTCGCGGTCGATCAGGTAGTTTGTCTCATAAGCGAAGTAGGCGAGGCCGCCCTCGGCGCCGGTCCAGCGGGACGCCGGGTCCGACGGCGAGATGAACTTCGCCGCCACCGGCGTCGCGGCGCCGAAGGCGGCATCGTCGAGAACCGCCAGGTACTCCTCGACGGCACGGCACGCCTCCTCAGGTTCTGTCCGCTCGGAGGTCTCGACACCTTTCTGCCGACTGGCATCTGCCTTGATCAGACTGCCATCGACCGCGAATTCTTCTCCCCCGACGAGGCCCTCCCGGATGCAGCGCGAGAGCACTGCCTCGAACAGCTGCCGCAGGAGGTCACAGTCGCGGAAGCAGCCATGGCGGTTCTTCG
>NZ_RCVQ01000021.1 GCF_016107285.1 Roseomonas sp. KE0001 | reverse complement strand
CCGGCGCTGCCACCAGCGGCTTATGCCGGACATCGGATCGAGGTCGACGATGGCGATCCGTTCAATCCCGCTGCGCAGAGCTGACACCGCTAGAGGCTGTTATGGACCTGCGGGCGGGTAACGATCAGGCTGTGGGGCATGACTGCCCGTAAGCCATATCCGTCCGATGTATCTGATGAAGAGTGGGCGCTGGTTGCGCCCTATCTGACGCTTTTGCCGGAGCGGGCCGGGCAACGGGAACACAGCTTGCGCGAGGTGTTCAACGGCCTGCGTTACGTGGTGAAGACCGGCGCACCCTGGCGCTGGATGCCCAATGACCTGCCGCCCTGGGCGGCGGTGTACCAGCAGACGCAGCGCTGGCTGGCGGCAGGCTGCTTCGAAGCGCTGGCCGAGGACCTCCGAACCGTGCTGCGGCTGGCTGCTGGACGAAAGGCACAGCCCAGTGCTGCCATTCTGGACAGCCGGACGCTGCGGTCCACGCCGGAAAGTGGCGAGCGGGCCGGGTACGACGGTGCCAAGCGGAAGAAGGGTTCCAAGCTGCACCTGGCGGTCGACACGTTGGGGCATCTGCTGGCGCTGCACGTGACGCCTGCCAATGCGGATGATCGGGCCGAGGTTGGGCGGCTTGCCCAGGCGGTGCAGGCCTCGACGGGTCAGAGCGTCGATCTGGCCTATGTCGACCAGGGCTACACCGGCCGGAAAGCAGCCGATGCTGCTGAAGCGCAGGGCATCGAACTGGAGGTGGTCAGGCTGCCCCAGGCCAAACGAGGTTTCGTGCTGCTGCCGCGGCGCTGGGTGGTGGAGCGCTCTTTCACCTGGGCCACCCGCTTCCGGCGCTTGGTGAAAGACTATGAGCGCTACGCCAGCACTCTTGCCGATCTCCACCTCGTCGCCTTCGCCTGCATCATGCTCACTCAGGCCGCTCAATTGGCCCCAGATCCATAACAGCCTCTAGCATTACAGTTGCGTTCTTCGTTTAATGTGAGCTTGCTGCGCGGCAGCTTGATGAGCTCTTCGCCAGAGTGACCAGGCCATGATGCTGGCAGGTTGAATGCGCCGCTGTGCAAGGCGCATGGCTATGCGGCGGATCTCCTGGATCGACCAGCGGACGAGGTCTGAGGTGTGCGGCGAGCCGTCGATGTTTTTTGGGGTGTCGGCTGGTTCGCGTGATGGCGGATCACCGCCAGCATGGCGAAGGCCAGCATCACCAGGGACACGTGGCGGTGCCATCCGTGCCAGGACCGGGTTTCATTGTGCGTCAGGCCGAGTTCGTTCTTGGCGGTCTCGAAGCTGTCCTCGATGGCCCAGCGGTGCCCTTCGACCGCGACAAGCATCTCGATCGGCGTTCCGGCCGGGCACCAGGTGGTGAAGTAGGCCATTTCACCATCAGCGATGTGGCGGCGGATCAGCAGACCGCGCGTCCAAAGCCCTTTCGCTCCTGGGCGGAACTCATCAGCTTCGAGGTCCGCCAGTTCCAGGTACGCCCAATCGTGCAGGCGCTCGCCCTTTGTGCCACGACCCGCCGACAGGCGATGCCAGGCTGCGGGATCGAGTGCTCTGGCGATGTTCTCGGCCGTCCCTGCGACCTCAGGCTTGTCGATCCAGGAATTGAAGGATGCTGTCGCGTTGACGCCGAGCACGTAGCCCTTGCCTACGCGACGCAGCACCATCTCGATATCGCCGACGCCATACACGCTATCGGCTGCGACCCAGCCAAAGGGCACACCTGCGCCGATAGCCCGCTCGATCATGCTGAGCGCCATGGCGGGCTTGGTGGCGAAGGTGGTTCCCGCAGGAACGTGGGCCGCGGCCATGCGCGCCGGATCATCGCTCCAACGCTTGGGCAGGTAGAGGGCACGGTCGATGAAGGCGTGGCCATGACGCGAGACGTAGGCCGCGAACACACCGATCTGGCAGTTGGTGATCTTGCCCGCCGAGCCGGTGTACTGCCGCCCTACGCCGCAGGATGCCTTGCCCTGCTTGAGAAAGCCCGTCTCATCAATGACCAGCACGGCATCCTTCGCCGCGAAATGCTCAACGACGTAATCCCGGACCATGTCGCGCAGGGCATCCGCCTCCCAGCGACCGCGTCCGAGAATGGCCTGCTGCCGCCATGGCCCGGGATCGCCCGCCGCCTCGGCTCGCATCCAGCCTGTCTTGCGACGCTCAGCGCTCAGCAGGCCATCCAGGAACAATCCGGCTGATGCCGCAACCCGCTCCTGAGTGAAAAGGGGTCTGATGCGGGCTTTGACTTCACGTAGCGATGATGCCCAGAGCTCCAGCGTCGTCTCGATCGATGCCCCCGACATCCATGACCTCCAAACCATGGTCACCCATAGGTTCAGGCATCATCCAAAAACGCAACTGTAATGTTAGTTCGAGGCGGCAAGACGGCTGGCCATTTCTCACGAGGAGCATGAAAGGGCGGTTGCGGCGGTGCTGCGCGGTGACGCGCGGGAGGCAGTAGAAGCCATGCGACGCCACATCGGGGCCAAGAGTCGGGTCCGGTTCCCGCTCGATCGCCTCAAGGATGAAGTCCGCATGGTCCTCAATCTTGGCCGTCCGACGATCGCCGCCTTGCGGCTTGGCGGCCGGCGTGCCGTGAACAAGCGCAAGTTGACGCCACCGGATCGCGCTCGCGGCGCTGACCCCGAACGGCTCGGCAGCCCGCCGACACGACACGCCGCCGTCGACAGCCGCGACGACACGATCTCGAAGATCACGCGATAAGGCTCGACCCATCCATGCCGGCCTCCTTCACCAGCACAGATCCTGAATCAGAAAAATCACCGCGTGGGAAACCGTGATCCCGCCGGAGCATCTCGGCCAACTCGACCAGTGTGATGTCGACCTTGGCGTCCACTGCCGCGAGGACGATGTCCTTGTAGGCTTCGGCCCGTTGCGACCGTCGGTCGCCACCCTGACGTTGCGCCTTATCCCGACCGCTCTCCCGCCAATCCTGCATCCAGCGGATCGCTATGCGCCGGATCTCTGGGATCCACCCTCTGCAATTAGCGCATTCCGCGACCCACAGCATTCCGGGGTCGGATCGCGGTCCTCTTGCCCCGGAGCGCCCACCCGCCTCTACGGCGTTGCGGATTGGGGAGCAAGCGTCGGCCGCAGCGTCCTCCTCGGTCGGCTCGTACCAGGACGCAGCCGACAGGACGGCAGCAGCCTCCTCGCTCCCAAGGTCCCGCGCATCAGCCTCCTCGGCCACGACCAGCTAGGCCAGCCGTGCGCGCTCCCAGCGCACGACCTGCGCCGCCTGCCGCCAAGCCCGCAGCCGCGGCTCAGAAATCCCCCATAGGCGGCCGGGCGTCTGGCGGAAAGGGCGGCGAACAATGCTCGGAAGCTGCTCCGAAGGCGCTGGGACGGCGGCGGTGGTGAAGGTCTGCATAGAGAGAGCTTGGACGGGTATTGTTTCGACGAAGCTATGATCTCTCTTCAAATGACTGATAAGGCAGATTCTTGTTCGCTAAACCAGAATGAATGGTTTTCTAAAATTGGTCGAGTGGAATTTTAGTCGCTCCAGATTCAGAATATAACGCTATATGGGATCCGGTTTTCCATAAAGAAAACAGATTATTGCGGTTCTTTGTGGACGCACTTCCTTCCGTCCTATGTGTTCCCTATAGGGTTCATATACGGGTAGATTACGCCACTTTTGTACTCTATAGGGGTCATATGGCAGACCACAGGGACCTGACCCTCCAGATTCATGCTGACGGCCGATGGAGTGACGCGGCCCGGCTGACCGTGACCGACCCTGACAAGGGGTGGCAAAGGGCGAGTAAGCTCGCCTACGACGATGCCTGGGTGTTCGAGGTAGACCCGGACTTCACGGGC
This sequence comes from Roseomonas sp. KE0001, assembly GCF_016107285.1. Lineage (GTDB taxonomy): Bacteria > Pseudomonadota > Alphaproteobacteria > Acetobacterales > Acetobacteraceae > Pseudoroseomonas. Next base: position 12,705 of record NZ_RCVQ01000021.1, on the reverse strand, counting down.
AGCGTCCAGGGATGGAAAGCCTTGAGCGTACGGCTCCCCCCTTCCCTAGAACTACACCACTTCAAGACCTGGCCGCCTTTCCTGCTGGACCTGCTGCCTCAAGGCCATGCTCGCAAGGTGCTGGCTGAGGCGTTGAGGCTCAACCAGGATGCAGCCGCTTGCGACGCCCCTCTCCTACTGCGGGCCGCCGGTGACCCGATCGGCAACATCCGCATTAAGCAGGCCTGGGATGCTGAACGGAAACGAGTAAAGCAGGCTCCAACACACCCCGGCCTGCCGCTGGACGAGCTTTTCGAACGTGGCGATGCCTTCAACGAATTCGCCCGTGACTACGCGGCTGTGGCCTCCGGCTCCAGCGGCGTCCAGGGTGCCTGGCCCAAGCTGCTGATGACCCGCAACAAGGCGGGCCGTTGGCTGCCGGACCCGATGGTGCCTGACGACCAGGCCGCCGGCCACGCAATCATCAAGTGGGTCGGCGATAAGGACAAGGCGACCAGGCTCATCCTGGCGGCCGAGGCGCCGTACCTGGAACTCGCACGCGCCTTCGGAGTGCGATGCGCCCAGCCACTCGAACACCGGGGCGGCACACTGTTCATCCCGCGCTTCGATCGCGAAGTCGTGGGTGGCCGTGTGGTGCGTCTCGGCCAGGAGAGCATTGTCTCCGCCGCCGGTGTCGCAGCTTTCGGCTACCAGGCATCCCACGAGGAATACCTCGACGCCATCAAGGCGTATTGCGACGACCCGGCCGCCGAAGTGACGGAGTACGTACTCCGGGATGTCCTGAATCTGGGGTTGGGCAACCCGGACAACCACGGGCGGAACACGGCCCTCCAGAAAACTGCCGATGGTGGAGTGCGGCTGACGCCGCTCTACGATTTCTGCCCAATGCGCCTGGACTCCTCCGGCATCGCCCGCTCCACGACCTGGAAGTGCATGCGGCCGTTCAACGGGCCCAGCCGCGACCTCAATCCCGACTGGGAAAAAGTCTGCCGTGTGGCGGCAGACGGTGTGCCAGGGCTGGATGCCGAGGACCTGATGGACACGCTGGCGGGCAAGGCGGACTGCCTGCGCCGGATGCCGGAGCTCGCCCGCGGGATAGGCGTGCCGGATGCGGTCATCGCGGGCGCCATGGGCTTCTGCGGTCAGCACGCCGACGCCCTGGAGGCCTTGAGCCGGAGGCGAACCCATGCCCCGCGTTAGACGGCCATCGACTGATGAGCGGATCGCCCTGCGTGTCGGGCTGAACGAGGACATCGCTGCCGGTGGTCTGGAGTGGAGCCAGGCCGTCAGGCGGATGCGGCAGGCCCTGGGCATGACCCAGGCCCGCTTCGCGCAGGCCTTCAAGCTGACACGGCGCTTGGTGGTGGACCTGGAGGCTGGGAGAGCAAATCCCACCGCGGAGACACTCGCGAAGATCGGTAAGCCCTTCGGATATCAGGTTGGCTTCGTGCTCAAGAAGGCTGCCGAGGAGCCTGCTGCGGAGGACGAGGAGGACTGACCTTCAGGCTATCTGAAACTGCTTTGCCAGACCTATTCAGGCGTCTCTACGGCCATGACGTACTCGGCCGGAACCGTCTTGGGGATAAGGATCTCGTAGGTGAAGGCTTGGTGCATCCGCCACAGGAGGAAAGAATCGCAAGATGATCGTCAGGCATCCTCACGGGCCAGGATTATCTGGGATGATTCGCCAGACCGGCTCATGCTAGAGGCGAAGTCACAGCGCATCTCGCGCGAGATCACACCCCACACGGTTGTCAGCATCTGGGAGTGGACGACATGATGTCACGAGCTGGCTATCCCTCGATTGAAGTGTTGGCTCATCTTGTTCGGGGCGACCGATACCTCTCCCTGCATGAGGTAGCGGCCATGATCGAGGTGTCTCCCTGGACGCTCCAGAACTGGCGCCGCCCGAACAACATCAAGGCCCCGGATGACTTGCCCTGGACCTATGCCAAGGAAGGCGTGTTCTATCTCGCCTCTGACGTGGAGCGGTATCTGGCGCGCCGCAGCGAGGCCAGGAATGGGGTGCTGCCGCCCCGGAGCGCCGCTGTGGCCGCGCGTGTCGCGAAGCAGCCCTACCTGAACGGTGGTCCGAAGCGAGCCGCCAGAAAGGAAAAGGCGGTGGCGGTGGCGGCGCCGCGCAATGCCGGGCAGCTCAACCTTGGCCTGGATGTCGCGGCATGAGCAGGCGGCGCAACGACAACCGGCCGGCGCCGCTGACACCGCCGGACCTGGACCTGCGGCACCTCTCGGCGGTGATGATCGACATCAACAGCCTGACCGAGGGCGAGATGCCGCTGCTGGACGATGCCGCGCGCATCGCCAACGTCATGGCGCAGGCCCGCGCCTGGCATCAGGTGCCGGCCGCCTCTCTGCCGAACGATGACCGGCAGCTCTGCTACCTGCTGGGCTATGGCCGTGACCTGAACCTCTGGCGCAAGATCCGCAGCCAGGGCGCTCTGGCTGGCTTCATCGAGTGCTCGGATGACCGGCTCTATCACGCTGCGCTGTCCCAACGTGCGCTGAAAGCGGGCGTTCGGAAGACCATGGCGAAGGAGGCTGGAGTGGCTGCCGGGGTGGTCCACAGCGCGAAGAAACGCGCCAGGAAACAGACACCCCCCCAACAACACATTGAAATCGCTAAGAGCGATGATAACGGACCGATTACCGAACCGGTTAACGGTCCGATTAACGGTCTGATTACCGCGCCGGTTATCGGACCGGTTCCTGAAGAGAAGAGAACTGAAGAGAATAGAATAGAATCTATCTCCTCTCCTCGGGATGCGCGCGCGTATGCACACGCACACACGCACGCGCGCGAGGGGGAGGCCGGGGGGCTGGTGCTGGATGCCAATGCCCGGCCGGTGGGCCAGCCGCCACGGTCGGCCGCGCTGGCTGTCCTCTCGGGTACTCCACGCCGCGTCGATGCCTGCGACGCTGAGTCCCGCGCGGTGAACAGCGCGTTCCGCACGGCCTTCGAGGAGGTCTATGGGGAGGCCCCGAAGCCCGACCCCAAGGCCTGGCCGCACACGGTGAGCCTGTGCGAGACGATGGCGGCGCTCGGCGTGGCCAGCGAGGACATGCCGGGGTGGGTCCAGCGCACCGCCAGGGAGGTGCTGGCGGCGAAACTGGAGCGCGACCCTGGGGACCGTCCGGGGATCGCCTGGGCGGTGCATGGCATCAAGCGCCTGCTCGCGGCGGCGCTGGCGCCCCGTGCGGCCGAGGTTGTGCCCCTGCCGGTGGTGCGTGACGGGAGGCCTCCCCGCAAGCGCACTGTCGGGGCGATGATGCGGGAATTCCGGGAGGGCGAGGGCAAGCACCTCGTGCAGGAGGGGTGGTGATGATCAGCCTGGGAGAGACGCTCGCTTCCATGGCGTCGCGCGACCATGCCATGACCGTCCCGGATCGGTCGCGCGACCTTCCACGACCTTCCACGCGACCGTCGCGGGATGCGGATCCCACGCCGCCGCCGCGCGGTGGTGGCGATGTGGCGGGCCCCCATGGTCATGCCGATCCCGCTGAGCGACGCGGCGGTGGCGGAGGCCGAGGAGCAGCTCGCCGCGCTGACCGAGCTGCTCCAGCCGGCGGATCGGGCGATGATCCGGGGCTTCCTCATGCGCATCTCGTTCCTGGCCAAGAACCGCCCGGATCCCGAGACGCTGGAGGAGGAGATCAGCGCGGCGATCGACTACCTCAGCGTGCTGCCGGTGATGTGCTTCAAGGCCGAGCTGGCGGCCGTGGTCCTGCGCGATGCCGGCGGCTGGTGGATGCGCGGGGCCGACCTGATGGACAGCCTGGCGCCCTATGCGCGGCCGCTGCGCGAGCGCCGGGATGAAATGGCCGGGGTGCTCCATGCCGTCCGCAATCCGCCGGCCCTTCCTGCCGCGATCCATGTGCCGAATTGCCTGGACGAGACCCGATCGCGCAGGCCGCGCGCGCCCGCGCCTCCGCCTCCCTCCCGGCCTGAAACCCCGATCTGAGACTGTCTCACCATCTCACCGTCACTGAGACAATGAGACGGTGAGACGCGCCTGGAAACCGGCCGTTTTTGAGATTGATTTGAGAATCCAGGGCCTCTCTCCCCCTGCCCTCCGCCGGCAGGTCCTGATGCTGTTCCAGCCCCCCGCTCTCCCGCGCTGATCCGTCGCCTCCGGGAAGGTTCAGAAGCTGCGATGATCACCCTCGCAGACCCAACGGGCCTTGAGGGCGGTTGCCAGCACTCGCAGCGGCGTGCCCGCAGGCAGGTTGCTCAGGTAGTACTTTCGCTCGCCACCCGCGCGCCATTTGCCCACCAGCCAGGCCTCATCACTCGGTAGGTGCCGGTTGTTGCCCCACATGGCGCCGTCGTCCACCCGGATGCGCGCCACGGCGAACCAGGCAATGAACGCGAGGGGCTGGACCTCTTGGTCCTGAAGCTGACGCACCACCGCATGCGCGACATTGGACAGCAGAAGCTCAACCTCTTGGGCGGTGAGGCGGGCCCGTCCCTGACGCCGATCACGCAGGTGGGCTCCGGCCAGATGCAGGACAAGCACAAGCTGCGCCTGCAGGAGATCATCCTGGCGATGAACGATCTTTTCGAGGGCGAGATCACCGAGGGGGATGCCGTGGCCTATGTGGACACGGTGCTCAAGGAAAAGATGCTGGAGTCGGAACTGCTCCGCAGCCAGGCGGCGGTCAACACCAAGGAGCAGTTCGGCAACTCGCCGAACCTTAGCGACAAGCTGATGAACGCTATCATGGACGCCATGGCCGCACATCAGACCATGAGCCGTCAGGTGCTCAACTCGGACAACATCCGCGGCCGTATCCTGGCAACCCTGCTCGGCCCGGGGCAGCTCTGGGAGGCGCTGCGAGCCAAGCAGGACCTTCCTGGTCGGGCGGCACCCTGAACCAAGAAGCATTCCTGCCTGGACTAAGCTTAGTCAACTCCTTATCTTGGTGGCCGGAGGCTCTCATGCAGACCGTCAACATCCACGCCGCCAAGACCCACCTTTCGCGTTTGGTGGACGCCGCCGCCGCCGGCGAGGAAATCCTCATCGCCCGCGCCGGCCGCCCGGTCGCCCGCTTGGTGCCGTTGCAGGACGCCCCTGACCGGCCGCGCCGCCGCCTGGGCCGGCTGGCCGGCCAGCTCACCGTGCCGGTCGACTTCGACGCGCCGCTGCCGGACGCCGTGCTCGACGCCTTCGAAGGGCGCTGATGCGCCTGCTGCTCGACACCCACCTGCTGCTCTGGGCGCTGGCCACGCCCGAGCGGCTGGACGCCGTCACGCGCGCGGCGCTGGAGGAGCCTGACAACGAGGTGTTGTTCAGCGCGGCCAGTCTTTGGGAGATCGCCATCAAGGCCGGGCTCGGTCGGGTGGACTTCGCCTTCGAGCCGCAGCAGATCCTCCAGGCGGCGCTGGACACCGGCTTCGTCGAGTTGCCCGTGCGCTCCGCCGCGGCAGTGCTGGTCGCGCGCTTGCCGCCACACCACCGGGATCCCTTCGACCGCCTGCTGGTGGCCCAGGCCATAGCGGAGCCGGTGCGCTTCTACACCGCCGATCCGCTGCTGCCGCCCTATTCCGAACTTATCATCCTTGTTCGCTAAGCTGTTCTCCAGCTGGCGGGGGCCGGCGCACCGCAACCTGCCGGAGGCAGGCTCCGTGTTGGGCGTCGACGTTGGCTATTCGCTGACCCAGGCCAGCAGTGCTGTCTGCCGGCTCGATTGGGACCGCCAGGAGATCCGCTGGACACTGCAGCGCTTCCGGGCGCAGCCTGAAGAGCGGCTCCATGTGCTGCGCAGCGTCGCTCGTCCTGGGCGCTTGGAGGCGGCGGCCCTGGATGGCCCCCTGCGGGCGGGCTTCGATGTCATTGGACGTTACCGTACGGCTGAGCGGATGCTGACGCGCCGGCTGCAGCCACGGATCGGCAAGCCCGGACAGGCCAGTGCGCCGGTGGGGCAGGCCCTCAACGCCGCGGCCAACAGCTGCGCCCGGATCATCCTGGCGCATGGTGATCTGGCGCCGACCCGTCATGCGGTCCCGATCGATGCCAAGGCGGTGGTGGAGGCCTTCCCCAACAGCTTCCTTGGCGTGATGCTGGAAGATCCCGCGGCTGTCCCGGCCCGGCGGCAGGACCGCTCGGACGTGTTCTTTCAGCACCTGGCCCGCACGGGCGGCTTGCAGCGCTTGCTGAACCATCTCCTGCCCGGACGCTCCCTCACCCAATTTCTGGCCGCCGTGACCAACCACGACGAACGGGCCGCGCTGGTCTGCGCTCTCACCGCGCTGGGCGTGGCGGCCCAGGAGTTCGTTGCCGTGGGCGATGCGGATGGCTGGATCATCCTGCCGCCGGCGCCGTTCCTGCAGGGCTGGGCGCTGGCCGATCTCCAGGCGAACGCGGCGACAGAAGCGCCCGGCGCCCTGCACGTATCGGCGGGACCAAGGCCGGTATAGGTCTACCACTCCCAGGGAGAGCGGTTCTTCCAGCCGGCGCGCCGGCCGTGTCGTGGCCGCCATGCAGCATTGCAGGCGAACAACACGGCCCAGCCGCCGCCCCGGCGATGCGAGGCGCCAGACGCTGCGCGATAGCGGCGCTCCGCACGCGTCGCCCCCACTTCTAGCGGCCGGATGTGGCAGATCTTGATGCCATCCCACAGCAGCGGCAACTCGCCCCGCATCCAGTCGCCGACATTTAGCAGGGTGCAGTAGCCCTCCTCGCCCGTGGCTTTCAGCGGGTTGAGCGTGTGGTACGGGCAGCCCGAGCAGAAACTTCCCGAGGGCACTTCCGCCACGCTCTTGCCCTGCGGATTGGCTGGCCAGGCGTACCGGAGCTTCTTCCGAAAGTTCATCACGCCCTGTTATCCCTCAAGGCCTGCAGAACGCATCGCCCATGGCAAGTTTTCCGTCGCCGGTCCGCCTGTCCAACAGCGGGCCGCACCGTGGCGCGCGACATTGGCGTGGTGCATGGATCGAGCGGGTGATTTCCTTGGGATAGGGTGGGGTCTAGCCCCGCGTGGGAGAGCACTCCCTTGCCCTTCAAGGCGAACGCCGACCGGCGGCATCGAATTCCACAGCAGCACCGGGTCAGGAATTGGCCTGCGTACGAGGCGGGCCTGCGTGCCCGCGGCAGCCTGACGGTCTGGTTCTCGGAGGAGGCGATCGAAGGGCAGCAAGCTGAGCCCCGCACCACGCGAGGCGGCCAGCCCATCTACTCGGATCTGGCGATCGCGACGGCGCTGAAGGAAGCTACACCTTGCCACGGACGCCGACACCGGCCGGATCGTCGCGACGAAGCTGACCGGTCCTGATGCAGATGACGGTGCGCAAGTCGGCCCGCTACGAAGGCGCTGGCTAAGTCGCCTCCCTCACTGGCGACGGCGCCTACGTCCGCGACGACGTTTATGCTGCGGTCGCGGCACGACATCCGCATGCGGATGTCGTTGTCCCGCCACGATCGAGCGCGGTGCTGAGTGCAACAGCCGGGACCGCGCCGACGAGGCGGGACCAGCATCTGCAAAGCATTGCCGAACGCGGCCGCATGGGATGGCAGAAGGCCTCCGGCTACAACTGGCGCGCGCTCGTCGAGCCCGACGTGTCACGTTGGAAACGTGTCATCGGTCCCGGCCTGCGCTCCCGAACTGATCGGCGTCAGGCAACCGAGGTATCCATCACGGCGGCGGCCCTGAACCGCATGTTGGACCTGGGTCGCCTGGATTACGTCCGCATCAGCTGACCACAGAGGCGCTCTGGCTCATCACCTCCTCACCGCTAACCCGTGCAACAAGGTGGACGCGACGGGCTACGCAGCGGCCTTGAACCCCGTTAGGGAGCGGCATAGGTTACATGTAACCCATGCCGGAGGCTGCCATGCCTGTCCCTCTTCGCAAGCGTGTCCAGAAGCACCGGGAGGCCCTGCGGGCCGCCGGGCTGCGACCAGTGCAAATCTGGGTGCCCGACACCCGCCAGCCAGGCTTTGCGGAGGAGTGCCGCCGACAGTCGCGCCTCGTTGCGGCGGCGGATGCGGCCGATTCCGAACTCGACAGGTTTCTCGATGCAGCGCTGACCGATATGGACGACGAAGGGTGAGACGAGGGGATCTGGTGACGGTCGCCCTCACCGGTGACTTCGGCAAGCCGCGCCCTGCACTGGTGGTCCAGGCGGATCAGTTCGACCAGATCGGCACGGTGACGGTGCTGCTGGTGTCGGGGACACTGGTGGATGCTCCGCTGATCCGGCCCACAGTGCAGCCGAGCGCAAAAAATGGCCTGCGCAAGCCTTCGCAGATCATGGTGGACAAGACCATGAGCGTGAAGCGCGACAAGCTCAGCGCGCCGTTCGGCCGACTGGAGGACGACGCCCTGTTGTCAGTGACCCGCTCACTTGCCGTGTTCCTCGGCATCGCATGAAGGCAAGGCACGGACAGGTTATCCCTCAGTGCCCGTTTGAGAATGCTGGTGGTGAGGTGTTTGGGCGTTCCCACGTGCCCAGATGGGCTGGATGTGGACCAAGGAACATCGCGCACGGCAGGCAGCGCTTGAGCGGTCGCGTGGAAGGTCGTGGAAGGTCGTGGAAGGTCGCGCGACCGATCCGGGACGGTCATGGCATGGTCGCGCGACGCGATGGAAGCAAGCGCCTCTCCCAGGCTGATCATCACCACCCCTCCTGCACCAGGAGCTTGCCCGCGCCCTCCTGGAACTCCCGCACCATGGCCCCGACAGAGCGCGGCTTGCGGCTGAGCTTTCCATCGCGCGCCACCGGCAGGGGAACGACCTCGGCGGCACGGGGGGGCCCAGCGCCGCCGCGAGCAGGCGCTTGATGCCATGCACCGCCCACCTGACGCGCCACGGCTGCTGCCATTTCCGCAAAGCGCGCGAGCTGATTGTCCATATCCAGACAATGCTTTTTCATCAAATCAATGGCTTATAATTTCGACAGAGCAACGGAACCTCACGTAGGACGTGGCCGGCGAAGCAGGAAGGCAAAGGGGCCGCGATCCCACCGAACGAGCCTCGCCATCCCATCGGCGTGAAGGTGCGGATCCAGTGTTGCCCGCTGTGATGAGGTCGGCGAGCGCGCAGGCCCCTTCAATGCCGATATGCGCTACTTTGGCGGAGATGAACACGACTACGGGTGTCCGACGAAGAGACTTCCGCAGCGCCATTCCTGGCCAGCTCCAGGGCCGCCACAAAGGTGCTGGCGAGCGCAGCACGGGCGTTCAGCAGCTGGTGCGTATCCCCCACTGAGAGCGGCGGCAGGAACAGAGCCAGATCGCCACCCTCTGGCCGCTGTCCCAGAATGCTGCGGATGTGGTCCAAGGCATCCGGGACGCGCCAGAGGTTCGGAATCGAGGGCCGGTAGGCCAGTGGTGCCTTATCCCCCTGTCGTTCTCGTCCTTCCAGCATGACAAGGGTCGCCTCAAGGAAGGCGACGTAGAGCTCCGCCTGCGGCTTCGGCGCCGGCCGCTCCTGATTGCCGCGCGTGAAGACGTCCTGTCCAAGTTGCGGCCGAGCGGCGAGCCAGGCGGCGGCCGCCTTCATCGCCGCAAGTTCTTCCAGCTGCCCGAGCCGTTGATCGGCTTCCGCCGCAGCCTCTTCGGCGGCCTGTGGACTAGCAGGAGCGAGCAACTGCGCCCGGAGCCGCAAGAGCTCGCTCGCCATCACCAGCCAGTCGGCCCGGCGTTCCAGCCGGGTGACACCACTCTCCAGCGCGGCCACCAGCTGGTCGGTCAGAGGGACGATCGACAGCCGGCCGAGGTCGAGTTGATGCCGGCGCACCATCTCCAGCAGGAAATCGAGCGGGCCCTCGAAGCCTTGCACACTGAGGTGAGGCATATCGGCCGGCCGGGGGCGCCCGCCGGGCCCTTCGTTTTCCTGCCAACCATCCTCAACCTCGGCTGCGGCGGCGGCGTCAGCCACGCTGCGCCCTGGCCGCTCGGGTCGACTTTTCTCGGTTGTCTTTCCTGTCCCGATTGCCCTGCTTGTGCTGGATGGGTGCGATAAGTTCGCTCGTGGGCTCATCGCCCTCACCGTCCGCGTAGTCCGGCTGGAGGGTGAAGCTCAGAGCTGGCCAGTACCTTCGGAGCCGGCGCAGCGCCTGCCACGGCGACCAGTCCGCCGACCAGAATTCCACCCGCAGTTCCGCCATCCGCCGCTTCCGGCCGTCGAGGGTGGACTCCAGCTCCCGCACATGCCGCAGCGGACGGGTGGTGCCCCAATGCGTCCACAGCCAAGTGCGGCTCTGCGGGTCGTTGGGCCCGAGGCGCAGAATGCCGGATGGGACCGGCAGCAGGCGGTGCAGGTCGAAGGGGTGGCTTCGATCTGTGCCGATGCGGGCGATCGCCCGCTGGTGGTTGGCATGAGTGGCATCCCGCAGCCGCCGAGCCAGGATCCGCGCGCCCTGCACACTGATTGCCCGCTTGCCCTCGGCTGGCGCCGCGAGCGACAGAAACCAGTCCTCCTCCATGCCGTCGAGATCCAGCACCCAGGGGATCACCCCTGCCCCGGCGGCTGCCGCCCGGAACCGACCTGTCCCTTCCGTTGGCCCGCTCACCACCAGCACATTGCGCAGCCAGTCGGTGTGTGCCGGCGCCGGGAGTGCCGTCGGGGCCGGTGCATTCGGGGCGGCCGGAGAAAGACGGGAGACCACTGCCCTGCCCTACAGGTCGAGCAGTCGGGCCGGACTGTCCTGGGTGATCTTGGCCCGGCGGCGATAGCCCTGGGTGGTGGCGATGCTCTTCTGGCGGGTGTGGTGCATCACCTGCTCGTCCAGCGCGCCCTTGAGGTAGGCCTCCGTGATGAAGCCGGCCCGCAGCCCATGCGGGGACAGACGCTCGGTCTCATCCACGGTGAGCCCGGCGAGCTCGGCCCGCTTGCGCAGGATCCGCCACACGCTCTTGGTGTCGAGTCGTCCCTCGAGCACGCCGCGCCCGCTGAGGCCGCGGAACACCGCTCCGTACTCGATCCGCGCCCGCCGCAGCCACTCCTCCACCGCCCGCACCGGGCAGGTCAGGGGATTGAGTCCCCGCGGGATGCCGACCGTGGCCCCCTCGCCTTCCTGGTCGCGCTTGGAGCGCAAGATCTGCAAGGTCATGCCCTCGCTGGTGAAGCGCAGCGCCTCGCGGTCGAGCGCGACCAGCTCGGAGCGTCGCAGCGCTCCTGCGAAGCCGGTCAGCAGCAGCGCCTTGTCCCGCAAGCCCGCCATGTCGGTGCCGCAGCTGGCGAGCAGCCGCTTCACCTCAGCCGAGGTCAGCGCGGCGGCGGGCCGGGCCGGCTTGCCGTGGCTGGCGAAGATGCCGCGCAGTGTCATGCGGATGGCGGGATGCCCGGGCTCGACCGGATGACCGGTGCGCCGGTGCATCTCCGCGATGGCGGCGAGCCGGCGGCGCAGCCCCGAACGGCCGAGCTGCCCGGCGAGGCTCGCCAGATACCCGGCAATCACCAACGGCTCGGCCGGCAGCGGCGACACGCCACCCGCCTCGCACCAGGCCGAGAACAGGCTCCAGTCGGTCGCGTAGGCGCGACGCGTGTTCTCGGACAGCGCCTTGCCGGCATAACCGGACGCCTTGGCGACGGCTTCGCCGACCGGGCCGGAGAGCAGCGCCAGCACGGCAGCCGGGCTCTGGCCCACTGCGGCGCGAAGCAAGGGGGTGGCCAGGACAGGGCGAGTGGGCGGCAAGATCTCGCCCTTCCCTTCGGGCACGGCAGCCCCCGCAGAAGCACGAGGGGACGTCATGGGAGGGCCAGGCAAGTGGACGCTGAGCCAAACGGGCCGGGCCGCTCAGCCGCTTCTGCTAGGGGTAGCGCTGCCGCGCGTGGACAACACTCACGATCTCCACCGCGTGTTATGCGACGCGATAGATGATGATGTAGTTCGGGTGCGCTACCAGTTCGCGGGTCCCCGGAACACGCCCCGGCCGGAACAGGTAGGGGTGTTCGGCCAGTGGCAACACCGCCTCCTCGACCACGCCTTTGAGGCGTCGGGCCGCCGCCGGATTCCGCTTCGTGATGTAGAGAATGATAGTGAGCAGGTCGTCCCTGGCGCTGGCTTGCCAGACAATCGGCAGTACGCGGCGGCCTAGCGCTGCGACGGCTGTTCGGCCTCGGCGAGGATGGCCTCGACCTCGGCCATAACCGCGTCATGCGGGAGGTGCGGCCGTGGGTCCGCAAGGCTCGCCGCCACCTTCGTGCGGAGCCAGTGCTCATAGGCCTCGCCTTCCTCGGTCGAGGAGAACTCGGACTCGATGGGCGACAACGCGGACATCCGCTCTCTATAGCACAGCCGGGCACATTGGTTTCGAGAACTCTCGCCCGATCTGTTGGGCCCGGACGCCCTAGACTGGGGTGCGATCGTCCCCCAATCCGGCGTGCGACATCGTGCGACAGCCGGGCCGAAGCTCCGCGCCGAAGTAACAGGGTCTCCGCTTCGTTTCGCAGTCGCCGCATGCCGAGACTGTGCCACCCCGCGTCAAATAGGGCAACCAGCGCTTTCTTATTAGAAAGCCCGATAAACTATAATTATCGGGCTCTACGCCGGTGACCTGCCTCCGTAGAAGTGAGCCGCCGATCATGTGAGATCGGTGGTGCAGTTCGGAGGGTTGGGATGGCTCGGAAGCAGCACAAGCCGGAGGAGATCGTGGCCAAGCTCCGGCAGGTTGAGGTCTTGGTGGGCCAGGGCAAGACGGTGGCCGAGGGTGCTCGGGCAATCGGGGTCACGCAGGCCCCGTA
>NZ_RCVQ01000020.1 GCF_016107285.1 Roseomonas sp. KE0001 | reverse complement strand
ATCCGCAGAGCGCTGGCAGATGCGGAAAGTCGAATCACCAGATTGCCTCCTTGGCCATGCCCGGATCGGCCGCGCGCCGCAGACTAGGGCAGAAGCGGGTGAAGTTGAACCAGGCCCATGGGCCTGGTCCGCGAAGCGGGCCGCGAGACCTCAGAGGGCAAAGCCCGGCTCGGGCGCAAATCCTGGCAGGAGAACGGTGTTGCAGTCGAAGGCTTCGGTGATGCTGAAGCTGCCACCCAGGCGTTGCCCCAGCACCGCGACCCCGGATCGGCCGGGCAGGAGCCGGATCGTCGCGAGGCGCCCGCCCTCGGCGAGCTGCCCTACAATCTCCTTCGGAATCGACTGCACGGCGCCCTCGATGACAATAAGGTCATAGGGCGCCTTCTCCGCATGGCCGGCAGCCGGAGATCCCTGAAGGTAGTCCAGCGTGCCGGGCGTCAGGGACAGGCCGGACAAGGCCTCCCGGCCGAGAGCCAGAAGGTCGGCTTCGGCCTCGATCGCCGTCACGCGGCCGCCCATCCGACTGACCAGCGCCGCGCCGTAGGCGGTGCCGGCCGCCAGGACCAGCACGGCCTCGCCGGCGCGGACCTTGGCCAGCTGCAGAAGGCGCGCCAGCATCATGGGCTGCAGCATGACGCGGCCATGCCCGAGCGGCACATCCTCATCGGCATGGGCGCGGGCCACCATGGTGGGCGGGACGAAAAGATGGCGCGGCAGATCCGACATGCTGTTGAGGATTCGCGGATCGGTAACCTTGTTGGGGCGGAGCTGCCCGTCCACCATCCACTTGCGCGCGCCCGCGAAATCCATCGTAGAACTATCCTTGGCTGCGAGGCGCGGATCCCCTGCCCACGCCCTGGCTGGCCTTATAGGCGGAGCGCCGCACCGGGCCAAGCGCGACACTCTTGACCCGCGCGCTCCGAGACCCGATACAGCGCCGCAAGGGGCCCGATGGCAGAGTGGTGATGCAGCGGACTGCAAATCCGCGTACGTCGGTTCAATTCCGGCTCGGGCCTCCAGGCTACGCCTTCCAAGTAAGGCGCTCTAACGGAATGATTTTTGCCCCTTGCGGGCAGGGAACAGCCCCGCTATAGCGCCGCCCACAAGCTGATCCCCGATAGCTCAGCTGGTAGAGCACGCGACTGTTAATCGCTAGGTCGTTGGTTCGAGTCCAACTCGGGGAGCCATTTCACCGCCTCTTACCAAGGCGGATCAGAGACTTAAGAAGGGGGACGGTTTGCCGTCCCCCTTCATCGTCCCGCTTGGCGGAACTACCTCCGAAAAATACCCTTCGACGGTTTGCTGGTATTCCTATCCGGAATGCTGAGGCCATCCTTACCCTAGGTAAATTCACGTAAGGGGCCTGCGCGAAACCTGTGCGGGTTACTCTATTGCTGGTGGTTGGCTACCTTCGTCGCGCGATTGGCGCGCATGGTGCGCGACGTTTTTCAGGGCGGTAAAAACCCCTCGCGTCACGGCATGCCAAGGTGTCTATCTGCCTGTTATTCCTTGATACGCGATACGGTAAAAACTACGGTCCTGCCGCACTGGATAAGCTAAGGCGAAACGCCTTTTGATCTTTCGCTTCTGGCGATAGAGCAATTTAGGGCGATCGGCCTCCGGCCGAGCAGGGCAGCGGCTATCCGCCACCACCGACCCTTCAATCTAAATCCGGCTTGCTCTCAGACCTCAAGGCAGCCTCGGCCAATGCCTTCGCTTTCCGCGCCTTGCCGCGTGCCATCATGTTCAGCAGCACCCGCATCTCACCGGGCAGCCGCGCCTGGCCCGAGGCGATACGGCTGAGATGGCGGACAATGTTCTCCAGCCGCCTGTCATCGCCGTAGCGGACCATCATGCGCGCCAGGCCGCGCTGGCTTTCCCCCAACTCGGCCAGCTTGTCCCGGAACCATTGCGCGCCCTCCGGCGTGCCGTGGATGGGCGGGTTGTGAAAGTGCTCTTCATCCGTCATGGCGCCGGCTCGTCAGATATTGAGGGCCTGGAGCACCGCCTTTGGCTCTCGCTCAATCACGTGCAAGTAGGCCAAAGCCGCGGCATCGGGCCTCCGCCTGCCCTGTTCCCAATCCCTCACTGTGCCGACGGGGATGCGGAAGCGCAGGGCGAATGCCGCCTGGGTCAGGCGGGTGCCAGCCCGCACCTCTCGCACGCGCTCCGCCTCGGCTTCTGCATCCGCCATCGGCAGGTCGGCTTCATTGATGGGATCGATGTGCGGTGCCAGCAGCTCCCGCACGCGGCGGAGGCTGCTCTTCCGCCGCACCACACTCAGGATCTCCGGCGGCACCTGCATTCGCCGCTTGGTAGGCTTGGTCATCGCCTTATCTCCCGCCGTGCTCGCGGCACCATCCCGCTTACGGCGGCGCCGTATGTCCGGCAAGGCAGATGGAGGTAGGTATCGCCCGCCGCATCCGTGGCCCAGCGGTCGCCCGCCACTCTAGGTACTGCCTCACTTAAGCTGCGTGACCTCGACAATGGTATCCGCGGCCTGCTGCCTGGGATTGGGCTGAAGGTCGGACAGGTCAGCGAGGCAGCCTTCCTGGCGCGTGTGCGCGAACTGGCAGACGGGCAGCCTGGACTGGAGGCGCTGATGGGGCTGCTGTTGCAGGCCCCGCGATGCCGTGCGGACCGAACGCGAACGGCTGCACCGCCTGGTGCTGGCTGCGGTGCGCGAGGATGACGTCTGCCGCCGCTGGAGGACGGTGCCGGGCGTCGGGCCGGTGATGGCGCTAACCTTCTGCTCGGCGGTCGACGATCCCACGCGGTTCAGCCGCTCGCGAGCCGTCGGAGCGCATTGCGGTCTGACACCGAGACGCTACCAGTCGGGTGAGACTGATCGCGTCGGCACCACGCGTGGCGACAGTGTGATCGCCTGGACCCCTACCCTGACCTTGCAGCGGGCGAAGCAGCGATGACCTGTCGCGGATCAGCTCCCGGCTCTCCGCTGCCGTCTTGATCAGCGCGTCAGATCTGATTATCCGCAACGGCGCGCTGCGCGCGCTTGGCGGGCACAGCCTGGCCCAGCCGAGCTGGGTGACTGCCGCCGCGTCGGGAGCCGGACACCTTCAATACGGTTCCTCTCATCCTTCCGCAAAGGAGCTCAGAATGATCGAGAGACGCGCCGCACTGGCTGTTATGGCCGGCCTTGGGCTGCAGGCCTGCGCCGCTTCCGGGCGGCCGGAGAACCGGCTTGTCGAGGTCGCCTCCTTCGGCCGGCGGCAGCCCGTGGGTATCACGGTGTCTGAAACTGGACGGATGTTCGTGACCTTCCCACGCCAGAGCGGCTCCGCCGAGTTCCGCTACGCTCTGGCCGAGATGGTCCGCGGCGAGGAGGTCCCGTACCCTGATGCCGCCTGGAACAGCTACACGCCCGCGGATGCCGACAACCACTTCATGAACGTGCAGGCGGCCATCGCCCAGAGCGACGCGCTGTGGGTATTGGATGCAGTGCAGCCCTTCGGCAGCGGCACCCCTTCCGCTAGCAAGCTGATGAAGGTCGGGCTCTCGGACAACAAGGTGCAGCGGATCTACCGCTTCGAGGATATCGCGCCTGGCGCAGCAGCGTTGAACGACGTGCGCGTAGATGCGCGCCGCAACCTAGCCTACCTGTCCGACCCCAAGCGTTCGGCCATCGTGATTCTGGACCTGACCAGCGGCCGCACCCGCACGGTGCTCGAGGGCTCGCGGCCGACCAGCGCCGCGCCCGGCTTCGTGCTGCACATCGACGGGCAGGACGTGATGCACACGGGGGGCAGGCCATTCGTCTCCAATGCGAACGGCATTGCTCTGACGCATGACGGGCGCTGGTTCTATTTCCGGGCCATCAATCAGGAGAACCTCTACCGCATCGAGACGCGCCACCTGGCCGACGCGTCGCTGAGCGACGCCGAATTGCTGGCGCAAGTTCAAGATCTGGGCAAGGTCGGCGTCTCGCACGGCATGCTGGCCGACAGGGATGGCAATATCTATCTCAGCGACTCGATCCACTACGCCATCAATCGCTGGTCGCCCGATGGCCGCGTGACGCGGCTGGTGCAGGATCCGCGTCTGTCCTGGCCAGATACCTTCGCCATCGGCCCGGACGGCACCCTGTATGTCACCGCCGCGCAGATCAACCGCACAGCCGCCTTCAACGCGCAGGAGCGGGTGGAGTATCCGTACCGGCTCTACAAGGTCGTGCACTGACAGCCCGGGCCGCCTGCCCCGAAGCGGCGGCCCGCCTCAGCCCGCGCCGGCCATGGCGGCCTGAACCTTGGCCGGGCCGGACGCGGCGGGGGCGCCGCGCCGCAGATAGCGCTGGTCCAGCGCCGCGATGTCCGGGCAGCCCAGCAGGCCCAGCACCCGGTCCACCTCCTCCCGCAGGATGGTCAGGGCGCGCTCAGCCCCGGCCTGCCCGCCAGCGGCCACGCCGTAAAGCGTGGCGCGCCCGAGCATCACGGCGTGCGCACCGAACGCCACGGCTTTGACGATGTCCGCGCCACGCCGGAACCCGCCATCGATCAGCAACACCGTGTCCGGCCGCAGCGCAGCCGCCACCTCCGGCAACATCGAGAAGGCCGAGGCGGCACCATCCAGCTGCCGCCCGCCATGGTTGGACAGCACGATGCCGTCGGCGCCGTGATCCTCGGCCCGCCGCGCATCCTCCGGCACCATGATGCCCTTCAGCACCAGCCTGCCGGGCCAGATGCCGCGCAACCAGCCGATATCGCGCCAACTCAGGCTTGGGTCCATCTGCCGGCTCAGAAAGGCCGCCGCGTTGCGCGCCGAGTTCTGCCCCGGCGGCAGCACGTCATCCAGATTGCCGAAGCGCGGCACGCCATGCGGCACCAGCACGTCCAGCACCCAGCGCGGGTGGCGCAGCACGTCCAGCATGTTGCGCGCGTCGAGCTTCATCGGCGCGCGGTAGTTGCGCTTGTCCCATTCGCGGTTGCCGAAACGCGGGCAATCGGTGGTCACCACCAGCGCCTCGCACCCCGCCGCCGCTGCACGGGCCACCAGCCGCCGCGCCACCTCCCGGTCACGGAACGGGTAGAGCTGCATCCAGACGCGGCCGCCCGCCTCCGCCACCACCCGCTCCAGCGGCGTGGTGGAGACATGGCTGAGCACAAAGGGCACCCCGGCGGCACGGGCGGCGCGGGCCAACGCCAGATCCGCCTCATGCGCCAGCATGCCGTTGAAGCCGGTCGGGCCGATCATGAAGGGCGAGGCCGCCTCGGCCCCCCACAGCGTCACCGCCTGGCGGCAGGTGCCCACATCCACCAGGGTGCGTGGCAGGAAGGCGGCGCCGTCGAAATCCTCGCGGTTGCGCCGCAGGCTGTGCTCATCCTCGGCGCCGCCCTCCACATACTCGAAGGCGAAGTTCGGCACGCGCCGCCGCGCCATGGCGCGCAGCTCGTCGATGCTGCAGGCGCGGCGGACGTCCCGCCCCCGGTGGAAGCGGCGCTTCACGCAGGCCCCCCGCTCATTCCGGCTCGATCCCGACGCGCTTGCCGATGGCGACGGCGCGCTTCACTTCCTCGCGGATGAACTCGCGCGTCGCATCCGGCCCGAGATCGCGCTGCTCCAGCCCTGCCGCCTTCAGCATCCGTGCAGTGTCCGGCAGCGCCTGCGCCTTGGCGATGTCGGCGGCGATGCGGTCGACCACCGGGCGCGGCGTGCCGGCCGGCGCCAGCACGGCGAACCACACATCCATGGCGATCTCGCCCATGCCGAGCTCGGCCAGGGTGGGCACCGCCGGAAACGCCTCCTGCCGCTTGTCGCTGTCCACCGCCAGCAGCCGCAGCTCCCCGGCCTGGGCCTGGGCGGCGACGCCCGGCAGGGTGGAGACGGCGAAGCCGAGCGTACCCGCCAGCAGGTCGTTGACCACCGGCGCGGCGCCCCGATAGGGCACATGCACCGCCTTGCCGCCGATTTTCTGCAGCCACATCTCGGGGATCAGATGCGGCGTCGAGCCGTGGCCGGGCGAGCCGAAGGTCAGCTCGCCCTTGCCCTGGCGCACCGCCCTGGCCAAGTCCTCCATCGAGCGGATCGGCGACTTCGCCGGCACCACGAAGGCGTGCGGCGTCGCCGCCACCAGCGAGACCGGCTCGAAATCGGTCACTGGGTTGTAACTCATGCGCCGGAACATCGCGACGTTCAGCGCGTGGGTCAGGATGTTGCCGAGCCCCAGCGTGTAGCCATCCGGCGCCGCCCGCGCCACGGCCTCCGAGCCGATCATGCCCGACGCGCCCGAGCGGTTCTCCACCACCACCGGCTGCCCCCAGGCGGTGGACAGGTGCTGGCCCAGGATGCGCGCCGGCGGATCGGCCGAGCCGCCCGGCGGGAACGGTACGATCAGCCGCACGCTGCGGCTTGGAAAGGCCTCCGCCGCGCGCAGGCGGGGCGCCAGCAGCAGCGCCGGGGTTGCCGCCAGAAAGGCGCGGCGGCGCAATGGGTTGAAGGGAGCGGTTTCGCTCATGCTTTCTTGTCCTCCCGCGTGAAGTCGCGATCCTTAACGTCCGGAGAAGCGCGGCCTCCGCTTCTCCATGAAGGCGCGGCGGCCCTCGGCGTAGTCGTCGCTGTCGAAACAGGCCCGCTCCAGCGCATCGAGCCGCCCGGGCTGCCGATCGGCGGGGTCGAGGCACCAATCATCGACCGCAGCCTTGCAGGCCCGCAGCGACAGCGGCGCGTTGTCGCACAGCGTTACCAGCAATTCCTCCACCGCCGCCGGCAGCCCGCCGGCCGGCACCAGCCGGTCCACCAGCCCGAGGCGGAACGCCTCCCCGGCCTCCAGCCGCCGGGCGGTGAACAGGATGTCCTTGGCCGCCGCCGGACCAACGATGTCCACCAGCCGCCGCAGCCGCAGATGGTCATAGGCGATGCCGAGCCGGGCGGCGGGAATGCCGAAGCGCGCATCCTCCGCGGCGACGCGGAGATCGGCCTGCAGGGCCAGGCCCAGCCCGCCGCCGATGCAGAAGCCCTCGATCATGGCGATCAGCGGCTGCGGCAGCGCGCCCAGCCCGTCGAACGCCTCATCCGCCGTGGCCTTGTAGCGCTGCTCGGCCTCGGCGCTGGCGCGCGCATCCTCGAACTGGCCGATATCGGCCCCGGCGGCGAAGGAGCCGCCCGCGCCGTACAGCACCACCGCGCGGATCTCCGGATCGGCGCCGAAATCGCGCGCCGCGCGACCCACCGCCTGCCACATCTCCAGCGACAGCGCGTTGCGCTTGGCCGGCCGGTTCAGCGTGATCCAACCGACCGCGCCGCGCCGCTCCACCAGAACGGCATTTTCCATGGCCGCGCTCATGCCACCGCCTCCGGCATGCGGATGATGCCCTGCTCGCGCAGCCGCTCCAGCGTCGCGGTATCCAGCCCGGCCTCGCGCAGCACCGCCGCCGTGTCCTCGCCGAGCCGCGGCGCCGGGCCGCGCGGCACGGCCGGGGTGGCGGAGAATTTCAGCGGGCAGCCGAGCGCCGGCACGGGGGCACCGCCATCGGGATGCGCCACCTCCACCACCATGTTGCGCGCGCGGGTCTGCGGGTGCTCCAGCATCTCGCCCACCGAATGCACCGGGCCGCAGGGCACGCCGGCGGCATCCAGCCGCGCCAGGCAATCGGCCCGCGTCAGCCGCGCGAAGACCGGCTCCAGCGCGGCGATCAGCGCCGGGCGGTCGGCGATGCGCAGCGCGCTGGTCGCCCAGTGCGGATCGGCGCCGATGCCGGCTTCCTCGTCCAGCGCCCGCATGGCGCGGCGGAACAGCCCATCGCTCTGCGCGCCGATCACGATCCAGCCATCGGCGCAGGCAAAGGCCTGGTAGGGCGCGCCCAGCGGATGCGCCGAGCCGAGCGGGCCGGGCGAAACCCCAGTGGCCAGCGTCATCGCCGACTGCAGCACGGTGTGCATGATGCCGGCCTCGATCAGCGAGGTTTCCACCCGCTGCCCCTGCCCGGTGCGCAGCTTGTGGGCATGCGCCGCGACCACGCCGAGCGCCAGCAGCATGCCGGCCGTGGTGTCGGTGACCGGCGCGCCGACCTTGACCGGCGGGCGGCCCGGCCCCTCGCCGGTGATACTCATCAGCCCGGTGAAGGCCTGGGCGATCAGATCCAGCCCGGGGCGCTGCGCTTCCGGCCCGGTCAGGCCAAAGCCGGAGACGCTGGCATAAATCAGCCCGGGATTCTCGGCCCGCAGCGCCTCATAGCCGAGGCCGAGGCGCTCCAGCGTGCCGGGGCGGAAATTCTCGATCAGCACGTCGGCGCCGGCGCAGAGCCGCTTCAGCGCCCGCAACCCGTCCGGCTGCTTGGCATCGATGGCGACGCCGCGCTTGCCACGGTTCAGTACCAGAAAGGAGGCGGCCTCGCCCCGCATCTCGGGCGGGCTCATCTGGCGGACGTCGTCGCCCTCGGGCAGGCGCTCCACCTTGATCACCTCGGCGCCGAGATCGCCCAGAAGCAGGCCGCAGACCGGCGCCGCGACATACATGGACAGCTCGACCACCCGCAGCCCGGCCAGCGGGCCGGTGCGCGGCGGGTCGTTCTGCGGACGCGGCACGGCCGTGGACATCTCGTTCAAGCGGCGATCCTCCCTTTCGGCCGGCTTCGCGCCAGGCCATTGCGACACCGAGGCTAGGTTTGCAGCGACAGGACGACCAATAATATCTCGGGATACCCCGATCGCGTTCGGGGTCAGGGAAGGAACGGGGATGGATCTGAACCGCCTGCGCAGCTTCGCGCGGATCGTCGAGCTGGGCGGGCTGAACCGGGCCTCCACCGACCTCAACATCGCCCAGCCGGCGCTCAGCGCGCATGTGGCGGCGCTGGAGGCCGAGCTCGGCGTCAGGCTGCTGCTGCGGCTGCCGCGCGGGGTGGAGCCCACCGAGGCCGGCCGGCGCCTGCACCAGCATGCGCGGGCGGTGCTGCGCCGGCTAGAACAGGCGCGCGACGATGTGCGGGCGGAGGCCGGCTCCGGCCCGGCAGGCACGGTGGCAATCGGAATGCCGCTGAGCACCGCCAACGTACTTGTCCTGCCGCTGATCCGTGCCGTAGCGGCCGCACTGCCGCAGGTGGTGCTGCAGATCAACGTGCTGCAGAGCGCCGATATCGGCGACCTGTTGCTGACGGCGCGGCTGGACCTGGCGCTGCTGTTCCCCGAGGCGCCGCTGCGCGGGCTGCGCACCCAGCCGCTGCTGCTGGAGCACCTGCTCTGGGTGCCGCCCGGCGGCGGCGCGGTGGATGGCGCGGTTCCCGGGACGCCGGCCGCCACGCTGCGCGAACTTTGCGGCGTGCCGCTGCTGCTGCCGCGCCGGCCGAATGGGCTGCGGGAGCGGGTGGAGGCGGCCATGGCGCGCATCGGCGCCGCGCCGCGCATCCTAGCCGAGCTGGACGCCCTGCCCTCGATCCGTGCCGCCGCGGTGGAAGGGCTGGGCGGCACGGTGGTGCCCTGGTCCGCACTGCACCATCCCGGCCAGAGCGGCGCGCTGCACGCCCGGCGCTTCGCCGATGCGCCCGAGCTCCAGCGGCAGCTCGCGCTCTGCGATGCCGGTGAGGCGGCGCTGGCGCCGGCCGTCGCGGCCGTGCGCGAAACCCTGATCGAGGTGGTCAACCTCCTCGTGACGGGAGGCGAATGGCAGGCGGTGGAACCGCTGTGACGCGGGGGCTCAGCCGGGCTCGCGCGCGATGAAGGGCCGCGCCGCTTTCAGCGCCGGCTCGCAGGCCGGCACCTCGGCCTGCAGCACCGCCTCGTAGCTGGTCAGGCCAGTCCAGAGCCGGAAGGCGGTGGTGATGCCCTCCCACGGATTTTCCGTGTATAGCGCCCCCAGCGTGGTGTGGGCCGCGGCCACGCAGGAAGAGACGCCCTGCATCACCGCCGCCGGCGCGCCAAGCCCGCCCAGCCGGGCGCTCAGCTCCGCCTGGGCGGGCTCGATGATGAGGACATTGACCAGCAGCAAGAGGAAATCACCGAACATCGAAAGGCTTCCCTGTAGGAGGAGCAGGCATGGGCCCGGCGCTGCCCGTTGCCGGATAAGTCCGGCCCCGCATGGCGGCGGTGTTTCACGGATGCCCGCGCGGGCGTCAAGCTGAACTACGGCGTTGCCGCGCGCGGCGGACTCAACGGAGGCACCGCAGCGGCAGCCGTCCGGTATCCTTCAGCTTGTCCAGAACGATGGAGGAGCGGACGCGCGCCACGCTGTCATGCGCTAGCAGCGTCTCGTTCACCAGCAGCGACAATCCCTTCAGGTCGGGGACGATGGCCTTCAGCAGGTAGTCGGTGTCGCCTGTCATGGCATAGGCTTCCTGAATTTCCTCCACCCGCGCCAGTAGCTCGCGGAAGCGGCGAGAGTTGTCGCCGCTATGGGCGGTCAGCGTTACCTGCACGAAGGCGAGTACGTGCAGGCCGAGGGCTTCCGCCTCAAGCTCAGCCCGGTAGCCGCGGATCAGCCCGGCAGCCTCCAGCGCGCTGCGCCGGCGCGAGCATTGCGACGCCGACAGCCCGATGCGCTCGCCGAGCTGCTGGTTGGTCAGCCTGGCATCTTCCTGCAGCGCCGCGAGCAGGCGGAGGTCGAACCCGTCCAATGAAGGCGTTTCATGCATCCTATCCGACTTTCATGCGCAGATCGTGCATAGTCACCGTTTGGGCGCCTTGTTTTGCACGCACATTGCGCCTTCATGGCACTAGCCTTTCAGCCAGTCCAAGATAAAAGGAAGGCATCCCATGGGTCCGTTCCCGCACGACGCGCCGTGCCAGACCATCAGCGAACACAACCCGGCCGGCACCGACGGCTTCGCCTTCGTCGAGTACGCCCATCCCGAGCCGGAAAAGCTGCACGCGCTGTTCCGCCAGATGGGCTTCACCGCCGTCGCGAAGCACCGCTCCAAGGCCGTGACACTGTACCGCCAGGGCGACATCAACTACCTGCTGAACGAGGAGCCGGGTAGCCATGCCGTGCGCTTCTCGGACTCGCACGGCCCCTGCGTGCCCTCCATGGCCTTTCGCGTGGTGGACGCGCAGCACGCCTACAAGCGCGCGCTGGAGCACGGCGCCGAGCCGGCCGATCCGGCGGATGGCGCACCGACCATGAACCTGCCGGCCATCAAGGGCATCGGCGGCAGCCTGCTCTACTTCGTGGACAAGTATGGCGCGCAGGGCTCCACCTATGACGAGGAGTTCGAGTGGCTGGGTGAACGCGAGGCCACCCCGCGCGGCGCCGGGCTGTTCTACATCGACCACCTGACGCACAATGTTTTCCGTGGCCGCATGGATGTCTGGTACGAGTTCTACAACAAGATCTTCAACTTCCAGCAGATCCGCTACTTCGACATCAAGGGCGAGTACACTGGCCTGTTCTCCCGCGCGCTGACCAGCCCGGATGGCCGCATCCGCATCCCGCTGAACGAGAGCGCGGACGATGAGAGCCAGATCGAGGAATACCTGCGCGAGTACAAGGGCGAGGGCATCCAGCACATTGCCTGCGGCTGCAACGACATCTACGGCACCATCGAGGGGCTGCGCGAAGGCGGGCTGACCTTCATGCCCTCCCCGCCCGAAACCTATTACGAGAAGGTCGATGCCCGCCTGCCCGGCCATGGAGAGGATCTGGCGCGGCTGAAGAAGAACGGCATCCTGGTGGATGGCGAGGGCGTGGTGGAGCACAAGAAGGCGCGGCTGCTGCTGCAGATCTTCTCGGGCAATGTGATCGGCCCGGTGTTCTTCGAGTTCATCGAGCGCAAGGGCGATGATGGCTTCGGCGAGGGCAATTTCCGTGCCCTGTTCGAAAGCATCGAGGAGGACCAGGTGCGCCGCGGCGTGATCGGCGGCAAGCAGCCGGCTGACGCGGCGGAGTGAGGCCTAATCCGCGCCGCCGCCGGACAGTTCCTCCGTGCGGCGGCCGATCTTCTGCAGGATAACCGCGAGCTGGCGCTGCTCCGACTCTGTCAGGGCGGCGGACAGCGCTTCCTGCATCTCCCGCGCCAGCGGCACGATCTGGCGGTAGATGGCGTGGCCCGCGCCGGTCAGCTGCAGGATCTGCGCCCGCTGATCCTGCGGGTGCACGGCCCGACTCAGCAGCGTCTTGTCGGCCAGGCGGATCACGGCGCGGCTGACGCGCACCCGGTCCATGCCGGTCTGCTCGATCACCTGCTGGGTGGATAGGGCACCGTGCTGCCCGACCACCGCCACCACGCGCCATTCCGGAATGCTGAGCCCGAAGCGTTCCTGGTAGCGCGTGGCAAAAAGACTGCTGACGGCCTCCGTCACCACCGAAAGCCGGTAGGGCAGGAAGTCCTGCAGGATGAGCGGTACGGTATCGCGGTTGCTTTCGGGCATGCTTTCGCTTTTCATCTCATATGATACGATATAGAACGGCCGGTGGAGGTTGCAAACAGCCGCCGCACCCGTGGGAGGACAGAGGATGAATGTTTCCCTGAGACCCGGCACCGCCGCCACCCCGGCCGCGGCCGCCAACGCGCCGGGCTATCTTTCCGGCTTCGGCAATGGGTTCGAGACTGAGGCGCTGCCCGGCGCCCTGCCGGTCGGGCGCAACTCGCCGCAGAAATGCGCCTACGGGCTTTATGCCGAGCAGCTCAGCGGCTCCCCCTTCACCGCGCCGCGCGCCACCAATGAGCGGAGCTGGCTGTACCGCATCCGCCCCACCGTCACGCATTGGGGGCAGTTCCGGAAGGTGGATGCCGGGCTGTGGCGCACCGCCCCCTGCGCCGAGACAGACATGCCGCTAGCGCCACTCCGCTGGGACCCGATCCCGCTGCCGGACACTTCCGTCAGCTTCCTGGAAGGCATCCACACCGTCACCACCGCCGGCGATGCCGGAGCGCAGGCCGGTATGGGCTCGCACGTCTACCTCGCCACCCGCTCCATGCAGGACGAGTATTTCTACAACGCCGATGCCGAAATGCTGTTCGTGCCGCAGCAGGGCTCGCTGCGGCTCTGGACCGAGTTCGGCATCATCGACATCGAGCCGGGCGAGATCGCCGTGATCCCGCGCGGTGTGAAGCTGCGTGTCGAGCTGCACAATGACGCGCCGGCGCGCGGCTATCTCTGCGAGAATTACGGTGGTGCCTTCACCCTGCCCGAGCGCGGCCCGATCGGCGCCAACTGCCTGGCCAACCCGCGCGACTTCCTGACGCCCGTGGCCGCCTATGAGGAGCGCGACACCCCCGCCACCATGACGGTGAAGTGGGGCGGCAATCTGTGGCAGGCGGAGCTGCAGCACTCGCCGCTGGACGTGGTGGCCTGGCACGGCAATTACGCGCCCTACAAGTACGACCTGCGCCGCTATTCCCCGGTGGGCCCGGTGCTGTTCGACCATGCCGACCCGTCGATCTTCACCGTGCTCACCTCGCCTTCCGAGACG
This sequence comes from Roseomonas sp. KE0001, assembly GCF_016107285.1. Taxonomy (GTDB): domain Bacteria; phylum Pseudomonadota; class Alphaproteobacteria; order Acetobacterales; family Acetobacteraceae; genus Pseudoroseomonas. The sequence continues at coordinate 4,459 of NZ_RCVQ01000020.1, read as the reverse complement.
CCGGGCACCGCCAACATCGACTTCGTCATCTTCCCGGACCGCTGGCTGGTGGCCGAGAACACCTTCCGCCCGCCCTGGTACCACATGAACATCATGAGCGAGTTCATGGGGCTGATCTATGGCGTGTACGACGCCAAGACCGGCGGCGGCTTCGTGCCCGGCGGCTTCTCCCTGCACAATACCATGCTGCCGCACGGACCCGACATGAACGCCTTCGAGGGTGCCAGCAATGCCGAGCTGAAGCCCCACAAGCTGGAAGGCACGCTGGCCTTCATGTTCGAGACCCGCTTCCCGCAGCGCGTCACCCGCTTCGCCGCCGAGGCGCCGCAGTTCCAGCAGGACTACGCGGGCTACGGCGCCGGGCTGCAGAAGCATTTCGACCCCACGCGCCCCTGATACTGGCCTCCGAGGAGCACGACCTTGAGTGATGACTTGCCGCCGGCCCGTGCCGCCATCGACGCCACCCACGACCCGGCGCTGCGCTGCTGGGTGGCGGGGGCCGACGGGCACGCCGACTTCCCCATCCAGAACCTGCCCTTCGGCCTGTTCACGCCGCCGGGCGAGAGCACGCCGCGCGGCGGCGTCGCCATTGGCGACAGCATCCTCGACCTGGCCGCCGCCGCGGCGGCGGGTCTGTTCACCGGCGCGGCGGAGCAGGCGGCCGCCGCCGCCTCCGGCCAGACCCTCAACGCACTGATGGCGCTGGGCGCCGGCCCGCGCCGCGCGCTGCGGGCGCGGCTCTCCGCCATCCTGGCCGAGGGCAGCGCGGACCGCGACAAGGCCGCGCCATGCCTGCACGACGCGGCCGGTTGCGTGCTGCATCTGCCGGCGCGCATCGGCGACTACACCGATTTCTATGTCGGCATCCACCACGCCACCAACATCGGTAAGGTATTCCGGCCGGACAACCCGCTGCTGCCCAACTACAAGCACGTGCCGATCGGCTACCATGGCCGCGCCTCCTCCGTGCGCGTCAGCGGCACCGCCGTGCGGCGCCCGCTCGGCCAGCTGAAGGCTCCGGAAGCCGATGCCCCGCGCTTCGCCCCCTGCGAGAGGCTCGATTACGAGCTGGAGCTGGGCGTCTGGATCGGCCCCGGCAACACGCTGGGCCAGCCGATCCCGGTGGCGGAGGCCGAGGCGCATGTGGCCGGCTACTGCCTGCTGAACGACTGGTCGGCGCGCGACATCCAGGCCTGGGAATACCAGCCGCTGGGGCCCTTCCTGGCGAAGAATTTCGGCAGCACCCTGTCCCCCTGGGTGGTGACGCCCGAGGCGCTGGCGCCCTTCCGCATGGCGCAGCCGGCGCGCCCCGAAGGCGACCCTGCCCCCCTGCCCTATCTGCTGGACCAGGCCGACCAGAACGGCGGCGCCTTCGGCATGGCGCTGGAGGTGCTGATCCAGACGGCGCAGATGCGCGAGCAGGGGCTGCCGCCGCACCGCCTCGCGCTGTCCGACACGCGCCACATGTACTGGACCGTGGCGCAGATGGTGGCGCACCACACCAGCAATGGCTGCGACCTCAACCCGGGCGACCTGCTCGGCTCCGGCACCATCTCCGCGCCCGGGCCGGAAGGCGTCGGCAGCCTGCTGGAAGCCACGCGCGGCGGCCGCGAGCCCATCGCCCTGCCCTCCGGCGAAACCCGGCGCTTCCTGGAGGATGGCGACGAGATCATCCTGCAGGCGCGCGCCCGCAAGGATGGCGCCGCCGGCATCGGCTTCGGGGAATGCCGCGCCCGCATCCTGCCCGCCGCCTGAATCGCCGCCTGAATCGCTGCCGGTCCCAGAAGGACCGGTCCGAGAAAGACCAGTCCAAGAAAGAAACGTCCATGCCGAATGCCACCCTGTCCCGCCGCGCCCTGGCGCTGAGCGCGCTCGGCGCCGCCCTGTTGCCGCGCGCGGCGCGCGCCGCCTGGCCGGAAGGCCCGGTGAAGTGGATCGTCGCCTATGCGGCCGGGGGTGGCAGCGACACGCTGGCGCGGCTGCTGGCGGCGCGCATGGCGGAGGGCCTCGGCAAGCCGGTGGTGATCGACAACAAGCCGGGCGCCGCGACCAATATCGGCGCCGAGGCCGCCGCGCGCGCACCGGCGGATGGCTACACCACCCTCACCGCCGACAACGGCACGCTGGTGTTCAACCCCGCCCTGTTCCGCCGCCTGCCCTACGATCCGGACCGGGATTTCCGCCCGGTCGGCGGCATCGCCCGCTTCCAGCTCGTGCTCGCGGTGAAGAAGGATTCCGCGCTGCGCGACATCGGCGCGCTGCTGGCGCAGGGCAAGGCGCGGCCGGAGAGCATCGACTACGCCTCGCCGGGCATCGGCTCGCCGCATCACCTGGCGATGGAGCGGCTGGCCCGCAGCATCGGCGCGCGCTTCTCGCACATCCCCTATCGCGGCGCTGCCCCGGCGCTCAACGACCTGCTCGCCGGGGTGGTCGAGGCCACGGTGACCGACACGGTGGCGGGCGGCGAGGCGCTGCGTAGCGGCATGGCGCGCCCCGTGGCGGTGTTCTCGGCACGCCGCCACCCTGGCTTCCCCGAGCTTCCCACCATTGCCGAGGCCACCGGGCTGCCGGATCTCGAAGCCTATGCCTGGCAAAGCCTGATGGTGCCGCGCGCGACGCCCGATGCCGTTGTCGCCCGCCTGGCGGCCGAGCTGGGCACCGCCCTGACCGATGCCGGCATCCGGCGCAAATTCGCCGAGATCGGGGTGGAGCCGCTGCCGGCCTCGGCGGAGCAGGTGCAGGCCATGATCACGGCGGATCGGGCCATCTGGGTTCCGCTGATCCGCGACCTCGGCATCACACTGGACTGAACCATGAAGCTGCACGGCTATTTCCGTTCCTCCGCCGCGTGGCGGGTGCGCATCGCGCTGAACCTCAAGGGCCTGACGGCCGGGCAGGCGTTTCACCACCTGCGCCATGGCGGGCAGCGGGCGCCGGCGTTTCTGCGGCTCAACCCGCAGGGGCTGGTGCCGGCGCTGGAAACCGACAGTGGCGCGGTGCTGACGCAATCCCTCGCCATCTGCGAATGGCTGGAGGAGGGCTGGCCCGCGCCGCCGCTGCTGCCGCCGGGGCATGACGCGCGCGCCGCCGTGCGCGCCTTCGCCCTGGCCATCGCCTGCGACATCCACCCGGTGCAGAACCTCAAGGTGCTGTCCCGCCTGCGCGGCCTCGGCCTGCCGGAGGAAGCGGTCACCGCCTGGGCGCGCGACACCATCGCCGAGGGGCTGGCCGCCTGCGAGGCGCTGCTCGCCGGTCAGCCCGGCCCATTCTGCTTCGGCGAGGCGCCGGGCCTGGCCGATCTCTGCCTGGTGCCGCAGCTCGGCAATGCGCGCCGCTTTGGCTGCGACCTTTCGGGCCTGCCCCGGATCGGCGCCGCAGAGGCGGCCTGCACCGCGCTTCCGGCCTTCCGGGACGCGGCGCCGGAGCGGCAGGCCGATGCCGAATGACAGGCAGCGTCCTTGACGCCGCCTGACTGGGTCACCCTGCGGATCTTTCTGGCCGCGGTGGAACTCGGCAGCCTCAGCCGCGCCGCCGAGCAGTGCGGCATCGCCATTTCCGCCGCCGCCCGCCGGGTGCAGGATCTGGAAGCCGATTGCGGCGTGCCGCTGCTGGAACGCAGCGCCCGCGGCGTCCGGCCCACCGCCGCCGGCGAGCGTCTGGCGCGGCATGCGAGCACGCTGCTCGACCAGGCCGGGCGGCTGTCGGACGACCTGCGCGCCTTTGCCGGCGGCGGCAGCGGCAGCGTCCGGCTCTCGGCCACGACGTCGGCCCTGTCCGGCCACCGTCTGGCCGAGGACCTCGCCGCCTTTGCCGCCGCCCGACCTGGCATCTCTGTGGAGCTGCAGGAGGAAACGACGCGGCCGATCCTGGACGCGCTGCTGCAGGGCCGCACCGATCTCGGGATCATCACCAGCGGCGTGCCGCTGCCGGCCGGACTTGAGGCGGAGCTCTGGCACACCGACCGATTGCTGGTACTGCTGCCGGCCGGGCACCGCTTCGCGCGCCACGCCCAACTCGGCTTCGCCGATGTGCTGGCGGAGCCGCTGATCGGCGTGCAGGCGGGCGGCGCCCTGGCTCTGCTGCTCGAGCAGGAGGCGGCTTTGCTGGGGCGGGCGCTGCATTACCGCTTTCGCGTCGCCAGCACGGATGCGGCGCGCCGCCTGGTCGCCGCCGGCCACGGGCTGACGGTGATGCCGGACGGCGTTGCCGGGCCGTATCAGACCGCCCTCGGCCTGCGCGGCGTGCCTCTGGCGGAGCCCTGGGCCAAGCGGCAGCTGCGGCTGGTCTCCCGGCCCTCCTGCCTGCTGCCTCGCGCGGTGCGCCTGCTGTTCGACCACCTGAACCGCTCGGCCGATGCGCCGCCCTGAGAATGCCGTGAGGTCATCGGCTCCGGCGCTGCCGCGCCCGGTAGGCAGGGCTTGCCGGGCTGAAACACGAGAAAGCATGAGAGCTCCCATGG
>NZ_RCVQ01000002.1 GCF_016107285.1 Roseomonas sp. KE0001 | reverse complement strand
CAGATCATCGGGATTCTGAGCGAAGTCCATTGGAATGCCTCCCCCTGGATCGCGTCGCGACCCCGTCTTCGGGCATAGATTGACCGCGGACCTCGCATAAACAATCCACAATAGTTTTCGACCACCTATGCCGGTTTGCTATCGCTCCTCTGTAGCTCGCCCTGCCAGACGCCCTCGCTGATCATGGCGGCCACCTCATCCCGCAGGATCAGCTCGAAGCGCTGCACGGCGAGGGACGCGGCCCTCCCCGTCGGCCGCGCGACGACCAGCTTGCGGGAGAGCTGCGGGTCGCTCACCGGCACCGCCGCCAGCAGCCCGTCGCTGACCTCCTGGTGCACCGACGGCATGGGCAGAACCGTCGCGCCAAGCCCGCGCGCCACCAGGGCCTTCAGCACCTGCAGCGCATCGGCCTCGACCGGAATGCTGAGGCTGACACCCTTGCGGCGCGCCTCATGCTCGATCAGCAGCCGCAGCCCGTGCTGCGGGCCGGGCAGGATCAGGTTCCGCGACGCCAGTTCCCTGAAAGTGATGGTCGCCTTCTCCGGCCTCTGCCTGGCCAAGGTCACGAAATGCAGCTTCTCGACCAGCAGTGGCGCGTAGCGGATATTGCCGCCCTGTTCCGAGCCGTAGATGACCGCGATGTCGATCTCGCCACTGTGCAGCCATTCCAGAAGATAGCCGCTGAAGGCCGTGGCGACACGCAGGCGGACATCGGGATAGAGCTGCAGGGAACGCTCGACCAGGCGCGTCGCCAGCACATCGCCCACGGTGGGCGGCACGCCCAGCACCACCTGCCCGCGCACCGCCCCCGCCTCCTGGCTGAGATCGGAGCGGGTCTCCTCGATCTGCCGCAGGATGCTGCCGGCCCGGATCTTCAGCAGCTCACCCGCCCGGGTCAGGACCATGCCGCGCCCGTGACGGGTGAAGAGGGTGACACGAAGTTCCTCTTCCAGCATGCGGATCTGCCGGCTCAGCGCCGGCTGCACGATCCGCAGGCGATCCGAGGCCTTGCTGAGGCTGCCGAGTTCCGCGACCTGGATGAAGGTGTTGAGTTGCTTAAGGTCCATTCGCTATCTAATTCTGGCATAGCGCCTTGAGCAACATTCTAATTCCGTCACGCTCCGGCCGGGCCTAAGCCAGTGCCATACTGGACTCGTGGCGGAGAAAGATCCCAAGAGATGGTGGATAGCCCAGCACTGCCGACGCAGGGGTGGCAACGCGACGTCTTCGACGTCCTGAAGGCCGCCAACGTCAGGCATATCGTCTATGTCCCCGATGCCGGGCACTCCACCGCCATCCGCTTGGCCGAGGCCGATGAGGAGATCCGCTCCGTCGTGCTGACGACGGAGGAGGAAGGCATCGGCTATCTGGCGGGCGCCTGGCTCGGCGGCGAGCGCGGCGCGCTGCTGATGCAGTCGAGCGGCGTCGGCAACTGCATCAACACCCTGGCGCTGCAGACCTGCACGCGCTTTCCGCTGTTGATGGTCGTCACCATGCGGGGCGACTGGGCCGAGTTCAACCAGTGGCAGAACCCCATGGGACAGGCCACCGAGGCCTCGTTGAAGCTGATGGGCGTCCTGACCTGGCGCGCCGATGATCCCAAGGATGTCGCGCCGCTGCTGCGTGGCGCCGCGACCATGGCGTTCGATGGTGATTCGGCCTGCGCGGTGCTGCTGGGGCAGCGGCTGATCGGCGAGAAGGAGTGGGTGAAGTGAGCGCGGGTGGCACTCTCGACAGGCGCCTTGTCGTCGCGGATCTGCTGAAGGATCGTGACCGCCTGATGGTCGTCACCGGCCTCGGCTCGCCCTCCTACGATGTGATGGCTGCGGGCGACCACGACCTGAACTTCTATCTCTGGGCCGCGATGGGCAGCGCCGCGATGGTCGGCCTCGGCCTGGCGCAGGCGCAGCCGGATCGCCCCGTCCTGGTCGTGACGGGCGATGGCGAGCAGCTGATGGGTTTCGGCGCCCTGGCGACGATCGCGCTGCGCAAGCCGCGCAACCTCAGCATCGTCATTCTCGACAACGGCCATTTCGGCGAGACCGGCATGCAGCCGAGCCATGCCGGCCAGGGAATCGAGTTCGCCCGCGTGGCCGAGGCCATGGGCTACCCGAAGGTCGATGTGGTCACCGAGTTGCAGGGAGTGGAGCCGCTCCGCCGGCGCGTGCATGCCTGCGAAAGCCTGAACCTCTCCGTGGTGAAGATCTCGGCCGTGAACATGCCTCGCGCCCTGCCACCGCGCGATGGCGTGTATGTCAAGAACCGCTTCCGCCTCGTGCTGGGCCACAAGCCCGCGTGACCTCGGCGGACGGCCAGTCGCTATCCCCCTGAGTGGCCCTGGGCGTCCCACCTTCTACGGGGGCGCCCGCTGGCGTTGTGGACCCGCGGGTCCGAGCAGAGGCCACAGGGGCATTGCGTCCGGCGGCGGAGACAGGAAAGAGAGAAGGATGCAGGGTGTGACGCGCTTCAGGAACACTGTGAACGGCCAGCCGCGCGGTGGGGACCAGTGGATCGCGTCCCTGAACCCGTTCGACGGCGAGGCCTGGGCCGAGATTCCCCGCGGCACGGCCGCCGATGCCGACGAGGCGGTGACGGCGGCCCACAAGGCCTTCAGCAGCGGCCCCTGGCCCGCGATGACGGCGACGGCGCGCGGCAAGCTGCTGCGGCGCTTCGGCGATCTCATCCTGCGTGATGCGGAGAAGCTCGCCGCCATCGAGGTCCGTGACAACGGCAAGCTCTATGCCGAGATGCTGGGCCAGCTCCGCTACATTCCGGAATGGTTCCACTACTTCGGCGGGCTGGCCGACAAGATCGAGGGCAGCGTGCTGCCCATGGACAAGCCAGAGATGTTCGCCTTCACCAAGCCCGAGCCGCTTGGCGTCGTGGTCGCCATCACGCCCTGGAATTCGCCGCTGCTGCTGCTGGCCTGGAAGCTGGCGCCGGCGCTGGCGGCCGGCTGCACCGTGGTGATCAAGCCCTCCGAATTCACCTCCTGCTCCACGCTGGCGCTGATGGAGCTGGTGGCGGAGGCGGGATTCCCGCCGGGTGTGGTTAACACCGTCACCGGCTATGGCTCGGAGATCGGTACCGCGCTCTCGGAGCACCCGCTGGTCGCCAAGCTCGCCTTCACCGGTGGCGACGCGACCGGAACGGCGGTCTATTCCTCGGCGGCCAAGGGGCTGAAGCACGTCACGCTGGAGTTGGGCGGCAAGTCGCCGAACATCATCTTCGATGACGCCAGGCTGGAGGACGCGGTCAAGGGCGCGATTTCCGGCATCTTCGCGGCCTCCGGCCAGACCTGCATCGCCGGCTCGCGCCTGCTGGTGCAGCGCTCGGTCTATGAGGAGGTGGCGCAGAGGGTCACGGCCTTCGCCGGCACGGCGCAGATGGGCGACCCGATGCTGGACACCACGCAGGTCGGCCCCATCACCACCGTCCCGCAGCGCGACAAGGTCCTGTCCTATATCGACATGGCCCGGCAGGAAGGCGCGCGCTGCCTGCTCGGCGGCGGCAGGCCCTCGCGCCCGGATCTGGCGAGGGGCTGGTTCGTCGAGCCCACCATCTTCGCCGATGTGGACAACAGCATGCGCATCGCGCGGGAGGAGGTCTTCGGCCCGGTGCTGTCCATCATCCCCTTCGAGGATGAGGACCACGCCGTCGAGATCGCCAATGACACCGTCTACGGCCTGGCCGCGGGTGTCTGGACCGGCAGCACGCGCCGTGCCTTCCTGATGGCCGACAAGCTGCAGGCGGGCACGGTCTGGGTGAACACCTACCGCGCGGTCAGCTTCATGGCGCCGTTCGGCGGCTACAAGAAGAGCGGCATCGGGCGGGAGAGCGGCCAGGCCGCCATCCGGGAATACCTGCAGACCAAGACGGTCTGGATCAACCTCGCCGAGGGTGTCTCCAACCCCTTCGTGCTGCGCTGAGAAAAGGCCGCGCCGGATCACGTCCGGCGCGGTCATGACGTCCGGAATCGCCAAAAAACAAGGGAGGATCGGCCATGCGGCGCCGTACCGCGTTTCAGCTCGCCGTAGCGCTCGCTGCGACACGCCCCACCCTCGGGCGCGCGGCCACCACGCCCTGGCCAACCCAGCCGGTGCGGCTCGTCTGCCCCTTCGCCGCGGGCGGGCCGACCGATGTGGCCGCCCGTCTGCTGGCCGAGGGCCTCTCCTCGCAACTGTCCCAGCGTGTCCTGATCGAGAACCGCACCGGCTCCGGTGTCCTGGTCGGAACCGAGGCGGTGGCCAAGGGACCGGGTGATAGCCACACCATGCTCTACAGCACCATTGCCCATGCGGTGCTGAGGCCGCTCTTTCCCAATCTCAGCTTCGACCCCGTCGCCGATTTCCAGCCGGTGGCGCTGGTCGGCACGGTGCCCATGCTGCTGATGATCAACAACGCGGTCCCGGCGCGGAACCTGCAGGAGCTGATCAAGCTGTTCCGTGACCGCCCCGGGGACTACAACTACGGCAGCTCCGGCGCGGGCGGCGCCGTGCATCTGGCGACGGAGTTGTTCCTGCAGCAGGCCGGCTAGCTGAAGGTCAATCATATCCCCTATCGTGGCGCCGCGCCGGCCATGCCGGATCTCCTGAACGGCAATCTCACCATGTTCCTGAACGTGGCGTCGGACGGCATCGCCAGCGTGCAGCGCGGGCAGACCCGGGCCCTGGCCGTCAGCTCCGGCCGGCGCCTGCCGCAACTTCCCGACGTGCCGACCTTCGCCGAGGCGGGGCTGCCGGGTTACGAAGCCTACACCTGGCACATGGTCTTCGCGCCCGCCGGCACGCCTTCGGATGTGGTGACGCGGCTCAACGGCGCCGTAAACGCGGCGTTGCGGGTGCCGGCCCTGCAACAGAGGCTGGCCGATCTCTCGGTCGAGCCGAGGCTCGACAGCACCCCGGACACGGCCGCGGCCTGGCTTGCCTCCGAGATGGCGAAATGGGAGCCGCTGGTGCGCGCCGCCGGCATCACCGCGCAGTAGGGCGGCCGTCGCGGCGGCACCATCCTGAACGGGGGCCCTACAATCCGGCCGGTGCTCCACCGGGCAGGGGGCGACGGTTCAGCAGCTCGCGCAGGCTTTCCTCGAACCAGCCATCGACGATGCCGCGGGCGGTGGAGCGCAACGCCTGCGTCTCCACCCGCGGCATCCTCTGACGATGATCGGGCGGTCCGCCCATCTGCCATTTCCGGATGCGGATATTCCAGCCGGCATCCTCTCCCTCGCGCAGGATCAGGCGGTAGCCGCGGTAGAACTCGATCGTCAGAAGCTCCGCACTTTTCATGGCACCGATCCTGGCTTGGCATGCCGGCCTGCCGTGGCACGATCCGCGTGGAGTTCCGGGAACCCGCGGCCCGCGCGCCAAGGCGTCCTTCCGGCCCGTTCGTCCCGGCCGAGGCTCCGCTGGAGCCGGAGGCCGGGCGCTGCTGATGACGCCCCGTGGGGCACGCGGTCGCGTCACGATCGACCGCCAGATCGATCATCCACCAGGCGCCGACATCACGAAATTCGAATTTCGTTCGATCAGCCATGCCGGATTTCGCAGGCTTTCCTGCGGCGGTCCATTCCACGCGCATCCCGGCCTTCCGCACCACCTCCTGCCGGCGTTGACTGTCCCGCCGCAGGAACTTTCCGAATTCCTCCGGGGAGGCTCCTGTCCGGATCTCCGTGCCGTCATCCTCAGACAGCGCCGCAAGCCAGGTTGGGCAAGGGCCTTCGTCAGCGCGGCATGCAGGTTCGCGGCCCGGCGGGACGCTGACCGCCGTCATCGCCGGCCCGGAGGGGGGAGGATCAGGCGAATGGCGGCGTCATGGCCGGCTTGCTTGGCCGCCCACCCGGAGGAGGGTTCTCCGAGGCGGGCCTGAGCGGCTCCGCCCCCGGTCCCCCGGGCGGCCCCGCCGGGCAGCGAAGGCGCCCTGGCCGCCGCGCCACGGGCGCCCATGCGCGCAACGGGGGCCGCCCTCCCTCAACAAGCCCTGGACAAGCGCCGCGCGGCTGCCGACAAGGCTCCCATGCCGACGCCCGCACCCCTCGACCCCGCCCGCGCCTCGCAACTCGCCGCCGAATTCGGCCTGAAGCCGGATGAGTACGACCGGGCGCTCGCCATCCTCGGCCGCACCCCCTCCCTCACCGAGCTCGGCATCTTCTCGGTGATGTGGTCCGAGCACTGCTCCTACAAGTCGAGCCGCGTCTGGCTCCGCACCCTGCCCACCAAGGCCCCCTGGGTGATCCACGGCCCGGGCGAGAATGCCGGCGTGATCGACATCGGCGACGGGCTGGCCGCCATCTTCAAGATGGAGAGCCACAACCACCCGAGCTTCATCGAGCCCTACCAGGGCGCCGCCACCGGGGTGGGGGGCATCCTGCGCGACGTCTTCACCATGGGCGCGCGCCCCATCGCCAACCTCAACGCGCTGCGCTTCGGCGCGCCGGACCATCCGAAGACCCGGCATGTGCTGGATGGCGTGGTGCGCGGCATCGGCGGCTACGGCAATTGCGTGGGCGTCCCCACCGTCGGCGGGGAGGTGAACTTCCACCCGGCCTACAACGGCAACCCGCTGGTCAACGCCATGACCGTCGGCATCGCGCCCAAGGGGCGCATCTTCCTCTCGGCGGCGGCCGGCATCGGCAATCCGGTGGTCTATGTCGGCTCCAAGACCGGGCGGGACGGCATCCACGGCGCCACCATGTCCTCGGCCGAGTTCAGCGCCGATTCGGAGGAGAAGCGCCCGACCGTCCAGGTCGGCGACCCCTATGCCGAGAAGCTGCTGATCGAGGCCTGCATGGAGCTGATGGCGACGGATGCCATCGTCGCCATCCAGGACATGGGCGCCGCGGGCCTGACCTCCTCCTCGGTCGAGATGGCGGGCAAGGGCGGCGTCGGCATCGAGCTGGTGCTGGACGACGTTCCGCAGCGCGAGACCGGCATGAGCGCCTATGAGATGATGCTCTCCGAGAGCCAGGAGCGCATGCTGATGATCCTGAAGCCCGGCGAGGAGCATGTCGCCGAGGCGATCTTCCGCAAGTGGGAGCTGGATTTCGCCGTCATCGGCCACCTGACCGACACCGGCCGCATCGTCATCCGCCACAAGGGTCAGCTCGAGGCCGATATCCCGCTGGCGCCGCTGGAAAGCGAGGCGCCGCTCTACCACCGCCCGACCGCCGAGACACCGCGGCAGCCGGTGCTCGACCCCGCCGGCGTCGCGGACCCGCTGGGCCTCGAGGCGGCGCTGCTGAAGCTGGTGGGCAGCCCCGACCTCTGCTCGCGCCGCTGGATCTGGGACCAGTATGACAGCACGGTGGGCGGCCAGACGGTGAAGCGCCCCGGCGCCGCCGATGCCGCCATCGTCCGGCTGGAAGGCCTCGCCCGCGCGCTCGCCATGACCACCGACTGCACGCCCCGCTACTGCGCGGCGGACCCGGAGGAGGGCGGCCGCCAGGCGGTGGCCGAGGCCTGGCGCAACATCACCGCCACCGGCGCCCTGCCGCTGGCCATCACCGACAACATGAATTTCGGCAACCCCGAGAAGCCCGAGATCATGGGCCAGTTCGCCGCCGCCGTGCGCGGCATGGCGAGCGCCTGCACCGCGCTCGACTTCCCGGTCGTCTCCGGCAATGTCTCGCTCTACAACGAGACCGAGGGCCGGGGCATCCTGCCCACCCCCGCCATCGGCGGCGTCGGCGTGCTGGAGGAGGCGGCGCGGGCCGTGGGCTATGGCCTCGCCCCCGGCCTCGATCTGGTGCTGATCGGCGAGACGGCGGGCTGGCTCGGCCAGTCGCTCTGGCTGCGCGAGGTCGCCGGCCGCGAGGAAGGCGCCCCGCCCCCGGTCGATCTGGCCGCCGAGCGCCGCCATGGCGATTTCGTTCGCGCCCAGATCCTCGCCGGCAAGGTAGCCGCCAGCCATGACTGCGCCGATGGCGGCCTGCTGGTGGCGCTGGCCGAGATGGCCATGGCCGGCACCGCCGGCGTCACCCTCGAGGCCGCGCCGGAGGGCCCGCCCGCCCACGCCTTCTGGTTCGGCGAGGACCAGGGCCGCTACGTGCTGGCGGTGCGCGACGGCGCCGCGCTGCTGGCGGCGGCGGCGGCGGCCGGCTTGCCGGCGCGGCGCCTGGGCCGCTCGGGTGGCGGGCACTTGGTTCTGCCCGGCGGCGCCGCCATATCGGTCGAGGCCCTGCGGGATGCGCATGAGCGCTTCCTGCCGGCCCTGATGGCCCGCTAAGTTCCAGCCGGAGAGGAGAGCGCCATGGCGATGCCCGCCGCGGAGATCGAGGCCCTGATCAAGGCGGCCTTCCCCGATGCCGAGGTCACCATCGAGGACCTCGCCGGGGATGGCGACCACTATGCCGCGACCGTGGTCTCGGAAGCCTTCCGTGGCCGCTCGCGCGTGCAGCAGCACCAGCTCGTCTATGCCGCCCTGCAGGGCCGCATGGGGGGCGAGCTGCATGCCCTCGCCCTGCAGACCTCCGCGCCCCCGCAATAGGATTCCTGCCAATGAGCAACCCGACCTTCGACCGCATCCAGGCCGAGATCACCGAGAATCCGGTGGTGCTCTACATGAAGGGCACGCCGGTCTTCCCGCAATGCGGCTTCAGCGCCCGCGTGGTGCAGGTCCTGAGCCATGTCGGCGTGCCCTTCAAGGGCGTGAACGTTCTGGAGGACGCCGAGATCCGCGAGGGCATCAAGGCCTTCACCAACTGGCCGACCATCCCGCAGCTCTATGTGAAGGGCGAGTTCGTCGGCGGCTGCGACATCGTCATGGAGATGTTCCAGAATGGCGAGCTGACCGCCCTGCTCGACGAGAAGGGCATCCCGCACCAGGCCGCCGCCTGATGCGTCCCTTCCCCTGGCCGCCGGCCGCGGGGAGAATGGAGGCCGGGGGCGATCCGCTCCCGGCCTTTTTCGTGCCCATCCGTACGAATGCCGCCGCGCCGCGCCGGCTCAACCTCGCCGCCGCCGGCGTGTTCCGTGGCCGGGCCTTACCGGGATTGACCACCGCATGACGCAGAACGACCTCCGCACCCTGCTGAACATCGCCCTGCCGCTGCTGCAGCCGCTGGCGGGAATGATGGCGCCGGTCTTCGGCCTCGGCCACACCATGGCGGAGATGTCGGCCCGCAGCGAGACGCCGGTGGTGCCGCAAGGCTATGCCTTCTCGATCTGGCTGGTGATCTTCGCGCTCGCCATCGCCTGGGGCATCTGGCAACTCCTGCCGGATGGCGGACGGGACAGCCCGGCGGCGCGGCGCCTCGGCTGGCCGCTGGCCGTCGCCTTCGCCGGCTGCATCCTCTGGATGGTGCTGGGCCAGACCACGGAGAATGGCTGGCACCTCGTCCTGGTCATGCTGGTGGTGGTGGCGGCGAGCCTGGCCGCCTTCCTGGCCAATCGCCGCCTGGTGCATGAGGGGCAGGCGGGCGGCTGGCCGGAGCGCTGGATCGTCCGGCCGCTGGTCGGGCTGCTGGCCGGCTGGGTCTCGGTCGCGGCCTTCGCCAATATCGCCGGGGCGGCGCGGCTGTCCGGCGCCATCGCCGCCGACGGCGCGGCGGGAACCCTGGCGGCGGTGATGATCCTGCTGGCGGCGGGCGGCTTCACCCTGGGCGTGCTCTGGCTGGCCAAGGGCTCGCCCTGGTACGCCGCCGCCGTGGCCTGGGCGCTGATCGCCATCCTCTATGCCAACACCGCCGGGCGGGAGCTGAACATCGCCGTGGCGATCGTCTCCGGCGCGCTGGCGGCGCTGGTGGTCGGCATGGCGTGGCAGCTCGGGCGGATGCGGCGACGCTCCCTGGCCTCCTGAGGGAGCGGCCTCAGCTCAACGCCGCCCGCCGGCCCGGCCACACACCGGGCCGCACGGAGCCGGCCGTGATCAGGCCATAGGCGGTGATGCCGAGCGCCACGCCGAGGAAATGCCCCTCCAGCCCCAGCCCGAGCGGCCCCGCCAGGAGGGCGCCGCCGCCCACCGCCACGCCGAGCCGGGTGACGGCCGCCAGCACCGGGCCGCTCATGCGCCCCGCGCCCATCGAGGCGAAGTAGAGCGCCATGCCGAGGCCGAAGCCGCCGAAGGCCGGGCCGGTATAGGCCAGTCCCCGGGCGGCCACGGCCACGACGGCCGGATCGCTGGTGAAGAGGCGGGCGAAGCCGGCCGGGAACAGGCCGACCAGCAGCCCGAGCAGGCCCGCCACGCCGAGCGCCACGAAGCCCCCGGCCCAGGCGGTGCGCCGCGCCATTGGCCAGTCCCCCGCCCCCGCGGCGCGGCCGACCAGCGCCGTCAGCGCCGAGCCCACCCCGAAGGCCAGCGGCACGGTGAGGAACTCCAGTCGCGCCGAGATGCCATAGGCCGCCACTGCCACCGGCCCGTAGACGGCGAGTTGCCGCGTCACCAGGATGGTGGTCAGGTTGGCGAGGGTCGCCAGCGCGCAGGCGACCAGACCGACCGAGAGGATACGGCGGAACAGCGTCGCTGAGGGGCGCATCCGCAACCGGGGCGTGAAGCCGGCGCCGCCGCGGCCGACGATCAGCGCCATCAGCAGCGCCGCCGCCCAGAAGACCGCCGCGAAGCCGGCACCCACCCCTGCCAGCCCCATGCCGAGCGGCTCGCTGAGCAGCCAGGCCAGCGGCGGAAAGGCGATCCAGGCCAGCGCCAGGACACGCGCCGCGAGGGCGTGCCGACCGCCGCCCCGCAGCACCGAGGCGAGGGTATTGGCCAGCCAGACCGGCAGCGCCCCGACGCCGAAGAGCCATATGGCATAGGGCGCCGCGGCCGCGGCCGCCTCGGGCCCGGCAATGGCGCCGAGCACCGGTCGCGGGAAGCCGGCGAGAAGGACCGCGAACAACAGCCCGCCGCCCAGCGCGATCAGCAGGGCATGCAGGACCAGGTCCGCCGCCTCCTCCTCGCGCCCGGCGCCGAGGGCGCGGGCGATAGCCGCGGCGACGCCGCCGCCCATGGCGCCCGCCGACATCTGCTGCAGCAGCAGCGAGAAGGGCAGCACCACCGCCCAGCCGGCCAGGGCCGCCAGCCCCTGCCGCGCCGCCAGCCAGGTCTCGGTCAGCTGTGCCGCCGCCTGCAGCAGGGCGATGGCGGTGGTGGGCGCCGCCAGCGCCCCGATCCGGCGCAGCAGCACGGCCACGCGCTCATTCCCGGCCTCGGACATCCCGGCCCCTCCCCCTTGTTCCGCCATGCAACACGATCGTTCGCAGTGCAGCAAGTCATGCAGGGCGGAGGGGAACGGCGCGGAGCCCTCTACCGGGAGGCAGGCATGAAAAAAGGGAGGGCGCCTCGCGGCACCCTCCCCTGTCGTTCCGTCTCCAGCTCCGGCCGGAGCGCCCGGTCAGCGCGAGTAGAACTCGATGACCAGGTTCGGCTCCATCTGCACCGGATAGGGCACGTCCGAGAGCTTCGGGGCGCGCACGAAGCGGCCCTTCATCTGGCGGTGGTCGATCTCGAGATACTCGGGGACGTCGCGCTCACCGCTCTGCGCGGCATCCAGCACGGCGACCAACTGCTTCGACTTCTCCTTGACCTCGATCACGTCATTGTCGCGCACGAGGTAGGAGGGGATGTTCAGCCGGCGGCCATTGACCAGGATATGGCCATGGTTGACGAACTGGCGCGCCGCGAAGGGGGTCACGGCCAGCTTCATGCGGTAGATCACCGCGTCCAGCCGCCGCTCCAGCAGCTCGATCAGGTTCTCGGAGGTGTCGCCCTTGCGGCGCACGGCCTCCTCGTAATACTTGCGGAACTGCTTCTCGCCGATATTGCCGTAGTAGCCCTTCAGCTTCTGCTTGGCCATCAGCTGGACGCCGAAGTCGGTCGGCTTCTGCTTGCGGCGCTGGCCGTGCTGGCCGGGGCCATACTCGCGCTTGGCGACCGGGGACTTGGCGCGGCCCCACAGGTTCACGCCGAGGCGGCGATTGATCTTGTACTTGCTTTCCGCGCGCTTCGTCATGCGGCGGGCTCCTTCTTGTTCTGCGGCCTCGGCCTTGGGGGCTGCGGTCTCGCGTTGGTGTCCCGGTAGTCCCGAGGCTGGAAGGCCAGGGGCGGGACGCGTGACGGGGCACGCATCCGCTTTCCCGGAAAGGGTGCGGCGCTTTAGCCGTGGCGCCGGCGGGAGTCAAACACGGCGCCGCCCCCCAGGGCCGCCCCCCCGGCGCCGAGGCGAGGGAGAAGTGTTGCCCTGCATCGCGCGCCCGCTTATCCGTCGGGCATGGTGTCGCGATCCGAGATCCTGATCCTGGGCCTGACGGCGGGGGTGGCGGGCAGCCTGGTGGGCGGGCTGATGCTGGGCATCGGCCTCGGCCTGGTGGTCAACGGCGTCCATGCCGGATGGGTGCTGGTGCTGCCGGCGGCCCCGGTGGCGGGCCTGCTGGGCTATGCGCTGGCCCGCCGCCTGGCGCGGCGTCTGCCGGGCTGAACCGTCGGCCGTTATTCGGCCGCCGCCGGCATGGGAAGCAGCCCCTGGTGCAGGGCCGCAATCTGCCGCGGCGACTTCACCGGATGATAGAATTCCAGGGGCCCCATGGGCCGCACCCTCTCGTGGTTGAAGCCCTCGGGGCTGTAGATCGGCGCATCGAGCACGCGGCGCGCGACGGTGTTGAGATCCTCCAGCACCATGTCCAGGGACCGTGCGAGGGTCGGGATGACCACCTCGTGGTGGCCGTTCCAGCCGCCGCGATAGGCGGCATCGAGCGCCGCCATCAGGCGGCCGGAATAGCGGGAGAGCGGCAGGAAGCAGGCGCTGGCGGCCGCCCGGATACGCGCCTCCTCCACCGTCTCCGGTCCCGCGTCGCGGAAGGTCAGGGTCGGCCAGTGCACCCAATCCGGATGCTGCTCGCGGCGGCGCAAGTAGCTGCCCAGCAGGTCGGCCCCGCTGCCGGCCTCGACCGCCAGCAGCCGGGGCAGGCCACGCGGCGCGCAGACATCGAACTCCATCACCCAATAGGCCTCGTAATCCGGCGCCTGGCGCCAGATGGCGAGCGGAATCAGGTCGGCGTTGCCTGGCTTGACGAAGGGGCGGACGGTCTTGCGCGGATAGTCGGGAATGAACAGGTCGGACTTGCGGAGAAAGACAGCGCCCGCCAGCGCATACTGCTCCGCCTTCTCCTGCAGCGGCTCTGTCAGGACCAGCACCACATCCAGCGCGTGCCCCAGCTCGGCCTGGCATTGCCAGAACCGGGCCAGCACCACCTCGTCCAGAAGATGGCTGATGAGCAGCAGGCAGGTGCGGTTCCGCGGCGGGGCGAGCGGCAAGGCTTTCGGTCTCCTGCAACCTGGCCGCTAGGCTAGCCCGACCTTTCCATCCGACACAAGAAGATGCGGGCGACCACCGTATCCAGGGTTGCAACAGCCCGGACAGCGAAAAGGGAGGCCGGAGCCTCCCCTGCCTCCCTTCCCGCGAGAACCTTAGGCCGCGACCTGCAAGGCCTCCGACTGGCGGCGCACCATGTCCTGGTAGGGGCCGGGGCGGCGCATCAGCAGGTCCGGCGCGCCGTCCTGCACCACCTGCCCGTTCTCCATCACCACGATGCGGTCAAAATTGGTCAGGGTGGCGAGGCGGTGGGCCACCGCGATCACGGTGCGGCCCTCCATTAGCCCGTCCAGCGCCTTCTGCACCTCGGCCTCCGACTCGGAGTCGAGGGCGGAGGTCGCCTCGTCCAGCAGCAGGATCGGCGCGTTCTTCAGCAGGGCGCGGGCGATGGCCAGGCGCTGTCGCTGGCCGCCCGAGAGTTTGGCGCCCCGATCGCCGACGATGGTATTGAACCCTTCCGGCAACGCCTCGATGAAGTCGCGGCAGCGGGCCGCCTCGGCCGCCGCCATCACCTCGGCATCGGTCGCCTCCGGGCGGGCGTAGCGGATGTTCTCCAGCACGGTCCGGTGGAACATCGACACGTCCTGCGGCACCACGGCGATCATGTCGGCCAGGCTCTCGCGGGTGGAATGGGCGATGTCCTGGCCATCGATCAGCACGGCGCCGCCCTGCGGCTCGGAGTGGCGCTGCAGCAGCGTCAGCAGGGTGGACTTGCCGGCGCCGGAGCGGCCCACCACGCCGACCTTCTGGCCCGGGGCGATGTCGAGGTTCAGGCCGCGCAGCACCGCCGTGCTGCCCTCGGGCGCCGAGGGATAGCGGAAGGTGACATCCTGGAACACCACATGGCCGCCGCGCGCCGCCAGACCATGGGCATCGGCGGCGTCCGGCAGATCGTGCGGGACCAGCAGGGCGGACAGCGCCTCGCGCATGCGGGCCACGTACTGCGTCAGGTCCACCAGGGCCATCGCGAGGTCGCGGCTGGCATGGAGGATGGTGAAGCCCAGGGTGCAGACCAGCACGATGTCGCCGGTGGTGGCGCGGCCGAGCTGCCAGAGGTGCACCACCCAGGCCAGCAGGCAGGCGGTCAGCAGCGCGGTCGTGGCGCCATGCACCAGGCGCAGCTTCTCCAGGTAGCGCAGGCTGCTGCGGCGCGCGGCGGTCTCGCCCGCCAGGGCGTTGTCGAGCAGCACGGCCTCGCGCTTGAAGGCCCCGAAGGCGCGCACCAGGGAGAAGTTCTGCACCACGTCCACCAGCTGCCCGTCCACCGCCGCGGCGCGGCTGGCGAAGCTGTCATGCAGCCGCTCGCCGCGCCGGCCGAGCCAGGCGACGCCGGCCGCCAGGGTGAAGGCGACAACCACCAGGCAGCCCGCCATCCAGGGATCGACGCTGGCCAGGAAGCCGATGGAGAGGGTGACGGCGACGGCCGGCGGCACGGTGTGCCAGGTGAAGTTCTGCAGCACGGTGAAGGCGGCGGTGCCGGTGGCGCTGATGCGCGCCGCCAGCGTGCCGGCCGAGCGGTTGGCGAAATAGCCCGGGGAGTGGCCGGAGAGGTGGCGGAACAGCTCGGCCCGCATCGAGGCGGTGGCGCGCGGGAAGCGGTCCGCCGCGATCCAGCCGCCGACGCGCCAGAGCAGGTTGTCCGCCGCGATGACGCCGGCCAGGATGGCGAAGGCGGTCCAGACCGCCGCCTGCGCCGCCTGGGAGGGACCGCCCGAGAGCGTGTCAATCAGGTGCTTCACCGCGTAATTGGCGCCCACCGAGCAGCCGACGGCGCCCAGCACGGCCAGCAGGATCGCGACGTGGCTCCCTGCGTACGGCTTCAGGTGGCGAAGCAGGAAGCCCACCGGCCTCCGGCCGAGGCGGAGGAGGGCGGCTTCATCGTCGGACGGACGGGCGGCGGTCATGGGGGCAAAGCCTCCTCGATCTCCGGGACACATGAGCGTGAACGCCCGCTGCATCCGCGTTGTTGCAGAGGAAACGCCCCCTTCCTGACGAAATCATGGCGAGATGTGCCGAATCAGGACCGCATTCGGCTGCGATACGGGGGTCAGAGGCAAAGGAGAACCGGACCCCATGCGTATCGCCCAGATCGCTCCCCTGACGGAAGCCGTTCCCCCGAAGCTCTATGGCGGGACGGAGCGGATCGTCTCCTACATCACCGAGGAGCTGGTGGCGCTCGGCCATGACGTGACGCTGTTCGCCAGTGGCGATTCGATCACCCGGGCGAAGCTGGCGCCGATGTGCCGCAAGGCGCTGCGCCTCGACCCCTCGGTGCGCGACGCCAACGCCCCGCTGAACCTGATGCTGGAGGAGGTCTACCGCCGCCGGCACGACTTCGACCTGCTGCACTTCCATCTGGACTACCTGCCCTTCCCGCTCTTCTCCCGCCAGTCCGTGCCTTTCGTGACCACGCTGCACGGCCGGCTGGACCTGCCGGAGCTGCAGCCCGTCTTCGACGCCTTCAGCCAGGTGCCGGTGGTCTCGATCTCGAACGACCAGCGCAGGCCGCTGCCGCAGGCGAATTTCGCCGCCACCATCCATCACGGCCTGCCCGAGCGGCTGCTGACGCCGCGGCCGGGCGTCACGCCCGGCTACCTTGCCTTCCTCGGCCGCATCGCGCCCGAGAAGCGCTGCGACCGGGCGATCGAGATCGCCATCGCTACCAATACGCCGCTGAAGATCGCGGCCAAGGTGGATCGCGTGGACGTCGACTACTTCGAGAGCAAGATCAAGCCGATGCTGGCGCATCCGCTGATCGAGTTCATCGGCGAGATCGATGAGACGCAGAAGCCCGACTTCCTCTCCGGCGCCATCGGCCTGCTGACGCCGATCGACTGGCCGGAGCCCTTCGGCCTGGTGATGATCGAGGCGATGGCCTGCGGCACGCCCGTGATCGCCTTCCGGCACGGCTCGGTGCCGGAGGTGATCGACGAGGGGCTGACCGGCTTCGCGGTGAACAGCATGGCCGAGGCGATCGCCGCCGTGGGCCGCCTGCGCAGCCTGCCGCGCGCCGCCGTCCGCGCCCGCTTCGAGGAGCGCTTCACCGCCCGCCGCATGGCGGAGGACTACGTGGCCCTCTACGAGACGCTGGCGCGGCAGGAGCGCCCGGGCCTCGCCGTCGCGGCGGAGTGAGGGTAAGCGCCGAGGCGAAGCCCCAGGGCCCGGAGGGAGCACTCCCTTCGGGCCTTTTCGCTGGCTCCTGACGGAAGCGGCGGCTCAGCGGCCGCGCTTCAGTTCCTTCGCCTGATTCTCCTGATTGATCCGGTTCAGAAGCTGCTGCTCCTTGTAGGTCTCATTGGCCTGCTGCTGCAGCATGCACTGCTCCCAGTTCGGCGAAGCGCGCGTGATGCCCAGATTGGCGCAGCCGCGCTCGAAGTTCTGGCGGTCCAGGGCGTCCAGTTCCTCCTGCAGACCACATCCGGCCAGGAAGAGGGCCGGCACCAGGCCGCATTGGAGAAGGATGGATCGACATGTGGATGTCGCGCGGTCTGGCATGGCTTCTCCAGTACGCCGGTCGGACGATCTGCTGCCACGAAAGAAAAGCCAATCTCCCGGCAGCTGACAAGCCTTAGCTTGGCCCGCGGCTACCGCCCCTCCCTTTGGCGCGGCCTCGGCCGCCGCCGCGCTTTGATTCCGCCGCCGCTTGCCCTATCTGCTGCGGCAAGACCTCGGCGGGTGCGCTCCGCCTTACCTGCCGCCGGAACAGCATGACCGACACACCTCTCTCCCGTATCCGCAACTTCTCCATCATCGCCCATATCGACCACGGGAAATCCACCCTGGCCGACCGGCTGATCCAGGCCACCGGGGCCATCTCCCAGCGGGAGATGAAGGAGCAGATGCTCGACAGCATGGAGCTGGAGCAGGAGCGCGGCATCACCATCAAGGCCGCCTCCG
This sequence comes from Roseomonas sp. KE0001, assembly GCF_016107285.1. Lineage (GTDB taxonomy): Bacteria > Pseudomonadota > Alphaproteobacteria > Acetobacterales > Acetobacteraceae > Pseudoroseomonas. Next base: position 607,183 of record NZ_RCVQ01000002.1, on the reverse strand, counting down.
TCCGCCTCGACTACAAGGCGAAGGACGGCGAGACCTATGTCCTCAACCTGATGGACACGCCGGGCCACGTCGATTTCGCCTATGAGGTCTCCCGCTCGCTGGCCGCCTGCGAGGGCTCGCTGCTGGTGGTCGATGCCTCCCAGGGGGTCGAGGCGCAGACGCTGGCCAATGTCTACCAGGCGATCGACGCCAATCACGAGATCGTCCCGGTCCTGAACAAGATCGACCTGCCGGCGGCCGAGCCGGAGCGGGTGAAGCAGCAGATCGAGGACGTGATCGGCCTCGACGCCTCGGAGGCGGTGGAGATCTCCGCCAAGTCCGGCCTCAACATCGAGGGCGTGCTGGAGGCCATCGTCCACCGCCTGCCGGCGCCGCAGGGCGACGCCGGCGCGCCGCTGAAGGCGCTGCTGGTGGATAGCTGGTACGACCCCTATCTCGGCGTCATCATCCTGATCCGGGTGAAGGATGGCACCATCCGCCGCGGCCAGAAGATCCGCTTCATGGCCGAGGGCACGACGCACACGGTGGACAGCGTCGGCGTCTTCCGCCCCAAGATGGTGGCGGTGGACAGCCTGGGGCCGGGCGAGATGGGCTACCTCAACGCCGCCATCAAGACGGTGGCCGAGACCAATGTCGGCGACACCATCACCGACGACCGCGTGCCGGCCGCCGAGCCGCTGCCGGGCTTCAAGCCCTCCATCCCGGTGGTCTGGTGCGGCCTCTACCCGGTCGATGCCGACGACTTCGAGAAGCTGCGCGAATCGCTCGGCAAGCTGCGGCTGAACGATGCCTCCTTCCATTTCGAGGCGGAGAGCTCCGCCGCGCTGGGCTTCGGCTTCCGCTGCGGCTTCCTGGGCCTGCTGCACCTCGAGATCATCCAGGAGCGCCTCTCCCGCGAGTTCGACCTCGACCTGATCGCGACGGCGCCCAGCGTCGTCTACAAGCTGAAGCTGACCAAGGGCGAGGAGACGGACCTGCACAATCCGGCCGACATGCCGGACCCGTCGCTGATCGAGAGCATCCAGGAGCCCTGGATCAAGGCCACCATCATGGTCCCGGACGAGCATCTGGGGGCCATCCTGACGCTGTGCTCCGAACGGCGCGGCCAGCAGGTGGAGCTGACCTATGTCGGCAACCGCGCCATGGCGGTCTACCGCCTGCCGCTGAACGAGGTGGTGTTCGACTTCTACGACCGCCTCAAGAGCGTCAGCCGCGGCTATGCCTCCTTCGACTACCAGATGGACGGCTATGACGAGGGCGACCTGGTCAAGATCTCCATCCTGGTGAACAACGAGCCGGTGGACGCGCTCTCCTTCATGGCGCACCGTTCCCAGGCCGAGCGGCGCGGCCGCTCGATCTGCGAGAAGCTGAAGGAGCTGATCCCCCGCCAGCTCTTCAAGATCCCCATCCAGGCGGCGATCGGCGGCCGCGTCATCGCGCGCGAGACCATCTCCGCCATGTCCAAGGACGTCACCGCCAAGTGCTACGGCGGCGACATCAGCCGCAAGCGCAAGCTCCTGGAGAAGCAGAAGGAGGGCAAGAAGCGCATGCGGCAGTTCGGCAAGGTCGAGATCCCGCAGAGCGCCTTCATCGCCGCCCTCAAGATGGACAGCTGAGGCGCGGCGCCGCTCTTTTTAGTTCACCGCCCGGAGCATCCTCGCTAATCGGGAACAGTGCCGGACCGTCTCATCGGACGGCACAAGACCGGGAGTGAACATCCGATGCATCGACGCAGCCTGCTGGCCGCCCTGCCCCTGCTTTCCGCTGGGCTGGCCGCGCTGGCCTCCGTGACCCTCGCGCTGGCCCCCACGGCGGCGCGCGCGCAGGGGGACTACCCGAGCCGCACCATCACCATCGTCGTGCCCTTCGCCGCCGGCGGCCCGACGGACACCGTGACCCGCCTCGTCGCCGAGGGCATGGGCCGCGATCTCGGCCAGACCGTGGTGGTGGAGAATGTCGGCGGCGCCGGCGGCACGCTGGGCGCGGCCCGCGTCGCCCAGGCCAGGCCGGACGGCTACACGCTGCTGCTGCATCATATCGGCATGGGCACCACCCCCAGCCTCTACCGCCGGCTGAGCTATGATCCGGTGGGCGGGTTCGAGCCGATTGGGCTGGTCACCGAGGTGCCGATGACCATCATCGCCAACAAGGACATCGCGGCGAACACGCTGCAGGACCTGGTGGCGCTGGTGAAGCGCGACACCACCGGGATCAACTACGCCAATGCCGGCATCGGCGCCGCCAGCCACCTCTGCGGCCTGCTGCTGCAGAAGGCGATCGACGCGCCGATGACCACCGTCCCCTATCGCGGCACCGGCCCGGCGATGACCGACCTGATCGCCGGCACGGTGGACGTGTTGTGCGACCAGACCACCAACACCACCAGCCATATCCGCGCCGGGGCGGTGAAGGTCTTCGCCGTCACCACGCCGCAGCGCCTCCCCTCCCTGCCCGACGTGCCCACCACCGCCGAGGCGGGGCTGCCGGGGATGGAAGTGACCATCTGGCACGGCCTCTACGCGCCCAAGGGCACGCCGGCGCCGGTCATCGCGCGGCTGTCGAAGGCGCTGCAGGCGGCGCTCGCCAACGAAAGCCTGGCCCGCCGCTTCCAGGATCTCGGCACCGAGCCGGTGGCGGCGGAGCGGGCCACCCCGGCGGCGCACAAGGCCTTCTGGGAGGCCGATATCGCCAAGTGGCGCCCGGTGATCGAGGCCGCCGGCCAGTACGCCGACTGAGGTCTTGCCACCGCCCCCTCCCCCTTTCCCCCGGGGAGCGGGCGGCCGGGCCCGGGAGCCGGGACTCTCGATCGGGGGAAGCACGGTTGGGGGATGCGGGCCGGCGCCGCTTGGTCTATGCAGGGTGCAGTTCTAGCAGGGCCATGCATGTCTCGGTTGCGGCGACAGGCGGCCTTCCCCGCGCGGGCACGGAATATTCGGCATGACGTCTCGCCGCAAGCGGCGGCAGGGACGGAGGCGGACGGCATGAGGGCGTGGCTGCCCGGCTGGAAGCCCACCGTCCGCCTGCATCTGCTGATGATCGCCCTGGCCGCCCTGCTGCCGCTCTGGGCCCTGGCCGGGCATATCGCCGGCCGCATGGCCGATGCCGAGAACGAGCGCCTGGCCGCCGCCGCGCGCGAGATGTCGCAGGGCGTCGCCTTCGTGCTGGAGCGCGAGATCCTTGGCCTGCGCGGCGAGCTGAGCGCGCTCGCCACCTCCCCCGCCCTGCGCGACGGGCGCTACGACGTCTTCCACCAGCAGGCCCGGGCCGTGCTGGAGGGCGAGGAAGGGCGCATCCGCCTGACCGACCGCCAGGGCCGCGTGCTGGTCGACACCGCGATTCCCTTCGAGGACTGGGCGGATGAGGACAGCCTGCCGGTGCTGCCCGAGTCGCCGCAGCGCAGCGGCGTCTCCAACCTGCGGATGGACCCCGAGAACAACGTCTACCGCGTCGATATCGTACAGGCGGTGGCGGTGCCCTCCGGCCCGCCGCGCCTCTTCGTCTCGGCCGAGATCGCGCCCCAGCGGATCTGGAGCCGGCCGCTCGAGCTCGTGGACCTGCCGCCCGGCTGGATCGCGGTGATCGCCGATGCGGAGGGCCGGCTGATCGCGCGCCTGCCGCCGATCGAGGGCATGATCGGCCATCGCGCCTCGTCGCAGAGCGCCACGCAGCAGGCCGTGGCGAGCGGCGAGGCCAGCGGCTGGCTGCGCGGGCGCAGCCGCGACCGCGTGCCGCTCTACACCGCCTGGCACCGGGTCGTCGGCACCGAATGGGTGGTGCTGATCGGCCTGCCGGCGGAGCAGCTCGACGGCAACCTGCTGCGCACGCTGAGCCCGGTGCTGGTGATGGGCGGGCTGATGCTGCTGGTCTTCACCCTGGCGCTCGCCTTCTGGGTGGACCGGCGCATCGCCCTGCCGCTCGGCCGCCTCGGCCGCATGGCCAGCGCCTTCGGCCGTGGCGCGGCGCTGCCGCCCTTCCCGCCGAGCGGCCTCTTCGAGATCGACAGCGCGGCGCGGGCGCTCAGCCTCGCGGCGGCCGAGCGCGAGGCGCTGGAGGCGGAGCGGATCACGCTGACCGCCCGGCTGCAGACCGTGCTGGAGACCACGACCGACAGCGTGCTGGTGCTCGACCCTGACGGCATCGTCCTCTACATCAACGGCCGCGCCCGGGCACAGGCCGGGCAGCGCGAACTGATCGGCCGCCCGCTCCGCGAAGGCTTCCCCGGCTGGGACAGCGGACCCTTCGGCGCCGTCTGCCGCCGCGCCGCGCAGGAGGGAACCCCGCAGGGCGCCACCGCCTTCCACCCCGCCCTCGGCCGCTGGATCTCCGCCGATGTCTATCCCTCGACCGAGGGGCTCACCCTGTTCTTCCGCGACGTCACCGACCAGCGCGCGGCCGAGGCGGCGCTGCGCGACAGCGAGGCGCGTCTGAAGGCGGTGATGGACAATGTGCCGGTCGGCGTGCTGCTGGCCGAGGCGCCCTCGGGCCGTATCCTGCTGGGTAACCGCCGGCTGGAAGATATCCTGCGTCACCCGGTGCGGCTCTCCGCCGGCATCGCGCAGTATCGCGAGGATTTCGAGGCCTATCATGCCGATGGCCGGCGCGCGGCGGGCGCCGAGCTGCCAATCGGCCGCACCCTGCTGACCGGCCTGCCGGCCAGCGGCGAGTATCACTACCGCCGCGGGGACGGCAGCATGGTCTGGCTGCGCATCGCCGCCGCGCCGGTACGCGACGCGCAGGGCACGCTGAAAGGCGCCGTCGTCGCCATCACCGACATCGATGCCGAGCGGCGCGCCGGCGAGGCGCTGCGCGAGAGCGAGCTGCGCTTCCGCACCCTGGCCGAGGCCATCCCGCAGGTGGTCTGGTCCAGCCTGCCGGATGGGCGCATCGACTACGTCAATCCGCGCCTGCAGGACTTCACCGGCATGGCGCCGGCGGTGGCCATGCAGGCGCTGGCGCAGATCATCCACCCGGAGGACCAGCGGCGCGCCGAGCGGGCCTGGCAGCGCGCGCTGCGCAAGGGCGAGGCCTTCAGCACCGAGCTGCGCCTGCGCCGCATGGAGGGCGGCTGGCGCTGGTGCATGGTGCGCGCCCTGCCGGCCCGGGCGCCGGATGGCAGCATCCGCCGCTGGATCGGCGCCGTCACCGATGTCTCCGACCTGGTCGAGGCGCGCGAGGCCCTGGCCCGGCAGGTGTCCGCCCAGGCCGCCTCCCGCGAGGCGGCGGTGCAGGCCGCCATGGCGCTGGCCGCCTCGGAGAGCCGGTTCCGCCGCTTCGCCGAGGCGAGCCCGGATGTGATGTGGATGGTCTCGCCCGACTGGCAGACCATGGAGTTCGTCAGCCCCGCCTTCGAGCGGATCTGGGGCATCGCGCGCGAGCGGATGTTCGAGAACCCGGCGGCCGGCCGCGACGCCATCCACCCGGCCGACCAGGAGCGCTACCGCCAGGCGATGGAGGCGGCCGGCCGCGAGGGTGGCTACGATGTCGAGTACCGCATCCTGCGGCCCGATGGCGGCATGCGCTGGATCCGCGACGTCAGCTTCCCCATCCTCGACACCCAGGGAATCATGACCCGGCGCGGCGGCCTGGCGCGCGACATCACGGCGGCCAAGGCCGCCGAGGCGCGGCAGGCGCTGCTGCTCGGCGAGCTGAACCACCGGGTCAAGAACACCCTGGCCACGGTGCATTCCCTGGCCCTGCAGACGGCGCGCACCGCCGGCACCAGCGCCGAGGCGATCCCGCGCTTCCTGAACGACTTCCAGGCGCGGCTGCTGACCCTGTCGCGCGGGCACGACCTGCTGACCGCGCGCACCTGGCGCGGCGCCACGCTGGAGGACACGGCACGGGCCGCCCTCGCCCCCTGGCAGGGGGATGCCGAACCCGGCGGCGAGCCGCACCTGCTGATCGACGGCCCCTCGGTCTGGCTGGCGCCGCGTCAGGCCCTTGGCCTTGCCCTGGCCCTGCACGAGCTGGCCACCAACGCGATCAAGCACGGCGCCCTGTCGCGGCCCGAGGGTCAGGTCGAGGTGACCTGGCGGGGCGACCCGGATGGCATGGTGCGGCTGACCTGGCAGGAGCGCGGCGGGCCGCCGGTGCGCCCGCCCTCGCGCCGCGGCTTCGGCAGCCGGATGCTGGAGCGTGGCCTGCCGGCCGAACTCGGCCCCGGCTCAGGCGTCGAGATGGACTATGCGGAGGCGGGCTTCATGGCGGAGATCCGCTTCCGGCCCGTGAGTGGACCCCAGGTGGAGGAGGAGAGCGCATGAACCGGCTGCAGGGGCTTCGCGTGCTGGTTGTCGAGGACGAGGCCCTCATCGCCATGCTGGTGGAGGATGCGCTGATCGAGGCCGGCGCGGACGTGCTCGGCCCGGCGGCGACGGTGGAGGAGGCGCTGGAATACTTCTCCGGCGCCGCCCCCGCCGCCGCGGTGCTCGACATCAACCTGGCCGGCCAGGTCTCCACGCCGGTGGCGGACCGGCTGGTCGAGATGGAGATCCCCTTCGTCGTCGCCACCGGCTATGGCGCGGCGGGGCTGCCGGAGCGGCACCGCGGCGCGCCGGTGCTGTCCAAGCCCTATGACCCGCAGGAGCTGGTGCTGATGCTGGAGCGGCTCTGCATGCCGGGCTGAGGCCGCCGCCGGGACAGGCCTCAGCCGCGCAGCACGCGGCCGGCGACGGCGTCGAGCCGGGCCATCAGCGCCGGGTCGCGCTTCTCGGGCGGCGTGACGATGGCGTATTCCAGCGCCCGGTCGCAGCCCGCCGGGCAGGGGCCGCGCGGCGCGCCCAGCATCGGCACCACCGCCTTCACCAGCGCCTTAGCGCGGTCGGCGTTCTCGTACATCACCTTCACCACCGCCTCGACCGATACGGCGTCGTGGTCGGGGTGCCAGCAGTCGAAATCGGTGACCATGGCGATGGTCGCGTAGCAAAGCTCGGCCTCGCGGGCGAGCTTGGCCTCCGGCATGTTGGTCATGCCGATCACGTCGCAGCCCCAGGCACGGTAGAGTTCGCTCTCCGCCTTGGTGGAGAACTGCGGCCCCTCCATGACCAGATAGGTGCCGCCGCGCCGGTGCTTCAGGCCGATGTCGCGCGCCGCCTGCTCGGCCACGTCGCCGAGGCGCGGGCAGGTCGGATGCGCCACTGAGACATGCGCCACGCAGCCGGTCTCGAAGAAGGACTTCTGCCGCGCGAAGGTGCGGTCGATGAACTGGTCGACGATGACGAAGGTGCCGGGCGGCAGGTCGCCGTTCAGCGAGCCCACGGCCGAGAGGGACAGGATCTCGGTCACGCCCGCCCGCTTCAGCACGTCGATATTGGCGCGATAGTTCAGCGCCGAGGGCGGCATGCGGTGGCCGCGGCCGTGGCGGGGCAGGAAGACGCAGCGCACGCCGTCGAGCCGGCCGAAGAGCAGCTCGTCGGAGGGTTCGCCCCAGGGGCTGTCCACCCGGCGCCACGCGCGCTCCTCCAGCCCGTCGATGTCGTAGAGGCCGGAGCCGCCGATCAGGCCGATGACGGGTTCGATGATGTCGGTCATGGAATGCTTCCCTGCGACGAGGAAAGGGCCGCCACCGGAGTCCGGCTCCGGCGGCGGCCCTTCATGCGGAGGGCGGCGGGGTGCCGCCCCGCCTCAGTGGACCCTGGCCCAGATCTTCCGCTTCACCGCATAGGTCAGGCCGCCGAGGATGACCAGGAAGAGGATGATCCGCACGCCCATGGCGCGGCGGGTCTCCAGCTCCGGCTCGGCCGCCCAGGCGAGGAAGGCCGAGACATCGGTCGCCATGCGGTCCACCGTGGCGGTGGTCCCATCGGCGTACTGCACCTGGCCGTCGCTGCTGATCGGCGGCGCCATGGCGATCTGATGGCCGGGGAAGTACTTGTTGTAGTGCATCCCCTCCATGACCGTGACGCCCTCCGGCGGGGCCTCGTAGCCCATCAGCAGGGCATGCACGTAGTCGGCGCCGCCCGGGCGGGCCTTGGTCATCAGCGACAGGTCGGGGGGCAGCGCCCCGTTGTTGGCCGCGCGCGCCGCCGCGTCATTGGCGAAGGGGCGGCGGAAGCGGTCCGAGGCGCGGCCGGGGCGCTCGAACATCTCGCCATCGTCGTTCGGCCCGTCGGGGATCTGGTAGCCCGCGGCCACGGCGGCGACCTCGGCCTCGGAGAGGCCGATCTCGCGCAGGTTGCGGTAGGCCACCAGGTGCATGGCGTGGCAGGCCGAGCAGACTTCCTTGTAGACCTGGAAGCCGCGCTGCAGCTCGCCGCGGTCGAAGGTGCCGAAGAGGCCGTCGAAGGAGAACTTGGTGTCCGGGACGGCGACCCCCTCGGCGGCCCGCGCCGCCGGGGCGGCGCCGAGGGCGAGCGGGAGGGCCAGGGTGGCCGCCAGGGTGACGGCCTTGGCGGCGGCCTTCAGGGAACGCAGGGCCATCACGCCTTCTCCATCGGCTGGGCGGTCGCGGCGCCGGGCAGCGGCCCACCGCCCCGCAGCACGGGTCGGGCGATGCTCTCGGGCAGCGGCAGGGGCCGCTCGATCTTGGCGAGCAGCGGCAGGATCACCAGGAAGTAGCCGAAGTAGTAGGCGGTCGCGAAGCGGCTGACGGTGACGTAGGGCTCCTCGGCCGGCATGCCGCCGCAGTACATCAGGACGAAGAAATTCACCGTCCAGAGCAGGAACAGCCACCTGGCGATCGGGCGGAAGCGCATCGAGCGCACCGGCGAGCGGTCCAGCCAGGGCAGCACGAAGAGGATGGCGATCGAGCCGAACATCATCAGCACGCCGCCCAGCTTGTTCGGCACCGCGCGCAGGATGGCGTAGAAGGGCAGGAAGTACCATTCCGGCACGATATGCGCGGGCGTCGAGAGCGGGTTGGCCGGGATGTAGTTGTCCGGATGGCCCAGGTAGTTCGGCGTGAAGAAGACGAGGAAGGCGAAGACGATCAGGTAGACGACGATCCCGACGCTGTCCTTGATCGTGTAATAGGGGTGGAAGGGCAGCGTGTCCTGCGGGCCCTTGGGCTCGATGCCCAGCGGGTTGTTGGACCCCGTGATGTGCAGCGCCGCGACATGCAGGAAGACCACGCCCGCGATCACGAAGGGCAGCAGGTAGTGCAGGCTGAAGAAGCGGTTCAGCGTGGGGTTGTCCACGGAGAAGCCGCCCCAGAGCAGCGTCACGATGCTGTCGCCGACCAGCGGGATGGCGCTGAACAGGTTGGTGATGACGGTGGCGCCCCAGAAGGACATCTGGCCCCAGGGCAGCACGTAGCCCATGAAGGCGGTGGCCATCATCAGCAGGAAGATGACGACGCCGAGGATCCAGAGCAGCTCGCGCGGCGCCTTGTAGGAGCCGTAGTACATGCCGCGCCAGACGTGCACGAGAACCACGATGAAGAACATCGAGGCGCCGTTCATGTGCACGTAGCGGATCAGCCAGCCGTAGTTCACGTCGCGCATGATGCGCTCGACGCTGTCGAAGGCGAGCGAAGTGTGCGCCGTGTAGTTCATCGCCAGGAAGATGCCGGTGGCGATCATGATCATCAGGTTGATCATGGCCAGCGCGCCGAAATTCCAGAAGTAGTTGAAATTCCGCGGAGTCGGGAAGGTCCCGTACTCCTTCTGCATCATGGTGAAGACCGGCATGCGCTGGTCGATCCAGCGCACCACCGGGTTGGTGAAGCTGCTCTCGTGAAGGCCGGATGCCATGGGGTGCGGTCCTCAGCCGATGCGGATCTGGGTGTCGGACGTGAACTCGTAATCCGGCACGGCCAGGTTCAGGGGCGCCGGGCCGCGGCGGATGCGGCCGGAGGTGTCGTAGTGGCTGCCGTGGCAGGGGCAGAACCAGCCGCCGAATTCACCGCGCGGGTCGGTCGATTTCTGCCCCAGCGGCACGCAGCCGAGGTGGGTGCAGACGCCGACCACCACCAGCCACGGGCGGCGGTGGACGCGGGCATCGTCGGTCTGCGGGTCGCGCAGGTCGGAGAGCGGCACGCCCTCGGCCTCCTGGATCTCCGCCCCCGTGCGGTGGCGCACGAAGACCGGCTTGCCGCGCCACATGACGGTGACCGCCTGGCCCTCGGCGATATGGTCGAGCTGCACATCGGTGCTCGCCAGGGCCAGCACGTCCTTCGCCGGGTTCATCGAGGCGATGAAGGGCCAGACCACGGCGCCGACGCCGACCGCCGCGAAGGAGCCGGCCACCAGTTTCAGGAAATCCCGCTTCGTCCCTTCGGCCGCGTGCGGATCATCCCCAGGGGAGCCGCCCCCATGGGAGCCGCCCATCGCGGGGGAGCTGCTCGGCGCAAGCGTATCGGCCATCCCTCTTTCCGTCCCTCCTGGCGGCACCCCGAAACCTGGCAGGCTGGGCGCCGCTGAACCCCTTTCCGCGCACAAGCGGAGGCGCCGGGGCAAGCGCGTCACCGCGCTGCTGCCATGCGCCATGGCCATATAAAGGCAGGGTATGCGGGGTGGCAATCGCCCCTGGCGCCGCACGCCCCGGCCGAAGCCCGCCTTTCTGCGCGTTGCGGCGCCGACGGCATCGCGGTAGCGCAGCGCGGGCGGGGCGTCCTCGCCGCCGCAGAGGAGGCCGTGACCGCCATGACCCAGTCCCCCGAGACCGACCGCCATCCCCTCGCCGCCCCCGCCGCGGCCTGGTTCGAATCGCTGCGCGACCGCCTCTGCGCCGCCTTCGAGGCGATCGAGGACGAGCTGGCCTCCGGGCCGCAGGCCGGCCTCCCCGCCGGGCGCTTCGCCCGCACGCCCTGGCGGCGCGAGGGCGGCGGCGGGGGCGTGATGGCGGTGATGCGCGGCCGAGTCTTCGAGAAGGTGGGGGTCAATGTCTCCACCGTCTGGGGCGAGTTCAGCCCCGAGTTCCGCCGCCAGATCCCGGGCGCGGAGGAGGATCCGCGCTTCCTGGCCACCGGCGTCTCGCTGGTCGCCCACATGCGCTCGCCGCGCGTGCCGGCGGCGCATATGAACACCCGCTTCATCACCACCACCCGCCCCTGGTTCGGCGGCGGGGGCGACCTGACGCCGATGCGCCTCGACGCGCCCGAATCGCAGGCCGACGCCGCCACCTTCCACGCCGCCTACCGCGCCGCCTGCGACCGGCACGACCCGGCCTACTACCCGCGCTTCAAGCAATGGTGCGACGAGTACTTCTTCCTGCCGCACCGGGGCGAGCCGCGCGGCGCGGGCGGCATCTTCTACGACTGGCTCGGCCGCGACGAGGCCGACGAGGCCCGCCTGCCGGACCACTTCGCCTTCACCCGCGACGTCGGCGAGGCCTTCCTCGCCGCCTATCCCGCCATCGTCCGCCGCCGCATGCACGAGCCCTGGACTGAGGCCGAGCGCGAGCACCAGCTGGTCCGCCGCGGGCGCTATGTCGAGTTCAACCTGCTGCAGGACCGCGGCACCCTGTTCGGGTTGCGGACCGGCGGCAATGTCGAGGCGATCCTGATGTCCATGCCGCCCGAGGTGCGCTGGCCCTGACGGGCCGGCGCCGCAAGGCCTCGCGCGACGCCGGGCCTTGCGCCCGGGCCCTGAAAGAACATATCAAGAACTATCCTTCAGGGCTTTTCCCATGGACCTCCGCGCCAAGCTGGCGGTGCTGGCCGATGCCGCCAAGTACGACGCCTCCTGCGCCTCCTCCGGCACCGATAAGCGCGATTCGCGCCAGGGCGGCCTCGGCAGCACCGAGGGCATGGGCATCTGCCACGCCTATGCGCCGGACGGGCGCTGCATCTCCCTGCTCAAGGTGCTGCTGACCAATGCCTGCGTCTTCGACTGCGCCTATTGCATCAACCGCGCCTCCGCCCCGGTCCGCCGCGCCCGCTTCACCGTGGAGGAGCTGGTCCGGCTGACCCTGGCCTTCTACCGCCGCAACTACATCGAGGGGCTGTTCCTCTCCTCCGGCATCATCCGCAGCCCCGACTACACCATGGAGCAGATCGTCCGCGTGGCGCGCGCGCTGCGCCAGGAGCATGGCTTCAAGGGCTACATCCATCTCAAGACCATCCCCGAGGCGGCGCCGGAACTGCTGGCCGAGGCCGGGCTGCTGGCCGACCGCCTGTCGATCAATGTCGAGCTGCCGCAGGCCGCCAGCCTGCGCGCCCTGGCGCCCGAGAAGGACATGCCGGTGATCGAGGGCGCCATGGCCGAACTCTCCACCCGGATCGCGACGGCCGGCGCCGAGCGGCGCGAGGCCCGCCGCGCCCTGCCGCCGCGCTTCGCCCCGGCCGGGCAGTCGACGCAGATGATCGTCGGCGCCGATGCCAGCACCGACGGCCAGGTGCTGGACGCCAGCGACGGGCTCTACAGCCGCTTCGGCCTGAAGCGGGTCTATTATTCCGGCTATTCGCCGATTCCCGCCGCCTCGGCCGCCCTGCCCCCGGCGCCGCCGCCGCTGTTGCGCGAGCACCGGCTCTACCAGGCCGACTGGCTGATGCGCTTCTACGGCTTCCGGCCGAGCGAGATCCTGGCCGGCGGCGAGGCCGGCATGCTCGACCTCGAGATCGACCCGAAGCTGGCCTGGGCGCTGAAGCACCGCGCCGGCTTCCCCCTCGACCTCAACCGCGCCTCGCGCGAGGCGCTGCTGCGCGTGCCCGGCCTCGGCGCCCGCACGGTGGAACGGGTGCTCGAGGCACGGCGGCACGGGCGGGTGAAGCTCGCCGACCTCGCCCGGCTGCGCGTGCCGCTGCGCAAGGTGGCGCCTTTCCTGACCGCGCCCGACCACCGACCGCCGCCGGGACAGATCGATTCCGCCGGGCTCCGGCGGCAGTTGCAGCCGGGAAGCGCCTTCGCCCGGGCGGCACGGCCGGAGCAGCTCGCCCTTGGCCTGTAGTATCTGCCTCGCCGGCCCGGCCGATTTCGACGGCTGGCGCGCCGCCGCGCGCGGCCTGCTGGCCGCCGGCATCGCCCCCGAGGCGGTCTCCTGGCCCGGGCAGGACGGGGCCGCCGGCTTGTTCGACGGCGCCGCGCCCGACCTGCCGCGCGACGCCCCCTCCCCCGCCGTGCCGCGCGACTTCCTGGTCCAGGCCGAGCTGGCCATCCGGCACAGCGACCCGGAACGCTTCGCCCTGCTCTATGGCCTGCTCTGGGATGCCCGCCGCCGCCCCGGCCTGCTGCGCACGCCGACCGAGGCGCGCATGGCCCGCCTCGCCGCCATGGCGCGGGCGGTGCGGCGGGACGCGCACAAGATGCACGCCTTCCTGCGCTTCCGCGAGGTGGAGACGCCGGACGGGGTGCGCTCGGTCGCGTGGTTCGAGCCGGAGCATCATATCGTGGAGGCCGAGGCGGGGTTCTTCGAGCGCCGCTTCGCCGCCCTGCGCTGGTCGATCCTGACGCCGCGCCGCTGCGCCCACTGGGACGGCGCCGTCACCACCTTCACCGCCGGCGCGCACCGCGCCGAGGCCCCCGCCGCCGATGCCGCCGAGGATCTCTGGCGCACCTACTTCGCCAGCATCTTCAATCCGGCCCGGCTGAAGCCCGAGGCGATGCGCGCCGAGATGCCGAAGAAGTACTGGCGCAACCTGCCCGAGGCCACGGTGATCCCCGAGCTGCTGCGTGGCGCCGAGGGGCGCGAGCGGGCCATGCTGGGCCAGGCGATCGCGGCGCCGGGGCGGCGGCAGAGGCGGCGGCCCTCCGGGGCGGGCACCGCCGGCTGAGGGCGCCCTCTCCGGCCGCCATCACCCGGAGGGCAGCCAGACCCTGAAGGTCGCGCCCTCGCCCTCCTGGCTCTCGATCAGCAGCTGGCCGCGATGGCGGTTGACGATGTGCTTGACGATGGCGAGGCCGAGGCCGGTGCCGCCGGCGCTGCGCGAACGCGCCTTGTCCACCCGGTAGAAGCGCTCCGTCAGCCGCGGGATGTGCTCGCGCGCGATGCCGGGCCCGTCATCGGTCACGCTGAGCAGCGCACCGGGCCGCGGCGCCTCGGCGCGGCTGACCGCCAGGGTGATGTGGCAGGCCTGCCCGCCATGCTTCACCGCGTTCTCCAGCAGGTTGCGCAGCACCTGGGCGAGCTGCCCGGCATCGGCCGGCGCCGCCTCCACCGTCTCGTCGAGATCGAGCCGCAACGTGACCGCCCGGCTGTCCAGGATCGGCGCCATGGCCTCGGTCTCGGCCCGCGCCAGGGCGGCGAGCGCGACGCGTCCGGTGGGCGCCTGGTGCTCGGCCAGCTCGATGCGCGAGAGGCCGAGCAGGTCCTCGATCAGCCGCCGCATCCGTTCCGACTGCTCGGCCATGATGCCGAGGAAGCGCGCCTGCGCCTCCGGATCGTCCTTCGCCGGCCCGCGCAGCGTCTCGATGAAGCCCATCAGGCTGGCCAGCGGGGTGCGCAATTCGTGGCTGGCATTGGCCACGAAATCGGCGCGCATCCGTTCCACCGCGCGTTCCCGCGTGCGGTCGGCCAGCAGCACCACCAGCCGCCCGCCATCGATCAGCGGCGGATCGAGCGGGATGACCTGCACGGCCAGCTCGCGCGGCACCGGCACGGGCAGGGTGATGTCCGTGCTCTGCCCTTCCCCCTCGGCCAGGGCACGGTCCACCGCCCCCGCCAGCTTCGGGTGGCGCAGCAGCGCGGCGGCATCGCCCGCCAGCGGCCCCGATTCGGCGGCCGGCGCGGCGAAGAGGGCCCGCGCCGCCGCGTTGGCGCGCAGCGGCGCGCGGTCGGCGCCCAGCACCAGCAAGGGGTCCGGCAGGCTTTCCAGAATGGCGGCGTCGCTGCGGCGCAGCCGCTCGACCATCGCCTGCCGCTCGGCGAGGTGGCCGATCAGCCGCGTCACGCCCTCGGACACCTCGGAGAGAATCGGGATGGCGAGGCCCCGGTGGCTGGCCTCGGCCTCGCTTCGCGGCGCCGGCATTCCGCCCTCCGCCGCATGGCGCAGGGACCGCGCCAGGCGCGACAGGTCACGCAGCCAGAACCAGGACAGCAGCAGCGCCGCGGCGGCGGTCAGCGCGAGGCAGAACAGCACCACGTCCGCCTCGGCCTGCCCGCTCAGCCCGAGCAGGGCGAGGAGCAGCAGCGGCACGCCGCCGATCAGCCCTGCCGAGCCCAGCCAGCGGCCGGGCGACGGCCTCTCCTCCTCCATGCGCATCCCCCTCGGTGGCGGGGCGGCATTGTCCGGCAGGATGGCCGCCCTGTCGATGCGCCGGCGCCGTGCCCCGATCCGGTCAGGCCCGGCTCCGGCGGGGGCTCAGTAACCGGCGCTGCCGGGCAGCTCGGCCGGGGCCACCACGCCGGGCGGGCTGCCCGGGGCGATCGAATACACCGCCAGCGCCCGCTGCACCTGCCCGCCGGGATTGAGCCGCAGCGCGCCGTCGGCGCCGAGCACCACCTCGCCCAGCGGGATCTGCGGCGCCGCACCGGCATCCGTCTGCGCGCCGCGCAGGGCGCGGGCGGCCAGGGCGGCGGCGTCGTAGGCGGCGCCGGCAATGCGCGCCGGGCGCTCTCCGAAGGCCGCCTGATAGCGGTTGTCGAAGGCGCCCCGCGCCGCCGGGTCGGGGCCGGGGAACCAGGCGCCGGCCAGGGCGGGCTCCTGGCCCAGGCTCTCGTCGCTGATCCAGAGGGCATGGCCGGCGAGGCGCAGCGGCGGCATGGCGACACCCGCGGCGGCGAGCCCGGCCGCCATCTCCCGCGCCCGCGCCCCGCTCTCGCCCAGGATCAGCACCTCCGCGCGGCTGCCGGCCTCGGCCTCAGCGTCGGGGGTGGCGCCGATGCGCCGCGCCACGTCGGCGGCCAGCGCGCCGGGCGAGGCGCTGGCCGGATAGAGTTCGATCATCGGTGGCGGCAGGCCGAGATCGCCGGTGGCGCCGCGCAGCGCGGCGGCCATCTGGTTGCCGAGCGCGTTGCGCGGCGCCGCGAGGGCGAAGCGTTGCGCGCCCTGCTGGTGCGCCGCGCCCACCACGCGCCGGACCTGCTGCGCCAGGGTGATGCCGAGCGGCCAGACATCGTCGGCCGCCTGGCTGGCATCGTTGGTGAAGGGCAGGACCGGCACGCCGGCGGCGCGCGCCGCGCCGGCGGCGGCGGCGGTCTCGGGGCCGGTCAGCGGCCCGACCAGCAGGCGGGCGCCCTCGTCCATCGCCGTCCGGGCCGCCGCGGCGGCGCCCTGCGGCGTGCCGCCGGTATCGCGCGGCAGGAACTCGACGCCCGGCCCGCCCTGCTCGAAGAGGGCGAGCTGAGTCGCGTTCAGCAGCGACTGGCCGAGCGCCGCGTTCTGTCCGGTCAGCGGCAGCAGCAGCCCGACCTTGGCGCGCTGCGGCTCGGGCGCGGCGGGGAGGCCGGCCTGCGGCGCCGGGGCATAGCCCGGCCCCGAGACTTGCGGCGCGCAGGCTGAGAGGGCCACAAGGGCGCCGAGCAGCAGGCCGCCGGCCAGCCCCCTCCGGCGGGGGCCGGCCGGGGCGGGGCGGGAGCCTGTCCGGAAGGCGGGCCGGCGCGATGACGGGAGGGCCTCAGGCCGTGCGGCAGCAGGACGGGACAGACACCACGGAAACGACAAATGAGACCTCCCCTCGCCCGGATGGCAGGCCCGGGCTGACACTGGTGGCGACGCCGATCGGCAATCTCGGCGACCTCGCGCCCCGCGCCCTGGCCGTGCTGCGCGCGGCCGACGCGGTGCTCTGCGAGGACACCAGGGTAACCGCTCCGCTCCTGGCGCGACATGGCGTTTCGGTGAGCCTGACCCCGCTGCACGAACACAACGAGGACGCGGCCACGCCCCGCCTTCTGGCACGGATGGCGCAGGGTGAACACCTGGCCCTGGTCTCGGATGCCGGCACGCCGCTGATGAGCGACCCCGGCTACCGGCTGGTGCGCGCCGCCATCGCCGCGGGCGTCACCGTCTCGGCCGTGCCGGGGCCCAACGCGGCGGTGATGGCGCTGACCCTCTCCGGCCTGCCGCCGCACCCCTACCTGTTCCACGGCTTCCTGCCGCCCCGCGCCGCCGCGCGGAACGCGGAGCTCGCCCGGCTGCGCGCCGCCGAGCGGGCCGGCCTTTCCGCCACCCTGGTCTTCTACGAGGCGCCGCACCGCCTGGCCGAGACGCTGGCGGGGCTGGCCGAGGCGCTCGGGCCACGGCCGGCGGCGGTGACGCGCGAGCTGACCAAGCGCTTCGAGGAGGTGCGGCGCGGCACGCTGGCCGAGCTCGCGGCGCATTACGCGGAGCATCCGGCGCGGGGCGAGATCGCGCTCGTCGTCGGCCCGCCGGGAGAGGCGGAGCCGGAGGCCGAAGCGGGGCTCGACGACCGGCTGCGCGCCGCGCTGGCCGGGGGGGAGAGCCTGCGCGACGCCGCCGCGCTGGTCGCCGCCGCGACCGGCCTGCCGCGCCGGCAGGTCTATGCCCGGGCCCTGGCGCTGCGGGAAGCGGAGGGCTGAGGCGGCGGCCGCGCTTGGCGCCGCCCGCCACCCGGCCTACATGGGTCGGACGCTCCCTGGAGGCATGCCGGCCCGCCCCGGCCGCCTCAGCCCCGCCCGCCCTGGCTTATCCGCCCCGGCCCGCCGCGAAAGGCTTGCCCCCGCCGCATGTCCCGCCTCGACCGCTATCTGTTCCACCAGCTCGGCATCGCGCTGCTCGCCGTGACCACCGGCCTCGCCGCGCTGGTCTGGCTGACGCAGAGCCTGCGCTTCATCGAGCTGGTGCTGGACCGCGGCCTGTCGCTCGCCGTGTTCATCGAGCTGACCGGCCTGCTGCTGCCGAGCTTCTTCGCCGTCATCCTGCCGATCACCACCTTCGTCGTGGTGCTGTTCACCTATGTCCGCCTGAACGCCGACCGCGAGCTGGTGGTGATGCGCGCCGCCGGCCTCTCGGACTGGCGGCTGGCGCGGCCCGCGCTGCTGCTGGCCGGCCTGTCCACCGCGCTCTGCCTGTTCCTGCAGCTCTGGCTGGTGCCGGTCAGCCACGCCGCCTTCCGCGCCTGGCAGTTCGAGATCCGCAACGAGATGGCGGCGATCCTGCTGCAGGAGGGCGTGTTCAGCAGCCTGGGCGACGACCTCACCGTCTATGCCCGGCGGCGCGACAGCGACGGCACGCTGCGCGGCATCCTGGTGCACGACACGCGCGAGCCCGGCACGCCGGTCACCATCATGGCCGAGCAGGGCCGCCTGCTCTCCGGCGCCACCGGGCCGCGGGTCATCCTCATGAACGGCGTGCGGCAGCAGCTGGAGCCGGCCACCGCCGGCCATCCGGCGCGTCTCTCGGTGCTGAGCTTCGCCGAGAACAGCGTCGATCTCGCCACCTCCACCTCCGCCGTCACGGAATCGCGCAACCGCGACTCGCGGGAGCGCTTCGTGGGCGAGCTGCTGCATCCGGACCCGGCCGAGAATCTGCCCGAGCGCGACATCCGCAAGTTCCGCGCCGAGGGGCACCAGCGCATGGCATCGCCCTTTACCGCCCTGTCCTTCGCCATGGTCGGGCTGGCCTGCGCGCTGGCGGTTGGCTTCCGGCGCTACGGCGACTGGCGCCCGGCGGTGGTCGGCGTGGCGCTGGTGGTCGGGCTGCTGGCGCTGGGCCTCGCGGTCGGCAATCTGGCGGCGCGCGACAATGCCTTCATCCCGCTGATCTGGCTGCACGCGCTGGGGCCGGCCCTGGCCGCGGGCTGGGTGCTCTCGGGCAGCCGCGGCCTGCGCCGCCGCCGGCCGCAGGCGCTGGAGGGCTGATCCCATGGCCTTCTCGCTCACCCTCTCGCTCTATGTGGCCCGCCGCTTCGCCATGATGGCGCTGGTGATGATCGTGGCGCTCGCCGCGCTGGTGGCGCTGTTCGACTTCATCGAGCTGCTGCGCCGTGCCGCCACGCGGGAGGATGTCGGCTTCGTGATGGTGGCCTCGATCGCCGCCCTGCGCCTGCCCTTCGTCATCCTCCAGATCCTGCCCTTCGGCATCCTGCTCGGCGGCATCATCGCCTTCTGGCGGCTCAACCGCGCCTCGGAGCTGGTGGTGGCGCGCGCCGCCGGGATCTCGGCCTGGAGCTTCCTCCTCGGCCCCGTGCTGGTGGCCTTCTGCCTCGGCCTGCTGGCGATCGCCGTGGTCTCGCCGCTCTCGGCCGCCATGCTCTCGCGCGCCGAGCGGCTCGACGCCACCTACCTGCGCAACGCCACCGGGCTGAGTTCGCTGGCCGGCGGCCGGCTCTGGCTGCGCCAGGCGGATCCCTCGATCGAGCCCAACGGCGTCGCCATCATGGCCGGGGTGCCGGAGATCGGGCCGCAGGGCTTCCTGCTGCGCCAGGTCTCGCTCTGGCGCCTCTCCGCCGCCGACCGGCCGCTGGCCCGCGTCGAGGCGCCGGAGGCGCGGCTGACGCCGGGGCAATGGCGGCTGAGCCAGGCGGTGACCTTCGGCGCCGATCGCCAGGCCTCGCTGCCGCGCGAGATCGACCTGCCCACCAGCCTGACGCCGGACCGCATCGAGGACAGCTTCGCCAGCCCCGACACGCTCTCCTTCTGGGCCCTGCCGGGCTTCATCGAGGTGCTGGAGAACAGCGGCTTCTCGGCGCTGCGGCACCGGCTGCAGTTCCATTCCCTGCTCTCCACGCCCCTGCTGGCGGTCGGCATGGCGCTGCTCGCCGCCGGCTTCTCGATGCGCCAGTCGCGGCGCGGCGGCGTCGGGCAGATGCTGGGCGCAGGCGTCGCCGCCGGCTTCGCCCTCTTCCTGCTCGACAAGGTGGCGGAGGAATTCGGCCAGGCCGGCACCCTGCCGGTGGCGCTGGCCGCCTGGGCGCCCTCGCTCGCCGGGGTCATGCTGGCGGTTGCCTTGCTCCTCTATGTGGAGGATGGCTGAGACCGGCCCGCCCCGAGGAGGGGATGAGGACGGGATGACGCATCGGCCGGGGCCGGGAAGCCCGGCGCGGGAGGAGAAGCATGACACAGACCGAGGCCTCCGCCGATCTGCCGGAGGATCTGCTGCGCCTGCGCGACAGCATCGACAATATCGACGCCGCCATCATCCACATGCTGGCCGAGCGCTTCCGCTGCACCCAGCAGGTCGGCGCCCTCAAGGCAGCGCACCGGCTGCCGCCGGCCGATCCGGGGCGCGAGGCGCGCCAGGTGGCGCGGCTGCGCCGCCTCGCCGCCGAGGCCAAGCTCGATCCGGACTTCGCCGAGAAGTTCCTGGCCTTCGTCGTCCGGGAAGTGATCCGCCATCACGAGGCGGTGCCGCGCGGCTGAGGCGCGGCCACCCCCGGGGTGTGGCCGGGATACACTCGCCGGCTTGGCGCGAAGCGGCTATGGAAGGCGGCATGGACCGAGCCATGCGCGACGCCGGGGCGATTCCGGCCGGAGAACCCAGCTGCCAGCGGATGCCGCCGCGGAGGCGCCATCCCGGCCTGACCCATGCCGGCCTGCTCGCCGGTGTCGCCCTGCTGGCGCTGATCCTGCCGCCGCGGCCCGGCGGCGCGCAGATCTCGCCCTATGGCACCGATCCGCTCGGCGGCGGCCCCGGCCAGGCCGTGCTGCCCTCGGGCGCCGAGCAGCAGGGCGCGACCCGCGGGGCGGCGCCGGCCACCGCCGCGCCGGCCGGCGCCCCCCTGCCCGCCGGCGCGACCGACCCCTCGCAGACCGGCAACAACGCGCCCGTCACCTTCACCGCCGAGGAGGTGGAGTACGACCAGCAGCGCAACCTGGTGATCGCGCGCGGCGCCGTGGAGGCCTGGCAGAACGAGCGCATCCTGCGCGCCGACACCTTCACCTTCGACCGCAACACCGGCATCGCCGTGGCCGAGGGCAATGTCCAGCTGCTGGAGCCGGACGGCCAGGTCCTCTTCGCCGAGCGCGCCGAGCTGACCGGCAACATGCGCGACGGCGTGGTCGAGGGGCTGGCGGCGCGGCTGGCGCAGAACGGCCGGCTGGTGGCCAATGGCGCCCGCCGCACCGACGGCACCATCCTCGACATGTCCCGCGTGCTCTACTCGTCCTGCGATCTCTGCGCCGAGAATCCGGAGGCGCCGCCGCTCTGGCAGCTGCGCGCCCGCCTCGCCACGCACGACCAGGCCGAGAAGCGCCTGCGCTACCGCGACGCGACGCTGATGCTCGATGGCTGGCCGGTGCTCTGGACGCCCTACCTCTCGCACCCCGACCCCTCGACGCCGCGCCAGTCCGGCTTCCTGACGCCGACCCTCGGCACCTCCTCCTTCCTCGGCGGCTTCGTCACCCAGCCCTACTACTGGGCGATCGACGGCGCCTCGGACCTGACCCTCTCGCCCACCCTCTCGACCAAGCGCGACCCGGCGCTCGGCCTCGCCTACCGCCGCCGCTTCAACTTCGGCGAGGTGCAGGCGACCGGCTCGATCGGCGAGCGGGCCGGCGCGGCGGACGAGGAGGGCTGGGGCGGCCACATCTACAGCAAGGGCCAGTTCTCGCTCGACGAGAACTGGCGCACCGGCTTCAACTTCAACCGCGCCAGCAGCGAGGCCTATCTGCGCGCATGGCGCTACCCCTCGCCCCGCGTGCTCAGCTCGGACGCCTTCCTGGAAGGCTTCTGGGGCACCGGCACCTATGCCCGCATCGACGGCCGCGGCTACCAGGGCCTCTCGGAGGTCGATGACGTCGGCCAGATCCCGCTGGTCCTGCCCAATGCCTATGTCGACCACTTCCTCGGCCGCGACCGCCTCGGCGGCTACCTGACCTTCGACGCCGGCGGCTTCGCGCTCTGGCGCAGCGAGGGCACCGACACCCGCCGCCTGTCCTCGCGCATCGGCTACGAGCTGCCGCGCATCGACCGCTTCGGCCAGGTCTGGACGCTGCGCGCGCAGGCGGACGGGCTGGCCCACTGGGCCGACGACTTCACGCTGGCACCGAATTACGGCAGCCGCGACAGCATCACCGAGGCCAACGGCAATATCCGCATCGGCCTCGACTGGCGCCTGCCGCTGATGCGCAGCGCCGGCGCGTATGGCAGCCAGATCATCGAGCCGCGGGTGCAGCTTGTCACCGGCCCCGGCACCGGGCGCCAGACGCTGATCCCGAACGAGGACAGCATCGACTTCGAGTTCACCGACGCCAATCTCTTCGCGCTCAACCGCTTCCCCGGCCGCGACCGCCAGGAAGGCGGCACGCGGGTTGACACGGCCCTGCGCGGCGCCTGGCTCTTCCCCAATGGCGGCCAGATCGAGGGGCTGGTCGGCCGCTCCTTCCGCACCACCGACGCCTCGGTCTTCGAGACCGGCTCGGGGCTGGAGGAGAAGGCCTCGGACTGGGTCGGGCGGGTGCGCGTCTCGCCGGTCTCCTGGCTCGACCTCACCGGCCGCGCCCGGCTCGACAAGGACGACTTCGACAGCCGCCTGCTGGAAGGCCAGGCGCGGGTGAGCTTCAGTCGCCTTTCGGTCGGCGCCGGCTATCTGGAGGCGGCGCCGACCAACGCCTTCATCACCACCCGCGAGCGACGCGAGGTCTCGGGCAATGTCTCCGCCCAGGTCACCCGCTTCTGGCGCGCCGGCGCCTATGGCCGCTACGACCTGGAGCTGAACCGCGCCGTCTCGGCCGGCCTCAGCCTGACCTACGAGGACGAGTGCCTGATCTTCGACACCCGCTTCGCCAAGACCTATGCCGAGCCCAGCTCCAGCCTGAACTACTACCCCTCCGACACGGTCCTGCTGTTCCGCCTCTCCTTCAAGACGATCGGCGATTTCGGCTTCCGGGCGATCTGACGCCGCCCCGCGCCGGTCCGCCGTGGCGGGCGGGGCGGCCCGGTTTCCCTTGCGCCCCGGAATGCTCTAGGAAGTCCGGCACCATGCGACGCGCCTCCGCACCGCCCCCCGCCCCGTCCCGGCCCAACCGGGCTCTTCCCGTCATCAGGGGGGGCCTGCTGGCGCTGCCGCTGGCCGCGGGCCTCCTGGCCACGCCCGCCCTGACCCCGCCCGCCCTGGCGCAGCGCGCCGGCGCGGCCCAGGGCGCGGCCCAGCCGGCGCCGCCGGCGCCGCCGGCGCAGCAGGTCAACCGCATCGTCGCCGTGGTGAACGGCGACATCGTCACGGCCAGCGAGGTGGCCAACCGCGCCCGGCTCTTCGCGCTCAACGCCGGCATGGGCCCGGACGCGGTGGAGCGGCTGCGGCCGCAGGTCACGCGCCTGCTGGTCGACGAGCGGCTGCGCATGCAGGAGGTGCAGCGCCGCCGCATCCCCGTGACCGACGCCGATGTCGCCGCCGCCGTGGCCGAGATCGAGAGCCGCAACGGCCTGCCGGCCGGCGGGCTGGCGGCGCAGCTGCGCTCGGCCGGGGTGCAGCCCCGCGCCCTCTACGACCAGATCCGCACCCAGATCGGCTGGTCCCGCCTGATCCGCCAGCAGCTCGGCCCGCAGGCGCAGGTCGAGCCGGCCCGGGTGCAGGAGGCGCTGGAGGCGCACAAGGCGCGCACCGGCGAGCCGGAGTATTTGGTCTCCGAGATCTTCATCCCGGTGGACGATCCCACCTCCGAGCCCGAGGTGCGGCGCTTCGTCGACGACGTGGTGGGGCAGCTGCGGCGCGGCGTGCCCTTCCCCGCCGCCGCCACCCAGTTCAGCCAGAGCCAGACCGCGTTGCAGGGCGGCGACATGGGCTGGACGCGGCCGGACGAGTTCGACCCGGCCGTCGGCCGCATCGTCAGCCAGATGCCGCCCGGCGCCATCTCCAATCCGGTGCGCGTGCCCGGCGGCTTCCAGATCGTCGCCCTGCGGCAGAAGCGCGAGACGGGGCGCGAGCTGGTGACGCTGATCACCATGCGCCAGGCCTTCTTCGCCTTCCAGGGCACGCTGGACCCGCAGGCGCCGACGGCGCAGCAGGTGCAGGTGGTGGAGCGCGCCCGGGCGCTGGAGGGCAAGGCCTGCTCGGCGGTCGAGGCGGCGGGGCGCGGCGGCGACCGGCCGGTTGATCCCGGCACCGTGCCGCTCGATTCGGTGCAGCCGCCGGTGCTGCGCAACATCCTCTCCGGCCTGCCGCTGAACCGCGCCAGCCAGCCGCTGATCGCCCCCGATGGCGTGCTGGTCCTGGCGGTCTGCAGCAAGGAGACGCGCAACATCGCCGAGCTGACGCCGGACCAGGCCCGGATGCAGATCCTGCGCGACCGGATCGAGCTGACCTCGCGCCAGCTGCAGCGCGACCTGCGCCGCCGGGCGCAGATCGACATGCGGAGCTGAGGCGACCATTCCGGCGCCCCCGCTCCCCTCCCTCGCCGAGCATATCGCCCGCCACGGCCTGGCGCCGCGCAAGGCGCTCGGCCAGCACTTCCTGCTCGACGCCGCGCTCTGCGCCCGCATCGCCAGCCTCGCCGCGCCGCTGGAGGGGCGGCATGTGCTGGAGGTCGGGCCCGGCCCGGGCGGGCTGACCCGGGCGCTGCTGGAAAGCCCCGCGGCCGAGGTGGTGGCGGTGGAGCTGGACCGCCGCGCCATCGCCGGCCTGGCGGAGCTGGGGGAGCATTTCCCCGGCCGGCTGCGGGTGATCGAGGGCGACGCGCTCCGGATCGACGCCAGGACGCTGCTGCCGGCACCGCGCCGGATCGTCGCCAACCTGCCCTACAATGTCGGCACGCCGCTGCTGATCGGCTGGCTGCGGCAGGCGCATCTCTTCGAGAGCCTGACGCTGATGTTCCAGCAGGAGGTGGCCGAGCGCATCATCGCCGCCCCCGATACGGAGCATTACGGGCGGCTCGCCGTGCTCTCGCAGTTCCGCTGCGCGGCGCGCATGGCGCTGCGCCTGCCGCCCGGCGCCTTCAGCCCGCCGCCCAAGGTGTGGTCGGCCATCGTGCATCTGGTGCCGCATGCCGAGGCGCCCGACCCCGCCCTGCTGGCGGCGCTGGAGAAGGTGACGGCCGCGGCCTTCGGGCAGCGGCGCAAGATGCTGCGCTCCAGCCTGAAGTCGCTGGGCAGCGCCGAGGCGCTGCTGGAGGCGGCGGCGATCGAGGGCACGCGGCGGGCGGAGACGCTGAGCGTGGCGGAGTTCACCCGGCTGGCCGAGCTGGTCCTGGCCCGCGCCGGCTGAGGGCCGGCGCCGCGGCGCGGCTCAGTGATACGCCTCCCGCAGCCCCAGGATCTCCTCGTAATCGTGCAGCGGCAGCAGCGGCGGGGCCTCCGGCGCCAGTGTCGTGCCCTGCCGCCGCAGACTCTCCGCGAAGCCGCGCATCATCGCCGCATAGGCCAGTGTCGAGGAGACCGGGTAGTTCAGCAGCCGGAATCCGAGTTCGCCGATCTCGCGGGCGGTCAGTGGCGGCACCTTGTGCTCGACGACGTTGAAGGCCATCGGCGCCGGGATGCGCGCCACCGCCTCGCGCATCTCCTCGGGCGATTGCAGCATCTCCAGCAGGACGAGATCGGCCCCCGCCTCCGCATAGGCGGTGCCGCGCTGCACCGCGTCCTCGAAGCCGTTCACCAGCCGTGCGTCGGAGCGGCCGATGACGAGGAAGTCCGGGCTGCGCCGCGCGGCGAGGGCGGCGCGGAGCTTGGCCGCGTGCTCGGCCGGCGGGACCAGGGACAGGCCGCTCATGGCGCCGCACCGCTTCGGCGTCGCCTGATCCTCCAGATGGATGGCGGCGACCCCGGCGGCCTCGTATTCGCGCACGGTGCGGACGACGTTGTTGAGGTTGCCGTACCCCGTATCGGCATCGGCGATCAGCGGCACGTCGATGCTGGCGGCGATGGCCCGCCCGCGCGCCACCATCTCGGTCATGGTCAGCAGTCCGAGGTCCGGCGCCCCGATCAGGCTGGCCGAGAGGCCGTTGCCGGTCATGTAGATCGCCTCGAAGCCCGCCTGGCGCAGGATGCGGGCGCCGAGCGCGTCATGGCAGCCGGGCGCCACCACGATCCCCGGGCGGCGCAGCAGGTCGGGCAGGCTAGGGGTCATGGGGCGTTCCTCGCTTCCAGGCGATGCAGGGCAGGCGGACGATGCGGGGCAGGGGCGCGGCGGCGGGCCGGTCAGTCCGCCCGCGCGCCCGACTTCTCGATCGCCTCGCGCCACATCGGCCGCTCCCGGTGACCGCGCTCGGTGATCGCCTCCGGCGTCGTCCAGAGCGGCGTGCCGCCGGCCTTCAGGAAACGCTCCCTCACCGCCGGATCGGCCGCGAAGTCGCGCATGGCGGTGCTGAAGCGGTCGATCACCGGGCGCGGCGTGCCGGCGGGGGCCACGAAGGCGCTCCAGGAGGTGATGACGAAGTCCTCCACCCCCGCCTCGGCCATGGTCGGCACATCGGGCAGCGAGGGCCAGCGCGAGGCGCCGGTCACCGCGAGCGCCCGCATCCGCCCCTCCTGGATCACCGGCACATAGGAGGCCAGGTTGTCGATGGCGAAGGTGACATCGCCCGAGAGCATGGCGGGGATGGTCTGCGCCGCGCCGCGGAACGGCACATGCGTGGCGTCCAGCCCCAGCCGGTTGCGGAAGATCTCGCCCGAGAGATGCGGCGTGGTGCCGACGCCGGGCGAGCCGAAGGAAACGCCGCGCGGCTGCTCGCGCACCCAGCCGACGAACTCCTGCAGCGTCCGGGCCTTCACATGGTCGCTCGCCACCACGACGACATTGGGCATCTCCCAGACCATCGCGACCGGCGCGAAGTCGCGGTCGATGTCCCAGGGCATCCTGCTGTAGAGATACTGGTTGATGCAGAAATGGCCGATGGTCGCGGCGCCGAAGGTATAGCCGTCGGGGGCCGATTTCGCGACCGCGTCCATGCCGATATTGCCGCCCGCGCCGGGCCGGTTGTCGATGACGAAGTTCTGCCCCAGCGCGTTCTGCATCCGCTCGCAGGTCAGGCGCGTCAGCACGTCGGTCGAACCGCCCGGCGGATAGGGCACGATCATCCGCACGGGCCGCTCGGGCCAGGCGGATTGCGCCCGCGCCCCCGGGATGATGCCGGAGGTCAGGGCCGGCAGCGCCAGGCTGGCGCCGAGCAGGGTGCGGCGGGTGGTCATCGGGGGAGTTCCTCCGGTCGTTTCTTTCTGGACCGGAGGAGCATGCCCGAGCGACCGGCGGCTTGACTACCCCGCCCCGGCCCCCATCCCGGCCCCCATCCCGGCTTGGATTGCCGGCCCGTGCCGGTCCACCAGCAGCGCGCTGGCGGCGTTCAGCCCGACCACCTCGACCCGCTTCCCGCGCCGCCGCAGCTTGCCCACCGCCGCCTCCAGCGCCGCCACCGCCGTGACGTCCCAGAGATGCGCGGCGGTGAGGTCGATGCGGATGTTCGGCGCCTCGTCGCGCAGGTCGAAGGCATCGGCCAGGATCTCGGCACTGGCGAAGAAGACCTGGCCGGAGACGCGGTAGGTGCGGGTGCCGGTGGCGGCGTCGTATTCGTCGCGGACATCCATCAGGCGCATCACCTTGAAGGCGAAGAACACGCCGCTCAGCATCACGCCCACCGCCACGCCGGCGGCCAGGTTGTGGGTCAGGACGGTCACCGCCACGGTGGCCAGCATCACCACGCTGGAGACCTTCGGGTGCCGCGCCAGGTCCCGCAGCGAGGCCCAGGAGAAGGTCTCGACGGAGACCATGATCATGATGGCGACCAGCGCCGCCACCGGCACCTGGCTGACCCAGGGCCGCAGCAGCACCATCAGCACCAGCAGGAAGACGCCCGCCGTCAGCGTCGAGACGCGGCCCCAGCCGCCGAAGCGGAGATTGCCCACCGTCTGGCCGATCATGCCGCAGCCGGCGATGCCGCCGGTGAAGCCCGCCGCCAGGTTGGCGAGGCCGAGCCCGGCGCATTCCCGCGCCTTGGAGCTGTTGGTCTCGGTCAGGTCGTCCACCACGCTCGCCGTCATCATCGATTCCAGCAGCCCGACCATGGCCATGGCCAGCGCGTAGGGCGCCACGATCGCCAGCGTCTCCAGGCTGAAGGGCACCTCCGGGATCAGGAAGGCGGGCAGGCTGTCCGGAAGGCGGCCGAGATCGGCGACCGTCGCCACCGGCATCGGGACCGCCATGGTCAGCGCCGTCAGCGCCAGGATGCAGATCAGCGGCGAGGGGATGGCGGTGGTGAGCCGCGGCACGAGGTAGATGATGGCGAGGCCCGCGGCGATCAGCGCCCAGGTCTGCCACGCCACGCCCAGCATGTGCGGCAGCTGCGCCGAGAAGATCAGCACCGCCAGCGCGTTGACGAAGCCGGTGCGGACGGATTTCGAGACGAAGCGCATCAGCACGTCGAGCCGCAGCAGGCCGAAGACGATCTGGATCAGCCCGGCCAGGACGGTGGCCGCCAGCAGGTACTGCAGCCCATGGCTCGCCACCAGCGCGGCGGCGACCAGCGCGACCGAGCCGGCGGCGCCCGAGATCATCGCAGGCCGGCCACCGGCGAAGGCGATGACGACGCTGATGACGAAGGTCGCGAAGAGCCCGACCTCGGGATCGACCCCGGCGACGAAGGAGAAGGCGATGACTTCGGGGATCAGCGCGAAGGTGCCGACCATGCCGGCCAGGACGTCGCGGCGCAGGTTGCCGAGGCCGCTGTACCACTCGGCGCGGTCGTGCAGGAAAAGGCGTTCTTTCATCAGGCGAGGGATTCCGCAACAGGCTCAGGGAGAGGACGCCGGGCGTCGTCTCACTGCCGCATGCGTTGTCCGGCGGATCGGCGGCCGGAAGAGCCACCCGGAGTCTCACCGGGTCCAGAGCGAATGGCGCGAAAGGTAATGAAGCTTTTGCTGCGGTGCAATGCGCGGCGGTCAGTCGAGCATCGAGGCCAGGTTCGATCCCGCGCTCGGATAGGCGGTCATCATGTGCCGCAGCTCGGTCACGGGTGTCCCGGCCCGCATGGCCAGGGCCGCGAGGTTGATCACCTCCGGCGCCTCCGGCCCCAGCAGGTGCGCGCCCAGCAGGCGCCCCTCCCCGCCCGGTTCGACCAGGAGCTTGAAGGCAGCCGCCGCCTCGCCGGTGCGACGCACGGATTGATACGCCGCCATGTCGCCGCGCCGCACCTCATACGCCAGGCCCTGCTGCCGCGCCGCCGCCTCGGTCAGCCCCACCATGGCGAGCGGCGGCAAGGTGAAGACCGCGCTCGGCACCAGGCTGTGGTCGGGGCGGTGGCCCTCGCCCTCCAGCAGGGTGGCGGCGACGGCGCGCGCGTCCTCGCTGGCCACCGGCGTCAGCGCCGGGCCGCGCTGCGCGGCATCGCCGGCAGCGAAGACCCGGGGGTTCCCGACGCTCCTCAGGACCTCGTCGAGTTGCAGGCGGCCCTTCTCCACCGGCACGCCGCCGGCCTCCAGATCCAGCCCCGCCAGGGCGGGAACCCGGCCGAGCCCATGCACCACCGCATCCGCCTCGAAGGTCTCGCCGCCGGCGGCGCGCACCGCGTAGCCCGCACCGCGCCGCAGGATGGCCTCGGCGCGGCAGTTCAGCCGCACGTCGATCCCGAGTGTGCGGGTCCACGCCACCAGCCGGTCGACCAGTTCGGCGTCGAAGGCGGAGAGCGGCCGGTCATCCTCCTGCAGGATGGTGACCTCGGCGCCGGCGCGGCGCGTCAGATGGGCGATCTCGAAGGAGATATAGCCGCCGCCCAGCAGGATCAGGCGCCGCGGCACCGCCGGCCAGTCCAGCACGTCGTCGCTGGTGGCCAGGAGCCCGGCGCCCTCGATCGGCAGCGGGGCGGGCACCGCCCCGGTGGCAATGACGACATGGCGGGCCCGCAGCCGCGCCGTGCCGACACCGATAAGATCGGGAGCCAGGAAGCGGCCCGCCCCCTCCAGCAGCGTGACGCCGGCCTCGCGCAGGGCCGCCGCGCGATTCCCCGGTACGGGATCGGTGAAGCTGTGCTTGAAGGCCTGAGCGGCGCCCCAGTCGAGCCGCAGCGCCTCGCCCCCCGCCACGCCATGCGGCGCGAGGAGGCGCGCCCGCTCCATCGCATCGGCTAGGGTCCAGAAGACCTTCTTGGGCTCGCAGCCGCGGAGCGCGCAGGTGCCACCGGGCTCGCGGGCCTCGGCCAGGGCGACACGCCAGCCCCGCCGGGCGCACCGTGTGGCGATGCCGGTACCGGCCGTTCCGGAGCCCAGCACGATCAGATCGAAATCGGAGGGAAGGGCCATGCGGGCCTCCGGCGCCGGAAAGGGGCGGCCGGTCGGGGCGGCCGGACGGGGGGTCCGGGGCGCGCTAGGCGCCCCGGAAGGCGCCTCAGAGGATGCGCAGCCGGCCCAGGATATAGCCGATGCCGGCGGCGATCGCCAGCGAGGTCAGCGGCTGCTCGCGCACGTTCTGGCAGATCTGGCCCAGCGCGTTCTCGGCCTGGCCCTGCGCCTGGTTGGCGTAGCCGCGCGCGCGGTACTCGTTGCTGCCGGTCAGGCCGCCCACGGCCTCCTGCACCCGGCCCACGGTCTCACGGGCGGCGCCGGTCACGCGGTTCTCGTCCACCATCTGTCGCTTCTCCTCGATGCTGCGCGCCACCCGTGCCGGGTGGCCCTGCCCCCGAAACGCGGAAGTTCCGGTTTGGATGCACCCTTCCGGCCGGCGGCGGGGCATGGCTTGCGCGGGGCGCCGCCGCATGCTGGCCTGCCGTCGCCATGACCGATCCCGCCGACCCCCCCGCCACGCGGCTTGTGCCGCCCGGGCCGCTCCGCCAGGGCACCGCCGCCATGGTGCTGGCCGCCCTGCCCGGCGCACGCGCCGTGGGCGGCGTGGTGCGGGACCTGCTGGCCGGCCGGGCGGTGCACGACGTGGACATCGCCGCCCCCCTGCCACCCGAGGCGGTGGCCGCGCGGCTGCGGCGGGCCGGGCTGAAGGTCTTCGAGACCGGGCTGAAGCACGGCACCGTCACCGCTGTGCTCGACCATCAGCCGGTGGAGGTGACCAGCCTGCGGCGCGACCTCGACACCGACGGCCGCCATGCCAGCGTGGCCTGGACCACCGACTGGCGCGAGGATGCGGCGCGGCGCGACTTCACCATCAACGCCATGTCGATGGATGCCGAAGGGCGGCTCTGGGACTATTTCGGCGGCCGTGACGATCTCGCGGCGGGCCGGGTGCGCTTCGTGGGCGAGCCCCGGGTGCGGCTGGCCGAGGATTATCTCCGCCTGCTGCGCTTCTTCCGCTTCCACGCGCGCTACGGCAGGGGCGAGCCCGATCCGGCGGCGCTGGCGGCGATCCGCGCCGCCCTGCCCGGGCTCGCCCGCCTCTCGGCCGAGCGCGTCTGGATGGAGCTGAAGCGCCTGCTGGCCGCGGAGGACCCGCCCGGGGCGGGGCTGGCGGCGCTGGCGCCGATGCGCGACCAGGGCGTGCTGGCCGCGCTGCTGCCCGAGGCGGGTGCGCGGGCCGATCTGGCGCCGCTCGCGCGGCTGTTGGCGATCGCCCCCTCCGGACCCGCCCCCGATTCCGGCTCCGGCTCGATGCTGCGCCTCGCCGCCCTGCTGCCGCCCGAGGGCGGGACGGCGGCCGCCCTGGCCGCGCGCCTGCGCTTCTCGGGCGAGGAGGCGAAGCGCCTGCGCGCGCTGCTCGAGACCCCTCCGCCGGCGCCGGATCTGCGGGAGGCGGCGCTGCGCCGCTGGCTGGCGGAGCTGCCGCCCGGCCTGGCCGCCGACCGTGCCCTGCTGGCGGAAGCGCGGGACGGCGCCGACCGCGCCGCCCTGCGCGCCCGCATCGCCGCCACGCCGCGCCCGGTCTTTCCCCTGCAGGGGCGGGATGTCCTGGCGCTCGGCGTCGCTCCGGGCCCGGCGCTCGGCCAGGCGCTGGCGGCGGCGCGGCGCTGGTGGGTCGAGGATGGCTGCCGCGCCTCCGCCGAGGAAAGCCGCGCGGCGCTGGCCGGACTGCTGCGAAGCACGCCCGGCGGAGGTGTCACGCAATCATGACGTAACCGGGAGGCGGCGGCGGACCTAAGCTCCCCGTATGAACGCCGGAGGAGCAGCCTGATATGTCTGAACTGATCGTCGTGGGCTTCGACAGCCCGACCGAGGCCGACCGCGTGCTGGGCGAGCTGGTCCGCATGAAGAAGGAATATCTGGTCGACCTGGAGGATGCCGTGGTCGCGGTGCGCGACGGCGACGGCAAGGTGAACCTCAAGCAGAGCATCAACCTGGCGGCGGTGGGTGCCGCCTCGGGCGGGCTGTCCGGCGCCCTGTGGGGCTCGCTGGTCGGGCTGCTCTTCCTCAATCCCCTGGCGGGGCTGGCCATCGGCGGCCTGGTCGGCGCCGGAACCGGCGCCATCTCCGGCTCGATGACGGATTACGGCATCGATGACGGCCTCATCAAATCCCTGGCCGACACCATCCCGCCCAACAGCTCGGCGCTCTTCGTGCTGGTCCGCAAGGTGCAGCCCGAGAAGGTGCTGGCCGAGCTGAAGGGCGTGCGGGGGCGGGTGCTGCGCTCCTCGCTCTCGCCCGAGCAGGAGGCGAGGCTGAGCCAGGCCATCTCCAGCGGGTCCATCTCCAGCGGGGCCACCTCCGGCAGCACGCCCCCCGCCGCCTGAGGACGGGCCATGGGGGGCGGGCAAGCCCCGCCCCCGATGCAGGGCTGCATCAAGCAGCCACTGCTGGAATCGCGAGCCCGGCGACTTAAAATTACCGCCTGGGCCGCCTGCTTGAAACGAACCGCATCGGTCCGCCTTCCCGCGCGATTGGCAGAGAGCGATGACCGAGCCCAGCAGATCCTCCAGCACCCGTAGCCTGTCGCGTCAGGATCTACGCACCCTCATCCTCGCCTCGCTTGGCGGCGCGCTCGAGTTCTACGACTTCATCATCTTCGTCTTCTTCGCCGCCGCCATCAGCCACCTGTTCTTCCCGCCCGGCATGCCGGACTGGCTGCAGCAGTTGCAGACCTTCGGCATCTTCGCCGCCGGCTACCTGGCGCGGCCGCTCGGCGGCCTGGTCATGGCGCATTTCGGCGACAAGCTCGGCCGCAAGCGCATGTTCACCTTCTCCATCTTCCTGATGGCGGTGCCGACGCTGCTGATCGGCCTGACGCCGACCTATGCGACGCTGGGCTATGCCGCGCCGATCCTGCTGCTGATCTTCCGTATGATGCAGGGGGCCGCGATCGGCGGCGAGGGGCCGGGCGCCTGGGTCTTCGTCTCCGAACATGTGCCGCCGCGCCATGTCGGCCTCGCCGTCGGCATGCTGACCGGCGGCCTCACCGGCGGCATCATGCTGGGCTCGCTGATGGCCACCGCCATCAACACCGCCATGACCCCCGCCGAGGTCGCCGCCTGGGGCTGGCGCATCGCCTTCCTGATCGGCGGCGTCTTCGGGCTGCTGGCCATGTACCTGCGCCGCTTCCTGCGCGAGACGCCGGTCTTCGAGGAGATGCGCCGCCGCGCCGAGCTGACGCGCGACCTGCCGATCAAGCGGGTGCTGGCCGGGCACGGCCGCGGCGTGGCGATCTCCATGCTGATGACCTGGATGCTGACCGCCGCCATCGTCGTCGTCATCCTGATGACGCCCACGCTGCTACAGAAGCTGCACGGCCTCACCCCGGCCGAGACGCTGCGCGGCAATCTGGCGGCGACCTTCACGCTGAGCGTCTCGGCCATCCTCTGCGGCTGGCTGCTGGACCGCTTCGGCAGCATCCGGGTGGGCATCGCCGGCGGGCTGGCGCTGCTGGCCACCACCTACGCGCTCTACATCGGCGCCGGCCTGCGGCCCGATCTGCTGGTGCCGCTCTACGCCCTGGCCGGCGTGGCGATCGGCGGCATCACCGTGGTGCCCTTCGTGATGATCCACGCCTTCCCGCCGCCGATCCGCTTCACCGGCGTCTCCTTCGCCTACAACGTGGCCTATGCGATCTTCGGCGGGCTGACGCCGCTGCTGGTCTCCGGCCTGGTGGCGATCGACCCTCTGGGCCCGGCGCATTACGTCGCCGCCGTGGCGCTGGTCGGCATCGTCACCCTGCTGGTGAACGGCCGCCCCGCGGCCTCCGCCCTGCCGGCCGTCACGCCAGCCCCCCTGCCGGGCGAGGCCCGGACCGCCGCCCGCTGATCCCTTCCGGGACGGGGCCATGGCGGCCCCGCCCCCTCTCCGGCGCGCGCCCGCTCAGGCTGTGCCGGTCCCGCTTCCCCCCGCCTCGGCGCGGAGCGTGCGCGCGGCGGCGACCATGTGCTCCAGCGCGGGGCGCACCTCCTCCCAGCGGCGGGTCTTCAGCCCGCAATCCGGGTTGACCCAGA
Source organism: Roseomonas sp. KE0001 (assembly GCF_016107285.1). GTDB lineage: Bacteria > Pseudomonadota > Alphaproteobacteria > Acetobacterales > Acetobacteraceae > Pseudoroseomonas. The sequence continues at coordinate 573,196 of NZ_RCVQ01000002.1, read as the reverse complement.
TCTGCCAGTCGGCCAGCCGCCTCCGCGCCAGCCGAAGCAGTTCCGCCATCTCCGCCGCCTCCGGCACGCGCGGGCTGTGGATGTCCCAGATGCCGGGGCCGATCTCGGCCGGCCAGGCCGCCTCCTCGCCCCCGCCCGGACGGAGCGCGAAGGCATCGAGCAGCTCCATCCGGCTGCGTGTCGTCTCGATCGAGATGGCATCGGCATCCATCGCCGCGATGGCGGGCAGGATGTCGTTGAACTCGGAGTAGCACATGTGGGTGTGGATGGCGGTGTCGTCCCGCACCCCGGCCGTGGCCAGGCGGAAGCTCTCCACCGCCCAGTCCAGATAGGCCTGCCAGGCCGCGCGGCGCAGCGGCAGCCCCTCGCGGAAGGCCGGCTCGTCGACCTGGATCACGGCGATGCCAGCCGCCTCCAGCTCCGTCACCTCGTCCCGCAGCGCCAGGGCGATCTGGCGGCAGACCTCGGCGCGCGGGATGTCGTCGCGCACGAAGGACCATTGCAGCATGGTCACCGGCCCGGTCAGCATGCCCTTGACCGGCCGCGCGCTGCGCGACTGCGCGTAGGCCGCCCAGCGCACCGTCATGGACCCCGGCCGCGCCACGTCGCCCCAGATGATCGGCGGCGCGACGCAGCGGCTGCCGTAGGACTGCACCCAGCCATGCCGGGTGAAGGCGTAGCCGTCGAGCTGCTCGCCGAAGTACTTCACCATGTCGTTGCGCTCGAACTCGCCATGCACCAGCACGTCGAGCCCGACCTCCTCCTGCCAGCGCAGGGCCTCGTCGATCCAGGCCTCAACCCGCCGCTCGTAGCCCTCCGCGTCCAGCGTGCCGCGCGCCAGGGCGGCGCGGGCCTGCCGCACCTCGGGCGTCTGCGGGAAGGAGCCGATGGTGGTGGTGGGAAAGTCGGGCAGGCCGAGCCGTGCCCGCTGTGCCGCGCGGCGGGCCGGGAAGGCGCCGGCGCGCCGGGCCATCTCCGGCGTCACGGCGGCGAGGCGCGCCCGCACCTCGGGCCGGTGCGCGGCGGCGCTCTCCGCCCGCCCCTGCCGCGCCCGGTCGCTGGCGGCCAGGGCCTGGGCGATGGCGGCCTCGCCCTCGTCCAGGCCGCGTGCCAGGGCGGCCACCTCCTCCAGCTTCTGGGTGGCGAAGGCGAGCCAGGACCGTACCGCCGGGTCGAGCCCCCGCTGGCCCTCCCCGCCCTCCTGGGCCAGATCGACCGGGACGTGCAGCAAGCTGCAGGAGGGGGCGACGATCAGCCGCCGCGTCCCCCGCCGCTCCGCCACCCGCCGCAGGGTGCCCAGCGCCGCGCGCAGGTCGCAACGCCAGACATTGCGGCCGTCCACCAGGCCGAGCGACAGCCAGCGCTCCGGGGGGAGCAGATCGAGCGCCGGCTCCAGGTCGGCCGCGCCGCGAACCAGGTCGAGATGCAGCCCGGCCACCGGCAGGCTGGCGGCGGTGGCCAGATTGTCGGCCATCGGGCCGAAATAGCTGGTCAGCAGCAGGTCGGGCGTGGCGCCCTCCGCCAGGGCGGCATAGGCGTGGCGGAAGGCCTCGCGCGCCGCCTCGGGGAGATCGAGCGCCAGGGCGGGCTCGTCCATCTGCACCCAGGCGCAGTTCGCTGCGGCCAGTTCGCCCAGGAGCCTGGTATAGAGCGGCAGCAGGCGGTCCAGCAGGCCGAGCGGGTCCGAGCCGTCCTCCGTCTTGCTGAGCAGCAGGAAGCTGACCGGGCCGAGCAGCACCGGGCGGGTGCGCAGCGGCAGGGCCTCGCGGAAGGCCGCCAGGGGGCGGTTCTCCGTCAGCTCGAAGCGCTGCCCAGCGGAGAGGCGCGGCACCAGGTAGTGGTAGTTGGTGTCGAACCACTTGGTCATCTCAAGCGCCGGCAGGCCGGCCGCGATGCCGGCGGACCGCTCGGCCGCGGTGCCACGCGCGCCGCGCGCCAGGGCGAAGGCGGTCGCGAGCGACACCGGCCCACCTCGCCAGCCATAGCCCTCGGGGATGGCGCCCAGCATGCCGGCAGTGTCGAGCACCTGGTCGTAGAGCGCGAAATCGTTGCTCGGGATGTGGCTGATGCCCTGGCCGGCCTGGAGCTGCCAGTGCCGCTGGCGCAGGCCCCGCGCGGCCTCCAGCAGACCGGCCTCGTCCAGTTCGCCCGCCCAGTGCGCCTCCAGCGCGGATTTCAGCTCGCGCCGGGCGCCGATGCGGGGGAAGCCCAGATTGGCGGCGACGGTCATGCGCCGCCCTCCGGCCGGGCGGTGGCGGTGGCCGGGCCGGAGGGGCCCCGTTGGAAGGTCGTCATGCTCTCGGTCCTGCCTCCGGTTCACCCCGCCCGGCGGCCTGGTCTGGTGCGACGCCGGCAGGTCTCCTGGCTCGCGGCGTTCCGGGGCATGGCGCCCAGGACACCGCCGGCCCGGCCTTCCCGCGCGCCCCGGAGGGTGGCGCAGTGGCCCGCCGCGGAGGCTTCCACGGCGAATGGGCCAGCGGCACGCCGCTGACAGTTGCGGGGGCAGCCGCCGACTGGCTCCCGGGCGCGATGGCCCGGCCGGAGCGCACGGCGTTCCCTTTTCACCCGCTCGCGCGGGACCGGCGACACATAAAGATATACTTATGTTAAATAGATCTGGCAAGCCGGCTCCAGTGGCCACCGGTCCGGACAGAAGCCCCTTTGCCGCCGCCCCCGAAGGCTCTAAGCGCGGCGGCATGGCCGCTGCCCTCCCGCCCCCCGAGACCACCCGCGCCCTGACAGCCCGCCTCTGGCGGCATTATGTCCGGCATCACAAGGGCGGCATCCTGCTCGCCCTGGTCTGCACCGGGGCGCTGGCGGGGCTGACCGCGCTCTATCCGTTGGTCATCCAGCAGGCCTTCGACCTGTTCACCGCCGGCGACGGGCGCATCGTCTGGCTGATCCCGCCGGCCATCATCCTGCTCACCGCCGCGAAGTCGCTGGCGCAGTACGGCCAGGCCATCTCGGTGCAGGCGGTGGTGCTGCGCGTCATCGAGCGCATCCAGAACGACCTGTTCCGCGCCCTGACCCGCACCGACCTCGCGCTGGTCGCGCATGACGCCCCGGCCCGCCATGCCGCCCGCTTCACCGCCGATGCCCAGGCGATCCGCGAGGCGCTGACCAAGGCGATCAACGCCCTGGCCGACGGGCTCACCGTCATCGGCCTCGCCGCCGCAATGGTCTGGCTGGACTGGCACATGAGCCTGATCCTGGCGGTCATCTATCCGGTGGCGGTGGTGCCGGTGATGAAGCTCGGCAAGCGCATCCGCCGGGCGTCGAGCGGCATGCAGGCGCGCGTCGGCGACACCGCCGCCCTGCTGACCGAGAGCTTCGCCGCCGCCCGCGTGGTGCGTACCTACGGGCTGGAGGCGCAGGAGGAGCATCGCGCCGGCCGCGCCTTCGCCGATCTGCGCGAGGCGCTGCTCTCCATCGCCCGCACCCGCGCCAAGCTCGACCCGATCCTGGAGGCGCTCGGCGGCGTCGCGGTCGCCGGGGTGCTGGCCTTCGTCGGCTGGAAGGTCTCGACCGGGCGCGGCACGGTGGGCGAGTTCACCGGCTTCATCTCCGCGCTGCTGCTGGCGACGCGGCCGATGCGCTCGCTGGGCGCGCTGAACGCGGCCCTGCAGGAAGGCTTCGGCGGGCTGATCCGAGTGTTCTCGGTGATGGACCGGCGCCCCGCCATCACCACGCCGGACGGCGCGCCACCGCTGCCCGAGGGGCCGGGGCGGCTGGTGCTGGAGCATGTCGGCTTCCACTATCCGGGCGGCGACGCGGCCGCCCCGCAGGCGGCGCTGGAGGATCTCTCGCTCACCGCCGAGCCGGGGCAGACGGTGGCGCTGGTCGGCCCCTCCGGCGCCGGCAAGTCCACCGCCCTCGCCCTGCTGCCGCGCCTCTACGACCCGACGGCCGGGCGCATCACGCTGGACGGCGCCGAGATCCGTTCCGTGACGCTGGAGAGCCTGCGCGGCGCCATGGCCTATGTCGGGCAGGACGCGGTGATCTTCGACGACACGGCGCTGGCCAACATCGCCTGCGGCCATCCCGGCGCCGGGCGGGCGGAGGTGGAGGCGGCGGCCCGCGCCGCCGCCGCGCACGACTTCATCGCCGCGCTCCCGCAGGGCTACGACACGGTGCTCGGGCCCGGGGGCTCGCGCCTCTCGGGCGGGCAGAAGCAGCGCATCGCCCTGGCCCGCGCCCTGCTGCGCAATCCGCGCGTGCTGCTGCTGGACGAGGCGACCAGCGCGCTGGACGCCGAGAACGAGGCCGCCATCGGCCGGGCGCTGGAGAGGCTGCGGGCCGGGCGCACCACCCTCGTCGTCGCGCACCGCCTGGCGACGGTGCAGGAGGCGGACCGCATCATCGTCATGCAGGAGGGGCGCGCCACCGAGAGCGGCACCCATGCCGAGCTGATGGCGCGGGACGGGCTCTATGCGCGGATGGTGCGGACGCAGGCCTTCGCGGCCGGCTGACGCCGGCGCCGCCTATTCCCGCCGCAGGATGCCGTCGACCAGCCGGTCGGCCCAGGGGCGGCTGCGGAAGGCGGCGCGCAGCGCCTCCTCGTCATAATCCTCCCGCACCCAGTCAAGGAAAGGCTTGGGGCCGTGCTGCCGCAGGAAGCGGGCATAGTCCCGGAAGAAGGCATCTAGGATGCCGGTCTTGCTCGCCGGGACGTGGCCGTGGCGCCAGGAGAGCTGGCGCATCGCCTCCTCCACCGGCCGGCCCTGCAGCATCAGCCAGAGACCGGCCGCCAGGCCGGTGCGGTCGGCGCCGGACTTGCAATGGATCAGCACCGGCTCCGGCAGCTCGCCGAAGATCCGCGCCAGGCGCAGGATGCGGTCGCGGTGCGGCGCGCCGCGCGATTCCAGCGGCGCGTCGACATGGGCGAGGCCCAGCTCCGCGGCCATGGCGCGCCCCAGCGCGTCGGAGCCGCAGGCCTCGCGATGGCCGCGCAGGTTCACGAGGCTGCGGATGCCGAAGCGCCGCACGGCGCGGCGCAGCTGCCAGGGGCTCGGATGGTTGGAGCGGTAGAGCCGCCCGGCCTCGACCACGCCCCAGTTGCGCCAGCCGAGGCGCAGCAGGGCATGATCGACGAAGAGGCTGTTGATCCAGGCGGCGCGGCGCCCGGCGGCGGAGGTCAGGTCATGGGCCACGCCGCAGGGTATGGCGAGGCCGGCCCGCCGGGGCAAGATGGAAGGCGGATCGGGACCGCGCCCCTCAGCCGCGCCGGGCCACCCGCGACAGCGCCTCGCGCCCCGCCGCCGCGAAACGCTCGCGCAGCCAGGCGGCGGCGGGGCCGCGCGGCCGCTGCTTGTGCCACACCAGCTCCAGCGCCACCGGCCAGTCGCCCTCGTCGAACTCGAGGTCGGGCGTCACCAGGTCCGGCGCGGCGGGCGAGGCGGCAATGACGTGGTCGGAGACGAAGGCCCAGCCGATGCCGTGCTTGACCATCTCCAGGATCACCCAGTGGCTCTCCACCCACCAGACCTCGGCCGCCACCCGCAGGCGCCGCTTCTCCGGCCCGTCGCCGCGCGCGGCGACCAGGATCTGCCGGTGCCGCTTCAGCTCCTCCCATTCGACGCGGGCCTTGGCCAGGGGGTGCTCGCGGCCGCAGACCAGCTTGAGCGGCACCCAGCCGATCGTCTGGAAGCCCAGCTCCGGCGGCAGGACCTCCTGGCGCCACATGACGCCGAGATCCGCCGCCCCGTCGCGCACCAGCCGGCTGACATCCTCCATCAGCGGGAAGAGCAGCTCCAGCTCGACATGCGGGAAGCGCCGGGCGAACGCGGCGAAGAGCGCGCCCAGGGCATGCTCGGGATAAAGCTCGTCGATGGCGACGACCAGCCGGTTCTCCACCCCGCGCTCCAGGCTGCGCGCCACGCCGATCAGGTGTTCCCGCCGGTCGAGCACCACGCGCGCCTCCAGCAGCAGCCGCTCCCCCGCCGGGGTCAGCGACGGCACGCGGCCCGCGCGATGGAACAGCGCCACCCCGAGGTCGATCTCGAGATTGGCGATCTGGGTGCTGACGGCCGACTGCGCCTTGCGCAGCCTGCGGGCGGCGGCCGAGAAGGACCCCGCCTCCGCGGCCGCCACGAAGGCCTGGAGTTGCTCCAAGGACAGGGTCATCCATCTGATATCCGGATAGGTGCCAACTTGAGCCCCGGCATATCACAGATAAAAGGCGGCGCCCGACCCTGGAATTCCGAGACGACCATGCGCAGCACCCGCGACCGTATCCGCCACGCCATCCTCTTCGAACTCATCGGCCTCGCCCTGATCATTCCCCTGGGCAGCCTCGTCCTCGGCCTGCACGGCACCGACATGGGCGTCATCGGCCTCGGCAGCGCCATGGCGGCGACGGCCTGGAACTACGTCTACAATCTCGGCTTCGACCATGCGATGCAGCGCTTCGCCGGTCATACCCGCAAGGGGCTCGGGCTGCGCGTCGCCCATGCCCTGCTCTTCGAGGCCGGCCTCATGCTGGTGCTGCTGCCGCCGATCGCCTGGTATCTCGGCATCAGCCTGGCCCAGGCCTTCGTGTTGGATCTGGCGATCGTCGCCTTCTACCTGGTCTACACCTTCGCCTTCAACCTGGCCTATGACCGGGTCTTCCCGCTGCCGGCCTGGACACCCGCCGCAACCTGAGCCGGATCGAGCGCACGGCCGAGGAAACCCGGCGTGGCCGGCGCGGCGCGGCGCGCGTTTCCGCCAGGGCCGGACCCGCGCCGTCCTTCCTCAGCGGATCACCGGTGTCCTGCGCGAGCGTCCGGGCATCGCGGCCTCCATTCACAACGCCACCACGCCGGCGATAAAGCCTCGGACGCCGCGACCTTCAGCGACGACGCGCCATGCGGCCACGCCTAGCTTCTCGCGATGCAGGCCCGGGAGATGGATTGCGCCGCCTCCATCACCATGGGTGCATAGCGCTGCTCAACCTCGGCCGGCGTCATGCGCGATCGCAGGGCCGCGATGTTGATGGCGCCCAGCGGCTTCCCATGCACATCGCGAATGACCGCGGCGACGGCGAGGTCGCCATGGTAGATCTCCTCGAAAGCCGCGGCGAAGCCACGCCGGGCCGCCAGGGCAACCTTCTGCATCAGGGGTTCCATCCGCCAGACCGTCATCTCTGTCAGCGGCTTGCGGTCGCAGGCCTGCAGGATCCGACGCGCCTCCTCCTCCGGAAGAGCCGAGAGGATGGCGATACCGGGCGAGGTGCAATAGACCGGATGCCGGGAGCCCACGCTCACATCGATGTTCAGCACGTGTCGCCCGACCATGCGGGCGATGAACAACACCTCCGTTCCATCCCGTAGGCTGAGATTGACGGTCTCGCATGTCTCGGCGCTCAGGTGCTGCAGATAGGGTCGCGCGGCAGCAAGAAGGGGATCGGTGCCCATGAAGCGGCTGGCGAGATCGAGCACCGGCGCAGCAAGGGAGAAGCGCCGGCTGCGCAGGTCCTTACGCAGGTAGCCCAGGCCGACGAGCGTGTGCGCATAGCGTTGCGCCGCGCTGCGATCCAGCCCGGTGGCGGCGGCGAGCTGCGTCAGGCTCAGGGTCGGATTGCGCCTGTCGAAGGCCAGCAGCATCGCGAAAGCCTTGCCCACCGATCGCACCAGCAAAGGATCGCGATCGATCGTCCCGACGACGACGTGGCCCGGCATTCCTGCTTCCCCTCTTACTCCCGCCGCATGCTGCACAGCTTCATATCGCATTGCAATAACCTGCGTTGCGATGCAATTTTCCGCTTCCCAGCCTCGGGCATTTTCGCTGATCTTGCCGGGCGGGAAGGCAAGCACAGCACTGGCATGGCGGTGGCATCCTCGGTTAAGGCCGCAAGGACAGCCTCGCTCCTCACACGCCGCGGCCCCGCGCCGCGCGCCAGAAGGGAATGTCACGACCGTGCGGACGCGGCAGATGCGGCTGGGCCTTTCGATCGCCAATCTCGGCTATCATTACGCGGCCTGGCGCCACCCCGGCGTTCCGGCCGACGGCAACATGCGCCTCGAGCACTTCCGGCGTTGCGCCGAGATCGCCGAGCGAGGCCGCTTCGATCTGATCTTCCTGGCGGACTCCTCCGCTGTGCGCGATCTGGACAACCCCGCCATCGCCCGCGACCTGGAGCACCAGCTCGTCAAGCACGAGCCGATGGCGCTGCTCGCCGCCATGGCGACCTGTACCCGGCATGTCGGCTTGGTCGCAACGGCCTCAACGACCTACAACCATCCCTACAATCTGGCCCGGATGTTCGCCACGCTCGATCTGCTGAGCAGCGGGCGCGCCGGGTGGAACATGGTGACGGGGTTCTCCCTCGACGAGGCAAGGAACTTCGGCCTGGACCGCGTCCTGCCCTCCGACCACCGGCATGAGCGCGCCGCCGAGTTCCTCGAGGTCTTTCAGGGTCTGCATGACAGCTTCGACGACGGTGCGATCCTCATCGACAAAGCGCGCGGCATTTTCTTCGACCGTGAGCGGATGCACCTGCTGCGGCACAAGGGCAAGCACTTCTCCGTCGCCGGTCCACTCGACGTGCCGACATCGCCGCAGCGCCAGATCCCGGTCTTCACCGCCGGCGACAGCGACAACGCGCAGGAGCTGGCCGCGCGCTGCGCCGATGTGGTCTATGGCGGCCAGCCGGACCTGGAATCCGCGCGTGGCTACTACGCCTCGCTGAAGCGTCGCCTTCCGAAGTACGGCCGCAGCGAGTCCGACCTGCTGGTGCTGCCCGGCATCATGCCCTTCGTCGGCCGCACCATGGCCGAGGCGCGCGACAAGTTCGACCGCATGCAGGAGCTGATCCTGCCGCGCCTCGGCCTCGGCCTGCTCGTGGTCAACGGATTCCCTGATTACACCGGTCACGACATCGATGGTCAGATCCCGGACATTCCGCTGCCGGACAACCGCAAGGGACATTTCTCCTCTCCCTTGCTGGAGAAGGTGAAGCAGGACGGGCTGACCATCCGCCAGCTCTACGAGAAGGTCTCGGCGGGGTTCTGGCACATGGGTGTGGTGGGCACTCCGGAAAGCATCGCCGACCTGATGGAAGAGTGGTTCACCACCGGCGCAGCCGACGGCTTCAACATTCAGTCGCCCTGCATTCCCGTGGATTCGGAGGACTTCGTCGCGCTGGTGATCCCGGAGTTGCAGCGCCGCGGCCTGTTCCGCACCGAATACGAGGCGAAGACGCTGCGCGGCAATCTCGGCCTGCGGCCCGCCGTCAGCCGCCATGCCCATGCCCTGGCCGCCGCGGGAGCTTGAGTCATGAGCAAGCGCATGATGCGACTGGGCCTCTCGGTCGCCAACCAAGGCTACCACTATGCCGCCTGGCGCCTGCCGGAGAGCCCGGCGGACAATGGCCTGTCGTTAGCGCATTATCGTGAATGCGCCGAGATTGCCGAACAGGGACGGATGGACTTCCTGTTCTTCGCTGATCAGGCGGCAATGCGGAACCAGGACGATCCGCGGATCCGCCGCGACATGGAGCAGGGGCACCTGAAGCTGGAGCCGACGCTGCTCTGCGCCGCACTGGCTGCCGTGACGCAGCATGTCGGCTTCGTCATCACCGCCTCGACCAGCTACATGGAGCCCTACGCGCTGGCGCGGCGATTGGCTTCGATCGACCATCTCAGCAAAGGCCGCGCCGCCTGGAACCTGGTGACCAGCACCAGCCCTGACGAGGCGCGCAACTTCGGCCAGCAGGACCCGCAATCCTCCAAGGCTCGGCATGAGCGCGCGGCCGAGTTCCTGTCGGTCATGCGCGGGCTTTGGGACAGCTGGGACGATGACGCGTTCCTGCGCGACAAGGCGAGTGGTCGGTACTTCGATCGCGCGAAGGTCCACTTCCTCGATCATGAGGGCGCCCACTTCAAGGTCCGCGGTCCGTTGGACACAGCCCGGCCGATCCAAGGCTCGCTGCCGGTCTGCACTGCCGGCACTTCCGCCAACTCGCGCGACTTCGCGGCGGCGCGGGCCGATCTGCTCTACAGCGCACAGCCGACGCTGCCGCTGGCGCAGGACTACTACGCCGCGGTCAAGCGGCGCCTCGCCGCCCATGGCCGCCCCGATCACGCCCTGAGGGTGATGACCGGCATCATGCCGGTTGTCGGCCACACTGAGGAGGAGGCGCGCCAGAAGTTCCAGCGCGCGCAGGATCTGCTCGATCCGCGCGTGGCGCATGGCATGCTGCTGATCAACCATTTCCCGGATCTCAGTCACCTGCCGCTGGATGCGCCGGTGCCGGAGATGACAATGGCCAGTCATCACAACACGCCCGGCCGCGATGCGAGCTTCACCCAGACCATGATGGAGCGCGCGCGGCGCGAGCGGATGACGGTGCGCGACCTTTTCGCCGCTATCTCGGCCGGCTTCTGGCACCTCGGCGTGATCGGTACGCCGGACACCGTCGCGGACACCATGGAGCAATGGTTCACCGAAGGCGCCGCCGATGGTTTCATCATCCAGCCACCCTGGCTGCCCACCTCCGCACGTGACTTCGTCGAACTCGTGATCCCGGAGTTGCGGCGCCGTGGCCTGTTCCGCACCGAATACGAGGGCGACACCCTGCGCGAGAACCTCGGCCTGCCGCCCGTGCCGAGCCGCCACACGCAGAGCGCCGCCTGACGCCTGACGACGACAGCCCCCCCTTAGGAGAGATCGTGCCGCCATGATGCCGCCGCGAATGCCGAACCTCATCCTCTCCCGCCGCGTGATCCTGGGCGGCGCCGCCGCGCTGACCGGCGCCGCCCTGCTGCCGGGCCGCCGCGCCTATGCGCAGTCCGGCGTGGTCCCGCGCAAGGGCGGCGTGCTGCGCTTCTGCCGCCCCGACCCGCCCGACATGCTCGACCCGATGGCGACCAACTCCTTCTCCGGCATGGAGTTCTCGCAGATGGTCTACGACAACCTCGTGATGCTTGATGCCGACGCGCAGCCACTACCCTGGCTGGCCACGGCCTGGGAAGGGCTGAAGGACGGACAGGAGTGGCTGCTGACCCTTCGCGAAGGCGTGCGCTTCCATGACGGGCAGACGCTGACCTCGGCCGACGTGGCCGCGACCATCGAGCGCTCGATTGACAAGTCCCGCGCCGGCGCCGGCTTCGGCGCCTTCGGCCCGGTGCAGTCGGTGGCGGCCGAGGGGCCGACGAAGCTCCGCGTCACCATGACCATGCCCTTCGGCGAGTTCCCCGTCGTTCTTGCCTATCGCGCCTGCCGCATCCTGCCCGCCCGCGGCATCGACAGCCTGCGCGAGACACCCAATGGCACCGGCCCCTTCCGCTTCAAGGAGTTCCAGCCGGGCAGCTCCATCACTGTCGAGAAGTTCGATGGCTACTGGAACCCGGATGTGCAGCATCTGGACGGCGTGCGCATGGTCTTCATCCGTGAGGCAGTAGCCATGCAGGCCGCCATGCGCGGCGGGCAGGTGGACCTCATCACCCAGATCCCGCTGGAAACATACCTCGTCATGCGCCGCCTGCCGGGCTTCAAGGCCCATTCGGCGCCGACCGGCGACTACCACACCATCCAGATCATGGGGAACAAGGAGCCCTTCACAAACCCGAAGGTGCGGCAGGCCTTCCAGTATATTCCCGATCGCAAGGCCATCGTTGCCGCCGCGCTCTTCGGCCAGGGCGTGCCGGGCAATGACGTGACCCTGCCTCCCGGCAACGTCTACCTGCCGCAGCTTCCCGTGATCGAGCAGGACCTGCCGCGCGCAAGGAAGCTGCTCGATGAGTCCGGCGTCAAGGAGTTGAGTATTGACGCCTATACGACCAGCGACCGCCAACCGGCACCCAAGATGGTCCTCGCCTTCTCCGAGGCCGCGTCCAAGATCGGCATCACCGTCCGGGTGCGCGACATCCCCTATACAGAGTACGCGGCGAACGTTGCGCGCAAGATGCCGATGTACTCCTCCTACTTCTCCGGCTCCGCCACGCTGTACGACGGGGTCTACAAGATCCATCACAGCAAGGCGATCTACAACTACGGCAACACGGAGGTGGCGCCAGGTCTGGACGCCAAGCTCGACGCAATGATCGCCGAGGTGGACCTGGCGAAGCGCAAGCAGGTCGCCGGCGAGGCATTGAAGTTGATCCAGGCGCACAGCGATCGCATGGTGCCTTACTTCCGCAACTACGTCGGCGTCACCTCGGAGAAGGTGCAAGGCTTCGAGCCCCCGAAGTACGGCACGATCGAGACCCGCGGCATCTGGCTGAGCGCCTGAGCCGATGCAGGCACTGGGCTTCATCCTCCGCCGGACGTTGCTGCTGGCGGTGGTGCTGCTGGTCGTGTCGCTGCTGACCTTCGGCATCGTCAACGTGCTGCCGGGCGACGTCGCGACCGCCGTACTCGGCGACATGGCGACACCGGAGCAGGCTGCGGCGCTGCGCGAGCGCCTTGGCCTCGACGAGCCGCTGGCCCAGCGATACCTCGCCTGGCTCACTGCCCTGCTGCAGGGTGACTTCGGCACTTCGCTGCAGCACGGCCAGCCCATCGCGCCCCTGCTGATGGGACGGCTCGGCAACTCCGCCATTCTGGGCCTGCTGACGCTGACCATCGCGGCGCCGCTGGCTGTCGCCCTCGGCATCGTCGCGGCACTCCGGCCGGGCGGGCTGCTCGATCGCCTCATCGGAGCCATCGCCGTCGGCGCCTATGCCCTGCCGGAGTATGTCATCGGCCTGCTCGCCATCCTCGCCTTCAGCATCTGGCTTCCGGTTCTTCCTGGCACCAGCCTGATGGATCCCAACGAGAACCCACTGGCGAGGCCGGAGGCGCTGGTGCTGCCCGTCTGCGTCCTGATCACCGGTATGCTGGCCTTCATCAGTCAGATCACCCGTGCCAGCATGATCCAGGTCATGGCCAGCCCCTATGTGCGCACCGCCATCCTGAAGGGGGTGCCCTTCCGGCGCGTGGTGCTGAAGCACGCCTTGCCCAACCTGCTGCCGCCTACCATCACGGAGATCGGCATGTATCTAGGCTACGTCATCGGCGGCCTCGTAGTCGTCGAGACGCTGTTCTCCTATGCGGGGCTCGGACAGCTGGTCACCAACGCCGTGAGCTACCGCGACGTGCCGGTCATCCAGGCCACGGTCCTGCTGGTGGCCGCCGCCTACGGCATCGGAAATCTCCTGGCCGATGTCGTGGCACTGCTGCTGACACCGAGGTTGCGGGCGTGAGCGGGGCTGCGCCGAGCGCCCGCCGCCTCGTCCCTGGCATCCGGCCGGGCGATCTGCCTGGCGCCTTCATCGTGCTGGGCATGGCTGTTCTGGTGGTCCTCGGGCCCTCGCTCTCGCCGCTCTCGGCGACCGAGTTCGACCCGCTGCACGCGCTGGAGCCGCCCAGCCTGGCCTTTCCCTTCGGCACCGATGAGTTCGGCCGTGACGTCTTCTCCCGCGTGCTGACCGGCGCCCGCCCCACCCTGCTGCTTGCCATGGCTGCCGCAGCGCTCGGCGTCATGCTCGGCACCGTCACCGGCCTGGCTGCCGGCTACCTTCGCGGCGCAGCCGACGAGACCATCATGCGCATCATGGACGCGCTGATGTCCTTCCCCGGCCTGATTCTCGCCATGCTGGTGGTGGTCATGCTGGGCCCCGCGCCGATCAATGTCATCGCTGCCATCGCCCTTGTCTTTTGGCCACGATCGGCCCGGCTGGTTCGCAGCATCACTGTGGACCTCGCCACCCGCGAGTTCATCGAGGCCGCACGCTCGCGCGGCGAGAGCCGGCGCTTCATCCTCTTCCGCGAGCTGCTGCCCAACGTCCTGCCCATCATCGTCGTCGACTTCTCGCTGCGGGTGACATCCGGCATTCTGCTGGCTGCCTCGCTGGCCTATCTCGGCATCGGCGTGACGCCGCCGACCCCGGCCTGGGGGCTGATGGTGAAGGACGGACAGCAGTTCATCGAGATCGCGCCCTGGCTGGTCATCTATCCCTGCCTGGCCATCGCGCTCGCCTCAATCGGTACCGTGCTCCTCGGCGAGCGGCTGCGCCACAGGCTTGCCCTGCCGGGCGGAGGAAGGATGCGGTGAACGCCATAGGCCAGCTCGCTCCGCCCGTCCTGGATGTGCGCAACCTCTCCATCACTTATGGCCCGCTGCGCGCCGTGCGCGGCGTCTCCTTCAGTATTGCCCCGGGCGAGGCGCTGGGGCTGATCGGGGAGAGCGGCTCCGGCAAGAGCAGCGTTGCCTATGCGGTGATGCGCCACATCAAGGGCCAGGCCACCGGCACTGTGCGGGTGGATGGCCAGGACATCATGACCCTTTCCGAGCCGGCCCTGGCGCGTATGCGCGGCCGCACCGCCGCCATGGTCTACCAGGACCCGATGAGCGCGCTCAATCCGGCCATCAAGGTCGGCGAGCAGATCGCCGAGGCGATCCGCCTGCACAGGGCCGCGGACAGGTCCACCGCCTGGACGCGTGCCGTCGCGCTGCTGGAGCGAGTGCATCTGCCGCACCCCTCCGAGATCGCGCACCGCTACCCACACCAGCTCTCCGGCGGACAGCAGCAGCGCGTCGTCATCGCCATGGCGCTCGCCTGCCAGCCGCGCCTCCTGATCATGGATGAGCCGACCACCGGCCTCGATGTCACGACCGAGGCGGTGATCCTGGAGCTTGTGAACGAGTTGCGCCGCGAGACCGGCGTGGCGGTGCTGTTCATCAGCCACAACATGGGCGTCGTCGCGCAGGTCTGCGACCGGGTCGGCGTGCTCTATGCCGGACAGCTCATCGAGGAGGGCACGACGCAGCAGGTGCTGCGCACGCCGCGCCACCCGTATACGGTCGCGCTGATGCGGGCCATGCCCGCGATCGGGGGGCCACGCCGGCGGCTTGCCGCCATTCCCGGCCGGCTGCCGGACCTGCGCACACCGCCTGTCGGCTGCGTCTTCTCCCCCCGCTGCGCCATCGCCGAAGCCACCTGCCACGATGTCATGCCGGAGCTGGATGCCGCCGGGCACGCCGGAAGCACGCATCACAGCCGCTGCCACTTCCAGAACGAGATCCATCAGCGCCTGCCGCCGGAACCGCTGATGGAGGAGGAGGCCGTAACCACGGCGGTGAAAGGCCGGCCCCGCTTGCAGATGGTGGATCTCTGCCGCAGCTTCCGCGGCCGCTCAGCGCTCCCGTTCCTGCGCGGTCCGGCGCCGGTGCGCGCGGTGGATCACGTGACGCTCGACATCCCTGCCGGGCGGACCCTCGCGGTGGTCGGCGAGAGCGGCTCGGGCAAGTCCACCCTGGCACGTTGTGTCGCCGGGCTGATCGTGCCGGAGGCAGGCGATATCCGCCTTGAGGAGGCGGTGCTGGAGCGGCTGGTGCAGCGCCGGCCGCGACCGGCGCAGCAGGCGGTGCAGTTCGTCTTCCAGAACCCGGATGCGGCGTTGAACCCGCACCGCACGGTGGCCGAGATCGTCGGCAGGCCGATGCAGCTCTATGGCGGCCTCGCCGGCAGGGCGCTGCGCCGACGCGTCATCGAGCAGCTCGAATCGGTGAAGCTCGGCGAGCGCTACCTCGATCTCTATCCACGTGAGATGTCGGGCGGCGAGAAGCAGCGCGTCTCCATCGCCCGCGCCTTCGCAGGCCATCCGCGCCTGGTGATCTGTGACGAGCCTACATCCGCGCTCGACATCTCCGTGCAGGCCGCCATCCTCAACGAACTCCTGGCGTTGCAGCGGCGGCATGGCACCTCCTACCTCTTCATCTCGCATGACCTTGGCGTGGTGCGGCATGTCGCGCACCACGTCGCCATCATGCGGCAAGGGCGGATTGTCGAGAGCGGCTCCCCCGCCGCCGTCTTCGGTGCCCCGCGCGAGGCCTATACCCGCGCGCTGATCGCCGCCATTCCCACGCTGGAACCCCGGCCGCAGCCGGTTTCGCTGCCGACCTGACAGGCAGAAAGGATAGATCTCGTATGCAGAAACGAAAGATGCGGCTCGGCATGTCCATGCGCGGCCTCGGCTATCACCCCGCCGCATGGCGCCACCCGGACGTGCCGGCCGATGGCACACTGCGCATTGAGCACTATGTCCGCACGGCCCAGGCGGCGGAGCGCGGCCTGTTCGACATGGTCTTCTTCGCCGATGGCATCGCCATCCGCGAGAAGGACTTGCCGCCCGGCTCGCTCGCCCGCTCCGGCTTCGAGCTTGCGGAGATGGAGCCGATGTCGCTGCTTCCCGCGCTTGCGATGGTGACGAAGCATGTAGGTCTCGTCTCCACCGCCTCGACCACGTACAATGAGCCGTTCCACATCGCGCGCAAGTTCGGCACGCTGGACCTGATCAGCAAGGGTCGCGCGGGCTGGAACATCGTCACCTCCTGGTCCGATGCGGAGGGTCGCAACTTCAACCGAGACCGGCATCTCGACTATGACACGCGGTACGAGCGCGCCGCCGAGTTCGTCGAGGTCGTCAAGGGTCTCTGGGACTGCTGGGAGCCCGGGGCGCTGATCTATGATCGCGAATCCGGCCTCTTCTACGACGAGGACCGGATGCACGAGCTCAACCATGTCGGCAAGCACTTCAAGGTCAAGGGACCGTTGAACCTTGCGGACATGCCGCAGGGCCGCCCGGTGCTGTTCCAGGCCGGCGCCGCTGGGCAAGGCCGCGACATTGCCGCCGCCCATGCCGAGGTGATCTATGCCGCACAGGACACCATCGACGATGCCAAGGCCTATTATGACGACGTGAAGGGCCGGCTGGCGCGGCATGGCCGCGACTGGGACGAGCTGAAGATCATGCCGGCGCTGCGCCCGATCGTGGGTCGCACGCGCGAGGAGGCACAGGCCAAGTTCGACCGGCTGCAAGAGTTGCTCGATCCCCTGGTCGGGCTGGCGCGGGTCTACAACGAGTTCGGCGACCTGACCGGACACGATCTGGATGGGCCGGTCCCGGAGCCGCGGGGCGAGCCGCAGGTGCGCAGCGCCGCCGAGCGCATCCTGGCCCGCGCCCGCCGCCACAACCTCACGATCCGCCAGCTCTGCCGGCAGATGGCGGGCGAGGGGAATTCCTGCGTCATCGGCACCGCCAGCGACGTGGCCGACGTGATGGAGGACT
Organism: Roseomonas sp. KE0001; assembly: GCF_016107285.1. Lineage (GTDB taxonomy): Bacteria > Pseudomonadota > Alphaproteobacteria > Acetobacterales > Acetobacteraceae > Pseudoroseomonas. The sequence continues at coordinate 556,165 of NZ_RCVQ01000002.1, read as the reverse complement.
GGTTCACCCGCGGTGCCTGCGACGGCTTCAACATCACGCCCAATCAGCTTCCCGGCGGCTGCGAGGACTTCGTCGAGCTCGTCACGCCCGAGTTGCAGCGGCGCGGGCTGTTCCGCACAGCCTATGAGGGCCGTACGCTACGGGAGAATCTCGGACTGAAATGGCCGGTGAATCGCCACGTGGCCGCGCGGCAGGCCGCGGCCTCGGCCGCCAGGTAACCAGGGGCGAGACTGGTGGCGAGGAAAGCCATGGCGCCTCATGCGGGCTCTCCCTCCGGGGGCGAGCGCGGCGCGGGAGATCAGCCAGCCGCCATCCACCACCAGCACCTGGCCGGTGACGAAGGAGGCATCGTCGGACGTCGGAAAGGCGACCACCGAGGCGATCTCCTCCGGCTTGCCACTGCGGCGCAACGGCGTCGGCGTGAGCATGTTGGCCAGGTAGCGGGGATCCCTCAGATGATCCGCCGTCATTGACGTCTCGATCATGCCCGGCGCGACGGCGTTCACCTGAATGCCGTCCGGCCCCAGGTCGCAGGCCAATTGCCGGGTGAGCTGCGCGACGCCCGCCTTGGCCACCGCATAGGCCGCCGAGCCGGGGTAGCCTGCCAGGCCGAAGATGGAGGAGACATTGATGATCCGCCCGCCCGGGCGGGCAAGGTGCGGCAGGCAATCCTGTGTCATGCGCAGCACCGCCTTGAGATTGGTGTCGATGGAGCGGTCGATGCGGTCGTCATCGGATTCCGCGAGCGGCCGGCTGCCGCCGATGCCGGCATTGTTCACCAGCGCATCCCGGCGTACGAAGGCCTCCGGCGCGGCGGCGGCGAGCTTCGCCCCCGCCCCTTTTTCGTTGACGTCGAGCAGCAGCGCCGTGCCGCCGATCTCGCGCGCGACGGCTTCCACCTCCGCCGAGCGGTCCGTCACCAGGACCCTGGCGCCCTCGGCCACCAGCCGGCGCGCCGTCGCGGCCCCGATGCCCCCGCCGCGCCCGTTACAATGGCCGCGCGGCCGGAGAAGCGCGATGCCTGCGCCATTCTCAGCCCACCTGGCGATTGCGGAACTCCTGTTCCACCTGCTGCAGTGTCAGGAACTCGGCCCCCATGCCCGCTAGGCCGTCGATCAGCTTCTCCATCATCATCATGCGGTGGCCGCGGCCGCTGACATACGGGTGGAAGGTATAGACCATGACGCCCCACTCGCTGGTGCGGCACATGTACTCGAAATCAGCCAGCCAGTTCTCCAGCACCGCGCTCGCATTGGCGAGGCCGGGCATGACGCCCGCCTTGGTGCGGAAGAACTCGAAATGCGGGTGATCATCGAGCGACCAGCTGATGGGCACCTCCACGAGGTCCGTCGTCTCGCCGAAGATCAGTGGCTCGTCGACGGCCACCCGGTCGCCGCGCCGGGCGAAGTAGGGCTCGCAGTCATGCCCCATCATGCTGCTGTCGTAGCGCAGGCCGTGCCGAAGAAGCAGGTCGATGGTGCGTTCGCTGAGGTCCCAGGCGGGGGAGCGGTAGCCGGCCGGCTTGCTGCCGGTCAGGCGCCGGATGGACTCGATGGCGCGGGCGAATTCCTCCGCTTCCACCTCGGCGGGAAGCTCGGCGGGCGGCACGTGGCTCCAGCCATGGTGGCCGATCTCGTGCCCCTCCTGCACCACCCTCGCGCAGGCCTCGGGGTAGGTCTCGATCACCACGCCGGGGATGTACCAGCTTCCCTTGATGCCGCGGCTGCGGAGCAGGTCGAGGATGCGGCGCGCACCGACGACGCCGAACTCGCCGCGCGAGATGGGCGTCGGCGTCGTCATGCCGCGCGCGGCGAAGCCGGACCAGGTGTCGAAATCATAGGACAGGCAGGCGATATGACGAGGCATGGGAAAGTCCTTGTTCTGGTCTGCCGGATGGCCTGGCACTCAGGCCCGGCGGATGTTCCACAGCACGGGAAAGCCGAAGTCGATGACGCCCTGAAGCTCGCTGCGCCAGACGGCGGGACTGGAGAACTGCCCGGTCAGCGGCATGTTGACATTGATCAGCGCGCGGCGGTTCATCTCGGCCGCCAGGGCGCGCCGCCGCTCCATGTTGTCCTCCGGCTCGGCCTCGAACTCGCGCAGCAACGGTGTCAGCGCCGCGTCGTCATACAGCCAGGGCGCGGCGCGGGTGCCATTGTAGCTGATGCCCACATTCACCAGCGGGTCCGCCATGTCGAAGCCGGTATAGACCACCGGCACGGCGCTCCAGCCGCCACGCTCCACCGGTTCGCTGCTCAGCCAGCGCTGCGCGGCGGTCGCCCAGTCCATCACCTGGTGATCGACATTCAGTCCGAGCCTGCGCATCTGGTCCGACACCACCATGGCCATGGGATGGATCAGCGAGGATGTCTGAGCATCCAGGAGCACCACCCGTTCGTTGTCGTAGCCGGACTCGCGCAACACGGCGCGGGCCCGCTCCATGTCGGGCCGAAGCGCCTCGCCGCCCGCCTCGGAGGAGAGCGGCGTGCCGCAGAGCGTCATGGACTGGCAGCGCGGCAGGAACATCCCCTCCGGCAGGCCGTGCGCGGCGACGATCCCGCCCTGGTCCAGCGCCAGTTGCAGCGCCTGCCGTACCTTGAGGTCGTTGAAGGGCGGCTGCGCGTGATTGAGCACGAGCCCGCCCATGATCTGCGCGATGCCGCCCGGCTTTGCCAGCGTCGTGCCTCTGTCGCGTTGCAGGATGGGCAGATAGTCGAAGGGAGCGTATTCGAGGTAGTCCACCTCGTTCGCTTGCAGTGCCGCCACGCGCATGGAAGGGTCGTCCATGCTGAGCAGCTCGGCGCGTTCGATGAAGACGCGCTTGCCACCCGCCAGACCGTCCGCCGGCTCCTCGCGCGGGCGGTAGCGCGGGTTGCGGCGGAAGCTGGCCTTCTCACCCGGCACCCATTCGTTCCTGAGGAAGACGAAGGGGCCGGACCCCATGATCTCCTTCACCGGCACGGTCGGTAGAGTGTTGGCGGCAATACGCGCGGGCATCATGAAGGGCACGTGCACGCTGGGCTTGCCGAGGGCGCTGATGACACCGCCGAAAGGTCGCGCCAGCTCCAGCACGAAGCTGTCCGTGGCTGTTGCGCGGAGGGATCGGGCCGCGCCCATCAGCCGGCGCCCGGTAGAGTCCCGCGCCCCCCAACGTTTGAGGGAGGCAACGCAATCCTCCGCCGTCACCGGCTGGCCGTCATGCCATTCCAGGCCCGGGCGCAGGGTGAAGTTGTAGGTCAGCCGGTCATCGCTGGCCTTCCAGCCCTGCAGCATCTGCGGCCGCATGATGCCCTGGCTGTCCATGGCCACCAGCGTGTCGAACACCATGTAGGCGAAGTTGCGCGTGACGAAGGAGGTGCCGGCGATGGGGTCCAGAACCTGCAGCCCGGCATTCACCACCAGCCGCAGCGGCCGCTCCGCCGCCTGTGCCCGCGCCATGCCGCTTCCCGCTGTCGTCACGGCCGTTGCCAGCATGGCCCGGCGCGTCCAAGTGTCGTGTCTCATCGCCTGCATCCTCACCCATGGAAAGGCCGTGCTGCGCCTGGCGAGACCTGTTTCCCGGTTCTTGTTCTGGGATGGGGATCGTCCACGTCCCGCGCCTGCGGAGCAAGCGGGAGAGCTTCCCGGCGACGTTGGTCGGACGTCGCGTCGCGACCTTCTGCGGCCCGGCCATTCGGAAATGGCCATGGATGGCATCCTCGCCTGAAGCAGGGGCACCCATGCCGATATGGGTCACGGCGCTTCGGAGATATCGCAGCAATGTTCCTGATCGCGAACCAGGGCGGTGTCCGCGGGTCATCCGGCCGAAGGTTTTCTTCACCACCCACCGCGGAGCCAGCCGGGAGGGGGTGGCAGGAGCTCGAAGCCCTGTTGACCCGGCAGCGGCACCCGTAACCCTGTCGCGGTCAAAGGCGCCATCGGCGATGGCGGCGCTTCAGCCGGGGCCGGCGCCTGGCCACTCCGGCGACACGCTTGTCGCGCCACCACGCAGCGCTCACATCCGGCGGCGTTCGATTGCAATGGCAGATCTTTGCCGCCTTCCGCGCTCGCGGGCGGCCAAGCGGCGCGACATCCTCTCGGCATGGCCCGGATGTCACGGCGCCCGGCAACTGCGCCGGATCACCAGTTGCGTCGGCAGCAGTAGCGACCGGCCGACCTCCACCTCGGCCGAGCCCATCCGTTCCAGCAGCATGGTGGCCGCATGCCGCCCCATGGCCGCCAGGTCCCACGAGATCGCGGTAACCGGCGGCTCGTGCAATTCCGCCAGCTCCGAATCCGACCCCGCCACCAGCGAGATATCCCGCCCCACCTGGCTGCCTAGCTGGCGCAGGGCGCGCAGGCATCCGCCCAGCATGTCCATCGCCGCGACGAAGATGGCGGTCGGCGGCTCTGGCAGGTTCATCAGCGCCATGGTCTCGCGGAAGGCATCCTCGGCCGTGAGGACACGGTCGCGCAGCAGGCGCGGCTGCGGCGCGACCCCGGCGGCGGCCAGGGCCTGGCGGAAGCCTTCCACCCGGCTGCGCGAGGGGAAGGCCCGGGTATCGCCCACCAGCATGGCGATGCGCCGATGCCCCAGCTCCAGCAAATGCGCCATCGCCGCCACGGCGCCGCTGCGATGGTCCGCCGCCACACGGTCGATGCCGGGTAGCCGGTCGCGATCGATCGCCAGCACTGGCATGGGCGCCCGCGCCAGCGCCGCCAGCACCTCGGCGTTGCGCTCGTCGCTGACGGTCATCATCACGCCTTCCACCTTGCGGCTCTCGAAGGCGCGCAGCAGGGCGACCTCCACGGCGGGGCTGTTGGTGGTGCTGGACAGCAGCAGCGTGTAGCCGGCGACGCGCAGCACCTGCTCCGCCTCGCGGATGAATGTACCGAAGCGGGGGATGTCGAAGTCACGGATGGCGCAGGCCACCAGCCGGCTACGGTTGCCACGCATGCTCTGCGCCACCGGATCCAGCTGGTAGCCCAGGCGGGCGACGGCCTCGTGCACCTTGCAGCGGATCGGCTCGGCGACCGTGGGGTTGTCGTTCAGCACGCGGGAGACGGTGCCGACCGCCACCCCGGCCATGCGGGCGACATCCTTCAGCTTCACCCGTGGCGTCGGCACCGGCGCCCCCTGCTTGACCGCCCTATAATGAACCGGTTCATATCATGTCACTCTCACGGACGGAAACACCGCCATGCGCCCCCCGAGCGGCCTTCGCGGCCTCGTGCCCCTGGTGTTGCTGGGCGCCGTGGCCTTCGTCAATGCGCTGGCCTCGGTCATCACCTTTCCACTAGCCCCCTTCCTGGCCGAGGATCTGGCAATCCCGGCGGCACGGGCCGCGCTGGCGAGCCTGGTCTTCGCGCTGGCGGCCGGCCTTGGCGGGCTGCTGGCGGCGCTGCTGCTGGGTGGCTGCGAGCGGCGGCGGGTGGCGGCCTGGGCGCTGGCCGGGCTGGGGCTGGGCTCGGCGGCGGCGGCGCTCGCGCCCAGCTTCCCGGCCCTCCTGGCGGCGCGACTGTTTTCCGGGCTTTGCGCGGGGCCGTTGCTGGCGGCGGTCCTCGCCCTGATTCCGGAGATGGTGGCTCCGGCACGGCGCAATCAGGCGGTCAGCCTGGTGGTGTCCGCCTATGGGCTGGCGCTGGTGCTCGGCCTGCCGATGGTCCTGGCGCTGGTCGCCGACGGGGGCTGGCGCCCCTCCTTCCTGGCGCTGGCCGCGCTCTGCCTGCTGTCGCTGGCGGGGATGGCGGCGCTGCCGGGGCCGAAGGCCGGGGCATCGGCGCCGCGCCCCTCGCCCGGCGGGATGATGGCGCTGCTGCGGCAGCCCGTCGGGCTGACCGGCCTCGCCCTGATCGCCAGTGCCTCCTTCGGCACGCTGCTGATCTCGCCGCACCTCGGCACCTATGCGCTGCGCAACCTGGGCGTGGAGGAGACGCGGCTCTGGCTGATCTACCTGCTGGGCGGCGGGCTGGCGCTGGGCACCACCCAGGCCACCGGCTGGGCCATGGACCGGCTGGGGGCGCTCCCGGCGGCGCTGACGGTGGGAGGGGGACTGACCCTGTTGCTGGGCTGGACCTTCCTGCTGTCGCCCGGGGCGGCGCTGGCGGTTCCGCTGCTGGGGCTGGTCCTGGCGGGGCAGCTGGCGCGCAGCACCGTGGCCCAGGCCAGCGCGGCCCAGCTCAGCCGGCCCGAGGACCGGCTGACCTACCAGTGTCTGGCGGCGGCGGTGACCAGCCTGGCCCAGGCGGCAGGGGCCGGGGTCTCGGCCCTGCTCCTGGTTGAGGATGCACAGGGACGGCTTCTCGGCATGGGGCTTCTGGCGGGGCTGAGCATGCTGGCGGCCTGGGCGGCGCCGCTCCTGCTGCTGCTGCTGGACCGGCAGCGGCGCGCGGCTGCAAAAAAATTAGCCATTTCATGAACCGGTTCATTGAAAGCTCGCGCCCGGCTCGATAGGCTCGCCGCATCTCTCCAGGAGACCAGCCATGCGGTTCCGCCTCCCGACCCTCCTTCTGCTGCTCGGCCTGCTGCACGCTTCCCCCACCCAGGCTCAGACCCTGCCGCGACTGGACTTCGCCGGCTCCGTCACCTGGACCGGCCAGGTCCCCATCCTGGTCGCCATCGAGAAGGGCTTCTTCCGCGAGCAGGGGCTGGAGGTGCGGCTGCAGGTGATCGTCAACTCCGCCGATCGCATCCGCGCCATCGCCGCCGGCAGCGCCGCCTTCAGCAATCTGGGCCGCACCGCCGTGCTGGCGGAGATGGCCCGCGGCAACGAGAGCTTCTCCTTCTTCGGCAATGTCGATGACGCACCCGGGCAGGAAGGCTGCTGGGCGCGGCCCGGCATCGCCAGCATTACTGATCTGCGCGGCAAGCCCGTCGCCGCCAATGCCTCGGCCGAGGTGACGCTGATGGGTCTGCTGGCGGAATCCGGCATGGCGCTGAAGGATCTGCAATACCGCAGCCTGCAGGGCACCGAGATGGCGCCGGCCCTGGCGCATGGCGACATCCAGGCCGCCTGTGTCTGGCAGCCGCTGCTGGACCGGTTGAAGCAGGCGGCTCCGGACGGAAAGCTGCTCGGCACCGACCGTGACACGGCGATCTTCCGCCGCTTCGGCACCATGGCCTCGCCCGATGTGCTGATCATCTCGCGCGAACTGGTGCGGACGCAGCCGGCCCAGGCGCGGGGACTGGCGCTGGCCATCCTGAAAGGCGCGGACTTCACCATCGCGAAGCCGGAAGAGGCCGCCGTCGCCGTCGCGCACCACTTCCGCCAGACGCCGGAGCAGCTGACCGCGGCGCTGCGCGACTTCCGCTTCTACGGCAGCGAGGGCCGCAAGGCCCACATGCAACTCCATACCGAGCAGATGCAGTATCTGGCCGATCTGCTGCACGAGGCCGGGCGCCTGCCGACGCGGCCCGAGACCGCGCGCTGGGCCGATGACAGCTTCATCGATGCGGGGCAGTGAGCCGATGGCCGCGCCGCTGAGCCTGCGGGCTCCCGCTGCCACGCCGCGCCTGCCCAGGCTGGCCGGCACCATCCGCCAGCCGCTGCTGGGTGCCGTCGCCGTCGCGCTCTTCCTGCTGAGCTGGTGGGGCGCCACCGCCTCCGGGCTGGTCGCCCGTCTCTTCCTGCCCTCGCCGGTGGAGGTGGCGCAGGCCACCTGGCGGCTGCTGGGCTCCGGCCAGCTGGTGGCGGCCATCCTGGCCTCCTCGGCCCGCGTCTTCGCCGGCTTTGCCATCGCCGCCCTGATCGCGGTGCCGCTGGGCATCGCCATGGCGGTCTGCGGCCCGGTGCGCGCGGTTCTGACGCCCTTCATCTCCCTGCTCCGGCCGCTGCCCTCGATCACCTGGATCCCGTTGACCATCCTCTGGCTGGGCATCGGCGAGACGCAGAAGGTCGCCATCGTCATCCTGGGCTGCTGGATCTACATCCTACTGGCGACGCATGAGGCGACGCGCCGCGTCGATCCGCTGCTGGTGCGCGCCGCGCGCAACCTGGGTGCCGGCGACCTGACGGTGATGCGGGAGGTGATCCTGCCGGCGGCCCTGCCCGGCATCCTGGCCGGGCTGAAGGTGACGCTGGCCATCGCCTGGTCCTGCGTGCTCTCGGCCGAGATGGTCGCCGCCCATAACGGGCTCGGCGCCATGATCTGGGAAGGCAAGGACTGGGGCGACATGACCCAGGTCCTCGTGGGGATGGTGGCGATCTCGCTGACCGTGCTGCTGGCCGATCTGGTGGCGACGCGGCTGGAACGCGCGCTGCTGCCCTGGGAACGCCACCGGCGGCATTGAGGAACGACAGGATGCAACCGATTCTCGTCGCGGAGAACGTCTCCAAATCCTATGCCATCGGCGGCAACGAGCTGGTCGCGGTGCGCAACCTCTCGATGGAGGTGGCGGAAGGCGAGCTGCTCTGCCTGCTCGGCGCCTCAGGCTGCGGCAAGTCGACCATGCTGGGCATCTTCGCCGGCTTCACCCCGCCCAGCAGCGGCCGCGTTCTGCTGCGCGGCGCGCCGATCACCGGCATCGAGCCGCGCTGCGGCATGGTCTTCCAGTCCTATGCGCTGTTCCCCTGGAAGACGGTGCGGCAGAACGTCGAATTCCCGCTACGTATGCGCGGCGTGCCGCGCGCCGAGCGCCGCGCGCTGGCCGAGCGCTTCATCGGCATGGTGCAGCTGGCCGGCTTCGCCGAGCACTACCCGGCGGAACTTTCCGGCGGCATGCAGCAGCGCGTCACCATCGCGCGCTGCCTGGCGGCCGACCCGGAAGTGCTGCTGATGGACGAGCCCTTCGCCGCGCTGGATGCCATGACGCGGCAGGTGATGCAGGAGGAGCTGCTGCGGATCCAGGCGGAAAGCGGCAAGACCATCGTCTTCATCACGCACAATATCGACGAGGCCCTGATCCTGGGCAGCCGCATCGTGGTGATGTCGGCACGTCCGGGTCGCATCAAGGCCATCCTGGACAATCCGCTGCCGCGCCCACGCGGCGTCGCCGTGCAGACCTCGCCCGAATACGCCGCGCTGAAGGGCGCGGTGTGGAACCATGTGGAGGAGGAGGTGACCCGTCACATCGCTGCCTCCCGCCTCGCCTAAGGATCGCGTCATGCCGAAACGTCACATGCGCCTCGTTGCCTTCCTGAAGGCGGGGCCGACCTGCCATCATCATGGCGGCTGGCGCCATCCGGAGGCCGAGCTGGGCTTCCTCGACCCCGGCTGGTACGAGCGCACCGCGGCCACGCTGGAACAGGGCTGCTTCGACGCGCTGTTCTTCGCCGATGTGCTGGGGCTCTACGACTACTACAATGGCAGCTACGCCACGCAGCTCGGCAAAGGCGGCGCGCTGAGCCTGCTGGACCCGCTGCCGATCCTGGCGATGATGGCGCGCGCCACGCGGCATATCGGCCTGGGCGCCACGCTCTCCACCACCTTCCACCACCCCTATCAGATCGCCCGCACCCTGGGCACGCTGGACATTCTCTCCGGTGGGCGCATGGCGTGGAACATCGTCACCTCGGCCAGCCATCTGGAGGCGAGGAATTTCGGCATGGAGGCCATCCCCGGCCGGGAGGAGCGCTATGCCCGCGCCCATGAGGCCGTGGAAGCCTGTCTCAAGCTGTGGAGCAGCTGGGAGGCGGACGCGCTGATCCTGGACCGGGAATCCGGCCGCTTCGCCGATCCCGCCCGGGTGCATTACGCGCATTACGAGGGCCGGCATATCCGCAGCCGCGGGCCGCTGACCGTGCCGCGCACGCCGCAGGGCCATCCCGTGCTGATGCAGGCCGGCTCCTCCGGACCCGGCCTGGATTTCGCCGCGCGCTGGGCGGAGCTGGTCTTCACCCTGCAGCACAGCGCGGAGGACATGCGCCGCTTCCGCGCCGCCACGCGCGAACGCGTGGCCCGGCACGGCCGCGACCCGGACAATTGCGCCGTGCTGCCCTCGGTCGATCCGATCATCGGCGAGACGGAATCCATCGCCCGCGAGAAGGCCGACTACGTCAACAGCCTGGTCGATGCGGAGCTGGGCATGGCGCTGACCTCCTCGCATATCGGTACCGATCTCTCGCGCTTCCCGCCCGACCGGCCGGTGGAGGATCTGGACCTGCCGGAAGGCTCGCGCGGGTCCTTCGACGTGATCCTCCAGGGCACCCGCGCCGAAGGGCTGAGCCTGGGCGAGGCGGCGCGCCGCTACGCCACCAGCGAGCTGGCGCCGCAGCTGGTCGGCACGCCGGAGAGCGTGGCCGACCAGATGGAGGCGATCTTCACCGGCGGCGCCTGCGATGGCTTCGTCCTGACCCCCACCGTTTCGCCCGGCACCTGGGAGCAGTTCACCCGCGCGGTCGTGCCGATCCTGCAGCGCCGTGGCCTGCTGCGCCGCCACTACGCCGCCACGACCCTGCGCGGCCATCTGCGCGAGGCGGCATGAGCGCGCCCGTGATCGGCTTCGTCGGCTTCGGCGAGGCCGCCCGCTGCTTCGCCCGCCATCTCGGCGCGCAGGGCCTGCGGGTCCAGGCCTTCTGCGCGGGCAGCACCAATCGTCCGCCCTACCCCGATGATTTCCGCAACGAGGCCGCCGCCCTCGGCGTCACGCTGCGGGACAGTCTGGAAGAGCTGCTGGCGGCAGTCGATGTCGTCATCTCCGCCGTGGTGGTGGCCGCTGCGCCGGCGGTTGGCCAGGCCATCGCCACGGCGCTGCGGCCCGGCATGCTGGTGGTCGATATCAACGCCGCCACGCCACGCGCCAAGCAGGACGTCGCCGTCACCGTCAACCTCCGCGGCGGCGCCTATGTCGATGCCAATCTCATGGGGGCCGTCGGGCTCTATGGTGCCGGCGTGCCGCTCTACTGCTCGGGCGACGGGGCGGCGCGGTTCGCCGCGCTCTTCTCGCCGCTGGGGCTGACCATCGAGGTCGCCGGCGACAGTCCGGGCACGGCCGCCGCCGTGAAGATGCTGCGCAGCGTGGTGACCAAGGGTATCGAGGCCTTGGTGGTCGAGGCCATGACCGCGGCCAGCCTGGCCGGTGTACGGCAGGAGGCACTGGCTGGCATCTGTGGCCCCATGGATGCCACGCGCTTCTCGGACTTTGTGGAAATGTGCCTGCGCACCGATGTGCTGCATGCCGGCCGCCGCGCGGTGGAGATGGACGGTGTCGCCGACTGCCTGCGCGAGCTCGGCCTCGAGCCCTTGATGACCGAGGCGACCGCCGCCCGCCTGCGCGCCTCCGCCGCGCTGGACCTGCGGGCGGCATTCCTCGCCCGACCCGGCTATGATGCCGATGCCGTGCTGGATGCCTATGCCGCGAGGCTGGCGGCGACGCCCGGCTGATGGCGCCGCGCCGGGCCCCGGCCCATCACCGCGGGTCGCCGCCCCTCGACGACGGGCCGACCGGCGGCTCCACCGCGCGATGGCTTCCTGCTCCCCTTCAGTTCAGGAGGACGACCGCCTAAACCGGAGGCGCACCTGCCGCGCGGGGCGGAGCCACTCAAGGGGACGGGATCGCCGGTTTGAAGCCCACGGAACTGGCATGGAGGGAGTTGCTCGCGGCGCCGGAGCGCCGCGGCCTGCCGGCCGAGGCGGAAATCCGCCGCCAGCTCGTTCATGCCATCGAGGATGGGCGGCTGCAGCCGCATTCCCGCCTGCCCTCCAGCCGCCGGCTGGCGGCGCTGCTGGGTGTCGCTCGCGTGACGGTTCTGGAGGTTTACCAGCGGCTGGTGGAGGAGGGCTATCTGACGGCGCGGGAACGCAGCGGCGTGTTCGTCGCACCGCTGAACCGGCCGGAGGCCGGGCCGGAGGGCCTCGCGGCGGCGACCGATCCCGCAAGGCCGTTCTGGTCCGGCCGCTTCGCGGTCCGGCCGGCGGAATTCCTGAATATCGCCAAGCCGCGCGACTGGCAGCGCTACCCCTATCCCTTCCTATTCGGCCAGCTCGACCCCGCGCTGTTCCCGACCGGACCCTGGCGTGAAGCCGTGAAGGCCACCTCCAGCGTCGCCGCCATCCAGTCCTGGAGCGCCGACATGATCGACGAGGACGATCCGGCTCTGGTCGAGCAGCTCTGTCGCCAGGTGTTGCCGCGCCGCGCGGTCTGGGCGCGGCCGGCGGAGGTCATGATCACGCTGGGGGCGCAGCAGGCGTTGTACCTCGTGACGCGCCTGCTGCTGGGGCCGGGCATCGTCGCGGGAGTGGAGGATCCTGGCTATCCGGACCTGCGGCACATGGCGCGGATGCAGGCCGGCGCGCTGCGGCTGCTCAGCGTCGATGCCGAGGGCGCCGTGCCGGACGCCGCCATGGCCGCCTGCCAGGTGGCCTTGCTGACGCCTGGACACCAATGCCCGACCTCCACTGTCATGCCCTCGACACGGCGGCGGGATATCCTGCGCCTGGCCCGGCAGCGCGACATGCTGCTGGTGGAGGATGACTACGACGCCGATCTCTTCGCCGAGGGCGAGGCGGTGCCACCCCTCAAGAGCCTCGATACCGAGGGGCGGGTGATCTATGTCGGCAGCCTGTCGAAGGTGCTGGCGCCGGGGCTGCGCCTCGGTTTCGTCGTGGCGCCACCGCCGGTCATCGAGCAGTTGCGGGCGCTGCGCCGCCTGATCCACCGTCATCCGCCCAGCAACAACCAGCGCGCCATGGCAGGCTTCATCGCGCTCGGCCATTACCGTGGGCATCTGCGCCGCCTGGGAGAGGCGCTGGCCGAGCGTGCCGCGCTGATGGACAGCTTGCTGCCGCGACACCTGCCCGGCTGCCGGTGGCGGTGCGGCGCCGGGGCCAGCAGCGCCTGGGTGGAAGGGCCACCCGGGCTGGACAGCCGCGCCCTGGCCGGCGCGCTGGCGGCGCGGGGCGTGCTGATCGAACCAGGCGACGTCTTCTTCGACGATCCAGCCATGGGCCGTTCCTGCTTCCGCCTGGGCTGGACCGCCATCCGCACCGACAAGATTCATGGCGGACTGGCCATTCTGGCGGATGCCATCACACTGCATTCAAGTTCATCATGATGATGAAATTCTAGCCGCTTCTCTAGCGTGCGAATCTGGTAGGCTATTTTATAGGCATTTGGTTCTTCCACCGGGTCGTGCGCCATCCGTAATCTGCGTCGGCCCCTCAGGCTGACCGGACCTGCTGCCCCATGACCGACCTCACCGACGCGCGCCACGCCCTGCTGGAACAGCTGTTCGCCGCCTTCAACCGCCACGACGCCGAGGCCGTGATGGCCTGCTTCACGCCGGATGTGATCTTCCACGCCGCAGCTGGCCCCGAGGCGCAGGGCCGACGGATCGAGGGCCAGGCCGCCGTCCGCGCCGCCTTCGAGGGTGTCTGGACCGCCATGCCCGATGTCCAATGGACCGTCCGTCGCCACGCGGTCTTCGGCGATCGCGCCGTCAGCGAATGGCTCTTCACCGGTACCAGTGCCGAAGGCGCCCGGGTGGAGGCCGAGGGCCTCGACCTGTTCACCTTCGCCGGTGAGGCCATCGCGGCCAAGAGCGCCTTCCGCAAGGACCGTCCGCCGCTGCTCCGCGCCGCCTGAGGCCCGCGCCATGGATTCGCTGCCACCTCCCGCCGCCTTCCTGCCCACCGCGCCCTATGACCCGCATCATGACCCGCTGCGCGACCCGCATCCGGGCCAGGGCCGCGCCTATGCACCAAGCTACTGGGTGGCCACAGCCGGGCCACCGCCGGCCGATGACGGGCCGCTGGCCGGCGAGACGGACACGGATGTGGCGGTGATCGGGTCGGGCTTCACCGGCCTCGCCTGCGCCCTGTTCCTGGCGCGCGATCACGGCATCACGGCCACGGTGCTGGAAGCGAACACGGTCGCCTGGGGGTGCAGCACGCGCAATGGCGGCCAGGGCCAGAACGCCTCCGGCCGGCTGAGCCGGGCACAGTGGATCGCCCGCTGGGGCCAGGAGACGGCGCTGGCCCTGCATGCCGAGATCCTGGAAGGCTTCGAGCTGTTCACGGACCTGACGCGGGAACTGGACTGCGAGCCGCAGCCCGGCGGGCATCTCTACATCGCGCACCGGCGGCGCAACCTGGAGAAGCTGCGGGCGGATTCCGACCTCGCCAACCGCATCTTCGGCTACGGCACCCGCATCCTGCCGCGCGAGGAGGTGTGGCGCGACTTCGTGCACGACGTCGAGGCGGTGGGCGCGCTGCACGAGCCGCTGGGCATGGGTGTGCAGCCGGCGAAGCTGGCCTTCGGCTATCTGCGCGCCGCCCGCGGGGCGGGCGCCCGCATCCATCCCGGCAGCCCGGTGCTGGAGATCCGCGAAGAGGCGGAGTGCTTCCTGCTGCGCACACCGGGTGGATTGCTGCGGGCCCGGGCCGTCGCCATCGCCACCGGCGGATACACCGGCCAGAAGCTGCATCCGCGCCTGCGCAGCCGCATCATGCCGATCCTGTCGAACAACATGGTGACCCGCCCGCTGACCGACAGCGAGATCGCCGCGACCGGCTTTCGCACGCGCCAGGTCATCACCGACACGCGCACGCTGCGCTACTACTACCGCCTGCTGCCGGACAACCGCCTGCAGATCGGCAGCCGCGCCGCCATCACCGGCGCCGACGCCGCCAACCCCGCGCATCGCGCCGTGCTGGATGACGGGCTGGCGCGGAAGTTTCCCACCCTGGCGGGCATCGCGGCGGATCATTCCTGGTGGGGCTGGGTGGATGTCAGCCACGACATGATGCCGCGCATCGTCCAGCCCGAGGCCGGGCGCAACCTGTTCTACGCCATGGGCTATGGCGGCAATGGCGTCAGCTACTCGGCCCAGGCCGGGCGGCGGCTGGCCGGGCTGGCGGCCGGCAGGCCCCTTCCCCAGCGCCTGCCCATCTTTCAGGGCGAGTTGCCACGCCACCCCTTCGCGCCGTTCCGCCGGCTGGGCCAGCGCGCGCTGTACCGCCTGTACCACCGCCGTGACGAAGCGCCCGATGCATGATCATGGCACTGCTGGGCCTGCTGATGGTGTTCCTGGCGGGGCTGATCCGCGGCTTCACCGGCTTCGGCTTCTCGATCGCCGCCGTGCCGCTGCTCAGCCTGCTCTACCCGCCGGCCGAGGTGGTGCCGGTGGTGATGCTGCTGCAACTGGCCATCAGCCTGGACGGGTTGCGCGGCGCCTGGGCGCTGGCCGACCGCGCCTCGCTGGGCCTGCTGTCGCTGGGCGCGCTGCTGGCGACGCCGCTCGGCCTTTGGGGGCTCGCGCAGCTGCCGCCGGCGCCGGTGCGGCTGGTGATCGCCGGGGTGGTGGCGCTGGCGGTAGTGATCCTGGCGGGTGGGCGGCGGATGACGCGGCCGCCCTCCGGCGGGGCGACACTGGCCTTCGGGCTGGTATCGGGACTGTTCAACGGGCTGGCCGGCATCCCCGGGCCGCCGGTCATCGCCTACTACCTGGCCTCGCCGCTGGCCACCGCCGCCGCCCGCGCCTCCATGATCGTGCTGTTCCTGCTGACCTCTCTGGGCGCGCTGCTGCCGCTGGCCGCCATGGGCATGGTGGGGCAGGCCAGCCTGCTCTCCGCGCTGCTCGGCTTGCCCGCCGTCTGGGCCGGCTCCTGGCTCGGCACCCGCATGTTCCTGCGCAGCCCCGATGCCCGCTACCGCCGCGTCGCCCTGGCGATCCTGGGCGGCACCGCCCTGCTAGCCGTGGCGCGCGTCGCCTTCGACAGCCTGACCTGACCCTCCCGGAGACGAAGTCCTGATGCCCGCCCCCGTCACCATCTTCACCGCCCGCCGCATCCTGACCATGGACCCCGCCCGCCCCGAGGCCACCCATGTGGCGGTGCGTGAAAGCCGCATCCTGGCGGTGGGCGGCGAGGCGGAGATGGCCGATCTGGGTCCCGCCACACTGGACAGGCGCTTCGCGGACAAGGTCATCCTGCCCGGCTTCGTCGAGGGCCACAGCCATCTGCATGAAGGGGCTGCCTGGCGCGATCCCTATCTCGGCTTCTTCGAGCGCCGCGACCCGGAGGGCAAGGTCTGGCCGGGGCTGAAGGACATCGCCGCCGTCGTCGCGCGCCTGCGCGAGGTGGCGGCGGAGAAGCCGGAGGGCTCCATCACCGCCTGGGGCTTCGACCCGATCTATTTCGGCGGCCGCCGCATGAAGCGCGCCGATCTCGACGAGGTTTCGCAGACCCGCCCGGTGGTGGTCACCCACGCCTCCGGCCACATCATGAACCTGAACAGCGTCGCGATGGCCCTGGCCGGGTTCGACCGCGCCAACGACCTGGACGGGCTGGTGCGCGACGAGGCGGGCGCGCCCACGGGCGAGATCCTGGGGCCGGAGCTGATGGGCCGCGTGCGCCGCGTGGTGGTGCCCGACATGTTCTCCCGCACGCTGGATGCCGGCGCGCTGGACCGCTTCGCCAAGCTGGCGCGGCAGGCCGGTGTCACCACGGCAACCGATCTGGTCAGCGACATGAGCGAGGCGACCGTCGCCAGCTACCGCGCCGCGACGGAGGGTGCGGATTTCCCGCTGCGCCTGGTGCCCGCTCTGGCGGCGCGGATGTTCGGCCAGGATGAAGGCATCGCCCGGCTGGAGGAATTGCGCCCGACCAGCACGGAAAAGCTGCATTTCAAGCTGGTGAAGCTGGTGGTGGATGGCTCCATCCAGGGCTTCACCGCGCGGCTGCGCTGGCCTGGCTACCACAACGGCGCGCCCAACGGGCTGTGGTATGTGGCGCCCTCCGAACTCGGCGCC
The DNA here is from genome assembly GCF_016107285.1 of Roseomonas sp. KE0001. Taxonomy (GTDB): domain Bacteria; phylum Pseudomonadota; class Alphaproteobacteria; order Acetobacterales; family Acetobacteraceae; genus Pseudoroseomonas. The sequence continues at coordinate 539,498 of NZ_RCVQ01000002.1, read as the reverse complement.
ATCGTCGGGGCTTGGCACCGGGCGGGCGCGCTGCTGCACATCCACACCAATGGCGACGAGGCCAGCGAGGTGGCGGTGGAGATGCTGGAGCGCGCGTTGACCGCGCATCCGCGCCCTGACCATCGGCACACGCTGCAGCATTGCCAGATGCCCGACCCGGCGCTGTTCCGCCGCATCAAGGCGCTGGGCCTCTGCGTCAATCTCTTCGCCAACCACATCTTCTACTGGGGCGAAGAGCATGTCGCGCAGACCATGGGGCTGGCGCGTGCGCAGCGGATGGATGCCTGCGGCACGGCGCTGCGCCTCGGCATTCCTTTCGGCATCCATTCCGACGCGCCGGTGACGCCGCTGGCGCCACTGTTCACGGCCTGGTGCGCGGTGATGCGCCTGACCGCCAAGGGTCGCGTCCTGGGCGAGGGCGAGCGCATCGAGGTGGCGGAGGCGCTGCGCGCCATCACGCTGGGCGCGGCCTACACGCTGAAGCTCGATCATTTGGTGGGCAGCATCGAGGCCGGCAAGCTCGCCGATTTCGCCGTGCTGGACGAGGACCCGCTGGCCATCGAGCCCATGCGGCTGAAGGATGTCACGATCAGCGCCACGGTGCTGGGCGGCCGCGTCTTCCCAGTGCCGCCCACGGCATGAGCATTCCCGTCACCATCCTCGGCGGCTTCCTGGGCGCGGGCAAGACCACGGCGCTCAATGCCCTGCTGCGGCAGGCGGAAACCCGTATCGCCGTGCTGGTGAACGACTTCGGCGCCGTCAACATCGACGCCGCGCTGATCGCGGCGCGGCAGAGCGGCATGGTCTCGCTCAGCAATGGATGCGTGTGCTGCGCGCTTGGCCCCGATCTCGGCGAGGGCATCGCGCGGCTGGTGGCGCTGGACCCGCCGCCGCAGCAGATCCTCGTCGAGGCCAGCGGCGTCGGGGACCCCTGGCGCATCGCCCAGCTGGCGCGGCTGGAGGTGGGCGTGCATCTCGACGCCGTGCTGACGCTGGCCGACGCGCAGCGCTTCCCGGCGCTCCTGGCCGATCGCTGGCTGTCCGACACGCTGGAACGCCAGGTGGCGCGGGCGGATCTGGTGCTGCTGAGCCATGCCGACCTGGCGACGGAGGCCGAGATCCGCGCCACCCGCGCCGCGCTGGCCGGGCTTCGCCCGGGCCTGCCGGTGGCCTTGCTGCCACCGGAGGGGCTGCCGCCGCTGCTCGGCGCCGCGCGCGTCCAGCCAGGGAGGGAACGCGCCGGCCGCTTCCACGCCGACGCGCCGACGGCGCATGGCTTCCGCCATCTGCTCTGGACGGCGCCCGGGCCGCTGGACCACGACAGGCTGATGCGGGCGCTGGAGGCCCTGCCCGAAAGCGTGCTGCGGCTGAAGGGCTTCTGCCGGTTGGGGCCGAAGGCGACGCCGCATCTGGTGCAGCGCGCCGGCCGCCGGGTGGAGCTGCGGCCCTGGCCGGAACCCCTGCCCGCCGGCGCCGATGCCCTGGTGTTGATCGGCACGCCCGAGATGCCGGATGCGGTGCTCGGCACCCTCCGCGCCGCGCTTCATGCCCACCCCGAATCCCACCCCCGAGGAGGCCCGACATGACGAAGCCCATGACGCCCATGAGCCGCCGCGCGACACTCGCCCTCGGCGCGGCGCTGGTGGCTGCCGGAGGCGCGGACCTGCCCGCCCGCGCCGCGGCGCCGAAGCGGGGCGGCACGCTGGTGATCGGCGGCGCGCTGAGCCTGCGCCATTTCAACGGCGCCATCCAGTCGGGCTCGGCGACGGCGCTGCCCTCCTCGCAGATCTTCGCGAGCCCGCTGCGTTTCGACAGCAACTGGAATCCGGAGCCCTACCTGGCGAAGTCCTGGAGCGTCTCGGAGGATGGGCTCGCCGTCACGCTCAACCTGGTGACGGATGCGGTCTTCCATGACGGCCAGCCTGTCACCTCGGCGGATGTCGCCTTCTCCGTCGACATCATCCAGAAGAACCACCCCTTCAAGACGATGCTGGAGCCGGTGGAGCGCGTCGACACGCCGGACCCGCACACCGCCATCCTCCGGCTGAAGCACCCCCACCCGGCGCTGATCCTGGCGATGTCGCCGGCGCTGATGCCGATCCTGCCGAAGCATGTCTATGGCGACGGGCAGGACATCCAGACCCATCCGGCCAATCTTCGGCCCATCGGCTCCGGCCCCTACAGGTTCGCGGAGTACAAGCCCGGCGACTTTTGGGCGCTCGAACGCTTCGATCGCTTCTTCATCCCCGGCCGGCCGGCGCTCGACCGCATCGTCTGCCGCATCATCAGCGACTATAGCGTGGTGACGCTGGGGCTGGAGCGGGGCGAGTTGCACATGACGCCCTTCCTGGCCGGCGTGCGTGACATCGCCCGCGCCGAGCGCGCGCCGAACCTGACCGTGACGCCCAAGGGCTATGACGGCATCGGCGCGCTCACCTGGCTCGCCTTCAACACGCAGCGCCCGCCCTTCGACGATCCGCGCGTGCGCCAGGCCATCGCCTATGCCGCCGATCGCGACGCCATCGTCAGGCGCATCCTGGGCGGCAAGGCAAAGCCCTCCTTCGGGCCGCTTGTCTCCACCTCCCCCTTCTCGGCGCCTGATGTGGAGAAGTACGCCCTGGACCTCGACAAGGCGAATGCACTGCTGGACGCCGCCGGGCACAGGCGCGGCGCCGATGGCACGCGCTTCGCCCTCACCATCGACAGCCCCGCCGGGCAGCCGGAACTGGGCCGCAATCTGGCGGAGTTCCTGCGCGTGCAGCTGCGCAAGGTCGGCATCGCCGCCGAGGTGCGGCTGGCGCCGGACTTCCCGACCTGGGCGCAGCGCGTCAGCAACTTCGATTATGACCTGACCATCGACACCGTCTTCAACTGGGGCGACCCGGTCATCGGCGTGCACCGCACCTACCTGTCGAGCAATATCCGCAAGGGCGTGATCTGGTCGAACACCCAGGGCTACAGGAATCCCGAGGTGGACAGGCTCCTGGCCGAGGCGGGAGTGGAGCGCGACGCGGCGAAGCGCAAGGATCTGTACCAGCAGTTCCAGCGGCAGGTGGTCGCCGATGCGCCGATCTTCTTCATCGACGAGGTGCCGTATCACACCGCCTACCACAAGGGCCTCGGCAATGTGCCGGAGACCATCTGGGGGCCGATGTCGCCGCTCGACACGCTTTACTGGGAGAACCCGCCGGCATGAGTGGCGCCCTCCTCGGCATGGGCGGCAGGGTGGTGAATGCCGTACTGCTGCTGCTGGCCGTCGTGATCATGAATTTCTGCCTGATCCACCTGGCGCCGGGCGACCCGGCGCAGGTCATCGCCGGGGAGATGGGCGGCGCCTCGCCCGAGGTGCTGGCCACCATCCGCGCGCAGTACGGGCTGGACCAGCCATTCGGCACTCAACTCGCCCACTATGTCTCGCGCGCCGCGACGGGGGATCTGGGTTACTCCTTCTACTTCAACCAGCCCGTCTCCAGCCTGATCCTGGAGCGGCTGCCGGCGACGGTGCTGCTGATGGCGGCGGCGCTGACCTTTGCCGCCATCGTCGGCACGCTGCTCGGCGTTCTGGCCGCCTACAGGCCGCGTGGCCTCGGCAGCCTCCTCGTCACCATCGTCTCGCTTGCCGGGCATGCGGCGCCGGTCTTCTGGAGCGGGCTGCTGTTGCTGCTGCTCTTCGCCTCCGTGCTGCCGCTCTTCCCGATCGCTGGCATGACGGATGTGACGCGACCGCTCAGCGGCATCGACTACGTTCTGGATGTCGCGCATCATCTGGTGCTGCCGGCCTTCACGCTCGGCCTGGTGTATCTGGCGCAATACAGCCGGCAGAGCCGCACCAGCATGATCGACGTGCTGGGCGCCGACTACATCCGCACCGCGCGCGCCAAGGGCCTGCCGGAGCGGCGGGTGGTGCTGAAGCACGCGCTGCGCAACGCGCTGATCCCCGTGGTCACGCTGATCGGTCTGCAGTTCGCACAGCTTCTCGCCGGCGCCGTGCTGGTGGAGACGGTATTCGGCTGGCCCGGCATGGGCCGGCTGGTGCTGGAGAGCATCCTGCGCCGCGACCACCCGACGCTGCTCGGCGTGCTGGTGGTCTCGGCGCTGCTGGTGATGGTCGCCAACCTGCTGACCGACCTGGCCTATCGCCTGGTCGATCCGCGCATCCGGGGACATTGACCCAATGGGGGGCAATAGATCGACCCTGCCGGCGGCGCCCGCGAAGCCGGCCTCTCCGGCGCGGGAAATGCTGCGGCACTTCCTGCGCCACCCGGCCGGCATGGCGGGCTTCCTGATCCTGCTGGCGGTCGCGCTGGCCAGCCTGGCCGGCCCCGGCCTCTACGGCGTCGATCCGGCCGACATGGCCGCGGCCCCCTTCGAGCCGCCCGGCCCCGAGGTGCCTCTCGGCGCCGATTACCTGGGCCGCGACGTGCTGGCCGGGCTGCTCATCGGCGGCCGCGCGAGCCTCTCGGTCGGGCTGGCGGCCGCGCTGATCTCCGTCCTCATCGGCGTTGCCGTCGGCGCGCTGGCCGGCTGGTTCGGCGGCTGGGTGGATCGCGTGCTGATGAAGGTGACGGAGTTCTTCCAGGTGCTGCCCTCCTTGCTCTTCGCGATGGTGCTGGTCACGCTGTTCGGCGCCAGCCTCGGCATCATCACCTTCGCCATCGGCGTCGTCTCCTGGCCCGGCGTCGCGCGGCTGACTCGCGCCGAGTATCTTCGCGTGCGCGGGCTGGACTATGTCCGTGCCGCCGTCGCGGGCGGCGGGCGGCCGCATTACCTGATTCTGCGCGTCGTGCTGCCCAATGCGCTGCCGCCGATCATCGTCGCGGCGGCGCTGGCCATCGGTGTCGCCATCCTGTTCGAGGGCGGGTTGAGCTTCCTCGGCCTCGGCGATCCCAATGTCATCAGCTGGGGCATGATGCTGGGGCAGAACCGGACCTACCTGCTGGATGCGTGGTGGGCCGTGACCTTCCCCGGCGCCGCCATCTTCTTCACCGTGCTGGCCGTCAGCCTGCTGGGCGAGGGGCTGAACGACGCGATCAATCCCAGGCTGAGGAAACGCGGATGAGCGGCACCACGATCCCGCCCCTGGCGCTCTCGGTCGAGCACCTGGGCGTCACTCTCGCCGGGCGCGACGGGCCGTTGCCGGTGCTGGAGGATGTCTCCTTCGGCGTGCCCGCCGGACGGACCCTGGCGCTGATCGGCGAATCCGGTTGCGGCAAGAGCATGGCGGCGCTGGCCTTGATGGGGCTGCTGCCAGAAGGCCTGCGCTGCGACACCGGCGCCATCCGCCTGCTGGGCGAGGATCTGGCCGTTGCGCCTCCCGCCCGCCTGCGGGCGCTGCGCGGCAGCACGCTGTCCATGATCTTCCAGGAGCCGATGACGGCACTGAACCCGGTCTTCACCGTGGGCGAGCAGATCGCCGAGACGCTGCGGCTGCATCAGGGGCTGGATGCCGCCGCCGCCCGTGCCGGCGCGCTGGAGATGCTGCGCAAGGTGGAGATCCCGGCCGCGGCGCAGCGGCTCGATGCCTATCCGCACCAGCTTTCGGGCGGCATGCGGCAGCGGGTGATGATCGCCATCGCGCTGGCCTGCCGCCCCCGCCTGCTGATCGCCGATGAGCCGACGACGGCGCTGGATGTCACCGTCCAGGCGCAGATCTTCGATCTGCTGAAGACACTGCAACGCGAGACCGGCACCGCCATCCTGCTGATCAGCCACGACCTGCATGCCGTGGCCGACATCGCCGATGAGGTCGCCGTGCTCTATGCCGGCACCTGCGTGGAGACCGGCCCGGCCTCGCGCGTGCTGGCAGCGCCGGAGCATCCCTATACCCGCGCCCTGCTGGCCTGCAGCCCGCGCCTGCGCCTGGGCGCGGCGGCGGCCGGTCCGGCGCCCGATCTGCTGGAGGTTCCGGGCATGGTGCCGCCTCTCGGGCAGCGCGGCCCGGGCTGCCGCTTCGCGCCGCGCTGCGAGCTGGCCGGCGCCGACTGCAACCACCCCCCGCCACTGCGCCCGGCCGGCGCTGGCCGTGCCGCCGCCTGCTGGCGCGTCGGCGATACGACGCTGGAGGCCGTGGCATGAACGATGTGCTCCTGGATGTCACCAATCTCACGGTGCGCTTTCCCGCCGGGCGCGCGGGCCCCTTCGGTCCACGGCGCCATGTGCACGCGGTGGATGGCGTCAGCTTCCAGGTGCGCCGCGCCAGCACTTTCGGCATCGTCGGCCAGAGCGGTTCCGGCAAGTCCACCGTGGCGCTGGCGCTGATGCGACTGGTGGGTATCAGCGGCGGCGACGTGACGCTGGACGGCATGCCGCTGAGCGCGTTGCGTGGTGATGCCCTGCGCCGTGCCCGGCGCGACTTCCAGATGGTGTTTCAGGACCCCTATGCCTCGCTGGACCCGCGCCGCCGCGCCGGCGCCCTGATCCGTGAGCCGCTGGACCTGCTTGAGATCGGCAGCCCGGCCGAGCGCGAGGCCGAGGTGCTGCGCTTGCTGTCCCAGGTCGGCCTGCCGGCCGAGGCGGGGCGGCTGTTCCCGCACCAGTTCTCCGGTGGGCAGCGGCAGAGGCTGTGCATTGCCCGTGCCCTGGCCAGCCGACCGCGCCTGGTGGTGTGCGACGAGCCGGTGTCGGCGCTGGATGTGGCGGTGCAGGCGCAGATTCTGAACCTGATGCGCCGGCTGCAGCGGCAACTGGGCCTGACCTATGTGTTCATCTCGCATGACCTCGCGGTGGTGCAGCATCTCTGCGACGAGGTGGCGGTCATGTATCTGGGTCAGGTGGTGGAACAGGCGCCGACACACCGGCTGTTCGCGGCCCCGCGCCATCCCTACACCTGGTCGCTGATCGCCGCCGCCGCCTCCCACGGCGCGGCGGGACAGGCCATGCGCCGCCGCCATCTGACACCGGGCGAGCCGCCGAGCCCGATCGATCCGCCGCCAGGCTGCCGCTTCAGCGTCCAGTGCCCGCATGTCACGGCGCGATGCCGGACGGAGGCGCCGCATCTCCGGCCGGCGGCGGAAGGCCATCTGGCCGCCTGCCACCGCATGGAGGAGCTGGGCGTCCCGGATTTCGGCCTCGCCGAGGTGGCGTGAGGTAGTCTGCCCGCCTTTCCCATCAGGCGGGGCGAGGACAGTCCGCCCTGCCTACCTCAGCGCGCCCGCCGCACCAGCCCCTCGCAGCGCTGGTCCTCGCCGATGCCAAAGCGGATGGTGGGCAGCACGGCGAGTGGCGGAAAGAGCAGGCCGAGCCCGACCGCCGCGCCGGCCCGCGCGCCGAGCTCCACCGGCTCGGGCAGGACGCTCGGGCCGCTGAACGGGCCACGGATCAGGATATCGGTGCTCAGCGCGCCGACGGTGAAGTGCTTGGGCTCGGTGCGCAGCGTGTAGTCCAGCCGCTCATCGCGCAGGTTGATGTCACCGAAGCCGCTGATCAGCGCGGACTCCGTGTCCAGCAGCACCGTGCGGGTGTTCAGCATGCCACGCTGCAGGCGCATGTCGGCGATGAAGCACTGCACCGGCGTGCGGTTGGGAAGGCCGAGGGCCGAGAGGATGGCGTCGGCCAGTTGCAGGCCGGAGATGTCCACCAGCAGCGCCGAGAGGTTGCCGCCCGCCATGCCGAGCGTCAGCGCGCCGTTGCCCTGCGCCAGCATCTCCGCCAGGGAGCGGCCCCGGGCATCGATCGAGGCGCTGCCGCCGATCCGCCCCTGGCCCTCGCCCAGCGGCGTCACGCCCATCAGCCGCGACAGATCGACGCGCTGGAACTTCACCTCCCCCTTGGCGTGCAGCCCACCATTGTCCAACGGGGCGAATTCGAAATCGCCCTCGATGCGGCCGCTGCCGACCCCGAAGCGCAGCGGATGCAGGGCGATGGCGCCGTCGACGATGTCGAGCTTCGCGTGCAGGTCGTCGAGCGGCATGTTGCGGCCCCGGATCTGCGCGCCGTCATAGGTCAGTTGGATATCGGCCGCCTGCAGCCGGGGCAGGTTGACCGGCGTGTCGGGCAGCATCTTGCCACGGCGCCCGCGCGCGGCGGGGGCTGGCCTGTCGCCCGGCGTGCCGCCGATGAAGCCCGCCAGGTCGTCGAGGTCGACCCGGCGCGAGCGCAGCGTGGCGTTGACCACCGGGCGGGCCGGATGCGGGTCCACCGCGATGTCGCCCGAGAGGTCGCTGTCGCCGACGCGGCCCTCCATGCCGGTGAAACGCACCTTGCCCTCGGCATAGTCGAGCTGGCCGGAGACGCGGTAGGGCGGCGTGGCGGGGATCGGCACGCCGGTCAGCGGCGTCAGCTGCGCCATGTCGGGCCCGGAGAGTTCCAGCCGCAGGTTGGCGCCGGCCATCCGCACCGGATCGCGCACCGTGCCCTGCAGCGAGACGCGGGTCGGCCCGTTCTCGATGGTGAGGCGGATCGGCCAGGGGTTGTCGGGGTCGCGCAGGGAGAGCACGGCGCCGCCCAGCAACTCGCCCTTGATCGGCTGCCGGGCATAGGTGCCCTCGGCCAGGGCGCGCAGCTGGTCGGCGGCCTGCTGCCCGGCCGAGGCGCCGCTGTCCACCTGCACCGTCATGTCGGCGCCGAGCCGCGCGAGCTGGGCATGCACCTGCCCGCCCCGGATGGTGAGTGCGCCGATCGCCGGCCCCTCCTCCGCAGCCTCGCCTTCCGCCGGCGCGCCGGCGGAGGAGGGGCTGGTGAAGGTGTAGTTGTTGCGCCCCTCGGCATCCTGCCGCAGCGCCACGCGCGGCTCGTCGAGCGCGATCTCGGGAATGACGAGGCGCCGGCCGCGGATGAACGCCATCACGTCGATCCGCAGGCTGAGCCGGGGGATGCTGGCCAGCGGCGGGTCCTCCGGGAAGCCTTCCGGATTGGCGATACGGAGGTCGGAGAGGACGATGTCGGTCAGCCGGCCGGGATGCACCGCGAGGCCGCCGACCGTCACCGGCCGGCCGAGCGCGGCGGAGGCCTGGCGCTCGACCAGGGGGATGAACCAGGCCCAGGACCAGACCACGACGAGCACCAGCAGGGCCAGCACCGGCAGCCCGGTCCAGAGCAGAATTCGGCGGGTCCGCGGGCTCGGCATGGCCATTCCCCTCGCCGCCGGGCAAGGACGCCGGGCGGGCCTGGACGGAGAAGTCGGCGCCGGGCGGGATGGTTGCGCGGACGCGGCGAGATGACGCCGCCCGGCGGGTGCTAGCCGCCGCGGCCGGCGTCGAAGCCGAGGAAGCCACGATCCGGCAGCGGGCCGTCATGGCCGCCCCAGACCGGCTGCGCGGCGCGGGCCGGCACCTCGGCCACCGGCGCGCGTGGTGCCCGCTGGACGGCGGGGGGCGCCGCCAGGGAGGGACGCCGGGCCGGCGCCTCGGCGACCGGCGCCGCGCCCCCGATCACCGGGCCACGCACCGAGAGCAGGTAGAAGACGATCTCGCTGCGGTTCTGGTCCACCGCGGAATCGATCGGCGTCAGGCCCAGCACGTTGCGCGCGTTGAGGTCGGCGCCGCGGGACATGGCGTCGCGCGCCGCGGCCAGGTCGCCACGGTCGATGGCATCGAACAGCGCCTCGTTGGGCCCGAGGCTCTGGCCCGGCTCGGCCGGGATCGGCGAAGGGGCGCGGCGCCCGGCCAGGCCCGGCAGGGCCGGCGGCTCGGCCCGTGGCCGGGCTGTCGGCGCATCCGGCACCATGGGGCCGTTCAGCATCTGGGCGGCGGCCGGCGCGGCGGCCAGCAGGCCGGCCAGGGGGACGACGAACGGAGCGGCGAACAGGGCGGGACGGAGGAGGGAACGGCGCATGGCGGCATCTCTAAACCATTTCCGGCGGGGATGCGATCATCCACAGCCCTGGCCACGGGCGGTGAAGCTCTCCACCCGCCCCTCGCGCAGCGCGAAGGTCAGGTCGCAGCCGACCACGGCATAGCTCGGCGGCACCGCCCAGGGCCGGCGGTAGCCCCAGGGCGGCCCGAAGCCCCAGGGTCCGTAGCCCCAGGGGTCGCCGGGGACCATGACGGTCGCGCGCTGCTCGAACTGGAGGAAGCGGCGCCCGCCCGTCTCGTAGGTGCGGACCGGCACGCCGAGCGCGGCCACCAGATCGGCCTCGCTCCGCCCGACGAAGGTCGCCATGCGCTGCTCGAAGGTGGGCCCCGTGGCGCAGCCCACGAGCGGCGCGGCCAGCAGCAGCGCGAGGAGCAGGGCACGGGCATGACGGCGCATCGGATTCGTCCTCCAGACCCTCCAGATAGGACGATCCAATCGTGGCGGCAGGGTGGCGGGCCACGCGGCCGCGCCTTTTTCCGGCCGCTCAGCGCCCCTCGCGCCGCCAGGCGACCAGAGCGAGGCCCAGCACCAGGGGCAGGGCCAGCCAGGGCGGCAGCAGCGGCAGGGCGGCGATCCCGGTCACCCGATGGTCCTCGTTGCGGCGGAGCCCGATCCAGGTGCCGCCCGTCGCATCCCGCCCGGCAGCGACGCGGCGCAGCTCCGGCATCCCCTCGCCCAGCCAGTGCGCGCCCCCGCCGGTGCCGCGCGCCAGCGGCAGGGCCGGCGCCGCGTCGGCGCGCAGATCGGCGATCTCCGGCGGATTGGCGGCCGAGGCGGCGGCAAAGGCGCTCCGCCGCCCGTCAGCGGCCTGCCAGACGCCGGCCTGGCCGGCCGGCATCTCCAGCACCGAGCGCCCGCCCTCGGCCGGGCTGGCGAGCCGCCGCGTCACCGTGCCGTCCGGGGCGGTCACGGTGATCTCGGGCGGCGGACCCGCCTCGACGCTGCGGCGCGTGACGGTGAGCGTGCCGCCCTCGACCCGCGCGACGAGGTCCTCCTCCTCCAGCTCCGGCTCCTTCATCAGCCAGTGCGCGGCGCGGCGCAGCAGCTCGGCCTGCGGCCCGCCGCCGTCATGCCCGCGCGACCACAGCCAGATCTGGTCGGAGAGCAGCAGCGCCACGCGCCCCTCGCCCACCCGGTCCAGCTGCAGCAGCGGCGCGCCGTCGGGGCTGTCCATCACCGTCAGCCCGCTCTGCGGATCGGCGCGCAGGTGGCGGTACCAGCGGCCCCAGCGCGCCTCCTCCCCGGCCGTGTTGGCGCCGGTCAGGCCCTGGGTGACGGGATGGCGGGCCCCCGCCTCGGTGACGCGCGGGCGGAAGGCGCCCTCGGCCAGGCCGGCGGCGCCGGTCAGCGGCCGCGCCGGCAGCACCTGGCCGAGCGGCGTGGCGGCGAGGCTGGTGGCGCCGGTGAACTCCGGCCCGACCGACATCAGCAACGCCCCGCCGCCGCGCACGTAATCGGCGATGTTGCGCAGGTACATCGGCGGCAGGATGCCGCGGTTGCTGAAGCGGTCGAAGACGATCAGGTCGAAATCGCGCAGCTTCACCTGGAACAGCTCGCGCACCGGGAAGGCGATCAGCGCAAGCTCGTTCAGCGGCGTCAGGTCGTCCTTCTCCGGCGGCCGCAGGATGGTGAAATGCACGAGATCGACATTCGGGTCGGCCTTCAGCAGGCGGCGCCAGGTGCGCTCGCCCGAATGCGGCTCGCCCGAGACCAGCAGGACGCGCAGCCGGTCGCGCACCCCGTTCACGGTGACGACGGCGCGGTTGTTCAGGGTGGAAACCTCGCCCGGCCGCGCCTCGGCGGTGAGTTCCACGACGCTCGGCCCGCCGCGCTCGACCGGCAGGGTGATGCGGTGCTCCCGCCCGAGCGGCACGCTCTCGACGCGCGGCGCCGCGCCGTCGCGCCGCAGCGTCAGCCGCACCGCCCCGCCCGACGGGCCGGCGGCGGGCGCCGCCCCCAGATCCTCGACCACCAGCCGCAGCTCGACGCTGCGCCCGACGATGCCATAGCCCGGCGCCTCGAGGACGCGGATGCGCCGGTCCACCTCACCCGGCCGGCCGGGCAGGATCAGGTGCAGCGGCGCGGTGAAGGAGGGGCTGGCCGGAATGTCATGCGCCTGCCCGTCGGTCAGGGCGATGACGCCGGCCAGCCGCGCGCGCGGGATATCGGCCAGCGCGCGGTCGAGGGCGGTGAAGAGCCGCGTGCCCTGGCGGCCGCCCTCGGGCAGATCGACCGTGCGCAGCTCGAGGTCGGGATGGCGCGCCGCGGCCTGCTCCAGCGCGGCGCGGGCCGCGTCCAGCGCCGCGCCGCGCTCGCCGATGCGGGCGGAATCGCTGCGGTCCTGCAGCAGCAGCGCGATGTCCGGTCGGGTCTCGCGCGTCTCCTCGACCAGGCGCGGATTGGCCAGGGCGAGGCCCAGCACGGCGAAGGACAGCACCCGCCAGCCGGCGCCCCGCGCCCGCCGCCATAGAGCCGGGGCCAGGGCGAGCAGCGCCAGGAGGGTCAGCGCGGCCAGCAGCCAGGGCGGCAGGACCGGGGCGAAGTCGAGGCCGGAGATCACCTGGCGCATCGGTCAGCCCCCCGCCCGCTCAATTCCCCAGCCTTTCGAGGATGGCCGGCACATGCACCTGATCGCCCTTGTAGTTGCCGGTCAGCGCGTACATCACGAGGTTGACGCCGAATCGGTAGGCCAGCGTCCGCTGCCGCGCGCCGCCGGGGATGGCGGCGTGGGGATTGCCGCCGCGCGCATCGACCGCCCAGGCCCCGGCCCAGTCATGCCCGCCGATGATCACCGGGCTGACGCTGTCATTCGCCCGGTCCTCCTCGCGCGAGACCCAGACCTGCCCACCGGCGAAGCGGCCGGGCAGTTCCGGCGGCAGGAGGTAGAAGGCACGGGTCAGCACATGCTCGGGCGAGACGGGCGCCAGGGGCGGGATGGCGAGGCCTGCGGTCAGCCGCAGCAGCGCCTCCCGCGCGCCGGGGGCGAAGCCCTCGCCCGAGCCCTCGTCGCGCGTGTCGAACAGGATGATGCCGCCGCCGCGCATGTAGTCGTTCAGCGCCGCCACGGCGGCGGAATCGGGCAGCGGCGTCTCGGCCGTGACGGCCCAGTAGAGCAGCGGCAGGGGCGAGAGGTCGTCCTGCCCCGGGCGCACCGCCGCCGGCTCGCCGAGCGCCGTCGCGGTGCGGCGGTTGACGTAGTCCGACAGGCCGGCGAGGCCCTGCCGCACCGTCTCGTCCAGCGCCGCATCGCCGGTCAGGACATGGCCGATGCGGGTGACCAGGGCGAGATCCTGCGCAGCGCTCCCCCGCGCCATCCCGTCCTGCGCCAGGGCGCCGGGCGCCGCGGGAAGGGCGAGCGCCAGCAGCAGCGCCGCCAGCCGGGCCGGCCGGCCGAGCAGACCCCGCTGGACCAGCGAGATCAGCAGGTCGGCGGCCAGCAGCAGCAGGGCGAGCGCCAGCAGCCAGGGGCCGAGGTCGCGCTCCGCCGGCACGCCGCCGATCGCCAGCAGGGCGGTGCCCGGTGGCGGGGCGGCCAGGGCGCGGGGCGCCGGCAGATGCGCCGAGAGGTTCAGCGCCCGCCGCTCGCCGCCCTCGCCCGGCACGCCGTACCAGCCCGGCGGATGGCGTGGGCCCGGGACGGTGTCGGCGAAGCGGTGCGCCGGGATGGCGCCCACGCCGCCGGCCGCCGGGCCGAGCCGGCCGAAGCCGTCCATCACCTCGAGCGGCGCCAGCGGCGTCTCGCCCTCCGCCCCGGCGACGCCGGAGGACAGCGCCACCACCCGGCGCAGCAGATCGATGAACAGGCCGGAGAGCGGCAGGTTGGACCATTCGGCATTGGCGGTGACATGGAACAGCACGATCCGCCCGGCGCCGCGCGTCTCGGCGGTGACCAGCGGGGTGCCGTCGGCCAGCCGGGCCCAGCTGCGGGCCGAGAGTTCCGGCCCCGGCTCGGCCAGGACCTGGGTCGAGACCGTGACCTCGCCGGGCGGCGCCAGCCCGGCGAAGGGCGAGGCCTCCGGGAAGGGCGCCAGCGGCTGCGGCTGCTCCCAGGAGAGCGCGCCGCCGAGCTGCCGCTCCCCGGCGCGCAGCCGCACCGGCAGCAGGCTGTCCGGCGCCTCGGCCAGGCGCGGGCCGGCGAAGCGGACCAGCGTGCCCCCCGCCTCGACCCAGCGCTCCAGCGCGGCGCGCTCCCCGGCCTCGGCCACCGGCCGGTCGGCCAGCACCAGCACGGCGAGCTGCCGGGCCAGGAGCTGCTCGATGCCGCCGCGCCGCAGCTCGGCATAGGGGGCGAGCGCCCGGTCCAGGTAGTAGAGCGGCCCGAGCAGCGGCGTCTCCGCCCCCTGCTCGGCCGGGCCCACCAGCCCGACCGGGCGGCGGCGGAAGCGTTCGTCCAGCAGCACGGCGGCGCCTGCCGTCTCCTCGCCCTCGATCTCCAGCCGGATGATCTGGTTGCGGATCTCGAGCGGCAGGTCGAGCCCGCCGCGCGCCTCGCGGCCGCCGGCCTCGACCGGAAGGGTGGCGCGGGCCAGCGCCCGCCCGTCCCCGGTGCGGGCCAGCACGGCCACGCTGCCGGCGGCCGGCGCGGCGGTCTGGCGCAGCGTCAGGCCAAGCCGCTCCGGCTCGGCCTCCGGCGGGGCCAGCAGGCGGGCGGCACGACCCTCGGCGCGGGCGAGCGTCAGCGGGCCGGCGGCGGCGAGCGCGGCAGCGAGCGGCGTGAAATCATCGCCCTCCGCCCGGTGCTCGACCCCGTCCGCGACATAGAGGCTGGCGAAGGGGCCGGGATTGGCCTGCCGCCAGGCCGCCAGCCCGGCCAGGGCGGCGGCACGGTCGGGCGCCCAGGGCTTCGGCCGCAGGGCGGCGAGCCGGGCCCGCAACGCCTCGGCCGGCATGAGCGCACCGGGCGTGAGCGTACCGGGCGCCGGCGCCTCGCCGGCCTCGGAGGGGGCGGTGGTCAGCAGGGCGGCGCGGCGGCCCTGGCGCGCGGCGGCGTCCAGCGCGGCGCTGGCGGCGGCGGCGCGGGCCGGCCAGTCGGCGCCGGAGGGCCAGCCGTCATCCATCACCAGCAGCAACGGCCCCTCCCCGCTGGCGGCACCGGCCGAGGGCCCCCAGACCGGACGGGCCAGGCCGAGCACGATCAGCGCCGCGGCAACGAGGCGCAGCAGCAGCAGCCACCACGGCGTGCGGGCCGGCGTCTCCTCCGGCGCCGGCAGGTCGCGCAGCAGGCGCAGCGCGGGGAAGCTCTGGCGGCGCGGCGCCGGCGGCGTCACCCGCAGCAGCCACCAGATCAGCGGCAGGGCCGGCAGGGCCAGCAGCAGCCAGGGCGCGACGAAGCCGACCGGACCGAGGGACATCATGCGCCGCCCACGCCTCCAGCCAGTCCCGTGGGGGCCAGTCCCGTGGGGGCCAGCGCCTGCCAGAGCGCCAGCAGCGCCGTCTCCGGCGGATGGTCGGTGCGATGCGTGGCGAAGCTCCAGCCCGCCGCCCCGGCGATGGCGGCGAGCCCGGCGCGATGCGCCGCCAGCCGCTCGGCATAGAGTGCCCGCACCCCCTCGACGCGCGGCAGCAGCAGCGGCGCCTCGCGCCCCAGCCCCTCGAAGCGGACACGGCCGGTATAGGGCAGGGTTTCCTCCGCCGGGTCGAGCACCTGCAGCAGGTGGCCCCGCACGCCCTGCGCCGCCAGGGCGGCGATGGCGGCGCGGCTGTCCTCCAGCGGCGCCAGGAAATCGCCCATCAGCACGGCCCGGGCATGGCGCGGCAGGCTCTCGTCGCGCGGAGGCGTGTCCTGGCGGGACAGCGCATCGGCCAGGGCCGGCAGCGCGCCGCGCCCGGCATGGGCGCGGCGGAGGCCGAACAGGCGCACCCGCTCGCCGCCGCGCAGCAGCAGCGCGGCCAGCGCCAGCAGCAGCAGCGTGGCGCGCTCGCCCTTGGCGGGCCGCCCCTCGCCGCCGCGCCAGGCCATGCCGGGCCCGGCATCGCGCCACAGCGCCACGCTCTGCGCCGCCTCCCATTCGGTCTCGCGCACGAAAAGGCGGTCGGATTTGGCGCTCTGCCGCCAGTCGAGGCGGCTCACGGCATCGCCCGGCAGATAGGGGCGGAACTGCCAGAAGGCATCGCCCTGGCCGGCGCGGCGGCGGCCGTGCACGCCCTGCATCACCGTCGCGGCAACCCGCTCGGCGGCGACCACCAGCGGCGGCAGCCGGCTGCCCAGCGCCTCCGCCGCCAGCGGGGCGGTGGCGGGCGGGGGCAGCGGCTCAGCCAAGACTGGCCTTCAGCGCGCCGATCACCTCGGACAGCCGCACCCCGTCGGCGCGGGCGGCGAAGCTCAGCGCCATGCGGTGACGCAGCACCGGCTCGGCCAGCGCGATCACATCCTCGAGACTCGGCGCCAGCCGCCCGTCCAGCACGGCCCGCGCTCGGCAGGCCAGCATCAGCGCCTGCGCCGCGCGCGGCCCCGGCCCCCAGGCCAGGTGCTGGCGCACCGCGGGCAGATCGGCGGTTTCCGGCCGGGCGCCGCGCACCAGCTTCAGGATCGCCTCCAGCACCTGCTCGCCCACTGGGATGCGGCGGATCAGCGCCTGGGCGGCGATCAGCTCGGCCGCCGTCATCGCCGGCTCGGCCCGCGCCTCGGTCGCCCCGGTGGTGGCCAGCAGCATGGCGCGCTCGGCGGCGGCATCGGGGTAGGAGACCTCGACCTCCAGCAGGAAGCGGTCGAGCTGCGCTTCCGGCAGCGGGTAGGTGCCTTCCTGCTCGATCGGGTTCTGCGTCGCCAGCACGTGGAAGGGGGCGGGCAGCGGATAGGTCGCGCCACCCATGGCGACCTTGCGCTCCTGCATGGCCTGCAGCAGCGCCGACTGGGTGCGCGGGCTGGCGCGGTTGATCTCGTCGGCCATCAGCAGCTGGCAGAAGACCGGCCCCTTGATGAAGCGGAAGGCGCGTCGCCCGTCGGCCCCCTCCTCCAGCACCTCGGAGCCCAGGATGTCAGCCGGCATCAGGTCGGGGGTGAACTGCACCCGCCCCTCGGCCAGGCCGAGCACGGTGCCCAGCGTCTCCACCAGCTTGGTCTTGCCGAGTCCGGGCACGCCCACCAGCAGTACGTGGCCGCCCGAAAGGAGGGTGATCAGCACCTGCTCGACCACCTCCTCCTGGCCGAAGATGACGCGGCCCACCGCGCCGCGCACCCGGCCCAGACGGGCGCCGAGCGCCTCCACCTCCGCGACCAGGAAGGTGGGATCCGTGGGGTCCGCCACTTCAACCATGCCGCTTGGCCTCCTTATATAACCCCCGATATGGGCAGCCGGCCCGCCTCGGCCACCCCATCCGCGCGCGGCGCGGCCACGGGAATGCCGATGTCAACTGGGGGAAGCCTATGACCGTCGGACGCATGGACGAAGTATTGAAACATTCCGCGACAGGGCAAAGCGACGGCAAGGCACCAGGTAGCGGCGACACCTGCTGCAGGCACGCCACAGTTGCCCAGAAAACCGGCAAAGGTCCTGTCAGGCTTCCGGGAGGCCGGCCGAAGCACGAATGCGGTGCGCTCGACATGCGGATCGCGCGCGACGGCACCTGGTACTACAAGGGCAGCCCGATCGGCCGGAAGGAGCTGGTCTGCCTCTTCTCCTCGGTGCTGAAGCGCGAGGCGGATGGCGGCTACTGGCTGGAGACCCCGGTCGAGCGCGGCTCGATCGAGGTCGAGGATGCGCCCTTCGTCGCCGTCGAGGTCTTCTGGCGCCGCTGCGAGGGACGGCAGTGCCTGACCTTCCGCACCAACCTCGACGAGATGGTGACCGCCGACGCCGACCACCCGATCCGGGTGCAGATCGACCCCCGCACGCGCGAGCCGCGCCCCTACGTGATGGTGCGCGCCGGGCTGGAGGCACGCATCAACCGGGCCGTCTTCTACGAGCTGGTGGCGCTGGCCGAGCCGGAGACGCTGGAGGGGCGCGAGGTGCTCGGCGTCTGGAGCGAGGGCGTGTTCTTCCCGATCGACGACCTGCCGGCCGAGGCCGCCCCGCCGCCGCGCCGCGGCAGGGTGCGGGCCAACGGCGCCGCCACGGCGTGAGCGCGCCCGCCGGACCGTCCTCCCCGTCCGACGCCGCGGACAGGATCTCGGCAGACAGGATCTCGGCAGACAGGGCCGGGGGCGGCGCGCCGCCGGCCCTCCGGCCCGCACCCATGGATGCGGAGGCGGTGCTGCGGCGCCTCTCCGAGCCGGGACGGCTGGCCCCGCCCCCCGCCCGGGCCCCGGTCCCCTCGGCGCCACCGCCGGCCATCGCCGCCGCCGTGCTGGTGCCCGTGGTGCTGGGGCCGCGCCCCAGCCTGCTGCTGACGCTGCGCGCCGCCACCCTCTCCAGCCATGCCGGCCAGGTCGCTTTTCCCGGCGGCCGCATCGAGCCGGGCGAGACGCCGGAGCAGGCGGCGCTGCGCGAGGCGGCGGAGGAGATCGGCCTCGATCCGCGCCTGCCGCGCATCCTGGGCCGGTTGCCGGAGCACGTCACCGGCACCGGCTTCCACGTGACCCCCATCCTCGCCGTGCTGGAGCCGCCGCTCAACCTCACCCCGGCGCCGGACGAGGTGGCGCAGGTCTTCGAATACGATCTCGCACCCCTGCAGGATCCCGCCCTGCCGGAGCGCCGCGCCGCGATCTGGAAGGGCGAGCGGCGCAGCTTCGACGTCTGGCCGCATGACGAGCACTATGTCTGGGGCGCCACGGCGGCGATCATGCGGACCCTGGCGGCGGCGCTGCGATAGGCCGGAACAGTCGGTCAGAACGGCCCGTGCAGCAGCGCCGGCGGCATCACCAGCAGGCCGATCCGCAGAAACGGCCAGGCGCCGATTTCCAGCCCCTCGCGCCGCAGCGCCACCAGCCCGAGGATCGTCGCCAGCGAGCCGGTGACGGAGAGGTTCGGCCCGAGATCGACCGCGATCAGGATGGCGCCGGCCAGCACGGGCGGCGCCTCGGCCGGCGGCAGCAGGCCGAGCGCCACGACCAGCGCGGCGCCCGCCACGGCCCAGACCGCCTCGGGCCAGCGGAAGGGGCGGAGCAGCACGCCGAGCGTGGTCAGCGCGGCGATCGTCCAGATGACGGGCGCCGCGCTGACCACGCCGCTCATGCGGGCGCGGCGGGCCCGGGGCGGGGCTGCGCGGCCTCCTCGGCGAGGGCCCTGCGGTCGAGAGTTTCGGGCATCAGCCACCAGTAGCCGAGGAAGCCCAGCGCGGCGATGGCGCCGAGCGCCAGGAAGGCGGCCGAATAGCCGTAGCCGACGATGATGCCGCCGGCGAGCGTCGCGCTCAGCGCCGCGCCCAGCGCGTGGGCGGTGGCGATCGCCCCCTGGCTGACGTTGAACCGGCCCGTGCCGCGCGTCAGGTCGGCGACCACCACCGGGAAGAGCGCGCCGAAGATGCCGGCGCCGAAGCCGTCCAGCAGCTGCACCGCCAGCAGCCAGAAGGGATCGTGCGAGAGGGTGTAGAGCAGGCCCCGCAGCGCCAGGATGCCGAAGGCGGCGAGGAAGATCGGCTTGCGGCCCCAGAGGTCCGCCTTCAGGCCCGCCAGATAGGAGACCGGCACCATGACGCATTGCGCCGCGACGATGCAGGCGGCGATCAGCGAGGTGGCGTGGTTCTGCCCGACCACGGTGGTCAGCAGCTGGCCGAGCGAGGGCAGCATGGCGGCATTGGCCAGGTGGAACACCGCCATCAGCACGGCGAAGACCAGCAGCGGCCGGCATTCCAGCAGGGCGCGCCAGCCGGAGGGCCGCGCGGGCCCGCCGGCCGCGGCGCCGTGGCCAAGGCCGCGCGCCACGTCGTCGTCGATGGCGCCGGCCGGGATCAGCAGCGTGGCGCCGATGCTGAGCACCGCCAGGATGCCCATGATCCAGAACACCACCACCGGGCCGAACAGGATGGCGGTGCCCGCCGCCAGCGCCGCCGAGGCGGCGTTGCCGGCATGGTTGAAGGCCTCGTTGCGGCCGATCCGGCGCGAGAAGGCGCGCGGCCCGACGAGGCCGAGGGTGATCGCCGCCAGGGCCGGCGGGAAGACGGTGCCGGCGATGGCGGCGAGCGACTGGGTGGCGGCGACGGCCCGGAAGTCGGTGATGAAGGGCAGCACGACGCAGCTCAGCGTCACCGCCACGGCGGCGGCGATGATCACGGCGCGCTTGTGGCGGCTGCGGTCGATGAAGGCACCGACAGGGGTTTGCGCGGCCAGGCCGATGAGGCCGGCCAGGGTGATGACGAAGCCGATGGTGGCCGGGTTCCAGCCCTGCTCCGGCCCGCGCACGGCGAGCAGGTAGATGGCGAGGTAGGGGCCGAGCCCGTCCCGCACATCGGCTAGGAAGAAGTTCAGCCCGTCCAGGGCGCGGTGGATGCGGGGCGGGACGGCGGAGGGGGGAGGCGCCATGCGGTCCATCCTTCCAGAGCGGAGGCGGCGCTGGAACGCGGGGGGATCGGGCGGGGTTGAGCCGGAAGCCGGCGGAATGATCGCGGCGCCACCGCCGGCGGGGCAGTTCCAGAGGCAATTCCATGGGGACGCGATCGGCCCTACCCTGCCTCCCCATGCGGCTCTTCGAGATCCCGGCCCACCTCCCCTTCCTGCCCACCCTGGCCCGTGGCGTGCTGGCCGAGCTCGGCGCCGCGGCGGCGGACCCGCTGGCCCTGTCCCGCACCACCATCCTGCTGCCGACCCGCCGCGCCGCGCTGGCGCTGCGCGAGGCCTTCCTGCGCGAGGCGGATGGCCGTGCCCTGCTGCTGCCGCGCATGCGAGCGCTGACCGGCCTGTCCACCGAGGAGGCGGACGAGCTGGCGCTGCCCGGCCTGCTCGATCTACCGCCGGCCGTCGAGCCGGCGCGGCGGCAGGCGGTGCTGACCGAGCTGGTCCTGCGCCTGCCCTCCCGCTACGGCGGGCCGAACACCCCGGAGCAGGCCTGGCGGCTGGCCACGGCGCTCGCCGAGTTCCTCGACGAGACGGCGCTGGAGGATGTCCGGCATGACGGGCTGGACGGGCTGGTACCGGAGGAATTCGCCGTCCACTGGCAGGTGACACTGACCTTCCTGCGCGGCGTGCTGACCGCCTGGGACGCCTGGCTGCAGGCGCGGGGGCTGATGGACATCGGCCCGCGCCGCGTCGCCGCCCTGCGCGCCCAGGCCCGCGCCTGGCGCGAGGCGCCGCCGGAGGCGCCGGTGATCGCCGCCGGGATCGGCGCCGGCGGCACCATCCCCGCCGCCGCCGCGCTGCTCAAGGTGGTGGCCGGGCTGCCGCGCGGCGCTGTGGTGCTGCACGGGCCGGGCGAGATCAAGTCCGAGGCGCTCTGGGCCGCGGTGGGGGAGAGCTGCACGCATCCGCTGGCCGGCCAGGTGCGCCTGCTCTCGGCCATGGATGCCACCCCCGCCGACCTCATGCCCTGGCCCGGCAACACGGCGGGCGACCCGGCCCTGGCGCGCCGCGCCGGGCTGCTCTCCTGCGCCCTGCGCCCGGCCGCCGGCATCGAGGCCTGGCTGGAGCGGCGGCCGGAGCACTGGGCGCCCGCGCTGGAGGGCCTCGCCCTGCTGGAGGCGCCGGATGTGCAGGCCGAGGCGGTGGCCATCGCGCTGATCCTGCGCGAGGCGCTGGAGACCCCCGGCAGCCGCGCCGCGCTGATCACCCCCGACCGCGAGCTGGGCCGCCGCGTCGCCGCCGAGCTGACGCGGCACGGCATCCTGGCCGACGATTCCGCCGGCCAGCCGCTCGGCGAGACGCCGACCGGGGCCTATCTGCGCCTGCTCGCCCGCGCCGTGGCCGAGGGCTTCGCGCCGGTGCCGCTGCTCGCCCTGCTCAAGCATCCTCTCTCCGCCGGCGGCATGACGCGGGCGGAATGGATGGAGGCGGTGCGGTTGATCGAGCGGCGCTGCCTGCGCGGCCCCCGCCCCGCGCCCGGCCTGTCCGGCCTGCGGGCCCGGGTGCGCGAGGCCTTCCGGCGCGAGAAGGATGCGCCCCTGCTCGGCACCGCCCTGAAGCTGGTCGATGCGCTGGAGGCCGCGCTCGCCGGTTTCGACAGCCTGCCGGACAGCCCCGCCCGCCCGCCGGCCGACCTGCTGGACGCGCATCTGGCGGCCGCCGAGGCCCTCGCCTCGACGCGGGAGCGGCCGGGCGGCCTGCGCCTCTATGCCGGGGAGGAGGGCGAGCCCCTGGCGGTGCACCTCGCCACCCTGCCGCCGGCGCTGCGCGAATTGCCGCCGATGAGCCCGGCCTCCTGGCCCGCCCTGTTCGATTCCTCGCTGGAGGGTCCCTCGGCGCCGGGGGTCCGCATCGGCCGCGGGCGCGAGCACGCGCAGCATCCCCGCATCGCCATCCTCGGCCTGCTGGAGGCCCGGCTGCAGGATTTCGACCTGGCCGTGCTGGGCAGCCTGGAGGAAGGCGTCTGGCCGCAGGCGACCGAGGCCGGCCCCTGGATGAGCCGGCCGATGCGCGCCGATTTCGGCCTGCCGGAGCCCGAGGCGCGGATCGGCCGCGTCGCCGCCGACTTCCTGCTGGCGGCCGCCTCGGCGCCGCGCGTGGTGCTGGCCCGCGCCCGCAAGCGCGCCGGCGCGCCGACCGTGCCCTCGCGCTGGCTGACCCGGCTTGAGACCTTCCTCGCCGGCCAGAAGGCAGAAGACCCGCGGAAGGCCGGCGGCCGGGGCCTCGCACTGCCACGCCACCCGGCGCTTGGCTGGGCGGCGCGGCTCGACCAGCCGGAGGCGGTGCGGCCCTGCCCGCGCCCGGCCCCCTGCCCGCCCGTGGAGGACCGGCCGCGCGAGATCAGCGTCACGGAAGTGGCCGGGCTGATGGCCGATCCCTATGCCTTCTACGCCCGCCACGTGCTGCGCCTGACGCCCTTCGACCCGCTCGACGCCGAGGTCGGCGCGGCGAATTACGGGCAGATCGTGCACCTCGCCCTGGCGGTCTGGACCCGCCGCCTGGACGAGGCGCCCGGGGGCTGGCCCGGCCTCGCCACCGCCCGCGACTGGTTCGCGGACGCGGCGGAGGAGGCGCTGGCGCGGACCGAGGCGCGGCCCGGCCTGCTGGCCTTCTGGCGGCCGCGCCTGGCGCGCATCGGCGGCTTCGTCACCGCCCAGGAGGAGGCGGCGCAGACGGCGGCGCGGGAGGGGCGGCGCATCGCCGCTCGCCATGCCGAGGTGCCGGGGCGGCTGGCGCTGGCGCAGGGGCGGCTGCGGCTGAAGGTGCGCGCCGACCGCATCGACGAACTGTCCGACGGCACGCTGGCGATCATCGACTACAAGACCGGCACGCCGCCGAACGATTCCGAGATGAAGGACGGCCGCGCGCCGCAGATGCCGCTGGAGGCCGCCATCGCCGCGGCGGGCGGGTTCGAGGGCATCGCCGCCCGTCCGGTCTCGGCGCTGGCCCACTGGCGGCTGACCGGGGGCGGCACGCCGGGCGAGGTGAGGCCGGTGAAGGGTGAGCCTGACGCCCTGGCGGCCGAGGCGCTGGCGCAGACGGAGGCGCTGCTGCGCGGCTTCCTGCTCGGCGAGCGCCGCTTCCTCGCCCGCCCGCATCCGCGCCGCAGGCCGCCCCGCTCGGATTACGACCATCTGGCGCGGGTGGCGGAATGGGGGACGGCGGAGGAGGGGTGAGGCCCCTACCCCCCGTTCCGCGCCCCGGTGTCCGGCTGCAGGCCCGACACCATCTCGTCATCGCCGGTGCGGGTCATGAAGGCGGGCAGACCCATCGGCCGCTTCTGCGAGGCCGGCAGGGCGGAGGTGAAGGGCCGGTCGCCGCGCCGCGCCCGGAAATCCACCCTGGCCGCCTCCCGCAGCGCCGCATCGGTCATCAGGTCATACCCCGCGGCCGCCAGCACGCGGGCGGTGTTGAGCGATCCCTTGTCGCCGATCGACATGCCGCCGCATGCGGTGACGGGCCAGGTGTGCAGCCCGACTCCCAGCGGCATGGTCGGCCAGGCGAAGACCCCCACCGGCGCCTGGTAGCTGACCTCGCCGACATCGGTGGAGCCGCCCGCCGAGATCTCCTGCAGGAAGGGCAGCGGCTGCGGCGCCATGCCCGCCTCCGGCAGCTTCGCCTCCCGCTGGCAGGCCCGGGCGAAGGCCTGCTCCTCCTCCGTCCATTCGATCGGGACGGCGGCGAGGTGGCGGTGCAGCAGCCGCGCCAGCGGCTCGTTCGGCAGCAGGTCGTGCATGCCGAAGAAGTGGATCACCTCGGCGCGGGTCTGCGTCGCCATGGCCGCGCCCTCGGCCACCTGGCGCACCCAGGCGGTCAGCGTGCCGACCTTCTCCCGGTCGAGGTCGCGCAGGAGGATCCAGACCTGCGCGAAATCCGGGATGACGTTCGGCGCCGCGCCCGCCTGCTCATAGATGTAGTGCATCCGCGCGCTGGGCAGGATGTGCTCGCGCATCATCTGCACGCCGAGGCCGAACATCTCCGCCGCCTTGAGGGCGCTGCGCCCCTCCCAGGGGGCGATCCCGGCATGGGCGCTACGGCCGTGGAACATCACCCGCACCTTGTCCACCGCGGTCAGCCGCACGATCCCGGCGCCGGCGAAGGGGGCGGGGTGCCAGGCCAGCACGGCGTCGCAATCCTCGAACAGCCGGTCGCGCGCCATATAAACTTTGGCGCCCTCCGTCTCCTCGGCGGCGCAGCCATAGACGCGGATGGTGCCGCTGGTGCCGGCCTCCCGCATCATGGCCCTGAGCGCGATGGCGCCGCCGGTGCAGCCGGCGCCCAGCATGTTGTGGCCGCAGCCATGCCCGACCCCGGTGCCGGCGGGGCCCGGCGCCTGGCGCGGCTCCGCGGCGTTGCCGAGGCCGGGCAGCGCGTCATACTCCGGCATGTAGCCGATGACCGGGCCGCCCGAACCCGCGCTCCATTCCGCGACGAAGGCGGTGGGGATGCCGGAGGTGCCGCGGCTGGTGACACGAAAGCCCGCCGCCTCCAGCTCGCGCAGGTGGATGGCGGCGGACTTCTCCTCGTGCAGGCTCAGTTCGGCCTGGGTCCAGACCTCGCGCGAGAGGCGCAGGATGGCGTCGCGCGCCGCCTCCACCGCGCGCGCCGCGGCGGCCGAGGAGGCCGGGGGGAGGCCAGGGGGAGGGCCAGGGGTGGAGGCCGCTGGTGAAGCCGGGGGAGCCGCGGCCGCGGTGACCGCGCCGGTCATCCCGAAGCCCGCCATCCCGAAGCCGGCGAGAACAGCGCGCCGTCCCGCTTCCGGCATTCCTCGCAGCGGCATGATCCGAACTCCTTGCTGACAGGCGGGGCTGACAGGCGGGCTGGGGGAGGAGGCTACGGACCCTTCTCCTCCGGCCACAAGCCGGCGCGCGGACACAGTCGGGTTATCCGCCGGCGGGTTATCCGACGGCGGGTTACCCGCGGGCCGGCCCGCCTCAGCGATAGGCCGCGAGAATCGCCCGGCCTTCCTCGCCGGCGCGGTCCGACCACGCCTCGACCACCGGCTGCGCCGCCAGGGTCAGCGCGGCGCGCAGCGCCGGGACCTCGGCGAGCGCCACGCCGTTGGCGCGCAGGCGGGCGCCGTTCTCCTCCAGCCGCGTGGCGATGGCGCGGAACTGCCGGGCCTCGGTCTCCCGCCCGGCCTGCAGGACGGCGCGCCGCGCCGGCTCCGGCAGCGCCTCCAGCGCCGCGCTGGCACAGAAGGCGAGGCTGAGCGGCCAGGCGTAGTCGATGCGGGTGAAGTTCGGCAGGATCTCCCACAGCCGCGCCCCGGCGCCGCCATCGCCCGAGGAAAGCACGGCATCCATCTCGCCCGCCTTCAGCCGGGGCAGCGCGTCGGCGAAGGAAATCTGCTGCGGCGCGGCGCTGGCGGCCTGCAGCACGGCGGTGCCGGCGGCATCGTAGGTCCGGATGCGCAGGCCCTGCAGCGCTCCGGCCTCGGTCAGCGGCCGGCGCGACCAGATGCCGGAGGGCGGCCAGGGCGTGGCGTAGAGCAGCGTCGCGCCCTGCGCCGCGAGGGCGCGGGCATAGGCCGGCCGGGCGAGATCCAGCAGCCGCGCCGCATCCGCCGCCGAGCCGGTCAGGAAGGGCAGCGCGGAGAGCTGGAAGATCGGCGCGTCCTTCGCCATGGCGCCGGTGAAGGCGTCCGCCGCGGCGAGCTTCCCCTCGGCCACGGCGCGCAACATGGCGGCGGAGCGCAGCCCGTCCGGCGCGTCGGGGGCGGCGGTCACCATCAGCGCGCCATCGGCCAGCCGGGTCGCGGCCTCGGCGAAATGCGCGATGCCCTCGCCCGGCATGGCGGTCGCCGGATATTCGCTGGCGATGCGCCAGGCGGCGGCGGCCCGGGCGCGCCGGGCCGGCGCGGCGGCAAGGCCGGCCAGGCCGGCGGCGAGGAGGTGGCGGCGTCTCGGCATCGGTGCGGCCCTTTCGGCTGAAGCGCTAAGCCCAAGCCTAGACCGCCCTGGCCCGCCAGGGGAATCGCCGCGTGCCTCCGGAACCGCCCGGCGGTGACGGCGGGTGCTCCGTGCCGCGCTATCGGGGCGCCCAGCGGGAGGCGGCCGCGCGCCTCCCGCCGCCTTGCCCATCGCCCCGGCGCGGCCGCCCGGCTACAACCGGGGCATGAGCAGCAGCACCGATCTCTCGCCCCGCGCCGCCGCCCAGGATGCGCAGCGGCGCGCCTCGGACCCCGAGGCCTCCGCCTGGGTCGGCGCCTCGGCCGGCTCGGGCAAGACCAAGGTGCTGACCGACCGCGTGCTGCGCCTGCTGCTGCGCCCCGGCGCCAGGCCCGGCCGCATCCTCTGCCTCACCTTCACCAAGGCGGCGGCGGCCGAGATGGCGACCCGCCTGGCCCGCCGCCTCGGCGAATGGGCGGTGGCCGAGGAGGCCGATCTCGGCCGCAGCCTGCAGGAGCTGACCGGCGCCGCGCCGGACGCCACGCTGCGCCGCCGCGCCCGCGCCCTCTTCGCCGAGGTGCTGGAGCAGCCGGGCGGCATGCGGATCGCCACCATCCATGCCTTCTGCCAGTCGCTGCTGCGCGGCTTCCCGCTGGAGGCCGGGCTGCCGCCGCAGTTCACCCTGATCGAGGAGGCGGACGCGGCGGAGATGCTGGCCGAATCGCGCGAGGCGGCGCTGGCCTCCGGCCGGCTGCCCCCCGCGGCGATCGAGGCCATCGCCGGCCTCGGCAGCCCGGAGGATTTCGCCGACACGCTGCAGAGCCTGGTGAAGGAGCGCGACCGGCTGGGCGGCGCCATCGCCCGGGCCGGGGGGCTGGCCGGGTGCGACGCCGTGCTGCGCCGCCGCCTGATGCTGCCGCGCGAGGGGGGCGAGGCGGAGGCGCTGGCCGCGGCCTGTGCCCGGGTGGGGGCGGAGATGGTGCGCGCCAGCGGTCTGCTGCGCCTCAGCGGCAATGCCAACGACCGCGCGCGCGGCGAGCGGATGAAGGCCTGGATCGACCTGCCGGTGGAGGCGCGCCAGGTGTGCTGGGAGGACTGGGCCGGGATCTTCCTCACCGACAAGGGCGAGCCGCGTAAAAACATGGCCACCAAGGCCGGCCTGAAGGACCGCGCCGAGGAGGCGCAGGCCCTGATGGCCGAGGAGGCGGCGCGCATCGCGGCGGTGGAGGAGGAGCGGAGGGCGTGGCGCCTGCACGCCGCGAGCCTCGCCCTGCTCGCCCTCGCCCAGCCGGTGCTGGAGGCCTATGCGGCGCGGAAGGCGCGCCAGGGGGCGGTGGATTTCGACGACCTGATCCAGGCCGCGCGCGGCCTGCTGCACGATCCGGGCAGCGCCTGGGTGCTCTACAAGCTCGATGGCGGGCTCGACCACCTGCTGCTCGACGAGGCGCAGGACAGCAACGCGCATCAATGGGAGATCGCGGAGAAGCTGTCCGGCGAGTTCTTCTCCGGCCTCGGCGCGCGCGAGCCGGAGACGCGGCGCAGCATCTTCGCGGTGGGCGACGAGAAGCAGTCGATCTACAGCTTCCAGGGCGCCGACGCCGCGGGCCTCGGCCGCTACGCGCACCGCTTCGCCCGGCAGATCGCGGCGGCGGAGCAGCGCTTCGAGGTGGTGCCGCTGAACGTCTCCTTCCGGTCCACGGCGCCGGTGCTGTCGCTCGTCGATGCCGTCTTCGCCGAAGGGCCGGCGCGGCGCGGCGTGGTGGCGGAGGGCGCCGTGCTGGAGCACCGCGCCGACCGCGCCGGGGATGCCGGGCTGGTCGAGCTCTGGCCGCCGCTGGCCCGGCCCGAGGCCGCCACCCTGGAAGCCTGGGAGGTGCCGGAGACGCCGGTGGCCGAGGAGGACGCCGAGGCGCTGATGGCCGAGGCGCTGGCGGCGCGCATCGCCCACATGGTGCGGCACGAGACCCTGCCGGCGCGCGGCGGGCGGCCGATCCGCCCCGGCGACATCCTGGTGCTGCTGCGCCGCCGCACCGCCTTCAGCGGCCTGCTCGTGCGGGCGCTGAAGGCGCGCGGCGTGGCGGTGGGCGGGCTCGACCGGCTGCGCCTGATCGAGCAGATCGCGGTGCAGGACCTGCTGGCGCTGATCGACGTGCTGCTGCTGCCGGAGGACGACCTGCAGCTCGCCGCCCTGCTCAAGAGCCCGCTCTGCGGCGTCTCGGAGGAGGAGCTCTGCGCCCTGGCGGGCGGCCGGGTGCAGCCGCTGTGGTGGCGGCTGCTGCAGGAGCGCGGGCGCGACACCGCGCCCGGCCGCGCCGCCGATTGGCTGGCCGCGCTGGCCGACCGCGCCGACCTCGCCACCCCCCACTCCATCCTGGCCGAGGTGCTGGGCGAGCATGGCGGGCGGGCCCGCATCCTGGCCCGCCTCGGCCCCGACGCCGCCGACCCGCTGGACGAGGTGCTGAACGCCGCGCTCGCCTTCGAATCGCGCCATCCGCCCAGCCTGCAGGGCTTCGTGCAATGGCTGCGGCGCGGCGGGGCGGAGGTGAAGCGCGAGGCGGAATCGGGCGTCGATGCGGTGCGGCTGATGACGGCGCACGGCGCCAAGGGGCTGCAGGCACCGGTGGTCATCCTGCCCGATGTCGGCAGCGGCCGCGGCGAGAAGCCGCTGCGCTGGGAGGAGAGCGAGCCGTCCCTGCCCTTCTGGGCGCCCCGCTCGCGCCGCGACTTCTTCGCCCCCGCCTGGACGCGGCTGATGGAAGCGGAGGAGGCGGCGCGGGCGGCGGAGGAGAACCGGCTGCTCTATGTCGCGCTGACCCGTGCCGAGGACCGGCTGCTGGTCTGCGCCTGGGGCGAGCCCAAGGCCGGCTCCTGGTACGACCTGGTGGCGCAGGGCTTCGCCCGCCTGGAGGGCGCCCGGGAGCTGGCCTTCGAGCCGGCGGCCTTCGGGGCGCCGCCCGCCGCCCGCTTCACCGGACCGGCGCGCTGCCTGGACAGCGCCCAGACCGCTCCGCCGCGCGCCGAGGCCGGACAGGCCGAGCCGGGCGAGGCCGGGCCGCTGCCCGACTGGATCGGCCGGCCGGCGGCGCCGGAGAGCATGGCGCTGACCCTCTCCCCCTCGGCGCTTCCCGGCGAGACGGAGACGCCCACCGCCGCGCCGCATGGCCGCGCCGATCCGACCGGCGAGCGCTTCCGCCGCGGCCGGCTGCTGCACGCGCTGCTGCAGCACCTTCCGGACTATGCGGAGGCGGAGCGGGAGGCGGCGGCGCGGCGCTTCCTGGCCAGGCCCGGCCATGACCTCTCCGAGGCCGAGCGGGCGGCGACCCTGGCCGAGGTGATGCGGCTGCTGCGCCTGCCCGAGCTGGCGGCGGCCTTCGGGCCCGGCAGCCTGGCCGAGGCGCCGATCGCCGGGCGGGTCAATGGCCTGCCGCTGGCCGGCCAGGTGGACCGGATGCTGGTGACGCCGGAGCGGGTGCTGATCCTGGACTACAAGACCAACCGTCCGCCGCCGGAGGAGATCGGCGGCGTCCCGGCGCTCTACCTGCGGCAGATGGCGGCCTATCGTGCCCTGCTGCGGCAGGTCTTTCCGGGACGGAAGGTGGATTGCTGGCTGCTCTGGACATGGTCGGCCCGCCCCATGCCGCTGCCCGGAGCGCTGCTGGACCGGCACATGCCGGGGTGAGAAGCCGGTGCGCCGTCAGGTCACAGGGGCAGACTTCCCTGCGGCGGGCCGTCCGCCTGCGCCGCCGTCTGCCCCGTTGGCCGGATCTCGCCGCGCGCCGCCTGCCCGGCCAGGCCCAGCTCCGCCACGAACCGCTCGAACTCCTGCTTCCTTAGCGCCGCGTCCGGCAGGCGCAGCAGGTAGCTCGGATGCACGGTGATCAGGACGGGCCGCCCCTCCGGCCCCTCGAAGACCTGGCCGCGCAGCTTCAGCAGCGGCAGCTTCTGCCCCATCAGCGCCTGGGTCGCCGTGGCGCCGAGGGCGACGAGGAAGCGCGGCGCCACGCTCTCCACCTCCGCCATCAGGAAGGGGCGGTAGAGCTTGATGTCGCCGGCGTCCGGGCTCTGGTGCAGCCGGCGCGGGCCGCGCTGGACGTACTTGAAGTGCTTCACCGCGTTGGTGACGTAGCTCGCGGCGCGGTCGATGCCGGCGGCCTCCAGCGCGCGATCGAAGAGCTTGCCGGCCGGGCCGACGAAGGGGCGGCCCTGTCGGTCCTCCTCGTCGCCCGGCTGCTCGCCGACGAACATCAGCGGCGCGCCGGGGGGTCCTTCGCCGAGGATGGCGGGGCGGTCCGTGGCCCAGCTGGCGCTGGGGGGGAGGGTCTGGCTCTGGGGCATGGCATGGAATTCAACGATCCGGCCGCCTCCGGGTTTTCGGCCCGCCTTTCCCGCGCCATGCCCGGCTGTTAGAGAGGGCGACTGTCCATGATTCCCGGGGCGCGCCCGACGCGCCCCTCTTCTTCCGCGCGGGGGGTGTTCTTGCCATGAAGTTCTCGGTGGACCGGGCGGTGCTGCTGAAGGCGCTGGCGCATGTGCAGAGCGTGGTCGAGCGGCGGAACACCATCCCCATCCTGGCCAATGTCATGCTGGCGGCGCAGGAGGGCAGCCTGACCCTGACGGCGACCGACATGGAGATCGCCATCGTCGAGGCGGTGCCGGATGTCACCGTGACGCGCCCCGGCCGCACCACCGCCCCGGCGGCGACGCTCTACGAGATCGTCCGCAAGCTGCCGGACGGCGCCAAGGTGGAGCTGGACCATCCGGGCGGCGACGCGCCGCTGGCGCTGCGCGCCGGCCGCTTCGCCACCAGCCTGATGGTGCTGCCGGTGGAGGACTTCCCCTCGATGACCGAGGGGAAGCTGCCGCACGGCTTCCTGGTGACGCCGACCCTGCTGCGCGAGCTGGTGGACCGCACCAAGTTCGCCATCTCCACCGAGGAGACGCGCTACTACCTGAACGGCATCTACCTGCACGCCACCGAGGCCGAGGGCCAGAAGGTGCTGCGCGCCGTGGCGACGGACGGCCACCGCCTGGCCCGCGTCGAGGAGCCGCTGCCGGAGGGCGCCGAGGGCATGCCGGGCGTCATCGTGCCGCGCAAGACGGTCAACGAGATCCGCAAGCTCGCCGACGAGACCAGCGAGCCGGTCGAGGTGAAGCTCTCCGAGACCAAGATCCGCTTCGCCTTCGGCAGCGTCCACCTGACCAGCAAGCTGATCGACGGCACCTTCCCCGAATACGAGCGTGTCATCCCGCGCGGCAACGACAAGATCCTGACGGTGGACAAGAAGGCCTTCTCGGACGCCGTCGCCCGCGTCGCCGCCATCTCCTCCGAACGCTCGCGCCCGGTGAAGCTCGCGATCCGGCAGGACAGCCTGACGCTGACCGCCAGCAGCCCCGACCAGGGGCAGGCCGAGGAGGAGCTGGACAGCGAGGCCGTGTCCTACCGGTCCGGTCCGATCGAGATCGGCTTCCAGGCGCGCTACCTCGCCGACATCACCGACCAGATCGCGGAGCGGGTGGAGTTCCGCTTCGCCGATGGCTCGGCGCCGACGGTGGTGGTGGATGCCGCCAAGCCCGAGGCGCTCTACGTGCTGATGCCGATGCGGGTCTGACCGCCGCATGCGACCGCTGCGCGCGCGGGTCCTGTCGCTGCGCGGGCATATCCTGTCGCTGCGCGGGCTGGCCGTGCTGATGGCGGTCCTGGTGGCGGGCGGCGAGATCGCCCGCCGTGCCGGCACCGCCGCCTTCGTCCCCCTGGCGCTGGACGAGCTGGCCGTGGCCGCCCTCCTGCTCTGGGCCGGCTGGCGTGGCGGCGCGGCGCGGCTGCTCGCCGCCTGGGGCGTGTTCTCGGGGCTGATGCTCACCCTGCTGTCGCAGAACGCCGAATACGTCCTGCACGGGCGGGAGAAGGCCGGCGCGGTCTTCTACCCGGTGCTTCTGGCCCTGTTGCTGGCGCTCGGCCTCTGGGCCATGGCGCGGGCCCTGCGCGCGCTGCCGCGGGGCGAGTGAGGGCGAGGCGGCGGGGGTCCGACCGGACCGGAGCCGGATAGTCCGGTGAACCATGCGCGGCCGGATGGAGGCCCCCGCCTTCGGCGCCCTCCTTATTCCGCTGGCCTCACTCCGCCGGGCTGACCTGGCCCTGGGCCGCCTCCCGCCGCCGCCTCATCTTGCCGGCCAGGAACAGGCCCCGCATGGCGAGCTTGCGCGCCGCCGCCCAGGGGCCGGGCGCATGAGCGGCGATACCGCGCACCAGGCGGTTTCCCAGCCGGTCCTGGTCGTGCAGCTGCGCCACCGGCATGCCGTTCACCGTGATCATCCGCTGGTGCCGCACGCGGGTGTGGAATTGCAGCATGTCGTCACCCTCCGGCAGGTAGTGCGCGGTGAGCGAGGCGCGGGAGACGCCCCGCCCGGCCGGGGCGAAGCTGCCATGCACGGTCAGCGAGTTCCAGAACAGCACGTCGCCCTTGGCCAGGAAGGGCGCGCGGATCTCCAGCCCCTCGCGCCGCATCACCTCCAGCACGGCGCGGC
The DNA here is from genome assembly GCF_016107285.1 of Roseomonas sp. KE0001. Classification (GTDB taxonomy): domain Bacteria; phylum Pseudomonadota; class Alphaproteobacteria; order Acetobacterales; family Acetobacteraceae; genus Pseudoroseomonas. The sequence goes on along the minus strand of NZ_RCVQ01000002.1, from coordinate 506,858 downwards.
GGTAGCGGTCATGGCCGGTGGCGAAGTCGTACTCCCCCGCATTGCGCAGCACCGGCACGGTGACGTGGCTGCGCGGGCAGACATAGAAGCGCCCGGCGGCGGCATGCACATCCTCGAGCGCGTACCAGCCGGCGATACAGCGGCCGAGCGCCACGGCGCTGTCCTGGTAGTAGCTGTCCTGATGCGCCCAGGTGCCGGCGGGGGCCTCGAAGAACATGGTCTGGATCAGCTTGGTGCGGCCGGCGCCGATCAGCGCCGAGGTCAGCGCGCCGACGCGGGCCTGCGTCACCGCCGCCAGGGCGCGCTCCCTGAAGCGGCCGTGGCGGCTGGTCTGCAGGTCCTGCACGTTGAAGATCGGATTGGCGAGGAAGCCGTCGGCATCGAACCGGTTGCGTTCGTAGCGCATGTTCTTCTGGCGCAGGATGGGCGTGGCCGAGGGCCGCACCTGCGCGTGGAAGGCGGCGCGGATGTCGTCGCAGAGCGCGGCGGGCAGCAGGCCGCGGATCACCACATAGCCCTCGCGGCGGTAGTATCCGAGCGCCGCCGCCGTCTCGTCGGGCTGGAAATAGGTCCGGTCCTCCGCGAGGGCGTTGGGGATATCGATCAGGGTTTCGAGGGGGGTGGGCACCTGCATGAGCCGTCTCCTGAGAAGGAAGGCCGACCAGCGGCCTGTGCGCGCGGCGGCCCGTGCCGCCCTGCGAGGTTGCAGGCGACACGCTGACACGCCGAAGCTCATGCAGAAAATGCGACATTGTGTATTTCAGGAAACTTTCTCTCATTTAAGGGGGATTTGATGAAACTTCCATTTTCCTCCCGGTTTCGTGTCTCCCGTTCCTGCGCCGCCGCCCCAGGGTCGATGACCCCATAAAGCCTTGGCGCCGATAGCGCCGGCATGCCAAAATTCGTGACGAAGGGCCACAAAGGGCACGGCCGCCAGAGGATGGCGGCACTGGGGAAATGCGCCCGCACAGGGCCTGTGAGCAATAATCCGCCCGGTGCCCGGACGGCTCCCCGAGGCCACGTTCTCCCGATGGGACGGCGCCCGGGCCAGGCTGGACGAAGGGCACCATGCCGTTTTCGCGGGAGGTCCGTGCCTTGCCTTCCTGTCCTTGCCCGGGCCGCGTCCCGTCCCCGCAGCCGCCACGAAACCTCGGCCCGCCCGGCCGGTTTCCGCCATGGCGCGGTTTCCGCCCCTGGCCTCCAGCGCTCCGCCCTGCCTCCCCCGCCCCCCTGCCGGAGAAGAATGCCCCATGCTGATCAACGCGGGCTTCGAGATCGCCTATGATTGCCCGCAACCGACGCCGATGCTGCTGATGCTCAGCACGCATCCCTCGCGCGATTCCGACATCCGTGGTCCGAACCTGCTGCAGCTCGACCCGCCGGTCAGCCAGCGCACCTATTACGACAGCTTCGGCAACCGCTGCACCCGGGTGGTGGCGCCGGCCGGGCGGCTGACCCTTTTCACCAACTTCAACGTGCAGGATTCCGGCCTGCCGGATGCGGTGGAGCCCTGGGCGCGGCAGCACCCGGTGGAGCAGCTGCCGGATGACATGCTCGTCTTCCTGCTCGGCAGCCGCTACTGCGACACCGACCGGCTGACGAACACCGCATGGTCGCTCTTCGGCCATCTGCAGCCGGGCTGGGGCATGGTGCAGGCGATCTGCGACTTCACCCACAACCACATCACCTTCGGCTACCCCTATGCCGACCCGACGCGCACCGCCTCCGGCGCCTTCGAGCAACGCGTCGGCGTCTGCCGCGACTTCGCGCATCTCGCTGTCACGCTCTGCCGCTGCATGAACATCCCGGCGCGCTACTGCACCGGCTATCTCGGCGACATCGGCATACCGCCGGTGGACGCGCCGATGGACTTCTCCGCCTGGTTCGAGGTCTGGCTCGGCGACCGCTGGTACACCTTCGACGCGCGCCACAACACGCCGCGCATCGGCCGCATCCTGATGGCGCGCGGGCGCGACGCCACCGACGTCGCCATCAGCACCACCTTCGGGCCGAACATCCTGGCGAAGTTCCAGGTGGTGACGGACGAGGTGATCGGCGGCTGAGGGCGGGGCGGCACCTCAGCCGAAGGCGCCGCATTCCAGGCTGATCACGGCGCTGACCTCCCGCACCAGCGCGAAAAGCTCGCCCAGCGGCTGGGTGATCTCGCGCTGCTCGCGGCCATAGCCGCCATGGCGCGGCGCCGGCGGCTCGGCGAAGTCGAGCGCCGATCCCGGCGGCTCGGCGGCCGGGAAGACCTCGTCGAGCAGCGCCACCGCCGCGGGCACGTCGAGCCGCAGCAGCCGCTGCACCAGCCCCTCCCGCGTCATGCCATGGCGCGGCGAGAAATCCGGCACCTCCACCGCCAGCAGCCAGATGCGGTGGATCAGGCAGAGGCGCAGCGCGTGCAGGGCGAAGAGCCGGTCGCTCATCCGCGGCTCGTCGCCATCCTCCTCCCGCGGCCAGGCGGCGCGCAGCGCCAGGTCGTCGACCTTGAGGCGGCGGAACACCCCGCGCGCCGGATCGCCGAGGCCGAGCGTCTCCAGTGCCCGGGCGACGGCGACCAGCGCCTCGGCCCGGCCGGGCCGGCGGGTCTGCGCCGCGCGGTCGAGCCAGGTGCCGGGATCGAGGCTGGCGACATAGCCACGCAGCACCTGCGTGTCCGAGAGCGCGAGGCCGGCGCGGGCGAAGGCCATGGCATTGGCGAAGCGCGGGCTGCGGCGCATCAGCTCGGCGAAGGCCTCGACCTCCTGCACCGCGCCCTTGCCCAGCCCGTGCATCAGATTGGCCAGGAAGCCGAGCTGCTGCAGCACGGCGTTGTTGGGGATGGCGCGCAACTCGCGCACATGGCGGATGGTGACCGGCCCGCCGGTCTCGCTCTGCCGCGCCGCCGGGCGCGAGCCGGTGGGGTCGAGCAGCGCGGTGCCGAAGGCCCCGAGCAGCACGGCATAGCCGGGGTCCTCCACCAGCGCGCCAAAGGCGGCGCGGGCGCCGGCGAAGAGATCCGAGGCGAAGCCGCCCTCGGCATAGACCGGGTCCGGCTCGCCCTCGGGCGTCCCGGCCGAGGGCGGCGCGAAGGCATGCTCGGCGATGCGCGCCACCGCCGCATGGGCGAGCGAGGGCGTGCCGAAATAGAGATAGCCGTCGCCGCCCTGGAAGGCCGTCTCCAGCCGGGCGTGGATGCCCCGCAGGGCGAAGGCGGCCCGCACCGCCGGCGGGTCCAGGTAGTCGAAGCGCGCCGCCAGCCCGTCCGGATGGCCGCCGCGTCCCAACCCTTCGCCATGGGTGTCGAAGAGCACCACCTCGAGATCGTCCAGCCCGTGCCGCGCCAGCAGGTCGATGACCCGCAGCTTGAGCCGCTCGATCAGCTGGGTGGCGGCGATCTGGCCGATGTAGCGGCCGGAATCGGAATAGCCGAACTGCAGGCAGAGCCGGCCGACGCGCCGCAGATGGGCGCGGAACTGCGGGCTGCGCAGCGCCTCCTCCACCACCCGCTCGCCGCGCCGCTCCAGCGCCTCGGCGGTCTCGAAGAGCGGCGAGATCTCGACCTGGTCCTCGACCCCGGTGAGGCGGGCCAGCAGCAGGGCGGCGAGCAGGGTGTAGCCGCTCTCGGTCTCGGCGACGAGGAAGCGGATCGGCTGGCTGGCGTCGATGTGCTTGGCGATCTGCGCCACCGTCATCATCAGCCGGGTGGCCGAGGCCTGCTGTGCCATCAGCCCCCCGATATCGACCGGCTCGGCCGCCGCCTCCTCCAGCGCGGTGTTGATGGCGGCGAAGAGGGCGCGGCGCCGCGCCGGGTCCTCGGGATTGCCGAGATGGGGGAAGCGCAGCCGGGCGGCGTTGTGCAGCTGCGCCGCGTTCAGCCGCACCTGGGTATGGGCCAGCGAGAGGCCATGCGCGACGAGGCCGGCGCGGGCGACGCAGAGGGCGAGGCGCGCCTGATCCTCGGGCGCCGCGGCGATGGCGGCCGGGAACAGCGCCAGCAGCGGCGCCGGGGTGCTCAGCGCCACGTCGCGCAGCCCGACCAGCGCATGGGCGAAGGCCTGGGCGCGCTCCGGCATCACCGCGCCGGGAGGCGGGCAGGCCTCGATCTGCGTCCGCACCGCCGCCAGCGCCTCGGCGACGCGGGCCCGAAGCGCCGCGGTGCAGGGCTCCGGCAGGGCGGCGAGCTGGGCGGCCAGGCGGGCGAGCTGCAGCCGCTTCATCCGCAGCCGCAGCCGCAGCGTGTCCTGCCAGCCGATATCGGTGCGGCCGTCGGTGTCGTAGCCGACCCAGGAGGCCAGCAGCACCGGGCGGGGGTCGAGCTGCGTCCAGCGATCGGGCCAGATGGCGCGGGCGGTGCCGAGGAAGGCGGCGGCAAGCCGGTCCAGCGCGTCGCGGCCATTGGCCATGGCGGCGGCGGCCTGCTCGAACTCGTCCTCCAGGGTGGGGGCGGTCGGGCGCAGCGGCAGCGGGTCGGGCGGATCGATACCGCCTGCCGCCTGGGCCAGGGCCTGGGCGGTGGCGCGCGGCAGGCTGAAGGTCGGATGCGCGGTGAAGACGGCGGCGGCGCGCGGCCGTTCGCAGGCGGCGCGAAAGACCGCCAGCGGCACCGGGCTGTCATCCGGGTCGGGGCGGGCGATGCGCGTGGCGATGGCGGCCAGCGCCGCGTCGGCGCCCTTCGGCCCGGCGCCGCGCGCCAGGCGGCGGGCCTTGTCCGCGAAGGCGGCGCGGCCGATCTGGCGCAGCGTCGCCGCCAGCTCGGCATGGCTGGCCTGGCCGTCATCCAGCCGGCGGCTCAGCGCCAGGGCCACGGACAGGGCGGGATTGGCGAAGGGATCGCCGCGCGCGGCGGACCGCGCGGCAGCCACCAGGCCGATCAGCTCGGCTTCGGTCACATTCGGCATGGCCGCCGATGCTGCACCCGCGAGGCCGGTTTGTCTGCCGTTTCTTTCGGGCCGTTCCTTCCGGATCGGGCGCGGATCAGTCGGCGGGGCGGGAGGCCACCGGATCGGCGTGGCGCCGGGCCGCCACCGGTGCGGGCCAGACGACCAGCGGGCCTGCCGAGGCCGCGGCCAGGGGCCGCTCCAGCCGGTGCCCCGCCGCGTTGAAGGCCGCGATCAGGCGCACGATGCACGCATAGCCGGTCAGCGCCCGGTCGTGCGGGATCAGCATGCCGAGCAGCGCCACGCCCTCGGCCGAGCGGCGCGCCTGCTGCAGCGCCAGCACGTCCAGCAGCAGCCGCTCATCCGGGGCCAGGGCCGTGTCGCCCAGCGGGGACAGGCGGGGCTGCCCGCTCCGGGTCGCGAAGAGGCCGCGCATCATGCCGTGGAAATCCGCCGCCGCCTCCGGCGCGCCGAGATCGGCGAAGACCTGGCCGATGCGGGCCGAGGGCGCCGCGCAGCATCCGCGGCATTGCCAGCCCCAGAAGCGCATCGCCCAGAGCAGGGCGTGCTCGAACATCGGCAGATGGCGGACGGAGTCGGAGCGGGATGGCGACATGACTCTCCCCTGCGGGATGGCTGGGCGCGGCGGCGCCGGAGGCCGCATCTTGGCGCCGTCTTTCTGCAATTGCAATTCATTCTCAATTACCGCGCTGCCTTCAGCGCAGCGGGCCGATGGCGCCGACCGGAACCGCGATGCCGCCCGCCCGCCGCGCCTCCGCCATCACCACGACCCCCGCCACCGCCCAGCGTCCCTCGCCGTCGCGCGTCAGCAGGGGCGCGCCGCTGCTGCCGCGCGTCCCGGAACAGCCATGGCGCAGCAGGGGCCGGCCGGTCGCGTCGCGCGCCGGCCCGAGCAGCCGGCAGTCGGTGTCGGCCATCAGCCGCTCGGCGCGGTCCTGCTGGTAGCCGCCCAGCATCGCCGGCGCCCCCCGCGGCGGTGGATCGCGCAGCAACGGCAGCACACGCTCCGGGCCGGCGAGGTCGCGGTCCAGCCGCAACAACGCCCAGTCCCCGCCCGGCGCGCCGGATGCGGGGGCCGCCGCGCCGGTCTCGAAGGCTTCCACACGGGCATGGAGCGCCCATTCCCCGAGGTGGTAGCCCACCAGCACATGCACCGAGCCCGGCCGCACCCAGCGGCCGGCGCGCGCGGCGAGGCAATGCGCGGCGGTCAGCACCAGCCTCGGCCCGACCAGGGCGCCGGTGCAGCGGCCGCCGAGCGTGGTCTGCACCCGCGCCAGGCCGCTCCAGGGCGCCTCCTCCGCCGTCACCGGGCGGCGGGGGTCCTCGGCGCCCAGGCCGGGGCGCTGGGCGCGCGGCAGCAGCGGCTCGGCCGCCAGGCCGGTGGCCGGGAGCAGGGCCAGGGGCGTGGCGAGGAGGAGGGCCAAGGCCCGCCCGCCTCTCTCGCGCCAGCGGTAAGAAATCCCCGTCACGCACAACTCATGAGACACTCTCAACGCTGGAATACCACCCGGGTTCGTTATAGGAGAAGTGTCCAGCCCGAGGCCTGTCATGTCCCACCTTTCGCGCTCCCCGAAAAGCGGCGTGCCCCCCACACGGCAGACGCGCCGCCTCTCCGACAAGCTCTGGATGGCCTTCCACCAGGCCTGCGACCAGAAGGACCTGGAGGTGGCGCGGGATCTGCTTCATGTGCTGGAGAGGGTGGTCTTCCGCAGCCCGGCCGACCGCAATTTCCGCTGGAACGCGGAGACACTGGTCGCTGCCCACGAGCGCCTCTGGGCGCTGCGGAACGAGGAATACTTCGCCGAGGCCGGGCTGGTGCGGCAGCCGCCCTATCTCTGACCGCCCTGTCCTCCCGGGAGCGGACCACGGTCACGCATTGTTTCTTTCAGTAAGAATCTGCTAGCTACCCTCCGGGACCGGGCTCTGACCCGGCCGTTGGAGGGAGAAAGGGCCTTTGGGAAATCCGATCCAGCTGGCCGCCGTTGTGGCCGTGCTGTTCATGGCACTGCTGTGGAGCGTGGCGACGGGCCTGATGTGAGCCGGCCCGGGCCTCCCCCCTCGAAGGGGAGGTCCCACCGCCCCGCCCCTTCCCACCTCTAGCCCTTCCTGCCTCGATCCAGCATCCCGGAATGGCGCGTCCTGGCGGTGCTGGGCGAGGGCGAGCCGCTCTCCACCCAGGCGGTGATCGCCCGCACGGAGATGGACCGGCTGAAGGTCAGCCGCGCCGTGATCCGCCTGGACGGCAAGGCGCTGATCCGGCGCGAGCCGCTGCCGGGCGACCGGCGCGCCCAGCGGCTGCGGCTCTCGCGGCGGGGCGAGGCGCTGTACCGCCGCATCGTGCCGCGCGCCCGCGCCCTGCAGGCGGAGCTGGCGGGGGCGCTCTCGGCCGGGGAGCTGGCGGCGCTCGACACCATCCTGACCAGGCTCCACCGCCGCGCCGCGGACCTGCCCCGGCCGCCCGGGCGGGGAGGTTGAAACATCCGTGAAGCCAAGAACGGCCGGGGGGATTTGAAACAGAATGTCACAGCCTCCGCCGGGGGCGTGCATCATGCGGGGGCGGAGCCGATTCGCCACCGCGACAACCGTGCCACCACCCTCCGGGAGCCCAGTTCGAATGCCGTGGAACCAGTTCTACGATCCCTTCGGGTCGATCCTGCTTTCCGCCCTGGTGGCGGCGATTCCCGTCGCCACCATGCTCATCGCCCTGGCCTTCCTGAAGGTGCCGGCGCACTGGGCGGCGATCTCCGCCCTCCTCGTCGCCTTCCTCGTCGCCGTCTTCGTCTTCGGCATGCCGGGCGGCATCGCCGGGCGCGCCACGTTGCTCGGCATCCTCTCCGGCCTGTTCCCGATCGGCTGGATCGTGTTGAACATCATCTTCCTCTACCGGCTGACGGTGGTGAACGGCTCCTTCGAGATCCTGCAACGCTCCATCGGCGGCATCACCGAGGACCGGCGGCTGCAACTGCTGCTGATCGCCTTCGCCTTCGGCGCCTTCTTCGAGGGCGCGGCCGGCTTCGGCACGCCGGTCGCGGTCACCGCGGCGCTGCTGATCGGCCTGGGCTTCTCGCCGCTCGCCGCCTCCGGCCTGTCGCTGATCGCCAACACCGCGCCGGTGGCCTTCGGCGCGCTGGGCACGCCGGTCATCGCGCTGGCCGGCGTCACCGGGCTCGATGTCTACACCCTCTCGGCGATGATCGGGCGCCAGCTGCCCTTCTTCTCGGTCCTGGTGCCTTTCTGGCTGATCTGGGCCTTCGCCGGCTGGCGGGGGATGATCGAGATCTGGCCCGCCATCCTGGTCACCGGCGTCTCCTTCGCCGTGCCGCAGTTCCTCGTCTCGAACTACCATGGCCCCTATCTGGTGGACGTGATCGCGGCGCTGGTCTCGATGGCCTGTCTGGTCGGCTTCATGCGCGTCTGGCAGCCGAAGCGGATCTGGCGCGATCCCTCGCTGCGCGGCCGGGCGGAAGCCGATGTGGCGGCCAAGGCGGCGGCGCGCGGCACCGCCCCCGCCGCGGCCCGCACCGGCCATGGCGGCGAGATGATGGACGCCCCGCCCGTGGCGCGCATGACGCCGGGCGGCGCGGCGGCGGAGGACCGCGGCGCGGTGCTGCGCTCCTGGATGCCCTGGCTGATCCTGACGGTCTTCGTCTTCATCTGGGGGCTGCAGAGCACGCGCAACCTGCTGAACGGCCTCTGGTCGGCCAGCTTCCCGATCGAGGGGCTGCACCGCATGGTGGTGAAGGTGCCGCCCGTCGTCGCCGAGCCGGTGCCGGAGGGCGCGGTCTTCGCCTTCGGCCTGCTGTCGATGACCGGCACCGGCATCCTCGCCGCCGCCGTGCTGGGCGGGCTGCTGATGGGCTTCTCGCCGCTGGCGCTGATCCGCGAGTATGGCAGCACCATCTGGCGGGTCCGCTACTCGCTGATCACCATCGCCGCCATGCTCGGCCTCGGCTACCTGACGCGCTATTCGGGGCTGGACGCGACGATGGGCCTCGCCTTCGCCAATACCGGCGTGTTCTACCCGTTGTTCGGCACGCTGCTCGGCTGGCTCGGCGTGGCCCTGACCGGCTCCGACACCGCCTCGAACGTGCTGTTCGGCGGCCTGCAGAAGATCACGGCGGAACAGCTCGGCCTCTCGCCGGTGCTGATGGCCTCGGCCAATTCATCGGGCGGCGTGATGGGCAAGATGATCGATGCCCAGAGCATCGTCGTCGCCTCCACCGCCACCAACTGGTTCGGCCACGAGGGCGACATCCTGCGCTACGTCTTCTTCCACTCCATCGCTCTGGCGGTGCTGGTCGGGCTGCTGGTGACGCTCCAGGCCTATGTGCCGCCCTTCACCGCGATGGTGCTGCATTAAGGCCGGCGGCCGGCGGGAGGGATCCTCCCCCGGCCGCGCCGCCCCGATCAGCCGCGCGAGAGGCGGCTGATCGTCTCGCCGTTCAGCAGCATCTCGCCCGCGACCTTCTGCGGATTGACCAGCAGGCTCAGGATCGGGCAGGCCGCCTCGATGGCCTCGTGCAGCGAGCGCAGCGTCTCGGGCGGCGCGGTGGATTCGAGGCGCAGCCGGTAGCGGATGTTATGCGGGTGCAGCGGACCGCTCGGCGTCGCCGTCTCGCCCACGGGCGGATGCTGGTCCGCCTCGACCTCCACCTCCACCGCGTCGAGCGGCACCTCGCGCAGCGCCGCCTGGATCAGGGTGATATGCGTGATGCAGGAACCGAGCACGCCGAGCTGCATCTCCGGCGAGCCCGGGCCGAGGTCGTAGCCGGCGAGATCCGGCTTGCTGTCGCTGATGATCTGGAAGTCGCGGATGCGGATCTCGCGGATGCCGCTGCGCCCCATGGCGCGCACCCGCGCCTTCACCGCGACCGGGCGCGGATCGGCTTCCGCCGCCTTCTGCCTGGCCAGGACGGCGAGGCGCTTCTGCGCCAGATACTCGTTCAGATCAGTCATGGAGTTCTCCCAGGGACCGGCGACCGCCGAGTTCGCGGACGGTGCAGCCTCGCAAGCGGGCGGGGGGCTGTCCAGCGAGGCGGAGCTGGCATCTGAAATCTGCTATTGCAGTTTCAGGCCACGACACCTAAACCTTCCCGCATGCTTCCCCCCGTCGCCGGCCTGCCGCCCCTGACCGCCGAGGATGTCCTCTCCCTGGCCGAGCGCGCCTATCGCCGCCTGCGCGACGCCATCGTGGACGGCAGCCTGCCCGGCGGCGAGCGCGTCTCGGAGCGCTCCCTCGCCCAGTCCCTCGGCATCTCCGCCCAGCCGGTGCGGGAGGCGCTGGGGCGGCTGGAGGCCGAGGGGATGGTCGTCACCCTGCCGCGGCGCGGCACGCTGGTCGTCGAGTTCACCCCGGAGCGGCTGGCCGAGATGGGGCTGATCCGCGTCGCCCTCGAAGGCACCGCCGCCGGCCTCGCCGCCCGTCGGGCCGGGCCGGCGGAGGTCGCCGCCCTGGAGGAGCAGCTCGCCCGCATGCGCGGCCTGAGCCGGGACGGGGCCGCGGCCATCGCCCTGCTGGCCGAGGCCAATGAGCGGTTCCATGAGCTGATCAACGGCATGACCGCCAATGCCTTCCTGCTGCGCTCGCTCGAGGCGCTGCGGGCCTACGACCATTTCGGCCGGCTGCGCGCGCTGCGCGCCACGCCGCAGGAGCCGCGTCGCGCCTGGCGCGAGCATGCCGGCATCGTCGCCGCCATCCGCCGCCACGACCCGGCCGCGGCCGAGGCGCGCATGCGAGCGCATATCCACCGCTCCCTGGAGGCCAGCGGCATCCTCGACGCGCTCGTCGCCGAGGCCTCCGGGACACCCATCGACAAGGGAACACCCCGATGACCCAGGACCACGCGCGGCTCGGCGCCGCGCTCGGCGGCATCTCCGGCATCCTCGTCACCCCCTTCGACGACGAGGACCGGCTCGCCCCCGCCCGGCTGCGGCCGGTGGTGGAGCGCGCCATCGGCGCCGGGGTGCATGTGCTGGTGGCCAATGGCAACACCAGCGAGTTCTACGGCCTGACCACGGCCGAGGCGGAGCGCATGGTGCATGTCGCCGCCGAGCAGGTGGGCGGGCGCGTGCCGCTGCTGGCCGGCATCGGCCGCTCGGTCCATGACGCCGTGGCGCTGACCCGCGCCTCGAGGGCCGCCGGCGCCAGCGCGCTGATGGTGCACCAGCCGCCCGACCCCTTCGTCTCGCCGCGCGGCGTGGTGGCCTATGTCGAGCGCGTGGCCGAGGCCGGCCAGGGCCTGCCGGTCGTGCTCTATCTGCGCAACGACGGCATCGGCCAGGACGCCATCCTGAAGCTCTGCCAGGTGCCGGGCGTGGTCGGCGTGAAGTGGGCGGCGCCCTCGCCGCTGCGCCTGGGCGAGATGATCCGCGCCACCCGCGGCATGGGCATCGCCTGGGTCGGCGGCCTGGCCGAGACCTGGGCGCCGCCCTTCTACGCCGTCGGCGCGCGGGGCTACACCTCCGGCCTGATCAATGTCTGGCCGGAGCACTCGGTCGCCATCCACGCCGCGCTCGCCGCCGGCGACTACGAGACGGCGGCCGCGCTGATCGAGACCATGTCCGCCTTCGAGGCGCTGCGGGCCGAGGAGCAGAACGGCACCAATGTCTCGGTCGTGAAGGCGGCGCTGCGCATGATGGGCGATGATTGCGGCGCCACCCGCCCGCCCTCCGCCTGGCCGCTGACGCCGCGCGCCGAGGCGGAGTTGCGTGGGCGCCTCGGCGAATGGGGGCTGCTGCGCGCCACCGCCGCCGCATGAAGCCGGAGGGGGGGGCACCCGCCCCCCCGGGCGCGCCACGACGTCCAAGCACAGAACAAACGGAACAAGAGGCCAAAGACCATGAGGATCGCCCGCCGCACCGCGCTGATGGCCCCGCTGGGCCTGCTCGCCCCGCCGCTCCGCGCCGCCGAGGCCGCCTGGCCCCGGCAGACCGTGCGCATCATCGTGCCCTATACCCCCGGCGGCGCCTCCGACATCGCCGCGCGCCTGCTGGCGGAGAAGCTGACGCCGCTCTGGAAGCAGTCGGTGGTGGTGGAGAACCGCACCGGCGCCAACGGCATCGTCGGCAGCGACGCCGTGGCCAAGGCGCCGGCCGACGGCCACACGCTGGGCTTCGTCTCGGTCAACCACGCGGTGAACGCCGCGCTCTACACCACCCCCTTCGACACGCTGCAGGACTTCTCCGTCCTCACGGTCATCTACTCCGTGCCGCTGGTGCTGGTGGCGGCGCCGGACTTTCCCGCCGCCACGGTGCAGGAGCTGATGGCGATGGTGAAGGCGAAGCCGGGCGAGGTCACCTTCGCCAATACCGGCGGCGCCGTGCACCTGGCCGCCGAGATGTTCGCCCACCGCGTCGGCGCGCCGATGGTCAACGTGCCCTATCGCGGCTCCACCGCCGCGCATCCCGACCTGATCGGCCGCCGCGTCGACGTCATGTTCGACACTCTGCCCGCCGTGCTCGGCCATGTGCAGGGCGGCAAGCTGAAGGCCATCGCCACCACCGCCGCGCAGCGCGTGCCGGCGCTGCCCGACCTGCCCACCGTGGCGGAGAGCGGCCTGCCCGGCTTCGAGGCGGCCACCTGGGGCGCCATCATCGCGCCCGCCGGCCTGCCGGGGCCCATCGCCACGAAGATCGCCACGGATGCCGCCGCGCAGCTCAAGGTGGACAGTGTCCGCGAGCGCTTCGCCGCGCTCGGCGCCACGCCGGTCGGCAGCACGCCGGAGCAGGCCCAGGCCTTCGTCCGCGCCGAGCTGGCCAAGTGGCAGGAGGTGGTGACGCAGGCCGGGATCGAGAAGCAGTAGCGGCGGGCGTTCAGGCGGCCGTGTCGCGGCCCGGCCGCATCGCCTCCCGCGCCGCGGCCAGCGAGGTGGCCGCCTCCGGCCGGGGCCGGCGGCGCGCCGCGCCCATGCGGGCGGCGAGCAGCAGCGCATTGCGGGCGGCGCCCGGATGCGCGACGCCCTGGCCGGCGATCTCATAGGCCGTGCCATGCGCGGGCGTGCAGATCGGGAATGGGAAGCCGCCCAGCAGGGTCACGCCCTGCTCGAAGCCGATCAGCTTCATGGCGATCTGCCCCTGGTCGTGGAACATGGTGAGCACGGCGTCGAAGTCGCCGCGCCGGGCGCGCAGGAACACGGTGTCGGAGGGGAAGGGCCCGTCGCAGGCGATGCCCGCCGCCTTGGCCTCCTCCACCGCCGGACCGATGACATCGATCTCCTCGCGTCCGAAATTGCCGCCATCGCCGGCATGCGGATTGAGCGCGGCGACGGCGATGCGCGGCCGCGCCAGGCCGGAATCGCGCAGCGCCTGGTCGGTCAGGGTCAGGTTGTCGAGGATGGCCCCGCGGGTGATCAGCGGCGCCACGCCGGAGAGCGGCACGTGTGAGGTGACGCGGGCATTCCACAGCCCCTCCAGCACGTTGAACTCCTTGGCCTGTCCCTCGAAGCCGATGAACCGCGCCGTGAAGGCGATCTCGTCGTCGTAATCCGGCACGGCGAGCCGCATCGCCGCCTTGTTGAAGGGCGTGAAGGCCACGGCATCGGCCTCGCCCCGCGCGGCCAGCGCCAGGGCATGGCGGTAGTTCCCGGCGGCGAAGCGGCCGCCGGCCTCGCTGATCCTGCCGCGCGCGACCGTCGCCGGATCCAGCGTGCCGAGGTCGATCAGCACCGGACGCGACAGGTCGCGCGGCAGCGGCGCCTCGGGCGCGATGACGGCGATGTCGGGAGTGACGCCGGCGATGCGCGCGCCGTCCTCCAGCACCCTGCGGTCCCCGATGACGATCAGCCCGGCGGCGCGCAGCACCTCGGGATCGGCCAGGACACGGGCGGTCAGCTCGGGGCTGATGCCGGCCGGGTCGCCCATGGCCAGGGCGATGACGGGCCGGTCGGCGGGGTCGTGCGGGCTTTCCGCCATGGCGGCTTCTCCCTGGTTCTGGCGCTTTCCCGAAGTCTCCGCCCTGGCCGCGGAATGGCAAGGGGAAATCCCGCCCGCCCGCTCACGCCAGCTCGGCGCCACGCTTCTCCGGGATCAGCCTCCACATCGCCAGGATGTCCAGCAGGTAGAGCACGGCCAGCAGCGCGATGGCGGTCTGGAATCCCCAGGCGGCGGCCACGGCGCCCACCACCAGCGGGCCGAAGCCGCCGACCGCGCGGCCGATGTTGAACAGCACGTTCTGCGCCGTGGCGCGCGCCGCCGTCGGGTAGAGCTCGCTCATCAGCGCGCCGTAGCCACCCAGCATGCCGTTGACGAAGAAGCCCATCACGGCGCCGCCGATCAGCAGCGCCATGGGGTCCGTCAGCCCGGCATAGACCACGACCATGACGGCCGCGCCCAGCATCCAGCCGAAGAAGGCGGGCTTGCGGCCGACGCGGTCGGCCACATGGCCGAAGGCGTAGATGCCGGCGGCCATGCCGAGGATGGTCACCGCCGTCCAGGTCGCCGACTGCGTCAGCCCGAAGCCGAAGCGGCTCGACAGGTAGTTCGGCAGCCAGATCATCACGCCGTAGTAGCCGAAGTTCTGCACCGAGCAGAGGATGACCATGCCGATGCTGCGCCGCGTCGTCTCGCGGTCGGCCACCAGCAGCCGCAGCGAGGATCGCGCCTGGCCGGGGCGCGCCGCGCGGGCGACGAAGACCTCCGGCTCGTGCAGGTTCTTGCGGATGAAATAGGCGGCGAAGGCGGGCAGCAGGCCGATGATGAACATGCCGCGCCAGCCGATCGAGGGCAGCAGCAGCGGCGTCAGGAGCGCCGCCGCCAGCACGCCCGCCTGCCAGCCGAGGCCGACATAGGAGGAGGCGCGCGCGCGCTTGCTGGCCGGCCAGGCCTCGGCCACCAGCGCCATGCCGATGCCGAACTCGCCGCCCAGGCCGATGCCGGCGATGGTGCGGTAGATCAGCAGGTCCCAGTAGCCCTGGGCGAAGGCGCAGAGGCCGGTGAAGACGGCGAAGAGCACGATGGTCCAGGTCAGCACCCGCACGCGCCCGAGCCGGTCCGACAGCATGCCGAAGCCGATGCCGCCGATCACCGCGCCGACCAGCGTCGCCGTCACCAGCGAGGCCGCCTGCGCCTGGCTGAGCCCGAGATCGGCCGAGATGGCGCGCAGCATGAAGCCCAGGATCAGCAGGTCGAAGCCATCCATGGCATAGCCCAGGGTGGAGCCCGCCAGGGCCTTCCAGCCGACCGGCGTGACCTGATCCGGGTCGGCCGGCCGGGTCGGGGGAAAGGATGGCTCTGCCATGCGGGACCTCTGCTGCTCTGCGTCGCGGCGGACCGGCTCGCGCACCGGCCGCGCCGCCCTGCTATCACGAAGCGTCGGTGCGTGCAGGCCCCCGGCGCGGCCGGGCCGGATGGCGGAGGGGCCGCCTCGGCGCCGGGGGGTCGCCAGGCAGGCGTCAGGCGAACTGCCCGCGCAGGAAGCCCAGCGCCGGCAGCGGCTGCCAGCGGCGGGGCAGCTCGGCGCGGCGGATGGCGGCGACGGTATAGACCGGCACCGGCATGCTGGAGCTGCGCAGGAAGCTCGCATAGGCCTGCACCTGCTGCTCGCGCCAGTTGCGATCGGCATCGGCGGCGGCGCGGCTGGCGAAGATCTCCGCGACACGGCGGCGGCGGCCGAGCGTGGCGACGACGGCCCAGAGCTTGTCGTCCCGTGCCCGGCTCAGGCTGACCACCCGCTCGGAGGCCCGTTCGGTGGACAGATCCCGGCCCGGCTCGTTCATGCAGGAGATCCTCTCATCCCGCGTCAGCATAGGGGAGGGCGATGGCGGCGCGCATCCCGGGAATCGCATCGCCGCGCCGGCCCTGGCCGCGGCGGCCCCGCCGCTCACCGCAAGTTCACCGCGCCGGGCGGGTGCCGCGCCGCCGCACGCGCCGGTTGCGGCGCCGCCGGAGTGACCTCAAACTTCGCCGGAAGACAGGAGGACCGCCATGCCTGTACGCCGCGCCCTGCTCGCCCTCGCCCTGGCCGCCCCGCCGGCCGCCCTGGCGCCGCGCGCCGCCCGCGCCATGCCGGGGGGCCATGCCGCGGACTGGCCGGAAAGCCCGGTGCGGCTGATCCTCCCCGACAGCCCCGGCAGCGGCAACGACACCACGGCGCGGCTCATCGCGCCCGAGCTGGAGGCCCTGCTCGGCCAGCCCTTCGTGATCGAGAACCGCGGCGGGGCCGGCGGGCGCATCGGTGTCGAGGCCGCCTGGAAGGCGGCGCCGGACGGCTACAGCTTCCTCTTCGGCAATGCCGGCTCCAACGGCATCAACGCCGCGATCTACCGCAACCTGCCCTATGACCTCGCCAGCGCCTTCGAGCCGGTGTCGCTGCTGGTGCAGGGGCCGAACGTGCTGGTGGTCAACCAGCGGCTGCTGCCGGCGCGTGACCTGCCCTCGCTGATCGCGATGCTGCGCACCGCGCCCGGCTCGCTGAACTATGCCTCCGGCGGCATCGGCTCCTCGGCGCATATGTCGATGGAGCTGTTCAAGGCCCGCGCCGGGCTCGACATCCTGCACATCCCCTATCGCGGCACGCCGGCCATGGCGCAGTCGGTCATCGCCGGCGACACCGCGCTGATGTTCGCCAACCTTGTCAATGTCATGCCCTATATCGAGCGGGGCGAGGTGCGCGCCATCGCCGTCACCGCGCGCGCGCCGGTGCCGGAACTGCCCGGCGTGCCGGCGGTGGCGGAGGTGCTGCCCGGCTTCGAGACCCTGGCCTGGAACGGCATCCTGGCGCCGCCCGGCACGCCGGAGCCGATTCGTGACCGGCTGCTGGCCGCGCTGGTGACGCTGCGGACGTCGGAGCCTCTGCGCGGGCGCATCCGCCGCCTGGGCGGGCAGCTCGTCATCTCGCCGCCGGAGGTCTTCGCGGAGCGCATCGCGTCGGATATCCGGCAATGGAAGCAACTGGCCGGCCAGGCCGGCATCCAGGCGGAGTGACGGGCATGCGGATCACCGCCGCCGAGATGCTGGGCGTCCGGGTGACGCCCCGGACCAACTGGTGCTTCCTGCTGATCCGCACCGATGCCGGCCTCACCGGCCTCGGCGAATGCACGCTGTCGGGCGAGGAGGCGGGGCTCGCCGCCGAGGCGGCGCGGCTCGGCGCCCGCGTCGCCGGCGAGGACCCGCTGCTGCGCAACCGGCTCTGCCCGGCGCCGCCGCACGCCCCCGGCGGGCTGGTGGCGCAGACCGTGCACAGCGCCTTCGAGGCGGCGCTCTGGGACATCGCCGGGCAGGCCCAGGGCGCGCCGGTCCATCGACTGCTGGGCGGCGCGCTGCGCGACCGGATCACGCTCTACGCCAACATCAACCGCGGCGCCTCCCCGCGCACGCCGGAGGGCTTCGCCGCCGCCGCCCGCCGCGCCGTGGCCGAGGGCTTCCTGGCGGTGAAGCTCGCCCCTTTCGAGCCGCTGATCTGGCTCGAGGCCGGCGGCGAGGCGCGGGCGCAGCGCGCCGCCTACGCCGAGGGGCTGGCGCGCATCGCCGCCGTGCGCGCGGCGGTGGGGCCGGATGTCGATGTCATGGTGGACGCGCACTGGCGCTTCTCGCCGGGCGGCGTGGCGGCGCTGCTGCGCGACGTCGCGCCCTTCGGCCTGTTCTGGCTCGAATGCCCGGTGGCCGAGGCCAACCTGCCCGAGATCCGGCGCCTGCGCGGCATGGCCAATGAGCGCGGCATGCGGCTCGCCGGGGCGGAGACGCTGAGCGGCCTCGGCGCCTACCGCCGCATGATCGAGGCGGGCTGCTACGACGTGCTGATGCCCGACATCAAGCATGCCGGCGGGCACGAGGAGATCCGCCGCATCGCCGCCCTGGCGGAGACCGCCGGGATCGAGATCGCGCCGCACAATCCGACCGGGCCGGTCTGCCACGCGCATTCCCTGCATCTCTGCGCCGTGCTGCCGAACCTGCTCTGGCTCGAGGTGCAGTACGGCGAGACGGAGCGCTTCTTCAGCCTGGTCGAGGGCGGCGCGGCGCTCGCCTTCCGCCAGGGCGCGGCGGCGGCGCCCGACCGGCCCGGGCTCGGCGTCGCGCTGGACGAGACCGCCGCCCGGGCCTCGCCCTGGCAGCCGCAGCCCCGCCCCTGGCTCGATCCGCGGCTCGGCTGAACGGCGGCCCCGCTTCCTGTTGCGGCAGCCCCGCTTTCGTGACACTTCCATGACAAGCACGAAAAACGGGAGATCGTCATGCAGCGTCGCAGCTTCGTTCTGGCCTCCACGCTCGGCCTGTCCGGCGCCCTGCTGGCGCCGGGCGCGCGGGCGCAGGCCGGCAAGGTCACGGTCGTCACCTCCTTCTCCAAGGATGTCACCGACCCCTTCAAGGCCGCCTTCGAGAAGGCCATGCCGGGCGTGACGCTCGACGTGCAGAACCGCAACACCAATGCCGGCGTGAAGTACCTGGAGGAGACGCGGGGCAACAACCAGGTGGACGTCTTCTGGGCCTCGGCGCCCGATGCCTTCGAGGTGCTGAAGTCGAAGGGGCTGCTGCAGCGCTACACGCCGAAGGCGACCGGCATCGCGCCGCGCGTGGGCTCCATGCCGACCAACGATCCCGACGGCCAGTACTTCGGCTTCGCCGCCTCGGGCTACGGCATCATGTGGAACGAGCGCTACGCCCGCGCCAACCGCCTGCCGGCGCCGAAGGAATGGGGCGACTTGGCGCTGCCGGTGTTCCACGACCATGTCGCCATCGCCGCGCCCTCGCGCTCCGGCACCACGCACCTGACCATCGAGACCATGCTGCAGGGCGATGGCTGGGATCAGGGCTGGCGCCTCCTGAAGGCCATGGCCGGCAATTTCCGCACCATCACCGAGCGGTCCTTCGGCGTGCCCGAGGCGGTGAATTCGGGGCAGGTCGGCGTCGGGATCGTCATCGACTTCTTCGCCTTCTCGGCCCAGGCCTCGGGCTTCCCGGTGAAGTTCGTCTACCCGACCGTGACGACCATCGTGCCGGCCAATGTCGGCATCGTCACCCGCGCGCCCAACACCGCGGGGGCGCAGGCCTTCGTCGAGTTCCTGCTCTCCCCCGCCGGCCAGGCGGTGCTGCTGGAGCCGGGCATCCGGCGCCTGCCGGTCAATCCGGAGATCTATGCCCAGGCGCCCGCGGACTATCCCAACCCCTTCAAGGACCCCTCGCTCGGCGCCCGCGTCCGCTTCGACGTCGATGTCTCCGAGAAGCGGACCGCCGTGGTGGACACGCTCTTCGACCAGCTCATCACCTTCCAGCTCGACGCGCTGAAGGCCGCGACCCGGGCCATCCAGGCCGCCGAGGCGGCGCTGGAGAAGAAGGACAATGCCGCGGCGCGGAGCTTGGTGCGGGAGGCGCGCGACCTGATCGCCGCCATGCCGGTGAGCGAGGCGGAGGCCAGCGGGCCGGCGGTGGCCGGCGCCTTCGGCGGCCAGCGCGCGGAAGGGCCGCGACAGGCCGAGCTGGAACAGGCCTGGGCGGCCTTCGCGCGCGAGCGCTACGCCAGGGCGCGCGACAAGGCCCAGGAGGCGGCGCGCCTGGCCCGCTGACGCCCCGTGTCCGCCACCCTCTCCCGCCCGCGCGCCGGGCGGCGCGCCTTCACGCCGGGGCAGGCGGCGCTGGCCATCGCCATCGCCCTCTTTCTCGCGGCCTTCCTGATCCTGCCGGTGGCGACGGTGATGTACGTCGCCTTCACCGAGCCGGGCAGCGGTGCCTTCACCCTGGTGAACGTCTGGGACGCCTTCCGCACGGAACTTTTCGTGCGCTCCTTCCTCAACTCGCTCTATGTCTCGGCCGCCACGGTGCTGCTGGCCTCGCTCTTCGCCCTGCCGCTCGCCTACATCACCGTGCGCTTCCATTTCCGCGGCGCGCTGCTGATCCAGACGCTGGGCTTCCTGCCGCTGATCATGCCGCCCTTCGCCGGCGCCGTCGCCATGCAGCTGCTCTTCGGCCGCAACGGTACGGTGAACCTGCTGCTCGGCGACTGGGCCGGCATCAACATCCCCTTCATGGAAGGCCTGAACGGCGTCGTCTTCGTGCAGGCGGTCCACTACTTCCCCTTCATCCTGGTCAACCTCTCGGCGGCGCTGCGCAACATCGACAGCGCCATGGAGGAGGCGGCGCAGAATCTCGGCTCCTCCGGCTTCCGCCTGTTCCGCCGCATCGTCTTCCCGCTGGCGCTGCCGGGCTATGTCGCGGGCGCCTCGCTGGTCTTCGTCAAAGTCTTCGACGACCTGGCGACGCCGCTGCTGCTGAACGTCAAGGAGATGCTGGCGCCGCAGGCCTATCTGCGCATCACCTCGATCGGCCTCGCGGATCCGATGGGCTATGTGATCAGCGTCGTGCTGATCGTCGTCTCGGTGCTGGCCATGTGGCTCTCGGCGCGCGCCATCCGGCGTGGCGACTACGCCACGGTGCAGCGCGGCGGCGGCGGCCTGGCGAGGCGCCGCCTCGGCCCCGGCCAGGCGGCGCTGGCCTATGGCACGGTCGGGCTGATCCTGGCGCTGGTGCTGGCGCCGCATCTCGGCCTGCTGCTGCTGTCGCTGGCCACCATCTGGTCCTTCAGCCCGCTGCCCGACGGCTTCACCCTGGCCCACTACGCCCGCGTCTTCAGCGACAGCTCGGCCTATATCTGGAACACGGTCACCTATGCCTCGCTGGCGGCGCTGATCGACGTCGTGCTCGGCACCGCCATCGCCTATCTGGTGCTGCGGACGCGGCTGGTCGGCCGCGAATGGCTGGACTGGACGGCGAGCGCCGCGCTCGCGGTGCCCGGCGTGGTGCTGGGCATCGGCTATCTGCGCAGCTTCTACGGCGTGACCCTGCCGGATGGCCGCCCGCTGGCCAGCCTCTGGCTCGTCATCGTCCTGGCGCTCGCCATCCGCCGCCTGCCCTACGCCCTGCGCGCCTGCCATGCCGCGCTGCAGCAGATCTCGGTCTCGCTGGAGGAGGCGGCGGAGAATCTCGGCGCCAGCAAGGGCCGCACCGTGCGCCGCATCGTCGTTCCCCTGATGGCCGGCGGCATCCTGGCCGGCTTCATCTCCAGCTTCGCGACGGCCGCCGTCGAGCTGTCCGCGACGCTGATGCTCGTGCAGTCCAATGCCGACGCCCCGCTGGCCTATGGCCTGTACGTCTTCATGCAATCCGCCGCCGGCCGGGGCCCGGGCGCGGCCCTCGGGGTGATCGCCGTGATCCTGGTCGGAGCCTGCACCTTCCTCTCGCATCTCGTCATCGAGCGCAGCCAGCGGACGCGCGGGAGGCAGGCATGACGCCCGGCCCGCGCGAGGAGGAGGCCGCCGCCCTCTCCGTCGCCGGCCAGGCGGCGGGGGTGCGGATCGAGGGGGTCAACCTCTCCTATGGCAGCAACCACGTCCTGAAGGATGTCGAGCTGGAGATCAGGCCCGGCGAGTTCTTCGCCTTCCTCGGCCCCTCCGGCTGCGGCAAGACGACGCTGCTGCGGCTGATCGCCGGCTTCAACCAGGCCGATACCGGCCGCGTCCTGGTCGGGGGGCGGGACATCTCGGCCCTGCCGCCCTGGAAGCGCGACATCGGCATGGTGTTCCAGTCCTACGCGCTCTGGCCGCATCTGAGCGTGCGGCAGAACGTCGCCTTCGGGCTCGAGGAGCGGCGCCTGCCCCGCGCCGAGATCGCTGCCCGGGTCGAGCAGGCGCTCGGGCTGGTGGGGCTCGCGCATCTCGCCGACCGCCGTCCCGCCGCCCTCTCGGGCGGCCAGCAGCAGCGCGTCGCGGTGGCGCGCACCATCGCCATCCGCCCGCGCCTGCTGCTGCTCGACGAGCCGCTCTCCAACCTCGACGCCAAGCTCCGCGTGCAGGTGCGGCGGGAGTTGCGCGACCTGCAGCGAAGCCTGGGCATGACGGCGATCTTCGTGACGCACGACCAGGAGGAGGCGAATACGGTCTGCGACCGCATCGCGGTGTTCCGCGAGGGCAGCGTGCAGCAGGTGGACACGCCGATGGCGCTCTACGCGCGGCCGGCGAACCTGTTCGTCGCCGGCTTCCTGGGCAGCGCCAACATCCTGGCGGGCACGCCGCGCGAGGGGCGGTTCGCGGTGGAGGGCGGGCCGGCGCTGCCGCTGCCGGCCGGGCTGCGCCCCCCGCCGGGCGCGCGGCTGATGTTCCGGCCGCAGGATGCGAGCCTGGCGCCGCCGCGGCCCGACAGCCTTCTGACCGGCACCGTGGCGCATCGCGAGTTCCTCGGGCCCGTCCTGCGCTACGGCGTGCGCGTCGGCGAGGCCGAGGTGCTGGTGGACATGCCCTTCAGCGGCGTCCCGCGGCTGCACGAGGTGGGCGACACCGTCGCCATCACCGTCGATCTCGGCAGCGCGCACTGGCTGACGGAGTAGCCCCCGCCTCACCCGGCGCGGGCGGCGACGGCGCGCGCCCGCGCCAGCAGCGCCACGGCGCGGCGGACGATCGGGATGTCGATCATCTTGCCGTCGATGGCGAAGGAGCCGCGTCCCTGCGCCGCCGCCTCCCGGTCCAGCGCCACGATCCGCTCCGCCTCCGCCACCCGGGCGGGCGAGGGGCTGAAGCCGGCGTTCAGCACCGGCACCTGCGAGGGGTGGATGGCCGAGGCGCCGACGAAGCCGAAGGCGGCGGAGCGGCGCACCACCCGCTCATAGGCGGCGAGGTCGGAATAGTCGGCCACGGTGCTGATGGTGCCGAGCGGCATCAGGCCGGCGGCCGTGGCCGCCTGCAGGATCTGCTGCTTGGGCATCAGCAACACCTCCTCCGAGGGCTCGCCGCCGATCGCCGTGGCGTAGTCCTCGGCGCCGAGGGAGAGGCCCACCAGCCGCGGCGTGGCGCGGGCGATGTCATGCGCGCGCGACAGCGGCCCCGGCGCCTCGATCAGCGCGACGAAGCGGATGCCCCCCGCCGGCAGGCCGCGCGCCTGCTCCAGGCGGGAAACCAGTTCGTCGAGCAGGCGCAGATGGTCCGCGCCCTCCACCTTGGTCACCATGATGGCGGCGACACCGGGGATGACGGCCGCCTCCAGGTCGCGCACCGCATCCTCGAGCGGCTGGTTGATGCGCACCAGGATATCCGCGCGCGCCTCGCGCCGCAGCCGCGCCACGGCGGCCTCCACCCGGCGGCGGGCCTCCGGCTTGTCGGCGGGGGCGATGCTGTCCTCCAGGTCGAGCTGGATGGCATCGGCGCCGCGCTCGTGCGCGCGGGCCAGGAAGCGCTCCACGTTCACCGGCACGAACAGGCCGGAGCGCCAGACGGGATGCGGGGTCATGCCGTCACCACCAGGCCGGAGGCCGCCGCCGCCGCGATCTCGTCCGGCGAGAAGCCCTGCGCCGCCAGGATGTCGCGGCTGTGCTGGCCGAGGCGCGGCGCCGGTGCGCGGATCGCGCCGGGCGTGCCGGAGAGGCGCGCGGGAACGGCATGCATCGGAAAGCTCCCCATGTCCTCGTCCGGATACTCGGCCAGCAGGGCACGCGCCCGCACGTGCCGGTCGCCCATGACGCGGACGATGTCGTTCACCGGGCCGATGGTGACCTCGGCGGCTTCGAAGAAGGCCACGTTCTCCTCCAGTGTCCTGCGTGCGATGAAAGCGCCGATGATGGCGTCCAGCTCCTCGCCATGCGCCACGCGCTGCTCGTTGGTGCGGAAGCGCGGATCGTCGATGAGGTCGCCGCGCCCGATGGAGCGCAGCACCCGCTCCGCCATGCCCTGGGTGGAGGCGGAGAGGCAGACCCAGCCGTCATCCCTGGTGCGGTAGACATTGCGCGGCGCGGCGCCGGTGGAGCGGCTGCCGGTGCGCGGCTTGGTCTTGCCGGTGAGGCGGTAGTTCGCCGCCTGCGGGCCGAGCGCGGTGAAGAGCGGGTCGAGCAGCGGCAGGTCGATCACCTGGCCCTGGCCGCCGCGCATCTCCACCTCGCGCAGTGCCGCCATCGCGGCGAAGGCGCCGGTCAGCCCGGCGATGGTGTCGGCGAGATACATCGGCGGCAGCACCGGCTCGCGGTCGGCGAAGCCGTTCATCTCGGCGAAACCGGTGAAGCCCTCGACCAGCGTGCCGAAGCCGGGCCGGCGGGAATAGGGCCCGTCCTGCCCCCAGCCGGAGATGCGGACGATGATGAGCCGGGGCTCCAGCCGGAGCAGCTCCTCCGGCGCCAGGCCCATCGCCTCCAGCGTGCCGGGGCGGAAGCTCTCGACCAGCATCGCCGCGCCGGGGACGAGGCGGCGGATCAGCGGGATCGCCTCCCCGTGGCGGAAGTCGATGCAGAGGCTGCGCTTGCCGCGGCCATGCACCTTCCAGGCGGTCTCGACACCGCGCACGCGCCAGCCGCGCAGCGTGTCGCCATCGCGCGGCTCCACCTTGTCCACCGTGGCGCCGAAATCCGCCAGGTGCTGCGTCAGCGTGTTGCCGGCGACGAGGCGGGAGAGGTCCAGCACCCGCACGCCCTGCAGCGGGCCGGTCGCCTCCGGCGTGTAGTCGGCGCGCGGCAGGCCGCCGCCCCGCGTGGTCTCAAGCGGCGACATCGGCGCCTCCCCGGAACAGGATGCCGCCCGCATGGGGCAGCCAGAGATCGAGCGTGTCCCCGGCCGGGGGCGTGCGCGCCTCCAGCCGGATGGCGGCGCCGGCGAGGTCGAGCCCCACCTGCCATTGCCCGCCGACATAGGAGCGACTGGTGATGCGCGTCGCCAGCACCGAGCCCTCCCCCGGGCCCTCTCCTGGGCCCTCCCCCGCCCCGGCGCCCGGCGTCGCCACGCGCATCTGCTCGGGGCGATAGGCCAGGGTGACGCGCTCGCCGGCGGCGGCGGCGCGCCCGGCCACCGTCTCCAGCCGCTGCCCGTCGGCCAGTTCCAGGACGGCGCGGCCGCCGGCCGGGGCGGCGCCGACCACGCGGGCGGGCAGGAAGTTGGTGGTGCCGATGAAGTCGGCGACGAAGGGATCGGCCGGCTGCTCGTAGATCTGCTGCGGCGCGCCGATCTGCGCGATGTGCCCGCCATTCATCACCACGATGCGGTCCGAGAGCGAGAGCGCCTCGATCTGGTCATGGGTGACATAGATGGTGGTGAGGCCGAGCCGGGTGCGCAGCTCGGCCAGCCAGGCGCGGGCGCGGTCGCGCAGCTTGGCGTCGAGGTTGGAGAGCGGCTCGTCGAGCAGCAGGATGGCCGGGCGATAGACCAGGGTGCGGGCCAGCGCCACGCGCTGCTGCTGTCCGCCCGACAGCTCGTGCGGGTAGCGCGCGGCGTAGCGCTCCATCTCGACCAGCGCCAGCACCTCCTCGATGCGGCGCCGACGCTCGGCGGCGGGAACCTTGCGCAGCGTCAGGGGGAAGGCGACGTTGTCGGCCACCGTCATGTGAGGCCAGAGCGCGTAGCTCTGGAAGACAAGACCGCAGTTGCGCGCCTCCGGCGGCAGGTAGATCCCCTTCGCGGCGTCGAAGTAGACCCTGTCGCCCACCTGGATGCGTCCGCCATCGGCGCGGTCGAGCCCGGCCACGGCGGCGAGGGTGGTGGACTTGCCGCAGCCCGAGGGGCCGAGCAGGGTGACGAACTCGCCATCCGCCACGTGCAGGTCGACCCCCTCGACGGCGGTGACGCCGCCGAAGCGCTTGGTCAGGCCCTGGATGGTCAGGTCAGCCATGCAGCTTCACTCCGAAGATGCCGCGCACCGCGGCGATGCAGACGGCGATGACCGCGACCTGGATGGTGGCCAGCGCGGCGACGAGGCCGACCTCGCCCTGCACCCAGAGTTGCAGCAGGGCCGTGCCGATCACCTCGCTGCCCGGGGCGAAGAGGAAGATCGCCGTGGAATACTCCTTGAAGAAGGAGATGAAGAGGATGGTGAAGCAGCCGACCAGGGCCGGGCGCATCAGCGGCAGCAGGATGCTGCGGCTGGTCCGCCACCAGTCGGCCCCCTGCACCCGCGCCGCGCGGTCGAGATCCGGGCTGACCTGCAGCAGCATCGGCGCGACGGCGCCGAGCCCGGCCGGGATGAAGCGCATAGTGAAGGCGATGACCAGGATCCAGATGGAATTGCGCAGGAAGCCGAGTCCCGGCAGCAGCGCGAAGGCGTAGAAGAAGCCGATGCCGGCGACCACCCCCGGCACCGCGCGGGGGAACAGCGCCAGGTACTGCAGCGCGCCGCGGAAGCGGAACTCCGAGCGGTGCACCACGATGGCAATGAGGGCGATCAGCGCCGTGGCCAGCGCGCCGCCGACTAGGCTGACCACGAAGGAGTTCCAGACCGCGCGCGAATAGACGGGATATTCGAAGATCTGGGTGAAGTTGCCGGTGGTCAGCACCTCGCCGATCGGGATCATGGGCGAGAGGAAGGCGGTGAAGGCGCGCAGCACCAGCGTGCCGATCGGCGCGATGACGGTGGCCAGGATGTAGAGCGCGGCCAGCGCGAAGAGCGGCCAGCGCAGCCCGCCGAGGCGGAAGGGGCGCGGGCGCGAGGCCTTGCCGCCCAGTGTGATGAAACGGCGCGTATTGCCCAGCATCCGCCCCTGCAGCCAGACCAGGAAGCACACCACCACCAGCATCAGCGCCGCCGCCGTGGCGACGAGGCCGTGGTCCGGGCGCGGCGAGGAGACGCCGTTGTTGAACAGGAAGGTGGTGAGCACGGGGATGCCGGCGGGATCGCCGAAGATCAGCGGAATCGAGAGAAGCTCGAGCCCCACGGTGAAGTTCAGCACGGCGCTGTAGGCGATGGCGGGCTTCATCAGCGGCAGCGTCACCCGCCAGAGGGTGCGCGCCGTGCCGGCGCCGGACACCCGCGCGGCCTCCTCCAGCGAGGGATCGGTGATGGTGGCGGAGGACAGGCAGTAGATATAGGCCAGCGGCGCCTGCGAGACACCGGCGATGACCGCCATGCCCCAGAGCGAGTAGAGCGTCCAGGGCGCGTCGCCGAACAGAGACTGCCAGAGCAGGGTGACATAGCCCGAGGGGCCATAGACCGCGTACCAGCCGAAGGAGAGGACCAGCGCGGAGAGATAGAGCGGCCAGAGGAAGAACTCGCTCATCGCCCGCGCCAGCGGCAGGTCGGTGCGGCCGAACAGGATGGCGGCGAGCGTGCCCACGACCTGCGCCACCAGCGTCGTCAGCGCCGCCAGCAGCACGGTGTTCAGCAGCACCGTGCCGAAGCCCTCGGTGCGCGCCAGCCGCGCGAAGTTCGCCAGCGTCAGGTTGTACTCCGGCTCGTAGAGCGCGCCGTCCAGCACCGATTGCAGCAGCACGGGCAGGAGCGGCGCCGCCACCAGCACGAGCACCAGGATGGCGGTGCCGTACTGGATGGGAATGGCGCGCGGGATGGCCGGCTGCGCGGGCGGCGCGTCCGGCCGGTCGAGGGCCAGGCTCATCGGCTCAGCTCACGCCGTAGGCTTGCTTCCAGCGGTCCAGGAAGGGCTGGTATTCGCTGAGGATGGCCGGATTGTAGTCGATGAAGGCGATGTTCTGCTCGCCGCCCACGGCCTCGGTGATCGAGCTGTAGGTGTGGCGGATGCCCTCGCCGGGACGCACGTCGGGCCGGGCGGGGGTCAGGCCGCCACGGCCGAAGGCGCGCTGCCCCTCCTCCGAGGCGATGTAGTCCAGCAGCAGCTTCGCCGCGTTGACGTTGCGCGCGCCCTTTGGAATGGCCATGCCGCGCAGAATCACGAGCTGCCCGTCGCCGATGAAGTTCCAGCCCAGCACACGCGCCCGCGCCGGGTCGTTCAGCCGGGGCCAGAAGGTGATGGCGGAGACGAACCAGCCGGCGACATACTCGCCGGAGGTGACCTTCTCCGTCATCGGCCCGCCGGAGCGTTCCCAGCGTGGCTGGGCGGGGGCGATCTGGCGGAACCATTCCCAGGCCCTGTCGCCGTGCTTCTGCACGAAGCCGAAATTGGCCGAGTAGCCGAAGCCGCCGAAATGCGCGCCGTAGCTGGTCAGCTTGTTGCGCCAGCGGCTGCGGTTCTCCACGGCCAGCTCGGTGAACTGCGCGAAGGTCTTCGGCTGCTGCGCCTCCGGCACCAGCATCTTGTTGAAGATGAAGACCAGCGGATCCGCCGAGACGGTATAGACACCGGGCCAGGGGCGCGACCAGGCGGGCCAGGCGGCGATCTCGGGCGATTCGTAGGGCATCACCTCGCCGCGTTGCTGGAACTCGATCCAGCCCGAGGGATCGGCGGTGGCGAGGAGGTCGGCGGTGCGGCTGTTGGTGCCACGCTCGGCCAGGTAGCGCTCGAACACCTCGCGCGAGTTGGGGAGATCCAGCGTCTCCACCTTCACCTTGGGATAGCGGCGGTTGAAGCCTTCCAGCACCGGCCGCCAGTTCTCGGCCGACATGATGGAATAGACCAGCAGGCTGCCCTCGCGCTCCGCTCCGGCGACCACCTCCTGGTAGCCCTGGGGATAGCCGGCCGGCGCTCCGGTGGCGCCCTGCGCCCGCAGGCCGGCGGGCAGCAGCAGGCCGGGCAGGGCCAGCGTGGCGCGGCGCCCGATCAAGGTCATTGGCGTGTCCTCCCTGACGGGGCCCGCCTCCCTGTGGAGGGGTTCACCCCGGCGCTCTTTGGCGCAATTATTGGCGCCAATATGCTAGGTCCCCTTTGACGATCCCCGCAATCCCTTTTCCGCCACAGGACCGGACGATCATGGCCCGCCTGCCCCGCGCCCGCCGCCCGCTGGCCGCCGAGCTCGCCACCGCCATCCGCGGCGGTGCCTACCGCGCCGGCGAATGGCTGCGGCAGGTGGATCTGGAGGAGCGCTTCGGCGCCACGCGCTTCGACATCCGCGCTGCCCTGGCGGAGCTGGCGCTGCGCCAGACCGTCGAGCATGTGCCCAATCGCGGCTTCCGTGTCGCCACGCCCGACCGGCGGCGCATCGGCGAGATGCTGGAGGTGCGGGCGCTGCTGGAGGCGGAGGCCGCGCTCACCGCCCTGCCCCGGCTGGACGACGCCGCCTTGGCCCTGCTGGAGGCCAAGGCCGCCGCCTTCGAGCGGGCCATCGCCGAGGGCAGTCCGGCCAGCCAGAGCGCCACCAATCTCGACTTCCACGACACGCTCTACGGCTTCGCGCCGAACCGCGCGCTGGTGGAGCTGGCGCTGGAGGTGCGGGACCGGGCGCGGCTGTGGCCGCTGGTGCTCTGGCCCTCCATGCGGGCGCTGCGCCGCAGCGCCGAGGGGCATGGCGAGATCCTGACGGCCCTGCGCGGCGGCGACCCGGTGCGCGTCGCCGCCAGCGTGCGGTCCCATATCCTGGACTCGGCCGCCAATCAGCCGGACACGGAGGAGGAAGCGCGGCGCTGACCCGCCGGCTCAGCCGGCCGTGCCCGCCGGCGGCAGCAGGCCGCCGATCAGCCGCAGGCCGGCCCGCTCCAGCGCATCGGCGGCCTCGGCGGCGCCGAGATAGGGCGCGGCGGCAAAGGCGCCCTCGATCAGCAGCAGCAGGGCGTCCCCCATCGTGTCCGGCTCCGCCGCGCCGGCCTCGGCGCAGATCCGCCGCAGGTCGCACCGCACCTTCTGCTTGTAGGCATCCGTCACCTGCCGCGCCGGGTGCTGCGGGTCGGGGAATTCCACGATCGCCATGCCCATCGGGCAGCCCCGGAAGCCGGGCTGCCGCAGCACCTCCACCGCCGCCCGCAGATAGGCGCGCGGCCGCTCCCGCGGCGGCGTCCCCGGCTCGACGGCCGTCTCGAACCAGCAGGAATCCTCGCTGCAATCGTCGCGCAGCACCTCGGCGATCAGCTCGTCCTTCGAGGGGAAGGCGCGGTAGAGGCTGATCTTGGTGGTGCCCGCGACGCGGCAGAGTTCCTCGACGCCGGTGGCGCGGATGCCCTGCCGGTAGAAGAGATCGCGCGCGACATCCCGCAATCTCTGCGCCGCCGGGCGGCGGTCCTCGTCCTTGTTGCGGGCCACGGTTCTCTCCTCACTCCTTCTTGCGCGGCGCGGCTGGAGAAGCATGTCCGCCGCGGGCTTGCAATGTGACCGACCGGTTCGTATCCATGTTACGAACCGGTCGGTATCATCCGGCCCTGGAGATAGGCAATGCCGACCCTCATCCGCAAGTCCCGTCCTCTCCGCGCCCTGCTGCTGGCCGCCCCGCTGGCCCTTCCCCTGCTGCTCCCCACCACAGCCGCCGCGCAGGACCCGCTCCCCACCGTCACCGTCGCCACGCCGCTGCGCCGCGACCTGACCGAATGGGAGGAGCACATCGCCCGCATCGAGCCCTCGGCGCGGGTGGAGCTGCGCCCCCGCGTCTCTGGCCTGGTCGAGGCGGTGCATTTCCGCGACGGGCAGGTCGTCCGGGCCGGGGATCTCCTCTTCACCCTCGACCGGCGCCCCTTCGAGATCGCGTTGCGCGATGCCGAGGCGGCACGGGATGGCGCCCGCGCCAGGCTGGCCCTGGCCCGGCAGGAGACCCGCCGCAGCCTGCCGCTGGTCGAGCGCCGCATCGCCCCCGAGGCGCAGCTCGACAGCCGCCGCGCCGCCGAGCGGCAGGCCGAGGCCGAGCTGGCCGGGGCGGAGGCGCGGGTGCGGCAGGCGGCGCTGGAGCTGGACTGGACCGAGGTGCGCGCGCCGCAATCCGGCCGCGCCTCGGACCGCCGCGTCGATGCCGGCAACCTGGTGCAGGCGGGCGGCACGCTGCTCACCACCATCCTGGCCCTCGATCCGGTCTATGCCAGCTTCGACATGAGCGAGGCGGACTATCTGCGCCTCGCCCGGCGCGGCGGGGCGCGGCCGGGTGCCGCCCCGCTGACCGTCGGCCTGCGCCTGGCCGACGAGGCGGAGTGGCCGCGCACCGGCCAGCTCGACTTCCTCGACAGCGAGCTGCGCCCCCGCTCCGGCACGCTGCGCGCCCGCGCCGTGCTGCCCAATCCCGACCTGCTGCTGACCCCGGGCGGCTTCGCGCGGCTGCGCCTGCCGGCCGGCCAGGGCGAGCGGCTGCTGGTGCCCGATGCCGCCATCGCCGCCGACCAGGCCAGCCGCGTCGTCATGACCGTCGCCGCCGATGGCACGGTCGTGGCCAAGCCGGTGGAGCTGGGCCCGGTGGTGGACGGGCTGCGCGTGGTGCGCGCGGGCCTCTCGCCGCAGGACCGGGTCATCACCGCCGGACTGCATCTGGCGCGGCCCGGCAGCCGCGTCAGCGCCGAGGCGGCCGGGCCAAACGGCCGCCTCGCCGCCATCCGCTGAGGAGCCGCGCCATGCGCTTCGCCCAGTTCTTCGTCGGCCGGCCGGTCTTCGCCGCCGTCATCTCGATCGCCATCCTGCTGATCGGCGCCATCGCCGCGACGCGGCTGCCGATCAGCGAGTATCCCGAGATCGCCCCGCCCACCGTGACCATCACGGCGCAGTATCCGGGCGCCTCCGCCGAGACCATCGCCAACACCGTGGCCTCGCCGATCGAGCAGGAGATCAACGGCGTCGAAGGCATGCTCTATGTCGGCTCCCAGGCGACCGGCGATGGCCGGCTCACCATCAACGTCGTCTTCCGCCAGGGCACCGACATCGATCAGGCGCAGGTGCTGGTGCAGAACCGCGTCGCCATCGCCGAGCCGCGCCTGCCGGCCGAGGTGCGCGCCCTCGGGCTCATCGTGAAGAAGGCCTCGCCCGACATCATGATGGTCGTCCATCTGGTCTCGCCCGACGGCTCGCGCAGCGACCAGTATCTCGCCAACTACGCCACCCTGGCCCTGAAGGACCGGCTGGCGCGGCTCGACGGCGTCGGCGACGTGCAGCTCTTCGGCGGCGGCGGCGACTATGCCATGCGGGTCTGGCTCGACCCGGCGCGCATCGCCGCGCGCGGCCTGACGCCGGGCGAGGTGGTCGCGGCGCTGCGCCGCGCCAATGTCCAGGTCGCCGCCGGCGGGCTCAACCACCCGCCCACGGGGACCGGCGGCGGCGAGGCCTTCCAGCTCAACATCCAGGCGCTCGGCCGGCTGCGCGACGCGGCGGACTTCGCCGATATCGTGGTGGCGACGGAGGCCGGCGGCGCGCCGCTGCGGCTGCGCGACATCGCCCGCGTCGAGCTGGGCAGCCAGGACTACACGATGCGCGCCTATCTGAGCGGCACGAGCGCCGTCGCCATGCCGATCTTCCAGCGGCCCGGCTCCAAT
Source organism: Roseomonas sp. KE0001 (assembly GCF_016107285.1). GTDB lineage: Bacteria > Pseudomonadota > Alphaproteobacteria > Acetobacterales > Acetobacteraceae > Pseudoroseomonas. The sequence goes on along the minus strand of NZ_RCVQ01000002.1, from coordinate 474,969 downwards.
GCCCTGGCCACGGCGGCGGCGCTGAAGGCGACGCTGGCGCAGGCGGAGCGCGACTTCCCGCCCGGCGTCGCCTACCGCATCGTCTACGACACCACGCAGTTCATCGAGCAGTCGATGGAGGCGGTGCTGCACACCTTCGTCGAGGCCATCCTCCTCGTCGTGCTGGTGGTGATCCTGTTCCTGCAATCCTGGCGCGCCTCGATCATCCCGCTGGCCGCCATCCCGGTCTCGATCATCGGCACCTTCGCCTTCATGGGCGCGCTCGGCATCTCGCTCAACAGCCTGTCCATGTTCGGGCTGATCCTGGCCATCGGCATCGTCGTGGACGACGCCATCGTCGTGGTCGAGAATGTGGAGCGGCACCTGGCGGCGGGGCTGGACCCGCTGACGGCGACGCGGCGCACCATGGACGAGGTCGGCTTCGCCCTGCTCGCCATCGCCCTCGTGCTCTGCGCCGTCTTCGTGCCGACGGCCTTCATCGAGGGGCTCTCCGGCGCCTTCTACCGCCAGTTCGCCGTGACCATCGCGGTGGCGACGCTGCTCTCCGCCCTGGTCTCGCTCACCCTCTCGCCGGCGCTGGCGGCGCTGCTGCTGCGGCCGCACGCGCAGCACCCACCCCGCGGCTGGCGACGGGTGCTGGGCGCGCCCTTTGGCCTGTTCTTCCGAGGCTTCAACCGCGCCTTCGACGCGCTGTCGCTCGGCTACGGGGCGCTGACGCGGCGGCTGGTGCGGGTCTCCGCCATCGTGCTGATCCTCTTCGCCGGCCTGCTGGCGCTGACCGGCCAGGTGGTGCGCACGACCCCCACCGGGCTGATCCCGCCGCTCGACCGCGGCTATCTCATCGCCGCCTTCCAGCTGCCGCCCGGCGCCACGCTGGACCGCACCGACAGGGTGATGCGCGCCGCCTCCGAGGCGGTGCTGAAGGTGCCGGGCGTGGCGGACACCGTCATGTTCACCGGCTTCGACGGCGCCACCTTCACCAACGCGCCGAACACCGGCGTGATCTTCGTCACGCTGCAGAGCTTCGAGAAGCGCGCGGAGGAGGGCATCGCCTATCCGGCGCTGATCGGCGCCGTGCAGGCCGCCATCGGCCGGCAGCGCGACGCGCTCGGCCTGGTCATCCCGCCGCCCTCGGTCTCCGGCATCGGCACCGGCGGCGGCTTCAAGCTCTATGTGCAGGATCACGGCGACCGCGGCGGCCACGCGCTGGAGGCGGTGACGCAGCGGGTGGTGGCGGCGGCGGCGGCGCGGCCCGAGATCGCCATGGCCTTCACCCTGTTCAGCACCGCGACGCCCTCGCTGCGCGCCGAGGTGGACCGCGGCAAGGCGGAGATGCTGGGCGTGCCGCTCGACCGCGTGTCCGAGACGCTGTCGATCTATCTCGGCTCCGCCTTCGTCAACGACTTCAACATCCTCGGCCGCACCTACCGCGTCACCGCCCAGGCCGAGGAGGCGCAGCGCCGCACCCCTCGCGACGTCGCCCTGCTGCGCGCCCGCAATGTCGATGGCGAGATGGTGCCGATCGGCGCCCTGGCGCGGCTGGAGCCGGATACCGGCCCCTATCGCGTGCCACGCTACAACCTGTTTCCGGCGGCCGAGGTGCAGGGTGCGGCGGCGCCGGGCTATTCCACCGGCCAGGCGATCGCGGCGATGCAGGCGGTGCTGGCCGAGACCCTGCCGCGGGGCTACGGCTACGAATGGACCGAGATCGCCCTGCAGGAGACGACCCAGGGCAATACCGCGCCCATCGCCTTCGGCCTCGCCGTGGTCTTCGTCTTCCTGCTGCTGGCGGCGCTCTACGAGAGCTGGCTGCTGCCGCTCGCGGTGGTGATGATCGCGCCGATGTCCGTGCTGGCGGCGCTGGCCGGCATCGCCTGGCGCGGGCTGGACAACAACGTGCTGGTGCAGATCGGGCTGGTCGTGCTCATCGGGCTGGCCGCCAAGAACGCCATCCTGATCGTCGAGTTCGCGCGGCAGGCGGAGCAGCAGGGGCTGGACCGCTGGGCGGCGGCGGCGGCGGCGGCGCGCACGCGGCTGCGGCCGATCCTGATGACCTCGCTGGCCTTCATCCTCGGCGTGCTGCCGCTCGCCATCGCCACCGGGGCGGGGGCGGAGATGCGGCAGAGCCTGGGCACGGCGGTCTTCGCCGGCATGCTGGGCGTGACGCTCTTCGGCCTGTTCTTCACCCCGGTCTTCTACGTGGTGGCGCGGGCCATGGCGCAGCGCCAGGGGCACGGGCAGGCGTCGGCCCGGGATGACGCCACCTCGGAAGGCCATGCCTGAAGGCGGAAGGGGGGGGGCCGGCCGGCGCTCCGGCCTCAGCTCACCCCCGGCTCCCGCGTCACCGCGTCCCGGAGGCGCAGGATCGCCCGCTGCAGCGCCCGCGCCTCCTCCTCGCCGCCGAAGCAGTGCCCCATCCAGGCCGGCTTCTCGCAGGCCTTGCCGCGCAGGGCGCGGCCTGCCGCCGTCAGGCGGATCCGCACCTGCCGCTCATCCGCCGCGTCGCGCTGCCGCTCGACCAGGCCGGCCGCCTGCAGCCGCTTGAGCAGCGGCGTCAGGGTGCTGCTCTCCAGGAAGAGGCGGTCGCCGATGGCGCCCACCGTCTGCCCGTCGGCGGACCACAGCACGACCATGACGAGGTACTGCGGATAGGTCAGGCCCAACCGGTCCAGCAGCGGCTTGTTGGCGCGCTGGATGGCATGCGCCGTGGAATGGATGGCGAAGCAGAGCAGTTCGTCGAGGTCCGGGGCATTCCCTTCAGGACTGTCCGGTTCGGGGGTGTCGTGCGGAGTCATGGCGGGGCTCCTGAGGGGGAAGGCTGCCAGGCATATAAGTCGTGCGCGACGTGATCGCGCAATATTGTCGCGCATGGCTGGCCTGCCGGATTATAGGTCGCGCACGATGATATCGCGCTCAATATCACTATCAACAGCGCTCCACCGGGGGCGCCCCACTCCCACAAAGGCTCCATTCCATGTCCACCCTCCGCACCCTCCTCGCCGCCGCCGCCCTGCTCGGCACCACTGCCGCCCTGGCCCCTGTCCAGGCGCGGGACTTCCTGACGGTCACCGGCCAGGGCGAGAACTTCGCCGTCCGGTATGACGAGGCCTATCGCGGCAATGTCGTCGGCGGCGGCTATGCGCGCTTCGCCGGCCAGGGCCAGTCGGGCCGGATCGCCTATGACGATCCCGCCCTCGGCCGCCAGGCCCCGGGCATCCCGGTGCTGATCGGCGGCCAGCATTCGGAGGTGGTCTATCTGGCCCCCTCGGCCGCGCCCGCGACGCTCGCCGCGCGCTGAGCCGGCCGCAGGGAAGGCGACCACCGGGAGGGCGATCCCCTCCCGCCGCGCCGAAGGGGCGCCCGGCAGCGGTCCGGGCGCCCCTTCGCGCCGTCAGTCCGCCACCCGCGCCCGGTTGCGCAGCAGCACCGCGCCGGCCAGCGTCGCCACCGCCGCCAGGATGAAGCCCAGCGCGATCGGCCGGTCGGCCAGCTCCAGCAGGTTGCCATCCGCGATCAGCAGGCCCTGGCGCAGCGAGCGCTCGAAGGTCGGCCCCAGCACATAGGCCAGGATCAGCGGCCCGAGGTCGAAGCCGCCCCGGCGCAGCGCGAAGCCGAGCAGGCCGAAGCCCACCGCCAGCAGGATGTCGAAGGTCGCGAGATTGGTGCTGTAGACGCCGATGACGCAGATCGAGAGGATCGCCGCCGCCATGAAGCGGCGCGGGATCTCCAGGGCGCGCACGAAAAGCCCGACCAGCGGCAGGTTCAGCACCAGCAGGATCAGGTTGCCGAGATACATCGAGGCGATGACGCCCCAGTAGATCTCGGGCTGCCGCTCCAGGATCATCGGGCCCGGCTGCACGCCGTGGATCAGCAGCGCGCCGAGCAGCAGGGCGGTGACGGCGTTGGACGGGATGCCCAGCGTCAGCAGCGGGATGAAGGCGCCGGCGGTGCCGGAATTGTTCGCCGCCTCCGGCCCCGCCACGCCCTCCACCGCGCCCCGGCCGAATTCCTCGGGCCGCCGCGTCAGCCGCCGCTCCACGGCATAGGAGAGGAAGGAGGCCAGCACCGCCCCGCCCCCCGGCAGCAGCCCGACCAGGAAGCCCAGCACCGAGCCGCGCAGCACCGGCGCCACCGAGCGCCGCGCCTCCTCGCGGTTCGGCAGGAAGCCCAGCAGCGAGTTGGGCGGCCGCAGGATCTCGGCCTTGCCGGGGCGGGCCAGCGCCAGGAAGAGCAGCTCCGACAGGCCGAACAGGCCGAGCGCCAGCGGCGTGATGTTGATCCCGTCCACCAGCTCCGGGATGCCGAAGGTGAAGCGCGGCGTGCCGGCGATGGGATCGATGCCGACCGAGCCGAGGAACAGGCCGAGCAGCGCCATCAGCGCCGCCTTGGCCAGGCCGGAAGCGGCGAAGAAGGCGATCAGCGACAGGCCGGCCAGCATCAGCGCCGCGTATTCCCAGGGGCCGAAGGCGATGACCAGCTCGGCCAGCAGCGGCGAGAGCAGCATGACGCCGAGGATGCCCACGGTGCTGGCGAAGAAGGAGCCGATGGCGGCGATGCCGAGCGCCGCCCCGGCCCGCCCCCTGCGCGCCATCTCGTAGCCGTCGAGGCAGGTGACGACGGAGGAGGCCTCGCCGGGGATGCGCATCAGCACCGAGGTCAGCGTGCCGCCATAGGCGACGCCGTAGTAGATGCCGGCGAGCAGGATGATCGCCCCGGTCGGGTCGAGCTTCAGCGTGATCGGCAGCAGCAGGGCGATGGTGGTGGCGGGACCGAGGCCCGGCAGCACGCCGACCAGCGTGCCGAGAAAGGCGCCGAGCAGGCAGAGGCTCAGATTCTGCCAGGTGGAGAGCACGGCGAAGCCGTGCAGCAGGCCGTCCATCATGGCTCAGCTCCCGCGCAGCAGGCCGAGCCCGCTCAGCACCCGCTCGACCGGCCCGGTGGGAAACGGCACGCCGAGCGCCGTGCCGAAGAGCAGCACGATGCCGGCCGCCAGCAGCAGGGCGTAGAGCAGCGCCTCGGTCCAGGAGCTGCGCTCGCCCAGGCGCAGCATCAGCGTGGTCGCCGCCAGCATCGGCGGCACGAAGCCCAGGAAGGGCACCGCGGCGGCGGCACCCAGCATGGCCAGGACATAGGCGAGGAAGGTGCGGTCGCGGAAGGGTGCCGCGCCGCCTTCCGCCTCCGCCGTCGGGTCACCTGGCCAGACCAGCACCGCCAGCGCCGCCAGGGCGATCAGGATCGACAGGGCCTGCGGCATCAGGCCGGGGCCCGGGCCGTCCCAGCTCCAGCTCTCCAGGCGCGAGGCCTCCCACCAGGCCAGCGCGGCGAAGACCAGGCCGCCCAGGGCGACCCCGCGCGCGGTGCGGGTCATCATGGCCTCAGCGCTTCCGGGCCAGGCCGGCCTCGCGGAGCTGCGGCCCGAAGCGGTCATGCGCCTGGCGCACCGTGGTCTCGAACTCCGCGGCCTGCATCAGCGAGGGCACCATGCCGAAGCGGCCCAGGATCTCGGCGAGCGCCGGCTTCTGCGCCGCCTCCAGGATGGCGCGCGCCAGCACGGCGCGCCGTTCCTCCGGGATGCCCCTGGGGCCGATGAAGCCGATCATGGAATCGACCACCACCTCATGCCCCTGCTCGCGCAGCGTCGGCACCTCGGGGAACTCCTTCCAGCGCCCCGCGCTGGCCGAGGCGAGCAGGCGCAGGCGGCCGGATTCCAGCGCCGGCAGCATCTCCGGCGGGTTCTGGATCACCGCCTCGACATGGCCGCCGATCGCCGCCGTCACCGCCTCCGCGCCCGAGCCGAAGGGCACGAACTGGAAGCGCGCGCCGGTCAGCCGCGCCAGGTCGAACATGCCGATGTTGTTGGGCGCGCCGGTGGCGCCGAAGGTGGTGCGCTTCGCCCTGGCCGCGGCGATGAGGTCGGCCAGCGTCCGGTGCGGCGATTCCGCCCGCACGGCGATGCCGTAGAGGTAGCGCGCGAAGGCCGGCAGGAAGGCGAAGCTGTCGGCGCTGTAGGGCACGTCCAGCATGTGCGGCGCGATGGCCAGGCCCGCGAGGCCGGTGGTGCCGAGCGTGTAGCCGTCCGGCCGGGCGGCGGCCACCTGCTGCGGCCCGACCGTGCCCTGCCCGCCGGGCCGGTTCACGATCTGCACCGGCACGCCCAGGATCTTCTCCATCTCCGCCGCGATGGCGCGGGTGGAGACATCGGTCGAGCCACCCGGTCCGTACTGGACGATGATGGTGACCTCCCGCTCCGGCCAGGTGGCGGCGCGGGCCAGATGGGGCGCGAAGAGGCCGGCGGCCCCGGCCGCCAGCAGCGTCCGTCTCTGCATGATTCTTTCCTCCCGAATGTCGTTGTCCGCCGGGGTGGCGGCTCAGGGCATGTAGCTGCCGCCGCCGACGTCGATGGTCGTGCCGGTCAGGTAGGCGGCCTCGTCCGAGGCCAGGAAGCGCACCACCGCGCCCACCTCCGCCGGCTCCCCCAGCCGGCCGAGCGGAATGCGCGCCAGGAAGGCCTCGTTCATCCCCGGCGCGGCGCCGGCCACCATGTCCGTGCGGATGCGCCCGGGCGCCACGCTGTTGACGGTGATGCCGAAGGGCCCGAGCTCGACCGCGAGGTTGCGCGCGAAGCCCATCAGCCCGGCCTTGGAGGCCCCGTAATAGGCGCCGGTGATGCTGCTCGGCACATGCGCGGCCTGGCTGGTCATCATCACGACGCGGCCCCAGCCGCGCCGCTTCAGCACCGGGATGGCGGCGCGGCAGAGCAGGAAGGGGCCGGTCAGGTTGACCTCCATCACCCGCCGCCATTCCTCCGTCGGGATCTCCTCGACCAGCCGCTTGCGGCCCTCCACCTTGGGCGAGATGCCGGCATTGTTCACCAGCACGCCCAGCGCCGCCCACCAGGGGCCCAGCGTCTCCGGCAGGCGGCCGATGGCGCCCTCGTCCGCCACGTCGAGCCGCAGCGCGCGGGCCCGGTGGCCGGCGGCGTTCAGCGTGGCGGCCAGGGCCTCCACGCCCTCCAGCACATCGGCAAGCACCACCGGATGCCCGGCCTCGGCCAGGCTGCGGCCGATGGCGGCGCCGAGGCCGCGCGCGGCGCCGGTGACGAGCGCGACGCGGTCCTCGGCGCCGATGACAATGTCGTTCATGGGGTCAGGATCACCTTGCTGGCGGCGCGCTGGCGGGACAGTTCGAACCCCTCCAGGCCGCGTTCGAGCGGCAGGCGGTGCGTGATCATCGGCCGGAAGCCCTCCGGGTCGCGCGCCAGCAGGGCCAGCACGCGGTCCCAGGTGCCGCGGGCCGAGCCGTGCGAGGCGCGGAGCTGATGCCGGTTGCGGACGAAATCGGTGAGCGGCAGGGTGAGCGGCGCCGCGTGGATGCCGGCCACCACCAGCACGCCATCCCGCCGCAGCACGCCGAGCGCCTCGGTGACGGAGGGCGGATGGCCCGTCGCCTCCAGCACCACATCCACCGCGCCGCCGGTCAGCGCCCGCACCCCCTCGGCCAGCGGCGCCTCGGCGACATCGACGAGATCGGTGAAGCCGAGCCGCCGCAGCACCGCGAAGCGCGGCGCGTCGGCGCGGCCGGCGATCACCACCCGCCCCGCCCCCGCCGCGCGCGCCATCAGCGCCAGCCCCTGGCCGATGGTGCCCGGCCCCAGCACCAGCACGGTGTCGCCAAGGCCGACCCCGCCGAGCCGCACCGCCTCGGCCGCCACCGCCAGCGGCTCGACCAGCGCGCCCAGCTCGGCATCCACCGCCGGCGGCAGCGGCAGGAGATTGGCCGCCGGCAGGCGCAGCAGCGGCGCGAAGCCGCCGTCGCAGGTCAGGCCCAGGGTGCGGCGGCCGGTGCAGCCGCGCGGCTCGCCCCGCCGGCAGGCCTCGCAGCGGCCGCAGACCAGGCCCGGATGCAGCGCCACGCGCAGCCCCTCGGGCAGGTCCGCGCCCGGGCCGGCGGCGAGGACACGCCCCGCCATCTCATGCCCCATCGTCAGCGGCAGGTGCGGCGTCATGAGGCCGTAGCCCTCGGTCCACTCATAGGCATGGACATCGCTGCCGCAGATGCCCACCGCCTCGATCCGCACCAGCACCTCGCCCGCCGCCGGAGCGCCGGGCTCCGGCACCTCCAGCGCCTGCAGCCCCGGGCCGGGCCGCGTCTTGCGCAGCGCCAGCATCAGAAGGGCTCGGGGAAGTGCCCGTGGAAGACGGTGATCGGCGGCTTGGCCTCGGGGTCGGTGATCACCTCGATCAGCGCCGGCTTCCCGGCGGCGAAGGCGGCATCCAACGCGGCGCCGAGATCCTCGCCGCGCTCCACCCGCACGCCGGAGATGCCGCAGGCCCGCGCGATGGCGGCATGGTCGACGCTGGCGAAGTCGCAGGCGATGGTGTGCTCGCCGAACTTGGCGTCCTCCGCGTGCTTCTGGAAGCCGAGGATGCCGTTGTTCAGCACCACCACCGTGACCGGGAGCTGCAGGCGGAACAGCGTCTCCAGCTCGGCCCAGGAATGGCCGAAGCCGCCATCGCCGCAGAGGCAGACCACGCGCTGCTCCGGCGCCGCCACCTGGGCGCCGATCGCCAGCGGCACGCCCCAGCCGAGCCCGGCCAGGCCGCGCGGCGTCAGGAAGCGCTGCCCGGCGCGCTTCGCCGTCATGTGGATGTTGATCCAGTTCGAGGAGTAGGAGGCATCGGCGACCATGATGCCGTCCTCCGGCATGCGGCGGTCGATCTCGGCGGCGACGCGCTCGGGGCGCACCGGCCCGCCATCGCGCCCGCGCACCCCGGCGGTGAGCCTCTCCCATCCGCGGACGGCCTCGGCGATGCGCGCCTCAACCGCGGGCCGCGCCGCCGCGCGCGCGGCGAGGTCCTGGCGCAACATCGCCTCGCGCAGCGCCGCCAGCGTCGCCTTCGCGTCACCGGCCAGGCGCATCGCCTCGTAGTTGCGGCCGATCTCGATGGGATCGGGGTCGATATGGATGAAGCGGGCGGCGCGCGGGTAGAGCGACCAGCTGTCGGTGCCGTTCTGGTTGGTGCGGTTGCCGACCAGCAGGACGACATCCGCCTCCTCGACCAGCGGCCGCATCGCGTGCGTGCGGGCGCCGAGCCCCATGGTGTTGCCGACGACGCCGAGCGAGAGCGGGTGCGTCTCGGCAACCGCGCCCTTGCCCATGAAGGTGGTGGCGACGGGCAGGTGCGCCGCCTCCTGCAGCGCGGCGAGCTCCTCCGCCGCGTCCGAGAGATGCACGCCGCCGCCGGCGATCATCAGCGGCTGCCGCGCCCCCGCCAGCGCCGCCGCCGCGGCCTCGATGCGCACGGCCTCGGGCAGGGTGCGGTCGAGCGGATACCGGCCGAGGCTGGCCCGGCGTCCGGCCACCGGCACCGCCTGCTCCAGCAGCAGGTCGGCCGGCAGCAGCAGCACCGCCGGGCCCGGCCGGCCCGAGGTGGCGGCGGTGAAGGCCATGTCCACATAGTCCTCCAGCCGGTCGGCCCGGTCGATCCGCCGTACCAGCTTGGCCACCGGCGCGAAGAGGGCGAGGTGGTCGAGCTCCTGGAAGGCGTTGCGGTCGGCGCTGTCGCGCGACACTTCCTGCACCAGGGCGAGAACCGGCACGCTGGCCTTCATCGCCTCGGCCAGCGGCGGCACCAGCAGGGCGGCGGCGGGGCCGTTCTGCGCCGTGACCACGCCGACCTTGTGCGAGACGCGCGCATAGCCGTCGGCCATGGTGCCGCCCATGTTCTCCTGGCGGTAGACCTTCTGCTCGATCCCGGCATGGGGCGCGGCCAGATGAAAGGCCGAGGGCAGGCTCTGGCCGAAGGTCAGCGTCACGCCGTGGCGGGCCAGGGCCTCGGCCAGGCGCAGGGCGACGGTCGCGTTGGGCGTGTCGCGGGATGGGGCGGGAGCGGAGGCAGGCATGGCGTTTCCTGGTGTTTTTGCGATTTGCTATAGCAAATAACGCCGTGCTTGACTCGTCAAGTCACTCCGGGGATCTCCGCCGCATGGACGATAGCCTGCCCTCGGACGGCCTGCCCCTGGCGCCCATTCACCGCGAGGATTCCCTGGCCGGAAAGGCCTATCGGCAGCTCCGTGCCGCGCTGATGTCCGGCCGGCTGATGCCGGGCCAGAAGCTGGTGCACCGGCTGCTGGCGCAGGAGCTGGGCGTCAGCCCGACCCCGGTGCGCGAGGCCCTGCTCCGCCTCGCCTCGGAAGGGGCGCTGGACCTGGATGCGCGCGGCGTCGCCCGTGTGCCCCGGCTGCATCCCGACCGCTATGCCGAGATCATGGACCTGCGCGTGGACCTCGAGGGCCGCGCTGCCGCCCGCGCCGCCGAACTGGCCCTGCCGGCCGAGATCGCCGAGTTGCGCGCCATCCATGACCGCGTCGCCGAGGGGCGGATGCGCAACGACGCCCGCATGGTCCTGACGGAGAACGAGCGCTTCCACTTCCGCACCATCGCCCTGGCGCGCATGCCGATCCTGCAGCGCCTGGTCGAGGGGCTCTGGGTGCAGGCGGGGCCGACGATCAATCTGCTGTTCGCCGCGCCGCGCCCGCTGACCCCGCAGGCGCACCCGCACCAGGCCCTGCTGCGGGCGCTGGAGGCGCATGACGGCGAGGCCGCCCGCGCCGCCGTCACGCGCGATCTGCGCGAGCATGGCGCCTTCATCGCCGCGCTGCTGGCGGCGAGCCCGCCGCCGGACTGAGCGGAGAAGCGCCGCCGAAGCCCGCCCTTACCCCGGGCGTTCCGCGCTCCAGGCCGCGCCCTCGACCTGACCGGAGATGCGGCCCTCGCGCACCTCGCCCTGGTAGCGGCGGCCTCCTGCCTCGAAGCTGATGCGGCGACCATCCATGCGGCCATCCGTGATGTCCATCGTGCGGCCATCCAGCGTCAGGGTGCCGGTCAGCATCTGGTAGCGCTGCACGAGGGCCAGCCGGCCCTCGCCGAGCCGCCATTCGCCACCGGCCTGTGCCGGGATCACCCATTTATAGGCACGACAGAAGCTGGTGCAGCCGGACTCGCCGACCACCTCGTCATCCGGTGTCCAGTCTCCCATGGTGAAGGTGTTGGAGACCACGCGGGTGCCCGGCTCCATGGCCAGCAGGGTGGGGCGGAGGCGCTCATTCAGGGCTTGCAACAGGAACAGCGTCACCACCGTGGCGTCCGAGAAATCGGACTGGAAGATGTCCCCCTGGGAGAAGGTGGCGCGATCCGCCACGCCTTCCGCCTGCGCGCTGCGGCGGGAATGCTCCACCAGATCCGCGTTGTACTCGATGCCGTGGGCGCGCAGCCCGCGCTTGGCCGCGGCGATCACCGTGCGGCCATCGCCCGAGCCGAGATCCACCAGCCGATCCTGCGGCGTCACCGCCGCCATATCCAGCATCCGCTCGATCAGCCAGGCCTGGGTGGGCAGCCAGATCACGTCCTTGCCGGCCTGCCCCACCGTGGGCGCATAGGCGGGCGGCGCGGCCGGCTGCTGCGCCAGGACGCCCTGCGACACAAGGGCGGAGAGGGCGGTGGCCACGACGAGTGTGGAGAAGCGCGTCATGTGGGGCCTTTCCGGGATCAGGGGGCTAGGGGGAGGAGGCGGGCAAGGGAGGTACCTCGCGGCGGCGGAACAGCAGCAGAGGCGCGCCCGCCGCCACGGCGGCCAGCCCCACCAGGGCGCCGAGGCCGGTATAAGCGATGCTGGAATGCAGCATGTAGGCGCAGGCCAGGCAGAACAGGATGGGCGTGAGGGGGTAGAGCGGTACCCGGAAGGGCAGCACCCGCTCCGGCTCCCGCCATCGCAGCACGAACAAGGCCAGGCCCGTCATCAACATGAAGCCCCAGAACACCGGCGCGCCGTAATCCACCATGGCGCGGAAGCCATCCTGCGTGGCGGCGCCGAATCCCACCAGTGCCAGGGCCACCGCGCCCTGCAGGAGCAGCCCCCGCGTCGGCGTGTGGCGGGCCTGGTTCCATTCGCCCATCCTCGCCAGCCAGGTGACGTCCCGCGCCAGGGCGGCGGCGGAGCGGGCGCCGGTGAAGATGGTGGCATTCAGGGTGGAGACGGCGGCGACGACCACGGCGGCGGTGACGATGCCCGCCCCCGCCTCCCCGGCCACCACGCGCATCATGTCGGCGGCCACGGCGTCGGAGCGGCGCAGCCCCTCCAGCCCCAGCACGGCCAGCAGCGCGATGTTGACCAGCAGGTAGAGGCCAACCAGCAGGGCGGTACCGATCAGGAAGACGCGGGCGATGTTGCGCGGCGCGTCCCGCACCTCGCCGGTCAGGTAGGAGGCCTCGTTCCAGCCGCCATAGGTCAGGAGCACGAAGACCAGGGCGAGGCCGAGCGATCCCATCGCCGGAGCGGAGACCGGCGACGGGGCCGTGGCCTCGGGCGCCGCCAGCAGGCCGAGGCCGATGATGGCGAGGATGGCGCCGATCTCGAGCGTGGTGACCGCCAGCTGCAAGGTCTTGCTCTGGAAGGTGCCGGCGATGTTGACGGCCGTCAGCATCACCACGGCCAGCGCCGCGTAGACCGCGCTGCCATACGGCCCGAGGGGCAGGGCGGCCGCGGCGTAATCTCCGAGGACGAAGGCGACGGCGGCGATGGCGCCGGTCTGGATCACCGCGCTCCGCGCCCAGCCGAACAGCATGGCCACGGGGCGGCCATAGGCGCGGGACAGGAAATGGTACTCTCCTCCGCTCTGGGGATGGGCGGCGGAAAGTTCGGCGTAGCAGAGGGCGCCCACCAGGGTGATGAGGCCACCTATCAGCCAGACACCCAGGAAGGCGGCCTCGCTGTCCACCTGGGACGCGACGAGCGAGGGGGTGCGGAAGATGCCCACCCCGACCACGATGCCGACCAGAATGACCACCGCGTCGAGCACCGACAGACCGGACCGCGCTTCCGATGTTCCGGGCTGCGGCATCACATGTTCCACATCTTAGATGGAGGGGCCGCGACGGTCTGTGGCTGGATCATATCCAAAAAATTACGAAACCGATAGTTCAGCTTGCTCCTGCCCGGGGCGCGACGCCAAGTGAAGAAGAGTTGCGAAGCGTCATGGAGGGCGGCCGGTGGCGACTTCCGCATTCGCTGCCGGCGAAGCACGGGGCCTGATTGACGCAAGTGGCTCCCGCGAGGGCGGCGCGGCTGTGGCGCGCGTCATCGAGGGGTGGGCAGGCGGCACGATGCGGAGGGATGGCTGTCCGTGCCGGGAAACGCGCGGATTATCGGTGAATGGTGTCCCCGGCGGGATTCGAACCCACGGCCCCCAGATTAGGAATCTGGTGCTCTATCCTGCTGAGCTACGGAGACGCCGGCGGCAAAATAGAGCAGATCGCGCCAGGGCGAAACCGCCCTTCCTCATCATTGGGCCTCATCGCGGGCGGCGGAAGCGCTCGACCGCGGCCACCAGCGCCATCCGCACCCCGGGCTCCAGCGCCGAATGCCCCGCATCCGGCACCACCGTCAGCCGGGCGCGCGGCCAGGCGGCGGTCAGGTCGAAGGCGCTCTCGGCGGGGCAGACCATGTCGTAGCGCCCCTGCACGATCTCGGCCGGCAGGTGGGCGATGCGCTCCATGCGCCCGAGCAGCCCCTCCGGCGGCAGGAAGAGGTCATGCGCGAAGTAGTGCGCCTCGATACGCGCCAGGCCGAGCGCCGTGCGGTCCTGGGCGAAGCTCGCCACCGTGTCGGGGCTCGGCATCAGCGTGCTGCAGAGCCCCTCATACTGGCTCCAGGCCCGGGCGGCGGCGAAATGCACCGTTGGGTCGGGGTCGGTCAGGCGGCGCAGATAGGCGGCCAGCAGGTCGCCCCGCTCGGCCGGCGGGACATGCTCGGCGAACTGCTCCCAGGCATCGGGGAAGACCCGGCGCAGCCCGTAGAGGAACCAGTCCACCTCCCGCCGCCGCCCGAGAAAGACGCCGCGCAGCACGCAGCCGGCCACGCGCCCGGGATGCTCTTGGGCATAGGCGAGGGCCAGGGTGGAACCCCAGGAGCCGCCGAAGAGCAGCCAACGCTCCAGGCCAAGGAAGCGGCGCAGGGTCTCGATGTCGCCCACCAGCTCCTGCGTGGTATTGCCGGCGAGTTCACCGAGCGGGCGGGAGCGGCCGGAGCCGCGCTGGTCGAAGATGATGATGCGCCAGTGCAGCGGGTCGAAGAAGCGGCGGTGCACGGCCCCTGCTCCCGCTCCCGGCCCGCCGTGCAGGAACAGCACCGGCTGGCCCCGCGGATTGCCGACCTGTTCCCAGTACATGACATGCCCGCCCGAAAGCGGCAGCAGGCCGGTCTCGTAGGGCGCGATATCGGGGAAGAGGTCGCCGCGGGGCATGGCGGGATGTTTGGCGCTTCGGCCGCTGCCGCGCAACACCATCTCGGGAGCGGCATAACGTTTGCGCGCGCCCGCCTCTTCGCGCCGGGCCGCTTCGTGCCTAGCTTGGGCCAATGGCGTCTCCCTCCTCCTCCACCGGCCCCTCCTCGACCGGCACCCAGGCCGGCCGGCCGGCCGGTGGCCTGCGCTGCGCCGTCTGCGGCGGCGAGAGCCGCCAGCCGCCCTTCCGCCCCGGCCCCCCCGAGCAGGCCCCGGACCTCGACCTGCGGCCGGGCGAGCCGTTGCGCGGCACCATGGCGCGGTGGCTGCAGCAGTGCCCGCACTGCTCCTATGCCGCGCCCGACATCGGCCGGGCGCATCCGGCGGCGGCCGAGGCGGTGGCGGCGGCGCCCTTCCGGGCGCTGATCACCGAGACCAGCCATCCGCTGCTGGCGCGGCGCTTCCTGGCCTGGGCGCATGTGCTGGAGGAGACCGGGGCGCTGCATGCCGCGGCGGAGGCGACGCTGCACGCCGCCTGGGTGGCGGACGACATGAACCGCCCCGACCTCGCCGCCAGCTGGCGGCTGGAGGCGGTGGCGCTCTGGCGCAGCGGCCCGCCGCTGGATGCCGAGCAGACGGTCCGGGTGATCGACGCGCTGCGCCGCGCCGAGGCCTGGGAGGACGCGGCCGCCACGGTGGAGGGGCTGCTGGCCAGCCAGCCGCCCGAGGCGGTGGCCCAGGTGACGGCGCTGGAGCGCCGCCTGGTCGCCGCGCGCGATGCCGGCCGCCACACCATGGCCAGCGCCCTGCCGCCGCCGGCGCGCCGGCCGCATGTGGCGCAGCAGCGGATTGGCCGCCGCGCCACCGGGGAGGGCCTCTGGAGCTGGCTGCGGCAGATCTTCGGCCGGCGCTGAGGGCGCGGCCCGGGCGGGCTTGCCGGGCCCGCCATTTCGGGCGAATTGATACGCTATAACGTTCTCTGGAGACTCTTCATGCCGCTGTCCCGCCGCGCCCTGGTCGCGCTGCCCCTTGCCCTTCCTGTTCTTGGGCGCGCCGCCCTGGCGCAACCGGCACCGCTTCCGGTCGTCGCCTCCTTCTCCGTTCTGGGCGACATGCTGCGGGAGGTCGGCGGCGACGGGCTGACGGTGCGCGTCCTGGCCGGGCCCGATGTGGACGCCCACAGCTTCCAGCCCCGCCCCTCCGACGCCCAGGCCCTGCGCGCCGCCCGGCTGGTGGTCCGCAACGGGCTGGGCTTCGAGCCCTGGCTGGACCGCATGCTGGCCGCGGCCGGGCAGCAGGGGCGGCTCGTCACCGCCAGCCAGGGGATCACGCCCCGCCAGGCCGGGCCCGCGGATCACGGCCACAGCCATGGTCACAGCCACGGCCACGATCATGACGCGGTCGATCCGCATGCCTGGCAGGATCTGCGCCTGGGCCAGTCCTATGTGCGGATCATCCTCGCCGGGCTGCAGGCGGCCGATCCCGCCGGGGCGGCGGGCCATGCCGCGCGGGCGGAGGCCTACCTGGCCCGGCTCGCCGCCCTCGATGCCTGGGTGCGGGCCGAGATCGGGCGCGTGCCGGAGGCACGCCAGGTGGTGGTCACGAGCCACGATGCCTTCGGCTATTTCGGCGCGGCCTATGGCGTGCGGTTCATCGCGCCACAGGGCGTCAGCACCGCGGCCGAGCCCTCGGCCGCCGAGGTGGCCCGGCTGATCCGCCTGTTGAAGCGCGAGGGGATCACGGCGGTGTTCCTGGAGAACATGTCGAATCCGGCGACGCTGAACCGGCTGGCGGCGGAGGCGGGGGTCACGGTCAAGGGCCGGCTCTACGCCGATGCCCTCTCCTCCGCCGACGGGCCGGCGCCGAGCTACGAGGCGATGTTCCGCCACAATGTCGGCCTGCTGACAGCGGCCATGCGCGGCTGAGACGGCGCCCGGCCGGCGGCCGGGCCACGCCGTGAGCTGCCGGCGGAATAGAAGTATTTCCGTAAAATCTCCTGAACGGCAGGAACAAAGCTTGAAATTGAGCGATCGTGCAGTTAATTTCCGGCAACGGAATTCAACCGCTCGCTCTTTCAACGCCCGATCCAGCCCGTACAGGGAGACGCATGCATCACGGACCGCTGATCGCCACCATCTGCGCCGGGCTTTCGCTCGCCTTCATCTTCGGCGCGGTCGCGCAGAGGCTGCGCATCTCCCCGCTTGTCGGCTATCTTCTCGCCGGCGTCGCCATCGGGCCCTTCACGCCGGGCTTCGTCGCCGACCAGGGCCTGGCCAACGAGCTGGCGGAGATCGGCGTCATCCTGCTGATGTTCGGCGTCGGTCTGCATTTCTCCCTCAAGGACCTGCTCTCGGTCCGCAAGATCGCGGTGCCGGGCGCCGTGGTGCAGATCGGCGCCGCGACGCTGATGGGCATGGGCCTGGCCTGGATGCTCGGCTGGTCGATCCCCGAGGGTTTCGTCTTCGGCCTCGCCCTCTCCGTCGCCTCCACCGTGGTGCTGCTGCGCGCGCTGCAGGAGCGGCGCATCGTCGAGACCGAGCGCGGGCGCATCGCCGTCGGCTGGCTGATCGTCGAGGACCTGGCCATGGTCCTCGCCCTGGTGCTGCTGCCGGCCATCGCCAGCGCGGTGAACGGCACGCCGAGCGATGGCGGCGGGCCGCTGGCGGCGCGGCTCGATCTCGGCCTCGCCGGCATCCTGATGGTCACCCTCGCCAAGGTCGTCGCCTTCGTCGCCGTCATGCTGATCGTCGGGCGCCGCGTCATCCCCTGGGTGCTGCACTGGGTGGTGCATACCGGCTCGCGCGAGCTGTTCCGCCTCTCGGTGCTGGCCGTGGCGCTGGGCGTCGCCTATGGCGCGGCCATCCTCTTCGACGTCTCCTTCGCCCTCGGCGCCTTCTTCGCCGGCATGGTGCTGGCCGAGAGCCAGCTCAGCCACCGCGCGGCCGAGGAGACCCTGCCGCTGCGCGACGCCTTCGCCGTGCTGTTCTTCGTCTCGGTCGGCATGCTGTTCAATCCGAGCATCATCGCCACCGCCCCGGCGGCCCTGGCGGGCACCATCCTGATCATCGTCGTCGGCAAGTCGATCGCCGCCTGGGCCATCGTCCGTGCCTTCGGCCGCTCGAACACCGTGGCGCTGACCATCTCCGCCAGCCTGGCGCAGATCGGCGAGTTCTCCTTCATCCTGGCCGGGCTCGGCGTGGCGCTGAACATGCTGCCCGCCGAGGGGCGCGACCTGATCCTGGCCGGCGCCATCCTCTCCATCCTGTTCAACCCCTTCTTCTTCATCATCATCGACCGCGTCACGGCGCGGGCGGCCGCCCGCCAGGCCACGGCCGCGCCCGCCCCGGTGCCCGCGCCGGCTCCCGTCATGGCCGCCGCGGCGCCCGCCCCCGTCGCGCCCGCCGCGCCGGCGGAGCCAGCCCCCGCCGAGTCCCAGGATGAGGAGCAGACGACCGACCTCCGCCCCACCGCCCTGGCGCATCATTCGGTGCTGATCGGCTATGGCCGGGTCGGGCGGCTGGTCGGGCAGGGATTGCACCGTGCCGGCGAGCCGGTGCTGGTGATCGAGGAGCGGCGCGAGAGCGTCGAGGCGGCGCGGGCGGATGGGATGGAGGCGATCCTGGGCAATGCCGCCGATCCGGCGGTGCTGGCCGCCGCCAACCTGGCCGAGGCCGACCGCCTCTTCATCGCCATCCCCGAGAGCTTCCACGCCGGGCAGGTCGTCGAGCAGGCGCGGGCGATCAATCCCGGGCTGGACATCCTGGCCCGCGCCCATACCGATGCCGAGGTCGAGCACCTGATGAAGCTCGGCGCCTCGCTGACCATCATGGGCGAGCGGGAGATCGCGCGCGGCATGCTCGACCATGCCCGCCTGCCCCCCGCCGCCGCCGCGGTGCAGCCCGCGCTGCACATGACCGCGGCCCGGCGGGTGGTCGGCAGCCAGCGCGACCCCGCGGAATCGGGGAACTGACGCGCCGGCGGGGCCGGCCTCCGGCGCCCGTCGCGTTCCGCGACCCGGCGCGGGTGGACGGCCCAGACCGCGGGGGCGCGGCGAGACCCTTGCCAGGGTAGGATGGCGGCCCTACCACCGCCCCTTTCCGCCAGGTCCGCAAGGGGGTGACGCGCATGAACTGGATCAGCGAATGGGCGCTGCCGAAGATCCAGACATGGCTCGGCCGCAAGGAGGTGCCGGACAACCTCTGGCACAAATGTCCGGCCTGCGAGCAGATGATCTTCCACCGCGACCTCGAGCGGAACCTGCATGTCTGCACCCATTGCGGCCATCATCTCCGCGTCGGTGCGCTGAAGCGGGTCGAGTACACGCTCGATCCCGGCTTCCAGCGCATCGAGCTGCCGAAGGCGCCGGCCGACCCGCTGCGCTTCCGCGACCAGCGCCGCTACGGCGACCGGCTGAAGGAGGCGCAGGCCAAGGCCGGGCAGGATGACGCCGTGGTGGTGGCGCATGGCGCCATCGAGGGCCGCCGCGCCGTCGTCGCCGCCTTCGAGTTCAGCTTCATGGGCGGCTCGATGGGCGCGGGCGTCGGCGAGGCCATCGTCACCGCGGCGAAGCTCGCCGTGCTGCAGGACGCGCCGCTGATCGTCTTCACCGCCTCGGGCGGCGCCCGCATGCAGGAGGGCGCGGTCAGCCTGATGCAGATGCCGCGCACCGTCATCGCCAGCCAGATGGTGAAGGAGGCCGGCCTGCCCTTCATCGTGGTGCTCTGCGACCCGACCACGGGCGGCGTCACCGCCAGCTTCGCCATGCTGGGCGATATCCAGATCGCCGAGCCGGGGGCCATGATCGGCTTCGCCGGCGCCCGCGTCATCGAGCAGACCGTGCGCGAGAAGCTGCCCGAGGGCTTCCAGCGCGCCGAGTACCTGCTGGAGCACGGCATCCTTGACATGGTGGTGAAGCGCGGCGCCATGCGCGAGACGCTGGCGCACGTGATCTCCCTGCTGCGCGAGCCGGTCCTGGTGGCGGTGGCGGTGGCGGGGGATGTCACCGCCGGGACGACGCCGGACCGCGCCGCCCTGACCGGGGCCGAGGGCGCACCGGAGCCGCAGGCCGGGCCGCCGCGCGCCCGGGCGCCGGAGGAGGCGCCGGCGTCATCCCCGGCGGCGGCGAAGGGAGCCCCGCCGGCGTGAGTCGCGCGGAGGCCATCATCGAGCGGCTGCACAGCCTGCACCCCAAGCTGATCGACCTCAGCCTGGAGCGGCTGCAACGCCTGCTGGCGACGCTCGGCCATCCGGAGCGGAAGTTGCCGCCGGTGGTGCACGTCGCCGGCACCAACGGCAAGGGCTCGACCTGCGCCTTCCTGCGCGCCATCGCCGAGGCGGCGGGGCAGCGCGTGCATGTCTATTCCTCACCCCATCTGGTGCGCTTCCGCGAGCGCTATCGGCTGGCCGGCACGCTGGTCACGGACGAGGCCCTGGCCGCCGCGTTGGAGGAGGTGGAGGCGGCCAATGCCGGCCAGCCGATCACCGTCTTCGAGGTGACGACGGCGGTGGGCTTCCTGCTGTTCAGCCGCGTGCCGGCCGACCTGCTGGTGCTGGAGGTCGGCCTCGGCGGCCGTTTCGACGCGACCAATGTGGTCGAGCGCCCGGCGGCCTGCGCCATCAGCAGCATCTCCCTGGACCACACCGATTTCCTGGGCGACAGCCTGGCGCAGATCGCCGGCGAGAAGGCCGGGATCCTCAAGCCGGGCGTGCCCGCCGCCACCGGCCGGCAGCCGCCCGAGGCCTTGATGGTGCTGGAGGACGTGGCGCAGGCGCTCGGGGTGCGGCTCGCCGTGCGCGGCCAGGACTGGGCGGTGACCTGGACCGAGGCCGGGCTGCGCTATGCCGATACCGGCGGCGCCATGGACCTGCCGCGACCGGCCCTGCCGGGGCCGCATCAGGCCGACAATGCCGGCCTCGCCATCGCCGCGCTGCGCGGCTGGGATCCGCCCTGGCTGAATGAGGCGGCGATCGCCGCCGGCCTCGCCACCGTCACCTGGCCGGCCCGGTTGCAACAGCTGCACGGCGCGCTGGCCACGCTGCTGCCGCCGGGCTGGGAGCTGTGGCTGGATGGCGGGCACAATGCCGGCGGCGGCGCCGCGCTGGCCGAGCACCTGCCGGCCTGGGCCGACCGGCCGCGCCACCTGGTGGTCGGGATGAAGCAGGGCAAGGCCTCGCAGGATTTCCTGCGGCCGCTGCTGCCACTGGCCGAGGGCCTCTGGGCGGTGGCCGAGCCGGGCCAGCACCTCGCCGTGCCGGTGGAGGGCATCGTCGCCGCCAGTGGCGGCCGCGCCCGGCCCGGGCCGCGGGTGGCGGACGCGCTGCGCGCCATCGCCGCCGAGGCCGGGGAACCCGGACGGGTGCTGATCTGCGGCAGCCTCTACCTCGCGGGCGAGGTGCTCAAGGCGGACGGCAGCAGCATCGCCTGAGGATGGGCGCCTGAGGATGGGCGCCTGAGGACAAGCGCTGTCCTTCCGGACGGGTGGCGGGAGAAACGGCTCCCGCCACCCGATGCCTCAGGGCGAGACGATCAGACAGGCGCCGCGGCTGCGCAGCTTGTCACAGGCCGCCTGGGCACTGGCCTGCGACAGGCCCATGACCCGGGCCCGGTAGAGCGTGCCATTGCCCTGCCCGACCGATTCGACCGCCGGCCTGGCGCCCGCCGCGCCCAGCCGGCCGCGCGCGTCGTTGGCGGCGCTGCGCGCCTGGGCGGCATTGGCGAAGGCGCCGACCTGCACGCCCCAGGCGCCGCCGCTGGCCACCGCGGCGGCCGGTGTCGCCTTGGCCGGGGCACGCAGCACATTCGCCGGCGGCGCCACCGTGGCGGCGTTCGCCGTGCCGACCAGGCTGAAGCCGCTGCTGCGGGCCAGGCTCGGGGCGGGAGCGGGACGCGCCGGCTCGGAGAAGGCGGTGGCGATGCGGGCCTTGGTCGGCACTTCGGCACGGGCCTGGACCGGCGCGGCCGCTGCCGGGCGCGGCGTCACCGCGGCGGCGAGCAGGCTCGGCGCGGGCGCCGGAGGCGGCGGCTCGGCCACCGGCGGCGCGCTGGCATAGGTGGAGCCGTCCGGGATCGGGTCCATCCGCACCACGGTGCCGGCGGCCAGGGCGGAGGCGGCGGGCGGGGCGTAGGCGGGCTGGGCGTAGGTGGAGCCGTCCGGGATCGGATCCATCCGCACCACGCCGCCGGCGCCGTCGAGGCTGGCGAGCTGCACGGGGGCCGGATAGGTCGAGCCATCCGGGATCGGGTCCATCCGCACCACTGGGCCCGGCGGCAGGGTGGCGACCCTGATGCCGGGGTCGACCGCGTTGCGCTGTTCGCGTAGCGCCAGCATGGTCGCCTGGTTGCCGCGGCGCGGGCCGGCCGGGATGTTGAGCGGGATCTCGGCCGCCGCGTAGACTTCCGGCGCGGCGCGGCGGTTCGGATGGGTGTCGCCGATACGCGAGCCGATGCGGGCCACGTAGTTGCGGGTCTCGGCCGGCAGGCCGCGGCCGTTCCAGAGGTAGTCCTCCAGGCGGCGCGGGCCGGCATTGTAGGCGGCGAGGAAGCCCGGGCTGCCGTAGAGCTCGTACATCTCGCGCAGATAGGCCGTGCCGGCCATCATGCTGTTCCAGGGATGATAGGCATCATCCCCCAGGCCGTAGCGGGCGCGCAGCTCGGCGTAGGTGCCGGGCATGACCTGCATCAGCCCCATGGCCCCGACCGGGCTGGTGGCGGTGACGCGGCCGCCGCTCTCCTGGCGCATGACCTCGCGGATCCAGCGCTCGGGAATGTCGAACCGCTTCGACGCCTCGCGGATATAGGGGCCCCAGGGATCGTGCGACGGTCCCGGCGGCTCGTAGCTGGATGGTTGTGGATAGGCCGCGGCCTGGGCCGCGGCGCTGGCCGAGATCGGCCGGCCGGCCTGCTGCGCGCTTCCGCAGGCGGCCAGAAGGCTCACCATGGACAGCGTGGCCAGCAGGCGGATGCGCCCCCCCGGCGTCATCCGAGCAGATTGGAACGGAGTCATCCCCAGTTCTCCGTCAGGCAACGCGAAGCACCCCTGATGACGGACCGCCTGCGCCCCCACGCCTGCGAATCCAGGGTACAACCCGGTGCTGGTTTCAATACGACACGTACGCGCAAACCGCTAAAGGATACAGGAGGCTAGCGCAAGCCTCGTCTGCGCCGTCCTTCCGCGCCCGGAGGCGATGGCCGCCCTTCCGCCGGCCTGCAGCCCTGCCTCCGGCTCGGCAAGCCCCATGGCAAGCCCTCTGGCAACCCCTCTGGCAAGATCGCGCGAAAAGCGCCATGTCTCGCCCGGCGGCGCGGCCTGCTTCTCCGGCCCGCCGCAGGCCCGCCGTCGCGGCGGCGGTGCGCCGATGTCCCTCGATTCGTCAGGAAAGATCACATGGCCGCGCCTCATCACTTCCTCCGCGCTCTGGCTGCCCGCCCCGTGCTCCGCGCCGGGATCGCCGCGCTGCTGATCGGCGGCGCCGTCTCCGCCTGCGCCCCGCAGCAGTCCGGCTCGAGCTTCTCCAGCGCCTCCATGGGACGCGCGGCGTCCGTGTCCTTCGGCACCATCATCGGCATGCGGCCCGTGCATGTGCAGGGGAGCGGCTCGGGCATCGGCACGGCGGCCGGCGCCGTCGCCGGCGGCGTGGCCGGCAGCTTCATCGGCGGCGACTGGCGCTCCAATGCTCTGGCGGGCCTCGGCGGCGCCGTGCTGGGCGGCCTCGCCGGCAACGCCATCGGCAGCGGCGTCAGCGGCGGCAACGCGGTCGAGTTCTTCGTCCGCGAGGATCAGGGCGGCGACATCTCCGTGGTCCAGACCAACGAGGAAGGGCTGCAGGTCAATGACCGTGTTGTGATCGCGCGCGGCGACCGCACCCGCCTCTCCCGCGCCGCCGGCGGCCCGCCCCCGGGCGCCTTCCCGCCGCCGGCCAGCGCCATGGGCGCGAGCTACGGCGGGCCGAAGTAAGGCGCCGAAGCAGGATCGTGGCGGCGACCGCCGTCCCGGCGACCCGGGATGGCGGTCGGCCCGCCTTGCGGTGTATAGAGCCGCGGCCATGCAGCACGCGGTCTCCCCCACCTATCATATCGACGCCAACCGGCCGGACCGGGCGGGGCGGGCCATGGCCGATCTGCGCGACGGCTTCGCCGCCTGGCGCCTGGCCTGGGCCCTGGCCCGGCTGGACCTGCGCAACCGCTACCGCGGCTCGGTGATCGGCCCCTTCTGGGTGACGCTCTCGACCGCCGCCATGCTGCTCGGCCTCGGCCTGCTCTACTCGCAGCTCTTCGGCATCGCGCTCGGCAACTACCTGCCGCACCTCGCGGCCAGCCTGGTCACCTGGCAGGCCCTGGCGACGCTGGTGGGAGACGCGACGACCAGCCTCAGCAGCGCCGAGGCGGTGATCCGCCAGCTCCGCCTGCCCCTGACCACCCATGTGCTCCGCTGCGTCTTCCGCAACGCGGTGACGGCGGCGCACAGCCTGCCGCTGATCCTGGTGGTCTTCCTGCTGGTCGGCCACTGGCCGGGCTGGGAGTTGCTGCTGGTGGTGCCGGGCCTCGCCGTGCTGGCCTTGAACGCCTTCACCATCACGCTCTTCCTCGGCATGATCTGCGCCCGCTTCCGCGACATCGGGCCGATCGTCACCAACTTCATGCAGCTCGCCTTCTTCATGACGCCGGTGATCTGGAAGCCGGAATCGCTCGGCGACAAGGCGGTCTGGCTGCCGCTGAACCCCTTCTACACGCTGCTCGAGATGCTGCGCGGCCCGCTGGTCGAGGGCGGCGGCACGCTGATGACCTGGGTCGCCGCGCTGATCTATTCCTCGGTCCTGGCCGCGATCGCCCTCGTCTTCTTCGTCCGTTTCCGCAACCGCGTGGCATTCTGGGTCTGATCCGGTGGCGAATATCTCCGCGCGCGGCCTGCGCATCGAATTCCCGCTCTATCACCTCGCCGCCCGCAGCCTGAAGAAGCGGCTGCTGGCCAAGGCCGCCATCCGGGTCAAGACCGACGAATCGAACCGCGTCGTCGTCTCGGCGCTGAGCGACCTCAACTTCGAGATCACCCGCGGCGAGCGCGTGGCGCTGATCGGCACCAATGGCGCCGGCAAGACCACCCTGCTCCGCACCATCGCCGGCATCTATGAGCCGGTGGCGGGGCAACTCTCCGTCGAGGGCGAGATCGGCTCGCTGATCGACCCCGCCGCCGGCATGGATTCCGACAGCACGGGACGCGAGAACATCCGCCTGCGCGGCCTCTACCGGGGCATGGACGAGGCCGGCATCGCCGCCCTGGAGGCCGATGCCGCCGAGTTCTCCGGCCTCGGCGAGTTCCTCGACGTGCCGACGCGCGGCTATTCCGCCGGCATGAACATCCGCCTCGCCTTCGCCATGGCGACCGCCATCACGCCGCAGATCCTGCTGATGGACGAGTGGTTCATGGCCGGCGACGCCGACTTCATGCGCAAGGCGGAGGCGCGGCTCACCCGCCTGGTGGAGGGGGCCGACATCCTGGTGATCGCCACGCACGACATGGGCGTGGTGCGCCGCTGGTGCAGCCGCGTGATCCGGCTCGAATCCGGCCGTATCGTCGCCGATGGCACGGTGGACGAGGTGCTGGGACCCGTCGCGGCCGCGGACCCGGTGGCCTGAGCGGAGGGCCGGCTCACTCCGGGGCCGGCCGCGCCCGCATCTGCTTCACGCCCGCCCGCACCTTCTTCTCCTCCACGCGCTTGCGCTTCTGGGTGCGCGAGACGCGGGTGGCGACGCGCGGCGCCGGCGGCACCGCCGCCTCGCGCAGCAGGGCGATCAGCCGCTCCCGCGCATCCTGCCGGTTCTGCTCCAGCGAGCGGAAGCGCTGCGCCGCGATCACCAGCAGCCCGGCCGGCGTCATCCGCCGCCCGGCCAGCCGCGCCAGCCGGTCCTTCACCGCCGGCGGGATGCCGGGCGAGGCCAGGACATCGAGGCTGAGCCGCACGGCGGTGGAGACCTTGTTGACGTTCTGCCCGCCCGGCCCGGACGCGCGGACGAAGCTCTCCCGCAGCTCCTCCTCGGCGATGACGATACGGGGCGGGATCTCGATCATCGTCCGGGGTCCGGGGGGGGCTGGGAGCTGGGGGCGGCGCGGCCTCTCCTTTGCCCCGGAGCGGCCCGCCGCCTCAAGCCCGCTTTTCAGCCAGCAGCAGCACATTCGGCAAGGGCAGCCCGCCCCAGCAGGGCTGCCGCGTGACGGCGAAGTCCCCCTCGTCCAGCACCGCCTCCAGCGCGCCGAGCGGCAGCGGCGCCACCAGCGCGCGCGGCTCGCCGCGCAGCAGCGCGTTCACCCGCTCCATCCCCCGGCCGAAGCGGCTGCGCCAGCCGCGCTCGGGATCGAAGACGCGCAGCACCAGCCGCTGGCCCGCCATCGGCATGGCCCGCCGCAGCAGGGCGAGCTGCGCGGCGGGTGGCAGCAGGTAGAGCACGTCGATGATCATCACCGTGTCGGCGCCGGGCAGGGCCGCCTGGACCTCCGGCCGGGCCAGGTCGCCGGCCAGGAAGCGGGCCGGCAGGCCGGCGGCGGCGGCGCCTGCCTCCGCCACCTGGTCCGCCAGCAGGTCGAGCCCCACCGCCCTGCGCGCCAGCCCGGCCTCCAGCAGCAGCAGGGTGAGCTGCCCGCGGCCGCAGCCGAGATCGGTGACGGCGCCGAAGCCGCCCACCGCGGCGGCGCGCGCCAGGATGGCGGCGGTCGCCGGATCGTGGCGCAGCTTGCGCGGCACGAAGCCCCGGCTGTAGCGCGAGGCGCCGGCATAGCGCGCGGCGACGCGGCCGATCAGCCCGGGCAGGGCGGCGGCCACCGCCTCCGGCCGCCCGGCCAGCGACGCGCTGTCCCCGGGTGCCGTCACAGCGGCGGCAGCGGCTCCGCCACGGCGAGGTCGATCCGCGTCTTGTTGCGGCTGTTCCAGGCGCGGTCGTACTGCGGCGGCATCTGCATCGCCTCCATCCGGCCCAGCGTGGCGGCGGCGCGCATCGGCCAGTAGGGGTCGCGCAACAGCTCGCGCGCCAGCAGGATCAGGTCCGCCTTGCCCTCGTCCAGGATCGCCTGGGCCTGCTGCGGCTCGGTGATCAGGCCGACCGCCGCGGTGACGATCCCGGTGCCGGCGCGCACGGCCGCGGCACCCGGCACCTGGTAGCCCGGGCCCATCGGGATCTCGGCCGGCAGCACGCCGCCGGAGGAGACGTCGGCGAGGTCGACGCCCGCCGCCTTCAGCTCGCGCGCCAGCGCCACGGTCTCCTCCGTGCTCCAGCCGCCCTCGATCCAGTCGGTGTGGGAGAAGCGGACGGCCAGCGGCACCTCGTCCGGGATGGCGGCGCGCACCACCGAGACCACCTCGCGCAGCAGCCGGGTGCGGCCGGCGAAATCGCCGCCCCAGCCGTCATTGCGCTGGTTGGAGAGCGGCGAGAGAAAGCTGTGCAGCAGATAGCCATGCGCCGCGTGGATCTCGATCAGCCGGTAGCCGGCGGCGATGGCGCGCCGCGCCGTGGCGGCGAAGTCCTCGATGACGCGGTGGATATCCGCCTCGGTCATGGCGCGCGGCGTGTCCATCCCCGGCATGGCCAGGGCGCTGGGACCGAGCGCCTGCCAGCCATGCTCGCGCGCCATGCCGCCGATCCAGGGCGCGGCGGAGCTGGCCTTGCGCCCGGCATGGGCGAGCTGGATGGCCGGCACCGCGCCGGTCGAGGCGATGGCGCGGGCCAGCCGGGCATGGCCGGGAAGGTGCCCGTCGCTCCAGAGGCCCAGATCGGCCGGGGTGATGCGCCCCTCCGGCGCGACCGCCGTCGCCTCGGTGATCACCAGCCCGGCGCCACCGATGGCGCGGCTGTGCAGATGCGCCAGGTGCCACTCCGTCGGCAGCCCGTCCGGCGCGCAGGAATACTGGCACATGGGCGCGACACCGATGCGGTTGCGCAGCGTGACGCCGCGCAGGGCGAGAGGCTCGAAAAGATCGGTCACCAGGCGGAACTCCGGTTGGCGGCGAGGGCCGGGATGGCATTCCAGGGGGGCAGGCGCCCCAGTCGGTTCTCGAAGACGGCAAACCATGTAGGCCCCCCGCCCCGCCGCGCCAACAGCCGCCCCGCCGCATCGGCCGGGAAGCGTGACAGGGTCACCGCGTCGCGCACATTGCCACCGACCGCCGCGACCTCTCCCGGCCCGGCGGCGAGCACGATGTCGCAATGCATGGGGCGGAAGCGGCCGGCCTCGGGGAGGCGCGCGCGCCAGTCCGGCAGCGGCCGCGCCGAGCGGTCGGCGCAGACCAGGTCGCCCGGCCGTGGCGCATAGGCCGCCCAGTCCCGCGGCAGGAAGGGCGCGTGTCCGGGGAAGGCCATGGCGTCGGCCAGCAGGGCGTCAATGTAGAAGGCATGCGCGGCGGAGGGTGGGAACTCGCGGCGGTCGAGCCCGGCGCTCCGCATGACATGGCTGATGAAGGCCGCCGACCATGCGGGCTCGGACCAGAGGCCGGAGGGCGCGCCGGGCGCCGCCAGCAGGGTGGCGTAGCGCGCCCGGTTGCGGGCGACGGCGCCGGCCGCCTCCGCGTCGTCCACGGCGCGCCAATAGGCCAGGACGCGCGGGAAGTTCAGCGGGTCGCTCTCGGCGGGGCGCGCGGCGCCGGGGGTGGGGTGGTCCTCCTCGCGCGGGGTGGCGGCCTGGGCCTCGGCCTCCAGGACGATGCCGCCCCAGTCCCGCCACTCCGCCTCGGCGATGCGCAGGATGCGCTCCCGCACGCTCGGCGGATAGGAGAGCGGTGCCTCGCGCGGCGGTGCGGCGGGCGGGGTGGCGCAACCCGCCAGGGCCAGCAGGAAGGCCAGCAGCGGCAGGAGACTCGGTGAGCGGTGTGACGGCATGAGGCGGAGCCTATGGGCCGCACCGGGGGTGGCTGGGAAGCCCCGCCCCCCCTTCCTCGGCCCTCAGGCCGGTACGGGACGGCGCGTGCCGATGCCGAGGATGGCGGCATCGGGCGCGAGCAGGCCGAGCATCACCACCGGCTGGGTGGCGGCATTGCCCTCCCCGGCCAGCGGGCTGGTCAGCACCTCGAGGCAGCCCTGGTGATCCCGCACCCGGCCGCGCAGGGCGCGGAAGCTCGCCTCGTACAGCGTCTGCAGGCGCTGCAGCTCGGCCGTCTCCAGCGGCAGGGCGCCGGCCTCGCGCGCCAGCCGCGCGGCGCTCAGCGCCCGCATCAGCAGGCCGAGCTTGAAGGACCAGAAGCCGCCATCATCCTCCCACGGCCCCGGCGCCGCCCCCCCGCCCCCGCCTCCGGGGAGCCGGCCGCGCACGAAGGGCGTGTCGAGGTTGTGCCGCCGCCCCTCGCCCAGCGCGACATCGACGCTGCCGAGGCGGAGCGCGGCGATGGCGCGCCGCAGCGCCGTCTGCAGGACCGGATCGGGGCGCTGGGGCAGCAGCCGGGCCAGCGCCAGCATCGCGGCGGCGTGGCAGTCCAGATAGGGCATCTGCCCGAGATCGGCGAAGGCGCCGCCATCCTCGTCGGGGCGCTGCAGCGGCAGCATCAGCGCCAGGCCACGCTCGATCAGGGCGGTGTAGCGGCCATCGCCCGTGGCGCGCTGCATGGTGTCCAGCGAGACCAGGGCGAAGGCCAGGGCGCGCAGGTAGCCGCGCGCCGGGTCCGCCGCCGCGCCATGGCCGCCGAGGCCGGCGAAGAAGGCGGTGAGGTGGCGGTCGTACCAGGCCTGCATCGCCGCCAGGCGCCCGGGCGGCAGCGGCGGCTCGTAGCTGCCGTGCCGGGCGTGGAGGATCTGCGTCGCCATCGCGTTCAGCGCCGTGCCGACATCGGCGGTGAGCCCCGGGTCGCGCCCGCCGAGCAGGCCGGGATCGTGCAGCATGGCGGCATAGGCGGCGGTGGCGCCCGGCTGCGTGCCGGCGGTGATCAGCCGCGCCTCGCGCAGCGTGAAGGCCTGCCCCTCCTCCAGGCGCGGCACGGCGTGACGGGTCAGCAGCCAGTGCAGGCGGCCGCTCCGGGCCTGCGCCTTGACGCTGAACACCGCATCGGGCGCCAGCGGGTGCAGGTGGATGCCGTTGGCGGTGCCGGGAGGCGCCTCCTCGACCATGCTGATGAGGCCGACCGCGCCCTCCGCCAAGGTGACCAGGCCGTCCTCGGGCAGTGGCGCGGTGCGCAGCGCGGCACCGGCGGCGTCGCCCAGCACCACCTGCCGGATCGGCCGTCGCGCCTCGCCGGAGAGTTCGTCGAGCGCGGTGGTCAGGCGGATGTCGGACAGGCTGACGCCCGGCTCCGCGCGCAGCGTGACGGCGAGCATCAGGCGCGGGTCCGTGGCGCTGATGCTGTATTCGTAGCGCAGCCGGCCGACCACGCTCTCCGACCGGCGCAGCAGGCCGGCCGGCACCTTGAGCAGGCTCTCGTGGAACAGGACGGCGCCATCGGGGCGGGTCAGCAACCCGTGCTCGACGATGCTGTCCTCCACATCCAGGCAGTGCCGCTGCCGGCCGAGGCGGAACTCGACGAGATGCCCCGTGTGGCGCAGCTCGCGCTGCGCCGGGCCGCCGCGCACCGACTGCCGCACCAGGCCGCGCGAGAGATCGCCCTGGAAGCTGTGGGTACCGGTCAGGATCAGGAAGTCGCGCGGGTCGTCCTGCTGCACCACGCATTCCGGGGGCGCCAGGCGGCGCAGCAGCAGCTCCCCGCGGCCCATGGCGAGGAGGAACTCCGTCAGGTCATCGGCCAGATGGCCCCATTTGCGCCGCAGTTCCGGCTGCGCCAGCAGTTCCACCGCGGCGGCGCTGTCGGCGGTCCAGCACCATTCGGAGGTGGGAAAGGGCAGGTGCGTCTCCCGCAGCGCCGGCACGGCAAGCCCGTCCAGGGGCGCGGCCCGCAGCAGGCGGCGCTCCATGAAGGCGATCAGGCGGTCGCGCTCGGGCTCACGCAGCAATTCGGCCATTGGCAGTTCCGGCTCCATCGATCGGCGGCGGCGCATGATAGGCAAGCTTTGCGGCGAACGCACGCGGTGAGCGAGTCGAATCAGAAATCATCCGCCTCAGGTTGCAATCTCGTGGCACATAAAGGGGCGCCCGGCCATCTCCGTAGGCTTAGCCATAATTCGGCCGCAAGGCGGGACACCACCATGCCTTTGTTCCAAAAGGCCTTTCTCCCCGTCCACGGTGTCACAGCCGCGTGAATACGGCGCAAAAATGGCGTTCGGGCGGGATTAAGGCTGGAATGTGGCGGCGGCTTGCCCCAATTATGTCTGCAGCAAGGAGGCCAGCATGTTCGATCGCAAGCAGACCATCGCCGAGACCGACGCCCGCAAGACCGCCCCGATCAACGAGCGGCTGCGCGAGGATGCCTTCCGTGCCGACACCGCCTCCAGCTTCAGCCAGTGGAACAGCTGGGGCGAGCGCAACAGCCTGAGCCTCGGCTCCTACGGCCGCTGGTAAGCGGCGCGCCCTGACGGCGGTCGTCCCCGAAGCCCGGCCCCCCAGCCGGGCTTTTTGCTGCCCGGGCCGCGCAGGCCCCGGCCCTTCCGTTTTCCTTAGACGGGCCGGCCCGGCTTTTGCTTCGCTCCGGGCATGACCGGATGCATCGCCTTCCTCCTCAACGGCGAACCTCGCCGCCTGCCGCCCGCCACGCCCCCCGGCCTCACCCTGCTGGACTGGTTGCGCGCCCCTGACGGCGCGGGGCTGCCCGGCACCAAGGAAGGCTGCGCCGAGGGCGATTGCGGCGCCTGCACCGTGGTGCTCGAGGAGGCGGATGGCAGCCGCATCCCGGTCAATGCCTGCCTGGCCCTGCTCGGGCAGATGCATGGCCGGGCGATCCGCACGGTCGAGGGGCTGGGCGGGGGCGCGGCGCCGCATCCGGTGCAGCGCGCCATGGCGGAGGGCGACGCCACGCAATGCGGCTTCTGCACCCCCGGCATCGTCATGTCCGCCTGGGCCCATGCGCGGGAGGGCGGGGCGGCCGATGAGGCGCTGGCCGGCAATCTCTGCCGCTGCACCGGCTACCGGCCGATCCTGGCGGTGCTCGAATCCCTCACCGATGACGGGGCGCCGCCGCCCTCCCCGCCCCCCGTGGAAAGCGCCGAGTTCATCGCGCCCGGCCAGGTCTTCCACCGCCCGGCCAGCCTGGCCGAGGCCCTGGCGCTGCGTGCCGCTCACCCGGAGGCCTGGCTGCTGGCCGGCGGCACCGACCTCGGCCTGCGCGTCTCCGAACACCGGGAAAGGCCGGGGCGCATCCTCGGCCTCTCCGGAGTGGCGGAGCTGCAGGCGCTGGCGGTGCATCCCGGCCGGCTGCGCATCGGCGCCGGCGTCACCTATGCCCGGCTGCTGAAGGCCATCGCGCCCCTGCCCGATCTGGCGCCGCTCGCCGCCTATCTCCGCCGCCTCGGCTCGCGGCAGATCCGCGGCATGGGCACGCTGGGCGGCAATCTCGGCACCGCCTCGCCGATCGGCGACGCCCTGCCGCCGATGCTGGCCCTCGGCGCGGAGCTGGTGCTGGCCTCCGCCGCCCGCGGCGAGCGGCGCCTGCCGGTGGCGGATTTCCTCACCGGCTATCGCCGGACCGCCCTGGCGCCGGACGAGATCATCGCCGCCATCGACCTGCCCCGCCCGCCCGCCGGCGCGATCCTGGCCTGCGAGAAGCTCTCCAGGCGGCACGACCAGGACATCTCCGCCGTCTCCGCCGCCTTCCTGCTACGGCTCGGGGAGGGTGTCATCGACGGGGCGCGGCTGGCCTTCGGGGGCATGGCCGCCACCGCCACCCACGCCCCCGCCGCCGAGGCCGCGCTGGTTGCCGCGCCGCTGGCCGAGGCCAGCTTCGAGGCCGCCGCCGCCGCCCTGGCGCGCGACCTCACGCCGCGCGACGACTGGCGCGGCAGCGCGGCGTACCGGATGCGGGGCGCGCAGGGCCTGTTGCGGCGGCTCTACTGGCGCGCCGCCCGGCCCGACCTGATGCTCGAGGTGCAAGGCTGATGGACACCCCGCCCCCGAGCCGGACCGGCATGGGCGCCGCGCTGCGCCAGGACAGCGCGCTGCGCCACGCCACCGGCGAGGCCCGGTTCCTCGACGACCTGCCCGAGCCCCCTGGCCTGCTGCACGCCGCCCTGGCCCTCTCCCCGGTGGCGCATGGAAGTCTGGCGCCGCTCGACCTGGCCCCGGCCCGCGCCGTGCCGGGGGTGGTCGCCGCCTTCGGGCCGGCTGAGGTGCCGGGACGCAACGACATCTCGCCCAGCGGCAAGGCGGCGGAGGTGCTCTTCGCCACGGGCCATGTGGCGCATTGGGGCCAGCCGCTGGCCCTGGTGGTCGCGACCACGCGCGACGCGGCCCTGGCCGGCGCCGCCGCGCTGCGGCCGGAGATCGCGGAGTTGCCGCCCATCCTCTCCATCGAGGCGGCGCTGGAGGAAGGGGCGCTGCTGATGCCGCCCCAGGTGATCGCGCGCGGCGACTGGGAGGAGGCCCTGGCCGCCGCGCCGCGCCGCATCCAGGGCGAGTTCCGCTGCGGCGGGCAGGAGCATTTCTACCTGGAAGGTCAGATCGCGCTCGCCATCCCCGGCGAGGATGGCGATCTCCTCCTGCATTCCTCCACCCAGCACCCGACCGAGGTGCAGCACATCGCGGCCCGCGTGCTGGGCTGCGACTACAACCGGATCACGGTGCAGTGCCGGCGCATGGGCGGCGGCTTCGGCGGCAAGGAGAGCAACGCCTCCTGGATCGCCGCCGCCGCCGCCCTGGCGGCCCGGCTGACCGGGCGGCCGGTGAAGCTGCGCCTCTCCCGCCGCGCCGACATGGCGGCGACCGGCAAGCGCCATCCCTTCCTCTACCGCTGGCGGGCCGGGATCGACGCGCGGGGCCGCGTCCTCGCGCTGGACGCGACGCTGGCCGCCGATGGCGGGCACAGCCTGGATCTCTCGGGCGGCGTCATCTTCCGCGCCGTGACCCATGCGCTGAACGCCTATGACGTGCCGGCGGTGCGGATCACCGGCCTCGCCTGCAGGACCAACACCGTCAGCAACACCGCCTTCCGCGGCTTCGGCGGGCCGCAGGGCGCGCTACTGATGGAGGACGTGCTGCACGGCGCCGCCCGCGCGCTGGGCGTCCCGGTCGATTCGTTGCGAGAACGGAACTTCGCCGGCGGGCCGAATGGCGCTGAGACCCCCTATGGCCAGGCGCTGGAGGGCGACCTCATCCGCCGCGTCTGGGCCGAGGCGCGGCGCGACGCGGACTGGGAGGCGCGCCGTGCGGAGATCGATGCCTTCAACGCCGCCCATCCGACGCTCCGCCGGGGCCTCGGCGGCTTCGCGCTCGCCTTCGGCATTTCCTTCGGCATCATGGCGATGAACCAGGCGGGCGCGCTGGTGCATGTCTACACCGATGGCTCGATCCGCCTGAACCATGGCGGCACCGAGATGGGCCAGGGCCTGTTCATCAAGATCGCCCAGGTGGTGGCCGAGGTGTTCGGCGTCGAGGTGGAGCGCATCCGCATCACCGCCACCTCCACCGCCGAAGTGCCCAACACCGCGCCCACCGCCGCCAGCACCGGCTCCGACCTGAACGGCTGGGCGGCGCATCAGGCGGCCTCCGCCATCCGCGCCCGCATGGCCGCCGTCGCCGCCGCGCTGTGGAAGGTGGAGGCGGCGGCGCTGCGCTTCGCCGATGGCCGCGTCACCGCCGGCAACCACGCCATGGACTTCGGCGAGCTGGCGCAGCAGTGCTGGGCGCAGCGCGTCAGCCTCTCGGCCACCGGCTTCTACAGGACGCCCGACATCCACTGGGACCCGGTGGCGATGCGCGGCGAGCCCTTCTTCTACTTCTCCTACGGCGCCGCCTTCGCCGAGGTGCTGGTCGATACCCTCACCGGCGAGTACCGCGTCACCCGCGCCGATCTCGTGCAGGATTGCGGACGCTCGCTGAACCCGGCCATCGACCGCGGGCAGATCGAGGGGGCCTTCCTGCAGGGGATGGGCTGGCTGACCTGCGAGGAGCTGTGGTGGGACGCGGCGGGGCGGCTCCGCACCCTGGGCCCCTCCACCTACAAGATCCCCGGCTCGCGCGAGATGCCGAAGGCCTTCCACCTGCGGCTGCTGGAGGACAGTCCGGCGCGGGCCAACACCATCTTCCGCTCCAAGGCGGTGGGGGAGCCGCCGCTGCTGCTGGCGACCTGCGTCTGGAACGCGCTGCGCGATGCGGTCTCGCCACTCGGCGAAACGCCACGGCTCGACCTGCCGGCGACGCCGGAGCGCGTGCTGGCGGCGCTGCGGAGGGGGGCGCAGGTCAGGCAGCCGTGAATGGACAGCCACCCCTCCGGACATCCAGCCTGCCCCGGCAACAGGAGGCGGCACCATGTCGGACGACAACTGGCCCGAGATCCCCTATGCGTCCTGGCGCGAGACCTGCGCCGCGCTTCACCTCTACTGCCAGGTCCTCGGCAAGTACCGGCTCGCCCATGCGCCCTGGGTCAACCATTCCTGGCACGCCACCCTCTATCCGGAGACACGCGGCCTCACCACCGGCCCGGTGCCGGACGGGCCCGGCGGCATCACCCTGGGGCTGGACCTGACCGGCCATGCCGCCTGGGGCCAGGCGGCGGACGGGCGGGAGGCGCGCTTCGCGCTGGGGCCGATGTCGGTCGCGGCGTTCCATGCCCGGCTGCTGGAGATGCTGCGCTACCTTGGCGGCACGGCGCAGTTCCATGGCATCCCGAATGAGGTTCCCGATCCCGTCCGCTTCACCGAGGACACCGCGCCCCGCCCCTACGACGCCGCCGCGGTGGCGCGCTTCCACCGGGCCCTGCTCTCGGTCAGCCATGTGTTCCGGCAGTTCCGCACCGGCTTCCTCGGCAAGGTCAGCCCGGTGCATCTCTTCTGGGGCAGCTTCGACCTGGCGGTGACGCGCTTCTCCGGCCGCGCCGCGCCGCCGCATCCGGGCGGGGTGCCCGGCCTGCCCGACCCGGTGACGCGCGAGGCCTACAGCCACCAGGTCTCCTCCGCCGGCTTCTGGCCGGGCGGCGGCGGGGTGGAGGAGCCGGCCTTCTATTCCTACGCCTATCCCGCGCCGGAGGGTTTCGCTGCGGCGGCCGTGCGGCCGGCGACGGCGCGCTTCGACACCGGGCTCGGCGAGTTCCTGCTGCCCTACGAGGCGGTGCGCCAGGCCGCCGACCCGGCGGCGCTGCTGCTCGAATTCCTGGAGAGCAGCTATGCCGCGGCGGCCGATCTCGGCCGGTGGGACCGGGCCGCGCTCGACTGCGCCATGGGCCGGCCCGGCCGGCCGCGTCCGGTCTGAGGGTTCCGGCTGGGGAGAGCGCTCAGAGTACCAGCTTCCGCGCCGCCCCGCGCAGGAAACCGCCGAGCGCCGCGTGGAATTCCGGCTCGTCGAGCAGGAAGGCGTCGTGGCCCTTGTCGGAGTCGATCTCGATGAAGGAGACATTGGCCGCCGCCGCGTTCAGCGCCCGGACCAGCTGCCGGCTCTCGCTGGTGGGGAAGAGCCAGTCGGAGCTGAAGCTCGCCACGAAGAAGCGCGTGCGGGTGCCGCGGAAGGCGGCGGCCAGATCCCCGCCATGCTCGGCGGCGAGGTCGAAATAGTCCATCGCCCGGGTGATGGTGAGGTAGCTGTTGGCGTCGAAGCGGCGGACGAAGGTGCTGCCCTGGTGGCGGAGGTAGCTCTCCACCTCGAAGACATCCTCGAGGAAGTTCAGCGCCGAGGCGCCGCGCAGCCGGCGGCCGAACTTCCGCGTCAGCGCCTGCTCCGAGAGATAGGTGATATGCGCCACCATGCGCGCGACGGAGAGGCCCTTGGCCGGGATCCGCCCATCCTCCCAGTAGCGGCCGCCCCGCCAGTCCGGGTCGGAATGGATGGCGGCGCGGCCGACCTCGTGGAAGGCGATGTTCTGCGCGCTGTGGTGCGTCGCCGTCGCGATCGGCGCCGCCGCGTGCACCATCTCCGGGAAGGTCGCCGCCCATTCCAGGCACTGCATGCCGCCCATCGAGCCGCCGACCACGGCCAGCAGCCGGTCGATGCCGAGATGCCCGACCAGCAGCCGCTGCGCGCGCACCATGTCGCGGATGGTGACGGGCGGGAAGTCGATGCCCCAGGGCTCGCCATCCTCCGTCCCGTCGCGCGGGCTGCGCGGCCCGGTCGAGCCCATGCAGCCGCCCAGCACATTGGCGCAGATGACGAAGTAGCGATCGGTGTCGATCGGCCGGCCGGGCCCGACGATCGCCTCCCACCAGCCGGGCTTGCCGGTCAGCGGCTGCCGCTCGGCCAGGTACTGGTCCCCGGTCAGGGCATGGCAGACCAGCACGGCATTGCTGCGTGCGGCGTTGAGCCGGCCATAGGTGCGGTAGGCCACGTCCATGGGGGCGACGACCGCCCCGCAGTCGAGCGCCAGCCCCTCGGGGAAGCGGACATGGCGGTGCGCCACGGAAGCGCCGGGGGCGGCGGGCATCGAAGGGATCGGCTGCGCCTGACTCATGATGCCGCAAGCAATAAGATGGCGGGCGCCTCAGGTCCATCATGCCCGATCCCGCCGCCGGCTCCAGCGGGGCCGGATGGCTTCCGGCTTGGCGGCGGGGCGGGGGGGCTCTATTGCTGGCGGCCGATGCGTGATCCGACCGCCGAACCGCCGCCCGCCGCGCCGCTCCCGGCCTCCTCCGCGCCGCCCGCGGCGACGGACCTCGCCACGCTGCGCGCCCGGATCGACACCCTCGACGATGCC
Organism: Roseomonas sp. KE0001; assembly: GCF_016107285.1. GTDB lineage: Bacteria > Pseudomonadota > Alphaproteobacteria > Acetobacterales > Acetobacteraceae > Pseudoroseomonas. The sequence goes on along the minus strand of NZ_RCVQ01000002.1, from coordinate 438,000 downwards.
CTGCACGATCTGCTGATGCGCCGCGCCGATCTGGTGGCGGAGATGGCCGGCGGGCGGGCGAAGGGCGGCGGCGCCATCTTCCGCCCGGGGCGCGAGGCGGCGATCCTGCGCCGCCTGCTGGCCCGCAACCGCGGCGCCCTGCGGCGGACAGTGGTGCTGCGGGTCTGGCGCGAGATCATTGCCGCCTCCCTGGCGCAGCAGGGTCCCTTCTCGGTGGCCGTGGCGCCCGGAGAGGCGCTGGCCGGGCTGGCGCGCGGCCATTTCGGCGGGCTCACGCCGCTGCGTCCCCATCCCACCCCCTGCCTCGCCCTGGCCGCGCTGGAGCGGGGCGAGGCCAGCCTGGCGGTGCTGCCGGTCCCGCGCGAGGAGGAGCCGGCCGAGGCGGCCTGGTGGACCCGGATGCAGGCCCCCCGCCTGCAGGTGGTCGCCGCCCTGCCCTTCCTGGCCGCCGGCGCCGCGCCGGGCGCCTGTGTCGTGGCCGCCCTGCCGCCGGAGCCGACGGGGCGCGACCACAGCCTGCTGCGCCTCGTGCCGGTGCCCGGCCAGCCGCGCGACCATGCCGTCGCCGCCCTCGGGGCCGCGCTGGAGGCCGCCGGCCTTCCGCCGCTGGCCCTGCTGTGGCGCGAGCAGCCGGAGCCGGCCATGCTGGCCGTGGTCGAGGGCTTCCTGGAGGCGGGCGATCCGCGCCTCGCCGCCCTGCCCTTCCCCCATCTGCAGATCCTCGGCGCCTATGCCGAGCCCGAGCCGGAAGAATGAGCCGATGACCGTGCCGCCGCGCCCCGCCATCCTGTCGATCGAACCCTATGTCGGCGGCGAGTCGAAGATCCCGGGGGTCAACCGGATCATCAAGCTCTCCTCCAACGAGGGCGCCTTCGGTCCGCCGCCCGGCGCCATCGAGGCCATCGCGCGCGCCGCGCGCGAGGCGCACCGCTACCCGGACGGCAATGCCCGCGCGCTGCGCGAGGCGATCGGCGCCCGCTTCGGCCTCGACCCCGCGCGCATCGTCTGCGGCAACGGCTCGGACGAGCTGATCACCCTGCTCTGCCTCGCCTATGCCGGCGAGGGCAGCGAGGTCATCATGTCGGCCTATGGCTTCATGATGTACGACATCACCGGCCGCGCCTCGGGTGCGCGGGTGCTGAAGGTGGCCGAGGTGCCGGCGGAGGGCGGCGGGATGCAGGCCGATATCGACGGCATCCTGGCCGCCGTGGGCCCGCGCACCCGCCTCGTCTTCCTGACCAACCCGAACAACCCGACCGGCACGCTGCTGCCGGATGCCGAGCTGGCGCGGCTGCGCGCCGGCCTGCGCGACGACATCCTGCTGGTGCTCGACAGCGCCTATGCCGAATACGTCACCGCCCCCGGCTACGATCCCGGCGAGGCGCTGGTGGATGCCGCCGGCAACACCATCATGCTGCGCACCTTCAGCAAGATCTTCGGCCTGGGCGGCATGCGCGTCGGCTGGGGCTACGCGCCCGCCGACATCATCGACGTGCTGAACCGCGCGCGCGGGCCCTTCAACGTCGCCGCCGCCAGCCAGGCCGCCGCCGTCGCCGCGCTGGCGGAGCCGGGCTGGGTGGAACGGAGCGTCGCGCACAACAGCGCATGGCGCGAGCGGATGAGCGCGGCGCTGCGCGGCGCGGGCATCGACGTCTGGCCGAGCCAGACCAACTTCATCCTCTGCGACTTCGGCGCGCCCGAGGCGGCGCGGGCGGCGGATGAGAGGCTCAAGGCGCGCGGGCTGATCGTGCGCGGCATGGGCGGATACGGCCTGCCGCGCTGCCTGCGCATCACCATCGGCACCGCCGAGGAGTGCCAGATGGTCATCGACGCGCTGGCGGCCGGATAAGCGGCATGGCCGCCCCCCTGTTCCGCCGCCTCTGCCTGATCGGGCTCGGGCTGATCGGCTCGTCCATCGCGCGGCTGGCCCGCGAGCGGGGCGACATCGCCGCCGAGATCGTCGCCTGCGACCACGGCGTCGGCGTCGCCGCAAGGGTGCGCGAGCTGGGCCTCGCCGATGTGGTCGAGGTGGACGCGGCCGCCGCCGTGCGCGGCTGCGACGCGGTGATCCTCTGCACCCCGGTCGGCAGCTTCGCCGGGCTGATGGCGCAGATCGCGCCGCATCTCGAGCCCGGCTGCGTGCTGACCGACACCGGCTCGACCAAGGGCTCGGTGCTGCGCGACCTGCAGCCGCTGCTGCCCGACGGCGTGCATCTCGTGCCCGGCCACCCGATGGCCGGCACCGAGCATTCCGGCCCCGATGCCGGCTTCGCCACCCTGTTCGAGGGCCGCTACGTCATCCTGACACCGCCGCCCGGCACCGATACGGAGGCGGTGGAGAAGGTGGCCGAGCTCTGGCGCCGCGCCGGCGCCATGCTGGAGAGCATGGACGCGGCCACGCATGACAAGGTCGTGGCCATCGTCTCGCACCTGCCGCACCTGATCGCCTTCACCATCTGCTCCACGGCGGACGATCTGGCGCAGGAGACGCGTGGCCAGGTGCTGAAGTTCGCCGCCTCCGGCTTCCGGGACTTCACCCGCATCGCCTCCAGCGACGTGGACATGTGGCGCGACATCTTCGTCAACAACCGCGAGGCGCTGCTGGAGATGCTGGCGCGCTTCTCGGAGGATGCCCACGCCCTGGGCCGCGCCGTGCGCTGGAACGAGACGGAGTTCATCGAGGACCGCATCCGGCGCGGCCGCAAGATCCGCCGCAGCCTGATCGAGATGAAGCAGGCCTGACCGGCCCGGGCGGCGCGGCGCCCCCGGACCTGCCGGGTCGGCTCATTCGACGATCTGGAACTCGCCTTCCAGATGCAGCTCCACCGTGTCGCTCACCGCCGGGATGACGTAGTCGACGCCGAACTGCGACCGTTGCAGCGTGGCGCGGCCGTCGAAGCCGATGGTGTAGCGCTGGCTCACCGGGTGCACGCCGGCCGCGTTGAACACCGCCTCGAAGCTGACCGGCCGCGTGACGCCGCGCAGCGTCAGATCGCCGGTGATGCGCGCCGTGCGCTCGCCGGTGCGCTCGATCCGCGTCGAGACGAAGCGCGCCTCGGGGTGGCGCTCCACATCGAAGAAATCGGCGCCGCGCAGATGATGGTCGAGCCCCTCATGCAGGGTGCCGCCCTTGCCCATCGGGATGGTGACGCGAAGGCTGGAGCGCTCCAGCGCCGCCGGATCGAGCGTCAGCTCGCCCCGCACCTCGGTCAGCTGCCCGCTGTAGCGGGAGAGCCCGAAGTGATCGACCGTCCAGGTGATCTTGCCGTGATCGGAATCCAGGACATAGGTGCCGGCGCGGACGGCGGCGGGGTCGCGGTTGAAGGACGCGGCCGGCTGCGCCACCAGGGGCGAGAGAGCCAGCGGCGAGGCGGCGAGGGCGGCAAGCAGCAGCCCGGCCGAAAGAATCTTGTTCACGGCATGCTTCCCGGCATGATTCCGGCGGGGCGCCACGCCCCGCCTCGGCCCGAGGTGGCGACGGCGCCGCGGGAATCAACCATCGACGCCGGCCGCCAGATGCTCGCGCAGCCGCTGCGCCTGCGGGCTCGGCGCGCCGTCCTGCCGCCAGCACAGCCTGAGCTCGCGCACCGCCCAGTCCTCGGCCAGCCGGACCATGGCGAGGCTGCGCGCGTGCCGCAGCGCCGCGCTCCGCGGCAGGATGGCGATGCCGGCGCCGGCTGCGACCATGCGGCAGACCGGATCGCTGCCGCCCAGGCTGACGCGCAGCCTGAGGTGCCCGCCGAGCCGCGCCGCCGCCTGCCAGGCCAGGTGCGCCTGCAGCGCGCTCTCGGCGCCGAGGCCGATGAAGTCCTCGCCCAGCAGCTCGGCCAGCCGCAGGCCGCGCCGCCGCGCCAGCGCGTGGCCGCGCGGCAGGATCACCACCAGCCGGTCGCCCCGGAAGGGCGCGGAGTCCAGCCCCTCGACCCCCGGCAGCGCCCAGTCGGCGGCGATGCCGAGATCCGCCTCGCCGGCCATCAGCGCCGCCAGGATGGCCGGGCTCGGCCGCTCGCGCAGATCGATGTCGATGCGGGGATGGGCCGCCAGGAAGCCGGGCAGGACGCGCGGCAGGATCTCGCCGCAGGCCGCGCCATTGGCCCAGAGCCGCACCAGCCCCCGCGCGCCCCCGGCATGCTCGGCCAGCTCGCCGCGCAGCCGTGCCATCTGGTCCAGCACCTGCCGCGCATGCTGCAGCAGGGTCAGGCCGGCGGCGGTCGGGCGGGTGCCGCGCCGGCCCCGCTCCAGCAGGCGCAGGCCGGCCTGTTCCTCCATGCCCCGGATGCGGGCGCTGGCGGCCGCCAGGGCGAGGTGGCTGCGGGCCGCCCCGGCGGTGATGCTGCCCGCCTCGGCCACGGCGCGGAACAGGCGCAGATCGGTCAGGTCGAAATGCATAGGCCGGGCCCTGCCTTCGTCATGGGCGAAGACTGCCTTGCCCAGCCTCGCATTGTGCGCGCCCCGGCTGGCGGCGCAAGCTGCCCCGCATGAACACCGAGATCCTGCTCTGGACGGCCATCGGCCTCTGCTTCTTCCTGGCCGGCATGGTGAAGGGCGTCATCGGCCTCGGCCTGCCGACGGTCGCCATCGGCCTGCTCGGCCTGTTCCTGCCGCCGGCCCAGGCGGCCTCGCTCCTCCTCCTGCCTTCGCTCCTGACGAATCTCTGGCAGGCCGCCTCCGGCGGCGCGCTGGGCGCCCTGCTGCGTCGGCTGGCACCGCTGCTGGCCGGCATCCTGGCCGGCACCGCCCTCGGCGTCGCCCTCGGCATCGGGCTGGGCCAGGCCGACGCGGCCCAGGCCCGGCTGGTCCTGGGGCTGGCGCTGATCCTCTACGGCCTGTTCGGCCTGGCCGAGCGGAGCCTCGCCCTGCCGCTGCGCCACCAGGGCTGGGGTGGCGGGCTGGCCGGGCTCGTCACCGGCGTCATCACCGCCGCCACGGGTGTCTTCGTGATGCCGGCGGTACCCTATCTGCAGGCGCTGCGCCTGGAGCGCGCCGAGTTGCTGCAGGCGATGGGCCTCTGCTTCACCGCCGCCACCCTGGCCCTGGCGGGCAGCCTGGCCGGCGGCGCGGGGCTCGGCGGCGACGCGCTGATCGGCTCGGCCCTGGCGGTGCCGCCCACCCTGCTCGGCATGGTCGCGGGGCGGCGGCTGGCCCTCTCGCCCCGGCTGTTCCGCCGGCTGTTCTTCCTCGGCCTGCTGGCACTGGGCCTGCATCTCGCCTGGCCAGGCTGAGGCGCCTTCCCATCTGGAGGGCATGACCGAACCGGCACCGCTGATCCTGAGCCTGGAACCCGACGCCACCAGCCTCGCCCGGCTGGAGGCCCTGCGGCGGAGGCATTTCCCGCCCGCGCGCAACCGGACCCCGGCGCATCTCACCCTGTTCCACGCGCTCCCCGGCGAGGCGCTCGAAGCGATCACCGCCCGGCTCGCGGCCGTGGCCGCGGCGACGCCGGTCCTGCCCCTGGCCTTCACCGGCCCGCGCAGCCTGGGGCGTGGCACCGCCATCGCCGTGGAGAGCGCGCCGCTGCACCGCCTTCGCGCCGGGCTGGCGGAAGCCTGGCGGCCCTGGCTCGGCGCGCAGGACCGCCAGGGCTTCCGCCTGCATGCGACGGTGCAGAACAAGGTCACGCCCGAGGCGGCCCGCGCCCTTCTCGAGACGCTGCGGCAGAGCCTGCCGCCATGGGAAGGAACGGCGCAGGCGCTGCTGCTCTGGCACTATCGCGGCGGGCCGTGGGAGGCGGGCGGGCGGTTCCCCTTCACGGCACCGCCGCCGGCACCCGGCGCGGGCTGAGGGCCGGCATGCGCCTGCAACCCGGATGGCCGCGCCCGCGCTAGCTGCGGGAAGCTCCGCGAGATCCCCCATGACCGAACCCACCCTCCGCCCCCAGGCCGACCAGGACCGGGCGGACGCGAAGTCCGATGCCGAGATCGAGAGCAGCGGCGGGCCGCTGACGCCCGACGAGGAGGAGGAGGTCGAGGAGCATGCCAAGCTCCGCCCGCTGGCCATCTACGAGGTGGTGCGGCAGGAGGGCGTCGAGGAGCTGGGCCGCCCCTGGCAGGGGCTCTGGTGGTCGGGCCTCGCCGCCGGCCTCTCCATCGGCATCTCCATCACCACCGAGGGCACGCTGCACGCGCTGCTCCCCGAGGCGCCCTGGCGGCCGCTGGTCGAGAGCCTGGGCTACACGGTCGGCTTCCTGATCGTCATCCTGGCGCGGCAGCAGCTGTTCACCGAGATCACCCTGACGGCGGTGCTGCCGGTGCTGGCGCATCCGACGCGCAAGTCCCTGGGCGCCCTGGCGCGCAACTGGTCCGTGGTGCTGGTGGCCAATCTGGCCGGCACCGCCATCTTCGCCGGGGTGCTGGCCACCGAGGGCTTCCTGCCCGGCTTCGTGTCCAAGGGAGCGCAGGCGATCTCCGAGCACATGATCGAGGTGACGCCGTGGCAGGCCTTCCTGCGCGCCGTCCTCTCCGGCTGGATGATGGCCCTGCTGGTCTGGATGCTGCCGCTGGCCGAGGCGGCGCGCTTCTGGGCGATCGTGCTGATCACCTACCTGATCGCCCTGTTCGAGCTGTCCCATGTGGTGGCCGGCTCGGTGGAGATCTTCCTGCTGGTCTTCGAGGGCCGGATCGGCCTGCTGCACGGCGCGGCCACCTACCTGCTGCCCTTCCTCGCCGGCAATGTCATCGGCGGCTCGGCCCTCTTCGCCCTGCTCGCCCATGTCCAGGTCTGGCAGGAGATGCCGGACAGGGAGGCCAGGGCGCACCCGGCCTCCCGGCGGCGGCCTACTTCGTACTCGGATAAGCCCGCGGATGGGTGATCTGGTCCGGCGGCCCCGGTGGCCGCACCGGGCCGGGCCGGCCGCAGGCGGCGAGCAGCGGCAGCAGCAGCGCCAGCGCCAGCAGCGCCGGGAGAGCCCGCCTCATGCCAGCCGCTCCCGCCATTCGGCCGCCATGCGCCGGACATTGACCGGCGCCGTGCCGCCATAGGAGGTGCGCGAGGCGACCGAGGCCTCGACGCTCAGCACATGGAAGACGCCGCCATGGATGCGCGGCTCCTCGGCCTGCAGCTCCTCCAGCGACAGGCCGGAGAGGTCCACGTCCCGCGCCTCCGCTCGTGCCACCAGGCGGCCGGTGACGTGGTGCGCGTCGCGGAACGGCAGGCGCAGCTCGCGCACCAGCCAGTCGGCGAGATCGGTCGCGGTGGAGAAGCCGGCGCCGGCGGCCTCGCGCAGCCGGGGGCCGTCCGCCTTCATGTCGCGCACCATGCCGGCGGTCGCGGCGAGCGCCAGCGCCATGGTCTCGGCCGCGTCGAACAGGCCCTCCTTGTCCTCCTGCATGTCCTTGCCATAGGTCATCGGCAGGCCCTTCATCACCGTCAGCAGCCCGATCAGCGCGCCGGAGACGCGGCCGACCTTGGCGCGCACCAGCTCGGCGGCGTCCGGGTTGCGCTTCTGCGGCATGATCGAGGAGCCGGTGGTGTAGGCGTCGGACAGCTTGACGAAGCCGAAATAGGGGTTCGTCCAGAGCACGATCTCCTCCGCGAAGCGGGAGAGGTGCGTCGCGCAGATCGCCAGGACGGCGAGGAATTCCAGCGCGAAGTCGCGGCTCGCCACGGCGTCCAGGCTGTTGCGCATCGGCCCGTCGAAGCCCAGCGCGGCGGCGGTCATGTGGCGGTCGATGGCGAAGCCGGTGCCGCAGAGCGCGGCCGAGCCCAGCGGGCTCTCGTTCATCCGCGCGCGGCAGTCGCCGAGGCGGGAGCGGTCGCGCCCCAGCATCTCGACATAGGCCAGCAGGTGGTGGCCGAGGGTGGTGGGCTGCGCCGGCTGCAGGTGGGTGAAGCCCGGCATCACCGTCGCCGCATGCTCGTCGGCGCGCTCCGTGAGGGCGCGCATCAGGTCGGCGAGCTGGCCGTCGATGCCGTCGATCGCGTCGCGCACCCAGAGGCGGACATCGAGCGCCACCTGGTCGTTGCGGCTGCGCGCGGTGTGCAGGCGCTTGCCGGCCTCGCCGATGCGCTCGGTCAGCCGCGCCTCGATGTTCATGTGGATGTCCTCCAGCGCCTCGCTGAAGGGGAAGTCGCCCGCCTCGATCTCGGCGGCGATGCCGGAGAGGCCTTCCCTGATCGCGGCCTCGTCATCGGCCGAGATGATCCCTACATGGCGCAGCATGGCGGCATGGGCCAGGCTCCCGCGGATGTCCTGCCGCCACATCTTGCGGTCGAAGCCGATGGAGGCATTGATCGCCTCCATGATGGCCGAGGGGCCGGCGCTGTAGCGCCCCCCCCACTGCTGATTGCCCTGGCTGCGGCCTGAACTGGACCCGCTGGAGCTGGACCCATTGGAACTGGACAAGGAAGGATCTGCCTCGTGTTGCTCGGACGCCGCCCTCTGCTCTCGCTGCTCGCGGCCGGGGCGACCCTAACCACGCTGCTTCGGGCACGGCAAGGGATTGCGGCGGCGCCGGGCCCGAAGCCCTCCGCCGGCGAGGCCCCCGAAGGCCTCGCCAAGCTGGAGGCCATCCCGCCCCGCCCCGCCCCCGCGCTCGACTTCGCCGACGCGCAGGAACAGCCCACCAGCCTCGATGCTTTCCGGGGCAAGGCGGTGCTGGTGAATTTCTGGGCCACCTGGTGCCCGCCCTGCGTCGCCGAGATGCCGGCGCTGGACCGCGCCCAGCAGGCGCTCGGCCCCGAGGGCTGGGTGGTGCTGGCGCTGTCCTCCGACCGGGGCGGCCGCGCCCAGGTCGAGGCCTTCTACCAGCGCACCGGCGTGCGCAGCCTCGGCGTCTGGCTCGATCCCAAGGGCGCGGCGGCGCGCGCCGCCGGCTCGCGCGGCCTGCCGACCAGCCTGATCGTCGACCGCGCGGGGCGGGAGGTGGCGCGGCTGGAGGGCGCCGCCGCCTGGGACCATCCGGCCTTCCTGGCGCGGCTGCGCGCCCTGGCGAAGGGCCAGGACACGACCTGACCGGGCGCGCCCCTGGGTCGCCCCGGCGGCCCCCCCCGATCATCGCTTCTTCCGGCGGAGGCCAGGGTCTAGCCTCGCCGGTGGCGCAACAGCCGAGAGGAGATCCGGATGCCCCGACCGAGCATCGTCATCGAAAGCGACAGTCGCGAGGCGGTGGCGCTGGCCCTGCTGCAGCTCGTGCTGCGGGCGGAGGACGCGCCGCGCGATGCCGCCGGCATCCTGGCCGCGTATCGCGACTGCCTCGACGCCGTGCGCGGCCCGGCGCAGCCGCTCGCGGCGGAGCCGCTGGCCCTCGAGGAGGAGGAGCCGGCCAGCATCGGCGAGGAGGATGCCGCGCCGCGGATCGCCCCGCCGCCCCCGCGCCGCCGCAAGCCGCGCAAGGGCTGAGCGCCCCTCTCGACGGCCGCCGCGCCCGGCGCGACACTCGTCCGACGGATCCGGATGGATGAGGGAGCTGGCATGACGGAACTTTGGCGCCTTGAGGCCCATCAGATCGCGGCGCGCGTGGCGGCGCGGGAGATCTCGGCGCGAGAGGTGGCGCAGGACGCCCTGGCGCGTCTCGCCGCCGTCAATCCGGCCATCAACGCCGTGGTGCAGGAAATGCCGGAGGAGGCCCTGGCGGCCGCCGACGCGGTGGATGCGGCATTGGCCCGCGGCGAGGCGGCGGGGCCGCTCGCCGGCGTGCCGGTCACCATCAAGGTGAATGTCGACCAGAAGGGCCACGCGACGACCAATGGTCTGCGCATCCAGCGGGAGCTGGTCGCCACCGAGGACAATCCGGTGGTGGCCAACCTCCGGCGCGCCGGCGCCGTCATCATCGGGCGGACCAACACGCCGGCCTTCTCGCTGCGCTGGTTCACCCGCAACGCGCTGCATGGCCATACGCGCAACCCGCGCAATCCGGCACTGACGCCGGGCGGCTCTTCCGGCGGCGCCGGGGCCGCGGTCGCGGCCGGCATCGGCGCCATCGGCCATGGCACGGATATCGGCGGCTCGATCCGCTACCCGGCCTATGCCTGCGGGGTGCACGGGCTGCGGCCGACGCTGGGCCGGATCCCGGCCTGGAACCCCTCCGGCGCCGAGCGCGCCATCGGCGCCCAGCTGATGGCGGTCTCCGGCCCGCTGGCCCGCTCCATCGCCGATATCCGCCTCGCCCTCGCCGCCATGGCGGCCGAGGATCTGCGCGACCCCTGGTGGGTGCCGGCGCCGCTGGACGGGCCGCCCATGCCGAAGCGCGCCGCGCTCTGCATCCGCCCGGAAGGCCTGGCGACGAAGCCCGAGGTGGAGCAGGCGCTGCGCGACGCGGCGCTGCGGCTGCAATCGGCGGGCTGGAGCATCGTCGAGACCGCCTGCCCGCCGCTGCGCGAACCGGCGCGGCTGCAGGCCATGCTCTGGCTGGCCGAATCCCGCCGCAACGGCAACACCGCCTATGAGCGCGAGGGCGATCCGGACGCCCGCTTCGTGCTGGCGCAGATGGAGCGCCTGGCCACGGCGCCCGACCTCGACGCCTTCCAGGACGCGCTGCAGGCCCGCGCCGGCTTCACCCGGCAGTGGCAGCTCTTCCTGCGGGACTATCCGGTGCTGCTGCTGCCGGTCTGCGCCGAGCCGCCCTTCCCCGACCTGCTGGACATCGAATCCCCCGCCGCCTTCGACCGGGTGATGGAGGCGCAGCTCGTGCAGGTCGGGCTGCCGCTGATGGGGCTGCCCGGCCTCACCGTCGCCACCAGCGGCGGGCGCGCGCCGATGGGCGTGCAGCTGATCGCCGGGCGCTACCGCGAGGACCTGCTGCTGGCGGCCGGCGCGGCGATCGAGGCAGCCGGCCCCGGCGTCGAGCCCTGCGACCCCGCCACGGCCTGACGGAACGGCGCCGCCGGCCCAGGAACGGATGGCCGAACCGTCGGCGGCGCCTCAGCCGATCCGCAACCAGCCCATCATGCCGGTCTCCAGGTGCTCCAGCACGTGGCAGTGGAACATCCAGTTGCCTGGCGCCGCCACGAAGGCGATCTCGGCGCGCTCGCGCGGCTGCAGCAGCACGGTGTCGGCCAGGAATCTCGGCAGGCCCTCCTGGCGCGAGAGCGACAGCACCTCGAAGGTGTGGCCGTGCAGGTGGATCGGGTGGGGGTGCGGCGTGGTGTTGTGCAGCTCGAAGATGTAGCTGCGGCCGGCCTTCAGCTCGGCCAGCGGCGGCGGCAGGTGGCGGTGGTCGCCCTGCGCGCCGCCGGGCCAGGTGGACTTGTTGATCGCCCAGAAGGTCTGGCGCCCGGTGCAAAGGCTGTCCAGCAGCACCTGCGCGAAGGGGTCCTCCGGCGGCAGGCCGGCGATATCCCCCGGCGCTGTTCCCGGCAGGCCGAGCGAGGCGCTGAAGGCGAAGGGCAGCCGCTCGGCGCGCGCGAGGTCGGCGCGCGGAACGCGGCCCGGGCGCAGCCCGCGCGGCGCGAAGGGGCGCGGCGGCCGGGTGGAGGGCGCGGCGGTGAGGCGCGCGATCGGCCAGGGCGTGCGGGAGAAGTCGTCATGGAGCGTGACGGTCCCGCCCGCCGCCGGGGCGCGCAGCAGCAGATCGAGCCGCATGGCCGCGCCGACCCTCCAGCCCTCGAGCGGGGCGGGCGGCAACAGGGCATTGCCGTCGGTGGCGATCACCACGGCCTCCGCCCCCTCCACGCGCGGCGTCAGGGTGCGGGTGGCATCGAGGTTGAGCAGGCGGAGCCGCACATCGCCATGCGCCGGCACTGTGGCCGAGAAGTCCGGCCGGCCGTTGACGGCGCGCCGCGTCCCGAAGGTGCCCGCCCGGCCGGCACCCTGTGGCGTCACGAAGGGCAGCCAGGCGCCATCCCCGGCCAGCCGCCAGTCCTTCACCGCCAGGACGATATCGGCATCGGCGAGCTCCGCCTCGTCGCCCTCCACCACCAGCACGGCGGCGAGGCCGCGCCCGACCTGCCCGGGCTCGTTGCAGTGCGGATGCAGGAAGAAGGTGCCGGTGTCGGGCGGCGTGAGGTCGTAGGTGAAGCTCTGTCCCGGCTCGACCGGCGGCTGGGTGACGTATTGCACCCCATCCATGGCGTTGGGTCCGCGCACGCCATGCCAGTGGATGGTGGTGTGCTCGGGCAGGCGGTTCTCCAGCACGGCCCGGATGCTGTCTCCCTGCCGGATCCGCAGCACCGGCAGCAGGCCGTCCGTATAGCTCCAGATGCGCGAGGCCGGGCCTTCGGGACCCAGGAGGCGGGCCTCCCGCTCGGCGGCGACGAAATGCCATTCATGCCGCTGCCCCGCCTGCTGGCCCGCCTGGGCAGGCGCCGCCCTCGCCAGGCCGAGCCCCGCCAGCCCGGCGAGCAGACCACGGCGCCGAAGGGAGGAGAACCCGGTCATGCGCAGCGCGCGCGGCCGGGGATGGAGGAGGAGATCATGCCAGGACTCCGGCGGCGGGTAAGGTCTGAGGTCGACCCTAGCCCCGCTTCCGGCGAAAGTCCTGCTGGTTGCGAGCCGTTCGCAGGAACGGCCGGCCGGGGGGACAACCCCCCGCTGTCAGTCGAGGCTGCGGCCCTGCGACTGCGCGGCCAGGGCACGGGCCATCTGGCTCAGGGCCTCCTGGTGCTTCTCGTTGTCGATCAGCGCGAAGTTGCGGGCCAGTTCGAGGCACATGCGCTGCCGCACGCCGAGGGGCTGCGCCGAGCCGTCCTCCGCCAGGCCCTCGAAGAACCAGGAGACCGGCACCGCCAGGACGGCGGCGATCTCGAAGAGACGGCCGGCGGAGATCCGGTTCAGGCCACGCTCGTACTTGTGCGCCTGCTGGTAGGTGACGCCGATCATGCTGGCAAGCTGCTGCTGCGACAGGCCCAGCATCAGCCGGCGCTCGCGGATCCGCGCGCCCACATGCTTGTCGGCCTGCTTGGCGCGCTGGGTCGAGGGATCCTCCGATTCCTCGCCCACTGCGCGTGGCCCTGCCACGATGTCATCCACGTCGGTTGCGGCCATGCTGCTCATCCAGGAAGCGATGTTCTCAACCTCAAATAGGATAAGCCTGCGCAAACTTTGTCGCAGATCGTTCGGTCTCTTCTAACAATCGCGTGATAATTCAACTCGATTCAGAGGGATCTCTCAGGATTTTCCCGAATTGCTCTCGGCTTTCGCCAGACGCTGCCGCAGAAGTTGTACTTCCTCTCGCAGAGCCGCAACCTCATCCGCCTCCGCCGGCGCGCCGGGCGTGGAGTCGCGGCGCGGGAAGGGGCTGAACAGCGTCATGGCGCGCTCCATCATCGCCATGTTCTGCTTGCTGACCTCCTCGAGCCCGGCGAGCGGATTGACCATGGGCTTGAAGTTGCCCATGGCCTGCTCGACGGAAACCCGCATCTGCTCCTGCTGGCGCGCGAAGGTGCCCATGGCGGCCTCCAGATAGCGCGGCACCAGGGATTGCAGGCTGTCGCCGTAGAAGCCGATGAGCTGACGCAGGAAGGAGGTCGGCAGCAGGCTGCGGCCCTTGGCCTCTTCCTCGACGATGATCTGCGTGAGCACACCGCGGGTGATGTCGTCGCCGGATTTCGCGTCGTAGACGACGAAGTCGCGGCCGTCGCGGACCATGTGCGCGAGATCCTCCAGCGTCACGTAGGAGGAGGCCTCGGTGTTGTAGAGCCGGCGGTTGGCGTACTTCTTGATGACAACCGTCGGCCTCGTCGCGTCCTCGGCCACGTGCTGCTTCGCCTGCTCGGCCATGCTCTCTTCCTCCCGGTCCCGCTGGAGCGATGCGAGGACGCTAGCATGACACATCCCGCAGTGCGACAAGCGTCTGGTGGCGCAACGATCCCGCCCGCCCTTTCGCGCGCGCCATCCGGCGCTATGTTCCGGCGCGCGCCAGGCGGATTCCCGGTGAGGCCGGCAAGGCGGGGCGCCGCAACGAAGGATCGGTATGTCGCGCAGCGCGGGGACCGGGGCGGACGACCCGGAAGGCACGCTCGAGAGGCTGGCAGAGGATTGGATCACGCTGTGGCAGAGCGAGATCACGGCGCTGGCCGCGGATCGCGAACTGGCGGAGGCCTGGGCGGCGCAGGTCTCGCTGGCCGCCGCGCTCGGCGCCGCCTGGATGCGCGGCGCCGCGGCGCCGCGCGGGCCGGCGCCGTCCTGGCCCGGCTTTCCCGCCCCGCCGGGCTTCGGCGCGCCCGGCTTCCCGCCGAACCCCGCCCCGGGCGCTCCTCCCGGCTTCGCCGGCCTCTTTCCATCGGGCCTCTTTCCATCCGGCCTGTTCCCGCCCGGCCTGTTCCCCTGGACCGCCGCCGACAGGCCGGCCGGCACGCCGCCGCAAGGGCCGGCGCCCGATGAACCCGCCGCCGCCGAACCGCCGCGGCCCCCGCCCCCTGCCGATGCATCTGAGCCTGGCGCTGATGCGGGGCTGGGGCGCGGCGATGGCGCTGACCCCGGAGGGGCGGCCCTCCTCGGCCGGCTGGCCGAGCTGGAACGGCGCCTGGCCGATCTCGAGGGCAGGGCAGCGGGAGGCGCAGCGGATCACCGCCGCCCTCGCCGCCGCCGGCCACCCACCTGAGCGGTTCCGCGCCGCCGTGCTGCGCCGCCTGGCGCGGCAGGACCGCGCCCTCGTCGCCGGCATCGCCGCCTATCGCCGCCATCCCTACCGGCGCGACATGGCGGAGCCGCCCGTGCTCTGGCGGGAGGGCGGCAGCCGCCTGCTCGACTATGGCGGCGCGGGGCCGCCCCTGCTGGTGGTGCCCTCCCTGGTCAACCGCGCCTATGTGCTGGACCTGACGCCGGAGCACTCGATGCTCCGCCACCTGGCGGCCTCGGGCAGCCGGGTGCTGCTGCTCGACTGGGGGTGGCCGGAGGCGGCGGAACGCGGCTTCACCCTGACCGACTACATCGCCGGCCGGCTGGAGCGGGCCCTGGCCGCCCCCGCCCTCGCGCCGCTCGGGCCGCCGGTCCTGCTCGGCTACTGCATGGGCGGCCTGCTCACCCTGGCGCTCGCGCTGCGCCGCCCGGAGCGGCTGCGCGGCTTGGCGCTGCTGGCCACGCCGTGGGACTTCCATGCCGGTGAGGAGGGCGCCGCCGGCCGCGCCGCGGCCCTGGCCGCCCTGCTGCCGGGGCTGGAGCCGGCGCTGGACCTGCACGGCGCGCTGCCGGTCGATGCCATCCAGACGCTCTTCGCCGGCCTCGATCCCTGGAGCATCGCCGGCAAGTTCCGCGCCTTCGCCGCCATGGATCAGGCCGGCGCCCGCGCCCGGCTCTTCGTCGCGCTGGAGGACTGGCTGAACGACGGCGTGCCGCTGGCGGCCCCCGTGGCGCGCGAGGCGCTGGCCGGATGGTACGGCCGCAACGAGCCGGCGCGGCTGGCCTGGCGCGTGGCGGGGGCGGCGGTCGATCCGGCGGCGCTCACCCTGCCGAGCTTCGTCGCCGTGCCGGAGGCCGACCGTATCGTGCCCCCCGCCTCGGCCATGGCGCTGGCCGCCCGGCTGCCCGGCGCCCGGGTGGAGCGCGTCGCCGCCGGGCATATCGGCATGGCGGCGGGCGGGCGGGCGGAGCGTGTGCTCTGGCGGCCGCTGGGCGAATGGCTGGCGGGCCTCTGAGCACCCCGGCCATGGACAGGCCGCCCCGCGCGGCCCACCTTGTGGCCCAGCCGCCCCCGCCACAGATTGTGTCGGGACCGCACCGTTGCCGCCCTTCCCGGCCGCGACGCAGAACAGCAAAGGGAGTCGACCAGCCCCATGACCGATATCGTCATCGCATCCGCCGCGCGCACGCCCGTGGGCTCTTTCAACGGTGCCTTCGCCAGCCTGCCCGCGCATCTCCTGGGCAAGGTCGCGATCGAGGCGGCGCTGTCCCGCGCCGGTGTCGAGGCCGGCGAGGTGGACGAGGTGATCCTCGGCCAGATCCTGACCGCCGGCGCCGGGCAGAACCCCGCCCGTCAGGCCGCCATCGCCGCCGGCATCCCGGCCGGGGCCACCGCCTTCGGCATCAACCAGCTCTGCGGCTCGGGCCTGCGCGCCGTGGCGCTGGCGGCGCAGCAGATCGCCTCGGGCGATGCCTCCATCGTCGTCGCCGGCGGGCAGGAGAGCATGACCCAGGCGCCGCACTGCGCGAACCTCCGCGCCGGCGTGAAGATGGGCGACTTCGCCATGGTCGACACGATGATCCGGGACGGGTTGTGGGACGCCTTCAACGGCTACCACATGGGCAACACGGCCGAGAACGTGGCGCAGAAGTACCAGATCAGCCGCGACGAGCAGGACGAGTTCGCCTTCAACTCCCAGCGCAAGGCCGGCGAGGCGATGAAGTCCGGCGCCTTCCGCGACGAGATCGCGCCGGTCACGGTGAAGGGCCGCAAGGGCGACACGGTCGTGGAGAACGACGAGTACCCGAAGCCCGAGACCAGCCGCGAGATCCTGGCCAAGCTGCGCCCGGCCTTCGCCAAGGACGGCTCGGTCACCGCCGGCAATGCCTCGGGCATCAATGACGGCGCCGCGGCGCTGGTGGTGATGTCGGCCGCCGAGGCGGCGAAGCGCGGCCTGACGCCGCTGGCCCGCATCGTCTCCTGGGCCACCGCCGGCGTCGATCCGGCGATCATGGGCACCGGCCCGATCCCGGCCAGCCGCAAGGCGCTGCAGAAGGCGGGCTGGAACCACCAGGATCTCGACCTGATCGAGGCCAACGAGGCCTTCGCCGCCCAGGCCTGCGCGGTGAACAAGGACCTCGGCTGGGACACGTCGAAGGTGAACGTGCATGGCGGCGCCATCGCGCTCGGCCATCCGGTCGGCGCCTCGGGCGCGCGGGTGCTGACCACCCTGCTCTACGGCATGAAGTCGCGCGGCGCGAAGAAGGGGCTGGCGACGCTGTGCATCGGTGGCGGCATGGGCGTCGCCATGTGCATCGAGGCCGCCTGAGCCCCGGGGGAAGGGCCGTCTCCGGGCGGTCCGTCCCGCCGCTTCGACCGCCGGTCATGCCGCGCCGCGGCCCGGCATGACCCTTCCTCCGCCCCGGCCTCAGCCGGCCGTCGCCGCCGCCGGCACCAGCACGCGCCGCCCCGGCGCCTTCACCGCGCCCGCCGGCATGGCGCCGTAGATCTCCTTGCGCGCCTCGACGATGACCACGCCGGCGAAGCGGGGCGCCAGGGCGCGGCCGACCCCCTCCCAGGCGCCGGCGCTGCGCAGCAGCAGGCGCCACTGGAAGGGCGGCATGTAGAGCGCGGTGTCGCGGCGGGCGACGGCGAAGAGGTTGCGCTGCAGCAGCCGGGTGATCTGGCCCATCGAATAGGGCCGCCCCTGGCCGAAGGGGGTGGTCTCCAGATGCGCCCACATGCCGCGCCGGTTCGGCGCCACGATCAGCAGGCGGCCGTCCTCCTTCAGAACCCGCCAGATCTCGCGCAGCATGCGCCGCGCGTTTTCCGAACCCTCCAGCCCATGCACCAGCAGCACGTTGTCGAAGCTGAAGTCGGGAAAGGGCAGCAGGTGTTCCTCGACCAGCGCGGTCAGGCACCCCCCTCGGCGGGGCCAGGGCGCCACATCCGTCTCCGGCAGGTTGCAGCAGAGGGTCCGCGCCGCCTGCTCGCGCCAGAGGCGCAGGAAGGGCGCGGCATGGCCGAGGCCCAGCACCTCCCGCCCCGTCATCTCCGGCCAGAGGCGTGCCAGCCGCCCGCGCAGCAGCCGCGCCGCAACCTGTCCGGTGGCGGAGGCGTAGAAGTCGCGATGCCCGAAGCCCTCGGCGAGGCCTTCCGGCGCGATCTCGGCATGGACCCCAAGGTTCATGCGATGGATATAGAGGCTGTTTCGAGGCATGACACGCCCCGCCCGCCGATCCTGCGCCGCGGGCGGCGCGCTTTGGGAGAGAATGCGATGGCCGTCACCGTCCAGGCCGTGCCCTGCCTGTCCGACAACTACGCCTGGCTGCTGCGCGACGCCGCGACCGGCACCATCGCCCTCTGCGACCCCGGCGAGGCCGCGCCCGCCATCGAGGCGATCGAGGAGGAGGGCGGGCGGCTGGACCTGATCCTGCTCACCCATCACCACGCGGACCATGTCGACGGGGTGGAGGCGCTGCGCGCCCGCTATGGCGCGCGGGTGATCGGCGCCGCCGCCGACGCCCATCGCCTGCCCCGGCTCGACGAGGCGGTGCGGCCGGGCGACACGGTCCGGGTGGGCGAGACCGAGGGTCAGGTGATCGACAGCCCCGGCCATACCCTCGGTCATATCGCCTTTTACTTCGCCGATGGCGACGTGCTGCTCTGCGGCGACACCCTGTTCTCCCTCGGCTGCGGCCGGCTGCTGGAGGGCACGGCGCAGGACATGTTCCGCGCGCTCGGCCTGCTCAAGGCCCTGCCGCCGCAGACGCTGGTCTGCTGCGGCCATGAATACACCCAGAGCAACGCCCGCTTCGCCCTGACGGTGGAGCCGGAGAACGCGGCGCTGCAGCGCCGCGCGGGCGAGGTCGACGCCGCCCGCGCCGCCGGGCAGCCCACCCTGCCTGTCACGCTGGGGCAGGAGCTGGAGACCAACCCCTTCCTGCGGGCGGAGAGCGCGGAGGCCCTGGCGCGAATCCGCGCGGCGAAGGACAATTTCCGCTGAAGCAACGCCGGGAGGCCGCCTTGAAGCTGTTCCATTCCCCCTCCAGCCCCTTCGTCCGCAAGGTCATGGCCTGCGCCATCCTGCGCGGTCTCGAGGGCCGGCTGGAGCTGGTGCCGACCAATGCCCATGCCAGCCCGGAGACCCTGCTGGCCGCCAATCCGCTGTCCAAGGTGCCGAGCCTGCTGACCGATGACGGCCAGGCGATCTACGACAGCCCGGTGATCTGCGAGTATCTGGACGGGCTGGGCGAGGCGGCGCCGCTCTTCCCGGCCGCCGGCCCCGCCCGCCTCGCCGCGCTGGTGCGGCAGGCCCTGGCGGATGGCATGATGGATGCCGCCGTGGCCCGGCGCATGAGCGACGGCCTGCCGCAGGACGAGGGCCGCCAGGCCTTCGGCGCGCGGCAGAAGGCGGCGGTGGCGCGCAGCCTGGCCGAGCTGGAGCGCGATCCGCCGAAGGGACTGGCCGATATCGGCGCTGTCGCCACCGCCTGCGCCCTCGGCTATCTCGACTTCCGCTTCGCCCAGGAGCCCTGGCGCGACGCGCATCCGCGCCTCGCCGCATGGCATGCCGAGGTCGCGGCGGCGCCGGCCATCGCCCGCACCGCCCCGCCCCGCCCCAGGGTTGATGGCGGCCGGGTTGATGGCGACTGGGCTGATGGCGGCCGGCTGATGTCGCCGCGCGGGGCCGCGGGATGAGCGACGCCGCGGCCTGGGATGCCCGCTACGGCACCGGCTCCTGGCTGTTCGGCCAGGAACCGAACCGCTACCTGGAAAGCCTGTCGCCCCGGCTGCGGCCCGGCATGACGGCCCTCTGCCTCGGCGACGGCGAGGGGCGCAACGGCGTCTGGCTGGCCGGGCGGGGGCTGTCCGTGACGGCGGTGGACTGGTCCGCCACCGGCCTGGCGCGGGCGGCCGATCTGGCGCGCCGGCGTGGCGTGCCGCTGGCCACGGCGGTCGCGGACCTGGCGCGGTGGAACTGGCCCGTGGCGCGCTACGACCTGATCGCCTGGATCTTCGTGCATCTGCCGCCCGCCGACCGGGCGGCCGTCGCGGCCGGGGCCTGCCAGGCCCTGGCCCCGGGCGGGCTGCTGGTGCTGGAAGGCTTCGCCGCGGCGCAGCAGGGCCGGCGCGGCGGCGGCCCGCGTGATCCCGCCCTGCTCTGGAGCCGCGCCACGGCCGAGGCCGCCTTCGCCGGGCTGGAACTGCTGGAATGCCTGGAGGGCGGGGTGCTGCTGGATGAGGGCCCCCGCCACCAGGGCGTGGCCGAGGTGGTGCGCGGGATCTGGCGCAGGCCCGCCGGAGAGCGGGTGGCGGCGGGGTAGGACGGGGCTCAGCCCGGCGGCGGACAGGACAGGGGCGCCAGCAGCAGCCCATCGAGCCGGGCCAGGGGCTGCGGGCGGCCGAGCAGGAAGCCCTGCACCTCGTCGCAGTCGTGGCGGCGCAGGAAATCCAGCTGCTCCGCCGTCTCCACCCCTTCCGCCGTGACCTCCATGCCGAGGCTGGCGCTCATGGTCAGCATCGCCTCGACGATGGCATGGGAGGCCTTCCGCTGTCCGAGCGCCCCGATGAAGGAGCGGTCGACCTTGATGCGGTCGAAGGGGAAGCGGTGCAGGTAGCCGAGACTGGCATAGCCGGTGCCGAAATCGTCCAGCGCCAGCCTGACGCCCAGCCGCTTCAGGCTCTCGATGGCGGCCAGCGCCTGCTGCGCGTCCTCGATCAGCAGGCCCTCGGTGACCTCGAGCTCGAGCCGGCCGGGCGGCAGGCCGGTGCTGGCCAGCACCTGCTTCACCATGGCGGGCAGGCCGGGATCGCGCAGTTGCACCGGCGAGAGGTTCACCGCCACGCGCAGATGCGCCGGCCAGCGCGCCGCGTCGCCGCAGGCCTGCTGCAGCACCCAGCGCCCGAGCGGCAGGATCAGGCCGCATTCCTCCGCCAGCGGAATGAACTTCGCGGGCGGCACCGGGCCGCGGCGGGGATGCGACCAGCGCAACAGCGCCTCGAAGCCGCGCAGCGCGCCGCCGCAGGCGAGGATGGGCTGGTACTCCAGGCTGAGCGTCTGCTGCCGCACCGCCTCGCGCAGTTCCGCTTCCAGCGCGCGGCGCTCGCGCTGGTCGTCCTCCATGTCGGGCAGGAAGAAGCGCAGGGCGCCGCGGCCGCCGGTCTTGGCGGCGTAGAGCGCGGCATCGGCGCCGCGCAGCAGCGCGTCCGGCGAGGTGCCGTCGCGCGGGAAGAGGGCGATGCCGATGCTGGTGCCGATCTGCGCCGTGCAGCCCTCCAGCAGATAGGGCGCCGCGACCGAGGCGAGGATGCGGCGGCCCAGCGCTTCCATCGCCTCGGCGCCGGCGGCGGCGTCGCAGAGCAGCAGGAACTCGTCCCCGCCCATCCGCGCCACCAGATCGTGCGGGCCGGCCAGGGCGAGCAGGCGGCCGGCGACCTGGCGCAGCACCTGGTCCCCGGCATGGTGGCCATAGGTGTCGTTCACCGGCTTGAAGCGATCGAGGTCGAGGGCGAGGACGGCCAGCGGCCGCTCCTGCCGCAGCCACTGCCGCAGCTGCTCCTGCAGCCGCACCCGGTTGGCCAGGCCGGTCAGCGCGTCGTGATGCGCCATGTGCCGGATCTGCTGCTGCGACAGCAGCCTCTGCAGCCGCTGCCGCACCATCAGCCCGCCACCGACGAGCAGGATCAGCGTCAGCCCCGCCACCGCGTTCAGCAGGCTCCGCCGATAGGCCTCGTGCCCGGCCAGCGCGTCGCGCAGGTCGATGCCGACGGCGACCATCACGGGATAGGGGCGCACCCGCCGCGCAGCGATGATCATCTCCATGCCGGTGGCGACACTGGGCCCCCGGAAGACCGACGCCTCCCGCCCCACCATGCTGCGGAACGCCTCGCTGCCGCTCAGATCGTTGCCGAGCGTGCCGGAGAGAAACGGCGCGCGGGCGCGCAGGATGCCGTCCTCGCCCGTCAGCGTCACGGTGCCGCGGCCGATGTCGAGCGTGTCGTAGACCTGGGTCAGCCAGCCGGGATCGAGCGAGATCACCGCGACGCCGCCGAAGCCGCCGTCCGGGTCGGTCAGCCGGCGGGTGAACTGCACCGACCAGCGCTTGGATTCGCGCCCCATCACCGGGACGCTGATGAAGAGGTCGTCGCGCGGGCTCTCGGCGTGCACGCGGAAATGGGCGCGGTCCGAGAGGTCCAGGCCCGGGCCGCGCACCGGGCCGAGATTGGTCATCAGCAGCCGCCCGTCGGGGCCGATGATGGCGGTCTGCAGCGTCATGTCCTGCTGGATGCCGTTCTCGCGCCGCAGGAAATCGAGGCTGAAGCCGATACGGTCCTGCCGGTAGGCCTCGCGCAGGAAGAGCAGGCGCTGGTCGATGGCCTCGATGGTGCGGGCGAGGATCTGCTGCGAGGCGCCGGCGAGGTTGCTGACATGACGCTCCGCCGCCGTGAGGCTCTCCCGGCGTTCCAGCCGGATGTGCAGCAGGGTGCCCAGCCAGAGCAGCGCCAGGGTCGCGGCGACGAGGCCGAGATCGACCAGCAGCCCCTGGTTCATCAGCAAGGGCAGCCGGCGCCGCAGCCAGCCGGCCGGCCCGTCCAGGTCCAGCCCCGGCGGCGCCGCCAGATCGTTGCGGAGGGCCTGCGGCAGGCCCGGACCGGAATGGAACATGGCGCCTGCCCTTCGCGTCCCTGGAAGGTTGCGGTTCGATGACGCGCTTATGCCCCGCCAATGATGAGCAAGGGCTTAGCGAGGCACCGCCTGCATCCACTCTCGGCGCCGGGCGTTGCGGTTCCGGACTCCCGACGATGGAGGCGGGGCGATGGAGGCGGCATGACCTACGAGCTCTGGTACTGGGACGGCCTGCCGGGCCGTGGCGAATTCGTCCGCCTGGCGCTGGAGGCGGGGCGCATCCCCTACCGCGAATGCGCCCGCGGCAAGGATGCCGGGCGGCTGCAGCCCGACATGGCGGCGCGGCGCGAACAGCCGCCCTTCGCGCCCCCCTATCTGGTGGCGGAGGGCATGACCATCGCCCAGACCGCCAATATCCTGCTCTTCCTCGGCCAGCGGCACGGCCTGGCGCCCCGGACCCTGAAGGGCCGGCTCTGGGTGCACCAGTTGCAGCTCACCATCGCCGACATGGTGGCCGAGGCGCACGACACGCATCATCCGATCGACCCCGGCGACTACTACGAGGCGCAGAAGGGCCCGGCGGCGAAGCGGGCCCGGGCCTTCCGCGAGAGCCGCATGCCGAAGTTCCTCGGCTACTTCGAGCGGGTGCTGGAGGGCGGTGCCAGCGCTTGGCTGGCCGGACGGCGCTGGACCTATGCCGACCTTTCGCTGTTCCAACTCCTCGAGGGGCTGCGCTTCGCCTTTCCCCGCCGGATGGCGACGCTGGAGCCGGAGCTGCCCCGCCTGGTGGCGCTGCGCGACGCCGTGGCGACCCTGCCGGAACTCAAAGCCTATCTGGGCAGCAAGCGCCGGCTGGACTTCGGCGAGGGCATCTTCCGGCACTATCCGGAGCTGGATAAGCCGTGAGGCGAACACCTGCCAGCGGTCAGGCCGGACACCAGGATCCGGCGCAGGCCATCGTCAGAAGGTCAGTATCGCCATCAGCCGCGCCGTCCGGCCGGGTAGCAGAACCTCGTCCTTCTTGAACGAGGCGGCGTTGCGCATGTTGCTGTCGAGCAGGTTGCTGGCGACGACCGCGAGGGTGAGGCCCAGATCGCTGCCGAGCGGCGCGGTGTAGGCGATCCGGGCATTCAGAGAATCATAGCCCTTGGTCGAGGTCTCGTTGTCGGCGGTGCGGTTGTGGTCGAAGGCGTGCAGATAGTCGATGCCGGTGTTCCAGCCGCCGTTGCGCCAGAACATACCGCCGCCGAGGCGGTGCGGCGGAATGCGCGGCAGGTTGCCGCCGCCGGTGAACTCGGCGCGCACGAAGTCGTAGCGTCCGGACAGGCCGAAGCGGCCGCCGCCAAGGCGGAACAGGTCCTGCTCGGCCTTTACCTCGACGCCCCAGAAGCGCGCATCGCGCTGACCGTAGGCGGATTGCAGGAACTCGCCCTCGCCGCCGGGCGCGCAGGAGGCGAAGTCCTCGTCGCAGCTGTTGCCCGTCAGTGCCTGATAGATGAAGCCGTCGAAGCGCGAGAGGAAGGCGCTGGTGTCGAAGCGGAAGCTGCCGCTGTTGCGCGACAGGCCGATCTCGCCGGTCACGGCCGACTCCTTGCGCAGGTCGGGATTGCCGATGTCGAAGGTGCCCGAGGCATGGTGAGAGCCGCGCGAGAACAGCTCCGCGACGCTCGGTGCCCGCTCGACATACTGGCCGGTGACGCGCGCCTGCATCGCCCAGGGCAGGTCCTTCAGCAGGCCGAAGCTGACGCTGACCGGGGTGTAGTCGCGCTCGTAGGAGCTGTTGGCAAGCTCCTGGCCCTCCTCGGACGGCAGCAGGCCGCCGCCGAAATCCGCCGTGGCGCCGCCGATCCGCACCATCTCGATCCGGGTCGCCGCCTGCAGCCGCAGCGTCGGAGTGAGACTGAGCTCCTCGAAGAGATAGGCGGCATAGCGGTCGGTGTCGGCAGGCGGCAGGAAGTCCAGCGCCTCGCCAGTGGTGCGCAGCCGTTCCTGCTCGAAGGACAGGCCGAGCGTGCCGTTCAGCGCGCCAATGCTGGTCTCGATCGGCTGGTGCTGCAGCTCGAGGCGCCCATCCCAGGTGATGTTGCGGAAGCCGCCATGCTCGACCCGGGCACCTGCAAGCTCCTCGTGCTCATGCTCCTCGCCCTCCTCGTGATCATGGCCATGCTCATGTTCGAGGCCCATCTCCTCATGCCGGTAGCGGCTGAAGCCGAGCCAGTAGCTGACGCTGCGCAGCGGACCACTCGACGGGCGGTATTCGCCACGGCTTGCCCAGCGGAACTGCTCGACATCCAGAGAGATGCCCAACTCCGCCTCCTCGCCGCCCGGAATGCCGTAGAGACTGCGGAAACGAGAGATGGAAGTGCCGATGAAGCCCTGCTCGCCGACATAACTCAGACCGAGCGCCTGGCCGTCGGTGCGGACGAAGCTGTTGGCCTGCCGCCCGCCATCCGGCAGCTCGTAGTCGTGATCCTTGCGCCCGAAGAGATCACCATGCAGCACCCAGTTGCCGGCCCGCACATCGGCCGTAGCCAGACCGTCCCAGCCGCGGCTGCCGCTGTTCCACCCGCCAGCGAGGCGACCCTGGACGTTGCGCTCCGGCAGGCTGGTCGGAATACGGTTGTTGATCATGTTGACCACTCCGCCAATGGCCTGCGAGCCCCAGCGCAGCGAGGCCGGTCCGCGGATGACCTCGACGCGCTCGGCGGCGAGCGGATCGAGCGGTACGGTATGGTCGGCGCCGTAGGCCGACACATCGCCGGCGGTGAAGCCGTTCTCCTGCAGCCGGACGCGATTGTCGGTGAGGCCGCGGATGATCGGGCGGCTGGCACCGGGGGCGAAGCCGGTGGCGCTGATGCCCGGCTCGTCGGCCAGCGCCTCGGCCAGGCTGCGCGGCGCGGCGCTGGACAGCGCCGGCTGCTCCAACGTCGTGAGCGGCACGAAGCTACCGATCTGCCCGGTCTGTACCGGGCTTGCTGTAACGGAAACCGGCGGCAGCCGCACCTCCTCCTGGGCGCGCGGGATCGCCGGCAGCAGCGTGGGAAGAAGGGCCGTTGTGAGGAGGAGATGACGACGTGACATGGATCGACTCGGCTCTGCTACAGCTTATAGTGAGGACAATATGATACAGTATAACATTACTCTTGGAAGACGGTGTTTGCCCTAAGCGTGGCCATTCGGAACTTACCTGCCTCCTGACAGGCTGGGCGGCAGCCGCTACCCTGCGGCGCCCACCGCTTGCAGGATAACGGCCATGGATCCCAGCACCCTCGCGCCCTATGCGCGGCACATCCTGAACGACGCGACCATCGCCGAGCTTCCCAACCACTACAGCGGCAAGGTGCGGGACAATTACGACCTGCCGGACGGGCGGCGCATCCTCATCACCACCGACCGCATCAGCGCCTTCGACCGTATCCTGGCGGCCATTCCGCTGAAGGGCCAGGTGCTGACCCAGACGGCGCGCTACTGGTTCGAGCAGACGCGCGACATCTGCCCCAACCATGTCCTCGAATACCCGGACCCCAACGTGGTGGTGGGAAAGCGGCTGGACATCCTGCCGGTCGAGGTGGTGGTGCGCGACTATCTCGCCGGCACCACGGGCACCTCGATCCTGACGCTCTACAAGGCCGGCCAGCGGGAGATGTACGGCGTCACCCTGCCGGACGGGATGCGCGACAACCAGAAGCTGCCCCGGCCGATCATCACGCCCACCAGCAAGGCCTTCGACGGCGGGCACGACGAGCCGCTGACGCCGGCGCTGATCCTGGAGAAGGGGCTGCTGAGCGCCGCGCAGTGGGAGACCCTCTCCCGCTACGCCCTCGCCCTCTTCGCGCGCGGGCAGGAGCTGGCGCGGCGGCGCGGGCTGATCCTGGTGGACACGAAGTACGAGTTCGGCCTCGACACCGAGGGCAACATCGTCCTGGCCGACGAGATCCACACGCCGGACAGCAGCCGCTACTGGCTGGCCGGCAGCTATCCGGCGCGCTTCGAGGCCGGCGAGAAGCCGGAGAGCTTCGACAAGGACTTCGTGCGCAACTGGGTGGTGGCGCGCTGCGATCCCTACAAGGACCCGATCCCGGAGATCCCCGAGGCGGTGATCCTGGCCACCGCCGCCGTCTATGTCACCGCCTTCGAGCAGATCACCGGCGAGACCTTCGCGCTGCCCTCCCTGGACGAGCCGGTGCTGGCCCGCATCCGCCGCAACCTGGCGCGCTATGCCTGAGCCTCCCGGGGCGCGGCGGGTGGCGGACAGGCAGGGCGACCCGGCTTAAGCTTCGCAACCCCGCGCCGGCGGCCGCGTTGCGCCAGCGCATTCATGGAGGACATGCCCGATGGGTTTCCTGGCCCGCACGCTGATCACGGCCTTCGCCTTCTGGTGCGCCGACATGCTGATCGCCGGCATCAACTTCAGCGGACCGTTCAATCTGGTGATCGCCGCCATCGTCTTCGGCATCGTGAACGCGCTGATCCGGCCGGTGCTGATGCTGCTCACCCTGCCGCTGAACCTCCTCACGCTCGGCCTCTTCACCCTGGTGGTGAACGCCGCGATGCTCGGGCTGACGGCGCTGGTGATGCCGGGGATGCAGGTCTCGGGCTTCTGGGCGGCCTTCTTCGGGGCGATCATCGTCGCGGTGGTGTCGTGGATCGTCAACCGCACCATCGGCGACGCCGCGCCCGCCGGCATCGAGAACCGCTGAAGGACCGCCGCCGGGGCCGCTGGAGCCCCGGCGGAACGCCCCGCCTCAGTACATGTGCTGGCCGCCGTTGATCGACAGCGTCGAGCCGGTGATGAAGTCGGCATCGTCGGCGGTCAGGAAGGCGACGCCGCGCGCGATGTCCTCGGCGGTGCCGAGGCGGCCGCGCGGGATGCGTGCGATGATCTTCTGCAGCACGTCCTCCGGCACGGCGCGCACCATCTCGGTGTCCACATAGCCGGGCGCGATGGCGTTCACGGTGATGCCGGCCCGCGCGCCCTCCTGCGCCAGCGCCTTGGTGAAGCCGTGGATCCCGGACTTGGCGGCGGCATAGTTGACCTGGCCGTACTGCCCGGCCTGGCCGTTGATCGAGCCGATGTTGACGATGCGGCCGAACTTGCGCGACATCATCCCGTCCCAGACCAGCTTGGCCATGTTGAAGCAGGAGCCGAGATTGGTGTCGATCACGTCGTCCCACATCTTGCGGTCCATCCGCTTCATGGTGCCGTCGCGGGTGATGCCGGCGTTGTTCACCAGCACCTCGATCGGTCCGTGCTCCGCCTCGATCCGGGCGACCGCGGCCTGGCAGGCCTCGAAGTCGGAGACGTCGAACTTGATGGTCGCGATACCGGTGCGCTCGGTGAAGGCCGCAGCGGCGGCGTCATTGCCGGCATAGGAGGCGACCACCTTGCGGCCGGCCTTCTGCAACTGCTCGCTGATGGCCGCGCCGATGCCGCGCTGCCCGCCGGTGACCAGGGCCACTCTTGCCATAGGCTGTCCTCCTCCGTGAAGGTTCATGGCGGGACCGGCTTCATTCCGGTTCCGCGTCGACCATGGCATCATAGCCGGCGGCCGGATGCCATGGTCTTGTTGAGGCCCCGCCGCGCCTCAGCGCAGCGGCAGGGCGTACATCAGGCCGCCGCGGGTCCAGAGGTCGTTCAGGCCGCGCTCGAGGCCGATGGGCGAACCTTTGCCCAGGGTCCGGTCGAAGATCTCGCCGTAGTTGCCGACCTGCCGGATCGCCTGGAAGGCCCAGTCCTCCGGCAGCGCCAGCGCCTTGCCGAAGCCCGGCGTGGCGCCGAGCAGGCGCAGCACGTTCGGGTCCTGCCCGCCGCGCATCTCCGCCGCATTGGCCCGGGTCACGCCCAGCTCCTCGGCCTCGATCAGCGCCGCCAGGGTCCAGGTCACGATGTCGCGCCACTCCTCGTCGCCATGCCGCACCATCGGGCCGAGCGGCTCCTTGCTGATCCGCTCGGGCAGGATGACATGCGCCTCGGGTTCGCGCAGGGCCGAGACGCGCAGCGCGGCGAGTTGCGAGGCATCGGTGGTCATGGCGTCGCAGCGGCCGGACTGGTAGGCGGCCGTCATCTCGTCCATCGAGCTCAGCACCACGGGCTGCAGGCGCAGGCCCTCGCGCCGCGCATAGTCACCGAGGTTGAGCTCGCTGGTGGAGCCGGGCAGCACGCAGACCGTGGCGCCGTCGAGCTGCCGCGCGCCGGCGATGCCCGAGGCGCGCGGCACCAGGAAGCCCTGGCCGTCGTAGAAGTTGACGCCGGCCATGTTGAAGCCCATGGCCGTGTCGCGCATCAGCGTCTGCGTCACGTTGCGCGCCAGCAGGTCGATCTCGCCCGATTGCAGGGCGACGAAGCGCGTCTGGTAGGTGGTGGGCACGAATCGGACCTTCGATGCATCGCCCAGCGTGGCGGCCGCCACGGCGCGGCAGAACTCCGCGTCGAGCCCCTGATACTCGCCCCGGCTGTCCGGCGCGGAGAATCCGGCCACCCCGGTATTGACCCCGCAGACCAGCTGCCCGCGCGCCCTGACCCCGTCCAGGGTCGGGCCCGCCAGGACCGGCGCGGCGTCGAGGGCGAGCAGGGCGGCCAGCAAGGCGATCAGGACGCGCATGGGGCGGCTATCTCCGGCGGTTCGGCGTCCAGCGTAGAGCATCCCCGCGCCGGGCGCATGCCTCGCCGGGCGTAAAAGCACCGTCAATCCTGTGGACAAGTCGCGACCATGATCGTGTCTGGCGCGGCTTTACAATTTCTGATTGTGTTACGGATCCTTACTGCAACATAAAGTCATTGATCTTCTGAAACGCTACCGAGTATCACGGGGGCGTGAACATCACCTCGCCCGAGCAGGGTGAAGCAGCGGAAGAAACTCTCTCCCATGGCCAGGCACACCCTTTCCTCGCGCGACCCGCAGGCCGGCTCAGACCAGGAAGCCCTCTCCCGCATGATCTCCTATCTGGAGGCGGAGTGCCGGCGCCTGGGCGCCGCCGATGCCGCGCTGCACCTCGCCCTCGCCGCCACCCTCCTGCCCGCCGCGCCGTCGCTGTCCCGGGACCTGGCGCCGGCCGGCGCGGGCCGCCTGCTGCAATAGGCCGCGCGGCCATCGGCCCGGACCGCGCTTTTTTCTGGTCCGCGCGAGGATTGCGGTGTAAGCGCGGCCGCATCCCAACATCGAGTGGCGGTCCTTTCCGATGGATACCCCTATCGCTGCGGTCCTCTGGACCCATCAGGCGCAACGAGACCTCGCGGCCGTGCTGCGGCTGCTGAGCCACGCCGAACGCTGCTGCCTGGAGGCCGGCTCCGAGGATGCGGCCGGCCTGGTGGCGGAGGCCATGTCGGTGCTGGCGCGGGACGGCGCCGCCCGCAAGATGGCGGCCTGACAGGACCCCCGGCCCGGGCGGGCTCCCGCGAGCCCGCCAGGCCGCCCCATCAGACAGTCCCGTCAGACAATCCCGCCGGGGCCGGTCCGCCTGCCATCCAGTCCAGCAACTCCACCGTATGGATCGCCGGCAGGGGCCCCGAGCCCAGCTGCGTCAGGCAGCCGATATTGCCGCTGGCGATCACCGCCGCCCCGGTGCGGCCGATATTCTCCAGCTTCCGGGCCTTCAGCGCCCCGGCGATCTCCGGCTGCATCAGGTTGTAGGTGCCGGCCGAGCCGCAGCAGAGATGCCCCTCGGCCGGCTCCTTCACCGTGAAGCCGGCGCGCGCCAGCAACTGCTTCGGCGCCGAGGTGATCTTCTGCCCGTGCTGCAGGCTGCAGGCCGCGTGATAGGCCACGGTCAGCTCCGGCGCCGCGCGACTCGGCGCGTAGCCGAACTGCAGCAGCACTTCCGAGACATCGCGCGCCCGGGCCGCCACCAGGGCCGCCCGCGCCGCCCAGGGCTCCGGCTCCTCGCGGAACATATGGCCGTAGTCCTTCACCGTGGTGCCGCAGCCCGAGGCGTTCACCACGATGGCGTCCAGCCCCTCGCCCTCGATCTCCCGCGTCCAGGCGGCGATATTGGCCCGCGCCAGGGCCATGGCCGGATCGTGCTGGCCCATGTGGTGGTTCAGCGCGCCGCAGCAGCCCTGCCCCTCGCTCACCACCACCTCGACCCCCATCCGCGTCAGCAGCCGGATGGTTGCGGCGTTGATGGAGGGCGCCAGGACGGTCTGCGCGCAGCCGGTCAGCAGCGCGACACGGCCGCGCCGCTCGCCCTCGGCGGGATAGCGGCGGACGGCCGGCGCCGGATCGGCCGGCGGCAGCGTCTCGGGCGCCAGCTCCAGCATGGCGCGCATCCGGCCGAAGGTGGTGCCGCGCCCCGGCAGCCAGCCCCGCAGCGGACGCGCCAGCCGCGCCGCCCGCAGGGCCAGGCGGAAGCGCCCCGGATACGGCAGGGTGGCGCCGAGCACGCGCCGCAGCAGCCGCTCCGGCCAGGGCCGGGTATAGGTCTCCTCGATGTAGCGCCGGGCATGGTCCACCAGATGCATGTAGTGCACGCCCGAGGGGCAGGTGGTCATGCAGGAGAGGCAGGAGAGGCAGCGGTCCACGTGCCGCACCACCGCCTCCGTCGCCGGCTGGCCGCTCTCCAGCATGTCCTTGATCAGGTAGATGCGGCCGCGCGGGCTGTCGAGCTCGTCGCCCAGCAGGACGAAGGTCGGGCAGGTGGCGGTGCAGAAGCCACAATGCACGCAGGTGCGCAGGATGGTGTTGGACTCCCGCGTGTCGGGGTCCGCCAGTTGCTCCGCCGTGAAGTTCGTCTGCATGCCGCCTGATTCCGTCCCGTCCTTCAGGGTGGGAGGGAAGCGGTCGCGGTGCAAGCACCCGGGCGGGAGGGGGCGCGGGAAACCGCCGTCCGCGCCGGCCTCCCGCCGTCCTCACATGTCGAGGAACACCGTCTCCGCCTCGCCCTGGAGCTGGATCACGAGACGGTAGGTCGGCAGGTCGGCGGCCCCGGTGCGCGCGGCGACCAGGGTGGCGCGGCGTCCCGCCTGCTCGATGCTCCGCAGCACCGGGTCGGCCTCGAGCGCCGCGGCGTCCTCGGGGAAGTAGAGGCGCGTGTGCAGGTGGATGTTGATGCCGCGGGCGAAGATCAGCAGGCTGACATGCGGCGCCTGCGGCCGCCCGTCGCGCCAGGGCACCACGCCGGGCCGGATGGTCTCGAAGACCCATTCGCCGCTCGCCGGATCGGCCGCCGCGCGGCCCCAGCCGAGGAAGCCGCCGGCATTGTGCCTGCCGTCCCGGTCCGCCTGCCACAGCTCCAGCAACGCATCGCGCACCGGGTGGCCGGAGCCGTCCATCACCACGCCGGTCAGGCGGATGCGCTCGCCGGCGCCCTCCAGGATATGCGGCTGTTCCTGGGTGCGGGTGGCGAGGCCGGCGGCGACCGGCAGCAGGCCGATATGGACATAGGGCCCACCGGTCTGGGAGGGCGTCTCCTTCAGGTATTCGACGGGCATGGTCAGAGGCCCTCCGGCCGGTTCTCGAAGAAGGTCTGCCGCCGGCCGCGCAGCACGATGTCGAAGCGATAGGCCAGCGCGTCGAAGGGGATGGAGTTCTGCATGTCGAGCCTCGCCACCAGCCGCTCGCGCCCCGCCGGGTCGGGCAGGGTGCCGAGGATGGGGCAGAGCGGGATCAGCGGGTCGCCCTCGAAATAGAGCTGCGTCACCAGGCGCTGCAGGAAGGCCTCGCCGAAGAGCGAGACGTGGATATGCGCCGGCCGCCAGTCGTTGCCGTTGTTGCGCCAGGGATAGGGGCCGGGGCGGATGGTGCGGAAGAAGTAGTTGCCCTCGGCATCCGTCATGCAGCGCCCGGCGCCGCCGAAATTCGGGTCGAGCGGCGCGAGGTAGCTGTCGTTGTGGTGCCGGTAGCGGCCGCCGGCATTGGCCTGCCACACCTCCAGCAGGGTGCGCGGCACCGGCCGGCCGGTCTCGTCCAGCACCCTGCCATGGACGATGATGCGCTCGCCCACCGCCTCGCCATCGCGGGCGTGGTTGCGGATCAGGTCGTTGTCGAGCGGCGCCAGCAGATCGGCGCGGAAGACCGGCCCGGCATTCTCGCCCGGGCCGGGCTCCAGCGAGACCAGGGCGCGGCGCGGGCTGCGCAGCACGCTGGTCTTGTACTGCGGCGTCAGGGGCGGCGGATGCAGCGAGCGGTCGCGGCGGATGATGTCGCCGAGGCTGGGCATGGATGGTCCTCCCGCGGAGGCGCCGGCGTGTTGGCGGGGGCGGCGCCTTCTCCGGGCTCAGCCTGCCGCGTCGCCTTGCATGAGGAAACCGGGTATTTATCATGCGATGCATGAGCAGGATCGATGCCTTCTCGCTCGATGGCCATGCGTTGCGCCTCTTCCTCGCCGTGCTGGAGGAAGGCTCCGTCACCGCCGCCGGGCGCCTCGGCCTCAGCCAGTCGGCGGCGAGCCACGGGCTGATCCGGCTGCGCGGCCTGCTGGGCGATCCGCTCTTCGTGAAATCGGGCCGCGGCATCGTCGCCACCCCCTATGCGCGCGGCCTGGCCGGGCCGGCCCAGGCCCTGCTCGACGGCCTGCAGGGCCTGGTGCGGATGGATGTCTTCACCCCGGCCAGCGCGCGGATCGGCTTCACCATCGCCGCCAACGGCTTCCAGCGCGACCTGCTGCTGCCCGGCTTCTTCGCCCGGGTGGAGGCGCAGGTGGCGCGGCTGAGCCTGCGCGTGGTCCCTTCCGGCGCGCCCAGCGCGGCCCTGCTGCGCGAGCAGGGCTGCGATCTGATCATCACGCCCTTCCCGCCCGCCGGCACCGACATCCTGCAGAAGCGCCTGCTGACCGACCGCTACGCCTGCTTCTACGACGCCGCCGCGCGGCGCCCCCCCGAGACGGCCGAGGCCTATCTCGCCGCCCGCCACATCACCGTGCTGCATCCCGAGGGTGAGGCCCTCGATTTCGACCGCCGCCTGGAGGCCGAGGGCCTGCAGCGCGACATCGCCATCCGCGTGCCGGGCTTCGATGGCGTCGCCGCCTTCCTGCGCGGCAGCGCCATGCTGGCCACCCTGCCCGGCCTGCTGCGGCACGGCGCGCTGCGCGGCCTGGCGCACGCGCCGGTGCCCCTGCCCCCCGCCAGGGGCCGGCTCGGCGCGCTGCCGCTCTACATGGCCTGGCACCGGCGCGACCAGCAGGACGCCCGCCACGCCTGGCTGCGCGGCGAGTTGCAGGCCACGGCCGCCGCCCTGCGCGAGGCCGCGCCGGACGCCGCGCCGTGACCCGGGCCTTCCCGCCGCCCCGCGCGCCCGGCAGCCGCGACCTGCTCGGCGGCCTGTCGCGCGGGCTCCGGGTGATCGAGGCCTTCGCCGGGCGGCCGCGCGCCAGCATCGCCGAGCTGGCGCGCGACACCGGCCTCAGCCGCGCCGCCACCCGCCGCTGCCTGCTGACGCTGGCCGAGCTCGGCTATGCCGAGACGGACGGGCGGCACTTCTGCCTCACGCCGCGCGTGCTGCGCCTCGGCGGCGCGTGGCTGGCCAGCGCCACCCTGCCCGATCTGCTGATGCCGCAGCTCGAGGCGGTGCGGGAGGCGACCGGCGAGAGCTGCTCGGCGGCGATCCTGGACGGGGCGGAGGTGGTCTACATCGCCCGTGCGGCGGCGCAGCGGATCATGCCGGTCTCCCTCGGGGTCGGCAGCCGGCTGCCGGCGCATTGCACGGCGCTCGGCCGCGCCCTGCTCTCCGCGCTGCCCGAGGGGGTGATGGAGCATCTCCTGGCCGGGCTGACGCCGGCGGCGCTGACCGAGCACACCCGCACCAGCCGCGAGGAGATCCGCGCCGCCGTCGCCGCCGCGCGCCGGCAGGGCTTCGCCATGGTGGAGGAGGAGTTGCAGCTGGGTCTGCGCTCCCTCGCCGTGCCGGTGCGCGACCAGCGCGGGCGCTGCGTCGCCGCCATCAACATCGGCCAGCGAACCTCGCGTGGCGAGGCCGGGGCCGTGTGCCAGCGGCTGCTGCCGCCGCTGCTGGCCGCCGCCGCGGAGCTGCGCCGCACCATCCCCGGCTGATCCGGCGCGGTCGGGCTGCATTCAGGCGACTTCACGGTCATGTGAGCCTGGCCGGCTTGACGCCACGGGCTTCAGCGAGAACGTTCTCGCCGAGAACAAGGCCGCCAGGCCGCCGGAGGAAACCCATGGAAGAGACCGTGTCCGCGCCGCGGCGCCTCCACCGCGTCACCATCAAGGATCTGGCCCGCGACCTCGGCATGTCGGTGGCCACGGTGGCGCGCGCCTTTCATGCCGACGCGGCGATCGCCGATGCCACCCGCCAGGCGGTGCTGGGCCGCGCCAGCCAGCTCGGCTACCAGCCCAACGCCCTGGCGCGCAGCATGATCACCCGCCGCACCCGCATCGTCGGCGTCGTGCTCTCGGACCTGGCGAACCCCTTCTACTCCGCCGCCCTGGCGCCGCTGACCGCCGCGCTGCAGGGCGCCGGCTACAATGTCATGCTGGTGATGGCGGAGGCCGGCGGCGAGATGGGCGAGGCGCTGCGCCTGCTGCTCTCCTACCAGCCCGAATGCGCCGTGATCCTGGCGACGACGCTGAGCAGCGACGCCGCCGCCGCCTGCCGCGAGGCCGGCACGCCGCTGATCTTCCTCAACCGCCATCCCGGCGCGGCGGGGCTGGAGACTGGAAGCCTCGCCGCCGTCTGCGACAATTCCGGCGGCGCCGCCGCGGTGGCCGGGCATCTGGCGGCGCGCGGCGCGCGGCGGCTCGGCCTGATCTCCGGGCGGCCGGATGCCTCGACCAATGCCGAGCGGTGCCAGGGCTTTCTCGACCGCTGCGCCGCACTCGGCCTGCCGCCGCCGTTGGTCGAGGCGGCGGGCGAGTTCACCTACGCCGCCGGGCAGCAGGCGGCACGCCGCCTGCTCGCCCGCCCGGACCGGCCGGAGGCGCTGTTCTGCACCGCCGACATCCTGGCGCTCGGCGCGATGGACGTGGCGCGGCACGAGCTTGGCCTCGCCGTGCCGGGCGACATCGCCATCGCCGGCTTCGACGACATCCCCATCGCCGCCTGGCCCTCGCACGACCTGACCAGCCTGCGCCAGCCGGTGGAGCGCATGATCGCCGCCGCCCTGGACTGGATCACGCTCGCCGGCCGTGGCGAGGCGCCATCCTGCCGGCTGCTGCGCCTGCCCGGCGAGCTGGTCGTCCGCGGCAGCACCGTCCCGTTGCAGGAAGCAAGAAAGGAAACCGCATGCAGCCTGTCCTGAACACCGTCGCCGTCATCGGCGCGGGACTGGTCGGCTCCGGCTGGGCGCTGGTCTTCGCGCGCGGCGGCGCCCGGGTCCGCGTCTATGACGCCGATGCCGGACTGCGCGCCCGCGCGCCCGCGCGCATCCGCGCCATGCTGGAGGAGATGCGCGAGGCCGGGCTGGCCCAGGCGCCGGAGGTCGAGGCGGCCTTCGCCCGCATCACGGTGACGGAGAGCCTCGCCGAGGCGGTCGGCCCGGCCGACTACATCCAGGAATCCGTGCTCGAGCGCGTGCCGGTGAAGCAGGCGGTCTGCGCCGAGATCGACGCGGCGATGCGGCCCGACGCCATCGTCGGCTCCTCCTCCTCCGGCATTCCCGCCTCCGCCTTCACCGAGGGGCTGGCCAACCGCGCGCGCTTCCTGATCGCGCATCCGGTCAACCCGCCGCACCTGATCCCGCTGGTGGAGCTGGTGCCGGCGCCCTGGACCGATCCGGCCATCCCGCCCGTGCTGCGCGCCGCCATGGAAGGCTGGGGCCAGGCGCCGATCGAGGTGAAGGGCGAGATCGAGGGCTTCATCCTGAACCGGCTGCAGGGCGCGCTGCTGAACGAGGCCTGGGCGCTCTACGAGGCGGGCCTCGCCTCCGCCGTGGACATCGACCGCACGGTGAGCCAGGGCCTCGGCCTGCGCTGGGCCTTCATGGGGCCCTTCGAGACCATCGACCTGAACGCGCCGGGCGGCATCGCCGACTATTCCGCCCGGCTCGCCCCGCTCTATCACGACATCGCCCTTTCGCGCCGCGATCCGCAGCCCTGGTCGCAGCAGGCCATCGCCAGCGCCGAGCGGGAGCTGCGGCAGAGCCTGCCGCAGGACCGGCTCGGCGAGCGCACCGACTGGCGCAACCGCCGCCTGATGGCGCTCGTCGCGCATCTGCGCGGCCAGCCCAAGTGACCGGCGCCGCGGCCGGGCGCCATCGCCCCGGCCGCGGCCCGGCCCGCAACCGATCATCCCGGAGCCCGACCCTTGGGTACACTCGCCATCATCCTGTCCCTCGCGGGGCTGATGTACTTCGCCTATCGCGGCACCAACGTCCTGATCCTGGCCCCCATCATGGCCGCCTTCGCCGTGCTGATGGCGCAGGGCGGCCCGCTGCTCGCGACCTATACGCAGATCTTCATGAAGAGCCTCGGCAACTACGTCGTGCTGTTCTTCCCGATCTTTCTGCTCGGCGCCATCTTCGGCAAGCTGATGGCAGATAGCGGCTCCTCCACCACCATCGCGCACACCATCATCCGCCGTCTCGGCGCGCAGCATGCCATCACCGCCGTGACGCTGGCCTGCGGCGTGCTGACCTATGGCGGCGTCTCGCTCTTCGTCGTCGCCTTCGCGATCTTCCCGATCGCCGCGGCGCTGTTCCGCGAGGCGGACGTGCCGAAGCGGCTGATCGCCGGCGCCATCGCGCTGGGCAGCTTCACCTTCACCATGACGGCGCTGCCGGGCACGCCGGCGATCCAGAACGCCATCCCGACGCGCTTCTTCGGCACCACCACCTTCGCAGCCCCCGGCCTCGGCATAATCGCCGCCGCCATCATGCTGTTCGGCGGCCTGGCCTGGCTGCACCACCGGCAGCGCCGGGCCAGGCTCGCCGGCGAGGGCTATGGCGACCACAAGGAGAACCTGCCGCAGTTCGAGGACGGCGAGCGGCCGGGCTTCGCGCTGTCGCTGCTGCCGATCGTCGTCGTTATCGGGCTGAACGCGCTCTTCTCGCTGGTCGTCTTTCCCTCGCTCGACCTCGGCTACCTGTCGCAGCAGATCTACGGCAACATCGCGCCCACCGCGGTGATCGGCACCTGGGCGCTGATCGTCGCGCTGGTCGGCGCCATCCTGACCGTCCTGCTGCTGCAGCGGCGCTACCTGCGCGACGCGCAGAAGACGCTGAACGAGGGCACGATGGGCTCGCTGCTGCCGATCTTCAACACGGCGAGCGAGGTGGGCTACGGCGCCGTCATCGCCTCCCTGGCGGCCTTCGTCGTCGTGCGCGACTTCGTCGTCGGCATCGCGCCCGGGACGCCGATCATCTCGCTCGCCATCGCCGTCAACGCCCTGGCCGGCATCACCGGCTCGGCCTCCGGCGGCCTGTCCATCGCGCTCGACACGCTGGGCGCCACCTACATGGAGCGCGCCGCGGCGCTCGGCATCAGCCCGGACCTGCTGCACCGCGTCGCCGCCATCTCCTCCGGCGGTTTCGACTCGCTGCCGCACAACGGCGCGGTCATCTCGCTGCTGACCATCACCGGGCTGACGCACAAATCGTCCTATGGCGACATCTTCGTCGTGAACCTGCTGGTTCCGGTCCTGGCGCTGATCGCCGTGATCCTGCTCGGAACGACCCTGGGCACCTTCTGACGCCGCCGTGCCGCCCCCCCGAGGAAGGGGGAGGCGGAGGGGGATGTCACCAGCTGTCGTAGTCGGTGATGTCCTCCGCCTGCCCGCATTCGCAGCGCAGGGCGACCTGCGTGCCGATGGCCGTCGGGGTGAAGGTGACGGCGGTGGACGGCGGCGGGCAGCCGTGCCCGAGGAAACGGTCATAGGCCCGGAGCTCGGCCGGCCGCAGGCGGGAGAGGCCGCCCCGGCCGTCCTTCCGGTTCCCCTCGGGCGCCGGGCGGGTCATGGCGCGGGAGTCGCGAGCGGCACGGCGGTGACGCTGTTGAACGGCGAGCCGTCGATGATCTTCGTGCTGGTGACCAGATAGACCAGCACCTGCTTCTCCTGATCCAGGATGCGCGTCACCGTCAGCGACTTGAACAGCGCCGAGCTGGAGCGGCTGAAGACGGATTCCGTCTGCGGCAGCTTCTCCGGCAGGGTCACCGGGCCGGTGGCGCGGCAGGCGATGCTGAAGCGCGACGGGTCCTCGGCCAGGCCGACCCAGCCCGACAATCCGCCCGTGTCGGCGCGCGAGACGTAGCAGGAGACATTGGCGACGCGGGGATCGTCATAGCGCTCGACCACGACCTTGTCGTTCGGCCCGACCATGCGGAAGGTGGTGCTGACCTCGCCCACGCGCTTCTGCGCCAGGGCGGGTTGCCCGGCCAGCAGCAGGGCGAGGAGGACAGCGAGCAGCGGCTTCATGATGCGGGCGGCCTGGGGCTGGGGTTGCGGCCCCCACACATAGGCGATGATCGGCGGAAAGGAACGGGCCGCCCGGAGATCGGCCGGT
The DNA here is from genome assembly GCF_016107285.1 of Roseomonas sp. KE0001. Lineage (GTDB taxonomy): Bacteria > Pseudomonadota > Alphaproteobacteria > Acetobacterales > Acetobacteraceae > Pseudoroseomonas. Next base: position 399,489 of record NZ_RCVQ01000002.1, on the reverse strand, counting down.
CACAGCGAGCCGCGGCGCAGCAGACTGGCCGGGAGCCGCTCGGCCCTGGGCGGCGCGTCATCGCCGCCCAGGCGCGCGCGCAGCAGGCCGATGGTGCGGTCGATCATTTCCGGCACGGGCTGGCGCAGGGTGGTCAGGCGGTAGGCCGGCCAGGCGCCCATCGGGATGTCGTCGAAGCCGATCACCGCGACCTCGTCCGGGACACGCCGGCCCATCTCGTGCCGCAGCGCGTCCAGCCCGCCGAGCGCCAGGATGTCGTTGGCGAAGAAGACACCGTCCGCGCCCCCCAGCGCCCGGGCCGCGCGATGACCGGCCTCGTAGCTGAAATCGCCGGCCTCGATGCGGAGCGGCGTCAGGCCATGCCCGGCCAGGGCGGCGCGGAAGCCCCGTTCCCGGTCGTGGCTGGTCGAGGTGTCGGCGCGGCCGGCGACGAAGGCGGGGTTCCGGCAGCCATGGGCCAGCAGCGCCTCGGCCGCCATCCGCCCGCCCCCGACATTGTCGCAGGCGACGCTGTCGAGCCGCGTCGGCCCGATGGCGGTGCGGTTGAACAGCACGGCGGCCCGGCCATCGCCCAGCCAGTGCGAGGCGCTGGCCGAGGACAGGCTGGCCGAGGTCAGCACCACCGCGTCGACATGGTACTGCCGCAGCATCGGCAGCGCGTCGTCGGCGCTGCCGCCCGGCGGGATGGTGATCAGCAGCGACTGGAAGCCGGCCTCCCGCAGCGCGGCGTTCAACTGCTCCAGCACCGCCGGATAGAAGGGGTTGGTCAGCTCCGCCATGACGATGCCGACCAGCGAGGAGCGGCGCCGCGACAGGGCGGATGCGATGACGTTGGGGCGGTAGCCCAGTTCCTCCGCCGCGCGCAGGATGCGGGCGCGCATCGCCGGCGCCACCGAGGCGCCGGGGCTGAAGGCCCGCGACACCATCGATTGCGAGACGCCGAGATGCCGCGCCAGGTCGCGCGCGGTCACGGCTCCCATGGGGGCTCCCGCGGGGGCCTCCGCAGGGGCGTCAGGCGGCGTTCTTGCCACCGTAGCGCCGCACGCGGATGTCGGCCTGCTCCTTGTGCCCGGCGAAGTTCTCGATGGCGCAGAGGCGCGAGCAGTACTCGCCGACCATGGCGCTGGCCTCGGGCTTCACCTCCTGCCAGGTGCAGGTCTTGATGAACTTGCCGACCCAGAGCCCGCCCGTGTAGCGCGCGGCCTTCTTGGTCGGCAGGGTGTGGTTGGTGCCGATCACCTTGTCGCCATAGGCCACGTTGGTCTCGGGGCCGAGGAACAGCGCGCCGTAGTTGCGCATGTTGTCGCGGAACCAGCGCGGATTCCTCGTCATCACCTGCACATGCTCGGAGGCGATGTCATCGGCCACCTGCAGCATCTCCTCATCGGTGTCGCAGAGGATGACCTGGCCGTGGTCGCGCCAGGCGACGCTGGCGATGTCGGCGGTGGGCAGCACCTTGAGCTGGCGCTGGATCTCCGCCTCGATCCCCTCGGCGATCTTGCGCGAGGTGGTGAGCAGCACGGCGGGCGAGGTCGGGCCGTGCTCCGCCTGGCCGAGCAGGTCGGTGGCGCAGATCTCGGCATCCACCGTGTCATCGGCGATGACCAGCGTCTCGGTGGGGCCGGCGAACAGGTCGATGCCGACACGGCCATAGAGCTGCCGCTTGGCCTCGGCGACGAAGGCATTGCCCGGCCCGACCAGCATGTCCACCGGCTTGATCGTCTCGGTGCCCAGCGCCATGGCGGCGACGGCCTGGATGCCGCCCAGCAGATAGATCTCGTCGGCGCCGGCCATCGCCATGGCGGCGACGGTGGCCGCCGGGGCCTCGCCGTTCAGCGGCGGGGTGCAGGCGATGACGCGCGGCACGCCGGCGACCTTGGCGGTCAGCACCGACATGTGCGCGCTGGCCACCATCGGGTAGCGGCCGCCCGGGATGTAGCAGCCGACGCTCTCCACGGGGATATTCCTGTGGCCCAGCGTGACGCCCGGCAGGGTCTCGATCTCGAGATCCGTCAGGCAGGCCTTCTGCGCCTCGGCGAAGCGGCGGATCTGGGCCTGGGCGAACCTGATGTCCTCGATCACCTGCGAAGGCAGGCTGTCGATCAGCGCCTGGACCTGCTCCGGGGTCAGCCGGAAGCTCTCGGGCGACCACTTGTCGAACTTCACCGACAACTCGCGCACCGCCGCATCCCCGCGCGCCTCGACATCGGCGAGGAGGCTCTCGACGGTCTGGCGGACCTTGCGATCGTATTCGGCCGTCTCGGCGGCCTCGGCACCCTTCTTCAAATAGCGGATCATGACGCGTTCCTTCCCTGGCCGTGACAACAAGGCGGCCAGGATGAGGCCGGATTGCATACGGATGCAAGTCTTATTGCATCCGTATGCATCGGCGATCTCCTCACTCCGCGGTCCAGCCTCCATCCAGCATCAGCGCACTGCCGGTCATCAGCCCGCTGGCCCCGGAGGCCAGGAAGACGACGGCGCCCATCAAATCCTCCACCTGCCCGACGCGGCCGAGCTTGATCTTGGACAGGACCCAGTCGCGGAAGGCCGCGGCCTCGAAGAAGGGACGCGTCAGGGGGGTCTCGATGAAGGTGGGGCAGAGCGTGTTTACCCGGATGCCATGCGGCCCGAGCTCGATCGCCATGGCCTTGGTCATCCCCTCCATCGCATGCTTGCTGGCGCAGTAGACGCTGCGGTTCGGCCCTCCGACATGCCCCATCTGCGAGGAAAGCTGGATGATCGAGCCAGGCCGCCCCGCCGCCACCAGGCGCTTCGCCACCGCCTGCGCCGTGAAGAAGGCGGCGCGCAGATTGAGCGCCATGACGGCGTCGAAATCCGCCGGCGTCACCTCCAGGAAGGGGGCGGGGCGGTTGGTCCCGGCATTGTTGACCAGGATGTCGAAGGGCTCGCGCGCCTCCAGCGCCGCCTCCAGGGCGGCCAGGTCCGAGACATCCAGGGCCAGGGCCTCGGCCGCGCCGCCGCCGGCGCGGATCGCCGCCGCGGCCGCCTCCACCTCCGGGCCGCTGCGCGCCGCGAGCGCGACATGCGCGCCAGCCTCGGCCAGAGCGGCGGCGGCGGCGAGGCCGATGCCCCGCCCCGCCCCCGTCACCAGGGCGCGGCGCCCGTCCAGCCGGAAGGAGGGTGTCCGTGGCAGGGCCAGGTCTTGGGTCATGGATCGTCCTCCGAATGCGTTGCGGGGGAAGTCCTAGCCCTGGGAGCGAAGGGGCGGCAAATGCGGAAGAGTGTTTCTATTTATGGATATTTCTTCGTTAATATACAATCCGTATGGTGGCCGCGGACCACCTGGAGCCCCCGAAAGGCCGGTTTTGTTCAGAATGCCGCCACGTCACGCCGTCATCTCTGATTTTTAAACTCTGTCTCGCGTATTAATACGTCTCAAAGATGAAAAACCTCTTTTGGTTTCCCGTATAGGTGGTATAAATGCACTTATAGATTGTGGAGCACCAAGAGATTCGAGTTCTTCTGGTTGAGGACGACATGACCACCGCTCGCGGCATCTCGATGATGCTCAAGGCGTCGTCGATGATCACGGACACCGCCGCCACCGGCGAGGAGGCGCTCGAACTCGCCTCCCTCTATGACTACGACATCATCATCCTGGACATCATGCTGCCGGACATGGAGGGCTACGAGGTGGTCCGCCGGCTGCGCGGCAACCGGGTCGAGACGCCGGTCCTCATCCTCTCCGGCCTGTCCCGCCCCCAGGCCAAGGTGAAGGCCTTCGGCATGGGCGCGGACGACTTCATCACCAAGCCCTTCGACCAGCAGGAGCTGATGGCCCGGCTGCAGGCCATCATCCGCCGCGCCAAGGGCTTCAGCCAGCCGACCCTCTCCGTCGGCCCCCTGCTGCTCAACCTCGGCTCCCGCGAGGTGCGGGTGAACGACCGCGAGGTTCACCTGACCGGCAAGGAATACGCCATCCTGGAGCTGCTGACCCTGCGCAAGGGCCTGGTGCTGACCAAGGAGGTCTTCCTCAACCATCTCTATGGCGGCATCGACGAGCCGGAGGCCAAGATCATCGACGTGTTCATCTGCAAGCTGCGCAAGAAGCTGGCGCAGGCCGGGGCGGGCGAGCTGATCGGCACCGTCTGGGGCCGCGGCTATGTGATGCGCGAGCCGGCGCTGCAGGGCGCGCGCTTCCCGGCGCCCGAGCTGCCGGCGCCATCCCGGCAGGCGGCGCCCCAGGCCGCGGCATGACGATCCCGGGGAGGGCCGCCCGCCCTCCCCGGACCGTCTCACCGGGCCAGAGCATAGGCGCCCCGCTCCCCCGGCACCGCCATCAGCTTCTCCGTCAGGCCCAACACCGTCTCGGCGCCGCCGAGATAGAGCACGCCGTCCGGCGCAAGCTGAGCGGCGAGCGCGTTGAGCACCCGTCCCTTCGTCGGCGGGTCGAAGTAGATCAGCACGTTGCGGCAGAAGATGACGTCGAAGCGCCCGAGGCTGCGATGCTCGCCCAGCAGGTTGCGCTCCTCGAAGCGGGTCATGGCGCGCAGCTCCGGCCGAACCTGCCAGCGTGCCCCCTCCTGCCGGAAGTGCTTCACCAGCATCTGCACCGGCAGGCCACGCTGCACCTCGAACTGCGTGAAGAAGCCCTCGCGCGCCTTCTCCACCACCTCGCGCGAGAGGTCGGTGCCGAGAATCTCGGCCTGACGCATCCCGAGTTCGGAGAGGATCATCGCCACGGAATAGGCTTCCTGCCCGGTCGAGCAGGCGGCTGACCAGATGCGCAGCCTGTGGCCCGCGGCGCGCGCCGCCATCAGGCCCGGCAACAGCCGGCGCAGGTGGTCGAACGGCTTGCCGTCGCGGAAGAAGCTGCTTTCGTTGGTGGTCAGCGCCTCGGTGACATCGCGCGCCAGCCGCTCGGCCCTGATGTCGCGCAGCCGCAGCGCCAGCATATCCAGGCTGGCCACACCCTCCCGCTTCAGGATGGGCGCAAGCCGGGTCTCCAGCATGTAACCCTTGTCGGGGGTCAGCACGATGCCGGAGCGCGTCCTCACCAGCGCCGCGATAGCGGCAAAGCTCTCCGCATTCATGCGTGTCCTCCCACGGGACCGGCGCCCGCCATGCCACATTGCGCCATCGCGCGCTCAGCCAGTTGTTCGGGCGGCAGCAGCGCCTGCGCCAGGCCGGCCTTGGCCACCGCGCCCGGCATGCCCCAGACGACGCTGGAAGCCTCGTCCTGCGCCAGAACCGCGCCGCCCGCCGCCGCCACCGCCTTGCAGCCCAGCAGGCCGTCCTGCCCCATGCCGGTCAGGATCACCGCCAGCAGCCGGCCCTCGCAGGCCCCGGCGGCGCTGCGCAGCATCGGATCGACGGCGGGGCGGCAGAAATTCTCCGGCGGCGCCTGGTTCAGCCGCGCCACCAGCCCCTCGCCCCGGCGCTCGACCAGCAGGTGCCGGTCGCCCGGCGCCACATGGATCCGGCCCGGCCGCAGCACCTCGCCATCCTGCGCTTCCGCCGCCGCGGGGCCGCCGAGCCGCGACAGATGATCGGCCAGCATGGCGGTGAAACCGGCCGGCATGTGCTGCACCACGACGATCGGCACCGGGAAGGCGGCCGCCACGGCCAGGCGGCGGACGAAGCCGGCGAGCGCCTGCGGGCCGCCGGTCGAGGACCCCAGCGCCAGCAGCCGAGGGCGCCCGCCGCGCGGGGCGGCCGGCAGGCCCGGCGGCACGATGGCCGGCGGAGCGGGCGGCCTGACCCGGGGCGGCTGACGCATCCGGGCCCAGCCCTTGACCTTGGCCAGAAGCTCGGCGCGGAAGGCGGGGTCGGCCATGCCGCCGCCCGCCGCGCCGGGCTTCGGAAGGTAGTCGGCGGCGCCGGCGCGCAGAGCCGCCATCGCCGCCGCCGCGCCATGCTGGGTGAGCGCGCTGGCGACGATCACGGCGAGGCCGGGCTGCGCGCGCAGCAGGCGCGGCAGCGCCGTCATCCCGTCCATCACCGGCATCTCAAGATCCAGAAGCACGACATCGGGGCGCTCGCCGGGCGCCAGGTCGCGCAGGGCGTCCAGCGCCTGCTGCCCATCCGCCGGCCGCGCCACCACGCGGATTCCCGGATCGGTCTCCAGCAGGCGGCCGAGGGCGGCGCGGACCGTCGCGCTGTCGTCGCACAACATGACGCGGATCGGCCCGCCGGCCGGCATGGCGCGCGGCGTGGCGGGGGTCCAGGCGCTCACGGCCCGACATCCTCCGCCAGCAGGCCGAGCTGCACCAGCTTGCCGGTGACGATCTCGTCGTCGAAGGGCTTCATGATATACTCCTGCGCGCCGGCGGCGAGCGCCAGCACGATGCGGTCGAACTCGCTCTCGGTCGTGCAGAGCATGATGACCGGCCGCTCCGGCCCGAACTCGGCGCGGGCCGCGTTCAGGAACTCCAGCCCGTCCATCACCGGCATGTTCCAGTCGAGCAGAACGAGGCGCGGAAGCTCGGCGCGGCAGGCCTCGAGCGCCAGCAGGCCGTTCTCCGCCTCGCGCACGGCGAAGCCATGACGTTCCAGGATGCGGCGCGCGGCCTTGCGCACGACGCGGCTGTCGTCCACCACCAGGCAGGTTGTCGGCGTTTCCATGCGTTCCTCCTCAACCGATCGCCAGGACGCGGTCGACATCGAGCACGATCAGCAGCTGCCCGTCCTGCCGGTGGACGCCGCGCGACACCTCGCGCCAGACCGGGTCGAGCGTCGGAGGATTGGCGGCGAAACCTTCGGTGCGCAGCGGCAGGACCTCCCCCACTGAATCCGAGAGAAGGCTGTAGAGCTCGCCATTCTGCTCGACGACGACGCTCATCGCGGTGGCGCCCGCGGCCCGCTCCGGCAGGCCGAGGCGGCGCCGCAGGTCGATCGCGGTGACGATGCGGCCACGCAGGTTCAGGCTGCCGGCCACCTCGCGCGGGGCCAGGGGCACGCGGGTGATCACCTGCGCGCCCAGGATGTCGCGCACCGACAGCACCGGCACGCCGCAGAGCTGGCCGGCGACCGTCAGGGTCAGGAACATCTCGGCCGCGGCGTCGGCCAGGACCGGCGGCCGCACCAGGCCGGCGGAGGAAGGCATCGGGGCATGCATCGCGGTGGTTTCCTCAGCACGGGGTCTGCGCGGCCACGGCGTCGCGCAGCGCCGCCATCAGCGCCTCGCGGTCCGACTTGCCGACATAGTCGTTGAAGCCGGCCTCACGGGCGCGGCGGATCAGCGCGGGATCGCTGCGGCCGCTTAGCGCCACCATCGGCACCGTGCGCCAGGCCCCGGCGCCGCGCACCGCCTGGGCCAGGCCGATGCCGTCGAGATCTGGCATCTCGATGTCGGAGACGATGATGTCGAAAGCGGCGCCCTGCTCGCGCAGCTGCAGCGCCTGCGCGCCGGTGTCCACCGCCGTCACGTCATAGCCGACGGCGGTCAGGCCCGGCATCAGCAGGTGGCGGAAGAAGGCGCTGTCCTCGACCAGCAGGACGCGCGGCGTCGTCTGGTCGCCGCCGGTGGGGCGGAACCAGTCCTCCCCGGCCTGCCGCAGCCACCAGGAGCAGTCGATCAGGTCGGTCACCTTGCCGCAGATCACCGCGCTGCCGAGGATGCCCGGCTGGTCGCTGGCGCCCTCGATGACGATCTGCTCCTCGACCACGTCCAGGATGCCGTCGACCATCAGCCCCATGGCGCGGTCGCGGTCGTTGAAGACCAGGACGGCCTGGCGGCGGCCCGGCTCCGGCATCATCCAGCCCGGCGCGGCCGGCACCAGCGGCATCAGCTTGCCGCGATACTGCACCAGCGCCTTGCCGCCGGAATGCTCGATGCTCTCCGCCGGCAGGTCCTCGAGCCGCGCCACCAGGCCGAGCGGCACCGCCTTCGGCGCGCCGTCGCCGGCCTGGAAGAGCAGCAGCGCGGTGCGCTCGCCCGAGCGGGTGCCGCGCAGCCCTTCCTGCGCCCGCGCCGCCTCCTCGCTCGGCCCGTCGGCGCCCACGCCGGTGGCGCGGGCGATGCCGTTGGGATCGAGGATCATGATGACGCTGCCATCGCCCAGGATGGTGTTACCGCTGAACATCGTGACGTGGCGCAGGATCGGCGCCACCGGCTTGACCACGATCTCCTCGGTGTCGAAGACCTTGTCAACGATGATGCCGAAGACATTGGCGCCGACCTGGGTGACGACGACGAAGCCCTCCTCCGGCCCGGCATCGGCGCGCTGCTCCAGCTGCAGCAGCCGCGACAGCGAGACCAGCGGCAGCAGCCGCTCGCGCAGGCGCATCACCGGCGTGTCGTTGATCCGCTCGATCTGCGCGCTCTCGGCGGCGCCGCCGGCGCGCACCAGCTCGACCACGCCGATCTGCGGAATGGCGAAGCGCTCGCCGCCGGCCTCGACGATCAGCGCCGAGACGATGGCGAGCGTCAGCGGGATCTTGATGTAGAAGGTCGTGCCCTTGCCTTCCACCGAGCGCAGGTCGATGGTGCCGCCGATCTTCTCGACATTGGTCTTGACCACGTCCATGCCGACGCCGCGGCCGGAGACCGAGGTCACGGCCGCGGCGGTGGAGAAGCCGGCGCGGAAGATGAACCGCTGGATCTCCCGCTCGCTCATGCCGGCCAGCTCGGCCTCGGTGGTCAGGCCCTGGCTCAGCACCTTGGCCCGGATCTTCTCGACCGCGAGGCCGCGCCCGTCATCGCCGATCTCGATGATGATGTGCCCGCCCTCGTGATAGGCGTTGAGCAGGATGCGCCCGGTCTCGGGCTTGCCGGCCTGCCGGCGCTGCTCGGGCGTCTCCAGCCCATGGTCGCCGCTGTTGCGCACCATGTGCGTCAGCGGGTCCTTGATCAGCTCCAGCACCTGGCGGTCCAGCTCGGTCTCGGCGCCGCGCATCACCAGCTCGATCTTCTTGCCGAGCTCGTTGGCGAGATCCCGCACGATGCGCGGCAGCTTCTGCCAGGCATTGCCGATCGGCTGCATGCGCGTCTTCATGACGCCTTCCTGCAGCTCGGAGGTGATGTGCGACAGGCGCTGCAGCGGCACGGTCAGCGCCGAGTCGCTGCGGGCGCGCACGAGCTGCAGCAGCTGATTGCGGGTCAGCACCAGCTCGCTGACCAGGGTCATCAGATCCTCCAGCACATCCACCGAGACGCGGATGGTCTGGGCCGCGGTGATCGGGCCGGCCGCGGCGGCCTCGCCCTCCGTGCCCGGCTGGCGCGGCGCGGGCGCAGGCGCCGGCGCGGCGGCTTCCGCAGCGGGCTCCCGGGCGGCGGCCTCCGGTGCGGCGGGTTCCGCCTCGAACACCTTGTCGAGCGCCTCGAGCGTGGCCTGCGCCGGTGTCGCGGCGCCGGGCTCGCCCCGCCAGGCGGCGTCGAGCGCCGCGATCAGCGCCGCGTCATCCCCCGCCGGCTCGCCGCCCGTCGCCTCCAGCCCCGAGACGATGCCCTTCAGCCCGTCCAGCGCCGCCAGGATCAGGGTGATGCCGGCGGGCGTCACCCGCAGCGAGCCGTCCCGGTACTTGCCCAGGACGTTCTCGGCGGCATGGGCCACCTTCTCCAGCCGCGCCAGGCCGAGGAAGCCGCAGGTGCCCTTGATGGTGTGCACGTTGCGGAAGATCTCGGAGAGGGTCTGCCGGTCGTCCGGCGCTTTCTCGAGCTTCAGCAAGGCGCCGTCCAGCGAGGCCAGGGCCTCGTTGGTCTCGGTCAGAAAATCGGCGAGCAGGTCGTCCATCGCGGTCCCCGACAGGCTGGTTCAGCAGGCTGTTGCCGGCCAAACTGGCGTCCGTTCCGCGAAGAAACCGTAAAAGCCGTGCCTCGCCCGCCTCAGCCGCGCGGGTCGAGCCGCAACACCATGGCCTCGCCCTCGGCCCCCAGCGCGGCGCGCCAGCCCGCCCCCTCCGCCAGCACGCGCAGCATGGTCGCCAGGATGCCGCGCGGCCCGGCGGAGGCATCGCCGCCCAGCGCCGCCGCGACGCCCGGCGCCCAGGCCACCACCCGCCCCTCGGGCCGCAGCACCAGCGCCTCCGCGGCCGCGCCCGGCCCGAGATGCACGACGCCGCCGCGCGAGACCGCCTCCCCCGCCAGCATGGCGGCCACCAGCAGCAGCTGCGCCACCGGCGCGGGCAGCACCCGGTCCCGCGGCATCGCGCCCAGGTCGAACCGCGCGCGGCCGCCGGCCAGCATGCCGTCCAGCAGGGTCGCGATCTCGCTCAGCGCCAGCGGCCCGGTGCCGGCGCCGCAGGCGGCGCGCCAGAAGCTCAGCCGCCGCCGCATCTCGGCCACCGCGTCCTGCGCCAGCCCGGCGGCCTCCGGGTCCTCGCCCAGCAGGCTCATGGCTCCGCCGATCGTGCCGAGCGGGCCAACGAGGTCATGGCACAGCCGGGCGCAGAGGTCCTGCGCCAGGCTCGATTCGCTGTTCGTCAAGGGGACTTCCTCATGCCGGGTCCGGAAGGCCGCGCTAGCCGCATCCTGCCTAAGATACGGTTAAGAATCACGCTTCCGTGAACGCTGCCTCCCTAGCCCGGCCGGCGCTTCGCCGCCACCCTGGCCACCATGCGACTCCCGCTCGAGCCTGGAATGCTGGTCCGCCATCCGCAGCGCCCGGAATGGGGGGTGGGTCAAGTGCAGTCCGTGGTCGGCGAACGGGTCACGGTAAACTTCGAGCATGCCGGCAAGCTGCTGATCAACGCCGCGCAGGTGGCCCTCGACGTGCTGGACGCGCCGTGATCGCGGCCGCCTGGGCGCAGGTGGCGCCCCTGCTCGGCGGCTGGGAGGTGGGGGTCGCGGTCTTCGCCACCGTCATCGCCGGGCTGATGCGGGGCTATTCCGGCTTCGGCACCGCCATCCTGCTGGCCCCGGTCTATTCCACCCTCTGGGGGCCGCGCGTCGGCGTCCCGGTGATGCTGGTCATGGAGCTTTTCGTCTCCGCCTATCTGCTGCCGCGCGCCGTGGCGCTGGCCAACCGGCGGGTGATCTTCTCGCTCGGCGGCGCCGCCATCCTGGCCACGCCCTTCGGGGCCTGGGTACTCTTCGTCGCCGAGGCCGGCACGCTGCGCCGCGCCATCGGCCTGATGGTGCTGGTCTTCGGCCTGCTGCTGATGTCGCCCTGGCGCTATCATGGCAAGCGGCCGCTGTCGCTGAACCTCGTCATCGGCACCGTCTCCGGGCTGATGAAGGGCGCCACCGGCATGTCGGGCCCGCCGGTCATCCTCTACCTGCTGTCCGGGCCGGAGGCGGCGGCGCAGCACCGCGCCAACCTGATCCTCTACTTCGGCCTGCTCGGCATCGCCGCTGTCATCCCGCCGCTCTGGGGCGGGCTGATCGGCGGGCCGGTGCTGGTGCTGACGGCGCTGATGCTGCCGGTGCTGCTGGGCAGCGTGCCGGTCGGCGCCCGGCTCTTCCATGTCATCCCGGTGCAATGGTACCGCCGCCTCGCCCTCGTCGCCCTGGTCGGGGCCGGGAGCTTCGCGCTGCTCGGCTGAGCCCGGGACGGCGGCGGAGGGGGTTGCAGCGGAGGGGCGGGGCGGCCCAAATGGGGTGGACCCGCATACCCCAGGAGTGCCCCTCGCCATGATCGATCCGTTCGGCCGGCGGATCAGCTACCTCCGCGTCTCCGTCACGGACCGTTGCGACCTGCGCTGCGTCTACTGCATGGCGGAGGACATGACCTTCCTGCCCAAGGCGCAGATCCTCAGCCTTGAGGAGCTGGAGCGGCTGTGCGGCGCCTTCATTGGCCTGGGCGTCGAGCGGATCCGGCTGACCGGCGGCGAGCCGCTGGTCCGGCGCGACGTGATGTCGCTGATCCGCAATCTCGGCGCCCGCATCGGCCCCGGCGCCCTGCGCGAACTGACGCTCACCACCAATGGCACCCAGCTCGCGAAGCATGCCGAGGGTCTCTACGCCGCCGGCGTCCGCCGCCTGAACGTCTCCCTCGATTCCCTCGATCCGGCGCGCTTCCGGGCACTGACCCGCTGGGGCGACATCGAGAAGACGCTGCATGGCATCTTCGCCGCCAAGGCGGCGGGCCTGGCCATCAAGATCAACGCCGTCGCCATGAAGGGCGTGAACGAGGACGAGTTCGACCGGCTGATCGCCTGGTGCGGCGAGCACGGCTTCGACCTGACGCTGATCGAGACCATGCCAATGGGCGAGATCGGCGAGGACCGCACCAACCAGTACCTGCCGCTCTCCCTGGTCCGCCGTCGCCTGCGCGAGACCTGGACGCTGGAGGACACGGACTACGCGACCGGCGGACCGGCCCGCTACATGGTGGTGAGGGAGACAGGCCGGCGCCTCGGCTTCATCACCCCGATGACCCACAATTTCTGCGAAAGCTGCAATCGCGTCCGCCTCACCTGCACCGGCACGCTGTATATGTGTCTCGGGCAGGAGGATGCGGCGGATCTGCGCGCGCTCCTGCGCGACCCGGCGGTGGACGAGGCCGGGCTGCGCGAGGCGATCGAGGCCGCCATCGCCCGCAAGCCGAAAGGCCATGACTTCGTCATCGACCGGCGCCACAGCCGTCCCGCGGTCGGGCGCCACATGAGCGTGACCGGAGGGTGAACCTTGGCGGCTGAACCATGAACGAGTTGCGCAGCCTGACCGCCAGTCTGGCGATCCCCGGCATGCCGGAATGGACCGGCCTGCTGTTGCTCACCCTTGGCCTGCTCTGCGCCGCGGCCTTCCTGCTGATGCCGTTCAGCGTCTTCGGCGTGAAGTCGCGGCTCGAGGCGCTGGAGGTGCAGCTCGACGAGATCCAGGCCGAATTGCGGGAACTGGCGATGCGGCTGCAGGAGCCGGCGCTCGCCGCGCGCCGCCCGGCGGTGGCGGAGGACTGGGTCGAGCCCCCCTCCTTCGTGGCCGGCCGCGCCGAGCGCGATCCGCCCCGCGTCGTGGCGCCGCCGGTGCCGCCGCCGCCGGCCTGGCCGCAACCCGGCCCCCGCGGCGGCCGCGCCGAGCCGCGGCTGGACTGGCCGCGCCAGCGCTGAGTCCCCAGCGCTGAGCCCGGGCTGCTCCGGGCGGGGCCTCAGCGCCCCGCCGGAGCGGCGCGCAGAGCGCCCACCACCGCCTGGGTGAAGCCGTCGGCGTCCATGTCGATCAGGTCCTTCTGCCGCGTCGGGACAGCGACGAAGACCTTGACGAAGCGCCCTGCGGCCAGGCCCACGCACATCTGCTGCCACATCGCCGTGCGGCCATAGGTGCCTTCCAGCGTGGCGCAGCGGACCGGCGCGCCCCCCGCCACCGGCAGGTCCCGCCGGTGGCTCTCGGCCATCTGCTTGCCGGGCGCCGGGGTCGTGCTGTCCCGCACCCCCTCGTCCAGCTGCGCCTCGATGACGGGGGGCGGGGTATCGGGCGGCAGGGCGGGGTGCCCCCGGTCGTAGAGGATCACCGAGGCGATGGCGGCGCGCGCCGCCACGCCGTTGCGCATGTCGGTGGCATAGTCCACCGCGCGGCCCTGGCCGGGCTGGGCGGCCTCCATATCCGTGGTGATCCCCCGGCTGAAGCCGGCCGCCGAGGCCGGCAGGCGCCCCAGCGCCTCGTCGAGGCCGGGACGGTCCGCGGACATGGGCCCGGAGGGCTGGGCGGCGCAGGCCGCCAGCAGGAGGGCCGCCAGCAGGCCGGCCTTCAATGCGCCGCCCCTGGCAGGTTCAGCCCCAGTTGCAGTGTCGCATTCGCCATCAGCAGCCCCTCCCACAGAAGTTCCAGGCCGATATAGGCGATCAGCGCCACGCCGACATAGGCAATGACCTTGAACCGGTCCAGGAGTTTGGCCAGCAGGCCGCCGAGCAGGCCCATCATGACGATGGACACGCCGAGGCCGATGACCAGAAGGGTGAGGTTGGAGCGCGCCACGGCGGCGACGGCCAGCACGTTGTCGAGGCTCATCGACACATCGGCGAGGATGATCTGCCACAGCGCCTGGCCGATCGACTTCTCCCTGGGCGCGGCATGCGCTCCACCTTCCGCCTCCTGCGCCCCGCCGCGCAGCTCGCGGAAGAAGGTCCAGGCGATGTAGAGCAGGGCCAGGCCGCCCACCAGGTCGATCCACCAGAACTCCAGCAGCAGGGTGGCGAAGATCGAGAAGACGATGCGCAGCACCGCGGCGGCGATCACCCCGAAGAGCACGGCCTTGGCGCGCAGCCGCTCCGGCAGGCCGGCGGCGGCCATGCCGATGACGACGGCATTGTCGCCCGACAGGATGATGTTCAGCCACATGATCTCGGCCAGCGCGGGCAGCATGCCGGTGAAGGCGTCCATAGTTCCTCGCTCAGTGTCGATGGCGGGCCGCGGCGCCGCCCGGCACGGCGCCACGGACCGGGAAGGAAGGGGCGGGAACGCTCGGGGAGACGGCCCTCCCCGTCAAGGCGGAGGCGTCCGGCGCATGACGGAGGGGCAATCCGATGCGGAACCGGGCTCATTTTCGGCGCTCCGGCCGGCCCGCCTGCAAACCGGCACGAAAAAGGGCCGTCCCCTCGCGGGAGCGGCCCCTTCCGTCAGGCCGCGCCGATGCGCGACCCGATCCTCAACCGATGGTCCTCAACCGGTGATGAAGGGCAGGATCTCCCCGCCACCCTTCCATATCATCTCGACCGCGACATAGAGGATGACCAGCAGGCCGACCCAGGCGATCCAGCGGTGCCGCTCCAGCAGCTTGGCGATGAAGGTGGCGGCGACGCCCATCAGCACCACCGACATGGCCAGGCCGATGACCAGGATGTAGAGGTGGTCCTTGGCCGCGCCGGCCACCGCCAGCACGTTGTCGAGGCTCATGGAGACGTCGGCGACCAGGATCTGGATGATCGCGCCGCGCAGCGTCTTGCGCTCGCCGGTCTGCGCGGCCTCGCCCTGCGCCTCGAGCTCGGCCTCGGTCACCTCCGACTGATGGCCGCGCTGAAGCTCGCGGAACATCTTGTAGCAGACCCAGAGCAACAGGACGCCGCCGGCGAAGGTCAGGCCGACAATGGCGAGCAGCTGGGTGGTGATGGCGGCGAAGCCGATGCGCATGACCGTCGCGGCGGCGATGCCCCAGAAGATCGCCTTGCGGCGCTGGTCCGCCGGCAGGCCGGCGGCGGCCATGCCGACCACGATGGCATTGTCGCCGGCCAGCACGAGGTCGATCAGGAGGACCTGCCCGAGCGCGATCAGCTCAGGCATCCAGGCAGATAAATCCATTTGTCGCTTTCCCGGGCGAAGAGAAGAATGGCTGATCGCGTGCGGGGCCAGGGTTGTCAACCTGTCGGCAACCCGTCACACAGCGCCGCTCCCGCCCCCCTCCGCGCCCTGCCGGCCCCCGCTTCCGGCCGGCCCAGACGACAAGGATCGCCCGCCATGGTCCCGCGCTATGCCCGCTCCGAGATGACCGCCATCTGGTCTCCCGCCTCGCGTTACCGGATCTGGTTCGAGATCGAGGCGCTGGCCGCCGAGGCGATGGGCCGGCTCGGCACCATCCCGGCCGAGGCCGCCGCGGCGATCCGCGAGAAGGGCGCGCCGCTGGCCGCCGCCATCTCCGAGGCCGACATCGCCCGGATCGACGAGATCGAGCGGGAGACAAGGCACGATGTCATCGCCTTCCTCACCTGGATGGCCGAGGGCATCGGTGAGAGCGCGCGGTTCATGCATCAGGGGCTGACCAGCTCGGACGTGCTCGACACCTGCCTCTCGGTGCAGCTCGCCCGCGCCGCCGACCTGCTGCTCGCCGAGCTCGACCGGCTGCTCGCGGCGCTGCGCCGCCGCGCCGAGGAGCACAAGTACACGCCGACCATCGGCCGCAGCCACGGCATCCATGCCGAGCCCACCACCTTCGGCCTGAAGCTCGCCGGACATTACGCCGAATTCATGAGAAACCGGGCCCGCCTGGTCGCCGCGCGGGCGGAGATCGCCACCTGCGCGATCTCGGGCGCCGTCGGCACCTTCGCCGCCGTGGACCCGCGGGTGGAGGCCTTCGTGGCGGAGAAGCTCGGCCTCGCGGTGGAGCCGGTCTCCACCCAGGTCATCCCGCGCGACCGTCACGCGGCCTTCTTCTGCACGCTCGCCGTCATCGCCTCGGGCATCGAGCGGCTGGCGGTCGAGGTGCGGCACCTGCAGCGCAGTGAGGTGCGCGAGGCGGAGGAGTATTTCCATCCCGGCCAGAAGGGCTCCTCGGCCATGCCGCACAAGCGCAACCCGGTGCTGTCGGAAAACCTGACGGGCCTGGCGCGGGTGGTGCGCGGCTTCGCCATGCCGGCGCTGGAGAACGTCGCGCTCTGGCACGAGCGGGACATCAGCCATTCCTCGGTCGAGCGCTTCATCGGCCCGGACGCCACCATCACCCTCGATTTCGCGCTCGCCCGGCTGACCGGGATGATCGACAGGCTGACCGTCTATCCGGCGCGGATGGAAGCCAACCTGGAGAGCCTGGGCGGCGTGGTGCACAGCCAGAAGGTGCTGCTGGCCCTGACGCAGGCCGGCCTCTCGCGCGAGGGCGCCTACCGCGCCGTGCAGCGCGCCGCCATGGCGACCTGGACCGCGCTCGGCCAGCCGGAGGCCCGCTCCTTCCGCGACAATCTCCTGGCCGATGAGGAGGTGGCGGGACGGCTGGATGCGGCGGCGCTCGACAAGGCGATCGATCCGCAACGCGACTTCCGCCATGTCGAGACCATCTTCGCGCGGGTTTTCGGCGCCGGCTGAGGTCCGCGCACGCGCTTGTGACGGCGGCCACACCGCCGCCCGTCGCCGGCCATGGTTCCGCCGCAAGCCAGGACCAGATTAGGGCCCTGACAGGAGGAACCGATCATGCCTCGCTTGCGTGACCTGGCCCTGGCCGGCCTGCTCTCCCTGGGGGCGCTGCTGGCCACCGGCCTGGGCCCGGCGCCGGCCCGGGCCGATGAGGTGGTGCTGGTGCATGACCACTGGCGGCGCGGCCCGCCGCCGCCACGCTGGCACCGCCCGCCGCCACCGCCGCGCTATGGCTACTACCGCCCGCCGCCGCCGCGCTATTACCACCCGCCGCCGCGCTACGGCTATTATCCGCCGCCGCCACCGCCGCGCCATTACCGGCCGCCGCCGGGCGTCTACTTCCAGTTCTGAGCCGGCATGAGAAAGGGGCGGGTTCTCCCGCCCCTTCCGCACATATCGGCGCCGTGGCCCTCAGACCGGCCGCGCCGGATGCGGTTCGTCCGATCCGCCCGGGGGCGTCGGGTTGCCGGTGGGCGGTTCCGGCGGCTCAGGCACCGGCCTGGGTCCCGGCGCCGGGGCAGTGCCGCCCGCCGCGGCGGTGGTCGGGTCCGCGGCCGGGTCCAGCGTGCTGACCTCCGGTGTGGCGATCTCCGGTGTGGCGACCTCCGGCGACGTGGCGCCGGAGGCGGTCGCGCCGGAGAGGCCGGCCTCCGTTCCACCCGGCGCCGCGGCCAGCTTCGCCTCCAGCACGGCAACCCGCCCGGCCAGGGCGCCGGCCTCCTCGCGCGCCCGGCGGGCGACCTCGAGCGCCGCGTCGAGATCCTCGCGCCGGACCAGCTCCAGGCGCTGCACCATGGTCTCCACCTGCGACTTCGCCATGGCCTCGACCTCGGCCCGCAGGCCGGCCATCACGGAGAAGGCGCCGCCCGCCATGCCGGCCAGGTCGTCGAAGAACCGGCCGCGCCGGCCGGGTCCCTGCCCGGCGCCCGCGCCCGGATTGCTCCCCGAACCGCTCCCCGGATTGCTCCCGGGATTGCTCCCCTGGCCCGTCTCGGTGCCTGACTCCACCATCGCTCTGCTCTCCTCGTTCCGGCGGAAGCGCCGATCCTGTTGCCTGTGTCGGCCGGGGTGGCCGGGCCGCCGGCGGCTTGCCCCCATCGGGGCCGGACGCCTATACCCGGCGCGCCCGGCGGGCGACCATTCCCTCCCGCTCCACACCGTCGCGGAAGGCTACAACGATGTATCTGGTCACTGGTGGCGCCGGTTTCATCGGCTCCAATCTCGTCGCCGCCCTGTGTGAACGCGACGCCGAGGTGCTGGTTTGCGACCGGCTGCGCGGCGGCGAGCCGGGGCGCGAGAAGTGGCGCAACCTGGCGCGCCACAACATCGCCGGCATCCTGCATCCCGAGCAGCTCTGGCCCTATCTGGACAGCCGGCCGAAGCTCGACGCCATCCTGCATCTCGGCGCCATCAGCGACACCACGGTGCGCGACGGCGACCTGGTGGCGGAGAACAACCTTGCCCTGACGCTGCGCCTCTGGGCCTGGTGCGCCGAGGCCGGCGTGCCGCTGGTCTATGCCTCCTCCGCCGCCACCTATGGCGACGGCGCCGAGGGCTTCGACGATGACGCGGCGCCGGAGCATCTGGCCCGCCTGCGCCCGCTCAACCTCTACGGCTGGTCGAAGCACGCGACGGACCGGCGCATCGCCGAGCTGCTGCGGCGCGGCTACCCGGCCCCGCCGCAATGGGCCGGCCTGAAGTTCTTCAACGTCTACGGGCCGAACGAATTCCACAAGGGCCGCATGGCCAGCGTGGTGCTGCACAAGTTCCGCCAGATCATGACCGGCGCGCCGGCCACGCTGTTCCGCTCCGACCGCGAGGGCATCGCCGACGGCGAGCAGCTGCGCGACTTCGTGCATGTCGATGACTGCGTCTCGGTGATGCTCTGGCTGCTGGACAACCGCCACGTCTCCGGCCTGTTCAACGTCGGCACCGGCACGGCGCGCAGCTTCCTCGACCTGACGCGCGCGATCTACGCCGCGCTCGACCGCACGCCGGAGATCGCCTTCATCGAGATGCCGGTCGACCTCGTCGGCAAGTACCAGTACTTCACCCAGGCGCGGATGGACCGGCTGCGCGCCGCCGGCTTCGACGGCACCGCGACGGCGCTGGAGGACGGCGTCCGCCGCTACGTGCGGGACTTCCTCACCCAGCCCGACCCTTATCGCTGAAGGCCGCCGGATGCTGCTCGCCATCCCCTTCCCCGCCATCGACCCCGTGCTGGTCGAGATCGGGCCCCTGGCCATCCGCTGGTACGCCCTGGCCTATATCGCCGGCATCCTGATCGGCTGGCGGCTGATGCGCCGGCTTGCCGCCCTGCCGCCGGTGGCGGCGACGGCGCAGCAGGTGGACGACTTCGTGACCTGGGCGGTGCTCGGCGTGATCCTGGGCGGGCGGCTCGGCTATGTCCTGTTCTACCAGACCGACCACTACCTCTCCGCCCCCTGGGAGGCGCTGTATCTCTGGAAGGGCGGCATGTCCTTCCATGGCGGCGCGGCGGGCGTCGTCCTGGCGATGTATCTCTACTGCCGCAACCAGGGCCTCTCCTTCCGCCGTTTCGGCGACCGGCTGACGCCGGTGGTGCCGATCGGCCTGTTCCTCGGCCGGCTGGCGAACTTCATCAATGGCGAGCTCTGGGGCCGCGTCAGCGACGTGCCCTGGGCCATGGTCTTTCCGCATGCCGGGCCGGAGCCGCGCCATCCGAGCCAGCTCTACCAGGCCTTCCTGGAGGGCGCCTGTCTCTTCGTGCTGCTGCAGATGCTGGTCCGCGTCCCCGGCCTGCGGGCGCGCAAGGGCTTCGTCGCCGGCGCCTTCCTGGCGGGCTATGGCGTGGCGCGGATGATCGGCGAGGTCTTCCGCCAGCCGGATGCGCAGCTCGGCTTCCTCTTCAGCTTCCCCGGGGGCGGCGCCACCATGGGCCAGCTCCTTTCCATCCCGATGGTGCTGATCGGCCTCGGGCTGATGATCGCGGCGCGGCCCGACCCGGCGGCGGAACCCGCCAGCGCGCGGGCGTGACGCCGGTGGTGGCCCCGGCGTCCAGGGCGGGCGCGGAGCGCCTCGACCGGTTCATGGCCCGCGCCGTGGCCGCCTACTACGCGCGACGCGATCCCTTCGGCGCGGCCGGCGACTTCACCACCGCGCCCGAGATCTCCCAGGCCTTCGGCGAATGCCTCGGCCTCTGGACCGCCGTGCTCTGGCAGCGGATGGGCCGGCCCGACCCGGTGCTGCTGGTCGAGCTCGGCCCCGGGCGCGGCACGCTGATGGCCGATGCGCTGCGCGCCATCGCCCAGGTCATGCCGGGCTTCCGCGCCGCGCTGCGGCTGCATCTGGTCGAGCAGAGTCCGGTGCTGCGCGCCGCCCAGGCCGCGCGTCTGGCGGACGCCGCCCCGACCTGGCACGACGCGACCGAGGGCCTGCCGCCCGGCCCCGCGCTGATCCTCGGAAACGAGTTCCTCGACGCCCTGCCGATCCGCCAGTTCGTCCGCCGGGGCGGCGCCTGGCGGGAGCGTTTCGTGGAAGGCGGCGCCTTCGTCGAAGGCCCGGCCGAGGACGCGCCGCCCCTGCCTGACGCGGCGCCCGAGGGCGCGGTGCGGGAGGTCGGCGAGGCCGCCCTGGCCCTGGCGGCCGGCCTCGGCGCCCGGCTCGCCGCCCAGGGGGGAGCCGCGCTGTTCCTCGACTACGGGCCGGCCGAGAGCGGCTTCGGCGACTCGCTGCAGGCCCTCGCCCGCCATGCCGCCGCCGATCCGCTGGCGGCGCCGGGCGAGGCGGATCTGACCGCGCATGTCGATTTCGCGGCGATCGCCGCCGCCGCCCGCGCCGGCGGCGCCGTCACGGCCGGGCCCTTGCCGCAGGGGATCTTCCTGCAATCCCTCGGCCTCGTCACCCGCGCCGCCATGCTGGCCCGGGCCAGGCCGGAGAGCGCCGGGATGCAGCTTTCCGCGGCGCAGCGGCTGATCGCCCCCGAGGGCATGGGCCGGCTGTTCAAGGCCCTGGCGCTTTGCCACCCTGGCCTCCGCCATCCTGGCCTGCCACCCCTTCCGGGCTTCGAGACCGCATGAGCGCCGAATTCCTCACCGACCCCGCCCTGGACGGGCTGCCGCACGGCTTCTTCACCCGCCGCGGCGGCGTCTCCACCGGCGGCTTCGCCAGCCTCAACTGCTCGCTCTCCGGCCGCGACGACCCGGACGCGGTGGCCGCCAACCGCGCCCGCGCCATGGCGGCGCTCGGCCTGCCCGCCGCGGCGCTCTCCGGCGCGCACCAGGTGCATGGCATCACCGTCGCCACCGTGACCGCGCCGGTCCCCAATGCCCGCCGCCCCGAGGCCGATGCGCTGGTCACCGACCGGCCTGGCCTCGCGCTCGGCATCGTCACCGCCGATTGCGGGCCGGTGCTCTTCGCCGACCGCGCGGCCGGGGTGGTGGGCGCCGCCCATGCCGGCTGGCGCGGCGCCGTGGCCGGCGTGCTGGAGGCGACGCTGGACGCCATGGAGGCGCTGGGCGCGCGGCGGGCGCGCATCGCCGCCGTGGTCGGCCCCTGCATCCGCCAGCCCTCCTATGAGGTGGGCGCCGACCTGCGCGAGGCCGTGCTGGCCCACGCGGCGGCGGATGAGCGCTTCTTCACCGCCGCCTCGCGGCCGGGGCATTGGCAATTCGATCTGGCGGGCTATTGTGCCGCCCGCCTCGCCGCGGCCGGCACCGGGCATGTGGCGGTGGTCCAGGCCGACACCCTGGCCGAGCCGGACCGTTTCTTCAGCCACCGGCGACGCACCCTCGCCGGCGAGGGGCCGATCGGCCATCAGCTCTCCGCCATCGCCCCGCCCGGATGACACCCCGGATTGCCCCCCGGATAACCCCCATGCCCTACATGGTGATGTTCCTGTTCCTCTTCGCGCTGACCCTGCTGGTGTCCTGCCTTGCGCTGGTCTGACCGCTGCCGCCAGGCGGCACGGCTGCTGCGGCTCCTGCCGGCCGTGTTGCTGCTCGCCGCCTGCGTCGACATGCGGCCCTATGCCGGCAATCCGGGCGGTGCCGCGCCGCGGCTGGTGCTGCCGCCGGCCTACCGGATCGCCGTGCCGCCGCCGCAGCAGGCGCTGCTGACCGATGCCGGCGCGCAGGCCTTCGCCCGCGAGCTGGCCGAGGCGCTGCAGGCCAATGAGGTGCCCGCCGCCGCCACCGATCCCAACCCGCTCGACTGGCCGCTGACCGTGACCGCCGAGCGGCAGGGGCAGGCGGTCCGTCCGCGCTATGAGCTGCGCGATGCCGATGGCGTCTCGCTCGGCACCGCCGAGGGCCAGGCGGTGCCGCTGCGTCTCTGGGGCGGCGAGGCTGCGGCGCAGTTCAAGGCGGTGGCCGTGGCGGATGCGCCGGCGGTGGCCGAGCTGCTCGGCCGGGTGGAGGCGGCGCGCAAGGCGAGCGACCCCGCCGCCCTGGCCGGCAAGGGGCCGATGCGCATCCGGCTCGCCGGGGTGAAGGGCGCGCCGGGCGACGGCAACACCAGCCTGAACGCCCGCATGCGCGACTTCCTGATCAAGCTCGGCTACCTGCCGCAGGATGGCGCCGAGGGCGCCACCTACGCGGTGCAGGGCGATGTCAAGGCGGTGGACGTGCCGGGGGGCCAGCAGCGCATCGAGCTGCAATGGATCGTCTCCCGCCGCGATGGCCACGAGCTGGGCCGGGTGGTGCAGCTGAACGAGGTGCCGCGCGGCACGCTGAACGGCCTGTGGGGCGACGTCGCCTATGTGGTCGCCGAGCAGGCGGCGGGCGGCATCCGGGAGGTGCTGCAGAACGCCGTGCTGCCGCCGGAGGAGGCGCCGAAGCCCGCGGCGGCGGCGGCGGCGCCGCCCGAGCCGCCGCCGCCCGCCCCGCGCGGCCGCGCCGGCTAGGGCGGCAACCGGCGGAAGCGGGGAGCCACCCTGAAGCTCAGCGCTCCCAGGCCGGGAAGGGGTCGGGCAGGCGCCGCCATCCCGCCTCGCCCAGGTGCAGCTCCGCCTCCCCCAGCAGGCAGGCGTCGAGGTCGCGGCGCAGTGCCGCCTCGTCCATGTCGATGCCGATGAAGACGATCTCCTGCCGCCGGTCGCCGAAGGGCTCGCGCCACGCCGCCATCACCCGGGCCCGCCACTCCGGCTCAGTCGGCCAGTGGCGCGGATCGGTGGCGGCCCACCAGAAGCCGGCGGCCTCGTGCCGGCCGATGCTGCCGGCGAGCTGCCAGCTGCCCGCCCAGCCCATCCGGCTGGCCAGCCAGAAGAAGCCCTTGGCCCGCAGCACGCCCGGCAGCGGCCCCTCGATGAAGGCCTTGAAGCGCGCCGGATGCAGCGGCCGGCGCGCCCGCCAGACGAAGTTCGTGATGCCGAACTCCTCGGATTCGGGCCGGTGCGGGCCGGACAGGGCCTGTGCCCAGCCCGCCGCCTGGCTGGCGCGGGCGAAATCGAAGCGGCCGGTCTCCAGCACCTTGCCGAGCGGCACCCGGCCGTGCCGGGCGGGGATGATCTCGGCGCCCGGGTTGAGCCCGCGCAGCAGGGCCGCCAGCCGCCCCGCCTCCTCCCGCTCCAGCAGGTCGATCTTGTTGACGACGATGACATCGGCGAACTCCACCTGCTCGATCAGCAGGTCGACCAGCAGCCGGTCATCCGCCTCCCCCGCCACCTCGCCGCGCTGGCGCAGCGATTCTGTGCTGCCGTAGTCGCGCAGGAAGGTCGCGGCGTCGACCACCGTGACCATGGTGTCGAGCCGGGCGAGGTCGGACAGGGAATGGCCCTCCGCGTCGCGGAAGTCGAAGGTGGCGGCGACCGGCATGGGCTCGGCGATGCCGGTGCTCTCGATCAGCAGGGCGTCGAAGCGCCCCTCACGGGCCAGGCGCGCCACCTCCGCCATGAGGTCCTCGCGCAGGGTGCAGCAGATGCAGCCATTGCTCATCTCGACCAGCCTCTCCTCCGTGCGCGACAGGCCGCCCCCCTGCGCCACCAGCGCCGCGTCGATGTTCACCTCCGACATGTCGTTGACGATGACCGCGACGCGCCGGCCCTCGCGATTGGCCAGCACATGGTTCAGCAGGGTGGTCTTGCCGGCGCCGAGGAAGCCGGAGAGCACGGTGACCGGCAGGAGGGAGGCGGGACTGGCGGGGGCGAGGGTCATGGCAGGGGGATCCGTCCGGGTTCGTCGAGGCAGAGCAGGAGCCGCGCCGGCCCACCGGGCGGGCATGGCGGCGAGCGGTGGATGCAGCCCATGCCGGCCTGACCGGGATGGGCCTCGCCCTTCAGCAGGGCGACGGCGCCGGTGCCGAGGCGCTGCGCCGGCACGGGCGGCGGCTCCGGCAGGGCCCGGGCGGCGGCGGCGCCGCCCGGCAGCGGCAGCCACTCCGTGGCGGGGCCGCGATAGGTGCAGAGCAGGCGGAGGGAGACGGCATCGACATGGAAGCGCCGGCAGGCCGCATCCCCCACCACCTCCAGCCGCAGGCGCAGCCGGGTCTGGTCCGTCAGGCCGGCGAAGAGCAGCGCCAGCCCATGAATGTCCGGCAGCAGACTTTGCGGCGCCCCGGGCGGCAGGCGGCACGCCAGGGCGGGAAGGAGATCCGCGACCGGCGCCTCGAGCACAGCGGCGAAGGGCGCGGCGCACAGGGTCGCCGCGCCCCGCCGCAGGGGGGCCGGCAGCGGCCGGTCCCAGATGGCGAGCTGGACACCCGGCCGCAGGATGCCCAGCAACGCCTCGGGCGTGGCGCCGGCGACCACGGAGGGCCGGCCGGCCGGGGACGATCCGGGTGCGATCCGGGGGCCGGGAGGGTCGAGGAAGGTCTCGCAGGTCAGGGCCATTTAGATATGTTATAACATTTCATTTTGAGCGCAAGCGCAGCCCCGATCCGCGGCCGCCGCATGCCGAAGCGCCGCGGGGCGATAGACATCGCACCGTCACGTTGCTACCACGCGCCCGTTCCTCGCCGGGCCCGATCCTCCCCCCAGGGGCCGTTGGGGTCCCCGCCGCCCGGAGATGCCGCGTCCCATGAAGATCGTCGCCTGCAACAGCAACCGCCCCCTCGCCGAGGCCGTTGCCGCCGCGCTGAACCTGCCGCTGACGCAGGCCTCCATCCGCCGCTTCGCCGACATGGAAGTGTTCGTGGAAATCCACGAGAACGTCCGCGGCGAGGATGTCTTCGTGGTGCAATCCACCTCCTATCCGGCGAACGACAACCTGATGGAGCTGCTGATCACGCTGGACGCGCTGAAGCGCGGCTCCGCCCGCCGCGTCACCGCCGTGATCCCCTATTTCGGCTATGCCCGCCAGGACCGGAAGTCCGGGCCGCGCACGCCGATCAGCGCCAAGCTGGTGGCCAACCTGATCACCCGGGCCGGCGCCGACCGCGTGCTGACGCTCGACCTGCATGCCGGGCAGATCCAGGGCTTCTTCGATATCCCCGTGGACAATCTCTACGCCGCGCCGCTCTTCGCCCGCGACATCCTGGAGCGCTACAAGGGCCGCGACCTGATGGTCGTCTCCCCCGATGTCGGCGGCGTGGTGCGCGCGCGCGCCATCGCCGCGCGGCTGCACACCGACCTCGCCATCATCGACAAGCGCCGCCCCCGCGCCGGCGTGTCCGAGGTGATGAACGTGATCGGCGATGTCGAGGGCCGCGACTGCATCCTGGTCGATGACATCGTCGATTCGGGCGGCACCCTCTGCAATGCCGCCGAGGCGCTGCTGAAGAACGGCGCCCGCTCGGCCTCGGTCTACGTCACGCACGGCGTGTTCTCCGGCGGCGCCGTCGCCCGCATCGGCGCCGCGCCGATCGAGCAGATGGTGGTGACGGACAGCATCCAGGCGACCGAGGCGGTGCGCGTCTCCTCCAACATCCGGCAGCTCACCATCGCGCCGCTGCTGGCCGAGGCGGTGCGCCGCATCTCCGAGGAAAGCTCGGTCTCCACCCTGTTCAACTGAACCGCCGCGCCCAGGCCATCCCGGCCTGGGCCGCCCCTACCCCCCTTGCACCCCGGCCCCGCGCCGCCGATGTTCGTCGCCGCCATCCTGTGGGGGAACGACACCATGAAGCTCTACTACTCGCCCGGCGCCTGCTCGCTCGGCATCCACGTCATCCTGGAGGAGATCGGCCAGCCCTATGAGGCGGTGCTGGTCGCGCTGAAGGATGGCGCGCAGCACAAGCCGGAGTTCCAGGCGGTCAATCCCAAGGCGAAGGTGCCGGCGCTGCAGCGCCCGGACGGCTCGGTGCTGACCGAATGGCCGGCCATCGCCTTCTACCTGGCCGCCTCCAACCCGCAGGCCGGCCTCTGGCCCGAGGGCGTCGAGGCGCAGGCCCGCTGCCTCGAGGCAATGGACTACATCTGCGGCACCATCCATCCGCAGGGGTTCACCCGCCAGTTCCGCGCCGCCAACTTCACCCCCACCGAGGCCGACCAGCCCAAGGTGATCGAACAGGGCAAGGCCCTGGCGAGCAAGGGCTTCGAGACGCTGGACAAGCTCTGGGCCGGCCAGGACTGGCTGCTGCCCGGCGGCTATTCGGTGGCCGACGCGGCGCTATTCTTCGTCTCCTTCTGGGCGATCAGGCGCGTCGGCATGCCGGTGCCGCCCCGCATCACGGCGCATTTCGAGCGCATGCTGGCCCGCCCCGCCGTGCAGCGCACCCTCGCCACCGAGGGCTTGTCAGCCTGATGCCGCTGACCCCCGCCGCCTTCTGGTTCCTGCGCCATGGCGAGACCGACTGGAACGCCCAGGGGCTGAGCCAGGGCAACGTCGACATCCCGCTCAACGCGGTCGGCATCGCCCAGGCGGAGCGGGCGGCGGAGGCGCTGAAGGGCAAGGCCATCGCCACCATCGTCTCCTCGCCGCTCGGCCGCGCCCGCCGCACGGCGGAGACGGTGGCGGCGGCGCTCGGCCTGCCGGTGCGGATCCATGAGCCGCTGCGCGAGGTCTCCTTCGGCGTGCAGGAGGGCCAGCCCATGGCGGGCTGGTTCGACGACTGGGTGGAGGGCCGCTTCACGCCCGAGGGGGCGGAGAGCTTCCCCGCCCTGCGCGAGCGGACGGTGGCGGCGATCAACCACTGCCTCGCCCTGCCCGGGCCGGTGCTGGTGGTGGCGCATGGCGCGCTCTGGCGCGCCTTCCGCGCCGAGGCCGGGCTGGCGCCCAATGTGCGCACGCCCAACGCCCTGCCGATGTGGGTGACGCCGCCCCGGCCGGGCGAGACGGCCTGGAGCTTCGACCCCTTGCCGCTGGGCTGACGGCCGGGCCCGCGTGGTGGGGGGATTCCGCCCCGCCGCCCGCCTCCCCTTAACGTGGCGCGCCGCTGCGGCTATGGTCCGGCCCGCTTTTCACAGAGGCCGGATACCTTGCCGGATATCTTCGACGAAGTTCAGGAGGAGCTGCGGGCCGAGCGGGCCCGGCAGCTCGGCGCCCGCTATGGCGCCATTCTCGCCGGCATCGCGCTTCTCGCGCTGATCGGCATCGGCGGCTGGCAGGGCTGGCGCTGGTACCAGCAGCGGCAGGCCGATCAGGCCGCCATCGTCTTCCTGCAGGCCAGCGCCGCCGCCGAGGCGCAGGGCGCCGATCTGAGGGCCGCGGCCGACCGCTTCGCCATGCTGGTCCCGACGGCGCCGGAGGGCTACCGGGTCCTCGCCCGCTTGCGCGCCGCCGCGCTCAAGGCGGAAACCGGCCAGCGGGAGGAAGCCCTGGCGCTGTGGGACGCCCTGGCCGCCGATCAGGCGGCGCCACAGATCTATCGCGACCTGGCCAGCCTGATGTGGGCGCTGCACGGGCTGGACAGCCAGGACCCGGCGGCGCTGGCGGCGCGGCTGGAGCCGCTGGCGCGGCGCGACAGCGCCTGGCAGGCCTCGGCGCGCGAGATGCAGGCGCTGCTGGCGATCCGCCGCGGCGAGACGACGGAAGCGAAACGTACCCTGGAGGCCCTGGCCAACGACGTGACCGCCCCGCGCGGCCTGCGTGACCGGGCGGGCCGTCTGGCGGCGGGATTGGGGGTCTGATGCGAGGCAGGACGAACTGGACGCGCCGCACGGCGCTGTTGGGCGGTGCCGGGCTGCTGGCCGGGTGCTCCACCTTCGACGACCTCTTCGGCGAGGCCAAGACCAAGCTGCCGGGCGAGCGGCGCTCGATCCTGACAGCGCGGCGGGAGCTGGCGGCCGATCCCGCCCTGGCGGGGCAGCCGCTCCTCCTGCCCCCGGCCGCGGACCGGGCCGACTGGCCGCAGCCCGGCGGCAATGTCGCCCACAGCCCCGGCCACGCGGCCCTCGCCGGGCAGCCGGCGGAAGCCTGGCGCGCCTCGGCCGGCACCGGCAGTGGCTATCGCCGGCGCATCACCGCCGGCCCGGTGGTGGCGGAGAACACGGTCTTCACCGTCGATGCCTATGGCGTTGTCTCCGCCTTCGATCTGGCGGGCGGCGGGCGGCGCTGGCGCTTCGACACCCGGCCCGAGGAGGACAGCACCGGGGCCGTGGGCGGCGGCTGCAGCCACGACCAGGGCCTGCTCTTCGTCGCCACCGGCATGGCCGAGCTTCTGGCGCTGAACCCCGCCGACGGGCAGCCGCGCTGGCGCAAGCGCCTCGCCGCCCCGGCGCGCGGCGCCCCGGCCGTGGCGGGCGGCCGGGTCTTCGTGCCGACCATCGACAACCAGCTCCTGGCCTTCTCGGCCGAGGACGGGCGCGCGCTCTGGAACTACCGCGCCCAGGCGGCGACGGCGGTGCCGCTCGGCCTCCCGGCGCCGGCGGTGCAGGACGATTTCCTGGTGGCCGGCTTCCCCTCCGGCGAGCTGGTCGCGATGCGCCCGGCGGATGGCCAGCTGCTCTGGTCCGAGAGCCTGGCGGGCCAGGGCCTGGGCGGGCTGGGCGAGATCACCGGCATCCGCGGCCTGCCGGTGATCCAGGACGGGCGGGTCTATGCCATGGGCATGGGCGGCACCTCCATGGCGGTCGATCTGCGCTCCGGGCGGCGCCTCTGGGAACGCGAGGTGGGCGGCACCGAGACGCCGCTGCCGGTGGGCGACTGGCTGTTCCTAATCGGCGCCAGCGGCGAGTTGCTGGCGCTCGGCCGCGAGGATGGCCGGATCCGCTGGATCACCGACCTCAACGCCCCGCCACCGGGCCAGGAGCGGCGCGACGAACCGGCCAGCTTCGCGGCGCCCATCCTGGCGGGCGGGCGGCTCATCCTGCCCTCCAGCGCCGGCGAGGCGCTGCTGGTCGATCCGGCCGAGGGCACCGTCAGCGGCCGCCTGCGGCTGCGCGGCCCGGCGACCCTGCCGGGCGCCGTCGCCCAGGCCACGCTGCTGCTGCTCGACGACGACGGCACGCTGATGGCCTTCCGCTGATTCCTCGCCGCGGGGCCCACAGGGTCCCGCGGCGGATAGCAGCAGAAAATCGTTTACAAGTCGTAAAATAATCTCATTATCGAGACGTTCCTCTTCCGGAAGGTCTCGACATGGTGAAGCTCATCCTTGGCACGCCCGGCGTCTATGCCTGGCAGACCACCGGCGCCGCCGATGAGGTCTGGGGCACCGTCGGCGCCGACAGCGTCTGGGCGGGCGGCGGCCATGACTGGATTTTCGGCGGCGCGGGCGATGACAGCCTCGGCGGCGGCGAAGGGGACGACACCCTGCTCGGCGGCGACGGCAACAACAGCCTCTTCGGCGGCGCCGGCAACGACATCCTCCACGCCTCCGGCAGCGGGCGGAACTTCGCCACCGGCGACGAGGGGGATGACGACATCAACTTCAGCGGCGCCACCGGCCCCTCCACGGTGCATGGCGGCACCGGCCATGATGTCATCCGCACCGGCCGGGGCCAGGACTTCATCACCGGCGGCGAGGGCGACGACACGATCAGCGCCGGCCAGGGCGACGACACCCTCCACGGCGGCGGCGGGCACGACACCCTCACCGCCGGCCAGGGCGACGATTTCATCACCGGCGACGACGGCGACGACACGATCAACGCCGGCGACGGCAATGACCGCATCCATGGCGGCGCCGGCGACGACCAGATCAATGGCGGTCTGGGCGACGACTTCATCACCGGCGATTCCGGCGATGACCGGATCATCGCCCGGCTCGGCGGCAACGACACCGTCTATGCCGGCGACGGCGACGACCGCCTGACCTACACCCTGGCCGAGGGCCGGGCGCTGTTCGACGGCCAGTCGGGCCATGACCTCTTCATCCTCGACCTCACCGGCGCGCAGTTCGCCGCCCACAAGGCCGAGATCCTCGCCTTCCGCGACTTCCTGGCGACGCCGCAGGCCGGCTGGGGCGCCGCCTTCACCTTCGAATCCACCGGCACGCTGGTGCGCGGCTTCGAGCGGCTGCAGCTGCGCGTCGATGACGAGGTGGTGCCGCCGCGCTCCGATCTCTGGAACTGACGGCATGAGGCGGGGGGGCCGAGGCGGGGCGCGGCCGGCCCCGCCTTACTCGGCCTTGATGCCCGCCTCGCGCGCCACCCGGCGCCATTCCGCCAGCTCCTCCTCGACCCGGTGGCCCAGCTCGGCGCCGCTCTGGCGGCGGACGAAGCCGCCCTGCTCCGTCACGCGCCGCTGGTAGTCCGGCTCCTGCGTCACCGCCTCGATCGCCCCGACCAGCCGGCGCGCCTTGTCCTCCGGCAGCCGGGCCGGGGCGAAGACGGCGAACCAGGCCAGGCTGAGGAAGCCCGGCAGGCCGGCCTCGGCCATGGTCGGCACCTCCGGCAGGGCGGGATGGCGCGTCTCGGCGGCGATGGCCAGGGCGCGGAGCTTGCCCTCGCGCACGAAGGGCATCAGCGGCGGCGGGGTGGTCAGGAAGACCTGCACCCGGCCCGCGATCAGGTCCTGGATCGCCGGCCCGGTGCCGCGATAGGAGACATGGGTCATCTCGATCCCCTCGCGCTGCTTCAGCAGCTCGGTGCCCAGGTGCTGGATCGAGCCATTGCCGGCCGAGGCGTAGTTGAGCTGGCCGGGATGCGCCTTGGCATGGGCCACCAGCTCCGCCATGTCCTTCGCCGGGACGGAAGGATGCGTGAAGACCGCCTGCGGCGCCTCCATCAGCAGGCTGAGCGGCGTGAAGTCCTTCACCACGTCATAGCCGAGGTCCGGAATGATGGCCGGGGTGCCGACGTGATAGCCCGCGTACTGGACCAGCAGCGTGGCGCCGTCCGGCTGGGCCCGGGCCACCGCCCCGGTGGCCAGCGCGCCATTGGCGCCACCGCGGTTCTCCACCACCACGGGCTGGCCCAGGCGGCGCGACAATGGCTCGGCCAGCAGGCGCCCCGCGAAGTCGGTGCTGCCGCCCGGGGCGGTCGGCACCAGCAGGGTGATGCTGTTCCCCTGGGCCCGGGCCAGGCGCGGCATGGCGAGCGGGAGCAGGGCGGCTGGCGCGGCGCCGAGCAGCAGGCGGCGGGTCGGGGTCATCTCCTGGAGGCTCCTCGGAATTGTTTTGCCCGCAGGATGCCAGCCGCCGCTTCTCTTCGCCAGATGGCCGGATGGCCCCCGCGCCTGGCCCTTCTCGCCGCGGGACGGAGGGATTCCTTTCCCCCCGACCCCGTTCCGGGCTAAAGCCCCGCGCATCATGCTCCCCCGTATCGCGATCATCGGCCGGCCCAACGTCGGCAAGTCCACGCTGTTCAACCGCCTCGCCGGCCGCCGGCTGGCCCTCGTGGACGACACGCCCGGCGTCACCCGTGACCGCAAGGAGGTCGTGGCGCGGCTCGGCGGCCGCGACGTGCTGCTGCTCGACACCGCCGGGCTGGAGGAGGCGCCGCCCGACACCGTCGCCGGCCGCATGCGCGCCAGCTCCGAGGTCGCGGTGCGGCAGGCCGATCTGGTGCTCTTCGTCATCGACGCGCGGGCGGGGCTCACCCCCTCCGACCGCGCCTTCGCCGCCTGGCTGCGCCGCCAGCCGGCGCCGGTGCTGCTGGTCGCCAACAAGACCGAGGGGCGCGGCGGCGGCCTGGCGGCGATGGAGGCCTACGAGCTGGGCCTCGGCGACCCCGTGGCGATCTCGGCCGAGCATGGCGAGGGCATCGCCGACCTCTACACCACCGCCGCCGCCATGCTGCCGGAGGAGGAGGACCCCGAGGCGCGCGACCGTGAGCGGCCGCTCCGGCTGGCCATCGTCGGCCGCCCGAACGCCGGCAAGTCCACCCTGCTGAACGCCCTGCTGGGCGAGGAGCGGATGATCACCGGCCCCGAGCCCGGCCTGACCCGCGACGCCGTGGCGGTGGAATGGGAGGACGAGGTGGGCCGCGTCCGCCTCGTCGACACCGCCGGGATGCGCAAGAAGGCGCGCATCAGCGAGAGCCTGGAGCAGATGTCGGTCGGCGCCACCATCGGCGCGCTGAAGGAGGCCGAGGTGGCGGTGCTGGTGCTCGACGCCCTGCTGGGGATGGACGAGCAGGACCTCCGCATCGCCCGGCTGGCCGAGCGCGAGGGCCGCGCCGTGGTCATCGCCCTCAACAAGTGGGACGCGGTGGAGGACCGCCCGGCCAACCGCCGCGCGCTGGACGACGTGCTCACCGCCTCCCTGGCGCAGCTCAAGGGCATCAGCGTCGTGCCGCTCTCGGCCATGACCGGCAAGGGCGTGAACCGGCTGATGCCGGCGGTGCGCGAGGTGATGGAGCGCTGGAACCGGCGCATCCCGACCGGCGAGCTGAACCGCTGGTTCGAGGCCGCCGTCGCCCGCCACACGCCGCCGCTGGCCGATGGCCGCCGCATCAAGCTGCGCTACGCCACCATGCCCAAGGCGCGGCCGCCCACGCTCGCGGTCTTCGGCCCGCGGGCCGAGGACCTGCCGGAGGACTATCGCCGCTATCTGGTGAACAGCTTCCGCGAGGCCTTCGACATGCCCGGCGTTCCGGTCCGGCTGCACGCGCGCGGCGGCAAGAACCCCTTCGTCGAGGACTGAGGCCGCCGCTACCGGGGCGCCGCTACCGCGCCGCCAGGTATTCGAAGGTGTCCTCGCCCCGCGGCACGATGCCCTCCACATGCCGGCGGTGCCAGAGCGCGTGGAACAGCAGGTGCCAGGCGGCGAAGCCCTCGCGCTTGCCGGCCGCCGCCCGGAACAGCGCCACCACCTTCTCGGGCCGGGCGATCTCCTCCACGCCCGGCTGCGCCGCCACCAGCGGCCCCAGCCGCTCCGCCGCGCCGGCGATCCAGGCGCCGACCGGCACGGTGAAGCCCTGCTTCGGCCGGTGCGGCTTGGCGGCCGGGAAGTGCCGCGCCAGCCATTCGCGCAGCAGCCACTTGCCGGCCCCCTTGCGCACCTTCAGCCCATCCGGCAGGCGGAAGCAGGCCTCGGCGACACCGGGATCGAGGAAGGGGGTGCGGCCCTCGACGCCATGCGCCATCAGGCAGCGGTCGAGCTTCAGCAGCAGGTCGTTGGGCAGCCAGTCGGCGATGTCGAGCGCCTGCGCCGCCATCAGCCGGCTGCGGCCCGGCAGGGCGGCGGCGGCCTCGGCGGCGGCGATGCCGTCCCGCCAGCCGGTCGGCGGCCGGCGCAGCACGTCCAGCCGGTCGAAGGCGCCCCGGGTGCGCGGCGCCTTGCCGCCCAGCCACCAGGGCCGCATGGCGGCGCGGTAGCGGCCGTAGCCGCCCAGGATCTCGTCGCCGCCCTCGCCGGAGAGCACCACCTTCACCTCCTGCCGCGCCCGGCGCGCCAGGAACCATGTCGGGATGATGGCGTAGTCGGCCGCCGGGTCGTCCATCCCGGCGACGATCTCCGGCAGGTGACGCCAGACATCGGCCTCGCCCACCATCACCGTCCGGTGCCGCGCGCCGGCGGCGCGGGCCAGGCCGGCGGCGCGCTCGCGCTCGTCGGCCGCGCCCTTCACGTCGAAGCCGGCGGTGAAGGCGGTGACCGGCGCGGTGTTCAGCCGCGCCATCATCGCCAGCACGGCGGCGCTGTCGGTGCCGCCGGAGAGGAACATGCCGTAGGGCACGTCGCTCCGCTGGTGCAGCGCCACGCTGTCCTGGAAGGCGGCGTCGAAGCGCGCCAGCGCCTCGGCCTCGCCGATCGCCTCGGGCCCGCCTTCCGGCAGGGCGGGGCGGAGGCGGCGCTCCAGCACGCGCCCCTCGGCGATGGCGATGGTCTCGCCCGGCAGCACCCGGTGAATGCCCTCGAAGATGGTCTCGGCGCCGGTGGTGAACTGCATCTGGAGAAGCTCGTTCCGCGCCTCGGCGCGCAGCCGCGGCGCCACCAGCCCGGCGGCGATCAGCGCCTGCGGCTCGGAGGCGAAGGCGATGCCGCCCATCGCCTCGGCGGTGTAGAGCGGCTTGATGCCGAAGGGATCGCGCGCCAGCACCACCTGCCGCGCCGCGCGGTCATGGATGGCCAGGGCGTACATGCCGCGCAGCCCCTCGGCGAAGGCCATCCCGTCCCGGCGGAAGAGGTGCAGCGGCGGCTCGCAGTCGCTGCCGGTGGCGCAAACCAGGGCGTTCTCGTCGCGCAGTTCGCGGTAGTTGTAGATCTCGCCGTTGCCGACCAGCGCCGCCGGCCCGGCGAAGAGCGGCTGGTCGCCGGTCGCCAGGTCGATGATGGCGAGCCGGGTATGCGCCAGCGCCACATTGGCGGCGACGTGATGCCCCGCCCCGTCCGGGCCGCGATGCGCCAGCGCCGCCGTCAGCCGCTGCAGCAGGGCCGCGTCCGGGACATGTCCCGGCTTCAGGATCAGGCCGGCAATGCCACACATAGGGATCCCCGTTTCGTCGTCACCCCGCCGGGGCATCCGGTCGCGCGGGCGCGGCGCCGGAGGCCGGCCGCCGCTCCACCTGTTGCAGGAAGCCGCGCCATCGCGCAAGCACGGGCGCCGCGGCGAAGTCCGCGTCATAGGCGGCGCGGCCGGCCTCGGCCAGCGCGGCGCGGCGGCCGGGATCGGCCAGCAGGCCGGCGATGGCGCGGCCCAGGGCGGCGGGCGATTCCTTCGGCACCAGCAGGCCGGTCTCGCCCTCGCGGATCAGCTCGGAGGGGCCCTGCGCGGCCACCGCCACCACCGGCCGGCCGGCGCTCCAGGCCTCCAGCACCATGTTCCCCAGCGGCTCGTGGCGGGAGGAACAGACGAAGACGTCGCAGGCGGCGAGCAGCGCCCCGGCATCCTGCCGCCAGCCCAGGAAGCGCACCCGCCCGGCCACGCCCAGCTCCCGCGCCAGCGACTCCAGCGCCGCCCGCTCCGGCCCCTCCCCGGCGATCGCCAGCACCGCGCCGGGCACCTCCGGCAGGGCGCGCAGCAGGATATCGAAGCCCTTGTTGCGGTGCAGCCGGCCGAGTGCCAGGAGGCGCGGCCGCTGTGGCGGCAGGTCCAGCTCCGCCGGCAGGGCGCCGCGCATGTCGTCGACGAAATTCGGCAGGTAGTGCACCCGCTCCGCCGGCCAGCCCTGCGCCGCGATCCAGCGCGCCAGGTCCCGCGTGTTGCCCACCAGATGGTCGCAATGGCGGTAGTACCTCAGGTCGTAGTAGCCGCCGAGCCGGCCGACCAGGGTCCAGGGGCCGCGCGGGGTGAAGCGGGTGCCCCGGTTCATCCAGGAGACCACGACCCGCGGCGCGAAACCGCGCAGGGCGAGGCGCAGGCGCGGCCGCGTCATCCAGTCGAGCCACCAGTTGCCGAAGCGGAGCTGCAAGGGTGTCAGGCCCTGGACCGTCAGCCGCGCGGCCCGCGCCGGATCGCGGCGGATCACCGGCAGCACCGCGTCCCCGGCGCCGTGCAGCGCGAGCGTCAGCCGCTCGTAGAAGCCCTCGGCGCCGCCCATCGCCGCGCCGGCCATGACCTGGGCGACGCGCAACGGCGCCCCGCCGGTCATGCCGCCCCGCCGCAGCGGCGCAGCAGGCCGGTGGCGGCCTCCAGCGCATCCCGCACCGGCAGGGCCTCCATCGGCGCCTGGCCCGGCGCGCCGCGCGCCAGCACCGGCCCGGCGCAGCGTCCGGTCGGGGCGTACTCGCTCGCCGGGGTGGGGCCGAAGAGGCCGAGCGTCGGCGTCCCGGCGGCGGCCGAGAGGTGCATCAGCCCGGAATCATTGCCGATGAAGAGGCGGCAGCGGGACAGGACGGCCGCCGCCTCGGGCAGGCTCAACCGCCCCACCAGATCGACCGCGCCGGGCAGGGCGGCCAGCACCGGCGCCGCCATGGCCGCCTCCGTCCCGCCGGGCCCGGCCAGCACCACCGGCCGGGCGCCCGGCAGGGGTCCGCCGGGCGCCGCCAGGGCCTGGAACAGCTGCACGAAGCGTTCCGCCGGCCAGACCTTGCCCGCCCAGTTGGCGCTGGGGCCGAGGGCGAGCAGCGGCGCCGCGCCCGCCCCCCCGCCCGCCGCCCCGCCGGGGGAGGACAGCAGGGCGGCAGCGCGGGCCTCGTCCGCCGCGTCGAACCAGGCGACCGGCGGCGGCGGCGGGTCGAGGTCGAGCACCGCCGCCAGATGGCCGAGCCGGTGCCCCGCCCGCCGGCCGCCGCGCATCACCGCGCGCCGCCGCGCCCGCACCATCCAGGACAGGGCCGAGCCGCGCAGGTCCACCACCAGATCCCAGCTCTGCCCGATCACCTGCCGCCAGAGCGACAGCCAGTGCCGGGAGAAGCTCTGCTTGGTGAGGACGATGGTGGCCTCCCTGTTCGGCATGCGGGTGAAGATGCCCTCCGCCGCCGGACCGCAGGCGATGGTGATCCGCGCGGCGGGATACTGCCGCAGCAGATGGTCGAGCAGGCCGGTGGAGAGCACCGCATCCCCGATCCGGGTGGCGGTCACGAAGAGGATGCGCATGGGATCGTGTTCATGTGTCCGGCGCGCGCTTAGCACGCCGGACGCGGATCGCCGAAGGGGCCTGCGTCCCGGGGCGCGAATCCATCCCCGCGCTTGTCCGCCGCCGCCGACGCGCCCAATTGGAGGGCATGCCCATCGCTCCCCTCCCCGACCGCGCCCCGATCGAGATCTCCGGCGAGGACCGCGTCGCCTTCCTGCAAGGCCTGGTCTCCAACGATGTCGCGCAGGCGGCGCCGGGCCGCGCCGTCTGGTCGGCGCTGCTGACGCCCCAGGGCAAGTGGCTGGCGGATTTCTTCGTGCTGAGCGACGGCGGCCGGCTTCTGCTGGACGCCGAGGCCGCGCAGGCGGAGATGCTGCTGCAGAAGCTCTCCCGCTTCCGCCTGCGCTCCAGGGTGGCGCTGGCACCGGCCGCGGGGCTCGCGGTCTTCGTCGGCTGGGGCGATTCGCCGATGCCCTCCGGGCTCGCCGCGCCCGATCCGCGCCTGGCCGGCGCCGGCTGGCGCGCCCTTCTGCCGCCCGGCGCCCTGGCCGCCGATGCCGGGCCGGAGGATTATGACAGGCACCGCCTGGCCCTCGGCCTGCCCGACGGCTCGCGCGACCTGGAGAGCGAGAAGACCGTGCTGCTGGAGGCCGGGTTCGACGAGCTGTCCGGCGTCTCCTGGAGCAAGGGCTGCTACATGGGGCAGGAGCTGACCGCCCGGACGAAGTATCGCGGCCTGCTGAAGAAGCGCCTCTTCCCCGTCACCGTCGAGGGCCCGCTCCCCGCCCCCGGCACGCCCATCCTGCGCGACGGCGCCGAGGTCGGCGAGATGCGGTCGGGCGCGGCGGGACGCGGGCTGGCGCTGATCCGCCTGGCCGTGCCGCAGGGGGAGCCGCTGTCCTGCGGCGAGGCGACCCTGCGCGCCTCGGTGCCGGAGTGGATGGCCCTGCCGGGCCGCGCCGGATAGGGCGGCGCTGAAAGGCCCCGCGGCGGCACTGCCGCCGCAAGGAGGCACCGAAAAGCCCCGGGGCGGCACCGCCGCCCCGGGTGGTGGCGTCACGCCGTCCGGTCGGAGCCGCCCGCCAGCGCCGCCTGTGCTGCGGCGAGTCGTGCGACGGGGACGCGGTAGGGGGAGCAGGAGACGTAGTCGAGGCCGACGCTCTCGCAGAACTGGATGGAGGCCGGGTCGCCGCCGTGCTCGCCGCAGATGCCGAGCTTGAGGCCTGGCCTGGCGCCGCGGCCCTTCTCGCTGGCGATCTCGACCAGCGCGCCGACGCCCTCGGGGTCGATCGAGACGAAGGGGTCCTTCGGCAGGATGCCCTTCTCGACGTAGTAGGGCAGGAACTTGCCGGCATCGTCGCGCGACAGGCCGAAGACGGTCTGCGTCAGGTCGTTGGTGCCGAAGGAGAAGAAGTCGGCGACACCGGCGATGGCATCGGCCGTCAGCGCCGCGCGCGGCAGCTCGATCATGGTGCCGACCAGGTACTCGATGGTGGTGCCGCTCTCGGCGAACACCTCCTTCGCCACCTTGTCCACCTGGGCGCGGGTCAGCTCCAGCTCCTTCCGCATGCCGACGAGCGGGATCATGATCTCCGGCACCGGCGCGCGGCCCGTCTCCCGGGCGGTGGCGACGGCGGCCTCGAAGATGGCGCGCGCCTGCATCTCGTAGATCTCGGGATAGGTCACGCCGAGGCGGCAGCCGCGATGGCCGAGCATCGGATTGGCCTCGGAGAGATCGGCCGCGCGGCGCTTCATGGCGGCGAGGTCGGCGCCGAGGCCGGCCGCCACCTCGGCCAGCTCCTCCTCCTTGTGGGGGAGGAACTCGTGCAGCGGCGGATCGAGCAGGCGGATCGTCACCGGCAGGCCGGCCATGATGCGGAACAGCTCGATGAAGTCCTTGCGCTGGAAGGGCAGCAGCTTGGCCAGCGCGTCGCGCCGCCCGCCCTCGCTCTCCGACATGATCATCTGCCGCACGGCGCCGATGCGCTCGGGATCGAAGAACATGTGCTCGGTGCGGCACAGGCCGATGCCCTCGGCGCCGAACTTGCGCGCCGTCTCGGCATCGAGCGGCGTCTCGGCATTGGCCCGCACCTTCATGCGGCGGTGCTGGTCGGCCCAGCCCATCAGCGTCGCAAAGTCGCCCGAGAGCTGCGGCTCCACCATGGCCACGGCGCCCTGGAAGATCTCGCCCGTGGCGCCGTCCAGCGTGATGGTCTCGCCGGCCCGCACGATCCTGCCGCCGGCCGAGAGCTGCTGGCTGTGATAGTCCACCACCACGCCGCCGGCGCCCGCCACGCAGGGCCGGCCCATGCCGCGGGCCACCACCGCCGCGTGGCTGGTCATGCCGCCGCGCGTGGTCAGGATGCCCTTGGCGGCATGCATGCCGTGGATGTCCTCGGGGCTGGTCTCGATCCGCACCAGGATGACGCTCTCGCCCTTGGCGGCGCGCGCCTCGGCCTCGTCGGCGGAGAACACCACCGTACCGCAGGCGGCGCCCGGCGAGGCCGGCAGGCCCTTCGACAGCAGATCGCGGGGGGCCTTGGGATCCAGCGTCGGATGCAGCAGCTGGTCGAGCGAGCTCGGCGCCACGCGCCGCACCGCCTCGGACTCGTCGATCAGCCCCTCGCGCGCCATGTCGACCGCGATCTTCAGGCTGGCCGCCGCGGTGCGCTTGCCGTTGCGGGTCTGCAGCATGTACAGCTTGTTCTGCTGCACGGTGAACTCGATGTCCTGCATGTCCGTGTAGTGCTTCTCGAGCGTCTCGCGCACCCGCACCAGCTCGGCATAGGCCGCCGGCATGGCCTGCTCCATGCTGCGCTCGCCCGGCTTGGCGCGGGCCTCGGACATCGGCTGCGGCGTGCGGATGCCGGCCACCACATCCTCGCCCTGGGCGTTGATGAGATACTCGCCGTAGAAGATGTTCTCGCCCGTGGACGGATCGCGGGTGAAGCATACGCCGGTCGCGCAGTCCTCGCCCATGTTGCCGAAGACCATGGCCTGCACGTTCACCGCCGTGCCCCAGTCGGCCGGAATGTCGTGCAGGCGGCGATAGGTGTTGGCGCGCTGGTTCATCCAGGAGCCGAACACCGCGCCGATCGCGCCCCAGAGCTGCGCCTCGGGCTCCTGCGGGAAGGGCTGGCCCAGCACCTCCTCCACCATCCGCTTGTAGCCGGCGACGACCTGCCGCCAGTCCTCGGCGGTGAGCTCCGTGTCCTCGGTGACACCCTTGTCGAGCTTGGCGTCCTCGATGATCTCCTCGAAGCGGTGGTGATCGACGCCGAGCACCACCGAGCCGTACATCTGGATGAAGCGCCGGTAGCTGTCCCAGGCGAAGCGCGGATCGCCCGAGGCGGCCGCCAGCCCCTCCACCGTGCGGTCGTTCAGGCCGAGGTTCAGCACCGTGTCCATCATCCCCGGCATGGAGACGCGCGCGCCGGAGCGGACCGAGACCAGCAGCGGCTTCGCCTCGTCACCGAAGCGCAGCCCGACCGCCGCCTCGACGCGCGACAGCGCCTCCGCCACCTGGCCCTTCAGCTCGGCCGGATACTGCTTCCCGTGCCGGTAGTAGTAGGTGCAGACCTCGGTGGTGATGGTGAAGCCGGGCGGCACCGGAAGACCGATCGTCGCCATCTCCGCCAGGTTGGCCCCCTTGCCACCTAGCAGGTTCCGCATCTCCGCACCGCCCTCGTTCCGGCCAGCGCCGAAGCCATACACCCACTTCTGCATCTCGGGTCCCTCTAGCCTTCTATCTTGGAAAAGTCTGCCACACGCTCCAGCGCGGCCACCAGCCGGGCCAGCAGGCCGAGGCGGTTGCGGCGCCGTGCCGGGTCGGGGTCGTTCACCACCACCCGGTCGAAGAAGGCATCGACCGGGGCGCGCAGCCGCGCCAGCGCGGCCATGGCCTCGGTGTCCCGCTCCGCCTCCAGCGCCGCGAGCACCGCCGGCAGGGCGGCGTCCAGCGCGGCCGAGAGGGCCCTCTCCTCCTCGGCCACGAAGAGGGCGGGATCGGTCTCGGGCCGGTGCGGCCCGTCCTTCCGGTCCTCGATGCGCAGGATATTGGCGGCGCGGCGGGAGGCGGCCAGCAGGTTGGCACCGTCCTCGCCCTCCAGGAAGGCGCGCAGCGCGGCGGCGCGCGCCAGCAGGCGGACGAGGTCCGCGCCGCCCTGCGCCGCCACCGCCGCCAGCACGTCGTGCCGCTCGCCCTCGGCGCGCAGCTGCACCCGCAGCCGGTCGGCCAGGAAGCCCAGCAGGCCGGCGGCGAAGGCGGCGACCATCGGCGGATGGTCCGATGCCGGATCGGGCCGCCAGCCGGACGTCATCATCTCCTGGGCCACGGCCATGCCGAACTCGGGCTCCGCCGTGGCGCCCACCGCCTGCGGATAGCCGAAGAAGGCCTCGGCGATGGCGTCGGCGAGATCCAGCCGCAGCCCGTTCTCGCGCAGGATGCGAAGGACGCCGAGCGCCGCGCGCCGCAGGGCATAGGGGTCGCCCGAGCCGGTCGGCCGCTCGTCCACGGCGAAGAAGCCGGCGAGCTGGTCCAGCTTGTCGGCCAGCGCCACGGTGATGGCGACGGGCTCGGCCGGGACCGAGTCACCCGGGCCGAGCGGCCGGTAATGCGCCGCGATGGCCTCGGCCACGCGGGCCTCCTCGCCGTCCTTCAGCGCGTAGTAGCGCCCGATGATGCCCTGCAGCTCGGGGAACTCGCCGACCAGCCCGGTGGCGAGGTCGGCCTTGGCCAGCCGCGCGGCGCGGGCGGCGGGCGCCGGCTCGGCGCCGAGCCTTGGCGCCAGCCATTCCGCCAGCCGCGCCAGCCGCGCCACGCGCTGCCCCTGGGTGCCGAGCTTCGCATGGAAGACCACGCTGTCGAGCTTCGGCAGGTAGCTCTCCAGCGCCTGCCTGCGGTCGAGATCCCAGAAGAAGCGGGCATCGGAGAGGCGGGCGCGCAGCACCCGCTCATTGCCGCCGACCACCGCGAGGCCACCATCGCGCGCGGCGATGTTGGAGACGACGCCGAAGAAGGGCGCCGCCGCGCCATCCGGCCGGCGCAGGGCGAAGTAGCGCTGGTTCACCCGCATGGTGGTGCGCATCAGTTCGGCCGGCAGGTCCATGAAGGCCTCGTCAATGCGGCCGAGCAGCGGCACCGGCCACTCGACCAGGCCCGCCACCTCCGCCACCAGCCCCTCATCCGGCACCACCTCGACCCCCTGCGCCGCGGCCAGCGCCGCGATGCCGTCCCGCACCCGCGCCGCGCGCTCGGCGGGGTCGATAACCACGTATCGCGCCGCGAGTTTCGTCGCATAATCCGAGAAATCCACCACCTGTACCTCGCCCGGCGAGAGGATGCGATGGCCCTCCGTCCGGTCCGAGGCGGCGAGGCCGTGCCCGTCATCCTCGCCCTGGGCCAGGGTGAAGGGCACCACGGCGCCGCCGAAGAGGCAGAGGATGCGCTTCAGCGGCCGCACCCAGATGAAATCGCTGCTGCCGCCCCAGCGCATGGACTTGGGCCAGGGGAAACGGCGCAGCAGGGCGGGGATGATCTCGGCCAGCACCTCCTGCGTCGGCCGGCCGGGGCGGCGGATGACGGCGTAGAGATAGGCGGCGCCCTTCACCTCGCGCGTCTCCAGCTGGTCCTGGCGCAGGCCGGTGGCGCGCAGGAAGCCCTCCAGCGCCGGGCCGGCGGCACCGGCCCGCGGGCCGCGCCGCTCCTCCTCGACCGCCGCCGTCCCCGCCGGCAGCTCGGCCACCAGCGTCAGGCGGCGCGGACCATAAAGGGTGCGCAGCCCCTCCGCGGGCAGGCCGGCCCCCTTCAGCGCCTCGCCCATCAGCCGCGCCAGATCCTCGGCCGCGCGCGCCTGCATGCGGGCGGGGATTTCCTCGGAGAAGAGTTCGAGCAGAAGTTCGGGCATCGGGGGCCTTGGCGGGAAAAGGGGCCGGAGCGGAGTCTCGGCGCCGAATCAGGCGCCGGCGTGGCAGTCTCGGGCGGGCGGCCTCAGCCGCCGAGCCAGGTCTCGCAGCAGGATCTGGCCAGGGCGCGCACCCGGCCGATGTAGCTGGCGCGCTCGGTCACCGAGATGGCGCCGCGCGCGTCGAGCAGGTTGAAGGCGTGGCTCGCCTTGATGCACTGGTCATAGGCCGGCAGGGCGAGGCGCTTCTCCACCAGGGCGGCGCATTCGGCCTCGGCGTCCCGGAAGTGCTGGAACAGCAGCGCCGTGTCGGCGAATTCGAAGTTGAAGGCGCTGTACTCCCGCTCGGCGCGCAGGAAGACATCGCCATAGGTGACGCCCTCGCCGTTGAAGTCGAGGTCATAGACGTTCTCGACGCCCTGGATGTACATCGCCAGCCGCTCCAGGCCGTAGGTCAGCTCGGCGCAGGGCTTGTCCACCGGGATGCCGCCGACCTGCTGGAAGTAGGTGAACTGCGTCACCTCCATGCCATCGCACCAGACCTCCCAGCCGAGGCCCCAGGCCCCCAGCGTCGGGCTCTCCCAGTCATCCTCGACGAAGCGGATGTCGTGCAGCGCGGGGTCGATGCCGAGCGCCCGGTAGCTCTCGATCAGCAGGGCCTGCGGGTCGGCCGGGCTCGGCTTCAGGATCACCTGGTACTGGTAGTAGTGCTGCAGCCGGTTCGGGTTCTCGCCATAGCGCCCGTCGGCCGGGCGGCGGGAGGGCTGCACATAGGCCGCCTTCCAGGGCTTCGG
Source organism: Roseomonas sp. KE0001 (assembly GCF_016107285.1). GTDB lineage: Bacteria > Pseudomonadota > Alphaproteobacteria > Acetobacterales > Acetobacteraceae > Pseudoroseomonas. Next base: position 356,423 of record NZ_RCVQ01000002.1, on the reverse strand, counting down.
CCCGAGCGCCCGCAGGGTGGTGGCGGGATGGAAGGTGCCGGCGCCCATCTCCATGTCGTAGGGCTGCAGGATCACGCAGCCCCGCGCCGCCCAGAAGCGGTGCAGCGTCAGGATGATGTCCTGGAAACTGAGGGGTTTGGTCCGGTTCGGCGTCTCGGTCATCATCCAGGGTCTTGGGCTTGCGGCCGTGTTATGCGCCGCACCATAAGACCCGCCCCACACCCCCGCAAGGAAGGGCACAGGCCATGGCCGCCAGCGAAACCGTGATCCGCAGCTACTATGACGCCTTCAACGCCGGGGATGTCGAGGGCATGCTGGCGCTGCTGACCGAGGATGTGCTGCACGACATCAACCAGGGCGCCCGCGAAGTGGGCAAGGCGGCGTTCCGCGCCTTCCTGCTGCGCATGGCGGCGCACTACCGCGAGGAGCTGCGCGACATCGTGGTGATGTCCGGCGAGGGCGGCCGCCGCGCCGCCAGCGAGTTCATCGTGCACGGCACCTACCTGGCGACCGATGCCGGGCTGCCGGAGGCGCGGGGCCAGACCTACGTGCTGCCGGCCGGCGCCTTCTTCGATCTGCGGGACGGGCTGATCGCCCGGGTCAGCAACTACTACAACCTGGCCGACTGGATCGCCCAGGTCGGCGACTAGGCCGGGGGGGCCCCGCCCCGGTCAGGCCAGGAAGTCCGGGCTCTCCCGCGTCAGGATGCGGCGGACGCTGTCGAGGTGCAGCCGGGCGCTGTCGGCCCGGCCGGCGGCCTCCTGCGCGGCCACGCGGCGCGCCACCTCCTCCGGCACCGGCTTCAGCGCCCGGCCGGAGGACATGGCGAGAAGCTGCGCCTGCGCCGCCCGCTCCAGGTAGTAGAGGTCGTCCCAGGCCTCGGCGATCGTCTCCGCCACCACCATGACGCCGTGGTTCTTCATGAAGACGATGTCGGCCTCGCCCAGGCTGCCGGCGATGCGGTCGCCCTCGCGCGAGTCGAGCGCCAGGCCGTTATAGTCCTCGTCCACCGCGGTGCGGCCGTAGAAGCGCAGCGCCGTCTGCCCCGCCCAGACCAGCGGCTCGCCCTCCAACATGGCCAGCGCGGTCGCGTGCGGCATGTGGGTGTGGAAGGCGACCCGCGCGCGGGGCTTCAGGGCGTGGATGCGGGCGTGGATGTAGAAGGCCGTCGCCTCCGGCTGGCCCTGGCCTTCCACCACGTTGCCGTCGAAATCGCAGACCAGCAGGCTGGAGGCGGTCACCTCGGCGAAGGACAGGCCGTGGGGATTGACCAGGAACAGATCCGGCCGTCCCGGCACCACGGCGGAGAAGTGATTGCAGATGCCCTCCTGCAGGCCGAGCCGCGCCGCCATGCGGAAGCAGGCGGCGAGATCGACCCGCGCCCGCCGCAGCGCCTCCGCCTCCGGCGGGTGGTTGTGCGCCAGGCTCGGCACCGGGGCGGAGGAGGCGGCGAGGGAATGGGCCATGACTGCGACATCCTCGGGCGGCTGGAAGGGGGTGAAGGCCGGCAGATTGCGGCCGGTGCCGGCCGGGCGCAACCGGGCTCGGCCAAGGGGGAGCCTTCGGCCAGAGGAGGCTTAGCCAGGGGCGATGCTCTCGCGGATGAAGCCGATCAGCGGCTCGACCAGCTGGCTCTGCCCGGTCGCGTCGCCGAACACCGCCATCTCCGCGACGCCCAGGGCCGGCAGGCCGTGATGCTCGGTCAGGCCCTCGGGCAGACCGGAACGGCCGAGCACGGTGACGGCGAGGCCGGCCTGCGCCGCCGCCGCCACGCCGAGCAGGCTGGCGGAGACATAGACCACCTCGAACTCCATCCCGGCCCGCGCCAGGGCGGCCAGGGCGCGGTCGCGGAACATGCAGCCCTGCGGCAGCATGGCCACCGGCAGCGGCCGCCCCTCGGGCGGTGCCCAGCCCGGCGCCGCGACCCAGACGATCGGCTCGGTCCAGATCGGCCGCCCCTCGGTCTCGCCATCCCGCCGCTTGCCCAGCACCAGATCGAGCTCGCCCCGCTCCTGCGCCGCGCGCAGCTCGTGGCTGCGGCCGACCTCGATCTCCAGCGCCAGCTCGGGAAAGGTGCGGGCGAAGCGGGCCAGGATGGGCGCCAGGTTGCGCGGCACGAAATGATCGGCGACGCCGAGGCGCAGGCGGCCGGCCACCGGCGGCGCGATCATCCGCCGTACCGCCTCGTCGTTCAGCGCCAGCATGCGGCGGGCATAGGCGAGCAGCGTCTCGCCCTCGCGCGTGAGCGCGATGCTGCGGCTGGTGCGCTCCAGCACGCGCTTCTGCAGCAGTTCCTCCAGACGCTTCACCTTCAGGCTGACGGCGGATTGCGTCAGGCCGAGCGCGGCGGCGCCGGCGGTGAAGCCGCCGCGCTCGGCCACCTGGACGAAGCAGCGCAACAGGTCGAGGTCGAGATCGGGCAGGCGCATGGGCGGAGGCTAGAGCAGATCCGGCCCGGAGGGAATTCTCTCCCCGGCGGAAGACATCCGCCAAAACAAGGGACTAGGGCGAAGATCCGGGCTCGGGCGAGGCGGGGGCGGCCTGCGCCGCGTCGTAGCGCCGCTGGGCCGCCAGCACCGCCCCGATATGGCTCTCCGCCCAGTCGCGTAGGGAATCGAGCGTGGCGGCCAGGGTGCGCCCCAACGGCGTCGCGGCGTATTCCACCGTCACCGGCACGGTGGGGAACACATGCCGCGACACCAACCCGTCCCGCTCCAGCCGCCGCAGCGTCTGCGACAGCACCTTCTGCGAGATCCCGGTGCGCCGGCGCAGCGTGGCGAAGCGCGTCGGCGCCGCCGCCAGCGTGACCAGGAGCATCACGGTCCATTTGTCGGCGATCCGGTCGAGCACGAGCCGGGTCGGGCATCGCGGATCGTAGAGGTCACCCTGCATGGGGCGGTTTCCTCGGGGTAACGCGGTGCGTCCAAGGTGCCTTCTTTACAGCACCTCACCGCAGGTTATCTGGTTTCCATCAGATACCACGGCGAAGGGACAGACCGCCATGCACATCGCCCTCATCGGCGCCTCCGGCCAGGCCGGCGCCCGCATCCTCCAGGAACTGGCGCGGCGCGGCCATTCCGTCACCGCCATCGCCCGCGATCCCGCCCGCATCGCCGCCGCCCCGGGCGTGACGGCCGTGGCCGGGGACCTGTTCGATCAGGCGGCGCTGGCCGAGCGGCTGGCCGGTAACGCGGCCGTCATCAGCGCGGTGCATTTCACGGCCAGCGATCCGGAGAAGCTGATCGGGGCCGTCCGGCAGGCCGGCGTGCCGCGCTATCTGGTGGTGGGGGGCGCCGGCAGCCTGGAGGTGGCGCCCGGCAAGCGCCTGCTGGACAGCCCCGACTTCCCCGCCGCCTACCGCGCCGAGGCCGAGGGCGGCGCCGCCTTCCTGACCCGGCTGCGGCAGGAGAAGGCGCTGGACTGGACTTTCCTCTCCCCCTCCGCCGACTTCCATGCCGGCGAACGCACCGGGCGCTTCCGCCTCGGCACCGACCAGCTCCTCGTGGCGGCGGACGGCCGCAGCCACATCAGCTTCGAGGACTTCGCCGTGGCCCTGGTGGATGAGGTGGAGGCGCCGCGCCACAGCCGGGCGCGCTTCACCGTCGGCTACTAGAGCGGATCCCGATCAGGGGAAGCGCCTGATCGGGTGGGGATGCCCGCAAAACAACGGGGCCGGCCGGAGCCGGCCCCGGAAGAGGGGTCAGATATCCTCCTCGAAGCCGCCATCCTCGTAGCCCGGATCGTCGGCATAGCCGCCCTGATCCTCCGCCGGCGTGGCGTCCTGCCCCCAGCCGGAGGAATCGGCGGCCGGCACGGCGTCCTGCTGGCCCGGATCGGTCCACGGGCTGGAGGCCGGCACCGCCTCCTCGGCGAAGGCGCCGGCCGCATCCGTGGCCTGGGTGGCGGCCTCGGCCGCGCCCCCCGAGAAGGCGCCCATCAGCATGTTCCCGAGCACCATGCCGCCCGCGACACCCGCCGCCGTGGTCAGCGCCGAGCCGAGGAAGCCCGAGCCGCGGCCCTGCTGCATCATGCCCGGGTTCATGGGCTGCGGCGGCTGAACCGGCTGCGGGCGCGGCGTCATCGGCACCGGGCGCTGCTGCTGCTGGCCGCCGCCGAACATGCCGCCGAACAGCCCGCCCCGGCCCTGCGGCTGCTGCTGCGCCGCCTGGGCCTGGCGCTCGCTGTTCTCCAGCTGCCACTCCAGCTCCTGGATGCGGTTCTGCGCCTGCACCAGGGCGTGCTCCTGCACGAAGGCCGTCTGCGTCAGGCGGTAGCGCGCCTCCGGGTAGCGGGCGAACAGGTCAGCGATCAGCCGATCAGACTCGGGATCGACCGGCGGCAGGGGCGGGCGGGACTGGGTGGCCGGCACGCTGCTGCCGCCCCAGGGCGAGGCCGCCGGCTGCGAAGCGGAGACCCCCGCCATGCGCTCGACGAAGGCGGTGATGATGCGGCGTTCTTCTTCGGTCATATCAGATCCCCGGACGGGGCCTTTCCCAGACTAGGTTGCCTCGCGCGCCACCCGACCCGCAGGGGGACCGGCGCATGGCGAGCACGCCATGCGTGTGGCGCGGTGCTGGCATCTGGACCACCCGCCACCGTCTTTCAAGGCCGCGTTAAATTCCGGCCATGTTTTGTCACGCAAATCTCTCGCCGGCTGCCGATCGCTACGCGCGGCGAAGCCCCAGCCGGCCGAACTCGATCACCGGGCAACGGTCCATGACCGCGATCAGCCCCGCCTGCCGGGCCCGCTCCGCCGCCGCCGTGTCGACGACGCCGAGCTGCATCCAGACCACCCGCGCGCCCTGCGCGATGGCCTCGTCCACCACCGCCCCGGCCTCCTCGCTGCGGCGGAAGATGTCCACCATCTCCAGGGGCCCCGCCGCCTCCAGCGAGGGCGCGACGGTGGCGCCGTGCAGGCTCTGCCCGGCCAGGCCCGGATTGACCGGCACCACCGCATAGCCCTGCCGGACCAGGAAGCCGGTGACCTCGTGCGAGGGCCGCGCCGGATTGGCCGAGGCGCCGACCACGGCGATGTGCCGGGTGTTCAGCAGGATGTCGCGGATGGTGTCGTCGCTCAGCCCGTCGATGCTCATGGGAACCTCCGTGTGCCTTCGGGGGCAACGCCGGGCCGGGCGGAAGGGTTCCCCCCCCGGCCCGGCGTCCGGAGAGGGCGCCCCGGGCCGGTCAGTACAGCACGACGCCGCGAATGCTCTCGCCCCGCGTCATCAGGTCGAAGCCCTCGTTGATCTTGTCCAGGGGCATTGTGTGGGTGATCAGGTCGTCGATGTTGATCCTGCCGTCCATGTACCAGTCGACGATCCTCGGCACGTCGGTCCGCCCGCGCGCGCCGCCGAAGGCGGAGCCGATCCAGCGCCGGCCGGTGACGAGCTGGAAGGGGCGGGTGCTGATCTCCTGCCCCGCCGCCGCGACGCCGATGATGGTGGAGACACCCCAGCCCTTGTGGCAGCACTCCAGCGCCTGGCGCATCAGCGTGGTGTTGCCGACGCATTCGAAGCTGTAGTCGGCGCCGCCCTTGGTCAGCTCGACCAGGTGCCCCACCAGGTCGCCCTTCACCGCCTTCGGATTGACGAAGTGGGTCATGCCGAACTTGCGGGCGATGGCCTCGCGCTCCGGGTTGATGTCCACGCCGACGATCATGTCGGCGCCGACCATCTTCGCGCCCTGGATGACATTCAGGCCGATGCCGCCCAGGCCGAACACCACGACATTGGCGCCCGCCTCCACCTTGGCGGTGAACAGCACGGCGCCGAGGCCGGTCGTGACGCCGCAGCCGATGTAGCAGACCTTGTCGAAGGGCGCGTCCTCGCGGATCTTCGCCAGCGCGATCTCGGGGACCACCGTGTGGTTCGCGAAGGTCGAGGTGCCCATGTAGTGGTGGATGGGCTTGCCGTTGCAGGAGAAGCGGCTGGTGCCGTCCGGCATCTGCCCGCGGCCCTGGGTGACGCGGATCTTCTGGCAGAGATTGGTCTTGCGGCTGAGGCAGTAGTCGCACTCGCGGCATTCCGGCGTGTAGAGCGGAATGACGTGGTCGCCCTTCCTGAGCGATTTCACGCCCGGGCCGACATCCACGACGATGCCGGCGCCCTCATGGCCCAGGATGCTGGGGAAGATGCCTTCCGGGTCGGCGCCGGAGAGGGTGTACTTGTCGGTGTGGCACAGGCCGGTGGCCTTGATCTCCACCAGCACCTCGCCCTCGCGCGGGCCTTCCAGGTCCACCTCCTCGATGGACAGCGGCTTGCCGGCCTCCCAGGCAACGGCGGCGCGGGTCTTCATGGGCGGATCTCCTCGGGCTTCGGCCGGAGCGGCGCGCCGCTCCCTCGGTCCGGAAACTGGCATGCCGGGCGGACGCGGAAAAGGCCGGCGCGCCGCGACGCCGCCGGCGGGCCGGGCCCAGGGCCCGGGATCCCGGGGCCAACGATCCTTTGCCTTGACCGGCGCGGTGCGGGGAGGCGAAAGCGTTGGGAATGCCCTTCCCCTTCCTCAGCCGCCAGCCCCGCGTGGCGGTCGTCCGGCTCTCCGGCCTCATCGCCGCGCGTGGCGGTCTGCTGCCCGGCGGCGGCCTCAGCCTCGAGAGCGTCGGGCCGGTGCTGGAGCGCGCCTTCGGCCTGAAGCGCCTGGCCGGCGTGGTGCTGGCGATCAACTCGCCCGGCGGCTCGCCGGTGCAGTCGAGCCTCATCGCCCACCGCATCCGGCAACTGGCCAACCAGCACCGCGTGCCGGTCATCGCCTGCTGCGAGGATGCCGCCGCCTCGGGCGGCTACTGGCTGGCCTGCGCGGCGGAGGAGATCGTCGCCGATCCCTCCAGCATCGTCGGCTCGATCGGCGTCGTCTCCGCGGGCTTCGGGCTCGAGACGCTGGCGGCGAAGCTCGGCGTCGAGCGGCGACTGGCCACGGCGGGCGGGCAGAAATCCTTCCTCGACCCCTTCCGGCCGGTGGAGGACTGGCAGCGCGAGCGGCTGCAGGAGCTGCTCGACGCGCTGCATGCCGAGTTCAAGGCCTGGGTGCACGAGCGCCGCGGCACCCGGCTGAAGGCCCCGGAGGCGGAGCTGTTCAACGGCCGCTTCTGGACCGGGCGCCAGGCCCTGCCGCTCGGCCTGGTCGATCGCCTGGGCGACGCCCGGGGCGAGATCCGGCGCCGCTTCGGCGAGAAGGTGCAGGTGGTGTCGCTAGGCCAGCGGCGCCCGCCCCTGCCGCTGCGCCTGCTGCGCGGCGCCGCCGCGGAGGCGGTCGCCGGGCTGGAGGAGCGCGCGGCCTGGGCGCGGATCGGCCTCTGAGCCGCCCATGCTTGACAGGGGGCCACCCCGGGGTGGCAATCCCCGTCAGCGCAGAGGAGGCCCGGATGGACCAGCAGAGCACCCTTTCCCCCGCCACGGCGGAGGACCCCCGCCTGGAACGGCTGGCCGGGATCGCCGTGCGGGTCGGGCTGGGCGGGCTGAAGCCGGGGCAGGAGCTGCTGATGACCGCGCCGGTCGAGGCGCTGCCGCTGGTCCGGCTGATCACCGAGGCGGCCTACAGGGCCGGCGCCTCGCTGGTGACGACGCTGTTCTCCGACGACCAGTCGGCCCTGGCCCGCTACCGACTCGCCACCGATGACAGTTTCGACGTGGCGCCGGGCTGGATGTACGAGGCCATGGCGGCGGCCTTCCGCGGCGGCGCGGCGCGCCTCGCGGTGGTGGGCGAGGACCCGAACCTGCTGGCCGCCCAGGACCCGGAGAAGGTGGCGCGCGCCAACCGCGCCCGCTCCAAGGCGTACCGGCCGGCGCTGGAGCTGATCACCGCCTCGGCCATCAACTGGACGTTGGTGCCCTACGCCACCCAGGCCTGGGCCCGCGCCGTCTTCCCCGACCTCGCGCCCCACGAGGCGCAGGCGAGGCTCTGGGAGGCTGTCTACAGCAGCACCCGCGTCGACCGACCCGACCCCGAGGCCGAGTGGGCGCGCCACAACGCCGCGCTGATGGAGCGGCGCCGGATGCTCGACGCCCAGCGCTTCCGCGCCCTGCACTTCAGGGGCCCGGGCACCGACCTGCGGGTGGGCCTGGCCGACGGGCACAGCTGGATGGGCGGCAGTTCGAAGGCGCGCAACGGCATCACCGGCAATCCCAACATCCCGACCGAGGAGGTCTTCACCACGCCGCACGCGGCGATGACGGAAGGCACGGTCGCCGCCACCAAGCCGCTGGCCCATGCCGGCACGCTGATCCGCGACATCCGCGTCCGCTTCGAGGGCGGGCGGATCGTCGAGGCGCATGCCGGCACGGGCGAGGCGGTGCTGAACCGGCTGATCTCGACCGACGAGGGCGCGCGGCGGCTGGGCGAGGTGGCGCTGGTGCCGCATTCCTCGCCGATCTCGCAAAGCGGCCTGCTGTTCTTCAACACGCTGTTCGACGAGAACGCCGCCTGCCACATCGCCCTCGGCCAGGCCTACAAGAAGTGCTTCACCGATTCCGAGAGCATGACGGACGAGCAGTTCACGGCGCGGGGCGGCAATTCCTCGCTGATCCATGTGGACTGGATGATCGGCTCGGCCGAGACGGACCTCGACGGCATCGGCTTCGACGGTCAGGCCGTGCCGCTGATGCGGAAGGGCGAGTGGGTCTGACCTGACGCCGGCGCGCATCCCGATCCGGCGATTCCACCGGATCGGGATCCACTCTAGCGCGGCGCGCGCGCCGGATTGCCGACGACCGTCGCGCCCGGCGGCACGTCCCGCGTCACCACGCTGCCGGCGCCGATCACCGCATCGTCGCCCACCGTGACGCCGGGCAGCAGGATGGCGCCGCCGCCGATCCAGACATTGGCGCCGATCCGCACGGGGCGGCCGAACTCCAGCCCGCTGCGCCGCGCCTCCGGCTCGCGCGGGTGGTCGGCCGTGTAGATCTGCACCGCCGGCCCGATCTGCGTGCCCTCGCCGATGCTGACCGCGACGACATCGAGGATGACGCAGTTGAAGTTGAGGAAGGCGCCGGCGCCGATGCTGATGTTGTAGCCGTAGTCGCAATGGAAGGGCGCGCGGATCACCGCCCCCTCCCCCACCGCCGCCAGCCGCTCGCGCAGCAGCGCGCCCCGGGCGGCGGGATCGGCGAAGGCGGCGTTGTAGCGCGCCATCCAGTCCCGCGCCGCCGCGGCGTCGGCCTGAATCTCCGCATCGCCCGCATGGTAGAGGGCGCCGGACAGCATCTTCTGCTTCTCGGTCAAGGCCACGCTTCAGCTTCCTTCCCGTTGGAGAGGAAGCTTAGCGAGAGGCGCGTGGAATGCCCATGCGGGGCGAGGCCGGAGGGGGCCATGCGCCTTCCCCCCCGCCCCCTGTCCCCTTCCGCTACAGCATCGCCGCGACCGCCTTGGTCTCGGTGTAGAGCTCGATCGCCTCGTAGCCCATCTCGCGGCCCCAGCCGGACTGCTTGTAGCCGCCGAAGGGCAGCGCGACGTCGTTGAAGTTGTGCACGTTGATCCAGACGGAACCCGCCTTGATCCTGCGCGCCATCCTGTGGGCGATGCCGATGTCGCGCGTCCAGATGCTGGCGGCCAGGCCGTAGGCGGTGTTGTTGGCCTCGCGCGCGATGCGCTCCAGGTCGTCGTCGTTGAACGGCATGGCGCAGACGACGGGGCCGAAGATCTCCTCCTTCACCACCGACATCTCCGGCGTCGTCTTCGCCAGCACGGTGGGCTTGATGAAATAGCCCTCGTTGCCGTGCCGCTCGCCGCCCGTCACCACCTCGGCCCCGGCCTGCTTGCCGGCGGCGAGATAGCCGCTGACGCGGTCGAACTGCTCCTGCGAGACCAGCGGGCCGATCCGCGTCTCCGGCTCCAGCCCGTGGCCGATGCGCCACTTGCCGGCCTCGTCCGCCAAGCCCGACATCATCCTGTCGAAGATGCGCTCATGCACGAAGAGGCGCGAGCCCGCCGTGCAGCACTGGCCCATGTTGAAGAAGATGCCGGTGGCGGCACCGGGGATGGCGACGGAAAGGTCGGCGTCGGGGAACACCACGGCCGGCGACTTGCCGCCCAGCTCCAGGCTCACCTTCTTCAGGTTGCCCGCCGCCGCCTTGACGATCAGCTTGCCGACCTCGGTCGAGCCGGTGAAGGCCACCTTGTCCACGTCCGGATGCGCCGCCAGCGCCGCGCCCGGCGTGCCGTCGCCCGTCACCACGTTCACCACGCCCGGCGGGAAGCCCGCCTCCTCGATCAGCTCGCCCAGGCGGATCGCCGTCAGCGGCGTCTGCTCGGCCGGCTTCAGCACGATGGTGCAGCCGGCGGCGAGCGCGGGCGCGATCTTCCATGCCGCCATCATGAAGGGGAAGTTCCAGGGGATGATCTGCCCGACCACGCCGACCGGCTCGCGGATGCTGTAGGCGTGCCACTCGCCGGGCGCCGAGAGCGGGATCTGCTGGCCGGTGATCTTGGTGCACCAGCCGGCCATGTAGCGCAGCAGCTCGGCCGAGAAGGGCACGTCGACGGCGCGCGCGTCGCTGATCGGCTTGCCGTTGTCGAGGGATTCGAGCTGCGCCAGTTCCTCGGCGTGCCGCTCGATGACCTCGGCCAGCTTCCAGACCAGCTTGCCGCGCTCGGTCGGCTTCATCCGCGGCCAGGGGCCGTCCTCGAAAGCCTTGCGCGCGGCGCGCACGGCGGCGTCGATATCCTCGGCCCCACCCTCGGCGACGGTGGCGATCTGCTGGCCATTGGCGGGGTCATGGACGGGGAAGGTCTTGCCGGATCGGGCATCGACCCATTGCCCGCCGATCAGCAGCTTGTGCCGGCGGGCGATGAAGGCGCGGGCCTCGGCGCCGAGGCGGCCGTGGGCGGTGGCGGCATCCATGGCGGTGTCCTCCTGTTCGTTGTGTTTATTTGAGCATAGCGAGCCGTTCCTGGCCGAGTCCAGCCCGGCGCCGGCGCATCATGTTAATGCGTCTCATTCTCAGATTACAACCTCGCCACCCCGCCCCCGCGCGGTTTGACAGCCTCCCGGACGGGGCGCAGCCTGACCGGCCGGGTCCGCCTCGTCCGCCGCCCGTGCCCCGCCCATGCGGCAAGGGCGGGACGGCGCGCGCGGCGGGCCCGAACCTCCGAGTCCCGTCCAAGGAAGATCCGACATGCCCCCCGCGGGCCCTGACACCACCCCGCGGCCGGACCGCGCCGCGCCCGACCGAGACTGGCGCATCATCGGCCTCATCGGCACCGGCCACTTCCTGTCGCACTTCTACATGCTGTGCCTGGCGCCGCTCTTCCCGATCTGGCGCGACGAGTTCGGCGTCTCCTATGCCGCGCTCGGCCTGTCCGTCGCGCTGATGAGCGCGGTGACGGCGGTGCTGCAGACGCCGGTCGGCTTCCTGGTGGACCGGCACGGCGCGCGGCCCTACCTGATCGGCGGCACGCTGATCATGGCGCTCTCCATCTCCGCCATGGCCTTCGCGCCGAGCTACTGGGTCATTCTCGGCCTCGCGGTGCTGTCCGGCATCGGCAACAGCGTCATCCACCCGGCCGACTACGCCATCCTCGCCGGCTCCATCAACAAGGCGCGCATGGGCCGCGCCTTCGCCATGCACACCTTCACCGGCAATCTCGGCTTTGCCCTGGCGCCCCTGGTGATCGTGGCGCTGGCCGCGACCATGGGCTGGCGCGCCGGGCTGCTGCTGGTCGGCCTGCTCGGCGTGCCGGTGGTGGGCGCCATCCTGTGGCAGAGCCGGGTGCTCTCGGACCAGCCCAAGCCGCGCGCCACGGAAGGCGGCGCCGCCGTGCTGCTCTCGCGCACCATGCTGCTCTTCTTCGCCTTCTTCCTGCTCTCCTCCATGGCGGGTTCGGGCATCCAGGCCTTCCTCATCACCGTGCTGGACACGATGTGGGGCATTCCGGTCGCGGTCGGCTCGATGGCGCTCACCGGCTACATGGCGGGCAATTCCGGCGGCGTGCTGGTGGGCGGCTGGTTCGCCGACCGCTCGCAGCGCCACGCCGCCTTCGTCATCGGCCTGACGCTCTGCTCCATTGTCCTGCTGCTCATGCTGGGCACCATCCCCATCCCCGGCTGGGCCGCCATCGTGCTGGCGCTCGGCGCCGGCTTCGCGCTCGGCGCCAGCCGCACCCCGCGCGACGTGATGGTGAAGGATGCCTCGCCGCCGGGGCAGATCGGCAAGGTCTTCGGCTTCATCTCGGCCGGCCTGCCGCTGGGCGGCGCGCTGACCCCGGTGCCCTTCGGCATGCTGCTCGATGCCGGGCTGACGCACTGGGTGCTGCCGCTGGTGGCGGGGCTGCTGGCGCTCTCGCTGCTGTGCATGGGCACGGCGCGCGGCACCGCCGAGAGCGACAGGGCGCGCCCCCTCCCTGCCGAGTGACCTGCCTTCCGCCTGGCCTTCCGCCTGGCCGCTCGCCTGGCTGCTCGTCGGCCTGAACTGGCTGGGCACCGCCGCCTTCGCCGCGGCGGGCGCCCTCACCGCCTCGCGCAAGCGGCTCGACCCGGTCGGCTTCATCCTGATCGCCGCCGTCACCGCCTTCGGCGGCGGCACGGTGCGGGACGTGCTGCTGGGCCGCCCGGTCGGCTGGCTCACCACGCCCGGCCTGGCGCTGATGGTCGCCGGCATCGCCGTGCTGATCTTCTTCACGGCGCATCTGCTGGAACGGCGCTTCGTGCCGCTGCTCTGGGCCGACGCTCTGGGGCTGTCGGTCTTCGCCGTGCTGGGCGCCGAGGCGGCGCTGATGGAGGGCGCCGGCCCCTGGGCCGCGACGCTGATGGGCATGGCCACCGCCACCTTCGGCGGCGCGCTGCGCGACGTGATCTGCGGCGAGCTGCCGCTCATCCTGCGGCGCGAGATCTACGCCACGGCGGCCGCGCTCGGCGCCGGCGCCTTCGTCCTGCTCACCGCGGCGGGGGCGGACCGCGGCCTCGCCGTCTGCACCGGCCTCGCCCTCGCCTTCGGCCTCCGCGCGGCGGCGATCCGGCGGGGCTGGTCGCTCCCGGCCTACAGGGCGCGGCCGGGCCGCGACTACCCGGACCGGCGCTGAGCCTCCCTCACGGCGCCCAGCGCGTCTCCGGGTCGAGCGGCAGCACCGGGCGGGGCAGCTTCGTCCAGGCGAAGCGGTCCAGCATCGGCGAGGTCAGGCCGGGGGCGTCCACCTCGATGATGCGGCCGGGCGTGAAGAACTCGTCGAAGCCGCCGCGGAAATGCCCGCGCGACTTCAGCACCACGGCCCGCGCCGCGCCGATATCGAGGCCCAGATGCTCGAAGAAGGCCGGGTCGGCGCATTGCAGGCGGTGGCTGACCACCACCGCCGTGATCCCGCCCAGGCGCAGCGCGGCCGTCGGGCCCAGATCCTTCGCCGTGCCCGCATAGAGGCCACGCCGCCCGACGACCCGCCCGTCCGACAGCGCCACCACCTCCGCCGGCGCGGCGAAGGGATGCGCGAAGCCGCCCCGCGTGTCGCGGTTGAACCGGGCGCTGAAGCGCGCGCCCCGGCCGCGCTCATGCGCCTCCGCCGCCAGCGCCGGGTCATGGAGAAGGCCGAACAGCGCGCCCTCCACCCCCGCCTTGTGGAAGGCGGCCAGGATGAACAGGGTGTTGCCGCCGCCGCCACCGCCGGGATTGTCGGCGACATCGGCGAAGGCCAGCGGCACCTCCGCGGTCAGGGCACGCTGCACCGCCTCGGTCAGCGGTGTCAGCTTCGCCACGAAGCGGGCGCGCCGGCTCCAGGCATCGCGCGCCAGCTCGTCGGCCAGCGCCTCGCAGGCGGCACGGTCGGGGCCGGTGACGACGATGGCGAAGCCGTTGAAGGGCGTGTCGCTGTAGGCGAAGCCGCCCATCACCGAGACATTGGCGACCTTCTCCGGCCCCAGCAGCCGCCGCCGTTCCTGCCCGAAGTCGATCACCTCGCCATAGGGCCCCTTGGCCGTCAGCAGGCTGACGGTCGGCGCCACGATGGGCAGGCGGCGGAAGGCGCGATGGAACCGCTCGCCCGCCATCAGCCGCCGCAGCAGCGCGGCGGATTCCGCGCCCCGCTCGCGCATGTCGAGATGCGGGTTGGTGCGGTAGCCCACGAAGGCGTCGCAATGCCGCACCATCGCTTGGGAGACATTGGCGTGCAGGTCGTAGCTGCAGACCAGCGGCACGCCCTCGCCCAGCACCTCGCGGATCATCGCCTGCAGGGCACCCTCGGGATCGTCCAGCGCCGTGGTCAGGCCGGCGCCATGCAGCAGGCAGTAGACGCCGTCCAGCTCGCCGCGCAGCGCCTCGAGCCCCTGGCGCCAGAGCGCCATCATGTCTGCGAAGTCGCCCTGCTCGACCGGCCCGTTCGGCTCGGCCAGGGCGAGCAGCAGCGGGCGGGGCCGCCAGGGTCCGGCGGCGTCCATGGCGGCGACGAAGCCCGGCATCTCCGGCAGCGCCACCGGCGCCGCGCCCCGCGCATCGGCCAGCAGGGCCTCGCCCTCCAGCCAGCGGCGGAAATCCGCCAGGCGCGCCACGGGGGCGAAGCGGTTGCACTCGATGGAGAAGCCGAGCAGCGCGACGCGCGGCCCTCCCGTCACAGCGCCACCCCGGCCAGCTCGGCATGGCGCTGCGTCGCCTTCAGCCCGGCGCCGGTCAGCACCACCACCGTCACCTCCTCCCGCCCGATGGCGCCCTCCTCCCGCAGGCGGCTCAGCGCCGCCGCCGCCTGGGCCGAGGTGGGCTCCACATAGAGGCCCTGCGCCGCCAGATCGCGCGTGGCCGCGGCGATCTCCGCCTCCTCCAGCAGCACGGCGCCGCCGCCGCTCCGCCGCAGGGTGTCCAGGATCTCCGGCAGGCGGATCGGCTGGGCGATGGCCGTGCCCTCGGCGATGGTCGGGCCGGGCGGCGCCGGCGGCAGGCCGAGGAAGGCCCGCGCGATCGGCCCGCATTGCGCCGGCTGGGCGGCGAAGAGGCGCGGCAGGCGGTCGATCTGCCCCGCCCGCAGCAGCTCGCCGAAGCCGATGCCGCAGCCGAGCACATTGGAGCCGGCGCCGCAGGGGACGATGACGTTGTCCGGCGCGCGGAAGCCGAGATCCTCCCACAGCTCGTAGGCCAGCGTCTTGGTGCCCTGCAGGAAGAAGGGGTGCCAGTTGTGACTGGCGTAGAAGACGCCCGAGGCCGGATCGTTCCCCGCCGGGTCGTTCCCCTGGGCCAGGGCCGCGTCGGCGCAGTCCTGCCGGCTGCCGGGGATCAGTTCGATCGCGGCGCCGAGGGCGCGGGACTGCACCGTCTTGGCCGGGCTGGTCGAGGCCGGCACCAGGATCCTCGCCCGCATCCCGCCCGCCGCCGCGTAGGTGGCGATGGCCGCGCCGCCATTGCCGGAGGAATCCTCGAGCACGTGCCGGATGCCCTGCTCGCGCAGCAGCGAGAGCATGACCGTGGCGCCACGGTCCTTGAAGCTGCCGCTCGGCATCAGCCACTCGCATTTGAAGTGCGCCGTGCCGCGCAGCGCGCCCTGGCCCCAGTCGCGCCGCAGCAGCGGCGTCGCGCCCTCGCCCAGGGTGATCGGCGCCGCCGGCCGGAACGGCAGCGCCGCGGCGTAGCGCCAGAGGCCGCGCGTGCCGGCCTCGATTCCCGGCCGGGTCAGGCCGGGCAGGTCGGTGAGCAGCAGCGGCTGGCCCTCGGGGCCGCGCCAGCGGGGTTCGGAAAGCGGCCAGGTGCGGCCGCTGCGCGGGTCGAGATAGGCGGGGTCCTGCATGAGCGGGAGCCTCGCGCGCCTGGGGCCGTCCGGCAAGGGAGGGGCCGCCGCTCCCGCCCCTTCTGGCGTTTCCCCTTTGGCGTTTCCCCTTTGGCGTTTCCCCTTTGGCGTTTCCCCTTTGGCGTTCCCCTGGCGCGCCCCGGGGCCGCCATGCCAGCCTCCCTCCCCGGCCGCCGCCCGGCGGCCCCAGCAAGGAGGCCCGCCATGGCCGAGGACCGCAGCCACCACACGACGATCGGCAACCACCCCCTGCATCCCGAGACGCTGATGCTGGGCTACGGCTACGACCCGGCCCTCTCCGAGGGCTCGGTCAAGCCGCCGGTCTTCCTGACCTCCACCTTCGTCTTCCGCTCGGCCGAGGAGGGGCGCGACTACTTCGATGTCGTCGCCGGCCGCAAGGCCGCCCCCGAGGGCGGCGCCGGGCTGGTCTATTCGCGCTTCAACCACCCCAACAGCGAGATCGTCGAGGACCGCCTGGCGATCTACGAGAAGGGCGAGGCAGCCCTGCTCTTCTCCTCCGGCATGGCGGCCATCGCCACCAGCATCCTGGCCTTCGCCCGGCCGGGCGACATCATCCTGCACAGCCAGCCGCTCTACGGCGGCACCGAGACGCTGCTCGCCCGCACCCTGGCGCAGTACGGCATCGCCGCCGAGGGCTTCGCGGAGGGGACGAAGGCCGCGGCCATCGAGGCCGCCGCGGACCGGGCCGTGGCGCGCGGCCGGGTCAGCGTGATCCTGGTGGAGACCCCCTCCAACCCGCTCAATACCCTGGTCGACCTGGCGCTGATCGGGGTCGCCGCCGACCGCATCGCCGCGCGGCAGGCGGGGCACCGCCCGGTGATCCTCTGCGACAACACCATGCTCGGGCCGATCTTCCAGCAGCCGCTGACGCATGGCGTCGACCTCGTCGTCTCCTCCATGACCAAGTATGTCGGCGGGCACAGCGACCTCGTCGCGGGCGCCGCCATCGGCCGGCGCGACCTGATCCAGGCGGTGCGGCTGCTGCGCGGCGCCATCGGCACGCAGCTCGATCCGCATTCCTGCTGGATGCTGGGCCGCTCTCTGGAGACGCTCTCGCTGCGCATGAAGGCGGCGGCGCGCAACGCCGAGGCGGTGGCCGACTTCCTGGAGCGGCACCCGCGCGTCGCGGCGGTGCATGCGCTGGGGCCGCAGGCCGGCCCGGTCTACGCGGCGCAATGCAGCGGCCCCGGCTCGACCTTCAGCATCGAGATCGCCGGCGGCCAGCCGGAGGCCTTCCGGGTGCTGAACCGGCTGCGCGTCTTCAAGCTGGCGGTCAGCCTGGGTGGCACCGAATCGCTGGCCAGCCACCCCGCCTCCACCACCCATTCCGGCGTGCCGGCGGAGGTGCGGGCGCGGATCGGCGTGAGCGACGGGCTGATCCGGCTCAGCATCGGCATCGAGCATGTCGACGACCTGATCGCCGACCTGACCCAGGCCCTGGCGGCGCTGGGCTGAGGGGCGGGCCGAAGGGACACACGCGGCGGGCGAAGGGCAGATCCGCGCCCGCCCATGTTGCGAACGAATCGCAGCCGTGCCTAAACGGGCGCCAATCTCCCGTTTCCGGAAAGTCTGGCATGGCTCGCTTGTCTCCGCTGCGCTCCCTCCTCCTCGCGACCGCCGCGGTCCTGCCCACCGCCACGCTGGCGCAGGAGGCACCCGCCCCCGCCGCGGCGCCCATCACCGAGGGCAGCGTCACCCTGCCGGAGGTCAATGTCCAGGCCACCGCCTGGCGCGCCTGGGAGCATGCGCCGGGCTATGTCGCGCCACTCACCACCACCGGCTCCAAGACCGACACGCCGCTGATCGAGGCGCCGCAGTCGGTCGGCGTCGTCACCCGCGACCAGATCGACGACCAGGCGGCGCTCAGCGTCTCCCAGGCCCTGCGCTACACCGCCGGCGTGCTGGCCGAGGTGCGGCCCGCCGCGCGCTATGACAGCGTCTTCGTGCGCGGCTTCGGCGGGCAGGGCACCGGCGCCGCCTTCGTCAACTTTCTCGATGGCCTGCGCCAGGGCCGCGGCCTCTACTACGGCGTGCCGAACACCGACCCCTGGCTGCTGGAGAGGATCGAGGTGCTGCGCGGCCCGGCCTCGGTGCTCTACGGCCAGACCGGCGTCGGCGGCCTGGTGAACCTGGTCAGCCGCCGCCCGACCACCACGCCGATCCATGAGGTCCGCATCGAGGCCGGCAGCAACGCGCTGATGCAGACCGCCTTCGACTTCGGCGGCCCGCTGACCGAGGACGGCACCTTCGCCTACCGCCTGACCGGCATCGCCCGCATCGCCGACACGCAGTACGACTTCGCCGAGGAGCAGCGCATCGCCATCGCGCCCGCGCTGATGTGGCGCCCGGACGACAACACCACCTTCACGCTGCTCGCCTCCTACCAGAAGGATCCGAAGAGCGGCTTCTACAACTTCGTCCCCGCCGTCGGCTCGGTGCTGCCCAGCCCCTATGGCCAGCAGCGCCGCGGCTTCTTCGGCGGCGATCCGAACTACGACCGCTTCGACCGCACCCAGGCCTCGATCGGCTACCAGTTCGAGCACCGCTTCGACAATGTCTGGACGGTGCGCCAGAACTTCCGCTACTCGCATATCGACGCGGAGTTCAACGTCCTCTCCATCGGCTCCATCGCCGCCAACGGCCGCACCGGCAGCCGCCGCGCCACCTACGCCTCGGACCACGCCAATTCCTACGCGCTGGACAACCAGGCGCAGGCGACCTTCACCACCGGCCCGGTGCAGCACACGGCGCTCTTCGGCGTCGACTGGCAGCGCACCTCGGCGCGCGCGCGGCTGACCACCATCAGCGTCGACGTGCCGAGCCTCGACCTCTTCGCGCCGGTCTACTACCGGAACATCCCGCCCATCCTCTCCGGCCCGGCCGACCTGACCAACCAGGAACTGGACCAGCTCGGCTTCTACGCGCAGGACCAGATCGCGCTCGGCCGCTGGCGGTTCAATGTCGGCCTGCGCTACGACACCGCCAGCATCGGCACGACGACGCATCTGGCGAGCGGCGCCAACACGGCGCAGACCTCGCAGTGGGATGACGAGCTGACCTGGCGCGTCGGCGGCCTCTACCTCTTCGACAACGGCCTGGCGCCCTATGCCAGCTACTCGACCTCCTTCCTGCCGAATACCGGCACTCAGGCGCCGCAGCGCGGCGGCGGCAACTTCGCGCCCACCACGGGCGAGCAGTACGAGGTCGGCGTGAAGTACCAGCCGCCGGGCATGAACAGCTTCGTCCAGCTCGCCGCCTTCCACATCACGCAGGACAATGTGCTGACCCGTGACGCGGTCTACACGAACTACAGCGTCGCGCAGGGCGAGATCCGCTCGCGCGGCATCGAGCTGGAGGGCCGCGCCAGCCTGACCGACAGCCTCGACCTGCTCGGCAGCTACGCCTATCTCGACACCGAGATCACCAAGTCGAACGTCGTCGGCGTCGAGGGCAACCGGGTGCCGCAGGTGCCGCACCACATGGCTTCCGGCTGGGCCAACTATGCCTTCCACGAGGGCCCGCTGCGCGGCCTGAGCCTCGGCGGCGGCGTGCGCTACATCGGCGAGACCTACGGCAACGACACCAACACCTTCAAGGTGCCGTCGGTGACGCTGTTCGATGCCGCCATCCGCTACGAGCTGGGCGCCCGCTTCGAGAAGCTGGCCGGCGTCGAGCTGGCGGTGAACGCGCAGAACCTCGCCGACAAGGACTACGTGGCCAGCTGCAGCAGCATCACCGCCTGCTACTACGGCACGGGCCGGATGGTGCTGGGCTCGCTGCGCGCCCGCTGGTGAGCGGCGGCGGGACGGCCGGGCGGCGGCGCCTGCTGGGCGCCCTGCCGGCCCTCCTCTCCTCCCTGGCCGTGCCGGCGCCGCCGCTACGCGCCGGGGCTGCGGCAGCGCCGCTGACGGATATCGCGGGGCGCGGCGTCACCCTTCCCGGCACCGCTCGGCGCATCGCGCTGACCGAGGCGCGGCATGTCCTCGCCATGGGCCTGCTGCACCCCGATCCGGTCTCCCTCATCGTCGGCTGGGGCGATGACCTGCGTCGGATGAACCCGCCCGACTACGCCATGGTGCGGGAGCGCTTCCCGCGGGTGGACGACATCCCGCTGCTGCGGCGCGGGCAGTCGCAGGACCTGGCGCTGGAGACGCTGCTGGCGGCGCGGCCGGAGGTGCTGGTCGCCGGCCTCTCCGCCGTCGCCAGCGGCCTCGCCGACCGCGTCACCGCGCTCGGCATTCCCGTCATCGTCATCGACTTCTTCCAGGACCCGATGCGCAACACGCGGCCGAGCCTCGCCCTGCTCGGCCGGATCCTGGGGCGGGAGGACCGGGCGGCGGCCTTCGAGGTCTTCTACGGCGAACGCCTCGCCGCCATCGCCGCGCGCGTCGCCGGCGCGGAGGCCCCCTCCGTGTTCCTGCACGCCCATGCCGGCGGCCGGCCCTGCTGCGATTCCCCCGGCCGCGGCGCCCATGATTCGATGATCCGTTTCTGCGGCGGGCGCAGCATCGGCGCCGCGCTGCTGCCCGGCACCATCGGCACCCTGTCCTTCGAGCAGGTGGTGGCCGCCGATCCCCGCCTCTATGTCGCGACCGGCGGCCCCTATGGCGGCCGCGGCGGCATCCCGCTCGGCCCGGGCGTCACGCCCGGGGCGGCGAGCGCCGCCCTGGCCGACACGCTGCGCCGCGACCGGCTCGACCTGCTGCCGGCGGTGCGCCGGGGCCGGGCGCATGCCGTTTGGCACGGCTTCAACGACACGCCCGCGCATGTGGTGATGCTGGAGCTGCTGGCCCGCTGGCTGCATCCCGACCGCTGCGCCGACCTCGATCCCGCCGCCACCCTGGCGGCGCTCAACCGGGATTTCCTGGCCATCCCGATGGCCGGAACCTACTGGGCCGACCTGCCCGCCGGCCCGTCCATGAGCCGGCCCTGATGCCGCCGGCCCGATGCCGAAGGAGGCACCTCCGATGACCCGCGTCACCGCCACCGCGCAGGCCCGCACCGCCAGTCCCGCCCGCCTCGCCGCCGCCTTCCGCCGGCACATGCTGGAGCACGGCCGGCCCATCGTCGGGCCCGAAGAGGATTACCGCATTGCCTTCCCCGGTGGCGAGGCGCGGGTGACGACCGCGGCCGACGGCCTCGCGCTGCGCCTGGAGGCCGAGAGCGTCGCGGCGCTGGCCGAGGCGCAGGGCGTCGTCGCCGGCCATCTCGACGAATTCGCGCCGGGGGAGCGGCTCGGCATCGCCTGGGCCAGCGCCGCCGCGCCGCGCGCCGACGCACGGCCGGCGAACTTCCGCACCGCCCGCGTGCTGCGGGTGGCCGCGGTCACGCCGCGCATGCGCCGCCTGACCCTGCGCGGCGACGATCTCGCCCGCTTCGACGCCGAGGCGATGCACCTCAAGATCTATATCCCGGGCCGGCGCGCCCCGGACGGCGCCGAGCCGCGCTGGCCCGGCCTCACCCCCGCCGGGCAGCCCGACTTCGCCGGCCGCGACCTGACGCGGCGCACCTACACCATCCGCCGCATCGATGCCGCCGCCGGCGAGATGGAGATCGACTTCGTCGTGCATGGCGATGGCAGCCCGGGCTCGCGCTTCGCCTTGCGGGCGGAGCCGGGCGACTGGCTCGGCCTCTCCGGCCCGGGCGGCGGCCATATCCCGGTGCGGGGCTGGACCCTGGTGGGCGGCGACGAGACCGCCCTGCCCGCCATCGCCCGCGCCCTGGAGCAGATGCCGCGCGACGCCCGCGGCCAGGTGTTGATCGAGGTGGCCGATGCCGCCGAGCGGCAGACGCTGTCGCCGCCGCCGGGCATGGCGGTGCGCTGGCTGTTGCGCGACGGCGCACCCCATGGCGCGCCGCTGCTGGACGCGGTGCGCGCCCTGTCCTGGCCGGCGGGCGAGGCCGGGCGTTCCGCCTGGGTCGCCTGCGAGGCGGAGACCGCCCGCCAGCTGCGCCAGCATTTCAGCGAGGCCTGCGGCCTTCCGGCGGGCCAGTTCCGGGCCGCCGGCTACTGGCGGCAGGGGGTGGCGGAGGGCGGCCACTGACGGGGGCGGCCCCGAGGCGGCCCCGAGGCGACCCCGGCGCGGGAGGGGCGGCGCCGCCTCTCCCGGAGCCCGGCCTCAGCCCAGCGTCTCCAGCAGTTCGCACAGCGTGCCGCAGCGCGGCGCCAGCTCGCGCCAGAGGATGTGCTCGAACTCCGCATGCGCCCCCGCGCCGGAGCAGCCCAGCCCGTCCAGCGTCGGAATGCCCATGGCGGCGGTGAAATTGCCGTCCGAGCCGCCGCCGCGGTGCTGCTTCGGCAGGTCGTAGCCGAGCCGCGCGGCGATCGCCCGGGCCTGCTCGTAGAGCGCCAGGTTGCCCGGCCCCTCGACCATCGGCGGCCGGTTCAGCCCGCCGGTGATCACGACGCTGGTCCCCTCCGGCTGCGGCCCGGCCATGGCCATCACCGCCGCCTCGACCCGCGCCGCGTCCTCCAGCGTGGCGACGCGGAAATCCACCTCGCAGCCGGCCTTGTTGGGAATGACGTTGGGCCGCGTGCCGCCCCAGATCGGCGCCACATTCGTCGTCGTGCCGCCCGGCAGGTCCACCAGCGCATGGATCTGGCCGATCAGCCGCGCCAGCGTCACCACCGCGCTGGCGCCCTCCTGCCAGTTGCCGCCCGCATGGGCGCTGCGGCCCTCGACCTGGATGGTGAAGCGCCCGGTGCCCTTGCGCGCCGTGACACAGGCCTTCTGCGTCCCGCCCGCCGGCTCGGGGATCAGCACGGCGCAGGCGCCGGCCGCCTCGCGCTCGATCAGCGCCCGGCTGGTGCCGCTGCCCACCTCCTCGTCCGAGGTCAGCAGCAGGGTGATCGGGCTGCGGGTCCGCGTGCCGTGCCGCAGGATCTCGCGCACGGAATGGAAGGCGAAGAAGCTGCCGGCCTTCATGTCGTAGATGCCGGGACCGAAGCACTTCTCGCCCTCGACGCGGAAGGGGATCGTCCTCTCCAGCGTGCCGTGGTCCCAGACGGTGTCGAGATGGCCGGCGACGAGCACGGGCCTGCCCTCGCCCGGCGTCCGGGCCACCAGATGGTCGCCGCGGCCCTCGGTGCCGGGGATGCGCTCCAGCACGGCGCCGACGGCGGCCAGCCCGGCCTCGGCCCTGTCCAGCAGGCGGTTGATGGCGGCGGCGTCGGTGGTCGGCGTCTCGGTCTCGACCCAGCCGCGCAGCTCCTCCAGGAGCTGTTCGCTCGTGCCGATGGGGGTGGCGGGCATGGCGACTCCTCTGTGCTCGATCCGGCCGGGTTGTCTCCCCGTGCGGATCGCTTGTCCATCCGGGCACCCGGCGTTAAGCCCGCAGGGCCGGGTGGGTGGCCCCGCCTTCGGGCCCGCCCCGCCCGGCGCCACGATCGAGCTGGGGTTCCCCGATGGCCATCAAGCGTGTCTGTGTCTTCTGCGGGTCCAACCCCGGCAACAACCCGGCCTACGCGGCGGCCGCGCGGGCCCTCGGCCAGGCCATCGCGGCACGCGGCCAGGGGCTGGTCTATGGCGGCGGGCATGTCGGGCTGATGGGCATCGTCGCGGATGCGGCGATGAAGGCGGGCGCCGAGGTCATCGGCATCATCCCCGAGACGCTGATGCGCCGCGAGGTCGGCCATGGCGCCATCACCGACCTGCGGGTGGTCGGCACCATGCATGAGCGCAAGGCGATGATGGCCGACCTGTCGGACGGCTTCGTCGTGCTGCCCGGCGGCATCGGCACGCTGGAGGAGGCGGTGGAGGCCTTCACCTGGACCCAGCTCGGCATCCACGCCAAGGGCCTCGTCTTCCTCGACACCGCCGGCTACTGGGGCCGCCTGGGCACGGTCTTCGACCACATGGTGACGGAGGGCTTTCTGCACCCCAAGCACCGCGCCCTGGCGGCGCTGGCCGGCACGCCGGAGCAGGCGCTGGCGGCGCTGGAGGATTTCGCCCCGGTGGAGGTCGAGAAATGGGTCGAGAAGGCGCAGCGATGAGCCGCCACGGCGCCGGCCGATGAGCCAGGACCCGCCGGACCCGAACGCCATCCCGGGCCTCTCCTGGCAGGCGGTGCCGCCCGCGGCGCGCGGCGCCACGCTGGCCCTGGGCAATTTCGACGGCGTGCATCTCGGCCACCGCGCCGTGCTGCGCGCCGCCCATGCCGGACGGCCGGAGCTGACGCTCGCCGCGCTGACCTTCGAGCCGCATCCGCGCGAGCATTTCCGCCCCGACGACCCGCCCTTCCGCCTGACCCTCGCCCCGGCCAAGGCGGCGGCGCTGCGCGCGGCGGGCGCGGATGTCGTCGTCGCCCTGGCCTTCGACGCCGCCTTGGCCGCGCTCCCGGCCGAGGCCTTCGTCACCGAGGTGCTGCATGGCGCGCTCGGCGCCCGGCACCTCGCCTGCGGCGCCGACTTCGCCTTCGGCCACCGGCGCGGCGGCGACGTCGCCTTCCTGGCGGCGCAGGCCGAGCGGCTCGGCATCGGCCTGACCGTGGTGCCGCCGGTCGCCGACGCCGCCGGCCCCATCTCCTCCTCGCGCATCCGCCGCGCCCTGCAGGACGGCTATCCCGAGCGGGCGGCCGAGGCGCTGGGCCGGCCCTGGGAGATCCGTGGCCCGGTCAGCCATGGCGACAAGCGCGGGCGGACCATCGGCTTCCCCACGGCCAACGTGCCGCTGGGGCGGCACCTGGAGCCGGCGCGCGGCGTCTATGCCATCGAGGCGGAGCTGGCCGACGGCACCCTGGTGAAGGGCGTGGCCAATATCGGCCAGCGGCCGACCGTGGGCGGGACGGAAAGCCGGGTGGAGGCGCATCTCTTCGATTTCACCGGTGACCTCTACGGCCAGGAGATCGGCGTGCGGCTGCTGCACTTCCTGCGTCCGGAGCGCCGGTTCGCCGGGCTGGCGGAGCTGACGGCGCAGATCGCGGCGGATGCGGCGGAGGCGCGGCGGCTGCTGGGATGAGGCCGGTCGGGGCGCCCCCTCCCCCGCGCCGTGCCCGCCCCCCACATCGGGGCGGGAGGAATCCAACCATGCTGAAGCAGATCGAGGCCGGGGCGCTGCGCGTCGCCTACCGCGAGCAGGGCGAGGCCGGCGGCTGGCCGGTCATCCTGCTGCACGGCTTTCCCTACGACGTGCATGCCTATGACGCGGTGGCTTCCCGCCTCGCCGCCGAGGGCGCGCGGGTCGTCATCCCCTGGCTGCGCGGCTATGGGCCGACGCGCTTCCTCTCGCTCGACACGCCGCGCTCCGGGCAGCAGGGGGCGCTGGGGGCGGATCTCCTGGCGCTGATGGACGCGCTGGCGATCCCGCGCGCCGTGCTGGCGGGCTATGACTGGGGCGGCCGCGCCGCCTGCGTCGTCGCGGCGCTCTGGCCGGAGCGTTGCGCCGGGCTGGTCACCGGCGACGGCTACAACATCCAGGACATCGCCGCGGCCGGCGTGCCGGCGGCGCCGGAGCGGGAGCACCGCCACTGGTACCAGTACTACCTGCACGGGGCGCGGGGCGCGGCCGGGCTGGCGGCGCACCGGCAGGAGTTCTGCCGGCTACTGTGGCGCCTCTGGTCGCCGGACTGGCGCTTCACCGAGGAGACCTTCCAGCGCAGCGCCGCCGCCTTCGACAATCCGGACTTCGTGGCGGTGGTGGTGCACTCCTACCGCCACCGCCACGGGCTGGCGGCGGGCGACCCGGCGCTGGAGGCGATCGAGCAACGGTTGGCGGCGCAGCCGCCCATCGGCGTGCCGAGCATCAGCCTGGACGGCGGCAGCGACGGTGTCTCCCGGCCCGGCGGCAGCGGCGGGGACGCCGCGCGCTTCACCGGCTCTTACACGCACCGCACCCTGCCCGGCATCGGCCACAACCTCCCCCAGGAGGCGCCGGAGGCCTTCGCCCGCGCCGTCCTGGATCTGCGCCCGCCCGGCGGTGGCTGAACCGGGGGGATGGCTGAGCCGGGCGGCGGGCTCTCAGGGCGCGGGCAGCGCGGTCAGCCGCAGGGGAGACTGCCGGGGAGACTGCCGGGCCGCCAGGCGCTGTTCGCTCCTGGCCTGGATGAAGCGCGCCATGTCGCTCGACAGGGGCGCGAAGCTGGGCAGCCAGGGCAGCGACATCATGATGTCGAGGTGGCCGATCATCGGGTAGAGGATGGCCTCGGCCCGCCCGCCCCGCGCGCGGGCCACCTCGGCCAGGTGCCGGGTGTCGCCGGGCCGGGTAAAGACGTCCCAGCTGCCGCTCACCAGCAGGAGCGGGGGCGTGTCCGGCCCCAGGAAGGGCTCCGGCAGCGCCTGCGCGGCCGGAATGCCGGCGAAGACGGGCGCCACCGTCGGATGGTCCAGGAACCATTCGCCATAGGGGCCGGCGATGCCGATGGCGCCGCCGAGCCTCCGGTGGTCCAGGCCGCGCGCCGCGAGGTAGCGGCCATCGGCCGCCAGCATGACGGCGATATAGGCGCCCGCCGAATGGCCCGCCACATAGAGGTTGTCGGGGTCGCCGCCATAGGTGGCGGCGTGGTCCCGCGCCCAGGCCAGGGCGGCCGCGCCATCCTCCAGGAAGCCCGGGAAGGTGGCGGCGGGATAGAGCCGGTAGCCCGGGACCATCACGACCGCGCCGCGCTTCGCGAGTTCCTGGGCAACGACCTGGTTCTGCAACTCTTGGTTGCTACCGAACTGCCAGAACCCGCCGTGGAAGAAAACAATCACCGGCAGCCCACCGACCGCGCGAGAGGGCCGGTAGACATCGAGCCGGCCCGTCTCTCCCGGCTGGAAAACGACATCGCGTTCCACCACCACCGGCTGCGGTTCGGTGAAACCCGCCATCAGCTCAGGCGCGGCGCAGCCGCTGGACAGGCTGAGCCCGGCGAACAGGCAGGCGGTCCGGAACAGGGGGAAGGCTCGTCCAAGGAAGCCCATTTTGGCCACTCCATCGGGGGGAATGGCACAATAATCGATGAAAGTCTCAATTTTTAATTAAATCGGTGTCGCCAAGGACGGCGCGTCGGAGCACGGCGCGCCGTCCTTGACCCCCGGCGCGCCGCGCCGCAAAACCCGCCTATGTCTGGCACGCCGTTCCGCTCCGGGTGGCCCATGGCAGGGCCGCGAATTAGCTGCCCGGTCCTCCGCCGGAGGGCCGGGTCCGCAGACGCATCCTTCCCCTCTCCTGGCTGACGCCGCCCCTCATCCCTCCCGCCGGGCGGCCTGGACGAACAGCGATGACCGACGTGCCTGCCGACCCCTCCGCCGCTGGCGGCGCCCGCGACTACCGTGGCACCGTCTTCCTGCCCCGCACGCCCTTCCCGATGAAGGGGGACCTGCCGAAGCGCGAGCCCGGCTGGCTGGAGCGGTGGGAACGGATCGGGCTGTGGGACCGGCTGCGGAAGCAATCGGCGGGGCGGGAGAAGTTCGTCCTGCATGACGGCCCGCCCTACGCGAACGGCGCGCTCCATATCGGCCACGCGCTGAACAAGATCCTGAAGGACGTCATCAACCGCGCCGCCCAGATGAGCGGCAAGGATGCCGACTACATCCCCGGCTGGGACTGCCACGGCCTGCCGATCGAGTGGAAGGTCGAGGAGGAGTACCGCAACCCCCGCGGCAAGTATCAGGGCGGGCGGGACAAGGACGCCGTGCCGGTGCTGGAGTTCCGCGCCGAGTGCCGCGCCTATGCCGCCCACTGGCTGGACGTGCAGCGGGAGGAGTTCAGGCGCCTCGGCGTCGCCGGCGACTGGGCCGGGCGCTACGCGACGATGGACTTCCCCTCCGAGGCCGCCATCGCAGGCGAGATCGGCAAGTTTCTGATGAACGGCTCGCTCTATCGCGGCCTGCGCCCGGTGATGTGGAGCCCGGTCGAGAAGACCGCGCTGGCCGAGGCCGAGGTCGAGTACCACGACCACAAGTCCGCCATCCTCTACACCGGCTTCCCGATCCTGAAGGCCGGCGCGGAGGATCTGGTCGGCGCCGAGGCGGTGATCTGGACGACGACGCCCTGGACCATCCCGGCCAACCGGGCGCTGGCCTATGGCGGGGAGATCGACTACGCGCTGCTGGTCGTCGATGCCGTGGCGGAGGGCGTGGCGCTGGTCCGCCCCGGCCAGCGCTTCATCGTGGCCGAGGCGCTGATCGGCGCCTTCGCCAAGGAAGTGGGCCTCGCCGCCTTCTCCGTGAAGCGCGTCCTCAAGGGCACGGAACTGGCCGGCGCCATCGCCGCGCATCCGCTGCGCGACTGG
This sequence comes from Roseomonas sp. KE0001, assembly GCF_016107285.1. Taxonomy (GTDB): domain Bacteria; phylum Pseudomonadota; class Alphaproteobacteria; order Acetobacterales; family Acetobacteraceae; genus Pseudoroseomonas. The sequence continues at coordinate 328,505 of NZ_RCVQ01000002.1, read as the reverse complement.
AGCGGTGCCCAGGGCGGCTACCGGTTCGACGTGCCGCTGCTGGAGGGCGATTTCGTCACCACCGAGGCCGGCACCGGCCTCGTGCACATGGCGCCGGCGCATGGCGAGGACGATTTCCGCCTGACCCGCGCGCATGGCATCGGCGTGCCGGAATGCGTCGCCGATGACGGCACCTACACGGTGCAGGCGCCGGGCTTCACCGGCATCCATGTGTTCAAGGCGCATGAGCCGGTCTGGGCGGCGCTGACCGAGACAGGGCACCTGGCCGGCAAGGGCTTCGTCACCCACAGCTACCCGCACAGCTGGCGCTCGAAGAAGCCGGTCATCTTCCGCGCCACGCCGCAATGGTTCATCGCCATGGACGATGGCAACCAGATCCGCGCCAAGGCGCTGGAGGCCATCGCCAACACCCGCTTCGTGCCCGACATGGGGCGCAACCGCATCGGCTCCATGGTGGCGGCGCGGCCGGACTGGTGCATCAGCCGCCAGCGCGCCTGGGGCGTGCCGATCGCCGTCTTCGTCGAGAAGAAGACCGGCGCGGTGCTGCGCGACCAGGCGGTGCTGGACCGCATCTGCGCCGCCTTCGCCGAGGAAGGGGCGGATGCCTGGTACAGGCCCGGCGCCGCCGCCCGCTTCCTGAATGGCGAGGCCGGCTCAACCGGCGGAAACGGAGAGGCCGGCTCAGCCGGCGGGGGCGAACTCCGCGACCCGGATGATTACGAGCAGGTGATGGACATCGTCGATGTCTGGTTCGAATCCGGCTCGACCCACGCCTTCGTGCTGCGCGACCGCGGCCTGCCGGTGCCGGCCGATCTCTACCTGGAGGGCTCGGACCAGCATCGCGGCTGGTTCCACTCCTCCCTGCTGGAGAGCATCGGCACCAATGGCTTCGCCCCCTTCAAGGCCATCCTGACGCACGGCTTCGTGCTCGACGAGGGCGGGCGGAAGATGTCGAAGTCGCTCGGCAACGTCACCGCGCCGCAGGAGGTGACGCAGCAGTACGGCGCCGACATCCTGCGCCTCTGGGTGATGAATTCCGACACCGCGGACGACCTGCGCATCGGCAAGACCATCCTCGGCCAGCAGGCGGAGCTCTACCGCCGCATCCGCAACACGCTGCGCTGGCTGCTCGGCAATCTCGACGGCTTCGAGGAAAGCGAGATCCTGCCGCACGACCAGCTCCCCGAGCTGGAGCGCTGGGTGCTGCACCGGCTGACCGAGCTGGACGCGCGGCTGCGCAAGGCCGCCGCGGATTACGACTGGAACGGCGTCTATCCCGAGATCCACGGCTTCTGCGCGACGGACCTCTCGGCCTTCTATTTCGACATCCGCAAGGACAGCCTCTATTGCGACGCGCGCGACAGCCACCGCCGCCGCGCCGCCCGCACGGTGCTGGACGCGCTGCACCGCTGCCTGACCGCCTGGCTCGCCCCGGTGATGCCCTTCACCGCCGAGGAGGCCTGGCTCGCCCGCTTCCCCTCCGAGACGGATTCCGTCCATCTGCGGGACTTCCCGGTGCTGCCGGCGGCCTGGCGGGATGACGTCCTGGCGGCGAAGTGGCAGCGGCTGCGGGAGATCCGCCGCAGCGTCACGGGGGCGCTGGAGAAGGCGCGCGGCGCCGGCACCATCGGCTCCTCGCTGCAGGCGGCGCCGACGCTGCACCTCGCCCCGGCCGAGATCGAGCTGCTGCCGCCGGCCGCCTGGGCCGAGCTCTGCATCACCTCCGACCTGATGCTGAGCGCCGCTCCGCCGCCCGAGGCGGCCTTCACGGTCGAGGGCGTGGCCGGCGCGGCCACCGAATTCGCCCTCGCCCCGGGCGGGAAGTGCGAGCGCTGCTGGAAGGTGCTGCCCGAGGTCGGCCAGTCCGCCGCCCATCCCACCCTCTGCCGCCGCTGCGAGGCGGTGGTCGAAGCCGCCGCATGAGCCTCAAGCTCGGCCTGCCCTTCGCCGCCGGCATCCTGGCGGCGGACCAGATCAGCAAGTGGTGGATCCTGGAGGTGCTCCGCCTGCCGGAACGCTTCCAGGTGCGGCTCGTCGATCTCGGCGCGGTCGGCTTCGACCTCACCATGGTCTGGAACCGCGGCGTCACCTTCGGCCTGCTGGCCGGGGACAGCCCCTGGCACCGGATCGGCCTCGCGGTGCTGGCGCTGGCCGTGGTCGCGCTGCTGCTGCGCTGGCTGGCACGGGCCGAGAACCGGCTGAGCGCGCTGGCGCTGGGCGGCATCATCGGCGGCGCCATCGGCAATGTCATCGACCGGCTGCGCTTCGGCGCGGTGGTGGACTTCGCCGATTTCCGGATTGGCAGCTTCCACTGGTATGTCTTCAACGTCGCCGATGCCGCCATCGTCCTGGGCGTGGCGGCACTGATCGCCGATGCCTTGTTCCGGCCCGGCCGGACCGCTAAGGAAACGCCATGAGGCAGCTCTCCACCCGTGCCGCTCTCTCCGGCACCGCCCTGGCCTGCGGCCTGCTGCTCGCCGGCTGCGGCTCCGACACCTCGCGCACCCTGGGCTTCACCCGGGACGCGCCGGACGAGTTCAGTGTCGTGACCCGCGCGCCGCTCTCCCTGCCGCCGAGCCTGGGCGACCTGCCGCAGCCCCGCCCCGGCGTGCCGCGCCCGCAGGAGCTGCGTGGCCGCGAGGCCGGCGAGGCGACCGTGGCGCCCGGCGCCTCCTTCGGCGTCGGCGCCGCCGCCGCGCCCTCCTCCGGCGAGAGCGCGCTGCTGGCCCAGGCCGGCACCGGCGGAAGCACGCCCGACATCCGCCGGCGGGTCGACGAGGAAAGCCTCCGGCTCGACCAGCCCGACCGCAGCGTGGTGGACCGGCTGATGTTCTGGAAGGACGCGCCGCCGCCCGGCACCGTCGTCGATCCGCAGCGCGAGGCGCAGCGCCTGCGGGAGAACGCCGCCCTCGGCCGCAGTCCGGAGGAGGGCGAGACCGCCATCATCCAGCGGCGCCGGACGGGCCTGTTCTCGGGGCTGTTCTGAACCCGCCCGAAGCCCCATGTGAGGACGCGATGTCCGCCCTCACCCGCCGCGCGGCGCTGTCCGCCGCCGCCGCCCTGCCCGCGCTCGCCGTGCTGCCGCCGGCGCGCGCGGCCGCCCCCGCCGCCGCGCCGCCGGCCGGCGAGCGCCCGCTCTTCGGCGCCAGCCTCTGGACGCTGCCCAACGGCCTGACCGTGGTGCATGCGGAGAACCGGCGCGCGCCCGTTGTCGCGCATTACGTCTTCTACAGCGCCGGCGCCGGCGAGGACCCGGCCGGCCGCTCCGGCCTCGCCCACTTCCTCGAGCACATGATGTTCAAGGGCAGCCCGAACGTGCCCTCCGGCGCCTTCTCGCGCCTGGTGGCGCGCGAGGGCGGGCAGGACAACGCCTTCACCTCCCGCGACGTCACGGCCTATCACCAGCATGTCGAGGCCGGCCGGCTCGACCTCGTGGCCGGCATGGAGGCCGACCGCATGGCCGCCGCCCTCTTCCCCGCCGACGAGATCGAGCCGGAGCGGCAGGTGGTGCAGGAGGAGCGGCGCCAGCGCACCGAGAGCACGCCGCGCGGCCGCTTCCGGGAGACCTGGGACGCCGCCTTCTGGGGCCGCCAGCACTGGCGGGGCCGGCCGCTGATCGGCTGGCCCGAGGATATCGCCGCGCTGAGCCGCGACGACATGCTGGACTTCTTCGGCCGCTACTACGTGCCGGCCAATGCCACCCTGCTGGTCACCGGCGCGGTGTCGCGCGAGGCGGTGGCGCGCATGGCCGAGCAGCATTACGGCGCCATCCCCTCCCGCCCCGCGCCCCATGACAAGGCCGCCCGCGATCGCGCCCCGGCGCCCGGCTCGCCGCTGCGCGACCGGCTGGTGCAGCGCGAGGCGACCCTGCAGGAGGCCGCCTTCCTGCGCGGCTGGGTGGCGCCGAGCCAGCCCCAAGGGCAGTCCCAGGGGCAGACCCAGGGGCAGACCCAGGGCGGCGCGCCGGCCGAGCATGTGCACCCGCTGGAGGTGCTGGCGCATCTGCTGGGCGGCGGTCAGGGCTCGCGGCTGCACAAGGCGCTGGTGCAGAGCGGCCTCGCCGTCTCCGCCGGCTGCGCCTATGACGGCGACGCCATCGGCACGGGCAGCCTGGAGATCTTCGCCACCCCGCGCCGCGAGACCACGACCGCCGCGCTGGAAGGCGCCGTGGCGGCCGAGGTCGCCCGGCTGCTCGACGGTGGCGTGACCGAGGCCGAGGTGGCGCGCTCGATCCGCCAGCTCACCGCCGGCGTGCTGCTGGCGCTGGACAGCCTCGGCGCAGCGCCCCGCATCCTGGGCGGTGCGCTGGCCAACGGGCTGCCGCTGGAGAGCGTCGAATTCTGGCCGGCGCGCATCCGCGCCGTCACCCCGCCGCAGGTGGAGGCGGCGGCGCGCGCCGTGCTCTCGCGACCCTCGATGACCGGCTGGCTGCTGCCGGAGGGCGCGGCATGAGCGGCGCCTCCGCCGCGCCCGCCGCCGGCTTCTCCCTACCGATCCAGGTGGTCGAGGGCGGCGGCTTCACCGCCTGGCTGGCCGAGGACCATTCGGTGCCGGTGGTCAGCCTGGCCTGGTCCTGGCCCGGCGGCGCCGCGCTGGACCCCGAGGGCCAGGAGGGCTGCGCCCGCCTCGCCGCCGCCCTGATGACCGAGGGCGCCGGGGACCTCTCCGCCGCCGATTTCGCCGATGCGCTGCAGGACGAGGCGATCGGCCTCGGCTTCAGCGCCGACCGCGACACCTTCGAGGGCAGCCTGCGCGCCCTCAAGCCGGCGCTGCCCGAGGCGGTCCGGCTGGCGCGGCTGGCCATGACGGCGCCGCGCTTCGAGGAGGAGGCGGTCTCCCGCCTGCGGGCCCGGGCGATCGCCGGGGCGCGGCAGGCGCTGGAGGGGCCACGTGGCCGCGCCTCGCGCGCCTTCTGGGCCGCCGGCTTTCCCGGCCACCCGGCCGGCCGCCCCGCCGGCGGCACCGAGGAGAGCCTGGCGCGGCTCACCGTCGAGCAGATGCGGGCGGCCCTGGCGCGCCACCTGCACCAGGGCCAGGGCGAGGCCGGCCTGCTGATCGCCGCCTCCGGCGCCATCACGGCCACGGAGCTGGCCGCGCTGCTGCCGCAGCTGCTGGGCGCCCTGCCCCCGGGCCGCTCCGAGCCGCCGCCGCCCCTGCCGGACTTCGCCCGCTTCGGCACCCAGGTGGTGCCGGTGGCGGCGCCGCAATCGGCCATCCTCTTCGGTCAGCCCGGTCTGCCGGTGCGCGACGCCGACTGGGAAGCGGCGCAGGTGCTGCTGCGCATCCTCTCCGGCGGCGGCTTCACCGCGCGCCTGACCCGCAGCATCCGCGAGGAGCGCGGCCTGACCTATGGCATCGGCGCCGGGCTGGACCCGATCCTCGGCCAGGGCGTGCTGGTCGGCTCCTGCTCCACCGCCAATGCCCGGGTGGGCGAGCTGCTCACCGTGCTGCGCGCCGAGTGGCGCCGCATGGCGGAGGACGGCCCCACGGCGGCGGAGATGGAGGAGGCCATCGCCTTCATGACCGGCAGCCAGCCGTTGCAGTTCACCGACAGCCGGCGCATCGCCGCCACCCTGCTGGCCATGCGCCGCAACGGCCGGCCGCTGGACTGGCTGGCCCGCCGGCCCGAGCGGCTGGCCGCCATCTCCCGCGACCACGCGGCGAAGCTGGCCGGGCGGCTGCTGCAGCCCGGGGCGCTGTCCGTGACCGTGGCGGGCCAGCCGGAAGGGCTCTGAGGGCCCTCCCGGCCGTCGCTCATCTAGTCTTTTGTTTTTGGCCGCATCTCCTCGATCCGCCAATTCCCTCCCGCCAGCTTCTGTTCTAGCCTCCCCGGCCGCATGGACACGGAAGGGAGCGCCATGAGTCTGACACCGCGCGAGGCGGCCTGGGGCCGCATCGAGCAGCTGGCCCGGCAGCCCGGAGCGGGCCGCATCCGCGCCCTCTTCGAGGCCGATCCGCAGCGCTTCCGCCGTTTCCACTGCGAGGCGGCGGGGCTGTTGCTGGACTTCTCGCGCACCGCCATCGACGAGGAGGTCCTGGCCGCCCTGCTCGACCTCGCCACCGCCCAGGAGGTGATGGCCCAGCGCGACGCCATGGCGGCGGGCGCCCAGATCAACGAGACCGAGAGCCGCGCCGTGCTGCACATGGCGCTGCGGGCGCCGCGCTCCGCCGGCTTCCGCGCCCTGCGGGCCGACGGCACCTTCGAGGACGCCTCCGGCCCGGTGGCCGACACGCTGGCGGCCATGCAGCGCTTCACCCGCGCCGTGCATGCGGGCGAGATCCGCGGCGCCGGCGGCGAGGCCTTCACCGATGTGGTGAACATCGGCATCGGCGGCTCCGACCTCGGCCCGGCCATGGTCACGGGCGCGCTCTGGACCCCCGCCGCGCCGCTCCGCGCGCATTACCTCGCCAATGCCGACGCGCACCAGTGGGAGGCGATCCGGGCCGGGCTCGACCCGGCGCGCACCCTGGTGCTGGTCGCCTCCAAGACCTTCACCACCGCCGAGACCATGGCCAATGCGCATCTCGTGCGCGGCTGGCTGGAGGCGGCGCTGGGGGCCGAGGGGGCGAAGGCGCATCTCGCCGCCCTCTCGACCAATCTCGAGGCCACCGCCGCCTTCGGCGTGCCCGCCGACCGCGTGTTCGGCTTCCACGACTGGGTGGGCGGCCGCTTCTCGCTCTGGTCGGCCATCGGCCTGTCCATCGCGCTGGCCTGCGGCTGGGAGGCCTTCGCGGCGCTGCTGGCCGGGGCGCGGGAGATGGACGAGCATTTCCTCGGCGCCGCGCCGGCCGACAACCTGCCGCTGCTGCTGGCCCTGGTCTCGGCCTGGCATGTCAACGGACTCGGGCTGAAGGCCCAGGCCATCCTGCCCTACGACCAGCGGCTGGCGCGCTTCCCGGCGCATCTGCAGCAGCTCGAGATGGAGAGCCTGGGCAAGCGGACGCTGCTCTCGGGCCAGGAGGCGGTGCGCGACACCGGGCCGGTGATCTTCGGCGAGCCGGGCACCAACGCGCAGCACTCCTTCATGCAGTTGCTGCACCAGGGCACCACGCCGGTCCCGGCGGATTTCATCCTGATCGCCAACCCGGACCACGACCACGCCGCCAGCCACCGCCTGCTGCTGGCCAATGGCCTGGCCCAGGCCGAGGCGCTGCTGCGCGGCCGCGGCGCCGCCGAGGTCGAGGCCGAGATGCGCGCCGCCGGCACCGACCCGGCCGAGATCACCCGCCTGCTGCCGCACCGCCTCTTCCCCGGGGACCGCCCCAGCGTCACCCTGCTGCTGGAGCGCCTCACGCCCCGCAGCCTCGGCGCGCTGATCGCGCTCTACGAGCACAAGGTGTTCTGCCTGGGCGCGCTCTGGAGCATCGACGCCTTCGATCAGTGGGGCGTCGAGCTGGGCAAGAAGCTGGCCGGCTCGATCCTGCCGGAGCTGGCGCCGGAGGGCCGGCCGGGGGCGCATGACGGTTCGACGGCCGGGCTGATCGCCCGCCTCCGCGCGCTGCAGGGCCTGCCGGAGGGATAAGCCGGCGCCTCAGTCCTTCACGCTGCCGTCCCAGGTGACGTGGATGATGCCGGGCTGGCGTTGCAGCCCGGCGATCACCTCCCTCAGCTCCGCCGGCTCCACGGCGGTCGCGACCAGCGTCGCGGTCACCTCGGCCAGGTCGGCGCCGCGCTCCTCCGCCGCGACATCGGCCACCGGGTATTGCGCCTCCTCCAGCCGCTCGACGAGCAGTTCGCGCAGCTGCGGCATGGCGCTACGGGTGACGAGGGCCTTAACCTGATAGGTCGCCTCGACATTGCGCTCGTTGATCGGGATGCGGTTGATGCGGTTGACCAGCGGCCGCAGCAGCGTGTTGCCGGCCAGGACGGCCAGGGTGAGCAGCCCCGCCTCGGCCAGCATGTCCGCCCCCGCGCAGGCGCCGACCGCCGCCGAGCACCAGAGCGTCGCGGCGGTGTTGAGGCCGCGGATGTTCAGCCCCTCCTTCATGATCACGCCGGCGCCGAGGAAGCCGATGCCGGTGACCACGTTGGAGACCACGCGCACCGCCTCCGTCGGGCCGATCATGCGGTGCGCCAGATCGACGAAGGCGGTCGCCCCCAGCGCCACCAGCACATTGGTGCGCAGCCCCGCGCTGCGCTGGCGGTACTGCCGCTCGGCGCCGATCAGCGTGCCGAGGACGAAGGCGGCGGTCAGGCTGACGGCGGTGTCGAGCAGCGAGGACAGGCTGGTCGTCTCGAGAAAGCTCGGGCTCATGGGAGGCGCTGACCCTCATGCCGGCGGTGACCACGGGGCGGGAGCATTCCGGATGGCGGGGGGCGTGACAAGCCCGGCGCCCTTCCGCTCCCCCCGGCCGGGGCGCTAGAGCGGGGCATGGACCGCATCCGCCTGCTCTCCGCCACCACCGCCGACCGCATCGCCGCGGGCGAGGTGGTGGAGCGCCCCGCCGCCGCCGTGAAGGAGCTGGTGGAGAACGCGCTGGATGCCGGGGCGCGGCGCATCCATGTCGCGCTGGAGGGAGGCGGCATCGGCCGCATCCTGGTGGAGGATGACGGTGCCGGCATGTCCCCGGCCGACCTCGCCCTCTGCGTCGAGCGCCACGCCACCTCCAAGCTGCCGGAGGAGGCGGCGCTGTTCCGCATCGCCACCCTGGGCTTCCGCGGCGAGGCGCTGCCCTCGATCGGCGCGGTGGCGCGACTCACCCTCACCAGCCGCCCGCCCGGCGGCGAGGCGCACAGCCTGGCGGTGGAGGGGGGGAGCAAGGGCGAGGTGCGGCCCGCCGCCGGCGCGCCCGGCACGCGGGTCGAGGTGCGCGACCTGTTCTTCGCCACCCCCGCCCGGCGCAAGTTCCTCAGGACGCCGCCGACCGAGGCCGGCCACGCGGTGGAGGCGGTGCGCCGCCTGGCGCTGGCCTGGCCCGAGGTGGCCTTCACCGTCGAGGTGGAGGGGCGCCGCGTCCTGACCCTCGCCCCCGCCGACCGGACGGCGCGGCTCGCCGCCCTGCTGGGGCCGGACTTCGCCCGCGCCGCCGTGCCGGTCACGGGGCGGTGGAGCGACCTCGACCTGGACGGCATGGCCGCCCTGCCGGCGCTGACCCGCGCCACGGCGGCGGAGCAGCATCTGGTGGTCAACCGCCGCCCGGTGCGCGACCCGCTGCTGCGCGCCGCGCTGCGCGTCGCCTACCGCGACCTGATCGCCGCCGGGCGGCACCCGGTCGCGGTGCTCTTCCTCGAGCTGCCGCCGGAGATGGTGGACGTGAACGTCCATCCGATGAAGACCGAGCTGCGCTTCCGCGAGGCGGGGCTGGTGCGCGGCGCGCTGATCTCGGCCCTGCGGCGTGCCCTGGCGGTGGGCGCCGGGCCGCAGGCCAGGGAGACCGGTGGGGAGACCGGCGGCGGGCCGGCTTCCTGGCCCGGCGAGGCGGCGCTGGCGGCCCCGGCCGGCGCTGCCGTGCCCGGCTTCGCCGAGGCGCGCGAGCCCGGCCTGGCGCCGCCGCCCATGCCTCCGCCCCTGCCTCCGCCCTGGCAGCCGGGCCTGCGCCTGCCGCCGCCCTCCTCCTGGCCGGCCGCGCCGGCCGCCGGGGGCCGGATCCCCGTCCGGGAGGCGCCCGCCGGCGACAGGCCCCTGGGCCGCCCGCTGGCGCAGCTGATGGACACCTACATCCTGGCCGAGGCGCCGGATGGCGCGCTGGTGCTGGTCGATCAGCACGCGGCGCATGAGCGGCTGACGCATGAGGCGCTGAAGGCGCAGCTCCTGGAGGGCGAGGTGCGCCGCCAGCCCCTGCTGCTGCCCGCCGTGGTCGATCTGCCGGCCACGGACCTCGCCCGCCTGCTGGAGGCGGCGCCGCTGCTGGAGCGGCTGGGGCTGGAGCTGGAGGGCTTCGGCCCCGGCGCCGCGCTGGTGCGCGCCATGCCGGCCCTGCTCGGCAATCCCGACCCGGCGCCGCTGCTGCGCGACCTCTGCGCCGAGCTGGCGGAATGGGAGGACAGCACGGCGCTGGAACGGCGGCTCGACATGGCCGTGGCGCGGCTGGCCTGTCATGGCTCGATCCGCGCCGGGCGGCGCCTCAAGCCGGAGGAGATGGACGCGCTGCTGCGCCAGATGGAGGCGACGCCGCGCGCCGGCACCTGCAGCCATGGCCGGCCGACCTGGCTGCGCCTCGGCCGCGCCGAATTCGAGAGGATGTTCGGCCGCCGCTGACGGCGGGGAGCGCGCGGCCCCCCGCCGGCCTCAGCCGCGCAGCGTCGCGCCGGTCGCCTTGCCCACGGCGGCGACGATCCTCGCCCCCACCGCCTCGATCTCGGCATCGGTCAGGCTGGCGGCGCGCGGCTGCAGCACCACCTCCAGCGCCAGCGAGACCTTGCCCTCGGGCAGCTTCTCCCCGGCATAGCGGTCGAACAGCGACACCTCGGCGATCAGCTCGCGCTCGGCGCCGCGCGCGGCGCGCAGCAGCGACTCGGCCGGCACGGCGGCATCGACCAGGAAGGCGAAGTCGCGCCGCAGCGGCTGGAAGGCGGGCAGGTCGGGCAGGCCCTTCTTCCGGCGCTTCGGCTCCGGGATGGCGTCGAGGAAGACCTCGAAGCCGACCACCGCGCCCGCGAGGCCGAGCGCGGCGCAGAGCCTCGGATGCAGCGCGCCGAAGCGGGCCAGCACCATCCTCGGCCCCTGCCGCACCACGCCGGAACGGCCGGGATGATAATGCGCCGGCGCATCGGCGGTGACGCTGAGCGCCGCCATCGGCACGCCGAGCGCCGTCAGCACCGCCAGCGCATCGCCCTTGGCGTCCATCGCGTCCACCGGCCGCGAGGGCTCGGCCCAGTGACGCGGCGTGGCGCCGGCGCGCAGACCGGCGGCGAGCAGCGCCTGGCCCTCGGGCGCGGCATCGGCATAGGCGCCGCCCAGCTCGCAGAGCGCGAGGTCCGGCCAGCCGCGCGCCTGGTTGCGCGCGGCGGCCAGGGCCAGGCTGGCCAGGGGGGTGGGGCGCATCTGGTCGAGATCGGCGGCGATCGGGTTCTCCAGCCGCAACCGCTCCGGCACGTCGCCGAAGCGCGCCGCCGTGGCGCGGTCGAGGAAGCCGAAGGAGACGCAGTCCAGCATCCCGCGCGCCGCCAGCACCCGCCGCGCCAGCCCGGCCCGCGCCTGGCGTGGCGTCAGGGCGGGCAGCGGCACCGGCGAGGCGACCGGCAGCGAGGCGGGCGGGATGCGGTCCAGCCCGTGGATGCGCAGCACCTCCTCCAGCAGGTCGCATTCCGGCTCGATGGCGGCGCGGCCCTCGGCGGCGGCGCGCGCCTTGGCCTCCGGCAGGCCGGGCGCCTGGACCAGGGCCTCCGCGCCCATCGCCGCGATGTCGTTGCGCCAGGGGGGGACGGAGACCGTCACCCGCTCCGCGTCGCGCGACAGCACGCCGAAGCCCAGCCGCTCCAGCGTCGCCACCGCCGCCTCGGGCGCGATCTCGGCGCCGCCCAGGCCGGCGATGCGCTCGAAGCGCAGGCTGGCCTCGCGCCGCCAGGACGGCTCGGCCCCCGCCTCGGCGATCTCCGAGGCCTCGCCGCCGCAGAGCGCGATGACCATCGCCGTCGCCGCCTCCAGCGCGTCGGGCAGCAGCGCGGGGTCGATGCCGCGCTCGAAGCGCTGCCGCGCGTCGGAGCGCAGCCCGTGCCGCCGGCCGGAGAGGGCGATGCGCACCGGATCGAAGAGGGCGCATTCGATGAAGACCTCGGTGGTGCCCTCGTCCGAGCCGGAATGCTCGCCGCCCATGATGCCGGCCAGGGATTCCACCGCCGCGGCATCGGCGATGACGCAGTCCTCCGGCGTGACCGAGACCTCCTTGCCGTTCAGCGCCAGGAAGCTCTCGCCCTCCCGGCCGCGCCGCAGGACCAGGGTGTCGCCCTTCACCTTGGCGACATCGAAGACATGCAGCGGCCGGCCGAGGTCGAAGGTGAAGAAGTTGGTGATGTCGACCAGGGCGTTGATCGGACGCAGGCCGATGGCGGTCAGCCGGTCGCGCAGCCATTGCGGCGAGGCGCCGTTGCGCAGGCCCCGCACGGCGCGGCCCAGCACCCAGGGGCAGGCCTCGCGGTCCTCGATCACCCAGCGCAACGGCGCGGGATAGACGCCCGGCACCGTCTCCGGCGCGAAGGGCAGCAGCCGGCCGAGCCCGGCGGCGGCGAGGTCGCGGGCGATGCCGCGCACCGAGAGCGCATCGCCCCGGTTCGGCGTGACCGAGATCTCCACCACCGGATCGTCGAGCCCGGCCCAGGCGGCGTAGGCGGCGCCCACCGGCGCGTCGGCCGGCAGGTCGAGGATGCCGTCGTGATCCTCGCCGAGGCCGAGCTCGCGGGCGGAGCACATCATGCCCTCGCTCTTCACGCCGCGGATCTCGCCCACCTTCAGCGTGATGCCGGAGCCGGGGATGACGGCGCCGGGCAGGCCCAGCACGCCCTTCATGCCGGCGCGGGCATTGGGCGCGCCGCAGACCACGGAGAGCAGCGTGCCGGAGCCGTCATCGACCTTCAGCGCGCGCAGGCGGTCGGCATTCGGGTGCTGCGTGGCCTCGACGACATGGGCGATGCGGAAGGGCGCCAGCGCCGCGCCCCGGTCCTCGACGCCCTCCACCTCCAGGCCGATGCTGTTGAGGGTGGCGGTGATCCGCTCCAGCGTCGCCTCGGTCTCGAGGTGCCGCTTCAGCCAGGACAGGGAGAACTTCATCGTCTCACACCCCTTCCGCCAGGGAGGCCGGGGAGAGCGGGCTGTGCCCGTAGTGCCGGAGCCAGCGGATGTCGCTTTCGTAGAACGGCCGGAGGTCGGGGATGCCGTGCTTGAGCATGGTGATGCGCTCGATCCCCATGCCGAAGGCGAAGCCCTGCCACTCGCGCGGGTCGATGCCGCAATTGGCCAGGACGCGGGGATGCACCATGCCGGAGCCCAGGATCTCCAGCCAGTCGTTGCCTCCCCCCTGGGCCTTGCCCAGCTCGCCGGTCCTGCGGTTCCAGCCGATATCCACCTCCATCGAGGGCTCGGTGAAGGGAAAGTAGGAGGAGCGGAAACGCACCGGCAGGTCGCGGATGCCGAAGAAGGCGCGCAGGAAGTCGATCAGGCAGCCCTTCAGATGCGCCAGGGTGATGCCGCGGTCGATCACCAGCCCCTCGACCTGATGGAACATCGGGGAATGGGTCGCGTCGTGATCGGCGCGCCAGGTGCGGCCGGGGACGATGACGCGGATCGGCGGCTCCTGGGAGAGCATGGTGCGGATCTGCACCGGCGAGGTATGGGTGCGCAGCACCGGCCGCGAGCCGCCCGCCGTGGCCGGCAGGTAGAAGGTGTCGTGGTCCTGCCGGGCGGGATGGTGGTCGGGGATGTTCAGCGCCCCGAAGTTGAACCAGTCGCCCTCGATGTCCGGCCCCTCCGCCACGCCGAAGCCCATGGCGCCGAAGATCGCCGTCAGCTCCTCCACCGTGCGGGCGATGGGATGGATGGCCCCGGCCTCGGCGCCCGCCGGCGGGTGGGGGCGGGGCGGCAGGGTCACGTCCATCCGCTCGGCGGCGAGGCGGGCCTCCAGCGCGGCCTCCTCCAGCACCAGGCGGCGGGCCTCGAAGGCCTGCTCCAGCTCGCCCTTGAGGCGGTTCACGGCGCCGCCGCGCTCCTTGCGCGCCTCGGGCGCCACCGCGCCCAGCCCCTTCAGCAGCGCGGTCAGGCTGCCGCTCTTGCCCAGGGTCGCGACACGCACGGCATCGAGCGCGCGCAGGTCGCCCGCCGCCGCCAGCGCCGCCTCGGTCTCCGCCCGCAGGGCGGCCAGGTCATCGGTCATGTCACTCGGTCCCATCCGTCGCCGGGTCTCGGAAGCCCGATACGAAAAAAGCCGCCGGACGCCCGGGCTCTCACCCGGGCGGCGGCGGCTCTGTCCTCACTCCCCCGCCCAGGCGGGGGCGGAGATCACGCTTCGGCGGAAGCCGGCAGCGCCGCCTTGGCCTTCTCGACCAGGGCGCCGAAGGAGGCGGCGTCATCGAAGGCGATGGCGGCCAGCACCTTGCGGTCCAGCTCGATGTTCGCCGCCTTCAGGCCGGCGATGAACTTCGAGTAGGTCAGGCCATGCTCGCGCACGGCCGCGTTGATGCGCTGGATCCACAGGCCGCGGAACTCGCGCTTCTTCACCCGGCGGTCGCGATAGGCGTATTGCAGCGCCTTCTCGACCCGCTCGAGCGCGGGGCGGTAGCCGGTGGAGGACCGGCCCACATAGCCCTTGGCGAGCTTCAGGACCTTCTTGTGACGGGCATGGGCGGTGACGCCGCGCTTGACACGAGCCATGGTTCAGATCCTTACCTTACCGGGCCGAGCCGTAGGGCATCCACTGCTTCACCGTGTCGCCGTCCTGCTTGTTCAGCACGAAGGTCCCACGGTTCTGCCGCTTCATCTTGTTGGTCTTGGCGGTGAGCATGTGGCGCTTGTTGCCGACGCCGGCCTTCACCAGGCCCGTGGCGGTCAGCTTGAAGCGCTTCTTCACGCTCGACTTGGTCTTCATCTTGGGCATTTCGGTCTCCTTGAGATCGGAGTCCCAATTGCAACCGTCAAGTCACAATCAGGACACGAAGCCGCGGCCGGGCATGCCCTACAGGCCCGGACGCGCGGATAGCGGAGGCGGGCCTATACAGTCACCCGCCCCGCGAGACAAGCCTCCGGAGCGGGCCTTCCCGGCCGGCGGGGGCTGCCCCGCGCGCCCGGCATGGGCGCTCCCCCCGTACCTGTCCCCTCCCGCCGGCGTGGCGCGGGCCTTGCCGTAATCCCGACCTTGCGCCAGCCTGCACGATGGCGAAACGAAACGCGCCCCGAGAAGGCCGCGCCCCGATAAAGATCTCGCCTGGAGGACACGATGTCACCGCCATTCCCCATCCGCCGCCGCCTCGTCACGGCGCTGCTGCCGCTGGCCGCCCTCGCGCTCTCCTCCTGCGCCAGCCCGACCGCCCCCCCTGCCTCCCGCCAGGCCGTGCTCGACGCGGCGCTGCGCGAGCAGGTGCAATCCGGCAAGGTCGGGGCCATCGCGGCGCTGGTGCTGCGCGAGGACGGCACGGTGCTCTACAGCGGCAGCGCCGGCGAGACCGCGCCCGGCAACGGCACGCCGCCGGCGCCGGACAGCCTGTTCCGTCTGGCCAGCATGACCAAGCCCTTCACCTCGGTCGCGGTGATGCAGCTGGTCGAGCAGGGCCGGATCGGGCTGGACGATCCGGTCGGCCGCTGGCTGCCGGAGTTCCGCAACCTCCGCGTCCGCGCGCCCCAGGCGGGCGGGCAGACGGGCGGCCCGGCCGGGACCGCCGCGCGGGACCGCACCGTGCCCGCCGCGCGCCAGCCCACCGTGCGCGACCTGCTGCGCCACACCTCGGGCCTGTCCTACACCTTCCTCAATGTGCCCGGCGTGGTCGAGGCCTATCGCCGCCTCGGCGTGGATGACGGGCTGGCGGCCCCCGGGCGCGCGCTCGACGACAACATGCGCCGCCTCGCGCGGGCGCCGCTCGCCATGCAGCCCGGCAGCGGCTGGCACTATTCCCTGGCCACCGACGTGCTCGGCGCCATCGTCACCCGCGCCAGCGGCGAGCCGCTCGACGCCTATGTCGCCCGGCACATCGCCACGCCGCTCGGCCTCGGGAGCTTCGCCTTCCACGTGCCGGAGAGCGCCCGGCCGCGCATGGTCACGGCGCTCTATCCGGATGCGGCGGGGACGCTGCGGCCGATGGCCAGCCCGCAGGTGGTGCCCTACCCGCTCTCGGGCGGCACCTGGACGGCCGATCCGAACCGCGCCTTCAGCGCCGCCGCCTATCCTTCCGGCGGCGCCGGCGCCACCGCGACCATCGGCGACTACGGCCGCTTCGCGCGCATGCTGCTGCGCGGCGGCGAGCTGGACGGCGCGCGCATCCTGAAGCCGGAGACGGTGGCGGAGATGACCCGGCCGCAGACTGGCGCCTATCCGATCGACCTGCGCGGCCCGGGCTATGCCTTCGGCTACGGCTTCTCCGTGCTGACCGATCCGGTGGCGGGGAAGACCAGGCAGGGCCCGGGCACCTATGGCTGGGGCGGCATCTACGGCACCGGCTTCTTCGTCGATCCGGCCCACCGCATCGTCACGGTGGTGATGACGCAGACCGGGGTGAATGGCGGCCCGGCGGCCAATGCGGTGCGCGAGGCGGTGTACGGCACGCTGGAGGCGGCTGGCGAGTGAGGCGGGCGCGGCGGGCGCGCGGGTTCCACCGCCGCCGCGCCGCGCCTATATAGGCAGCCGTGTCCACACCGTTCCGCAAGATGCACGGGCTGGGGAACGACTTCGTCGTGCTCGACGCCCGTCCCGCCGCCCTGCCCCTCACCCCGGCCCGCGTCGCCGCCCTGGCCGACCGGCACCGGGGCATCGGCTGCGACCAGCTCATCGTCATGGAGCCGCCCGGCACGGGCGCCGACGTCTTCATGCGCATTTGGAACCCCGACGGCTCCGAGGCCGGCGCCTGCGGCAATGCCACGCGCTGCATCGCCAGCCTGCTGATGGCCGAGACCGGGCGGGACCAGGTGGTGGTGCGCACCGTGCGCGGCGACCTGCCGGCGGAGCGCGCGCCGGATGGCGGCATCCGCGTCGACATGGGCGCGCCGCTGCTCGGCTGGCAGGACGTGCCGCTGGCCGAGGCGATGGACACGGCGCATCTGCCCCTCGAATCCGCCGGCCTGGCCGATCCCGCCGCCTGCTCGATGGGCAATCCGCATGTCACCTTCTTCGTCGAGGATCTGGACGCGCTGGACTGGCGCGCGCTGGGCCCGGCGCTGGAGCACCACCCGCTCTTCCCCGAGCGCGCCAATATCGGCTTCGCGCAGATCCTCTCGCCCGAGCATATCCGCCTCGGGATCTGGGAACGCGGCGCCGGCGCGACGCTGGCCTGCGGCTCGGGCGCCTGCGCCACGCTGGTCAACGCGCATCGCCGCGGCCTGGCCGGGCGGCGCGCCCGGATCGACCTGCCAGGGGGCAGCCTGATGCTCGAATGGCGGCTGGAGGGCGGGGTGCTGATGGGCGGCCCGGTCGCCACCGCCTTCCTCGGCACCCTCGACCTCGACGCCTGGCCGGCATGAGCGGGGCCCCTTGAGCGCGGCGCCGGCGCGCCCGGCGGGCGACGAGCCGGTCCAGCTGCTCAGCTTCGGCTGCCGGCTCAACACCTATGAGAGCGTCGCCATGCGCGAGCTGGCGCTGCGGGCCGGGCACAGCGGCGTCATCCTGGTCAACACCTGCGCCGTGACGGCGGAGGCCGAGCGGCAGGCCGCCAAGGCCATCCGCCGCGCCGCCCGGGAGCATCCGGACCGCCGCATCCTCGTCACCGGCTGCGCCGCGGAGATCGCCCCGGCGCGCTGGGCCGCCCTGCCCGGTGTCGCCCGCGTCATCGGCAATGGCGGGAAGCTCGCGCCCGCCACCTGGGCGCTGGAGGCCACGCCCGGCGCGGCGGCGGAGGCCCCCGCGCCTCGGCCGGTGACCGATTTCGCCGGCCGCGCCCGCGCCTTCGTGCAGGTGCAGCAGGGGTGCGACCACCGTTGCACCTTCTGCGTCATTCCCCAGGGGCGGGGCGCCTCGCGCTCCGTGCCGCTCGGCGCCATCGTCGGCGAGGTGCGCGGCCTGGCCCGCACCGGCTGCGGCGAGGTGGTGCTGACCGGAGTGGACATCGCCAGCTACGGCAGCGACCTGCCGGGCCGGCCGCGCCTGGGCCAGATGGTGCGCCGCCTGCTGGCCCTGGTGCCGGAACTGCCCCGGCTGCGCCTCTCCTCGCTCGATCCGGCCGCGATCGACGACGATCTCTGGCGGCTGCTCGCCGACGAGCCGCGCCTGATGCCGCACCTGCACCTTTCGCTGCAGCATGGCGACGGGCTGATCCTGAAGCGGATGAAGCGCCGCCACACGCCGGAACAGGCGCTCGCCCTCGCCGCCCGGGCGCGGGCGCTGCGGCCCGGCCTCGCGCTGGGGGCCGACCTGATCGCCGGCTTCCCGACCGAGACCGAGGCGCAGTTCGCCGCCAGCCTCGCGCTGGTGGAGAGGATGGGGCTGCACTTCCTGCACGTCTTCCCGTATTCCGAACGGCCCGGCACGCCGGCCGCCCGCATGCCGCAACTGCCGACCGCCCTGCGCCGCGAGCGGGCCGCGCGGCTGCGCCAGGCCGGCCAGGCGGCCGCGCTCCGCTTCTACCAAGCCCGATTGGGACAGGAGGAAACCGTGCTGATGGAAGGTCCCGATCGCGGCCACACCGAACACTTCGCCCCGCTGCGCCTGTGCGGCGGGCCGGCGGCGCGGCATGGCCAGCTGCTGCGCCTGCGCGTGACGGGCGCCGATGCCGAGGGGCTGCTCGCCGCCGCCCCCGCCGGGGAGGGCTGAGCCATGGCCCTGCGCGATCTCTGGGCCCGGCTGACCGGGCGCGAGAAGGACAAGGACGCGGAGAGCGCGCCGCCGCCCGAGGCCGAGGGGCAGTCCCCGCCGGCGGCCGAGGCGCACCCCGCCACCACCGCCCCGGCCCCCGCCGAGACCCGCAGCGCGCCCGAGCCGGACGACCAGCGTCCGGCGGCGGCGCCGCGCCCGAGCCCGGTGGCGCCGGCCGAGACGCGGTCCGGCTTCCCGGACCTGGCCACATCTCCGGGCCCGGCCCGACCGGTGCCGCCGGGCGACCTGCCGGCCTCCCCCCCCGAGGTCCCGCCCCTGGCGCCCGACCGGACGGAACCCGCCGCCCCGCCCGCCGAGGTGCCGCCACCCACCCCCGCCGATCTGCCGCCACCGGCCCCGCCGGAGCATCCGGCGCCGCCGCCGGCGCCGCGCCCGGCCGGCGTGCCGCCGGGCTGGGACCGCCCGCCGCAGGAGATTCCGCCCCCGGACCGCCCGGTGGGACCGAGGCCGGCCCCGCCGGAGGTGCCGCCCGCCGCCCCGCCGGCCGCGCCAGCGGCGCCGCCGGAAGTGCCCGCGCCGGAGCCGGCGCCCGCCGCGCCTGCCCCCGCCCCTGCCCCTGCCCCTGCTCCTGCCCCTGGGCCCGTCCCTGGACCGGGGAGACCGGCCCCGCCGCCGGCGCCGCCCAAGCCGGAGCCGCCCACGCCCGAGCCGCCCACGCCCGAGCCCGCGCCCCCCGAACCCTCGCCGCCCGCGACGCCTCCCGGCTCCGCCACCGCCTATCGGGCGCCGGAGCCGCCGCCCGGGACCACCCCGGCCGAGACCGGGGAGCCGCAGCGGGGCGGCTGGTTCTCACGCCTGAAGGCCGGGCTCTCACGCTCCACCAGCAAGCTGACCGACGGGCTGACCGGCCTCTTCACCAAGCGCAAGCTGGACGAGGCGGCGCTGGAGGAGCTGGAGGAGGCGCTGATCACCGCCGATCTCGGCGTCGCCGCCTCGGCGCGCATCGTCGAGGGCTTCCGCCGCACCCGCTTCGGCAAGGAGGTGACGGATGAGGAGGTGCGCGAGGCGCTCGCCGCCGAGATCGCCACCATCCTGGAGCCGGTCACGAAGCCGCTGGTGCTGGACCCGCAGAAGCGGCCGCATGTCGTGCTGGTGGTCGGCGTCAACGGCACCGGCAAGACCACCACCATCGCCAAGCTCGGCCAGCAGTTCCGCGAGCAGGGTCGCAGTGTCACCTTCGTCGCCGGCGACACCTTCCGCGCCGCCGCCGTCGAGCAGCTGCAGATCTGGGGCGGCCGCACCGGCTGCGACGTGGTGGCGCCCGCCCGGGAAGGCGCGGATGCCGCCGGCCTCGCCTTCGATGCGCTGCGGCAGGCACAGGAGAGGGGCACCGAGGTGCTGCTGGTCGACACCGCCGGCCGGCTGCACAACAAGACGGCGCTGATGGAGGAGCTGCGCAAGGTGGTGCGCGTCCTGCAGCGCCTCGATCCCACCGCGCCGCATTCCGTCCTGCTGGTGCTGGATGCCACCACCGGGCAGAACGCCACCCAGCAGTGCAAGGTCTTCTCCGAGATGGTGAACGTCACCGGGCTGGTGGTGACCAAGCTGGACGGCTCGGCCAAGGGCGGCGTGGTGGTGGCCCTGGCGCAGGAATTCGCCCTGCCGGTGCATGCGGTGGGCGTCGGCGAGAAGGCCGCCGACCTGCGGCCCTTCTCGGCGCGGGACTTCGCCCGTTCCCTGCTCGGCCTGAGCTGACGCGCCGGGGGCCGTCGCGCCGGCCAAGCTTGGAATTTCCGCGCCGCTTTCCTAGCTTTATCCGGGCAAGGCGGCCCGTCTTGCCGCCCTCCATCCCTGGCGGAGACCCGCGTGCAGTTCCGGAGCCCAGAATGACCCCGCCCCCGGGCGAACCGGCGGAGGGCCGCCCCCTCGTCGGCGCCCCCTTGGCCGATGCCCCCTTGGCCGGTGGCAAGCGGCCACCCGCACTCCGCAGGGCGCATGGCATCCCGGACCTCCCCTCCCAGCCGGTGCCGCCCGCGCCCGAGCAGGCGGCGGCCGAGATCCGCGTCGCCTCCTACAACGTGCACAAATGCGTCGGCCTCGACCGGCGCTTCGATCCGGCGCGGATCGCCGGCGTCATCGCCGAGCTCGAAGCCGACATCGTCGCGGTGCAGGAGGCGGACCGCCGCTTCGGGCGCCGGACCGGCCTGCTGGACACCGCGGCGCTGCGCGATTGCGGCCTCTCCCTGCTGCCGGTGTCCCGCCTGCCGGACGGGCATGGCTGGCACGGCAATGCCCTGCTGGTGCGGCGGGGCACGCCGGTGCGGCTGCAGCGCCTGGCCCTGCCCGGAGCCGAGCCGCGCGGCGCGGTGATCGCCGAGCTGGAGCTTGCCGCAGGGCCGCTGCGCGTCGTCGCGGCGCATTTCGGCCTGCTCAAGCGCTGCCGGATGCGGCAGGCGGCCGCCATCCTGGAGAGCATCGGCCAGGGCGAGAGCATGCCGACGGTGATGATGGGCGACCTCAATGAATGGCGCCCGGGGCGGCGCTCCTCGCTGCGGCCGCTGGAGTCGCTGTTCGGCAGCCTGGGCTTCGGGCCGGCCAGCTTTCCCTCCCGCCTGCCGGTCTTCGCGCTGGACCGCATCCTGGGCTGGCCGCGCGGCGTTGTGCGGGACGTGCAGGTCCATGACACCCCGCTGGCGCGCGTCGCCTCCGACCATCTGCCGCTGAAGGCCCGGCTGATCCTCACGCCGGACCAGGCGGCGCTGGCCGGCGATGTGGCCGCCGCAGCCTGATTAACCATGCTCCACGCCCCCCTCCGCGGCACGGTGCCCGCCATGGCCCCCATCGTGGCCGGTGAGCCGCCGCGCCCGAGCGAGGCGGTGCGCGCGGTCGGGCGGATGACGCGCAGCCTCGGCACGGCCAGCGGCGCGGCGCTGGTCCCCGGCGGGCTGGAGGCCTTCATGCTGCGGGCCGTCATGGCGCGCGCCGCCGGCCATGGCCTGGATCTGCAGTACTACCGGTGGTCGGACGACGTGACCGGCGGCCTGCTGGCGCGCGAGGTGCTGCGCGCGGCGGATCGCGGCGTCCGGGTCCGCATCCTTCTCGATGACAGCTACGTCCTCGGGCCGGAGCGCCGCATCGCCCTGCTCGACGTGCATCCGCGCATCGAGCTGCGGCTGTTCAACACCGCGCGCTTCCGTTTCCTCGGCCAGTTCGGCCTGGGGCTCGAATTCGCCCTCGGCGGCTGGCATCTCAACCACCGCATGCACAACAAGAACTGGGTGGTGGATGGCGCCATGGCCCTGGTCGGCGGGCGCAATATCGCGGATGCCTATTTCGACGGCGCGGGCGACTTCAACTTCCGCGACCTCGACATGCTGATCGCGGGTCAGGCCGCCCAGCAGGCGCAGCGGGTCTTCGACAGCTACTGGGCCAGCAGCCTGGCCCGGCCGGTCGAGCGCTTCCGCCGCGTCGCCCGCCGCGCCAGCCAGGAGGCGCTGGCCGCCTTCCGGGCGGAGCTGGACGCCATCCCCGAGACCGCCAAGGTACACCCCTACCTGCAGGCGCTCCGCGCCGAGCACGGCCGCTGGCTGGAGCGCGACCATGCCCTGCTGCCGGTGCCCGAGGACGGGCCGGAAGGCCTGCGCGTGCTCTCCGACCCGCCGGCCAAGGCCCAGGGGCGTGGCGTGCCGGGCGGCGTGGCGCCGGCGGTGGAGGCGATGCTGCTCGGCGCCCGGCGGGAGGCCCTGCTGATCTCGCCCTATTTCGTGCCCGGCGAAGCCGGCATGGCGGTGATCGAGGCCCTGGCCCGGCGCGGCGTGGCCATCACCGTCATCACCAATTCCCTGGCCGCGACCGATGTGGTGGCGGTGCACAGCGGCTATGCCCGCTACCGGCCGCGCCTGGTGGAACTCGGCGTCGCGCTCCACGAGCTGAAGCGCAGCGGTCGGCATGACAGCGGCGTCTTCGGCTCCAAGGGCGCGAGCCTGCACACCAAGGCACTGATGGTGGATGGCGACCAGGTCTTCGTCGGTTCCTTCAACCTCGACCCGCGCTCGGCCAACCTCAACACCGAGATGGGCGCCTTCGCCCGCCATCCCGGCCTGGCGGAGAAGCTGGCGGTGGAGCGCGACCGGCTCTGCGGCCCGGAGCGCAGCTACCGCGTCACCCGCGACCCGCGCGGGCACCTTCTCTGGACCGATGACGAGGGCAGCACGGCGCACGAGCCCGAGGCGCCGCTCGCCCGCCGGGCCCTGGCCCGCCTGGTGCGCTGGCTGCCGATCGAGGCGCAGCTCTAGCGGGCTTCACGCCGCACCCGCGCCGTGGTTCCGTCGCCGCATCCCGCAGCGAAGGACACCGCCCATGACCGAAACGCCCGAGGATCTCTGCCGCTGGGAGCGCCGCACGGCGCCGGAGCTGCGCGAACTGGCGGCACGGGAGGCGCTGGTGGTGCTGCCCGTCGCCTCGCTGGAGCAGCACGGGCCGCATCTGCCGGTCTGGACCGACAGCATGATCGGCCATGCCTGCTGCCTGCGCGCCGCCGCCAAGGCCGCCGGCGCGGGCGCCCCCGTGGTGGTGCTGCCGCCACTCTGGACCGGCATGTCCGAGCACCATCTCCCCTTCGGCGGCACCATCACCCTGGATTACGCCGCCTTCCGCGCCGTGCTCGCCTGCGTCTGCCGCTCGCTGAAGGCGCAGGGCTTCCGGCGGCTGTTCCTGGTGAACAGCCATGGCGGCAATATCGATCCGCTGGCGGTCGCGGCGCGCGAGCTCTGCCTGGAATTCGCCATGCCCGTGGTGGCGACCACCGTCTTCCATGTCGCCGGCCCCGCGCTCGGCGCGCTGCTCGACACCCAGCCCGGCGTGCAGCACGCCTGCGAGGCGGAGACCAGCTTCTGGCTGGCGATCGACCCTGGCCAGGTGCGGCGGGAGCGCATCGCCGAGGCGCTGGCCGATGACAGCACGGCGCATCCCGGCCCCTTCCAGCGCTTCTGGTCCTTCGCCGAGCGGGCGCCCCGCACCGGCGTGCGCGGCGATCCGCGGGCCGCCACGGCGGAGAAGGGCGAGAAGCTGCTGGACCTCGTCTCGGACGCGCTGGCGGCGGCGATGCGCGACCCCCTGCTCTGGCGCGCGCCGGACATGGTCTGGGAACCGGCCCGGGGTCAGGCCGGGTAGGCCTTCAGGCCTTCTTCTCCCAGCCGCGCGCCCCCTGCTGCCAGTAGGTCAGCGCATGGCCGGCGCCGCGGGCGGCCGCCCAGCGGCCGCGCGCGGCGGCGACCGCGGCCTCGTCCTGCCCGTCGAACAGGTCGAAGACGCGGTCGTACTCACCCAGCCGGGCGCTGGCGGCGCCATCGACCAGGAAGAGGAAGCGGGCGCCGTTCGGGGCCTCGTCCGCCTCGGTCAGCCAGATGGGCTGCAGCTCCGCATGTCCCGTCTGCGGCGTGCCATGCGGCAGCCAGTCGGGATCGGCGCTGAGCCAGAGGGAGGTGTCGAGGCTCGCCAGCCGCAGCGGATCGCCCACCCGCACCACGGCGCGCCCGCCGCCGGCCAGCACCCGGCCGAGCAGCTTCGGCAGCGCCGCCTCCAGCGGCGTGCGGGTCAGGTGGTAGAAGCCGATCTCGCTCATGCCCCGGCTTATACCATGCCCGCCGCCGGCCATCACGCGGGGCGCGGCGGGTCGGCCCGTACCGTGCGCCTCGATGGTGAGGACGCAGAGCGAATGCGGAGCTGGCCCCGCAGAGCCGGTTGTTCTCCTGCCCGGCCCGCTGCCGGCGGACGGGCGGAGCCCGTGCCACACTAGCGGCCCCGCGGGGCGCGACGGCGCCTTCCCGGTCGCTTCTCGGGACCCCCTCAGATCCGGTGCGGGTCCTCGAAGCGCGCCGCGACGAGCCCGGCCAGCAGCCGCACGCCGAAGCCGCCGGGAAGCGAGAGCGGGGCATCCTCGCCGCGCGCCGCCTCGCCCACCATGCCGGCCATGTCGAGATGCGCCCAGGCCGGCGGGTCGTCGCCCAGGAATTCGTGGAGGAAGGCGGCGGCGTGGCCGGCATCGGGCTGCGCCCGCCCGGAGGGATCCCGCGGCGCGCATTGCCGCAGATCGGCGATGTCGCTGTCCAGCGCCGCGTCTCCGGCCTGCGGCAGCGGCATCGGCCAGAGCCGCTCGCCCACCGCCTCCCCCGCTGCGCAGAGCGCCGCGGCCAGCACCGGGTCGTTGCCGTAGAGGGCGGCGCGGTGGTGGCCCAGCGCCGTGATGGCGGCGCCGGTCAGAGTGGCGAGGTCGATCACCGCCTCGGGCCGGAAGGCGCGCACGGCATAGTTCAGCGCATCGGCCAGGATCAGCCGGCCCTCGGCATCGGTGTCCACCACCTCCACCGTCCGGCCGGAGAGGGTGGCGACGACATCGCCCGGCCGGTAGGCGGCGGCGCCGATGGCATTCTCGGCCATCGGCAGCACGGCGGCGGCGGGGGCGGGGCTGTCGCGCAGCGCCAGGGCCAGCATCGCCCCGGCGCAGGCGGCGGCGCCGGCCATGTCCTCCCGCATCACCTCCATCCCCGCGCCGCGCTTGAGGCCGAGCCCGCCGGTGTCGAAGGTGATGCCCTTGCCGACGAAGACCACCGGCGGCACCGCCAGCCGCCCGGCCCAGCGCAGGACGACCAGGCGGGGCGGATGGGCCGAGCCGCCGCCCACCGCCAGCAGCCCGCCGAAGCCGGCCCGCTCCAGCGCCCCGCGGCCCAGCACCTGCACCGCGATGCCGTGCCGCTCCAGCCGCTTCAACGCGCGGGCGAAGCGGGCGGGGGTCAAGCGGTTGGCCGGCGTGGCGACCCAGCGGCGGGCCCGCGCCACCGCCTTCAGCATCGCCCGCTCCGCCTGCCAGAGCGGCGCCAGCGCCTCCGGCCGGTCATGCCACAGGTCGAGCCGGAAGCCGCCGGGCGCCGCCAGGGCGAGGCCACGGGCCAGCGCCAGCGCCTGCGCCGGCGACAGGTGGCGGGCATCGAGCACGGCGCGGCGCGTCCCCTCCGGCAGGGCCGGCAGGGCGGCGGCGGCGGCCCGTTCCCAGGCGGGAGGATCCCAGGCGGAAGAATTCCAGGCGGGAGGATCGGCCTGGTCCGCCGGCACCGGCAGCAGCAGCCGGCCCTCCCGCCAGCAGGGCGCCGCGGGCCGTTCGGCGAGGTCGGGCAGCGGGGCGGGCGCGCCGGGCGGCCAGGGCAGCAGGCGCGGGCGCGCCGCCGCCTTGCGCCCCAGCCGCCCGCGCAGCCGCAGCCGCATCGGCCGGAAGCGCGCCGCATCGGCCGGCTCCGACGCCACGCTCAGCCTTCGTAGTGCCCGGCCACCAGACGGTCGAGCAGCCGCACGCCGAAGGCGGTCGCGCCCTTGGGCGTGGTCGCGCCGTCCTTGGTGGCCCAGGCGGTGCCGGCGATGTCGAGATGCGCCCAGGCGACATGGCCCTCGCGCGTGTCGATGAAGCGCTGGATGAACTGCGCCGCGCTGATCGAGCCGCCCGGCCGGCCGCCGACGTTCTTCATGTCGGCGATGTCGGACCGGATCAGCTTGTCGTAGGCCTCGCCCAGCGGCATGCGCCAGAGCTTCTCCTCGACCTCCGCGCCGGCCGCCAGCAGCTTCTGCGCCAGGTCGTCGTCGTTGCTGAACAGGCCGGCATGCTCGTGGCCGAGGGCGACGATGATGGCGCCGGTCAGGGTCGCGAGGTCGATCATGCAGCGCGGCCGGAAGCGCTCCCGCGCGTACCAGAGCAGATCGGCCAGGACGAGCCGCCCCTCGGCGTCGGTGTTGATCACCTCGATGGTCTGGCCGGAATAGGAGGTCACGACATCGCCCGGCCGCTGCGCCGTGCCGGAGGGCATGTTCTCCACCAGCCCGACCAGCCCGACGACATCGGCCCGTGCCTTGCGCCCGGCGATCGCCGCCATGGCGCCGATGACGGCCCCGGCGCCGGCCATGTCGTACTTCATGTCCTCCATGCCGCCGGCGGATTTGAGCGAGATGCCGCCGGTGTCGAAGGTGACGCCCTTGCCGATCAGCGCGACCGGCGGCGCGTCGCTGGCGGGCCCGGCGCCCTTCCATTGCATGACCACGACGCGCGGCTCGCGCGCGCTGCCCTGCGCCACGCCGAGCATCGCGCCGAAGCCCAGCTTGCTCAGCTCCTTCGGCCCCAGCACCTCGACCTCGACGCCGAGCTTCTCCAGCCCGCGGCAGCGCTCGGCCATCTCCTCGGGGAAGAGCACGTTGGGCGGCTCGCTGACCAGGTCGCGCGCCAGGAAGACGCCGTCGGCGATGGCCGAGAGCGTGGCGAAGGCGGCCTTGGCCTCGGAGGGCGCGGCGCTGGCGAGGGAGAGGCGCACCAGCTTCGGCCTGTCCTCGGCCTTCTCCCGGGTGCGGTACTTGTCGAAGCGGTAGCTCCGCAGCCGGGCGCCGGAGGCGAAGGCGGCGGTCAGCGCGGCGTTCAGCCCGTCGGTCGCGATGAAGGCCTCGGGATCGCCCGCGATCAGCGGCCAG
This sequence comes from Roseomonas sp. KE0001, assembly GCF_016107285.1. Taxonomy (GTDB): domain Bacteria; phylum Pseudomonadota; class Alphaproteobacteria; order Acetobacterales; family Acetobacteraceae; genus Pseudoroseomonas. Next base: position 301,616 of record NZ_RCVQ01000002.1, on the reverse strand, counting down.
GCCGCCCCGCCCGCCGCCTCGGCCGTCCGCGCGTCGGGCGTGGCGCCCAGGCCGATGGCCACGATGCGGGAGAGATGCCCGCCCTTCCCGCCCGGCGCCCAGAGGGTGCAGATCTGCCCCTTCCGCCCCTTGAAGCCCGCCGCCTCCAGCGCGCGCGTGACGGCACCCTCCGTCGCCGCATCCGCCTCCCGCGCCAGCCCCGCCAGGGTGAAGCCCTCGGCCAGCGGCAGCACCAGGGCGCCGGAGCGGGGAAGGGCGGGCTTGACGAAGAGGATATCGGTCATCGCGGAGTCCTGGCTGGTGCGCGTCGGCGGTGTCGCCCGAACGATAACACCGGGTCGACGGGATGCCAGGGGGAGGGACGCCAAGGGGAGGGACGCCAGGGGGCAGCGCCGCCGCCCCGCGCGGCCATGGCGGGGGCCGGATGCCCTCCTGGCCGCGGGCCGCCCCGGCGGTCGACAGGGCCGTCACGCGAGGGTCCACTGTCGGGCTCGGAGCCTATCGCCACCCGATGCCCCAGCCAAGGCCAGGACATGACCCTCCCCTCGCAGCCTCCTCCGCGGCGCCGCGCCTTCGTCGCCGATACCACCGCCCTCCTCCTGTTCTTCACCACCACGGGGGTCATCAACGAGCGCTTCATCGCCGGCATGAGCTGGGAGCAGGTGGGCCAGGCCCGGCTGCTGGGCGCGGCCCTGATGATCCCCATCGGCCGCCCCTATGGCCTCTGGCGGGACTGGCTGATGCGGCGCGCCCGGCCGGGCCGCCTGTCGCGGCTGCTGTGGGACAGCCTGGCGCTGGTCAGCTTCCAGGTCCCGATCTACGCGGCGATCATCGCGGTCAGCGGTGCCTCGGGGCGAGGCCTGCTGCTCGGGATCCTCGGCGCCACGGCGATGATGCTGGCCCTGGGGCGCCCCTATGGCGCCTTCCTGAACTGGGTCCGGGCACGGTTCGGCCTCCCCCCGGGCGGCATGCGGCCGATGAGCCTGAACGGCTGAGGCCGGCGCGGCGGTCCCCGCAAGACTCGCGCGGCGCGGCTCCCGTGGTGCTACACCCTCCCGCACCATGACCGAGCAAGACCTCCTCGCCCTCGCCGCGCGCCTCGCCCAGCGCGCCGCCGCCGCCATCCTCACCGTGCGCGATGCCGGCTTCGCCGTGGAGCGGAAGGAGGATATGAGCCCCGTCACCGCCGCCGACCGCCTGGCCGAGGCGCTGATCACCGAGGGGCTGCGCGAGGCCACGCCGGAGATCCCCGTGGTGGCGGAGGAGGAATGCTCGGCCGGGATCATCACAGCCGCCGCGCCGCGCTACTGGCTGGTCGATCCGCTCGACGGCACGCGGGAATTCGCCGCCGGGCGGGAGGAGTTCACGGTCAATATCGGCCTCGTCGAGAAGGGCCGGCCGCTGCTCGGCGCCGTCGCCATCCCGGCCACCGGCGAGCTGTTCACCGGCCTCGTCGGCCGGGGCGCGTGGAAGCGCGACGCGGCGGGCGAGCGCCCGATCCAGGCCCGCCGCCCGCCGCCGGAGGGCCTCACCGTCATGGCCAGCCGTCATTACAGGGACGATCCGCGCCTGCCGGAATTCCTCGCCGGGCGGCGGGTGGCGCGCATCGTGCAGATCGGCTCGGCGGTGAAGTTCTGCCGCCTGGCCGAGGGCGTGGCCGATCTCTATCCGCGCTTCGGCCGCACCATGGAATGGGATACCGCGGCGCCCGAGGCGGTGCTGGTGGCGGCCGGCGGCCGGGTGACGAATTTCGACGGCACGCCGCTGGCCTACGGCAAGCCCGGCTGGGAGAACCAGCCCTTCCTCTGCCACGGCGCCGCGTGAGCACCGTGCTGCTGGACCCGGCGGAGGGCGGCGTCGCGCACGCGGCGGCGCTGCTGCGCCAGGGCGGGCTGGTCGCCTTCCCGACTGAGACGGTCTATGGCCTCGGCGCCGATGCGCGAAACCCGGAGGCCGTGGCGCGCATCTTCGCCGCCAAGGGCCGGCCGCGCTTCAACCCGCTGATCAGCCACTTCCCCGAGGCGGAGGCCGCCTTCGCCGAGGTGGTCGCCGACGACCGCGCCCGGCGCCTCGCCGCGCGCTTCTGGCCCGGGCCGCTGACCCTGGTGCTGCCGCGCGCGCCGGGCAGCCGCATCGACCTGCTGACCGGCGCCGGCCTGCCGACGCTCGCCGTGCGCGTGCCGGCGCATCCCCTGGCCCGGGCCCTGCTGCGCGCCGCCGCGGTGCCGGTGGCCGCGCCCTCGGCCAATCCCTCCGGCCGTGTCTCGCCGACCACCGCCCCGCATGTGCTGGACGGGCTGTCCGGGCGCATCGACGCGGTGCTGGAGGGGGGGGCCTGCGCGGTCGGGCTGGAGAGCACGGTGCTCGACCTCAGCGGCCCGCGCCCGGTCCTGCTGCGCCCCGGCGGCGTGGCGGCGGAGGCGATCGCCGCCCTGCTCGGCCCGCTGGACCGCCCGGCGGCGGGCGGCGGGGCGGAGGAAGCCCGCCCCTCCCCCGGCCTGCTGGCCTCGCATTACGCCCCGGTGCTGCCGCTGCGGCTGGAGGCGCGGACCCTTCGCCCCGGCGAGGCGCTGCTGGCCTTCGGCCCTCCCCTGCCGGGCGCCGCGCTGTGCTGGCAGCTCAGCGCGGCGGGCGACACGGTGGAGGCCGCCGCCCGGCTGTTCTCCGGCCTGCGCTGGCTGGACGACGAAGGCCGCCAGCGCGGCCTGACCGGCATCGCCGCCATGCCCATTCCCGCGGGAGGGCTCGGGGAGGCCATCAACGATCGGTTGTCCCGCGCCTCCGCACCACGACCGGAGGCTTGACGCCACGGCGGCAGGGCGGCGATATGGGCGGTGGCCAGCGGAGCCGCTGGCCACCGCGCAAGGATGCCTTTCGGGATGCAGCAGCCGATGCAACGGGCACCCCGCCTCACCGTCCCGATTGTCATCTATTCCTTCGCGCGCCCCGACTATCTCGATCGCCTCTGCGCCTCGCTCCGGGCGCAGCAGGGCGTCAGCCTCGACGAGAGCCGCATCCACCTGCTGCAGGACGGCGCCGTCTCGCCGCGCTCCCAGCTCCGCCTCGCCGCCGATGCGGCGATCGAGCAGGCCATCGCCACCTTCCGCCGGCACTTCCCCGGCGGGCAGGTGCATGCCGCGCCGGCCAATCTCGGCATCGCCATGAACCTGCAGCGCGGCGAGGCCCTGGTCTTCGAGGAGCTGGACGCCGAGATCGGCTATTTCTTCGAGGAGGATCTGGAGCTCGGCCCCTTCTACCTGGCCATGCTGGAGCATCTGGCGGCGCAGGCGGCGGCGCTGCCCCGGCTCGGCTACTTCGCGGCCTATGGCCGGCACCGCCAGGCCAGCGATGCCGATCATCCGCGCCTCGTCCAGATGGAGCACCACTGGGGCTTCGGCCTGACGCGCCGCTGCTGGCGCGCCATGCAGCCCTGGCTCGCCCCCTTCCTCGAGGTCTGGCGGCGGATCGATTATCAGGGCCGGCCGCATCTCCACCTGGCCGGCCTGTACCGCGACAAGCCGGTCGCCAGCGCCCTCTCCTCGCAGGACGTGGCCAAGACCCTGGCCTGCTCCGATCTCGGCTTCGCCCGCGTCAACACCGATGTCTGCTACGCCCGCTACATCGGCGAGCGGGGCGAATCCTTCCGCGCCGACAGCTACCGGCGCAACGGCTTCGACCGGATGGACTTCGTCACGCGCTGGCCGGAGACGCCGCCGCACCTGGAGGCGGCGGCGCTCGACCGGCTCGCCGCCGCCCGCCGCGCGCGCGACGTCGCCTATCGCGAGACGCGCTACGAGGCGCAGCTGGCCGAGATGGGGCAGCGGCTCTTCGACCCCGACCGGCCGGCGACGCGGCAGGACATCGAGGAGGTCTGGCGCGTCCTGCTCGACCGCCTGCCGGAGGACGAGGCGTATTTCGCGCGCAATGTCGGGCACCGCACGGTACGGCAGATCCGCACCACCCTGCTGCGCAGCCGCGAGGGCCGCAGCAAGACCTTCTACCTGCCGCCGGCCGACTGAGCCCCGCTTCCGGTTGCGCCTTGCCGAGGCGCGCCACCAGGACTAGCAACCCCTGTGGGGACGGCACGCGGCAGGCCCCGGATCTCAGGAGACCCTTCCGGCATGGCCGAGACCCCGCGCCCGATCACGGTGCCGATCGTCATCTTCGCCTTCGATCGCGGCCACTACCTCCGACGCTTCTGCGAGTCGCTGAAGGCGCAGCAGGGCGTCACGCTGGATGAGTCGCGCATCGTGCTGATGCAGGACGGCCCGGTCTCCCGCCGCTCCGGCGTCCGCTACGCGGAGGACGCGGCCATGGCCGAGAGCGTCGCCGCCTTCCGCGCCATCTTCCCCGGCGGGCAGGTCGTGGCCAGCACAGAGAATCTCGGCATCGCCTTCAACCTGCGCCGGGGCGAGCGCCACGCCTTCGAGACGATGCAGGCCGAGACGGCCTACTTCTTCGAGGACGATCTGGAGCTGGGCCCCTTCTACCTGCTGATGATGGAGCGGCTGCGCGAGGCCCTCGCCGGCTTCCCCGAGGTCGGCTACTTCGCGGCCTACGGCGATCACCGCGCCAGCCCCGACCCGGGGCGGGTCCAGATCGTGCCGCTGGACCATCACTGGGGCTTCGCCCTGCGGCGCGACGCCTGGCGCCGGGTGGATGCCTGGCTCAAGCCCTATTTCGACATCCTGGGCAGGACCGACTACCCCAACCGCAACCATCTCGGCGTCTTCCGCTGGCTGGAAGGCCAGCCGATGGCGATCGACAAGTCCTCGCAGGATGCCCTGAAGGCCGTGGCCTGCGCGCAGCTCGGCATCGCCCGGGTGATGACCGACATGTGCTTCGCCCGCTACATCGGCGAGAAGGGCGCCTCCTTCAGCGAGAAGCGCTTCCGCGAGCTGGGCTACGACCGGATGGAGGCGGCCACGCGCGGCGACATCCCGCTCGAGGCGCCCGGCGCGGCGCGCATCGCCGACATCCTGGCACGGCAGCAGGCGCATTTCCGCCAGTTCCGCGAGCGCGAGTTCGACGGTTTCCTGGCGCGCTATTCCGGCCGCCACTGGGACCCCGAGCGGCCGCTGACGCGGCAGGATGTCGAGGATCTCTACCGCCTGCTGCTCGACCGCCTGCCGGAGGGCGAGCATATCTTCGAGCAGTATGTCGGCCGCCGCTCGGTGCGCAGCCTGCGCGGCATCATGTTCAACAGCCGCGAGTTCCGGGGACGCAACACGGGCGGCTGAGGCGCCGCGGCTCAGCGCAGCAGGGCCGTCAGCGCAGCAGAACGGGCAGCATCAGGTCCAGCCGGAGCCGCCCCTCCCGCGTCGCCGCCAGCCGGCCTTCCGGCGTCCAGCGCAGGTAGTCCTCCTCCAGGCAGGCGGCGAGCATCGCCGGGTCCACCGCCTCCTCCAGCGGGACGCCGGTGCGCGCCGCCAGCCGCGCCGGGTCCACCCCCTCGGAGAGGCGCAGCCCCATCAGCAGCGCCTCGCGCGCGCGGTCGGCGGGCGCCAGGATCTCGGTCGCGGTGATGCCGTGGCCGGTGGCCTCGACCCGGGCCAGCCATTCCTCCGGCGCCCGGTGCCGCCGCGCCGCCACCAGCCCTTCGCCCAGGTCCAGCCGCTGGTGCGCCCCGGCGCCGATGCCGATCGTGTCGCCATAGCGCCAGTAGGCGAGGTTGTGCCGGCTCTCCGCGCCCGGCCGCGCGTAGTTCGAGACCTCGTAGGGCAGCAGGCCGTAGCGCGCCGCCTCCTCGGCCGTGGCGGAGTAGAGCGCGGCGGCCTCGTCGCCTTCCGGCAGGACGAAGGCGCCGCGCGCATGCTCCGTCGCGAAGCGGGTGCCGGGCTCGATGGTGAGCTGGTAGAGCGAGAGATGGTCGGCGGCGAGATCGAGCGCCCGGCGCAGCTCGGCCCGCCAGTCCGCCTCCCGCTGCCCCGGCCGGGCATAGATCAGGTCGAAGGAGAGGCGCGGGAAGAGGCCGCGCGCCGCCTCCAGCGCGGCGATGGCCTGGGCCGCGTCGTGCCTGCGGCCGAGGAAGCGCAGCGCCGCCTCCTCCAGCGACTGCACGCCGAGGCTGGCGCGGTTCACCCCGGCGGCGCGGATCTCGGCCAGGCGCGAGATCTCGACGCTGGTCGGGTTGGCCTCCAGCGTGATCTCGATGTCGGGCAGCGGGTCGAAGAGGCGAAGCGCATCCTCGATGACGGCCGCGACGACGCCGGGCGGCATCAGGCTGGGCGTGCCACCACCGAAGAAGATCGAGGCCAGCTTCCGCCGCCCCACCCGCCCCGCCTCATAGGCCAGCTCCCGCCGCAGCGCGGCGCCGAAGCGCGCGGCGTCGACACGCTCGCGGACATGGCTGTTGAAGTCGCAATAGGGGCACTTGGCGGCGCAGAAGGGCCAGTGGACATAGAGCGCGAGGGGTTCGGACATGCTGGCGGCGATATGGCGCCGACGATGGCCGGAGGGAAGCGCGGCCGCGCGCCGGCCTGCCATCCGCGGGCGGAAGGACATCCGGCCCCTTCCTCTCGCCGCGCTTCCGGTGCGACTGTCGGGGTGTCCGGCCTTCCGTGACCCGGAACCGGACCCGCAGGAGAGAGCCGATGCCCGACCCGATCTCCGCGCCGCCCGCCGGACTGCGCCGCGCGACCCCGGCCGAGGCCGGCGCCGTCCGTGACCTGACCCGGGCCGCCTATGCGCGCTGGGTGCCGGTCATCGGCCGCGAGCCGCGGCCGATGACGGCCGATTACGACCGGGCGGTGCGGGAGCACCGCATCGACGTCGTGGAGCGCGACGGCCGGATGGTGGCGCTGATCGAGCTACGGCCCGAGGCCGACCACCTGTTGATCGTCAATGTCGCCGTCGCGCCGGACTGCCAGGGCCGGGGCCTCGGCCGCGCCCTGCTCGCCCATGCGGAGGCGGTGGCGCGCGGGCTCGGCCTGGCGGAGCTGCGGCTCTACACCAACAGCCGCTTCCTCGAGAACCTGCGGCTCTACGCGAGGCTGGGCTATGCGGTGACGCATGAGGAGAGCCTGCCGCCCCTCGGCGTCGTCATCCATATGCGCCGGCGCCTGGACTGAGGCGGCGGGCCCGAGGGGCGGACCCGGCGGCGCGTCAGCGCCGGCCCAGGGCCAGATGGACGCCGAAGCCGATGAAGACGCCCCCGGTCAGCCGGTCCATCCAGCGCAGCACGGCGGGACGGCGCAGCAGGCGCCCGAGGGGCTGGCTGGCCAGGATCAGGGCGGCGCACCAGGCGATGCCCATCGCCACGTGCAGGACGGCGAGCAGGAAGGTCCAGGGCGCGGCGGGCAGGCCGGCGGGGACGAACTGCGGCAGGAAGGAGATGTAGAAGACGCCGATCTTGGGGTTCAGCAGATTGCTCAGCAGCCCCCTGGCGAACCAGCCGAGGCGGAGCCCGGTGGCCGCCGGCTCCGCCGCGAAGCGCTCGCGCGGCCGCCAGAGCAGGCGCAGGCCGAGCCAGCAGAGATAGGCGGCGCCGGCCCATCGCAGCGCCTCGAAGGCGAGCTGCGAGGCGGCCAGCAGCGCCCCCAGGCCGAGCGCCACCGCCGCGCCCCAGAGCAGGCAGCCGAGGTTGATGCCGAAGGCCGCCCGGGCCGCCTGCCGCGCGCCCTCGGCGGTCGCGGTCCGCAGCACCAGCGCGGTGTCGAGCCCCGGCGTCACCGTCAGCAGCCCGGCGGCGAGCAGGAAGGCGAGCAGGGATTGCGTGATGGTCATGCGTGGCTCCGCCCGGCACAGGGCACCCAACCCGGCCGGGGCGGAGCCTAGCGCGGCGCCGCCCGCGGCGGAATCGCCGGGAAGCGATGCCTGATGCGGCCTGACGGCAGGCCGGTCTGGTCCGGGGGCGGCGGAATTCTCCGCAACGTCATGTCGCCGCGACCGGATTGGCTTGACCCGGCGAGGCCGCATCCGCAACTCTGCCTCCAGCATGACGCGCCCTGGATCGCCGCTCGAATCCGCGGTCTCGGGGGGTGAAGCCGCTTGACCCGCGGCCACGCGCCCCGCACATCCGCCCAGTTCGCCGCCCCGGACCGGGGTGGCCCTGGCCGGCCTGTGCCGCCGGGCACCGCCCTCCCCCCGATGTCCAGGGTGCTTCACGTCATGACCACCTCGCCCACCGCCCCGCGCAAGCGGCTCTTCATCCGCACCTGGGGCTGCCAGATGAACGTCTATGACAGCGCCCGCATGGCGGATGTCCTGGCGCCGCTGGGCTATGGCCCGGCCGAGACGCCGGAGGAGGCCGACATGGTCATCCTCAACACCTGCCATATCCGCGAGAAGGCGGCGGAGAAGGTGTTCTCGGACCTCGGCCGGCTGCGCCTGCTGAAGGCCGGGAAGGAAGCGGCGGGGCAGAAGATGGTGCTGGCGGTCGCCGGCTGCGTGGCCCAGGCCGAGGGCGCCGAGATCACCGCCCGCGCCCCCTGGGTCGATATCGTGCTGGGGCCGCAGACCTATCACCGCCTGCCGGAGATGGTGGCCCGCGCCAGCCGCGCGGCGGGCGCGCAGATCGACACCGATTTCCCGGTGGAACAGAAATTCGACCTGCTGCCCGAGGTGAACGCCAGCCAGGGCCCGATCGCCTTCCTGACCATCCAGGAGGGCTGCGACAAGTTCTGTTCCTTCTGCGTGGTGCCCTACACGCGCGGTGCCGAGTTCTCCCGCCCCGTCGCCGCCATCCTGGCCGAGGCGCGGCGGCTGGTCGCCGGCGGCGCGCGGGAGATCGCGCTGCTCGGGCAGAACGTGAACGCCTGGCATGGCGAGGCGCCGGACGGCTCGGCCTGGACGCTGTCGCGCCTGCTGTACGCGCTGGCGGAGATCGATGGGCTGGCGCGGCTGCGCTACACCACCAGCCACCCGCGCGACATGGACGATGCGCTGATCGCGGCGCATGGCCGCATCCCGCAGCTGATGCCCTTCCTGCACCTGCCGGTGCAGAGCGGCTCGGACAGGGTGCTCCAGGCGATGAACCGCCAGCACAAGGCCGAGCTGTTCCTCCGCATCGCCGACCAGCTGCGCGAGGCGCGGCCCGACATGGCGCTCTCCTCCGACTTCATCGTCGGCCATCCGGGCGAGACGGATGCCGACCACGCGGCGACCATGGCGCTGGTGGAGAAGGTCGGCTTCGCCCTGGCCTATTCCTTCAAGTATTCGCCGCGTCCCGGCACCCCCGCCGCCGGCCAGCCCCTCCAGGTGGCCGAGGCGGTGAAGGATGCGCGGCTGCAGGAATTGCAGGCGCTGCTGCGGCGCCAGCAGGATGATTTCAACCGCGCCTGCGTCGGGCGGGAGTGCGAGATCCTGTTCACCGGGCCGGGGCGGCATCCCGGCCAGATGGTGGGCCGCACCCCCTGGCTGCAGCCGGTGCATGTGACCGGCCCGGCCCGCCTGGCCGGCAGCCTGGCCCGGGCGCGCATCGCCGCCGCGCACCCGAATTCCCTCTCCGCCCTGCTTCTCGAAGAGAAGGAGCTTGCCTGCGCTTGAGCAACACCGCCCCCATCGCGCTCCGCGCCAATCCCCGCGCCCTGGACCGGCCCCTGATGGCTGACACCGTCTCCGCCGCCCGCTCCGTCACCCTGCAGTTCGACGACAACGCGCTGCTGCCGCTGCTCTATGGCGAGCATGACCGGCACCTGGCGCGGATCGAGCAGCGGCTGGGCGTGCGGCTGGCCAGCCGGGGCAACCGCCTGTCCATCATCGGCGCGCCCGAGGGCAGCCACGTGGCGGAGCTGGCGCTGCGCAGCCTGTGGCGGCAGCTGGAGCGGGGCGAGACGGTGGGCATGGCCGAGCTGGAGGCGGCGCTGCGGCTGGCGGAAGGCCAGCCCGCCGCGCCCGAGGGCGGCGCCGAGCCGCGCCTGCCGCTGGCCGACCTGCCGGCGATCCGCACCCGCAAGGGCGCCATCGCGCCGCGCAGCCACGCCCAGGCGGCCTATATCGAACAGCTGGCGCGGCGCGACATGGTCTTCGGCATCGGCCCGGCCGGCACCGGCAAGACCTACCTCGCCGTGGCCCAGGGCGTGGCCCTGCTGCAGGCCGGGCGGGTCGACCGCATCGTGCTCTCGCGCCCGGCGGTGGAGGCCGGCGAGCGGCTCGGCTTCCTGCCCGGCGACATGAAGGAGAAGGTCGATCCCTATCTCCGCCCGCTCTACGACGCGCTGCACGACATGATGCCGGCCGACCAGGTGCAGCGGCGCATCGTCTCGGGCGAGATCGAGATCGCGCCGCTCGCCTTCATGCGCGGCCGCACGCTGGCGCATTGCTACGCCATCCTGGACGAGGCGCAGAACACCACCCCGGCGCAGATCAAGATGTTCCTCACCCGCATGGGCGAGGGCACCCGGATGGTCGTCACCGGCGATCCCTCCCAGGTGGACCTGCCGCCGGGGCAGCGGTCGGGGCTGGTGGAGGCGCTCGCCATCCTCGACGGGGTGGAGGGCATCGGCGTCAGCCGCTTCGGCGAGCAGGACGTGGTGCGACATCCGCTGGTGGCGCGCATCGTCGCCGCGTATAACCGTGCCGATCAGTCGGCCGGTGGCCTCGCCAGACAGGGCGGGCCGGACGGCGCCGGGGCGGGACTGGCCCGCCGCGGCAGGAAGGAGAGTGATGGAACCGGGAAGTAGTGCGCCCGGCCACCGAGGGGTGGCTGGGCTTTCGGAGCCGGAGGTCGTCGTTGTCATCGATGCCCCGGCATGGCGCGCGGTGGTGCCGCGGGCCGAGGAACTGGCGCGCCGCGCCGCTGAAGCCGCCTGGGCCGAGATGGCCAGCGACGGCTTCGACCTGCGGGAGGCCCCGCCGGGCGCTCCGGCCGGGGCGATGACCGTGCTGCTGACCGACGATCGCTCGGTGAAGCGGCTGAACGGGCGGCATCGCGGCAAGGTCAAGCCGACCAACGTGCTCTCCTTCCCGGGAGAAGGCTTCGGCCATCTGGGCGACATCGCTCTCGCCCTCGGCGTGGTGCGGCGCGAGGCGCGAGGCGCCCGGCGCCGCGTGGCCGCGCATCTGGCGCATCTGGTGGCGCATGGCACGCTGCATCTGGGCGGCCATGACCACATCGCCGCCGGCGAGGCCCGCCGCATGGAGCGCGCCGAGGCCCGCATCATGCGCCGCCTCAACATGCCCAACCCCTGGCGGGGCGTGACATGAGCGAGACGCGCGAGACCCGCGAGGGCATCCTCTGGAGGCTGCAGGGCCTGCTGCGGCGCCGCGCCGCCGAGAGCGTGCGCGATCAGGTGGAGGCCCTGGTCGAGGGCCGGGACCACAACGAGCACCACGAGCATGACGGCCCGCCACGCCCCGAGCTGGACGCGCAGGAGCGCGCCATGCTGGCCAATGTGCTCAAGCTGCGCGGCAAGACGGCGGCCGATGTCATGGTGCCGCGCGCCGATATCGTCGCCATGTCCGAGGACCTGACGCTGGAGCAGGCCATCCGGCTGATCCAGCGCGAGGGCCACAGCCGCTTCCCGGTCTACCGCGAGCAGCTCGACGAGATCGTCGGCATGGTCCACATCAAGGACGTCTTCGCCAGCGTCGGGCGCGAGGCGCCCTTCAGCATGGCCGCGGTGATCCGCAAGCCGCTCTTCGTCGTGCCCTCCATTCCGGTGCTGGACCTGCTGCTGCAGATGCGCCAGGCGCGCATGCATCTGGCGCTGGTGGTGGACGAGTATGGCGGCATCGACGGGCTGGTGACCATCGAGGACCTGGTCGAGACCATCACCGGCGACATCTCGGACGAGCACGACGAGGACGCCCCGCCGCAGATCGTCGAGCGCCCCGACGGGTTGATCGACCTCGATGCCCGGACCCCGATCGAGACCTTCGAGGGCCGGATCGGCCCGGTGCTGACCGAGGACGAGCGGGAGCAGGACATCGACACGGTGGGCGGCCTGGTCTTCACCCTGGCCGGGCGCGTGCCGGCCCGGGGCGAGCTGGTCTCGCATTCCTCCGGGCTCGAGTTCCGCGTGCTGGACGCCGATCCGCGCCGCATTCGCCGCCTGCGGGTGCGACGCCCGGGGGTGAACGCGGCCACCCAGAAGGCCGCCGCGGAATAGCCGCGCGGCCGGGGGGGCCGCCCCGCCCCTCCCCCTGGCCCCGGCCGTGGGCCTCCGGCAATTCCGCCCGCGCGCCATCCGCGCTAAGCCGGCGCCTCCCGCGATGTCGAGGGATAGCCGTCGCCTTGTCCTCCCTGCTCCTGCGCCGCCCCTTGCTCGCCGCCTTCGGGCTCGGCCTCCTCTCGGCCCTGGCCCTGCCGCCGCTGTACCTCGTGCCGGTGCTGCTGCTGGCCATTCCCGGCCTGCTGCGCCTGCTGGACGCGGCACCGGACTGGAAGCGCGCCGCCCTGACCGGCCTGGCCTGGGGCTGGGGGCATCACCTCCTTGGCCTCTACTGGATCAGCCACGCCCTGCTGACCGATCCCTGGCGCTGGGGCTGGCTGGTGCCGATCGCCGTGCCGGGGCTGGCCCTGCCGCTGGCCGCCTATGTCGCGGTGGCCTGCCTGCTGGCCTGGTGGGCCCGGCCAGGCTGGCGGCGCTGGCTGGCCCTGGCCGGCGCCTGGGTGGCGATGGAGATCCTGCGCGGCCACCTCCTCACCGGCTTTCCCTGGAACCTCCTCGGCACGGTCTGGGCCTTCCATGCCCTGCCGCTGCAATCCGCCGCCTGGATCGGCGTGCACGGCCTGTCCCTGCTGACGCTGCTGCTGGCGGGCCTGCCGCGATTCGGCCGGCGCGGCTGGGCGGCGGGCGCCCTGGCCCTGGCGGCGCTCGGCCTGTTCGGCGGGCTGCGCCTGGCCCAGCCGGAGCCGGCGCCGCCGGGGGTCAATCTTCTGCTGGTCCAGGGCAATGTCGCGCAGGAAGCGAAGTGGCGCGAGGATCAGAGGTGGCCGATCTTTCGTCGCTACCTGGAGTTGAGTCAATCAGGAGCCGTTCAGGCCCCGGCGGAGGTGCCGCTGGTGGTCATCTGGCCCGAGACCGCCAGCCCCTTCCTGCTGCCGAACGATCCCGCCGCCCGCGACTATGCCAGCCGCGTGCTGCCCCCCGGCGCGGTGCTGCTGGCCGGATCGGTGCGCGCCGAATGGGGGGCGGACCAGCGGGCGGAGCGCGTGTTCAACAGCCTCTCCGCCATCGCGCCGGACGGGCGGCTGCTTGCCGTCTACGACAAGGCGCATCTCGTGCCCTTCGGCGAGTACATGCCGCTACGCGGGCTGATCCCGATTCGCGTGGTGCAGGGCGGGCTGGATTTCTCCGCCGGCCCCGGCCCGGTGGCGCTGGCCCCGGCCGGCCTGCCGCCGTTCAGCCCGTTGATCTGCTACGAGGTGATCTTCCCCGGCGCGGTGGCGCCCGCGTCGCGCCCGGCCTGGCTGCTCAACATCACCAATGATGCCTGGTTTGGCGTCTCCGCCGGCCCCTACCAGCATCTGGCGGCGGCGCGGCTCCGCGCGGTGGAGGAAGGGCTGCCGCTGGTGCGGGTGGCGCAGACCGGCGTTTCCGCGGTCTTCGACGCCTCGGGCCGGGTGACGGCACGGATCGGGCTGGGCGAGGAGGGCAGCGTCCTGGCGTCCCTGCCGGGCGCCCGGCCTGCCACCCCATTTGCACGTTTCGGTGATATTTTTGCAATCCTTTTCGCGGCACTGGCGTTTGGAGTTGCGAAACTGCCATCCGGCACACCGAAACAAGGGTTTGGTGACCGGATTCGTATCATAATTGAGAATTCTCGAAAGAGTTGACAAAAAGCTACCCGATCCTTAGATCCTACAACAGAGCAAGGCGATGGTCATGCAGGGAGCTGGCGGGTGGAACCCCGCCCGGATCCGCAGCAGACCTAGCGGTCTGTGGCAACTGGCGGAGGTTTCAGCATGGCGAGCGGCGAAGTTCAGGAGCGCACTGAGCGGGAACACCGGCCGAGCCCGATCGACGTGCATGTCGGAACCCGTGTCCGGCTGCGCCGTACCCTGATGGGGATGAGCCAGGAGAAGCTGGGCGAGGCGCTCGGCCTGACCTTCCAGCAGGTCCAGAAGTACGAGCGCGGCGTCAACCGGATCGGCGCCAGCCGCCTGTTCGACCTGGCGCGGGTGCTCGATGTGCCGATCGGTTTCTTCTTCGACGACATGCCCGACGCCATGGGCGGCAACGGCGCCCTGCGCTCGCGCATGGGCGGCTTCGCCGAGAGCCAGGAAGGCTTCGAGGATGACACCCTCCACAAGAGGGAGACGCTGGAGTTGGTCCGCGCCTATTACCGGATCACCGAGCCGGCCGTCCGCAAACGCGTCTTCGACCTGATCAAGAGCCTCGCGCCCACCGACGTCTGATGGCGCGGGGCAGGCCGGGGTAAGGCAGGCGGGAAGCCGGCCCTACCTCATCGGGATCGCCAGCGGAGTGGCCGGGCGATTCTGCCGCAACTGTGCCGCTCCCTCGCCCACAACACGTTCGACCGCCGCGCTCAACACCTTGCGGTTGGGGAACTCCTTCGGATCGACCGGCGGGTGCAGCAGCACCGTGACCTGCGCCGGCGGGCGATGCACCAGCCGCCAGAAGTGGCTGCCGATCTCCATGTCGCCATACCAGGCGTAATCCGGCCGGTCGCGCCGGCCCGCGGGCAGGCCGCCGACCCGGTCATAGACCACCGAGACCGGCTGCACGCGCGTCGCCGCATCCGCCACCGCCAGGAAGGAGGACCGGAACGGCAGCACGCGGGTGCCGTCGTTGCTGGTGCCCTCGGGGAAGAGGATCAGGCTGCCGCCTTCCCGCAGGCGGTCGCGCATCGCCCGGGCCTCGTCGCCAGTGCGGCCACGGCTGCGGCTGACGAAGACCGTTCGGCCCAGCCGGGCCACGGTCCGGACCACTGGCCATTCGCCGACCTCCGCCTTGGAGACGAAGGCCGCCTCCAGCGTGGCGCCCAGCACCGGGATGTCCAGCCACGAGGAATGGTTCGACAGGAAGAGCGTCGGATGATCCGGCGCCGGCGCGCCGACCACGCGCAGCCGCAGGCCGATCAGCCGGCAGGCGACCCGGTGGTAGAACCGGGCGAAGCGCCGCTTGCCACCCCCCGGCAGCCGCACCAGCACGCTCTGCACCGGGATGCAGGCCAGGGTCCAGAGCACGACCGAGACGGTGCGCCGGATAGCGCGCAGCCGCCGCCCGGATTCCGCCGGCTGCTCCCAGAGCGAGGGGGTCCCCTCCGGCAGGGCGGCCTTGCGCGGCATGTCCCTGCGGCGCGGCGCGGCGCGGCTGTCCTGGCCATCGGGCATCGGCGGCATCCTTCCTTCCGGCCTGATGCCAGCCTCAGTCCCTGCCGCCCAGCTGCAGCTCGTAGTGGCGGGAATACTTCCGGGTCACCAGATCGGTCTTGACCACGACGCAGACATCGGTGGTGTTGAACTGATCGTCGATCACCGCCCCGTCGCCGACGAAGCCGCCCAACCGCAGATAGCCCTTCACCAGCGGCGGCAGATCGGCCAGCGCGGCACGTGGATCGACGCGCGCGGCCTCCATCAGATCCATGGCCACATAGCGCTCGGCGAGGGCGCGCGGCCGTATCTCCGGCGGCGCCAGGTGGTTGCGGTAGAGGTAGGTGAGCTGCATCGCCAGGGCGTTGAGGTCGGTGCCGCGCAAACTGGCGCAACCGAACATCAGCTCCACCCGGTGCTTGGCGACATAGGCGGCGATGCCGGACCAGAGCAGCTGCATCGCGGCCTTGCTGCGATAGGCGGTGTCGACGCAGGAGCGGCCCAGCTCCAGCACCCGCTCGCAGGTGTCCAGCAGCGGGCCCAGATCGTATTCCGAGGCCGAGTAGAAGCCGCCCGCGCGCTCCGCGGCCTGCCGGCGGATCAGGCGATAGGTGCCCACCACCGCCGCGGCGTCCTCGCCCAGGTTGTGGTCCAGCACCAGCAGATGGTCGGCCACGGCATCGAAGGCATCGCTGTCCCGCCGGGCGGCGGCGGCGGCGGCATCGGGCTGGGCGCCCATCTCCTCGTAGAAGACGCGGTAGCGGAGCGCCTGGGCCGCGTCGATCTCGGCCGCCGTGGTCGCGATCCGGACGCCGAGATTGCCGCTGCGCAGTTCCCCGAAGCCGGCCTCCGCAGCGATCATGCATCCTCTCCGGCGCGGCGGCGCCCGGAGCGGCGCGCCGTCGTGGCCCCGGCCGCGCCCTTCGCCTCGGGCGCGCGGCGGCCGAAGAGTTCCAGCCGGTGGCCGATCAGGCTGAAGCCGAGGCGCGCGGCGATGGCCTCGGCCAGGGCCTCGTGCTGCGCGTCGGAGAACTCGATGACCTTGCCGGAATCGATGTCGATCAGGTGGTAGTGGTGGCCATGATCGGTCGGCTCGTAGCGGGCGCGGCCGCCGCCGAAGTCATGCCGCTCCAGGATGCCCTTCTCCTCCAGCAGCCGCACGGTGCGATAGACCGTGGCGATGGAGACGCGCGAATCGAGGGCCAGGGCGCGGCGGTAGAGTTCCTCGACATCCGGATGGTCGAGCGATTCCGAGAGCACGCGCGCGATCAGCCGGCGCTGCCCCGTCATCTTCAGGCCGCGCTCGACACACAGCCGCTCGATGCGCAGAGGATCGGGCTTGGTGGCCGCGGCGGTCTGGGGCGTATCGGTGCGCGTGTCCATGGGGATGGTCGGAAGCTCTCCTGTGCCGGGCGGCGAAGGTCCGCCTCTCCGTCCTCCGGCTTGTATGACACGATGGCGGGGGCCGCCAAGCCGGGCCCGTCCCGGCGCCACCGGTGGCCCTGTGGACCATCACCATGCCCGCGCCACGAGTCACCGCGACCGCCGACGCGGCTGCCATGCCACTATCGCCCCGGCAAGGCAAGGCGCCAGCGAAAACCTGCCCTGCGCGCCCCTCCGCCGCTGGCGCCGGAGGGTGGGAAACCTCAGCCCGCCGCGCCGCGCCGCGGGCGGGTGGTGCGCGGCTTGGTGCCGAGGCCGATCTTCTTGGCCAGGGAGGAGCGGTGGCGGGCGTAGTTCGGCGCCACCATCGGGTAATCCGGCGGCAGGCCCCAGCGTTCGCGATACTGCTCCGGCGTCATGTCATAGGCGGTCTTGAGATGACGCTTCAGCATCTTGAGCTTCTTGCCGTCCTCGAGACAGACAAGATACTCGTCCGTGACGGACTTCTTCACCGGCACGGCGGGCTGCGGCCGCTCGACCGGGGCCGGCGCGACGATCGGCGCGGCGCCAAGTCCGTGCAGCGTGCGATGGACCTGCTCGATCAGTAAAGGCACCTCGGCCAGCGGCACGGGATTGTTGGAAACATGCGCAGCGACGATCTGGGCCGTTAGTCCGAGCAATTCCCGGGCGCCCTGTTCTTCAGACATCCCTCAGCCTTTATGCAGAAATGTGAACACAGCCTAGACGCCGCCAACGTCATGACTTGAGTCAAGATATCGGCAGGTTAAGGTGTTTCGCAACGCCCAATCGGCAAAAATCGAAGACGATGAAGAGCATGTCCCAGGACCGCGCGTCACAAGAATTACACCATGACAAGTCCATCGATATCACAACCGAGACTTGCCCGATGACCTTCGTTCGCACGCGGTTGGCACTGGACCGGCTGGCGCCCGGCGGAATTCTGCTGGTCAAGCTCCGGGGCGAGGAGCCGCGCGCCAATATCCCGCGCACCGCCGTCGAGCAGGGCCATGCCGTGCTCGACGCCACCGAGCAACCGGATGGCAGCCTCTGGCTCAGGCTCCGCAAAGGCGGCGGCTGAGCACCAGCGCGTCCCCGCCATCGGCGTAGTACCGGGGCCGCAGCCCGGCCACGGTGAAGCCGGCGCCTTCATAGAGGCCCCGTGCCGCGGCATTGCCGACCGCGACCTCCAGGAAGAGGCGCGCGGCACCGCGCCCGGCCGCCTGGCGCGACGCCGCCTGCAGCAGCCGCCGCGCCACCCCCCGGCGGCGCGCCTCCGGCACCACCGCCAGCGTCAGGATCTCCGCCTCGTCCGCCGCCACCCGGGCGATGATGAAGCCCTCCTCCGGGCAGAGCAGGGCGAAGGCGCCCGGCATCTCCAGCATCAGGCACAGCGCCTCGGCGCCCCACCGCTCCGCCGGCGGGAAGGCGGCGGCGTGCAGCGGGGCCAGCGCCGCCGCCGCCTCGGCCCCCACCGACTCGGGCGCGGACGCGGGGGCCGCCTCAGTCATGCGGCCCCCGCACCGCCGGCGGCTCGACATAGAGCGGCAGGGCCGGCCGGAGCGGCAGGCCCGAGGCCAGCCGCCGCGCCACCAGCGCGGCGACCGCGCCGGCCTCGGGCAGCAGGCTGTCGCTGAGCCAGGGCGCCGCGCCGCGCTCCCGCAGCGCCGCCGCGACCAGAGGCGCCATGTCGCCGACCAGCACCAGCCCCTCGGGCGGCGGCGACAGCGCCGCCAGATCGAAGGGGCGTGGCGGCCCCTCCGGCGTCTCGGCATCCGGGGCGAAGCTCTCCAGCAACAGGTGGCCGCGCCGGGTGTCGGTGACCGACCAGGCCGGCCGGCCGGCCCGCGACGCCGGCGGCAGGGCAGCCAGCAGCGCCTCGCCGGTGGTGACGCCGAAGGCGGGGCAGCCGGCGCCCAGGGCCAGACCCTGCGCCAGCGCCAGCGCGGCGCGCAGGCCGGTGAAGCCGCCCGGCCCCACCACCGCCGCCACCGCGTCCAGCTCGGGCGCCGCCAGCCCCGCCTCGCGCAGCACGCGCGCGGCCATCGGCGGCAGCGCCACCGCCTGGCCCCGCGCGCCATCGGCCTGGGCGGCGGCGGCGACCCGCCCCTCCGTCCAAACCGCCGCCGAGGCCCGCGCCAGGGCGCCATCCAGTGCCAGGATCCGCATCGCCGCTGCATAGGCCGAAACGGGCCTCAACGAAACCGGGCCGGAGTGCCAGGATGCGGCCATGCTCCAGCCGATCACGGAGGAGGACGGCCTCCTCCTCGACCTCCGCTACGCCACGCCCGACAACCTGGCCGGCGTGCCGATCTACCGCCGCCCGGTGGCGCTGCTGCTGCCGCTCGCCCGCCGGCGCCTGCTGGCCGCGCGCGACCAGGCCCGCGCCTGGGGCCTGCGGCTCAAGGTCTTCGACGCCTTCCGCCCGATCGAGGCGCAATGGGCGCTGTGGCACGCGGTGGAGGACAAGCGCTTCGTCTCCGACCCGCGGCGCGGCGGCGTCCATCCACGCGGCGCCGCGGTGGACCTGACGCTCTGTGACGCGGCGACGGGGGCGGAGCTGCCGATGGGCACCGGCTTCGACGCCGTCGCGCCGGAATCGGCGCATGGCCATCCGGGCGTGCCGGCGGAGGATCAGCGCAACCGCGCCCTGCTGCTCGGGCTGATGACCGCCGCCGGGTGGGACCACTACCGGCTGGAATGGTGGCACTACCAGCTCCCCGAATTCCGCGACTTCCCGCCGCTGGCGGCGGCCGCCGTGCCGGCGGGCCCGATGTGACGGCCTTCCTTTCGCCCCGATGCGACGCCAGATAGGCGCCATGCTCCGCCGCACCGCCCTGCTCTCCGCCCTGGCTCTGGCTCTCCCCTTGGCCTTCCCCTTGGCCTTCCCCTCGGCCGCCCGTGCCCAGCAGCGGCTGACGCCGCAGCAGCAACAGGCCCTGCTGGCCCGGGCGGAGGCCTATCTCAACGGCATCACCACGCTGCGGGCGCGCTTCCTGCAGGTGGCGCAGAACGGCGGCTCGGCCGAGGGCACCGCCTTCATCGCCCGGCCCGGCCGGATGCGCTTCGAGTACGACCCGCCGGAGCCGCTGCTGCTCGTCGCCTCGGACAGCCAGTTCCTCTATTATGACCGCGAGCTGAAGCAGCCCTCCATCGTCCCCGTCTCCTCCACCCCGCTCGGCCTGCTGCTGCGGCCGCAGATCCGCTTCGGCGGCGATGTCGAGGTGATGGGTGTCGAGCGCCAGGGCGGCTTCCTCGGCATCACCCTGCGGCGGCGGGAGAACCCGGCCGAGGGGCGCCTCACCCTCGTGCTGCAGGAGGAGCCGATGGAGTTGCGGCAATGGGTCGTGGTGGACGGCCAGGGCCGCCAGACGCGGGTGACGCTGACGCAGATCCAGACCGGGATGCCGCTGGACCGCCGTCTCTTCACCTTCAACGATCCCCGCTTCTTCGAGGACGAGGGCCGCCGCTGACGCAGCCCTGACCGCCCGGACACGGCGAAATCATGCCTTGATTGCGCCACCGCGCGGCGCGACCTTTGGCGCATGCGCCCGCTGATCGGTATCCCCTGCTGCATGAAGGCCTTCGGGGCCTTCGCCATGCCCAACCACGCGGTGTCGGACCACTACATCAAGGTGGTGCTGGGGCCGGTCGGCGGCGTGCCGCTGCTGATCCCCGCGGCCGGCGAGGGCGTGGCGGAGGAGATCCTGCCACGGCTCGACGGGCTGCTGCTCACCGGCAGCCGCTCCAACGTGCAGCCGGGCCTCTATGCCGGGCCGCCGCATCTCGAGGGCACGCCGGAGGATCCGGACCGGGACGCCACCACGCTGCCGCTGATCCGCGCCGCGCTGGCCACCGGCATGCCGCTGCTGGCCATCTGCCGGGGCTTCCAGGAGCTGAACGTGGCCCTCGGCGGCACGCTGGACCAGCGTATCCAGGATCTGCCCGGCCGGCTGGATCATTCGACGCCGGTCGATCAGGCGCTTCCGCGCGTCCGCACCGGCAAGGCGCATGCGATCCGCGTCTCCCCCGAGGGCCGGCTGGCGCGGCTCTGGGCCGGCCTGGCCTGGTCTCCCGACTCGGTGCCGGTGAACTCGCTGCACAACCAGGGCGTGGCCCGGCCGGCGCCGCGCCTGGTGCCCGAGGCCTGGGCACCGGACGGCACCATCGAGGCGGCGCATGTCGAGCACGCCAAGGGATTCGCCGTTGGCGTGCAGTGGCATCCGGAATACGACTGGGCGGAGGACGCGCTCTCGCGCCGGCTCTTCGAGTGCTTCGGCGCCGAGGCCTGCCGATGGGCAGGCCAGCGGCATGGCGCGGCCACAGCGGCGATTGCGGCGGAATAGCCACAGCCAAGCCTCAAGAGGGGCGATCAAACGTTTTTGAACTGCTGTGGAAAACCCTTATTTTTCCCCGTAAACCTGCCATCTTGATACCGGATCGGTACCCCAGCCGACCCGACCATTCCCCCAAGGAATGATCCCCCCAAGGCGCCCGGCCACCCCCCTGGCCGGGCGCCGCCCTCTCCGCGCCCCTCCCCCCATTTCATGCCTCCGCCACCGGGTCTAAGCTCCGGCTCCCGAGACGGAGGAATCCATGTCCGACCACGTCATTGCCGCCCCCCCCGCCGCCAGCGTCCCCGTGCAGGGCGGCGGCAGCTTTCCCGTTCGCCGGATTTTCTGCGTCGGCCGCAATTATGCCGAGCATACCCGCGAGATGGGTGGCGATCCGACGCGAGAGCAGCCCTTCTATTTCACCAAGCCCTTCGATGCCGTGGTGACCGGCGGGGCCGACACGGCCTATCCGCCCGCCACCTCCGACCTGCATCACGAGATGGAGCTGGTCATCGCCATCGGCACCGGCGGCAAGGATATCGCGGAATCGGAGGCGCTGAGGCATGTCTGGGGCTATGCCGCCGGCCTCGACATGACCCGCCGCGACCTCCAGGCCCAGGCCAAGAAGACCGGCAAGCCCTGGGACATGGCCAAGGGCTTCGACCAGTCCTGCCCGATCGGCCCGATCGTCCGGGCCGAGGGCGTCGATCCCTCCAGGGGCCGGATCGAGCTCAAGGTGAACGGGCAGGTGCGGCAGAGCAGCGATCTGTCGAAGATGATCTGGTCGGTGCCGGAGATCATCGCCAACCTCTCGCGTCTCGTCACCCTGGCGCCCGGCGACCTGATCATGACCGGCACGCCGGAGGGCGTTGCCGCCGTGGTGCGGGGCGATGTGCTGGAAGGCGAGGTCGAGGGCGTCGGCACGGTCCGCACCCGGCTGGTCTGATCCGGCCGCGGGCCGGCGGTGGGGCGCCGCCGGCCCTTTTTATCGGGCTTTTTTTATCGGGCCGGCGCCTTTTTCCCGCCCTCGCCCGCGCCTATTGCTGCCGCCCATGTCCAAGCTCCGCATCGTCACCTGGAACATCAACTCGGTCCGGCTGCGCCTGCCGCTCCTGACCGAACTCGTGCGCGCGCTGGAACCGGACGTGCTCTGCCTGCAGGAGACCAAGTGCCCGGACGCGCTGTTCCCGCACGAGGGCGTGGCGGCCCTGGGCTTCGGCCACCGGGCGGTGCGCGGCATGAAGGGCTACAACGGCACCGCCATCCTCTCGCGCATTCCCTTCACCGCGCGCGGCGACGACCCGGACTGGTGCGCCAAGGGCGATTGCCGGCACCTGGGCGTCGACCTCGACGTGCCGGGGGGGCTGGAGCTGCATGACTTCTATGTCCCCGCCGGCGGCGACATCCCCGACCCGGCGCTGAACCCGAAATTCGCCCACAAGCTCGACTTCGTCGCCGAGGCGGCGGCATGGAACCGGGCGCGCGGCCCGTCCCGGCGCAGCGTGCTGGTGGGCGACCTGAACATCGCCCCGCTGGAGCACGACGTCTGGAGCCACCGGCAGCTCCTGAAGATCGTCTCCCACACGCCCGTCGAGGTCGAGGCGCTCACCGCCTGGCAGCAGGCCGGCCACTGGTACGATGCGCTGCGCCATTTCGTGCCGCCGAGCGAGAAGCTCTACACTTGGTGGTCCTACCGGGCGCGGGACTGGGAGGCGGCGGATCGCGGCCGGCGGCTCGACCATGTCTGGGTCAGCCACGACCTGGCTCCCGCCCTGACCGGCTGGACAGTGCTCAAGGCCGCGCGTGGATGGCCGCAGGCCAGCGACCACGTGCCGGTCATGATCGAGCTGGATCTGAGCAAAATGGCGGCTTGACGCAACTCAAGGTTGCAATCTGTTGTCAACTCCTGGCAACCTCCCGCTCGGCCTGGACGCACACGGAAAATTCGCTGCGCTGCATCGCAGCATGCCGCTAGAGTTTTCGCGCCGAGCCTGGCAGCTGACCCAGTAAGGAAGGGATCCCGCATGGCGCGTTACCTCGTCACCGGAGGCGCCGGCTATGTCGGCAGCCATGTCGTGCTCGCCCTGGTCGAGCGCGGCGATACGGTGGTCGTCATCGATGATCTGCGGCAGGGCCATCGCGCCGCCCTGCCGCCGGGTGTGGAGCTGCTCGAGTTCGACCTGGCCGATCAGCGGCGGGTGGCCGAGGTCTTCGCCGGCTGGAGCTTCGACGGCGTGCTGCATTTCGCCGCCCTATCCCTCGTCGGCGAGAGCATGCGCGAGCCGATGCGCTACCTCCGGGAGAATCTCTCCAACACCGCGACGCTCGCCGAGCAGGCGGCGCGCTCGGGCTGCCTGCGCTTCGTGCTGTCCTCCACCGCCGCGCTCTTCGGCTACCCCGAGACCGTGCCGATCGACGAGACGGCGCGGCTGCTGCCCGCCTCGGCCTATGGCCAGTCCAAGCTGATGGCCGAGACGGCGCTCGACTGGGCCGATCAGGCGCATGGGCTGAAATCCGCCGCGCTGCGCTACTTCAACGCCGCCGGCGCCGATCCGCAGGGCCGCCTCGGCGAGGACCACGCCCCCGAGACGCACCTGATCCCGCTGGCGATCGACGCCGCCCTCGGCCGCGGCCCGGAGCTCACGGTTTTCGGCACCGACTACGACACGCCGGATGGCACCTGCCTGCGCGACTATGTGCATGTCACCGACCTCGCCGACGCGCATCTGCGGGTGCTCGACGTGCTGAAGGAGGGCCGCAGCCTGCGCTACAATGTGGGCAATGGCAGCGGCTACTCGGTGAAGCAGGTGATCGAGGCGGTGGAGCGCGTCGGCGGCCGCCCGGTGCCACACCGCTTCGGCCCGCGCCGCGCGGGCGACCCGGCGGTGCTTGTCGCCTCCAACGCCCGGCTGCGCGAGGAGACCGGCTGGACGCCGCGCTACGCGGCGCTGGACGACATTGTCCGCACCGCCTGGGCCTGGCGGGTGGCGCGCCCCGAGGGCTACGGCGACCGGGTGGCCCGCGCCGCCTGACCGCCGCCCGGCCGGGGAAACCAGCGGATATCACGGAAGCGTGAGCCGCGCATCACCCTTGGCAAATCCCCGCCCGTCCGCACCTCCCCCTGGTTGAGGCAGAGAGGTGGACGCGGCCGGCATGAAGCTTTTCTCCAGATCGGGCCACCCTCCGGCCTCCCGGCCCCATGTCGTCGTCATCGGTGCCGGGCCCGGTGGCCTGGCCGCCGCCATGCTGCTGGCGGCGCGCGGTGCCCGCGTCACCGTGCTCGAGAAGGATGCCGTCGTCGGCGGGCGCAGCCGCATCCTGGAGACGCCAGAAGGCTATCGCTTCGATCTCGGCCCGACCTTCTTCCTGTATCCGCGCATCCTGGCGGAGATCTTCGCCGCCTGTGGCGCCGATCTCGGGGCCGAGGCGCCGATGGAGCGGCTCGACCCGCAGTACCGGCTGGTCTTCGAGGGCGGCCCGACCATCGACGCGACGCCCGACCTGCCGCGGATGGCGGCCGAGATCGGCAAGCTCGACCCGCGCGACGGCGCCGCCCTGGCCGGCTTCATGGCCGCCAACCGCGAGAAGCTCGCCGCCTTCCGCCCCGTGCTGGAGCGCGGCTTCGCCTCGGCCTCCGACCTGCTGGGGCGCGACATGCTGCGCGCCCTGCCGCATCTGCGGCCGCATCTCTCGGTGGATGCCGAGCTGAAGCGCCATTTCCGCGATCCGCGCACCCGGCTGATCTTCTCCTTCCAGACCAAGTATCTGGGGATGAGCCCGTTCCGCTGCCCCAGCCTCTTCACCATCCTCTCCTTCCTGGAATACGAGCACGGCGTGTTTCACCCGCGCGGCGGCTGCGGCGCGGTGGCGGCGGCGATGGCGCGCGTTGCGGGCCGGCTGGGCGCCGAGATCCGGCTGGGCTGCCCGGTCGAATCGATCGTCTTCGAGGGCCGCCGCGCCACCGGCGTGCGGGTCGGCGGCGCGGTGCTGGCGGCGGACGCCGTGGTGATGAACGCCGACTTCGCCCATGCCGCGCCAAGGCTGATCCCCGACGCGCTGCGCCGCCGCTGGTCCGACCGGCGCATCCGCGAGGCGCGCTATTCCTGCTCCACCTTCATGCTCTATCTCGGCGTGGAGGGCCGCTTCCCCGACCTCGCCCACCATACCGTGCTGCTCTCGGGCGACTACCGCGGCAACCTGCGCGAGATCGAGGGCGGCAGCCTGCCGCTTCAGCCTTCGCTCTATCTGCACAATCCCGTCGCCACCGATCCGGGCATGGCGCCCGCCGGGCACAGCAGCCTCTACCTGCTGGTGCCGGTCTCCAACCTGCGCGCCGGCATCGACTGGTCGCGGGCCGCTCCCGCCTTCCGCGCGCTCGCCCTGCGGCGGCTGGCCGCGCTCGGCCTGCCGGACATCGAGTCGCGCATCCGGCACGAGCGCATGGTGACGCCGGAGGAGTGGGAATCGCGCTATGCCGTGGGCTTCGGCGCCACCTTCAACCTGGCGCACGATCTCGGCCAGATGCTGCACCGCCGCCCCGGCAACCGCTTCGCCGACACCGAGAGGCTCTACATGGTGGGCGGCGGCACGCATCCCGGCAGCGGCCTGCCGGTGATCTACGAAGGCGCGCGCATCAGCGCCGACCTGCTGGCGCGCGACCTCGGCCTGGGCGGCATCCCCACCGCCCTGCCGCCGGATCTGGAGGGGAGACAGGCGGAGGCCTCACGGGAGTTGACGGCATGAGCGCGCGGGTGGTGGTGATCGGGGGCGGGCTGGGCGGGCTGGCCGCGGCGGTGGTGGCGGCGGCGCGCGGCCACCGCGTCACCCTGCTGGACAAGAACCCCTGGCTCGGCGGCAAGGCGGCGGTGCTGAACCTGCCGGCCCCAGGGGGAGCCCGAGGGGAGGCCTCCGGCGCGGAGGGGGGCAACACGCGCGGCTTCCGCTTCGACATGGGCCCGACCATCCTGACCATGCCGCGCGTGCTCCGCCGCATCCTGGCCGAGGCCGGACGCGATCCGGCGGCGGAGGTGCCGCTGCTCCGGCTCGACCCGCAGTGGCGCTGCTTCTTCGAGGACGGCTCGCGCATCGACCTGATGCAGGACGTCGGCGCCATGGCCCGCGCCATGGAGGGCTTCGCGCCCGGCAATGGCGCGGGCTATCGCCGCTTCCAGGACGTCGCCCGCGAGTTGCACGGCATCTCGGAGAAGTTCTTCTTCTGGAAGCCGGTGGAGGGCATCGCCGACACGCTCGACTTCCGCGCCAATCTCCGCCCCGACACGCTGCGCGAGGTGCTGGCGCTGCGCATGGGCCAGACGGTGGCCCGGGTGATCCGCGGCCATGTGCCGGACGCCCGGCTGGCGCAGATGCTGGATCATTACTGCCAGTATGTCGGCTCCTCGCCCTATCTGGCGCCGGCCGTGCTCTGCGGCATCGGCGACATGCAGGCGGCCGAGGGCATCTGGTATCCACGCGGCGGCACCCGCGCGGTGGCCGAGGGGCTGGCGCGCGTCGCCGGCGAGCTCGGCGTCGATCTCCGCCCGGGCTGCGAGGTCACGGGGCTGGAGATCGAGAACGCCGCCGGGGGCCGCACGGTGCGCGCCGTGATCGCCGGGGCCGAGCGCATCCCGGCCGATGCGGTGATCTCCAACATGGACGCCATCCGCACCTATGCCGAGCTGGTCGGCGGCGCCCCGGCCCGCCGCTACCACCGCCGCAAGCACGAGCCGGCCTGCTCGGGCGTGGTGCTCTATCTCGGCCTCGACCGCCGCTACGAGCATCTGGCGCACCACGACTTCGTCTTCTCGCGCGATGCCGAGGAGGAGTTCGACGCCATCTACCGGAAGGGCATCCCCGCCCCCGACCCCACCGCCTACCTCGCCGCCCCCGCCGCCACCGACCCCACCGTCGCGCCCGAGGGCGGCGAGGCGCTCTACGTGCTGGTGCACACGCCCTATCTGCGTCCCGGCCAGGACTGGTCCCGGATGCTGCCGGCCTACCGGCAGGTGATCCTCGACAAGCTGAAGCGCACCGCCGGGCTCGAGGATATCGAGCGCCGCATCGTGGTGGAGCGGCACCTGACGCCGCAGGACATCCACGAGCGCTACAAGGTCCTGGACGGCGCCATCTACGGCCTGGCCAGCCACGGCCGCTGGACCGGCGCCTTCAAGCCGGGCAACCGGGCGCGCGGGGTGAAGGGTCTCTACCTCGCCGGCGGCGCCGCGCATCCGGGGCCGGGCATGCCGATGGTGATGATGTCCGGCTGGATCGCCGCCGACGCACTGGACCGGGATC
Source organism: Roseomonas sp. KE0001 (assembly GCF_016107285.1). Lineage (GTDB taxonomy): Bacteria > Pseudomonadota > Alphaproteobacteria > Acetobacterales > Acetobacteraceae > Pseudoroseomonas. The sequence goes on along the minus strand of NZ_RCVQ01000002.1, from coordinate 274,370 downwards.
TCGGCGGGCGCGGCATGAGCCCGGCGGCGGAGCGGGCCGGCCAGCGGGATGCCAGCGAGCGGGATGCCAGCGAGCGTGACGCCGGCGAGCAGGGCCGGGAGGCGGCGCTGGCGGCGGAATGAAACCCGGCGGCCCCGACGGCAAGGACCCCCTGGCGCTCTATTCCCGGCGCCGGATCGCCTTCTTCGACCTTGTCTTCACCCGCTTCGCCCGGCGCCACATGCGGGCCCTGCGGCTGGCCCGCGATGCCCGGCCGGCGCCCCCGCCAGGTGTGCCGCTGGTGGTCTATGCCAGCCACGCCTCCTGGTGGGACGGGGTGGCCTTCATGCTGCTCTCGCGCCGGCTCTTCCCCGGCCGGCCGATGGTCATCCCGATGGAGGCGGCGGCGCTGGCCCGCTACGGCTTCATGCGCCGCATCGGCGTCTTCGGCGTCGAGCGCGACTCGCCGCGCGGCGCCGTCGCCTTCCTGCGCACCGCCGGGGGCGTGCTGGCGCGGCCCGAGGCCATGCTCTGGATGAACGCTCCCGGCCGCTTCGCCGATGTCCGCGAGCGCCCGGTGCCGATCGCGCCCGGCCTGGTGCGGCTGGCCGAGCTGGCCCCCGACGCCGCCTTCCTGCCGCTCGCCCTGGAATACCCCTTCTGGACCGAGCGCCGCGCCGAGATGCTGGCCGGCTTCGGTCCGCCCTTGTCAGGCGCCGCGCTGCGCGCCATGCCTCGGCCTGAGCGGGCCGCGGCCCTCGCCGGGGCCCTGGCGGCGGCGATGGACCGGCTGGCGGAGCACGCCGTCAGCCGCGACCCGGCCCGCTTCGTACTGGTGCAGCAGGGGGGGGAAGGCATGGGCGGGATCTACGACCTCTGGCGGCGCGCGCGGGCCTGGACGGCCGGCCGCCGCTTCGATCCGCGACATGAGTCCCGCCCCCACGAGCCTCCTCACCACCAGCCTGGCGGCGGACCCGGCGCCGGGTCCGGCCCTTGAGCGCCCTGGCCGGCTGGCTGTCGCTCGGCCTCGCCGCCCTGCCGGCCGTCATGGCGGCGGGGAACCTGCGCGGCCTGCCGCGCGCCCGCGGCACGCCGCCGCCCGGCACCCTGGTCTCCATCCTGATCCCGGCGCGGGACGAGGCGCCGCGCATCGCCCGCTGCGTCACCGCCGCCCTGGCCAGCACCGGCACGGCGATCGAGGTGGTGGTGCTGGACGATGGCAGCCGCGACGGCACCGCCGCCATCGTGCGCGGGATGCTGGCGGGCGAGCCGCGCCTGCGCCTGCTGGCGGCGCCACCGCTTCCCGCCGGCTGGACGGGCAAGGTGCATGCCTGCGCCCGGCTGGCCGAGGCGGCGCGCGGCACGCACCTGCTCTTCATCGACGCCGACGTGCGCCTCGGCCCCACCGCCGCCGCCGCCCTGGCGTCCCGGGCGGAGGAGCGGGACCTCGCCTTGGTCAGTGGCGTGCCGCGCCAGGAGATGGGAAGCCTGGGCGAGGGCCTGACCGTGCCGGCCATCAACCTGCTGATGCTGGGCTACCTGCCCGGCGGCGGCCGCGCCTTCACCGCGAGCCCGGCCCTGGCCGCCGCCTGCGGCCAGCTGGTGCTGGTCGAGGCGCGCGCCTATCGCGCCGCCGGCGGCCATGCGGCGGCGCCCGGCATCCTGCACGACGCCCTGGCCCTCGCCCGCCGGCTGCGCACCGCCGGGCTGCGCACCGAGGTGGTGGATGGCAGTCGCCTGGCGCGATGCCGCATGTATCACGGGCTGCGCGACGCCTGGGGCGGCTTCGCCAAGAACGCGCGGGAGGGCATGGCGACGCCGATGGGCCTGCCGGTCTGGACCCTGGTGCTCGGCGGCGCGCACCTGCTGCCCTGGGCGCTGCTGCCGGACCCCCGCGCCCTGCTGGCCGTGCTGCTCTCCCTCGGCCTGCGCGCGGCCATCACCTGGCGCATGCGCGAGCCCTGGTGGACGGTGCCGCTGCACCCCGCCACCGTCGCCACGGCGCTGGCGATCCAGTGGTACGCCCTGTCCGCCCCGCTGCTGGGGCGCGCGCCGACCTGGAAGGGACGGCGCTACGGCGCCTCCCCGGGCGGCACCTCGGGCGATCCTCCCGGCGGCGCGCCGGCGGGCATGGCATGATGCGCGCCCGCGGGCTGCCGGTGCATGTCGTGGGGGCCGGGCTGGCCGGCCTCGCCGCCGCGCTGACGCTGAGCCGGGCCGGCCGCGCCGTGGTGCTGCACGAGGCCAGCCCCGGCGCCGGGGGCCGCGCCCGCGCCCTGCCGGATGGCGGCGACAACGGCACCCATGCGCTGATCGGCGCCAATCCCGCCGCGCTCGCCCTGCTGGACGAGATCGGCGCCCGCACCGACTGGATCGAGCCCGAGCCGGAGGCGCTGCCGGTCTATGACCTCGTCGCCGCGCGGCTGCATCACGTGGCGCTGGCGCCACGGCTCTGGCGCCGCCCGGACCGGCGGCCCCCGGGCCTCGGCGCGGCCGCCTTCCTCGCCCTGCTGCGGGCCGCCCTGCCCGGCCGCCATGTCACCGTGGCCCAGGCCTTCGACCGCCACCCCGAGCTGCTGCGCGGCTTCGTCGAGCCGCTGACCCTGGCCGCCCTCAACACCCCGGTCGAGGAGGCCGGGCTGCGGCGCCTCGGCGCGGTGCTGCGGCGCCTGTGGCGGCCCGAGGCCTGCCGCCTCTACGTGGCGCGCCGCGGGCTGGGGCCGGACCTGGTGGAGCCCGCCCTGGCCCTGCTGCGCCGGCGCGGCGTCGAGATCCGCCCGGGGCACCGCCTGCGCGGGCTGGAGCGCGAGGGTCACCGCCTCACCCATCTGCGCTTCGGCGCGGCGCGGATGCCGATCGCGCCGGAGCAGCGCGTGGTGCTGGCGGTGCCGCCCTGGGAGGCGGTGCGGCTGCTGCCCGGCCTGCGCGTGCCGGAGCGGCACGCCCCGATCCTGAACCTCCATTTCCAGCATGCCAGCGGCGCCGGGCCGCGCTTCCTCGGCCTGCTCGGCGGGCTCTCGCAATGGGTTCTGGTGCGGCCCGGCGGCGTGGCGGTGACGGTCAGCGCCGCCACCGCCGCCCTGCTGCGCGACGCCGAGGCCAAGGCGCCGGCGATCTGGTGGGAGCTGCGCGAGGCCGCGCTGGCCGCCGGCCTCCCCGGCCCCTGGCCGGAAGCGCCGCCGCCCTGGCGCATCGTGAAGGAACACCGCGCGACGCCGTTGCACGAGCCGGACCAGCCCCCGCCGCCGCCGCCGCATCCGGCGGAGAACCTCATGCTGGCCGGGGACTGGATGGAGCCGGTGCTGCCGGCCACCATCGAGGCCGCCGTCCGCTCCGGCCAGCGGGCCGGCCGCTGGGCGCTGGCCGCGTGACGGGGGGCCGCAGGATGGGGGGCCGCAGGATGGGGGGCCGCAGGATGGGGGGCCGCAGGATGGGGGCGGCGTGAGCGAGGCGGCGGGCGCCCTGGCGGCGCTGCGCGGCCGGCCGCGCCTGACCCTGGCGGAGCGTCGGGCGCATCTCGCCGCCCTGGCGCGCGAGACCATCCGCCGCGCCGAGGCCCTGGCCGCCGCCGCCGATGCCGATTTCGGCGGACGCGCCACGGTCGAGACCCTGATCGCCGATGTCCTGGTGGCGGCGCAGGCGGCACGGCGGGCGCGGCGCTGGCTACGCTGGTGGGCGCGGCCACGCTGGGTGCCGGTGCCGCTGGTCTTCCAGCCCGCCCTGGCCTGGACGCGGCCGGTGCCGAAGGGCGTGGTCGGCGTCATGGCGCCGTGGAACTACCCGGTGCAGCTCAGCCTCTGGCCCCTGGCCGAGGCGCTCGCCGCCGGCAACCGCGTGGTGCTGAAGCCGAGCGAGCAGGCGCCGCGCACCGCCGCCCTGCTGGCCGAGCTGCTGGCCGCCGCGCCCGGCCCCGATGTCGTGCGGGTGGTGCAGGGCGATGCGGCGGTCTCGGCCGATTTCGCCGCCCAGCCCTGGGATCACCTGGTCTTCACCGGCGGCGGCGAGACCGGCCGGGCGGTGATGCGCGGCGCGGCGGAGCGGCTGACGCCCCTGACCCTCGAGCTGGGCGGCAAGTGTCCCGCCCTGGTGTTGCCGGGCGCCGACCTGCGCCGCGCCGCCGGGGCCATCCTGGCGGGCAAGGCGATCAATGCCGGGCAGACCTGCGTCGCTCCCGACACCGTCCTGCTGGTCGGCCATGCCGCCGCCGATTTCGCCGCCGCCTGCCGGGCCAGCCCGGTGCGGCTGGAAAGCGCCGTCCTGCCCGCCCAGCGGGCCCGGCAGGCGCGGCTCGCCAGCGGCGGCGAGGCGCTGCCGGGCGGCATCGTCCTGATCGGTGACGAGGGGGAGGCGGCGGCGGGCGAGATCTTCGGCCCCAGCCTGGCGGTGCGGGCGCTGCCCGACCTGCCCGCCGCCCTGGCCTGGGTGTCGGCCCGGCCGGCGCCGCTGGCGCTCTATCTCTTCGGGGCCGGCCGGGCGGAGGCGGCCGCCGTCGCCGCAGGCTGCCGGGCCGGTGCGATCGTCGAGGAGCGCTGCGTCGAGTTCGCCGCCTTTCCTGGCCTGCCCTTCGGCGGCAGCGGCGGCTCCGGCTTCGGGCGCTATCATGGCCGCGCCGGCTTCGAGGCCTTCAGCGACTGGCAGGCGCGGGTGCGGCACGGGCCGCTGTCCCTCTCCCGCCTGCTCGATCCGCCCCGCGGGGAGCGCGCCCTGCGGCTGGCGCGCCGCCTGCTGCGCTAGAGCGGATCCCGATCAGGTGGAACCACCTGATCGGGTGAAGATGCTCGCAAAAACAAATGGCCAGAGCGTGTGCCGTGAGCCAGGGCGAACGGAAAACGCTCTAGGTCCGCCACGGCGCAGGTCAGGGTGCGCGGCTCTGGCGCGAGCCATTCTTGTATAAGATAGATGTTCGAGCTGCCATGCATGAAAAGCATGACTGAGAAGCTATGCACCCGCGATTGCTGCACCCGCGAAATGCGCAAGGCTTTGGCAAGGAGTGGCTCCCTATATTCACCTTACCGGCGCAATCCAGCGGCGGGACCAAAGGATCAAGGGGCCTACCCATGTCCGCTATTCTCTTCGTGACTGTCGTTGCCGCCCTCGTTGGAGGCGGACTTTATGCCCGTTCGCTGATGGAGCGGGACTGGCCGCAGGGCCTGCCGCACCTGCGCGCGGCCGACTGACGCCGCCACGCCTGCCCCGGGCCTTGCTCCGGCAAGGCCAGGCATGCGTCCGACATTAGGCATGCGTCTCCGGACGTTCCGACCGCATCGCGCGCCGCCCCGCGCGGAGCGGTCCCGACGGAGTTAGACGTGCCTGTCCCGCGTCTTCCTCAGGCGCCTGCCGCGACCGGCCGGCGGCGGTGGCATGGTGCGGACGGCGGGGCTCGAACCCGCAATCCCCGAGGGGAGGCAGATTTTCGTACCACCACGGCTTTCGCCGCCGCCTCGCGGCGTTCGTGGTCTGGACTGTCCCTTCACCCTGGCCGCCGGGCCGGCACCGCACGCCGCCGGGGCTTTAGGCGCCGCCCGTCCAGTCTCTACACCTTCCTCCGCCGTCTCCGCCGGAGGCTTGGCTCGGGATTGGCGTGGGGCCGGCGGGCCCGTTAGCTTTCCCCGACTTTGAGCGGTTCTGCACCGCGGGTTTCCCCGCGGGCACTCCAATGGAAGTCTGCTGCGTCTACCTGTTTCGCCACGTCCGCATCCGGCCCGTCCTTGCCACAGGGCGGGCGCCCGGGAAAGTGCTCCGGGGTTACATCCCGAGGCTATGCCTCGCCCGCCGCGCGGAAGGGCGAGGCGGCGGCGAGTTCCGCCATCTCGGCTTCCATGGCCGGGCGTTCGCGCTCCAGGAAGGCGGCCACGGCCCGGCGCAGCCCGCCATGCCGGATGAGATGCGCCGAATAGGTCGGCACCGGCAGGTAGCCGCGCTGGATCTTGTGCTGCCCCTGGGCGCCCGCCTCCACCCGCCGCAGCCCCTGGGCGATGGCGAAGTCGATGGCCTGGTAGTAGCAGAGCTCGAAATGCAGGAAGGGCGTCTCCTCGGCCGCGCCCCAGTTGCGGCCATAGAGCGTGTCCCGTCCCATCAGGTTCAGCGCGCCGGCCACCGGCTCGCCCGCGCGCTCGGCCACCATCAGCACCACGCGCTCGCCCAGCCGCTCGGCGAGCAGCGGCCAGAAGCGGGCGGTGAGATAGGCGCTGCCCCATTTGCGGTCCACGGTGCCGCGGTAGAAGCGGTGGAAGGCCTGCCAGTGGCGCGACGTGATCTCGGCGCCGCGCAGCGTGCGGAAGGTGAGGCCGGCCGCCCGGGCCTCGCGCCGCTCGCGCCGCAGCTGCTTGCGCTTGCGGCTGGACAGGGCGCCGAGGAAATCCTCGAAATCGCCGTAGCCCGCGTTGCTCCAGTGGAACTGGGTGCCGAGGCGCCGCAGCCAGCCGGCCTCGCCCAGAACCCGCCATTCCGCGTCCGTGCAGAAGGTGACATGGGCCGAGGAGAGGCCCAGCGCCTCCGTCACCTGGGCCAGCGCCTGCGCCACCGCCTCCGGCCCGACGCCGCTGCCGGGCCGGCACAGCAGGCGCGCGCCGGGGACCGGGCTGAAGGGCACCGCCACCTGGAGCTTGGGGTAGTACTGCCCCCCCGCCCGCTCCAACGCCTCCGCCCAGGCATGGTCGAAGACATACTCGCCGTAGGAATGGCTCTTGGCATAGGCCGGCGCGACGGCGACCAGCCGGCCGGCGGCGTCGCGCAGGGCGAGATGCTGCGGCAGCCAGCCGCTCCGCGGCCCGGCCGAGCCGCTCTCCTCCAGCGCCGCCAGGAAGGCGTGGCTGACGAAGGGATTCTCATCCCCCGCGCAGGCATCCCATTCCGTCGCGGAGATTTCCGCGATGGCGGGGTGCAGGCGGAGGGTCAGCTCCTGTGGCGGGGCATCAGGCATGATGGGCAGCATGTGCGGCCGGCGCGCCCGATCGCAAGGGCCGCGGCCGGCGGCGGGCGCTCCGGGTCAGCGCGGCACCGGCCGGCAGGCCTCCCCCGTCGCCGCCGCCAGGCGGAGCATCCGCCGCGCCGCCACCGCCGCCCCGGCCGCGCCGCCGGCCAGCTTCGCCGCGTGGCCCTCGACCAGCTGCTCCACCCCGGCCTCCACCACCATCTCGGTGCCCACCGTCAGCCCCGTCGAGAAGGCCAGCCGCCGCAGCAGGCGCCACAGCACGCCGATCCCCGGCCGCACCCCATGCAGCACCGCCACCTGCCGCATCAGCCGCAGGCCGATCCAGGCCATGGCCGCGGCATCCAGCGCCGGCGAGGGGATCACGGCGGTGGCCAGGAAGACCTGCCGCGCCGCCTGCCCGCCCAGCGCCCGCACCCGCGCGTCCAGCACCGGCATCAGCGCGGCACGGAGCAGGCCGCGCGCCTCGCCCATGCTCGCCGCCTTGCGCAGTTCGGCCACCGCCGCCTCGGCCTCCGGCAGGCGCAGCGCCAGCGCATCGGCCCAGCGCAGCAGGGCGGGTGGCGGCCGGGCGGCGTCCGGCGTCTCCCGCAACGCGCGGGCCAGCCCGTCCAGCGCGTCGAGCCGGCGCAGCGCGCGCCACTCCCGCCCCAGCCCCCAGAGCGCCAGCCCCCCCGCGCCCAGGCCGAGCGCCGCGCCGAGCCAGCCCAGCACCGGGGAGGCGGCGAAGAGATCGTCCAGCATCAGCCCCAGGCCGAGGCCGAAGCTCCCCAGCACCAGCAGCGCCGCCGCGCCACCCAGCGTGCCGAGCGAGGCCAGCCAGCCGGCGCCGGGCGCGGCCTCCGGCAGGCTCAGCACCAGCGGCTCGCCATGGCGGATCGGCCCCTCCCCGCCCTTCCGGGGGCCGTCGCCGGGGTCCAGCCAGGCGGGGCCGAGGCCGGGCGGCGGCAGGGCGGCCTCCAGGGACGGAGCCAGGGACGGATCCAGGGGCTGCGGCGCGCGCGGCTCGTCGGCCCAGCCCGGGGCGGAGCCGGGCCGAGGGTGCGCTGGCGTGGGACCGGTGGACTCGGGACCGGCGGCCCGGGGCGGCAGGCTCACAGCGCATCCTCCAGCAGCCAGGTGATCAGCTCATCCATGCCGATATGCGGCAGACCCTCCCGCCCGTCCGGATCGATCAGCGGCGGGCGGAACACCGGCAGTTCGAAATAGGGCCGTTGCCAGAAGGCGTCCCCCGGCGGCGGCGGGGCGGCGGGGATATGACCGGGGCGGAAGGGGCGGCGCCGGTTCTCGCCCAGCGGCACGCCCTGCACCACCGGCGCCCCGCCGGGCGCGGCCGGCGGCGCCTCCTCCGTGCAGCGCAGCGCCGAGACGGCGCGATGCGTGACCATCCGCCCGTCCGGCACGGCGACCATGCCGCGGAACAGGCTCTCGAAGGCCGGCCGCTGCGCGGCGGGCACATGGTCCACCTTGCTGGCGACGAAGGCGACGCGCCGGAGCAGGGGCAGGCCGAGCCAGCGCGAGCGGGAGCGCGCGTCATAGGCGCGGGCGATCTGCGCCACCGCCTCGCGCGTGTCCTCGAAGGCGCCCTCCCCGGCGCAGAGCGCGCCCAGCGCGTCGACCAGCACCACCTGCCGGTCGAAGCGGGCGAACCAGGGGTCGAAGTAGCTCTGCCGCATGTCGTCGCGATAGGCCTCGAAGCGCCGGGCCAGCAGGTCGCGCAGGCTGCCCGGCGCCGGCGCGCCCTCGCCCGGACAGGGGAAGAACCACATGAGCGGGCTCTCGCCCTTGGGGCCTGGCACCAGGAAGCGGCCCGGCTGCAGCCAGCGCAGGCCGAGCCGGTCGCGCGCCTCGGTCAGCAGGGCGCGGTAGAGGAGGTAGCCGCGCCGGGCCACCGCCTCCTCCGCCGGCGCCTCCGGCGGCAGGCTGGCCAGGAAGGCCATGAATTCCCCCGCCACGGCGCTGCGCGGCGGGCGGCGCAGCAGTGCCAGGGTGGCGGCGGACCACTGGGAGAAGTCCTGGTCCAGCAGCGGCAGGTCGAGCAGCCACTCGCCGGGATAGTCGAGCAGTTCCAGCCGGATGCGGCGGGAGGGCAGCAGGCCGCGCCAGGTGCCGCCGCGCTCCACCGTCAGCGTCAGCGCGGTGCTGGCGAGATCGCTGGTGCGGGGCGGCCAGTGCGGGCTGGCGCCGGCGAGATCGCGCAGCTTGTCGGCGGCATCGAACCAGTCGAGCGCCTGGGTGCCGGCCGGCTCCAGCCGCACCGCCTCGATGCGCCGGCCCTGCTCCGCCATGTGGCGGGTCAGCGCCGGCAGCGTGTCGCGGCCGCGGCCGAGGGCCAGGAGATTGGCGATCAGCGAGGTGATGAAGACCGTCTTGCCGGAGCGGCTGAGGCCGGTGATGGCCAGGCGCAGCGTGGTCTCGTTGAGGAGGCGCTCCGCCTCCGTGGTGATCCGGGTCAGCCCATGCCCGATCTGCTCGATCCCCGCCGCCATCTGCCTCCCGTCCCGCTCCTGGCCCTGCCCATGTGGGGAGCGCATGGCGCCGCGGCCAGACCCGCGCCGCGGCGCGGGCCTCAGCCGGGTGCGAAGACCTTGCGGAAGAAGTGCCGCGTATGGCCCGGCGGATTGTCCGGCACATGGCCGAACTCGGTATAGCCCTGCCTGCGGTAGAACGCCGGCGCCTGGAAGCTGTAGCTGTCGAGCCAGGCGCCGACGCAGCCGCGCGCCCTCGCCTCCGCCTCGGCCCGCGCCAGCAGTGCCGCGCCGAGGCCGCCGCCGCGCAGCGCCTCGGGCAGATGGAACAGCTCGATGAACAGCCAGCCCTTGTCGGTGCGCCCGGTCAGACCGCCCAGCACCGCGCCGGTCTCCGGGTCGCGCACCAGGACCGAGAGCGGGCGGCGGCCGGAGGGCCCCACCGCCGCCTCGTTGAAGTCGAGGATGCCGCGCAGCACCACGCCGCCATCGGCGCCCTCGGCATCGGTCACCTCGATGGCGGGAGGGCCGCTCATGGGGCGATCTCGAACATCCCCTCGACCTCGACGGCGGCGTCCATCGGCAGGCTGGGCACGCCGATGGTGCTGCGGGCATGCCGCCCGGCCTCGCCGAAGACCGCGACGGCGAGATCGGAGGCGCCGTTCATGACCTGCGCGTGCTGGGTGAACTCCGGCACGCAGGCGATGAAGCCGCCCAGCCGCGCCACGCGCGTGACGCGGTCGAGATCGCCCACCGCCGCCTGCAACTGCGCCAGCACGTTGATCAGGCAGAGCTGCGCCGCCTCCTGCCCGGTCTCCAGGCTGACCGTGGCGCCGAGCTTGCCGGTATGCGCCACCACGCCGTTGCGCGTCGGCACCTGGCCGGAGACGACGACCAGCCGCCCCTCCAGGGTCACGGTGAAGGGCACGTAGTTGGCGACCGGCGCCGCCGGGGTGGGCAGGGCGATGCCGAGTTCGGCGAGGCGCGCCGCGATACGTCCGGCCATGGGGACAGCTCCTTCTCTGGCTCAGCGGGAAGCAGGGGGGAATCGGGAAGCGGGATCAGCCGACGAGGCGGAAGGTGCGCCGCCGCGCCGCCGGCGAGGGCTGCGCCGGCAGGTCGAGCGGCAGCAGCGGCCCGCGGTCGGAGGGCGGCAACCCGGCCTCCACGCCGTCCTCGGGCACCGGGTCCGGCCACAGGCGCAGCGCCTCGGCGGCGCCGAGCTGGGCGATGGCCAGCCGGCGGAAGGCCCAGTCCAGCACCGAGGTGGCGCTGAGGATCTCGGGGTCGCCCTCCACCGGCCCGGCCGGGCCGGAGCGGGTGACGCAGTCGCGGCTGTAGGCGAAGCTCGACACGTAGTCGGAGAGCGGCACGCCCCGCGCCAGGCCGATGTTCACCGCCTGCAGCAGGCCTTCCAGCAGGCCGCGCCCGCCGGCACCGTCGCGGCCGACGGACAGGGCGATGTCGGACAGGCTGCCATCGGCGGCCTCGCTGCCGCGCAGCGTCACCCGCTGGCCGCCCACGACCACCTTCCAGAGATGACTGCGCGCCACCGCCGGGCGCGGCGGCGGCAAGGGCCGGGCCGGCTCCGGCCGGGCCAGCGGCGCCGGCGCGGCGGCATGCAGATAGGGGCGGATGGCGGCGTCCATCGCCACCCGCGCGGAATCGGGCTGCGGCGCCAGCAGGGCGAGGGCGCGGGCCTCGCCCTGCAGGGCGGCGGCGCGGCGCGCGGCCAGGGTGGGCCGCTCGGCGACGTCACCGCCGGCCTCCCGCACCAGCCGGGTGGCGCCGGGCGCCGGGGCCAGGCCGCCGGTCTCGGCGCCGAGCAGCGCCTCGGCGGCATCGGCCGGTGTCAGCATGAAGCAGCCCTGGTGGCGCAGGCCGCGCGTGGCCCCGGCCGCCTCCAGGGCGCGGCGGGCGGCAGCGGCGAGGCCGGGGACGGCGCAGCGCGAGGGCGCCGCCGGCCAGAGCAGGGCGGGCGGCTCGCGCGTGCCCAGGCGCTCGGCCAGCTGGGCGCTGGCGGATTCGGCCGCGCCGCGGGTCAGCGCGGCCAGGGCGGCGGCGACATCCCGCGCCGCGGCCGAGTCGTAGTCCAGTCCCAGCGCCGCCAGCAGACCGGCGAGGTCGGCGAAACCGAGGCGAAGGCGCAGCGCGCGGCCGCCCGTCAGCACCTCCAGCGCCTGCAGGCCGGTGGCCACGGCCGCCTGATAGCCGGGAATGTCGAAGCCGCCCGCCTCGTCGAGGAAGGCGGGCAGGTTGAGCACGAAGCGCGGCTCCGCCCGGGCCTCGCCCTTCCCGGCCGGGGCGCTCGCCCAGGTGGAGGCCCCCGCCCAGGTGGAGGCTCCAGGCGCGGCGCGGCGCGCCAGCAGCAGGCGGCGCAGGGCAGCGGCGAGTCGCGGGGCTTCCGCAGGGTCGAGCAGCGGCAGCTCCCCCCCGCCGGGCAGCGCCACGGGCTCGCGGCCGCGTTCCAGCAGGCGGTCGATCCAGGCCTCGGCCAGCCCCGGCAGGGTCACGGCGCCCTGCCCCGGCGCCAGCGCCGCCAGCGCCTCGGCCGCCGCGTCGTCCCAGCCGGCGGGCACCGCCACCGGACGCTGCGGCGCGTCCGGGTCCGCCGCCGCGCGGACGCGCCGCAGCGCGATGCCTTCCCAGGATGTGCCTGCGATCCGTGCCATGCATGCATGCTATGCGGTGGCCGCGCCGGACGAAAGTCGGCTCCGGTGGCAAATCCGCCCCGCCCCGCGCATTATAGGCGTGGCCGGCGGCCGGGATGCCGCCGCCGGACCGCGCCGCTTCCCCTCGCCCCCGTCCTATGCGAAGGAGGCCCGGCAAGCGTGTCCTCCCCCCCGCGCGCGGCCCCTGCCGTGCCAGACTATGGAACCGACCGAGACATGTCCTTCCTGCAGCGGCTGACCACTGGCCTCTCCGCCAGCAAGATCGGCACCGACCGCTTCGGCAACGCCTATTACGAGAGCCGCAAGTCCTGGCTGGGCTACGGCCGCAAGCGCCGCTTCGTCCTCTATTCCGGCGCCCCCGACCCGACCACCGTGCCACCCGAGTGGCATTGCTGGCTGCACCACGTGACCGACGCGCCCCTGCCGGAGCAGAAGCGCTTCCCGTGGCAGCAGGAGCACCAGCCGAACCTGACCGGCACGCCGCGCGCCTACCGCCCCTCGGGCCACGACTTTGCCGGTGGCCGCCGCCCCGTCTCGGCCGGCGACTATGACGCCTGGACCCCCCATGGCTGAACGTGTCATGCAGCGGCGCAGCTGGGCGGAGGTGCTGACCGGCGCGATCGTCCTCGCGGTGGCCGCGCTGTTCCTGGTCTATGCGCTTGGCCAGTCCGGGCGCAGCCTCGGCCTGGGGGCCGGCGGCATGACCCTGACCGCCCGCTTCGACCGGATCGACGGCCTGACCCCCGGCGCCGACGTCCGCATCGGCGGCGTCAAGATCGGCAGCGTGGTCGAGCAGCGCATCGACCCGCAGACCTTCCTGGCCGTGCTGCGCATGCAGATCCAGGGCGACATCCACGTCCCCGACGACAGCTCGGCCGAGATCACCTCGGATGGCCTGCTGGGCGGCAAGTACGTGGCGCTGGTGCCGGGCGGCTCGGACAGGAACCTGGCCGATGGCGGCGAGATCAAGATCACCCAGTCGGCGGTGAGCCTGGAATCCCTGCTCGGCCGCTTCATCTTCTCGGTCACCGAGCTGAACGCGAACAACCAGCGGAACCCGGAGGAGAATGCCCCAGCCAATCCCCCGGCCAATTCCCCGGCCCCTGCGGCGCCGCCGGCCCGGCCATGAGCGGCGCTCCGGTCCCGCCGGCGCGCTGGCCCGGCGCCGACGGCCAGCCGGTCGCCTGCCGCGAGAAGCTGAAGGTGCTGGCCGAGAACCATGCCGAGGCGGCCACCCTGCTCGGCGAGATGCTGGAGGACGCCGTGCTGATGGGCGTGGACGAGGCGGCCATGCGCCGCATCCTGACGGATCTGGTCAATGCCCTGCCCAGCCCGCGCCGTGGCGGGGGCGCGCCTGACTGATGCGTGCGGTTCTGATGCGCCTGGCCCTGGGCGCCGCCCTCGCCGCCCCGCTGGCGCTCCCTCTCCCCGCCGCCGCCCAGCAGGATGCCGGCTGGGTGCCCAAGCGGACCGCCTCGCTGCAGGCGCTGGACAAGGTCACGGCACGCATCACCATCGTGGACGCGCCGGTGAACCAGCCGGTGAGCTTCGGCACGCTGCGCGTCATCGTCCGGGCCTGCAACGCCCGTCCCCCGGAGGAGGTGCCCGACGCCGCCGCCTGGCTGCAGGTGGAGGACACGCGCAACGACAGTGGCGGCACGCCGGTCTTCCAGGGCTGGATGTTCGCCAACGCGCCCGGCATCGCCATGCTGGAGCATCCCGTCTACGACCTCCGGGTGCTGTCCTGCCGCTGAGCCGGCGGCGGCTACACGATCCCGTGACCGCGGGGTAAAGCCAACCGCGCCGTGCGGTTCCGCAGCCGGAAAGCGCTCGCCGAGGGTTTTCCATCGGCGCCACTGCGGCCATAGGAACAGGCATGCAGCAGACCGTTCCCTCCGGGAGCCCCTCCGACGGGACGCCCTGCCCCCCCAGCCCGGGGCCGCGGGCCGCCCTGTTCCTCGATCTCGACGGCACGCTGATCGAGATCGCGCCGCGTCCGGACGCCGTCGTGGTGCCGCCGCACCTGCCGGATCTCCTGGCCCGCCTCTCGGCGGGGCTGGAGGGGGCGGTGGCCATCGTCACCGGGCGCGGGCTCGATGTGGCGCGGGCGCTCGCCGCTGGGGGCCTTGCCGCCACCGGCCCGGTCCCGCCCATCGCCTTCGCGGCCGAGCACGGCACCATCATCGATGCCTCGGCCCTCGCCACCCGCTGGCCCGGCGCCACGATCCCGCCGATGCCGCCGCCGCCCTCGCCCCCGCCCGCCTGGCGTGCCGAGGCGGCCGCCTGGGCGGCGGCGCGGCCCGGCCTGTTGCTGGAGGAGAAGGCGCACGGCTTCGTGCTGCATTTCCGCGCCGCCCCGGCGCTGGGCGAGGCCGCCACCGGCTTCCTCCAGGAGCTTGTGGCGCGACCCGAGGCGGCCGGTGCCTTCCAGGTGCTGCCGGCCCATGCCGCCGCCGAGCTGCGCCCGCGGAGCGCCGACAAGGGCACCGCCGTCACCTGGCTGATGCGCCACCCCCCCTTCGCCGGCCGCGTCCCGGTCTTCATCGGCGATGACGTGACCGACGAGTACGGCATCGAGGCCTGCCGCGCCCTCGGCGGCACCGGATACCGCATCCCCCTGTCCTTCCCCGGACCGGCGGCGGTGCATGCCTGGCTCGGGCGCCTGGCCGCGGAGCTTCCCGCGTGAGCCAGCCGCTGGATCTCGCGCCGGTCGGGAACGGCATCATCGCCGGCCTGTTCGACCGGCAGGGCCGCTGCTCCTGGCTGTGCTGGCCGCGCTTCGACGGCGACCCGATCTTCTGCGCCCTGCTCGGCGGCGAGGAGCCGCAGGACGGCTTCATGGATTGCGAGCTGCTGGGCGGCGGCACCCCCTCGCGCCAGCAGTACCGCCGCAACACCGCCATCCTGGAGACCGAGCTGGAGGACGAGCAGGGCAACCGGCTGCGGATCACCGACGCGGCGCCCCGCTTCCCGCTGCACGGCCGCAGCTACCGCCCGGCGATGCTGGTGCGGCGCATCGAGCCGCTCTCCGGCGCGCCGCTGATCCGCCTGCGCATCCGGCCGCGCTCGCACTGGGGCCGCGACCGGCCCGCCCGCCGCGCCGGCTCCAACCACCTCCGCTACATCACCGAGGACCAGGTGCTGCGGGTGACGACCGACGTGCCGCTGGCCCTGCTGTCGGAGGAGGCGCCCTTCCTGCTCGACCAGCCGGTGACGCTGCTGATCGGCCCGGATTCGACCATCTCCGACAATGTCGATTCGGTCGGCCAGGAGATGCTGCGCGAGACGGAGACCTACTGGCTGAACTGGACGCGCGGCCTGCACCTGCCCTTCGAGTGGCAGGAGGAGGTGATCCGCGCCGCCATCACCCTCAAGCTCTGCACCTTCGAGGAAACCGGCGCCGTGGTCGCGGCGCTGACCACCTCGATCCCCGAGGCGCCGGGCACGGAGCGCAACTGGGACTACCGCTACTGCTGGCTGCGCGACGCGCTCTTCACCGTGCAGGCGCTGAACCGCCTCGGCACCACGCGGACCATGGAGGAGTACATCCGCTACGTCACCAACGTGGTGGCGATCTCGCAGGGCGGCGTGTTGCGGCCCTGCTACCCGCTGGTGCCCTCCCTGCCCATGCCGGAACGGATCGAGGAGCAGCTTCCGGGCTTCCTCGGCATGGGGCCGGTGCGCGTCGGCAACCAGGCGGCGGAGCAGGTGCAGAACGACGTCTACGGCTCCGTCATCATGGCGGCGGCGCAGATGTTCTTCGACCAGCGGCTGCCGCGCCCGGCCGGCGAGCCGCTGTTCCGCCTGCTGGAGCGGCTGGGCGAGCAGGCCGAGGCACGGGCGCTGACGCCGGATGCGGGCATCTGGGAATATCGCGGCCGGGAGCGCATCCACACCTTCTCCGCCGCCATGTGCTGGGCCGGCATGGCCCGGCTGGCCGGCATCGCCCGCTATCTCGGCCTGCCGGACCGGGCGGAGCGCTGGGCGAAGTCGGCGCGCGAGCTGCATGCGGTGATCTGCGAGAAGGCCTGGCGCCCGGAGCTCGGCAGCTTCGTCGAGAGCTTCGAGGGCGACGGCATGGACGCCGCCCTGCTGCTGCTGCCCGAGATCGGCTTCCTGCCGGCGACCGACCCGCGCTTCCTGGGCACGCTCGATCTGATCGGGCGGCGGCTGGTGCATGACGGGCTGCTCCACCGCTACGACATGGCCGATGATTTCGGGAAACCCGAAACGGCCTTCCTCGTTTGTTCCTTCTGGTACGTCGACGCCCTCGCCGCCGCCGGACGGATGGAGGAGGCGCGCGCCATGTTTGGGAGGATCCTGTCGTGCCGGAATCACCTGGGGCTGTTGGCGGAAGACCTCGATCCGAGGCGGAACCGGCTCTGGGGGAACTTTCCGCAGACCTATTCCCATGTTGGCCTGATCCTCTCGGCGATGCGTCTGAGCCGTTCGTGGGAGCACGGTCTGTGGGGCGGCTAGTCGTCCTCTCCAATCGCGTCGCGGTGCCGCGCCGCGGCGAACCGGCGGCGGGCGGCCTCGCCGTCGCGCTCAAGGACATGCTGAAGGCGAGCGGCGGGCTCTGGTTCGGCTGGAGCGGCGAGACCCGCAAGGATGCCGGGCTGGAGCCGCGCCGCGTTCGCTCGGCCGGCATCGACTACGCGACCATCGACCTCACGGAAGCCGACCATAAGGGCTTCTACGCCGGCTATTCCAACAACACCCTCTGGCCGCTCTTCCACTTCCGGCTCGGCCTGATGGAGTACAACCGCCAGGAAGCGGAATCCTACCGCAAGGTGAACCGCGACTTCGCCCAGGCGCTGCTGCCCCTGCTGCACCCCGACGACACCATCTGGATCCACGACTACCAGCTGATCCCGATGGCGGCCGAGCTGCGCGCGCTTGGCGCCCGCCAGCGCATCGGCTTCTTCCTGCACATCCCCTTCCCGCCCTTCGCCGTGCTCTCGGCCCTGCCGGACGCCGAGCGGCTGCTGCGCGATCTGCTGGCCTATGACCTCGTCGGCGTGCAGACCCGCCGCGACCTTGGCGGGCTGATCAACTGTTTCCAGGAGGGGCTGGGCCTGACCCCCGACGCGACCGGCAGCGTGCGTGGCGAGCTGCACGGGACGCCGCGCCGCGCCCGGCTCTCCGCCCATCCCATCGGCATCGACACGCGCGGCTTCGCCACCCTGGCGCGCAAGGCGGCCTTCGGGCCGGACACCCAGCGCCTCGCCGCCAGCATGGGCGGGCGGGCGCTGATCGTCGGCGCCGAGCGGCTCGACTATACCAAGGGCCTGCCGCACCGCATGCGCGGCTTCGCGGCGCTGCTGGCCAACTACCCCGAGCACCTGAACAAGGTCACCTACCTGCAGGTCGCGGCGCGCAGCCGCAACGAGGTGGCCACCTACCGCAACCTGCGCCGCGAGCTGGATACCCTGGCCGGCCGCATCAACGGCGACTATGCCGAGTTCGACTGGACCCCGGTGCGCTATGTCGCCCGCGCCGTGGCGCGCGAGACGCTGGCGGGCTTCTACCGCGCCGCGCGCGTGGGGTTGGTGACGCCGCTGCGGGACGGCATGAACCTGGTGGCCAAGGAGTATGTCGCGGCGCAGGATCCGGAGGATCCGGGCGTGCTGGTCCTGTCGAGCTTCGCCGGCGCGGCCGAGACCATGGAGACGGCCCTGCTGGTCAATCCGCTGGACGCCGAGGCGATCGCGGAGAAGCTCGACCAGGCGCTGCGGATGCCGCTGGCCGAGAGGAAGGAGCGCTGGGAGAGCATGATGCGCGGGCTGGAGGAGCAGACCGCCACCAGCTGGGCCGAGAGCTTCCTGGCGGAGCTGGAGGAGCTGTCCCTGCCGGAAGCGGAAACCTTCAGCCCGGCGCCGACGCGGAACTGAGGGGAGAACCGGGGCGAGGCGCCGTCAGGCCGGGGCCTCGCCCATCCGGCGGATCTCCTCCGCCACGCCGGGCGGATCGGGCCGCCAGGCGTCCGGCCGGACCAGCGCCTCGGCCAGCCGCGCCTTGTAGTCGGCGCGGGGGATCTCGATCGTGCCGAACTGCGTCAGATGGCCGGTGGTGAACTGCGTGTCGAGCAGGGTGAAGCCGCAGAGCCGCAGCCGCGCCACCAGATGCACCAGCGCCACCTTGGAGGCGTCCCGCGCCCGGCTGAACATGCTCTCGCCGAAGAAGGCGCCGCCGAGCGCCACGCCATAGAGCCCGCCGACCAGCGCGCCCTCCTGCCAGACCTCCACCGAATGCCCCTCCCCGCTGGCGTGCAGGGCGTTGAACAGCCGCTCGATCTCCGGGTTGATCCAGCTGTCCTCGCGCCCCGGCGCCGGCGCGGCGCAGGCGGCGATCACCGCGGGGAAGGCGGTGTCGGCGGTGACGGTGTAGGGCCCGTTGAGGGCGGTGCGGCGCAGCCGGCGCGGCAGGTGGAAGCGGTGCAACGGCAGGATGCCCCGCAACTCAGGGTCCAGCCAGTAGAGCCGGTCGCCGGCGCGCGACTCCGCCATGGGGAAAAGCCCGGCGCGATAGGCGCGGAGCAGCAGCTCTGTCGTGATTTCCACCGGACGGCGGGACATGGCGCGTATCATGGCGCGGAGAGGAGGGCCGCGCCAGACATCGCTCAGCCGCCCTCGCGGCCGGGCAGCCGCGCCAGGATGCGTCGCGCCAGGGCCTTGTAATCCTCGTCGAAATGATGGCCGCCGCTGGTGCGGATGATCTGTGCCGGCGTGCCCTGGAAAGCCTTGCAGGCGGTGTCCTCCTCCTCCTCCGCGCCGTAGGTGCACTGCACCAGGGCGGGTGGCAGGCCGGGCAGCTCGGGCGCCGTCGGCAGCTCCCCCGGCCGCGAGAGGCCGATGAAATCGCCTAGCCGGATCTCGAAGGCGGCGCTCTTGCCGAGGGCGAGGAGCGAGATCAGCACCGTCCTCGCGCGGCTCGCCTCCGTCATGCGGTTCCAGGCGAAGGGCAGCACGTCGGCGCCGAAAGAATAGCCGATCAGCGCCACCTTCGGCGCCTTCCATGCCTCGGCATAGAGTGCGATGACACGGTCCAGCTCGGCCGCCACCTCCGCCGGCGAACGCGGGGTCCAGAACCAGTTCAGGCAGTCGAAGCCGAGCACCGGGACGCCGGCGTCGCGCAGGTAGCGGCCGGCGGTGCGGTCGAGGTCGCGCCAGCCGCCGTCGCCCGAGAGAATGATGGCGAAGGTCTCCCCCCGCATCGGCCGGGCCGGCAGCTCGATCAGCCATTTCGAGGTGTCGCGCTGCGCCAGGGCGGGGCGCGCCGGCAGCGGCGCCAGGGCCGCCGCCGCGCCACCCAGGATCAGTCCCCGCCGCCCCGTGCTTCCCAGGCTCATTCGCTTCCCCGGCTCATTCGCTTCCCCGGCTCATTTGCCGATCACTCCCCGCAGCCCGCCCGATTGCAGCGCCGCGACATCCGCCAGCACCACCCAGGGGTCCAGCCCGCCCGGCGTGCAAAGGTAGCGCGGCTCCCATTCCGGCTCGAACTTTTCCTTGAAGGCCCTCAGGCCGCGGAAGTTGTAGAAGCGCTCGCCGCGGCGGAAGACCAGCCCGCCCAGCCGGTACCAGACCGGCGCCAGCCGGTGCGCCGCCAGACCCGAGAGCGGCGCCATGCCGAGGTCGAACCAGGCATAGCCCTGCTCCCGCGCGCGCAGGATCAGCCGCAGGAAGAGGAAGTCCATGGTGCCGGGCGGCACGTCCGGGCGGTGGCGCATCAGGTCGATCGACATCTCGTGGCGCGGACCCGGCGTCTCCAGCAGGGTGGCGAAGGCGATCAGCCGGCCCTCCGGCCCGCGCACCAGCGCGACCCCCTGGGCGGCGACATAGGTCGGATCGAAGGCGCCGAGCGAGAAGGCCTTCTCGCGCGCCTTGTGCTGATCGAGCCAGAGGCGGGAAACCTCCGCCAGCTCGGGCAGCAGCGGCGGCACGCCGGCCGCCTCCACCACCTCGAAGCGCAGCCCCTCGCGCTCCGCCCGGTTCAGCGCGCTGCGCAGCGACTGCCGGGCGCGGCCCTTCAGGTCGAAGGCGGCGAGCCGCACCCGCGCCGCCTCGCCCAGCTTCAGCGGCTGCAGCCCGGCGTCGATGTAGAGCGGCAGGTTCTCCGGCCGCACCTGGTAGAAGGCGGCGCGGCCGCGCTGCGCGTCGGCCATCTCGACGAAGCGCCAGACCAGGTCCAGCCCCCGCTGCTTCGGCCCCACCGGATCGAACAGCGCCACCCAGGAGCGGCCACGCCGGCCGTACATGATGAAGGCATCCCCCGCCTCGGAGAACAGCAGCCCCTTGTCGCCCATGCGGACGAGATTGGCATCCGCCCGGTCCTGCGCCTCGACGATGGCGACGGCGCGCGCCATCTCCTCCGGCGTCGGCGGGTGGATGGCGCTGCGGGCCGGGCGCAGCAGCGCCCAGAGGCCGGCGGCGAACAGCGCCAGCACGCTGCCGAGCGTGGCGCGCATGCCGCGCGGCGTGCTGGCATCCAGCTCGAACTGCCACCAGAGCTGGCGCGAATAGTCGACATCGCGATGCGCGAAGAAGAGCAGCCAGGCCGCCGCCGCCACCACCGCCGCCACCGCCAGCCACCAGCCGGGCGTCAGGCTCGGCGCCAGCAGGCGGGCGCGGCGGTCGAAGCGCTGGCGCGAGACCAGCAGGGCGAGGCCCAGGAGCACCAGGAGGCCGATCTCCACCATGCCGCCGCCGCGGGCCAGCGAGAGCAGCAGCCCGCCGCCCGCCAGGGCGAGGGCCAGCCACCAGGCGCCGTCGAGCCGGTGCACCAGCCCGTGCGCCACGAAGATCAGCGCCAGCCCGCCGACGCTGGCCAGCAGATGCGACAGTTCGAAGACCGGCAGCGGCAGGGCGGGCGCCAGCAGACCCGGCGAGTCGCCCAGCGGCGGCGTGACGCCCCCCAGCAGCAGCGCCGCGCCGGCGGCGAAGGCGGTGGCGCCCAGGAAGCGCGGCATCAGCCGGGTGGCGGCGCGCACCGCCCGCGTGCCGCCGGCCAGCAGATGCGCCCGCCGGCTGGCCTCGAAGCCGGCCAGCAGCAGCAGGGCGAGGGCCAGCGGCAGGGCGAAGTAGATGGCGCGGTAGAGCACCAGCGCGGCCGCCACCTGATCCAGCGGCACCGCGGTGTTGCGGAAGGCCAGCAGCACCACCGCCTCGAAGACGCCGATGCCGCCCGGCAGGTGGCTGGCGGCGCCGATGGCGATCGCCACCGCGTAGAGCGCCATGAAGGCCGGCAGGTCGACCGCCCCCGGCGGCAGCAGCAGCCAGAGCACGGCGGCGGCGGCGCCGATATCGACCAGCGAGACCAGGCCCTGGAAGGCAACCAGCCGCAGTGGCGGGGCACGCAGCACGAAGCGCCCGAGACGCCGCCCGCGCCAGATCCGCCCCGCCACCGCCGCCCCGGCCAGGGCCAGCAGTCCCACCAGCGCCAGGCCCCGCAGCAGGGGCGCGGGCAGGCCGAACCATTCGGCCATGCGGTCGGCCTCCAGCAGCAGGCCGAGGCCGGCCACCGCGAAGAGCCCGAGGACGAAGCTCGCCGTGACGAACAGGATGGCGCGGGTGATGCGCGGCGGCTCCAGCCCCGCCGCGGCATAGATCCGCCAGCGCACCGCGCCGCCGGTGAAGGTGCCGACGCCGACCGTGTTGCTCAGGGCGAAGCCGCAGAAGGCGGCCAGGGCGGCGATGCGCGGCGGCACCCGCCCCGGCGCGACATGGCGCAGCGCCGAGATGTCGTAGCCGGTCATGGCGGCATAGCTCAACGCCGTGGCGGCCACCGCCGCCAGCAGCACCGCCGGCCGCTGCGCCGCCAGGGCGGCGGTGATGGCGTTGTAGTCGAGCTCCCGCGACAGCGCGTGCAGCGCCAGCAGGCCGAGCCCGGCCATCGCCACCGAGCCGGCCAGCACCAGCCAGGGCCGCAGCAGGGCCCAGCGCCGTGCCCGCCGCGTGCCGGCGTCGAGGCCGTCGCCGCCCTCCGTCCCGCTTTCGCTCGCCGCCGGAGGGGCGGCCGTGAACCCGTTCATCACTCTTCCCGATCAACGCGCCTCCCCCACCGGCCAGGCGGCGGAGAAGGAGGGCCGCAGAGGCAAACGGCGGGACGGCCTGTCGGCTGCCCGGCCGCGCGCAGAAAAGGCGCGCGGGAGACAGGAGCGCGAAAGGATGGCGACCCTGTGGCCGTCCCGGGGGCCGTCCCGGGGGCGGTCCCGGGGGGGGGCCGGAACGGCGCTCAGGTCTTCAGGCCGACGAAACGCTCGAGCCAGTGGATGGTGTAGTCGCCCGACTGGAATTCCGGATCGGCCATGATGCGCTGGTGCAGCGGCAGGGTGGTGCGGATGCCGTCCACCACCATCTCCCCCAGCGCCCGGCGCATGCGGGCGATGGCCTCGGCGCGGGTCTTGCCGTGCACCACCAGCTTGGCCACCAGGCTGTCGTAGTGCGGCGGCACGGAATAGCCGGAATAGAGCGCGCTATCGACCCGCACCCCGAGCCCGCCCGGCGCGTGATAGGTGTTCACCCGGCCCGGGCTGGGCGCGAAGCTCTCGGGGTCCTCGGCGGTGATGCGGCATTCGATGGCATGGCCGCTGAAGGTGATGTCGGACTGGCCATAGCCCAGCGCCTCGCCGGCGGCGACGCGCAGCTGCTCCTTCACCAGGTCGATGCCGCAGACCATCTCGGTGACGGGGTGCTCGACCTGCAGCCGGGTGTTCATCTCGATGAAGGCGAACTGCCCGTCCTGCCAGAGAAACTCCAGCGTGCCGGCGTTGCGGTAGCCGAGCTTGGCCAGGCCGGCCGTCACCTGCGCGCCCAGCGCGTCGCGCTCGGCGGCGGTCAGGGCGGGGGAGCCGGCCTCCTCCACGAGCTTCTGGTGGCGGCGCTGCAGCGAGCAGTCCCGCTCGCCGAAATGCACCACATGGCCATGCGCGTCGGCCAGCACCTGCAGCTCGATATGCCGCGGCCGGTCGAGGTACTTCTCCATGTAGACCGCGTCGTTGCCGAAGGCGGCCTTGGCCTCGGTGCGGGCGACGCGCCAGGCCTCCTCCAGCTCCTCGGCCGAATGGGCGACCTTCATGCCGCGCCCGCCGCCGCCGGCGGCCGCCTTGATCAGCACCGGATACCTGATCCGCTCGGCGACCTCGCGCGCCTCCTCCAGGCTGGCCAGCTCGCCATCCGATCCCGGCACCAGCGGCACGCCGAGCGAGCGCATCGCCTGCTTGGCGGCGATCTTGTCGCCCATCATGCGGATATGGTCCGGCGAGGGGCCGATGAAGGCGAAGCCGTGCGCCTCCACCATCTCGGCGAAGCCGGCATTCTCGGAGAGGAAGCCATAGCCCGGATGGATCGCCTCCGCCCCGGTGATCGAGGCGGCGGAGAGGATGGCGGCGACGTTGAGATAGCTGTCGCGCGCGGCGGGCGGGCCGATGCAGACGCTCTCATCGGCCAGCCGCACATGCATGGCGGTGGCGTCGGCGGTGGAATGCACCGCCACGGTGCGGATGCCCATCTCCTGGCAGGCGCGATGGACGCGCAGCGCGATCTCGCCGCGATTGGCGATCAGCACCTTCCTGAACATGGGGCCTACTCGATCACCACCAGCGGTTCGCCGTATTCGACCGGCGTGCCGCTCTCGACCAGGATGCGCGTGACCGTGCCGGCCTTCGGCGCCTTGATCTGGTTGAAGGTCTTCATCGCCTCGATCAGCAGCAGCGTCTGCCCCGCCGCGACCTGGGCGCCCGGGGAGATGAAGGGCGCCGCCCCCGGCTCCGGCGCCAGATAGGCGACGCCGACCATCGGCGAGGTCACGGCGCCGGGCGTCGCGGCGCTGACGGCGGCGGGCCCGGCGGCGGGCCTGGTGGCAGCCGGCGCCGCCGCGGGCGCCGGGGCGGCGGCCACGGCCGGCACCGCCACCGGGGCGGCCGGTGCCGCGGCCATGGCGATGTTGCGCGTGACGCGGAGGCGGCTTTCCCCGTCCGCCAGCTCGATCTCGGTGAGATCTGTCTCCCGCAGGATCTGGGCCAGGGCGCGGATCGCGTCCGGGCCGAAGGAAATGCCGCTCATGATGCCTTTGGCAACCTCTTTGCTACGCGCCGGTCAGGGGGCGCCGGTCCGGCCCGGTCGGTCAGTCCTGGTCCGACTGGGCCAGGATGCCGGCGATGCCCCGCAGGGCCAGGGCATAGCCGTGGGGCCCCAGCCCGCAGATCACGCCCTGCGCCGCGCGCGAGACATAGGACAGATGCCGGAAGGATTCCCGGCGATGGATATTGCTCAGATGCACCTCGACCACCGGCAGGTCGGAGGCCAGCAGGGCGTCCATCAGCGCGATCGAGGTGTGGGAATAGCCGGCCGGGTTGATGATGATGCCGGCGGCCAGGCTGCGCGCCTCCTGCACCCAGGAGATCAGCTCGCCCTCGACATTGCTCTGACGGAAATCGATCGCCAGGCCGAGGGAGTCGGCGGTCTCGGCGCAGAGCGCCTCGACGTCGTCCAGCGTCTCGGACCCGTAGATGTCCGGCTGGCGCGTGCCCAGCAGGTTCAGGTTGGGGCCATTCAGGATGAAGATCAGCGGCGGGTTCACTGTCGGGGTTCCGTCCGGGTCCGGTCGGGCGCGGTAGCACGGGGGGTTTCCACACCGCAAGCGCCGCCGCCCCCGCGGGCCGCGGCGCGCCCCACCGCCAGGGTTTCAAGTGTCTGGAAAGCCAGGGCTCCCCGGTTCAGCCGGCCATCGCCTCGCATTGCTCCGCGCAGGCGCGGCAGGCGGCGACGCAGTCCTCCATCCCGCCCAGCCTCTCGCAATCGGCGGCGCAGTCGCGGCAGAGCGCGGCGCATTCCCGGCAGGTCCGCCGATGCTGCGGCGTACCGAGCAGCATCATGTGGGCCGAGGTGCGGCAGAGTTCGGCGCAGGCCAGCATCAGCCGGACATGCGCCGGCTCGGCATGCTTCCCGCCCACCTCCAGGCAATGGCCCGAGGCCATGGAGAGGCAGGTGGCATAGCACTTCAGGCAGGCCTCGATGCAGGCCCGCATCTCCTCCGGCAGATGACGCATCGCTGTTCTCCCTCACTGCGGACGGAACCGGCGGGGCGGCCCGGGGTTGCCGCCGCGCCTCGCGCCGGGATCGATCGCTGCCGGCGGCCGGGGGAGGCCGTCAGACCGAGCGGATGGCGTGCAGGTACTGGAAGTGGCGGTCGTACTGGGCCAGCACGTCGCGGATCAGCTCCTCCTCGCTGAAGCCCATGACGTCGTAATCCTGGCTGCCATCCTCCAGGAAGACCTCGGCGCGGTAGTAGTGGTCGCGCTTCTCCTTCTCGGGGGCCGCCTCGAAGTAGCTGAAGCGGGGCATGGTGTATTCCCGCTGGCGGATGCCGTAGTGGAACTCCTCCGGCGCCTCCGGCATCGAGACGAGGCGCAGCCGGCCCTCCCGCTTCCGTACCTCGGCCGAGAGGCCGCGGCGCCGCAGCTCCGCCGCCACCGCCTCCAGTGCCGGCCCGGCGGTGCGCTCCAGGAAGGCCGTCACCTCCTCGCGGCGCGGATGCGACAGGATGCCATGCAGCTGCCGCTGCCAGGAGGCGGGCTGGCGCGGCGGCAGGTTCTGCGCCAGCGCGTCCTGCCGCAGCCCCTCGCGTTGCAGGGCGCGCAGCAGGCCGTAGCACATCAGGATCATCACCACGGTGAAGGGCAGCGCCCCGGCGATGGAGGCGGTCTGCAGGGCCTGCAACCCGCCCGAGGCCAGCAGCACCGAGGCCACCACGCCGGAGGAGACCGCCCAGAAGACGCGTTGCCAGAGTGGCGGGTCGGCCCGGCCGCCATCGGCGATGGTGCCCATGACCAGCGCCGCGCTGTCGGCCGAGGTGATGAAGAAGGTGACGATCAGCGCCATGGCGAACCAGGAGACGACCCGCGCCAGGGGGAACTGCTCCAGCAGCGCGAAGAGCGCCAGGCTGACGTCGCGCTGCACCGTCTCGGTGACGGCGGTGGTGGCGCCGGTCAGGTGCAGCCAGATCGCCGTGTCGCCGAACACCGTCATCCAGGCGAAGGTGAAGCCGGCCGGGACCAGCAGCACGCCCATGACGAATTCGCGGATGGTGCGCCCGCGCGAGATGCGGGCGATGAACATGCCGACAAAGGGCGACCAGGCGATCCACCAGCCCCAGTAGAACAGGGTCCAGCTGCCCAGCCACTCCTTCGGGTCGTAGGCATACATGTTGAAGGTGCGCTCGGCAAAGCTGTCGATATAGCCGCCGAGGTTCTGCACGAAGGTCTGCAGCAGGAAGGTGGTCGGGCCGACCACGAAGACGAAGACCATCAGCAGGCCGGCGGTCGCCATGTTGAAACTGGAGAGCAGGCGGATGCCACGGTCGAGGCCGGAGGCGACGGAGAGCGTGGCCAGCGCCGTGATGATGGCGATCAGCACGATCTGCACGGTGAAGTTGCTTGGCACTCCCAGCACATGGTTGAGGCCGGCATTGACCTGCAGCACGCCGAGGCCGAGCGAGGTGGCGACGCCGAACATGGTCCCGAGCACGGCGAAGATATCCACCGCATGGCCGATCGGCCCGTGGATGCGCTCGCCCACCAGCGGGTAGAGCGCCGAGCGGATGGTCAGCGGCAGGCCGTGGCGGTAGCTGAAATAGGCCAGGCTGAGCCCGATCACGGCATAGATCGCCCAGGCGTGCAGGCCCCAGTGGAAATAGCTGATGCGCAGCGCCTCGCGCGCCGCGGCGATGCTGGCCGGCGGCGCCTCGGGTGGCAGGATGAAGTGCGTCACCGGCTCGGCCACACCGAAGAAGACCAGCCCGATCCCCATCCCGGCGCTGAACAGCATGGCGAACCAGCCAGGGTAGCTGTAGGCCGGCTCCGAATGGTTGGGGCCGAGACGCACCCGGCCATGGCCGCTGATGGCGAGGCCGATGACGAAGATCAGGAAGCCGGCCACCGCCATCAGGTAGAACCAGCCGAGCTCGCGCGTGATCCAGCCCTGCAGGGCGGCGAAGGTCCGGCCCGCCGCCTCCGGCGCCAGTGCTCCGAACAGGACGAAGAGCAGGGCCAGGCCGGCGGAGACGACCAGCACCACCCGGCTCGGCGGCGGCGCGGCGGGCCGGGCGGGGCCGGAGGAAGGGAGGGCGGGATTGGTCATGGCGGCCTCCTGTCTGCGCGCGGCGGATATTCCCAGTGCAGGCAACAAGGCCGGCGCGGGTCAAGAGTTCCCCCAAAAAAAGCCCCGCTCCGGTTCGCCGCCCTGATCCGGCGCGGAGGCCCGGGGAGGAGGACCGGGAGGAGGCCCGGGGAGGAGGCCCGGGGAGGAGGCCAGGAGATGTTCCGCATCCGGCACGAGCCCCGGCGCGGGATGACACCACCGCGTCGCCTGCCTAGGTTGCGCCCGCGATGACCGATGAAGGAAGGACGCCGCGATGATCCGTCCCGCCGCGATCCGGGCCGGCGTGAACCGCGCCGCCGGAGTCGGGCTGCTGGCCCTGGCGCTGGCCGCCTGCAGCCCCAGCTACTCGCCCGACACCTATGCCAGCCGCGCGGTGCAGCAGGCCAACAAGGTCGAGGCCGGAGTGGTGGCCGGGCGGCGGCCGGTCGAGATCTCGGCCGATGGGACCACCGGCGCGGTGACGGGCGCCGCGGCGGGCGGCGTGGCCGGCACGCGGGCGGGCGGTGGCGACATCACCTCGGCCTTCGCCGGCATCGGCGGCGGGCTGATCGGCGGGCTGATCGGCACCGGCGTGGAGAAGGCGGTCGGCTCCTCGCCGGGCTACGAGTACATCGTCCGCAAGCCCAATGGCGAGATGGTCTCGGTGGTGCAGCGGGACGAGACGCCCCTCGCCATCGGGCAGCGCGTGCTGGTCATCGCCGGGCAGCAGGCGCGCATCGTCGCCGACTACACCGTGCCCAACGAGACGCCCCCCGCCCCGGCGCCGAAGCCGCACGAGATCGTGGACCCGGCCCGGGTGCAGGCCACGCCGCTCAACCCGCCCCCGGCCGTCGGACCGCCCCCGCCCGCCGAGGCGCCCGCGGCCGCGCCGGCGGCACCGGGCGCATCCGCCACGGGTCTTCCCGCGGGAGCCATCCTCCCCCCCGCCGTCTCCCCCGCTCCCGCCGCCCCGGCTCCCATGCCGGCGGCCCCGGCGGGTGGCGAGGCCGCCTCCGACGCCGCGCCGCAGCCGGCCGGCTGACCCCCCGCCCCCGGCCCGCCGCGCGCAGGGCAGGCCGGATGTCCACCCCCCCTTTCAGCGGGACGCGCCCCGCGCCACATTCCAGGCCATGGCGGACAGCATCCAGATCACCATCAACGGAGAGCCCCGGCTCATCCAGCAGCAGGCCACCGTCGCGGATCTGCTGGCGACGCTCAGCCTCGACACCCGGAAAGTGGCTGTGGAGCGCAATCTGGAGATCGTGCCGCGCTCGGCCTATGCCGCCACCGCGCTGACGGCCGGGGATACGCTCGAAATCGTGCATTTCATTGGCGGGGGCTGAAGCCATGGACGGTCATACGAGTCGCGACGACGAGGCCTGGGAGGTCGCGGGCCGCCGCTTCCGCTCGCGCCTGGTGGTCGGCACCGGGCGCTACAAGTCGCTGGAGGAGACCGCCGCCGCCATCGAGGCCAGCGGCGCCGAGATGGTCACGGTCGCGGTGCGGCGGGTGAACCTGTCGGACCGCAACGCGCCGATGCTGCAGGATTTCGTCAGCCCCGAGCGCTACACCTACCTGCCCAACACCGCCGGCTGCCACACCGCGCAGGACGCGGTCCGCACGCTGCGCCTGGCGCGCGAGGCGGGAGGCTGGAACCTGGTGAAGCTCGAGGTGCTGGGCCCGCCGCCCTTCCTCTACCCCGACATGCCGGCCACCTTCGAGGCCGCCGAGGCGCTGATCAAGGACGGCTTCGAGGTCATGGTCTACTGCGCCGACGACCCGCTGGCGGC
The DNA here is from genome assembly GCF_016107285.1 of Roseomonas sp. KE0001. Classification (GTDB taxonomy): domain Bacteria; phylum Pseudomonadota; class Alphaproteobacteria; order Acetobacterales; family Acetobacteraceae; genus Pseudoroseomonas. The sequence goes on along the minus strand of NZ_RCVQ01000002.1, from coordinate 245,393 downwards.
GAAGCGGCTGGAGGAGATGGGCTGCGTCGCCGTCATGCCGCTCGGCGCGCCGATCGGCTCGGGCCTCGGCCTGACCAACCCCTTCATGCTGCATTCCATCATCCAGCAGGCCCGGGTGCCGGTGCTGGTCGATGCCGGCATCGGCACCGCGAGCGAGGCGGCGGCGGCGATGGAGCTGGGCTGCGACGCGGTGCTGCTGAACTCGGCCATCGCCCATGCGAAGGATCCGGTGCGCATGGCCCGCGCCATGAAGGCGGCCGTCGAGGCCGGGCGCGACGCCCATCTGGCGGGCCGCATGCCGCGCAACTACGCGGCCGATGCCTCCAGCCCGCTCTCCGGGCTGATCCGGTAGGGCTGGCGGCGGTGCGCGGCGTCCGGCCTCAGTGCCCGCCGCCGCCCGCCCGCGGGCGGCGCAGCAGCAGCACCAGCGGCAGGGCGAGCAGGAAGCTGCCGGCCATCACCATCAGCACGTCGTTATAGGCCAGCACCAGCGCCTGCTGCGTCACCATGCCCTTGATCCGGGCCAGCGCCGCCAGATCGGCCGCGCCGCCCAGCCCGCCCTCCAGCGCGCCGCTCAGGGTGGACTGGTATTCCCCCACCCCCTCCCGCGCCCAGTTCAGCGCCTCCGTCAGATGCAGCCGGTGCAGGTAGGAGCGGTCGGTGACGAGGGTGTTGATGACCGCGAGGCCGACCGCGCCGCCCAGGTTGCGCATCAGGTTGTAGAGCCCCGCCGCTCCCTTGAGCTGCGCCGGCGCCATGGTGCCGAGCGCGATCTGGTTGATCGGCGCCATGCACATCATCATGGCGACGCCGCGCAGGCCGAGGGGGAAGGCCATCTCGGCGAAGGCGCTCTCGGTGGTCAGCCGCGCCGTCTCCCACATGGCGATGAAGAAGAGCAGCAGCCCGACGGCCAGGATCGGCCGCGGGTCGAAGCGCGCCAGCAGCCGGCCCACGACCGGCGCCACGCAGAACATGCAGAGGCCGGTGATGAACATCACCTCGCCGATCTGCATGGAGTTGTAGCCGCGCACCCGGCCCAGGAAGAGCGGGATCAGGTAGACCGAGCCATAGAGGCCGGTGCCCAGGATGAAGCTGAACAGGCAGCCGATGGCGAAGTTGCGGTTGCGGAAGGCGCGCAGGTCGACGATCGGCTCTGCCCGGGTCAGCGCCCGCCAGAAGAAGGCGGCGCCGCCGCCCAGGCAGACCAGGGCGAAGACCCGCACCGTGCCGTCCTGCAGCCAGTCCCAGCGCGGCCCCTCCTCCATCACGTATTCCAGGCTGCCGAGGAAGGCGGCCATGGCGAGCAGCCCCCACCAGTCGAACCTCGCCAGCAGCGCGGGGTCCGGGCGGTCGATGTCCACCGTGTTCCAGACCGTGAGCGCGATGGCCAGGCCGACCGGCACGTTGATCAGGAACAGCCAGTGCCAGGAGAAGCTCTGGGTGAGCCAGCCGCCGAGGGTCGGGCCGATGGTCGGCGCCAGCGTCGCGGTCAGGCCGATCAGCACGGTCGCCGAGGCGCGCCGGCTGGGCGGGAAGAGCATGAAGCTGGCGGCGAAGACCGTCGGGATCATGGCGCCGCCGATGAAGCCCTGGGCGGCGCGGAACACCACCATGGTGCCCAGGCTGGAGGACAGCGCGCAGGCGAGCGAGAAGACGGTGAAGCCGGTGGCCGAGGCGGTGAACAGCACCCGTGTGGAGAGCAGGCGCGAGAGGAAGCCCGAGAGCGGGATCATGACGATCTCGGCGATCAGGTAGCTGGTCTGCACCCAGCTCGCCTCGTCCGGGCTGGCGGCGAGGCCGGCCTGGATCTCCGAGATCGAGGCGGCGACGATCTGGATGTCCAGGATCGCCATGAACATGCCGAAGACCATCGCCATGAAGCCGATGCGGGCCTTCAGGGGCAGGCCGGCCGCGGCGGGCGCGCCACCGGCGGCGAGGCTGGCGCTCACGGCGCGCTCAGCGCAGGCCGAGCGTGCCGGCGGCGGCGGCCAGCACCCCGCGCGGCGCGCCCGGATCGGCGCGGGTATCGACCTCGGCCACCACCGAGAGGCCGGGGCGCAGCAGGGCGAGCGCCGCCGGGTCCTGCCCCGGCTCCAGCACCAGCTTCACCGGCACGCGCTGCACGATCTTGGTGAAGTTGCCGGTGGCGTTCTCCGGCGGCAGCAGGCTGAACTGGCTGCCGGTGCCGGGGGCGAAGCTGTCCACCCGGCCATGGAAGACGACGCCCGGAATGGCATCGACGGTGATCTCCACCGGCTGCCCCGGCCGCATGCCGGCCAGCTGCGTCTCCTTGAAGTTGGCGACCACATAGAGCTGCTCCGGCGGCGGCGCGACCGCCAGCAGCCGCTGCCCGGGGCGGACCAGCTGGCCGAGCTGCGCCGCGCGGTTGCCGGCGATGCCGTCGAAGGGCGCGCGGATCTCGGCATAGGAGGCGTTGCGGTGCGCCAGGTCGAGGGCCGCGGCGGCCTGCTCGCGCCGCGCCGCGGCCTGGTCCAGCTGCGCCTGCTGCACGGCGACCGCGCGCTGCCGCACCGCCAGCTCCGCCTCGGCCGCCTGGCGTCCCGCCTCCGCCTTGCGCTGGTCGGCCACCGCCTGGTCGTTCGACTGGCGCGAGGACCAGCCGCCGCCGACCAGCGCGCGGGTGCGGCCGGCATCGGCGGCGGCGCGCACCTGCTCGGCCTCCGCCTGCGCCACCTGCGCGCGGGCGGCGCCGATCTGGGCGCGCAGCTGCTCCAGGGTCTCGCGCGCCGTGGCCTCCGCCGCCACCGCCTCGTCCAGGCTGGCCTCCGCCTGCCGGACCTGCAGCCGTGCGTCGCGGTCGTCGAGGCGCATCAGCAGCTCCCCCGCACGGACCGGCTGGTTGTCGCCGACGGGAATGGCCAGGACATCGGCCTCGAGGCGCGCGCTCAGCACGCTGATGTCGCCCTGCACATAGGCGTCATCGGTCTCGGCCAGGAAACGCCCCACCGTCCAGTACCAGCTTCCGCCCAGCCCCAGGGCGAGCAGCAGCACGACCGGCAGCAGGCGGAGCAGCCAGCGCCGGCGGCGGCGCGGCGGCGGGGCCGGCTGCGTCAGCCGGCTGGCCTCGGCCGCAGCGGCGGGAGAGACGGGAGCGTTCATCGGGGCACCTCGGAACTGAACGGTTCAGTTCGGCTTTCCCCGCAGGTGACGGCAGGGCGGCCGCGAGTCAAGACTGAACTGGACCGTTCAGTTTAATGTTGATCCGGGCCAGGCGCGGCCTTACTCCGGTGTCATGTCCGACACCCTGCCCGCCAGCGCCGCCGCGACCGACATCTCCCCCAAGCGCCGCGCCATCCTGGAGGCCGCGGCCGGGCTGTTCCTCGCCGAAGGCTTCGGCGCCGTCTCGATGGACGGCATCGCCCGCGCCGCGCAGGTCTCGAAGGCCACGCTCTACGCCCATTTCGCCGGGAAGGACGCCCTCTTCGCCGAGATCGTCGCCGGCAACTGCGCCCGGATGCGCGGCGTGCTGGAGGTCCTGTTCTCCAGCCACGAGCTGGGGCTGGAGGAGGCGCTGACCGAGCTGGGCACGCAATGGCTGCGCTTCCTGCTACAGCCGCGGGTTCGCGCCCTGCACCGCATGGTCATCGCCGAGGCGCCGCGCTTCCCCGAGCTGGCGCGCAGCTTCTACGCCGAGGGGCCGCGCGGCATGTGCCTCTGGCTGGCCGGCTGGCTGGCCGAGGAGCAGCGGCGCGGCCAGCTGCACGCCGCCGCCTCTCCCGCCCTCGCCGCCGAGCAGTTCCTGTCGCTGCTGCGCGGGGACCTGTTCCTGCGCGCGACGCTCGGCCTGTCCGGCCCGGCCGGGGAGGAGGAGGTGGCGCTGCTGGCCCGCCAGGCGGCGCGGGCCATCGTCCGGCTGCATGGCGACGAGGGGGGCAGGGGGACGGCCAGGGCGGAAACGGACGGATTCGCCTGAAGCGGGATCGCGGCGCTGGAGGCTTCCCGCCGCCAAGCCCGCTTTCCGGGGAGTTTCCGGCCTTGCGGGGGAGATATGCGGAAAAAACCCGGCCACGCCCCCGGAAAACCCTTTGCGTCCGCCGGCGGGATCTCTATATGGCGCCGCAGACGCAGTACGCACGTGCCTCTGGCCCCCGGCCGACCCTGATCGGCCAAAGGTTTACGCAACGACGTCAAGCGTTCTGGCAACCCCGGCGAAAGGCGCGAGCCTCAGCCGGCCTCTCTTGGTCGCTGGTTCGTTCGACCGTTTCGTCAACTTGGGGCCGTGCCTCCGAACAGGGGCGGTCCTCCCTATTGGATGGAGGGTGTGCGATGACCCCGAAGGTCTCCCGCTTCCTGCGTGACGCCGCTCCGGCGACGCCGTGCCTCGTCGTCGACGTCGATCGCGTCGCCGAGAATTACGGCCGGCTGCGCGCGGCCATGCCGCTCGCCCGCATCTACTACGCCGTGAAGGCCAATCCGGCGGCTCCGATCCTGGACCGCCTGGTCGGGCTCGACTCCTGCTTCGACGCCGCCTCGCTGGAGGAGGTCGAGGCCTGCCTGGCCGCCGGCGCCCGGCCCGAGGCGATCTCCTTCGGCAACACCGTGAAGAAGGAAAGCGCGATCAAGGCCGCCTATGCCCATGGCGTGCGCATGTTCGCCTTCGACTCGGAGCCGGAGCTGCGCAAGCTCGCCCGCTCCGCCCCCGGCGCGCGGGTCTATTGCCGCATCCTGGTGGGCAATCTCGGCGCCGAATGGCCGCTGTCGAAGAAGTTCGGCTGCGAGGTCGAGATGGCGCGCGAGCTGATGATCCTGGCCCGCGACCTCGGCCTCGATCCCTATGGCATCTCCTTCCACGTCGGCAGCCAGCAGACCCGCACCGCCGCCTATGAGGCGGCCATCGCCCGCGTCGCCCTGCTCTTCACCGACCTGAAGGACGCCGGCATCCGGCTGCGGATGGCCAATCTCGGCGGCGGCTATCCGGTGCGCTACCGCCAGGAGGTGCCGGAGATCGACGATTTCGGCGCCGCCATCATGGGCGCCATGGTCGAGCATTTCGGCAATGCCCTGCCGGAGATCCTGATCGAGCCGGGCCGCTTCATCGTCGGCGATGCCGGCGTCGTCTCGACCGAGGTGGTGCTGGTCTCGCGCAAGGAGAAGGACGACCCGGTGCGCTGGGTCTATCTCGACATCGGCCGCTTCGGCGGGCTGGCCGAGACCGAGGGCGAGGCGATCAAGTACGCCTTCCGCACCCCGCATGACGGCGGCGCGGAAGGCCCCGTGACCATCGCCGGCCCGACCTGCGACAGCACCGACACGCTGTACGAGAAGTCCAACTACCGCCTGCCGCTGGCGCTCGACTGCGGCGACCGGATCGAGCTGCTCTCGACCGGCGCCTATGTCACCACCTATGCCAGCCAGGGCTTCAACGGCTTCAAGCCGCTGGCCGAGCACTACATCTGACGGCCGGGCGGGAAGGGCCATCCCCTTCCCGCCTTATCCCGCATCCATGCGCCATTTTCACGTTTCGCGATCGCGAAGCGCCGGATAAAGTCGCGCCATGGATGCCATCGACCGGAACATTCTCGTCGCCCTGCAGGACAATGGCGCGGCGGGACTCGCCGAGCTGGCCAAGGTCGCCGGCCTCTCGGTCTCGGCCACGGCCGAGCGGGTCAAGCGGCTGGAGGAACGCGGCACCATCCGCGGCTGGCGCGCCGATCTCGACCCCGGCGCCATCGGCTGCCCCCTCCTCGCCTTCGTCTTCGTCTCGCTGCGGCCGGGGCGGGAGGAGAATGCCTTCCGCATCGCCATGCGGGCGGCCGAGCCGGTGCTGGAATGCCATCATGTCACCGGCGCCTGGACCTTCCTCCTGAAGCTGCGCCTGCCCGATCTCGCCACGCTGGAACGCTTCGTCGCCGAGCAGGTGCGCGGCCAGCCGGGGGTGGAGCGGACCGAGGCCATCCTGGCCATCACCTCCGCCAAGGAAACCGCCATCCTGCCCGTGGCCGAGGCGACGGAGGAATAGCCCCAGGGCGATCAGTCCGGGGCGATCAGTCCGGGGCGGTCAGCCCGGCGCCTTGGGCGGGGCCGAGCGTTCCATGCCGAGGCAGCTCTTGATGATCGGCGCGCAGCGGGCTTCCGGCGCGCCGGGGGAATCATTGTCGCCGCTGAAGCCCACCCGCGTCACCATGCCGTCGATCAGCTCGAAATTGGCCCGGCAATAGCCGGCGTCGCCCATCAGGTTCAGGCCGCCGACCACGGGCAGGTTCAGGTTCAGCCCGCCTTCCTGATGGCCCTGCAGCTCGTAGCTGTAGATCTCCCGCAGCACGTCGATCCGCTCCGTCCGGCTCGGGAAGCCGGCGCAGACATAGAGATCGGCGCGCCGCAGCCCCACCATGTCCCGCCGCGCCTCGGCCACCATGCGGGCCTCCGACAGGGCGCAGCCGGCCAGCAGCAGGGAGAGGACGGGCAGCAGCCGCCCGGTCAAGCGGGAAGGATCTCCTGCACCGCCTCGGGCGGCCGGCCGAGGCGGATGCCGAGGGGGGTTTCCACGATCGGGCGCTCGATCAGGATGGGATGGGCCTGCACCGCGTCGAGCAGCGCCGCGGGCGGGAGCGCCGCATCGTCCAGCCCCAGCGCGTCATAGGGCGTGCCCTTGCGCCGCAGCATGGCGGGGCCGAGCGCGGCGAAGAGCCGCTCCAGCGTCGGGCGGTCCGGCGGGTTCTTCAGATACTCGACGATCCGGGGCGCGTGACCGGCCTGCCGGAGCATCTCCAGCACCCGGCGCGAGGTGCCGCAGGCGGGGTTGTGGTAGAGGGTGATCGACATGGCCCGAGCTTGCCGCCTCGACCGGAGGCAAGGCAAGCCCGGGCCTGGCCCTTTTCTCAGGCGGCCTTGTCGTTCAGGTGGCAGGCGGAGCGGTGCCCCGGCGCCACCTCGCGCAGCGCCGGCCGCTCGACGCGGCAGCGGTCGAAGGCATGCGGGCAGCGCGGGTGGAAGTGGCAGCCCGGCGGCGGGTCCAGCGGCGAGGGGATCTCGCCCTTGATGCCGGCGAAGTGCTTCTTCCGGGCCTCGATGCGCGGCACCTCGTCCAGCAGCGCCTGGGTATAGGGGTGGTTGGCGCGGGCGAAGATCTCCTCCGCCCTGGCCTCCTCCACCACCCGGCCCAGATACATGATGACGACGCGGTCGGAGAGGTGCTCGACGACGCCGAGATCGTGGCTGATGAACAGGTAGGTCAGGTCGAGATCGCGCCGCAGCTCCATGAACAGGTTCAGGATCTGCGCCTGGATCGAGACGTCGAGCGCCGCCACCGCCTCGTCGCAGACGATGAACTCCGGCTGCACCGCCAGCGCGCGGGCGATGCCGATGCGCTGCCGCTGGCCGCCGGAGAACTGGTGCGGATAGCGCCGCTTCAGCGAGGGATCGAGCCCGGCCCGGCGCAGCTGGTTGTCCACGTAGGAATCATAGGTGCCGCGCGGGACCAGCCCATGCACCTTCGGCGCCTCGCCGACGATCTCCGAGACCCGCATGCGCGGGTTCAGGCTGGCGTAGGGGTCCTGGAAGATCATCTGCGTCTGCAGCTTGGCGCGGCGGGCCTCGGCGCCGCTGAGGCTGGCGACCGGCTGGCCGTGCCAGAGGATCTCGCCGCCCGAGGCCGGCATGATGCCGGCCACCATGCGCCCCAGGGTGGACTTGCCACAGCCGGATTCGCCCACCAGCCCGACCACCTCGCCCTTGTTGACGGTCAGGTCGACGCCGTCCACGGCATGCACCGTCTCGTCCTTCACGCCGCCGGTCAGCCTGCCGATCAGCTTGCCGGCGAAGTCCTGCTTCTTCGAGAAGCGCTTGGAGACGCCCTTCAACTCGATGATCGGCGTGCTCATGCGGCGGCCTCGGCGGGGGTGAGGTTGGGGAAGAAGCAGCGCGCCTCGCGGCCCGGCAGCACCTCGCCGAAGGGCGGCTCCTCGCGGCACTTGTCCTGCGCCTTGGGGCAGCGGCCCCGGAAGGCGCAGCCCGGCGGCAGGCTGAGCAGGGAGGGCGTCATGCCGGGGATCTGGCGCAGCGGCTCGCCACGCTTGTTGCGCGACGGCACGCTGCCGATCAGCCCCTCGGTATAGGGGTGCAGCGGCGCGTCCAGCACCGGGCCCACCGCGCCCTTCTCCACCACGCGGCCGGCATACATCACCGCGATGTCGTCGGCGAGGCCGGCGACGACGGAGAGGTCATGGGTGATCCAGATCATCGCCGTGCCGGTCTCGGCGCAGAGCTTCTGCACCTCGGCCAGGATCTGCGCCTGGATGGTGACGTCGAGCGCGGTGGTCGGCTCGTCGGCCACGATCAGCTCGGGACGGTGCAGCAGGGCGATGGCGATGGCCACGCGCTGGCGCATGCCGCCCGAGAACTGGTGAGGATAGCTCTTCAGCCGCTCGTCCGGCGAGGGGATGCCGACCATGCCCAGCGCATCACGCGAGCGCTGGCGGGCCTCCTCCTTGCTGACCTTCTCGTGCGCCAGGACGGTCTCGATCATCTGCGTGTCGACCCGGAGCACCGGGTTCAGCGTCATCATCGGGTCCTGGAAGATCATGGCGATGCGGTTGCCGCGCAGCCTCCGCATCTCCTCCTCCGAGAGCTTCGCCAGGTTCTGCCCGTGGAACAGGATCTCGCCGCCGGTGATGCGGCCCGGCGGGTCGACCAGGCCGAGAATGGAGAATCCGGTGACGGTCTTGCCGGAGCCGGATTCCCCCACCAGCCCGAGGACCTTGCCGCGGCCGACGGTGAAGGAGACGTCGTCCACCGCCTTCACCACGCCCGCGCGGGTGAAGAAGTGGGTCCTGAGGTTGCGGACCTCAAGGGTCGGGGCCGCGACGGGGGCCGGTTGGGTGGCGGCAGCAGGGGTGACAGCCATGCCCGGTCCTTTACTTCTTGAGCCGCGGGTTGAGCACGTCGCGCAGCTGATCGCCGACCAGGTTGATCGACACGATGGTCACGAGCAGCGCGATGCCCGGATAGAAGCTGATCCAGTAGCGGCCGGAGAGCATGTACTCGTAGCCGTTGGAGATCAGCAGGCCGAGCGAGGGCTCGGTGATCGGCACGCCGAGGCCGAGGAAGGAGAGCGTCGCCTCGAGCGCGATGGCGCGGGCGATCTGCATGGTGCCGACGACGATCAGCGGCGGCATGCAGTTCGGCAGCAGGTGGCGGAAGATGACGCGCCGGGTCGGCAGGGCCAGGCACTGCGCCGCCTCGATATACTCGCGCCGCCGCTCGACCAGCGCCGTGCCGCGCACCGTGCGGGCGTAGTAGGCCCATTCCACGATGACCAGCGCGATGACGACGTTGAACACGCCCTTGCCGAGGAAGGCGAGGATCATGAGCGCCGCCAGGATGGTCGGGAAGGAGAGCTGCAGGTCGACCAGGCGCATGATGACGGTGTCGGTCCGCCCGCCGGCATAGGCGGCGAGCAGGCCGAGCGAGGCCCCGACGGCGCAGGCGATGATGGCCGAGCCGGCGCCCACCAGCAGCGAGATGCGCAGCCCGTACATGATGCCGGAGAGCATGTCGCGCCCCTGGTCATCGGTGCCGAGCCAGTAGGTGAAGGTGTCCATCCCGTTGCGCGTGCCCGGCTCCAGCCGCCCGTCCATGATGTCGAGCTGCGCCAGGTCGTAGGGGTTCTGCGGCGCCAGCCAGGGCGCGAAGATGGCGATCAGGGCGATGAGGACGAAGACGCCCAGGCCGAGGAGCGCCAGCTTGCTCTCGGCGAATTCGGCGGCGAAGCGGCGCCAGGGCGTCTCGGCCTTGGGCGCGGCCGCGGGCGTGTCGGGGGCGGCGGTGGTCGTGCTCATCTCACTTGTTCTCCAGCCGCACCCGCGGATCGAGCGCCGAATAGGCGAGGTCGACCACGAGATTGATGGTGATGAACATCAGCACGATGATCATCAGGTAGGCGACGATCACCGGGCGGTCGAGCACGTTGATGCTGTCGATGATCAGCTTGCCCATGCCCGGCCAGGCGAAGACGCTTTCCGTCACCACCGAGAAGGCGATGGTGGAGCCGAGCTCGAGCCCGACCACGGTGACGACCGGGATCAGGATGTTCTTGAACACGTGCACATAGGTGACGCGGTTGTTGGTCAGCCCCTTGGCGCGTGCGAACTTCACGTAGTCCATCAGCATGGTCTCGCGCACGCCGGCGCGGGTCAGGCGGATGACCAGGCTGATCTTGAACAGAGCGAGGTTCAGCGCCGGCATGGCGAGGTGCCTGAGGCCGTCCCAGGTCAGGAAGGACCAGCGCAGGCCGAGCACCTCGACGGTCGGGCCGCGCCCGGTGGAGGGCAGCCAGCCGAGCTGCACGGCGAAGACCATGATCAGCATCAGGCCGACCCAGAAGGTGGGCAGCGAGAAGCCGAGGATGGAGCCGGCCATGATCACCTTGGAGCCGGTCGAATTCGGCTTCAGCCCGGCGTAGAGGCCGAGCGGCAGGCCGACCAGCAGCGCCAGGAACATGGCGCCGAAGGCGAGCTCCAGCGTCGCCGGCATGCGCTGCAGGATCAGCTGCAGCGCCGGCTCGTTGAAGACGAAGCTGCGGCCGAGATCGCCGCGCAGCGCATTGGCCAGGAAGGACAGGTACTGCTGCCACAGCGGCAGGTCGAGGCCGAGCGCCTGGATGGCGCGCTCGCGCTCCATCTGATCGGCGTCGGGGCTGATCAGGATCTCGACCGGATCGCCGATGGCATAGACGCCGACGAAGACGATGACCGACATCGCCAGCATCACGAGGGCGGACTGCAACAGCCGCCGCAACAGGTAAACACTCATGGATCAGGGTGCCGTCAGTTGGAGGCCGCCGGGCGCACATCCTGCGCCCGCGTCAACTCATCCGTGCGGGAATTGTGGGTCAGGGTCGGGCGCATCGCCCAGACGTTCTTCTGAAGGTGGATCGGGATGATGCCGACATCCTCCATGGCCATGCGGGTCGCGTCGCGCAGCAGCGCCTCGCGCCGGCCGTCATCCAGCTCGCGCAGCGCCTCCTCGAGCTTGGCGTCCATCGCCGGGTTGGAATAGCGGCCGCGGTTCGAGGTGCCGAAGCCCTTGTCCCGGTCGTAGGTGGCGACCAGCGAGCGAAGCGGGTTCGAGGCCTCGCCCGAGGAGCTGCTCCAGCCGACCAGGAAGGCGCTCAGCTCGAAGCGGCCGGCGCGGGCGACGAAGGTGGTCCAGGGCTGCGCGTCCACGGTGGTGCGCACGCCGATGCGGGTCCACATCTGGCCGATCGCCTGGATGATCCGGGAATCGTTGATGTAGCGGTCGTTCGGGCCGCTCAGCGTGATGCGGAAGCCGTCGGGATAGCCGGCCTCGGCCAGCAGCTTCTTCGCCGCCTCCGCGTCGGTCGCCGGCGCCTCGAGGTCCGGGATGGCGCCGAAGGCGGAGGTCGGCAGGAACTGCCCGCTCGGCTTGGCCGTGCCTTCCATGACGCGCGCGGCGATGGCCGGACGGTCGATGGCGAGCGACAGCGCGCGGCGGACCCGCATGTCGCGCAGCGGGTTGACGCTGAGCTTGCGGCCCTGCGCGTCGGTGATGAGCGGCGAACCCTCCGGGTGCTGGTGATCGAGCGCCAGGAAGATGATGCGCAGCCCGTCCCGCTCGGCGAGGTGGACGCGGTCGCTGCGGCGCAGATTGTTGAGGTCGCTCGTCGGCACCTGGTCGATGAAGTCCACATCGCCGGCCAGCAGCGCCGCGGTGCGCGAGGCGTCATTGGCCAGGATGCGGTAGCTCACCTTCTCCCAGTGCGGCTTCTCGCCCCAGTAGTCGTCGTTGCGCTGCAGCTCCAGCCGGTCGCCCGAGCGGAAGGAGACGTAGCGGAAGGGGCCGGTGCCGATCGCCAGGGTGCCGGCGTTGAACCCCTCGGTCGTCGCGTTCTCATGGGTCTGGCGATCCAGCATCGCGACCTGGGCCAGGTCGGTCGGCAGCAGCGGATAGGGCGCGCGCGTGTGGAAGCGCACTGTCAGCGGATCGACCAGCTCCACCCGCTCGATGGCGCGCGTGTAGATGCCGTAGGAGGAAGGGCTGTTCGGCACGTTTGGCACACGGTCGACGGTGAAGGCCACGTCCTCGGCGGCGAAGTCGTTGCCGTTGTGGAACTTCACCCCCGGTCGCAGCTTGAATTCCCAGATCGTCGGCTCGACCGGCTTCCAGCTCTCCGCCAGGCCGGGCTGCAGCCGGGCGTTCTCGTCGAGGCGGGTCAACGTGTCGAACAGCATGGTCGCCACGGCGAAGTTGGGCGACAGGGCGTGGTAGTGCGGGTCGAGGGAGGTGACCTGCGCCCCCACCGCCATGGTCAGGTTCTGCGCCCAGGCCGCGCCGGCCAGGCCTGGGGTCAGCGCCAAAACGGCAGCCACGGTGGCCGCCCGAGCTCTGCGGATCATTCTACGCCCCCAGGATATGGAGAATGGCTTGAAAGATTACAGCTTCTTTACCTCGCAGTGTAGCAGCCTGGGATCGCCCTCGCTAGGTTATGGCCGTTTTGTGTCGGGAGAGAACGAGATTATGCCCTTTTCCAAAGGTCTGCGGACCGCCCTGCTCGCCGCGCCGCTGATCGCCCCTCTTGCCCTGGCTTCTTTTGCCCTGGCTCCGGCGCAGGCCCAGACCCTGAACATCGGCATCGGCGGCGCCGTCACCTCGGCCGACCCGCACTTCTACAACGCCGCTCCGAACCACACCCTGGCCATGCACGTCTATGACTATCTGGTCGGCCGGGACGCCACGGCGCAGCCCCATCCGCAGCTCGCCGAGAGCTGGCGCACGGTGGAGCCGACGGTCTGGGAGTTCAAGCTGCGCCCCGGCGTCAAATGGCATGACGGCCGCGACTTCACCGCCGAGGACGTGGCCTTCACCATCGCCCGCGCGCCCAACGTGCCGAACAGCCCCGGCGGCATGGGCGGCTTCGTGCGCGCCATCACGCGCGTGGAGCTGGTCGATCCGCTGACGGTGCGCTTCCACACCGCCCAGCCGCATCCGCTGCTGCCGGTGGAGCTTGGCGCGATCTCGGTGATCTCCCGCCACGCGGGCGAGAATGCCTCGACCGAGGACTACAATTCCGGCAAGGCGGCGATCGGCACCGGACCCTACCGCATGCAGGCCTACCGCCCCGGCGACCGGGCCGAGCTGGTGCGCAACGATGCCTACTGGGGCGAGAAGGAGCCCTGGGAGAAGGTCAATCTGCGCTTCATCAACAATGATGGCGCGCGCAGCGCCGCCATCCTCTCGGGCGATGTCGACATCATCGACCAGGTGCCGGCCAGCGACCTGCCGCGGCTGAAGCGCGACGCGGGGATCACCCTGGCCGAGATCGAGGGCGTGCGGCTGATCTACCTGATGCCGGACTATTCCCGCACCGGCGAGGTTCCCTTCGTCGCCGACCATGAGGGCAAGCCCCTGGCCCGCAATCCGTTCCAGGATGTCCGGGTGCGGCGCGCCCTCTCCATGGCGATCCAGCGCGAGGCGCTGGCGGACCGGGTGATGGAAGGCACCGCCAAGCCCACCGGCCAGTGGCTGCCCCCCGGCACCTTCGGCTACAACCCGGCGGTCAAGCCGCTGGCCTACGACCCGAACGGCGCCAAGGCGCTGCTGGCCGAGGCCGGCTTCCCGCGGGGCCTGCGGATAACCCTGCACACGCCGAACGACCGCTACCCGAACGACGCCAAGACCGCCCAGGCGATCGCCCAGATGTGGACCCGCATCGGCGTGCAGACCCAGGTCGAGGCGCTGCCCTGGGCCAGCTTCTCCGTCCGGTCGAACCGGCAGGAGTTCGGCATGCGCCTCTCCGGCTGGGGCAGCACGACCGGCGAGGCCTCCTACCTCCTGGTCAACATCATCGGCACCTTCGACCGCGACAAGCGCACCGGCGCCAGCAACAGCGGCCGCTACTCCAACCCGGAGCTGGACGCGATGACCAGCCGCGCCGCCTCCACGATCGACGACGCGAAGCGGGAGAAGCTGCTGCAGGAGGCGGTGCGATACGCCATGGACGAGCAGGCCATCCTGCCGCTGTTCCAGCTGGTCAACACCTGGGCCCTGCGGAAGGGGCTGACCTATGTCCCGCGCATGGACGAGCGCACCACGGCCATGGGGGTGCGCCGGGAGAAGTGACGCGGCGGGCGGCCGGGGGAAGCTCCCGGCCGCCCTTCAGCCGGCCGCCCTTCAGACGGTGAACTGCTCGGCGATGATCCGTTCCGACAGGCCGTGATCGGGGTCGAAGAGCAGGGTCATCCGCACCGAGCGGTCCTCCCGCACCTCGACCGAGCGGATGTCGCGCACCTCGACATTGTCGGCCACGGCCGCGACGGGGCGCTTGCCGGGCTCCAGGATCTGGAACATCACCAACGCCTCCGAGGGCAGCAGCGCGCCACGCCAGCGCCGCGGGCGGAAGGCCGAGATCGGCGTCAGCGGCAACAGGTTCGCGCCCAGCGGCACGATCGGGCCATAGGCCGAGAGGTTGTAGGCGGTGCTGCCGGCCGGCGTCGCCACCAGGATGCCGTCGCAGATCAGCTCCGGCAGCCGCTCCTTGCCGTCGACCAGGATGCGGATCTTCGCCGCCTGCCGCGTCTCGCGCAGCAGCGAGACCTCGTTGATCGCCAGCGCCTCGCGCAGCCCCCCGGTGGCATCCAGCGCCCGCATCCGCAACGGGTGCAGGATGGCCGCCTGGGCGGCGGCGAGGCGCGGCAGCAGGTCGTCCTCATGGAAGGCGTTCATCAGGAAGCCGACGCTGCCGCAGTTCATGCCATAGACCGGCAGGTTGCGCCCGAGGAAGCGGTGCTGGGTCTCCAGCATGAAGCCATCGCCGCCCAGCGCCACCACCACCGCGGCCGCGTCCGGCGCGGCATCGCCATAGAGGGCGATGAAACGGTCCCGCGCCGTCTCGGCGACATCGGTGGCGGCGGCCAGGAAGGCGATGTGCCCGCGCAGGTCGGCCGGCAGCTCCGGCGCCTCGCCGAAACTGGAGCCATGGCCCAGCAAAGCCGCGGTCATGGCGCCGGCGTCAGTACTGCGCGCGGGCGGCGGCGCGATGCTCCAGCACCGGCATGTCCCGCCGGACGCGGGCGGTCAGCGTCGGGTCGATGCGGGCCGTCGCCCAGCCCTTCCCGTCGCTCGCGCGGGCGACGACATGGCCCCAGGGATCGGCGATCAGCGAATGCCCGTAGGTCAGGCGCGGCCCGGCCTTCTCCTGGTGCTGGCCCCAGGTGGCGGGGGCGGCGAACCAGCATTGCGTCTCGATGGCCCTGGCGCGGATCAGCACCTCCCAATGGTCCTTGCCGGTCTGCAGGGTGAAGGCGGCGGGCAGCATGATCAGCTCCGCCCCCGCCCGGCGCAGGGCCAGGAAGAGCTCGGGGAAGCGGACATCGTAGCAGATGGCGCAGCCCACCCGGATCTCGCCGGCCTGGTAGGTCACCACCGCCTCGCCGCCGCCATAGGTGGCGCTCTCGCGGTAGCCGGTGCCGTCGGGCGTGGTGATGTCGAAGAGATGGACCTTGCGGTAGCGGGCCAGCTCCTGCCCCTCGGGGCCGAAGGCAAGGCTGGTGTTGTAGAGCTTCTCGCCCGCCGCCTCGCCAATGCTGCCGCCATGCACATGGACGCCGTGCCGGCGGGCCGTGTCGCGCAGGAACTCGTAGGCCTCGCCGCCCGGCGCGTGGGAACCGGCGGGCGGCAGGGCCTCGGCGGCGGCCAGCTTGGTCGGGCGGTCGCCGCCCAGGCAGGTCCACATCTCGGGCAGGACCAGCATCTGCGGCCGGTCCGCCTCGATCGCGGCCTCCATCAGGCCCCGCGCCTGGGCGATATTGGCGGCCTTGTCGTGGCCGGGATTCATCTGCACGACCGAAACACGCATGCGGGGCTTCCTTGCCGGCTCGGGGTCGGAGGGGGAGGCATCAAAGCGCCTTCCGGCCCTGTCCCGCAAGGCCGGCAGGACGCGCGCCCACGCTCAGGGCCGGCGCTCAGGACCGGCGGAGGCGCGCCGTCTTGCGCGCGATCGCCGCCGGCTGCGGGGAGAATTGCCGTCCCGCCGCGCTGTCCCGCCGCTTGCGGGCCGAGGTCTCGCGGTATTCGGCCTCGCTCAACCCCTCCCGTGCCTGGCGCGGCAGGTAGCGCTCACCGGTCTCGCGCGAGGAGCGGCCGGACCGGGTGCCCCAGTCCTCCCGCGTCCAGGCCGTCAGGTGATTGGCGCTGCTCCTGGCGCCGGAATAGCCGCCGCCCGCCTTCTTGTACGCCCGCACCGCCAGCTGCGCCTTGCGGGCCGACCATTGCCCCGGCTCGCCACCCTTGTCGCCCTGCTGCACCTCCGCCTTGACCTTCTCCCATAAGGCGGGGTCGGTCCGGGTCGCTCGATGGCCGGGCATGGCGGGCTCCTGGGCTGGGCAGAGCGACAACGCCGGGCCGGGGCGCGGCGTTGCCCGGCGCGGGGCGCCACGCGAAAGGGGCGGATGGTTGCCCATCCGCCCCTTCGTTCATCCCGGCCGGAGGAGACGGCTTACGCCGCGTCCTGCTGGCCCTCGGCCTCGGCCGCGACGGGCTTCGGACCGCTGTCCTGACCCTTGGCGGCGACGTCGCGCTCGACCAGCTCGATCACCGCCATGTCGGCGGCGTCGCCATAGCGCATGCCGGCCTTCAGGACGCGGGTGTAGCCACCCTGGCGGCCCTTGTAGCGCTCGGCGATGGTGGTGAAGAGCTTGTCCACCACCTTCGGGTCCATGATCTGCGCATAGGCCTGGCGGCGCGCATGCAGGTCGCCACGCTTGCCCAGGGTGATGATGCGCTCGACATACGGGCGCAGCTCCTTGGCCTTGGGCAGGGTCGTGGTGATCTGCTCGTGCTTGAGCAGGCTGGTCGCCATATTGCGGAGCATCGCAATACGGTGGGTGGAGGTGACGCCGAGCTTCCGGCCGGCAACCCCGTGACGCATGGTTCTATTCCTTCACGCGGCCGAAATCAGAACGGCTCTTCGATCTTCTTGGCGAGGTCCTCGATGTTCTCCGGCGGCCAGCCCGGCACGGTCATGCCCAGGCTCAGCCCCATGGAGGCGAGGACTTCCTTGATTTCGTTCAGCGACTTGCGGCCGAAGTTCGGAGTGCGGAGCATCTCCTGCTCCGTCTTCTGCACCAGGTCGCCGATGTAGACGATGTTGTCGTTCTTCAGGCAGTTCGCGCTGCGGACCGACAGCTCCAGCTCATCCACCTTGCGCAGCAGGTTGCGGTTGAAGGGCAGGTCGTCCTGCACCTCCTCCACGACGCGCTGGCGCGGCTCATCGAAGTTGATGAAGAGCTGCAGCTGGTCCTGCAGGATGCGGGCCGCCAGGGCCACGGCATCGTCCGGCGCGATCGTGCCGTCCGTCTCCACCGTCAGCACCAGCTTGTCGTAGTCGGTGCGCTGGCCGACGCGGGTCGGCTGCACCTGATACGCCACGCGGCGGACCGGGGAATAGATGGCATCGACCGGGATCAGGCCGATCGGGGCGTCCTCGGGCCGGTTCTCGGAGGCGGGCACATAGCCCTTGCCGATATCGACCGTCAGCTCCATCGACAGCTTGGCGCCGTCGTCGAGGGTGCAGATGACCAGCTCCGGATTGGCGATCTCGATGTCGCCGATGGTCTGGATCTGGCCCGCCGTCACCTCGCCCGGGCCGGTCGCGGTGAGCTGGAGGCGCTTCGGCCCCTCGCCCTGCATCCGGATCGCCAGGCGCTTGATGTTGAGGACGATGTCCGTGACATCCTCGCGGACGCCCTGCAGGCTGCTGAACTCATGCAGCGCGCCATCGATGCGGATGGCGGTGACCGCCGCACCCTGGAGCGAGGAGAGCAGCACGCGCCGCAGCGCATTGCCGAGGGTCATGCCGAAGCCGCGCTCGAGCGGCTCCGCCACCACCGTCGCCGTGCGCGAAGGGTCGGCCCCGGACTCGACTTCGAGCTTCTCGGGGCGAATCAGGGAACGCCAGTTGCGCTCGAGCACGTTCGGTTTCTCCTGCAGCCTCGCCTCAGACCCGACGCCGCTTGCGCGGACGGCAGCCGTTGTGCGGGATGGGGGTCACGTCCTTGATGGCGGTGACATAGAAGCCGACGGCCTGCAGCGCGCGGAGCGCCGACTCGCGCCCCGAGCCGGGACCCGAGACCATGATCTCCAGCGTCTCCATGCCATGCTCGCGGGCCTTGCGGCCGGCATCCTCGGCGGCGACCTGCGCGGCATAGGGCGTAGACTTGCGGCTGCCCTTGAAGCCCTGGCTGCCGGCCGAGGACCAGGCGATGGCATTGCCCTGGCTGTCGGTGATGGTGACGATGGTGTTGTTGAACGAGGCGAGGACGTGCGCGACGCCGGAAGCGATATTCTTCCGTTCCTTCTTGCGCGGACGACCGGTGGGCTGACGGGCCATCTTACTTCGTCACCTTCTTCTTGCCGGCGATCGCCACGGCCTTGCCCTTGCGGGTGCGGGCGTTGGTGTGCGTGCGCTGGCCACGGACAGGCAGGCCCTTGCGATGACGCAGGCCGCGGTAGCAGGCCATGTCCATCAGGCGCTTGATGTTCATCGCGTTCTCGCGACGCAGGTCGCCCTCGACCCGGTACTCGCGGTCGATCAGCTCGCGGATCTTGAGGATCTCCTCATCCGTCAGCTGGTTGACGCGGCGATCCTCGGGGATGCCGAGCTGCTCGCAGATCACCTTCGCATTCGCCGGACCGATGCCGTAGATGTAGCGAAGGGAAATGAGAACGCGCTTGTTGGTTGGAATGTTCACGCCTGCGATGCGTGCCATTGAGTCCTGCTCCCGGAGCACGTGGCCCCTGTCCGATGACCGGCGGAAGCGCCGGCGAAGGTGATCGGCGCGCTGCGGTCACGTAATGGACCGCATGCAACCATCGTCGCGGCCGAGGAGGCCCCGACCGCGAGAGGCGCGGGTTTAACGGGGTTCGAGGCTGAGAGTCAAGGCGGAAGCCGGCTGCCGCGCCGCGCGGGGCCCGGCCGGAGCTTGCCTCCGGCCGGCGAGAGCCTAGCGGGCGAGGATCGCCTCGACCTGCCGGGACACCTCGTCCATCGAGGCCATGCCGTCCACGCTCCGCAGCTTCCCCTGCGCCGCATAATAAGGCAGCAGCGGCGCCGTCTGGCGGTGATAGGCCTCCAGGCGGGCGGCCACCGTCTCGGCCTTGTCGTCGGCCCGGCGCACGAACTCCGTGCCGCCGCAGGCATCGCAGACGCCCGGCTGGGCAGTGGGCTTGAAACTGTCGTGGTAACCCGTGCCGCAGCTCGCGCAGGTGAAGCGCCCGGCGATCCGCTCGACCAGGGCGCCGTCATCCACCTTCAGCTCGATGACGTGGTCGAGCTGCATGCCCTTCTCCCGCAGCATCAGGTCGAGCGCCTCGGCCTGCGGGGTGGTGCGGGGAAAACCGTCCAGGATGAAGCCCTGGGCGGCGTCCGGCTGGGAAACCCGGTTGGCCAGCATGGCGGTGATGATGGCGTCCGGCACCAGCCCGCCGCTCTCCATGATGGCCTTGGCCTGGCGGCCGATCTCGCTGCCGCTCTTCACCTCGGCCCGCAGCATGTCGCCGGTCGAGATCTGGGCCATGCCGTGCCGCTCCTCGAGCCGCTTCGCCTGGGTGCCCTTACCGGCCCCCGGGGGCCCCAGCAGAATCAGGTTCATGAACGCTCCATCCCCGCCATGACGCGCAACATCCACTCCATTGACCACTCCCCGGAGAAAGTCTCCCGGGGGGCACCCCTTTACCGCAGGCGCGGCATGCCGCCGCGGCCGCCTCCCATTCGCGCCTTCTTGATCAGCCCCTCATACTGATGGGCGAAAAGATGCGACTGGACCTGGGCGACGGTGTCCATGGTGACCGAAACGATGATCAGAAGGGAAGTGCCGCCGAAATAGAAGGGCACGCCGTACTGGCTGATCAGGATCTCGGGCAGCAGGCAGACGACGCAGAGGTAGATGGCGCCCACCGCGGTCAGGCGGGACAGCACCCGGTCGAAATAGTCCGCCGTGGCCTGGCCGGGCCGGATTCCCGGCACGAAGCCGCCATGCTTCTTCAGGTTGTCGGCCGTCTCCGTCGGGTTGAAGACCACCGCCGTGTAGAAGAAGGCGAAGAAGATGATCAGGGCGACATAGAGGCCCATGTAGAGCGGCTGGCCATGCGCCAGGGCGGCGCCGATCCGCGCCAGGACGCCCTCGCCGGTCTGGTCGCCGGAGAAGCCGGCGAAGGTCGCGGGCAGCAGCAGCAGGGAGGAGGCGAAGATCGGCGGGATCACGCCGGCCGTGTTCAGCTTCAGCGGCAGGTGGGTGTTCTCGCCGCCGAACATGCGGTTGCCGACCTGGCGCTTCGGATACTGGATCGGGATGCGCCGCTGCGCCCGCTCCATGAAGACCACGAAGGCGATGACCGCCAGCGCGATGACCAGGAAGGCCATGATGAAGACGGTCGAGAGCGCGCCGGTGCGGCCCAGCTCCAGCGTCGCCACCAGGGCATGCGGCAGGTTGGCGACGATGCCGGCGAAGATGATCAGGCTGATGCCGTTGCCGACGCCACGGGCGGTGATCTGCTCGCCCAGCCACATCAGGAACATGGTCCCGCCGACCAGCGTGACCAAGCAGGAGAGGCGGAAGAAGGCGCCGTTCTCGTAGACCGCCGGCCCGGTCGGTCCCTGCATCGATTCGAGGCCGACGGCGATGCCATAGGCCTGGAAGATGGCGATGAAGACCGTCAGGTAGCGGGTGTACTGGTTCAGCTTCTTGCGGCCGGATTCACCCTCCTTCTTGAGGGCCTCCAGCGTCGGCACGGCCGCGGACATCAGCTGGATGATGATGCTGGCCGAGATATACGGCATGATGTTGAGCGCGAAGACCGTCATGCGGCCCAGCGCGCCACCCGTGAACATGTCGAACATGCCCAGGATGCCGCCGCCATGCTGGCGCAGGATCTCCGCCATCACCCCGGCATCGACGCCGGGCACGGGCACATAGGTGCCGATGCGGTAGACGATCAGCGCGGCCAGCGTGAACCAGATGCGCTTCTTGAGCTCGGTGGCCTTGGACAGCACGCCGAGATTGAGATTGGCCGCGAGCTGTTCGGCGGCGGACGCCATGGCTTCGCCCTTCATTGTCCCAAGGGCCACATGACTGCGGCGCCGGGGGCTCATCCCGCGGCGCCGCTGCCAGCCCTGTCGATGCATCACCTAGCCCCCCCGAGGCGGGGGGCGCAACAGGCGTTACGCCGCGGGCGCTTCTTCCTTGGCCGGAGCCAGCACCGTCACGGAACCGCCCGCCGCCTCGACCGCCGCGATGGCCGCCGCGGAGGCGCCGGCCACGGCGATCGTCACGGCGCGCTTGATCTCGCCGCGCGCCAGCAGGCGCACGCCGGCGATCTTGGCGCCGGTACGGACCAGGCCCGCCGCCTCCAGCGCCGCCTCATCGATCGCCTGACCGGCCGGCAGGCGGCCGGACTCGATGGCGGCGTCGATGGTGCCGATGTTGATCGGCGCGTATTCCTTGCGGAACGGATTGACGAAGCCCCGCTTCGGCAGGCGCCGGTAAATCGGGAGCTGACCGCCCTCGAAGCCGTTCAGCGACACGCCGGTGCGGGCCTTCTGACCCTTGACGCCACGGCCCGAGGTCTTGCCCTTGCCGGAGCCGATGCCGCGGCCGACGCGCTTGAACTTGTTGCGCGCGCCGTCATTGTCGCGCAGTTCGTTCAGCTTCATCTCACTTCTCCGTGGTCTCGCCCACCTGGATCAGGTGCGCGACCTTGCGGATCATGCCGCGCACGGCCGGAGTATCCTCCAGCTCCCGCGTGCGGCGGATCTTGTTGAGCCCGAGCCCGATCAGCGTCTCGCGCTGGCCGGGCTTGCGGCCGATGGGGGACGCGATCTGCGTCACCCGAACGGTCTTCTTGGTCTCAGACACTGGCAGCCTCCTGCGCCGGCTCCGCGTCCTTGCGCGGGCCCAGCAGGTCGGAGACCTTCTTGCCACGGCGCGAGGCCACAGCCCGGGGGCTGGTGCAGCGCGTCAGGGCGGCGAAGGTCGCCTTGACCATGTTGTGCGGATTCGTCGTGCCGGTGCACTTGGCGACGACATCGCCCATGCCCAGCGTCTCGAACACCGCGCGCATCGGACCGCCGGCGATGATGCCGGTGCCGGCCGGCGCCGCACGCAGGATCACGCGGCCGGCACCGAACTCGCCGATCACGTCGTGATGCAGGGTGCGGCCCTCGCGCATCGGCACCCGGACCATGGTCCGCTTGGCGCGCTCGGTCGCCTTGCGGATCGCCTCCGGAACCTCGCGCGCCTTGCCGGCGCCCCAGCCAACCCGGCCCTTTTCGTCACCGACCACGACCAGGGCGGCGAAGGAGAAGCGACGGCCACCCTTCACCACCTTGGCCACGCGGTTGATCGTGACCAGCTTGTCCTTCAGCTCATCGCCGGGCTCACGCTCGGTGTTGCGCTCCGGACCCCTGCCGCGGCCGCGATCGCGATCACCGCCGCCGCCGCTCCTCGGTTCACGTGCCATATTCAGTGCTCCTTAGAACGACAGCCCGCCCTCGCGGGCGCCGTCCGCCAGGGCTTTCACCCGGCCGTGATACAGGTAGGGCCCGCGATCGAAGACGACCTCGGTCACCCCCGCCGCGATGGCGCGCTCGGCCAGCAGCTTGCCGATGGCCGAGGCCGCGTCGCGATCCGCGCCGGTCCGCAGGCTCTCGCGCTGCGTCTTCTCCAGCGAGGAGGCGGCGGCGAGAGTGCGCCCCTCCTTGTCGTCGATGACCTGGGCGTAGATGTGCTTGCCAGAGCGGAAGACGGAAAGCCGAGGCCGACCGCCGCTCTTGAGCCGGAGCTGGAAGCGCAGACGGGCGCGACGCCGCTCCTGAAGAGAGAGCTTGTTCGACATCTTACTTCTTCTTCCCCTCCTTCCGGAGGATCACCTCGTCCGTGTACCGCACGCCCTTGCCCTTATAGGGCTCGGGGCCGCGGAAGGCGCGGATCTCGGCCGCCACCTGGCCCACCACCTGCTTGTTCACGCCCTCGACCTTGATGGCGGTCGGACGCTCGGTGGTGATCTTGATGCCGTCCGGGATCGCGTAGCGGATCTCGTGGCTGTAGCCGAGGTTCAGCACCAGCTCCTTGCCCTGGACCGCGGCGCGGTAACCCGTGCCGGTGATCTCCATGGACTTGGAGAAGCCGGTGGAAACGCCGGTGACCATGCCGTTGATCAAGCTGCGGGTGGTGCCCCACAGCGTGCGCGAGCGACGGTCGGAGCCGAGCGGCTTCACCGAAACCTGGTTGTCCTCCACGTTCACCTCGACGGCATCCGTCACCAGCGGCAGGGACAGCTCGCCGAGCTTGCCCTTGGCCGAGAGGACGCCATCCTTCAGCGCGACGGTGACGCCGGCGGGAACGGAGACGGGGTACTTGCCAACGCGAGACATGCGGACCCCTCCCTCAGAACACGCGGCAGAGGACCTCGCCGCCAACATTGGCAGCGCGGGCCTCGTTGTCGCTCATCACGCCACGCGGCGTGGAGAGGATGGAAATGCCGAGCCCGTTGTAGAACTTCGGCAGCTCCTTGATCTTGGAGTAGACGCGCCGGCCAGGCTTGGAGACACGCATGATCTCCTTGATGGCGGGCTCGCCCTCGGAATACTTCAGCTCGATGTCGAGCACGCTCACGCCCGGGCGGACCTGCTCGGAGCGATAGGCGCGGATGAAGCCTTCACGCTTCAGAACCTCGAGCACATCGGCGCGGAGGCGGCTAGCGGGCGAGGTGACACGCGCCTGACGGGCACGGTGCCCGTTGCGGATGCGGGTCAGCATATCGCCCAGCGGATCGGACAGCGACATGCGGCCCCCTTACCAGCTCGCCTTGACGAGACCCGGGATCTGGCCGTTCGAGGCCAGGTCACGGAGCGCGTTACGGCTCAGCTTGAACTTGCGGTAATTGCCACGCGGGCGGCCGGTCAGCTCGCAGCGCAGGCGCACGCGAACCTTGGCGCCGTTGCGCGGCAGCTCGGCGAGCTTCAGCGTCGCTTCGAAACGCTCCTCGACCGGCAGCGCACGATCCATGATCGTGGCCTTCAGCGCGGCGCGCTTGGCGGTGTGCAGCTTCGAGAGTCGCGCGCGGCGATTGTTCTTCTCGACAGCCGATGTCTTGGCCATGCGGTCTAATCCTCCGGAACCTGCCCGGCCCCCGCCGGGGCGCAGGGCGGTTTTCCAAACTCAGTTGGCGAAGGGAAGGTCGAAGCCCTTCAGCAGGGCCTTGGCTTCCTTATCCGTCTTCGCCGTCGTGACGAACACGATGTCCATGCCGCGAACCGCATCCACCTTGTCATAGCTGATCTCGGGGAACACGATCTGCTCCTTCAGGCCCAGGGAGAAATTCCCCCGGCCGTCGAAGCCCTTATTGCCCGGCAGGCCGCGGAAGTCACGCATGCGCGGCAGCGCGACGGTGACCAGGCGGTCCAGGAACTCGTACATCCGGGCGCGGCGCAGCGTCACCTTGCAGCCAATGGCCTGGCCCTCGCGGATCTTGAAGCCCGCGATCGCCTTCCTGGCCTTGGTCTTGACCGGCTTCTGGCCGGCGATGACGGTCAGATCGGCCAGCGCGGCGTCCAACTTCTTCTGGTCGCCCGCGGCCTCGCCCACGCCCATGTTGATGACGATCTTGGAGAGCTTCGGGACCTCCATCGGGTTCCCGTAGCCGAACTCCTCGACCAGTTGCTTGCGCAGCAGCTCAGCATAGCGCTGCTGCATGCGCGGCAGTTCCTTCGCCTCGCTCATGCGTCGATCACCTCGCCGGAGGCCTTGGCCACACGGACCTTCTTGCCGTCCTCAAGCACCTTGAAGCCGACGCGGGTCGGCTTGTCGGACTTCGGGTCGATCAGGGCGATGTTGGAGAGGTCGATCGACGCCTCCTTCTCGACAATGCCGCCCTGCTGCCCCATGCCCTTCGGCTTGGTATGGCGCTTCACGATGTTCAGGCCCTGCACGACGGCACGACCCTCGGCGGTCAGCACGCGCAGCACCTCGCCGCGCTTGCCCTTGTCCTTGCCCGTGAGGACCTGGACGCGATCGCCCTTCTTGATCTTCGCGGCCATGGTTACAGAACCTCCGGCGCCAGCGAGATGATCTTCATGAACTTGCGCGCGCGCAGCTCACGGACCACCGGGCCAAAGATACGGGTGCCGATCGGCTCGTTCTGCTTGTTGATCAGAACGGCGGCGTTGCGGTCGAAGCGGATGGCGGTGCCGTCCTGCCGGCGCACCGGATAGGCGGTGCGCACGATCACGGCGCGCTGCACGTCACCCTTCTTCACCTTGCCGCGCGGAATCGCTTCCTTCACGGACACCACGATGATGTCGCCGACCGAGGCGGTGCGGCGCTTGGAGCCGCCCAGCACCTTGATGCACTGCACGCGGCGCGCACCGGAATTATCGGCGACCTCGAGGTTGGACTCGACAATAATCATTGGTCAGGTACCGTCCTCAGGCCTGCGGCGCAGCCGGGGCCGTGCCCGCGGCGAAGCCCGGCGTCTCGACCGCGGCGCCATTGCGCTCGATCACCAGCCAGGTCTTCCGCTTGCTGATCGGCCGGCACTCCTCGATCGCCACGACGTCGCCTTCCTTGCACAGGTTGGCATCGTCATGCGCGGCGTACTTCTTCGAGCGCCGGATGAACTTCTTGTAGAGCGGATGCATCACGCGACGCTCGACCAAGACCGTCACGGTCTTGTCCATCTTGTCGCTGACCACCCGCCCGGTGAGGACGCGCTTCGGCATAGCCGGGGTCTCCTCGTCAGGCCTTTGCGGCCGAGCGGGACTGCTCGGCCAGGACGGTCTTAACACGGGCGATATCGCGACGCACCACCTTGATGCGGGAAACCGCCTCAAGCTGGCCAGTCGCGCGCTGGAAGCGGAGGTTGAACTGTTCCTTCCGCAGATCCAGCAGCATCGCCTTCAGCTCGTCCGGGGTCTTGGTCCGGACATCCACGATCTTCGTCATCGACTCAGGCCTCCGCCGCGCCCAGGCGGGTCACGAGCTTGGTCTTGATCGGCAACTTCGCCGCGCCGAGGGTCAGTGCCTCGCGCGCCGTCTCCACGGAGACGCCGTCGATCTCGAACATGATGCGGCCGGGCTTGACACGGGCCGCCCAGTACTCCGGCGCGCCCTTGCCCGAACCCATGCGGACTTCCGCCGGCTTCGTGGAGACGGGAACGTCCGGGAAAATGCGGATCCACACCCGGCCCTGACGCTTCATGGCGCGGGTGATCGCGCGGCGCGCCGCCTCGATCTGCCGGGCGGTCACCCGCTCCGGCTCCAGCGCCTTCAGGCCAAAGCCGCCGAAGGACAGGGTGAACCCGCCCTTCGCCACGCCCTTGATGCGGCCCTTGTGCGCCTTACGGAACTTCGTGCGCTTCGGGGAAAGCATTGTCTCTTATCCTCAGCGCTGCGGAGCCTGCTCCGCCGCGCGCTTATCCTGCGCCAGCGGGTCATGCGCCATGATCTCGCCCTTGAAGATCCAGACCTTCACACCGCAGGTGCCATAGGTCGTCTTCGCGGTCGCCGTGCCGTAGTCGATATCGGCGCGGAGCGTGTGCAGGGGCACGCGGCCCTCGCGATACCACTCCATGCGCGCGATCTCCGCCCCACCTAGACGGCCGCCGCAGTTGATGCGGATGCCGCCGGCGCCGAGGCGCATCGCGGACTGCACGGCGCGCTTCATCGCGCGGCGGAAGGCCACGCGGCGCTCCAGCTGCTGCGCGATGCTCTCGGCGACGAGCTGGGCCTCGATCTCGGGCTTGCGGATCTCGACGATGTTCAGCGCCACCTCGGCCCCGGCGAGCTTCGCCAGATCCTTGCGCAGCACCTCGATGTCGGCGCCCTTCTTGCCGATCACGACGCCCGGGCGGGCGGCGTGGATCGTCACGCGGGGCTTCTTCGCCGGGCGCTCGATGACCACCTTGGACACGCCGGCGCCCTTCAGGCGGGCCTTCAGCGTGTTGCGGAGCTTCAGGTCGTCATGCAGCAGGCGCGAGTAGTCGGCATCGGCGAACCAGCGGGAATCCCAGGTCCGGTTGATGCCGAGCCGCAGCCCGATCGGATTGACTTTGTGACCCATGTTACGCGGCCTCCTGCTGCGCCGGCGCGGCGTCCGGCTGCTTCTCGGCAACCACGATCGAGAGATGGCTGAACCACTTCTCGACCCGCGCCGCCTTGCCGCGGCCACGCGCATGGAAGCGCTTCATGACCACCGCGCGGCCCACCTCCACCTTCGAGACGACCAGACGGTCGACATCGAGCTGGTGGTTGTTCTCCGCGTTGGCGATCGCGCTCTCCAGCGTCACCTTCACCGTCTGGGCGATGCGGCGCTTGGAGAAGGTCAGGGTCGCCACGGCGTCCTGGGCCTTGCGACCGCGGATCAGCCCGGCCACCAGGTTCAGCTTGTAGGGCGAGACCCGGATATTGCGGGTCACGGCCTTCGCCTCGGTCTCGGCCAGCAGGCGGGGATGCTTCGGCTTGCTCATCGCCTTAGCCCCTCTTCGCCTTCTTGTCCGAAGAATGCCCGGTGAAGGTCCGCGTCGGCGAGAACTCGCCGAACTTGTGGCCCACCATGTTCTCCGAAACCTGAACCGGAATGAACTTCTTGCCGTTGTAGACACCGAAGGTCAGACCGACGAACTGCGGCAGGATCGTGCTCCGGCGCGACCAGATCTTGATGACCTCGTTGCGCGTGGAGGCACGGGCCGCTTCCGCCTTGTTCAGCAGGTAGCCGTCGACAAACGGCCCCTTCCAGACACTGCGCGACATCGCGGTCAGCCCTTCGTCACGTTGCGGCGACGGACGATCAGCTTGTCCGTACGCTTGTTGGTGCGGGTCTTGTAACCCTTGGTCGGCTTGCCCCACGGCGTGACCGGGTGGCGGCCGCCCGAGGTCCGGCCCTCACCACCACCATGCGGGTGGTCGACCGGGTTCATGACGACACCGCGGTTGTGCGGCTTACGGCCCAGCCAGCGGGAGCGGCCGGCCTTGCCCAGATGCTGGTTCTGGTTGTCCGGGTTGGACACCGCGCCGATCGAGGCGATGCACTCGCCGCGCACCAGGCGCAGCTCGCCGGACATCAGCTTGATCTGCGCATAGCCGGCATCCTTGCCGACCAGCTGGGCATAGGTGCCCGCCGAACGCGCGATCTTGCCACCGGCACCGGGCTTCATCTCGATGTTGTGGATGATGGTGCCCACCGGAATCGAGCCCAGCGGCATCGCATTGCCCGGCTTGATGTCCACGCGCTCGCCGGCCACGACCGTGTCGCCGACCTTCAGGCGCTGCGGCGCGAGGATATAGGCGAGCTCGCCATCCTCGTACTTCACCAGCGCGATGAAGGCCGTGCGGTTGGGATCGTACTCCAGCCGCTCGACCGTCGCGGGCACGTCGAACTTGCGCCGCTTGAAGTCGATCACGCGGTAGGTCTGCTTGTGCCCACCCCCGCGGAACCGGACCGTGATGCGGCCGTGATTGTTGCGGCCGCCGGAGTGGTTCTTCCCCTCCGTCAGCTGCTTGACCGGCTTGCCCTTGAACAGCTCGGAACGGTTGATGAGAACCGTCCCGCGCGAGCTCGGGGTGACCGGGTTAAAGTGCTTCAGCGCCATGGCTTTAAGCGAGCCCCGTGGTGAGATCGATGCTCTGGCCCTCGGCCAGGCGCACGATCGCCTTCTTCCAGTCGGAGCGCTGGCCCTCGCGGCCACGCACCCGCTTGGTCTTGCCCTTGGTCAGGATCGTGTTGACGGACAGAACCGTCACGCCGAACAGACCCTCGACAGAGGCCTTGATCTCCGGCTTGGTCGCGGACAGCGGCACCTTGAAGGTGACCTGATGCTGCTCCGCGAGGCCGGTGGCCTTCTCCGTCACGACCGGCGCGAGGATGGTCAGGTACATCTTCTCGCGCGAGATCACGGGCTTCTTGGTCGCGGTCTCGCTCATGCCAGCCGCTCCTTCAGAGCCTCGACGGCCTGGCGGGTCACCGCCAGAACGTCGTGATTGAGGATGTCGTAGACGTTCGCGCCCATGGAGGGCAGGACGTTCACATGCGGAAGGTTGCGGACCGCGCGGCCGAAGCCGTCCTCGACCGCCGCATCCACCACCAACGCGCTCTTCCAGCCCAGCGCCTTGACCTTGGCGGCCATGGCGGAGGTCTTCGCCGCATCGCCCAGCGACGCGGCGTCGAGCACGATCAGCTTGCCCTCGGCGGCCTTCTGGCTCAGCGCGCTGATCAGGCCCAGACGACGGACCTTCTTGTTCAGCGCATAGCCATGGTCGCGGACCACAGGCCCGTGCACCACACCACCGGTGCGGAACTGCGGCGCACGCAGCGAGCCCTGGCGGGCGTTGCCCGTGCCCTTCTGACGGTAGGGCTTCTTGGTGGTGCCGGAGACCTCGCCCATGCCCTTCACCTTGTGGGTGCCGGCACGGCGCTTGGCGAGCTGCCAATGCACCACGCGCGCCATGATGTCGGCGCGGGGAGAAGCCGCGAACAGCGCCTCGGGGAGCTCGATCTCGCCCGCCGTGGCATTGTCCAGCGTGATGACAGGAACCTGCATCGTCCTTACCCTCAGGCCACGGCCGCGGGGAACGGCGCGTCAGCGTGGCGCGCGGTCTTCACCGCATCCCGCACCAGCACATAACCGCCCTTCGCGCCAGGCACCGCGCCCTTGACCAGCAGCAGGCCCTTGTCGAGGTCGAAACCAGCGACCTCGAGGTTCTGCGTGGTCACGCGCTCAACACCCAGATGGCCAGCCATCTTCTTGTTCTTGAAGGTCTTGCCCGGGTCCTGACGGTTGCCCGTCGAACCGTGGCTACGGTGCGAGATCGAGACGCCGTGCGTCGCCTCGAGGCCGGCGAAGTTCCAGCGCTTCATGGCGCCGGCAAACCCCTTGCCCTTCGAGGTGCCCGTCACGTCGACGATCTGGCCCTTCACGAAATGATTCGCGGAGAGCGCGGCGCCGGGGTCCAGCAGGGCGTCAGCCGCCACACGGAACTCCACAACCTTCTTCGGAGCCTCGACACCCGCCTTGGCGAAGTGACCCTTGTTGGGCTTCGAGACGTTCTTCGGCTTGGCCAGGCCGAAGCCCAGCTGCACCGCATCGTACCCGTCCTTCTCCGCCGTGCGGGTGGCCACCACGCGCACCTGGTCCAGGTGCAGCACGGTGACGGGCACGGTGGAGCCGTCGTCGTTGAACAGCCGGGTCATGCCCAGCTTCTTCGCGATCAGGCCGGTACGGCCATTCTTCGCGGCCATGGCAGATTGCTCCCCCGGGCCTTAGAGCTTGATCTCGACATCCACGCCGGCAGCGAGGTCGAGCTTCATCAGCGCGTCCACGGTCTGCGGGGTGGGGTCGACGATATCAAGCAGACGCCGATGAGTCCGGATCTCGAACTGCTCACGGCTCTTCTTGTCGACATGCGGGGAGCGGTTCACGGTGAACCGCTCGATCTCTGTCGGCAACGGAATCGGCCCGCGCACGCGCGCGCCGGTCCGCTTCGCGGTGTTGACGATCTCCCGCGTGCTGCCATCCAGCACGCGGTGATCGAACGCCTTGAGGCGGATGCGGATGTTCTGGCTGTCCATCGTCTGGCGCCTATCTCTGCCCGCGTCCGTTACGCGCTGATCTTGGCGACGACGCCGGCGCCGACGGTGCGGCCGCCCTCGCGGATGGCGAAGCGCAGGCCCTCGTCCATGGCGATCGGCGCGATCAGCTCGACGTCCATCGACACGTTGTCGCCCGGCATCACCATCTCGACGCCTTCCGGCAGCGTCACCACGCCCGTCACGTCCGTCGTGCGGAAGTAGAACTGCGGACGATAGTTGGTGAAGAACGGCGTGTGACGGCCACCCTCCTCCTTCGTCAGCACATAGGCCTCCGCCTTGAACTTCGAGTGCGGCTTGATCGAGCCCGGCGCCGCCAGAACCTGGCCGCGCTCCACGTCCTCGCGCTTCGTGCCGCGCAGCAGCGCGCCGATGTTGTCGCCCGCCTCGCCGCTGTCCAGCAGCTTGCGGAACATCTCGACGCCCGTCACCGTCGTCTTCGTCGTGTCCTTCAGACCGACGATCTCGACTTCCTCGCCGACCTTGATGATGCCGCGCTCCACGCGGCCCGTCACCACCGTGCCGCGGCCCGAGATCGAGAACACGTCCTCGATCGGCATCAGGAACGGACGGTCCTTCGGACGCTCCGGCTGCGGAATGTAGGCGTCCACCGCCTCCATCAGCTTCAGCACCGCCTGCTCGCCCAGCTCCGGGTTCTTGTCCTCCAGCGCCATCAGCGCCGAGCCCTGGATCACCGGAATGTCGTCGCCCGGGAACTGGTAGGAGGACAGCAGCTCGCGCACCTCCATCTCCACCAACTCCAGCAGGTCGGGGTCCGCCATGTCGCACTTGTTCAGGAACACCACCAGCGCCGGAACGCCAACCTGGCGCGCCAGCAGAATGTGCTCCCGCGTCTGCGGCATCGGGCCGTCGGCCGCCGACACCACCAGGATCGCGCCGTCCATCTGCGCCGCGCCCGTGATCATGTTCTTCACGTAGTCGGCGTGGCCCGGGCAATCCACATGCGCGTAGTGACGGTTCGCCGTCTCGTACTCGACATGCGCCGTCGAGATCGTGATGCCGCGAGCCCGCTCCTCCGGCGCCTTGTCGATCTGGTCATACGCCGTGAACGACGCACCGCCCGACTTCGCCAGAACCTTGGTGATCGCCGCCGTCAGCGACGTCTTGCCATGATCCACATGCCCGATCGTGCCAATGTTGCAGTGCGGCTTCGTCCGCTCAAACTTAGCTTTCGCCATTGTCTTCGTTCCCGATCGGGTCTGTTACCAGCGGTAGTGGCTGAAGGCCTTGTTGGCCTCTGCCATCCGGTGCGTGTCTTCGCGCTTCTTCACGGCGGTGCCGCGGTTGTTGGCCGCGTCCATCAGCTCGGAGGAAAGCCGCTCTTCCATGGTGTGCTCGCCACGCTTGCGCGCGGATTCGATCAACCAGCGGATCGCCAGGGCCTGGCGCCGCTCCGGGCGGACCTCGACCGGCACCTGATAGGTGGCGCCACCGACGCGGCGCGAACGCACCTCGACGGCCGGCTTCACATTGTCCATCGCCTCATGGAACAGGCGCAGCGGATCGCTGTTGGGACCGCCCCGCTTCTTCAGCGTGTCCATGGCGGCATAGACGATCCGCTCGGCGGTGCTCTTCTTGCCGTCGTACATCAGCACGTTCATGAAACGGCTGAGCACGAGGTCACCGAACTTCGGATCGGGGAGAACTTCGCGCTTCTCGGCGCTGTGGCGACGCGACATCGCTCTTGATCCCTTACTTCGGCCGCTTCGCGCCGTAGAGCGAGCGCCGCTTGCGCCGCTTGGCGATGCCCTGCGTGTCCAGAACGCCGCGCAGGATGTGGTAGCGCACGCCCGGAAGGTCCTTCACGCGACCGCCGCGGATCAGCACCACGGAGTGCTCCTGCAGGTTGTGCCCCTCGCCCGGGATATAGGAGACGACCTCGTGGCCGTTCACCAGGCGGACCTTCGCCACCTTACGGAGAGCCGAGTTCGGCTTCTTCGGCGTGGTCGTGTAAACGCGGGTGCAAACGCCACGCTTCTGCGGGCAGCCCTGCAGCGCCGGAACCTTGTTGCGGCTCGGCTTGGGCTCACGCCCCGTGGCGATGAGCTGATTGATCGTCGGCATGACGCCCCTTCGTGACCTTCTTCGAACGCCCAGGCCCCTTGCCAAGCAAGATCGCCCGAGGAAGCAGCGCTTTCGCGCCACCCTTCGGGCTTGTCCCGCCTCCGGCCTCAGCCCGAAAAGGGCGGCGCCGGCTGCTCAGAACCTGTCGTCCAGAACTCCGCAGGCCATGTCCCTATGGCGGACAAGACCCCGTCGAGGGCGCGGAACCTACGCGCCGACCCCCAATGAGTCAAGCACGCCGCGCCCCTGAACACATGAATCCGGGCCCCGATGGGGCCCGGCTCCCATGCGGCCAGCGCAGACCGCGCCGGCCACCTCAAGCCTGGCCGGCGGAGGGAGAACTCCCCCCGCCGGGCCTGTCCTACTCCGCGGCCTGGCTGCCGGGCTTGGGCAGAGCGCCCTGGCCCGAGGGCAGCCGCTGCCCGTCACGCTGGGCGGCCAGCGCGCGCAGACGGTTCATCACCGAGCCCGTGCCGGCCGGGATCAGGCGCCCGACGATCACGTTCTCCTTCAGCCCCGCCAGGTGGTCGACCTTGCCGGCCACCGCCGCCTCGGTCAGCACCCGGGTCGTCTCCTGGAAGGAGGCGGCTGAGATGAAGCTGGTCGTCTGCAGCGAGGCCTTGGTGATGCCCTGCAGCACCGGCTCGGCCCGCGCCGGACGCTCCTTGGCGGCGATGCGCTTCTCGTTCTCGATCTCGAACTCGATGCGCTCCACCGTCTCGCCCACCAGGAAGGTGGTGTCGCCCGGCTCCAGGATCTCCACCTTCTGCAGCATCTGGCGGACGATCACCTCGATATGCTTATCGTTGATCTTCACGCCCTGCAGTCGATAGACGTCCTGGATCTCGTTCACCAGGTAATTGGCCAGCGCCTCGACGCCCAGCACGCGCAGGATGTCGTGCGGCACGCGGGGGCCGTCGACCAGCGGGTCGCCGGCCTTCACGTAGTCGCCTTCCTGCACCGAGACGTGCTTGCCCTTCGGCACCAGGTACTCGCGCGGCACGGGGGGCTCGTCACCCACCTGCTCCGGCACCACCAGGACGCGACGCTTCGCCTTGTAGTCCTTGCCGAACTCGACGCGCCCGTCGACCTCGCTGATGATCGCGTGGTCCTTCGGCCGGCGCGCCTCGAAGAGCTCGGCCACACGCGGCAGACCACCGGTGATGTCGCGGGTCTTGGAGGATTCTCGCGGCAGGCGGGCCACCACGTCGCCGGCCTGCACCTGGGCGCCGTTCTCGACCGAGAGGATCGAATCCGGCGACAGGAAGTAGCGGGCCTCGGCGCCGTTCGGCAGCTTGACGATATGGCCCTTCTCGTCCTTCAGGATGATGCGCGGCCGCAGGTCGGCACCCTTGGCCGCCTGCTTGTAGTCCACCACCACCTTGGAGGAGAGGCCGGTCACCTCGTCCTGCCGCTCGACCAGGGTCACGCCCTCGATCAGGTCGGCATATTCGACGATACCCGCCTTCTCGGTGATGATCGGCAGGGTGAAGGGGTCCCACTCCGCCAGCTTCTGGCCGCGCGTGACCTCGGCACCGTCCTCCAGCACCAGCAGGCGCGCGCCGTAGGGCACGCGGTAGCGGGCACGCTCGCGGCCATTGGCATCCGTCAGCACGATCTCGCAGTTGCGCGACATCACGATGGGAACGCCGGCCGAATTGGCCACCACGTTGCGGTTCAGCACCGAGACCGTGCCGTCGCTCGTCGCCTCGACCGCCGACTGCTCGGCGCCACGGGTCGCCGCGCCGCCGATATGGAAGGTGCGCATGGTGAGCTGCGTGCCCGGCTCGCCGATCGACTGCGCCGCGATGACGCCGACCGCCTCGCCGATATTGACCGTCGTGCCACGCGCCAGGTCACGGCCATAGCAATGGCCGCAGACGCCCGACCGCGCATCGCAGGTCAGCACGGAGCGGATATAGACCTCCTCCACCCCGGCCTTCTCGATGCGCTCGGCATCGGCTTCCTCGATCAGCGCGTTGCGCGGCAGCAGCACCTCGCCCGTCGCCGGGTCGAGGATCTCGCGCTGCACCGTCCGGCCGAGGATCCGCTCGGACAGCGAGGAGACCACCTCGCCGCCATCCATCACCGCGCGCACGGTGATGCCGCGCTCGGTGCCGCAGTCGTTCTCGACGATGATGCAGTCCTGCGCCACATCGACCAGTCGGCGGGTCAGGTAGCCGGAGTTCGCGGTCTTCAGCGCCGTGTCCGCCAGGCCCTTGCGGGCGCCGTGGGTGGAGTTGAAGTACTCAAGGACGGACAGACCCTCCTTGAAGTTCGCGATGATCGGCTGCTCGATGATCTCGCCCGAGGGCTTGGCCATCAGGCCGCGCATGCCGGCCAGCTGGCGCATCTGCGCCGGCGAGCCACGGGCACCGGAATGCGACATCATCCAGACGCTGTTGGTGACGCGGCCGACCTCCTGGCGGGAGATCTCCTTCATCATGGCGCCGGCCACCTCGTCCGTGCAGCGCGACCAGGCGTCGACCACCTTGTTGTACCGCTCGCCGGCCGTGATCAGGCCGTCCAGGTACTGCTGCTCGAACTCCTTCACCTCGGCCTTGGTGCGCGCGATGAGCCCCTCCTTCTCGGCGGGGATCATCATGTCATCCTTGCCGAAGGAGATGCCCGCCTTGGCCGCCTGGCGGAAGCCCAGCGACATCAGGCGGTCGGCGAAGATCACCGACTCCTTCTGGCCGCAATGGCGGTAGACCGCGTCCATCACGTCCGAGATGGTCTTCTTGGTCAGCTGGCGGTTGACCAGCGCATAGGGCAGCGCCGCGTCATGCGGCAGCAGCGCACCGATCATCATCCGGCCCGGGGTGGTCACCACCCGCTCCGTGATCCGCTGGCCTTCCGCGTCCACGCCCTGACGGCGGGCGCGGATCTTGGTGTGCAGCGTCACCACGCCGGCGGCCAGCGCCTGCTCGATCTCGCCCATATCGGCGAAGGCCGGCGCCTTCTGCTCGTCGGCGACGCGGTACTCCGGCGTCTCCAGCGACAGGTAGTAGAGCCCGAGGACGATGTCCTGGCTCGGCACGATGATCGGCTTGCCGTTGGCCGGGCTGAGGATGTTGTTGGTCGACATCATCAGCACGCGCGCTTCCAGCTGCGCCTCAAGCGACAGCGGGACGTGCACGGCCATCTGGTCGCCGTCGAAGTCGGCGTTGAAGGCGGTGCAGACCAGCGGGTGCAGCTGGATCGCCTTGCCCTCGACCAGCACCGGCTCGAAGGCCTGGATGCCCAGCCGGTGCAGCGTCGGCGCCCGGTTCAGCATCACCGGATGCTCGCGGATGACCTCCTCGAGGATGTCCCACACCTCGGGACGCTCCTTCTCCACCATCCGCTTGGCGGCCTTGATGGTGGTGGCGTGGCCGTACTTCTCGAGCTTCGAGTAGATGAAGGGCTTGAACAGCTCCAGCGCCATCTTCTTCGGCAGGCCGCACTGGTGCAGCTTCATCTCCGGCCCGACGACGATGACCGAACGGCCCGAATAGTCGACGCGCTTGCCCAGCAGGTTCTGCCGGAACCGGCCCTGCTTGCCCTTCAGCATGTCGGACAGCGACTTCAGCGGGCGCTTGTTGGCGCCCGTGATGGCGCGGCCGCGGCGGCCGTTGTCGAACAGCGCGTCGACCGATTCCTGCAGCATGCGCTTCTCGTTGCGCACGATGATGTCCGGCGCCCGCAGCTCGATCAGCCGCTTCAGGCGGTTGTTGCGGTTGATGACGCGGCGGTACAGGTCGTTCAGGTCGGAGGTCGCGAAGCGGCCGCCGTCCAGCGGCACCAGCGGGCGCAGCTCGGGCGGGATCACCGGCACGACGTCGAGGATCATCCACTCCGGGCGGGCACCGCCCTCGGCGAAGCTCTCGATCATCTTCAGCCGCTTGACCAGCTTCTTGCGCTTGGCCTCGGAGGTGGTCTCCTTGAGGTCGGCGCGCAGCTGCGTGCTCTCGCGGTCCAGGTCGATGGCGGCCAGCATCTGCTTCACCGCCTCGGCCCCGATGCCGACGGAGAAGGCATCCTCGCCGAACTCGTCCTGCTTGGACTGGTACTGCTCCTCGGTCAGCAGCTGGTGCAGCTTGAGGTCGGTCAGGCCCGGCTCCAGAACCACATAGGATTCGAAGTACAGGACCTTCTCCAGCTCCTTCAGCGACATGTCGACCATCAGGCCGACGCGCGAGGGCAGCGACTTCATGAACCAGATATGCGCGACCGGCGAGGCCAGCTCGATATGGCCCATCCGCTCGCGGCGCACCTTGGCCAGCGTGACCTCGACGCCACACTTCTCGCAGATGATGCCGCGGAACTTCATCCGCTTGTACTTGCCGCACAGGCACTCATAGTCCTTGATCGGACCGAAGATGCGCGCGCAGAACAGCCCGTCCCGCTCCGGCTTGAAGGTGCGGTAGTTGATCGTCTCGGGCTTCTTGATCTCACCATAGGACCAGGAGCGGATCTGCTCCGGGCTGGCGATGGTGATCTTGATCTGATCGAACGTCATCGCCTGGCCGGTCTGGCCCAGGATCTTCATCAGCTCGTTCATGCGGCCGTCCTCTCAAGGTGAGGCCGCCGCGCCGGGGTGACCCCGGCGCGGCTGAGCAAAGGGTGTTGATCGCGCGGCAGCATCACGCCGGGCGGTTTTCCAGATCGACGTTCAAGCCGAGCGACTTCAGCTCCTTCACCAGAACGTTGAAGGATTCCGGAATGCCCGCCTCGAAGTTGTCCTGATCGCGCACGATCGCCTCGTAGACCTTGGTGCGGCCGGACACGTCGTCCGACTTCACCGTCAGCATCTCCTGCAGCGTATAGGCGGCGCCATAGGCCTCCAGCGCCCAGACCTCCATCTCGCCGAAGCGCTGGCCGCCGAACTGCGCCTTGCCGCCCAGCGGCTGCTGGGTGACGAGGCTGTAGGGGCCGATGGAGCGGGCGTGGATCTTGTCGTCCACCAGGTGGTGCAGCTTCAGCATGTAGATGTAGCCGACCGTCACCTTGCGCTCGAAGGGCTCGCCGGAGCGGCCGTCGATCAGCGTGGTCTGGCCGGAGGCGTCCATCCCCGCCTTCTCCAGCATCGTCTCGATGTCGGAGATGCGGGCGCCGTCGAAGACGGGCGTCGCGATCGGCACGCCCTTCTTCAGGTTCTCGCCCAGCTCGATCAGCTGCTCCTCGGTCATGTCCTCGATGTCGCGGCCGAAGATCTCTTCGCCATAGACATCGCGGAGCTTGGCCAGGAGGTCGTCGCGCGCGGCGCCGACCCGGCGGTAATCCTCCACCAGCTCGCCGATCTGGCGGCCGACATTGGCGCAGGCCCAGCCCAGATGCGTCTCCAGGATCTGACCGATGTTCATGCGCGAGGGCACGCCCAGCGGGTTCAGCACCAGATCCACCGAGGTGCCGTCCGGCAGGAAGGGCATGTCCTCCACCGGGACCACGCGGGAGACGACGCCCTTGTTGCCGTGCCGGCCGGCCATCTTGTCGCCCGGCTGAAGCTTCCGCTTCACCGCGATGAAGACCTTGACCATCTTCATCACGCCGGGCGGCAGCTCATCGCCGCGCTGCAGCTTCTCGACCTTGCTGTCGAACCGCTTCTGCAGCTTCTCGACCGCCGCGTCGAACTCGCGCTTCAGCGCCTCGATCTCGACCATGATGGCGTCGTCCTGCACGCCGATCTGGCGCCAGGTGGCCTTGGCGAACTGGTCCAGCACCTCGTCGGTGATGACAGTGCCCGACTTCACGCCCTTGAAGCCGCCGCTGGCCTTCTGGTTCAGCAGCCGCTCGCGCAGGCGGGAGTGGAAGCTCCGCTCCTGGATCGCCTTCTCGTCGTCGCGGTCCTGCGCCAGGCGCTCGATCTCGGCGCGATCGATCGCCATGGCGCGCTCGTCCTTGTCGACGCCGCGGCGGTTGAACACGCGCACATCGACCACCGTGCCGGTCGTGCCGGGCGGCAGGCGCAGCGAGGTGTCGCGCACGTCGGAGGCCTTCTCGCCGAAGATGGCGCGGAGCAGCTTCTCCTCCGGCGTCATCGGGCTCTCGCCCTTCGGCGTCACCTTGCCGACCAGGATGTCGCCCGGGTTCACCTCGGCGCCGACATAGACGATGCCCGCCTCATCGAGGTTGCGCAGCGCCTCCTCGCCGACATTCGGGATGTCGCGCGTGATCTCCTCCTGGCCCAGCTTGGTGTCGCGGGCCATCACCTCGAACTCCTCGATATGGATCGAGGTGAAGACGTCATCCTTGGCGATGCGCTCGCTGATCAGGATGGAGTCCTCGAAGTTGTAGCCGTTCCACGGCATGAAGGCGACGAGCACGTTCCGCCCCAGCGCCAGCTCGCCCAGCTCCGTGGAGGGGCCGTCGGCGATGATGTCGCCCCCCGCCACCTGGTCGCCCACCTTCACCAGCGGGCGCTGGTTGATGCAGGTCGACTGGTTGGAGCGCTGGAACTTCCGCAGGCGGTAGATATCGACGCCCCGGGTGGTGCCATCCTCGTCATTCGTGGCCCGCACCACGATGCGGGCGCCGTCGATGCTGTCCACCACGCCGCCACGGCGCGCCACGATGGTGGCGCCGGAGTCGCGCGCGACCGCGGCCTCCATGCCGGTGCCGACCAGCGGCGCGTCGGAGCGCACCAGCGGCACGGCCTGCCGCATCATGTTGGAGCCCATCAGCGCGCGGTTGGCGTCGTCGTTCTCCAGGAACGGGATCAGCGCCGCGGCGACGGAGACGAGCTGCTTCGGCGAGACGTCGATCGCCGTCACCTCTTCCGGCTTCACCAGCCGGAAGTCGCCGCCCTGGCGGACGGAGACGAGGTCGGAGCGGAACTCGCCCGTCTCGGCATCCACCTCGGCATCGGCCTGGGCGACCACCAGCTTCTCCTCCTCCATGGCGGAGAGGTAGCGGGGGGAGCCGGTGATCTTGCCGTCCTTCACCAGGCGGTACGGCGTCTCGATGAAGCCGTACTTGTTCACCTTGGCGAAGGTGGCGAGGCTGTTGATCAGGCCGATGTTCGGGCCTTCCGGCGTCTCGATCGGGCAGATGCGGCCGTAATGCGTCGGGTGCACGTCGCGCACCTCGAAGCCGGCGCGCTCGCGCGTCAGGCCACCCGGACCCAGCGCCGAGAGGCGGCGCTTGTGCGTCACCTCGGAGAGCGGGTTGGTCTGGTCCATGAACTGCGACAGCTGCGAGGAGCCGAAGAACTCGCGCACGGCGGCGGCGGCGGGCTTCGCGTTGATCAGGTCATGCGGCATGACGGTGTCGATATCGACCGACCCCATGCGCTCCTTGATCGCGCGCTCCATGCGCAGCAGGCCGACGCGGTACTGGTTCTCCATCAGCTCGCCGACCGAGCGCACCCGGCGGTTGCCGAGGTTGTCGATGTCGTCGATCTGGCCCTTGCCGTCCTTCAGCTCCAGCAGGGTGCGGACGGTCGCGATGATGTCCTGCTTGCGCAGGGTACGCACCGTGTCCGGCACGTCATCCAGGCTGAAGCCCAGGCGCATGTTCATCTTGACGCGGCCGACCGTGGAGAGGTCGTAGCGCTCGGCATCGAAGAACAGGCCGCGGAACAGGGTCTCGGCGGTCTCCGGCGTCGGCGGCTCACCCGGGCGCATCACCCGGTAGATGTCCATCAGCGCCTCGTCGCGCGAGGCGTTCTTGTCCACCGCCAGCGTGTTGCGCAGCCAGGGGCCGACATTCTGGCCGATCGCCAGCGTCGGCAGCGCGTCGAGCCCGGCCTGCTCGATGGCGGCCAGCTTCGGCTCGGTCAGCTCGTCGCCGGCCTCGGCCCAGATCTCGCCGGTGGTGAGGTCCACCAGGTCCTCGGCGACGAAGCGGCCGAGCAGCTCGGCGCGGCTGACCAGCACCTCCTTGGTGCCGGCCTCGGCGATCTTGCGGGCCAGACGCGGCGTCAGCTTGGTGTCGCGCTCGGCGACCACCTCGCCGCTCTCGGCATCGACCAGGTTCTCGATCAGCTTCACGCCGCGGAAGGAGTCCGGCACGAAGGGCTGGCTCCAGCCCTTGGCGCCACGGCTGAAGACGACCTGGTCATAGAAGGTGTTGAGGATCTCCTCGGCGTCCATGCCGCGGATCTCGCCCGCCTCCAGCGCCTCGCCGCGCTCGGCGCGCAGGGCCTCGGTGCGCTCGGATTCCAGGGCATAGAGCAGCGTCGTGGCGGGCAGCTTGCGCTTCCGGTCGACACGGACGTAGCAGATGTCCTTGGCGTCGAACTCGAAGTCGAGCCAGGAGCCGCGATAGGGGATGACGCGGGCGGCGAACAGGTACTTGCCCGAGGAGTGCGTCTTGCCCTTGTCGTGGTCGAAGAACACGCCCGGGGAGCGGTGCATCTGCGAGACGATGACGCGCTCGGTGCCGTTGATGATGAAGGTGCCGTTGTCCGTCATGAGCGGCATGTCGCCCATGTAGACATCCTGCTCCTTGATGTCGCGGATGGAGCGGCTGCCGGTGTCCTCGTCCAGGTCCCAGACGATGAGGCGCAGGCGCACCTTGAGCGGGGCGGCGAAGGTCAGCCCCCGCTGGATGCATTCCTCGACGTCGTACTTGGGCTCCTCCAGCTCGTACTGGACGAATTCCAGGCGACCACGGCCGGCGAAATCGTCGATCGGGAAGACCGACTTGAAGACCTCCTGCAACCCGGTGTTCGTGCGCGCGTCCGGATCGACCCCCATCTGCAGGAAGGTCTCATAGGAGGCCCGCTGCACGTCGATCAGGTTCGGCATCGGTGCCACTTCGGGCAGACGCCCGAACGACTTCCGGATGCGCTTCCGCCCGGTGAACGACTTCGTGATTGCGTTCATGCCCGTCCTGCTTCCCTTCGCTCCGGCCCAATCGCCCCGGCCGGCGGGTTACCCCACCTCACGCCACGCGGGATCGGCCCCGCGAAACGCAGTCGCGGGCAGGAACCCGGAGGCCCCCGCCCGAACCTTGCTCAAGCTGGCCCGGCCCCTCGCCAAGGCAAGGGGCCGGTAAAACTCACTTGACCTCGACCTTGGCGCCGTTCTCTTCCAGCACCTTCTTGATCTTCTCGGCCTCGTCCTTGGAAACGCCTTCCTTGACGGTCTTCGGCGCGCCCTCGACCAGATCCTTGGCCTCCTTCAGGCCCAGACCGGTGATGGTGCGGATTTCCTTGATGACGTTGATCTTCTTGTCACCCGAGGCGGCGAGGACGACCGTGAACTCGGTCTGCTCCTCGGCCGGAGCGGCGGCGGCGCCACCGCCGGCAGCCGGAGCAGCGGCCACGGCAACAGGAGCGGCGGCGGAGACGCCCCACTTCTCTTCCAGCAGCTTGGACAGCTCGGCGGCTTCCAGAACGGTCAGGCTGGAGAGCTCGTCAACCAGCTTCGCGAGATCGGCCATGTCTTGTATCCTTCCAAATAGTCGCTTGGCATGATGAATGCAATCCCCGGGCGGCGGGGCCGGACCGGCCCCCTCCCCACCCGGGTGTCTTCCGCGAAA
The DNA here is from genome assembly GCF_016107285.1 of Roseomonas sp. KE0001. Taxonomy (GTDB): domain Bacteria; phylum Pseudomonadota; class Alphaproteobacteria; order Acetobacterales; family Acetobacteraceae; genus Pseudoroseomonas. The sequence continues at coordinate 203,231 of NZ_RCVQ01000002.1, read as the reverse complement.
GGCGCCGCTTAGGCCGCCTCGTCCTTCTTGGCGTAAGCCGCCAGCACCCGGGCCACCTGCCCGCCGGGTGCCTGAAGCACGCCGGCGATGCGCGTCGCGGGGGTCTGGATGAGCCCCAACAGCTGCGCACGCAGGGTTTCGAGCGAGGGAAGGGTGGCCAGAGCCTTCACGCCATCGACGTTCAGGGTCTGATCACCGATCGCCCCGCCCAGGATCACGAACTTCTCGTTACCCTTGGCGAACTCCACGGCGGTCTTCGCCACGGCCACCGGATCCGTCGACCACGCGAGCGCGGTCGGACCCTTCAGCAGCGGCGAGATGCCCTGGAAGCGGGTGCCGTCGAGGGCGAGGGTGGCCAGCCGGTTCTTCGCGACCTTATACGTCGCGCCCGCCGCCCGCATCCTGCGCCGCAGATCACTGACATCCGCGACCGTGAGACCCTTGTTCTGGGCCACGAGCACGAACGACGTATCCGCGAACACATCCGCGAGGGAGGCCACGAACGCACGCTTCTCCGTACGATCCAACTCCCGTCTCCACACGGTGACCGGTGCCTTCTGGAAGGGCCCCGGCCGGTTCACACGGGGGCTCGCCGCCGGATTGGCGGCTCGCCCCGGTTCGCCTGTCTGAGTCTGCGGAAGACCAAGTCCATCACGCCGGCAGCGCGAGGCGTCGCCGGTCAGATCTCCTGGCATCCCCATCTCACGCCTGCGGGGCGGCCGCCCCCTTAAGGCCCGCCATCGCGGGCCACATGCGCTCTCGGACAGGTTGTCAGGGGCCGGCCTCGACCGGCCCCCTGCCCGCGCGCCACCGGAGCGGCGCGCGTATCTCGCTGCGGCCGGCGCGCTCCCCAGGGGAGCCCGCCGCGCCGGATCAGGCCGAGGCCGCCAGGGAGGCGACGTCGACCTTGAGGCCGGGACCCATGGAGGAGGACACCGCCACCTTCTTCACATAGGTGCCCTTGGCGCCGGTCGGCTTGGCGCGCTGGATCGCCTCGATGAAGGCGCGCGCGTTCTCGACCAGCTGCTCCTCGGAGAAGGAGACCTTGCCGATGCCGGCGTGGACGATACCGGCCTTCTCGGCGCGGAACTCCACCTGGCCGGCCTTGGCGGCGGCGACGGCGCCCTTGACGTCCATCGTCACCGTGCCGAGGCGCGGGTTCGGCATCAGGCCGCGCGGGCCCAGGATCTTACCGAGGCGGCCGACGATGCCCATCATGTCCGGCGTCGCGATGCAGCGGTCGAACTCGATGGTGCCGCCCTGGACCAGCTCCAGCAGATCCTCGGCGCCGACCACGTCGGCCCCGGCGGCCTTCGCCTCCTCGGCCTTCGGGCCGCGGGCGAAGACGCCGACGCGCACGGTCTTGCCCGTGCCGTGCGGCAGGGAGACCATGGAGCGGACCATCTGGTCGGCGTGGCGCGGGTCGATGCCGAGGTTCATCGAGATCTCGACCGTCTCGTCGAACTTCGCCTTGGCGCTCGACTTCACCGTCGCGATCGCCTCCGGCAGCGCGAACAGCTTGTCGCGGTCCAGACCGGCATAGATCGCCTTCAGGCGCTTACCCTGCTTGGCCATGGATCAGCCCTCCACCACGGACATGCCCATCGAGCGGGCGGAGCCGGCCAGCATGCGCACGGCGGCCTCGACGTCGTTGGCGTTCATGTCCTTCATCTTGGTCGCGGCGATCTCGCGCAGCTGCGACTTGGTCACGCGGCCGATCACGCCACCCTTGCCCGGGGTCTGGCTGCCCTTCTCGAGCTTGGCCGCCTTCAGCAGGAAATAGGTGTTCGGGGGCGTCTTGGTGACGAAGGAGAAGGTGCGGTCGGAATACGCGGTGATGACGACCGGCGTCGGCGTGCCGGGCTCCATCTGCTGCGTCGCCGCGTTGAACTCCTTGACGAACTGCATGATGTTCAGGCCGCGCTGACCCAGCGCGGGGCCGACCGGCGGCGAGGGGTTCGCCTTGCCGGCGGGGATCTGCAGCTTGATATAGCCGACGATCTTCTTCGCCATGACTCGTTCCTCTGTGCGTTCAGAGGCGCGCGGTGCTGACGGCTGTCCCCGATAGGCTGGGGCCGGGCCTCCCGCGTCCCTGAGAAAAACGCCGCAACAATCCGGGCGCGCAACGGCGCGCGCCACGGGCGGGATGCGGCGGAGGCGCGCCTATACCGGGCCGGGCGGGGAGAGTCCAGCGGAGTCCTCGCCCCGCGCCGCGCATGGCTCGCCTGCGCCCGCCGCGGCCGCCGCTTCCGCCTTCCCCCGGGGTTATCCCGGACGCCGATAGCCGGCATCGGCGGCGATGATGGCAAATTCCTTTGCATCCTAATGATGAGGTTTCTATCTGCCCGCCATGCCCGCCCCGCCCCCCCTGCCGTCGCTGGAGGCCCTCCGCCGCTTCGGCGGCCATTTCCAGCTCATCGGCCGCGCCTGGCGCCGGGAGGCCGACCTCTGCCTGGCGCCGCTCGGGCTCACCCAGGCCACCGCGGCCCCGCTGCTGCTGCTCCGCGCCCGTGTCGGCGCGCCCTGCCGCCAGCACGAGCTGGCCCAGGCGCTGGGGATCGAGCAGCCCTCGCTGGTGCGGCTGCTGGACCAGCTCGGCGAGGCCGGCCTCGTCGAGCGCCTGGCCGACCCCGCCGACCGCCGCGCCCGGCTGATGCACCTGACCCCCGCCGGCGTCGCCGCCGCCGGCGAGGCGGATCGCCGCCTCGGCGCCCTGCGCCTGCGGCTGCTGGGCGGCGCCGCGCCGCAGGACCTGGCCGCGGCCCTCCGCGTGCTGGACGGCATGCGGGTGGCGCTCGGCGGCATGGCCGCTTCGGCCGGGCCCGGGTCGGCGCCGGAAGGCCGCGACTGATGCCCACCGCCCCCTCCCTGTCCGACTGGCTCTTCTCGGCCCGCAGCTTCGCCGCGGCGGCGCTGGCCCTGTTCATCGCCTTCTCGCTCGACCTGCCGCGCCCCTACTGGGCGATGGCCACGGTCTACATCGTCTCGCAGCCCTTCGCCGGGGCGGTGCGCGCCAAGGCGGTCTGGCGGCTGGCCGGCACCCTCGGCGGCGGCGTCTTCGCGATCCTGGCGCTGCCCAACCTGGTCGACGCGCCGGCGCTCTTCGCCCTGGTCATGGCCTGCTGGATCGGCGGCTGCCTGGCCGCCTCGATGGTCGACCCGACCCCGCGCAGCTACGCCTTCATGCTCTCGGGCTACACCGCGGCGCTGATCTGCTTCCCCATCGTGGACAGCCCCGGCACCGTCTTCGACACCGCGGTCTCGCGCATGATCGAGATCAGCCTCGGCATCCTCTGCGCCTATCTGATGCACGGCGTGCTCTTCCCGAAGCAGGGCACGCCCAGGCTGCTCGACGGCACCCGCGCCTGGCTCGCCGACCTCGCCCGCTATGGCGCCGACAGCCTGGCGGGCGAGCACGACCCGGATCGCTTCTCCGCGGAGCGGCGCCGCATCGCCCGGGATGGCGCCGCCCTGCGTCTGCTCTTCCTGCAGGCCCGCTACGAGGCGCCGGACCGCCGCGCCCAGCTGCTCTGGCTGCCCCGGCTGCACGAACGCGCCCGGGCCCTGCCCACCCTGCTGACCGCCATCGGCGAGCGCGTCCGCACCCTGGCGGCGCTCGACCCCGCCGCGGCCGAGGCGCTGCGCCCGCTGCTACAGGCGATCTCCGACTGGATGGCGCAGAGCATCGACGCGCCGGCCGGCCCGGCCCGCACGCTCGGCGCCCGGCGGCTGGAGGAGCGGCTGCGGGCGATGCAGGAGGCGCCGCCCCCGCCCGGTCTCTCCCCCTGGGCCGCGCTGGTGCGCCAGGGCCTCCTGGAGCGGCTGCGCGAGCTGATCGACGCCTGGCGGGAGTGCCGCCTGCTGACCGAGCGCATCCTGGCCGAGCGGCCGCAGGAGACGGCCCCGGACGAGCCGGAGCCGGTGCCGGGGCATCTCGACCCGCTGCTGGTCGCCCTCTCGGGCCTGGCCGCCGGCCTCGCCACCCTGGCGGGCTGCGCCGTCTGGATCGTCAGCGGCTGGGCGCACGGCTCCAGCCTGGCGATGATGAGCGCCGTCGCCCTGTGCATCTTCGCGCAGCTCGACGACCCGGCGCCGGCGCTGCGCAAGTTCATCCTCGGCGCCGCCCTCGCCGTGCTGATCGCCGGCTTCTACCTCTTCGCCGTGCTGCCGCGGATCGACGGCTTCCCGCTGCTGCTGCTGGTCCTGACGCCGACCTACCTGATCGCCGGCGCGCTGATCGCCCAGCCGGCGATGACCGCCATGGCCCTCTCGGTGGCCGCCACCGTGCCGGCGGTCATGACCCTGCAGGAGACCTACAGCGCCGACTTCGCCGGCTACGTCGATGGCGGCCTCGCCACGCTGGGCGGCCTGGTCCTGGCGCTGGCGATCACCCGGCTGGTCCGCTCCTTCGGCGTGTCCTGGCGCGTCGGCCGGCTGGTGGCGGCCGACCGGCGCGACCTCGCCCGGCTCGCCGAGGGCCATGCGCCCGCCGACCTGCGCCGCATCCTCGGCGTCATGCTGGACCGCTTCGAGGCCCTGGCCGCCCGCCTCTCGGCCGCCGACGCGCAGACCGTGCGCCTGACCGAGCTGGCCGACCTGCGGGCCGCGCTCAACGTGCTGCGCCTGCGCGAGCTGATGGCCGGGCTGCCGCCCGCCTCCCGCGCCCGCGCCGAGGCGGCGCTGCAGGCCCTGGCGGCCGAGGCGCGCGGCCGGCTGCCGCGCGAGGCGCTGCTGGCGCCGCTGGACGACGCCCTGCTGACCTGCGCCGCAGAGACGGCACGCGGTGCCCGCCGCGCCGCCCTCGCCCTCTCCGGCATCCGCCTCGCCCTCTTCCCAGAAGCCGGCCCGCCCCAGGCCGGGCCCGAGCGGAGCCTCGCCGCATGATCGCGGAGATCGACCTCTACGGCATCTTCCTGCCGGCCCTGCTGGTCTGGGCGCTGCTGGCCCTGCCGGCCTCGGTGCTGCTGCGCCGGCTGCTGCGGGCGCTCGGCGTCTACCGCTGGGTCTGGCACGCGCCGCTCTTCGACTTCGCCCTGTTCCTCATCACCCTGGGCGGCCTGGTCGCCCTCTCGGAGATCATCCTGCCATGACGCCGCTGCTTGCCCGCGGGCGCCTCGCCTCCGTGGCGCGTCTCCTGCTCACCCTGGCGCTGGTCTGCGCCGCCGGATTGGTGGGCTGGCAGCTCTGGCGCTACTACATGGAGGCACCCTGGACGCGGGACGGCCGGGTGCGCGCCGACATCATCGGCATCGCCCCCGATGTCTCCGGCTTCGTCTCCGAGGTTCTGGTGGCCGACAACGCCACCGTCGCCCGGGGCCAGCCGCTGTTCCGCCTCGACCGGGCCCGCTTCGAGCTGGCGCTGCGCCAGGCCGAGGCAGTGGTGGAGAGCCGCGCCGCCACCCTGGAGCGGGCACGCCGCGACGAGCGCCGCTACGACCGGCTGAACGAGGGCATCGTCTCCGTCCAGCGGCAGGACCAGGCGCATTCCGACGCCGCCGCCGCCCAGGGCGCCTGGGAGGAGGCCCAGGCGCAGCGCGACCTCGCCCGGCTGAACCTGGAGCGCAGCGAGATCCGCGCCCCGACCGACGGCACCGTCACCAACCTCACCCTGCGCCCCGGTGCCTATGTCGCGGCCGGCACCGCGGTGCTGGCCCTGGTCGATGCCGACAGCCTGCATGTGCAGGGCTATTTCGAGGAGACGAAGCTCGGCCGCATCCATCCCGGCGATCCGGCCCGGGTCACGCTCATGGGCCTGCCGGGCACGCCGCTCACCGGCCATGTGGAGAGCATCGCCGGCGGCATCGCCGACCGGGAGCAGGGCAGCGGGCTGGTCGCCAACGTCAACCCGACATTCTCCTGGGTGCGGCTGGCGCAGCGCGTGCCGGTGCGGATCCGCCTCGACCCGGTGCCGGAGACGGTGCGGCTGATTCCCGGCCGGACCGCCACGGTGGTCATCATGCCGGACGGCGTCGCGCCGTCCCTGCTGCGGCCCTAGAGCGGATCCCGATCAGGTGGAAGCACCTGATCGGGTGAAGATGCTCGCAAAAACAAATGGCCAGAGCGTGTGCCGTGAGCCAGGGCGAACGGAAAATGCTCCAGGTCAGGGCGGCGGCCCGGAGCGGAGTGCTATCCGCGCGGCCCGCCGCCGAGCGCGCGCCACGCCGCCCCGCCCGCCAGCAGGCCGGCGAGCAGCGCCAGGACCAGCCCGCCCACCACTGTCTCCTCCGCCGCCGGCAGCACCGCCATCAGCCAGGCCGGCCCGTGCGCGGGCAGGAATTCCACCCGGGGCGGCAGCAGGAGGCGGCCGATCGCGTACTCGGCCGGCAACAGGATGGCATGGGTCAGGGGATTGCCGAGAGCAAGGCAGGTGCCCCCGGCCACCGGCAGGCTGCCGCGCAGGATCAGGGCGAGAAGGGCGGCGACGGCGAGATGCAGGCCGAAGGCCGGCAGCATGGCGGCGGCAGCTCCGGCGGCGACGCCCCGCGCCACATGCGCAGCGCCGCCCGGGGAGGCCATGAGGCTCTCCCAGCGGCCCCGCAGCCCCTGGATCAGGCCGCGGAGCAAGGCAAGGGCCTCAGACCTTCTCGACCTGGGCGTATTCGAGCTCGACCGGGGTGGCGCGGCCGAAGATGGAGACGGAGACCTTCACGCGGCCCTTCTCCTCGTCCACCTCCTCCACCGAGCCCATGAAGCTGGTGAAGGGACCGTCGGCGACGCGCACCTGCTCGCCCACCTCGAAGACGATGGCGGGCCGCTTGGGCTTGTCGGCGCCCTCCTGGACCTGCTGCACGATGCGCAGCGCCTCGGCCTCGCTGATCGGGCTCGGGCGGTTGCGGGCGCCGAGGAAGCCGGTGACCTTGGGCGTGTCCTTGACCAGGTGCCAGGCCTCGTCGGTCATCTGCATCTTCACCAGCACGTAGCCGGGGAAGAACTTGCGCTCGGAATTGACCTTCTGGCCGCGCCGCACCTCCGTCACCTCCTCGGAGGGGACGAGGATGTCGCCGATCTTGTCAGCCAGCCCCTTCTGGGCCGCCTGCTCCTTGATCTGGCTCGCGATCTTCTTCTCGAAGCCCGAATAGACGTGAACGACGTACCACTTCATGTCGGCCATGGAACCGCTCCCGCCCTCAAACACCGAAGCCGAACAGCAGGCTCATCGCGAGCTGGATGAGCTTGTCGGTCGCCAGGAAAAACACCGCCGCCAGGGCCGAGAGCGCCAGGACCAGGCCGGTGGTGATCAGCGTCTCCTTGCGCGTCGGCCAGGTGACGCGGGACACCTCCTGCCGCACATCGCGGATGAACCCCGCGGGATCGAGCTTCGCCAAAACTGCCAACCTTACCTGGTTCCTGGGAAACGACTCTCTGGGAAACACAGCGCGGGCGGTCTCCGGACCGGAGCCACCCCGCAAGACCCGGCCTCGCGCGGCGGGCCGGGCCGGGCCCCGGACTCCTTCGGGGGCCGCACCGGCATCAAAGCCTGGACACTGGCAGGGGCGGAGGGTCTCGAACCCCCAACCTCCGGTTTTGGAGACCGGCGCTCTAGCCAATTGAGCTACGCCCCTGCGCGGCGCCATCGCTGCGCGAGGCTGGGTCTATAAGTCAGCCGGCAACCCCTGTCGAGGGGCCGCCGACATGCAGCACCACGGTGCGCCCCAGCTTGTCGTGCCAGCACTGCCGGCGCGGATCCCAGAGCATCCAGAAGTAGCCAAGGCAGAGCGGCAGGGCGGAGAGGATGTAGCTGCAGTACCGCGCCAGGAGCCGCGGGAAGGAGGCGGGCGCGCCGGTCTCGGCATCGACGATGCGAAGCCCCAGCGCGAGCTTGCCCGGCGTGGCCTGCCGCAGCACCCAGAAGAGCAGGATGATCAGCGCCAGGATGAGCTGCACCATCAGCTCCGACAGCAGGCCGGGGTCCTGCTCGGCGGGATCGCCGCCCTGCAGGGAGATCGACATCGCCTGCACCAGGCCGAGCAGGAATCCCACCGGCAGCAGGCAGAGGAAGTCGATCAGCTGCGCCCCGAGGCGGCGGCCGAAGCTGGCGTAGCGGCTGCCGGCCCAGCCGGGCGGCAGGGGGTCCAGTCTGCTGGGCATCGGCCGTGCTGTCCTTCTGCGGTCCGGGCGGAACTGTAGAGGATTCCGCCGCCCGCCACCCGCCCGGCACAAAAGCCCGCGCAAAGAAAGAGCGGGCGGCCCCCGGGGGACCGCCCGCTCCCTTTCCCCACGCGCCGGCCAGGCCGGCGCGGGAGGCGGATCAGTTGCTGATCTTGGCGACGACGCCGGCGCCGACGGTGCGGCCGCCCTCGCGGATGGCGAAGCGCAGGCCCTCGTCCATGGCGATCGGCGCGATCAGCTCGACGTCCATCGACACGTTGTCGCCCGGCATCACCATCTCGACGCCTTCCGGCAGCGTCACCACGCCCGTCACGTCCGTCGTGCGGAAGTAGAACTGCGGACGATAGTTGGTGAAGAACGGCGTGTGACGGCCACCCTCCTCCTTCGTCAGCACATAGGCCTCCGCCTTGAACTTCGAGTGCGGCTTGATCGAGCCCGGCGCCGCCAGAACCTGGCCGCGCTCCACGTCCTCGCGCTTCGTGCCGCGCAGCAGCGCGCCGATGTTGTCGCCCGCCTCGCCGCTGTCCAGCAGCTTGCGGAACATCTCGACGCCCGTCACCGTCGTCTTCGTCGTGTCCTTCAGACCGACGATCTCGACTTCCTCGCCGACCTTGATGATGCCGCGCTCCACGCGGCCCGTCACCACCGTGCCGCGGCCCGAGATCGAGAACACGTCCTCGATCGGCATCAGGAACGGACGGTCCTTCGGACGCTCCGGCTGCGGAATGTAGGCGTCCACCGCCTCCATCAGCTTCAGCACCGCCTGCTCGCCCAGCTCCGGGTTCTTGTCCTCCAGCGCCATCAGCGCCGAGCCCTGGATCACCGGAATGTCGTCGCCCGGGAACTGGTAGGAGGACAGCAGCTCGCGCACCTCCATCTCCACCAGCTCCAGCAGGTCGGGGTCCGCCATGTCGCACTTGTTCAGGAACACCACCAGCGCCGGAACGCCAACCTGGCGCGCCAGCAGGATGTGCTCCCGCGTCTGCGGCATCGGGCCGTCGGCCGCCGACACGACCAGGATCGCGCCGTCCATCTGCGCCGCGCCCGTGATCATGTTCTTCACGTAGTCGGCGTGGCCCGGGCAATCCACATGCGCGTAGTGACGGTTCGCCGTCTCGTACTCGACATGCGCCGTCGAGATCGTGATGCCGCGAGCCCGCTCCTCCGGCGCCTTGTCGATCTGGTCATACGCCGTGAACGACGCACCGCCCGACTTCGCCAGAACCTTGGTGATCGCCGCCGTCAGCGACGTCTTGCCATGATCCACATGCCCGATCGTGCCAATGTTGCAGTGCGGCTTCGTCCGCTCAAACTTAGCTTTCGCCATCTATCGTCACCCTGTCGGTCCAGCGCCGATACCGGCGCGACATCCGGCCCTCTGCCCCGCACCCGGCTCCAGCCCCTCGGCAGAGAGATGGAGCGGGTGACGGGAATCGAACCCGCACAACCAGCTTGGAAGGCTGGGGCTCTACCATTGAGCTACACCCGCACCGCGCGGGGCCCTTGCGGGCCACCGCGCCGTGGCGCCGTCCAACCGGGGAGGATTGCCGCCCGGCCGGTGCCGCGATGCCTCGCGGCGACAGGCCGGATATGGAGGGGGTTGGATTCGAACCAACGTAGGCGCAAGCCAACGGATTTACAGTCCGTCCCCTTTAGCCACTCGGGCACCCCTCCGCGCTTTCCCCGGCCGGCGGGAGCGCCGCGCACTATCCGGTTTCGGCACCGCCTGTCAACGCACCCCGCGCGAAGGGGGCGAAGAATCCGCTCGCTTCGCCCGCCGCCGCCCGCCGGCCCCGTCATTCGCTTGCTTTGTCCCCGCCGATCCGCAGGATGCCGCCATGTCCCGCCCCCCTCGCCGGCCGGAAGGCCCGCGCCGCCCCGCCCGTACCCCATTCCGCGCCGCCTCCGCCCCGGCCACGCCGGCGCCGGAGCAGCGGCCGCAGGACCGCCGCGAGGCCGCGCGCGGCCGCCCCGACGCCGCCGGCGAGGCCGCGCCGGCGCGCGACCGCGACCGCGCCGAGGGCGGCACGCTCTGGCTCTATGGCCTGCACACCGTCGCCGCCGCCCTGGCCAATCCGCGCCGCCGCAACCGCCGCCTGCTGCTGACCGCCGAGGCCGAGCAGGCCCTGGCCGCGCGCCTTCCCAGGCCCTGGCCGCTGCAGGCCGAGCGGGCCGAGCGGGGCCGCTTCCAGACCTTCCTGCCGGAGGACGCGGTGCACCAGGGCGCCGCCCTGCTGGCCGAGCCGCTGCCTCCGGTGCCGCTGGACGAGGTGCTGGCCCGTTCGCGCGGCACCGTCCTGCTGCTCGACCAGGTGACCGATCCGCGCAATGTCGGCGCCATCCTGCGCTCCGCCGCCGCCTTCGGCGCCGCCGCGGTGGTCATGCAGGACCGCAACGCGCCACCCGAGACCAGCGCCATGGCGCGCGCGGCCGTCGGCGCGCTCGACAGCGTGCCGGTGGCGCGCGAGGTCAATCTGGCGCGCACCATCCAGACCCTGCAGAAGGCCGGCTACTGGGTGATGGGCCTGGCCGGGGAGGCGCGCGAGGAGCTGGCCCGCGCCAGGCCGCGGGACCGGCCGGTGGCGCTGGTGCTCGGCGCCGAGGACAGCGGCCTGCGGCGGCTGCAGCGCGAGACCTGCGACGAGCTGGTGCGGCTGCCGATCTCCGGCGCGGTGGAGAGCCTGAACGTCTCGGTCGCCGCCGCCGTGGCGCTCTACGAGCTGGCGCGCGAGGGCTGAGGCCACCGCGCCTTCAGCTTTCGTCAAGCCTCCGGCGGGCAGGCTGCGCCGGCCGCCCCCCGAGGCGGGAACCCCGGCCAGGATGGCGCAACCTTGGACTGAGCAACCATGGCCCTCGCCACCTGGCATGACTTCACCGAACAGCAGCAGCTCGCCCTGTCGCAGGAGGCGCTGCGCCGTGCCGCGCAACTCCTGGCCGGCCAGGCCGAGACCCTGGCCAGCGAGATGGAGGAGGGCGCCCTGATCGACCAGGGCGGGCCGGAGGCGCTGCGCCTCTTCGCCAGCGTCGTTCGCGCCACCACCGAGGATGCCTTCGGCCCCGCCCGGCGGGCCTGACCGCCCGCCCCGGATCGCCAGGCCCTTGATCACCCAGGCCTTTGATCGCACAGCGATATTTTCAGGCCACGCGGCGATTCGCCCGCCTCCGCCCTTGCCCGGACACGGCGAGGGGCGCATGGTCCGCGCCATCCATGGCCATTGGGAGTGACGGGCGATGAGCGTGACGGCAACCGGGAGCAACGCGGCTCTGCAGGCGAGGCGCGAGGCGGCGGTGCCGCGCGGTCTGGGCATCCAGCTGCCGGTCTTCGCGGCCAAGGCCGAGAATGCCGAGATCACCGATATCGAGGGCAAGCGCTACATCGACTTCGCCGCCGGCATCGCGGTGCTGAACACCGGCCACCTGCACCCCAAGGTCAAGGCGGCGGTGCAGAAGCAGCTCGACAGCTTCAGCCATACCTGCATCCAGGTGATGCCCTACGAGGGCTATATCCGCCTGGCCGAGCGGCTGAACGAGAAGGTGCCGACGCGCGGCCCGCGCAAGACGGTGTTCCTCACCACCGGCGCCGAGGCGATCGAGAACGCGGTCAAGATCGCCCGCCACCACACCGGGCGGAACGGCGTCATCGCCTTCTCCGGCGCCTTCCACGGCCGCACCCTGCTCGGCATGGCGCTGACCGGCAAGGTGGTGCCCTACAAGGCGGGCTTCGGCTCGATGCCGGGCGAGATCTATCACCTGCCCTTCCCCGTGACCTATCACGGCAAGGAGGTGGCGCAGACGCTGGAGGCGCTGGAGGTGATGTTCCGCGCCGATGTCGATCCGAAGCGGATCGCCGCCATGATCATCGAGCCCGTCCAGGGCGAGGGCGGCTTCTATGTCGCCCAGGGCGAGCTGCTCGCCGGCCTGCGGAAGATCTGCGACGAGCACGGCATCGTCATGATCGTGGACGAGGTGCAGACCGGTTTCGCCCGCACCGGCAAGATGTTCGCCATCGAGCATTCCGGCGTGCAGCCCGACCTGATGACCATGGCCAAGTCGCTGGCCGGCGGCTTCCCGCTCTCCGCCGTCACCGGCAAGGCCGAGATCATGGACAGCCCCGGCGCCGGCGGCCTCGGCGGCACCTATGGCGGCAACCCGCTGGCCTGCGCCGCCGGCAATGCCGTGCTCGACGTGATCGAGGAGGAAGGGCTCTGCGCCCGGGCCGAGCAGATCGGCGAGCTGCTCACCGGCCGGCTGAAGGAGATGCAGTCCTCCAACAGCCTGGAGGGCGTGATCGGCGATATCCGCGGCCTCGGCGCCATGGTGGCGATGGAGCTGGTCTCGGGGAACAACCCCGACCGGCCCGACCCCGACCTGACCAAGGCGCTGATCGCCCGGGCGGCGCAGAAGGGCCTGATCATCCTGGCCTGCGGCGTGCGCGGCAATGTCGTCCGCTTCCTGGTGCCGCTCACCGCCTCCGACGCGCTGATCAACGAGGGGATGGACATCCTGGGCGAGTCGCTGCGCGAATGCGTGGCCGAGCGCGCCGCCTGAACCCGGCCGCCCGGCGGGCCTCCTCCCGCCGGGCACCCCTGCCCGTGCCCTCCTGGCCCGTGCCCTCCCGGCCGGCGCCCTCCTTGCCGGCCTCGCGCGCCATGCCCATCTGCCCGCCGGTCGTTCAGGGCTGGCCGTTCAGGGAGGGCAGCATGGCCGTCCGTCTCCTCCGTCGCATGGCGCCGCTCGCGGCCGCCGGCCTGCTGCTGCCCTCCGCCCCCGCCCTCGCCGGGGTGAGCGTGGACTTCGCCGATCCCGCCCGCTTCACCGATGCCCGGCTCGATGGCGGCGGCGGCGCCCGGCCGGACGCGCCGGAGCTCCTGGCCATCAGGCGGCACCTGGAAGCGCTCGGCGCCCGCCTGCCGCCCGGCACCGCGCTTCGCGTCACCGTGCTGGACATCGACCTGGCCGGGCGGCGCGAGCCCTGGCGCATCGACAACCCCGACCTCCGCGTGATGACGCAGGCCACCTGGCCGCGCATCCGCCTGCGCTATGCGCTGGTCCGCCCAGGGGGTTATCCAACGGATCATCCAGGGCATCATCCAGGCGAGGCGCCGGCGGTGGCGGAGGAGAGCGTGAGCGACATGGCCTATCTGGCGCGCGCCCGCATGGCGCGGGCGGGGGACCGCCTGTGGTTCGAGAAGGCGATGCTGGACGACTGGTTCCGACAGCGCTTCCTCCGGTGAGCGAACCGGTCTTCGGCCTGATCCTGGCCGGCGGCCAAGCGCGCCGCATGGGGGGCGGCGACAAGCCGCTGCTGCCGCTCGGCGGCCGTCCCATGCTGGCCCATGTCATCGCCCGGCTGCGCCCGCAGGTGGCGGGGCTGCTGCTCAGCGCCAACGGGGATCCCGCCCGCTTCGCGCCCTGGGCGGGGCCGGCGATTCCCGTGCTGCCCGACCCCCTGCCCGGGCAGCCGGGGCCCCTGGCCGGCATCCTCGCCGGGCTCGACTGGCTGGCGGAGCGGCGGGACGGGGCCGGCTGGCTGCTCTCCGTGCCGGGCGACACGCCCTTCATTCCCGCCGACCTGGCCGCCCGGCTGCGCGCGGCCCGCGTGGCGGCCGGCACGCCCCTGGCCTGCGCCCGCTCCGGCGGCCGGCTGCATCCGGCGGTCGGCCTCTGGCCGGTGGCCCTGCGCGACGCCCTGCGGCGGGCGCTCCTGGCCGATGAGCGGAAGGTCGCCCGTTGGACGGCGCGCCATGGCTGCGCCGAGGCGGAATGGCCGGGCGGGCCGGCGGACCCCTTCTTCAACGCCAACACGCCGGAGGAGCTGGCTGAGGCGGAGGCGCGGCTGGCGCGGGAGGGCTGAGCCCGGGCCAGAGCGGTTGCCGTTCGCACCGGCTCACGGCAACCGCTCTGGCCTATCGTTTTCAGGAGCATCTTCGCCCGATCAGGCGATTCCCCCAGGTCGGGACCTGCTCTACCGCTCGCAGCGGATGAAGACGGCGCCGCGATTGGCGATCTCACCCACATCCGCCGCGCTCTTCTCCGCGCCGGTGCTGGAGGCGGTCGCGGGCGCCAGCCCGGCGCGGCGGGCGAAGGCCAGGGCGGCCTCGCCCTTCACCGCGAAATTGACGTTCTGCGGGATGTCGCCCGTCTGCTTCGCGATGTTCTGCGCGTGCAGCTTGCTCACCACCACGCCGACCAGGTTGCCCTGCAGGTCGAGCAGCGGCCCGCCGGAATTGCCCGGCTGCACCGCGGCGCTGATCTGGTAGTGCGCCGGGTTGTTGCCGAGCCCGTTCAGCCCGTTCACCTCGCCGCGCGTCAGCTTGGGGTCGGAGGAGAGCAGGCCCGGCAGCGGGAAGCCATAGGCGATGACCCCCTCGCCGCGCCGCACCGGCGGCGCCGCGCGGAAGGCCAGCGGCTCGCCGGGGTTGCCCGGCACGGCCAGCAGGGCGAGGTCCAGCCCGGCATCGACGCGGGCCGGCGGCACGGCGGGCAGCAGGCGGCCATCGGCGGTGCGGATGAAGATGCGGTCGCAGCCGGCGACGACATGCTGGTTGGTCATCACGCGGTCGGTGGCCACCACGAAGCCGCTGCCGGAGGAGACGCGGGCGCGCGGATTGGGCGCGCCGGGCGCCGGCTGGCTGGACGCGGGGCGAAGATCGGCCTCGGTGACGGCGATGCGGGGCTCGGCGCAGATGTCGCGGCCGCGCAGGATGGCCTCGCGGCCGTCCTGCACCACCAGCCGCAGGTCGAAGCGGCAGCCGGCCTCGGGCCGCGTCGCCAGGGTGAACAGCTTGCCGCTGGGCATCGGCGCGGGCAGCGTGTTGCGCCCCCAGCCCTCCGCTCCGCCCTGCGCCGCCCGCCCCTCGCGCAGGGCGTAGAAGCCGGTCGCCACCTGGCCGGTGCGGTTCGCGAGCTGGATGCGGTGGCTCCCGCCCGGAGCGGCGTCGGGGGCTTGCGCGGCGTCGGGGGCCTGCGCGGCGGCGGGGCCGGAAGCGGCGAGGAGGGCCGCGAGGCCGGCGAGGGAGCGGAGAAGGGGGAGGAGGCGCATGATGCGCGGGGATCAACCCTGCCCCGCGGCGCCGGTCAATGGCGCTCTTGACCTTCCCACAATGGAAAGCCCCATCTCCTTCCCATGCCCGACGCCAGCCCCCCCTCCGAACGGATCACCCTGCCCATCACCGGCATGACCTGCGCCAGCTGCGCCGGACGGGTCGAGCGCGCGCTGCGGCGGGTGCCGGGCGTGGCGGAGGCGCGGGTCAACCTGGCCGGCGAGACCGCCGAGGTGCGCGGCACGGCCGAGCTGCGGGCGCTCTCCGAAGCGGTCGGCCAGGCCGGCTACGGGCTCGCAATCGAGGAACGCGACCTCGGCATCGGCGGCATGACCTGCGCCAGCTGCGCGGGGCGCGTGGAGCGGGCGCTGAAGGCCGTCCCCGGCGTGCTGGAGGCCTCGGTCAACCTGGCCACCGAGCGGGTGCATCTGCGCCTGCTGGCGGGGCTGGACGAGGCCGCGCTGGCGGCGGCGGTGGCCGGGGCGGGCTATCGCGTCACCACGGCCGGGACCACCACGGCGGAGGCGGAAGGCGGGCGCGGCCCCTGGCGCGGCCCCTGGCGCGACAGGGCCGAGCTGGCGCTGGCCTTCCTCCTGGCCGCCCCCTTCCTGGCCGGCATGCTCGGCATGGCCCTCGGCCGGCACTGGATGCCGCCGGGCTGGCTCCAGCTCGCCCTCGCCGCGCCGCTGCAGTTCGGCCTGGGCTGGCGCTTCTACCGCGCCGGCTGGCGCGCGCTGCGCGCCGGCACCGGCAACATGGACCTGCTGGTCGCCCTCGGCACCTCGGCGGCCTTCGGCCTCTCCGTGGTCCTGCTGGCGCGGGGCGAGGCGCATCTCTACTTCGAGGCCTCGGCCATCATCATCGCCTTCGTGCTGCTGGGCCGCTTCCTGGAGGGCCGCGCGCGGCGCGCCACCGGCGCCGCCATCGCCGCCCTGCTGGCGCTGCGCCCGCGCACCGCCCGCCGTCTGGACGAGGCCGGGCGGGAGGAGGAGGTGCCCGCCGCCACGCTCCGGGTCGGCGACCGCGTCGTGATCCGCCCCGGCGAGCGCATCCCGGCCGACGGGCTGGTGGAGGAAGGCGCCTCGGGCGTGGATGAGAGCGCGCTGACCGGCGAGAGCCGCGCCGTGGAGAAGCATCCCGGCGACACCGCCGCCACCGGCACCGTGGCGCTGGACGGGCGGCTGGTGGTCCGCGCCACCGCCGTCGGCGGCGAGACCCGGCTGGCCCGGGTGGCGGCGCTGGTGCAGGCGGCCCAGGCCAGCCGCGCCCCGGTGCAGAAGCTGGTGGATCGCGTCAGCGCCGTCTTCGTGCCGGTGGTGCTGGGCGTGGCGGCGCTGACCCTGCTCGGCTGGCTGCTGGCCGGCGCCGGGCTGCCGGCGGCCATCCTGCATGCCGTCGCGGTGCTGGTCATCGCCTGCCCCTGCGCCCTCGGCCTCGCCACCCCGGCCGCCATCATGGCCGGCACCGGCGCCGCCGCCCGCGCCGGCATCCTGATCCGCGACGCCGAGGCGCTGGAGCGCGCCGGGCACATCACCCTGGTCGCCTTCGACAAGACCGGCACGCTGACCGAGGGCCGGCCGCACCTGGCCGCCCTGCACACGGCGCCCGGCGTGACGCGGGCGGAGGTGCTGGCCGCCGCCGCCCGGCTGCAGGCCGGCAGCGAGCACCCCCTGGCCCGCGCCGTGCTGGCCGAGGCCGAGGCGGAGGGCAGCGGCGGCGGAGTGGTGGCGGAGGCCTTCCGCGCCCTGCCCGGCCGTGGCGTCGAGGGGGTGGTCGATGGCCGCCGCCTGCGCCTCGGCAGCCCGCGCCTGCTGGCCGAGAGCGGCGCCGCGCCCGGCCCGCTGGAAGGCGCCGCTGCCACCGAGGCCGGCAAGGGCGCGAGTCTGTCCTGGCTGATCGAGGTCGGATCGATCGAAGCCGGGCCGCCCCGCGTCCTCGCCCTCTTCGCCTTCGCCGACACGCCGCGCGCGGGCGCCGCGGAGGCGGTGCGGGCGCTGCGGGAGCAGGGCGTGGCGGTGGCCATGCTGAGCGGCGACGGCGCCGCCGCCGCCCAGGCCGTGGCGCGGCAGCTCGGCCTCCGCGAGGTCGCGGCCGAGGTGCTGCCGGAGCAGAAGGCGGCGCGGATCGCCGCCTGGCGGAAGGAGGGGCGGCGCGTCGCCATGGTGGGGGACGGGGTGAACGACGCCGCCGCGCTGGCCACCGCCGATCTCGGCATCGCCATGGGCAGCGGCACCGACGCCGCCATCGCGGCCGCCCATGTCACCCTGCTGCGCCCCGATCCCGCCCTGGTGCCGGCGACGCTGGCCGTCACCCGCGCCACCCTGGCCAGGATCCGGCAGAACCTGGCCTGGGCCTTCGGCTTCAACGCGCTCGGCATCCCGCTGGCGGCGCTCGGCCTGCTCTCCCCGGCGCTGGCCGGGGCGGCCATGGCCTTCTCCTCGGTCGCGGTGCTGTCCAACGCGCTGCTGCTCTCGCGCTGGAGGCCCGGACGATGAACATCGGCGAGGCCGCCGGGCGCGCCGGGCTGAGCGCCCGGATGATCCGCCACTACGAGGCCGAGGGGCTGCTGGTCCCGGCCCGGCTGGCCAATGGCTACCGCGACTACACCCCCGCCGATGTCGCCGTGCTGCGCTTCATCCGCCATGCCCGCGCGCTCGCCTTCCCGCTTGAGGATGTGCGCCGCCTGCTGGCGCTCTGGCGCGACCGCAACCGCGCCAGCGCCGATGTGCGGCGCATCGCGCTGGACCATGTCGCGGCGCTGGAGGCCAAGGCCGAGGCGATGCAGGCCATGGCGCGGAGCCTGCGCCACCTGGCCGCGCACTGCCATGGCGACGGCCGCCCCGACTGCCCCATCCTGGACGAGCTGGAGAAGACCCCATGAGCGAGACCATCACCCTGGCCGTGCGCGGCATGAGCTGCGCCCATTGCGTCCGCGCCGTGACCGAGGCGATCCGCGCGGAGGACCCGGCGGCCGAGGTCGCGGTGTCGCTGGAGGCCGGCCAGGTCACCGCGCGCACCCGCCTGCCGCGCGCGCGGGTCGCCGCGCTGATCGCGGCGGAAGGCTACGAGGCCCTCTGAGGTTCCGCCGCATCCACCTTTCGTTCATCCTGCCGTGGCAGAACTCGCGCACCTCAGCGGAGAGCGCGGGATGAGCGACCTTTGGAAGAATCCGAAACAACCGAGCCTGCCGGGGCCCCTGCAGGGGGAACGGCGCAGCCCCTCGCCCCTGGCCGACTACAACAAGGCCCGCTTCACCGGCTATGGCGGGGAGGATGTCCACCAGACCGCCAAGCCGCCCGCCGGCCCGGTCAACCCGGTGATCGGCCGGCTGCGGGATGAGCTGGGCGAGCTGGTCGAGAGGCACCGCGCCTTCTTCACCCTGCATGCCGAGATGGACCCCCGCGCCCTCAGCCGCACGCGGGAGGGCTGGTCGGTCGCCTGGCGCCGCTGGGCGCTCGACGACCTGAACGACCAGGTGGCCGAGAGCCGCGAGGTCTACGTGATCTATCGCGGCGAGAGCTACCGCCATGCGCTCTACCTCGACCGGCTGGGCCAGCAGATGCTGGCGGTGCAGCCGCAGGAGCCGCACGGCAAGCTGCGCTACCGCCGGCTGAGCGCGAAGACCGATCTCTGCGACCTCTACGGCCCCTTCGCCCGGCTGTCCGACAACCCCCTGGGCTGAGGACCGGGCCGGCGGGGCCCATCGGCAGGGCCGGGACTGGGCTTCCGGTGCGCCCGCGCTACTCTGCGCGCGCAACCGGAGGAACCGCAGGCCCATGCGCATCACCGCCATCCGCCAGGGCGTCGCGCCCATCAGCAGCGAGATCGCCAACGCCTATATCGACTTCTCGAAGATGACGGCGAGCATCGTCGCCGTGACAGTGGAGGACGGGCAGGGCCGCAGCGCCACCGGCTTCGGCTTCAACTCCAACGGCCGCTACGCCCAGCCGGGCCTGCTGGCCGAGCGCTTCATCCCCCGCCTCCAGGAGGCGCCGGAGGCGCTGCTGGCGACGCCGGAGGGCGGGCTCGATCCCGCCGGCGCCTGGTCCGCCATGATGCGCAACGAGAAGCCGGGCGGCCATGGCGAGCGCTCGGTCGCCGTCGGCGTGCTCGACATGGCGCTGTGGGACGCGGCGGCCAAGCTGGAGGGGGTGCCGCTCTGGAAGCTGCTGGCCGAGCGCTTCCGCCAGGGCCAGGCGGACGAGACCGCCTGGATCTACGCCGCCGGCGGCTACTACTACCCCGGCAAGGACGTCTCCGCGCTGGTCGAGGAGATGCGGCGCTACCTCGGCATGGGCTATTCGGTGGTGAAGATGAAGATCGGCGGCGCCCCCGGCGTGCCGATCAAGGAGGCGCTGCCCGAGGACGTGAAGCGCATCGAGGCGGTGCTGGCGCTGCTCGGCGGCGACGGCTCGCGGCTCTGCGTCGACGTCAACGGCCGCTTCGGCCTGCATGCCGCCCTGGCCTACGGCGCCGCCCTCGCCCCCTACCGGCTGCGCTGGTACGAGGAGCCCCTGGACCCGCTGGACTACAGCAACCACGCCGCCCTGGCCGAGCAGTACGGCGGCCCGCTGGCCACCGGCGAGAACCTCTTCTCCATGCAGGATGCCCGCAACCTGATCCGCCATGGCGGCCTGCGGCCGGACCGCGACATCCTGCAGTTCGACCCGGCCCTGTCCTATGGCCTGGTGGAATACCTCCGCACGCTGGAGATGCTGGCGCAGCACGGCTGGAGCCCGCGCCGCTGCGTGCCGCATGGCGGCCACCAGTTCGCGCTCAACATCGCGGTGGGCCTCGGCCTTGGCGGCAACGAGAGCTATCCGGAGGTCTTCGCCCCCTTCGGCGGCTTCGCCGACGACACGCCGGTGCGGGACAGCCGCATCCACCTGCACGACAGCCCGGGCATCGGCTTCGAGCGCAAGAACGCCCTCCACGCGGTGCTGAAGACCCTGCTCGACTGAGGCGCCCGGCGGGGGGGCGTCCCTTGGCGCGCCTCCCCCCTTCCGGCACACTGTCCGCAAGACCCGGCCCGCAGGACCGGGCGACGGGAAGGGTGGAAGCCGGAATTGACACTGCCTCTATGGGCCAGCGCCCTTGTCGCGACCCTGATCGTCCAGACCATCAGCTCCTTCGCCACCATCGCCATCCCGCTGCTCGGGCCGCCGCTGATGGCCCGCGCCGGCCTGCCGCCGGAGGGGATCGGCCTCGTCTCCGCCATGACCTCGGCCGGCATCTGCTGGTGCCTGGCCTGCGGCGGGCCGATGCTCGGCCATCACGGGCCGGTGCGGACCCTGCAGATCGGCCTGGCCTGCACCGCCCTCGGCCTGTTCGTCCTGTCGCAGCCGCTCGGGCTCCCGGCCCTGCTCGGCGCGCTGGCCATCGGCTTCGGCGCCGCGCCGAACACCCCGGCGGGCAGCCAGATCCTGATGCGCGCCGCGCCGCGCCGGCACCGCACGCTGATCTTCTCGATCAAGCAGGCGGGCGTGCCGCTGGGCGGCGCGCTGGCCGGCCTGATCGTGGCGCCGCTGGTGGCCGGCCAGGGGCTTTCCGCCGCGCTCTGGATGCTGATCGCCGTCAGCCTCCTCACCATCCTGGTGGTGCAGCCCTTCCGGCGCCGCCTGGACGGCGAGCGCGGCGAGGCCCGGCCGGGCTGGGCCCGCGCCTTCCTCTCCCCCGCGGCGCTGCTCCGCTCCGCCAGCATCCTGCGCAGCCACCCCACCCTGCCGCTGCTGACGGCGCTGGGCGCCTCCTTCTCGGTGATGCAGGCCTGCCTGATGGCCTTCACCGCCACCTATCTCGTCACCCGCCACGGCGCCTCGCTGGCCGAGGCGGGGCGGACCATGGCGGCGATGCAGGGCGCCAGCATGCTGGGGCGCATCGCCATGGGCTGGCTGGCCGACCGCATGGGCCAGGCGATGCGCCACCTGGTGCTGCAAGCCGCCGTCTCGGCCCTGGCGGTGGGCCTGCTCGTCACGCTGGGCGGACAGGGCGGCTGGCTGCTGCAGGGCTGCGCCATGCTGGTGGGCTTCACCGCCATCGGCTGGAACGGCGTGCATATCGCCGAGCTGGCCCGGGTCGCGCCCGCCGCCCTGGTCAGCGACGTCACCTCCGCCGCCAGCCTCTTCGGCTTCCTCGGCTCGATCGGCGGGCCGCTCGCCTTCACCCTGCTGGTGGGCTGGACCGGCCGTTACGACCTGGCCTTCCTGCTGGTGGCGGCGCAGCTGGCGGGCTGCGGGCTGGCCTGCTGGCTGCTGCGGCCGCGGGAGGCCTGAGGCCGGGTGGCGGTCGCCCCGGCCCCGCCGCTCACCCCTCCCGCACCTGGAAGGCCATGCGCCGCACCAGGGCGTCCACCGCCGCCGCCGGCAGCAGCGGCGCGAGGCGCAGCGCCCAGGCCAGGGGCCAGGGGAAGGCGAGCTGCGCGTCGCCCTGCTGCAGGGCGCGGGCGATGCGGTCGGCGGCCGCCCCGGCGGTGAGGGAGAGCGGGCGCGGGCCGACCCAGCGCTCCCCCATGGCGCTCTCGAAGAAGCCGGGTGCGATCAGCGTGACGCGCAGGCCGCGCGGCCCGAGCCCGGCCCGCAGCGCCTCGCCATAGGCCCAGAGCCCGGCCTTGCTGGCGCAATAGCCGGGACTGTCCGGCAGGCCCCGGAACGCGGCGAGCGAGGCGACCAGCCCGAGGCTGCCCTGGCGCCGCGCCTGCATCCCCGGCAGCACCGCCTCCACCAGATGCACGGCGCCCAGCAGGTTCACCTCGATCTGCGCCCGCAGCGCGGCCAGCCCCTCGGCGCGGCCATCCGGCCGCGTGCCGGCGCTGATCCCGGCATTGGCGATGGCCAGGTCCACCGGCGCCTCGGCCTCCCAGCCGGCGACGATCCGCGCCAGCGCCTCCGCCTCGCGCACATCGCAGCGCGCCACCTGCGGCAGGGCGCCACGGGCGGCGCAGTCGGCGGCCACCCCGGCCAGGGCCGCCTCGTCCCGGGCGATCAGGCCGAGCCGCACGCCCGGCGCGGCGAAGCGCCGCGCCAGGGCCGCGCCCAGCCCGCGCGAGGCGCCGGTGATGACGACGTGGCGGAACCTCACCGCAGCCGCCCGATCCGGGCCAGCGCGGCGCGGATGCGGCCCTCCAGCCCGCGGTGCAGCGTCCAGGGGGAGAGGGTCCAGGCGCCGGGGTCGTCCAGGCGCTCCAGCACGGTCTCGGGCGGGCAGGGCAGTTCGGTCACGGGGTCCACCTGGCGAGGAAAGAGGATCAGCGCGCCGGCGACAAGGGCATCGAGGCTGAGGGGGCGCCCGCGCCGGGGCGGCGGGTTGCGGTCCTCCGTCAGGCCCCAGCCGGCATAGAAGGGCTGCCCCCAGGTGGTGACGGGCAGGCCGCGCAACAGGGCCTCGAAGCCGGAGAGGGAGGTCAGCGTGTGCAGCGCGTCGATCTGCGGGAAAAGTGCCGCGAGCGGCGCGCCGGTCACCACCTGGTCGGCCAGGGCGGCGAGTTCCCCGGCCTCCAGCCGCCCGCGGCGGAAGCCCGCTTCCAGATCGGGGTGCGGCTTGTAGATCAGGAAGGCCTCCGGATGCGCGGCGCGGACGGCGCGCAGCAGGGCCAGGTTGCCTTGGATCGGCCCGCCGCCGAGTCGCACCGAGGCATCCCCCTCCACCTGCCCCGGCACCAGAAGGCGCTGCCGGCCGGGCGGCGCGGCGATCGCCGGCGTGGCGCCGCCCAGATTGTACTTGGTGACGCCGCGCGCCACGATCGCCCGGCGCAGCGCCGCGGCGCGGGCCAGCAGGGCCGGCGGGAAGTCGGCCTCGGCCAGCAGGACCTCCAGCTGGCTCGGGCGCGCGGGGTCGTAATAGATGCCGCGCGCATCCACCGCATAGGCGGCGCCGGGCAGGAAGCGCGCGCCGAGCCCGCGCGAGCGGACGAAGCCGTCCTCCACCGCGAGCAGCGCCACGCCCTGGGCGGCGCAGGCCTCGCGGAAGCCGGGCGGGATGGCGGCGGCCCAGGCGGCGACGGCCCCGCCCTGCCGCTTCGCCCGCCGCAGGGCGCCCGCCGGGGTGGCGGCGAAGCCCGGCCCGCCGCTGGCATGGGCGAAGAGCGCGGCGATGCGCCGCCGCTTCCAGAAGGCCATGCCGAGGCAGACGGCGACGCGCCGGTTCTCCTCCTGCCGCGCCCGCCACTCGGCCAGTTGCGCCAAGGCCTGCTCGAAGCGCCAGGGGCGGGAGAGGAAGGGGTCGGCGCAGCGCGTGGCGGCGATCAGCGCGGCCAGCCGCGGCAGCGGCGCCAGGCGGTACCCGGCCACCGCGACGCCGGCAATGGCCGCCAGCAGCGCCATGCCGGCATCGGCGCCATAGAGATCCTCCGCGAGGTCGAGCAGGGTCCAGGGCGCCAGCGGCCGGTCCAGCCAGTGCGCGCCGGCCGGCGGCGCCAGGACCGGACGGGCGCCCGGCGGCGCGGCGGGGTCGCGCGCCAGGATCAGCGGCCGCCCGCCCCCCCGCCCCTGGGACCGCGCCTGGGCCTGCGCCAGGTCGGCGCGGGCGGCGGCGGCGCGCTCCGGCCGGCAGGGGTCGAGCACCAGCAGGGCGGCGCGGGGCGGCAGGCGCAGCGCCGCGGCGCCGGGGTCGGGCAGGCCCGCCGCGCCGCCGATCCGCGCCTCCGCCATCAGCGCCGCCGCCGCGGCCGCGCGGGCCGCGGCCTCCGGCGCCAGTTCCGGCGGCGCGGCCAGGGGAGTGGCGAGCAGGCAGGCCGCGGCGCCCTCCACCGGCAGGAGGGCGACCGCACGGCCGCGCCCGGCGAAGCGGGGAGAGGGCAGCAGGCCGGTGGCATAGCGCAGCAGCCCGGTTCCGCGCGGCGGGCAGGGCACGGCCCTGTCGGCCGGCACGGCCCAGAGGCCGGCCTCGCTGGCTGGGCGGAGATCGTGCTCCGGCCAGAAGGCGGCGAGATGCCGGGCTTCGGCCGGGGCCAGATCCGGAAAGGCGATACCGGACTTCAGGTGGTTCAGCGCCGCCCTCGCACAATCTGAGATGAATCGGATATTAATGTTAAAACCATAGGTAGGTTTTGCCATGCGCACTGCACTGCGGTAAGTTTTTATCATGCAATCAGGCGTGTATGCCACCGGAGTCAAGGATATCAACGTGCTGAAGACCATTCCCGTCAGCATCTCCAGGTTGTTTCCTCTGCTCCTGATCGCGGCCGCCCTGGGGGGATGCGGCAGCCTGCCGGGACTCGGGACGGCCCGGGAGCCCGTTCCTCCCGCCCAGGCCACCCTGCCGCCGCCGCGGCCCGAGGACCCTCTCGCCGCCTTCGCCGCCACCGCGCGGGAGGGCCAGCAGGCGATGCTCCCCCCCGCCCCCGGCGCGCCGCCGGCGCTGGTGCGGGTGGCGCGCAGCTACTTCGCCGGCAGCGGCCGCAACTGCCGTGAGTTGGCGATGGGCGGCGGCCGGGCGGCGCTCTATTGCGAGGACGCCTCCTCCGGCTGGGCCGCGGCGCGGCCGCTGCTGCGCGGCGGCGCCGTGGCGCGGCCGTGATCGAGGACATCCCGCGCCGCCTCCCGAGCAGCGCGCTCTCGGCGCAGATCCGGGTCATCGGCGCGCTGTTCACGCGCGAGATGCTGACCCGGTTCGGCAGTGGACGTGCCGGTTATATCTGGCTGTTCGGCGAGCCCATGCTGCTCGCTCTCATGATTTCCTCAATCCACTGGGCGCGCCGCGAATCGCTGCCGAACGGGCTGCCCACCTTTCTGTTCTACGCCCTGAGCTATTTGCCCTTCATGATGTTTCGCACCATCGTCAACCGCAGCGCGAACGGCATCCAGGCCAACATCTCCCTACTCTTCCACCGCAGCATCTCGCTGACCGACGTGATGGTGGCGCGCAGTGTGCTGGAGATGATGATCTGCGCCGCCGTCATCACGATCTTCATCACGGTGGCGATGGTCTTCTTCGGGGAGTATCCGCATCAGCCCGCCGTCTTCATCGCTGGCCTGCTGATGAGCGCCCTGCTCGGGCACGGCTTCGGCATGCTGCTGGCGGCGCTGCAGGTCTTCTACGAGCCGGTCGAGCGGATCGTGCACCCGTTCACCTATATCCTGATGCCGATCTCGGCGACCTTCTACATGGTCGACATGATGCCGAGCGAAACGCGCGAGTTCCTGCTCTGGAACCCGCTGGTGCATGTGCACGAGCTGAACCGATGGGCGCAGTTCGGCGACCGCACCGTGCCGCATTACGACATCCCCTATGTCCTGACCTGGATCCTGGCGCTGAACATCCTGGGCCTGGCCGGGCTGCGCGCCGCCCGATCCCGCCTCTCCATCATGGGCGAGTGAGCATGGCGGGCGCGATCGAGCTGGAGAACGTCTGGAAGAGCTTCGAGGTGCGGCAGGGCACGGCGCGCCGCCACGTGCTGCGCGGCGTCAATGCCCGCATCACGCCGGGCGATCATGTCGGCATCCTGGGCCGCAACGGCGCCGGCAAGTCCACGCTGCTGCGCATCCTGGCCGGGGTCGAGCGGCCGACGCGCGGCCGGGTGCGGCGCGACCTGTCGATGTCCTGGCCGATCGGCGGCAATTACGGCATCCAGTCGAGCCTGACCGGCGCCGCCAACGCCCGCTTCATCGCCCGCCTCTATGGCACGCCGCTGAAGCGCACTGAGGAGTTCGTCGAGGACTTCGCCGAGCTCGGACCCTATTTCCGCGAGCCGGTGCGGACCTATTCCTCCGGCATGTCCTCGCGCCTGCTGATGGCGCTCTCCTTCGCCGTCAACTTCGACTGCTACCTGGTGGACGAGGCGCTCTCCACCGGCGATGCGCGCTTCGCCAACAAGTGCCGCGAGGTGCTCGACACCCGCCGTGCCCACGCCGCGATGATCATCGTCTCGCACAACGCCCTGCATGTGAAGAAGTACTGCAAGACAGCGGCGATCCTGCGGAACGGCATGCTGGAATTCTATGAGGATGTCGATGAAGCTATCGCCGCCTACCAGGGTCTCTGACCCCGCCATCTCCGGCGCGGCGCAGAGCCACGCCGCTCCTCGCCGCCCCTCGCCGCTGCTGCGCAGCCTCTGGCGCAAGCGCTTCTACCTGCTGCTGGTCGTGCTGCCGACGCTGATCGCCGGCATCTACTTCTACGGCTTCGCCGCCGGCCAGTATGTCTCGGAGGCGCGCTACCTGGTGCGCGGACGGCAGGACAGCCGCGGCGCCAGCTCGCTCACCGAGATGATGGGCGCCGCCGGCTTCAAGCAGGTCAGCGAGGAATCGCTCAGCGTGCGCGACTACCTGCAATCGCACGACGCGCTGCACGCGCTGAAGGAGGGCATCGACATCGTCGGGCTCTACCGGCGGCCGGAGGCGGACCTGCTGGGCCGGCTGTGGTTCGCCGACCCGCCGGACGAGATCCTGAAGATGTACCACGGCATGATGAACACCGTGGTGAACGATTCCACCTCCGGCATCACCACGCTGCGCGCCCGCGCCTTCCGGCCGGAGGACGCGCAGCGCATCGCCGAGGAGCAGCTCCGCCTGGCGGAGCTCTTCGTCAACCATCTCTCCGCGCGCTCGCGGGAGGAGTCGCTGCGCAGCGCGCGCGACGAGCTGGAGCGGGCCGAACAGCGCGTGCTGGCCTCCCAGGCCGCGATCACCGAGTGGCGGCTGCGCGAGCAGTCGGTCGATCCCACCGGCAACGCGCAGATCGGCATGGAGGGCCTCGGCGCGCTGGAGGGCGCGCTGACCGGCGCCCGCGCCGAGTTGCAGGAGAAGTCGAGCTTCATGCGGCCGGACAACCCGCAGATCGTGACCATCCGCAACCGCATCGCCTCGCTGCAGCGCGAGATCGCCGAGCAGCGGCGCCGCATGACCCATGACGGCGCCCTGCCCGGCCAGCTCGCGACCTATGAGCGGCTGGCGCTGGAGCGGGAGTTCGCCAACAAGCAGCTCGCCTCCGCCACGCTGTCGCTGGAGACGGCGCGGCTCGACGCGCAGCGCCAGCAGATCTTCCTCGCCCGCGTGGTGGAGCCCAACCTGGCCGACTACCCCCTCTACCCCCGCGCCGCCGTCACGCTGCTCAGCATCTTCATCGTCCTCTCGGTGCTCTACGGCATCGGCTGGATGATGCTCGCAGGAATCCGAGAACATGCCTTCTAGCCGCGCGCTCCTGGCCGCCCTCCTCGCCCTCCTGGCCGGTGCCGCCCCTGTCCTGGCGCAGCAGAACCCGCTGCTGAACGCGCCGAGCCCGGGGCTGATGTCGCGCGGCGGCGCCTCTCAGCCGCAGGCGGTGCCGCAGCTGCTGCCCGAGGAGACGATGATCAACCGCGCCGGCAGCACCACCGAGGCGGAGGCCAGCGCCACCGCCGAGGGGCCGCTCGCCGAGCCCTATCGCCCGCCCGGGCCGAGCCGCACCGTCTTCGGCGCCGCCCTCTTCGCGCGCGGCGCGCCCACGCCCTCCGAGACCTCGAACCCGAACTACCGCCTCTCCGCCGGGGACCGGATCAGCGTCCGCGTCTGGGGGCCGGTGGAATCGGAGGTGATGGGCGCCATCGACCCGGACGGCAACCTCTTCCTGCCCTCGATCGGCCCGCTGCGCCTGGCCGGCACCCGCGCCGGCGACCTGCAGCGCACCGTCGAGGCGGAGGTGCGGCGGATCTATACCCAGCAGGTGCAGGTCTATGCCGTGCTGCTCTCGGCCAGCCAGATCGGCGTCTACGTCACCGGCTTCGTCAAGCTGCCGGGCCGGCACCTCGGCTCGGGCTCCGAGACCGTGCTGGACTTCCTGATGCGCGCCGGCGGCGTCGATCCGGTGCGCGGCTCCTACCGCGACATCACCATCAACCGTGGCGGCCGGCCGCTGGTGCGGATCGACCTCTACCCCTTCCTGCTGCAGGGCAAGCTGCCGCGCCTGACGCTGCAGGACGGCGACACCATCGTCGTCGCCAAGCAGGGCTCCACCGTCTCGGCCGATGGCGCGGTGCGCAACAACTACCTCTTCGAGGTGGCCGGCGGCGGCATGGCGGGCAGCGAGCTGCTCGACCTCGCCGGCGCCCTGCCGGCGGTGACCAACGCGGTGATCCGCGGCACGCGGCGCGGCCAGCCCTGGTCGCGCTACGTGGACATGGCGGCGCTGCGGCAGCAGACCCTGCTCGACCAGGACGTCGTCACCTTCATCACCGACGCCCCGGCGCCCACCGTGCGCGTCTTCGTCGAGGGCAGCCGCATCGGTCCCTCGGTGCTGGTCGCCGACCGCGACATGAACCTCTGCCAGCTGCTCGACCATGTCGCGGTGGACGCGGCGCTGGCCGACACCCGGTCGGTCTTCCTGCTGCGGCCGCGCATCGCCGCGCAGCAGCGCCGCGCCATCAACGAGGCGCTGGACCGGCTGGAGCGGCAGCTCTTCACCGCCACCTCCGCCACCACGGGCGTCGCCGAGATCCGCAGCCAGGAGGCGCAGCTCGTCTCCAACTACATCCAGCGCGGCCGGCGGCTGCAGCCCGAGGGGCGCCTCGTGGTGATGGACAATGGCGGCCGCTGCTCGGCGGTGCGGCTC
Organism: Roseomonas sp. KE0001; assembly: GCF_016107285.1. GTDB lineage: Bacteria > Pseudomonadota > Alphaproteobacteria > Acetobacterales > Acetobacteraceae > Pseudoroseomonas. The sequence continues at coordinate 174,558 of NZ_RCVQ01000002.1, read as the reverse complement.
GAGGACGGCGACACCATCGTCATTCCCGAGCGCTCCGACACGGTGCTGGTGGCCGGCGAGGTGACGACGCCGCAGGCCATCCTGTGGCGGCCGGACATGACCATCGACGACTACATCAAGGCCGCCGGCGGCTACACCCAGCGCGGCGACAGCGGCGGGGTGATGATCCGCCGCGCCAGCGGGCAGATCATCCTCGACCCGCGCGAGGGGCCGCGCCCGGGGGATGAGCTGATCATCCTGCCGCAGCTCGGCGCCAAGAGCTTCCAGATCGCCCGCGACCTGCTGCAGCTGATCTACCAGTCGGCGCTGTCGGTGCGGGTGTTCAACTGAGGGCGGGGCGCTGACGCGGCGGGACCGGGAAACCGGCCCCGCGAGCCCCGGCTGCGAAACCCCCGCCCCGCCGGCGGGGGTTTTCTCTTTCCGGCCCTCAGCGCCGCAGGCAGACCACCGCCTGGCGCCTCTCCCAGCCTTCCGCCTCCAGCTCCGGCCGATCGCTCTCCGCCTCCGGCCAGCCCAGGCAGGCATAGCCGATGAAGCGCCAGGCCGCCGGCACGTCGAGCGCCGCCGTCACCGCCTCCGGCTCCAGGATGGAGACCCAGCCGAGGCCCAGCCCCTCGGCCCGCGCCGCGAGCCAGAGCGTGTGCAGCGCCATCACCGCCGAATAGGCCAGGGTCTCCGGCATGGTGCGGCGGCCGAGGCCGTGGCCCTGCTCCGGGTCGGGCAGGCAGAACAGCGCCAGCTGGCAGGGCGCGCGGTCCAGCCCCTCCAGCTTCAGCCGGGCATAGAGCGCGGCGCGCTCCGGCGCCTGCCCGGCCAGGGCCTCGGCATTGCTGCGGGCGAAGAGGGCGCGGATCGCCGCCCGCCGCCCCGGCGATTCGACGCGCACGAAGCGCCAGGGCTGGCTGAGCCCGACCGAGGGGGCCGTGCCGGCCAGCTCCAGCAGCGCGGCGATGCGCGCCTCCGGCACCGGGTCGGGCCGGAAGCGCCGCACGTCGCGGCGCCACAGGAACAGCGCGCGCAACGACTCGCGGAACGCCGCGCCGAACTCAGGCGGCGGCATCAGGCCGGGATGGGCAGCGCCCGGCGGAAGCGGCGGCCCTCCAGCAGCGCCAGCCGCCCGGCCGGATCATCCTCGCGCGCCAGGGCGAAGCCGGTGACGCCGATGCCGATCGGCCGCGCGCCCTCGATCGCCGGCCCCGCCGCGGTGATCTCGACGCGCAGTGCCGCCTCCTCGGCCCCCTCGCCGGACGGCAGGCGCAGCGCGACCACCGCCTCGGCGCCGGCGGCCAGGCTCAGCCGCACGGGGGCGGCGGCCCGCGCACCGCGCCAGGCCAGAATCTCCACCTCGCGCGGGGCCTCCCCCGGCGCGCGCAGATCCAGCTCCAGCCGCAGCGCCGCGCCGCCCACCTCCGGCGCCAGCGGAAGGGTCAAGCCGGCGGTACCGGGCCGCGTCCAGGCGCCCCACGGCTCGAGCCCACGCCAGCCCCCGCCGTCGCGCACCGCCTCGGCCACCGCAGCCTCCAGCCCGGGCCGGGGGGCGCCGTTCCGCAGCGGATGGCGCCGCCCCGTCTCCAGCGGCAGCAGCGCCAGCGGCACCCGCTCCTCCGCTTCCGCCGCCAGCCGCCGCGCCTCGGCCAGGAGCTGCCCGGCCAGCGCCGCCCAGCCGCGCCGGGGCGGGGCGGCGGCGATGGCGGCCTCGGCCGCGGCGCGGCAGGCCGGATCGGTGATCAGCCGGGTCAGCTTGTCGAGCAGGTCCGACTCGTGGCCCGGCGCGAAGAAGACGGCGCCGCCCTCCCCGGCCTCCAGCAGCCCGGAATGGGCCGGCACCAGCGCGACCTTGCCGGCGGCGAGGCTCTCCGTCACCGGCAGGCCCCAGCCCTCGTGATGGCTGTTGTAGAGGGTGAAGAGGCAGGCCCGGTACAGCGCCGCCAGCAGCGGGTCCGGCACATCGGACAGGATGCGGACCTTGTCGCGCAGCTCCGGCGCATGGGCCAGCAGGTCGAGCGCCGCCTCGGCCCGCCAGCCCGGCCGGCCGACGCAGACCAGCTGCGGCACCGCCGCCGCGCCCAGGCGGCGCGCCAGGGTCAGCCAGGCCTGGAAGACCATCAGGTGGTTCTTGCGCCCCTCGATGGTCGAGACGAAGAGGACGAAAGGCCGGCCGCCGCGCAGCAGCGGATGGTCCGGCGCCGCCCCCGCCACCGGCCGCGGCGCCGCGTCGAGCGGCACCACCGCGACCGGCGGCGCCGGGATCTCCGGCAGCAGCGCCGCGTGCAGGCGCCCGAGGTCCGCGGCGGTGGAGCGGGAGACGGCGAGCACGCCATCGGCATGCAGCGCCAGGTTGGAGAACCAGTGGGCATAGCCGCGCACCGTGCCCTCGGTGCAGTGCTCGGGCAGCAGCAGCGGCACGCAATCGTGCAGCAGCGGCACATGGCGCAGCCCGTCGCGCTGGCGGGCCAGGCGCAGCTGGTCGAGGTAGTCCTCCACCCCCCAGGTGCCGCCAAGCGTGACCAGCACGGCGGCCTCGCCCGCCTCGTCGCGGGCGAAGCGCAGCGGCGGCGCCTGCATCCGCTGGTTCAGCACCGCCACGGCCTCGTGCCAGTCCGGCGCCTCCATCCCTGCCCCCTGGGTCATGAGGTGGTCGAGCCGGCGGAACAACGGCGCCGGCAGGTCGCGCCAGCCGCCGCCCTCGGCCGGCATGGCACAGAGGCGGGGCGGCGCGGCGCCCGCCGAGGCGGCTGCGGCCAAGGCGGGATGGGCCAGGGCGGCATCGGCGATGCCGAGCTGCACGCGCTGGATGCCGCTCGGGGCGCGCCGCCCGCCGCGGACCCAGGCGACCAGGTCGGTCAGGTCCAGCACCACGCCGCCGGCCGCGGGCGCCGGGCGCCGCGCCGTCTCCGCCAGGGCCCGCCACTCCGCCCAGGGCGCGGCGGCGGCGGGATCCAGCAGCACGGCCCGGCCGTAGGCCTCCAGCGCGGCGGCGGCCTCGCCGCGCAGCTTCTCGGCATGGCCGATCTGCAGCGCGATGTCGGCCTCGCCGGGGCGCTGCGCCGCCGCCGCGCGGTAGAACGCCAGGGCCTCCCCGACGCGCCCGGCCTCCTTCAGGCAATGCGCCTGCTGCACCCGCATGCCGGCATCCTCCGGGCGCAGCTCCAGGAAGGCGGCATAGGCCGCGGCGGCGCGCAGCCAGTCGCGGCGGTCGCGCAGACCGTCCGCCTCGCGCCGCAAAGCCTCCGCCGGATCCTGGATCATGCTGCCCTCATGAAAACGCGCTTGCGATGCAGCATAACTCTTCGCCTATGAGCAATAAACCGTTAGGGTTTTGCTATGACCGCTCGCATCGCCATCGATGGATACAACCTCGCTCTCGATAAGGGCACGGGTGTCGCGACCTATGCGCGAAACCTCAGCTTTCGCCTGGGCGCGCTGGGCGCCGAGGTGGACGTGCTCTATGGCACCCGCGCCAGCCCGAGCCGCAACGAGCTGATCCGCGAGATCGCCTTCTTCGATGACCGGGTCGGGGACACCGAGCGCTGGCTGCGCTGGGTCCGCGCCACCCGCCGCACCCTGATGGGCCCCTTCGGCGAGGTGGCCACCCGCGTGCCGATCACCGGCCGGGTGGTATCCAACACCTTCGAGGCGCGGATGCCGCATTTCGACCGGCTGTGGAATGTCGAGAACGGCTTCACCATGGCCGCCAACTACTACAAGTGGTACAAGCGCCGGCTCAAGGTCTGGATGCCGCGCAGCCCGCAGGTGATGCACTGGACCTACCCGATCCCGATGCGGATCCCGGGCGCCCGCAACATCTACACCCTGCACGACCTGGTGCCGCTGCGCCTGCCCTTCACCACGCTGGACAACAAGCGCCGCTACTTCCGGCTGAACCGCCTGCTGGTGAAGAAGGCCGACCATATCATCACCGTCAGCGAGGCCAGCCGGCGCGACATCATCACCCTGCTGGGCGCCAGGCCGGAGAAGGTGACCAACACCTACCAGTCGGTCGAGATCCCCCGCAAGTTCGCCGAGAAGCCGCTGTCCGAGGCGCAGGACGAGATCCGCGGCAGCTTCGGACTGGAGTGGAAGAACTACTTCCTGTTCTTCGGCGCCATCGAGCCGAAGAAGAATGTGGGCCGGATGATCGAGGCCTTCCTCGCCGCCGACACCGACCTGCCGCTGGTCATCGTCGGCAAGCAGGCCTGGAAGAGCGAGGAGGAGCTGCGCCTCCTGTTCGACGACCACATCCGCTACCAGGTGCAGGAGGGCAGCATCCTGCGCACGAAGCGCAAGATCGTGCTGCTCGACTACGCGCCCTTCCGCCTGCTGGTCTCGCTGGTGCGCGGCGCCAAGGCGGCGCTGTTCCCCTCGCTCTACGAGGGCTTCGGCCTGCCGGCGCTGGAGGCGATGAAGCTCGGCACGCCGGTGATGACCTCCAACACCTCCTCGCTCCCCGAAGTGGTGGGCGAGGCGGCGATCACCGTCGATCCCTATGACGTGCGGGCCATGGTCGAGGCGATCCGCGCGCTGGACCGCGACGCCGACCTGCGCGGCTGGCTGGAGCAGGCCGGGCCGAGGCGCGCGGCGGTGTTCAGCAACGAGGCCTATGAGCGGCGCCTGGCCGAGGTCTATGCGCGGATGGGGGTGAAGCTCGACCGGCCTCCCGCGCCGCCGGTCCGGGCACCGGAGGCCGAGGCGGAGGCCGTGGCGGCGGAGTGAGCCGCGCCGGCCGCTTCCCGCGGATCTAGATCCCCTGGCCGGCGAGCTCCGGAGCGGGCCGCGCCCCCTCCGCTCCCGCCTCCCCTCCGGCCCCCAGGCGCACCACCCGCCCCGCCACCTTCTCCGCCAGGGCCGCCTCATGCGTCACCACCAGCAGGGCGGTGCCGCGCTCGGCCGCGGCCTCGCCGAGCAGCGCCATCACCTCCTGCTGCATCAGCGGGTCGAGGCGCGAGGTGGCCTCGTCGGCGAAGAGCAGGGCGGGCTCCAGCAGCAGCGCCCGCAACAGGCCGAAGCGCTGCAACTCGCCGCCCGAGACCTCCGAAGGGCGCCGCGCCAGCAGCGCGGGCGCCAGCCGCAGCCGGGGCAGCAGCGCCGCCACCCCGCCCGCCGCCAGCCCATGCCGGCGGCACAGCTCCGCCAGGCCCTGGCCCAGCGGCTGGCTTGGCGCGAAGGCCGCCAGCGGGTCCTGGTAGAGCTTCTGCAGACCGAGCGGCCCCACCTGGCCGCCCTGCCGCACCATCCCGGCATCGGGCCGCGCCAGGCCGAGCAGCAGGTTGCCCAGCGTGGTCTTGCCGCAGCCGCTGCGCCCGGCGATGGCCACCACCTCGCCCTCGCCCACCGTCAGGTCCAGCCCGCCGAACAGCTCCCGGCCGCCCAGCCGCTTGCCGAGACCGCGCGCCTCCACCACCATCCGTCCCGCGGCGCGGCGCGGCCAGGGCGCCCAGCGCGACGGCTCGGCGCCGACCAGCCGCCGGGTGTAGTCGTGGCGCGGCGCCTCCAGCAGGTCCGGCAGGGGGCCCTCCTCGATGACCTCGCCCGCCAGCATCACCATCGCCCGCCCCCCCAGCAGGCGGGCCAGCGCCACGTCATGCGTGATGACCAGCAGCATCCGCCCGGCCTCCGCCTCGCCCCGCAGCAGGCGCCCGGCGGTGTCGCGCAGGTCGGCGTCCAGCCCCTTGGTCGGCTCGTCGGCGATCAGCAGATCGGCCCCGGCCGCCTCGGTCGCCGCCAGCGCCACGCGCTGGTTCATGCCGCCCGAGAGCTGGAAGGGGTAGCGCCCGCCGGCCCCCTCCAGCCCGAGATGGCGGAAGCGCGCGGCGGTCCGTCGCCGGGCCTCGGCGGCGGGGCGGCCATGCACCAGCCGGTCCACCTCCTCGACCTGCGGCGCGGCGCGCATGGCGGGATCGAGCGCCGCCCAGGGCTCCTGCGGCAGCATGGCGATGCACCGCCCCCAGAGCGCCCGGCGCTCGCGCGGCGGCAGCGGCAGGAGGTCCCGCCCCGCCAGCACGATCCGCCCCTCCGCGCGGAGGCCGGGCGGCAGCGCGCCCATCACCGCCTGGGCCAGCAGCGACTTGCCCGAGCCGGTCTCGCCCAGCAGCACCAGCGGCTCACCCGGGCGCAGCGTGAAGCCGGCCCCGCGCATCAGCACCCCCTCGGGGCCGGTGATCCGGAGGTCCTCGACGATCAGTCCCATCGGCGCGGTCATGCCCGTTCGCGCCCGGCCAGCAGGTGCAGGCCGAGCACCGTCAGGAAGATCAGCATCCCCGGCAGCAGCAGGGCGAGCGGCGCCTCGGCATGGTAGGGCAGCAGCTCGGTCATCATGCTGCCCCATTCCGGCACCGGCGGCCGGGCGGCGACGCCGATGAAGGCCAGCGCGGCGATGGTGGTGACGGCGGTGCCGGCGGCGAAGGCGAAGAGCGTGGCGGCCAGCGGCGCCACCTCGGGCCAGAGATGCCGGCGCAGGATGTGCCAGCGGCCGAAGCCGAGCAGCCGCGCCGCCTCCACCTGCGGCCGCGCCAGCACGCCCGCCGCCGTGTTGCGGCTGATGCGGAAGAACTCCACCCAGAGGGCGAGCGCGAGGCCGAGATAGAGCGGCAGGAACGCGCCGGGGGCGAAGGCCGTGACCAGCACCACCAGCAGCAGCGCCGGCAAGGCCTGCACGGCGTCGGCGAGGCCCAGGAGCAGCCGCTCCGTCCAGCCGCCGCTGAGCGCCGCCAGCAGGCCGAGCAGCGTGCCCGGCACGGCGGCGGCCAGCGCCGCCAGCAGCGCGAAGCCGAAGGAGAGCCGCGCCCCGGCGGCCAGCCGCGCCAGCAGATCCCGCCCCAGATGATCGGTGCCGAGGGGATGGGCGCCCCCGGGCGGCAGCAGCGCGTCGGAGAGGTTCTGGCGCAGCGGATCGGCGCCGTGCAGCGGACCGAGCAGGGCGAAGGCGGCGACGGCCGCGAGCATCAGCCCGCCCGCCAGCCTCTTGCGGGAGAGCCTCATGCGTGGCGCCGCCGCGGGTCCAGCGCCCAGCAGGCGAGGTCGGTCAGCGCGTTCAGCGTCACGAAGAGCAGCCCCATGGCCAGCGCCGTGCCCTGCACCATCGGGATGTCGCGCCCCAGCACGGCATGCACCAGCGCATGGCCGATGCCGGGCCAGGCAAAGAGAGACTCCACCACCACCACCCCTTCGATCAGCACCACCAGCTGCAATCCGAGATAGGCCACCACCGGAATGGCGGCGTTGCGCGCGCCGTGCCGGCGGAAGGCGGCGGCGTCGGACAGGCCCTTCATCCGCGCGAAGCCGAAGAAGGGCGAGGCCACCACCCCCGCCACCGCGTCCCGCGTCACACGGGACGAGGCGGCGGCCAGGCCGAGCGCCAGGGTCAGGGCCGGCAGCACCACCTCGCGCCAGCCGCCCACGCCCGCCACCGGCAGCCAATCCCAGGACACGCCCAGCCAGAGCATCAGCCCGATGCCGATGACAAAGGCCGGCAGGGCGCGCAGCGCCGCCGAGGCGGCCAGCAGCGCGCCATCCCACCCGCCGCCGGCACGCAGCCCGGCCAGCGCGCCGAGCGGCGGCCCGATCAGCAGCGAGAGCAGCAGCGCCGCGACCGAGAGCAGCAGGGTATGGCCAAGCTGGACGGCGAGCGCGTCCGTCACCGCCTCGCCCGAGGCCAGCGAGGTCCCGAGGTCGAGGCGCGCCAGATCGGTGAACCAGGCGCCGAGCTGCGCGATCCAGGGCCGCTCCAGCCCCAGCTCCCGCCGCACCGCCTCGGCCGCGGCGCTGTCCACCAGGTCGTAGCCGTAGCGGCTGGCGGCGATGCGGTAGGCCATGTCGCCCGGCAGCAGCCGCACCATCAGGAAGCAGGCGGTGCCGACCAGCAGCGCCACCAGCACGGCCTGGGCGGCGCGCCCGGCGAGCAGCCGGATCAGCGCGCCCATGTCGCGCCCGCCACGCGGTAGGACAGCTCCAGGGGGTCGATCGAGAGGCCGCGCACCTGCCGCGAGACGGCGGTGGCCAGGTCGAACCAGCTGACCGGGATGACCGGCATCTCCTCCTGCAGGATGGCCGAGGCGCGGCCGCGCAGCGCGGTGCGCTCGGCCGGGTCGGCCGTCTCGCCGAGCCGCTCCAGCACGCCGTTCAGCGCCTCGCTGGACCAGCCCATGGCGCCCCAGTCGCCGCCCCGCGGCCCGTAATCCTGCAGCATGGTGCCTAGCGGGTCCGGCACCAGCGAGAAGTTGCGCGCCATCAGCGCCGCCTCCAGCGTGCCGTCCCGGTGCCCGGCCGGGATCTCGCCGCTGTTGACGATGGCGACCTTCATCTCGACGCCGATCTCCCGCAGCTGCGCCTGCATGGCGGTGGCGAGCCCCGGCAGCTCCGGCCGATCCGAGAAGGTGCGGAGCGTGAAGGAGAAGGGCTTACCCTCCCGCACCAGCAGCCCCTCAGCGCCGGGCTGCCAGCCCAGCTCCGCCAGCAGCCGCCGCGCCTCCGGCAGGTCCCGCCGCAGCGGCGGCAGGCCGGGCACATGCCACTCCGCCAGGGCCGGGGGAAAGAGCTGGGTCGCCATCGAGGCGGGCGAGCGCAGCAGCGCCGCCGCCATCCCCTGGCGGTCCAGCGCCAGGGAGAGGGCGCGGCGGGCGCGGACGTCGCGAAACAGCGGCAGGCCGCAGTTGAGCTTGATCAGCCGGGTGCGCGGAATGGCGCGGCTGTCGATGGCGAGCCGCGGGTTGCGGCGCAGCCGCTCCACCGTCTCGGGGGCGAGCTGCGCCACCAGCTCGGCCTGCCCGCCCTCGGCCATGGCCGCCCTGGTCTCGCCCCGACCCGCCGCCAGGTAGGAGACCCGCGCGATGGCCGGCGCCGCTCCGTCCCAGTGCGCCGAGCGCCCGGCCTCCAGGCGTTGCGGCAGCAGCAGGCGCGTCACCTGGTAGGGGCCGCTGCCGATCACGGCGCGCACCGCGCCGCCCTCGAAGGCGGCGGGGGCCAGGATGCCGGCGCTGTAATGCGCCAGGAAGGCGAGCAGCGGGGAGAAGGGCCGGGTGGTGCGGAGGACCACCTCGCCCGGCTCGCCCGGCTCGATCGCCGCGATCGGCAGATTGCCCAGCAGCCCGCCCTGCTCCCGGGCGCGGCGCAGGGCGGCGGCCACCGCGGCGGCGTCCACCGGCGTGCCGTCATGGAAGCGGGCGCCCGGCCGCAGCCGGAAGCGCCAGATGAGCCGGTCCTGCGACAGATCCCAGCCCCGCGCCAGGCCCGGCACCGGCAGGCCGCCGTCGTCGGCGCCGACCAGCGTCTCCACCACCTGCATGCGCTGGAAGACATAGCCGGAGCGTGCCGGCTCCAGCCCGTTGATCTCGTTCGAGGTGACGACCGGGAAGAGATCGGCGGCGGGCTGGGCGCGGAGCGGGCGCGCCAGCAGCGGCAGGCCCGCTGCGGTGAGCAGGCCGAGGGAACGGCGGGAAAGCGGAGCGGCTGTCATGACGCAGCCTTGTGCATGAAACGTTATAACGGTTCAAGTGGGCTTGTGCCGACGAGGATCCCGGCCAGGGCGTCCATCACCCGCCTGCTCCGTGCCCGGCCGTCGCGGCTACGCCGCCCGCAGGCACAGCAGCCGCGCCGCGCCGTGCTCCCGCTCCGCCAGCACCGTGAAGCCGGGCGGCTCCGGCGCCTCCTCCCGCCCGGTCTCGGCGACGACCAGCGCCCCGGGTGCGATCCAGCCGGCCGCGCCCAGCGCCGCCAGGGCGCGCGGCACCAGCGCCTGGCCATAGGGCGGGTCGAGGAAGACCAGGCCGCAGGCGCAGGGCGCGCGCGGCGGGCGGGTGGCGTCGCCGGGCAGGATGCGGGCCCGCTCCGCCTCGCGGCAGGCGGTGATGTTCGCCCGCAGCACGCCCAGCGCCACACGGTCCCGCTCGATGAAATGCGCCGCCGCCGCGCCGCGCGAGAGCGCCTCCAGCCCCAGCGCCCCGGTGCCGGCGAAGGCATCCAGCACGACGGCCTCCTCGATGGCGCCGCGCCCGGCCCAGGGCGCGTGCCAGAGCATGTCGAACAGCGCCTGCCGCACCCGGTCGGCCGTGGGGCGGGTGGCGGCGCCGGGCGGCGCCTCCAGGCGGCGGCCCCGATGCCGGCCGGCGATGATCCGCACCCGCTGTCCTCAGCCCGGCTTGCGCGGCCCGCGCCGCCGGGCGCCGCCGGGGCCTTCCGGCTGATCGGCATCCGGCCCCTGGGCCACGGCGCCCCAGGCGCGGCGCAGCGGCTCGGTGGCGTTGCGCGCGCGGGGCGGCTTCGCCGGGCGGCTGCGCTGCACCGCCTCGGGCTTCGGCGCCCCCTCCCCTCCCTGCGCCAGGGCGCGGGCCGCGGCGGTCTCGGCGGCGGCGCGGGCCTGGGCGGCGCGCTCGACGCCGCGCTGCAGCCGGGGCGGCGCGTCGAGGCCGAGCTGCTCGCGCAGCACCTTGGCGTTGATCTCCTCCACCGCGCCGCGCGGCAGCGGCCCCAGGGTGAAGGGGCCGTAGGCGGTGCGGATCAGCCGCGTGACGGTGAGGCCGAGATGCTGCAGCACGCGCCGCACCTCGCGATTCTTGCCCTCGGCCAGCGAGAGGGTCAGCCAGGCATTGGTGCCCTGGCGCGAATCCAGCCCCGCCTCGATCGGGCCATAGGCCACGCCCTCCACCGTGACGCCATGGGCCAGCGCCGCCAGCGCCCGCTCATCGACGCGGCCGTGCACGCGGGCGCGGTAGCGGCGGATCCAGGCATTGCCGGGCAGTTCCAGCTTGCGGCTCAGCGCGCCGTCATTGGTCAGCAGCAGCAGCCCCTCGGAATTGAGGTCGAGCCGGCCGACCGAGACCAGGCGCGGCAGCGCCGCCGGCAGCTCCTCGAAGACCGTGCGCCGCCCCTCGGGGTCCTTGTGCGTCGTCACCAGCCCGGGCGGCTTGTGGTAGCGGAACAGCCGCGTGCGCTCCGGCGCGCCGACCGGCTTGCCGCCCACCGTCACCCGGTCCTCCGGGCCGACGAAGGTCGCCGGGCTTTCCACCGCGCGGCCGTTCAGCGAGACCGCGCCCTCGGCGATCAGCCGCTCGGCGTCGCGCCGGCTGGCCACCCCGGCGCGGGCCAGCCACTTGGCGATGCGCTCGCCGCGCTCCTCCGTGGCCGGGCCGCCCTCCGCCGTCTCCTCGCCGTTCATGCGGCCCTCCGCGCGGCGGCGGCCTCGCGACAGGCGGCGACGAACCCGTCCAGGATCGCCTGGTCCCTCGGGTCCACGGCGTATTCCGGGTGCCACTGCACGCCGAGGGCGAAGCGGTGCCCGGTGCTCTCGATCCCCTCGATGACCCCGTCCGGCGCCACGGCGTTGACCGCCGCGCGCGGCCCCGGCGCCGCCACCGCCTGGTGGTGCGCCGAGTTCACCGCCATGCGCGGCACGCCCACGAGGCGCGCCAGCAGCGTGCCGCCGGTGATCGCCACCTCGTGCCCGGGCTCGGTGCGCGGGTTGGGCTGCTCATGCGCCAGCGCCGCGGGGATGCTGTCCGGGATGTGCTGGATCAGCGTGCCGCCCAGCGCCACCGCCAGCAGCTGCTCGCCGCCGCAGATGCCGAGCACCGGCATGTCCCGCTCCAGCGCGCCGCGCACCATGGCCAGCTCGAAGGCGGTGCGCCCCTGCTTCAGCGCCACCGTCGGATGCGCCGGCCCGCCGCCATAGAGCGACGGATCGACATCGAAGGCGCCGCCGGTGACCAGCAGCCCGTCGATCTCGTCGAGATAGGCGCCGGCCAGCGACAGCTCGTGCGGCAGGGCGACCGGCAGCCCGCCCGCCGCCGTGACGCCGGAGAAGTAGTTCTGCCGCAGGGCGTACCAGGGCAGCCTGGAATAGCCGCCGGGCTGTTCCGCATCGAGGGTCAGGCCGATCAGGGGGAGGGTGCGCATGGCTGCGGTTGCTAGCCCCGCCGCCCGGTGAGAACAATGCATTTCAGAATCCGAGGGAGGCCCCGATGCAGTTGAGCGGCAAACGCGTGGTGGTGATGGGCGGCAGCCGCGGCATCGGCCGCGCCATCGCGCTGGGCTTCGCGCAGGAGGGTGCCGCGGTCGCGATCTGCGCGCGCGGCGCCGGGGCGCTGGAGGCGACGCGGGCGGAGATCGCGGCGCTCGGCGTCACCGCCTTCGCCGCGCCCTGCGACCTCGCCGAGGCGGCGCAGATCGCCCGCTTCATCCCCGAGGCGGCGGCGGCGCTGGACGGGCTCGACGTGCTGGTGAACAACGCCTCCGGCTTCGGTTCCACCGATGACGAGGCCGGCTGGTCCGCCGCCTTCCACATCGACATGATGGCCACCGTGCGCGCCAGCCAGGCGGCGCTGCCCTTCCTGGAGCGGTCCGGGGCGGGGGCGATCGTCAACGTCTCCTCGATCTCGGCGCTGCGCGCCAGCGCCCGCAGCGCGCCCTATGGCGCGATGAAGGCGGCGATCGACCACTACACCGGCAGCCAGGCCAAGATGTACGCCGCGCGCGGCATCCGGGTGAATGCCGTGGCGCCCGGCTCCATCGAGTTCCCCGGCGGCATGTGGGAGAAGCGCCGGCTGGAGGGCGCGCCGCTCTACGAGGAGATCCGCCGCCAGATCCCCTCCGGCCGGCTGGGCGAGCCCGAGGCGGTGGCCGACGTGGTGCTGTTCCTGGCCTCCCGCCGCGCCCGCTGGGTGACCGGGCAGAGTGTCGTGGTCGATGGCGGGCAGCTCATCGGGTCGGGGAGCTGAGGGCCTTCCCCGGACCCGCGCCGGCTCAGCCGCCGGTCCTGCCGGCCGCGGTCTGATCCTTGACCGGCGTCGCCGCGCCGGTGCCTTTCACCAGCTCGATCGCGGCCAGGCAGTCGCGCTTGTTGTGGTAGGTCTCGCCGCCGGCGACGATCTGGTGGTTGGCGGATCTGAGGTTCCAGTAGTACTGGCCGGAGGCGTTCTGGCTGATCGTGAAGTACATGGCGGAAGTCCCTGGATACGGTGGCCGGGGATGCGGTGGCCGCCGAGGATAGCGCAGGCTTGGCCCCGCCCGCTGCCGGATTCGTTCCCCACCGATGGTTCCGCCGCATGCCCAGCCCCGGCCCCTCCGCCCCCAGCCCCATCGCCCTCGCGCTGGAGGAGGCGCGCGCCGCCGCCGCGCGCGGCGAGGTGCCGGTGGGCGCCGTCGTCACCGCGCCGGACGGCACGGTGCTGGGCCGCGCCGGCAACCGGGTGGAGGAGCTGTGCGACCCCAGCGCCCATGCCGAGATCCTGGCGCTGCGCCAGGCGGCCGCGGCGCGCGGCGAGCCGCGCCTGCCCGACTGCACCCTGACGGTGACGCTGGAGCCCTGCCCGATGTGCGCCCAGGCGGCGAGCTTCTTCCGCGTGCGGCGGCTGGCCTTCGGCGCCTATGACCCGAAGGGCGGCGGCGTCGAGCATGGCGCGCGCGTCCTGGCCGCCGGCTCCTGCCATCATGCGCCGGAGATCGTGGGTGGCCTGCGCGAGACGGAATGCGGCACCCTGTTGCGCGCCTTCTTCGCGGGGCTGCGGGAGAGGAGGGACCGATGCTGACCGGAGGCTGTCTCTGCGGCGCCATCCGCTACGAGGCGGGCGGAACGCCCTTCCACGCCACACTCTGCCACTGCGCCTCCTGCCGCCGCGCGGCCGGCGCGCCCGTGGTCGCCTGGTTCAGCGTGGCGCGGCGCGACTTCCGCTGCACCACCGGCCGGCTCGGCCTGTTCGAGTCGAGTCCCGGTGTCTGGCGCGGCTTCTGCGCCGCCTGCGGCACCAGCCTGACCTACCGGCATGACGACCTGCCGGACGAGATCGACATCACCATCGCCAGCCTGGACGATCCCGGAGCCCTGCCGCCGGCCGACCACACCCAGGCCGCCGAGCGCCTCCCCTGGCTGCCGCTCTGCGATGGCCGGCCGGCCTATCCGGGGGGACGCAGCGAGGGCTGAGCCGCGTGGATTCTCCCGCGCCCCGGTTGCCGCCGCCGGCATCGCCCCGCAGCATCGGCGGCATGGACAACCCCTTCGCCGATCCCCGGACGCTGCGCCGGATGATCGTGGTCTTCGGTTTCGCGGGCTTCTCCGGCGCCCTGGCCGGGCGGGCGCTCGATCCGCTGATGGCCGAGCTGGCCCTCGACTTCGCCGCGCCGCATGAGCGCGTGGCGCTGCTCGCCAGCGCCTTCGCCCTGCCCTACGCGCTGGTGCAGCCGGTGCTGGGCCCGGTCGGCGATGCCTTCGGCAAGCGCCGCGTGGTGCTGCTCTGCATCGGATTGCTGGCGGTGACGCTGGCCCTCTGCGCGCTGGCGCCGGGGCTGGACGGGCTGTTCGCCGCGCGGATCGCCGCCGGGCTGGCGGCCGGCGGCATCTTTCCCCTCACCCTCGCCCTGTTCGGCGATTCGGTGCCCATGGCCCAGCGTCAGGTGGCGATCAGCCGGGTGCTGGCCTGCGCCATCCTGGGCCAGCTGGCGGGCGGGGCGGTCTCGGGCGGGATCGCGCCGCTGGTCGGCTGGCGGGGCGTGATGTGGGTCTGCGCCGCGGCGGCGGCGCTGTCCTGGGCGGTGCTCTGGCGCGACGCGCGGCGGCAGCCGGCGGCCGCCCCGCCGGGCCCGGCCCCCTCCCCCGCCGAGGTGGCGCGGCGCTACCGGGCCATCCTGGCCAATCCGCGCGCCCGCCCGCTCTATGGCGGCGTCTTCATCGAGGGCATGCTGGTCTTCGGCCCCATGCCCTTCCTGGCCGTCCTGCTGGGACAGGACGGGCATGGCACGCTGCGGGCCGGGATCGCCATCGCCGCCTTCGGCCTCGGCGGCTTCGGCTATGCGCTGCTCGCGGCCTTCCTGCTGCGCGCCATCGGGCAGGCGGCGATGATGCGGCTGGCCGGGGGCCTGGTGGCACTGGGCATGACCGCCACCGCCCTGGCCTGGGGGCTGGAACGGCCCTGGGCCGGAATCGGCGGCAGCTTCCTCATCGGGCTCGGTTTCTTCATGCTGCACAACAGCATCCAGGTGCGGGTGACCGAGGTGGCGCCCCTGGCGCGGGGTTCGGCCGTCGCCCTGCATGCCTTCAGCTATTTCCTGGGGCAATCGGCGGGGCCGGGCGTCTTCGGCCTGGCCATGGCGCTGGCGGGGGCGGTGCCGGCGCTGCTCGCCGCGGGCCTGGGGGTCCTGGCGGTCAGTCTCTGGCTCAGCCTCGCACCCGCGACACAGCCGAACAGAACCTGAACGGTTACACGGGCGAGCCCTCTCGAATCAAGGCCATGCTCCGAGTCGCGCGAACGAATCGCTGACGTTCGGTAACGTTCTCAACCACCAGATCTGGTGTGCGCCGCGCCGGCGCCCGCCCCAGACGGTTCGCTTTCCATTCCGGTCAGAAGTCGCTGACGCGGCCCTTCCTTTCCCAGTCGCCATAGCGCGTGGGTTCCGGCCCGGCGGGGCCGTCGATCTCCTTGGGCATGGGGCCGGGGACGGGACGGGCCGCCTGGTCGGCGGCAGGCGCCGGGGTGGAGGTCTGGGCGGGGCCGGCCGGGCGGTCGGCCTCTTGTGGAAGTGTCGTCATGCTTCCCATCTGGGGTGGAAAGGGTGCTGAGGAAAAGAGGGGCATGAACGGATACCTGCGCACGACCCTGCTGCTCGCGGCCATGACCGCCCTCTTCGTCGTCGTCGGCGGCGCCATCGGCGGGCGGAGCGGCATGATGGTGGCCTTTCTCTTCGCCTGCGCCACCAATCTTTTCGCCTGGTGGAACAGCGACAAGATGGTGCTGCGGATGAACAATGCCCAGCCCATCGGGCCGCAGGACGCGCCGGAGCTCTACCGCATGACGGAGCGGCTGGCGCGCAACGCCGGCATCCCGATGCCGGCCCTCTATATCATCCATGAGGATCAGCCGAACGCCTTCGCCACCGGCCGCAACCCGCAGAACGCGGCGGTCGCCGTCAACACCGGGTTGCTGAACCGCATGCCGCCCGAGGAAGTGGCCGGCGTCATCGCCCATGAGCTGGCGCATATCCGCAACCGCGACACGCTGATCATGACCATGACGGCGTGCCTCGCCGGCGCCATCGGCATGATCGCGCAGTTCGGCTTCCTGTTCGGCGGCAACCGGGACGGTCGCGGCCTGGGGCCGATCGGCACGCTGCTGATGATGATACTGGCCCCTCTCGCCGCCATGCTGGTGCAGATGGCGATCAGCCGCTCCCGCGAGTACGAGGCCGACCGGGTGGGCGCGGAGATCAGCGGCAATCCGGCGGGGCTTGCCAATGCCCTGTTGCGGCTGGAGCAGGGGCGCCTCGCCTTCGTCAATCAGGCGGCCGAGAACAATCCGGCCATGGCGCATATGTTCATCGTCAATCCGCTCTCCGGCGCGCGGATGGACAACCTCTTCTCCACCCATCCGAAGACCGAGAACCGCGTGGCGGCGCTGCGGCAGATGACGGGCCAGAGCCGTGGCGGGGGCCGTTCGAGCATTCCGGAGATGGCGGCGCGTCCGGCTGCGGGTACTGCCCCCGGCCCGTGGAGCCGCGTCCGACCCGGCCCGCAGCGGCCCCGCGGCCCCTGGGGTTAGACCATCGCCTCCGGGGTGCATCCCCGGGCTGAACGCGGAAAGGCCGGGCGATCGCCTGGCCTTTCCTTCATCGGGCGCCCTGGCGCCGGCCGTCAGCGGACCACGCGGGTCGTGCCGTCGGGCAGATGTTCCAGCACCAGGCCACCGCCATTGAAGGCACCGTTTCCAACGCCGGGCTGCGACGGCAGCGTGACGCCGGCCAGCGGATCGCTCGGCGTGGTGGACCTGCTGCCGCTCATGTCCCCACCGCTGCCTGCCATTCCGCCGCTGCTGCCCATCGGGGCGGCCGAGCCCATGGGACGATGGCCATGCATCGGCCGGCCCTGTATGCCTTGCTGCCCGGTCTGGGGATACTGCGCGGCCGGCGTCGAGGCCGAGGAACCCGTGATCGGGCCAGCCCCGGTGTTGTAGCTCTGGGCCTGAGCGAAGGAGGCGCCCGCCGTCATCGCGGCGGCGAGCAGGGTGAGACGGGTGATCCGGAAAGTCATGCGGCGTTCCTCCACTGTGTCGAGAAACCCTGACGGGTTCCGATGGACGCCTAACGCCGCGTGGTCCGGCCGGTTTCGCCCCTTCAGAAGGCTTGGGGGCGCCTCCGGAACGGCACCCCCGATGCCTTTCAGAGAGCGCCGCCCTTGCGGCCGGCCATGGCGCCGAGGCGCAGGCGCAGCGCGTTGAGCTTGATGAAGCCCTGGGCGTCGAACTGGTCGTAGGCGCCCTGGTCGTCCTCGAAGGTCACGTGCTTCATGGAGTAGAGGCTGTTCGGGGACTGGCGGCCCGTCACGATGGTGTTGCCCTTGTACAGCTTCAGGCGGACGGTGCCGCTGACGCTCCTCTGGCTTTCATCGACCATCGCCTGGATCATCCGGCGCTCAGGCGCGAACCAGAAGCCGTTGTAGATCAGCTCCGCGTACTTCGGCATCAGGCTGTCCTTGAGGTGGGCGACCTCACGATCCAGGGTGATGCTCTCGATGGCGCGGTGGGCGGCGTGGAGGATGGTGCCGCCGGGGGTCTCGTAGCAGCCGCGGGACTTCATGCCGACGAAGCGGTTCTCCACGAGGTCCAGCCGGCCGATGCCGTTGGCCTTGCCGAGGGCGTTCAGCTTGGTCAGCAGCGTGGCGGGGGAGAGGCGCTCGCCATTGATGGCCACCGCGTCGCCGCGCTCGAACTCGATGGTGATCTCGGTCGCGACGTCGGGCGCGTCCTCGGGGCGGATGGTGCGCTGCCAGACGATTTCCGGGGGCTCGTCCCACGGCTCCTCCAGGATCTTGCCCTCGGAGCTGCTGTGCAGGAGGTTGGCGTCGACGCTGAAGGGGGCCTCGCCGCGCTTGTCCTTGGCGATGGGGATCTGGTTCGCCTCGGCGAATTCCAGCAGGCGGGTGCGGGACGTCAGGTCCCATTCGCGCCAGGGGGCGATGACCTTCACGTCCGGCTTCAGGGAATAATAGCCGATCTCGAAGCGGACCTGGTCGTTGCCCTTGCCGGTCGCGCCGTGGGAGACGGCGTCGGCGCCGACCTGCTCGGCGATCTCGATCTGGCGCTTGGCGATCAGGGGGCGGGCGATGCTGGTGCCCAGCAGGTAGCAGCCCTCGTACAGCGCATTGGCGCGGAACATGGGGAAGACGAAGTCCCGCGTGAATTCCTCGCGCAAGTCATCGATGAAGATGTTCTCTTCCTTGATGCCGAGCATCAGGGCCTTGTCCCGGGCCGGGCCGAGTTCCTCGCCCTGGCCGAGATCGGCGGTGAAGGTCACCACCTCACACTGATAGGTGGTCTGCAGCCACTTCAGGATGACGGAAGTGTCCAGCCCGCCGGAATAGGCGAGCACCACCTTTTTCACGTCCTTGACCGCCATTGCGTGGGTCCCTTTTTCCGAACGAGCGAAGTCCCGAGGGTTTGCCGCAGCGGCGCGGCGCGGGCAAGGCGGTCATGGCCAGCCGAGGCGGACGGAGCGCGGGATGGAGCGCCGCCCGGCGGCATCGCGCAGCAGACGGGCCAGGGCGCGCAGCGTCTCGCGGGTGGGGCGCGGGCCGAGCGGCCAGGCGAGCAGGGTTTCGGACAAAAGCGGATCGGGCAGCAGCCAGGGCGGGCCGTTCAGCGCCGAACGCAGGCCGAGGCGGCGGATGAGCATGAGGAGCGGCAGGCCACCGAGGCGCGCGGCGCGGCGGGCGGCGCGGCAGATGCTGTATTCGATGGCGCGCAGCGGGTCGGTGGGGGATGCGGCGGCGAGGGTTTTCAGTAGGCGGTGCCAGAAGCCGGCATGCGTCAGGCGGCGGAAGAAGCGGGCGACGGTGTCGGAGCGGCCGAAATGTGCCGGGAGATTCTTCCAGGGCGCGCCGCGCTGGTGGGCCATGTGGAAGATGGCGTCCATGCGCGCGCGGAGGCCCGGCGTGCGGCGGCCCTGGGGGGCGAGCGGCGGGAGATGGGGCTGGAGGGCGGCCCAGGCGGCGTCGGAGAGCGGGGTCCAGGGGGTGGGGGTGGTGGGGCTGGACATGGGAGGGCCGCTCCGGGGGGCAAGGGAAAGCCAAGTTTATTAGGAATTAAGTCCTTTTGTCAAGATGGTTGGCCTGCTGACAAAGCCTCGCGGGCGTCAGACGCGCCAGTTCGCCAAGAAGCCAGAAGCTATCGCACCTCTCTTGTCGCCTTATCAAAAGGGATTAATAGATGGATTTTCTATCATCTAGTTTTTGCACCGTGTGAACGCATAACAGCGAGAGGGCGTCATGTTCCTGTTGGGCATCCTGGGCATGGGATGCGGCATCGTGCTGATGCTGCTTGGCATCTTCCTGGATACCAGTACTGAAGTAGGCCACCTCGGGCTTGGATTACCTGAGCGCGTCAATAACCTAGGCCTGTTGGTTCGAAATGTTACGCTGGTTTATTCCGGGGCGGGTATACTGGTCGCAGGATCGCTGTTTACTGTTGGCTCCCTGCTGGCGCGCAAGATTGAAGGGAGCGTTGCCGCACTTAAGTCCGCTATCCATCCTACCTTCGCTCCTGTTAACCCGCTTTATGGTGCCTCACCGCCCCTCGCGCAGAAAGTAGAAACGCCAGTCCAACCAACGGCGAAGAAAACGGTCCACCTTAACGATTCTGGTTCTCCTGAAGCTTGGGATGCCGTTGAGGCAAAGGCTATTTCTCTGGGCTACACCACTCGTCGCGACCGCCACGAATTCCGTATTTCATCTTCAAAAGGCATTTCGCGCACATTCAACAATATCAAAGAGGCGTGCCAATATTTGGGCATGCCATGGATCACGCCCTTGAGAAATCTGGAGAAAACATTTCCCCCAACCTCTACCGCCACTGATAAACAGTAGTTCTTGAAGACAACCAACCACCTGCTGCGTAATACCAGACAGCAAGCCCTCTAGATTTTGATCCGCAGGCGCTTCCCGACACCAGTCCTGGCCCAGCGGACGCCTCCCCCTCCCCGTTGACCCACCCCCGCCCCCTGTGGCACGCGGGCGTCATGTCCCAGTTCCAGGCCGCCCAGATCCCGGTCACGCCCTTCCAGCAGAACTGCACCCTGATCTGGGATGCGGAGAGCGGGCGCGGGGTGGTGGTCGATCCGGGCGGGGATGTGCCGCGCATCCTGGCGGGGCTGGACCGGGCGGGCTTCACGGTGGAGCGCATCCTGCTCACCCATGGCCATCTGGATCATGCCGGGGGCGCCGCCGCGCTGAAGCGCGCGCTAGAGGCGCGGCAGGGCGGGCCGGTGCCGATCGAGGGGCCGGACCGGCGCGACGGCTTCCTGCTGGAGGGGCTGGCCGAGCAGGGCGCGCGCTTCGGCATCACGGATCTGGAGAGCGTCACGCCGGACCGCTGGCTGGCCGAGGGCGAGACGGTGTCCATCGCCGGGCAGGATTTCGCGGTGCTGCACTGCCCCGGCCACACGCCGGGCCATGTCGTCTTCGTCTCCACCGCGCTCGGGGTGGCGGTGGTGGGGGATGTGATCTTCCGCGGCTCGGTCGGGCGGACGGACTTCCCCTATGGCGACGGCGCGGCGCTGATCGCCGCGATCGAGCGGAAGCTGCTGCCGCTCGGGGACGAGATCCGCTTCCTCTGCGGCCACGGGCCGGGCTCCAGCTTCGGCGAGGAGCGCCGCTCCAACCCCTTCCTGGGCGGCCGGGGCTGAGGCGCCGAGGTTGAGCCGCTGGGGCTGAGGCGCGGATCGGGGGCTCAGCCGGGCTCCTGCACCAGGCGGAACAGGGTTCCATCCGGATCGACCAGGGCGCCCACCGTGCCGCCCCAGGCCTGCCGCCGGGGGCGGTGTGCGCGCGGCCAGCCGGTGTCGGCCTCCGGCACGCCGGCGGCGCGCGCGGCCTGGAAGAAGGCCTCGGCGTCCTGCAGCCGGAGGCAGCAGCCGAAGCCGCTGCGGGCCGGGTCGAGCTCGGGCTGGAGGAAGAATTCGAGGACGAGGCCGCCGCGCCGCAGGATCATCCAGCCCGCGTCGCGCCAGGTTTCCCGGAAGCCGAGGCGCGCGAAGAATCGCGCGGTCGCCGCGAAATCGCGCGAGGGGAGGTTGGGCGTGGCCATCTCGGTCAAGGCAGGGTCTCCGCTCCGGCCGGCGCAGGGTCGGCCGGGCGGCCCAGGGGCGTCAAGGCGGGGGGGGGCGTCAAGGCGGGAAGCGGCAGGACGGGGCGATGTCCTCAGGCCGGCACCAGCCCATGCCGCGGCATGATCTCCCTCACCCGCGCGGGATCGGGCCTGTCCGGCCCGGCCACGGCCGCCGCCATCTCCTCGAAGTAGGCGCGGCCGATGGAGCCCGGCGTCAGGAGCACCAGAGCGCGGGCGATCTCCTCGTGGCGGTTCTCGTGGTGGTGGACAGCGCCGCGGGGGATGAAGGCGACATCGCCGGCGCGGATCTCGCGGGGGATGCCGTCCACCGTCACGGTCAGGATGCCGGCGAGGCCATAGACCGCCTCGTCCACCGCCGCGTGGTGATGCGGCGCGGGGACGCGGGCCTCGGGCGGCACGGTGAATTCGAAGAGGATCATCTCGCCCGCCCCGTGGTGCTCATCGACCAGGAAGCGCAGGTCCAGCGCGCCGATCCGCACGGTCACCGGCTCCATCGAGGTTTCCATTCCCGCCCTCCCTTCGTAAAGTCTCTTTACGGGAATTCGTAAAGAGACTTTACAATGACGTCAAGCGAGAAGAGGGCGGAAGGGCCGCCCTTCGTAGGCGCGCTGGCCCGGTTGTGCTTCCAGAAGGCGCGGCGGCGGGTGGAGGCGGCCATCCGCGCCGCCGGCGGCACGGACGTGCACGAGACGCATCTGGCCGTCTTCTCCTATCCGCTGCCGGACGGGGCGCGGCCTTCGGAGCTGGCGCGGCGGCTCAACATGTCCCGGCAGGCGGCGCACCATGCCATCGCGCAGCTGGTGCGCCAGGGCTATCTGGAGCGGCGGGGGGCACGGGGGTTGATCCACCTGACGCCGAAGGGCCGGCATATCGCGGAGGCGATCTGGGCCAGCATGCGGGGGCTCCAGGCGGAGTGGGCGGCGCGGATCGGGGCCGAGCGGTTCGGCGTGTTCCTGGAGGTGCTGCGGGAGCTGGCCCTGGCGCCGGAGGAGGACGCATGAAGAAAGCCGGGCCTTCCGGCCCGGCTTTCGTTCCGCCTCAGGCGGCGATGCGGCCGGCCTGGGGGTCGAGGCGGTAGCCGCCGCCCTCGGTCAGCAGCAGGGCGGCATTGGCCGGGTCGGGCTCGATCTTCTGCCGCAGGCGGTAGATGTGCGTCTCCAGCGTGTGCGTGGTGACGGCGGCGTTGTAGCCCCAGACCTCGTTCAGCAGCACCTGCCGCCCCACCGGCCGGCCGCCGGCGCGGTAGAGGAACTTCAGGATCGCGGCCTCCTTCTCGGTCAGCCGGATCTTGCGACCCTTCAGCGGCTCCAGCAGGAGCTTGGCGGAGGGGCGGAAGGTGTAGGGCCCGATGACGAAGACCGCGTCCTCGGAATTGTCGAAGACCCGGAGCTGGGCGCGGAGCCGCGCCAGCAGTTCCGCGATGCGGAAGGGCTTCGCGATGTAGTCGTTGGCGCCGGCATCGAGCCCGCGCACGATATCCTGCTCGGCGTCGGCGCCGGTCAGCATGATGATGGGGATCTTGATCCCGTCCTGCCGCAGCCGGGCGCAGAGTTCGCGCCCGTCGCCGTCCGGCAGGCCGATGTCCAGCAGCACGGCATCGCAGCGCGAGTCGGGCGACATCAGGTGCCCGGAGGCCTCCGAGGCTGTCGCCGCCTCGACGGGCGCGAATTCGCCGTCCAGTGCCAGTTGTTCGGACAACGTCGCCCGCAGGGCGTCATCGTCGTCCACGATGAGGATCGGCCTCGGGCCGGTCATGCGCTCTCCCGAATTCGCCAGTAGGCGGGCCTGGGGGCCCGCGGATGCTTCCGGGGCAAGCGATTCGCTCCCGGAAGCCACCAAGCGGCCATCGTGGCCTCAGCCGCGCCCGGGGGCAAGCCCTGGCATGCGACAAGAAAATTGGGATTCCCCGCCCCGGCGTCCCAATCTAGAGGCTGGTCAACGCCGCACCGCCCCCAACATTCCCGCCAAGGCGGCGGTTGCCGGCTTCGGGACGGACGAGGAAACGAGGACAGGCACGGGCATGACAGGCAGGCAAGGCATGGCGATGCGGGGCGGGCACGATGCCGAAATCGGGCCCCTCGTGCCGGACGCCGCGGCCCTGGCGCTGCGGGCGGTGCATCGCGCCGTGAGCGAGCTGCGCCGCGGCACGCCGGTGCTGCTGGTCCCCTCCGGGCTGGGGGGCGCGGGACCAGGGGGCGGCGAGCGGCCGCTGCTGGTGGCCGCGGCCGAGACGGTGGGCGCGCGGGGCCTGGCCGAGATCGCCGCCGCCGGGCTGCCGCCGCCGGTGCTGCTGCTCTCTCCCGCGCGGGCGGCGGCGGTGCTGCAGCGGCCGGTGCTGGCGGAGGAGCCCCCGGCGGGCCTGTCGGCGGGTCCTTCCCCCGAGCGGCGCATGGAGGAGGGGGTGGCCGCCCTGCGCCTGCCGGACGGGTTGCTGGACCCGGCCTCGTTGCGGCGGCTGGCCGACCCGGTGGCCGAGCAGTTGCTGCCGGAGCGGCCGGAGCAGGTGTCGCCCCCGGGGCTGGCGGCCGCCGGCCTGGCGCTGGCCAAGCTGGGCCGCCTGCTGCCGGCCCTGGTGGCGGCTCCTCTCGGCCTGGCGGGCGGCACGGGGTTGGCGGCGGCGGAGCGGCTCGGCCTGCTCAGCGTGCCGGCCGGGGATGTGCTCGCCTATCCGGGCCGGGTGGCGGCGAGCCTGACGCGGGTGGCGGAGGCGCGGGTGCCGCTGGAGGAGGCGCGGGACGCGCGGATCGTGGCCTTCCGCGCCGCCGATGGTGGGATCGAGCATCTGGCCATCCTGATCGGCGCGCCGGAGGCCTTGCCCGCCGGCGGGCCGGCGCCCCTGGTGCGGGCGCATTCCGAATGCTTCACCGGGGATCTGCTGGGCAGCCTGCGCTGCGATTGCGGGCCGCAGCTGCGCGGCGCCATCGCCCGCATGGCGCAGGAGGGGGCGGGGGTGCTGCTCTACCTGGCGCAGGAGGGGCGCGGCATCGGGCTGGTCAACAAGCTGCGCGCCTATACCCTGCAGGACCAGGGGCTGGACACGCTGGATGCCAACCGGGCGCTGGGCTACGGCGCCGACGAGCGGGGGTTCCTGGTGGCCGCGACCATGCTGCGCGCGCTCGGGCTGGAGCGCATCCGGCTGCTGACCAACAACCCGGACAAGGTGGCGGGGCTGGCCGCCTGCGGCATCGCGGTCGAGAGCCGGGTGGCGCATGAATTCGCCGCCAATGGCGTGAACGACCGCTATCTCGAGACCAAGGCCGAGCGGTTCGGCCATCTGCTGGGGCTGAAGTGACATGTCGGCCGCCCTGACCGCGCGGGTTCATCCCGAGGGCCGCCTCGCCTGCCGCGGCGCCGTCTGGCGCTGCGCCCTCGGCAAGGGCGGCATCCGCCCGGCGCGCGAGAAGCGCGAGGGGGATGGCGCCACCCCCGCCGGCTTCCTGCCGCTGCGCCGGGTGCTCTATCGCGCCGACCGGCTGCGGGCGCCGGACTGCGCCGTGCCGGTGGAGCCGATCGCGCCCGCGGATGGCTGGTGCGACGATGTGGCGCACCCCGCCTACAACACCCGCATCCGCCTGCCGCACGAGGCGCGGCACGAGGTGCTCTGGCGGCAGGATCCGGTCTACGACATCATCGGCATCCTGGGCTGGAACGACGCGCCGGTGGAGCGCGGCCGGGGCAGCGCCATCTTCCTGCACCTGGCGCGGCCGGGCTACCCGCCGACGGAGGGCTGCATCGCCCTGGCCGAGCCGGACCTGCGCGCCCTCCTGGCCATGGGGGTGGCGGGCATCGAGGTGCCAGGTTTCGAGGGAACGGGCTGAGCCGGCATGCCTGAGCTGCCAGAGGTCGAGACCGTGATGCGCGGCCTCTCCGGCCTGCTGCTCGGCCGGCGCATCGTCTTCGCCGCGACGCACCGCGCCGGCATGCGCTGGCCCTTCCCGCCGGGCCTCGCCGCGCGGCTGACCGGCGCGCGCGTGGAGAGCTTCCGGCGGCGCGGCAAGTACATCCTGATGCGGCTCTCGGGCGGCGATTCGGCGCTGATCCATCTCGGCATGTCGGGGCGGATGGTGGCCCGGCCGGTGGGCGCCAACACCCCGCCCGCCGCGCATGAGCACCTGCTGCTCCGCACGGAGGGGGATGGGCCGGGGGACGGGCAGGAGATCGGCTTCGTCGATCCGCGCCGCTTCGGCAGCGTCGACCTGGTGCCGACGGCGGCGGAGGAGGGCCACAGGCTGCTGGCCGGGATGGGGCCGGAGCCGCTGGCGCCCGACTTCACCCCCGGCGTGCTGGGCGCGGCCCTCGCCGGCAGGCGGACGCCCATCAAGGCGGCGCTGCTCGACCAGCGGGTGGTGGCCGGGCTCGGCAACATCTATGTCGCCGAGGCGCTGTTCCGCGCCGGCCTCTCGCCGCGCCGGCTAGCGCAGACCATCCCCGGCGCCCGCGCCGCGCGGCTGGTGCCGGCGATCAGGGCCGTGCTGACCGAGGCGATCGAGGCCGGCGGCTCCAGCCTGCGCGACTATGTGCAGGCGGATGGCGAGCTGGGCCGTTTCCAGGACCGCTTCCAGGTCTATGACCGCGAGGGCGCCCCCTGCCCGCTCTGCCCCGGCCCGCCGGCTTGCGCGGGCGTCTCGCGCATCGTGCAATCGGGGCGCAGCAGCTTCTTCTGCGCCCGCACCCAACGCTGAGAGGAAACCCGCCATGGCCGAGATGATCCAGACCGAGACGAGAGGCCGCGCCGGCCTGATCCGCCTGAACCGCCCCGCCGCGCTGAACGCCCTGTGCGACCAGCTCATGCGCGAGCTGGCCGCGGCGCTGCGCGATCTCGACGCCGATCCGGCCATCGCCGCCATCATCCTCACCGGCAACGAGAAGGCCTTCGCCGCCGGGGCCGACATCAAGGAGATGCAGGAGCGCCGCTTCCCCGACACCTACCTGCATGACTTCATCGGCGAGAGCTGGGAGGCGGTGCTGACGGTGAGGAAGCCCGTCATCGCCGCCGTCTCCGGCTTCGCGCTCGGCGGCGGCTGCGAACTGGCGATGATGTGCGACCTGATCCTCGCCGCCGACACCGCCCGCTTCGGCCAGCCCGAGATCAACCTCGGCATCATCCCCGGCGCCGGCGGCAGCCAGCGGCTGACGCGGGCCATCGGCAAGTCCAAGGCCATGGAGATGGTGCTGACGGGCCGCATGATGACCGCGGAGGAGGCCGAGCGGGCCGGGCTGGTGGCGCGGGTGGTGCCGGCGGCGGAGCTGCTGGCCGAGGCGGAGAAGCTCGCGGAGAAGATCGGCACCCTCTCCGCCCCCGCCGTCGCCATGGCCAAGGAGGCGGTGAACGCCGCCTTCGAGCTGCCGCTGCGCGAAGGGGTGCGGCTGGAGCGCCGCCTGTTCCTCGGCCTGTTCGGCACCGAGGGGCAGAAGGAGGGCATGGCGGCCTTCGTGGAGAAGCGGAAGCCGGCGTTCCGCTAGGCCGGATCAAGGGCGGGGGGGGGAAGTCAATTCCTCCCCCTTCCGCCCGGCCCGGTGTCATGCGGCGCGGCGGGCGCGCCTCACAGCAGCGTCCCGCTCAGCACCAGCGCGGCGACGCTGAAGTAGATGACGAGTCCCGTCACATCGACCAGCGTGGCGACGAAGGGCGCCGAGGCGCTGGCCGGATCGAAGCCCAGCCGCTTCAGGCCGAAGGGCAGCAGCGATCCCGCCATCGAGCCGAAGAGCACGATGCCGAGCAGGCCGAGCCCCACCGTCAGCGCCACCAGCGCCCAGTGCGGACCGTAATCGTAGAAGCCGAGCTGCTGCCAGGCGACGATCCGCGCCATCCCCAGCAGGCCGAGGATGCCGCCCAGCGTCAGCCCCGTCGGCACCTCGCGCAGCGCCACCCGCCACCAGTCGCCGAGCCGGACCTGCCCCAGCGCCAGCGCCCGGATCAGCAGCGAGGTCGCCTGGCTGCCGGAATTGCCGCCCGAGCTCATGATCAGCGGGATGAAGAGCGTCAGCACGATGGCCTTCTCCAGCTCGTGCTCGAAATGCTGCATGGCGCTCGCCGTCAGCATCTCGCCCAGGAAGAGCACGCAGAGCCAGCCGGCGCGCTTGCGGATCATCTCCAGGAAGCCGATGCGCAGATAGGGCTTGCCCAGGCTCTCGCGGTCCAGCGCCTCCATGCCGCCGAAGCGCTGCGCCGCCGCGCTGTCATCCTCCATGATGGCGTCGATCACGTCATCGACCGTGACGATGCCGAGCACCTGCCGCGCCGCGTCCACCACCGGCACCGCCAGCAGGTCGTGCCGCGCGAAGAGCCGCGCGATGTCGTCGCGCGGCGTGCCGGCCGCCACCGTGACCGGCGCGCGGTCCGGCACCAGCTCGATGGCGCGCTGCTCCGGCCGCCCGGTGATCAGGCGCCGCAGCGGCACCGTGCGCAGCAGCGCGCCGCTGCGCGGATCGAGCAGGTAGAGGGCGTAGATGGTCTCGCGCGTGCGCTCCACCTCGCGGATGTGGCGCAGCGCCTCCTCCACCGTGGCGGTGGCCGGCAGGCTGACGAACTCGGTCGTCATCAGGCTGCCGGCGCTGCCCTCGGGATAGGCCAGCAGGCGGCGCAGCGTGCCGGCCGGCTCGGGCTCCAGCGGCGCCAGCAGCCGCGCGCGCTCGCCCGGCCGCACCTCGCGCAGCAGGTCGGCGGCGCGATCGGCCGACATGTCGGAGAGCAGGGGCGCGCGCAGCGGCTCCGGCAGGGCGAGCAGCAGCCGGCCGGCGCGGTGCAGCTCGGGCCGGTCGAAGGCCTCGACGCGGCGCTCGGGCGGGGCGAGGCGCAGCAGCTCGGCCGCCGCCTCGGCCGGCAGCGCGTTCAGTTCCTCGACGGCATCGGCGACATGGCCGCGCGTGACGCGGTCGAGGGCCGCCGCCGCCTGCGCCCCATAGGGGTGGGAGAGGGTTTGCAGCATGGCTCACCTTTACGGTCCGCGAGACGGGCGGCACCGCGGCGAGCCGGAGGGGGCTCAGGACGCGGCGGCCGTCCGGGGCGCGGACAATCGACTGGGACTGTCGCTGGGACTGTCGCTCGGCATGGTCCGGTTTGTTCCTGATGCGCGCCGTGCCGGAGCTTCCCCCGCGCCGCGGCGCTGCGCGGGCCAATGGACCCGCGCAGCGGTGGCGTCAAGCGGCTTTCGGGGATGGGAGGGCGCGGGCGGACCGTGCCGATCCCGCGCGCCGGGGGGCCGGGAATCTGCTATCGCGGAGCGCCGCCAGACATGGACCACGCCATGCCGCCCTGGCCAAGCCCCTCTGGCCAAGCCCCCCTGGCCAAGCCCGGGCTCCGCGCCGAAGGCGTCCTCCGGGTTGGCCGGGCGGTGTGACCGGCTCGCCGGCGATCCCGCTCCGGTGGCGGGCACCGAGATCGACCCGTGTCCATCGCCCCCAGGACGCGGATCAGCCGGCCATTCAGGGCGAGGCCGTGGCGTTCGCCGCGGGAACCGGGCCGGGCACCCCCCGAAGGGACCGCCGGAGGGGCCGCCGGGGAGGAGCCGCCGGCCCCTCCCCGCCCTTCGCCTCAGGCCGCCACCGGCTGCTGCGGCCCGTAGATCTCCGGCAGCAGGCCGATATCGTGCGGCACCAGCCCTTCCGGGTGGATCACGCGGCTCTCGAAGCGGCCATCCGCGTGCAGCGCGTGCTCGACATAGCCCGGCGTCTTGTCGCCGATGCGGCGCTGCCAGGTGTCGCCCACCAGGAAGGCCACGGCCGGCGCCCAGATCTGCCGGATGCCCTCCGACACGCCGCGGTCGCGCGCCTGGTGCACATGGCCGGAGGCGACGAAGGCCACCGGGTGCCGCGCCAGCAATTCGAGCATGCGGCGGCGCGGCGCCGGCAGCACCGGCCAGTAGGTCAGCGCCGTCTCGTCCATCCGCTCCTCGCAGAGCGGCTTGTGCTGGAAGAGCGCGATGGACCGCCCCCCGGCGGTCGCCAGCGCCGTCTCCAGGACATCGAACTGCGCCGCCGCCTCGGGCAGGTCGGTGGCCATGATCAGCGTGTCGAGGCCGATCAGCCGCCAGCCCGGCACGTCGCGCAGGAAGCGGTCGGGGCCGAAGGCCTCGCGCCAATGGGCCAGCCGGGTGGCGTCGGCCGCCGTGGCGCCGCCGAGCGCCGGGTCGTTGCCGACATCATGGTTGCCCGGCACGGCCAGCCAGTCGAGGCCGAGCCCGTCCATCCGCCCGCGCGCGTAGCGCAGATCCTCGGGCCCCGTCTCGCCATGCGCCGAGACATCGCCGGTGTGGATGACGAGGTCAGGCCGGGTGGCGCGCAGATGCGCCGCCAGCACCTCGAAATTGACGCTGAACTCCGGATGCGCGGCGGAGAGATGGGTGTCGCTGATCTGGGCGATGCGGAAGGCCATGGCTCATGACCTCCGCGGCAGCAGGCGGCGCACCTCGGCGGCCATGTCCTGCTGCACCTGCTCGGGCGTCGCGCGCTGCTCGACGATGCGGGCCAGGTTGTCCACCATGGTCTGCGTCACGCGCACGCTGTTGCTGCCGGGGAAGGCGTACCAGGGGATCGAGATGGGGAGCTGGCGCACCGCCGGGGTGAAGAGCGGGTTCTCGCGGTAGAAGGCGCCGAGGTGCTGCGGGTCGTCGATGGCGATCTGGTTGCAGGGCAGGTAGCCGGTGTTGCGCACCATCAGCGCCTGACCCTCCGGACCGGTCGAGAAGCGCAGGAACTTCCAGGCCGCCTCGCGCTTCGCCGGGTCCTTGGCGGTCAGCATGCCGGCGGCGCCGCCGGTCGGCAGGCGGCCCTTCTGCGGGTCGATCACCGGCATCCCGGTGGTGCGCAGCGTGAAGTTCTCGCCGATGCTGGCCAGCGTGCCGCGCACCAGGGCGGTGGTCTGGAACAGCATGCCGACCTTGCCGGCGGCGAAGGCCTGGCGCGCGGCGGGGGCGGTCATGTTCGCCATGCCGCCCTCCTTCACCATGCGGTCGAGCAGGCGCAGCGCGCCGAGCCCCTCGGGCCCCGCGAAGCCGACATCGCGCTCGTCCTCGGTCAGCATGCGGCCGCCATGGCCGAAGAGCAGCGCCGAATACATCCAGTCGTCGCCGCTCCAGGTGAACCACATGCCCTCGGTGCCGCCGCCCAGCCGGTCGATCCGGCCGGCCAGCTCCAGCACGCCGTTCCAGTCCTGCGGGAAGTTGTCCGGGTCGCCCCCGGCGCGCTTCACCAGCTCGGCGTTGTAGTAGGTGATGGGGTTGGAGGCGGCGTAGGCGAGGCCGGCCTGCATGCCGCCGAAATGCGCCAGCGCCAGCAGGTTCGGCGTGTAGCCGGCCCCGGCCGGGTCGCCGTCGCGGGCGAGCAGCGGCGCCAGATCCTGGGCGATGCCCCGCTCGGCGAAGATGCGCAGCCGGTTGAAGCCCTGGTAGGAGAGGTCGGGGAGCTGGCTGGTCGCGGCCTGGCGCAGCAGCAGCTGCGCACCCTCCTCGTAGTTCGGCGTGGTGATGAAGTTCACCTTGATGCCCGGCTCGCGCTTCGCGAACTCGGCCAGGATGGCGTCGTAGCTCTCCTTGTAGATGAAGGGCTGCGCGTAATGCACCGTGATCTCGGCCTGGCCCTGGGCGCGCGACAGGCGGGGGGCGGCGAGCGGCACCAGGGCGGCGGGAAGCGCCAGGGCGGCGCGGCGGGAGAGGATCGGCATGACGGTGGCTCCGGTTGCGCGGAAGAAAGGGGTCAGCCCTTGAGGCCGGTGGTGGCGATGCCCTCGACGAAGCGGCGTTGCGCCAGCAGGAAGGCGGCGACGAGGGGTGCGGTCATGATCACGGCGGCGGCCATCAGCGCGCCGAAATCGTCGTCGCCCTCGGTGGTGCGGAAGAACAGCACGCCGAGGGCGGGCGTCGCGTGCTCGGCCGTGCTGACGACGATCAGCGGCCAGAACAGGTCGTTCCAGTGCGCGACGACGGAGAAGATCGCGAAGGCGGTGGCGGCGGGCCAGGCATTGGGCAGCACGACGCGCCAGACGATCGCCATCTCGCCCATGCCGTCGAGCCGCGCGGCGTGGATCAGGTCGTCCGGCAGCGACTTGAAGAACTGGCGGAACAGGAAGATGGCGAAGACCGAGATGGTCGAGGGCGCGATCAGCGCCGTGTAGGTGTCGAGCAGGCCGAGGCTGCTGAAGCCCAGATAGAGCGGCAGGGCGGGCACGTGCGGCGGCACCAGCAGGCCGAGCATGACGGCGCCGAAGACCAGCTCGCGGCCGCGGAAGTTCAGCTTGGCCAGCGCGTAGCCGGCGGGGATGGCGAAGAGCAGCTGGAAGACCAGGATGCCGCCGCAGACGATGACGCCGTTCCAGAGGTACTGCGCGACGGGCAGCAGGGAGAAGACGCGGCCGTAGTTCTGCGCCGCCGCCAGCCGCTCGGGCAGCAGGGCGAGGCTGGCGCGGAAGATCTCGTCCGCCGGCTTCAGGCTGGCCGAGACCATCCAGATATAGGGCATCAGCAGCAGCAGGCCGAGCAGCGTCAGCACGGCGAGGCGCGGCAGGTCGCGCCAAAGGGACATGTCGTGGGGGGCTTCGCGCTCAGCCATAATGCACCCGCTTGTCGAGGACCCGCGTCTGCAGCCACATCAGCGCCAGCACGATGGCCAGGAAGACCAGGGTGATGGCGGCCGAGTAGCCGAGGCGGAAATAGGTGAAGCCCTCCTGGTACATGGTGTGCAGCAGCACCTCGGAGGCGCGGTCGGGGCCGCCCTGGGTCAGCACCTTCACCGTGTCGAAGACGCGCACGGCGCGGATCATGGTGATGGTCAGCACGAAGAGCGTGGTCGGCCCCAGCATCGGCCAGGTGACGAGGCGGAAGCGCGACCAGGCCGAGCGGGCGCCATCCACCTCGGCGGCGGCGTAGAGGTCGCGCGGGATGGCGGTCAGCCCGGCCAGGAAGAGCACCAGGTTGAAGCCGAGATTCTCCCAGATGCCGATGCCGGCGAGCGCCCACATCACCGTGCCCGAGGAGGAGAGCCAGGCCGGCCCCTCCACCCCCACCTGCCGCAGCACCGCGTTGAGCGGGCCGATGGTCGGGTGCAGCAGGTATTGCCAGGCCGAGGCCATGGCGACGGTGAGCGAGACCACGGGCAGGAAGAAGACGGCGCGGAAGAAGGTGCGGCCGCGCGTGCCGCCCTCGATCAGCAAGGCGAGGCCGAGGGCGCCGAGGATCGAGCCCGGCGTCACCACCGCGACATAGAAGAGGGTGTTGCGGAAGGCCTGGAGGAAGCCGCGGTCGGTCATCAGCTCGGCGAAGTTGCCGAGGCCGATCCAGGCGAAGCCGTCCATCCCCAGCTCGTAGTCGGTGAAGGCGAGCGCCACGGCGGCCAGCGTCGGCAGCAGCAGCAGGACCCAGTAGGCCAGCACCGCCGGCAGGCTGAGCATCCAGGCCGTCAGCGTCTCGCCGGCCCGCCAGCGCGGGCGGGGCGGGGCCAGGCCGGGGGAAAGGCCCGGGGAAAGGCGCGGGGGGAGAACGGCGTCAGACAAGGGCCGGCTCCGGCACCACGGCGATGTCGCGCAGCCGCTTGCCGCGGGCGTCGAACAGCAGGGCCCGGGCCGGGTCGAAGCCCAGCCGCACCGGGCTGCCGGGCGGCAGGTCGGGCACGTAGCTGGGCGGCAGGCGGCAGACCAGCGGCGTGCCGCCGGCCAGGCGGGCGTGCAGCAGCAGGCTCTCGCCCAGGAACTCCAGCCCCGCCGCCTCGGCCGGCAGGCCCCCGGTCTCGGAGAGGTAGAGGTCCTCGGGCCGCACGGCGAGCGTCACCGGCGCCGGCCCCGCCGCGGCGCCGCAGAGGCGCAGCCCGCTCGGATAGCCGCCGAGCCGGACCAGGCCGTGGCTGTCCGC
Source organism: Roseomonas sp. KE0001 (assembly GCF_016107285.1). Classification (GTDB taxonomy): domain Bacteria; phylum Pseudomonadota; class Alphaproteobacteria; order Acetobacterales; family Acetobacteraceae; genus Pseudoroseomonas. The sequence continues at coordinate 141,623 of NZ_RCVQ01000002.1, read as the reverse complement.
CACGCCCTCCAGCGTGTTGATGCGCGGCGAGCCGATGAAGCAGGCGACGCGCAGGTCCTCGGGGTCGGCGTAGATGGCGCGCGGGCCGGCGACCTGCAGGATCTCGCCCCCCTGCATGACGGCGACCCGGTCGGCCATGGTCAGGGCCTCGGTCTGGTCGTGCGTCACATAGAGGGTGGCGGCGCCGACGCGGCGGTGGATCTCGACGATCTCGCGCCGGGTGTGCACGCGCAGCGCGGCGTCCAGGTTGGACAGCGGCTCGTCCATCAGGAAGGCGGCGGGGTGGCGGACGATGGCGCGGGCCAGCGCCACGCGCTGCCGCTGGCCGCCGGAAAGCTGACCGGGGCGGCGGTCCAGCAGGCTGCCGAGGCCGAGCGCCAGCGCGGCGCTGCCGACCTCCTCGTGGATGGCGCGCCGGGCGGCGCGGCTGCCCGGCCACCAGCGGCCGAGCAGCGGCAGGCGCTGCGGGGCGCTCAGCCGCCGCATGGCCAGCGGCACGGCGATGTTCTCCTCCACCGTCAGGTGCGGGTAGAGGGCATAGGACTGGAAGACCATGGCGACGTCGCGGTCGGCCGGGCGCAGCGCGGTGACGTCGCGGCCCTGGATCAGGATGCGGCCGGCATCGGGGCGGTCGATGCCGGCGATCAGCCGCATCAGGGTGGATTTGCCGCAGCCGGAGGGGCCGAGCAGGGCGACGAACTCGCCCGCCGCCACCTCGAGCGAGACCCCTTTCAACACCGCCGTGCCGCCATAGCGGCGCGCCACGCCTTCGATCCGGATGCCCGACACCTCACGCCCCTTTGCTCGCGTCGGGGGGCGCTCTATCCAAGCGGGATGACAGGGGCGTTCCGCTTCCGTGAAGCTTGCGTTGCAACGCAGCGACTCGGGCGGGGCAGCCTCACGGACCCGGGAGGGGCCGGGGGTATGCCCGGAAGGCTGCCCGGGGATGCCCTGGGGATATCCTGGGGATCATTGACTCCCGGCCGCCGCGAGGGCTAGAAACCGCGCCTTCCCGCGCCGGTCCCGGGCTCCGCCCAGGGGCCGCGCGTTCCTGAGACACAGACGACTGGTTCAAGAATCGCCATGGCGAATACGGCTTCCGCGCGCAAGCGCATCCGGCAGACGGCCACTCGCAACGAGCGCAACCGCGCCCGTCGCTCCCGCGTCGGCACCTTCCTGACCAAGGTCGAGAAGGCCATCGCCGGCGGCGACAAGTCCGCCGCGCAGGCGGCCTTCAAGGACGCGCAGCCCGAGCTGCAGCGCGCCGGCACCAAGGGCGTGATGCACGCCAACACCATCGCCCGCAAGCTGTCCCGCCTCTCGGCGCGGATCAAGGCCCTGGCCACCGCCCAGGCCTGAGCCGGGCTCATGGCATGACGGCGGCTTGACCGCCGTGGTCCGTGTTCTCGCTAAGAACCCGTTGCGCGGCCCGCGCGACGGGGGATAGCCTTCCGAGAACAATCCGCCGGACCGTTATTTCTGAATACATTCTGGCGTAGCCGTTCGTCCTTGGCGATGGGGTTCAATACTTGAATCCCGATGCATCAGGACGGATCGGTGATGTGTGTCCTTATTCCGGCGCACGTAATTGACTTGTCTGTGTCATGGTTCCCTGCTCCCGTGGCGGGAGCCTCGCGGAAGCGCTGCCCGGCCTTCCGCTCCGCCCCGCGAGGGGCCTCGATCAGCTTGGCCTCGGGCCGAAAGGTGGCAGGTGCTTCGTATGGAGAATGAGCTCGGCACTCCTTCCTCCGCCGCGCCGGATCAGGTCAGGGAAGCGCCCGCGGCGGAAGCCTGGGCCCGCATCCGCGGCCGCCTGCGCGAGGAAGTGGGCGAGGTGGAGTACCGGAGCTGGCTGCGGCAGATGACGCTCTCGGCGATCGAGGGCGAGGAGGCCGTGATCCAGCTGCCCACGCGCTTCCTGCGCGACTGGGTGCGCAACCATTACGGAGACCGCCTGCGCGCCCTCTGGAGCGCCGAGAGCCTGGGCGTGCGCCGCGTCGATATCCGTGTGGCGCCCGATTCCCGCCCCCCGGCTTCGGAGGAGGCCGCGGCCGCCACGGGGCTCGCCGGCGCCGCGCCGGTGGCGCGGGCGCATCAGGGCGCGCTCGCCCTGGCCGAGCCCCTCTCCTCCCTGCCGCGCGCCGAGGCTCAGGCCTCCGCCCCCGCTGCCCAGCGGGCCGAGTCGCGCGGCAATGACTGGGCCGCGCCGCTCGACCCGCGCTTCACCTTCGACAGCTTCGTCGTCGGCAAGCCGAACGAGTTCGCCCATGCCTGCGCCCGCCGGGTGGCGGAGAAGCCGGCGAGCCCGGGCTTCAACCCGCTGTTCCTGTATGGCGGCGTCGGCCTCGGCAAGACGCATCTGATGCACGCCATCGCCTGGGCGATCAGCTTCAACGGCCAGCGCAACGTCGCCTACATGTCGGCTGAGAAGTTCATGTACCGCTTCATCGCCGCCCTTCGCTCGCAGAGCACGATGGAGTTCAAGGAGAGCCTGCGCTCGGTCGACGTGCTGATGATCGACGACCTGCAATTCCTGATCGGCAAGGACAACACGCAGGAGGAGTTCTTCCACACCTTCAACGCGCTGGTGGATGCCGGCAAGCAGATCGTGGTCTCGGCCGACAAGTCGCCCTCCGACCTGTCGGGGCTGGAGGACCGGCTGCGAACGCGCCTGGGCTGCGGCATGGTGGCCGATATCCACGCCACCACCTATGAGCTGCGCATCTCCATCCTGCAGGCCAAGGCGGCCGGCGCGGAGGTGGACGTGCCGGCCCGGGTGCTGGAGTTCCTGGCGCACAAGATCACCTCCAACGTCCGCGAGCTGGAAGGCGCGCTGAACCGGCTGATCGCGCATGCCAACCTGTTCGGCCGCCCCGTCACGCTGGAATCGGCGCAGGAGGTGCTGCACGACATCCTGCGCGCGCATGACCGGCGGGTGACGATCGAGGAGATCCAGCGCAAGGTCGCCGAACACTACAACATCCGCCTGACCGACATGTCCTCCGCCCGCCGCGCGCGCAACGTGGCGCGGCCGCGCCAGGTGGCGATGTACCTGGCGAAGCAGCTCACCTCCCGCTCGCTGCCCGAGATCGGCCGCCGCTTCGGCAACCGCGATCACACGACGGTGATGCACGCCGTCTCCCGCGTGGCCGAGCTCATGCAGGCCGACAGCACCTTCGCCGAGGATGTCGAGCTGCTGCGGCGCATGCTGGAGACCTGAGGGCCCGCCCTCCGCGCGCCGGAGGGCGGTTCCCGAGACCCGATCGGGCCCCTCCGGCCCGGCGGCCGGCTAAGGCTCCGCCGCCTCCCCCTCCGCCCGGGCCCGGCGCCGGTAGCGCGGCACCTCGTCCCCGATCCGCTCCGCCCGGCCGCTTTCCACCAGGCGGTTGAGGTGCGCCAGGGTCTCGCCCACGGCGAAGCCGATCTGCCGATCCTCCGTCACGCGCGGGAAGAGGATGCGCGCGGCCTCGAAGGTGGTCAGTGGCGCCGCGAGGCCGGCCGCCAGGGTCTCCAGCCGCTCGGCGTGGTGCGCCGCCAGGGCGTCGATGCGGGCATGGAGGCCGGTGAAGGGCTCGCCGTGCGAGGGCAGCACCAGCGTCTCCGCCGGCAGGGCGCGCAGGCGTTCGTTGGAGGCCAGGAAATCCTCCAGCGGGTCGGCCAGCGGCTCGGCCGCGCCGACGCCGACATAGGGGGTGATGCGCGGCAGGATCTGGTCGGCCGAGATCAGCACGCCGAGCTCGGGGCAATGCAGCGCCGCCATCTCCGGCGCATGGCCGCCGCCGGTGTGGACATGCCAGGCCCGGCCGCCGATCGTCAGCACGTCGCCCTGGGCGATGCGCCGGTAGCAGCGCGGCAGGGCGGTGACGGCGCGGGCATAGAGCGGCCCGCGTCCGGCGAGGAAGTCGAGATGCGCGGGCGGGCAGCCGGCGGCGGCGGCGAAGGCGAGCTGCCGCGCCGTCATGCCCTCGTCCGTGTCGAGGCTGAGGAAGCGCGCCATCAGGTACTCGGTGCGCGGCATCAGCAGCGGCACGTCATGCCGCTCGCAGAGCCAGCCGGCGAAGCCCACATGATCGGGATGGAAGTGCGTCACCAGCAGCCGCGTCAGTGGCCGGCCCGCCAGCCCCTCGTCCAGGATCCGGGTCCAGAGCGGCACGGAGTCCTCCGTGCGCGCCCCCGCATCCACCGCCAGCACGCCCTCGCCATCGTCGATCAGCCAGAGATTGACGTGCCGCGGCGGGAAGGGCAGCGGCATGCGGGCCCAGGCCAGGCCGGGCAGGATCCGCCGCAGCTCGCCGGGGCCCGGTGGGACGGGAGTTGGCTCCAGGGCCGGTTCCAGGGGCGGCATTCCGCGGTCTGGCGTGACGATCATCGGACGGCTTTCCTCTTTTTCCGGCGGCCATCCTCGACCCGGATGGCGAAATCCGCCAGCACAGGCTTCGCAACGCAGCATGGCGGTGCCAGGATCGCCCCCGCCTCTTCCCCCCGGGGGTGGCGGCGCAGGGAAACGCGACCATGAATCACGCCACGCTCCCGGCCGACGGGCCGAGGACCCCCGACATGGCGAACCAGCGGCCGATCGCCGGCCCCTCCGCCTACCGGCACTTCCGCCGCGACGAATGGGCCAGGCTGCGCTCCAACACGCCGCTCTCCCTCTCGGACGCCGATATCCGCGGGCTGCGCGGCCTGAACGACCGGCTCTCGCTGACAGAGGTGGCGGATATCTTCCTGCCGCTCTCGCGCCTGCTGAACCTGCAGGTGGCGGCGGCGCGCGGGCTCGGCGTGGTGCAGGACACCTTCCTCGGCCGCCCCGTGGTGCCGCCGCCCTATATCATCGGCGTCGCCGGCAGCGTGGCCGTGGGCAAGAGCACCTTCGCCCGCGTGCTGCAGGCGATCCTGGCGCGCTGGCCGGACCATCCCAAGGTCGAGCTGGTGACGACCGACGGCTTCCTCTACCCGACGCGGGTGCTGGAGCAGCGCGGGCTGATGCAGCGCAAGGGCTTCCCCGAGAGCTACGACCTGCGCCGCATGATCGGCTTCCTCTCGGCGGTGAAGGCGGGCGAGCCGGCGGTGGCGGCGCCGGTCTATTCCCACATGACCTACGACATCCTGCCCGATCAGACGCAGATCGTGCGCCGGCCCGACATCCTGATCTTCGAGGGGCTGAACGTGCTGCAGGCGGCGGCGGGCGCGCCGCTGCTGGCCTCCGACTTCTTCGACTTCTCCGTCTATGTCGACGCCGACGAGGCCGATATCGCCGCCTGGTACCTCGAGCGCTTCCTGCTGCTGCAGCGCACCGCCTTCCAGAAGCCGGCCTCCTACTTCCACCGCTACAAGGACCTGCCGCGCGACGAGGCCGTGTCGGTGGCGCAGCGGATCTGGCGCGAGATCAACCTCGTCAACCTGCACGAGAACATCCAGCCGACGCGCGAGCGCGCGCGCCTGGTGCTGCGCAAGATGGCCGACCACAGCGTGGGCGAGATCTGGATGCGGCGGATGTGATGGGCGCGGAAGCGGGGCCCGCCCCCCCCCGCGCCCGCCCCGGCGCTCAATCGGCGCGGATATTCGCGGCCTCGGCGATCTGCCGCCAGCCGCCGATCTCGCGGCGCAGGCGCTCCGCCACCACCTCCGGCCCCTCGAAGCGGACCAGCGATCCCGCCTCGAAGGCGCGGCGCTTCAGATCCTCCTGCGCCAGGGCCGTCCGCATCGCCTCGGTCAGCGCCGCCCGGATCGGGGCCGGCACGTTCCTGGGCGCGTAGAGCGCGAACCAGACATTGAGCGGCAGGTCCCGCATGCCGTTCTCGGCCAGGGAGGGAATGTCCGGCAGGCCCGGATGCCGCTCGTTCGAGCTGACGCAGAGCGCGCGCACGCGCCCGTCCCGCACCAGGCTGACCAGCGGCGGCGGCGAGTTCATGTAGAACTGGATGCGGCCGGCGATCAGGTCACTGATGGTCTCCCCGGTGCCGCGGTAGGGCACGTGCAGCATGTCGATGCCGGCGCGCGACTTCAGCAGCTCGGTGCCCAGGTGGTGCATCGAGCCGTTGCCGGCCGAGGCATAGTTGACCTGGCCCGGATTCGCCTTCGCATAGGCGACGAACTCCTGCAGCGTCTTCGCCGGCACCGAGGGATGCACGACAAAGAGCTGCGGCGTGTCGGACACCTGGCCGATGGGGACGAAATCGGCGACCGTGTCGATGGCGCCGAGCCCGCCGATGGCCGCCCGCCCTGCCATGGTGCCGCAATAGCCCATCAGCAGCGTGTAGCCGTCCTGCGGCGCGCGCAGCACGGAGGTGACGCCGACCACGTCATTGCCGCCCGGCCGGTTCTCCACCACCACGGGCTGGCCGAGCAGCACGCCCATCGGCTCGGCGATCAGCCGCGCCGCGTAGTCGGTGCCGCCGCCGGCCGGAATCGGCACGACGATGGTGATCGGCCGCGACGGGAACTTCCCCTGCGCCAGCGCCGGGCGCGCCAGGGCCGTCGCGCCGAGGCCCGCCGTCATGGCCAGCGCGCCGCCCATCAGAGCGCGGCGGCCGAGCTTCGTATCCTGTTCCATGAACACCTCTCCCTGTGGCCGCGCACCTGTGCCGTGCGTCGGCCCTTTGTTGTGCCTACGGCATCGCCGCGGAGATTCCTCCGTCAACGAGCAATTCAGTGCCGGTGATGTGCCGCGCCTCGTCGGAGGCCAGGAACAGCACGGCGTGGGCGATGTCCCAGGCGTCGCCCATCTTTCCCATCGGCACCTGCGCGTCGCGCTTCGCGATCAGCGCGGCCGCGTCATTGGCGCCAAGCTGGCGCACCAGACGGTGCTCGACCAGCGGCGTGTGCATCAGCCCGGGGATGACGGTGTTGCAGCGGATGCCGAGCCTCGCATGCTCCATCGCGACCGACTTGGTCAGCGCCAGGATGCCGTACTTCGACGCGCTGTAGGCGACATGCGGGCGGTCCGCGCTCATCCGCAGCGCGGCGATGGAGGAAAGGTTGACGATGGCGCCGCGGCCCTGCGCCTTCATCACCGGCAGGGCGTATTTGCAGCCGAGGAAGGCGCTGCGCAGATTGAAGTCGAGCTGCCGGTCCCAGTCCGCCTCGGCCATGCTCTCGGCGCCGCCGGGGAAGGAGCCGCCGACATTGTTGACCAGGATGTCGAGCCGCCCGAAGCGCGCGACGCAGGCGGCCACGGCGGCCTCGACCTCGGCGGCGAGAGTGACATCGGCGATATGCCCCTCGGCCTCATGGCCCTCGCCGCGGATCAGGCCGAGGGTTTCCTCCACCGCCTCGGCGCGGTTGTCGAGGGCGAGGACGCGCGCGCCCTGGCGCGCCATCAGCACCGCCGTCGCCTTGCCGTTGCCCCAGCCGGGGCCCGCCGAGCCGGCGCCCGTGACGAGCGCGACCTTGCCATCCAGACGCAGCATGCGGCGTCCCTCCTTCAGCTACGCACGGCGGCGCAGAGCCCGCCATCGACCAGAAGCTCCGTGCCGGTGACGTACTTCGCGGCGTCCGAGGCCAGGAACAGCGCCGCCTCGGCGACGTCGAAGGCCTCGCCCATATGGCCCATCGGCACCTGGGCGTGGCGGCGGTTGTAGAAGGCGTCGCGGTCCAGCCCGGTCTCGTCGCTGGCGAACTGCTCGGCCAGCTTCTCGACCAAGGGCGTCTCGATCAGCCCGGGCAGCACGCAGTTAAGCCGGACGCCCCGCCGCGCGTAATCCACGGCGACGACGCGGCTGAACTGCACGAGGCCGGCCTTGGCGGCGGCATAGGCGGCCTGGGGCTTGCCGGTGTAGCGGATGGCGGCGGTGGAGGCGACGGAGACGATGGCACCCTTCCCCTGCGCCACCATGCAGGGCAGCACGGCCTTCGTGCAGAGGAAGGCGCTTTTCAGGTTGATGTCGATCTGGCTGTCCCAGACCTCCTCGCTCATCGCCACCGGATCGCCGGGCAGCGACAGGCCGACATTGTTGACCAGCACGTCGACGCGCCCGAAACGCGCCAGGCAGTCGGCGACCATCGCCTCGACCTGATCGCGCCGGGTGACATCGGCCTCGGCGGTGAGGCAGGTGCCGCCCTCGGCCTCGATCCGCCGGCGCGTGTCCGCCGCCGCCGCCGGATCGCGGTCGATTCCATAGACCGTGGCGCCCTCGCGCGCGAAGAGCACCGAGATGGCGCGGCCATTGCCCCAGCCCGGCCCCTGCGAGCCGCAGCCGGTGACGATGGCGACCCTGCCGTCAAGCCGCGGCATCGGGGAGCGGATCGCCGGAATGGATCTGCATCGCTTCCAGGAAACGCGAGACCATGTTGTAGGCACCGATGGTCGCCGTCAGCTCGACCAGCTCGCGCGCGTCGAGCTCGGCCCGCACCGCCTCGAAGACCGGCTTCGGCACATGGATCTCGCGCGTCATGCTGTCGCAATAGGCGAGCACGGCCTGCTGGCGGGCATCGTAGAGGTCCTGCGCGCGCCAGTCGGCCAGGCCATCGACCTGCGCCTGGGTGAGCCCTTCCTTCAGCGCGATGGGCGCGTGCTGCTCGGCCTCGTAGGGCGCGCCGTTGAGATGGGCGATGCGCATGATGACCATCTCGCGCAGGCTGCCGGCGAGGCCGCAGTGATGGCGGATGGCGGTCAGGTAGCCGAGCCAGCCCTCCGCGACCGGCGGGCTGTGCAGCAGCATGGCGTAGAGATGCAGCAGGCTGCCGCGCTCGCGGACGATGCGCTCGACCAGCGGGCGCGCCTCAGGCTCGTTCGGGTCGGCATAGGGGATGCGGGCCAAGTCGGTTTCCTCATCTGCGGCGCCGTCGGAGCGGTGCCTCTTGTCCGACAGAGAACACGGCGCCGGGTCCGCGATCAAGCCTCCATGCGCTGCGCGATCGCCCAGGCGCGCTCGGCCATGACGCGGTAGCGCTCGCGGTAGCCGATGGCGCGCGGATCGGAGGCGTTGCCATCCAGCGCGCGCTTCCAGACGCCGGCGACGATGGAGGCCAGGCGGAACATGGAGAAGACCAGGAAGACATCGAAGCCGCGCGGCGCCGCGCGCCCCGCCGCCGCGCAGTAGGTGGCGACGAAGCTCTCCTGGTCCGGGATGCCGGTCGCGCCGAAATCGACGCCCAGCAGGCCGGTGACACCGCTGGGCCCTGGCGGCATGTGGTAGGTCAGGCAGGCATAGGCCAGATCGGCCATGGGATGGCCCAGCGTGGCGAGTTCCCAGTCCAGCACTGCGACGACGCGCGGCTCCTCGGGATGGAGGATGACATTGCCGAGGCGGAAGTCGCCATGCGCGATGGTGGTCTCCTCATCCTCCGGCAGGTGGCGCGGCAGCCATTCGGCCAGCCGCTCCATCTCCGGCATCTCCTCGACCTTCACCGCCGCCCACTGCTTCGTCCAGCGCGCGACCTGCCGCTGCATGTAGTGGTCCGGCCGGCCGAAATCGGCGAGGCCGGCGGCGCGCCAGTCCACCGCGTGCAGCCGCGCCAGCACGCGCGCCAGGTCGTCATAGACGGCGCGGCGCTCCGCCGGCGTGCCGGAGGTCATCACCCGGTCGGGGAAGACGCGGCCCGGCACATGGTCCATCAGGAAGAAGGGCGTGCCGACGACCGTGTCATCCTCGCAGAGCAGGCGCATGCGCGGCACCGGCACGCCGCTGTCCTGCAAGGCCTCCATGGCGCGGTACTCCCGCTCCACCGCATGCGCGCTGGGCAGCAGCCGGCCCGGCGGCTTCTTGCGAAGGACATAGCTCCCCGCCGCCGTCGCCACATGGAAGGTCGGGTTCGACTGGCCGCCCTGGAACTGGCGGATGGTCACCGGCCCGTCGAAGCCGGGCAGCCGGCCGCGGAGCGCCGCGGCGAGCGCGGCCTCGTCGAAGCGGTGGTTCTCCAGCACCGGCACCAGCGCCGGCTCGCCCGCGCCCATGGCTCACTCCTCCCCGACCATCGGCGGACCGGCGCAGATGCCGCCGTCGATGACGATGGTCTGCCCGGTCATGAAGCTGCCGCCGCGCGAGGCCAGGAACACCGCCGCGCCGGCGATCTCGTCCGGTTCGCCGATGCGCTGCAGGGGCGTGTCGCGCGTGCGCTTGCGGTAGATCTCGGGATTCTCCCAGAGCGCGCGGGCGAAGTCGGTGCGCACCAGGCCAGGGGCGATGCAGTTGGCGCGCACGTTGCGCGGGCCCCATTCCACCGCGATGTTCCGCGCGAGCTGCATGTCGGCGGCCTTGGAGATGGCATAGGCGCCGAGCACCGGCGAGCCGCGCAGCCCGCCGATCGAGGAGATGATGACCACCGATCCGCCGCCACGCTCGGCCATGCCCGGCATCACCATATGGGCCAGCCAGAGGTTGGAGCGGACGTTGGAGGCCATGATCTTGTCGAAGGCCTCGTCCGGCATCTCGATCGCCGGGCCGAAATAGGGGTTCACCGCCGCGTTGCAGACCAGCGTGTCGATGCGGCCCCAGCGCGCCAGCGCGGCGTCCACCAGCGCCTGCAGCTCCGGCTTGCGGCCGATGTTGCAGGCCTGCGCGAAGGCCTCGCCGCCGCGCGCGACGATGCCGTCCACCACCTCCTGGCAGGCGTCGATCCTGCGCGAGGAGACGACGACCTTCGCCCCCTGCTGCGCCATGCGCTCGGCGATGGCGCGGCCGATGCCGCGCGAGGCGCCGGTGACGACCACGACCTGCCCGGTCAGGTCGAAGAGGGAGGTCTCCATGGGGGCGCTCACGCGGCGCCTCCCGGCGGGGCGTTGCGCGGCGGGCGGTACTTGTTCAGCTCCATGCGGCCGAGCTGGAACTTGTGCACCTCGTCCGGCCCGTCCACGATGCGCAGCGTGCGCGCGATCTTGTACATGTAGGCCAGCGGGAAGTCCTCGGTGACACCGCCGCCGCCATGCGCCTGGATCGCCCAATCGATCACCTGGCAGGCCATGTCCGGCGCCGCCACCTTGATCTCGGCGATCTCGCTGCGCGCCACCTTGTTGCCCACCGTGTCCATCCGCCAGGCGGCGTGCAGCGTCAGCAGACGGCACTGGTCGATCAGGATGCGCGACTGCGCGATGCGGTCGATGATCACGCCCTGGTCGGCCAGCGGCTTGCCGAAGGGGCGGCGCTCCAGCGAGCGGCGGCACATCATCTCCAGCGCCCGCTCGGCCAGGCCGATGGCGCGCATGCAGTGATGGATGCGCCCCGGCCCGAGCCGCCCCTGCGCGATCTCGAAGCCGCGCCCCTCGCCGAGCAGGATGTTGGAGGCCGGCACGCGGACGTTCTCGAACAGCAGCTCGGCATGGCCATGCGGCGCGTCGTCGAAGCCGAAGACCGGCAGCATGCGCTTGATGGTCAGCCCCGGCGTGCCGCGCGGCACCAGGATCATCGACTGCTGCCGGTGCTTCTCCGCCCCGGGATCGGTCTTGCCCATGACGATGAAGATGGCGCAGCGCGGATCGCCGGCGCCCGAGGACCACCACTTGCGGCCGTTGATGACGTAGTCGTCGCCATCGCGCGTGATGCGGGTCTGGATGTTGGTCGCGTCCGATGAGGCGACATCGGGCTCGGTCATGGCGAAGCAGGAGCGGATCTCGCCCGCCAGCAGCGGCTTCAGCCAGCGCTCCTTGTGCTCCTCCGTGCCGTAGCGCTCGATGGTCTCCATGTTGCCGGTGTCGGGCGCCGAGCAGTTGAAGATCTCGCTGGCCCAGGGATAGCGGCCCATGATCTCGGCCAGCGGCGCGTATTCCAGGTTCGTCAGCCCCGCCCCGTGCCGCGACTCCGGCAGGAACAGGTTCCACAGCGCTGCCTCGCGCGCCTTCGGCTTGAGCTGCTCGGTGATCGGCACCGGCTGCCAGCGGTCGGCGGCGGATTCGAGCTGCGCGTGATGCAGATGGTCGTTCGGCGCGACATGCTCGTCGATGAAGGCCTGCAGCCGCTCGCGCAGCGCCATGACCTTGGGTGAGTAGCTGAAGTCCACTCCCGTCTCCTCTCGTCGTTCCAGCGATCTTGCCATCGGTTGCGGGCTTGCGCGACCCATCCGACGATGCCCAGGCTGGCCACCGGAGGAGACCCGCCATGAAAGCCATGCTCTGCCACGCCTATGGCCCGCCATCCGCGCTGCGGCCGGGCGAGTTGCCCGATCCGGTGCCCGGCCCGGGCGAGGTGCTGCTGCGCGTCGAGGCCTGCGGCGTGAACTTTCCCGACCTGCTGCTGATCGAGGGGCGATACCAGCAGAAGCCGCCGCTGCCCTTCGCGCCCGGCGGCGAGGTCTCCGGCCGCGTGGCGGCGCTGGGCGAGGGCGTCGATGGCTTCCGCCCCGGCGACCGTGTCGCCGCGCTGATGACGCATGGCGGCTTCGCCGAGGCTGTCGCCCTGCCGGCGGAGGCCGTGGTGCCGGTGCCGGAGGGCGTGGCGCCGGAGGTCGCCGCGGCCGTCTGCCTCGCCTATGGCACGGCGCTGCACGCGCTCCGCGACCGCGGCGCGCTGCAACCCGGCGAGACGCTGCTGGTGCTGGGCGCGGCCGGCGGCACCGGCCTCGCCGCCGTGCAGCTCGGCAGGCTCATGGGCGCGCGGGTGATCGCCGCCGCGGGCTCGGCGGCGCGGCTCGAGGCCTGCCGGGCCGAGGGCGCCGATGCCCTCCTCGACTACAACGCGCCCGACTGGCGCGATCAGTTGAAGGCACTGACCGGCGGGCGCGGCGCCGATGTCGTCTTCGATCCCGTCGGCGGCGCCTATACCGAGCCGGCGCTGCGCGGCACCGCCTGGCGCGGCCGCTACCTCGTCGTCGGCTTCGCGGCCGGCGAGATCCCGCGCCCGCCGCTGAACCTGGCGCTGCTGAAGGGCTGCGCCATCACCGGCGTCTTCTTCGGCGAGTTCGCCCGGCGGGAGCGCGCGGCCTATCGCGCCCTGCTGGCCGATCTCTTCGGCTGGATCGCCGAGGGGAAGCTGCGGCCGCATGTTTCGCGCACCCTGCCGCTCGAGCGCGCGCCGGAGGCGCTGGAGGCGCTGGCCGCGCGGCAGGCCACCGGCAAGCTGGTGCTGCTCACCCATGCGGCGGCGCCAGCGCGATGAGCGCGTCCACCGCGACCTGACGGCCGCCGGCGCAGATCACCGGGTTCACGTCGATCTCGGCGATGCGCCCGGCCTGGTCGGCGGCCAGTTCCGAGACGCGTTGCACGATGCCGGCGAGGACATCGAGATCCACCGCCGGCAGGTTGCGGAAGCCGTGCAGCAGCTTCGCGCCCTTCAGCCGCTCCAGCATGGCGCGCGCCTCGCCGTGCCCGACCGGAGCGAGGGCGAGGGCGGTGTCGCGCAGCAGCTCCACCAGGATGCCGCCGAGCCCGACGACCACGGTGGGGCCGAAGAGCGGGTCGTGCCGCGCCCCCACCACCATCTCGATGCCGGCCGGCACCATGGGCTGCACCAGCACGCCGTTGATGCGCGCCCGGGGCGCGGCGCGCGCGGCATTGGCCATGACCTCGGCGAAGCCGGCGCGCACGGCGGCGGCATCGGCGAGGTTGAGGCGGATGACGCCGGCCTCGGTCTTGTGCGGCAGGTCGGGCGATTCGACCTTCAGCACCACGGGGTAGCCGGCGGCCTCCGCCGCCGCGACGGCGGCCCCGGCATCGGCGGCCAGCGTCTCGGCCACCACCGGGACGCCATAGGCGGCGAGCACCGCCTTGGCCTCGCGCTCCGTCAGCACCGGGCCCCGCGCCTGGTCGAGCAGCGCCGCCGCCCGGGCCTTGGCCTCCGGCGGCGAGAGGCGCGCGACGGCGGGCGTGCCGGCGGCGCGACGCGCCCCGCGCGCCTGCCAGGCGGCGATGGCGGCCATGCAGCGGTCCATCGAGCGGAACAGCGCCACGCGCGGCTCGGCCTCCGCCTCGCGCGCGCCGGGGCCTTCCAGGAACTGCGTGGTCCAGACGACGCAGGCGATCTTGCCGTGCGTCTCCGCCAGTTCGCCCACCATGGCGAAGCGCGGCGTCGCCACGTCATAGGCATAGCCGTTGGGCAGGATCAGCGCGCCATAGGCCGGGTCCTCCAGCAGCGCGCCGGCGCAGGCGCGGAGCGAGTCCGGGTCGTTCAGCACCTGCGCCGTGACGTCGCAGGGATTGCGCGCCGAGCCGAACTCCGGGATGCGCGCCTCCAGCACCGCCCGCGCCGCCGCGCCGGGCTGCGGCAGATCGACGCCGCGCACCTCGGCGCGGTCCGCCGCCATGATCGCCGAGCCGCCGGAGGTGGAGACGACGGCGACGCCCGCGCCGCGCGGCGGCGGCGCCTTGGCCAGGAAGCTGGCCAGCTCCAGCAGCCCCTCGAACGGCTCGGCCAGCACCGCGCCGCTACGCTCGAAGGCGGCGCGATAGGCGGCGTCCGACCCCGCCAGCGATCCGGTGTGCGAGAGCGCCGCCGCCGCCCCGCTCTCGCCGGTGGCCAGCTTGTGCACCACCAGCGGCTTGTCATGCGCCCAGGCGATCTCGGCCGCCTCCAGCAGCCGGCGCGGCGCCGCCATGCCCTCGAAGAGCAGGGCGATGCCGGAACAGGCCGGATCCTCCGCCAGCGCCGCGACATAGTCGGCGACATCGACATCGGCCGAGTTGCCGCAGGTCAGCACGCGGCCGATATTCGCCCCCGCCTCCACCGCCTGGGCCAGGGCGAAGCCGAGATTGCCCGACTGGCTGACGATGCCGATGGCGGGCCGCGTCGGGATCGCCAGGGGCTGCGGCACGGTGATGAAGCTGATCTTCGCGCCGCTGGCATAGTCCACGAGGCCGATGCAGTTCGGCCCGACCAGCCGGATGCCGGCCGCCCGCGCGCGCGCCGCCAGGCGCTCCTGCAGCGCGATGCGCTCGGGCCGGCCGGTCTCGGAGAAGCCGGCGGCGTAGAGCACCAGCGCCTGGGCGCCGACCGCCGCGCAATCCTCCAGCACGCCCTCGGCGGCCTCCATCGGCGTCGCGGCCACGACCAGTTCCGGCACCTCGGGCAGGGCGGCGAGCGCGGCGTGGCAGGGCCGCTCTCCCAGCCTGTCGTAGCGCGCGTTCACCAGGTGCAGCCGGCCCCGGAAGCCATCGAGGTTGCGGACCGTGCGCTCGCCGAAGGAGCCGGCGCGGGCCGAGGCGCCCACCACCGCGATGCTCTGCGGCGAGAGCAGCGCGCGGAGGTCGGCGGCGCGGTAGAGCGGACGTTCGGGCATGGCATTCCCCATGGCATTCCCCTGCGTGGTTCCCGTTCGGGCGGTTCCGTGTGGCGTCATGGCTGCGGCACGGAGCGGCCCTCGGCGGGCGGCGCGGCGGCGTCCGGCGCCCGCGGGCGCAGCCGCTCCAGGAGGCCGGCCAGGCCGCCGGCCAGCCCGCCCGTCCCGCCGCTCGTCCCGCCGCTGGGCAGCACCGCCAGCGAGAGGATCAGCGCGCCGCCGAGCAGGATGGCGTTGATGTCGCCACCGAAGGAGAGGAAGCGCTCCTGGCCGATGATCAGCGCCGTGCCGAGCAGCGGCCCCAGCAGCAGGCGGCGGCCGACCAGCACCACGGCGGTCAGCATCAGCACCAGGAAGTAGGTCTCGAACAGGTCCGGCCCGACATAGGCGCGCTGATAGGCGTAGAGCCAGCCCGCCGCGGCGCTGAACGGCGCGGAGAGCAGGAAGACCCGCAGCCGGACGCGGCGCACGTCGATCCCCGACATGGTGGCGAGGCGCGGGTTGAGATGCACCATCATCGCCATGGCGCCGAGGCGCGAGCGGCGGAACTGGCGCACCGCGTAGAGCGTGACCAGCAGCAGCGCCAGGGCGAAGGGCCAGAGCTCGGCATCGTTGCGCGCCGCGAGCCGCAGCGGGCCGATGGAGAGGTCCAGCGTCGGGATGCCGGAGACGCCGTCCGAGCCGCCCAGCACGTTCCAGTTGTGCGCCACGGCGGCGGCGACGACGGAGGCGGCATAGGTGACGAGGGAGAAGACGAACTCCCGCAGCGAGAGCGTGATCAGCCCGAGCAGCAGGGCGATGGCGAGGCCGGCCAGCAGCGCCGCCGGCAGCGTCACCCAGCTACCCGCGCCGGCGCGGGTGGCGAGCAGGCCGGTGGCATAGGCGCCGGCGGCGAAGAACACCGTGTGCGCCAGACTGACCTCGCCGAGATCGGAGACGACGATGTCGAGCCCGTAGGCGGCGACGGCCAGGATGGCGATGACGGCGAAGGCGCCGTGCACGCCGCCGATCCAGCCCGGCAGCGGGAGCAGCAGCAGCGCGCCGGCCACTGCCAGGAAGAGACGGGGCAGGAAGAGACGGGGCAGGAGGAGACGGGGCGCGCCGCTCATGCCCGGCCTCATGCCCGGCCTCATGCCCTGCCCCCCTTGGCGCCGAGGGCGAGGCCGCCGGGCCGCAGAACCAGCACCAGGATCAGCACGCCGAAGGCGGCCGAGGTCGCGTAGGCGGGCGAGACGAAGCCGCCGAAGAGGGCGGTGAAGAGACCGAGGCCGATCCCCGCCAGATAGCTGCCGCCGATCGAGCCGATGCCGCCCAGCACGACGACGACGAAGGTGATGATCACCTCCTCGAAGCCGATGCTGGTCAGGATCGGGGTGCGCGGCGCGACCAGCGCGGCGGCCAGCGCCACCGCCGCGCCCTCGAAGGCGAAGACCGCGAGATAGACGCGGCGCACGTCGATGCCGCCGAGCTGCGCCAGCTTCGGGTCCTCCGCCACCATGCGCGCGGTGCGGCCGAGCGCGCCGCGCTCCAGCACCAGGCGCAGCAGCAGGAAGACGGCGATGGCGGCGACGACGATCAGCAGGTCCTGCGCCGTGACCCAGGCACCGGCGATCTCGAAGTCGATCCAGGAGAGCGGCGTCTCCAGCACCTGCGGATTGCCGCCGAAGAGCAGGCCGGCCAGGCCGCGCATGACATGGCCGAAGCCCAGCGTCACGATCATGATCGAGACCAGGTCCTGCGCGAAGGTCAGCCGCAGCATGGTGAGCTGCATGACGAGGCCGAGCAGCACGCCGCCCGCCATGGCCAGCAGGATGGCCAGCGGATAGGGCAGGCCGAGCCCGGCGACCCCCCACCAGGTGACGAAGGCGGCCAGCATGTACATCTGGCCGTGGCCGAAGTTCACCAGCCGCGCCACGCCGAGCAGCACGGTCCAGCCGATGGCGATCAGCGCGTAGGCATGGCCGATGATCAGCCCGTTGATCAGTTGCTGCACCAGGTTCATGCCACCGCCTCGCCCAGGTAGGCATGCAGGATGCGGGGGTCGTCGCGCATCGCGGCGACCGGCCCCTCGGCCAGGATGCGGCCGCGCTCCAGCAGCACCAGCCGGTCGACCACCTCGATGGCGGCGCGCACGTTCTGCTCGACCAGCAGCACCGAGAGCCCCGGCCCGACCAGGCCGCGCACGCTGCGCAGCACATCGGTGACAAGGCGCGGGGCGAGGCCGATGGAAGGCTCGTCGAGCAGCAGCACGGCGGGGCCGAGGCGCAGCGCGCGGGCGATGGCCAGCATCTGCCGCTCGCCGCCCGAGAGCATCGAGGCGAGGTGATGCAGCCGCTCGCGCAGGCGCGGGAAGAGGGCATAGACCTCCTCCAGCCCGTGGCCGCGCCGGCCTCCCTCGGGCACGGCGGCGGCGAGGTTCTCCTCCACCGTCAGCCGCATGAAGACCGCCCCGCCCTCGGGCACCAGGGCGAGGCCGCGCCGCACCCGCTGGTGCGGCGGCAGGGCCGAGACGTCCTGCCCGGCGAGCCGCACCCGCCCCTCGACGCGCGGCGCGCCGCGCGACCAGCCGAGCAGCGCGTTGACCAGGGTGGACTTGCCCGCGCCATTGGCGCCCACCACGCCGATCAGCTCGCCCGGCCGCAGCGCCAGGTGCGGGATGTCGAGGGCGAGGTTGCCGCCATAGACGACCCGCAGCCCGCTCGCCTCCAGGATGGGCGCGCTCATGCCGCGCGCCCCAGATAGGCTTCCAGCACCCGCGCATCCTGCTGGATCTCGCGCGGCGTGCCGCTGGCCAGGGGTCGCCCCTGCTCCAGCACCAGGATGCGGTCGGCCACCGACATGATGAGGTCCATGTGGTGCTCGATGACGACCAGTGCCGCGCCCGCGCAGCCGCTGCAGCAGGTCGCGCAGCCGCGCCATGTCGGGGCCGCCGAGCCCCGCCGCCGGCTCGTCCAGCATCAGCACCCGCGCGCCACGCCCCCAGGCGAGCACGATGGAGAGCATGCGCTGGCTGCCGTAGGGGATGTGGCCGGGGCGCAGCTCGTGCATCTCGCGCGGCACGCCGAACTCCTCCAGCAGCGCCGCCGCCTCGGCCCGCAGCGCCCGGCGCAGCCGCGCCTCGCGCCAGGGCAGGGCGAGGCTGGCGGCGAGGCCCGCGCCGCCCTCCCGCTGCAGCACGGCGACCATGTTCTCCAGCACGCTGAGCTGGGCGAAGAAGGCGTTCTGCTGGAAGGCCCGCTTCAGACCGAGCGCCGCCAGGCCGTGCGGCGGCACCGCCGTCACCTCCCGCCCGTCCAGCCAGACCCGGCCGGTGCGGCGCGTCATGTGCGTGGCCGCGTCGTAGCAGGAGCTCTTGCCGGCGCCGTTCGGGCCGATGATGCCGAGCACCTCGCCCGCCGCCACCTCCCAGGAGACGCCGTCGAGGGCGACGAGGGCGCCGTAGCGCACCCCGAGGCCCTCGACCCGCAGCACCGCTGTCATGCGCGGACCTCGATCCTGCCGTCCTTCACGGTGAAGAGGTGGTGGCTGGAGGCGAGCTGGCCGTCGGCGCCGAAGGTGATGTCGCCCAGCACCGTGCCCTGGAAGGCGCCGCCGCGGATGCGCTTCGCGATGGCCTCGCGCTCCAGCGACTTCAGCTCGTTCGCCGCCATGGCCCAGACCTGCAGCGCCGCGGCGCCGAGCGCCATGAACTTGTCCGGCGTGTAGCGGATGGTCTCCTCGGCGCGGCGCACGAAGGTCCGGTTCGCCGGGTTGGAGGCGAAGGGCTCGACATTGGGGAAATAGATGTCGGCGCCGACGATGCCATTGGCCGCCTCGCCCGCCACCGCGATGACGCTCGGCGCCACGGTGCCGACGGCGGTGACCAGCTCGCCCCTGAGGCGCATCTGCCGCGCCTGGCGGATCAGCGCCGGCAGGCCGGACCCCTCATTGGCGTTGATCGCCACGATGGCGTCCGCGTTGCTGCCGCGCACATTGGTCAGCGCGACGCGGAAATCCGCCTGGGCGAAGGGGAAGCGCTCCTCCGCCACCTTGTCATAGGCATGGCCGATGGCCTTCAGCTCGCCCTCGATCGCCGCCTGGGCGCCGTTGCCGTAGGCGTCGTTCTGCGTCAGGAAGGCCAGCCGCTTCGCCCCCGTGGCCTTCAGGTGCTCGGCGATGATGCGGCCGTCCTGGGCGTTGGAGGAGTTGAGCCGGATCGCCAGCGGATTGCCGCCGCCGGTCAGGATCTGGTCGGCCTTGGAGATGGCGGTGATGTCGAGCACGCCGGCGCGCGCGATCACCGTCTGCGTCGCCAGCGTCACCGGGCTGTTCCAGCCCTCGATGATGACGGCCACGCCCTCGCCGATCAGCTCGTTGGCGCGGCTGACGCCGACGGCGGGCGTGGATTCGTCGTCGCGCCGGAGGATCTGCACCGGGCGGCCGAGCACGCCGCCCTGCTCGTTGACCAGCGCGGCGGCGATCTCGATCGCCTGGCTGACATGCTGGCCCTGCGGCGCGGCGCCGCCGCTCAGCGGGAACAGCGCGCCGACCTTCACCGGATCGGCGGCGCGCGCCAGGCGGGGCGCCGCGAGCGGCGCGGCCAGCGCCGCCGCGCCGAGCGCCGAGAGGCGCAGCATCGTCCTGCGGGACATCGTCATCTTCGGGACCTCCTCCATGGCCGGCGGTTCTGTGGTGCCGGTCCTCAGTTCCTGTGCCCGGATGGCGGCCGCCCCGGGCTGACGTTTCATGCGGGCGGGCCGGCGTGGCCGGTCAGGCGGGCAGGATGCGCGCCTCCTGCAGATGGCGCAGCCACCATTCCAGCATGGCGGCGCTGTCGACGCAGTCGCCGAAGCCGGCCTGGCGGATCTTGATGGTGCTGACCAGCGAGGCGGTCTGCTCCTCGCGGCTGAAGGCGAAGTCGGCGAACTGCCAGGAGGCGCCGACCAGCTCCGCGAGGGTTCCGGGCCGCAGCCCGTGGCGCGCGACGATGCGTTGCCAGACCGGCTCCTTGTCGACCATCAGCGCCGTCAGCGGCATCGGGTGCGGCGCGCCGATCTCCATGCCGAAGACGCGCGCCACCACCGGCCAGAGGCCGCGCCAGGTCAGCACGTCGCCATTCGCCACGTTGAAGATCTGGTCCCGCGCCGCCTCCGCCCCGGCCGCCCAGAGCAGGGCCGAGGCCAGCAGCCGGGCATCGGTCGCCTCGGTGATGCGGTCGCCCCGGCCGGGATAGACCAGTGGCAGGCCAAGCTCGCGGCTGATCGCGGCATAGGCGCCGATCGCCGCCAGCAGGTTCATGGCGCTGCCGCGCGCATGGCCGATCACCGCCTGCGGGCGCAGCACGGTCCAGTGCCAGCCGCCGCGCGCGGCCCGCTCGCGCAGCAGATCCTCCTGCGCCCAGTAGAAGTTCGGGTGCATGTGGCGGGGCGCGTCCTCCCGGCCGGGAATCGGCATCTGGCCGAGATGCACGCCATAGGCCTTGGTGCCCTGCAGCACCGCGACATGCCGCAGCGGCCCGCCCTCCAGCCCGGCCAGGGTATGGGCCAGCATGGCGCGGTTGGTCTTGATCTGCTCCGCGTCCAGCCAGCCGGCCCGCAGCGCCGGCTTCTCCTGCAGCGCCGCATAGACCAGGTGCGTGACGCCGAGGCCGGGCAGCGTGGCGCGGCAGGCCGCCGCGTCCATCAAGTCGAGCGCCAGGAAGCGCGCGCGCGTCCCGAAGTCGGGCGGCCGGCGGGACAGGCCGATGACCTCCCATCCGGCGGCCTCGAAGCGTTGCAGCGCCGCGCGCCCGACCAGCCCCAGCGCGCCGGCGACGAGAAGGGTGCCCGGCATGGGTTCAGCCCGCCCCGGTCAGGCGCCGAACGAGCGGGCGCCAGCGGTCCATCTCGCTCCGCAGGAAGGTGGCGAATTCCTCCGGCGTGCCACCGGCGACATACTGCCCCTCGGACAGCAGCCGCTCCTGCAGCGCCGGGTTCTCCAGCCCCTTCTGCGCCGCCGCGTTCAGCTTCTCCACCACGCCCGCGGGCGTCTTCGCCGGCGCGAGCAGGCCGAACCAGGTCTGCGCCACCATGTCCGGCCCGTGTTCCGAGACGTTCGGGATGTCGGGGGTCACGGCGAGGCGCCGGTCGCCGGTCCAGGCGACGATATGGCCGCGGCCCGAGCGGTGCGCGGCGAGGCCCGAGCTGCCGCCGACGACGATGACGTCGAGCGTGCCGGCCATCAGGTCGGTGAGCTGCTGCGCGTCGCCGCGATAGGTGATCTCGGTCAGCCTGATGCCGAGCCCCTCGAAGGCGACGATGGCGGCGATGTTGTTGAAGCTGGTCGGACCGTTGGAGCCGTAGTTCAGCTTGCCGGGCTGGGACTTCGCCAGCCTGATGAAACCGTCGAGGTCGCGCGGCAGGCCGTCGCGCACCACGATGGCGAAGGGCAGCTTGCTGCACAGCACGATGGGCGCGAAGTCCTCGAACCGGTAGGGCAGCTTGTCGGGCAGCAGCGGGTTGAGCGTCAGCGTCGTGCCCGAGGACATCAGCAGGGTGTGGCCATCGGCCGTGGCGCGCGCCACGGCATCGGCGCCGATCACCGTCTGCGCGCCGGGCTTGTTGTCGATCATCACCGGCTGGCCGAGCGCCGGCGCCATGCGGTCGGCCAGCGTCCGCGCCATGACATCGGTGGCGCCGCCGGGCGGAAAGGGCACGACGATGCTCACCGGCCGGCCCGGAAAGGCCTCCGCCGCGCGGGCCGGGGCCGCCGGCAGCAGGGCCGGCGCCGCGAGCAGGCCGGGCAGGCCCGCCAGGATGGTTCGTCTCAGCATCGGTCTTCTCCCCTGGACACGGCCGCTTCTGCCGGCGGCGCGTTGTCGTTCAGCGTTCGGTCATTCGAGCAGGCTGTCGCGCAGCGCGGCGAGGCGGCGCGCATCCAGGCCCAGCGCCGCCTCCAGGAAGGCGGCGGTATCGGCATGACCGGCGAGCGCGGTGTCGAGCGCGGCGTCGAGCAGCGGCGCGTGGGCGCGCATCAGCGCCTCGGCCACCGCCGGCGGCGTGGTCAGCGGCAGCAGGCCGCTGCCGGTCCAGAAGCGGTTGGTGGCGAGGTAGTCCTCCCGGATCACCTCGCGCGGTACGCCGAGCGCGGTCAGCAGCAGCGCCGCGCCGAAGCCGGTGCGGTCCTTGCCGGCGGTGCAGTGGAAGGCCAGCGGCAGCCGCCCCGGCTCCGCCACCAGGGCGAGCAGGGCGCGGTATTGCGGCAGCTTGTCGGTGGCATAGGCGCGATAGGCCTCGGCCAGCAGCGACACGACATCCTCGCCCGTCGCCTGGCCATGCTCCAGGATGTCGCGCAGCGAGGCGCCGACGGTGGGCTCGATCGGCAGCGAAACCACGTCGGGCGCCGGATCGGGCAGGCGGGAGGGCATGCGGGCGCGCTCGCGCTCGCCGCGCAGGTCGCAGACGGTGCGCAGACCGAGGCGGCCGAGCGCCAGCAGGTCGGCCTCCGTCAGCGCGCCCAGGGCGGAGGCGCGGAACACCAGCCCGAAGCGGACCCGCCGCCCGTAGGCGGCGCGGTAGCCGCCGAGGTCGCGGAGGTTGGTGCAGCCCTCCAGCGCCAGCCGGCGCGGCAGCTCGGGAACCGCCCCGCTCATGCCGCCGCCTCCTCCGCCATCTGCACGATGCCGGCGGCGCGCAGCCGCTCCAGCTCGGCGGCATCGAGGCCGAGCCGCTCCGCCAGCACCGCGGCCGTGTCCTGGCCGAGGCGCGGCGGCGCCAGATCGTAGCGCGGCGGGGTGCGGCCGAACCGCACCGGGTAGCCGATGACGGTGACCGGCGTGCCGTCCTGGCGCCGCATCTCGCGCAGCAGGCCGCGCGCCGCCACCTGCGGATCGGCCAGCACCTGGTCGATGGTGTTGATCGGCCCGCCCGGCACGCCGGCCGCGTCCATCGCGGCCAGCAGGTCGGCCGCCTTCCAGGGCGCGATGGCATGCGCCAGCGTCACCTCCAGCTCGCGGCGGTGGCGGGCGCGGCCGGCATTGGTGGCGAAGCGCGCGTCGGCCGCCAGCGCCTCGAGCCCGAGCAGGCGGCACAGCGCCCGGAACTGTCCGTCATTGCCGCAGGCGACGATGATGTAGTCGTCCGCCGCGGCGAAGTCGCGATAGGGCACGACGTTCGGGTGGTCGTTGCCCAGGCGCCGGGGCGTGACGCCGCCGACCAGGTAGTTCATCGCCTGGTTGACCAGCACCGAGAGCTGGCTGTCGAGCAGGGCGCAGTCGAGATGCTGGCCGAGGCCGCTGCGGCCCCGCTCGTTCAGCGCGGCGAGGATGGAGACGGTGGCGTAGAGGCCGGTGAACAGGTCGCTGACCGGGATGCCCACCTTCATCGGGCCGCCGCCCGGCACGCCGTCCGGGCGGCCGGTGATGCTCATCAGCCCGCTCAGCCCCTGCACCAGGAAGTCGTAGCCGCCGCGCGCGGCATAGGGGCCGGTCTGCCCGAAGCCGGTGATGGAGCAATAGATCAGGCGCGGGTTTCCGGCGCGCAGGCTGGCGGCGTCCAGCCCGTACTTCGCCAGCCCGCCGGTGCGGAAGTTCTCCACCAGCACATCGGCCTCCGCCGCCAGGCGGCGCACCAGCGCGGCGCCCTCCGGCTGCGCGAAGTCGATGGCGAGCGAGCGCTTGTTGCGGTTGGCGCAGAGATAATAGGCGGCGTCCGGCCGGGCCGAGCCATCCTCCAGGAAGGGCGGACCCCAGCCGCGCGTGTCGTCGCCGCGCCCCGGCTGCTCGACCTTCAGCACCTCGGCGCCGAGATCGCCCAGGATCTGGGTGGCCCAGGGCGCGGCGAGCACGCGCGACAGGTCGAGCACCTTCAGGCCCGCCAGCGGCGCGGCGCCGCTGTCCTCCACCCCGCTCACGCGTCCTCTCCCCGTCCTGTCCGCCGCGCTCCGCCCATGCGGGCCCTCCCCCTCGCCGCCCTCGCACCAGGGCGCGAGGCATAAATTTCATTCGTTGAAATTGAATTTCAGAACAGTATGGCATAGGGAATGCGGGCCGTGAACGGCGAATCCGCGGCCGCCCGCCGGCCCGCCCGCTGTCCCAGGGAGCCTCGAGGCGCCATGCCATCCTATGATCCCGTCACGGCGTTGCTGCGCGGCCTCGACGTGCTGCGCCTGGTCAACCGCCTGCCCCGCGCCACGGTGCGCGAGATCCACCAGGCCACCGGCCTCAGCCAGCCCACGGTGGTGCGGATGCTGGAGACGCTGATCCATGCCGGCTTCGTCACGCGCCAGCCGGGCCAGCCCTTCTATCTGCCGACCGGCCGCACCCTGGAGCTCTCGGCCGGCTACGAGATGCAGCGCGAGGTCGGGATCGCCGCCACGCCGACGATGACCGCGCTGCGCCAGCGCATCGGCTGGCCCTCCGACATCGCGGTCTTCGACGGTGACGCCATGGTGGTGGTGCATACCAGCCGCGACGAGGGCGGCCGCTTCCTGTTCCAGCGCCGGCCCGGCTTCCGCGCCCCGATCCTGGCGACCTCGCTCGGCCTCGCCTTCCTGGCGCATTGCGGCCCGGCGGAGCGGGAGCGGGCGCTCGACCTCGCCGCCCGCTCGCGCGAGCCCTGGGACGCGGTGGCACGGCAGCCGGAGGCGCTGGCGGCGCTGCTGCAGGACATCCGCCGGCGCGGCTATGCGGTGATGAACGAGGCCTATTCCCGCCGCGACTACGGCGGCCTGGCCTGCTCCATCGGCGTGCCCGTCCTGGTGCGGGAGGAGGCGGTGGCGGCGCTGAACCTGATGTATCTGCGCGAGGCGATCGACGAGACGACCGTGGTGGCGCGCTTGCTGCCGGCGCTGCGCCAGGCGGCGGGCGAACTCGGCGGGATGCTGGCCGGGCTGTGGCACCCGGAGGGCGCGGCGGCGGACGACCACCCGCGGGCCTGAGGGGCGGTTCAGCCTTGCCGCCCGACCGGCTGCTTACGGACCATCTGATTGGAAGACGGAGGGGGAAACCTGCGCGGTGGTGGAGCTGAGGGGAGGCTCGGAAGCCTTCCCGATCAACGACTTACACCAGCCACCCTATGCCGGAACCGGCCAGCAAAATCAACGATTTTTGGGCCATGTGGCTACCGGTGAGGGAGCGGATTTCCGGCTCTCGGAGGCGCTGGCATGACCGACTTTGCCAGCTTCATCGAGCCGGTGGCGCGGCGGCTGCTGGGTGAGCCGAGCGACATCCTGGGGGGCGGTACGGAGTGGCGCTATTCCGAGAACGGCCGCATCAGCGTGAACGTCGGCGGGGACAAGCGCGGGGTCTGGTACAACCACGTCGATAAGGTCGGCGGCGGTGTGCTGGACCTGATCCGCGTCGAGGGCCGGGTGCCGCGGGGCCGGGAGATCGACTGGCTCAAGCGCGAGATCGGCGCCGAGATCGTGGATAGCCGGCCCGGCATCTGGCGGAAGCCCACCAAGCATAAGCCGCTGCCGCCTCCTATCGCCCAATACGACTATTGCGATGCGGACGGCTGCGTCGTCTACCGCGTCACCCGGCACGTCCAGGACGGCAAGAAGACCTTCCGCCAGTGGCGTTCCGTGGATGAGGGCTGGAAGCCGGGCGTGGCGGGCATCGAGAAGGTGCCTTACCGGCTGCCCGAGCTGCTGGCCTCCTGCGCCGAGATGGACACGATCTTCGTTGTCGAGGGCGAGAAGGACGTGGAGAGCCTGGCCGCCCATCGGATGCTGGCCACCTGCAATCCCGAAGGCGCGGGCAAATGGCCGTCGCACTTCGCCAAGTGGTTCCAGGGCCGGCGCGTCGTGATCCTGCCGGACAATGACGCGGTGGGCCGGGACCATGCCGAGGCGGTCGCGCGGAACCTGCACGGCACCGCCGCCTTCGTCGGCATCCTGGCCCTACCTGATCTGCCGGAGAAGGGGGACGTGACCGACTGGCTGGCCGCCGGCGGAACCATCCCACGGTTGCTGGAACTGGTGCAGCAGGCCAAGGCCTGGGAGCCGCCCGCCGAGCCGGAGAGCGGCCCCGACGCGGCGTCTGGGCTGGAACAGGAGGATGAGGATCTGGAGCCGCCCTCCTGGCTGGAGCGGTGCCAGACCGACAAGGAAGGCGACCCGCGCGGCAATCTGGCGAACGTCATGCTGGCGCTGCGCGCCGACCGGCACCTCACGGACCTGCTGGCCTATGACCAGATGCTGCGTGCCGAGATCCTGGCGCGGCCGGTGCCGTCCAGCCTGTGCCCGTCGGAAGAGGCCCGGCCGGTGCAGGATGCCGATGTCAGCGCCCTGCAGGAGTTCCTGCAACGCCAGGGGCTGGAGAGGGTGAGCAAGGACACGGTGCACCAGGCCGTGTCGCTACGGGCCCGGGAGCGGGGCTTTCACCCGGTGCAGCAGTATCTGAACGGGCTGTTCTGGGACGGCCAGCCGCGGCTGGCGACGTGGTTGCACACCTATCTCGGCGCCGAGGCCACACCCTACACCGCCGGCATCGGCACCATGTTCATGGTCGCCATGGTGGCCCGCGTGTTCCAGCCCGGCTGCAAGGCCGACTACATGATGGTGCTGGAAGGCGCGCAGGGGGCCATGAAGTCCACTGCCTGCGCCGTGCTGGGCGGGCCATGGTTCAGCGACAACCTGCCGGACATCCGCGGCGGCAAGGACGTGTCGCAGCATCTGAACGGCAAGTGGCTGATCGAGGTGGCCGAGATGTCGGCGCTCGACAAGGCCGAGGCCGCCGCGCTCAAGGCCTTCATCACCCGGCCCATCGAGCGCTACCGCCCGAGCTACGGCAGGAAGGATGTCATAGAGCCCCGGCAGTGCGTCTTCATCGGCACCACCAACAAGACCGCCTACCTGCGGGACGAGACCGGCGGGCGGCGGTTCTGGCCGGTGAAGGTGGCTCCTGTGCTGGACGTGGCCGGGCTCGGCCGGGACCGCGACCAGCTCTTCGCCGAGGCCTATGCCTTGTATCGCCAGGGCACGCAGTGGTGGCCGACCCGCGACTTCGAGGCCGAGCACATCCGCAGCGAGCAGGAACAGCGATACGAGGCCGACGCCTGGGAACAGGCCATTGCCGAATGGCTGGCAGGCAAGCAGAGGGTGACCGTGTTGCATGTCGCACGCGGTGCCTTGTGCATCGAGACAGCGAAGATCGGCACCGCCGACCAACGCCGCATCGCCGCCGCGCTGGAGCGGCTCGGCTGGGTGCGGGGGGCGCGGAGCGGAGCGGCCGGGGAGCGGCACTGGGTTAAGGGGCCGCTGCCATGACTGACGCACTTACTGACGCACATGGCCGATTTACTGACGCACATGGGGTGCGTCAGGAGGCGCAAATTGTTGATTTAAAAGAAGTATCTGACGCACTGACGCATACTGACGCATTCTATTGGACCCCTGGGGGAGGGGTAGAGGGGGCAAGGGGGTATGGTGGTGGGGGTGAGAAAGTACGTAGGGGGAAATGCGTCAGTGCGTCAGTCCGCAACATTGCGGGCAATAAAAACAAAGCACTAGCACTGACGCACTTCAGAGTGCGTCAGTGCATCGAGGATCTCGCCCGCCGCCTGTCCCGGCTTTGCCCGAGCCATCGCGACCCCGAGGCGTTCCACATCGAGAAGGCCGAGCTGGTGCATGCGCTGCGCCGGCTGGCCCGTAGCCCGGGGATGCCATGAGCGAGACGGTATCCGTGGGCTATGAGGTGCTGGGCGTGGAGCCGGTGCTGGGCGCCGGGCGGCTGGTAGCGCTGGCCGTGGTGGCGGTCGAGGTGGCCGGGCTGGTGGTGACGCTACAGGGCGTGCAGGTGAACCGCGCGGCTGATGGCTCTCTGAGCTGTGCTGCGCCGGTCTTCCGGCATCCGCGAACTGGGCGATGGCTGCCGGCGGTCAGCCTGCCCCAGCGGCTCTCTGAGGCCGTGGCGGCCGAGGTGCTGGCGACGGCGCGAGAGAAAATCGCTCAGGGCTGATGGGCCCCTGGACCGTGGTGGGCCTTCTTTTGCAGCAGGAGCAAAAACGGAGGGGGGGGTTTAGGGGTTGAAAGAAGGGTAAAAAATCTTCAACCAAACCTCGAAAGGGTCGCTGTCAAACTGCAAAAGCGCCTGCGCAGATGCGCAGACGCCAAAAAATAGCGCATTGTGCAAATTTTGACTCGACTCAGCGGCCGGTCACAAGCTAGTGAAGCTTTGGGTTATTGCAACCTTAGCATGAAGAGCCTGCCAGCCGATCATGCTTAGAACCAATAATTCTGCTGCTTCATGGTAGCAGCAGTGCTTGCGTTAGCGATCGTGGTAGGCCGTGTGTAGGCGGCTTTGAATAGCGAGGCAAGTCCTTTCCGTGGCGCAGCGCGCGCAACGCGCTTACCCATTGTAAAGGCTAAATCTGATGAGTTTCATTCCTAGCAAGCCTCCCAGTAGGGGCTGCGGTAGTATCTCCCCCATTACCGTTGCGCTTCGACCACCTGTAAAATTTGACGAAGAGCAGCAGGGGGAAATCCGCCGGCAACGCAAGTCAGGCGTCGATATCGCCACTCTCGCCGCCATGTATGGTTGCGATGAAGCCGACATTAATATCGTGGTGGCAACCCTCCGAACGAATAATCGGAGGCGGACCAGAGCCACGCTCAACTCCAGCTTGGGAGCAGAGGTTTACATTAAGAGTAAGCGTCAGCCTGGGGAACCTCTTTGGGAGACCGTTGATCGGATCTGCGAGGAGCATGCTCGCGCCTATCCTTGATGGCAGCAGTTTAAGCTAAGCGATTTTTTTTGGTTGCTTAAGCCGGCCCGTCCCATCCAGGGGCGGGCTTCTTTATGCCGCCTCAATCTTCCGCTCTGGGCAGATAGCCCTTCTCGCGCAGATGGTCCGCCAGCAGTTTTTCGATCAGTGAGGTAAGCGACCGCTGATCGTCGGAAGCGGCCTTCTCGGCAGCAGCTTTCATCTCCGGCAGCAACCGAAGGTTTACCTGAGCCGTCTTCAACCGCTTTTCTTGTATAGCCACTGGCTTGACACTCTCACTGCGTAGCCATTATGTAGCCAGTGTCTTGCTGAGGCAAGGCGGCAGGCCTCCGGGGGTCGGATCCCGGAGACGTGCCTAACCACAACCCGATGCTGGAGGCATTGGCTCATGGCTACGCGCGCCCTTACCCCTGACGCTATCCTCGCGTCTAGAAGAAGACTGCCCGCCAAGGTGCGTCAACTTGACGCACCCGACCGCGCCCGTATCGAGGCCCTCATCGCCCGCCTGATCGACCTGCTGGACGCCTATGACGCGCCGTCCGCGGACATGGAGCCGGACTGGGACCACGAGGCTGATGCCGATGACGAGCGTAGCCTGCAGCCTGCCACCCTGACGCCCTATGCCGAACATAGGCTGCAGCCCTTCCCCGGCTGGGATGCCCTGGAGGCCGCCGGGCTGGCCGAGGGGGTGGTTCTGAACCGCAGCGGTTCCAAACCCCGCCGCATGATGATCGAGGGGGAACTGGTGCGATGATCCGCCCCGCACCCTTCCGCAGCGCTGCGCCGCCAAACCTGCCCGCTGGTCAGGTTTACCGCCCCGGCTTGCTGCGACGCTCCATGGCCTATCTGGCGAACGGCGACCGGCCGCCGGTCTTGGCCTTCGTCTGGCCGGCGCGGGAACCGTGGGTCCCACCACCGCCGCCGGTTAAGCGGCCCCCCGCCGCGAAACGGACGCTTGCCGATCCTGGCGACCGGGCCATCCGCGCCTGCATCGTCGCCTGTTCCGCCCTCTTCATGGCCTGCACTGGCCTGGCGGTGACGCTGTGAGCCGCGGGAGAAGATCAGTGCTCATCACCGCAGCCCTGGCGCCGATGGCCGTCGCGCCGGTGGTGGCAAAGGTCATTCATATTGAGGACAACCCTGACGCTGAACTGATCACCCTCTGCCAGCGTGTCCTCAATATTGAGGACACATGGGATCGGCTGTTCGAACTGGAATGCGAGGCGGACGATGCCGGCGACAAGGTGGAGCGCGACCGCTTCGGCGATGCCCAGCGGGCGCTCGTCCCGGAGATGAACGAGACCCTGGAAGCCCTGCACGAGATCCCGGCGCAGACGACGGCCGGGCTGGTCTGGAAGGCCAAGGTGATGCGCCGCCGGGTGCAGACCGATCTCGACGGCGACGCCCTCAATTCTGAGGAGGAAGCCGTGCGGAGCCTCACCGAGGATGTTCTCCGGCTGCTGGAGGGCCGGGCATGAAGCGTCTCCGCAAGCTCTGGCTCCGCTTCCGCATTCTCTGCCTTGAGCTGGAGCTGGCCTGGCGCGACGGCCGGAAGCAGGCGCTGGCCGCCGAGATCGAGGAGCAGTTCGGCTACGAGCCCGGCTGGCTCCTTCTGCCGGGGAATGCCGAGAAGCACTTAGGGTGGCTGGAGCAGCGGCAGCGGTGGGCCCTCTCTCAAAGGCAAGAAAGCAAGAGTTAGGGCTTCAACTCTTAAGAGTGAAGGCTTATACTCAGGCGAAAGGAGAGCCTTCATGTCCGACCCCTCGTCCGATCATATCGAGCGTTACAGCTCTGCCGTCGCTTGTGTGGCGGCAGGGATCAGCACGGACAAACTAAAAAGCTGGTCGAATGGACCGAGCGCTGCGCTGCTCATCCCGGAGGACGACATGGACAGGCGAGGCAGGGGAATTCCCCTGCTCTTGTCGTTCCGCCGCGTCGTTCATATCGCCCTCACCGCGCAGTTGGTTCGGCATGGCCTTCGGCCTGTCGATGCCGCGGCGGCGGCGGCGAAGTTCACGGACTTCGGCGATCCGTTCCACGATGCAGGCAATGGCGTCTTCATCGGAAAGCGGCTGCCTGGTCAGCTCTACCAGGAAGGCCGCACGTTGCTCGTGGTCATGCCGTCGCACAGCGCGACGGATAGCAAGGTGCGGCTGCGGAACATCAAGGCTTCGGACGGGGCGACGCGCCTTCTGGCGCTGCTCAGCCCTTCCGCCACGATCGTCGATGTGAGCTCCGTTGTCGCGCATGTCCGGACGGTCCTGGACGGTGGTACGGCCACGGCGTGATGACCTTCACCATCGCCATCACCTCCATGGATGTGTTCAGCACGCCGCAACAGACGGGCGGCGGAACCATCTATGCCAGGCTTAATCTCCAGCTTGGTCCGTTGCTGATCATCGGTGCGCGGCTCACGAAGATTGAGCGCGGCGAAGTCGTTCTGTGGCTGCCGCGCTTCAATCGAGATCAGCGCATCCTCTGCATTGATCCTGACATTCGGCAGCGGTCTCGTACCGCGGCCATCGAAGCATATCGCGCCCTGACCGGCCGCGACCCCGCTGATACGCCGCTCGCGACGGCTTCCTTCGTGGACAACAACCATGACCCTTCGCGAGATGCTGGAGCGCCGCGCGGCCATCGCTGCTGAGCTGCGCGCCATCAACGACAAGCCGGCCGAGAATGGCGAACTGAGCCTGGACCAGCGCAGCCGCTGGGATGCTCTCAAAGCTGATCTGGACACGCTGGAGCAGCGCATCAGCCGGCAGGTGACACTGGACGATACCGAACGCCGCATGCAGGGCCAGCCCCTGAACGGCACCGGCGATGCCAACCTGGATCGCGAGGCGGCCCGCGTCGGCCTGCTCGACGTAGTGCGGGCCGGCATGGGGGGTACCGACCACGCCGCCGGCCGCGCCCGCGAGATCAGCGCCGAGCTGGAGCGCCGCTCCGGCCGCAAGGCGCAGGGTCTCTACTGGCACATGGGCCAGCCCATGGAGCAGCGCGTGCTGACCACGGCGGCCCCGGCGGGCGGCCCCGGCGGCAACCTGATCGCGACCGAGCATCGCCCGGACCTGTTCATCGACCGCCTGCGCAGCACCACGCGCGTCCGCTCGCTGGGCGCGACGGTGCTCACCGGCCTGACCGGCAATCTCTCCATTCCGCGCCGGAAGGCCAGCGTGACCGCCGGGTGGGTGGCCGAGAACAGCCCCCTGCCGAACAGCGATCCGCAGTTCGAGGCGATTACCCTGACGCCGAAGCATGCCGGCGTGATCAGCGAATGGTCGCGCAACATGGTGCTGCAGAGCAGCCCGGACGTCGAGCAGCTCGCCCGGAACGATATGGCGCTGGAACTGGCCGAGAAGCTGGACACGGCCGCCATCGCCGGCACGGGCACCAGCAACCAGCCGCGCGGCATCCTGAACACCGCGGGCATCGGCACCGTGTCCCTCGGCACGAACGGCGGCGCGCTGACCTATGACGCGGTGGCCGATCTGGTCGGGCTGGTGGACGACGCGAATGCTGCCGGCACGGGCTTCCTGATCAACACAAAGGTGCGCCGCGCCGCCGCGAAGTTGAAGGATACCACGGGCGTTCCGCTGGGCCTCGCCACGGTGTTCCAGGGCCAGACGGTCGCCGTCAGCAACCTGGTGCCGAGCAACCTGAGCAAGGGCACCGGCAACAACCTGTCGGCGCTGATCTATGGCAACTGGTCGGATCTCATTATCGGCGTCTGGTCCGAGCTCGACATTCTGGTGAACCCCTACGAGAGCACAGCCTACGCGAAGGGCAATGTGCAGATCCGGGCGATGATGACGGTGGATATCGCCGTGCGTCACCCGGAGAGCTTCGCCGCCATCACCGACGCGGTGGCCTGATGAGCGCGGCCCGGTTCCCTGACGGGATGGAAAGGCGCGCGGCCGTCGAGCTGCGTGCCTCCGGGCGCCGCCTGGAAGGCTACGCGGCGACGTTCGGGGTGGCCGCCAGGATCGGCGGCTTCTCCGAGACGATCCGCGTCGGTGCCTTCCGGGCTTCGCTGCTGGCAAAGAAGGACGTGCTGGCCCTGGTGGATCACGATCCCGGCCGCCTGCTGGCCCGCACCAGCTCCGGCACGCTGCGGCTGGAGGAGGATGCCAAGGGCCTGCGCTTCGAGCTGGATGTGCCCGACACCCAGCTCGGCCGCGACGTGCTGGCCCTGGCCGAGCGCCGGGATCTGGGCGGCATGTCCTTCGGCTTCCGTGTCACGGACGAGGCGTGGTCGAGCCGCGATCAGCGTGAACTGCGCGCGGTGGAACTCGTCGAGGTGAGCGTGGTCCATGCCCATCCGGCCTATGCCGCCACCTCCATCCAGGCCCGCAGCCAGCAACAGGGCTTCGATGGCGCCGCGTCCCGCCGCCGCTGGCTGGAGACGATCTGATGGGCATCCTCTCTCGCTTCTTCGGCAAGGCGGAAACAAGGGCCCTGGATTGGGGCAGCTTCGGTCAGTATTTCGGCGTCGCGCCCACCCATGGGCCAGGTGCCGTGAGCCCGATCCTGGCGGAGAACCTGGCGACCGTTACCGCTTGCGTCAGCGCTGTCAGCAGCGTCATGGCCAGCCTGCCGGCCTATGTGTACCGCCGGAAGCCCAATGGCCGCACAGAACTGTACGACCATCCGGTGGCCCGTTTGGTGCGCAATCCGAGCGATGGTCGTCTCACTTGGCCGGACTTCGTGGAATGGCTGGTGGCCCAGGTGCTGTTGTACGGGAATGGCATGGCGGAGATCGCGTATGACGGCGCAGGCCGCCCGACCGCGCTCCTGCCTGTCCCCTGGCTCAGCGTCGCCGTCGTCGTCCTGCCATCGGGCCGCATTGCGTATGACGTCCTGACCGATCGGGGGCCGACGCGCCGCCTTCTTGAAGGTGAGGTGCTGCACGTCCGCGACCGGAGCGATGACGGGATTGTCGGTCGCTCCCGCATTAGCCGGGCGCCGGATGTTCTGCGCAACGCGGCTTCTCTCCAGGAATGGTCCGGAGCGGTCTGGCAGAACCAAGCCACCCCCAGCGGCGTCCTATCGGCACCGGGAGCTATCTCGCCCGACACCGCCGCACGTTTGAAAGCCCAGGCTCAGATCAACTGGGCCGGGGCTCATAACGCAAAGAAGATCATGGTTCTCGGGGACGGCCTGGCCTGGACCCCTTGCTCCGTGAGCCCCGAGGATGCCGAGGTGCTGGCCAGCCGGCGCTTTACCGTTGAGGAGCTGTGCCGCCTGTTCCAGGTGCCGCCGCCGATCGTGCAGGATCTGAGCCACGGCACCTTCACCAATAGCCGCGAGGCCGGGCGCTGGTTCGCCCAGTTCAGCCTGGCACCGCTAGCCCGGAAGATCGAAGCCGAGTTCGAGCGCAGCGTCTTCGGAGCAAGTAGTGCCGATTGCCTGATCGAGCTCGATATGTCGGGTCTGATGCGGGCCGACGCAGAGGCCCGGTGGCAGTCTCATAAGATCGCGGTGGATGCCGGCATCCTCGATCCCGACGAGATCCGGGAAATCGAGGGCTGGAACCCTCGCCCCACCAAGCCGAAGCCTGACAACGACGGTCCGGTGGTGGCGTGATGGCGGGCTACGACCACCTCCCGCCCGGCATCCTGCCCTTCCTGGTCGCCCGGGAAGCCGCGGCGGCGCTGGTCGGCGTCTCCACGACCAAGTTCGATGAGATGGTCCTGGACGGCCGCATGCCCGAGCCCCGGACCATCGACAAGCGCGTGCTGTGGAACACGGAGGAAATCCGATCGGCGGTGAACCTCCTCCCCCGGCGCGGCGGTAAGGGCAAGGATGGCGGTTCGTCCTGGGATCGGGTTCTGGCGCAATGACCAAGCTGAGGCTGCCCTACGTCCACGAGTTCCGCAAAGGCCGTGTGACCTATCACTACTTCCGGCGCGGGACGGTGAAGATCCGTCTCCGTGGGCAGCCCGGCTCGGCCGAGTTCATGACGGCCTACCAGAAGGCCCTGGAAGGGAAACCGCCGCCGATCGGTGAGCGCCGCACCCGGCCGGGCAGCATGGCCGCCCTGGCGGCGTCCTGGTACGGCTCGCCCCGCTTCGAGGCGATGGCCGAGGCCACCCAGCTCCGCTACCGGCGGATCTTCGAGGATTTGCTGAAGGACTACGCCGATGACCTGGTGCGCGAGCTACAGCCCTCGCACGTCCGGGCCATCCTCTCCAGCAAGGCCAAGACCCCGGCCGCGGCGCGCGCCCTGCTGAACGTCATCCGGCAGGCCATGCGCCATGCCTTCGATACCGGCATGCGGGACGACCTGCCTACCCGGGACGTGCGCCCGCCCAAGTATCAGGCCAAGCCGCATCCGACTTGGACCGAGGAGGATATCGCCGCCTTCGAGGCCACCCACCCCCTGGGCACCCGGGCGCGGCTGGCGCTGGCCCTGCTGCTCTATACCGGGCAGCGGTCGGGCGACGTGATCCGCATGGGCCCCCAGCACGTTCGCCAGGGCGCCATCCTGGTGCGCCAGCAGAAGACCGGGAAGGAGATGGCCATCCCCATGCACGGAGAACTGGCTGAGGCGCTGGCGGCGCATCCGGGCGGCCATCTGGCCTTCCTGATGACCCAGCTCGGCGCCCCCTTCGCGTCACAGACCGCCTTCTACAACTGGTTCCGCGAGGTGACCGAGAAGGCCGGGCTCAAGCTGCCCCCGCATGGCCTGCGGAAAGCCACCTGCTGCCGCCTGGCCGAGGCCGGCTGCACGCCGCATGAGATCGCATCCATCACCGGGCAGAGCCTGAAAATGGTGGAGCACTACACGAGGGAGGTGAACCAGCGCCGGATGGCGGCGCGCACCGTGGCGCGGCTTGCGAGGCCCGCCAGGACCGAAACCTGAACGAGCGTTGGCTACCGGAGTGCGATCCGGTAGCCAACTGGAAGGCATATTGTCTTGGAAAACAATAGAATAGAGCGCGCGGTGGTGGAGCTGAGGGGAATCGAACCCCTGACCTCCTCATTGCGAACGAGGCGCTCTCCCATCTGAGCTACAGCCCCACACGCGCAGTGGCGGGCTTATCGCGGAGGTCGCAGAACAAGTCAAGCGGCGCTTGCCGCCGCCCCCCGGGCTTCGTAGATGGAGGCCTCACCACAAGGGGATGGCGATGTACGCGGTGTTCTGGTTCCTCGATCAGGCGATCGGTCTCTATGTCTGGGCTTTGATCATCGCGGCGGTGTTCAGCCTCCTGGTGGCCTTCAACGTGCTCGACACCCGCAACCGCTTCGTCTGGGCGGTGGGCGACTTCCTCTACAAGATCACCGAGCCGGCGCTGCGGCCGATCCGGAACTTCCTGCCCAATCTCGGCGGCATCGACATCTCGCCGATGATCCTGATCCTGCTGCTCTATGCCTTCCGCATCTTCCTCTGGACCACCCTCTGGCCGCTGGTGGCCGCCTGACGGCCGCGGTGCCAGGGGCGGAGGCAGGGGCGGAACCGCCGAAGGGCTGGCGCGGCCTCCCCGGCGGAGTGGAGCTGCGGGTCAAGGCCCAGCCCAGGGCCCGGCGGGAGGGCATCCAGGGCTGGATGGAGGCCCTGGGCGGACCGCGCCTGCGGGTGGCGGTCAATGCCGCGCCGGAGGATGGCCGCGCCAACCGGGCGATCTGCGCCCTGCTCGCCGCCGCCCTGCATGTCCCCCCTTCCGCCATCGCGGTGGTGCACGGCGCGGCATCGCGCGAGAAGACCTGCCGGATCGAGGGCGACCCCCTCCGACTGGCCGAGCAACTGGAGAGAATCGAATGACCGCGCGCATCATCGACGGCAAGGCCGTGGCCGCGGCGCTGCGGGCGCGGATCGCCGCCCGGGTCGCCGCCCTGCCCTATGCTCCCGGCCTGCGGGTGGTCCGCGTGGGCGACGACCCGGCCAGCGGCGTCTATGTCCGCAACAAGGACCGCGCGGCGCAGCAGGCGGGGCTCGACAGCGCCACGATCCAGCTCCCGGAGGACACCAGCGAGGCGGCGCTGCTCGATGTCGTGCGGCGGCTCAACGCCGATCCGGCCGTGGACGGCATCCTGGTCCAGCTCCCGCTGCCGGCGCAGATCCGCGCCGCCACCGTGCTGGAGACGATCGACCCGGCCAAGGACGTGGACGGGTTCCACGCCGTCAATGCCGGCCGGCTGGCCACCGGGCAGAAGGGGCTGGTGCCCTGCACGCCCAAGGGGGTGATGCACCTGCTGGCCGCCGCCGGCACGCCGCTCGCGGGGGCGCGGGCGGTGGTGCTGGGGCGGTCCAACATCGTCGGCAAGCCGATGGCGGCGCTGCTGCTCGCCGCCGATGCCACCGTGACGGTGGTGCATTCCCGCACCCTGGACCTGGCCGGCGAATGCCGCCGGGCGCAGATCCTGGTCGCCGCCGCCGGCCGGCCGGAGATGGTGAAGGGCGACTGGATCGCCGAGGGCGCCACGGTGATCGATGTCGGCATCAACCGCCTGCCCGACGGCCGGCTGGTGGGCGATGTCGATTTCGCCGCGGCGCGCGGGCGGGCGGGCGCCATCACCCCGGTGCCCGGCGGCGTCGGCCCGATGACCATCGCCTGCCTGCTGGAGAACACGGTGGACGCGGCCGAGGCGCGGCGGGGGTAGGACACCGGAATCGTCATCCTCCCGCCTCCGAAGCGTCACCGGGGCGTAGCACGGCCGTTCTAGGCCCGGCTGCGCACCGCGTGATGCCAGGAGACCGCCGATGACATCCCCCACCCGCCCCCTGCTGGGCGCCGCCCTCAGCCTGAAGGGCATCGCCCTGCACCGCGACTGGCTGCTGGAGCGCCAGCGCGACATCGAGATCCAGGACCTGCACAGGGCCGAGGTGCTGGACGGCGACTGGCTCGAGGTCGCCCGGCGGGTGCGCGCGGCGCTCGACGGGCATACCGGCCGGCGCGGCCTGCACGGCCCCTTCTGGGGCTTCAAGATCGATTCCCACGACCCCGAGATCCGCGCCGTGGTCACCCGCCGGCTGCTGCAGGGCCTCTCCGCCTGCGAGGCGGTGGGCGCCGACCAGATGGTGCTGCACTCGCCCTTCACCACCTGGGACCACAACAACCTCGACGCCTTCGAGGGCGCCCGGGAGCAGCTCCTGGAGCGGGTGCGGCTGACGCTGCGCGAGGTGATCGCCCGCGCCGAATCCCAGGGCTGCACCCTGGTCATCGAGAATATCGAGGACAAGGACCCGCGCGACCGCATCGCCCTGGCGGCGGCGCTGGACAGCACGGCGGTGCGCGTCTCGCTCGACACCGGCCACGCGCATTACGCCCATTGCAGCACCGGCGGCCCGCCGGCGGATGTGCATGTGCGCCTGGCCGGCCAGGCGCTGCACCATGTGCACCTGCAGGACACCGAAGGGTATGCCGACCGCCACTGGCCGCCCGGGCGCGGCACCATCCGCTGGGGCGCGCTGTTCGAGGCGCTGGCCCAGTCCGCCCCGGCGGCGCGGCTGATCCTGGAACTGCGCGACCCGGCGACGCTGCGCGAGGGCGCGGCCTATCTGACGGGGCTCGGCCTGGCGGAGTGAGTCGCGGCCGGGCCCCAGGGGGCGCTCCCTTTGGGGCCCGGCCCATCCGAGGCCGGCGCGCTTCCCGTTCGCGCCGGCTCGCCCGATCCGGTGATGCCACCGGATCGGGATCTGCTCTAGCGCGTCACCGCGCCATGCGCCGCGAAGCAGGCCATGTCGAGGATCTGCGCGACGCTGCTGCCCAGGTTGATGAGCTGCACCGGCTGCGACAGCCCGACCATCAGGGGCCCGATGGTCGTCGCGCTGGTCAGGTGCGGCACCGCCTTGGTCAGGATATGGGCGGCGTGCAGCCCGGGCATGACCAGCACATTGGCCGGCCCGGTCAGGCGGCAGAAGGGATAGAGCGCGCGCAGCTGCGGGTTCAGCGCCACATCCGCCGCCAGCTCGCCGTCATACTCGAAGTCCGCCCCCTGCTGGTCGAGCAGCCGGACCGCCTCGCGCACCGGGCCGGTGATGGTGCCGCCGGGATCGCCGAAGGTGGAGAAGGAGAGGAAGGCGACGCGCGGCTCCAGCCCCAGCTTGCGCGCCTCCGTCGCCGATTGCCGGGCGATGCAGGCGAGGGTCGCGGCGCTCGGCCGCTCATGGACGGCGGTATCGGCGATCAGCACCGTGCCGGAGCGCCGCGCCAGCATCAGCGTCAGGCCGAAGAGCACCGTCTCCGGCGCCGGATCGATCGCCAGCATGACGTTCTCCAGCGTCGCGCCGGTCGAGCGGGTGACGCCGGAGACCATGGCGTCCGCATCGCCCATCGCCACCATGCAGGCGGCGAAGGCATTGCGGTCCTGGTTCACCAGCCGCTGGCAGTCGCGGAACAGGAAGCCCTGGCGCTGCTTGCGGGCATAGAGGAACTCCGCGTAGCGCCGGTTGCTGCCCGAAAGCCGCGCGTTGTGGATCTCGATCCCCTCCGGCAGCGGGATGCCGAGCGCGGCCACGGTCGCCGTGATGCGGTCCTCGCGCCCGACCAGGACCGGCGTGCCGTAGCCCGCGTTGCGGTAGGCGATGGCGGCACGGATGATCTTCTCCTCCTCGCCCTCGGCGAAGACCACGCGCTTCGGGTTGGCCTTGACCCGCTCCGTGATGGTCTCCAGCGCGTTGATCCCGGCATCGAAGCGCCCGGCCAGCTCTCGCGCGTAGCGCTGCGGGTCGATCAGCGGCTTGCGCGCCACGCCCGATTCCATCGCCGCCCTCGCCACCGCCGGCGAGACGCGGGCGATCAGGCGCGGGTCGAAGGCGTGCGGGATGATGTAGTCCGGCCCGAAGCGCAGCC
Source organism: Roseomonas sp. KE0001 (assembly GCF_016107285.1). Classification (GTDB taxonomy): domain Bacteria; phylum Pseudomonadota; class Alphaproteobacteria; order Acetobacterales; family Acetobacteraceae; genus Pseudoroseomonas. The sequence goes on along the minus strand of NZ_RCVQ01000002.1, from coordinate 102,001 downwards.
CCTTGCCGCCGCCCGCGCCCGCCACCTCCTCCGGCACGTCCTCGCGCGCCAGCATGGCCAGCGCCTCGGCCGCGGCGATCTTCATCGGCTCGTTGATCGTGCTGGCGCGCACGTCAAGCGCGCCGCGGAAGATGAAGGGGAAGCCGAGGACGTTGTTGACCTGGTTCGGATAGTCCGAACGGCCGGTGGCGATGATGACGTCGGGGCGCACGGCGCGCGCCTCGTCCGGGGTGATCTCGGGGTCCGGATTGGCCATGGCGAAGATGATCGGGTCCTTCGCCATCGACCGCACCATCTCGGGCGTCACCGCGCCCTTGACGGACAGGCCGAAGAAGGCGTCCGCGCCCTCCAGCGCCTGGGCCAGCGTGCGGCGGTCCGTGGCGACGGCATGGGCCGACTTCCACTGGTTCATGCCCTCCGTGCGGCCGCGCCACAGCACGCCCTTGGTGTCGCACATCAGGATGTGCTCGGGCCGCATGCCCATCGCCTTGACCAGCTCGGCGCAGGCGATGGCGGCCGAGCCGGCGCCGTTGATGACGAGCTTCGTCTCCGACAGCGCCCGTCCGGTGAGGTGGCAGGCATTGATCAGCCCGGCGGCGGCGACGATCGCCGTGCCGTGCTGGTCGTCATGGAAGACCGGGATGTCCATCAGCTCGCGCAGGCGCTGCTCGATGACGAAGCACTCGGGGGCCTTGATGTCCTCGAGGTTGATGCCGCCGAAGGAGGGCCCGAGGTAGCGCACGGCGTTGACGAACTGGTCGACATCCTCGGTGTCGATGCAGAGATCGATGGAATCGACGTCGGCGAAGCGCTTGAACAGCGCCGCCTTGCCCTCCATCACCGGCTTGCCGGCCAGCGCGCCGAGATTGCCGAGGCCGAGCACCGCCGTGCCGTTGGAGATGACCGCCACCATGTTGCCCTTGGCCGTGTAGTCATAGGCCAGCGCCGGGTCGCGGTGGATGTGCAGGCACGGCTCGGCGACGCCGGGCGAATAGGCCAGGCTGAGGTCGCGCGCCGTGGCGAGCGACTTGGTGAGGCGGATCTCCAGCTTGCCGGGCTTGCCCTCGGCATGCAGGGCGAGCGCCTCCTCGGCGGTGATGCGCGCCGTGCGCGTATCCCCCGGTGCAATCGATTTCGCGTCGTCCATAACCATTCCCCGGCTACCGCAGTGATCGCCTCTTTATGAGCGGGGAAGCAGGAAGTGGAAAGCCGGCCGCTTCGCGACTGCGAGATAAGGTCGCGCAACTCTCGTTCGGTGAAAGGAAATTTCACCCTGTGAGACATCCGGCCGCGGCGCCGGCGGATGGGGGGCGGCGCGCGGCCCGGTCAGGGGCCGGCCGCGCGGCGCCGCCCGATCAGCTCCGGCGCACGTTCCAGGGATAGGGCGCGGTGCCGTCCAGGATGCCGGTCAGGTCGCTGCGGAAGGCGGTGCGGAGCGTGAACTGGCCGAGCGGCATGGTGGAGACCTCCTCCAGCCCCAGCCGCCCGAGCTCCAGCGCGGCCTTGCGCTGCGCCGCCTCATCCGCGGCGAAGAGCCATTCCTGGGTCAGCGCCTCGGCGCGGTCGTTCTTCCACCAGCCGAACCAGCCGGCCTCGCCCTGGCCGCGGATCAGCGGCGACATCGCCGGGCTGCCGTAGAAGTTGGCCGGGCCGGTGGTGTGGAAGATGCTCCAGCCGCCCTTCTCCACCGGCTCGCGCAAGTTGCGCCGCTGGATCACCGTGCCCCAGTCGCTCTCCGCCAGCTCGACATTCATGCCGATGCGCTGCAGCGCATCCGCCGTCACCTGGCCGAGCGGGCCGATGTCGGGGAAGTCCGTCGGGTTGATGATGACCGCCTTCTGGCCCGTGTAGCCCGCCTCCTTCAGCATGGCGCGGGCGCGGTCCAGGTCGCCCGGCATCAGGTCCGGGTGGTCCTGGTAATAGGGAGTGTGCTTCGGCCAGATGCTGCGCGTCCCGGTCCAGACGGAGGTATCGTCCCCCTGGGAGGCGCGCATGTAGTTCTCCTGGATGACCGAGGCCAGCACGGCGCGGCGCAGCCTCACGTCGCTGAAGGGCGCGTGCAGGCAGTTCAGCCGCGCCAGCGCCAGCCGCCCGGCCTTGTCCGTCACCTCGCGGCGGATCTGGCGGTTGCGCGCCAGCATCGGCTGCAGGTCGGCCATCGGCCGCTCCCACCAGTCCACCTCGCCGTTCATCAGCGCGCCGGCGGCGGTGGCGGCATCGGGGATGATCAGCCATTCGATGCGCCGGAAATGCGCCACCTTGCCGCCCGTGGCCCGCTCCGGCGCCTCCTGGCGCGGCACGTAGCCGTCGAACTTCTCGTAGACCACGCGGCTGCCGGAATTGTACTCGCCGTCCAGGAAGCGATAGGGGCCGGAGCCGATCATCTCCGTCACCGCCTTGCCCGGATCGGTCTGCGCCAGGCGCTCGGGCATGATGAAGGGCACCGAGGCCTCGGTCTTGCCCAGCGCGGTCAGCAGCAGCGGGAAGGCCCGGTCGAGCCGGATCTCGAAGCTGCGGTCATCCACCACGCGCCAGTCGCGGATGATCGCCGCCACGAGCTGGCCGAAGGCGTCGCGCGCCATCCAGCGCTTCAGGCTGGCCACGCAGTCGCGTGCCCGCACCGGCTCGCCGTCGTGGAACCGCAGCCCCTCGCGCAGGCGGAAGCGCCAGAGCCGGCCATCCTCCAGCACCTCGTGGCCCTCGGCCATCTGCGGCTTCGGCTGCAGCGTGGCATCGAGCGAATACAGCGTGTCGAAGACGTAGTAGCCGTGGTTGCTGGTGACGGTGGCGGTGGTCCAGACCGGGTCGAGCGCCGAGAGATTGGCCTGCGGCACGAAGCGCAGCGTGGCCGCGCGGGCATCCTGCGCCAGGGCGGGGCGCGCCAGGGGAGACGCGACGGCGCCACCCAGCAGGGCGGCGCCACCCAGGGCCCCGGTCTTCAACAGGCTGCGGCGGTGCATCGACAATGAAGGCCTCCTCGGATCTTTCGGGCGGCGGACGTTGCGCGAGGCCGGCCGTCCGGGCAACCCCCTGCCCCCCGGGCGGCGCATGGCGGGCTTTCGGCCATACCGCCGTGCCGGATCCTGTTCTAGGAAGGCCCGATGAGCCGCCGCCCCGCCGCCCCGCCGCCCGCCGGAACCCTGCCCTCGGCCGAGGGCGCCACCCCAGCCCTGGCGCAATGGTTCGCCGCCAAGGCCGCGCATCCCGACGCCCTGGTCTTCTTCCGCATGGGGGATTTCTTCGAGCTGTTCTTCGAGGACGCCGTCACCGCCGGGGCGGCGCTCGGCCTCGCCGTCTCGCATCGCGGCGAGCATCAGGGGCGGCCGGTGCCGATGGCCGGCGTCCCCGCCCATGCGCAGGAGAACTACCTGGCCCGGCTGATCCGCCAGGGCTTCCGCGTCGCCATCTGCGACCAGCGCGAGACGCCGGAGCAGGCCCGGGCGCGGAAGGCGCCCACCCTGCGGCGCGAGGTGGTGCGCCTCGTCACCCCCGGCACGGTGACGGAGGAGGCGCTGCTGGAGGGCGGCCGCTCCGCCTGGCTGCTGGCGCTCGCCCCCGTGGGCGGCGAATGGGGCGCGGCCTGGGCCGATCTCACCACCGGCGCCTTCGCCTGCGAGGCGCTGCCGGAGGCCGAGCTGCCGGCGCTGCTGGCGCGGCTCGACCCCGCCGAGGTCGTCCTGCCCGAGGAGCTGCCCGAGGATCCGGCGGAGAGTGTTCCGCTGGCGGCGCTGCCCGGGCGGCCGAGCAGGGCCGTGCCGCCGCGCGATCCGGCGGGGCTGCTCGCCGGCTTCTTCGGCACCGCCGGGCTGGATGGCTTCGGCCGCTTCACCCCGGCCGAATGCGCCGCCGCCGCGCTGGCGGTGGACTACATCCGGCGCACCCAGGGCGAGGCGGCGCCGCGCCTGCGCCCGCCCGAGCCGCAGGGCGGGCGCGGGACGCTGCGCATGGACGCCGCCACCCGGCGCAGCCTGGAGATCCTGCGGAGCGAGCATGGCGAGACGCGGCACTGCCTGCTCGCCGCCGTGGACCGCGGCCTGACCGCCGCCGGCTGCCGCGAACTGGCCGCCCGCCTGGCCGCCCCGCTGACCGAGGCCGCCGCCATCGCCGCCCGGCACGACGCGGTGGCCGCCCTGCTGGCGGCGCCGGCGCTCCGCGCGGCGCTGCGCGGCCGGCTGCGCGGCGCGCCCGACATGGCCCGCGCCCTGGCCCGGCTGGCGCTGGACCGCTTCGCGCCGCGCGACCTCGCCGCGCTGCGCGAGGGGCTCGGCCGCGCCGAGGCCATGGCGGCGGCGCTGGAGGCGGGCCGGCCGCTCCCCGCGCTGCTGGAGGCCGCCGGCGCCGCGCTGCGCCCGGCCGGCTCGCCGCGCGCCGAGCTGGAGCGCGCCCTGGCCGCCGACCTGCCGGCGCGGCTGGAGGACGGCAACCTGATCGCCCCCGGCTATGATGGCGAGCTGGACGCGCTGAAGCGGCTGCGCGACGACGCGCGCGGCGCCATCGCCGCCCTGCAGATGGAGCTGGCCCAGGCCTGGGGCGTGGCCGCCCTGAAGATCCGCCACCACCAGCAGTTCGGCTTCCTGGCGGAGATGCCGGCGGCGGCGGGCGAGAGGCTGCTGCGCGAGCCGCCCGGCGGCCTCGAGGGCACGCCGCGGGCGCCGGTGCACCGGCAGACCATGGCCAATGCGCACCGCTTCACCTGCCCCGCCCTGGCGGAGCTGGACCGGCGGCTCGCCGCGGCCGGGGAGCAGGCGGCGCGGCGCGAGGCCATGGTGGTGCGGCACCTGCGCGGCCTCTGCCTGGCGGCGGCCCGGCCGATCGACGAGGCGGCCGCCGCCCTGGCCGAGATCGACCTGCAGGCCGGCGCCGCCGAGCTGGCCGCCGAGGGCGGCTGGTGCCGCCCGGAGATGGTCGAGCGGCCCGACTTCGTCGTCCGCCAGGGCCGCCATCCGGTGGTCGAGGCGGCGCTCGCCCGTGCCCATGGCCCCGCCTTCGTGCCGAACGACGCCGACCTCTCGCCCGGCCGCCGGCTCTGCCTGCTGACCGGGCCGAACATGGCCGGCAAATCCACCTTCCTGCGGCAGAACGCGCTGATGGTGGTGCTGGCCCAGGCCGGGCTCTTCGTCCCGGCCGAGGCCGCCCGGCTCGGCCTGGTGGACCGGCTGTTCTCCCGCGTCGGCGCGGCGGACGACATTGCCGGCGGCCGCTCCACCTTCATGGTGGAGATGACCGAGACGGCGGCGATCCTGAACCAGGCGACGCCGCGTTCGCTGGTGGTGCTGGACGAGGTCGGCCGCGGCACCGCCACCTGGGACGGGCTGGCCATCGCCTGGAGCGTGCTGGAGGCGCTGCACGACCGCATCCGGGCCCGCGCCATCTTCGCCACGCATTTCCACGAGCTGACGGCGCTGGAGCCCAGGCTGCCGGAGCTGCAGCTCGCCACCATGCGGGTGCGCGAGCACCGGGGCGCGGTGGTGTTCCAGCACCTGGTCGGGCCGGGCGCCGCGGAGAAGTCCTGGGGGCTGCACGTGGCCCGGCTGGCGGGCGTGCCGCGCGAGGTGGTGGCGCGGGCGCAGGCGGTGCTCGGCGCGCTGGAGGAGCGGGCGCGGGGCCTGGACCCGCTGGCCGGCGAGTTGCCGCTGTTCCGCCCTCCGCCGGCGCGCCCGGCCCAACCGGACATGGAGGACCGCCGCATCCTCTCAACGCTCGATGCGTTGGACCCGGATCGACTCACGCCACGCGAGGCTCTGGAGGCGCTTTATCGCCTCAAGTCCCTGCGCGATCAAAATGATGTCAACAAAACCCATGACGGCGCTGTTGCTGCGGCGCAGTGCGGGATAACATCGGTCGAATGAGAAGCTCCGGCGATCTGCCAGATGCCCACATGGATGAAGCGGAACAGGCCCCGGTGCCTCAGGCACCGCTGCGCCCCCTTCCCGATGTCGCCCTCGACCTGATCCCCCGCCCCGGCGAACCGGTGCCCCGCGAGGTCGCGCTGACGCTGCTGCGCCGGCAGCTCGGCCGCATCCAGTCGCGCGTGCAGGAGGTTTTCGAGGCGCATGCCCTCTCCGGCCTGACCGCCGCCCGCATGCTGGGCGAGCTGACCGACGGGCTGATCTCCGCCATCCATGCCTATACCCTGGCCCAGGTGGCCCCGGAACAGGCCGAGGGTGGCGGCAACGCCTTCGCCGCCACCACCGAGCCGCCCTTCGCCCTGGCCGCCACCGGCGGCTACGGCCGCGGCGTGCTCGGGCCCTATTCCGATATCGACCTGCTGTTCCTGTCCGACCGGCCGCTCGGCCCGCGCGGGCGGCGGGCGGTGGAGTTCATGCTCTACCTGCTCTGGGACCTCGGGCTGAAGGTCGGCCACGCGACGCGCAGCATCCGCGAATGCCTGGAGGATGCGCGTGGCGACGCCACCATCCAGACCGCGCTGCTCGACGGCCGCTTCATCGCCGGCGATCTCGCGGTCTTCACCCGCTTCGAGGAGGAGTTCGCCCGCGCGCGGCAGGAATGGGGCGTCGGCCAGTTCCTGGCCGCCAAGCGCGCCGAGCGCGCGGCGCGCCACAAGCGCTATGGCGACAGCCCCTACCTGGTCGAGCCGCACCTGAAGGAGGGGCGCGGCGGCCTGCGCGACGTGCAGACCATGTACTGGCTGGCGCGCTACGCCTTCGGGGCGCGCCGCATGCCCGAGCTGGTCGGCCCCGACAGCCCCGGCGGCGGCCTGCTGACGGCGCGCGAGGCGCGCGCCTTCCGCCGCGCCTGGGACTTCCTCTGGACCGTCCGCTTCCACCTGCACTACGTCACCGGCCGCGCCGAGGAGCGGCTCACCTTCGACCTGCAGCCCGTGGTGGGCGCCCGCATGGGCTACACCCGGCACGGCAAGCAGGACGGGGTGGAGCGCTTCATGAAGCACCTCTTCCTGACGGCGCGCGACGTGGTGCGCCTGTCGCGCCTGCTGGAGCCGGCGATCGAGCGCGCGACGCTCGGCCTGCCGGCGCTGAGTCGCGCCGCCGACCCGACGCTGACCGCCGCCGGCATCGCGGTGGCCGACGGCAAGCTGCTCTTCGCGCCCGACCGGCCGGTGGAGCGCGATCCGGTGATCATGCTGCGGCTGATCCGCGCCGCGCGCGACCGCGGCATGGAGCTGCACCCGCTGGCGCACCGGGCGCTGATCCGCAGCGCGCATCTGGCCCAGGCGCTGCGGGGCCAGGACGAGGCGAACACCCTGTTCCTCGACATCCTGACCGGGCGCGATTCGGCGCGCTGGATCCGGGTGCTGAACGAGGTCGGCTTCCTCTCGCGCTTCATTCCCGACTGGGCCCGCATCGTCGGGCTGATGCAGTTCGACACCTACCATGTCTTCACCGTGGAGGAGCACACGATCGAGGCGATCGAGGTGCTGAACCAGCTGGAGCGGGGCGAGCTGGAAGAGGCCGTGCCGGTCGCCAGCGAGGTGGTGGGCCAGCTGCATTCCCGCCGGGCCCTCTATGTCGCCGTGCTGCTGCACGACATCGCCAAGGGCCGGGGCGGCGACCATTCCGAGCTCGGCGCCGGCATCGCCCAGGAGATCTGCCCGCGCCTCGGCCTCTCGCCCGAGGAGACCGAGACCGTCTCCTGGCTGGTGCTGAACCATCTGCTGGTCAGCCAGACCGCCTTCAAGCGCGACATCGACGACCCCAAGACCATCCTCGACATCGCCGAGGTGGTGCAATCGCCCGAGCGGCTGCGGCTGCTGCTGGTGCTGACCGTGGCCGATATGCGCGCCGTCGGCCCCAAGGTCTGGAACGCCTGGAAGGCGACACTGCTGCGCGAGCTGTACTGGCGCGTGGCCGAGGTCCTGGCCGGCGGCCTCTCCGTGCCGGAGCGGGACGTGCGCGTGGCCCGCGCCAAGCAGGCCGCCGCCGCCATGCTGGCCGACCAGCCGAGGGCCGGCGTCGAGCATTTCCTCAGCCTCGGCTATCCCGGCTACTGGCTCTCCTTCGATCCCGAGAGCCACGCCCGCCACGCCGCGATGATCCGCGAGGCCGAGGCGACCGGCGCGCCGCTCACCATCTCCACCCGCGTGCTGGAAGCCCGCGCCGTGACCGAGGTGACGGTCTACTGCTCCGACCATCCGGGCGTGTTCAGCCGCATCGCCGGCGCGCTGGCGGTCGCGGGCGCCACCATCGTCGATGCGCGCATCCACACCATGACCAACGGCATGGCGCTCGACACCCTCTGGGTGCAGGACGCGCAGGCGCACAATGTCGGCGGCGCCTTCGAGGCCGGGCACAAGCTGGCGAAGCTCTCGGTGCTGATCGAGCAGGCGCTCTCCGGCCGGCTGAACCTGCCGCAGGAGATCCGCAAGGTGCGCCGCGAGCCGGCGCGGCTGCGCGCCGTGCAGGTGCCGGGGCGCGTGGTGATCGACAATTTCGCCAGCAACACCCACACCGTCATCGAGCTGAACGGGCGCGACCGGCCGGGCCTGCTGCACGATGTCACGGCGGCGATCAGCGAGCAGGGGCTGCAGATCGCCTCGGCCCACATCACCACCTATGGCGTGCGGGCGGTGGACGTCTTCTACGTCAAGGACGTGTTCGGGCTGAAGATCGAGAACGAGCGCAAGCTGGCGGGACTTCGCGCGGCGCTTCTGGCCGCCCTCACCCCCCCCGGCGCCGAGGACGCGAACTGAGCCGCCGTCCGACGGCAACTTCCGCCATGAGCTGATGGCCGCAAACCGCTGGCAACCTTCGCCTTGTCCATGCTTTTGAAACAGGCAGGGCGTTCCTCCGGGCGTCTCCGGTCCGCCCGCGAAGGAAGGACGTCCAAAGATGCGTAAATCCATGACCGCCGTTGCCATCACCGGTCTGACCCTCGCCCTGGCGGCCTGCGGAGGTCCCGGTCAACGTCCCGCGCCGGTTCCGCCGGAGGCCAGGACCGATCCACCGACCACCACCAGCCAGACCATCCGGGAATCCTCCAGCCTTCCCGGCAACGCCCCCACCGTCGGCACCGGAACGCGCCAGCGGGGGACCACGGACGACCCGACCAGCGCCACCCTGGCACCGAATACGCTGGCCCGCATCCCGGGCGTCCCCACCGCCGGCAGCGGAGCGCGCGAGCGCGGCTCGACCGATGCGCCGACCAGCGCGACGACCCTGCCCAACGCCCTGAGCCAAATGCCTGGCCGGCCGACCGCCGGCACCGGGCCGATGCAGGGCCGCTGAAACCTCTCCGATCCTGACATCCGCCGTGGAACCTTGCCGGGAGGCTCGGCCCACGGCGGAAAACACGCGATCCGAGGTGATCGACGACGTCGTGCCCGACGTTCCGCCATATCATTCCGGCATCATAAATTTCCGGAAAGAAAGCTCTGGCAACCTTTGGCTTGTCCGTGCTTTGTCATCGGCACGGCGCCGATCGGCCTTCCTGCCTGGCCGGCTCACGAGCGCCCGACAAGGAAAGGCATCGCCGATGCGTAAACCCATGGCCGCCGTTGCCATCACCGGTCTGACCCTCGCCCTCGCAGCCTGCGGCGGCCCCGGCCAGCGCCCCGCGCCGGTTCCGCCGGACGCCAGGACCGATCCGCCGACCAGCACCAGCCAGACCATCCGGGAGTCGAACACCCTGCAGGGCGATGTGCCGGCCGCCGGCAGCGGAGCGCGCGAGCGCGGCTCGACCGATGCGCCGACCAGTGCCGGCCTGCTGCCCTCCGTCACCGCCCGTCCCGGCGCGCCGACCGCCGGCTCGGGGCCGATGCAGGGCCGCGACCAGCCCGTGCCGCCGACCCGCTGAGCCCAGCCAGGCCCGGTCTCACCGGAGGCCGGGCCGCCCGCTCCGATCCGATCGTGAGTTCCCCGACAGTTCACCCTGGCCTTCCCTTCCGGCCGATGCCATCAGAGCGGCCATGCCATCCCGCCGCGGCCGTTCGCTCACCCCCGCCGACGCAGCCCTCTGGCGCGCCTATGCCGCCACGGTGACGCCGCTGCCCGGGCATGAGCTCGCCCCCACCGCATCGCCGCCGGCCGAGGCGCCGCCCGCGCCGCGCGGTCCGGACCCTTCCCCGCCCGCGCCACGGGCGCCCCGCGCCGCGGCCTCCCTGCATGTCGGCCACCAGCCCGGCGGTCTCGACCACCGCCGCTGGAAGGAGCTGCGCCGGGGCCTGACCAGGCCCGAGCGGACGCTCGACCTGCACGGCCGCCGCGCGCAGGAGGCGTGGCTGGCCGTGCGCCGCTTCCTCCTCTCCGCCCATGCCGATGGGGTGCGCTGCGTCGCGGTGGTGACCGGCAAGGGCCCGGCGCCGGAGGGGGGGGTGCTGCGGCGGGAGCTGCCGCACTGGCTGAACGCGCCGGAGCTGCGCCCGCTGCTGCTGGGCGCCGCCCATCCGGCCCCCAACCAGGGCGTGGTGCATCTGCTGCTGCGCCGCCGCCGCGCCGCGTGACACCCTTCGGTGCGCGGCTGCGGGCCCTCCGCCGGGCGCGGGGCGTGACGCTGCGGCAGATGGCCGAGGCGCTTCATGTGTCGGCCGCCTATCTCTCCGCGCTGGAGCATGGCCGGCGCGGCCGCCCGACGGCCGGTCTGGTGCATCAGGTGAACGAGTATTTCGGGCTGATCTGGGACGATGCGGAGGAGATGGTCCGGCTGGCGCGCCTCTCGCATCCCCGGGTGATCCTCGACACCTCGGGCCTGTCCCCCGCCGCGACGGAGCTGGCCAATCTGCTGGCCACGCGCATCCGCCAGCTCCCGCCCGAAGCCGTCGCCCGGCTGCGCGCCGTGCTGGAGGAGGAGTCGCCTCAGGACGGGCCGCCGGCCTCCCGCAAGGGTTCCAGCACGTAGAGGTCGGCGCTCTCCTTCATGCGGCCGGCGGCCTCGGCGGCCTCCTCGCCCCAGCCCCAGAAGAGGTCGGCCCGCGCCTCGCCGCGGATGGCGCCGCCGGTGTCCTGGGCCAGCACCAGCCGGCGCAGCGGCACCCCGCTCACCGGATGGCGCGTGACGATCCAGACCGGGCTGCCCAGCGGGATGTGCTCCCGGTCCACGGCGATCGAGCGCAGCGGCGTCAGCGGCACGCCCTGCGAGCCGGTCGGCCCCTGCTCCGGCCGGGCCGGGGTTTCGCGGAAGAAGACGTAGGAGGGGTTCTCCTCCATCAGCGCCGCGGCCCGCTCGGGGCCGGCGCGCTGGAGCCAGGCCAGGATGCTCTGCATCGAAACCTGCTCGCGCGGGATCTCGCCGCGCTCGGCCAGCAGGCGGCCGATCGGCACATAGGCGCGGCCGTTCTGGGCCGCGTAGCCCATCCGCCGCACCGAGCCGTCCGGCAGCACGACCCGCCCGGAACCCTGGATCTGCAGGAAGAACTTGCCCGCCGGATCATCCACCCAGAGCAGCACCGGGGCATCGCTGGCGCCGCCCTCGATGGCGGCGCGGTCGGGATAGGGAAGCAGCCGGCCCTCGCGCACCCGCCCGGCGATGCGCCGCCCGCGCAGCTCCTCGGAGAAGCGGCCGAGATCCACCTCCACCAGGTCCGAGGGCCGGCCCCGCAGCGGCGTGGCGAAATCCGGCGAGGGGGTTGTGGCGCCACGCAGCTCGGGCTCGAAATAGCCGGTCATCAGCCCCTCGCCGGCATGGCGCAGGCCGAAGCGGCGCTCGAAGAAGGCCCGCGCCGCGACGTCGTCATCCTCGGGCAGCGCGGCGGCCTCGGCGCAGAGAGGCTCGGGGAAGGCCGGCGGGCGGCAGCCGGCGACGAAGGGCGGAATCGCCTGCGACAGCCGGTCCTCGCCCCAGCCGGGCAGCTCGGCCGGCCGTTGCGGCGGTCCGCCGCAGCCGGCCAGGAGGGTGAGGGCGAGCAACGCGGCGCGACCGGCGCCCCGCCGGGTCCTGGCGGTGGATGGCAAGGCGGTGGTCAGGCCGAGCGGGTGCCGACAAGCTTCCAGGCTGGGTCGCCGCTGCTGAGGTCGCGCTGGAAGGTCCAGATGTCGTTCAGCTCGGTGACGGCCTCGGCTCCGGCCACGATCTCGCCGCCCGCGCCGCTGGTCACGTTCACCTGATCGGAGACGATGCGCACCGTGATGTCGGCCACCGTGCCGCGCAGATCGGCGCTCTCGATCCGCATCTCGTGGATGGCGCGGATCTCGGTGCGCTGCCGCTCGCCGGCGGCCTCGCGCGCGGCGATCGCCTGCTCGAAGCCGGCATAGGTCTCCTCGGCCAGCAGGTCGCGCAGCGTCTGGCGGTCGCCCCGGGCAAAGGCCTCGACGATCATGCGGAAGGCCCCCTCCGCCCCGGCCAGGAAGCCGCGCGGGTCGAAGGCGGGATCCGCCTGCCGCATCCGCTCCAGCACCTGGCCCGTCGGCGTGCGCGAATCCGGCACCACCGGGCGGGCATGCTCCGGCGCGGGCCCCGGCTGCGGCTCGGCCTCCACCGGCCCGTGCGACGGCGGGGCGGCAGCCTGGCGCTCCTGCGGCGGCCGCTCGTAGCCCTGGCGGCGGCCCAGGACGCTGCGCAGCCGCAGCACCAGGAAGGCCGCGACCATGGCGAACAGGATCAGATCGACCGGAAAGCCGCCGGACATTGCATTCTCCTCATGTGCAACACTTAGGGGCGGCAGCCCGTCACCGCAATGCCATCGGGGACCGTCCCGCGGGCGGGCGCGGAGGGGGCCGGCGCCGCGGCGCCCTTGCCGCGACGGCGCGGCCTGCCGCAAAAGGCGGGGAGCGCGGCGCCGCCGCCCCGCCACGGAGTCCCCGATGATCCTGCTGCGCCACGGCCAGAGCGAGTTCAACCTGCATTTCACCGCCACCCGGCGCGACCCCGGCATCCACGACCCGAAGCTGACCATCCTCGGGCAGCATCAGGCGGAGGCCGCCGCCCAGGCCCTGGCCGGGGAGGACATCCGCCGCATCATCGCCAGCCCCTATACGCGGGCGCTGCAGACCGCGGCGCCGCTGGCCCGCCGCCTCGGCCTGCCGGTGCTGGTGCACCCGCTGGTGCGCGAGCGCTATGCCTTCAGCTGCGACATCGGCTCGCCCTGCACGACGCTGAAGCTGGAATGGCCCGACCTCGACCTCGCCCATGTCGAGGAGGTCTGGTGGCCCGCGGTCGAGGAGCCGGCGGACCAGGTGGAGGGCCGGGCGAGGCTGTTCCGCGCCGAGATGGCGGCGTTGGCGGACTGGCGCCACACGGTGGTGGTCTCGCACTGGGGCTTCATCCTGTCGATGACCGGCGAGTCGGTGGCGAACGGACAGTGGCTGCGCTGCGACCTGGAGGCGGCGGCGCCGGAGCGGATCAGCTGGAAGCACCGCTGAGGCGGCGATCGCCGGCCCGCCGCCGCCGGCGCGCTGTGACAGGCCGGGCCGGGCGTGCTACCCCGCGCCCAAACCGGAACCGCATCCAGGGGCCCGCATGTCCGACACCCTTCCACCCGACGCCCTCCCGCCGCAGAACGGCGCCCCCAACGGGGCCGCGCCCCAGGGCCCGCTGCTGCTGAACCTGCAATACACCAAGGATCTCTCCTTCGAGGTGCCCGGCGCGCCGGAGATCTTCGCCACGCTGCGCGAGCAGCCGCGCATCGACCTGGCGCTCGACGTCCAGGCGCGGCCGCTGCCGCAGGGGCAGAACGTCTTCGAGGTGTCGCTGCAGATCCGCGCCGACGCCCAGGCGCCGACGCAGGACGGCGCCACCCAGACGGCCTTCATCGCCGAGCTGGTCTATTGCGGCATCTTCACGGTGAACGTGGAGCCGAACCTGCTGGAGCCGCTGCTGCTGGTCGAGTGCCCGCGGCTGCTCTTCCCCTTCGCCCGCAACATCCTGGCCGATGTGACGCGCGACGGCGGCTTCCCGCCCGTGCTGCTCTCGCCGATCGACTTCGTGGCGCTGTGGCAGAGCCGGCGCGGCGCCCAGGCCGCCGGCCAGCCGCAGCCCCCCGTGGCCAATGCCTGACTGACCGGCGCGGGGCCCCGGAGCCTTCCGGCCGCCCCGCGCCGCCCCTCCCCGCCGCCGTGATCAGGCCCCGAGCATGCTGCGCAACATCCTGACCATCGGCAGCTGGACCTTCGCCAGCCGCATCCTGGGCTTCCTGCGCGACATGCTGATCGCCGCCATGATCGGCGCCGGCCCGCTGGCGGATGCCTTCTTCATCGCGCTCCGCCTGCCCAACCTGTTCCGCCGCCTGTTCGGCGAGGGCGCCTTCAACGCCGCCTTCGTCCCCGCCTTCGCCGGCACGCTGGCGCTGGAGGGGCCGAGGAAGGCGCGCGAGCTGGCCGAGCACATGTCCACCCTGCTCGGCCTCTGGCTCACGCTGCTGGTGGTGCTGGGCATGGTCTTCATGCCGCAGGTCATGTCGGTGCTGACGCCGGGGCTGATCGACGAGCCGCTGCGCTTCGACCTCGTCGTCGAGCTGTCGCGCATCACCTTCCCCTACCTGCTGTTCATCTGCCTCACGGCGCTGGTCTCGGGCGTGCTGAACGCCATCGACAAGTTCGCCCTCGCCGCCGGCGCGCCCCTGCTGTTCAACCTCTTCGCCATCGTCTCGCTCTTCGCGCTGACGCCCTTCGTCGCGACGCCGGCGCATGCGCTGGCCTGGGGCAGCATGGCCTCGGGCCTCGCCCAGCTCGCCATGGTCACCCTCGCCTGCCACCGGGCCGGGATGGGCTTCCGCCTGTTCACCTGGCCGCGCCTGACGCCGGAGACGCGGCGGGTGGTGCGGACCATGCTGCCGGGCATCCTGGGCGCCAGCATCTCGCAGCTCAGCCTGGCGATCGACATGTTCATCGCGACGCTGCTGCCGGCGGGCGCGGTGAGCTACCTGAACTATGCCGACCGGGTCGCGCAGCTGCCGCTCGGCGTGGTGGGCGCCGCCATCGGCACGGCGCTGCTGCCGGTGCTGTCGCGCCAGTTGCGGAGCGGCAAGGCGCTCTCGGCCCATCGCAGCATGAACCGGGCGGCGGAGCTGTCCCTGGCGCTGGCCCTGCCGGCGGCGGCGGCGCTGATGGTGCTGGCCGAGCCGATCGTCCTGGTGCTGTTCCAGCGGGGCGCGCTGACGGTGGCGCAGGCGCATGCGGTGGCGGATGCGCTGGTCGCCTATGCCGCCGGCCTGCCGGCCTTCGTGCTGATCAAGGCCTTCGCCCCCGGCTTCTTCGCCCGCGGCGACACGGCGACGCCGGTCAAGATCGGCATCGCGGTGGTGGCGCTGAACCTCGCCGCCAGCCTGACGCTGGTGCTGGGCCTGGGCTTCGGCCATGTCGGCATCGCCATGGCGACCTCGACCGCGGCCTGGGCCAATGCCCTGCTGCTGCTGGGCATCCTGGCGCGGCGCGGCCACTGGATCGCCGACCGGCGGCTGCGGCGCAACCTCTGGCGCTTGGCGGCGGCGACCCTGCTGATGGCGGCGGTGCTGGCGGTGCTGGCGCCGCTGCTCTTCCCGGCGCGCGGGCTGTGGCAGCTGCTGGCGCTCGGCCTGCTGGTGGGGGCCGGGCTCGTGACCTATTTCGGCGCCACCCAGGCGCTCGGCGCGCTACGGCTGCAGGATCTGCGGCGGATGCGCCGCGGCTGAGAGCCGGGCGGCGCCTCTTCCCAGGGGCTCTTCAAGGCCTCTTCAAGGCCTCTTCCCGGAGGGCCGCAAGCCGCTATCCTGCGCGCATGACCCAGACCACGGATTTCGGCTTCCGCGAAGTGCCCCGCGACGCCAAGGCGTCGATGGTGCGGGAGGTCTTCGACAGCGTCGCGCCCAAGTACGACGTCATGAACGACCTGATGTCGCTCGGCCTGCACCGGGCCTGGAAGCAGGCCTTCGTCGCCGCCATCGGCGCCGGCCCGCGCGAGACGCTGCTCGACCTCGCCGCCGGCACCGGCGACGTCGCCTTCCTGGCGAAGCGGCGCGGCGCCGGCCGGGTCATCCTGGCCGATATCAACGCCGCCATGCTGGGCGTCGGCCAGGGCCGGGCCCTGCAGAAGGGGCTGGCCGAGGGCCTCGCCTATGTCTGCTGCGACGCCGAGCGCCTGCCCTTCCCCGACCGCAGCGTGGAGAAGGTCTCGATGGCCTTCGGCCTGCGCAACTGCACCGACAAGGACGCGGTGCTGCGCGAGGGCTTCCGCGTGCTGCGCCCCGGCGGGCGGATGCATGTGCTGGAATTCTCGCGCCTCGAGATCGACGCGCTGCGGCCGCTCTACGATGCCTGGTCCTTCAAGGCGCTGCCGGCGATCGGCGCGCGCATCGCCAAGGATTCCGGGAGCTACCAGTACCTGGCCGAGAGCATCCGCATGTTCCCCGACCAGCCGACGCTGGCCGGCATGATGGAGCGGGCCGGCTTCGAGCGGGTGAAGTGGCAGAACCTCTCGGGTGGGGTGGTGGCGATCCACACCGGCTGGAAACTCTGAGAAGGGAACCGGGCATGGCCTCTCGCCGGACGCTCCTGAGAACGGCCGCGGCCGGCACCGCCGCGGCCCTGGCGGCGGGCCGGATGGCCGCGCCGGCCCTGGCGCAGGGCGGCGCGGCGCGCACCCTGCGCTTCGTGCCGCAGGGCAACCTCGCCAGCATGGACCCGATCTGGGGCACCTCGGTCCTGTCCCGCAATGCCGGGCTGATGGTCTATGACACGCTCTTCGGCATCGGCGCCGACTTCCAGGTCCGGCCGCAGATGGCGGCGGCGCACGCGGTGTCGGCGGATGGGCTGACCCACACCGTCACCCTGCGCCCCGGCCTGCGCTTCCATGACGGCGAGCCGGTCCGGGCCCGCGACTGCATCGCCTCGATCCGCCGCTGGTCGAAGCGGGACGTTCTGGGCCAGCGCCTCGACCTCCTGTTGAACGAGATGGTGGCGGTCTCGGACGAGCGCCTCACCATCGCCCTCAAGCGGCCCTGGAGCGGGCTCACCTGGGCGCTCGGCAAGGCGGGCGCGAATATCTGCGCCATCATGCCCGAGCGCGTCGCGCGGACGGACCCCTTCACCCAGATCACCGAGATCGTCGGCAGCGGCCCCTACCGCTTCCTGCGCGACGAGTGGGTGGCGGGGAGCCTCGCCGCCTTCGCGCGCAACGCCGCCTACCAGCCGCGCGAGGAGGCGCCGGACCTGCTGGCCGGCGGCAAGCCGGTGCATTTCGACCGTGTCGAATGGCGCGTGATGCCGGACGCGGCCACCGCCGCCGCCGCGCTCCAGAACAACGAGGCCGACTGGTGGGAGGCGCCGCTGCCCGACCTGCTGCCGGTTCTCCGCGGCAACCGGCAGATCGTGGTCGAGACGATCAACACCTTCGGCGCCTTCGGGGTGCTGCGCTTCAACCACCTGAATCCGCCCTTCGACAATCCGGCGGTCCGGCGCGCCCTGTTCCCGGCGGTGGACCAGGAAGCCTTCATGCAGGCGGCCATGGGCACCGATCCGGCGCTGTACCAGATCCCCGCCGGCGCCTTCACCCCCGGCACGCCGCTGGCCAATGACGCCGGGCTGGAGATCCTGTCCGGCCCACGGGATGTGGAGAAGGCGCGGCAACTGCTCCGCGCCTCCGGCTACCGCAACGAGCGGGTGGTCCTGCTCTCGGCCACCGACCTCCCCAACCTCCAGGCCATGACGGAGGTCGCCGCGGACGTCATGCGGCGCGTCGGCTTCAACGTCGATCTGGTGGCGATGGACTGGGGCACGCAGATCCAGCGCCGCACCAATCGCGGCCCCGTCGAGCAGGGCGGCTTCAGCGCCTTCTGCACCACCTGGGAAGGGCTCGACACCTCGGTCCCCGGCAGCCACCAGCCGCTGCGGGGCAACGGCGCCGGCGCCTGGTCCGGCTGGCCCACCAGCCCGCGGCGCGAGGCGCTGCGCGACGCGTGGTTCGAGGCCACGGACCCGGCGGCCGAGAAGCGGATCGCCGAGGCGCTGCAACAGGCGGTGTGGGAGGAGGCGCCCTTCATCCCCCTGGGACTTCAGCGCCCGCAGCAGGCCTACCGCCGCGGCATCACCGGCGTCCTCAAGGGCGGGCCGTCCCTGTTCTGGAACGTGCGGCGCGGCTGAGGCGCGCCGCCCCGCCCCAGCCGGTATCAGCCCAGCCCGTATCAGCCCAGCCCGTATCAGCCCTGGGGATGCGGGTTGGTGGCCATGTCGGTGCCGGGGGCGGGCACATAGACGATGGCGCCGCTCTCGCCCTGGCCCTGGAACTCGGCGTACCAGCCGCGCTGGGCCGGCGCGTCGGGGGCGTGCAGGTAGCGCGCGGTCTGGCCCCGGCCGATCACCTGCACCGGGCCGCCGCCCAGGATGTTGCCGCCGTCGTTCGAATACTCGACGTGGAAGTTCTCGCCCTCGGACGTCACGGTCAGCGGCGCCGCCATGGCAGTACCGGCCATCCCGGCGATGAGCATGCTGGAGAGCAGGATCTTGCGAAGCATTGTTCTTGTCCTTGTTGTCGACTGGCGGCTGGAATGGCCGTCTTTCCGGAGAGAGAGATGGCGGCCGCGGACCGGTTTGGCCAATTGTCTGGCCTGATGGCGGGTATCGATGCGGATGATGACGCTTCGGTGACAGCGCACACCCCGCTTCCGACCCCGCTTCCGACCCCGCTTCCGGCTGGGCCCCGGCCGGTCTAGCCTGTCACCCATGCTCGCCGACAAGCGTATCCTCCTCGTCGTCTCCGGCAGCGTCTCGGCCTACAAGGCGCTGGAGCTGATCCGGCTGCTGCGCAAGGCGGGGGCGCGGGTGACACCCGTGCTGACCGCGGGCGGCGCCCGCTTCGTCACGCCGCACGCCCTGCAGGCCATCGCCGGCGAGGCGGTGCACCAGGATCTCTGGTCGCTGCAGGCGGAGGCCGAGATCGGCCATATCCGCCTCGCCCGCCTGCCGGACCTGGTGGCGGTGGTGCCGGCCTCGGCCGACCTGCTGGCGAAGATGGCGCATGGCCTGGCCGACGACCTCGCCACCACCCTGCTGCTCGCCACCGACCGCCCGGTGCTGGTGGCGCCGGCGATGAACTGGGCGATGTGGGGGCATCCGGCGACGGTGGCCAACATGGCGGCGCTGGCGGCGCGCGGCGTCCGGGTGGTCGGCCCCGCCGTGGGCGCCATGGCGGAGGCGGAAAGCGGCCCCGGCCGCCTCTCCGAGCCGGCGGAGATCCTGGCGGCGATCGAGGCCGCGCTGACGGCCGCCGGCGAGGGGCTTCTTCTGGCCCCTCCCCTGGCCCTCCCCCTGACCCTTCCCCCGGCCCTCCCCCTGGCCGGACGGCACGCCCTGGTGACCAGCGGCCCGACGCACGAGCCGATCGACCCCGTGCGCTACATCGCCAACCGCAGCAGCGGGCAGCAGGGCCACGCCATCGCCGGCGCCCTGGCGGCGCTGGGCGCGCGGGTGACGCTGGTCTCCGGCCCGGTGACGATCGCCGACCCGGCGGGGGTGGCGGTGGTACGCGTCCAGAGCGCGCGCGAGATGCTCGCCGCCTGCGAGGCCGCCCTGCCGGCCGAGATCGCGGTCTGCGCCGCCGCCGTGGCCGATTGGCGCACCGCGCGGGAGGCGGGGCGGAAGCTGAAGAAGGTGCCGGGCGAGCCGCCGCCGCCGCTCGAGCTGGCGCTGAACCCGGACATCCTGGCCACCTTGTCGCGCCACGCGCGGCGGCCGGCGCTGGTGGTGGGCTTCGCGGCGGAGACGGAGACGGTGGTGGAGAACGCGATGGCGAAGCGGCAGCGCAAGGGCTGCGACTGGATCGTGGCGAACGACGTCTCGGGGGATGTGATGGGCGGGGCCGAGAACACGGTGCATCTGGTCAGCGCGGAGGGGGTGGAGGACTGGCCCCGCCTGCCCAAGGCCGAGGTGGCCCGGCGCCTGGCGGCGCGCATCGCCCGCGCGGTGACGGCGCCATGAGCCGGGAGATCGCGGTGCGGCGCCTGCCGCATGCCGAGGGGCTGCCGCTGCCGGCCTATGCCACCGCCGGCGCCGCCGGCTTCGACCTGCTGGCGGCGGTGACGGCGCCGCTGGAAATCCCCCCCGGCGGCCGCGCCCTGGTGCCGACCGGCCTTTGCATGGCCTTGCCGGAAGGCCACGAGCTGCAGGTCCGGCCGCGCTCGGGTCTGGCGCTGAAGCATGGCATCGTGCTGCCGAACAGCCCGGGGACGATCGACGAGGACTACCGGGGCGAGGTCCAGGTCATCCTGTTCAACACCGGCACGGCGCCCTTCACGGTGGAACGCGGCATGCGCATCGCCCAGGGCGTGCTGGCCCCCGTCATGCGCGGGCATTGGCGCGAGGTCGAAACCCTGCCCGAGACCGGACGGGGCGCCGGCGGCTTCGGCAGCACGGGCCAGCGCTAGGGCAGATCCCGATCCGGTAGGATTCACCGGATCGGGTGAAGATACTCGCGAAAACAAGCGGCCAGAGCGTTTGCAGTGCGCCGCTGCGAACGGAAAACGCCCTGGACGCCCGGCTGCGGCGCGACAGACTCTTTCCGGAATTCGATACGCGCGGGGCGCGCGGTCCACCGCGTCGCACGCCTTGCGCGTGTTCCAGTAACGCTTTCTTTACGTAGGAATTGTCTCTAAAATAACCCATGCCTCGTTGACTGAAACGTCCCATTCAGACTTTATGGAGGTGTCTTCACAACCGATAAAGAGGCAGCGGCCCATGCCCGCGACCGACGCCACAAACGCGCCCGAGACCCTCGCGTCATCCGAGCAGACTGCGGGGAACGCTCCCGCCGACCAGTCCGGGCAGGCGCCGGCCGATCCGGTCACGCCGACCGAGCCCGAGACGCCCACCGAGCCGGAAGTGCCCACCGGGCCCGAGACGCCGGCGGTGCCGGTTACGCCCGTCAATGACGACATCGCCCAGGCCCAGGCCCTCACGCTGGGCGTCGCCGTCACCGGCAGCACCACGGGCGCCGATGCCGAGGCGGGCGAGGTCGGCTGGTTCGGCGCGCGCACCGTCTGGTACCGCTATGCGCCGGCGGCCGATGGCGTGGTCACGCTGAAGACCGGCGCGAACACGACGCTGATCGTGCAATGGGCCGAGGCCGCGATTCCGGCGGGCGAGATCACCCATGCCGATCTGCGCAACGTCACCAACAACCAGGTCAGCGGCGACTTCCTGCCGGCGGTCTCCTTCCGGGCGGAGGAGGGCCGGGTCTACTACATCCAGGCCGCGCTGATGGACGAGGCCGAGGGCAGCTTCCCGCTCGAGATCGTGGCCGATCCGGAGGCCGACCTGACGCCGCCGCCGCTCTCCGGCCTCGCGAGCCGCCAGTCCGGCAGCCAGGCCAGCATCTCGGGCGTCTCCGAGGAAGGCGCGCGCATCCGCATCCTGGACGCCGAGGGCCAGACCATCGCCACCGCCACGGCGGGCGCGGACGGCAGCTGGACCGCGCCGCTCGCGGCCGGCCTCGCGGCGGGCGAGCACGCGCTCAGCATCGTCGCCCTCGATGCCCTCGGCAACCAGGTCACGGAGCCCTTCAGGCTGACCGTCGCGCCGGTCGAGGGCGCGCATCCGGGCGGCCAGCCGGTCAGCTACATCACGGTCGATGGCAGCAAGGCCGAGTGGACCGGCACCACCCTCAACGATCATTTCCTCGGCCACGACGCCGAGACCGTGCTGGCCGGCGGCCTGGGCGACGACACCTATTCGATCGGCACCGGCGACACCGTCGTCGAGAAGGCCGGCGAGGGCATCGACACCGTCCGCACCTGGCTGCAGGACTATGTGCTGCCGGAGAATGTCGAGAATCTCGTGCTGGAGGGCGAAGGCTGGCTGCGCGCCACCGGCAACGACCTCGACAACATGATCACCGGCAATATCCGGTCGAACGTGATCGACGGCGGCAAGGGCGACGACATCCTGACCGGCGGCGGCTCGGACTACCAGGCCGGCCACCTCGCCCCGGTCGGCGACACCTTCGTCATCCGCAAGGGCGACGGCAATGACGTCATCACCGACTTCCGGCCCGGCGCCAACCTGAACGCCACCGGGGCGAATGGCGGCGACGTGATCCGCCTGGTGGGCTTCGGCGACAGCTTCCGCCAGCTTTCCGACGTGCTGGCGCGCGCCGAGGTGATCGACGGCAAGATCCGCATCGACCTGGGCGACGGCCAGACCCTGGTGCTGCGCTCCGGCCTGCAGGACGCCGACGGCCGGACCATCCCGCTCAGCCTCGCCGATCTCGACCACCACGACTTCGACTACGGCGCCGCCATCACCGGCGCCCGCCTGGCCACCGAGGGCGGCGCCACCCGCGTCCTGCTCAGCGGCACCGGCGAGATCTATCCGGACGCGGTCGATACCGCCGCGCGGAAGGATCTGGTCTTCGTCGCCATCCGCGACCTCTCCATCCCCGATCCGGAGATGCAGGGCGCCAACATCATCGGCTATGCCGAGGTGAAGGCCGATGGCAGCTGGACCTACGAGGTCACCGGCGTCACCGGCGACGGGCCGCACCGCTACGCCGTCTCCTCCACGCAGTCCAAGTGGAACGTCGCGGGCGAGAGCACGAACGTCCCGGCGGAGGATATCTGGCACCATGTCGCCCTCTCCACCTCCGAGGCGGTGACCGCCACGGCGGAGGCGCCCGCCGCGCCGCTGATCGGCTTCGCCGAGGGCCAGGACAGCGGCGTCAGCGCGACCGACGGCATCACCAGCCATGCCGACCTGTCCCTGACCGGCACGGCGGCAGCCGGCAGCACCGTCTCGCTCTACCTGGACGGCACGCTGCTGGCGCAGGGGATCGCCGTCACCGACGGCCACTGGAGCTACACCGCCAGCGCGCTGGCCGAGGGCGAGCACCGCTTCACCGCCGAGGCGGTTGGCCCGCACGGCCTGGTCTCCGCCCGCTCCGGGGCGGCGGTGATGACGGTGGACACCGTCGCGCCGGAGATGACGCTGCGGCTCGACCCGTCGAGCGACGCGCCCTCCCCGGGCAATGGCGCCACGCGCGACACCACGCCGATGCTGAGCGGCACCGCCGAGGCCGGCAGCAGCATCACGCTGCACCTGGAGGGCGAGGCGCTCGGCACCGTGGCGGCGGATGCGGAGGGCCAGTGGTCCTTCACGCTGCAGCAGGCGCTCGAGGCCGGCAGCCACACCGTCACGGCCCTGGCCACCGACCGCGCCGGCAATGTCTCGGAGGCGGTGGCGCTGGACTTCACCGTGACCGCGCCGCGCGACCTGGCGGACTTCGCCGCCGCCATGCCGCTGTTCGACAGCGCCTTCTACCTCAGCACCTACCAGGACGTGGCGCGGGCCGGGGTGGACGCCTTCACCCACTTCATGCAGTTCGGCCTGCAGGAACAGCGCGACCCGAACGCCTTCTTCCACACGACCTACTACCTGAACCAGAACACCGATGTGGCGGCGGCCGGCATCAATCCGCTCCTGCATTACCTGCAAAACGGCGGCGGCGAGGGCCGCGCCGCCAGCCTCGACTTCGACAGCAAGGCGTATCTGGCGCTCAACGGGGATGTGGCCGAGGTCGGCATGAACCCCCTGCTCCATTACCTGCTCTACGGACAGGGCGAGGACCGCGCCATCGCCGCCGCCACGCCGCATGCGACAAGCACGGCGAATCCGCTGGTCGATGCCGGGTTCTACTACGCCGCCAATGCGGATGTGGCGCGGACCGGCATGGACGCCGGCCAGCATTATGCCGCCTCCGGCTGGCAGGAAGGGCGCGACCCCAACGCCTTCTTCGACGTCAGCTACTATCTCGCGCGGTATGACGACGTGAGGAAGGCCGACATCGACCCGCTGCTGCACTACATGGAGTTCGGCTGGCAGGAGGGCCGCGACCCGAGCGCCGCCTTCTCCACCGCCAAGTACCTGCAGGCCCATGCGGATGTCGCCGAGGCCGGCATCGACCCCCTGCTGCATTACCTGCAGTTCGGGCGCTTCGACGGGCACGACGCCTTCCCCGTCGGCTGACGAGACGCCGGGACTGGCCGGCCGCCGCCTCCTCCCCCGGGGCCGCGGCCGCCTCCTTCCCCCCAGGAGAAACCGGTCCCAGCCATGGGCCGTGGCAGTCCCCCGCCACGGCCCATTTTCCTGCCTGCCGCCAGGCCGCCATTGGACCGTCGTTGGGCCGCCGCCCGCCGCGCCGGGGCATTGCGCCGCCCCCCTCGCCGCGCCCATATGTCGGCCCATGGACCTCGACTTCACCGATGACGAGTTGCACCGCTACTCGCGCCACATCCTGCTGCAGGAGGTGGGGGCGGTGGGCCAGGCGAAGCTGCGCGCGGCGAAGGTGCTGCTGGTCGGCGCCGGCGGGCTGGGTTCGCCGCTGGCGCTCTACCTCGCCGGCGCCGGCATCGGCACCATCGGCCTGATCGACGACGACCGGCTCGAGCTGTCCAACCTGCAGCGGCAGGTGGCGCACGACACGGCGCGCCTTGGCCGCAACAAGGCGGAGAGCGCGGCCGAGACCATCCGGCGCCTCAACCCGGAGGTGCGGGTGGAGGTCCATCCGCACCGGCTCGACGCCGGCAGCGCCGCCGCGCTGATCCCGCGCTACGACCTGGTCTGCGACGGCACCGACAATTTCCCGACGCGCTTCCTGCTCGGCGATGCCTGCCACCTGCTCGGCCGCCCCCTGGTCTCGGCCGCCGTGCTGCGCTTCGAGGGGCAGCTCGCGGTCTTCAAGTCGCATCTCGGCCCCCATTTCCCCTGCCATCGCTGCCTGCATCCGGAGCCGCCGCCGCCCGGCCTGGTGCCGAGCTGCTCGGAGGCGGGGGTGCTCGGCGCCATCACCGGCGTGATGGGCACCCTGCAGGCGACCGAGGTGCTGAAGGAGATCCTGGGCATCGGCGAGAGCATGGCCGGGCGCCTGCTGCTCTGGGACGCGCTGGACAGCCGCTTCCGCACCGTGCGGCTGAAACGCGACCCTGCCTGCGCGCTCTGCGGCGACGCGCCGCGCATCCATGACCTCGCGGCCCATGCCGCCGCCGCGCCCGCCCCCGCCTGCGCGCTGCCATGAGCGGAAGGCCCCTTGGTATCCTGCTGCGCTCCGGCGGGCATGAGGCGGCGCACTACGCGCTGGTGCTGGCGACCGGTGCCGCCGCCATCGGCCGCCCGGTGCTGCTCTTCGCCACCAATGCGGGCTGCGCCCTGCTGCTGCGCGACACGCCGCTCAGGGCCGACCCGCGCGAGGCGCTGCTGGGCCGGCGCGGCGTCGCCGGCCTGGAATCGCTGCTGGCCGCGGCCTGCGATCTCGGCATCCGCCGCATGGCCTGCGAGGCCGGGCTCCGGGCCGAGGGCATCGCGCCGGAGGCCCTGGCGCCCGATGTCGAGGTGGCCGGGGTGGTCAGTTTCCTGTCCGCCGTGGCGGAGGGGCAGATGCTCGCCCTCTGAGGCCCGCTTCCGGCGCCGCTCCCCGCCCCGACGGCGGAGGCCACCGCCATGACAACGCGCATGAGGACGACCGCAGGAGGCGATGCTGCGATGCAAAGCGGGTGCTTGACCAGGGGCAGGGAATACGGGCCAGATCGACGCATGATCCGGCTTCGCCCCGCTGCCTCCGCCCTGCTTCTTCTTCTCGTCTCGACACCCCTCGCCGCCCAGTCCAGCCTCGGCGGCGCCCAGGGTACGGGCGGCGGTTCCGGCGGGCCGGGCACGCTGCAGCCGCCGCGCCCGGCGCAGCCCGCGCCGCTCCGGCCGGCACCGGATCAGGTCCTGCGGCCGCCGGCCGGCGCGGCGCCCCAAGGGTCCGCCACACGGCCCGCCACGCCGCCGGCCACGCGGCCGGCGCCGGCCCGCCCCGTCCCGGAGGCCCGCCCGGCCCAGCCGAACCGTCCACAGGCCACCCCGACCCCGCGGCGCGCCCCGCCGACCCAGGCCGCGCCGCCGACCCCGGTGAAACGTCCGCCCGCCGCCCGGGCCGCCGGCGCGGCGGCGGGTGTCGCGGCCGGCGCCGCCGCCACGGGCGCGGCGGGAAGCGCGCCGCCGCCGCCCGCCTCCCCCGCTCCCAGCCCGCAGGAGCTGCAGCAGCCCAGCCTGGGCAGCGCCACCGGCCTGCCGATCCCGCGCTTCGTCTCGCTGCGCAGCGACGAGGTGAATCTGCGCATCGGCCCCGACACGCGCTTTCCGATCGAGTGGACCTATCAGCGCCGCGACCTGCCGGTGGAGATCCTGCGCGAATACAACCAGTGGCGCCGCATCCGCGACATGGACGGCACCGAGGGCTGGGTGCACCAGTCCACCCTGGCCGGCCGCCGCACCTTCCTGGTGCGCGGCGAGGAGCGCAGCCTCCACAGCGCCGAGGGCGAGGCGAGCGCGGTCGTGGCGCGGCTGATGCCGGGCGTGGTCGGGCGCATCCGCAGCTGCAAGGCGGGCAGCAACTGGTGCGAGGTGCAGGTGGAAGGGCACCGCGGCTATATCCAGCGCAGCGCGATCTGGGGCCTCCAGGCGGGCGAGGAAGTGAACTGAGCCGGCCGCCCCCGGCCCGGCCTCCGGGCTTGGCGCCGGCGCGGCCTCAGTTCAGCCGCTGACGCAGCTCCACCGCCAGGGCGCGGGCGCGCTGGGCGGCCTCGCCACGCGGCACCAGGGCGAGGAAGCGGTCGATGCAGGCCAGGGCGGCGCCGATGCGGTCCAGCCGCTGGTTCATCACCGCCGCCTCGCGCCACAGGATGGCGGCCTCCGGCGCCATGCGCAGCATATCCTCGGTGCAGGTCAGGGCGGCCGGCAGGTCGCCGGCCTGCAGCCGGCGCAGCTTGATGTTGTTCTGCAGCCGCAGCAGCACGGCGCGGCGCGACACCGGCTCCAGCACGGCGGGCCGCAGCTCGGCGGCCTCGCCCTCCATCCGCTTCAGCAGGGCGCGCAGCTCCGGCGCCTCCAGCAGCCGCCCGCCATGGAAGGGATCGACCACCGCCATGCCGCGGGCGCCCTCGAGGCCGATCAGGAAATGGCCGGGGAAGTCCAGCCCGTGCGCCGGCCAGCCCGCCGCGCCGGCGGCATGCAGCCAGAGCAGGCCGAGCGCCACCGGCAGGCCCCGGCGGCGGCGGATCACCTCGATCAGGTTGGCGTTGGCGGGGGAATCGTAGGTCTCGCCGTCGCCGGCATAACCGAAGCGCTCATGCAGCAGCGCCGCGAGCAGGGCGACGCGGCGCGCCACCTCGCCGCCATCGGCCGCCGGATCGGCCGCGGCGGCGGCCACCGCGGCGCGGGCGAGGTCCGAGAGGTGATGCTCCGCGGCACGCCAGTCGGCCGCCGGGGCGTCGATCCGGGCGAATTGCAGCGCCACCGCCGCGAGATCGAGCTCGGCATCCGGCAGGGCGCCGGCGGCCTCCAAAGCGGTGCGTGCCTCAGCGGCGGATGAAAGGTCCTCCATGGGATGAAGGCATGGCGAGCGGCTCCCGCCGGGTCAAGCGCTCACTGCGCGTCGGGCCTGGCCAGCATCGGGCCGAGACGCCGCCCACCGAAGATGTGAACGTGGAAATGCGGCACTTCCTGCCCGGCATCGCTCCCCATGTTGGTCAGCACCCGGTAGCCCTGGTCCTCCAGCCCGAGCAGCCGGGCGGTCAGCCCGACGGCGCGCCAGAAGCCGGCCACCTCCTCCGGGCTGGCGGCGGCGGAGAAATCCGCCACCGAGACATAGGCCCCCTTCGGGATCACCAGCACATGCACCGGCGCCTGCGGCGCGATGTCGTGGAAGGCCAGGGCATGCTCGTCCTCATGCACCTTCTTGGCCGGGATCTCGCCCCGCAGGATGCGGGCGAAGATATTGCCGTTGTCGTAGGGCGGCATGCCGGACACGGGCATGGTGCTTCCTCTCCTGCTGCTGCGCCGCCCCGCTCTCAGGGCAGCTTGGTGGTCTCCGCGGCGCGGACGATGCCCTTCGGACGGGACGCCTTCTCGACGATGCCGGAGATGCCCTCGCGGCGCTCCAGCTCGGCCCAGACCTCCTCCGGCGCGATGCCCGCATCCACCCAGACGACGATCAGGTGATAGAGCAGGTCGGCGCTTTCCAGGACGGTCGCGGCGCGGTTGCCCTGGATCGCCTCGATGACGCATTCCACCGCCTCCTCGCCGAGCTTCTGCGCCACCTTGGGCGTGCCGCGGGCGAGCAGGCGGGCCGAATGCGACTGGGCGGCGTCGCCCGATTGCCGGCGCGCCTCCACCGTGTCCCACAGCCGCCGCAGCACCGCCACATCGCCCTTGGCCGCGACATGCAGGGGCTCCAGGTGCCGGGCCTCCGCCTTCAGCGCCGCCTTGCGCGGCTTGGCGCCGGCCGGAATGCTGTCCGGCAGCGGCAGCGCCTTGCGCGGCGAGGCCTTCGCGGCCGGCTTCTTGGCGGCCACGGGCTTCGACTTGGCCTTCGCCGTTTTCTTCTTCACTTCCTTGGCCATACGCTCAGGCAACCTTCAGATCGGGGCAGGGACGAACCGGCAGGCCGGCGGCGGCGAGCGCCGCCTTGGCCTCGCCGATCCGCATCTCGCCGTAATGGAACACGCTCGCGGCCAGCAGCCCGGTCGCCCCGGCGCGCGCGCCCTCGACGAAGTGGCGCGCCTGGCCGACACCGCCCGAGGCGACCAGCGGCAGGCGCACGCGGGCGCGTAGCGCGCGCAGCAGGTCGAGATCGAAGCCGGACTTGGTGCCGTCCCGGTCCATCGAGGTGACGAGCAACTCGCCGGCGCCAAGGCTCGCCATCCGCTCGGCCCAGGCGATGGCGTCGATGCCGGTGGCCTTGCGGCCGCCATGGGTGAAGATCTCCCACCGGCCGGGACCGACGGCGCGGGCGTCGATGGCGACGACGATGGCCTGGCTGCCGAAGGCCTGCGCGGCGCGGCGCACCAGATCGGGGTCGCTCACCGCGGCGCTGTTGATGCTGGCCTTGTCGGCGCCGGCCAGAAGCAGGCGGCGCACATCCTCGACCGAGCGCACGCCGCCGCCGACGGTGAGCGGGATGAAGACCTCGGCGGCGGTGCGCGAGACGACATCGTACATCGTATCGCGATTCTCGTGCGTGGCGCCGATGTCGAGGAAGGTGATCTCGTCCGCGCCCTCCGCGTCATAGGCGCGCGCCTGCTCCACCGGATCGCCGGCATCGCGCAGGGCGACGAAGTTCACGCCCTTGACGACGCGGCCTTCCTTGACGTCGAGGCAGGGGATGACGCGCAGGGCAAGCATCGGGGCATCACCTCAGGCTGCAATGGATACCGTTGTGCGATGCGCCGGGTCGCGGCCAGGGTCAAGGGGCCAGGATCAGGCGTCGGAGCGGGGGCCCGGCTATTCCAGCGTCACGCTGACCGCGACCGGCTCGGCCAGCAGGCCGGTGTAGGTGGTCGCGTAAGTGGTGCCGGCCTCGGCCGGCAGGGCGGGGGAGAAGCCGCCCAGCGAGATCAGGTCCCCCGGCTTCAGCGCCGTGCCGCGCGCCGCGAGATCCTTCACCAGCCAGGGGATGACGTTCAGCGGATGGCCGAGCAGCGCGCTGCCGGGGGCCTTGGCCAGTTCCTTTTCCGCCTCGCCCTTCCGCGCCGTGAAGCGCACCTCCATGCTGCCCAGGCGGCGGGCGAAATCCTCGGTCGCCTCCGGCGCGATCGGCTCGCCCACCACGCCCAGCCGCGCGCCGACGCCGATGGCCAGCAGGTTCGGCCCGTTCATCCGGCCCATCTCGGCCAGGGCCAGGTCCGGCATCTCGATGAAGGGGATGACCTGGTCGAGATGCCTCAGGATCTCGACATGGTCCGCGCCGGCCTCGTTGATGCCGGCATCCCTGACCCGCACGATCAGATCGGCCTCGACCACGGGCACGGCGGCGAAGTCCGCCGGCAGGGTGGCGCCGGACTTCGCCCGCACCGTCGCCGCGTAGATCGGCCCGGCCAGGGGGTGGCTGACGCCGAAGCGCTTCTGCGCCGCCTCGTTGGTCAGTCCGACCTTCCAGCCGACGGTGGGTCCGAGCTGCCTGCTCAGCGCCGGCACCAGCTTGCCCTGGGCGCAGAGCCCGTCCTCCAGGCTCAGCTCGCGCCCGAAGGCCTGCACCGGCGCGCGGGCCAGCAGCGAGGAGGCCATCGCCTGCATCGCCGCGTCGTCCGGGCAGGTCAGCGCGGCGGGCGGGCTGGCGGCCGCGGCGGAGGCCGGCGGAGCGCCCTCGGCGAGCGGAGCCATCAGGGCGGCGGCGAACAGGGCGCGGCGCATCGGGCGAGTCCTCCGGCGGTTTCCGCCGATGCTAGAGCAGCGCCCGGCCGGATGGAACCGCTCCGGGATTTCCATCCGGTTGCGGCCGCTCAGTCCAGCTTCGCGCCCGAGATCTCCACCAGCCGCGCCCAGACCGGCGTCTCCCGCGCGATCAGGGCCGCCAGCGCCTCGGGGGATTCGCTGGAGACCGGGTCGTAGCCGAGGGGCGTCAGCCGCTCGGCGAAACCGGGCTGCGCCACGATGGCGCGGATCGCGGCGGCGAGCCGGGCCACGGCCTCCGCCGGCATGCCGGCCGGGCCGGCCACCGCGTTCCAGGTCACGATGTCGACCTGGTCCAGGCCCAGATCGGCGAAGTCGGCCATGCCGGGCACCTCCGGCAGCCCGCCGGC
Organism: Roseomonas sp. KE0001; assembly: GCF_016107285.1. Taxonomy (GTDB): domain Bacteria; phylum Pseudomonadota; class Alphaproteobacteria; order Acetobacterales; family Acetobacteraceae; genus Pseudoroseomonas. The sequence continues at coordinate 71,574 of NZ_RCVQ01000002.1, read as the reverse complement.
GCGCCGCGCCGAGGAGACGGCCAGGGCCTTGAAGGCGCCGGAGCGGACATGCGGCATCAGCGCCGGCATGACGTCGAACATCATGTCGATGGTGCCGGAGAGCAGGTCCTGGATGGCCGGGCCGCCGCCGCGGTAGGGCACGTGCAGGATGCGCGCGCCGGTCGCCTGGTTCACCGCGCTGATGCAGAGATGCGAGGAGGTGCCGGTGCCGGAGGAGCCCATCGTCACCTGCTCGGGATGCGCGCGGGCCCATTCGACCAGCGCGCGGAAGTCGGTCCAGCCGCGCCGCCGCGCCGTCTCGGCATTGACCACGCAGAGCAGCGCGCCGGCGGTCACCAGGCTGAGCGGCTGCAGGTCCCGCGCCGGCTCGAAGGGCAGGCTGCTGAACATCGAGGGCATGGCGGTCCAGGTGGTCAGCCCCAGCACGCCGATGGTCGAACCGTCCGGCGGCGCCTTGGCCAGGGCGTCGACGCCGATGACGCCGCCGGCCCCGGCGCGGTTCTCCACAACCACCGTCTGTCCTAGCGCGGCGCCCAGGCGCTCGGCCAGCAGGCGGCCGAGGATGTCGATGGCGCCGCCCGGCGGGAAGGGCACGATCAGGCGGAGGGGACGGCCCTCCGCCACCGCCTGCGCCCTGGCGGCGGCCGGCAGCGCGGCCGCCGCCAGGAGGGGCAGGGAGAGGAGGGATCGTCGTGCGGTCATGGAGGCGTCTTTCCCGGCTGGATATCCGGGCGGCAGCCTGAGCGGGAAAGGGCGCCGGGGAAAGAGGGGCCCCGCGCCCTCAGTCCAGGCTGGCGCCGGATTCCGCGACCAGCGCCTTCCACACCGCCTCCTGCGACCGGGTGTAGGCACCATAGGCGGCCGGCGAGGCATCGACGATGGTGGTGAAGCCGTTCGGCTCCATCTTCTCGCGGAACTCCGCCGTATCGACCACCGAGACGATGGCCTTGTGCAGCGCCGCGATACGGTTCTCCGGCGTGCCGGCGGGCACGTTGATGCCGTACCAGGACTGCATGTCGATGCCGGCGCCGGGCAGCAGCTCCTTCATCCCCGGCACGTCCCTGAGCTCCGGCACATAGGTCACGCGCTCGGCGCTGGCGGCGGCCAGCACCCGCAGCCGGCCTTCCCGCACATGCGCCATGGCCAGGGGGATGACGTCGAACATCATGTCGATATTGCCGGCCAGTAGGTCCTGCAGGGCCGGCGCGCCGCCGCGATAGGGCACGTGGGTGATATCGGCGCCGGTGGCGCGGCAGACCTTGGAAATGGTCAGGTGGCTGATCGTGCCGGTGCCGGAGGAGCCCATGGTGAGCCCGCCCGGGTCCTTCTTCGCCGCCGCGATGACGTCCTGGAAGGTGCGGTAGGGGCTGTCGGCCTTCACCGTCATGAACACGGTGCCGGTGGTGACGCGGGTCACCGGGGCGAGGTCGGTCATCGGGTCGATCGGCATCGACTTGGTGTAGAGGAACTTGTTGGCCGCGAGGATCGAGGCGGAGGCGAGCAGCATGGTGTGGCCATCCGGCTCCGAGCGGGCGGCCTCGGCGGCGCCGAGATTGCCGCCGGCGCCGCCGCGATTGTCCACCACGACGGTCTGGCCCAGCACCGGCTGCAGCATCTGCGCCATCAGCCGGCCCGTCATGTCCACCGAGCCGCCCGGCGCGAAGGGCACGACGAGCCGCAGGGTGCGGGAGGGGAAGGTGTCCTGCGCCCGCGCATCCCGCGGCGCGACGAGGGCGGGAAGGGCGGGGAAGGTGGCGGCGGTGCCCAGCAGGGCGCGGCGGCGGATGGTCATGGTTTTGGGAGCCTCCGGTACGGTCCGCGGCGGGTTCTGGCGCGTGGCGGGCACGGCGGCAAGCGCGTTATGGCCCGGTCTCATTATGGCCCGGTCTCAGCCGCCCCGCGCCAGGCTGTGGATCAGCACCGCCGCCGCCACCGAAACGTTGAGGCTCTCGACCGCCCCCGAGCCCGGCAGCGTCACCCGCGCGGCGCAGGCGGCGAGGGTGGGCTGCGGCAGGCCCTGCTCCTCGTTGCCGAGCACCAGGGCCACGGGCCGCCCGGCGCGGCACCGCAGCACCGCCTCCGGCGGCTCGCCGCCGCGCGCCACCGCCGCGACCGTCAGGCAGTGCGGCGCGAGGCGCGCCAGGGCGGCCGGCAGGTCCGGCGCGCGGACCAGGCCCAGCGCCTCGAGCCCGCCCTCGCTGGTGCGCCAGGCGGCGTCCGAAAGCCCCGCCTGGCGCGGATCGCCCGAGAGCATCAGCGCGCCGCAGCCGAGGAAGGCGCCGAGCGGGCGATGGCGCCCAGGTTGTGCGGATTGCCGATGCCATCCAGCACCGGCAGCAGCCCGCCGCGGAACATCGGCTCCGGCAGGGTCGCGGGCAGCGGGTCGGGCAGCACCGGCACGCGGCGCGGCGTGGCGATGGCGACGATGCCGCCGTGATGGGTGGTGCCGGCGATGCGCGCCAGCTCCTCCGGCGGCACCTCGCGGTAGGGCTTGCGCTCGCGCGCCAGCCGGGCGCAGAAGCCGCCCGCCTCGGCGCGGCGCGAGGCGGTGTGGAACAGGCGCAGGATCGCGTCCGGGCGGTGCGCGAAGGCGGCGGCGACGGCCGCGGGACCGCAGAGGCGGTCCGGCTCGGGCGGGGACGGGCGGGGCGGCTGCATGCGCCGCCCGATAGCACCGCCGGCGGCGGCGCGCATCCGCGCGGCGGTTGCCAATCCGCCGCCCGGCCCGGACAATCGCCGCAAGGGCACCGCCCGCACGGAGGAAAGTCATGAATCTCGGCCGCTTCCCGCGCATCCGCCTCGGCCACCTGCCGACGCCGCTCGAGCCCATGGAACGCCTCACGCGCCACCTCGGCGGGCCGAGGCTCTGGATCAAGCGCGACGACTGCACCGGCCTCTCCACCGGCGGCAACAAGACCCGCAAGCTGGAATTCCTGGTAGCCGAGGCGCTCGCCCAGGGCGCCGACACCGTCATCACCCAGGGCGCGACGCAGTCCAACCACGCCCGGCAGACGGCGGCGGCGGCGGCCAGGCTCGGCCTCGCCTGCCACATCCTGCTGGAGGACCGCACCGGCTCGACCGACCCGGCCTACACGCGGTCGGGCAATGTGCTGCTCGACCGGCTGCATGGCGCCGGGATCTCCCACCGCGCCGGCGGCGCCGACATGCAGGCGGAGATGGAGGCCCTGGCCGCCGAGCTGCGCGCGGCCGGGCGCCGGCCCTATGTCATCCCCGGCGGCGGCTCCAACCCGGTGGGCGCGCTGGGCTATGTCAACGCCGCGCTGGAGCTGGTGAACCAGGCCGCCGAGGCCGGGCTGCGCATCGACCACGTGGTGCATGCCACCGGCAGCGCCGGCACCCAGGCCGGGCTGGTCACGGGGCTGGTGGCGCTGAACAGCGGCATCCCGGTGCTGGGCATCGGCGTCCGCGCCCCGCGCGAGCGGCAGGAGGCCAATGTGCTGGCCCTGGCGCGGCGCACCGCGGCCCATCTCGGCCTGCCGGAGGAGACGCTGCGCGCGGAGCATGTGGTGGCCAACTGCGACTATGTCGGCCAGGGCTACGGCGTGCCGACGGAGGGCATGGTCGAGGCGGTGCGGCTGCTGGCCGAGCAGGAGGGCATCCTGCTCGACCCGGTCTATTCCGGAAAGGGCATGGCCGGGCTGATCGACCTGATCGGCAAGGGCCATTTCGGCCGGGACGAGAATGTGGTCTTCCTGCACACCGGCGGCGCCGTCGGGCTGTTCGGCTATCCGGCGACCTTCGGCGCGGCGGGCTGAGGCGCCCGCCCTTCAAAGCCGGCGGCGCCCGTGCCAGTCTGGCGCCGCGTTCTCTCCCGCGACCGACGAAGGATCATCCCCATGGCAGGCATCTTCTGGCACGACGGCAAGTGGCTGACCGAGGAGCCGAAGGTGCTTGGCCCGATGGACCACGCCTTCTGGCTCGGCTCGGTGATCTTCGACGGCGCCCGCGCCATCCGCGGCCTGGTGCCCGACCTCGACCTGCACTGCCAGCGCGCCGTGCGCAGCGCCGAGGCGATGATGATGAAGCCGACGCTCCCCGCCGACGCGATCGAGGCGCTGTGCCGCGAGGGCGTGGCGCGCCTGCCGGCCGATGCCGAGCTCTACATCCGGCCGATGTTCTTCGTCCGCCGCGGCATCGGCGCCGCCTTCCCCGACCCGGAAAGCACCGAGTTCATCCTCTCGATCTATGAGGCGCCGCTGCCCGATCCCGCCAAGGGCTTCACCGCCTGCCTGGTGCCGCTGCGCCGCCCGGCGCCCGACATGGCGCCGACCAACGCCAAGGCCTCGTGCCTCTACCCGAACTCCTCCCGCGCCGCCGCCGCCGCGCGCGACAAGGGCTTCGACATGGCGGTGATGCGCGACTTCGAGGGCAATGTCGCCGAGTTCGCCACCTCCAACCTGATGCTGGCGAAGGACGGGGTGGTCCTGACGCCGAAGGCCAACGGCACCTTCCTGGCCGGCGTCACCCGCCACCGCGTCCTGACCCTGCTGCGCGAGGCCGGAATCGAGGCGCGCGAGGCGGTGGTGACGCCGCAGATGCTGCACGAGGCGGACGAGATCTTCTCGACCGGCAATTTCGGCAAGGTGCAGTACTGCACCAATTTCGAGGGGCGCGCCCTGCCGGCCGGGCCGCTCGGCCAGAAGGCGCGGCAGCTCTACTTCGACTGGGCCGAGCGCACCAGCCGGCTGCTGCCCCGGGCCGCCTGACGCGGCATGGCCAGGGGCGGCCGCCCGGCCTTCCATCCTGCCCCCCGCCGGGTGTCCCGCGAGGCCGCCCCCGGCGGGGCCCGCCCCGCCGCCGCGTCCCCTCCCCTGGCCCCTCCCCTGGTCCCTCCCCTGGCCCTCCCCCCCATCCTGCTGTGCCGCGACGATGTGCTGGTCATCGACAAGCCGGCCGGGCTGCCGGTGCATGCCGGGCCACGCGGCGGCCCGAGCCTGGAGGACCTGCTGCCGTTTCTCGCGCCGGGCCGGAAGCGCCCGCCGCAGCCCGCCCACCGCCTGGACACCGACACCGCCGGCTGCCTGGTGCTGGGCCGCACCCGGCCTGCCCTGGCCGGCTTAGGGGCGATCTTCGCCCAGGGGCGGGCGCGCAAGACCTACTGGGCCATCGTCGCCGGCGGCCCGGCGGCCCGGTCCGGGCGCATCGACGCGCCGCTGCGCAAGGTCAGCTCCGCCGCCGCCGGTTGGCGGATGGAGGCGCACCCCGAGGGCCAGCCGGCCCTGACCCGCTGGCGCGTGAGAGGCCGCGGGACGGGCGCCGGCGGGGATCTCGCCTGGCTGGAACTGCGGCCGGAGACCGGGCGCACCCACCAGCTCCGCGTCCATTGCGCCAGCCAGGGCTGGCCGATCCTGGGCGATCCCGTCTACGGCAGGCCGCATCCGGCGGGGCTGCACCTGCTGGCCCGCGCCATCGCCCTGCCGCTCGACCCGCCGCTGGAGGTCACCGCCCCGGTCCCCGCCGCGCTGCGTCCCGCCTTCGCCGCCTGCGGCTGGACGGAGGCGGCGTGAGGCTGCTGCCCCGCAGGCTGCTGGAGCGCCGGGGCCCGCGCTCCTTCCGCGAGCGGGTGCGGCAGAGCGAGATCGGCATCATCCTGCTCGGCGTGCTGGCCGGGCTGGTCAGCGGCCTGCTGGCCGCCGGGCTCGGCCATGCCGCGCGGCTGCTGCACACCGCCTTCTTCGGCCCCGAGGGGCGGCACGGCCTCAGCGCGCTGCGCGAGGCCGCGCCGCTGGCCCTGCTGCTGGTCCCCGCCGGGGGCGGGCTGCTGCTCGGCCTGCTCGGCCTCGCCCTGGCGCGCTGGCGGCCGCGCGCGCCGATCGACCCGATCGAGGCCAATGCGCTGCATGGCGGCCGCATGTCGATGAACGATGCCGCCGTGGTGGCCGGGCAGACCCTGCTCTCCAACGGCTTCGGCGCCTCGGTCGGGCTGGAGGCGGCCTATACGCAGATGGGCGGCGGCCTCGCCTCGCATCTCGGGCGGGAGTTCCGCCTGCGGCGCGGCGACCTGCGGCTGATGGTCGGCTGCGGCGCCGCGGGCGCCATCGCCGCCGCCTTCAGCGCGCCGCTGACCGGCGCCTTCTACGCCTTCGAGCTGGTGATCGGCAGCTATGCCATCGCCCATCTGGCGCCGGTGCTGGGCGCCGCCGTGGCCGGGGCGCTGGTGGCGGAGCTGCTCGGCGGCGGCACGCCGGTGCTGAACGCCGCCGGCCTGTCGCCGCTCGACTGGAACAACGGCCTGCTCTCCCTGGCGATCGGCCTGCTCTGCGGCCTGGCCGGCATCGCGCTGATGCGCGGCGTGACCTATGCCGAGGCCGGGATGCGCCGCCTGATGCCCTGGGCGCCGCTGCGCCCGGCGGTGGGCGGCCTGCTGGTCGGCGCCCTGGCGCTGATCACCCCGGCCGTGCTCTCCGCCGGCCATGGCGCGCTGCACCTGACGCTGGTGGTGGAGGGCGACGCCCTGCCGCTGCTGGGGCTGCTGCTGCTGAAGGCCACGGCCTCGGCCATCTCGATCGGCGCCGGCTTCCGCGGCGGCCTGTTCTTCGCCTCGCTGCTGCTCGGCGCGCTGCTCGGCAAGCTGGCGGCGGTGCCGATGGCGATGGCGGGCATCGTCACGGACCCGCTGCTCGCCGCCCTGGTCGGCATGAGCGCCTTCGGCGCCGCGGTGATCGGCGCCCCGCTGGCCATGAGCTTCATGGCGCTGGAGACCACGCGCGATTTCAACATCACCGGGGTGGTGCTGATGGCGGTCATCGTCTCCGCCGTCACGGTGCGGCGTCTCTTCGGCTATTCCTTCGCCACCTGGCGCTTCCACCTGCGTGGCGAGGCGATCCGCAGCGCGCACGACATCGGCTGGCTGCGCGATCTCTCGGTGGGCCGGCTGATGCGGCGCGATGTCCGCACCGTGCGCGACGACACCCGCCTCTCCGCCTTCCGCCGCGACTTCCCGCTCGGCGCCACGACGCATGTCGTGGCCCTTGACGCCGCCGGGCGCTACGCCGGGCTGATCCTGGTGGCCGAGGCGCATGGCAGCGAGCTGGCGCCGGAGGAGCCGGTGGCGCGGCTGCTGCACTTCCGCGACCAGGTGCTGCTGCCCGCCTGGAACGCCAAGGAGGCGATGGCGGTGTTCGACGCGGCCGATGCCGAGGCGCTCGCCGTCGTCGACCAGCGCGACACCTCGCGCGTCGTCGGCCTGCTCACGGTCGCCTTCCTGCTCCGCCGGTACAGCGAGGAGCTGGACAAGCGGCGGCAGGACGAGACCGGGATGCCGGCGGTCTGAGGCCGGAGCGGCGCCGCCTCAGGCGGCGTCGCGGCGCAGCGCGCCCATCTCCTCCAGGGCGCCGCGCATGGCGCCGAGGGCGAAGCGCATCTCGTCCGGCCCGACATGGCCGATGCAGCCGATGCGCATGGTGGGCGCGCCGGTGTTGAAGAAGTTGCTGATCAGCACGCCGCGCCGCTTCAGCGCGTCGACGAAGCCCTGCAGCGTGAAGCCCGGTGCCTCCGGCTGGTGGAACAGGGCGATGATCGGGCCCTGGTCCTTCCAGTCGAGATAGGGCCGCAGCCCCAGGGCGCGCGCGCCCTCGTGGAGGATGCGGCAGTTCTCGCGGTAGCGGGCGAGGCGCGCCGGCTGGCCGCCCTCGGCCAGGAAGATGTCGAGCGCGACACCGAAGGCGTGCAGCGCCTGCACCGGCGGCGTGAAGCGGAAGCTGCCCCAGCCGCTGCGCAGCGCGTGGGCATAGATGTCGGCGAGGTCGAAGGACCAGGAGCCGGCCTGGCCGGCCGCCGCCTCCACCCGGTCGATCGGGCAGATGGCGAAGCCGATGCCCGGCAGCCCCTCGATGCACTTGTTCGAGGTGAAGACCACCGCATCCACCTCGGGCTGCGCCTTCAGGTCGAAGGGCAGCGCGCCGAAGGCCGAGACGGCGTCCACCAGCATCCGCCGCCCGGCCGCGCGCACCACGGCGCCGATCGCCGGCACGTCGTTGACGATGCCGCTGCCGGTCTCGGAATAGACCACGCCGACATGGGTGATGGCGGGATCGGCCGCCAGGGCCGCGGCCACCGCCGCCGGCGGCACGCCCTGGGTGTCGGGCGCCGGCAGCGTCACCACCTGCCGCCCGGCCTCGCGCGCCAGCCGCGCCATGCGCTCGGCATAGGCGCCGTTCATCGGGATCAGGATCCGGCCGGTTCCGGGCGGGACGAAGGTGCGCAGCGCCGCCTCGGTGATGAAATGGCCGGCGCCCTGCAGCGGCAGGCAGGCGTGGCGCCCGGCCTCGCCGCCCGCCAGGTCCCGGACCTTGTCGCGAATGGCGGCGTATTCGGGCGCGAAGTCACGGTCCCAGGGGGCGATGTCGACCGCCATGGCGGCCCGCACTTCGGGGCGGGTCTGCACGGGGCCGGGGATCAACAGCAGCATGTGGACGGTTCCTGACGCACTCTTCGGTAAAGGCCGCCCGGAAGCCGCCCGGGCTTCCCTTCTCCCGGTCCGCGCCTCTGCACAAACAGCCGACCGCAGGCTGCACCGCCGCCCGGGGAAAGGAAACCCCCGCCGGGGGCGCCACAGCCCTGCGCGGGCCGCAAAAATTCTGACGGCGCCATCAACGGGATTGATGCCTCCCGGCCTCAGGCGATCAGCCCGCCGCCGATCTCGCGCCGCAGCTTGCGGCGGATCGCCTCGGCGAAGTCGGCATAGTCGGCGCAGCTCATGGCGAAGGCGCCGGGGCCGCCGATCACCTCGGCCTCGTAATGCGCCAGCAGGTCGGGCTCCTCGTTCAGCACCGCCAGCGCGTTGAAGGTGACGCCCGCCGCCACGCCGAGATCGCGCACCGGGCCGGGCGCGCGGCCCAGATTGTGCCGCCCGTCGCCCGAGACATCGAGCACCAGCCGCGCCGCCTCGGCCGGGCAGCGCCCGAGCAGCGCCAGCCCCGCCGCCATGCCCGGGCCGAGGCCGGTGGCGCCGGGCTGCGGCAGGCGCGGCGCGTTCTCGATCGCCGCCGCCAGCGCCGCCGCGGCCTCGCCGCCGTCGATCCGCCGCCAGGACACGGCCACGTCCTGCGCGGCCGACCAGAACAGCACCGCCACCGCCACCGCGCCGCGCGGCCCGGCGGCGCAGGCGGCGGCGATGTCGGGCTCGCGAAAGGCGCCCGCCAGGCCGCCGATCATCAGGCCGAACTCGTCGAAATCGACGCTGGCCGAGACATCGACGGCGAGGCCAAGGGCCAGGTCCACGGGCTGCATGAGCTCCTCCCTCCTCATCGGGGGCGCCCCCATCGGGGACGCCATCAGGCCCGGAGACCGGCCAGGGCGCAAGGCGGGCAAAAATCGGGTCCGGACCTGAACCATCCGCGGCGAGGCCCGTTCTGCCCGCAACGGCGAGGCGCCGCGCTTTCCCCGCCGGGGAGGACGCCATCCCCGTCCTGCCCACAATCCGCGGGAGTTGACCGGTGTTCTTCGATTCCTGGACCGGACTGGCCCGCGTGCTGGTCGTCGGCACCCTGGCCTACGCGGCCCTGGTGCTGTTGCTGCGCACCTCCGGCAAGCGCACCTTGGCGAAGCTCAACGCCTTCGACCTGGTCGTCACCGTGGCGCTGGGCTCCATCCTGGCCACGGTCCTGCTGACCAAGTCGGTGGCGCTGCTGGAGGGCATCCTGGCCATCATCCTCCTGGCGGGGCTGCAGTTCGGGGTGGCCTGGCTCTCGGTGCGCTCGCCGCGATTCGATGCGCTGGTCAAGTCCGAGCCGGTCCTGTTGCTGCACCAGGGCCGCTTCCTCGACAGGGCGCTGCGGGCCCAGCGGGTGACACGGGAGGATGTCCTGGCCGCCCTGCGCGGGCAGGGCCTGGCGCGGGCGGAGCAGGCCGCCGCCGTGGTGCTGGAGACGGAGGGCACGCTGAGCGTCGTGCCCGCCGAGCGCCTGCCGGAGGCGGAGCCCCTGCCCGGCGTGAAGCGGCCTCCGGCCAGCTGAGCGGCGGCCGGTCCGGCGCCGCCCATTGATCCCGCCCGCCGCGTCCTCATCTCGAAGGCCGTGCCGTGCCGCTTCCGGGCCCGGTCCTTCCGCGCCCCGTGGCTTTCCTTTGCCTCGGTGCCGGAAAGCTGCTCCCTTGCCCCGTGCCGCCCCGGACGGCGCGCGGGGGCGGCGCGTGGGGAATGGGCGGCGGGCGGCACGTGCGTGACAGCGAGGCTGAATGATGGATGGAACTGCCGGTGCTTCCGCGCCACACGTCGCACCGGGCGAGGCCAGGCTGAATCCCGCCCCGGACCACACGCCCCCCCTGCCGGGGGATGTCCACGCCCCGATCACGCGCATCATCGCCGAGGTGGCGGCGACCTTCCCGGGCGAGCGCATCAGCCTGGGCGAGATGGCCGAGGCCTTCGGCGACCGCGCCTTCGGCCTGCTGATCCTGCTGCTCTGCCTGCCCAGCCTGCTGCCCGGCATGGCCAGCGTCTTCGGCCTGCCGATGCTGATCCTGGGCGTGCAGATGGGGCTCGGGCGGCATGTGCCGGTGCTGCCCCGCTTCCTGGCCGACCGCACGGTGAAGCGGACCGATCTGCTGCGCCTCGCCTCGGCCTCGGGCAAGGGGCTGCGGCTGGTCGAGAAGGTGGTGCGGCCGCGGCCGGGCTGGTTCACCGGCCCGGCGGGAGACCGGCTGGTCGGCTGGTCCACCGCGCTCGCCGCCCTGATGCTGATCCTGCCCGGCCCCGGCACCAACGGGCCGCCCGCCTTCGGCACCATCGTCATGGCGCTGGGCGTGGTGGAGCAGGATAACCGGGTGGTCGGGCTGGGGCTGGGGCTGACCCTGGCGGGCTGCCTCTTCGCCCTCTGCGTGCTGGGCGCGCTCGCCTGGTTCGGCGTTCGCGCGCTGGGGCTGATGTTCTGAGGCTCCGAGGAACCGGCCCCGGGAACGGTCCGGGGCAACCGGGCATGGCTTTGCGGCAGGCCTGGGCCTGGCTATCATCGCCTTCTCAACCGGGAGCTGATGATGCGCCGAGGATTGATCGCCCTCTCCCTGCTGATCCTGGCCGGCTGCGCGGCATCAGGGCCGTTGACCCCGGCACAGCGCGCCGAACTCGCCACCTGGCATGGCGCGGTGGTGCGCAAGCTGAACGAGAAGCGCTACTACCCACGGGACCCGGACCGGAACCCGATGCTGGTGCCGGAGGGGCGGGTGCTGGTGAAATTCAGCGTCCACCGTGACGGGCGCCTCTATACGCCGAGGGTGGTGGAGGGGTCCGGCAGCCCGCTGCTCGATGCCGCCGCCCTCACCACCGTCCTGAACACCAGCCCGCTGCCGCCGCCGCCGGACTTCGCGCTGGAGGGCGGGGACCACCTCTCCCTGCAGGTGCCGATCGTCTACAGGACGCCCCGCTTCGGCGGCTGAGGCCACCTCCCGTTCCACCCCCGGCCTCACCTCCGGCCCTACCCCTGGCCGATGCCGCTCAGCCCGAACAGCGCGCCGCCCGCCAGCAGCCAGAGCGGATGCAGCCGCGTGGTCAGCGCCGCCAGGGCCACCGCGCCGGTCACGGCGCCCAGCGCCCAGTCCCGCACCGAGGCCTCGGTGATCAGCACGGCGCTGGCCGCCACGAGCCCCGCCGTCATCGGCGCCAGACCGGCCTGCGCGACCTTGCGCCAGGGGCGGTCGCGGAAGCGGTCCCACACCCCCAGCACCAGGGCGGTGACCAGGGAGGAAGGGCCGAACTTGGCCAGGGTGGCGACCAGCAGGCCGGGCCAGCCCGCCACCTGCCAGCCGACCAGCGTCACCACCATCATGTTCGGCCCCGGCGCCGCCTGGGCCAGGGCGAAGAGGGCGGTGAAGTCGCGCGCCGACATCCAGCCGTGCACCTCCACCACCTGCCGCTGCATCTCGGGCAGAATGGTGTTGCCGCCGCCGAAGGCCAGCAGCGAGAGCTGGGTGAAGATCAGGGCCAGGGCGAGGAGCGTGCCGGTCATGCCGCGCGCCCCGCTTCCTTCCGGCGCCCCGCCCACCAGGTGGCCAGGATGCCGAGCGGCGCCAGCACCAGGATGGTCGGCAGCAGCGGCAGGCGCAGCACCGCGATGGCCAGGAAGAACAGCCCCGCGATGACCATGGGCACCGCCCTGCCCCAGATCGGTCGGGCGATCTTCACCGCCGTGGCGATCAGCAGCCCCGCGGCGGCGGCGGCGAGGCCGGCGAAGAGATGGCGCAGCGTCGGGTGGTCCTGGAAGCGGGCATAGAGGCTGCCCAGGCCGATGACGATGGCGCTGGGCGCCAGGATCAGCCCCAGCAGCGCCACCACCGCCCCCCGCGCGCCCTGGAAGCGGAGCCCCACGGCGACCGACATGTTGATGATGTTGCCGCCGGGCAGGAACTGGCAGAGGCCGAGCAGGTCGGTGAACCCGGCCTCGCTGAGCCAGCGCCGCCGCTCCACCATCATGGCCCGCGCCATGGGCAGGACGCCGCCGAAGCCGGTCAGCCCGAGCAGCAGGAAGCCCGTGAACAGCTCCGACAGGCCCGGCCGGCGCAATCCGGCATCCTGCATCGCGTATCCCCCCGATCGCCTCGCCGCGGCCAGGATCGCCGTGCCGGCGCGGCGCGCAAGGGGCGAAGCGCGCGGGTCAGGCCTCTCCGCCCGGCGTGGCCCCGCCGCCGGGTACCCAGAGCACGTCGCCCCCCGCGTTCAGGGCGCGCGACAGCACGAAGAGATGATCCGACAGGCGGTTGAGGTAGCGGATGGCGACGGGGTTCACCGCCTCGGCGGCGGCCAGGGCGACGGCGGCGCGCTCGGCCCGGCGGGCCAGCGTCCGCGCCAGATGCGCGTGCGCCGCGGCCGGGGTGCCGCCGGGCAGCACGAAGGAGCGCAGCGGCGGCAGCCCGGCATTCATCGCCGCCAGCTCGGCCTCCAGCCGGGCACACTGGGCATCCGTCACCCGCAGCCGCGGCCGCTCCGCCGCCTCGCCGCCGCCGGGCACGCAGAGATCGGCGCCGAGATCGAAGAGATCGTTCTGGATGCGGGCCAGCATGGCGTCCGGCCCGCCCTCCGTGTGCAGGCGGAGCAGGCCGATCGCCGCATTGGCCTCGTCCACCGTGCCGATCGCCTCGATTCGCGCCGAATCCTTGGCCACGCGGCTGCCGTCGCCGAGCGAGGTCTGGCCGCCATCGCCGCCGCGCGTGGTGATCACATCCAGCCGCACCATCCCCGCCTCCCTTGCCGCCGCGCGTTCAGAGGACCAGCACCCCCTGGTGCTTGGCCTTCATCTCCGGCTCCACATGGATGGTGATGATGGCGGCGCCAAGCTCGGATTTCAGCGCCGCCTCCACCCGGTCGCAGATCTCGTGCGCCTCGGCCACCCGCATCTCGCCGGGAACGACAAGATGGAACTCGACGAAGGTGGTGCGGCCGGAATGGCGGGTGCGCAGGTCATGCGCCTCGATCGCCCCCATCGCCTCGCGCGAGACCAGCTCGCGGATCCGGTTCAGCAGGCCCGGCTCCACCGCCTCGTCCATCAGCCCGCCGACGCTCTCGCGCAGCAGGCGGAAGCCCGAGACGAGGATGTTCAGCGCCGTCAGCGCCGCCAGCAGCGGGTCCAGCCAGAGCAGGCCGGTGGCGGCCACCGCGCCGACGCCGAGGATCACCCCGCCCGAGGTCACCACATCGGCCAGCAGGTGCCGCGCATCGGCCAGCAGGGCGGGCGAGCGCATCTCGCGCCCGGCGCGGAACAGCACTCGCGACCAGGCGGCGTTGATCACCGTGGCCAGGGCGGAGATCGCCAGGCCGATCCCGACCGCCTCCGGCGGGTGGGGGTTCCGCCAGGCACCCCAGGCCTCGTTCAGGATCAGCAGGGCGGCGACGACGATCAGCACCCCCTCCAGCACGGCGGAGAAATACTCCGCCTTGGCATGGCCGTAGGGGTGGTTGGCATCGGGAGGCTGGGCGGAGAGGGTGACGGCGACCAAAGCCGCGCCCGCCGCCGCCACGTTGACGATGGATTCCAGCGCATCGGCCAGCAGGGCGACGCTGCCCGTCAGCCACCAGGCGAGGCCCTTCAGGCCCAGGACGCCAAGGCCCACGATCACGCTGCCCGCCGCGAGCCTCACCGCCCGGTCCATGCCATCCTTCTCCCGCCGCGCTCCGGCGCCTTCCGACGCGAATGTCCCCGGCCCGGGCGATCCCCCCGGCCGGCGTCCCGCTCTAGGCCACGGGGCCGCCGGAGAGGCAACCGGAAATTCGGAGATTCCTGCGCCGCGTCAGAGGGATGGCCGCAGCCGCGCCGACAGGATCAAGCCCCGGCTTCATTCTGGGGAAGCCGGGTCTCCGGGCATCAGACCGAGAAGTATTTCGCGCGCGGATGGTGCAGCACGATGGCGCTGGTCGACTGCTCCGGGTGCAACTGCCACTCGTCGCTGATCGAGACGCCGATGCGCTCCGCCTCCAGCAGCCGCAGCAGCGGCGCCTGGTCCTCGAGCCGCGGACAGGCCGGGTAGCCGAAGGAATAGCGCCCGCCGCGATAGGACTGCGCCAGCATCTTCTCCATGTCGCGGTCGTCCTCCCCGGCATAGCCGAGCTCGGCGCGGATGCGCTTGTGGACGTATTCGGCCATGGCCTCCGCCATCTCCACCGACAGGCCGTGCAGGTAGAGATAGTCCTGGTAGCGATTGCCCTCGAACCAGTCACGGGCGATGTCGCTGGCCTTCTGGCCGACGGTGACGACCTGCAGGCCGATCACGTCGCGCGCCTCCGGCCCGTCGCCGATGTCGCGGATGAAGTCGGCGATGCACTCGCCATCCTGCTTCGGCTGGCGCGGCAGGGTGAAGCGGCAGGCCTCGGTGACGCCGTCCTCCTCGAACAGGATGACGTCATTGCCCTGCCCGGCGCATTTCCAGTAGCCGTAGATGGCCTGGGGGGCGAGGATCCTCTCCTGCTCCGCCAGCGCCAGCATGCGCTTCAGCACCGGCCGCAATTCCTGCTTCGCCCAGCCGATGAAGTCGTCGAGCGAGCGGCCCTGCTTCCGGAAGCCCCACTGGAACTGGTACAGGCTGCGCTCGTTGATGAAGGGCACGATGGCGCGGGGGTCGGCCTGCAGGACGCGGCTGCCCCAGAAGGGCGGCCGGGGCACCGCCTCGTCGGCGGTCATGCGGCGGCGGCGCTCCTCGGCATAGGCGAGATCGACGGGGGCGAAGCCGCGCGGGTCGGCCTGCCCCAGCACCC
Source organism: Roseomonas sp. KE0001 (assembly GCF_016107285.1). Classification (GTDB taxonomy): domain Bacteria; phylum Pseudomonadota; class Alphaproteobacteria; order Acetobacterales; family Acetobacteraceae; genus Pseudoroseomonas. Next base: position 56,378 of record NZ_RCVQ01000002.1, on the reverse strand, counting down.
GCGCCGTGTTCCTCGACTTGCCGGCCCGCTTCTGCTGCAGCGAGGCGAGATAGGCGTCGAAGTCGCTGCCCATCACGCGGTCCATCAGGTGCAGCCCGTCGAAGGCGTCGCGCGCATAGGCGACGCGGCCGCCGGGGCTCTCGCCCACCGCATAGGCGCGCACGCAGTCATCCTCGACGAAGTTGCGGGTCAGCGCGGCGCCGCCCAGCAGAACGGGCAGGTCGAGCCCCTGCCGCGCCATCTCCTCGAGGTTCTCCTTCATCACCACGGTGGACTTCACCAGCAGGCCGGACATGCCGATGGCATGCGCCCGGTGCGCGCGCACCGCGGCGACCATGTCGTTCAGCGGCACCTTGATGCCGAGGTTGACCACCTTGTAGCCGTTGTTGGTCAGGATGATGTCGACCAGGTTCTTGCCGATGTCGTGCACGTCGCCCTTCACCGTGGCGAGGACGATGGTGCCCTTCTCCTGCCCCTCGATCTTCTCCATGTGCGGCTCGAGGTAGGCGACAGCCGCCTTCATGGTTTCCGCGCTCTGCAGCACGAAGGGCAGCTGCATCTTGCCGGAGCCGAACAGCTCGCCCACCACCTTCATGCCGTCGAGCAGGATGGTGTTGATGATGTCGAGCGGCTTGATGCCCTTGTCGAGCGCGTCCTGCAGCTCCTCGTCCAGCCCCTTGCGGTCGCCGTCGATGATGCGGTCCTTCAGCCGGCCTTCGACCGTCTCGGCCTTCACCTTCTTGGCGGCATCCGCCGCCTTGCGGCCGGCGAAGATCTCGAGCAGCTTCTGCAGCGGGTCGTAGCCCTCGGCGCGGCGGTCGAAGATCAGGTCCTCGGCGACCTTCACCTCCTCGGGCGGGATGCTGTGCAGCGGCTTGATCTTGCTGACATGCACGATGGCGCCGGTCATGCCCGCCTTCACCGCGTGGTCGAGGAACACGCTGTTCAGCACATGCCGCGCCGCCGGGTTCAGGCCGAAGGAGATGTTGGACAGGCCGAGGATGATCTGGATGTCGGGGAACTTCTCGCGGATCAGGCGGATGCCCTCCAACGTCCATTGCCCGAGCTTGCGGTCGTCCTCGTTGCCGGTCGCGATGGTGAAGGTCAGCGGATCGATCAGCAGGTCGCTCTGCGGCAGGCCATGCTTGTTGCAGGCGAAATCCACCAGGCGCTCGGCGATGCGCAGCTTGTCCTCCGGCGTCTTCGCCATGCCCACCTCGTCGATGGTGAGCGCGATGACGGCGGCGCCGAACTTCCTGGCCAGCACCAGCCGGTCGGTCGCGTGGCCCTCGCCATCCTCGAAGTTGATCGAGTTGATGATCGGCTTGCCGCCATGCAGCTTCAGCGCGCTCTCGATCACCGGCGTCTCGGTGGAATCGATCACCAGCGGCGCGTTGACGCTGCCGGTGAAGCGGCGGACCACCTCGTCCATCTCGGCGCGCTCGTCGCGGCCGACGAAGGCGGTGCAGATATCGAGGGAGTTGGAGCCCTCCCCCACCTGCTCGCGCCCGATGGAGACGCAGGCATCCCAGTCATGCGCCGCCTGCCGCTCGCGCCACGCCTTGGAGCCATTGGCGTTGCAGCGCTCGCCGATGGAGAAATAGGCGTTCTCCTGCCGCAGCGTCGTCGCGCCGTAGAGGCTGGCGACGGCGGGCACCCAGTGGACGCTGCGCCGCACCGGCGCGGGGCGGAAGCGGCCGCCATCGACCCGCCGCAGCATGGCGTCCAGCGCCTGGATATGCGGGATGGAGGTGCCGCAGCAGCCGCCCACCAGGTTGACGCCGTCCTCGCTGACGAAACGCTCCATCCACACCGCCATCTCCTCGGCGGCGAGCGGGTAGTGCGTCCGGCCATCGACCAGTTCGGGCAGGCCGGCATTGGGCTGCACCGAGATCAGGCCGGGCCAGTTCTGCGACAGGTAGCGGACGTGCTCGGCCATCTCCTGCGGCCCGGTCGCGCAGTTCAGGCCGATCAGCGGCACGTCGAGCGCCTGCACCACCGTGGTCGCGGCGGCGATGTCGCTGCCCACCAGCAGCGTGCCGGTGGTCTCGACCGTCACCTGCACGAAGACGGGGATCTCGCTGCCCGCCTCGCGCCGCGCGATCCTGGCGGCGTTGACGGCGGCCTTGATGAACAGCGTGTCCTGGTTGGTCTCGGTCAGCAGCGCGTCGGCGCCGCCGGCGATCAGGCCGCGGCACTGCTCGGTGAGCGCCGCCTCCAGCGTGTCGTAGTCGATATGGCCGAGGGAGGGCAGCTTGGTGCCCGGGCCGATATCGCCGATCACCCAGCGGTCGCGGCCATCGGCGAAGCTCTCCGCCGCCTCGCGCGCCAGTTCGACCGAGAGCCGGTTGATCTCGAAGGCGCGGGCGCCGAGCTCGAACTCCTCCAGCGTGATGGGCGAGCCGCCGAAGGAGTTGGTCAGCACCATGTCGGAGCCGGCCTCGTAGTAGCCGCGATGGATGTCGCGCACGAGGTCGGGGCGCGAGAGGTTCAGCACCTCGGTGCAGTTCTCCTTGCCCCAATAGTCCTTCTCGACATCGAGGGTCAGCGCCTGCACGCGCGAGCCCATGCCGCCGTCACACAGCAGGACGCGGTCGCGCAGGGCTTGGAGCAGGGGCGGACGGGCCATGGGCAGGGCCTTCCTTCAGAGTGTCAGGGTGGATTCGGAGAGGGCGGCGAGCGGAACGGCGAGGCGGCGCGCCGGCCAGATGCGGACCTGGAGGTCGTCCGGCCCCGGCAGGGTGGTGGCCGGCAGGGGCGCGCAGCCGGCGGCGCCGAGCCAGCCCGCCATGCCGGCATCGTCGAAGCCGGGCCAGAGATGCGCCATGCCGGCGAGCAACTCGCCCCGGCCATGCGGCGCCAGGTCGATGACCAGCAGCAGGCCGCCGGGGCGCAGCAGCCGCGCCGCCTCGGCCAGCGCCGCCGCCGGGTCCTCGGCATAATGCAGCACCATCTGCAGCGTGGCGGCGTCGAAGCCGGCATCGGGCAGCGGCAGGCGGTACATGTCGGCCAGCCGGACGGAGGCATTGCCGATGCCGCGCTCGGCCAGGCGGGCGCGGGCCAGGGCCAGCATGTCGCGGCTGGCATCGAGGCCGAGCACCGCCCGGGCGCGCGGCGCCGTCACCTCCAGCAGGCGGCCCGTGCCGGTGCCGATATCGGCCAGCCGGTCGAGCCGCTCCGGCAGCAGCCGCAGCAGCGCCGCCTCGATCGCCGCGGCGGGAAGGCCGAGGGCGCGCATCTCGTCCCAGTCGGCGCCATCGCGGCGGAAGGCCTCCGAGGCCTCGCGGGCGCGCTCGGCGGCGATGCGGGCGCTGGCGCGGCGGTCGGCGGCGATGGTCGGGTCATCCTCCGGCAGCCGAGCCAGGATCTGCCGGGCGAGGTCGGCCTCGGGCGCCAGCTGGACATAGACATTGGCGCCCTCGGGCAGCCGCTCCAGCAACCCGGCCTCGACCAGCAGCTTCAGGTGGCGGGACAGGCGGGGCTGGGACTGGCCGAGGATGGCGCACAGCTCGGACACACAGAAGGCGCCGCGGGCGCAGAGGGCCAGCAGGCGCAGGCGGGTCGGTTCGGCGGCGGCGCGCAGTTGCGCCAGCAGGGGCTCCATGGGCTGCGGATGACATAAAGATATCCTTATGTCCAGCCTCATGGCGGACCGCCCTGCTGGCCCGAGGCCTGGAAAGCGGGGATTGGACACGCCCCCGCCAGGCGCCGCATCACCCGCGCGCGAGGTTCCAGAAGACCGGGAAGCCGTCCAGCATGCCCGTCAGCTCCTTGCGGTGCGCGGTGGCGTAGAAATACTGGCCGAGCGGGATGTAGGGCACATCCTGGAAGGCGTGGAGCTGCAATTCGCCGGCGATGCGCTGCTGGCTGGCGAGGTCCGCCAGCGCACCGTCTCCCGCAGGCCCACCACGCGCGGGGAGGCGGCGAGCTGCCGCGACAGGATCTCGGCGGCGCCGGGCCGGCCGAGCGGAACAGAGGCGACGTAGCGCGCGGCGATGCCGGGCGGCAGGCCGACGGGCCGCGCCAGCCCCTCGAGCCAGCGGGTCTCCTCCACCGGGTCGCGCGCGCGGTCCCACAGCGCCTCGACATGCACGGAGCCGACCACGCCCTGCCCCTCCATGTCGGAGCGCAGCTCGGCGAGGCCGTAGTCGCGCCGCAGGTAGGCGACGTCGCCGAGCGCCGCGACGCCCGCGCCGGTGATCCAGGGATGCCGGCCGAGCGACAGATCCCAGAGATGGTGGTGGGCGTCGATGATCGGGCCGGAATAGGACATGGCTGGAAGGGAGCGGTGCCGGTTGCGGAGGGCATCATGGCACCGGGCCCCGGGCCTGTCTCCCCGGGACGCCATGCGCCGGCCGGGCGTGGGGGGCCGATGACGCCCGGGCTTGCCGTGCGGTTCCCCGCATCCCCATCTTGCGCGCCATGGCCTGGTCCCTCGATGCCCGCATCCCCGTCCGCCTGCTGGACGTGCCCGACGCGCCGCCGGGCGCCGTGGTGCTGGCCGAGGATGGCGCCGGCCTGCCGCCGGCCCCCGCGCGGGTCGAGCCTTTCGCCGCGCCGGTGCTGGCCGCCGCCGCCCACCCTGCGGGTTGCCTGTGCTGCCAGCCGCGCAGCTCCGTGGCCCTGGCGCTCGACCGTCTCTTCCAGGCGCGGCTGCGCGGCCAGCTTCCCTGGTTCGACGGTGTCGTCGCCGTGACCCGCAGCGCCGCCGGGCGTGCCGCCATCCTGGCCGCGCTGGAACAGGACAGCGTGACCACCGCCCGCTTCCGGCTGGCGGCCGGGCCCTGATCGGGTCAGGCTGCGTGGCATGACACGCGCCCTCCGCTGGCTGGCCTGGAGTCTGTGCGGCCTCGCCCTGCTGCTGGCCGCCGCCATCCTGCTGCTCGGGCGGGTCGATCTTGCCCCGCTGGCCGCGCGCTGGGCCACGGCCCGGCTCGGCCGCCCGGTCAGCGTGGCGGCGCTGCATGTCAGCCCCGGCCGCTGGGTGACGCTGCGGCTGGAGGGGCTGCGGCTGGCCAATCTTCCCGGCGGCAGCCGCCCCGAGATGCTGGCGCTCGACGGGCTGACGGCCGAGGTCGAAGCGCTCTCCCTCCTTGGCGGCGCGCCGCGGCTGCGGCGGCTGGAGGCCGAGGGGCTGCGGCTGATCCTCGAGCGCGAGGCCGGCGGCCGCAAGAACTGGAAGTTCGGCGAGGCGGAGAACGCCACCGCCGCCGACGCCACCGATACGGGCCGCGCCGGCTTCCCGACGCTGCTCGATGCCCGGCTGCGCGATATCGCCATCACCTTCCGCACCAGCGGCGGCGCCCTGCTGCGCACCGAGCTGGACGCCGTGGCGCTCGCCGCCGCCGATGCCGCCGCGCCGGTCCGCCTCACCGCCGAGGGGCGCTACAACGACGTGCCGGTGGCGCTGGAGGGCGACCTCGCCTCCTTCGACGCCCTGCGCGACACGGCGGCCCCCTTCCCCGCGGCGCTGCGGCTGCGGGCGGGGGAGGAGACCTGGCTGCGCTTCCAGGGCGGCATGACCGACCCGCTGAACCTGGACGGCGCCGAGGGGGCGCTCAGCCTGGAGGCGCCGGCGCTGGACACGCTGCTCCGCATCGCCGGGCTGGAGGCGGCCGAGAAGGGCGCCCCGGCGCTGCGGCTGGCCGGCAACCTCCTGCACCAGGGCGCGCTCTGGCGGCTCGACGGCATCACCGGCGCGCTGGGCGAGGCGGCGATCGCGGGGCGCCGCCTGGTCCTGCGGGAAGGGGCCGACGGCCAGGCGGACGCCATCGAGGCGGCGCTGGATTTCGGCCATCTCGACCTCGACGCCCTGCTCGACCGCCGGCACAGCGGCGGCACGGCGGCGGACCTGACCCTGGCGGTGGACCAGGCACCCGATACCGTGGTGCAGGCCGAGCTGACGGCCGAGCGGCTCGATTTCGGCGCCCTCCGCGCCACCGAGGCGCGGCTCGCCGCCGCGCTGGCGCCGGGGCGGATCACGGTGGAGCAGCTCGCCCTCACCTATCTCGGCGGCCGCATCACCGCCGAGGGCGCGGTCGAGACCGGCCATATCCAGGCCGGCACCGAGGCCAGCGGCCTGCAGATCAAGGCGGTGCGCCGCGCCCTCGGCCTCGGCGCCCTGCCGCTCTCGGGCCGTGTGGACGGGCGCTTCGCCGTGCAGGCACGCGGCCGCACGCTGAAGGCGGCGGCGAGCACGGCCCATGCCTCGGCGGTGATCGCCATGCGGGGCGGGCAGGTGCAGCGGCGGCTGCTGGAGATCGCCTCGCTCGACCTGCGCAGCCTGTTCCGCGCCGCCGAGGGCGGCAGCCCGATCGCCTGCCTGATCGCCGTGGTGGACCTCCGTGGCGGCGAGGCCACGGTGGCGCCGCTGCGGCTCCGCGCCCGCGAGGGCACCATCGCCGGCAATGGCAGCATCGACCTGCGGCGGCGGCAGATGGACATGATCATCGGCAGCCAGCGCGACACCACCGGCAGCCTGGCGCTCGACATCCCGGTGCGGGTCAGCGGCAGCATCGACGATCCGCAGATCCGCCCCGCCCGCTGGTCCGCCGAGGGGCGCGCCCTGCTGGCGGCGCCCGACGTGGTGAACCGCCTGCTGCCGGAGCTGCGCCCCTTCGCGCGGCGCAACCCCTGCCTGACGCCGCGCTAGAGCAGATCCCGATCCGGTGGAACCACCGGATCGGGTGAAGATGCTCGCAAAAACAAACGCTCCAGGGCGCGCCCCGCCTCCCCTGGCGCCTTCCCCGGCCGGGCTCCGGCGCCTCAGCAGAAATGCGCGCCGCGCGTCTCCACCGGCACCATGTAGAGCGACTGGCCGGCGGTCATGAACAGCCGGTTGCGCCGGGTGCCGCCGAAGCAGAGGTTGGCGCAGATCTCGGGCAGCCTGATCAGCCCGATGCGCTGCCCGTCGGGGGCGAAGACATGCACCCCGTCATAGCCGTCCCCCACCCAGCCGGCGCCGACCCAAAGGTTGCCGCTCTCGTCGCAGCGGATGCCGTCCGCCATGCCGGTGCGGCCGTCCATCTCCATGGAGCAGAAGGTGCGGGGGTCGCGCAGGCCGGTGCCGTCCACCCCGAAGGCCCAGACGATGCTCTTCGCCTCCGGGTAGTGCGACAGGCCGGTATCGGCCACGTAGAGGGTCCGGTAGTCCGGGCTGAAGCAGAGGCCGTTCGGCTTGTAGGGCGCGTCCGTGACCTTGGCGACCGCGCCGCTGGCGGGGTCGATGCGGTAGACCGCCTCCTTGATCAGCGGGCGCGGCGAGGTCGCCGCCTCGGGCAGGCGATTGCCCTCGTAGTCCATCAGCGCGCCATAGCCGGGATCGGTGAACCAGATGCCGCCATCGGCCGGATGCACCACCACGTCGTTCGGCGCGTTGAACGGCCCGTCCGGCCCGCGCGCGGCGAGCACGGTGAGCCCGCCCTCGGGCTCGTAGCGCACCACGTCGCGGTGGAAATGCCGGCAGGCGATCTGCCGCCCCTCGCGGTCGAAGGTGTTGCCGTTGGAGTAGCCGGAGGGGCTGCGGAAGCGGCGGGAGACGTGCAGATCCTCCTCGGTCAGCCGCAGGCATTCGTCGTTCGGGATATCGGACCAGACCAGGAAGCGGCCGGTGGCGTGCCAGGCCGGACCCTCGGCCCAGCCCATGCCGGTCCAGACACGGCGGATGGCGCTGTTGCCGAGCCGCGCGGTGAAGCGCTTCGGGTCCAGCGCCACGATGTCGGCGTCGGGGTAGCGCATGGGGGGCGCGCCCCGCCCGTAGTCGCGCGGCGGAGCCTGCTGCGCGGCGGCCGGATGGATCAGGGCAGCGGCGGGGGCGGCGGCGGTGCCGAGCAGCAGGCGGCGGGACAGATCGCGGGACAGATGCGACATTCTTTCGGTTCTCCCTGCGGCCGGGCTCTTCCGGCCCGGCGCGGCGGGAGAATGGCACGGGCGCCGCGCCCTGCCTGCCCTCCCGGGCGGGCGGCGCGGCGCCCGTCGGGAAAGTGATGGCGCGCCGGCCTATTGCGCCGGCACCGCCTCCTGCCGCGGCGCGATCCAGGAGGCATCCGCCGGCAGCCGGTCGATCTCGGCCCGCTGGCGCGGCAGGGCGCCGGGATGCTGCGCCTGCAGCCAGCCGATCATCTGCTCCCGCACCTCGCAGCGCAGATCGAAGGCGCGGCCGGCGGAGCTGGCGCTGGCCAGCATGCGCACCTCCATGGTGGCCGGCTTGAAGTCCGTCACCTGCAGCACGACCACCCGGCCGTCCCAGTTGCGCGAGGCGCGGACGATCTCCTCCAGCCGCCGCCGCATGGCCTCCAGCGGTGCCGTGTAGTCGGTGTAGAGGAAGACCGTGCCGATCAGCGAGGAATTCTCGCGCGTCCAGTTCTGGAACGGCTTCTCGATGAAGTAGCTGAGCGGCAGCACCATCCGCCGCCAGTCCCACAGCCGCACCACGACATAGGTGCTGGTGATCTCCTCGACATTGCCCCACTCGCCCTCGACGATCACCGCGTCCTCCAGCCGGATCGGCTGGGTGACGGCGAGCTGGATGCCGGCGATCAGGTTCTTCAGCAGCGGCTGCAGCGCCAGGCCGACCACCAGGCCGGCGGCGCCGGCGGAGGCGAGCAGCGAGACGCCATACTGCCGCACCCCGTCGAAGGTCATCAGCGCCGCCGCGGCGGTGACGGTGACGATCAGGATGGCGGCGATGCGCTGCAGGATGCGCGACTGCGTGGTGTGCTTGCGCGCCAGCAGGTTGTCCTCGGAATCGAGCTTGAAGCGGCGCAGATAGACGGTGGTCCAGATGTGCAGCGCCGTCCGCGCCACCCAGCCCACCAGGCAGATGAAGCAGATCGCCAGGACGTGGCGCATGATGCTGGCCTGGGCCCCGTCGAGCGGCGCGATGCTGGCGCCGATGGACAGGGCGGGGATGATGAGCGCCAGGCGCGTCGGCCCCTCGGTGCGCGCCACCAGGGAACGCCAGAACAGGTCCCGCTCCCGCACCAGCCGGGTGATGAGGCGGTAGAGCACGCGGTGCGCCAGCAGCGCCAGCAGCACCGTGACGGCCAGGACGCCCAGGCTCACCAGCCAGTCGGGCGCCCAGCCCAGCGAGGCCACGACCTCGCGCGCGGTGGTGTCGATATCCTCGATCAACGGCCGCTCCTTCTCGATCTCCCCTTTGAATGCGCTGCAGCACGAGGCGTTTCCACCCCGGCTGACAGGTCTGTGAAGGCCGGAAGGTCAGTCTTTGTCAGGGAAGCGTCTTGTCGCCGGGGCCCAGGCTGCGCTGCATATGCAGCACGTCGAGCCAGCGGCCGAACTTCCAGCCCGCCCCCCGCAGCATGCCGACCTGGCGGAAGCCGAGCGAGAGATGCAGGCCGATGGAGCCGACATTCTCCGAATCGGCGATCACCGCCACCATCTGCCGGAAGCCGGCCCGCTCGGCCCGCTCCAGCAGGGCGGCGACCAGCGTCTTGCCGAGGCCCTGGCCGTGCACGTCGTGCCGCACATGGATCGAATCCTGCGCCGTGTAGCGGTAGGTGGGCGCCTCGCCGAGCGGGGTGAAGTGGCAATAGCCCAGCACCTCCCCCTGCTCCTCGGCCACCAGCCAGGCGCAGCCGCTCTCCTGCACCCGCGCCAGCCGCGCCGCCATCTCCTCCGGGGTGGGCGGCACCTCCTCGAAGGTGCCGGTGCCGGTCAGCACATGATGCGCGTAGATGGCGGTGATGGCCGGCAGATCGGCGGGGGTGGCGTCGCGCAAGGGCATCCCGGCTCTCCTATCGCGGGGCCGCGGGCCGGCCCTCTCCCCCTCAGGGGTTAGTCGGGCCCCGCCCCGCCCGCAAGGGCGGGGGAGGCGGGCCGCCCTTCAACGCGCGTTCAGCAGGGCCGGGACATGCAGCAGCACCACCTCATTGTCGTCGGCCCGCGCCAGGTGGCGGCCGGCGCTGAACGGCAGATTGTTGTCATTGGCCAGGATGATGTGCTCGGCATCCACCATCGCCACGTTCTCGATGGTGAAGAAGGGGAAGGCGAAGCGCTCCGCCGCCGCGTCGGCGGCGCGGTCGCCGCGCTGCCGGGCCAGCCCCTCGGGGTCGCGGATGTCGAGCAGGTCGATATGGGCCAGCTTCTTCACGAAACCTTCGGCATCCGGCGCGCCGAGATCGACCAGCGTGACGCGCTTGACCCGCGCCGGATCGGGGAAGCAGCGCGGCGGGGTGCCGGGATGGCCCGCCTGCCCTCCCGCCTGCCCTCCCGCCGGGGGACAGGCCAGCGAGGCATCGCCCTCGCCATTGTCGCGCTCGATGACCAGGGCGCGGCGCTCGTCGATGAAGTTGAAATCGCCGATCGCCGTGGCGCCCTCGGTCAGGCGCAGCTTCAGGCTGCGGCCGGTCCAGTCGCCCTTCGCCGTGTCGAATTCCATCATGCGCAGGAAGGCGCCCTCGGCCCGGTCGGTGCCGGCGACGAAGAGCGGCTGCTCCAGCAGCGCCCAGAGGCGGCCGCCATCCGGCGTCATCGCCATGCCCTCATAGCCGCCGGAGCGGCGGACGCGGAAGGCGGTGCCGGCCACCGGGGTGGCGCCGGTGGCCAGCGCCGGGTGGTCGGGGCTGCGCAGCACCTCGCCGTCCAGCCTCGTCTCGACCACGCGGCGGACGCGGCCGGCGGCATCGACCTGCAGCAGGAAGGGACCGAACTCCTCGCCGATCCAGAAGCCGCTCCCGTCCGGGATGGGCTGGATGCTCTCCGGGTCGAAATCGGCGCCGGTCAGGTAGCGCGCCTCGGTGCCCTCATGGGCGATGCGGAAGGGCACGCGGCGGTCGGGGTCGGAGAGGAAGACGGTCCGCTCCACCGCCACCTGGCCGGTGGCGAAGTCCGGGCGGATCTTGCGGAAGGCCAGCAGCGCGTCGCCGCTGTTGCGCTTGTTGCCGAAGCCGTTGTCGGTCAGCACCCAGTAGGCGCCGGGCTCGCCGGCCACCGGCTTGATGCCGGAGAAGCCCTGCACCGGCTGGCCGATGAAGGGCAGGCTGATCCCGGTGGGGCGGCCGGTGGGCGCGGGGCCGGTGGTGCCGGGCAGGCTGCCCGGCCGGTCCTGCCGCGCGGCGGCGGTGAACTTGCCGGAGATCAGCGCGTCCCGCGGCGCGTCGGCCGGCGGCAGTTCCAGGGTGAGGGCCGGCAGGATGGCATGGCCGGCGAGCCGGGCCTCGACCTTGCGGTCCGGGGCCTGAGGCTGGGCCTGAGTCTGGGCCTGTGTCTGGGCCTGGGCCTGGGCCTGGGCCTGGGCGGAGGTGGCGAGGCCGATCAGGGCCGTCGCGGCGAGCAGCAGCGCGCGCATGGGGCGAATCTCCAGCGGGGTCGATGGAGGCCGCTGTTAGGCGCGCGCGATTGCAGGCGTTTGACGCTTTCGTGACCAGCCAGTGACGGCGCGGGCCCGGCGCGATGCCCTGCCCGCCGCGGCTCAGCCGCGCGCCACGGTATCGGCCATCCGCGCGCCGCGCCGGCCGAGGCGCTCGTCTGGCCCGGTCGTGGTGTCGCGCGCCGTCTGGTGCTCCATCTCGGCGTTCAGCTCGGCGCCCACCAGCACGACGATGGCGGAGAGCCAGATCCAGGTCATGAAGCCGATCACGGCGCCGAGGGAGCCGTAGGTCGCATCGTAGTTGCCGAAGCGGCTGACATAGAGCGAGAAGCCGGCGGAGATCGCTACCCAGCCGAGGGCCGCGAAGGCGCCGCCCCAGCTCACCCAGCGCCACCGCGCGCGCTCCCGGCTCGGCCCGAAGCGGTAGAGCACGGCCAGCAGACCGGTGATGACCAGCAGCAGGATCGGCCAGCGCGACAGGCGCAGGATCCACTCGGTGGTGCTCTCCAGCCCGACGAAGGCCAGCACGATGGGCAGCACCACCACGGCGGTCATGGCCAGCATGATGAAGAACAGCGCGCCCAGGGTGAAGCAGAGGGTCATCACCGTCAGCCGGACGAAGCTGCGCTTCTCCTTCTCCTCATAGACCACGTTCAGCGCGTCGAACATCGCCTTGGTGCCCTGGTTCGAGCTCCAGAGCGCGATCAGCAGGCCGAGGATGGCGCTGAAGCCCAGCGAGGTGGCGCCCCCGGAGGTCAGGCGGCTCAGCTGCTCGTCCAGGATCCGCATGCCGCCCTCGGGGATCAGCCCGCTCAGCATGCTGAGGTGCTGCGAGACGGTCAGCGGATCGGCGAAGAGGCCGTAGATCGAGACCAGGGCGGTCAGCGCCGGGAAGATCGAGAGCAGGGCGTAGAAGGTGATGCCCGCCGCCTCGGTCATCAGTCGGTCCTCGTTCGCCTGCAGGATCGTGCGCTTGAGGATGCTCCACCAGCCGCGCGCCGGAATCTCGGTCGGGCGGTTGGCCCGCACGCCGCCGCCGGGGGCCAGACGCCGCGGCGCCTCGCGGGCGCTGCGGCCTTCCTTGATCGCTTCCAGCGCGGCGCGCATCTGGTCCGGATCGGTCGAGTTCAGCATCGGCGTTGGTCCTGGGGGCGGTTGGAACGCTCGGAGGGTTCACCTCAGCAACGATGCAGGCGGGCCAGGGTTCCGTTCAAGGTTGCGTTGCAGCGAAGGCGGCGCGCCCCGACCCCGGGGCCTCAGCCGGCCGCCCCACCCAGATTGGCCCCGCCCAGATTGGCCCCGCTCAGGTCGACCCCGCCCAGGCCGCGCCGGGCCCGCCCGTGCTGGTCGAAATTCGACTCCTCCAGCCAGGCGGCGATGGCGTCGCGCCGGGCCGGCCACTCCTCCTCCAGGATGGAGAACCAGGCGGTGTCGCGCCGCCGCCCCTTGACCACCAGATGCGCCCGGTGCTCGCCCTCGGGCACGAAGCCGAGGCGCGCGGCGGCGCGGCGCGAGGGAGCGTTCAGCGCGTTGCATTTCCAGACCAGGCGGCGGTAGCCGAGGTCGTCCATGGCGTGGCGCATCAGCAGGAACATCGCCTCGGTGGCGGCCCGCGTCCGCTGCATGCGCGGCGAGAACCAGATGTTGCCCAGCTCGATGGCGGCATGGGCGGGCTGGATCTCCATCAGCGTCAGCCAGCCCTGGGCGCGGCCCGAGAGGTGCGGCCGCACCGCCCAGGCGATCGGGTCGTGCGTGGTGCAGAAGCCGCCCAGGAACGTCCGGAAGGGGCCGAAATCCGCGAAGGGGCCGTAGCCCAGATAGGCCCAGCTGTCGTCGGCGCCCCGCACCGCCTCCCACAGCTCCTCCGCGTGGCGCAGGCCGAGCGGCTCCAGCGTGACGCTGGCGCCGCGATGCGGCACGCGGGCGGGCAGGGGCCGGGGCGTGGGGTCCACCGCCGGCCCGAGCGGCGGCGGCCCGACCGCAGCCGATGGGGGGGTTGCGTCGCGAGGTGTGGCGTCCGGGGGCGTGCTCATGATAGGCGAAGGCTCACCGCAACCGCTTCCGCTTGCAAGCCGTGCTTTGGCCCTGCCCTCGCCTTCCGGCCCAAGGCTCCCCTGAGACTTGCCCGGCGCAACGAAAAGGCCATGTCTCCGCCGATGAACGCCGAAACCCGACCCGTCCTCAAATCCGCCCATGCCGCCTATTTCACCGAGACGGTGGAAAGCGTGCATCACTGGACCGAGCGCCTGTTCAGCTTCCGCTGCACGCGCAACCCGGCCCTGCGCTTCACCGCCGGGCAGTTCGTCATGATCGGGCTGGTGGTGGACGGCAAGCCGCTGGTGCGCGCCTATTCCGTGGCCTCGCCGCCCTATGACGAGGGGCTCGAATTCCTGTCGATCAAGGTGCAGGACGGCCCGCTGACCAGCCGGCTGCAGCACATCCGCCCGGGCGACGAGATCCTGGTCGGCCGGAAGTCGGTCGGCACGCTGGTCACCGACGCGCTGCTGCCGGGCCGGACGCTGTGGCTCTATGGCACCGGCACCGGCCTCGCGCCCTTCCTGTCGCTGATCCGGGAGCCGGAGGTCTATGACCGGTTCGAGCGGGTGGTGCTGCTGCACGGGGTGCGGCAGGTGAAGGAGCTGGCCTATGCGGCGATGATCGAGGCCCTGCCGCGGGACGAGGTGCTGGGCGAGCTGGTCGGGGACAAGCTGCTCTACTACCCGACCGTGACGCGGGAGCCCTTCCGCAACCAGGGCCGCGTCACCGACCTGATCCGCTCCGGCAAGCTGTTCAGCGACCTCGGCCTGCCGCGCTTCACGCCGGAGAGCGACCGCATCATGCTCTGCGGCAGCCCGGAGATGCTGGCCGAGACCAAGGATCTGCTGGAGGGCATGGGCTTCGAGGAAGGCGCCAACAGCCGTCCCGGCCATTACGTGATCGAGAAGGCCTTCGTGGAGAAGTAAGGGCGGTCAGGCGGCGCCGTCAGGGCCCCGCCCGCCGCAACCGGGGCTCGGCGGCCACCGGGTTGGCCACCGGGCCCGGCCGCCGCCCGGCCGGCGCGCTCACGATGACGAGGCAGAGGACCACGAGGCCCACCCCCAGCCAGCCGAGGGGCGGCATCCGTTCGCCAACGACGAGCACGGCGAGCCCGGCGGCCACCACCGGCTCGAACAGCGTGATCGTCGTCGCCGTGCTGGCGGCGATGCGCGCGAGCCCGTAGCCGAAGCAGAGATAGCCGAGGAACATCGGCACCGTCGCCATGTAGGCGCCGACCGCGGCGTTGCTCCAGGAGGCGAGGAAGGGCGCGCCGGTCGCGAGCAGCACCGGCAGCAGAAGCAGGCCGCCGGCGCCGAAGGTCGCGCCCATGGCCGCCATCGAGGGCACGCCGTTCCGCATCAGCCGGCGCGCCGTCCAGGAGTACATCGCGTAGGTCAGCCCCGCGATAAGACCCAGCAGGATGCCCGCGACCGGGGAGGCGCCGCCCGGCATCGGGCGCCCGGTCGCCTCCGCCAGGCTCATCAGCAGCATGCCGGCGAGCCCGAGGGCCGCGCCGGTCAGCCAGCGCCTCGTGAGCCTGAGGCCCTCCATCCGGTATTCGATCAGGGCGGCGAGAAGCGGCGCCGAGCCGATGGAGATGACGGTACCGATCGTGACACCCGCCATGCGCATGGAGGCATAGAAGGCCAGCGGATAGACCGCCACGGAGGCGGCGCCCAGGGCGAGGTCGCGCCAGTGCCGCGCGAGGAGGGTCCGCGCCCTGGCGATGCCCGCGCCCGCGACCGCGGCCTGCAGAAGACCGCCAATGCCCATGGCCGCCGCCCCGATCGCGGCGGCGGAGACGCCCGGCGCGAAGGTCGCCGCCGTGCCCGTCGTTCCCCACAGGACCGCCGCGACGAGGATCGCGAGGGCGCCGGACAGGGGTTTTCCCGGGCCGCTCACAGGGCCTTCCCCGGTTCCGCCGCCATGGCTTTCGCCCCGGCGGGCAGGCATCCGTTCCCGTCGAGGCCGGCCCGCGCGCTGAGGTTCAGGGCCAATCCGTATTGCCTCCGTGGAGTGGGTGGACCGGACCACCTAAGGCCGGCGCCGGGGACGCCGCAAGCGCCCTGCTCCCCCCGCCGCCCTGGTTTCGCCGCCTTTGAGAGACATTTGGTTTCCCATCGTATGAGACGGGTCATGGCGCCTCCCCTATCCTCCGGACCGCAGGCAGGCCCTTGGCCTGCCGGGAAGCCAGGAAAGGAAGAGGCGATGCGTCGACTGTTGATGCTGGGTGTGGGCGTCCTCGGGCTGGGGCTTTCGGGCCTGGCCGCCGCCCAGCCCGCGCCGCCGGCCCCGCCGGCCGGTGGCCCCGCCGCCGAGGCGCCGCAGCGCCCGGATCGCGGCCCGATGGGCGGACCCATGGGTGGCCCCATGGGCGGATCGGGCGACCGGGCGGAAGGCCCGCGCCCGCCGCGCGGCCCGCACATGATGCACGGCATGCATCGCCCGCCGCCGCCCCCGCCGGGCTCCAGCTTCTCCTTCCGCCGCGGCGACACGGCGGTGCGCGTCCACTGCTCGGACAAGGAGCCGCTGCAGGCCTGTGTCAACGCGGCCAACACGCTCTTCGACAAGTTCAACGCGACCCCGCGTTGAGCCGGGCGGAGCCCGGCGCCGCCGCCGGGCTCCGGCCTTCCCGCCCGCCATCCGAGGGGGGGGTGCGCCACCGGCGCGGCGTCCCTACCTTTCTCCGGCAACCGCCAGGGATGACACGCCATGACCGCGCCGATGAACCGCCGCTACCTGCTCGCCAGCCGGCCCGAGGGGCGGCCGAAGGCCTCCGACCTCCGCCTCGACACCCAGCCCATCCCGGAGCCCGCCGAGGGCGAGGTCCTGCTGGAAACCCTCTACCTCTCGCTCGATCCCTATATGCGCGGCCGGATGAGCGCCGCGAAATCCTATGCCGCCCCGGTCGAGATCGGCGCCGTGATGGAAGGCGGCACCGTCTCCCGCGTGCTGCGCTCGCGCAACCCGGACTTCACCGAGGGGGAGGTCGTGCTGTCGCATTCCGGCTGGCAGAGCCACGCGCTCTCGGACGGGCGCGGGCTGCGCAGGCTGGACCCGGCCGAGGCCCCCGTCTCCACCGCGCTCGGCGTGCTGGGCATGCCGGGCTTCACCGCCTGGGCCGGGCTGCTGAACATCGGCCGGCCCAGGGCCGGGGAGACGGTGGTGGTGGCGGCGGCCAGCGGGCCGGTGGGCTCGGCGGTGGGGCAGATCGCCCGCCTCCAGGGCGCGCGCGCCGTCGGCATCGCCGGGGGCGCGGCGAAATGCGCCTTCATCCGGGAGGAGCTGGGCTTCGACGCGGCGATCGACCATCGCGCGCCCGATTTCCCGGCGCAGCTCGCCGCCGCCTGCCCGGAGGGCGTGGATGTCTATTTCGAGAATGTCGGCGGCGCCGTGTGGGACGCGGTCTTCCCGCTGTTCAACGAGTTCGCCCGCATTCCGGTCTGCGGCCTGATCGCGCAGTACAACAGCACGGGCGAGTTCCCCGGCCCGGACCGGCTGCCGGTGCTGATGCGCCAGGTGCTGTCCCGCAGCCTCACCATCCGCGGCTTCATCCAGAGGGAATTCGCGAAGCAGATGCCGGAATTCCGCCAGCAGATGGCCGGCTGGATCCGCGAGGGGAAGGTGCGCTACCGCGAGGATGTGGTGGAGGGGCTGGAGGCGGCGCCGGAGGCCTTCATCGGCCTGCTGGAGGGGAAGAACTTCGGCAAGCTGCTGGTGCGCGTGGCACCGGAGTGAGGGCTGGCGCGGGCCGGCCTCGCCGGGCGGCGGGAACCGGCCCGCGCCCTGCGATCCGGCATCGATGGCCATCCCGGGTCAACCGGAAGCGGCGGCCATGCGTTCGGCATCCGGATACCCCCTGGGAGAATGCCGATGCGCCAGATGACCCTGTCCGAGCTGTCGAAGTCGATGCGCAGCATCGACTTCTGCATGCTTTCGACCCACGCCGCGAGCGGCGACATCGCCGGCCGACCGATGAGCAACAACGGCGATGTCGAATACGAGGGCGATTCGTACTTCTTCACCCTGGAGACGACGCACACGGTCGAGGATATCGAGCGTGACCCGAAGGTCGCCCTCTCCTTCACCGGCAGCAAGGGCATGCTCGGGCAGCGGCCGCTCTTCATCGCGGTCGAGGGGAAGGCCGAGCTGATCCGGGACAAGGGCGCCTTCGAGGCTCATTGGACCAAGGAGCTGGACCGCTGGTTCGAGCAGGGTATCGAGACGCCGGGCCTCCTGATCGTCAAGGTCCATGCCACCCGCATCACCTACTGGGACGGCACGGAGGAGGGCGAGGTCACCCTTTGACGGCCAGGGCTTCTGACAGCCAGGCTTCCCGGGCGGGGCCAGCGCGCGCGCCGTCCCCCGCCCGGCCCCGCCTCAGCCCTTGAAGGCGGGGAAGGAGGAGGGCGAGAGCTGCTCGATGTCGCGCCCGGCCCAGTCGCGCGACTTCATGCCCGCCCACATCGCCTCGGCGCCCTTCTGCACCGCGCGCCCGAGTTCCACCGGATCGTAGCCCGGCACCACCTGGTCCTGCATCACCACGCGGCCGTCGATGATGGAGGTCTCCAGATCCTCGGCGGTGGCCGAGAAGACGATGTTGCGGATCGGGTCGCGCAGCGGCGTCATGAACAGCGACTCGCCGCCCCAGATCAGCAGGTCGGCCTTGGCGCCGGGCGCGATGCGGCCGAGGTCGTCGCGGCCGAGCGCCCTGGCGCCGTTCAGGGTCGCGGCGTTGAACACGTCCGCCGCCGTGGCGACCTGGGTGCGCCGGTCGACGATCTTGCTGACCACCGAGGTCCAGCGCATCGCCTCGATCATGCTCTGCGGGCAGGTGTCGGTCGCGATGGTCATGTTGACGCCGCGCGCCTGGTAGCGGGCGAAGCTCTCCATGGCGATGCCGCGCCGCGCGAACACCCACACCGCATGCGCGACATTGGCGCCCGTGTCGGCCAGGATGCCGATATCGTCGGCCTGGTAGTTGGCCCAGCTGCTCTCGCCCGGAATGATGCAATGGCCGAGGATGCAGCGCTCGGACAGGAAGTCGATCCTCTGCAGCCACTCGATCGGCGTGCAGCCATGGCGGCGCGTCATCTCGTGGAATTCGGGCACGGACTGGCTGACATGCAGCGCCAGCGGCACGCCCATGGCCTTCGACGCCTCGGCCGAGCGGCGCAGCAGCGCCTCGGAGCAGGTGTCGATCTGCATCGGCGTCAGGAAGCCCTTGATGCGGCCGCCCTCGCGCCCGTCCACGCGCTCGATGAAGTCGATCGCGGCATCCATGGCGCCGACGCCGTCATCCTCGGTCCACTCGTAGTCCACGGTGCGGCCGTTGTTGGTGTACCACCGGCCGGAGCGGTAGCCCTGGCCGATATAGGCGCGGATGCCGCAGCGCGCCGCGTGCTCGGCCACCACGTCGCCATGCCGGCCGATCTCCATGATGGTCGTCGTGCCGGTGCGCAGCAGCTCGGGCATGGAATAGGCGATGCAGGCGCGGCGCGCCTCCTCGGTGATGGCGCCATCGCGCGCCGAGAGGAACTCGAACAGGCCGGAGAGGTAGAACTGCCGCGGGCCGCGATCCTCGACGAAGCTCTTGTCGAGCGGGCTCTCCGACAGATGCGCGTGGGTGTTGATGAAGCCGGGCGTCACCACCTTGCCGGCGGCGTCGATGGTCTGGTCCACGGTCCCGTCGAAGTCGCGGCCGACATGCAGGATCTTGTCGTCCTCGACCACCACCACCCCGTCCTTCAGATGGCGGTGCCCGCCATCCTGGCAGGCGATGATGTGCGAGGCGCGGATCAGCGTGCGGGCCATCGGGCATTCTCCATCTGGGCGGAAAGGGAAGCCTTTCCCAGCCACGGGGCAGGGTCAATCGGGGGCGCCGCGTTTCACCGCTTTCCCGGGCCGCGGGATGCGGGCACGGCCTGAAACCGGGCGGAAGCACCGGTCCAGGAAACCCCCCATGCCCTTCGCCCGCCCGCAGGGCGATACCGGCCGGCACGCCGCGCCGGCGCCGCCGGCGTCAGGCCGCGTCCCAGGGCGCCTCCCAGGGAAAGGCCCGGATGATGCGGACCGCCTCCTCGCGCCGCAGGTCCTGCACCACCTCGACCGCCGGCCAGTCCGGCTGCCGGTTCTGCCACGCCGCCACCCCCGGCAGGCCGAGGCCCAGCACCGGGCGGGAGCCCGGCACGTCGCTGGCGCGCGCCGCCACCACCACGCGCGGAATGCCGAACTGGGCGATCACGGTGCTGCACATCAGGCAGGGCTCGCAATTGGTGTAGAGCGTGCAGCGCCGCAGGGCCGCCGCGCTGCCGAGCCGCCTCCAGGCGGCGCGGAGGGCCATCACCTCGCTATGCGCCGAGGGATCGCGGTCGGCGCGCACCTGGTTGTGGCCCTCGCCCACCACCAGGCCGCCCGGCGCGCCCTCCGGGTCCACCACCACCGCGCCGAAGGGCGTCTGGCCGCGCGCGGCGGCCCGTTCCGACTGCGCCAGGGCGAGGCCCATGAAGGCCGCGTCGCGATCCTGCTGCATCTTTCCCCTCCGCCCCTCTCCGCCTTGCCGGGATGCCGCCGCGTCCGGCCCGGACTATTCGTATCGAGTCCCGCCGCCAACCGCGAGGGTGCGATGCGGCCCCCCCGCCGCCGGCCGGCCTCGGAAGCGGTCTTCAGGGGACGGTCCCGCCCCCGCTGGCATGCCGCCGCCCGAGGCCCTATGGTCCGCCCACCTTGCCAGCCTTCCGGATGGAACCCCCTTGCCATGCGTGACGCGAACCTGACCGGCTATGCCCCGATGCTGCTGCCCGGCGTGACCCCCGAGGACCTGACCGAGGTGCAGTCCCGCGTCGTCGCCTGCAACAATGGCGGCGGGGCGCTTGGCCACCCGACCGTCTATCTCCGCATCGAGGACCGGCAGGTCACCTGCCCCTACTGCTCCCGGACCTATGTCCTGGCCGAGGGCGCGGGCGACGACGGGCACCACTGATGGCCGGCGCGGAAGGAACCGTCCCGTCCGGGATCCTGGCCGAGGCCCCGAAGGAGGCCGAGCCGCACCTGATCCTGGTCGACGGCTCGGGCTACATCTTCCGCGCCTTCCACGCCCTGCCGCCGATGACGCGGCCGGACGGGGTGCCGGTGAACGCCGTCTTCGGCTTCACCAACATGCTGGGCCAGTTCCTGACCCGCCATGCCAGCACGCATATCGCGGTGGTCTTCGACGCCTCCCGCGTCACCTTCCGCAACCAGATCTACGACCAGTACAAGGCGCACCGGCCCGAGGCGCCGCCGGAGCTGGTGCCGCAGTTCGCCCTGATCCGCGAGGCCACGGCGGCCTATGGCGTCGCCTGCATCGAGTTGGAGAACTACGAGGCGGATGACCTCATCGCCGCCTATGCCCGCGGCTTCGAGGCGCTGGGCGGGCAGGTGACGATCGTCTCCTCCGACAAGGACCTGATGCAGCTCGTCCGTCCCGGCGTGCAGCTGCTGGACCCGATCAAGCAGAAGCCGATCCGCGAGCCGGACGTGCTGGAGAAGTTCGGTGTCCCGCCGGAGAAGGTGGTGGACGTGCAGGCGCTGGCCGGCGACAGCACCGACAACGTGCCCGGCGTGCCCGGCATCGGCATCAAGACCGCCGCGGCGCTGATCACCGAGTATGGCGACCTGGAGGGGCTGCTGGCCGCGGCGCCGCAGATCAGGCAGCCGAAGCGGCGCGAGGCGCTGATCGCGCATGCCGAGCTGGCGCGGATCAGCCGCCGGCTGGTGCAGCTCGATGCCGCGGCGCCGCTGCCGCGCCCGATCGACGACCTGCTGGCCCGCCCGCCGGAGCCGGGCCGGCTGGCCGGCTTCCTGCGCGAGCAGGGTTTCCGCTCGCTGCTGCACCGCATGGGGCTGGACGGCGACGCGGCGCCGGAGAGCGCGCCGGTCAGCCGGCCGCGCTTCGTGCCGCAACTGCCGGAGCCGGCGCCGGGCGCCACCACCGAGATCACCCCCGCCGCCGATGCCGCGCCCTTCGGCCCCTACGAGACGGTGACCGACGCGGCGGGCCTCGCCCCCTACCTGGAAGCGGCGCGGGCCGGCGGCCTGCTGGCGATCGACACCGAGACCGATGCGCTGGACGCGCTGCGGGCCAATCTGGTGGGCCTCTCGCTGGCCGTGGCGCCGGGCCGCGCCTGCTACATCCCGTTGCGCCACGGCCCGCCGCCGGGCACCGGGGACATGCTGCAGGCCGCGCCCGAGGCGCCGGCGCAGATGACGCAGGAGGCGGTGGTCGAGGCGCTGCGGCCGCTGCTGGCCGATCCCGCCATCCTCAAGATCCTGCACAACGCCAAGTACGATCTGGAGGTGCTGGGCCGGCCCGAGCACGGCGCCCTCACCCTCGATCCGGTCGATGACACCATGCTGATCTCCTACAGCATGGATGCCGGCCGGCACGGGCACGGCATGGACGAGCTGTCGCTGCGCCATCTCGGCCACCGCCCGGTGTCCTTCGACGAGGTGACCGGCACGGGCCGCGCCCGGATTCCCTTCAGCCAGGTGGCGCTCGACAAGGCGACGGCCTATGCCGCCGAGGATGCCGATGTCACGCTCAGGCTCTGGCACGCGCTGCGGCCGCGCCTGCTGCCGAACCGGGCCCTGGCGCTCTATGAGCAGGTGGAGCGCCGCATGGTCGGCGTGCTGCGCGAGATGGAGGTCGCCGGCATCCGGGTGGACGGCGCCGAGCTGGCCCGCATCGGCGAGGATTTCGGCCAGCGCATGGTGACGCTGGAGCAGGAGATCCATGGCCTCGCCGGCAAGCCCTTCAATGTCGGCTCCCCGAAGCAGCTGGGCGAGATCCTGTTCGACGAGATGGGCCTGCCCGGCGGCAAGCGCGGCAAGGCCGGCGCCTGGGGGACGGATGCCGCCGTGCTGGAGGATCTCGCCGCGCGCGGCCATGAACTGCCGCGCCGGGTGCTCCACTGGCGCCAGCTCGCCAAGCTGAAATCCACCTATGTCGAGGGGCTGGCGGCGCAGATCGACAAGCGCGACGGCCGCGTCCACACCGATTTCTCCATGGCCGTCACCTCCACCGGCCGGCTCTCCTCGACCGAGCCCAACCTGCAGAACATCCCGATCCGCACCGAGGAGGGGGCGCGCATCCGCCGCGCCTTCGTCGCCGAGCCGGGGCATGTGCTGCTGGCCGCCGACTATTCGCAGATCGAGCTGCGGCTGCTGGCCCATCTGGCCGACGTGCCCTCGCTGCGCGAGGCCTTCGAGCGCGGCGAGGACATCCACAGCCGCACCGCCGCCGACATCTTCAACCTCGACCCCGCGAAGGTGGACCGGGAGGCGCGGCGCCGGGCCAAGACGATCAACTTCGGCATCATCTACGGCATGTCGGCCTTCGGCCTGGCGGCGCGGCTCGGCATCGGGCCGGGCGAGGCGCGCGGCATCATCGAGGCCTATTTCACCCGCTACCCCGGCATCCTGGAGGAGATGGAGCGGCTGAAATCCGAGGCGCGCGAGCGCGGCTATGTCGAGACGCCCTTCGGCCGCCGGCTCTGGATCGACGGCATCCAGGCGCGCGAACAGGCGCGGCGCGGCAATGCCGAGCGCGCCGCCATCAACGCTCCCTTCCAGGGGGGCGCGGCCGAGATCATCAAGCGCGCCATGGTGCGCATGCCGCTGGCGCTGCGCGAGGCGGGCCTCGCCGCGCGGATGCTGCTGCAGGTGCATGACGAGTTGCTCTTCGAGGTGCCGGAGGCGGAGGTGGAGGCGACCTCCGCGGTGGTGCGGCAGGTGATGGAAGGCGTCGCCCAGCTGCGCGTGCCGTTGAAGGCCGAGATCGGGTTCGGGCCGAACTGGGGCGTGGCGCATTGAGGAAAGGCGCAGGGCGACGCCCTCACTGGCCCCGCTGACGCACCCCAGCCCCGCGCCGCTCCCGGTTGAGCCTTGCGCGCCAAGGGTCTATCCCGCGCCCGATGCTGTGACTGCCGGAAAGGTTCGCCCCCCATGGCCGATATCGTGACCATCCGCCGCGCCCTGATCTCGGTGCATGACAAGACCGGGCTGCTGGATTTCGCCCGCTTCCTCGCCGGCAAGGGCGTGGAGATCCTCTCGACCGGCGGCACCGCGCGCCTGCTGCGCGAGGCCGGACTGCCGGTGAAGGACGTCTCCGACCACACCGGCTTCCCCGAGATCCTGGACGGCCGGGTCAAGACCCTGGTGCCGCAGATCCATGGCGGCCTGCTCGGCCGCCGCGACGATGCGGGTCATGTGGCGCAGATGGCGCAGCACGGCATCGCGCCGATCGACCTGCTGGTCTCCAACCTCTACCCCTTCGAGGCCACCGTCGCGAAGGGCGCCTCCCATGGCGAGACGGTCGAGGAGATCGACATCGGCGGCCCGGCCCTGACCCGCGCGGCGGCCAAGAACCATGCCGATGTCACCGTCATCACGGCGCCGGAGCAGATGGCCGAGGTGCAGGCCGAGATCGAGCGGCAGGGCGGCCCCGGCCTGGCCACCCGCCGCCGCCTCGCCGCCGCCGCCTTCGCCCGCACGGCGGCCTATGACGCCGCCATCTCCGCCTGGTTCGCCGAGGGGCTCGGCCAGGAGTTCCCGCCGCGCCTGGCCGCCGCCGGGGTGCTGCGGCAGACGCTGCGCTACGGCGAGAACCCGCACCAGCGCGCCGCCTTCTACACCGACGGCTCGAACCGCCCCGGCATCGCCACCGCCGAGCAGGTGCAGGGCAAGGAGCTGTCCTACAACAACCTGAACGACACGGACGCCGCCTTCGAATGCGTCGCCGAGTTCGAGCGGCCGGCCATCGTCATCGTCAAGCACGCCAATCCCTGCGGCGTGGCCGAGGGCGCCGATCTCGCCGGCGCCTGGGAGCTGGCGCTGCGCTGCGACCCGGTCTCGGCCTTCGGCGGCATCGTCGCCGCCAATCGCAGGCTCGACGCCGCGGCGGCGGAGCGCATCTCGGCCATCTTCACCGAGGTGGTGGTGGCGCCGGACGCGGATGAGGCGGCGCGGGCCATCTTCGCCCGCAAGAAGAACCTGCGCCTGCTGCTGACCGGCGGCCTGCCCGACCCGGCGGCGCCGGGCCGCCTGCTGCGCTCCGTCTCGGGCGGCTTCCTGGCGCAGTCGCGCGATGCCGGCCGCGTGGCGCCCGAAGGGCTGAAGGTGGTGACGAAGCGGGCGCCGACGGAGCAGGAGATGGCCGATCTGATCTTCGCCTTCCGCGTCTGCAAGCACGTGAAGTCGAACGCCATCGTCTATGCCCGCGGCGGCGCCACGGTGGGCGTCGGCGCCGGGCAGATGAGCCGGGTGGATTCGGCGCGCATCGCCGCCTGGAAATCAGCCGAGGCGGCCAAGGCGGCCGGGCTGGAGGCGCCGCTGGCGCATGGCTCGGTGGTCGCCTCCGACGCCTTCTTCCCCTTCGCGGACGGGCTGCAGGCGGCGGCGGCGGCCGGCGCCACGGCGGTGATCCAGCCGGGCGGCTCGATCCGCGACAACGAGGTGATCGCGGCGGCGGACGAGGCCGGCCTCGCCATGGTGCTGACCGGCATGCGCCACTTCCGCCACTGAGCGGCGGAACCGGACAAGTCGGCCGGGAGAGGAGTCCCCCCCCCTCCCGGCCGCGCCCTCAGTCGCGGTAGTCGATGCCCGGCAGGCTCTTCACCTGCTCCTCGGTCATGTCGATCGTCACGCGCCGCTCGCCGGGCTTGAGGCTGAGCCTGTTCAACGGCACCGAGACATACTTGTCCGTCATGCCGAGCCGGCCCTCGACCTCCACCACGGTGGTGACGATGCGCCCGCTCGCGGTGTCGATCACCAGGTCCTCGACCTCGCCGATCTCCTTGTTGTCGGTGCTGTAGACATCGCGGTCCATCAGCTGCTTGGCGCGGATCTGGCCTTCTTCGATCCGCATGCCGCCGCTCTGCGCGAAGGCCAGCCCGGGCAGGGCCATGGCGAAGCTGGCGGCGAGAATGATCTGGCGCATAAGCCCATGTTTCCTTTCAGGTTCTTATGGGCGGTCAACGTCGCCCCGGTGGCCGGGTTGCATATTTTTAACCCTTGCCAACCAGCCCCACGTCCGGCGGCGCTCCGCCGAGGGCGCGGTACATGAAGGTGGTGGCGCACCGCCCCCCGGGCTCCAGCGCATAGCCGGGCACCTGGCCGACGGCGATCCAGCCCAGCGCGCGATAGAGCCGTTCCGCCGCCTCGCCGCTCTTGGTGTCCAGCACCAGCAGGTCGCGCCCCTCCTCGCGGGCCAGCGCCTCCAGCCGCAGCATCAGCGCCCGGCCGACGCCCTGCCGCCGGGCCGCGGGATGCACCATCACCTTCGCCACCTCGGCGCGGTGCCGGCCGTTCGGCAGGCCGGCCAGGACCAGCGAGGCGGTGCCGGTCACGGCGCCCCGCCCATCCCGTGCCAGGAGCATCCGCCGCTCGCCCGTGGCGAGGGCGCCGGCGAGCCCATCCCAGTAGGCCGCCGCCTCGGCCGGCCGCATCGGCGGGAGGAAGCCGATGCTGGCCCCGGCCTCAACGCAGGCGACCAGCAGCCCGGCGAGGCCGGGCAGGGCCGCGGGCAGGGTCCCGGCGGTCAGTTCCTCGATCATGGCGGCGGCTCCTTCAGGGCTGGCAGATGGCCAGGACGTAGCGCGCGGCGGCGCCTCCGGCCGGGCAGTGGAAGCGGTTCGGGCCGTGCAGGCGGTAGCGCAGGCAATCGCCGGGGGAGAGGCGGTGCGTCACCGGCCCGATCGTCAGCTCCAGCGCACCCTCCAGCAGCCAGAGGTGATGCTCCAGCCCCGCCAGGGGCGGGGCGGCATAGGCGATGGCGGCACCCGGCGGCAGCAGGCCTTCCAGCAACTCGCCGCGCAGGCCCGGCCCGGGCGGCGAGACGGCGCGGCGGCGGAAGCCGGTCTCGGGATCGGTCCAGCGCGGCTGCGCGGCGGCGGGGAGGAGGTCGGGCGCGGCCTCCTCCACCTCGGCCATCAGCCGCGACAGGGTCAGGCCATGGACGGCGCAGAGCCGGCCCAGCATGGCGGCGGTCGGGCTGGCCTCGCCCCGCTCCAGTCGTGACAGGGTGGCGCGGCTGATGCCGCTCCGCTCCGCCAGCTGGTCCAGCGACAGGCCGCGTGCCGCGCGCAACTGCCCCAGCCGGGAGGCGATGCGGGCCTCAAAGGGATCGGGCGCCTCGACATCTCTCATGGATGAGAAAATCTCTCATCAGAGAGATATCGTCAAGCCGGACCACCCGTCCGGCCGCGGGTGGGAATCCTTGGGCGAAACAAGGCTATAGCCCGTTTCCCCCGTCCCCGGCGCGGCAAAGCGCTCTAGGATGGGCGCGTCACGGAGTCGCTCATGCCCGATTGGTTGCTGCCCCTGGCCTGTCTCGCCGTGCTGATCACCCTGGGTCTCCTGGCGGTGGCGCTGCGGCGCCCCACGGCGGCCCCGGCCGCGGAGGGCTTCATGCTGCTGGCCGGCAAGCTGGAGGCCCTGGCCGGCACGCAGGAACGGCTGGCCGGCATGACCGCCGAGCGCCTGGCGCAGCAGGACCGGATGCTGGGCGAGCGGCTGGAGGAGACCACGCACCGCCTGGCCCAGGCGCTGACGGCGCAGAACGAGAAGCTCGCCGCCGCCAACCTGGCCGTCCACCGCGCCCTGGCGGCGCAGAACGAGCGGATGGACGCGGCGCTGGCGGCGCAGAACGAGAAGCTGGCGCGCAACCTCTCGGAGCAGGCCCGTCAGGCGCAGGAGACGGCCGGGCAGATCCAGGAGCGGCTCGCCGTCATCGACGCGGCGCGGCAGAACGTGGAGGCGCTGGGCGGGCAGGTGAACAGCCTGACCGCCATCCTGGGCAACAAGCAGTCGCGCGGGGCCTTCGGCGAGATGCAGCTGCGGCAGCTGATCGAGGACCGCCTGCCGCCGGATGGCTTCTCCTGGCAGCACACCCTCTCGACCGGCGCGCGATGCGACTGCCTGATCCGCCTGCCCTACCCGCCCGGCCCGGTCGCGGTGGACAGCAAGTTTCCGCTGGAGGCCTGGACCGCGCTGCGCGAGGCGGAGGACGCCCCGGGCCGCGCCGTCGCCGCCCGGCAGTTCAGCGCCGACATGCGCCGCCATGTGGACGACATCGCCCGCAAGTACCTGATCCCCGGCGAGACGGCGGAGGCGGCGATCCTCTTCGTCCCCTCCGAGGCGGTCTTCGCCGAGCTGCACACCGGCTTCGCGGCGCTGGTGGACGAGGCGCAGCGGCGCCGGGTCTATGTCGCCTCGCCCACCACGCTCTGGGCCATGCTCTCCGCCATGCGGGCGCTGATGCAGGATGTCCGGATGCGGGCCCAGGCGGGGCGCATTCAGGAGGAGGTGGCGAAGCTGATGGTTGACCTCACCCGGCTGAACGAGCGCGTCGGCCGTCTGAAGGCGCATTTCAACCAGGCGCAGGACGACATCCGCCAGATCGACATCACCACCGACAAGATCCTGCGCGCCGGGGCGCGGATCGAGGCCGTCGAGGTGGAGGAGGAGACCCCCCGGGGGGAGACGCTGCCGCAAGCGGCGCTCGGCGCGTGAGCGGGCTGCAACTGCAGTCGGGCCTCGGGCTGCTCGGCCTCGCGGCCCTGGCCTGGGCCCTGGGCGGCTTCCGCCGCCCGGTCCCCTGGCGCATCCTGCTGGCCGGGCTGGCGCTGCAGGTGGCGCTGGCGGCGATGCTTCTGCACCTGCCGCCGCTGCGCGCCGCCTTCGCCGCGCTGGGCGAGGCGGTGACGGCGCTGAACCGGGCGACCCAGGCCGGCACCGCGCTGGTCTTCGGCTATCTCGGCGGCGCCCCCCTGCCCTATGCCGAGATCCGGCCGGGGGCCAGCTTCATCCTGTTCTTCCAGGCCCTGCCGCTGATCCTGGTGGTGGGCGCGCTCTCCGCCCTGCTCTACCACTGGCGCATCCTGCCCCTGCTGGTGCGGGGCATCTCGGCGGTGCTGCGCCGCGCCTTCGGCCTGTCCGGCGCCTGCGGCTTCTCGGTCGCCGCCAATGTCTTCGTCGGCATGGTCGAGGCACCGCTGCTGATCCGCCCCTGGCTGGCGCGGCTCTCCACCGCCGAGATGATGATCGTCATGACCGCGGGGCTCGCCACCATCGCCGGCAACATGATGGTGGTCTACGCGACGCTGCTCGCGCCGGTGGTGCCGGACGCGGCGGGCCAGCTCCTGGTGGCGAGCCTGATCAGCGCCCCCGCCAGCGTTCTGGCCGGCGCGTTGATGCGCCCGCCCCGGGCAGGCACCGATTCCGGCTCCGGCGCGCCGCCCGCCGCGGAGGAGGCCCATGCGCCCCGCCTCTATGACAGTTCCATGGAGGCCCTGGTGCGCGGCACGGCGGACGGGCTCTCCCTGCTGCTCGGCGTGATGGCCAGCCTGATCGTCTTCGTCGCGCTGGTAACGCTGGCCGACATGATCCTGCAACCGCTGACCGGCTGGTCGCTGCAGGCGCTGTTCGGCCTGCTGTTCCGGCCACTGGCCTGGCTGATGGGCATTCCCGGCGAGCATCTGGCGACCGTCGCCGGATCGCTCGGGCTCAAGGTCGTGCTGAACGAGTTCGTCGCCTATCTGCAGCTCGCCACCTCGGGCGGGCTGGGGCTGGACGATCGCAGCCGGCTGATCCTGACCTACGCGCTCTGCGGCTTCAGCAACTTCGCCTCCCTCGGCATCATGCTGGCCGGCATGACGGGGATGTGCCCCGAGCGGCGGGGCGACATCCTGGCGCTGGCCTGGCCCTCGCTGGTGGCGGCCAACCTCGCCTGCTGCATGACGGGGGCGGTGGTGGGGCTGTTGACGGTGCCGTGAGCGGCGGGAAGGCTCCGCGACGGTAGCTTTCCCTTATGCGATCTGCCAATGACAGACGGGCTGGAGAGGACGTCCTGCCCTGTTGCGGAGCTGGCGCGGCGCGCTGGCCAGGGGCCTGTCCGGCCGGCCGCAGGTCAGTCGTCATCGCGATGCCCGCAATCGGATGATGGGCGTCGAGCCTGTTTCGTCCCGGTGAGAGGATAGGAATGTCGAGCACTGCTCTGCCACGCGTCCCGGCGCCCGGCGCCCTTCCGGCCGGTCCGGCCCCGACATCCCTGCCGCACTGCTTCAGCCCCGCCTCCTTCTGGTCGCCCCTGCATGTGGTGGAATCCGCCTGGCTCGAGCATGCCCCTTTCGCCTTCTGGCTCGTCGAGGCGCTGCAACCGCGCAGCCTGGTGGAGCTCGGCACGCACAACGGCTACTCCTTCCTGACCTTCTGCCAGGCGGTGCAACGGCTCGGCCTGCCCACCGCCTGCTACGCGGTGGACACCTGGGAGGGTGACGAGCATGCCGGCTTCTATGGTGGCGAGGTCCATGCCGAGCTTTCCGCCACGGTGGAGCGCCACTATGCCGGCTTCACCCGCCTGCTGCGCTGCCGCTTCGATCAGGCGCTGCCCTATTTCGCCGATGGCAGCATCGATCTGCTGCATATCGACGGCCGCCACACCTTCGAGGATGTGAGGGAGGACTTCGAGTCCTGGCGGCCGAAACTGTCGCGCCGGGCGGTGGTGCTGTTCCACGACACCAATGTGCGCGAGCGCAACTTCGGTGTCTGGCGCTTCTGGGAGGACCTGTCGCAGCAGCATCCGAACTTCGAGTTCCTGCACGGGCACGGCCTCGGCGTGCTGGCGGTCGGCCCCGAGGTTCCGGACGGCCTGCGCGCCCTGCTGGGCGCCTCGCCGGAGGAGGTGAGCGCCATCCGCGCTGCCTATGCCCATCTGGGTCATGGCGCCACCCATCAGTTCCAGCTGGAAGTCACGCGCCGGCAGCTCGGCCAGGCCCAGGCGGCGGAAGCGACCCAGGCCGCCGCGCACCAGGCCCACCGCCTGGCCGCCCAGGCCGAGGCCGACCAGCTGCGGCGCAGCCTCGCGGCGCAGCAGGCCGAGGCGGAGCAGCTTCGCGGCGAGACGGAGCGGCTGCGGGACAGCCTGGCCGCCGAGCAGGCCGCGCTGCGGGCGCAGGCCGAGCACTGGACGGCCACGGCGCAGGCCCAGGCCGAGCGCTGGGCCGCTGATCTCTCGGCGCAGCAGGCCGCCAGCCAGGCCGAGATCGAGGCCCTGCGCGCGGCGAACCAGGACAGCGGAGCCGCCCTGGCCCTGGCGCGGGACGAGGCGTCCCGGCTGGAGCGCCAGGCCGCCGAGCTGCGCGAACAGGCCGAGGAGCAGCACCGGACCCTGCAGGAGCTGCGCCAGGCCCTGGCCGAGCGCGAGGCCATGCAAGCCGACCTGCAATCGGCCTTCGCCGCCGTGATGGCGCAGGTCTCGCAATCCGAGCAGAGCCTCGCGGAGCTGCGGCAGAGCACCCTGTGGCGCCTGACCGGCCCGCTGCGGGAGGGGCTGACGCGGATGCCGCAACCCCTGCGTCTGACGCTGCGGCGCTTCGCCAAGGCGACCTGGTGGGCGGCGACGCCGCACCGCATGCCGCAGCGCCTGGCCTTCCTGAAGGCGCGCCGCGAGCTCCTGGCGGCGAACCTGCTGTCCACGCCCGTGGCGCCGGCGGCGGCACTGGAGATCCCCCCGGAAACCACGCAGGAGGCCGCGCCCGCGCCGCTCATGGCGCTGGCCCCGGCCGCCGCCGCGCCCGCCCACCTGGCCTTCCATCCCGCGCCGCCGGACAGCGGCCCCGACCGCATGGCCTACCGCAACGGGCGCTATGCCCTGGAGGCGCAGGATGGCGGCTATATCTATGTGCCGCCGGCCCCGCCGCCGGATCTCGACCGGCGCCTCGCCGCGCTGCCGCGCCGGCCGCACTTCTCGATCGTGGTGCCGACCTACAACACCACGACCGACCTGCTCTCGCGCCTGCTCGCCTCCGTGAAGGCGCAATGGTATCCGGACTGGACCCTCATCCTGGCCGATGACGCCAGCCCGAAGGCGGAGACGCGCGACTTCCTGCGCGGCCTCGACGATCCGCGCTACCACGTCATGCTGCTGGAGAAGAACAGCGGGATCTCCGGCGCCACCAACGCGGCGATCGAGCAGGCCAAGGGCGATTATGTCGTCTTCCTCGACCATGACGACGAGCTGACCGAGGACTGCCTCTGGGAGCTGGCGCTCCGCATCGCGCAGGACGATCCCGATTTCCTCTACAGCGACGAGGACAAGATCGACGAGCAGGGCCGCTTCTGCCAGCCCTTCTTCAAGCCGGACTGGTCGCCCGACACGATGATGAGCACCATGTTCACCTGCCATGTGAGCTGCGTGCGCCGCAGCCTGCTGCGCGAGGTGGGGCCGCTCAACTCCGAGTTCGACGGCAGCCAGGACTGGGACCTGATCCTGCGGGTCACGGAGCGCGCGCGGCGCATCGCCCACATCCCCAAGGTCCTCTATCACTGGCGCATCATCCCGAGCTCGGTCGCGGCGGACATCTCCGCCAAGCCCTATGCCGTCCTGGCGGGCCAGCGCTGCCGCGAGGCCGCCATGCAGCGCCGCGGCACGCCGGGCCGGATGGAGCCCGTCGAGCAGATGTTCGGCTATTTCCGCGCCCGCTACGACGTCCGCGGCAATCCGCTGATCTCGATCATCATCCCGAGCCGCAACAATGGCGCGGTGCTGCGCCGCTGCGTCGATTCCATCGACGCCACCAGCAGCTGGCGGAACTTCGAGTTCATCATTCTCGACAACGGCTCCGACCAGGCGGAGACCCTGGGCATCCTGAAGGCGCTGGAGCAGCGGGACGGGACGCGGGTGATCCGGCACGACGCGCCCTTCAATTACTCCGAGCTCAACAACATCGGCGCGCGCGCGGCGCGGGGCGAGATCCTGCTGTTCCTGAACGACGACACCGAGCTGCTGACGCCGGACGGTCTGGAGCGGATGGCGGGATACGCGCAGCAAAGCCACATCGCCGCGGTCGGCGCCAAGCTCCTCTACCCGGAGACCCGGCGGGTCCAGCATTCCGGCCTGATCAACCTCGCCTGCGGCCCCTGCCATGCCCTGCATGGCGAGACCGCCGATGCCTTCGGCAACTTCATGCGCAACCTGCTCGAGTACAACTGGGTCGCCGTGACGGGGGCCTGCATGATGATCGAGCGCGGCAAGTTCGAGGCGGCCGGCGGCTTCGACGAGACGTTTCCCGTCTCCTACAACGATGTCGATCTCTGCTTCCGTCTGCTGAAGCAGGGGCTTTATCACGTGGTCTGCCCGTCGGTGCACCTGCTGCACCATGAATCGCTGAGCCGCGGGCAGGACCACGAGGTGCCCGAGCGCCGCGCCCGCCTCGATGCCGACCGCTACCGCCTCTATGCCGCCCATCCGGACATGCTGATGCACGACCCCTTCCACAATCCGAACCTGCATCCCGAGAACGTGCATTTCGCGGTGCCGGCATGAGCGAGGCGCCTCTCGCGGCGCGCCCGCCCGCGCAGCAGGACCCCCTCCCCGCCGCCTGGCCGGAGCATCTGCGAGATCTGCCGGCGCTGATCGAGGCCGCTGGGCTGGTCTCCTTCGACTTCTTCGACACGCTCTTCATCCGGCCCCTGGCCGATGCCGAGGACGCCTTCGACATCCTGGGCGAGAGCCAGGGCATCGCCGAGTTCCGCGCCCGCCGGCGGGCGGCGCAGGCGGGCGCCTTCCGGGTCATGCAGCAGGAGAAGCGCGGCGAGATCGACCTCGACGGCATCTACCGCTGCTTCGACGGCCTGCCCGACGCCGCCGCCATCCGCGACGCGGAATATGTGCTGGAGCAGGAGATCACCCTGCCCAATCCGGAGATGATCGCGGTGTTCCGCGCGGCGCTGGCGCAGGGCAAGCCGGTCGTCGTCACCTCCGACATGTACCTGCGCGCGCCCTGGTTCACCGCCCTGATGCGGCGGCACGGGCTGCCCGAGGTGCCGCTTTTCATCTCCGCCGACCGCGACTGCACAAAGCGCGACTTCGGCGCCCTGTTCGACCTGCTCTCCGCCGAGACCGGCGTGCCGAAGGAGCGGATCCTGCACATCGGCGACAATGCCGCCTCGGATATCGGCAAGGCGCGGGAGCGGGGACTGGTCGCCTTCCACTACCGCGAGCCCCGGCTGCCGCCGCGGTGCAAGGGCATCTCGCCCGCCGCCTCCCTGGCCCGCGCGCTGATCCGCAACCACCAGCAGGAGGTGCCTCCCGGCAGCCTCCGGGAGCTGGGCTTCCAGAAGGGCGGGCCCGCCGCGCTCGGTTTCCTCGACTGGATCGCCGGCGCGGCGCGACGCGACGGCATCGAGCACATCCTTTTCGTCTCCCGCGACGGTCACATCCTGCGGCGGATGGCGGAGCAGGTGCGGCCAGAGGAGCTGCCGCCGTCCTCCTATCTGCTGGGCTCGCGGGTCGCCTTCACCCTGGCGGCCATGACCCCGGCCAATTTCGAGAGCCACCTGCCCTTCCTCCTCTCCGGCGCCGACGGCCTCTCGCCGGCCGAGCTGCTGGCGCGGATCGACGTGCCGGCGCCGGGCGCCAGCGTCCTGCGCGATCTCGGCCTGGGGCCGGAGACGCGGTTCCGGCACGACCAGCCGGAGCCGATGCGCGGCCTGCTCAAGGCCTGGCGCTGGGAGATCCTGAAGATCGCCCGCCGCAACCGGCGCGGCCTGCTGCGCCACCTCCTGGAGCTGGGCCTGCGGCCGGGGCAGCGTGTCGCGCTGGTCGATGTCGGCTGGAACGGTACCACGCAGGAGGCCTTCGTCGCGGCGCTGCGCGGCCTCATGCCGCTGGATGTGACCGGCTACTACTTCTGCCTGGCGGACAGCGAGGATGCCCGCCGGCGCCGTGCCCTCATGCCGATGGAGTCCCTGGTCGGCCCGGACAGCGTGCCGCCCGGGATGCTGGCGGCCATCCACGCCAACCGCGTCGCGGCGGAGTTCTTCTTCTCGGCGCCGCATGACCCGGTGATCGGCTACAGGGATGATGCCGGGGGCGTGGTGGCGGTGGAGGATCCCGGCCGCGCGCCCACCGACGGCATCCAGGCGATGGCGCGGGAGCTGGAGGAGGGCATGCTGGACTTCGCCCGGCACCACACCGGCTGGACGCGGCGCCTGGGGCTGCGCGCGGATCCGCTGGGCCTCGCCATGCCGCTCCTGGAGGAGATGGCGGACGGCAGCTGGGCCGACCATCCGCGGCTGCGCCTGGTGAGGAACTTCGATTCCTGGGCCAGCTCGGCCAACCACACCATGTGGCTGACGGATTACGCGGCGCGCCCCTAAGCCGGCATCAAGGAGCCGGCATGAAAAAGGGGGAAGGCCCGGCGGACCTTCCCCCCTTTCTGCTCTCCGGCCGGGGCCGCCTCAGCGCCCCGACATGATCCGCTCGACCAGCTGCCGCACTGTCGGGATGAAGCCGTTGGAGTAGAACGGGTCCTGGCCGAAGCGGTAGGCATTGTGGCCGGCGAACATCAGGTTGTGCTCCACCGCGCCATCATGCGCGATGTCCTGCAGCGTCTTCTGGATGCAGAAGCTGCGCGGGTCGGCGCGCTTGCCGTTGTTGTAGTCCGGGCCATGCTGCGTCCAGTTGGAGAAGCGGCAATGGGACAGGCAGCCCATGCAGTCCGTCTGGTCCTTCAGGATCTCGCGCGAGTTCTCGGGCGTGACGAAGACCAGCGTGTTGTCGGGCGTGCGCAGCGCCTCGGTATAGCCCTGGGCCTCCCAGTGGTGCACGCGCTCCAGATCGCCCGGCGCCAGCCAGACCAGCCGCTTGCGCGGCCCGACACCGTATTCGGCGGTGTGCTCGCCCACCGGCTCGGGGCTGATCGCCACCTGCCGCTCGTTGCGGGCCTCGAGATCCCGCAGGAAGTCGTTGCGCACCGCCGAGGAATAGAAGCCGGTCGGCGAGAAGGGCTGCAGCAGCACGTCG
Source organism: Roseomonas sp. KE0001 (assembly GCF_016107285.1). Taxonomy (GTDB): domain Bacteria; phylum Pseudomonadota; class Alphaproteobacteria; order Acetobacterales; family Acetobacteraceae; genus Pseudoroseomonas. Next base: position 21,168 of record NZ_RCVQ01000002.1, on the reverse strand, counting down.
CCGGGCTTCAGGGTCAGCAGCCGCTGCTTCCAGGCCTCGCTGATCGGGGATTCGCGGGTGAGCAGCGGCCGGGTGCCGAACTGGAAGGCGACCGGCCCGAGCTCGGGATTGTCGATCCAGTCCTCCCACTCCTCCAGCCACCAGACGCCGCCGGCCATGATGATCGGCACATCGCCCAGGCCGAACTGGCGCATCTGCTCGCGCAGCTTGCGGACGCGCTCATAGGGCGCCTCGGGGCGGTTCGGGTCCTCGGAATTGGACAGGCCGTTGTGCCCGCCCGCCAGCCAGGGGTCCTCATAGACCACGCCGCCCAGCAGCTCGGAGACCTTGCTGTAGCTGCGCTTCCACAGCGCCGTGAAGGCCCGGCCGGAGGAGACGATGGGGTAGTAGAAGGTGTTGAACTCGCGGGCGATCTCGGCCAGGCGATAGGGCATGCCGGCGCCGCAGGTGATGCCGTTGATCAGGCCCCGCGCGCCTTCCAGGACACCGCGCAGCACCCGCTCGGCGCCGCCCATCTCCCAGAGCACGTTGATATGGACCCGGCCCTGGCCGCCGGCCCGCTCATGGGCCTCGCGCGCCTGGGCGATGCCGCCGGCGATGCCGTAGGCGACCAGCTCCTCGTGACGGTCCCGCCGGGTGCGGCCGTGATAGACCTGCCGGATGACATGGCCGTCCGCGTCATAGCTGTCGGCGTTGACGCCCGAGAAGGTGCCGACGCCGCCGGCGCCCGCCCATTCCCCGCAGGAGGCACCGGTGGACACGGCCACGCCCTTGCCCCCCTCCACCAGCGGAAGCACGTCCACACCGCCCATACGGATCGCGTTGATTGCCTTCACCGCAGTTCTACCGTCCCAGAAACGAATTTCACGATAGCGTCATTTAAGGCCGGCCGCACGTATTCCGAGGGCCGGCCCGGTAATTTTTGGAAATGTGATGTGAGCGTGGCGGCCCCTCCCGAGGGAAGGCCACCGCCACGTCCAGCCGGACCGAAGCCTCAGTCGGCCGCGTGATCGCGGCGGGGGCGCCGCTCGCGCCGCTCGCCACGGGGCTCGCGCTCGCCGCGCTCGCCGGCGTCGCCGCCCTCGCCACCCTCGCGGGGACGGCGGGCGCCGACCTGCTCGGTGATATCGGCACCGCTGGCCTGATCGACAACCCGCATGGACAGCTTCACCTTGCCGCGGTCGTCGAAGCCCAGCACCTTCACCTTCACCTTGTCGCCCTGCTTGACGATGTCGGTGGTCTTGCTGACGCGCTCGTTGGCCAGCTCGGAGATGTGCACCAGCCCGTCCTTGGCGCCGAGGAAGTTCACGAAGGCGCCGAAATCGGCGGTCTTCACCACGGTGCCGTTGTAGATCTGGCCCACCTCGGGCTCGGCGGTGATGCCGCGGATGCGGTCGATCGCCGCCTGGGTCGCCTCGGGGCTGGTCGACGCGATCTTGATCGTGCCGTCATCCTCGATGTCGATCTTGGTGCCGGTGGTTTCGACGATGTCGCGGATCACCTTGCCGCCGGTGCCGATGACCTCACGGATCTTGTCCTTCGGCACGTTGATGATGGTGATCTTGGGCGCGTTGGAGGCGACATCGGTGCGGGCGCCGGTCAGGCCCTTCGCCATCTCGCCCAGGATGTGCAGCCGGCCGCCCTTGGCCTGCTCCAGCGCGATCCGCATGATCTCGGGCGTGATCGAGGTGATCTTGATGTCCATCTGGAGGGAGGTGATGCCCTCCTCCGTGCCGGCCACCTTGAAGTCCATGTCGCCGAGGTGGTCCTCGTCGCCCAGGATGTCGGAGAGGACGGCGAAGCCCTTCTCCTCCTTGATCAGGCCCATGGCGATGCCGGCGCAGGGGCGCTTCAGCGGCACGCCGGCATCCATCAGCGACAGCGAGGTGCCGCAGACGGTGGCCATCGAGGAGGAGCCGTTCGACTCCGTGATCTCCGACACGACGCGCATCGTGTAGGGGAAGGTCGACTTCTCCGGCAGCAGCGGGCGGATGGCGCGCCAAGCGAGCTTGCCATGGCCGATCTCGCGGCGGCCGGGGCTGCCCATCCGGCCCGTCTCGTTCACCGAGTAGGGCGGGAAGTTGTAGTGCAGCATGAAGTTCTCGCGGTACTCGCCCGCGAGCTGGTCGATGATCTGCTCATCCTGCCCGGTGCCCAGGGTCGCGACGCAGAGCGCCTGGGTCTCGCCACGGGTGAACAGCGCCGAGCCATGCGCGCGCGGCAGCACGCCGACCTCGGCCACGATCGGGCGCACGGTCCTGGTGTCGCGGCCGTCGATGCGGATGCCGGTGTCGAGGATGGCGTTGCGGACCACGTCCGCCTCCAGCTCCTTCAGCAGGCCCTTGGCCTGCGCGGCCTCGTCCTCGCTGAGCTGCGCCAGGATCGCCTTCTTGGCCTCGCCCACCTTGCCGTAGCGGACGAGCTTCTGGGTCTCCTTGTAGGCCTCGGCGATCGAGACGCGGCCCAGCTCGGCCAGCTTCGCCTTGAGCGCGACGGTCTCGGCGGATTCCTCCGGCAGGTCCCACGGCTCCTTGGCGGCGCGCTCGGCCAGCTCGATGATGCCCTCGATCACCGGCTGGAAGCCCTGGTGGCCGAAGTTCACGGCGCCCAGCATGTCGTCCTCGGACAGCTCCTGCGCCTCGGACTCGACCATCAGCACGCCCTCGGCGGTGCCGGCCAGCACCAGGTCGAGCTTGGAGGTCTTCATCTGCTCGAGCGTCGGGTTGAGGACATAGGCGCCCTCGATCAGCCCGACGCGGGCGGCGCCGACGGGGCCGAAGAACGGGATGCCCGACAGCGTCAGCGCGGCGGAGCAGCCGACCATGGCGACGATGTCGGGGTTGTTCTCCATGTCATGCGACAGCACCGTCGCGATGACCTGCACCTCGTTGCGGAAGCCCTCGGGGAAGAGCGGGCGGATCGGCCGGTCGATCAGGCGCGAGATCAGCGTCTCGCTCTCCGACGGGCGCCCCTCGCGCTTGAAGAAGCCGCCGGGGATCTTGCCGGCGGCGAAGGCCTTCTCCTGATAGTTCACGGTGAGCGGGAAGAAGTCCTGCCCCGGCTTCACGCTACGGGCACCGACCACCGTGCACAGCACGATGGTGTCGCCGAGGCGCGCCATCACGGCGCCATCCGCCTGCCGCGCGACCTTGCCGGTCTCCAGCGTCAGGGTCTTGCCGCCCCAGGCGATGTCCTTGCGGAAGTAGTTTTCGAACATGGATCGTCCTTGCATCGCGGCCCGCCTTCACGATGGCGGGCCCTGCGTCGCGCCGCGCGGCGCGGTGGCCGGCGCGGCAATGCCGAAAGGGCGATGCGGGATGGCCAGTGCCGGACCGATCTCGCCCCCGGGACAGCGTCCCGGTGGCTTCCGGCGTCTCGGGCGGCATGGATGGCCGCGAGGGTTCCCGCGGAACGCACCATGTGGCCGGAAACGCCGCCACGCGGCCTGGCCGTTCATCCGGCAGGATCGCGCTCGGCGCAGCCTCAGTCATGCCCGCATGCCCGCGGGTCCGGGCGCCCGCCTCCGGGCGGCCCGGCGCGCCTTATGAACCGAATGGGCGCGGGATGCCACGGGAAAATATCCCGCCGCCAGGGCGGGGGCCGGTCCGGCCCGCCCCGCTCCCCGAAAAAAAAGGGCGGAGCCTCGCGGCCCCGCCCCCGTCATCCCGAAAAGCCCGGAAGGCTCAGGCCGCGCTCTTCAGCGCCGCGGCCTTCACCTCGTCGCTCACCGTGCCGGCGAAGGTCTCGAAGTTCTTCTCGAACAGCGAGACCAGATGCGCCGCCTGCCGGTCATAGGCCGCCTTATCGGCCCAGGAGTCGCGCGGGTTCAGCACCTCGGAGGGCACGCCCGGCACGTTCTGCGGCACGGCGAGGCCGAAGAACGGGTCGGTCGCGAACTCGGCCTGGGCCAGGCTGCCATCCAGCGCGGCGCGCAGCAGGGCGCGGGTGTGCTTGATGGACATGCGGTGGCCGGTGCCATAGGCGCCGCCGGTCCAGCCGGTGTTCACCAGCCAGACCTGGGCGCCGTGCCTGGCGATCAGCTCGGCCAGCATCTTGCCGTAGACCTCGGGGTGGCGCGGCAGGAAGGGGGCGCCGAAGCAGGTGGAGAAGGTGGCCTGCGGCTCGCGGCCCAGACCCTTCTCGGTGCCGGCGACCTTGGCGGTGTAGCCGGACATGAAGTGGTACATCGCCTGGGCCGGCGTCAGCCTGGCGATCGGCGGCAGCACGCCGAAGGCGTCGGCCGTCAGCATCACCACGTTCTTCGGCAGGCCCGCCATGCCGCCCGGCGCGGTGCCGGGGATGAACTCGATCGGATAGCAGGAGCGGGTGTTCTCGGTCAGCGAGCCGTCGTCGAGGTCGAGATTGCCGCGCTCATCGCCGATGACGTTCTCCAGCACGGCGCCGAAGCGGTGCGAGGCGTTCCAGATCTGCGGCTCGGCCTCGCGGCTGAGCTTGATGACCTTGGCGTAGCAGCCGCCCTCGAAGTTGAAGACGCCCTTCGGCGACCAGCCATGCTCGTCATCGCCGATCAGCGCCCGCTCGGGGTCGGAGGAGAGGGTGGTCTTGCCGGTGCCGGAGAGGCCGAAGAACAGCGCGGTGTCGCCGTCCTTGCCGACATTGGCCGAGCAGTGCATCGGCAGCACGCCCTGGGCCGGCAGCAGCCAGTTCATCACGGTGAAGATCGACTTCTTGATCTCGCCCGCGTAGCTGGTACCGGCGATGGCGATGATCTTCCGGGCGAAGGACAGCGCGATCAGCGTGGTGGAATTCGCGCGGCCGCCATGCTCCGGCTTCGCCTCCATCTCGGGGGCGTGCAGGATGGTGAAGTCCGGCGTGAAGCCTTCCAGCTCCTCGACGGGCGGGCGGATGAACATGTTGCGGGCGAACAGCGCGTGCCACGCATTGGTCGTCACCAGCCGGACCTTGATGCGGTAGGCCGGGTCGGCGCCGGCATAGAGGTCCTCGGTGAACAGCTCCTCGCGCCCGCCCAGCCACTGGCGGACATCGGCGGCGAAGGTCTCGAACTTGGCCGGGTCCAGCTTCTGGTTGACCTTGCCCCACCAGATCTCCTGCGAGACCTCGGGGTCGTCGGCCACGAACTTGTCGGCGACGGAGCGGCCGGTGTGCACGCCGGTCACCGCCATGAAGGCGCCATCGGCGGAGAGGCGGCCCTCACCACGGCGCAGCGCATGGGCGTAGAGGCCAGATGCGGTCAGGTTGGCATGGACGGCGGAAGCGGTGGTCACACCGGTTCCGGCGAGGGCCGCGGCGGAAGCGGCGTTCGGCGCTGTCATCTGGCTCTAGTCTCCAATCAAGGCGCTGTTCCTCCGGCGGACAGACTCCGCCGGGGCAGTAGCCATTGAAATTCCCCGCGCTCAGAAGGCATCCCATACGGATGTCGCGCCGCAGGACGGCGGACGACGAAAGTATCACATGCATTGCGGGCGCGGTTGCATAAATCCTAGGCGGCCTCCCCCGTCGCGGTCAATGTTCGTGTTGTTGTCTTATTATACGACGAATACGCGGTCATCCGCCGCTTGCGCGTCGATCAGCGGCCCATCGTGTCACCCTGCGGAACAGATCAGCTCGGCCAACTGCCGCCGCGCCATCTCCGGCCCGTCCACCGGCTGCGGAAAGGCCCATCGCCACCGCCGCTCGCCGGCGATGAAATCCGCGCCATCCACATCGAGCGTGACCAGCCGCCAGGAGCCGGCGGGAAGCGTCGGACAGCACCGCGCCAGCCCGCTGGACAGGCGCTCATCCGCTTGAAACTCCGCGACAATCCCTGCCTCGGCCGCGGCCAGGGCGGCCGCCGTGGCGGGCGGCGGCGCGACCTCGGAGGCGCGCAGCCGGGCGGCGGCCGCGAAGCCGCCGACCAGCATCACCGCCTCGGGGCGAAGGCGCCACAGGCTGAAATCGGCAAAGCCGGCATAGGGAGCCGCATAAGGGTGCAGCGCCAGCCAGCGCGCTTTCAGCACCACCGTCTCATCCGGTGGAACCGGGGCCGCGAATCCGGTCACAGTCGCGCGAGGACGACGCTGCGGATTGATGAACTCACCCTCCTCCTGCACCATCAGGGCGCATTGGCCGTCGCTCTGCAATTGCCGCGTGTGAATCGCCAGGCGTGACAGCCAGAGCAGGGGCGCGAGGTCCGGCGCCATGGCCGGCGTCACCAGGCTGACGAAGGGCTGCCCCTGGTGCTGGGTGGCCAGGCTCCCCTGCCGCGCGCCGCGCAACAGGGCGCGGGCCTGGCGTATCGCTTCGGCCTTGTCCATCGGTGATACCGCTCCTCTGTCGCCACGCGCGCCGCCATCCTGGCCCGGCTTCGCCACAATCCGGCGCCATTGGCGAGAGAAAAGGCTTTCCGGAGAGACGCGCCCGCGAGACAAGCCTTTCCGGGCCGCCTATCTGTTCCGCGCCTCAACCAAGAGCCCCGAGGAGCCGCCCCGCATGCCCGCGACGATCGCCCTGGTCGATGACGACCGCAACATCCTGACCTCCGTCTCCATGACGCTGGAGCAGGAGGGCTTCCAGGTGCGGACCTACACCGACGGCGAGAGCGCGCTGCAGGGCCTGCTCTCCCGGCCCGTGGACCTCGCCGTGCTGGACATCAAGATGCCGCGCATGGACGGGATGGAACTGCTGCAACGGCTGCGCCAGCGCTCCTCCCTGCCGGTCATTTTCCTGACCTCGAAGGATGAGGAGCTGGACCAGCTCATGGGGCTGCGGCTCGGCGCCGACGACTACATCACCAAGCCCTTCAGCCAGCGCCTGCTGCTGGAGCGCATCCGCGCCCTGCTGCGCCGCAACGAGGCCAGCCGCGCCGAGGGCAGCGGCGCGCCGCCCACCGGCGTCATCACCCGCGGCGACCTGGTGCTGGACGAGACCAAGCACACCTGCAGCTGGAAGGGCCAGCCGGTGCAGCTCACCGTGACCGAGTTCCTGCTGGTCAAGACGCTGGCCCAGCGCCCGGGCATGGTGAAGAACCGCGACCAGCTGATCGATGCCGCCTATGGCGAGGCGATCTATGTGGACGACCGCACCATCGACAGCCACGTCAAGCGCGTGCGCAAGAAGTTCCGGGCGGTGGATGACGACTTCTCGATGATCGAGACGTTGTATGGCATCGGCTACCGCTACAAGGAGGCCTGATGCCCGACGCCAGCGGCCGCCCGGCGCCGGCCCCGCCGCCGGCCGTGAGCCTGCCGCGCGAGCGGCGGCGGCGCATGTCGCCGCTGCTCCGGCGCATCCTCTTCGTCAACGCGGTGGCGCCGGCGCTGCTGGCCGCCTCCCTGCTCTATCTTGACCAGTACCAGACCGGCCTGCTTTCGGCCGAGGTCGAGGCGCTGCGCACCCAGGCCCGCATCTACGCCGCCGGCATCGCCGAGGCCGCCGTGCGGGTGCAGGACGACCGCGCCGTGCTGGTGCCCGATACCGCGCGCCCCCTGCTGCGCCGCCTGGTCGAGCCCAGCCCCAACACCCAGGCCAAGCTGTTCGACAACACCGGCCTGCTGGTGGCCGACAGCCGCGTGCGCGAGGGCCAGGGCGGTGCCATCGTCACCGAGCCGCTGACGCCGCCCGAGCACCGCAGCTGGCTGGCCGGCACCATCGGCGGGCTCTACGACCGCATCCTGGCGCTGCTGCCGCGCTCGATCCTCGGCCCGCGCAGCGCCGATGACGCGGTTTTCGTCGATGTCACCCCGGGCGCCCCGTCCTTCGACTGGCAGCCCGCCATCGGCCCCGACCGGCGCGAGGAGCTCCGGCTGGCGCTGGAAGGCGGGGTGCGGCCCTATATCCGCCGCACCAACGAGGGACGGCTGCTGGTGTCCGTGGCCGAGCCCGCCCGGCGCGGCAACCAGAGCGTCGGCATCGTGCTGCTGACGCGCGAGGCGCGGCAGGTGGACGAGCGGCTGCTGGAGATCCGCACCTCCGTCCTCGGCCTCTTCGTCCTGGCCCTGCTGCTCACCGTGGTGGCCTCGCTCTACCTCTCGCGCACCATCGCCGCGCCGATCCTCTCGCTGGCCGGCGCCGCCGCCGCCATGCGGCAGGGCAAGGGCCGCGCCGGCTCGGTGCCGACGCCGCTGCTGGCCCGCACCGACGAGATCGGCGTGCTGGCGCGCGACCTGCAATCCTCCGCCACCTCGCTCTGGGCGCGGATCGACCAGAACGAGCGCTTCGCCGCCGATGTGGCGCACGAGCTGCGCAACCCGCTGACCAGCGTGCGCTCGGCGCTGGAGACCTTGCGGCGGATCGAGAATCCGGAGCACCAGAAGCGGCTGCTCGACATCATCGCCGATGACGCGGTGCGGATGGACCGGCTGATCGCCGACATCTCCGACAGTTCCCGCGTCGATGCCGAGCTCTCCCGCACCGCCTCCGAGCCGGTGGACGTCGCCCCCTTCCTCTCCGCCCTGGCCGAGCTGCACAACAGCACCCGCAAGGAGGACGGGCCGGTGGTCGAGCTGGAGCTGGCGAAGCCGCCGCTGGTGGTGCGCGGCGTCGAGGGGCGGCTGGTGCAGGTGTTCCGCAACCTGCTGGGCAACGCCATCTCCTTCTCGCCGCCGCGCGGCAAGGTCTGGATGAAGGCGCGGCCGACCGGCGCGATGATGGAGTTCATGGTCGAGGACGAGGGGCCGGGCATCCCCGAGGCCAAGCTCGAGGGCATCTTCGACCGCTTCTACAGCGAGCGGCCGCATGGCGAGCAGTTCGGCCAGCATTCCGGCCTCGGCCTGTCGATCAGCCGGCAGATCGTCGAGGGCCTGGGCGGGCGGATCAGCGCCGAGAACCGGCGCGACGAATCCGGCAAGGTGGCCGGCGCGCGCTTCGTGGTGCGGCTGCCGATCGGCTGAGGCCCCGGCGGGGATCGCGCGCTCAGGGCCGGGGCGGCGGCTCCTCCTCCTCTGGCCCCTCCTTTGGCCAGACCTCCGCCTCGGTGAGGCCCAGCGCGGCGAGGTCTGCGGCGCGCAGGGGTGCCTCCTCGGCCGCGAAGAACTCGTCGAGCTGGGGCGGCGCCACCGCCGTCCCGCTCAGCATGGCATGCGCCTGCCCGCGATGATGGATCTGATGCTGGAACAGGTGCAGCAGCAGCCGGTCCATCCGGTCGTGCTGGTCCCGCGCGCCGCGGTGCACGGTGACGATCCGCGCCAGATCCGCCTCGGTCAGCGCGCCGACCAGCGCGATCAGCCGGCGGTCCATCGCGGCCTGCGCCGCCCGCAGCGCCGGCAGGTCGGCGCAGGGCTCGGGATCGGCCCAGGCGGCGGGGCCGAGTCGGCCGCCTTCCAGGGCGTCGATATAGAAGCGGTCGATGACCAGGATGTGGTTCAGGGTGGCGCGCAGGCTGGGGAAGAAACCGGTGCGCGGCGCCGCGAACTCCTCCGGAGGCAGCCGCGCGCAGGCGGTCAGCAGGCGGTGGTTGGCCCAGGCGTTGTTGCAAGCCATGGCGCGGTAGGGGCGGAGCGCGGCCATGCCCATCTCCGCCGCCTCAGCCGGCGACCGAGGCCGGATCGGCATTGGCGCCGCAGACCACGACTCCGACCCGGGCGCCCGCGGGCGGCGAGAAGGCGCCGCTCAGCAGCGCCGCCAGGGCGGTGGCGCCGCCGGGCTCCGCCACCAGGCGGCAGCGGTCCCAGAGCAGCGCCTGGGCGGCACGGATCGCCGCGTCCGGCACCAGCAGCGCGGTGCCGATGTGCCGGCGCGCGACCTGGAAGGCGAGCCCGCCGATCTGTCGCGCGCCCAGGCTGTCGGCCGCCAGGCCGCCGACCGGAACCGGGACCGGCCGCCCCTCGCGCAGCGCGGCGTAGAGGGTGGCGCAGGACTCCGGCTCGACGCTGACCACCTCGACCCGCTCGTCATACCAGGCCGCCATGCCGCCGATCAGCCCGCCGCCGCCGGTCGCCACCAGCACATGCGTCAGCTCCGGCGCCTGCTCCTCCAGCTCCAGCGCCAGCGTGCCCTGGCCGGCCAGCACCTCGGGCTGGTCATAGGCATGCACGATCAGCGCCCCGGTGGCGGCGGCGCGCGCCTCGCTGGCCAGCCGGGCCTCGTCATAGGCGGCGCCCCCCTGCACCAGCTCGGCGCCATAGGCGCGGATGCGCGCCAGCTTGGCCGGGCCGGTGATCTCGGGGACGAAGATGGCGGCCGGCACGCCGAGCGCCTGCGCGGCATAGGCCACCGCCGCGCCATGGTTGCCGCCGGAGGCCGCCACCACGCCGGCGGCGGGGATCTCGGCCGAGAGCAGCCGGTTGAAGGCGCCGCGCGGCTTGAAGGAGCCGGTCGCCTGCAGCAGCTCCAGCTTCAGCGTGACATCGCAGGGCGCCCCGGTGTCATGGGCGGAGAGGCGCAGCAGGGGGGTGCGGCGGATATGCGGGGCGATGCGGGCGGCGGCGGCCCGGATGGCCGCCGCGTCCGGCGGCGCGGATCGCGCGGAGGATGCGGGAGAGGTCATGGCGGGGGCGAGCGTGGCACCGAAGCCCGGCGCGGGCAATCGCGCGCGCCGGTTCTGGTTTGTCGGACCAACGCAACCGCAGGTGCAGGATCACGGAAGGCTTTTACAGCCACCCCGATGCTGCCATATTTCGCCACATTACAGAGGAGCCACTTCCCCCATGTTGCTCCATGGCAGCTGCGCCGCCTCCGAGGGGCCTTCCGGCCTGGGCGGCGTCCTGGTGCTGGGCCCGCCCGGCTCCGGCAAGTCCGACCTGGTGCTGCGCCTGATGCAGCGCGGCTGGCGACTCGTCGCCGACGACCAGGTGGAGCTGGAGCCCGGCGGCATGGCACGGGCGCCGGCGGCGCTGGCCGGGCTGCTGGAGGTCCGCGGTGTCGGCATCTTCCAGGGGCTGCCGCATGGTCCGGCGCCGCTGTGCCTGGCGGTGGAGCTGGCGCCGCAGGCCGCCGTGCCGCGCCTGCCCTCGCCGCGCCGGTACACCCCGCCGGAGGGCGCCCCGCCCGGCTTCTCGCTGCCCCTGCTGGCGCTGCACCCCTTCGAGGCCTCGGCCCCCGCCAAGATCGAGCTGGCCCTCGCCGCCGCCACGGCCGGCCTGTCCCAGCGCGCCGGGGCCTTCGCGGCGTGAGCGAGCCCTCACCGGATGCGCCGGGAGGGGCGCGGCCCCGCCCCGTGGTGCTGGTGACCGGCCTCTCCGGTGCCGGCCGCTCCTCGACCCTGCGCGTTCTGGAGGATCTGGGCTTCGAGAGCGTGGACAACCCGCCGCTCTCGGTCCTGGAGGAGGTGGTGCGCGAGGGCCGGAGCGCGCCGCTCGCCGTCGGGGTCGATGTGCGGACGCGCGGCTTCGAGGCGGCGGAGATGCTGGCGCTGCTGGCGCGGCTGCGCGCCCTGCCGGACCTCGACCCGCAGCTGCTCTACGTGACCGCCGAGGAGACCGTGCTGCTGCGCCGCTTCTCCGAGACGCGGCGGCGCCATCCCCTGGCCCCCGGCGGCTCGCTGGGCGGCTCGGTCGCGGATGGCATCGCCCGCGAGCGGGAGCTGCTCGGCCCCCTGCGCGACGCGGCCGACCTGGTGATCGACACCACCGAACTGCCGCTGCCCGACCTGCGCCGGCTGATCGGCCGCCGCTTCGGCGCCGTCGAGGCCGAGGGCATGGGGATCAGCGTGCTGTCCTTCGCCTTCCCGCGGGGCCTGCCGCGCGAGGCCGACCTGGTCCTGGACCTGCGCTTCCTGCGCAACCCGCATTACGATCCGGCGCTGCGGCCGCTGACCGGGCGCGATCCGGCGGTCGCCGCCTTCATCCGGGCGGATCCGCATTTCGCCCCATTCTGGCAGCGCATGACCGCGCTGCTCGACCCGCTGTTGCCCCGCTACGCCGCCGAGGGCAAGAAATACCTGACGGTCGCCCTCGGCTGCACCGGCGGCAAGCACCGCTCGGTGCTGCTGGCTGAAATGCTGTCCGCGCATCTTGCCGGACGGGGCTGGCGTGTCGATCTGAGTCACCGCGAACTGGCGGCCGCCCCGGATGCGAGCAGCGGCGGCGGAACCCTCGCCGCGCAGGAGCCGGCGGGAATGGACAGGACGCGGCCGGCAAGCTCGGCGAGCACGGGACCGTGGTCCCAAACGGGTCGGGAGGCCCCCTTTTCTTGCACACTGTGATGGCGTTTCGTCGATGATCGGCCTCGTACTGGTCAGCCATGGCCGTCTGGCCGAGGAAATGCGCCGGGCGATGGAGCATGTCGTCGGGCCGCAGCCGCAGGTCGAGACGGTCTGCATCGGCCCCGAGGACGGCATGGAGGACACCAAGCGCGACATCCTCGCACGGGTGGCCGAGGTCGATCAGGGGGATGGCGTCATCATCCTGACCGACATGTTCGGCGGCACCCCCTCCAACCTCGCCACCGCCGTGGCCAAGGCCAAGGCGGGGGAGGGCGAGACGGTGGAGGTGATCGCCGGGGTCAACCTGCCGCTGCTGGTCAAGCTGGCGCGCATCCGCAGCGCCGAGACCCTCTCCCCCTGCGTCGAGCATGCCATGCGCGCCGGCCGGCATTATATTGCCTGTGCCACGCCGGCGCGTTGCACCCCGCCCGCCGAGATGGCACAGCAGACCGGCGGCCCGATGGCCGGCAGCGTGAGGAAAGTCTCGTGACCCTGCTCCCTCCCCGTCCGGCCGCCTGCCTCGCCCCGTCCGACGTCTTCCGCTCCAGCGCCGCGGCGCAGGCCTCGGCCGAGGCGGGCAACCCGCTGCTGCTGCGCCGCATCGTCCGGGTGCCGAACAGCCGCGGCCTGCACGCCCGCGCCGCCGCCAAGTTGGTCTCGCTGGCGGAGGGGTTCTCGGCCTGCGTCACGGTCTCGCATGATGGCCAGAAGGTGCCCGCCTGCTCCATCATGGGGCTGATGATGCTCGGCGCCGGGCAGGGCAACGAGGTCGTGGTGGAGGCCGAGGGGTGGGATGCGCGGGAAGCGCTGGATGCGGTCGCCGGCCTGATCGAGGCCGGCTTCCATGAAGACTGACAGGACCGAGAAGAGCGAGGCGCCGAAGCGGGTCGGCCGACGGACCCGGGAAGCCATCCTGCACGGCATCCCCATCGCCCCCGGGGTCGCGATCGGCGCCGTCTATGACACCAGCGAGCCCCCGGCCGAGGCGCCGCGCCGCACCATCGCCCCCGGCGCCGCCGAGGAGGAGCGTGGCCGCCTGGCCGCCGCCGTGGCCCTCAGCCGCAAGCAGGTCACCAAGCTGAAGAACCGGCTCTCCATTCTGCCCGAGGAGGCGCAGGAGGAGCTGGAACCGCTGCTCGACGCCTATGGGCTGATGCTGCGGGACAGCCGGCTGCTGCGCGGCGCGCGGCGCCGCATCGCCGAGGAGCTGCTGGCCGCCGAGACGGCGGTGCAGGACGAGGCCGAGGCCATCGCCGCCGCCATCCTGGCCGCGCGGGACGACGACAAGGCCGGCCTCCGCCGCCGCGCCGGCGAGGTGCGCGAGATCGCCCGCCGCCTGACCCGCAACCTCACCGCCACCCCTTTCCGCAGCCTGAAGGACGTGCCCCAGGGCGCCATCCTGGTGGCCGAGGAGCTGACCCCGGCCGATGCCGCGCTGCTCGATCCCACCCGGATCGCCGGCGTGGCGACCGACGAGGGCGGCGCCGACGGGCATACCGCGATCATGCTGCGGGCCCTCGGCATTCCGAGCGTGCTCGGCTGCCACGGCCTGAGCGAGGCGGCGCGGCGCGGCGACGAGGCGGTGCTGGACGGCGGCCTCGGCACCGTCGTGCTGCGCCCGGGCGCGGAGGCGCTGGAGACCGGCCGGGCGGCGCTCGCCGCCTATGCCAAGGAGAAGGCGCGGCTGGCCAAGCTGCGCCGCCTGCCCTCCATCACGCTCGATGGCGAGGAGGTGGAGCTGCAGGCCAATCTGGAGATCCCCGCCGAGCTGCCGCTGATCGCCCAGGCCGGGGCGCAGGGCATCGGCCTGCTGCGCACCGAGTTCCTCTTCATGAACCGTGAGGACCTGCCGGACGAGGATGCGCAGTTCGAGGCCTACAGCCAGATCGTCGGCCCCCTGGCGGGAGACGGCGTGACCATCCGCGTGCTGGACTGGGGCGGCGAGAAGGACATCCAGGCCCTGGCCGACGGGGTCGAGACCTATCACAGCGGCCCCAACCCGGCGCTCGGCCTGCGCGGCGTGCGCATGCTGCTGAAGCGCCCCGAGCTGCTGGAGGCGCAGTTCGCGGCCATCCTGCGGGTGGCGACGCAGGGTCCGGTGCGGGTGCTGCTGCCGATGGTGACGGTGCCCGAGGAGGTCGCCCAGGCTCGCGAGATCTACGAGCGGGTGGCCCGCCGCCTGCGCCGCAAGGGCACGCCCCTGCCCGAGCGCCTGCCGCCGCTCGGCGTCATGATCGAGACGCCGGGCGCCGCGCTGGCGGCGGACGCCATCGCGCTGGAGGCGGATTTCTTCGCCATCGGCACCAATGACCTGGCCATGTACACCCTGGCGGTGGACCGGGCCGAGACCGAGGTGGCGCATCTCTACGACCCGCTGCACCCCGCCGTGCTGCGCCTCGTGCAGTTCGCCACCGAGGCGGCGCTGCGGCTGCGGATGCCGGTCTCGGTCTGCGGCGAGATGGCGGGCAATCCCCGCCTGGTGCCGCTGCTGCTCGGGCTCGGGCTGCGGACCCTTTCGATGAATGCCAGCGCCATTCCGCGCGTGAAGCAGATGGTCCGCTCCCTCAAGATCGACGACTGCGCCCGCTTCGCCCGGCGCGTCATGGAGCAGAGCGACCCGAAGCGGATCCAGGAGCTGGTGATGGAGTTCGGCGAGGCGGCCGCCTGAAGCGGCGGGCGCTCCAGCGCCATCCGGACATATAAACACATTCTTATGTTTCGTCGTACGGGCTGGCCATCCGCCGGCCGCCTGTGCTACCCGCCGGGGCAGATCCGGAGAAGCACTATGCCCGACGTGAACGCCCAGCATGACTACAAGGTCAAGGACATCTCCCTGGCGGCCTGGGGCCGCAAGGAGATCTCCATGGCCGAGGACGAGATGCCCGGCCTGATGGCCATCCGCGCCGAATACGGCCCGTCCCAGCCGCTGAAGGGCGCCCGCATCGCCGGCTGCCTGCACATGACCATCCAGACCGCCGTGCTGATCGAGACGCTGACCGCGCTCGGCGCCGAGGTCCGCTGGTCCTCCTGCAACATCTTCTCGACCCAGGACCACGCCGCCGCCGCCATCGCCGCCGCCGGCATCCCCGTCTTCGCCTGGAAGGGCATGAACGAGGAGGAGTTCTGGTGGTGCATCGAGCAGACCATCCGGGGCCCGGATGGCTGGGAGATCAACATGATCCTCGATGACGGCGGGGATCTCACCGTGCTGATGCACGACAAGTATCCCGAGCTGCTGAAGAACGTCCGCGGCCTCTCCGAGGAGACCACGACGGGCGTCCACCGCCTGTGGGACATGGCGAAGAAGGGCACGCTGAAGGTTCCGGCCATCAACGTGAACGACAGCGTCACCAAGTCGAAGTTCGACAACCTCTATGGCTGCCGCGAGAGCCTGGTCGACGCCATCCGCCGCGGCACGGACGTGATGATGGCGGGCAAGATCGCCGTCGTCGCCGGCTATGGCGATGTCGGCAAGGGCTCGGCCGCCTCGCTGCGCAACGCCGGCTGCCGCGTGATGGTGACCGAGGCCGACCCGATCTGCGCCCTGCAGGCCGCCATGGAAGGCTATGAGGTGGTGACGATGGAGGATGCGGCGCCGAAGGGCGACATCTTCGTCACCGCGACCGGCAATGTGGACGTCATCACGCTCGACCACATGCGGGCGATGAAGCACCGCGCCATCGTCTGCAACATCGGGCACTTCGACAGCGAGATCCAGATCGGCGCCCTGCGGAACTTCCAGTGGGACAATGTCAAGCCGCAGGTGGACGAGGTGATCTTCCCCGACGGCAAGCGCCTGATCGTGCTGTCGGAAGGCCGCCTGGTGAACCTCGGCAACGCCACCGGGCACCCGAGCTTCGTGATGTCCGCCAGCTTCTCCAACCAGACGCTGGCGCAGATCGAGCTCTGGACCAACCACCAGAACTACGAGTGCAAGGTCTACACCCTGCCCAAGAAGCTGGACGAGAAGGTGGCGGCCCTGCACTTGGCCAAGGTCGGCGCCAAGCTGACCAGGCTGTCCCCCGCCCAGGCGGAGTATATCGGCGTGCCGGCGAGCGGCCCGTTCAAGCACGAGGCCTATCGCTACTGACCGACCGCGTGGCCGGCCCCGGGCGGGGCCGGCCCACCGGCTTCGCGCCCCCTGGTTCGCCGTCCATTGGTTCGCGCAGGATGGTTTCGCCCCGCATCGTTCCGGGATAAAGCAGGTGAATGCCGGGTCAACCGGCCGCCGCATCCCCTGGGGAGGAAGACACCGTCATGAACCGCCGCGCCCTGCTCGGCGCCGCCGCCACCGCGCCGGCCGCCCTCGCCGCACCCGCCCTGGCGCAATCCGCCCCCGACGTGCGCTGGCGCCTGACCAGCGCCTTCCCGCGCAACCTGGACATCCTGTTCGGCGCCCCGGAGCTGATCGCCCGCCGCGTCGCCGCCATGACGGACAACAAGTTCCAGATCCGCGTCTTTCCGGCCGGCGAGATCGTCGGCGGGCTGCAGGCGCTGGACGCGGTGCAGGCCGGCACGGTCGAATGCGCCCACGCGCCGGCCTACTACTGGATCGGCAAGGACCCGACCTTCGCCTTCTTCACCACCATCCCCTTCGGCCTGAACACCCGGATGAACAAGGCCTGGTACAGCCACGGGGGCGGCGCCGCCCTGGCCCAGGAGTTCTTCGCCGACTACAACATCGTCTTCATCCCGGCCGGCGACACCGGCGCCCAGATGGGCGGCTGGTTCCGCAAGGAGGTGAAGACGCTGGCCGACCTGCAGGGGCTGAAGTTCCGCATCGCCGGCATCGCCGGGCAGGTCTTCGCCAAGCTTGGCGCGGTGCCGACCCAGGTGGCGGCGGCCGACATCTACCCGGCGCTGGAGCGGGGCACGCTGGACGCGGTCGAGTTCGTCGGCCCCTATGACGACGAGAAGCTGGGCTTCGCCCGGGTGGCGCCAAACTACTACTTCCCCGGCTTCTGGGAGCCCTCCGCCCGCACCGCGCTGCTGATCGGCAAGCAGGCGCACGACGCCCTGCCGCCCGCCTACAAGGCGGCGCTGGAGGCCGCCTGCTCCGAGGCCGACCAGGACATGACCGCGCGCTACGACGCCGCCAACCCGCAGGCCATGCGCCGCCTCATCGCCGCCGGCGCGCAGCTCCGCCCCTGGTCGCGCGAGATCCTCGCCGCCTCCTGGAAGGCGACGCATGAGCTGTACGACGAGATCTCGGCGAAGAACGAGCGCTTCAGGAAGCTCTGGGAGTCGCAGCGCCGCTTCCGCGACGACAGCTACGCCTGGTTCCGCGTCGCCGAGAACTCCTTCGACAACTTCGCCTTCACCGCCGGCCAGACCGTGCGCTGATCGCCCCCCGGTCGGGTCCCCGATCGGGCCGCTGACGCGATCCTGACCGCCCCTGTCCTGGATTTCATCCCGGGCGGCGGCGGCCGGGGTCTCGCGCGGCGTGACAGTTCCGGCGGTGCGAGCTATCCGGGCCATCCCAGAGCAGGATGTCGCCATGGATTTCGCCTCGCTTCTCTCCGCGCTGATGATGGGGATCGTGGAGGGGCTGACCGAGTTCCTCCCCATCTCCTCCACCGGCCACCTGATCCTTCTCGGCGAGGCCATCGGCTTCCAGGGGCCGCCCGGCAAGACCTTCGAGATCAGCATCCAGCTCGGCGCCGTGCTGGCGGTGATCTGGCTGTTCCGCGCGACGCTGCTGCGCATCGCCTTCGGCATGTGGAAGCGGGGCAGCACCGAATACTACTTCGCCCTCAACCTGCTGCTGGCCTTCCTGCCCGCCATGGTCTTCGGCGCCACGCTCTACAGGACGGTGACGGACCTGCTCTACACGCCCTTCGTCGTCGCGGTGGCGCTGATCCTGGGCGGCATCGTCATCATCGCCATCGAGAGGCTGCGCCCGGCGCCCAGCATCCATTCCGTGCCGGAGATCGGGCCGCTGGCCGCGCTGCTAATCGGCTTCGGCCAGGCGCTGGCGATGATCCCGGGCACCAGCCGCTCCGGCGCCACCATCATCAGCGCCCTGCTGGTCGGCGTGGATCGCCGCACCGCCGCCGAGTTCAGCTTCCTGCTCGCGGTGCCGACCATGATCGCCGCCACCACCTTCAGCCTGTGGAGGAACCGCGCGGTGCTGGACCTCTCGGCCAGCGGGCAGATCGCGGTGGGCTTCATCGCCGCCTTCATCGTTGCGCTGCTGGTGGTCCGCTGGCTGATGAACGTGATCAGCCGCATCGGCTTCACCCCCTTCGCGTGGTACCGCATCGCCCTCGGCCTGCTGATCCTCGCCTGGCTCGGCCTGCGCTAAGGCCCTTCCCGCGGGGCCTGGGCACGAAGGAGGCTTGAAATCCGTCCGGCCGTGACGCCAGGATACGACACCACCTGGAATGGATGTCGATCCCATGAGATTCGCGCCCGGATTGCTGCTCCTGGCGGCGGCCGCACTCGCCCCCGGTCTGGCCCAGGCACAAAGCTGGCCGAATGACACCGGCCCGCGCGGGGATCTGATGACCAGCACCAGCAGCCAGTTCGACCGCTTCTGGCAGGCCCCGGCGGCCGGCGGCTCGCCGGCCCTCGCGCCAATGCCGGCGCCGGTGCCGGTCCTGGACTGGCAGCCCCCGCCGTCGCCGGCGGCGCCCCCCGACCGCGCGGCCCAGCCCCGGCGGCAAACCGCCGTGCGATAGGGCTTTTCCCCGCTTCGTGGCGCCCGTGACACAGGCCGGCGGAAAGCCGTGGCCCGCGCGCGGAGCGTCCGTGATTGCCATTGCGAAGCGTTCTCAGGAGTGCCATGGGCGGGATGCAGCCCTCCGGAGAACGCCATGCCCTCCTCGCCCACGGCCCCGCGCCGACTGCTTCTCCTGCTGGGCACTGCACTCGCCGCGCCGCTGGCCCTGCCGGTGGCCGGCGCCCTCGCCCAGGCGGCCGATGGCACGGTCCAGCTGCTGCCGGAGGTGGACGTCACCGGCCAGGCCGAGCGGGCCCTGGATCCGGTGCGGGGCTTCGTCGCCGAGCAGCAGATCACCGGCACCAAGACCGACACGCCGCTGATCGAGAATCCGCAGTCCATCAGCGTCGTCCCGCGCGACCAGATCGACGCCCGCCAGGCGCAGACGCTCGGCGAGGCGCTGCGCTACACCGCCGGCATCCGCGGCGAGAACTACGGCACCGACAGCCGCACCGACTGGTTCCAGCTGCGCGGCTTCAACGCCCAGGACAACGGCCTCTTCCTCGACGGGCTGCGCTACAACACCGGCTATGCCGGCAGCGTCTTCGAGACCTACGGGCTGGAGCGCTACGAGGTGCTGCGCGGCCCGACCTCGGTGCTCTACGGGCAGATCGCGCCCGGCGGCCTCGTGAACATGGTGCAGCGCCGCCCGAGCGACTTCGCCACCGGGGAGGTGCGGCTCACCGCCGGGCTGCACAACCGCCTGCAGGCGCAGGGCCGATCGAGCGGCCCGCTGACCGCCGACGGCAAGTGGCTCTATGGCTTCACCGGGCTGGTGCGCGACGCCGACACGACGGTGGATTACGTCAAGGACGACCGCATCTTCCTGGCGCCCTCCCTCACCTTCCGTCCCGATGACAACACCAGCCTGACGCTGCTGACCTACTATCAGCGCGACCAGACCTCGGGGAACCAGTTCCTGCCCTATGACGGCACGGTCGTGCGCACGCCCTTCGGCCGCATCAGCCGCGACCGCTTCACCGGCGAGCCGGACTTCGACCATTTCAACCGCACGCAGTTCGGCGTCGGCTACGAGATCTCGCACCGCTTCAACAATGTCTGGTCGGTGCAGCAGAACCTGCGCTACGCCCAGACCGAGATCGACTGGGAGCAGGTCTATGGCGGCGGCCTGCAGGCCGACCGGCGGACGCTGAACCGCTTCGCCTACCGCGCCGATATCGATGTCGCCACCTTCCAGGTGGACAATCAGGTGAAGGCCGAGTTCACCACCGGGCCGGTGCGCCACACCCTGCTGGGCGGCTTCGACTACAGCCAGATCAACTACCGCAACGCGCAGTACTTCGCCTTCGCCAGCGGGCTCGATGTCTTCGCGCCGGTCTATGGCAGCCCCGTCCCGGCGCTGACCGCGCCCTATGACAATGTGCGGCAGGTGAACACGCAATACGGCCTCTACCTGCAGGACCAGATCCGCTTCGACCGCCTGGTCGTCACCGCCGGCATCCGCCAGGACTGGGCGCTGTCCGATGTGGACGACCGCGACGCCGGCATCACGCGCTACCAGAACGACGATGCCTTCACCTGGCGCCTCGGCGCGCTCTACCTGGCCGATAATGGCCTCGCCCCCTATGCCAGCTATGCCCGCTCCTTCCAGCCACAGATCGGCACCGACGGCGCCGGCAATGCCTGGCAGCCGCTGGAGGGTGAGCAGTACGAGGTCGGCCTGAAGTACCAGCCGCGCGGCCTGCGCAGCTTCATGCAGGTCGCCGCCTTCCATCTGACGCAGAAGAACACCCTGACGCCGGACCCGAACAGCCCCTTCGATCAGGTGGCGGTGGGCGAGATCCGCGTGCGCGGCGTCGAGGTCGAGGGGGTGGCGGAGCTGGGCCAGGGCGTCAGCCTGGTCGCGTCCTACACCTATCTCGACCCGGAGATCACCCGCAGCAACACGGCGGCCGAGCTCGGCCACCGCCCGGCCGGCGTCGCCAAGAACAATGCCGGGCTCTATGCCGAGTACACCTTCGTGCAGGCCCGGGGCCCGCTCTCCGGCCTGACGCTCGGCGCCGGCATCCGCTATCTCGGCAATACCTCGGCGGTGAACACCGGTGGCGCGGTCGTGCCCTCCACCACCCTCTTCGACGCCGCGCTGCGCTACGACCTGTCGAAGCTGAGCGAACGGGCGAAGGGCTTCGAATTCGCCGTCGCCGCCAGCAACCTGGCGGATACGCGCTATGTCGGCCGCTGCTCGGGCGAGAACGGCTGCTTCTACGGCAACCGCCTGAACGTCCTGGGCAGCCTCACCTACAAGTGGTGAGGCAAACCGGCTGACGGGGGCCGGCCGGAGGGGCGCCCCTCCGGCCGGGGGTTCCTCAACCGATCCTGGGCGCCG
>NZ_RCVQ01000019.1 GCF_016107285.1 Roseomonas sp. KE0001 | reverse complement strand
TTCCAGAGCGACGCTGCGGCCTGATAGGCCTGCCAGCCAGCCATGCAGCCCAAGCTCATCATCTTCAGCTTTCCTCGAAGCCGTCGCGGTAGCGAGTGTCGAGGGTATCGCGTAGGTAGATGAAGAAGTCTTCCGCCTGCGCGAAACCTTTGTTGGTGGCGAAGTGCGTGTCGTTGACGTCGAGCATGTAAGGAACGAACAGCTCGAGGTTGTCTGTCACGCTGACCCAATAGGGCAGATCGTCGGCGTAGTAGAGCATGCCGTGCCCAAGGGACCACCATCATTGGGCTGGTTGCGTCGGCCCCACAGCAGCCGGATCGCGTGTTTGTGGTGGTAGCCTGCCACCACCGCAAACTTGTCCAGGATGCGCAAGCGCTCCGGTCGGGCCACCTCTCGATAACGCTCGCCCACCGCCATTGGAAGTTCAGCACGTCCTGCCATGCTCAACCGGCCTGTTATCCGGTCCTCCTGAGGACGCGTTTACCGGTAGCGAGTTACTTGGCAACGGCGGCGGCCGGTAGCATTCATGTACGGCGATGCGCCATTCACCGCTTAAAGCCAGAAGGTCTCCAGATCGTCCAAATCCTTCACATGTGAAAGATCCAGACGCGATCAGTCCTCAAGAATTTTGGCCGCCTTGCCCTCTATGATCCTGGAACCGCTATGGCTACTTCCCTCCTCGAGAAGGGCAGCATCCAGTTCATCTATCCGAGCCTTGAGACGGTCTATTTCATTGGCAAGCCGCTGCCTCTCCCGCCGCATCGCCTCGAAGCGCTGAGACCCGACAGGTGCCCTGAGTTCGGCGCGAAGAGCTTGGATCTCCCGCAGGTATACAGTAGGTCTGACGAGTCCCCTGGTTTCAGCGATCCTCATCTCGCTAGGCTTGAGCTGCGTAAGTTCGTACGCCGTGGCGTAGCTGTAAGGCAGCTGGTCACGAGGCACGCGCCCGCTATGTACTGCCTCAGCTACTGAACGCATCTTGTGCGCTGCGGACGTACTAAAGGGGAGGCGGGCCCGGATCATTTCCTCGTATTCGCCGTGTGCGAGGCGTTCCTTAGCCATTATTAAGTATTCGCCGATAGCCATGAACTTGTCTCGCGCCTCGTGCCAGAGGCGGCCGATCTCCCGAGCGTACCCCTCCATGTCATTCTGCGGAACAACGGCGTTTCGTAGACCTTCTGCGCGACGTCCGTCCGTGAAGATGGCCTGTGCCGGGGCTTGGTCAAGTTCCTCCTCACGCTGGCGGTCCATGGTGCGACGGTTTCGTGCAGCCGACATATCAGACCTCCATCACCTTGCGGATGAACTCCCAAACGGCCTCAAGGTCGTCCGCTCCTTTTGCCTTGTTAAACTCATTGATGCCGAGCCCGTAATCGTGAGTAGCCTCAATGTCGCGGAGCTGCCGCACGTCCACCGGGCAAAGGGTTCCTGCACGATTAAGCATCTTCTTGGCGAGGCGGTAGGATCCCCACCTTTGATTTGTGCGGCTCAGCAGAAAGGCAGCTCTTACGCCGAGCGAGGAGATCGCCGCCATGAACTCCAAAGCGGACTCTAGGTCTGCAGTGCTCTGGCTCGTGGGCACGAGGACATAATCCGCCCGCCGAACCAGTTCGCTAATCCTTTCACGTTGTTCAAGGCCAGGCGGAGTGTCCACGATGACGAGATCCAGGCCCTCTGCCGCCTCAGCATTATCGACTTCACGGACACCACGTTTCAGATCGACCAGGGGTACGCTGAAGAGCCGCAATGAAGGCACGTCATCCTGGCGTTCACGCCGCCTGTGCCACTTGGTTAGCGTCGCCTGCTCGTCCGTGTCGAGGATGCCGACTTTGAGGCCTGCAGCGGCCGCTAACGCTGCCAAGTTGAGGGAGGTGGTTGTCTTCGTCGTCCCGCCCTTGCCGGACGCTATCACCAGCCATTTCGCCGTGCGTTGTGCGTTGACGGATTCCTCAATGGCGCCAGGAGCCGCGTTCTTCACTGACCTCACCGGTACACCCGTTTCCATCAAACGCCTCATTAGAAACTGCCCAAAAGCTTAGCCGAGTGTCTATAGCCTGTGAACATAGTTCAGCTGTTAAAGCTTTCACGCGTGAAGGATTTGGTATCACTTCACGCCAATGGCTTGTCTGCCCCTCCCTGTGCGCTCCGGCCTTGGCGCTGTCGAATGCCACGGAGAGTTGGGATCTCCCGCATTTTCCGTGCTGGTGGAGTGGGGTCAGGCCGTCTAGACTACCCGGGCGCGGAGGAGCTGAAATCCGGCGCGGCCTGAATAGTGCGCTTGATCATCTTGAGCCGGTTGATCTGGCCCTCAACAGGGCTGGTACTCCAGGGAAGTTCTAGTGCGGCTTACACAGCCGCGATGTCTTTGCGCAACTCGGCGACAAAGCTCGAGAAAGGGGTAGCGGCGGCCTTGTTCAATACAGCAGCGAGCCTGTCCTCGCTCTGCCGCCGCAGCAAGCGGGCGATGCGCTTCGCGACAGCCACTGCTGCTTACAGCACGAGTATATCACTCAGCAGGCGCATGACGTAGGCGTAGTCCAGTTCAGTGGGTATTTCGCCATTTGCCATCAGCAGACGCATGGCGTGGCTAGGCGTGGGGTGGCTGCCAAGAATCCCTGCTTGGTTCAGGGCGTAAGCATACAATGGGCTCGGTCCTGCGTCTCTCGGTGGCCCAAGCCCTGACAACCAAGGGACGACCTGCAAAGCCACTGCGCACCAATACCCGCCATAGCCGGGCAGCGTTATGGCAGCCCTTAATTCAGCGTCGCTCCAGAACGGCGTGATGGCGATCCAGGATGCTGCCGCGCTGCGGCATGGACCAACTTGCGGCAGCTATAGCCCGCAGCCAGCGATGGAGCGTCTTGCGATCGGCACCGAGCTGGCAGCCAGCTGACTTATGGAAGAGCCCGCCGCGTGCAGGCGGGCGGCCTTCTCCTAGCGCGCCTGCCGCCAAGGATGTCTCGCCTCCTTGCACTGCTGGGTCGCTGGGGGCACGACCGAGGCGGCAACAGCGACCACCGCACTAATGGCGCCGGCGGCCCTCACGACTTCGCCGATCCGCCGGATGACAGCATGATGGCGCTCCACCACCGCCTCGAGGGCCTCGCCGAGGTTGCGCAGCAAGTGCCATTGGTCGGCGACCTGCACCGCAGCGGGCGCGCCTGGCGAGCGCCTTCGGCATAGGCGCAGGCCCGGTCACGGGTGACGACCGTGATGCCAAGATGCCGCCGCAGCCAGTCCCTCAGCGTCTCCGCCTGCCGGTCTGGCAGGAGATGGAGCACCCGGTCCGCTCCAGATAAGCGAGAATGCTCGCCGTACCAGCGGCCGCGGCGCCAAGCCCACTCATCGACCACGAGCACGCGGGGAGGTGAACTGATCTCTAATAGCGGGTTCTGCCGGCAGATCATGCGGAGCAACGTGTCGGCGCTGGTAGGAACGGCCAGTCGCGCCGTGAGGCGCGCGCCGGCCTCGACGCCCAGCGCCCGACCGAGATGCCGCTAGAGATCGTCCAGCCAGCGGGTGCGGTGGGCCGCAGCGGCGGCACCTTCAACCAGGCGCTCGGCAAAGGTTTGACGCCGACAAGCCAGATTTCAGCCTCGAAACCTGCTCGCCCGGATCCGCAGAGTCACCGGGCGACTTTGCCAAGGCAAATTTTGCAGTCGGCACTCATAGCGACTACGCACCAACCCGACAACGTTCCGCAACTCGGACAGGCTGCCGTGCCGGCCCGGGCAGGAGTCGGACCAGCAGCCCCGCTAGGATCAGCCGCAGCAGATGCTTGAGCATAACTAAGCTTAACCGTGAAGGACGATCGGCGCCTTACCTGGGTCCCAGTCGCCCTGGCTGCTACCCGGCAGCACGGTAAATGCGGGAGAACCCGAGTCTCAGCAGCAATTAACAACCTGGAATGCCACCACATCATCGTCTTGCCGAACGAGGGCAGGAGGTCACGTGTGGAGGCCCCCTGCGGGTCAAGGTATTAGGCACGACGGCAGTATGGTCCGGTGCGCGGCGGGGAAGCCCATGTAGGCCAGTACGTCGTCCTCGCTCTCGTCCATCAGCAGGCCGAGCTTCGGCCATCACGGGCGGAATTGGTCGGCCACCTGCCGCCGGGTCTGCCGGGCGCTGGGCTGGTCCGGCTGGAGGAAGGCCTGCCGCAGCGCCGCGGCAGCCATGGAACTATGCGCCCTCGGCACATGGGCCAAGGCATTGCGCATCCAGTGGACCCGGCACCGCTGCCAGGTGGCGCTGAGGACGCGGGCGATGGCACCCTTCAGCCCTTCATGGGCGTCGGAGACGACCAGCTTCACACCGTGTAGGCCACGCTTGACCAGGCTCTTGAGAAAGGCCGCCCAGAAGGTTTCCGCTTCCGAGGGGCCGATGTGCAGCCCGACGTTCTGGCGCCGTCCTTCGGCGTCGCAGGCCACAGCGACTATGGCGGCGACCGAGACCACCCGGCCGCCCTCGCGCTGTTGGGGGCAGGTGGCGTCCAGCCAGACATACGGCCATTCGCCCGACAGTGGCCGCTCCAGAAAGGCCGAGACGCGCTCGTCGATGTCTTTGCAGAGCTTGGAGACGGTGGGCTTTGAGATCCCCGTCAGCTCCATCGCCTGCACCAGATCATCAACGCGCCGCGTCGAGACGCCGCCGATCCAGGCCTCTTGGATCACTGCCACCAGCGCTTTCTCTGAGGTCTTCCGGGGCTCCAGGAAGGGCGGGAAGTAGGAGCCCTGCCGCAGCTTCGGGATTCGGAGCTGCATCGGCCCCAGCCGGGTCTCCAGCACCTGGTCTCGCAAGCCGTTGCGCCAGTTCAGCCGCTCGCCGCTGCGCTCGTAGCGCCCGGCGCCGATCAGGCCCTCCACATCCTTCGGGCAGCTTACGCGGCCTTCGGCCACGGTCTGCCCTCAGCCATCAGCAATTGCAGCACCGCCTCTGCGACACTGCGCAGGCTTGAGCGCACTGCGATCAAGGCCGTCTCCGGCCTTCGCCAGGAGCTCCTGAAGTGGCAATCTCTCCTCGGTCATTGGTTCCTCGGCTGGTCAGGGGACGGGAGCGTCGCAACTCCACCCTAGACCGCTTGGGCCACTGGCCACCTCGGATCTACACCCCAGCCCCGCCGAGAAATTCCATCACGTGCACGGACACTACCGGCAGGACCGGTCGACCAACGTTCTCGTCTTGTTCCCCGGCGAACGCCGCCGTGCCCACTTTCCGAACGATCAGGCTGTGCTGGAGCGACGCATGATCCAGATTGTTCAGGAGAAGGAGGGGTTGGGGTAGCTCCTGCTCCCTCGCTTCCCGCTCCTTCTCCCGAGCCTCTTGCTCCCTTGGCCAGAAAGGTGACGGCTGCCGGTTTGTCCACACCCAGACGTCGGTTAGTAGTCTGTTTAGAGTCAGTGATTCGTCTGTAGTCAGCTTTCCAAGCTAGATCAGGGGCTTCCACGCGATTCGTGCTCTCACCCCTCCCGTTCATGCTCCCTCTCTTCCGGTTGGTGCTCCCTGGTTTACGGTTCATGCTCCCTCTCCTCCGATCTGAGGGGGCATCATCCACAACCCTGTAACCTCCACGGGCATCCAGAGGCCATCCGAAGCGCTTTGGAGGCTTCCATGCTCCCTTGATTCCTGTCTCTGGTCGGCCCCGATCCCTCTCTGGCAAGGGATTGCAGAGCTTTCGTGCTCCCTTGATTCCCAGTTGTTGGAGACGAAACCTGAGCCAGGCTATGAAGGAGCATGCCTCGGAAAGCTCAGACCGCCGAAGAGAAGGAAATCGCCCGTCTGGCGCGGTTTGAGAAGACGCAGGCAAACCGCCGCGGACGCCGGAACCCCGCCGTGCTGCCCGCTAAGCTAACCAGGACGTCTGCCTTCGCCCCGCGGAAGAAGGGGCTGAGCGACGCGACGACCACCCGTATTTATGCGGTGAAGCCCCACAGCGTGGTCGAGGTCCACGGCCGCGAGTTAGGCAGCCAGCACAGGGACGCCCTCTATGCCCTGTTCCGGGTTCGGGCCGCCCGGTACGAACTGACCAATCCGGAGTGGCGGGAAGGCGCGGACATCCGCGTGCCCAAAAGCATCATTATCTACCAAACGAGCACGACTTGGCGTGCCCTGTTGCAGGCCACCGGCCGCACGGCGCACGTCAACAACCTGGCCACGATGCTGCGGTCCCTGGAGGAAATGCGGTCGGTCTCGTTCAGGATCTATCCGGGAACTTACGAGCAGTATGAGGCCGGGATTGCAAAAGGTCGGCTCCCTGGAGCGGGCTTTTCTGACACCCTGATAAGTGAAATCTCGTGGTCCGGCGTGGATCTCGATAGCAGTCTGACCATCCGCTACGGCAAGTGGGTGAGGGATATGTTCGAGAGCCGGACCCTCGTGTCCCTGGATGGCGACACCTATTTCAAGCTGCGCTCGGACTACGCCAAAAGCATCTGGCCGTTCATCGACGGCAAGCCTGGCCACAGCTGGATCGACGATGTGGACATCGCAGCGCTATGCGGGGAGGATTACCTGAACGCCCCGATCAAGCGTCGGGTGAAGTTCCGCGGGGAGATCCGCCAAGCGTTCGACGATTTGGTCCGGGCCGGTGGCCTGTCGTCATGGAGCTGCGAAGCCATTGGCGCCGGGCGGGTTAAAACCTATCGCTACCGCTGGACCCATCAGCGGCTCCGGCAGGCCGAGCTGGATCTACAGCCGTCTCAAGCGGAAGACCTCCAGGAAGGGTAGTCAGGGCTTCGTGCTCCCTTGATTCCTGAACTCGAGACTTCATGCTCCCTTGATTCCTGGATTCGAGTTGGAATTCGTGCTCCCTCGATTCCCGGATTCAGTGGACCGAATACAGGATCAGTCGCCCTCGTTCAGCTCCTCTGGGTCGTTGTCGACCTCGTCAGGATGGTCATAGCTCCGCCAGTCGGGCCGGAAGGAAGGCTTGAGAGAGGGGGGTGTGTGATCCACCTCCCCAACGAATCCATCCACGTTGCTGACCAGAAGTAGCCACGCTAGGCGTTAGGCTTCCTAGGCGCCACCATTCCGGGCTTCCTCAACCTCGGCTGGAAGAATGGTGATCTTGCCGTTTGTGCCGGCGCCGCGCTCGCCGCCCTGGGACGCCGCGAGGCAGGACGGCGCGGCTGAAGGAGGCGGTGGTGGCTTTCGGAATGTGCCTTAATGTTCTCGTTGCGGCAGGGGATGAAGAGTGGCTTCAAACTGTTCAGCGGATCCGGCAAAACACGGCAGCCGAACTCTCACATCGACGCAAAAAATCATCCGAAGCTAGATAAATGGGGCAGGGGCTAGCTGCGCGCTCGGTGAGCACGCCGACCGAAGCTTACGCCTTGGGGACAGGCATGGCGGCACCGGTTCTATACTTGGGAGTTACCGATACGCGTAGGCTGCCGACATGGACCTGCCGGTGCCGCCGCCTACATCCTGTCCTCTCTCGGTTGCCACCAACAAACCGGCCCTGATCGGCAAGGTTCCAGCGCCTTGGCAGCAACTCGGGCGATCAGGAGATTGCGCCAAACCACGCAGGCAGAGCGGCCACGGAACCCTATGGGGCCATGGCGGCGCCGGTGCGATGATGTGGCAGTTTGGGAGCCGCACGCGGGCCTTCAGCGATGGCGACCGGATTCTCGGCGGGGCGCGAAAGCGCGCAAGACCTCCTCCAGGCGAGCAATCCGCTCGTCGCCTTCTCGCAGCACCTGGGCAATGCGCTCCAGGAGATCCGTTTCTCCCGCTGTCAAAGGCAGCGGTGCGGCTATCCCGTTTGCCTGAGGTTCCACCGCAAAGCGCTCCGCCATCTGTTGCATCGCAGCATGGAACGGCGCAGCGGGCGCAAAGTTCGCGGCGACCGCATCACAGATCCGACAGCCTGATCAAGGCATCGAGGACGCTGCTCCGGCTAAGACACGATAAGCTTTGATTATCGTGCATACGATACAGAGAACAGGACTGTGCCTACATCTGCCCTGAACGCCGGCTTCGCGGTCAGCGCCAAACGAGCGGCCGGCGCCGGCGAAGAACCCGGCGTTCACAGAAGGACGCGGCAAGACGGCGATTCCATATTTACGGTATACGAATAGTATGCGTTAGTTCTCCCGTGTCTTCCTCCCGTGCCCTGTTGGTCAGCTTCTCCTTCGACGATGAGCCCTATGAGGGTTCGGCGGGCGACAGCCTCGCGGTGGCGTTGATGCTGGCCGGCCGCCGCCACCTGCGCGACAGCTCCCGGCAAGGCGCGCCGCGCGGTGCCTTCTGCCTGATGGGCTCCTGTCAGGAATGCGTGGTCTGGGTGGATGGCGAGCGGCGTCCGGCATGCCAGGTGCCGCTGCGCCAGGGCATGGTCGTGCGCTCCGGCACGATCGGGACGGACACGCCATGACCGACCTGATCGTCATCGGCGCCGGGCCCGCCGGCATCGCCGCCGCCCTTCGGGCCAGTGCCCTGGGACTGCGCGTGGTGCTGCTGGACGATCAGCCGCAAGCCGGCGGCCAGGTCCATCGCGCGCCGGCCGGCACACGCCCGGTCCCGCCCTCGCCGGAAGCGCGGACCGGCACGGTGCTGCGCGACGGCCTGGCCGGCAGCGCGGTGGAGGCGCGCCCCGGCCATCAGGTCTGGTCCGTCTCGGCCGATTTCCGCGTCGACGCATTGGGCCCGGAGGGGCCGTGCCACTGGCAGGCCCCCGCACTGATCGTCGCCACCGGGGCGCAGGAGCGCGTGATGCCCTTCCCCGGCTGGACCCTGCCGGGCGTGGTCGGGCTCGCCGCCGCCACGCTGCTGCTCAAGGCCCATGGCATCGCGCCGGGGGCGCGCACGCTGGTGGCGGGCTGCGGGCCGCTGCTGGGCGCCGTCGCGGCGGGCATCCTGAAGGCGGGCGGGCAGGTGGCCGCGGTGGCCGACCTCGCCGCGCCGGCGGACTGGGCGCGCCGCCTGCCCGCCATGGCCGCGCGCCCGGACCTGCTGGCGCGGGGCGCCGGCTGGGCCGCCCGCCTGCGCCGCGCCGGCGTGCCGCTGCTGTTCCGCACCACGGTGGCGGAGGTCGAGGCCACAGCGACCGGCCTGCGCGCCCGCCTCTGCCCCGTCGATGCCGATGGCCGGCCCCGGCCGGGCGGCACGGTCGTGGAGGCCGACGCCGTGGCGGTCGGCCACGGCCTGCTGCCCTCGACCGAGATCACCCGCCTGCTGCGCGTCGAGCACGCCTTCGACGCCGTGGCCGGCAACTGGGCCGCGCGGCTGGACGGCGACGGCCGCAGCAGCCGGCGCGGCCTCTATGTGGCCGGGGATGGCGGTGGCATCCAGGGCGCGGCGGCGGCGCCGCTGCGGGGGGAACTGGCCGCCCTGGCCGCCGCGCGCGACCTGGGCCGGCTGGATGCCGGGGCGCAGGACCGGCTGGCCGCGCCGCTGCGCCGCCGGCTGGCGCGCGCCGCCCGCTTCGGCCGGGCCATGGCCGGCCTGATGGCGCCGCGCCCCGGGCAGGTGGAGGCCATCACGCCCGGCGCCGTGGTCTGCCGCTGCGAGGACGTCACCCGCGCCGAGATCGAGGCCGCGGCGGCCGAGGGCGCGCGGGAGGTGAACCAGCTGAAGGCCTGGACGCGCTGCGGCATGGGCCCGTGCCAGGGGCGCGTCTGCGGCGACACCGCCGCCGCCCTGCTGGCGCGCCACCACGGCATCGCGCGGGAGGAGGCCGGGCTGTTCACCGGCCGCACGCCGCTGCGCCCGCTGCCGCTGGCCCAACTGACGGGCGAGTTCGGCTATGCCGACATCGTCCTGCCGCCGCCGGCTCCGCTGTGACGCAGCGCTTCGACGCCGTCGTGGTGGGCGCGGGGGTGATGGGCGCCACCACGGCGCTGCACCTGGCGCGCGGCGGCATGCGCGTGGCGCTGGTGGATCGCGGCGCCATCTGCCGGGAAGCCTCGGGCGTCAATGCCGGCACGCTGACCCTGCACATGACGCGCGCGGCGCTGATCCCCTACGCCATGCGCGGCCGTGAGCTGTGGCTGGACGCGCCGCGCTGGCTGGGCATGGATGCCGGGGCGCGCGCCGCGCCGGGCCTGTCCGTCGCCTTCACCCCCGCCGAGCGCGACATGCTGGAGCACCGCGCCGCCGCGCGGCGGCAAGCCGGCGCGCCGATCGAGCTCGTCACCCCGGCCCGGGCGCGGCAGGTGGAGCCCGGGCTGAACGGCGACATCATCGCCGCCGCCTTCTGCGCGCTGGACGGGCACATCACCGCCTATCTCACCGGCCTGGCCTATCGCCGCGCGCTGGTCGCGGCGGGCGTGGCGCTGTTCGAGAACGCGCCGGTCGAGGGCGTCGATTCCGGCGATGGCGGCTTCGCCATCCGCGCCGCCGGCGCCACGCTGCTGCGGGCGCGGCGGCTGGTGCTGGCCGGCGGCGTGTGGCTGGAACGGATGCTGGGCTGGCTCGGCCTGCGCGTGCCGGTGAAGTGCCTGATCAACCAGCTCGTGGTGACGGAGCGGCTGCGGCCCGTCATGCGCAGCGTGCTGGGCATCGCCAACGGCCTGTTGTCGCTGAAGCAATTCGGGAACGGCACCGTGCTGATCGGCGGCGGCTGGCAGGGCATCGGCGACCCGGACCGGGGCGGCGTCGAGGCCATTCCGGACAACCTGATCGGCAATGTCCGGCTGGCGCGCCACGCCATCCCCGGCCTGGCGGAAGCCCGCGTCGCGCGCATCTGGCTGGACCTGGAATCCGAGACCGCCGACGCGCTGCCGATGATCGGCCCTCTGCCCGGCATCGAGGGCGCGCATGTCATCGGCTGCGCCCATTCCGGCTTTACCAGCGGACCCTACATGGGGCAGTTGCTGGCCGACTTCATCCTGGGCCGCGAACCGGAGCGGCCCTTGTTCGACCCGGCGCGGCTGATCCCGCCGCAGCCTGCCGCCAGCCTGGAGAGCATCCCGTGATCCCGAGCCACGCCCGACCGTTCCGCGGCATCTACGCCGCGACGCTGACGCCGCTCGATGCCCGGGACCGCATCGACGAGGAAAGGCTGGCGGCGCAGTTCACGGAGCTGGCCGGGCATGACGGCATCGTCGGCGTGCTGTGCAACGGCCACGCGGGCGAGGTCTTCCTGCTGGACCGCGCGGAGCGGCGGCGCGTGGTGGAGATCGCGCGCGAGAGCATCGGCGACCGCGCCATCATCGTCTCCGGCGTGCTGGCGGAGGAGAGCCGGGAGGCGCAGCGGCACGCGGCGGACGCGCGGGATGCCGGGGCCGACGCGCTGCTGGTGTTCCCGCCCTTCTCCTGGGCCCTGTCGCAGGAGCCCGGGATGGTGCTGCGCCACCACCGCATGGTGGCGGAAGCGGCGGACATGCCGATGATGCTGTACCAGGCCGGCGTCGGCGCCGGGCGCATGGCCTATCCGCCCGCCACCCTGGCGCGGCTGGTGGAGCTGCCGCAGGTGGTGGGCGTCAAGGAAGGCAGCTGGGAATCCGCCGCCTATGACGCGCACCGCCGGCTGGTCGCCGAGGTCGCGCCGCATGTGGAGATGATGGCCTCGGGCGACGAGCACCTGCTGTCCTGCTTCGCGCTGGGCAGCGACGGCAGCCTGGTCAGCCTGGCCGTGCTGATGCCGGACGAGATCGTGGCGCTGGACCGTGCCGTGGCGCGCGGCGACATTCCGGCGGCGCGCGCCCTGCACGCGCGCATCCAGCCGCTGGCCAATGCCATCTATGGCGCGGCGCCTGGCGGCTTCGCCACGGTGCGGCTGAAATGCTGCATGGAGCTGCTGGGCCGCTGGCCGCTGGGCCATGGCCGCCCACCCATCGGCGCGCTGGATGCCGGGGAGCGGCAGCGGCTGCGCATCGCCCTGGCCCATGCCGGGCTGCTGGAGATGGTGGCGTGAGCGCGGCGCTGGAACCACCGGCCGACGATCTGAACCTGGCGGACCAGGCGCATGCCCGACTGCGCCGCCTGATCCTGATGCGCGAGCTGCCCGGCGGCACCTTCGTGGTGGAAGGCAAGCTGGCCGAGCAGCTCAACATCTCCCGCACCCCGATGCGCGAGGCCATTCTGCGGCTGGCGGCGGAAGGGCTGCTGGTGAAGCAGGGCTCGCGCTCCTTCGCCGTGCGCCGCGTGATGCCGACGGAGTTCTTCCAGTCCATGCGCATGCGCGAGGTGCTGGAATGCGAGGCGATCCGCCTGTCCATCGGCAAGATCCCGCTGGCGGTGGTGGAAGCCGTGCGGCGCGATATCGCGCACCTCGCCAACGCGCCGTCGCAGGACCGCGCGCACTGGGACGCGGATGACCGCATCCACCTGATGTTCCCGGAAGCGTCCGGCAATGCCGTGCTGGCCGGGCTGATCCGCCAGCTGCGCGAAACCACACGGCTTTTCGAGATCTCCAGCCCGTTCCTGCGGGTGAAGCAGGACGGGGCGGAGCACCTGGACATCCTGGCCGCCTACGTGACTGGGGATGCCGGGGCCGCGATGGCGGCGATGCGCGCGCATCTGCGGAACCTGCAGAGCGACGCCATGCAGATCCTGAGCGGCGCTGCCTGACATCTAGGCATTTCGGCGCCTTCTTGAACTTCCTTCCACCGAAAGAGGAAGGATTGCCGGGTTAGGCAGCACATAAACGGTATACGAACCGCATATAGTATGCAGACTGTTTAGGGAGCGAGGGTGGCCGGGACGGCCGAAGAGGGAAGGTGAGCTGATGAGCATCCGTGTTGCGACCACGCGCCGCGCCCTGCTGGGCGGCACCGGTGCCGCCCTGGGCCTGCTGGCCATGCCGGCCATCGTGCGCGCCCAGTCGCGCGAGCTGATCTTCTGGACGACGCAGCGCGCGCCGGAACAGATCGCCGCCTACAAGGCCATCTTCGCCGGCTTCGAGCAGCAGCACCCCGGCACCACCGTCACGGTGCAGAGCTTCCTGGAGGAGGAACTGCTGCCGAAGCTGGCCGCGACGCTGGCCGCCGGCACGCCGCCGGACCTGATTTCCCACATGCCGCCCGAATTCGTCATGCAGCTCAACGAGCAGGGGCTGCTGCAGCCGGTCGACGACATCATCAAGGCGGTGGGGGAGGGCGACTTCTACGAGAATTCGCTGGAACTGCTGCGCGACAGCAGGCGCGGCTACTACCCCGGCTTCGCCATCGTGAATTCCACCACCACAGGCGCGCTGTGGTACCGCAAGGACCTGGTGGGGGAGGCCGGCGCCGCCGGCTACGCCAGCTGGGACGCGATGCTGGACACGACCCGGCGCACCAACCGGCGCGGCGTGTTCGGCACCATCTATCCCTTCGGCAAGACCAGCATGGGCGACAAGCTGCTGCTGCAGACCATCTGGCGCGCGGGCGGCTACATCATCAACCCCGACGGCACGGTGGGCTTCAACTCGCCCGCCACGGTCGCGGCCTTCGAGTTCATCCGCGACCTGCTGAAGTATTCCCCCGCCGGCTCCGCCAACTATGCCTATACCGAGACGGTGAACGGCTTCGTCGAGGGCCGCGCCGCCTCCGCCCCCTACTCCGGGCGCGTGCTGATCAACATGCAGGCGCAGAACCCGAAGCTGGCCGACGCCGTCTCCGTGGTGCCCTTCCCGATGCCGGCCGGCGGCCGCGACGTCTTTGTCGGCGACTTCCAGTCCATGGTGATCCCCAGGGCCGCCAGGGACCAGGAACTGTCGAAGCGAATGGCGCTGACCCTGCTGAAGACGGACAACTACGTCCGCTTCCTGCACGTCACGCCCAGCCACAACCTGCCGAACCTGAAGTCGGTGGCAGGCTCGGCCGAGTTCGCGGCCAACCCCACCATCGCCAGGTACCGGCCCGAGGTGGACACCATGATCGCCGCCACGGCCAAGGGCCGCTCGCTGCTGAAGGAATCGCGCGAGCACGCGACCAACACCCATGCCGGCGCCATCCTGGGCTCCCGCATCATGGTGGAGGCGCTGCAGGACGTGATCATCGGCGGCATGTCGCCGCAGGCCGCGGCGGCGCGCGGCGCCGACCGCATCGCGGGGCTGATGAAGGCGTGATGTCCGCCTCCGGGGAAGACGCGATGCCGGCCCTGGCCGCGCCCATGGCCGGGCGCCGCCGGGGCGGCTGGTCGCTGGCGGCGCGCAACGCGGCCTTCGGCTACGTGCTGATGCTGCCCAGCATCCTCTTCTTCCTGGTGCTGATCGCCTATCCGCTGCTGCAGACCTTCTGGATCAGCCTGCACCGGATGAGCACGCTGACGCGCCAGGGCGAGTTCGTGGGGCTGGCCAATTACCGGGCGCTGCTGGAATCCGCTGATTTCTGGGGCGCCTTCGGCCAGTCGCTGGTCTGGACCGTGTGCTGCCTGGCGCTGCAGATGGGCCTCGGCATCGGTTTCGCGCTGGTGCTGAACGCGCGGCTGACCTTCCGCCCGGCCGCGCGCGCGCTGGTGCTGTTTCCCTACCTGCTGAGCACCGTGGTGGCCGTGCTGGTCTGGCAGTGGCTGTTCAACGACATGTACGGCTACCTCAACTACCTCATCGAGGAGTACGGCCTGTCCGACGGCCCGGTGAACTGGCTGGGGCAGTCGCCCAACGCCATGATCAGCACCATCCTGGTGGCGGGCTGGAAGCACTTCCCCTTTGTCACCATCGCCGTGCTGGCGCGGCTGCAGGGCATCCCGCCCGCGCTCTACGACGCGGCGCGGATCGACGGCGCCAGCGCCTGGTCGCGCTTCTGGGACATCACGCTGCCGCAGTTGAGGCCGGTGCTGGCCATGGTGATCATCCTGCGCACCATCTGGGACTTCAAGGAATTCGACCTGATCTTCATGATGACCGGCGGCGGCCCGCGCTCCTCCACCGAGACATTGCCGCTGCTGATCTACAAGGAGGTCTTCCCCAAGCTCAGCATGGGCAGCGGCGCGGCCATCGCCATGGTGATGCTGGTGATCATGGTCGCCTTCTTCTGGGTCTATGCCGGGCAGTACGACCGCGAGGAAAGGGCGCGCAGCCGATGAAAACCCCCCCGATGAAAACCCTGGGGCGCGTCCTGCGCGACATCCTGGTCTGGGCCGTGATCGGCGTCTTCTCCTTTCCGCTGGTCTGGATGCTGGTCACCTCGGTCAAGCCGCGTGACCAGACCACCAGCTACCCGCCGGCGCTGCTGCCGGACCAGTTCACGCTGGAGCACTACGTCAACCTGCTGTTCAACACCGCCTTTCCCCGGCTGTTCGTGAACAGCCTGTTCGTGTCCGGCGTCAGCACGCTGGTGGCGGTGCTCTGCGCCACGGCCGGCGCCTATGGCATGACGCGCTACCGCTTTCCCGGCCGTTCGCTGATGGCGCGGCTGGTGCTGTTCGCCTACCTGCTGCCGGCGGTGGTGCTGCTGGTGCCGCTCTACGTGGTGGTGGCGGGGATGGGGCTGGGCGACAGCCTCTGGGGGCTGGTGGTCACCTACATCACCTTCGCGCTGCCCTTCGCGCTGTGGCTGCTGCGCGCCTTCATGGCCGCCCTGCCGCCGGATGTGGAAGCGGCCGCCGCCATCGACGGCGCCAGCCGCTGGGCCGTGTTCTTCGAGATCGTGATCCCGCAGGCGTTGCCCGGCATCATGGCCACGGCGGTCTTCACCTTCATCGGCGCCTACAACGAATACCTCTACGCCCTGGTCTTCGTGAACGCCGACGCGCGCATGACGCTGCCGCCCGGCGTCATGCGGCTGGTCAAGGAATCCTACAACATCGACTGGAACGTCATGATGGCGGCCGCCGTCGTGATCACCGCCCCCGTCCTGGTGCTGTTCGCCTGCGTGCAGCGGCATTTCAGCCAGGGCTTCGGCGCGGGCTCGGTCAAGGGTTGATCGGAACAGAGACATGGCAGCCATCACGCTCAACGGCATCCGCAAGTCCTACGGCCCGCACACGGTGGTCGAGAACCTCTCGATCGACGTCAACCGGGGCGAGTTCCTGACGCTGCTCGGCCCCTCGGGCTGCGGCAAGTCCACCATCCTGCGCATGATCGCCGGGCTGGACAGCCCGACCGACGGCGGCATCCTGTTCGACGGGCAGCGCGTCAACGACGTCGACCCGGCGCGGCGCAACGTCGCCATGGTGTTCCAGAGCTACGCGCTCTACCCGCACATGACGGTGCGGCAGAACCTGGAATACCCGCTGCGCAAGCGCGGGGTGCCGAAGGCGCGGCGCGCGGGGCTGGTGGACGACGTCGCCGCCATCCTGCGGATCGGGCCGCTGCTGGAGCGCCGCTCCTCCCAGCTCTCGGGCGGGCAGCAGCAGCGCGTGGCGCTGGGCCGCGCCATGATCCGCGACCCCGCCGTGTTCCTGTTCGACGAGCCGCTGAGCAACCTCGACGCCACGCTGCGCGCCCACATGCGGGCGGAGATCATCCGGCTGCACCTGCGGCTCGGCAAGACCATGGTCTATGTCACGCACGACCAGATCGAGGCGATGACCATGTCCACCCGCATCGCGGTGCTGGATGGTGGCCGGCTGCTGCAGCTCGGCACGCCGGACGAGGTCTACGCGCGCCCGGCCACGCGCTTCGTGGCCGGCTTCGTCGGCACGCCGCGCATGAACTTCATCCCCGGCGCGCTGGTGCAGGGCGATGCCGGCTGCGTCTTCCGCGCCGACGGGCTGACGCTGGACGTGCCGGTGCCGTCCCTGGCGCCCTCGGGCCGCCAGGTGGTGGCCGGCATCCGCCCGCAGGACCTGCTGCCGGCGGAGGGCGGGCTGCCCGGCCGTGTCACCCTGCTGGAATCCACGGGGCAGGAAGTGCTGGTGACCGCCGCGCTGGGCAGCCAGGAGGTGGTGATGCGGCTGGAGGACGCCAACGGCCTGCGCGTCGGCGACACGGTCGGCCTGGCGCCGCGCCCGGGCAAGCTGCACCTGTTCGACGCCGAGAGTGGCGAGCGGGTCGGCCCGTGATGCCGCTCTCCAACCCGCGGCTGCCGGCCGGGCAGGGCGAGGCCATCCCGGCGGGGATGATGAGGGGCGGCCGCTTCGTCAAGGGCCGCCTGGCCGCCCCGGTGCCGGCCTGATGCCCGTCATGCTGGAGATCCGGGAGCGCGTTCCCTTCGCCGACGGCCACGGCTTCGGCGAGGCCGGCGCCTATGAGCGGCTGACCGGCCGCGCGCATTACCGCGTGGACCCGCGCGACCCGGCGCAGGCGGCAGTCTTCGACATCGACAAGGCGCCGGTGGACGCGGAGGGCATGGTCCGCTTCAGCGGCGACATCGCCATCCTGAAGCCGGTGGACCTTTCGCGCGGCAACCGGCGCGTCTTCTTCGACTACGGCAACCGCGGCAACAAGCGCGCGCTGCCCTTCTTCAACGACGCGGCGCCGGGCAACGACCCGCGCGGCCTGGCGGATGCCGGCAACGGCTTCCTGATGCGCCGGGGCTACGCGGTGGTCTGGGCGGCGTGGCAGGGCGACCTGCTGCCGGGCAACGGGCGCATGCTGCTGGACCTGCCCGTGGCGACCGACAAGGGCCGGCCGCTGACCGGCCCGGTGCGCACCGAGTATGTCGGCCGCGAGGGCGTGCATACCTTTCCGCTCTCCGGCTGGGCCACCACGCGCGGCCACCCGACGGTGTCGCTGGACACGCGGGACGCGGTGCTGACCCGCCGCCGCTACCCGCGCAGCCCGCGCGAGACCCTGCCGCCCGATGCCTGGTGCTTCGGCCGCGTGGAAAGCGGCGTGGGGCTGGACAACCAGGGCGACGAGCAGGCGGTGGTGCCCTCCGACCGGCATGTGCACGTGTTCGGCGGCTTCGCGCCGGGCTGGATCTACGAGCTGATCTATACCGGCCGCGACCCGCTGGTGCTGGGCCTCGGCCACGTGGCGGTGCGGGAGGCCATGTTTTTCCTGCGCCATGACAGCGGCGCGGCCAACCCGCTGGCCGGGCATGTGGAGCGCGCCTATGCCTGGGGCCGCTCGCAGACCGGCCGCACCATCCGCGACTTCGTCTGGCGCGGCTTCAACGCGGACGCGCGGGGCCGCCGCGTCTTCGACGGCGTCATCCCGCACGTGGCGGGTGCCGGCAAGTTCCCGATGACGCGGTTCAGCATCCTGACCGCCAGCGCCGGGCAGCAGTTCGAGGACCACCACAGCGGCGCCGACTTCTTCCCCTTCTCCTACCCCGTCATGACGGACCACGTGACCGGCCGCACCGACGGCATCCTGAAGCGGCCGGAGACCGACCCGCTGGTGATGCACAGCCAGAGCGCCACGGAATACTGGCAGCGGCGCGGCTCGCTGGCGCATACGGACACGCGCGGCGACGACCTGCCGGAGCAGGAGAATGTCCGCTTCTACAGCTGGGCCAGCTCCCAGCACTCGGCGGACCCCGGGTTGCGGCGCCCGGCGCGCGGCAAGGCGCAGAGCGTGCTGAACGTCGTCGGCACCTCCATGCTGTTCCGCGCCATGCTGGACGCGCTGGATGCCTGGGCGACCCACGGCACGCCGCCGCCCGCCAGCCGCGTCCCGCGCCGCGCGGACGGCACGCTGGTGGATGTCGCCACCTTCCGCGCGCAGTTCCCGCCCATTCCCGGTATCGCCACGCCGGTGCGCGCCAACGACCTGCCGCTGCTGGATTTCGGCGACGCGCCCGGCCTGACGCGGGAGCCGCCGGACCTGGTGCGGGATCGGGCCTATCCGGTGCTGGTGCCGGCCGTGGATGCCGACGGGAACGAGGTCGCGGGCGTGCGCGCCCCCATGGTCGCGGCGCCGCTGGCCACCTATGCCGGCTGGAACATCCGCGCGCGCGGCTACGGCCATGGCGGGCTCTACGAGTTCACCGGCAGCACCATCCCCTTCCCCGACACGGAGGAGGAAGCGGAGGCGGCGGGCGACCCGCGCCGCGCCGTCCTCGCCCGCTACGGTTCCCCCGCAGGGTACGTCGCCGCCATCACGGCGGCGGCGCGCGCCCTGGTCGACCAAGGCCTGATGCTGGAGGAGGACGTGGCGCGCTGCGCCGCCGCCGCCCGCGACTGGGGCCGCCCCTTGCACGAGGTTCTGCTATGACAGCCAAGCGTCCGCGCCAGATCCATCTGGGCTGCTTTCCCATCCATCTCGGCGGCAATGTCGGCGCCTGGCGGCACCCGGAGGTGCAGGCCAACGGCTCCACCGACCTGCAATGGGTGCTGAACCTCGCGCGCATCGCCGAGGCCGGTAAGCTCGACCTGCTCTTCGTGGCCGATTCCACCTACGCGTCCGAGAACTCGACGCCCTTCGACATCAATCATTTCGAGCCGATCACCATTCTCTCGGCCTGCGCGGCCGTCACCCGCCATATCGGCGTGGTCGCCACCATGTCCACCTCCTACAGCCAGCCCTTCACCACGGCGCGGCAGATCGCCTCGCTCGACAAGCTCAGCGGCGGGCGCGCGGCCTGGAACGCGGTCACCTCCTCCAACGCCTCCGTCGCCCGCAACTACAGCGGCGACAAGCTGATGGAGCACGACCACCGCTACCGCATCGCCCGCGAGTACATCGAGGTGGTGAAGGGCCTCTGGGACAGCTGGGAAGACGACGCCTTCCCGCGCGACAAGCAGGCCGGCGTGTATTTCGACGCGTCCAAGATGCACCGGCTGAACCATGTCGGCGAGTTCTTCAAGGTCCAGGGCCCGCTGAACATCGAGCGCTCGCCGCAGGGCCAGCCGGTGATCTTCCAGGCCGGCGCGTCGGAGGCGGGCAGGGACCTCGCGGCGCGGCACGCGGACGCCGTCTTCTCCAACCGCGAGACGATCGACGAGTGCCGCCTCTACACCGCCGACCTGCGCGCCCGCGCCGCGCGCTACGGCCGCCCGGCCGACGAGTTCCTGGTGATGCCGGTCATCACCCCCATTGTCGGCGGCACGGAGGAGGAGGCGCGGCGCCGCGCGCGCGAGCTGAACGAGATGCTGGACCCGAAGACGGCGCTCAGCTTCCTCAGCCGCTATTTCAGCTCCTTCGACTTCTGGTCCTACGACCTCGACGCGCCGGTGCCGGACCTCAGCGGCATCGTCAGCGACGCCAACCGGTCCTCGGCCGAGTACCTGATGCGCATCGCGCGGGAGGAGAAGCTGACCCTGCGCCAGCTCGCCTACCGCGCCGCCGCGCCGCGCAAGGACTTCACCGGCACGCCGGAGCAGATCGCCGACCGGCTGCAGCTCTATTTCGAGACGCAGGCCTGCGACGGCTTCATGATGGCGACCGACATCAGCCCGCGCGGCCTCTCCGCCGTCACCGAGCACGTGGTGCCCATCCTGCAGAAGCGCGGCCTCTTCCGCACGGAATACGAGGGCACTACGCTCCGCGACCATCTCGGCCTTTCCCACCCGGAAAGCCGCTACGTGGCGCGGCCATCCCCCGCGGTGGCCTGAGCAGGGAAGGACGGCGTCTTGAGCGACTACGATCTGGTGATCCGCGGCGGCACCCTGGCCAGCGCGGCCGAGGTGTTCGAGGCCGATATCGGCATCAAGGACGGGGTGATCGCGGCGCTCGGGCGGAACCTGCCGCGCGGGGTGGAGGAGATCCCGGCCAAGGGCATGGTCGTGACGCCGGGCGGGATCGATTCCCACTGCCATATCGAGGAACTCGGCCAGGACGGCTCGGTGCAGGAGGAAAGCTTTGCCAGTGGCTCCGCCGCCGCGCTGGCGGGGGGCACCACCTCCTTCATCTGCTTCCTGCCGCAATGGAAGGGGCACGGCCTGGCCGACAGCGCGCCGGGCTACGAGGCGCGCGCCGCCGCCTCCCGCGCCGATTATTCCTTCCACCAGATCATCACCGACCCGACGCCCGACGTGCTGCGGCGGGAGCTGCCGGCGCTGGTGGCGCGCGGCATCCGCAGCTTCAAGGTCTTCCTGACCTACGACCCGCTGCGGCTGACGGACCGCGAGTTCATCGAGGTGCTGGCCGCCGCCCGGCGCCTGGGCGCCTTCGTCACCGTGCATTGCGAGAACTACGACGCCATCGGCTGGCGCATCGAGGCGCTGCTGCGCGCCGGGCTGACCGACCCGTTGCAGCACGCCTGGTCCCGCCCGCCGGTGGTGGAGCGGGAGGCGACGCACCGCGCCATCGCGCTGGCGGAGCTGGTGGACCAGCCTATCCAGGTCTTCCACGTGTCCTGCGAGGAAGCGGCGGCCGAGATCGCCGCCGCCCGCGCGCGCGGCCTGAAGGTCTGGGGCGAGACCTGCCCGCAATACCTGACCCTGTCGCATGCCGACCTGCAGGGCGCGGACTTCGCCGGCGCCAAGGCGGTCTGCTCCCCCGCGCTGCGCGAGGCGGGCGAGAACGAGCGGGTGTGGAAGCGCATCCAGGACGGCACGCTGGACGTGGTGACGTCGGACCATTGCGGCTTCTCCTTCGCCACGCAGAAGAAGGTCGCGGGCAGCAGCGCCTACGGCACCGGCACGGCGGCGTCCCGGCCGGACGGCACGCCGGTGTTCAACGCCATCCCCAACGGCGTGCCGGGCATCGAGACCCGCATGCCAGTGCTGTTCTCCGAGGGCGTGTCCAAGGGGCGGATCGACCTGCCCACCTTCGTGCGGCTGACCTCGGCCAATGCCGCGAAGCTGTTCGGCCTCCAGGGCCGCAAGGGCAGCCTGATGCCGGGCGCCGATGCCGACCTGGTGCTGTGGGACCCGGATGCCGAGCGCACCATCCGCAACGCCGCGCTGCACCACGCCATCGACTACACGCCCTGGGAAGGCATGGCGGTGAAGGGCTGGCCCGGCACCACCATCCGGCGCGGCGAGGTCGCGGTGCGGGACGGGGAGGTGCTGGCCCCGCCCGGCTCCGGCCGCTTCCTGCCGCGCGGGCCCTACGCGCTGGCGCGGCCGCGCGGCGTGGTGCCGGACGGGTTCGACGCCGCCTCCGTCTGAGGGGGCGCTGCTTCCGCCTCCATGGGCATGAAGGCGGCGTTCATCACGCAGAGCAGCCTGGCCGCCACCGTGCCGGGGTTGCTGAAGCTGTGCGGCACCATGCCCTCGAAATACAGGCTGTCGCCGGCATGCAGCCGGTACGGCCTGCCATCGACCACCGCGTCCACCAAGCCCTCCAGGCAGTAGGCGATCTCCTGCCCGGCATGCTGCGACGGCTCGCCCCAGCGCCCGCCGGGCTCGATGGTCACGAGCAGCGGCACCATCGCGTGGCTCGGGTGCGGGGCGATGAAGGCGAACTCCACCTGCTCCCGCTGCGAGACGATGCGGTTCCGCGGCCCGTCCCGGCGCGTCAGCACGGCCAGGGCGGGCGCCGCGTGCGGCATCAACCCGTGCAGGTCGATCCGGTAGAAGGTGGCCAGGGCCGAGAGCCGGCTGAAGGTGATGTCGGTCTTGTCGTTCTCGACCAGCGACAGGAACCCGGCCGAGATGCCGACGGCCCGGGAGACGGCATCCAGCGTCAGGCCCTTGCGCCGGCGGATCTCCCTCAGCTTGGCACCCAGCGCCTGCGGCTTGCGGTCATGGGACACGTCGGCTGTGTCTTTCAGGTGAAGATGAACATTGCTGCGCCAGCCTATCAGGCCGTCGATGCCGCTTGACAGGCGCCGCCGACCCTTCGCAATCTTTAATATATAAAAACGAGGAAACCCGCAGCGGCAGTCACCGGAAAGGTCGCTGCGCATGCGTCTTCACCGCATCCGATCCCGCTGGCGTGGCATGGGCCGCGCCGAGGCATGACAGGCATGGTTTACCCGATGGCCGCGCCGTCGGTGGACGACGTCGCCGCCGATCCCGTTCTGCCCGGCCGGGCGGATGTGGTGGTCGTGGGCGGCGGCATCGTCGGCGTCAGCACCGCGCTCGCCCTGGCGGAGAAAGGCATCCCGACCGTGCTGTGCGAGAAGGGGCGCATCGGCGGCGAGCAGTCCAGCCGCAACTGGGGCTGGTGCCGCAACACCGGGCGCGACCTGCGGGAAGTGCCGCTGATGGCGCACAGCGCCCGCCTCTGGCAGGACATGAACGCGCGCACGGGCCGCGAGACCGGCTACCGCCGCCGCGGCATCCTGTTCCTGTGCCAGGACGCCGCCGAGGCGGCGCGGATGGAGGGCTGGCAGCGCGACGCCATGCCCCACCAGCTCGGCACGCGGTTCCTGTCCGGCCAGCAGGTGGCGGACCTTTTGCCGCAATCCGGCCGCCGCTGGGCCGCCGGCCTCTACACGCCCTCCGACGGGCAGGCGGAGCCGGCCCATGCCGCGCCCGCCATCGCCGAGGCCGCGCGGGCGCGGGGCGCCGGCATCCAGACCCGCTGCGCCGTGCGCGGCTTCGAGACCACGGCGGGCCGCCTCTCCGCCGTGGTGACGGAGCGCGGGCCCATCCGCTGCGGCGCGGTGGTG
>NZ_RCVQ01000018.1 GCF_016107285.1 Roseomonas sp. KE0001 | reverse complement strand
CGGGGATGGCCGATGCCGAGCGGCTGCCGCGCTTCGACCATATGGCTAAGGCGGCCGGCCTGAAGAAGATCTATGACTCGTTGTACGGCCCGATGTCCATGTTCGCGCACGGTGCGGGCACGCAGCTCCTGACCGGCGGACAAGATGGCTTCATCTGCTCGCAACTCCAGGCCGCCAGCGCCGTCGTACGGTGCGAACACCTAGTCCTCGCGAACCGCATTAGGCATTCGAGGACCACCACGGAAGCCGAGGTCGCCAGCATCTTCCAGGTGCTCCTTTGAGGGGACCTTCCGACCGTACCGGCATGCCCGGTCCAAAGGCTCACCGCTTTGTCGCCTATTACCGCGTCTCCACCGACAAGCAGGGTCGCTCCGGCCTCGGCCTCGACGCACAGCGCGAGGCGGTCGCCCGTCAGGCCGCTGCCGCGGGCGGGGCCGTCGTGGCCG
Organism: Roseomonas sp. KE0001; assembly: GCF_016107285.1. Taxonomy (GTDB): domain Bacteria; phylum Pseudomonadota; class Alphaproteobacteria; order Acetobacterales; family Acetobacteraceae; genus Pseudoroseomonas. The sequence goes on along the minus strand of NZ_RCVQ01000018.1, from coordinate 23,610 downwards.
CCTTCGAGGAGGTCGAGAGCGGCAGGCGCGGCGATCGCCCCAAGCTCGCCGCCGCATTGGCTGAGTGCCGGGCGCGGCGCGCCGTGCTGCTGATCGCCAAGCTCGACCGGCTGGCCCGCGACGCCCACTTCCTCCTCGGTCTTGAGAAGGCCGGCGTTGAGTTCGTCGCCGCCGACATGCCGCACGCCAACCGCCTCACCGTCGGCATCATGGCCCTGGTCGCTGAGGAAGAGGCCCGCATGACCTCAGCCCGCACCAGGGCCGCACTTGCGGCGGCGAAGGCGCGAGGAGTCAAGCTGGGAAATCCGCAGCTTCGGCCCGGCGACGGCGGGACGGCTGCCGGCGCACGCGCAGCCTGGTCGGCACAGGCGGCGCGACGCGCGGCAGAGGTGCTACCTTACATCGAGGCGGCCCGGCGCGCGGGCGCCACGACGCTGCAGGCGCTCGCCGATGCCCTCACAGCGCGAGGCGTGCGCACACCCCGCGGCGACGAGCGATGGCGGCCGTGGCAGGTGCGGCGCGTGCTCGACCGCGCGTCGTCAGGGCCGCCGGCGTGAACATCGCAGCCATGCGGCTCCTGTCGGGGAGTGAGGTGACGCCATCCGAACGGAAGATGCGGCTGCGGCTGATGAATGACATGGAGCGTGCCCTCTGTATGCGGGCGGGCGCAGGAAGCGCCGGCCAGGCCCATCCGCTGGGCTATGCCGGTGCTTCGCGACGCACTCACTGAAGTTCAGTGCATGGAGGGCCGGTCTCAACCCTGGAAATCGCGGCGATTTTGGCTGCCGAAGCCGAGGTTATTTGAAGATGCGACAGGCGATTTCATTGTGCTGATTTCAATTCGGCCGATCCGCGGGCGGAGTGTTTATTTTCTCGTCCGCCGCCTGTGAGCAGGAGGGGCTGAGCGCAAAGCTGTTGGGGGGGGGGCACAGGCATAATCAGGGGGAGCGGTAAGTCGCAGAAGGGCAGGGATCATTCATTCACCGTCTACCATCGAGGCTGGCCTGACGGGTAGCCAAGCCGGGCTCTGACCCCGGTTCTGGCGTTCCTGCCTGTGCATCATCAGAGCCGAATGTGCACGTCGATAGCATCAGGAGAGATCCTGAGCATTCCAGCCAAATTCCCCTTAAACGCCGATACTGTCGCCTTAATATCAGCGTTAGAAGCATCGTCCTTCTGACTTGGCTTGCTCGACTTTGCGATCACGACAGCCGCTAACTCTGCTGGATTCAACACAACACTTGCCCAGATAGGCAGGTATGGATTCCAACAAATCCGAGTGCTCGCTCCTCGTCGTCCCACAACAAAATCACCCAGTTCGTTTTCAGCGAAGGCTTGGGTGACGCCAACTGCCTGCTCTCTCGTGCATCGGCAGATCTCTTCTATGCGGTCGGAGGTAAGTTGATCTTCTATACATCCTTTTGTCGCCGCTTCCTGTCGGAGGTGATCAATGACGCACCTCGCCAAAGGATCCGCCTTGGCCAGGGCTTCAAAGGAGTCAGCAAAACCTTCCAGCGCTACCTTTAAGGTTCGCGACATCTCAACCATTGGTGGACTCCTTTCGTATATGAAGACCTTCATTAGGATATAGAGGTATTCATAAGAGTCAATGGGCGCTGATTGCTCCTAGGAGCGGGAAATGCAAATCCGCTCTCGGATGGATCCCACGCCGAACTTCCCCGCCCCTGGCTGACCAAGACTAGCGCGAGAGTAGGTAGACCTCAGCTGTAGGGAGCTGCCCGTAACGTTCCTGGTGTGTCCCGCTGAGGCAAGGCAGCCTCGACCCTGTTTCGACGCCCCCAACGCGTGCGCCAGCCAGATAAGTGCGATGCGGCACCCGGTCCGCTACGCGGCCAGCGCGTCCTGAAGCGCCGCGTCAGCCGGACGGAAGTCGAGGTACCGTTCCGCGATGAGGTCGGCGAGCGGCTCGGCACCGGCCTCGGCGAGCGCCGAGACGAAGAGTTCGAGGGTGAGCGCCTGGAACCGCGCCTCGGCGGGATCGAGCGAGACGAGGTGGGAGGCGTAGAGCGCCGTAGCTCTGCAGGCCTGCCGGTTCGGAAGGGGCGCAAGTACGACCACCCGCCCCTGCTCGTAGAGGCCGTTGCGCAGCATGGCGGTGGCGAGGAGCTGCTGCCGCCAGAATTGGTTCAGCGCACCACTACGCAGCGTGGGCGCGTTCGGCTCGATGAAGACGCCCGCCTGCCGCGAGAGCTCGTCGTAGCGTGGGCACGGCTCCACCCCCACGCCCCCGGGCGCCTCGGTGTACTTCACCTCGATCGCCAGGAAGGCGCTACGGCCGGTCGGGGTGGTGCAGCGGACCAGCACGTCGAATGCGGTGCGATCGCCGGTGAAGCGCGTATCGCCACGGCCTGGTGAGTGCTCGAAGACGATCTCGTTCACCACGCCGATAATGTCGGGCGCGAGCCGGCTGAGCACGGCGGTGGCGAGGGCGAGGTTCAACTTGAGCGGACCAAAAAGTGAGAAGGCGAGCGCTTGGCTTGAAAGCATGTTTTGCCAAAGGCGGCGCTCGTCGATCGCCGCACCGGGTTCGCAGTAGGCCAGTTCGCGGCGGATCAGCGGCATGAGGATAGAGTCGACGAGGTTGGCGCCTGCCGCGGCAGGCCGAAGGCCAAACCGGCTGCCGAGACGGCGCCAGCGGCCCGTGGCTGCGTCGCGATACCGGCCGGCAGCCAGGCCGCGGCTCTCGCGCCAGAGCGCCTGGGCGAGGCGCGCGGCGGCGCGGTAGCGGGTGTCGGTGGGCTCGTGGCAGGCGTGCCGGCGGAGCAGTTCAGGCGGCAGGCGAGGAACGAGGATCTCGGTAGGGGTCATGAGCTTCTCCGGCGAGCCCGGCAAGATGCCGGTGTGCCAAGAGATTCGCGGGAGCAGTTCCCAAGTTCAGGCCGCCGGCCTTTTTTATGATTGCCGATAGCGCGTCGATGACCCTGGCTGGCTGCGGCAGGCCGATGATGCTTGTGTGTATTCTATTTGTGCGATTGTGCGCCCCCTCTGTAGGCGCGATGTTGACGAAGACGACGTTGCCTTCGACTGAGTAGGGGGCCTCGTGACCATCTTGTTCGGCGTCCGACGATCCGTCTCGCAGCGCTGTAGAACGAACCTGCCTCCCACCCGCTTGCGCCGCGAGACGTGAGCGCCGGAACGATGGAACTGAACCAGCAAAACCCTAAGCTCGACCGTTGCGGCATGACCTGGGGAGGCAGCGTGATGGAAGAAGAGACGCCAGCGAAGGTGCGGGTAGGCAGGAAGCCAGCGGAGAGGGCCGCACGCGCGGCGCTTGGCCCGGAAGCGGCGGCAGCGGAGTATGTCCGAGCGTGGTCGAGGGCAGCTGAGGCCGCCGGACGGCAGCACCGGGCTGATCCGCTTTCGTTGCGCCTCCGGGCGGTGGCTCTGTTGCTGGCCAAGCCCGCGCTGCGAGCGCCCGAAGCGCTTAACCTCCTAATACCGGAGCACCCCGCGATGCGCCTCGACCAGGCGCTTGCAGCGGCCCGTGCAGCTATCGAACTGCGTCGGCAGCCTGTGACGGCGCACGAGACGGACGAGTGGGCTGAATGGCGTGGGGGCAGGAGGGACGAGGCACTCGCCCCCCTGCGAGCCTGTGCCGCAGCGCGGATCGACCTGACCGACACTGCGGAGGGGCTGTTCGTCGCGCCGACTTCCGAGGCTGCGCTGGCGCAGTCCATCGCAAGCCTCGCAGGCACTCTTCTCCGCCTGCTGGAGCGGGCGTGATGGCGACCGCTCCTCGAGACAACGCAGGTGCTTTGCACGAGGCACGCTCGCGGCTGGAGCGGGCATTGGAATGCTTGGAAAAGTCGTGCCGCGACGAGGTGCGCGAGCTGCACACTCAGTACGATTACGATGTGATGTCGCGCACATACCCGCAGAGCGTCGGAGCGGTTCGTCGTGCAGCGGGATATCTGGCCGATATGCTAGATGCAGGGCTAACGGCAATTCGGTCGGTGCCAGGGTACCTAGTGGCATGGAGCGGCGACGGGATACCTAGTGCCGAGAGCTCACAGGATCCCGTAGCACGTTGCGCAGATCTGACGCTGTGGCTCGTCGAGCTCTGCGTCTGCTTGCGAGCTTGGCGGGATGCGCCCGACCGGGAGGCATGGGCGCCGCACGTGATGCCAGACGAGACACCGAACGGCGAACCGACCGAGGCGGTGCGGCGTGCGCTGCACGCGGCGTCGTTCTACCTCCAGCAGAACGACGCACGACTGGGTCCGGTGGCGAGGACAGAACTGAACAATCGTGCGTCAGCCTGCGTCGCCCTGCAAGGTGACGAACCCGAGGCAGATCTTGCGAGGGTCGCTGAACTGTTCTGCGGAGTGGTTTGCGCCGTGATCGAACTGCTGGATCCCCATGTCCGTTTGCTGGGACAACGCCGGTCACCGGCAAACTGGGCGCAGCTCTTCGACGACGACGACGAGCCGCGGACGGAAGCCGCGATTGCGGCGCGTGATCGGCGGTATGCGGGTTGGCCGGAGCCCGAGCGGCGCACCCGGTTCCGGCCAACGTCGGGGAGCAGCCTCGACGAGGCGCTCGAACGCGGCGTGTTTGGCGCAGATGAGGAGGCGTATCGCTCAGCCTGGGTGCCCACGGACCCGCGCATCTACGAGGACAAGCGGGGCATGCCGCGCCGAGTCTACCTAGGGCCGCAGCCGGCGCCGCGGACCGAACCGGACATCACCCATGCACTATCGGCACGACATGTAAGGCGTATCTACAACGCGGCGGCTTTCGCCAATCGGACTGGGTACATCCTCAATGCAAAACTCACGGTAGCATGGTTCCTGCTCGAGGGCATGAACCCGGCGGAGCAGCTGCGGTGCTTTGGCAGCTATTACAAGAAGCTCAAGCAATGGTTCCGGGACCAGAGTGCGGCGCGTGTACCGGACGCCGCGGATCGCGAGCCGCGCATCATCCATGTGCACGAGAACCCGGGTGGGGCGAGCTTCCACACGCACTTTGCCCTGGCTGTGCCCGAGACGATGATGGCGGATTTCCGGGGCGCTGCCCAAGGAATGATGGCCCGCCTGGTAGGGAGTCATGGTCTGGAAGGCGATCGGCTGAAGAGGCTGGTGAAGGCGGAGGTGCGTCGGCCGGACCGTGATGCCTGCGTCGGGCAGTGGTTCTGGCTGCACTACATGCTGAAGGGAGCGAACCACGCAGAACTGCTAGTTGACCCCGGCCCTGGGCTATGCCGGAGGCTCGGCGACGTGCTGGCCTACCGGTACGAGGATCCAGGGCCGATGCCGGGATGCGAGCGGGTCGGGGTGACGGAGGCGCTAGGAGCCGAAGCGCAGGACGAATTCGCCGACGCGCGCGGTCGGCGATTTGGCTCGCTATGGGATGCACAGCTGATGTCGGGCGAGATCGACGTACGCTGGCTCTACTCAGACTACTATCTGCGGCAGCGGGAGGAGTTGCCTGACGGCGCGGGCGTTGCTCTGGCTGGTGGACGAGTGGAGCGGGAGGCTGAGGTATTGGACACCTTCCTTGGCGAGTTGCCGGCACTCGGCATCGGCGGCCTGCAGGCGCAGATTTAGTTTGATATTGCAATTAATAAGTTTTTTGTAATCAGCGTTTTAAGGCTGATGAAAGGGTGAGAGTGTTGCCTACACACGCTACTCCTCGCGAACGCTTGCGGAACGACGAGGCAGGCTATCGCTATCCAGTGCTTTCGACCTATTCCAGCGTCCAGGCCGGGTTCGCGTGACGAGGTTGCGATGGGATTTCGGCAGTCCGCCGTTGAGCCCGGACGTCCTACGGGGCTGGTGCGTGCTGTTTCCCGCTTGGCTGCTCCCGCCACTGTTCCTAGTGACCGCGAAAAGTGCAGGGCTAGACCGGGTTGCACGCCTCCTCCCTCGCGCCACGAACCGGAGACGTTCAGCATGAAGGTCCTCGCGTTCGCTACCTCCCTGCTGTGCAGCGTGTCCGCCGCCGCGCTCCCCGCCGCCGCGCAGGTCGCTGCCCAGCAGTCCCCGCAGGAGCAAAGCGGCATGGTGTCTCCGCTCGCCGCTAGCATGCGCGAGGCTAGGGCCTGGATGGAGCATCGGGTCCGCGAGGTCATGCCCCGCCGGGAAAACGAGGAGGAAGGCGGGTGGGAAGAGCGGGTCTCCGATAAGACCGACGAGATCATGGGGCCCTGGATGGAGCTGATGGGACGAGAAGCGCCCAACTGGCTGCGCAACATTGAGGCGGCCGATCGCCTGCCGCCCCATGCGCGCAGAATGGCCATCGGCAACGCCAATCAAGGGCTGGCCGAGCTGCGCCAGCGAGCCGACCAGTTAGCCGAGGCGCGCTTTCAAGCGTTCGCCAGGCTCGCCTCGATCCCGCAAGGGAACGCCAGAGACGAGATGGTTCACGCAATGGAGGTGCGCATCGCCGCCGTGATGCCGCGGATGCCGGGCGACGATGACGAGGTCTACCGAGCGAAGGTTTCGGAGGAGGCCGGACGCGTTCTCGATCCCTATTTCGAGGCGATGGACCGGCTGGAACAGGACCGGGTGCGGCACGAGGCCAATAAGCGCGGAGGCCGCGTCAACATCCCGGCCGCCGAGCGGCAGTGGGCGGAGCGCGTGTCGACCGTGACCGGCTTCGAGAGGCGGCAGATCGAGACCCGCTTCGGGCTGCTGATGGGGCGGATCGAGCGATACAATAAGTGGGAGGCCTTCAAGCGCGAGAATCCGCAGGAGGCGGCGCGCCAGGAACGCCTCGCCGCGGCGACTGAGGCACGCGAGCGGGCGCAGCAGACCCGCTTGGCGCAGTGGCAGGTCATCCATCAGCGCGAGCGCCAGTGCCAGCCGCTGCCTGAATACATCTCGGGAGCGACAACGCCGGAGGAGGCGCTGGCGATCATCCGTCGCACCGATCCCGATGCCGGCTGGCATCCGCAGACTCCTCGTACGCGGCCCCTTCCGGACGGGCGCACCGAACCTGCGGCCTTGCTCGCTATCCAGACGACAGAGGGTGACATCGCGCTCGCGCAGAGCTTCGAGGCATGCCGGAACTACTTCCGAATGAAACGCTGATCTATAGGCTTCTCCGACGGCCCGGACCGTATCAGTCGGACGTCGCTGCAGCGTAGTAGGGGGCGGTACCGGTCGTACCGCTAACGGCTACTACCTTCGGTGAAGCCGAAGATGTCGTTGATCTCGTAGATGAGGGTGTCGAACTCATTCGGCGGGTTGTCGATCTTGCCGGGCGGCCACACAGCGAGGCGCGCGGGATCAGTGTTGGACAGAGTGGGCGCATTGCCGGACGAAGGCAGCGGCCCGCGGGTATCGACATAATGCGCGCCCTTACGTTGGAATTGCTTGCTCGTAGTCATCCAGGAACTCCTCTCTTCGGTCCGCGCGCGAACGACATGTTTATTGGTGGCTGCCGTGCTTGCTGTGTCGGGCGATGAGGGGAAGCGGCTGGTCCTCACAAGTCGTCCGTCCGAGCCTTGATGAGTTGCTCGAGGGCGCGGAGACCACGGTGACGATAGGCTTCGCTGCCGGTACGGGTATCAAGATTGATGGCACCGGTGCGAGGATAGTAGCTGATGCGGCGACCAACTTTGATTTGGTACGCTGTCTTCTGCTCGTGCGGAATGCCCTTAGCCCGCAGCCAGGCCAAGGCCTCAGTCATGATGGGGTCATTGATGTGCATCATCGCGGTGCCTCTTCGTTCGCCTGTCTTCCAATGCCGAGTGGTCGCTCCTCCGCATTGGAAGGTAGGGAGAGGGAGGGTGGGAGGAGTGAGAGCGCAGCATGTCAGGCAGGGTGACAGCGTTGTGTCAGTAGGATGTCGGAGAGGATTGTTTCGAAGTTGCATATGGATATGGCGCCGACACGGTCTTCTCTGCATTCAATGCGAGGGATTTTTTTGCGTTCTCTGGTGGCGGCTCGAAAGGCCACCAACCTGGATACGCGGGCTGGAGCTCTTGGCGGCGGCGGAGCGGCCCATCCGCCTGAAAGCCTCGCTTCCTCGCAGTCGCTTTCCAAACACTTGCAGCCTGCCCCGAAAGCCTACTTTGGTATTTGGCGGTTATGCCCGGTCGCCGGCTGTGCTTTCGGGCGGCAGCCGCTTGGCACGGCTATAGTGCAGGTCGGGACACACCGAAGTTTGCTCCTGCGGCAACGCAAAGGCGGTGAGGACACGGGCCAGACGCACTGGGGCAAGAAGCTGACGGTCGGCGTAGATGACGAAGCGCGAAGGCGGCCTTTCGAATACGATACGTCCGCGCGGCCAGGCGTCGTACTCGGTGGCGACGACGATGGGGCGTAGCGCTGGGGCGGGCAACGGCAATGCGCGGCGGCGCCAAGCTTCCCAAGTGTCGTAGTGCCCGTGGGGAAAGGTAAGGCGATCGCCATAGAGCTCAGCTGTGTCGAGCGGACATGATCGGACCAGTAAATGTGTAATGCCTGATGCGTCCGCGACGAACCAGAAGATGCCCAGCAACGGTTCGTTCATGGCTCTGCGCCTCCGGTTTTGCTGCAGCTTCGCGGCAACGTATCGGAGTTCACTCCGCGCCGACTAAGTTATGAGCTAGCTGCTAGCGTCCCGACCGCGAAATAAGTGACCACTGCTGATCGGCTGTGATTCGCTGCGGGTCGCGGTGGAGATTGGGCATGGTGGCACCGAAGCCGGTTCAGATCGAGTTATCGGAAGCCGAGCGCGGTGAGTTGGAGGCGCGGCTGCGCCGGCGGAAGGTGGATCGCGGTGATGCGCTGTGGGCATAAATCGTGCTGCTGCCGGCCAAAGGGCTGAGCAACCTGGCGATCGTGGAGCGGCTTGGGGTGGCCCGCATGACGGTGGTCCTGTGGCGGCGCCGTCCCGCTTCCAATCCTGCAGTGTACACTGTACCTCCGGCCACGCAAAAGGGATCAGCGTCCGCTGCGAGGCCGCTCAGACCCGAAAGCTCTCAGCCCACATTTCACCTATCTCGGAAGTGATTCGCTCCTGATAATCAAGGCTTATCGGGCACGCCTCCTGCCTTAGCTACCCCGCCGTAATCATCTCCACTTCAATGCTTCTTCACAGGTCGGCACCTGCACCACGCCGATCATCTGGACCATCAGCGACCCGGCTCTGCTTCCTGAAATAGAGGATGCGTTTAATGGGTGAACAGCATTTCGCACCCCCCGGCGCGCCAGGGCATTGAGGGCCTGCACACGGCGTAGCCAAGCCTCCCGCCAGCCGGTGCTGGGCGTGGGAGCACGGCGCTCGGCCTGCTGTCCCTGCACGGCCTCTGGCGCCGGAAGCACTGCCTCCAGCAGCTCCAGCACCACCACGCCGCGCTGAGCATCATAGCGGTGCTCGACGTACCCGGCGGCGCGCAGCTCGTGGTAGGCGTACTGCACCGCCCGCCGGGTGTAGCCAAGCTGGCTGGCCAGCGACGTGGTCAGGGTGACCAAGCGTCCGGCTTGGTCGGCAAGCGACCGCACCAGCAGCAGCGTCGCCAGCGCGCAGCCTCGCAGATGGGTGACCGGATCCAAGCTGAGGTGCGGCACGTAGCGGCCGGTCGAGCGCGGCTCCCGGGCGCTGCGCGGCCGCGGCGCCTGAGGCTTCCGTCGGGCGTCCCAGCGGGCGTGCAGCGCATAAAGCGCCGGCAGGGTGTCAGCAAGGTCCAAGCCGCCGGCGAGGTGCTCCTCGGCTAGGCGCTTCGGGTGCAGCTCGCGCGGTGTGCCGGCCACCAAGCCGGCCACGCGCATCACCAGGTCAGGCATGGCTTCTGCCAGCCCGCAGGACGCAATTCCCCCACATCGCAAGAGGCTTGCGATTTCGAGGCCGTGCGCATAGCTTCGGGATTGTCACGTCGCCGGGGGCTATGCGCTCGGTATGAAGGGGGTCGGTTCTGCTTCGGCGGGGCTGGCCCTTTTCTGTTTCTGGCCGGCGGGATTGCGCGGCTGGGTGAATGATTCCCGGCCGCGTTGCAGATGACAAGCTAAATAGTTTCAGGTGCTTGTAAGCATACTTTCATGCTTACTTACATGTAGGTATGTGAGCCCTAAGCCCCCATTTTGCTTAGATATTCCTGTAAGGCGGCTTCGATGATCTCCTGCTTCGAGGTTTGGGCCTTGTGCGCGTGCTCACGAAGCCGGGCAACGGTGCTGGCCCTTACCCGGGACGTGAGCTGCACTAGGGGGTCATTCTCCGCTCGCTTCGGTGGCTCGGCGCTCACCTCTCCCTTGCGGACGAGAAGATCAGGGGTCAGCCGCGCTGCGGGTTTCGGGCTCTGGCTCACTTGGACACCCTCTCGAGGCGGGTCGCGATGTAGGACCACAACTGGCTAATCTCGTCGGCGGCCGGGGACTTGGCGTCTACCTCGCAGGCGGTGCGGCCGTCAGTCATAGAGGCGGCAAAGTCCACCCGGTTATGGACATCGACCGGGGCTAGGGGGCCGTGCTGGCTCAAAGCCCGGACCGCATCCACCTTCAGCTTGGACCGGGTGACCGCTTGGTTCACCACGAACACCATGCTCTTCTTGGCCCGCTCCACCAGATCCACCGTCGCGCCCACGGCTCGCAGGTCGTGAGGACTGGGCTTAGCGGGGATCAGCACCAAGTCAGCTTCGGCCACAGTGCTGGCGATGCTCTCCGTGATGGCCGGCGGGGTGTCGATCAGACAGAGCGCGATGCCGGCTTCGGCCAGCGCGTCGAGGGTAGCGCGGAGGCCGTCGGGGAGCACCCGGACTAGGACCGGAGTCTCAGCCTCACGGACGCCGAACCATCCGGACAGGTTTGCCTGTGGGTCTGTGTCGATCATGGCGACTGGGGCCATGCCTTGCCGTTCGGCTTCAACGGCAAGGTGGCCGGTCAGGGTAGTCTTACCGACCCCACCTTTCTGACTCGCTACAACTATGGTTTTCAACGCCACGCCCCTCTGCTGGCAAGCTTGCTTGCTTCCATACCAGAAAGCTTACTTTCCCTGGCAGCCAAGCATAGCACCGACAAGAAAGTAAACAAGATTATTGTAAGTATGATTTCATGTAAGTAAGAAAGATATCTTGCTTTTGGACCGGCCCTTCTCTGTACACCGCACTATCCTCACCCACGCCTGCCCGATGCCGCAGGCTGTGACACCATCACCAGCAACAGGATGGCCCCAATAAGAGGGATAAACGCGAGTGCCATACGGCGCGGCGCGTACCATGTCGGCCTGCCATCCAAACTTCACTGCATGGGTAGTCGATCTAGATGGCGTAAGCGTTGGTTCATACCAACAGAAGGAGGGACTGGGCTCGCTGCGCCAACCCAAAAGAAAGGCGCACCTGAAGGGGTACCGCCGAGTTTAGGGAGGAAACGTCCAAGAAAACAGCAAGGCGGAACTGCCAACTTGCTGCAGTGCACACAGTGCACTTCCGCGCTCACCTCGCAAGTAAAATGCTGCATCGCAGCATTCAAACTGCCGAGAAGCTCCGTCAGGAGGCCAAACTGTGTTCAGGCCAACTCACTCAACAGCTCCCCTTGCCGACCCTGTGTGTCAGCCCTTACGCCGTCATCTTCCTTTAAAAGGGATTTCACAACAGCCTTCATCACCGGTGGGGCTACGCCATTGCCGAGCAGGCGGATGCGGTCGCGGCGCTGTCCAATGCTCTCCAGGCTGTAGCCGCCCCGGAGCCCCATCGCCCGCATCAATTCCGGAACCTGGAGCATGCGCAGCATCGGCGTGCGCCCCTGCCATGTCACCAAGCCGAACCGATCAATGGTGGTGACAGTCCGCAGCGGACGGTTCAGGGGCTGCCAACCGCCACTGGAATCAGAGCCGTAGTAGACGATGAGGAAGGGGGTGCCACGCGGGAGGGCGGCCATGGCTCTCTCGGCCCGTTCCAGTGTGGCTTGGGCCCTGCTCTCGCTCCTCAACGGTGTGCTCTTCCAGGTCCCGGGAGGATCCAGTATCTCCTCGACGGTTCTTGTCCTGGTCCATGGTGTGGGAAGCACAGCGTCAGGCTGCCTTTCCCGATCGGCCAGGATGAACATCCGTCGCCGGTTCTGCGGCACACCGAAATCCGCAGCATCAAGCACCACTGTCCGGGTCTGATAACCGAGCCTGTGCAGGCTATCCAGCAGCGGGCGATAACCAGACCAGCTCCGCATGTGGACGACGTTCTCGACTACCACCCAGCGGGGCTTCAGATCCTGGGCAAAATTGATGACGTATCGGGCTGTGGCCCGGCTGGCCTCGTCCTTTGGCCGGTTCCCTCTGGCACAGGTGTGATTGGTGCATTCCGGCGATGCCAGGAGCAGGTCGATCCGACCGAGATCGCCCAGAACCGCAGGGCGGGTATCCTCCTCCAGCCGCAGGGTCTCGGCGCGAGCTCCGGGGAAGTTCTTGCAGTACGCCTTGGTGGCGAGGTCCCAGGCGTCCACGCCGCAGACAATCTCGGCGCCTGCCTTGAAGGCGCCCCAGCTGCTGCCGCCACCGCCCGCGAAAAGATCCAGTACTCGTGGCTTCATGTGGCCGTTCTACCAGGTTGCGCGGCCGACGCCAGGCGCTTCGGTGCATCCAGCGGTCGTTTTCTCCCGCTCCGTATGGCCTGGACCACGCGGGTTGCGCAGGCCTTAGCATTGGCCTTCACTTCGTGCTCCCAGATGCGGAGCACCCGCCAGCCCTCGGCCCGGAGACGCCTGAAGTTCCGGAGGTCCCTCTGGCGGTTGGCTTCGATCTTGGCCTCCCACTTCTCGGAGAGCTTGTCTCTCCAGTTCCGGAACCGCCAGCCATGCCAGAAGTCTCCGTCCACGAAGACGACCACCTTGTGACGCCGGAAGACGAAGTCGGGGCGACCCGGAAGATCTCTGACATGCGACTCGTACTGGAAGCGAGTCGGCTTCAGAGCGGCTGCCATGGCCAGTTCGGGGCCGGTGTCCTTGCCTCGGATGCGGGCCATCACAGCCGACCTCTTCTCCGGAGACATGATGTCCCCTCGATGCCTTCTGGCAGTCATTCCGGGACGATAGACCTGGGCATGGCGTCTTCCAAAAGGGCGGTTCTCGGCTCGTCTTCATACCAGAATTATGCTGTCGCCCTGCTTTTGTTGCGCGAGCATAAATGCGAACATAACCGCCGATAGTGGATAGATCTGTCCAGAACGAACCGATTGAGCAAAGAAGCTTCTCTCAGCACTCTCTTCCGCCTGACCCTCGCGTCGGGTGTTCCCGCAGCAGTATCGTTCCATCTGAAGCGTGGCGCACCCTTGAATGGCCAGGACGGAAAGGGCCGCACCCCTCTGATCCTGGCGGCAATGCGCGGACATGCCGAAGTCTGTCGGCTGCTGCTTGAGGCTGGTGCTGATGCCGCCACTCGGGATGCCGATGGCCGGGACGCGCTCGCAGCTGCACAGGCAGCCGGGCACTCCCCTGTTGTCGCGCTGATTGCAGGGTACTGGAGCGCTGATGCGGTGAGCGCATCGGAACAGGCCCTTCCGCCAGAGGTTGACCGCCGCGAGCCGTATCAGGAATGCACTGCAACCCCTGAACCACCAGACGCTCCCCGCTTCCCTCTGGAAGACGACGGCCTTTGCCCGGGCAATCGCCCGGAAGGGGATACGGCGCCCACTGCCACGTTGCTGGCGCTGGATACCGCGGCAGCACGCATGGATTTGGCAGAGACTGCCGAGGATGACGCTGGGGCAGAACTGGCCGACGGGTGGGTTGCGGATGATGGAGAGCAGACCGCCGCCCCTTCAGCCGATGAGGGGTCGGAAGTAGAGCCCGTTGCAAGCCAAGGCATGGTAGCCGCGCCTCCGATCCTGGCCGAGCCACCAAGCCCGGCAGCCGGATCTTCTACCGCGGATCAACTGTGGGAACCCGAGCCCGAGCCGCTGCTCCTCATGTCGGCGATCGACATCGAGAGGGCTGCGGCCGCACTCGATGCGCAGCTGACCAGTCACGCCGCATCCACCACCGACCAGGACTGGGCCGACACCGACCTGGACCTGCCTGGAACGGCACCGGCATGGGTGGCCATGTTCGTGGAGGGGTTCGACGGGCACCGTGCAGTTGTACGTCTGCTGGAGGCGGCGCTCCGCCATGGATGGGTGTCGGAGGGGGCTCTCGATGAATTGGCGATGCACGCCGCAACGCGCAACAAGGAAGAGGCCGTAACCACCGCTCTCCGCACCGCACTCGGCGACCTTGGCGTGTTGGTCGAGCGGGAGCATGCGCTTGATCTGTCGCGGGATGCCGATGATGACTCGGCAACGGGCAGCTCTTCCCTCCACAGATCGGACATTGCCGACACACTCGAACTCCTCGACGGCATGGCGGGAGCCCTTCCTGACGCGGAGAGCCTGCTGCTGGAGGAGGCGGCGCGTGCACGCATCCCCTCTGCCTCCGAGGAGGTGCGCCTGTTCCGGGAACTGGCGTCGGCTCGTCGGGATCTGCTGAAGCTGACAGCTTCCAGCGCCTCCATCCCGGCCACCCTGCGGTCCTGGGCCGACCGGCTGGATGCCGGCCTTCTCGTATCGAGGGATGTTTCGGACGCCGATTGGACTGCGGCCCAGGAGGACGTTGACGACGCCTCGAATCGATCCAGCGAGGAGGAGGGTTCGGTGGCGAAGGGGCTGGCGGCGAGCCTCAGAGAGGCCGCCCGGAGGGACGCGGATGCGGGCGATGCGGAACGGATCCTGTCAGCGATGGCACTGACAACCCGCCGCTTACTGGAACTGGCCGAGGGCGCTCTTCCTCCGGGAAGACGATCTGCACCCCGCCGCCGCACAGCGCCGGAACACATCTCGGAGAACACGCTGCAGGGCGTCCACCTGTTGCGCCGTGCCTCCACGAGCGTTCAGGCATCCGGATCCGCGGCCACTGTCGAATCGGTACTGGAACGGTACCTTGTTCTGAGAGAGATGATCGTCAAGGCGAACCTGCGTCGCATCGTCTGGCACGCACGGCGATACGCACGGCCTGCGGTGCCTTTCCTCGATCTCGTTCAGGAAGGCCAGATCGGCCTGCTCAGGGCGATCGACAAGTATGATGTCGAGCGCGGCTGGCGCTTCGGTACCTACGCAACGTGGTGGATCCGGCAGTCGATGAGCCGCTGCGTGCAGGACACGGGCCAAACTGTCCGCATCCCCGTCCACCTGCTGGAGCGTATGGCCAAGACACGGCGGCACGCTGATGCCTTCAGGGTGAAGCATGGCTTCAAGCCATCGTCCCTCGATCTTGCCCAGGTGACGGAGCTTGATGTACGGGCAGTCGAGCGGGCTCTCGCCGCCGAACGTGAAGTCATGCCGTTGGAGGAAGCTGCAGGTCTGTCCGCCGCGGCGGATCATGAACCGGGTTTGACCAGGGAAGCCTGTGTTCCGGAGCTTGTCGACCCGGAGACACCTCTTGCAACCGTTCTTCAGAACGACCTGAGACTTGCCTTGCTTGACGCGTTGCAGAAGCTCGACCAGCGGGCAGCGCGCATCCTCGACCTGCGCTTCGGCATCACCGATGGTCACCCTCTCACACTTGAGGAGGTGGGGCAGTCGTATCGGGTAACCCGTGAACGGATCCGGCAGATCGAGGCGAAGGCACTCGATCGGCTGCCCCGGCACCTTCCCTCGCGCCACTTCGAGAGCATGGTCCCGTGACGGGGCATCCAGGCCAGAAGAGGATCGCCGCGCCACCACGGGCCGCGGCGATGATCGAGGCCTTGCGAGGCCTGGGCTACTCGACCTCGACAGCCCTGGCGGACCTGATAGATAACAGCATAGCTGCAGGCGCTTCGCAGGTGGACGTGTCCTTCACCTGGGCGGGAGCCGCATCACGCGTGATCATAGCCGACAATGGCAGCGGCATGACGGCTGGGCAGCTCGAGAAGGCCATGCGGCTCGGTGATCGCAGCCCGCTCGAGCCGCGGCTGCCGGGCGACCTGGGGCGGTTCGGCCTCGGGCTGAAGACCGCGTCCTTCTCGCAGTGCCGACGGCTGACCGTCGTGTCCCGCAGGCAGGGAATAACGGCGTGTCTGCGATGGGACCTTGACGAGATCGCCGCGGCGGGGGGACGGGACTGGGAACTGCTCGAAGGCCCGGCGCCCGGTTCGGAGGACCTGCTGACGCTCCTGGATCCTACCAGCCACGGCACGCTTGTCGCCTGGGAAGTCCTCGACCGCCTGCTGACGCCCGGCTTCCGCGAGCAGGACCTGCTCGACCTCATCGACCGCGTCGAGCGCCATCTGGCCATGGTCTTCCATCTCTACATGGAAGGGCCTCGGGCACGTCTGCGCATCACGCTGAACGGCAGCCGCGTGAAGCCATGGGATCCCTTCATGACAGACCATCGCGATACGTGGTCATCCCCGGAGGAACGCTTCGCCAGCTCTTCCGGTCCTGTCACTGTCCAGGCCCATGTCCTGCCCCACAAGGATCGGCTTGATGCGCGAACCTACGAGGATGCCGCCGGCCCTGACGGCTGGACGGCGCAGCAGGGCTTCTATGTCTACAGGCAGGGACGCCTTCTTCTAGGAGGATCCTGGTTGGGGCTCGGGCGCGGGCGGTCGTGGACGAAGGAGGAGGCTCATCGGCTCGCACGCATCCGCGTGGAGATCGGGAATGCCTCGGATGCGGCATGGAAGATCGACATCCGGAAGTCGACGGCGCGACTTCCGGTCGAGGTTCGCTCGAAGCTGACAGCCCTCGCCGAGGATACCCGAAACCGCGCACGTCGCGTCTTCGCGTGGCGTGGCAAGAATCTCGCAGGAAGAGTGACTGGCCAGCCGGTTGTCCAGGCCTGGGCGGCGATTCACGATTCTGACGGCGTCCGGTACCGGATCGACGAGCAGCATCCCGCCGTGGCTGCGGTCCTCCAGCAGGCCAGTGAGCTTGTTCCTCTCGTGCGCGCCATGCTCCGCGTCGTGGAGGAGACGGTGCCGGTTCAGCGCATCTGGCTGGACACGGCGGAGGCGAAGGACACGCCCCGCACCGGCTTCACGGCCAGTCCGCCAGCCGAGCTCCACCAGGTGCTGGATGTCATGTACCGGAACCTCGTCCATCGGCGTGGACTGACGTCTTCCGAGGCTAGGCAACGTCTTCTTCTGGCAGAGCCTTTCGACGCGTATCCCGATGTTGTTGCCGCCCTTCCCGACCTCCCTCCAATCGAGATCTGACACGCCATGGATGCAGCACCGGAAAGCCATGCCCAGAAGGTGGTGAAGTTCGTTCAGGAGCTGCTGCTTGACGAGCCCGACCGGAGCCGCATCGGCCCAAGGCTGATCGGCGAGCAGATCGATGTGGTGCTGCGGATGAAGCCAGCCTGGGGAGAGGGGCTCGACCGGGCTGCCATAACGGAGGAGCTCGTCCGCCGCTTCAGCATGTGGATCGGTCGTGATGGAACCCTGAAGGATGAGGCCGGGCATGTCGCTTGGCTTGATGCAGAGAGAAAGCGCGACTGGCGCCTGTGGCGGCGTTATCGCGAATGGCTCGAAAGGGATCTTCCTTCGGACGCGCTCGATGCCCTTGACCGATCCACCGACGGCATCCTCGGCCTGCTGGAGGATCCGCAGAGACCGGGCGACTGGGATCGTCGAGGCTTGGTGGTGGGGCATGTACAGTCGGGGAAGACCGCCAACTACACCGGACTGATCTGCAAGGCGGCGGACGCCGGTTACAAGATCATCATTGTCCTCGCCGGACTGCACAACAATCTCAGGGCCCAGACCCAGATGCGGCTGGACGAGGGCTTCCTCGGCTATGCAACGGCACCGTCACCAGGCGATACGACGACGATCGGCGTCGGCGAGATCGACGGCGACCCATCCATCCGACCCAATTACGTGACCAACCGCACGGACAAGGGCGACTTCTCGACACGGCTGGCTGGCAACCTGGGCATCAGTCCCGAGCAGCGGCCATGGCTCTTCGTCGTGAAGAAGAACAAGACCGTCCTGACCCGCCTCCTGTCCTGGGTCCAGAATCATGCCGCCGACAGCCGGGATCAGGAGACCGGGCGGAGACTCGTCACGAAGCTGCCACTGCTGCTGCTGGATGACGAAGCGGACCATGCGTCAGTGGACACTGGCGAGCAGGTGTTCGACGAGCAGGGACGCCCGGACGAGGAGCACTCGCCGACCGTCATCAACCGCCTTGTCAGGCGCCTGCTCCATTCCTTCACGCGAGCAGCCTATGTCGGCTATACGGCCACGCCGTTCGCCAACATCTTCATCCATGACCGCGGCTATACGCGTGAGGAGGGTCCGGACCTCTTCCCGAGCTCGTTCATCGTCAATCTCGCAGCGCCGTCGAACTACGTCGGTCCAGCAAAGATCTTCGGCCTTCGCGGGCCCACGGGCCGCGAGGGAGGCCTCCCCCTGGTCCATGAAGTCTCCGATCATCAGGACGAGGCAGAAGCCTCCGGCTGGATGCCGCAGGGCCACAAGAGCCACCACCGGCCGAGTGCTGACGAACTGCCCGGATCGCTGCACGAGGCCATCCTGTCCTTCCTGCTCGCCTGTGCCGCCAGGAAGGTCCGCGGGCAGGGCCAACGTCACAGCTCAATGCTCATCCACGTCACCCGCTTCACTGCCGTTCAGGCCGAGGTCCATCGGCAGGTCACGGAGATCGTCCGAGGCATCTCCCAGCGCCTCCGGCGAGGGATCAGCAGCGAGAAGCTTCTGGCGGATCTCCACGCGCTCTGGGACAGGGACTTCATGCCCGTCACGGCAATGATTGCCGGACGTGGCGATGATCCATCGATCACTCCCCTGGCATGGGAAGCAATAGCCGCCGTTCTCCCGGATGTGGCCGCCGACGTGGAAGTCCGGATGATCAACGGCACGGCGAAGGATGCCCTCGACTACGCTGACAATGCAGGTCGTGGCCTGAAGGTCATTGCCATCGGGGGCGACAAGCTGGCCCGTGGCCTCACCCTGGAAGGCCTCTGCACGAGCTACTTCCTGCGTGCCTCGCGGATGTACGACACGTTGATGCAGATGGGGCGCTGGTTCGGCTACCGGCCCGGATACCTCGACCTTTGCCGGCTCTACACGACATCCGATCTCATCGAATGGTTCGGCCATATCGCTGACGCGTCAGAGGAACTCAGGGAGGAGTTCGACATGATGCAGGCCAGCGGCGGCACCCCGAAGGACTACGGCCTCAAGGTCCAGTCGCACTCGGTGCTGATGGTCACATCGCGGCTCAAGATGCGCTCGGCCAAGACGATGATGCTGTCCTTCAGCGGACAGGTTGTGGAGACGGTCGCCTTCCATCGCGACCCGGCAATCCTTGCTTCCAACCTCAAGGCGCTCCGCTCGCTTGTGGAGGAGATGGGCAGTCCGACCGAGATGTCGCCGATCCAGCGCAAGAGACCGGACACGCGGCAGGAATGGGAAGGTGCGCTCTGGGATGACGTACCTGCCCAACGGATCGTCACCTTCCTCGCGAACTACAGGACCCATCCCGAGGCCCACAAGACGAGTGCAGCCCACCTTGCCGAGTTCATCGATTCGATGGCGCGCACCGGTGAACTGACGTCGTGGACCGTGGCGATACTCGGCGGCGGCAGTCGCCGCCCCATCGATCTGGGATCTGGTGTGGTGGTCAAGATGCCGGAGCGTAAGGAGCGTACCTCGACCCAGGACCGCTTCTCGATCGGCCGCCTCCTGGCACCACGCGACGAGGCGATCGATCTCGAGGCAGACGCATGGACTGCCTCCCTCGCGCTGACGCGGGAGATGTGGCGCGCAGATCCGGCGCGCTCACAGGGCCAGGAGCCCGATACACCAAGCGGTGTTGCCATCAGGCGCGTCAAAGGTTTCGGTGCAGCCGGCGTCCCGGCCCGACCGGACAAGGGTCTGATGCTCCTCTATGTACTCGACCCGCAGCTGACGAAGGCAGGCCTCCCCGAGGACGTGGAGGGTGTTGTCGGGCTCGGCATGAGCTTCCCCGGCAGCCGCTCGGGCGTGAAGGTGGCTTACATGGCAAACAACGTGCTCTGGGAGCAGGACTATGGCTCCTCCGAATGACCCGCTTCGGCTGGCTGAAGCCTGGCGGGCGCTGGCCGGTCTGGATGGCGAGAAAGGATGGCGCAGCACCTACCTCGCCAGCATCGGGTCCTGCCGGATCATGGCGGCACGGCACATGCCGGACGATCGTGAGGGGTTGCTGCTGGGCTTCCAGGACGTCAGGCCCCCCTCGCCGTCCGAACTGCCTGCGGGACGGGGCTTCCACGTCGAGATCGTGCGCGAGCCCGCACTGCCACGCCTCGTGCTGATCGCCCTTGCACGGCAGCCAGGGGCGCAGCTCGACCTCTTCGGGGCGATGGCACAGGACCTCCTGTCCGTGATCCGCGTCGAAGAGAGCACGCATGATGCGCAGGTCGTCATGGTCCGCGTAGTCGCAAGGATACGGGCTTGGCAGGATTTCATGCTGAGGGAGCGTGGCGGCATCCTGAGCGAAGAGGACGAGATCGGCCTCCATGGAGAGCTCCACGTCCTCACGAAGCTGACCGAGAGTCTCCAGGATGCCGTGGCGGCCGTGGGAGCTTGGGAAGGTCCCATGCGAGGCCTGCACGACTTCGTGCTCCCGGTTGGAGCGATCGAGGTGAAGTCCTCGGTCGCGGTGGCCGGCTTCAGGGCAGCCATTTCGTCGCTGGACCAGCTTGACCCGGCGGTACGGTCGCCTCTGCACCTCGCGGCGGTCCGCCTGAGGGATGATCCCGTGGGCCTGACGCTTCCGGAGCGGGTAGCTGCAACACGCGAAGCGCTGTCCGGATCTCTTGCGGCCGCATCCGACTTCTCGCACAGGCTGCTCCGCTACGGCTACATCGAGGCAATGGCGGCGCACTACACACGCCGCCTGAAGCTCGATGACATGCGCCTCTTCAACGTCGCCGATGGTTTCCCGGCCCTGACGGCCAGAGGGGTACCGCGCGGCGTCGTCTCGGCGTCATATGTCATCGACCTCGATGTCCCCGGCCTTACCTCGGCCACCCTTCCCGATGTCCTGCAGGATGCAAGATCGCCATGACGCTCGACGAATTCCTTGTCCAGCTCCAGGCTGACATCCGCGAGCGGATGGAAAGCGGCGACGCGCCGCCCTACAGTGAGATGGTGTTCGCCGAGCATGTTATGGACCACATGGCCGAGATCGGCATGACCTCGGATCCTGTCACCTGCCACTACGATGCGATGGTCGATCGGACAAAGCTGCGGCTGAGCGGCTATGCGGTCAGCAGGGACGACGAGCAGCTCGATCTGTTCGTGAGCCTCTATTCCGGCAGCGAGAAGCCGGTGTCGATTCCTGACAGCGAGACGACCCAGGCTGCCACCCGCTGCCTCGCGTTCCTGACAAAATGCGCGGAAGGTCGCTTGGCATCGCGCATTGACGCAGCCAATGACGCCCACGAACTGGCGCAGATCATCGAGATGATCTTCCCGAAGCTCGACCACATCACGGTGCATGTCCTGACGGACCGTGTTGCCAAGTCGAAGAACTTCAAGAGCAGGGAAGTCAATGGGAAGACCGTCCGCCTCGAGGTCATGGATGTCGAGCGGCTGTACCGGCATCTCTCGGAGGGGAAGCCACGGGACGAGATGATCCTGGACTTCAAGACACTGTCCGGATCGCCCCTGCCCTGCGTCCTTCTCCCGGGTGAGGACACCGTCTACAGCACCGCCTTGGCTGCCATTCCGGGCGAGGCGCTCCGGCTGACCTACGAGAAGTTCGGTGCTCGCCTGCTCGAGGCCAACGTGCGCTCCTTCCTAAGCGCCACGAACAAGGTGAACCGCGGCATCCGTGACACCCTGCGGTCGGCACCGGAGCACTTCGTGGCCTTCAACAACGGCATCGTCGTGATCGCGGATGCGGCGGGCTACGAAGCGACGCCGGAAGGCGGTCCAGGCATCGCGTGGCTTCGCGGTGTGCAGATCGTCAACGGTGGACAGACCACGGCTTCCATCTACTTCACGAAGAAGAAGACGCCGGATGTCGACCTTCGTCGCGTTCGGGTTCCGGCGAAGATCATCATCGTTGGTAACGAGGACGAGCAGGGTGAGAGTGCAAGGGAGATCCTTGTCGCGAATGTCTCCCGGTTTGCCAACAGCCAGAGCGCGGTGAAGGTTTCGGACCTGTCAGCGAACCGCCCATTCCATCGAGATTTCGAGCGACTGACGCAGGCTACATACTGCCCGGACGGCGTGACCAGATGGTTCTACGAGCGTGCAGCGGGTAGCTACAATGTGATGTTGTCCCGGAAAGGCGACACGCCGCCTCGGCTCAAGAAGCTGAAGATGGAGTTCCCGCAGACGCACAGGGTCAACAAGACTGAGCTTGCCAAGTGCCTGATGGCATGGGCTGGCTATCCTGATATTGCCAGCCAGGGCCTGCAGAAGAATTTCGAGAAGTTCAGCGCTTTGCTCGACGAGGAGGAAGGTGCAAAGCGATGGCCCCTGGCAAACGCGGCCGATATGAAGCGGATCATCGCACAGGTCATCATCTTCAGGGCCGTGCAGAAGGTTGTTCGTCCACTGCTGCCTGCCTTCCAGGCCAATGTCATCGCCTATACCGTCGCGTTGATGGGTCAGCGCCTGAAGGACAGGATGGACCTCGACCGCATATGGACGGACCAAGCTCTCGCCCCGCACTTAGTCGCGGTGGCCATCGAGTGGGCGCCGCACGTGGACAAGGCGCTGCATGAATCGGCGGCAGGCCGGATGGTCTCGGAACGGGCGAAGCGGCCCGAGTGCTGGGAGCAGCTCCGGTCCATCACCATGCCGATGCCGCAGGAAGGAGCGAATCTGCGAAGCGCTTGAGGCACGTGGCGAGCGTCAGCTCGCCAAGGCCGCACGCGAACTCTCGATGGCCCTGATGCATGCAGCCGAGGCATCATCAAAAGGAACACCAGGGCCCGCGAGCGGCCTCACCTCTAGCAGGCGCGGAACTCTGCCAACATGCGGGTTGCCCTCCATCACAGCGAGCCAACCGGCTAGGCCTTGGCTGCGAAGTGCATTCTCGGCGTTGCACACCTCCTCATCGGAAGGGTCAGACGCGTAGCCGAGGGTGACATAGCGACCATCCGTGCCGAGCACGATCCACCGCCGTTCCCTCGATCGCCCGTTTACCGTCGACATCAATTTCGTCCTCTGCAGCAACATGAATCTGCCATGACTGCCCCTACATATGCCAGTTCACAATCCCTCAAATGGTCATTTCAGATTGTGAAGCAGCTGAACAAGGGGCAGGATAGGGATTGGACCACACTCCGAGAGCTCATGGGTTGACCATTTCAGCCGACATTCTCACGGCCTCCTCCCTCGCTCGCCGTGCGTCGGAGGCCTTTCGAGACGACCTCCCGGTCCTCCGACGCGCGGTGAGCACCACGGACGAAGTTGGCCGCTACCTGCTCGATCGGGTAGCGGTGGCAGCTGACCATGCAGCCGGCTGCGCGATGCTCGGCGAGGCACGTCTGGCGGCGCCGGGCGCCGTAGTAGCCCGCTCGCTGCTGGAAGGCTTCTTCGGCACCTACTGGGCGTCCCTCGACAATGCCAACGGCCGCCGGCTCATGGAGGCGACGAAGCGCGAACTACTGCGCATCGCATGCCTGAACCTCAAAGCCGGACATGCGACAATCCGGGACCGCGGGACAGGCGAGGATCGCACGCGCGAGTTCCTGCGGCACC
>NZ_RCVQ01000017.1 GCF_016107285.1 Roseomonas sp. KE0001 | reverse complement strand
GTGGCGCGGACCGCCTGCCTCTCGGATTTCGCGCCATGACGCGGGAAGAGAGGGTCCGGCAACCGGACCTGGCTGCCGATCTGGCGCCCCTGGTGGCCCTTTCCGCCCGCATCGGTGCGGACCGGCACCTGATCCAGGGCGCCGGCGGCAATACCTCGCTCAAGCGCGGTGAGCGGGAGATCTGGGTCAAGGCCTCGGGCACCTGGCTGGCCCGCGCGGAGGAGAAGCCGATCTTCGTCGGTCTCGACCTGCCGCAGATCCTCCGGCGGCTGGCCGCACTGGAATCGGATCCGGCCATGCCGTCCCGTCTCGATCCGGGGGCCGTCCTGCGCCCCTCGATCGAGACGACGCTGCATGCCCTGTTGCCGCATCGCGTCGTCCTGCATGTCCATTCGGTGAATGCTCTGGCCTTCGCCGTTCGCGCCGATGGGCGGGATCGGGCGGCGGAACGGCTGAAGGGGCTGCGCTGGGCCTGGGTGCCTTACGCCAAGCCGGGCCTTCCCTTGACCCAGGCGGTGCGCTCCGTCCTGCCGGAGCGGCCGGATGTGCTGCTGCTGGCCAATCATGGCCTGGTGATCGGAGCCGAGACCACCTCGGCTGCGGCGGCGTTGCTGACGGAGGTGGAAACGCGGCTGGCCGTGACCGCGCGGTCGACGCCGCCGGCGGATCAGGCCACCCTGGCCCGCCTGGCTCGCATCGCCGAGGGCCGGTATCGCCCTGCCTGTCTGGCGGAGGCCCATGCGGCGGCGACCGACCCGGTGAGCCTGGCGATGGCCAGCCAGGGCGCCCTTTACCCGGACCATGTGGTCTTCCTGGGTCCCTCTCCCATTCCCACCTCCAGCATTTCCGAAGCCGAGTACCACTTGCGGACCTGCCGCAACCCGCAGGGGCCGGCCCTGGTCCTGGTGGCCGGCGCGGGCGCCCTGCTGCGCGCCGATCTCGGGCCGGGGGCCGAGGAGATGGCAGCCTGCCTCGGTCTCGTGCTGCCCCGGCTGGACCCGGCCGCGCCCCTGGTGTTCCTGGATGTGTCGCAGGAGGCCGAATTGCTCGACTGGGATGCCGAGAAGTACCGGCAATCCCTCAATGCGGCGTCTCTGTGATGGGGAGCGTCACGACTCTGGAGGCCCCTCGCATGCAGATCGTCATTCCGATGTCAGGATTTGGCGAGCGGTTCCGCCGCGCCGGCTACCCGGTGCCGAAGCCGCTGATCGAGGTGGATGGCAAGCCGATCATCGCGCACGTCCTGGACCTTTTTCCTGGCGAGACCGACGTCACCTTCATCTGCAATGCCGACCATCTGGCCGAGCCGGCCTACAGGATGGAAGCCATCCTGCGCGAACTCTGCCCGACCGGGCGGATTGTGCCTGTCGCGCCACACAAGCTCGGGCCGGTGCATGCCGTGCTGCAGGCGATGGACGGGCTCGATCCGGACCGGCCGGTGGTGGTCAATTACTGCGACTTCGCCTGCTTCTGGGACTGGCCGGACTTCGTCCGCTTCACGCGGGAAACCGGATGCGCCGGCGCCATCCCCGCCTATCGCGGCTTCCATCCGCATTCCCTGGGCTCGACCTACTACGCCTATCTGCGCCACCAGAACGGCTGGGTGCGGGACATCCAGGAGAAGCAGCCCTTCACCGAAGCGCCGATGGAGGAATACGCTTCCAGCGGCACCTACTATTTCGCCAGCGCCGCGCTGCTGCGGCGGGCCTGCGAGGAGACGGTCCGCCAGCAGATCTCGGTGAATGGCGAATACTATGTGAGCCTTGCCTACAAGCCGATCCTGGCCGAACGCCTACCGGTCGCCGTTTATGAACTGCAGCACTTCATGCAGTGGGGCACGCCAGCGGATCTCGAGGACTATCAGCGTTGGTCGCGCGCCTTCGCTGCCCTGGCCGGATCGCCGGAGCCGCCGGCGCAGGAAGGCTGTGTGCTGGTGCCCATGGCCGGTGCCGGGCAGCGCTTCCGCAATGCCGGCTACGACCGGCCCAAGCCGCTGATCCCCGTGTCGGGCCGGCCGATGGCCGTGCAGGCGGTGGCCGACCTGCCCAAGGCACCGCGCCGCCGTTTCATCCTGCGCCGCGACCTGCCGGGACTTGGCGAGATCACCGAAGCCCTGGCGGCCGAGGTGGCGGGATCCGAGACGGTGCTGCTCGACGGACTGACCGACGGCCAGGCGCGGACCTGCCTGGCGGGGCTGGCGGGGCTCGACCCCGACCAGCCGCTGACCATCGGCGCCTGCGACAACGGCGTGATCTTCGAGCCGGCGGAGTTTTCCGCCCTGCTGCACGGGAACGGGCCGGACGTCCTGGTCTGGGGGATACGCGGCCATTCCGCCGCCCGCCGCCGCCCGCAATCCTATGGCTGGATCGAGGCCGATGCGGAGGGACGCATCCGTCGGGTCGCGGTCAAGGAGCCGCTGGCCGATCCGGTGACCGATCCGATCGTCATCGGTGCCTTCACCTTCCGGCGCCTGCGCGACTTCGTCGCGGCGGCGGAGCGCATGATCGCCCGCGAAGCCCGGGTCAACGGCGAATTCTACATCGACACCTGCATCAACGATGCCATTGCCCTGGGCCTGGAGTGCCGCCTTTTCGAGGTGGCGCATTATCTCGGCTGGGGCACGCCGGACGAGTTGCGCAGCTTCGAGTACTGGCAGTCCTGCTTCCACAAATGGGACCGGCATCCCTATCGGCTGGAGCACGACCGGCATGTCCCGCCAGGGGCTGTCGCGGCCCTGGAGGCGCGCTATAGGGCCGTGCCTTCGCCGCGGCCGGTCCCTCTGGCCGCCCCGTCCTGGTAACCGCCCGTCCTTCTCCCCCGCGCGGGCGCGCACCGCAGACCGAGAGCAGCCGATGATCCTGATCGCCCATCGTCGCAACACGCTGGAGCAACTCGCCGCGACCCCGGCCGAATACGGTATCGAGGTCGATATCCGCAGCCAGGGGTCCAGGCTGGTCATTCATCACGACCCCTTCGTGGTCGATGCCCTGGACTTCGAGGACTGGCTTGCCGCCTATCGCCACGGCACGCTGATCCTGAACGTGAAGGAGGAAGGGCTGGAGGACCGCCTGCTCGCCCTGATGGCGGAGCGCGGCATCGAGGATTTCTTTTTCCTCGACCAATCCTTCCCCTTCCTGGTGCGCACCGCCCAGCGTGGCGAGCGCCGTTGCGCCGTGCGGGTCTCCGAGTTCGAGACGGTGGAGACCGCGCTCAGCCTGGCGGGCCGGATCGACTGGGTCTGGGTCGATTGCTTCACCCGCTTTCCGCTCGATCGGGCCTCGGCGGCGCGGCTGAAGGAGGCGGGCTTCAGGCTGTGCCTGGTCTCACCGGAATTGCAGGGCCGCACTGATCCCGCCGAGATCGCCGCGATGCGCGGCCTGCTGGCGCGGGAGGGGATCACGGCGGAGGCCGTCTGTACCAAGGTGCCCGAGCTTTGGCGCTGATTCCCGCGGATCTGCGGAGCAATCACTGGTTCCTGCTCGGCCTTCTCCTGCGGCTCGCGGCCATTCTCCTGCTGGTGCCACAGATCCAGGCGGACTGGTTCACGCCTTTCATGGTGGAGACCCTGGCGGCGCCCAGCCTGGATCCCTGGACGCAGTTCCTGCACCATGGCGATCACCCGCCGGAATTCTTCTATGGCCCGGTCATGTATCTTTTCCATGCGCCCTTCGTGGCGCTGGGGATGCTGGCCGACCATCTGGCCGGCGGCGGGATGCGCCTGGCCCAGATCGGCCTCGGTCTCAGCCTTCTGGTCGCGGATTACGCCCTGCTGCTGGTGCTGCGCCGGATGAACGAGGGCGCGGTGGATCGTGTCCTTCTCGCCTACTGGTTCTCGCCACTGGTGCTGTTCATCACCTACTGGCATGGCGACACCGATGTGGTGCCGACGCTGATGGTCGCCGGGACCCTGCTGTTGCTGCAGCAGGGCGCGCCGCGCCGTGCCGGCGCCCTGCTGGGTCTGGCGATCGCCGCCAGGATCGGCATCCTGGCGATCCTGCCCTTCCTGGCCGTCTTCCTCTGGAGCCACCGGCGGCATCGGGACACCCTGCCCCGCTTCCTGCTCGGCAGCCTGGGCGTGGCAGGGCTGCTGCTCCTGCCGCCGCTGCTCCTGTCGCCCGGCCTGCACCAGATGCTGACGAGCAATCCGCGCCTGCTGGTGGCCAATCCGGGGATGATCTCCATCCTCGACTTCGACATCATGCTGGGCGGCGGCCAGAAGCTCTACATCATGCCGATCGTCTACCTGCTCGGGCTCTATGGGGCCTGGAAGGTGGGGCGGATGAGCTTCGACCTGCTCTTTACCGTGCTGGGCGTCGCCTATCTGGTGGTCCTGCTGCTGACCCCTTCGGCGGTTGGCTGGTATCTCTGGGTGGTGCCCTTCCTGGTGGCCTACCAGATGCGGGCCGGTGAGCGGGGCTCGGCGCTGGCGGTGGCCTTCGGGCTGGCGTTCATCCTGGCGAAGCTGGTGGTGACCGTGACACCGGCCGTGCCGCTGCTCGGCCTGCCGCTGGGCTGGGGCGGCTGGATGCCTGAGGACGCCATGGCCAGCCTGCGCGTCACGTCCATCACCGCCTCGATGCTGACCGCCATTGGCGTGGTGCTGGCCCTGACCATGCTCCGCAGGGGGCTGGAGGAGAACGACTTCTTCGGCCTGTCGCAGCGGCCGCTGGCCATCGGCATCGCCGGCGACAGCGGCACCGGCAAGGACACCTTGGCCCTGGCCCTGGCCGGACTGTTCGGTGAAGGGGCCGTGACCGGCGTCTCCGGCGACGACTACCATCTCTTCGAGCGGCGCGGGAAGCTGTGGCAGGCCTTCACCCATCTCGATCCCCGGGCCAACGACCTCGAGGCCTTCACGCGCGATGCCCTGTCGCTGATCGCCTGGCGGCCGATCATGTGCCGCCACTACGACCATGCCACCGGCCTTTTCACTCCGCCGCGGCGCATCCAGGCCAGCGACGTGGTGATGGTGACCGGGCTGCACGCCCTGTATCCGGCTGCGCTGCGCGAGCGGCTGGATGTCGCGATCTATCTCGACATGGACGAGAGCCTGCGCCGCTTCTTCAAGATTCGGCGTGACGTCCAGCAGCGCGGCCACAGCCTCGACCGGGTCCTGTCCTCGATCGAGCGGCGCATGCAGGACTATGAGGCCTTCATCCGGCCGCAGCGCGAGCATGCCGATGTCGTCTTCTCCCTGCTGCCGGCCGACCCCGCCTCGCTGCAGGACATCGAGCAGGAAGGTCCGATTCCCCTGAAGCTCCGGGTCAGGATGCGCAGCGCCATCAGCCTGGACCGGCTGGCGCGCCTGCTGATCGCATTGTGCGGCGCCCAGGTCGATGTCACCCAGGCAGCCGGCATGAATGCCATGGCCGAGCTGGTCATCGATGGCAGCGACGTCCAGGCGGAGGATATCCAGTTCACCGCCCAGCAGCTGGTGCCGCATCTGGAGGAGCTGCTGGCCCGCATTCCGGCCTGGCACCCGGGCATGACAGGCATCATGCAGC
This sequence comes from Roseomonas sp. KE0001, assembly GCF_016107285.1. Taxonomy (GTDB): domain Bacteria; phylum Pseudomonadota; class Alphaproteobacteria; order Acetobacterales; family Acetobacteraceae; genus Pseudoroseomonas. Next base: position 32,171 of record NZ_RCVQ01000017.1, on the reverse strand, counting down.
TGATCACCCTGCTGCAGCTGGCCGAGCTGACGCCGAAGCGCCGCTGAGGAGGTATCATGAAGATCCTGAACGCCGAGGCCCTGCGGGAGAAGCCGCGCGCCATCCTCTTCGATCTGGACGACACCCTCTACGAATATGGCCGGCCGCATGAGCGGGCGATGGAGGCGGTCCGGAACAAGGTCGGCAAGGCACTGAAGGTGCAGCCGGCTCAATTCGACGACGCCTTCCGCCAGGCCCGGCATGAGACGAAGCGGATGCTGGGGGCGACCGCCAGCTCGCACAACCGCCTGCTCTACTTCCAGAGGATGATCGAGCTGCTGGGGCTGAACAGCCAGCCCGCCATCGCCCTTGACCTGGAACAGACCTACTGGCGCACCCTGATGACCAGCGCCCGGCTGTTTCACGGCGCGGAGGACCTTTTGATCGAGCTGCGCGCCGCCGGCCTGCCGCTGGCCCTGGTGACCGACCTGACGGCGCAGATCCAGTTCCGCAAGCTCGTCTATTTCGGCATCGATCGCTATTTCGACACCGTCGTGACCTCGGAGGAGGCCGGGGTGGACAAGTCCGGCCTCAAACCCTTCGAGATCGCCGCCGCCAAGCTGGAGCTGGAGAGGGGCGACCGGGTCTGGTTCATCGGTGATGCCGAGTGCGACGTGGTAGCCAGCAAGCAGGTCCTGAATGCCGCCACGCTCCAGAAGCTGCATGACGGCGGCAGCGGCCGCGCGGCCCATGCGGGGGTGGATGGCACCTTTCATGCCTTTCCTGCCCTGCGGGACTGGGCCAGGGGCGTCGTGGGCCGGCCCTGAATGGGCCCGATGCCGCAGCAACAGGAAAAGACCCAAGCCATGAGCGAGTTCACCGTCTCCGGCCGTGAGGATCTGTATCGGCTGAAGACGATGCGGGGTCTGTCCCGCGTGGTCATCCGCACGGAGCGGCTGATCTACCGGAACTTGATGGCGCATGCGCTGAAGTACGGCCTCTGGGCCCTGCAGCCGGGAGGCCGGCTGCTGGTGCAGGACAACTCGCCCAATGTCTTCGATCTCTGGCCCCGCTTCGTTTCCTTCAAGCTGATCCGGCAATGGACCTACAAGCTGACCGCCGGTGAGGCCGATCCCCTGCGGCTCGATACCGACAAGGGAGAGATCGAACTGGTCCGCACCCGGCCGCCGACGCCCGCGGGATGGGGCGCGGGGGTGGTCTTCTCTGGCCAGGAGGCCGAGTTGCCCCGGCTGCGCGCCTGCCTCGACGCCTTGCTGCGCCAGCCGGAACTGCGGCCGGAACAGGGGGGCGAGATCCTGGTCTGCGGCCCCTCGGGGGGCGAGGCCTGCCTCGAGGGTTACCCTCAGGTGGGCTATCTGGCTCACGACCTGCCGTCCGGCCCGCGGGTGATGATCTGCCGGAAGAAGAACGCGCTGATCCGCGCCCTGAAGGGACCTCGCATTGCCATCCTGCACAGCCGGGTGTTGCTGGCGCCCGACACGCTGCGCCATGTGCCGGAGGAGTTCGAGATCATCACGCCCCGCGTCTTCACCCAGGGCGATGGGGCGCGGGAGGATTATCTCTCCCTCGGCGTGCACGATACCGGCCTCCCGGGCCATGTGCCGCGGCTGACGCCCTCCAGCCTGCGGCGGGTGCCGGCGGAACGCTATCTGGACCTCTATGCCCGCGGTCTGCCCTATGTCGATGGCGGGCTGTTCTGCGTCCGCAAGGACGTGCACGAGCGCTGCCCGCTGAACGAGGCCGTCGCCTGGGACGAGGCGGAGGATCTGGAATGGTGCCTGCGCGCCCTGGCGGCGGGCTTCCTGATCGACCTCGCACCGCAGGCCGAAGCCGTGTCCGCCGTGGCCAAGCTGCGCGCCTCCTCCCTGCCGCCCAGGCTGACGCGGTGGCTGCGGGGCGGAAAATTCGCGGTCCAGGCCGGCCGGCACAGGTTGCGTGACCGTGCCGAGCGCTGGCTGGGGCGGCGCTGATGCTGAAGAGTGCGGCGGCGCGGAAATCCGCGACCTTCTTCCTGCTGAAGGCCACCAACACTGCCCTGGCAACGCTCTGGAGCTTCCTGCTGACCTATAGCCTGGTGCGGCAGGTCGGTCTGCACGACTACGCTTTCTTCGCGACCGTCATCGCCTTCGCCTCGCTGGTTCTGCAGGCCGATCTGGGCATCTCGCTGCGGCTCTTCGGACGGATGCGACAGAATTTCCTGCATCCCGAGAGTTCCTCCCGGCAGGAGCTTGGCAGCGCCGTCGCCGCGGCGCTGTGGAGCTATTCGGCCGCCGCCATCCTGGCGACGCTGGCCTTCGGCGTGGCGCTCTGGACGGCGGATCTCGGGCTGGCGGCTTATCGGCCGATCTATCTGCTGCTCTTCGCCGGGTCGGTTCTGCCCCTGCCCTGGATGATCCTGCGCCTCGCCGCCAATGCCTTCGATGCCTATGTGCTGACCGAGGGCATCGATTTCCTGCGCCGCCTGGTGCTGGTGCTGCTGACCGCGGCGCTGGCCTTCGGCCTGCCGCTGACGGTCTATGCCATCTGCTTCGTGCTGCTCTGGCTTTCCGGCCTGGTGGCGCTCTTCCTGGTGGCGCGGCGGCGGCTCGGCTTCCTCAGCGGGGCGCGGATCGGCCAGGGCTTCCGCGTGCTGCGGGCGGATCTGCGCGGCATCACCGCCTCCGCCGTGCTCTCCCTGTCGGAGTTCCTGATCTATATCTATCCCTACTATGTCATCCCGCTGATCTACCGGGACGCGCTGGCTCTGGTCGTCTTCGACATGTTCTACAAGGTGACCCGATTCGGCGTCACCGCCTTCCTGACCGTGGCTGAAACCATGATGCCGCATCAGACGCAGGCCTATCACGCGCACGACGTGGCCAGGCTGATGCGCTGGATCCGGCTGTCCTTCGGGCTCAGTGCCCTGCCCTTCACCGTGGGCGCCGGGATCATCTATGTCCTGGGCGACAGGTTCTTCGGCACCCTGCTGGGCCACCCCGAAGTGGTGTCGGAAAGCACGCGCATCGCCATCTGCGTCATGCTCTTCCTGATGCTGGTGCAGACGGCGAGCGGTGCCGTCCTGGCCGCCATCGGCTGGCTTGCGCCCCTGGCGCGCCGCGCCGCGCTGTCCTTCCTGGGCATGCTGATCATGACCGCAGTCGCTGCCTGGCAGAACTGGTCCATCGACGGCTTCATCATCGGCTACGTCGCAGTCTACGGCTTCGAGGCCTTCGCCTATTTCACTCTGATGCTGCACATGGTGTTGCAGGCACGGCGGAAAGCTCGGATCATCGCGGCGGCCTCATGAACGGGAAGTCATGAAATGGCAATATTTCACGAAGACAAATCGTAAAAATCCTGTGATCTTCTCCAGGCGCGCGCATATCGGATAATTTTTGAGTATTATCCAACATATGCGCCGATGCCGGACACGTTCCGGTTGGCCGGTGTGCCCCGTCCCGCTTTGCCTGCCCGAATGAAGGTCAGACCATGCTGTTCAACTCCGCAACCTTCATTCTCGGCTTCCTGCCGATCGTGCTGCTGGGCTTCTTCGTCCTGGCGGGAACGGGTCGGCAGCGCCTGGCCGGGGTCTGGCTCACGCTCGCCTCGCTGGTCTTCTACGGATGGTGGGACCCGCAATACGTGCCTCTCCTGCTGGGCAGCATGGTCGCGAACTATGTCCTGGGCGGCTATTTGCTGCGCAGGCCCTCGCGCCTCGTGCTGGTGCTGGGCATCGCCGCGAACCTGATCCTGCTGTGCTATTTCAAGTACATGGGCTTTCTGGTGGGCGCGGTCGACGATGCCTTCGGCCTGGGCTGGAGCGTGCCCAACATTGTCCTGCCCCTGGCCATCTCCTTCTTCACCTTCCAGCAGATCGCCTATCTGAGCGACGCGCATGACGGCGCCGTCGTCGAGCATGATTTCCTCAACTACTGCCTCTTCATCACCTTCTTCCCGCATCTGATCGCCGGCCCCATCACCCACCACCGGGAGATGCTGTCGCAGTTCAGCGACCCCCGAAACTTCCGGCCGCGTTTCGACAACATCTCGGTGGGCGCCACGCTCTTCCTGCTCGGCCTGTTCAAGAAGGTGGTCTTCGCCGATCCGCTGGGCGCCGATGCGGGTCCCGTCTTCGCGGCCGCCGAGGCCGGCGCGGCGCTGTCGCTGCTCGATGCCTGGAGCGGCGCGCTGAGCTACACGTTGCAGATCTATTTCGACTTCTCGGGCTACACCGATATGGCGATCGGCCTCGGCCTGCTCTTCGGCATCAGCCTGCCGCCGAACTTCGACAGCCCCTACAAGGCCCGCAACGTCATCGAGTTCTGGTCGCGCTGGCACATGACGCTGACGCGCTTCCTGACGGCCTATGTCTACAACCCGATCGTCATGCGGGTGACGCGCGCCCGCGTCGCCGCCGGCAAGCCGCTGCCCCGCCGCGGCAAGATGACCTTCGGCACCTTCATCAGCCTGGTGGCCTATCCGACCATCCTGACCATGTTCATCTCCGGCGTCTGGCATGGGGCGGGGTGGCAGTTCGTGGCCTTCGGCCTGCTGCATGGCTTCTACCTGGTGGCGGCGCATGCCTGGCGGGCGCTGAAGGTGCGCTGGGGCTGGAAGCTCGACAGCGACAGGTGGCTGCACCGCGGGGCAGCCGTCCTGCTGACCTTCCTCTGCGTCAATGTCGCCATGGTCTTCTTCCGCGCACCCAGCCTGACCGGGGCGCTCACCATGCTGGCCGGGATGGCCGGGCTGAACGGCGTGGTGGTGCCGCCGGTGATGGCCGGCCTTCCGGTGCTCTCCGGCCTGGTCGGCTTCCTCGGGCTGACCGTCGATGCCGTACCTTTCTTCAATCTGACCGATGCGGCCCTGATCGGCCTGCTCCTGGCCTTCGTCTGGACCCTGCCGAACACCCAGCAATGGATGCGGCACTATCGCACCGCGCTTGGCTGGCGCCCGCGCCAGAGCTGGCTGGAGCCCTTCCTGCCGGGCGCAACCTGGCGCCCGACGCCGGCCCTCGGCGTGGTGATCGGCCTGCTCGGCTTCTTCGCCCTGGCCCGCGCCTTCTCGGCCGCGCCGACCGAATTCCTCTACTTCCAGTTCTGAGAACGGGATCATGGATCAACTCGCCTGGCTGCCGCTCCATGCGGATCTTTCCGCCGCGATCGGCGAGGCCCGACGCCTGACCGAGCCCAGGGCCAGGCTGGCCGCGGCCATCCGGCTTTCCGGCTATCGCCGCGACTTCACCCTGACCGGGCGGATCGACCGCCTGGCTGCGGAAGGCCTGGCCGACCCGGCCGCGCCGGGCCAGCAGAGTCCGGCCCTGACGCCGCTGCGTCTCGCCATCCTGGCCTCCCACACCGTGGACCACCTCGTCCCCTCGATCCGGGTCTCCGGCCTGGGCCGCCGCCTGGCGCTCTCGGTGCATGTCGCGCCCTATGGCCTGTATCGCCAAGCCCTGCTGGGCGAGGATCCGGACCTCGCGGCCTTCGCGCCGCAACTGATCCTGCTGGCCCTTGATGCCCGGGACGCGCCCATCGACCTGCCCCTGGAAGCCGCCGAGGCCGAGGTCGTGGCCGCCGTCACCGCCCGGGTGGAGGAGCTGCGCCTGCTCTGGCGCCGGGCGCGCGAGCGTTACGGGGCGCAGGTGGTGCAACAGACCCTGGTGCCGGCCGACCCGCCGATCTTCGGTTCCTTCGAGGCGCTGGTGCCGGCGGCGCCTTATGCCGTGACCGAGCGGCTGAACACCGCCATCCGCGCTGCGGCGCGGGAGGATGGCGTGCTGTTGCTCGACCTCGCCTGGATGGCGGCGCGACAGGGCCAGGCGGCGGGGCTCGCCGATCCGGTGCGCTGGCACCAGGCGAAGCAACTGGTCAGCCCGATCCTGGCGCCGCTCTACGGCGACCTGCTGGCCCGTGTGGTCATGGCCGTGGCCGGCCTGTCGCGAAAGTGCCTGGTGCTCGATCTCGACAACACGATCTGGGGCGGCGTGATCGGCGATGACGGGCTGGACGGCATCAAGCTCGGCCAGGGCAATGCGACCGGCGAGGCCTTCCTGGCCTTCCAGCGCTATGCCGCGGCGCTCGGCCGGCGCGGCGTCATCCTGGCGGTCTGCAGCAAGAACACCCAGGAGGTGGCCGAGGAAGCCTTCGCCAGGCACCCCGAGATGGTGCTGAAGCGCGGTGACATCGCCTGCTTCATGGCCAATTGGAACGACAAGGCGGGAAATCTCCGGCAGATCGCCAGGACGCTGAACATCGGCCTCGACAGCCTGGTCTTCGTTGATGACAACCCGGCCGAGCGCGAGATCGTCCGCCGCGAACTGCCCGAGGTGGCGGTGCCCGAACTGCCTGAGGATGTGGCGAACTACCCCGAGACGGTCGCTGCCGGCGGCTATTTCGAGGCCGCCACCTTCACCGCCGACGATGCGGCGCGTAACCGCAGCTACGTGCTGAACGCCGAGCGCAAGGCGGCGCTGGACCAGGCGACGGATCTGGAAGGCTATCTGCGCAGTCTGGCCATGACCATGACGGTCAAGGAAGTGGGCGCCGGCGAACTGCCGCGCGTCACGCAGCTGATCAACAAGACCAACCAGTTCAACCTGACCACCCGCCGTTACACCGAGGTCGAGACGGAACGCTTCTCCACCGATCCGGAGACGGTGATGCTGTCGCTGCGGTTGCGCGATCGCTTCGGCGACAACGGGCTGATCAGCGTGGTGATCGCCCGCCCCGACGCCGCCCTGGCGGCCAATGAGCTGTTGATCGACACCTGGCTGATGAGTTGCCGCGTGCTCGGCCGCCAGGTCGAACAGGCGACGCTGGATGTCCTGGCCCGTGCCGCAGCCCGCAAGGGGGCCACGGCGCTGATCGGCGAGTACCGCCCGACCGCGCGCAACGGGATGGTGGCCGAGCATTATGCCCGCCTGGGCTTCGCCCCCCTTCCCGCGCCCGCCGGCGCCGAGCCGGGCGCGACCTTCTGGCGCTACGAACTGGGGGCCGCCCAGACCCTCACACATTTCATCGAAGTGGAAGCCGCATGACCGAGGCCGAGATCTATTCCGCGCTGACCGAAGTGTTTCAGGATGTCTTCGACGATGACGGCATCACCCTGACGCCCAAGACCACGGCGGCGGACGTTCCAGGCTGGGACAGCCAGGCGCATGTGAACCTGGTGGTGGCGGCGGAAGTGCGCTTCGGCGTCCGCTTCCGCACGGCCGAGCTCGAGAGCCTGCACGATGTCGGCGACTTCGTGCAGCTGATTGCCCGCAAGAAGGAAGGACGCTGAGCCATGTCGGCGCCGCCAAGGGACCAGCAGGGACCGGAGGGGGGAGAGGCCCCCGCGGTCTCGCCCCGCTACATCCTGACCGTGCTGGGCAGCGCCGCGGCGGCGCTGATGGGCTTCTACGCCATCCTCTTCACCCTGCAAGCCACCGGCAACCTGCCTCCGCCCGCCTTTTCCAACTCGCTTTGCGTCGACGAGAAGCTGGCATTTCACCGGAATCATCCGCCGCAACGATCGCCGAACCTGCTGGTGGTGGGCTCCTCCGTGGCCTGGCGCCATTTCGATGGCGAGGCGGTGATCCAGCAGGCGCCGGGCATCGCGCCGCTCAACGGCGCCTTCTGTGGGCTTGCCGCGCATCAGAGCGTCTTCGCGGCGAACTGGCTGCTGGACCGGAACCGTTCCATCCGGGAGGTGGTCATGATCGCCTCGCCGCAGGACTTCGAGAATTGCTCGAAGAGCGCGGCGGAGGTGTTCAACCGCGAGGATGCCGATGCCTATGTCTTCGCCCAGGCATCTCCCTGGCGTTTCTATCTGCGCTACTTCGCGCCGAGTTCCCTGATCCGGAACGCCATTGAGATCGCCGGCAAGCGTTCGGGCCACAACAAGGTCGATCCCCTGGTCTTCGACCGCTATGGCAGCGGTCCGCTCGACATGGAAGGCGACCGCGGCCTGTACTACAGCATGGTCCGTGGCCCCGATCCGGCCTGCTTCGCGGCCCTGAACAGCCTGGCGGTGCGCCTGCAACACGAAGGCCGGCGCCTGATGGTCGTGTCCACGCCTCTGCATCCCGACTGGAAGGCGCAAGGCGACCCGCAGGGAAAGACCCTCGCCGCCTTCCGCCGCGAGATGACCGAAAGCCTGCGCGGAACACAGGCAGAGTACTGGGATGGCGATGCGGCCCAGGTCGTGAGCCGTGAAGCCTTCTTCGACGCCATCCATATCCGCTGGTCGGCGGCCCATGACTTCTCGCGTGCCTTGGGCAAGGCTCTCAATTTGGGCAGCGGTGTGACGGCGAGCCCCATAGCGCCGATGCCGCGAGAAGGATGATGGGGCGAGGAACTCCGGAGATCCGTAAGGTTTTTTGAGAGAAATCGCACGGATAGTTTACCGACCATAAACTTACATCACCCTAAAGTGAATTTCCTTTACACCAGATATAGAATCCGCGCATGTGTACACGCATCGGTTGCATAATTGGGTGGCAGCATGCGCGTGCTTCTGGTCGAGGAAAAAGGCGGTCACTCCCTTGAGACCAAATCCTTCCTCGGAAAGGCATCCATCCTGGTGGAGCAGGTCAGCGGTGGAGAGGAAGCTCTGGAGATGCTTCGTCTCTACGAGCACGATCTGATCCTGATCGGCCCGGCGCTCTCCGATATGACCGGGACAGAAGCACTGAGGAAGTTGCGCGAGGCTCAGCTCCGGACGCCTGCGCTCCTGCTCATGGCGCCTCAGAATGCGCAGGAGAAGCTTCATGCCTTCGCGCTCGGCGCGGATGATGTGCTGATGGCGCCTTTCGATCCTGCCGAGCTTCTGGCACGGATCCAGGCGATCATTCGGCGCTCGAAGGGTCATAGCCAATCGACGCTGAAGATTGGTCCGCTCTCGCTTTGCCTGGTGTCCCAGACCGTCACGGTGTCCGGCGCAAGCATCAGCCTGACCGGCAAGGAGTATGCGATCCTGGAGCTGCTGGCCTTGCGCAAGGGGTCGGTGCTGACCAAGCAGATCTTTCTCGACCATCTTTATGGCGGTCTCGACGAACCCGAGATGAAGATTATCGACGTCTTCGTCTGCAATCTGCGCAAGAAGCTCGCCCGCGCCGGTGCGGCCAATCTGATCGAGACGGTCTGGGGGCGAGGCTATGCCCTGCGGGAACATGGTGCCATGAAGCCGCACGGCCAGGCGGCCGGCTTCGCTGCGGTGTATCAGCAGGCTGTTGCCTAGAAAGGTCAGAACCTCATGAGGTCATGAGGTGGGATCCACCAGATGAATGCCGGGAATGGCTGGCGGGCTTCGAAAGCCTGAGAGTTCTGATCTTCCAGGCCCTGGGCGAACTTGTTTCGGTATCCCTGTGGACGCCGCGGAGAGCCGAATTCCTCCGTCAAGGGCCTCCGAGGGCGGGAGAGCGCGGCACGGTCAGTCCCCTACAGCCTTTGAACCTATGAAGGTTTACAGTAAGTAAGGTCATGACCTTTTCCGGCCACTGGGCACGTTGGCCGAAACGCCGGTCAGGGGAGGCAGGCCGCGCCTGGCCAGGAGCAGGTTCCATGCCTCATGTCCAAGCTTCTGCAGGCTGAGGCCGGTATCGAGGCTGAGCTGTCGCAGGCGGTGACGATCCTCCGGCGTGACCAGCATATTGACGGGAACAATGACGGGACCGGACAGGCGGGGAGCGGCCGCGGCATCGGTCTCCGCCGGCGGCGATACCCTCTCATCCTCCTCGATGGAGGACATGACCTCAGCGAGGGACCGGCCTTTCCTGTTAGTCCGGGTCATGGGCAGTGTCCTGAATCCAGTTCCAGATGGCACGCAGCTCCGCATGGGCATCGCGCGCCGCGGCGCCCTTCATCTCCCCTACGCCCCGGCCTTCCAGCGAGGCGTCGAGATAGATGGCGCGGTCGCCCACATGGATCGGGCAGACCGGCACCGGATAGCGTGACAGGGCCGCCTTGGCGTCCCGCGCGCGCATCTCATTCTTGGCGGCGTTGATGACCAGGACGGCACGCCGGTCCAGGCGGCGAAGAATACGCAGCGTCTCCCCGACCGCTTCCAGATCGTCCGAAGAGGGACGGACAGGAACGATAACCAGATTCGCCACCCGCGCCGCTTCCGCCTCCGGTTCGGTGACCGCCGGGCGCGTGTCGATGAAGACGCTTCCTTCCTGCCGGCCAAGGGCTTTCGCCGCCATGGTCAGGCTGGTGTTGCCGAGGTCCAGCAGATCCGGCTCGGCCGGGGTGGGCTGAAGCATCTGTCGCCGCTGCCACCACTTGCCGGATGTGGCCTGCGGATCGCGGTCGATCAGCAGGCTGCGGCCGGATTCACCGGCCAGGACTGCCAATTGCCTGGCCAGCATGCTTTTGCCAGCGCCCCCCTTCTGGCTGATCAAGGCATAGATGCGCAACGGTTCACCTTCACTGCCGGAAACCTGAAGAGGACAGGACCTTATGACCTTATAAGGTTCTCTCCTTTGATCCTATCGCCTGAGCGCCTCCTCCCGCAACAGCCGGATCCTTCGGACCTGGGTGGCGGACCAGAGGCCGCGCCCCGTCGGCGTGGGGATGCCGCGCGCATTGAGCGCCTGCGCCTGGGCCTGCAGGCTGGTGGCGCCCGCTTGTCGCCCTTCCTCCAGATAGGGCCAGATCTCCGCCGCCCGAAGCGAGGCCTGCCGGCTCCGGGCCTGAGCGGCATGCCGCGCCGTTTCAGTTGTTCCGGGCCTCAGCTGAGGGTTGCCCAGCCGGACACCGCGCGCCTTGGCGACGGCGAGGGCCGCCCGTGTGCGCTGCGAAATCAGGCCAGCTTCCAACTCTGCCACCGCGGCCATCTGGGTCAGCATGAACTTGCCCACCGGCCCAGGGGGGAGGGCGGGAAGATCGCAGAAGGCGACGCCAGCCTCCCCCGCGCCCTCGACCACTTCCAGGAGGAAGCGGACGTTCCGGGTCAGCCGATCGAGTTTGGCAATCAGGAGCGTGGCCTTCTGGCGACGGCAACTGGCCATGGCCATGGCCAGTTGCGGCCGATCATTCCTGCGGCCGCTTTCCACCTCCTCAAACTCCTCCAGCACCTGCCCACCGGTCATGGCCAGATGGCGCGCCACAGAATCGCGCTGCGCCTGCAATCCCAGCCGGGTCTGGCCCTGCCGTTCCGTGGAGACCCGCAGATAGACAACGAAGCGGGGAGCGCCGTCCCTTTCCGGCCCGATTTTACGATGCCAAACCAAGGTTTGATGGTCTGTCATGACGCTAGGGCCATCAAAAGCTCCCGACGCGCGCTTTCGCGGAAGTGTGGTTTCAAAAGCTTACTCTCATGGTTTATAAGCGCCGCAGCATAGCCGCTCTGAGACGATGACGGCTTATGTGCAGACTTATGGCCCAACAGGCGAGCACAGCCTGACCAGCAGCCCAGGGACGGAATCTCCTGCCACCGCGGACCAAGGGATCAGAACACGCAGAGAACACAACTTTAGCGTGTATACAAAAAGCGCGAATGTCTTGAATTGGCTGTGGGACTCTCAGAACACAAACTGTTGAGAGACATTCCAGCAATAAATTCAAAATTAATCTTCATGCCGCGGGCTCTGTGTGTATTTTGAGACGTAAGCGTTTGAATGCCGCTGGCCGCTTGTAACCGGAGTTGCGCCATGACTCATACGAATTGGCCACACAATATTCGTATGCAGAACTCGACAGAGCTGCATATTGATCATGCCGAGTCCTATGGTCTGGCCAAGTCAATCAGCCCAAGCTGGCATTATTCTGCCAAGCGTTTCCTTGATATCATTCTGTCGTCTTTTGCAATTATTGTCCTTTCGCCAGCATTCCTGCTGATTGCGCTCGCGGTCTGTCTGGATGGTGGTCCGGCGGTGTTTGGCCATTCGCGGGTCGGCAAGGGGGGGCGAAGCTTTCGTTGCCTGAAGTTCCGCAGCATGGTCCCCAATGCGGCGGCCGTGCTGCAAGATCTGCTGGTGAACAATCCGGAAGCCGCTCAGATGTGGGCGACCTCCCGGAAGCTGCCGCGCGATCCGCGCGTCACGCGGATTGGGAAGTTCCTTCGCGCGACCAGCCTGGATGAGTTGCCCCAGCTCTTCAACGTGCTGCGGGGGGAGATGAGTCTGGTGGGCCCCCGCCCGGTGGTGCAGGAGGAGTTGACGGACCATTATGGCGTTGCCGCGGTCTGCTATCTCGCCGTCCGTCCGGGCATCACGGGTCTGTGGCAGATCAGCGGCCGTAGCGACACCACTTATGCCGAGCGCGTTGCCCTCGACTGCCGTTACGTGCGCGAGTTCTCCCTCTGGCAGGATCTGCGGATCCTGCTGCAGACCGTGCCTGCGGTCTTGGTCCGGCGCGGCGCCTACTAGAGCGGCGTCCGACCGGACAACTTGTTCTGATCGAGGCTTGCCCTGGTCGCAGGACTGCCCGCAGAGGGCATGCCGCGGCCCTGTGGCTGTTCGAGATGCCTGCAGGTTTCGCAACCGGCGGAAGCAGCACGGCGTGAAGGGTGCTGAGGGCCTGTCATGATTGCGCGCAATGTGCTTGCCAACCTCTCCGGTATGGCCGTCTCCCTCGCCGTGCAGGCAGGCATCGCTTTCGGCGGCTACCGTCTGGCAGGGGCCGAGCAGTATGGCCTGATTGGCTTCTTCGCGGTTCTGCTGACGGCGGCTGCCATCTTCGATGCTGGCCTCGGCCAGACGGTGACGCGTCTGGTGGCGCGAAACCAGGTTGAGAACCCTTCCGGGACCGGCAGCCTGGTCTTCAACTTCACGCTGATCTACACAGGACTTGCCGTCGTCCTGGCTCTGGCCATCTGGCTGCTTTCGCCATGGATCGCCGCCTATTGGCTACGGCCGCAGCATATCACCCCTGGCGAAGTGCAGTGGGCCATCACCCTGATGGGTGTCGGCATCGCTGTCCAACGGCTGCGCGGCATCTTCCAGGCGACGCTGGAAGGGCTGGAGCGGCAGGTCCTGTGCAATCTCCTCCTGATCGGCACAGGCCTCCTGCGCCTCGGCCTCGGGCTCGGCGCGCTCGCCTTCGTCGCCCCGACGGCAGAAGCCTTTTTCTGGAGCCAGATCGCGGCCAGCCTGGTGGAGACGACATCCTTCGCGATCGCAGTTGGCCGCAACGTTCCATCTTCCTTCGGCCGGCAGCGTCTGGAGATGGATCTGATCTGGCGCACCATGCGCTTCGCCGTGGCGAACATGGCTTCCGCGGCCACCGGAACGATGGTGCAGATTGCCGACTCCCTGGTGATCAGCGCTGTCCTGCCGCTGTCGGTCTTCGGGACCTACTCGCTGGTCGCCACCATGTGCTCCGCCATGGTGCGGCTGACCACGCCATTGATCACCGCCGCCTTTCCCCGCATGTCAGCCTATGTCAGTGCCGAGCGTGGTGCCGAGTTGCGGGAGTTGTTCTTCTCGATCTCGCAGGCAACCTTCGTGCTAATGCTGACGGCCACGGGGGCCCTGGTTTTCTTCGGCGGCGCCTTTCTGGAGCTGTTGAGCGGCAACCCGTCCGCCGGGCGTGACTTCGCGCCGGTCCTGGCGATCCTGGCCATCGCCTATGCGCTGGGCGGTCTGTGCCGCCCCTCCCATGCGCTTCAGATGGCGGAAGGCGATCCCGTGACCGCCTTGAAGATCAACCTGATCTGCGGCGCCTTCTATCTGCCCGCCATCCTGCTGCTGACGCCCCTCTATGGCGTTGTCCTGCCGGCGGTCTGCCTGGCCGCCACCAATCTGCTGGCCTTCTTTCTGTTCACCCGGACCGCTTTCCGCCAAAGGCTGCGTGGCCAGGCGCTGCATTGGGTCAGTGTCAGCGTCCTGCCCCAATTGCTCGTCATTGCGGTCTGCTATGAGCTGGCAAGGCTGCCCCTGGAGGCCTTCGCGTCCTTGCCGGCGCGCCTCATCACGGCCGTTGCGGCCTCTGGCATCGCGCTGCTGGCCGGCGTCCTGGCCAGCAATGCCTTGCGCCCCCATCTGCTGGCCTTGCCGCGCCGGATGACCGGCCAGCAGGCCTGAGAGTCCGTTTGAGAATGGCCGCCTGTTGATCAGGATTGCGGTTGCCGGCGCAGGGCGCCTTTGTGGCGGAACAGGCTGCGCAGGAATCCCCATCCCCAGGCCAGATGCATCGTCATCGCGGCGGGGCCGGCGGCCAGCAACGAGGCCTTGCCGGTGCGCCACGCCATCCAGGCCCCCCATCCCAGGCAAAGGCCGGCATAGGCGAGGGGCAGGAGAAGAGCGGCCGGAAACCAGGGGGCGATGAGCAGCCCCATCACACTCCCCAGCAAGGCGATGACGGGCGCCATCTGCCGCGGCTTGGGTGTCAGGTGATGCTTGACCAGGGTTCGCGCCCTGCCGCCGCCATGCCGCATATACTGCCGGGCCAGGGACAGAAGGTCCTTGCGCGGAAAGTACGTGATCGGAGCCTCGGCGCAGAGCCAGATGCGACCACCGGCTGCGATCGCCCGATGATCCAACTCCGCATCCTCGTTGTGGGTGAAGCTTTCGTCGTAGCCTCCGATGGACAGGAAGAAGTCACGGTCAAAGGCGGCATGATGCCCGTGTTCGACCCACTGCGACGCCGGTCGGATGCGGTGGGCCGAGCCGCCATTTCCGAAGCGACTGTTCTGCGCCGCGGCGATGGCCTCCTGCATGGCGCCATTTCCGGCGGTGATCATGGGCACCACCACCGAGGTCGCCCGCTGCTCCTGAAGTGCGGTGACGACGCGTTGCAGGAAGTCAGCCGGATACCAGGCATGGGCATCGGCGCGGAGCAGGATCCTGCTTTCGGGCGATGCGACACGGGCGGCCAGATTGACGGCGGCGGATTGCAGGCGGGCAGGGTTGTGAAGCAGGCGGATGTGCGGATGCTTCCGCTGCATCTCCTCAACGATTTCGCAGGTGCGATCCGTGCTACCGCCGTCGAGAACCAGGATTTCGCCCTGCTGCGGATCCAGTTGGACCAGAAGGGAGGAAAGACAGGCGGTGATATAGTGTTCTTCATTCAGGACGGGGACAGCGATGCTGACAAAGGGACGTCCCGTCCCCGATGGGCTGTGCATTACGCCCTGGCTCCTGCATGAAAATGGTCACGTCAAACCAATGCAGACGCCACTTTACAAGGCCTACCTCAGGAAATTAAGGCCGCTTCTTCAAGAAAGTACAGGAAGGAGCGCCGAAACTACCTGAAGAAGAATCCGAATATCCCTGCCCATATCAGCAAGGAGAAGGCGAAGCCGATCAAGATCCCTCTTGCGGGCGAAGATTCGGATTCCGCCGTATCTTCCAGGTCCGGGAAGTTTACTTCCAGGCTATGACTCTGATTCTGCCGCGTCAGCTGGGTAGGCGACTGCGATATCAGCGACATGATCCCGCCTCTTTCATATCGAGATCTTCATACGGGGATATTGGCAGCGGCCAGGGGTTTTCACCCCGGCAATTGCACTTCTCGCATGAATATCTCGAGGAAAGACAGTAGCGCCGACGGAGCGTATCAGGAAGAAGATTCGACCATTTGGCGAGTGGTATAAATCGTAAGCCTACCTTTGGTTTAAGTCGAGCCTGTAACCGGTCCAATAGGAGGAGTTAGCCGCTGATCTCCAGCCGCCCGGGCTTGCGCAGACGAAGCCTGCTCCTTTCCAGGGCGGAGAGACCTTTGACCAGCGGCGCCACGGCCGGAACACGGTACTTTGCATACATCAGGGATTGAATCATGTTCCGGCGAAGCACCCGGGCGCGGCAGGCCTGCCACAATTCCGGCGGCAGCTTTCGCCGCAGAACCTGCATCATCCCCAGGTGCGGCATCCAGCGGTGCAGGCGGCGCGGCTCCTTGCGGACCAGGGTCCGATGATAGTGGTCCTCGCTATGATCCTCGCGCGCCAGCAGAATTTCCGGCAACTCAAGATGCTCACCCTCGAGCAGGTTGAGGGCCATGACGATCCAGTCATAGCCGAAGACATCGATATCCTCGGGGAAGCTGCGCTTCAGCGGCTCAGTGCGGAAGACACCATAGAAGCGGGATACCTCGCCAGGATCCCAGAAGAAGCGGACCAGGCGCTCCCGGGCATCGCCCTGCAGCGGGTAGGTGCCGTTGGAGAGGGCGCGGCTGCCGTCCACGGAGACCATGGCGACCCGGGAGGTGCTGGCCACGGCCCCGGGATTTGCCAGAAGGTTGTGCAGGTTGCGCTCGGCGAATTCGGGCTCCCAGATGTCGTCATGGCAGGCCCACATGAAATAGGGCGTATCGGCCTGCATGAGGACAAAGCGGAAGTTGCCGCAAATTCCCAGGTTCTTTTCCTGAGCATGAACGATGACACGGGGGTCGCGCTCGGCATAGGCGCGGCAGATCTCGAGCGTGTCGTCGGTCGAGCAATTGTCGGAAATGACCAGCTTGATGTCGCTGTGGGTCTGCGCCAGCAAGGAATCAATCGCGACCCTGATCTGATCACCCCCGTTGCGGACGGGCATACCGATGGTGATCTGAGTCTTGTCCATGCTGCTGCTCATCGTTGTACCCGGGTAGGCCCGGGTGGAAGGGGCGAGACCGAAGTCCTTATAACTTACTCTCTCTCGCTTTTTTGCGACGCATACAAGCGAAAGGCGAATGCATTTTCGGGATTGTGAAGCCGGTAAGAGAAACGAGCCGCCAGCTTGGCCGCCACCCCAAGGAGGGGCCGGCCAGGGCCGCGTGGAACGCGCCAATCTCAACATTGTCATTTTAAATAAAAAAGCTTTTTTGCAATTTTTACGCATCGCGTCGTGAGCTGTACAAATTTGTACGCGCGCCGCAGATTTGGGCAACCTCTCCGGGTCGCAGATCCTGTGGCTCCTCAACCTTCCTGTGGTCGCAAGGGCGTCGAAGATGAAAGCGGTAATCCTGGCTGGTGGACTGGGTACTCGGCTCGCAGAAGAGACCAGCATCAGGCCAAAGCCAATGGTTGAGATCGGCGGGCGCCCGATCCTTTGGCATATCATGAAAATCTACAGCGCTCATGGCATCAATGATTTCATTGTCTGCCTCGGATACCGCGGGAACGTCATTAAAGAGTATTTTAAAAACTATTTCATGTATATGTCTGATGTCACCTTCGACTTCGAGAGGAACTCCATGGAGGTGCACAACGCCCGGGCGGAACCCTGGCGTGTGACGCTGGTCGAAACGGGCGAGAACAGCATGACCGGTGGCCGGATCAAGCGGATCCTGCCCTATGTGGCCAATGAGGAAGCCTTCTGCCTGACCTATGGTGATGGTGTCGGCGATGTCGATATCACCGCGACCATCGCGTTGCACAGGCAGGAAGGCCGCCTGGCGACGCTGACGGCGACCCAGCCCGCCGGTCGCTTCGGCGCCCTCAGCCTGGAAGGCAACCGCGTCAAGGCCTTCAAGGAGAAGATCCAGGGCGATGGCGGCTTCATCAATGGCGGTTATTTCGTGCTGAGCCCGAAGGTTGGCGAGTATATCGAGGGCGACGACACGGTCTGGGAGGACGCGCCGATCGAGCGCCTGGTGGCTGACAACCAGATGTCGGTCTATCAGCATCACGGTTTCTGGCATCCGATGGACACAATTCGCGACCGCAGTCATCTGGAAGGCCTCTGGGCCTCTGGCAAGGCTCCCTGGCGCGTGTGGAAGGGCTGAACACCCAATGCGTATCCTGATCACCGGCAATATGGGCTATGTCGGCCCCGTCGTCGTGGCGCGTCTGCGCGAGACATTTCCGGAAGCCTATCTCGTCGGCCATGATACCGGCTGGTTCGGCCATTGCCTGACCACCCGCGATCCGCTGCCCGAAACCCTGCTGAATGAGCAGCGCTTCGGCGATGTCCGCGACATCACCACGGAAGATCTGCGGGGCTTCGATGCGGTGGTGCATCTGGCCGCCATTTCGAACGATCCGATGGGGCAGCGCTTCGAGGCGGTGACGGACGAGATCAACCACCGAGCCAGCGTCAAGGTCGCCAAGGCGGCGGCGGAAGCCGGTGTCGGCCATTTCGTCTTCGCCTCGAGCTGCAGCGTCTATGGCTTCGCCTCCGAGGGCCGCGCCCGGGTGGAAAGCGACACGCTCAACCCCCTGACGGCCTATGCCCGGTCCAAGATCGCGACCGAGGACTCCCTCCGCGCGCTCGACAACAGCGGCATGGTCATCAGCTGCCTGCGCTTCGCGACCGCCTGCGGCATGTCGCCGCGGCTGCGTCTGGACCTGGTGCTGAATGATTTCGTCGCCGGCGCCCTGGCCAATGGCGAAGTCAGCGTGCTCAGCGATGGCACGCCCTGGCGGCCGCTGATCCATGTGCGCGACATGGCGCGAGCCATCGAATGGGCCGTGCAGCGCTCGCCGGACAATGGCGGCAAGTTCCTGACCGTCAATGTCGGCTCGGCACGCTGGAATTATCAGGTGCGGGATCTGGCGGAGGCGGTTGGCCGGGCTCTTCCGGAGGCCAAGGTTTCCATCGCGACCGAGGCCCCCCCGGACAAGCGCTCCTACAAGGTCGACTTCTCGCTTTACGCGGAACTCGCCCCGGACCATCAGCCGCAGGAGACGCTGGACGGCGCCATCGCCGAATTGCGGGACCGGCTGAAGGAGCAGGGCTTCGCCGATCGCGACTACCGCAAGTCGCCGGCCATCCGCCTGGTGACGCTGGAGCGGCACATCAATTCCGGCTCGGTGAACGAGAATCTGGAGCAGCGTCACCGGGTGCCGGCATGATCTTCAGCAAGACCCCGCTGCAGGACGCCTATGTGATCGAGATCGAGCCGCGGCACGACGACCGCGGCTTCTTCGCCCGGGCCTTCTGCGAGGACGAGTTCGCCAAAGCGGGGCTGGTCAGCCGCTACGCTCAGGTGAACAACTCCCTGAGCCTCCGCAAGGGCACGCTGCGCGGCATGCATTACCAGCTTCCGCCGGCCGCGGAGGTGAAGCTGGTGCGCTGCCTTCAGGGTGCGCTGTTCGACGTCATCGTCGATCTGCGCCCCGGCTCACCCAGCGAGGGGAAGTGGTTCGGCGTCGAGCTGAGCGCCGAGAACCGCAAGATGCTCTATGTCCCCCGGGGCTTCGCGCATGGTTTCATCACCCTGCGCGACAACACCGAAGCCTTCTACATGGTCAGCGACCCCTATATGCCCGGCGGTGAGCGTGGCCTGCGCTACAACGATCCGCATCTCGGCATCGAGTGGCCGCTGCAGCCGGAGATCGCCTCCGAGAAGGACCTCAACTGGCCGGCCTTCGATCCCGACTTCCACGGGGTCGAGCAACTGCGCGGCCTGCGCTAGGCGCTGAGAGAACCATCATGATCTATGACAGGCTGCTGCGGCAGCGCGAGGCTTCCGGCAAGCCGGTCCTGGTCGGCATGTTCGGGGCCGGCTTCATGGCCAAGGGCGTCACCAACCAGATCGTCAACTCGGTCCCGGGCATGACGCTGGCGGTGATCTGCAATCGCAGCCTCGACAAGGCCCGCCTGGCCTTCGAGCAGGCCGGCGTCACCGATATCGCGGTGGTGGAGACCGATGATGCCCTGGCCGATTGCATCCGCCAGGGCCGGGCCGCCATCACCCAGGATCCGCTGCTGCTCTGCCGCAATCCGGACCTGGATTGCCTGATCGATGCCACCGGCGCCATCGAATACGGCGCCGCCATCACCCTGGCGGCCATCGAGAACCGCAAGCACATGGTCTCGATGAATGCCGAGCTCGATGCGACGGTCGGGCCCCTGCTCAAGCGCAAGGCCGATGCGGCGGGTGTCATCTTCACGGGCTGCGACGGCGACCAGCCCGGCGTGCAGATGAATCTCTACCGCTTCGTGGTTTCCATCGGCCTGACGCCGCTGGTTTGCGGCAATATCAAGGGGCTGCAGGATCCCTACCGCAATCCGACCACCCAGGCCGGCTTTGCCGCCCAATGGGGGCAGGATCCCTACATGGTGACCAGCTTCGCGGATGGCACCAAGATCAGCTTCGAGCAGGCGATCGTCGCCAATGCCACGGGCATGACGGTGGCCCGGCGCGGCATGATCGGCCTCAACCATGCCGGCCATGTCGATGAACTGACCAAGTCCTACGACATCGACATGCTGCGGGAAAAGGGGGGCGTCGTCGACTATGTCGTCGGCAGCAAGCCGGGCCCTGGCGTCTATGTCCTGGCCACGCATGACGATCCCAAGCAGAAGCACTACCTGAACCTGTACAAGCTGGGCACCGGGCCACTCTACAGTTTCTACACGCCCTATCACCTCTGCCATTTCGAGGTGCCGCTTTCCGTGGCGCGAGTCGTGCTGTGCCAGGATCCGGTCATCCAGCCGATCGATGGCCCCCGCGTCGATGTCATCACCACCGCCAAGATCAATCTGAAGGCGGGCGAGACGATCGATGCCCTGGGCGGCTACATGAGTTACGGCCAGTGCGAAGATTACGCGACCTCGCGTCGTGAGGGTTTGCTGCCGATGGGTTTGGCCTTCGGCTGTACGCTGAAGCGCGATGTCCCGAAGGATGCGGTGCTGACTTATGACGACGTCGAGATTCCGGAAGGCCGGATGATCGATCGGCTGCGCTCCGAGCAGGACGCGCTCTACGCGGCCTGACGACGTCGCCGGGCGCTGTCGAGAACATTCAGGGCGCGGCTCCGAAGGGGCCGCGCCCTTCGGTTTTCCGGGGCCGGTAGACCATGCCCGATTCGCCCACATTGTCCCGGGGGGATAACTCCGACCCTTCCGGGCGGTCAGGAATTATCCACAGGACAAGGCATCTATCCCAGGGGGTTAACTCCGGGAATTGGGGGGTTAACTCCGAAAAGCGGGCTTATCCCGGGGGGATAACTCCGGATTCAACTAATAAGAATCTACTAGTTAACTACATAGAGACCGGAGTTATCCCCCCATTGACGGCAGCCATCCTCTCCCGGCAACTAGGGCCAAGCTTTGGCAGAGAGGGCCATGCAGGAAGATGCAGCGCATGGTGTACGCCACTTGGTCCTACTCCATGGCAGGGATCAGGCGCGCGCCATGGTCCCTCCGGAGCGCAAGGCCCTGGTGGATATCGCTGCGGAGGTCCTGGCTGATGATGCCAGCCGCATTGGGATTACTTATACGGGCTTCTGCCTGACATCCCTGCCCCACAAGCGGCTCCCCGATGACAGCGCCTGGGAGAAGCGGGGGCACCGCGTCACGCTGCTGGTGGAGCCCGGTCGTCTCAGGCTGGCCCGTGGCGCGCCGAAACTGCATGGCGTCCCGTATGGCGCCAGAGCCAGGATGATCCTGCTCTACCTGCAGACCCAGGCCGCCAGGACAAACAGCCGCGAGGTCGAGCTGGGCCGCTCCATGCGGGATTGGCTGGGTCGCATGGGTCTTTCCTGGGGCGGCGAGACGGGCAAGGCATTGCGCGAGCAGGCGGCGCGGATCGCCGCTTGCAGCCTGAAATTCTTCTGGGAGGGTGAGGGCACGGAAGGCTGGGCGGCGGGCCGCTTCGTGCGTTCCGGCCTGCGCTTCTCGGAGCAGGGCGAGGATCTCCGTCAGACCGAAATGTGGGATGACCGCGTGGTTCTTGATGAGGTTTTCTTCGATGCCATGCGCCAGCATCCGGTGCCGTTGCAGGAGACCGCATTGCGCGAACTCGGCAATCGCAGCGCCAGCCTCGATCTCTACATCTGGCTCGCCTACAGGCTGCACACGCTACGCGGTCCGACGCCAGTGCGCTGGACCGCCCTGAGGGATCAGTTTGGCTCCAGCTATTCAGAACTGCATACCTTCAAGAGAGATTTCAGGAAGTCCCTTGCTCCTGCTGTCGCGGCCTATCCGGAAGCGCGGGTGGAACTGACTGATGAAGGTGTCCTCCTGCATCCGTCGCGACCGCCCGTTTCGCAAAGACTGGTCAGCGTGGCCCGGAGTTAACCCCCCAGTCGCATGGCGCGCAAAGGCATTGAGCGGCCGTCGGCAAGGTGCGTGCAGAAAAGCAACGGTTGTATCGACACTCTCGCGGGACGTGCGGCAAAGGCTTGATCCGGTGGGTTTTCATGGGACAATCCCATGCCGCATGCATAGGGATGCGGGAGAGAACGAGATTGGGTAGGGCCCTCTGAATGCGTCTGCAGAAGAAGAACGTCGCCGGCAGGAAGGCAGACACTGCCGCCCCTTCTCTCCGGCCCTTCCCATCATGGCGTGCCTCCTGTCTGCACGGTCTGGTGGCTCTCGCCATTCCGGCCGCAATGGCTGGAATGGCCGCGCCTGCTCACGCCCAATCGGCCCCTGAGCCGCCGCAGACCATGAGCCCGCAGGACACCCAGCGTGGCGTCACTGTCCGGTCCCGGCCGCGGCCCGATTACGATCCGGCTGGCGTGCGCCTCTCCGGCTTCCGCCTCGACGGCGCGGTGGAGGCCGGCGTGGGCTATGACGACAACCTGCAGCCCGGCACGGGCGAGGACGTGGAAGACGGCTTCTTCGCGCAGACCGTCAATGTCTCGGCCAACAGCTTCTGGACGCGGCATGCGCTGGGCCTGACCGCCTCGCAATCGAGCCGGCAGCACTTCAGCAACAGCAATCAGAACTGGAACGACTTCAGCGTCGGCATCGCCGGCCGCTACGATATCGGCCGGGCCTCATCTCTGCGAGCCAGCTACACGCACACCCGCTCGCATCTCGAGGTGGACAATTTCGACGTGCAGGCCGGCGGCCTGAACGAGCCCATCCCCTATGACAGCGACATCTTCCTGGTCGGTGGCACCGCGGCCTTCAATCGCCTGGCCCTGACCGGCACCGCGGAATATAGGACCATTCGCTATGAGAATTCGGACGTCAACGGCGTCCGCGTTTTCAACAATGTCAATGACTACGACACGATCCTAGGCGAGGTCCAGGCGGCTTACAGCATTGTCGAGGGCCGCGAGATCCTGACCCTGGTCCGCCTGCAGGACATCAACTACCAGCAGTCCGGCCAGAGCGGGCGGGATTCCTTCACCTGGGAGGTTCAGGCCGGTATCAATTACGACCTGACAGGCCTCTGGCAGGCCCGCCTGCTGGCCGGCTACCGTGAACGGACCTATGATTCCCCGGCATTGAAGACGTTGAGCGGGCCAGCATTCGAAGGCCAGCTGACCTATCTGCCGACGCAGCTGACCACGGCGACCCTGGCGGTTTCGCGCACCATCGAGGAATCCATCCGCGCCAGCAACGTCAGCTATACGCGCACCCAGGGACGGCTCACCGTCGACCATGAGCTTCTGCGCAACGTCATCGTCACCGGTGAGCTGCGGGCCGAGCATCGCGACTATCCGCAGCAGGGCAATGTCACCGACGGTATTGTCCTGGTCGGCGCGCAATGGCTGCTGAACCGCAACATGTCGGTGCTCGCCAGCTATCAGCACACGGAGCGCCTTTCGGCGCCGGATGGCGCGCGCGAATACGGGATCAACCAGTTTCAAGTCAGGCTGCGCTTCGCCTTGTAGTCGCGGGGCCTCGAGCGTGGCCGCTTCAATGTGACGTGCGTTCACCGGCGTGACAGTCTTTGATACAGTGTCATGCTTTTCTCAAGAATTCTCTATTCCGGGAGTGCCCCATGTCTCGCCCTGCTTTCTTGACTGCCGCTGGCCCTCGTGCGCTGCGCGGAATGGTGCTGGGCCTGTCGCTGCTGGTGGCCGCCTGCGCCACGCCCGGCGCCAACCTGCCACCGCTGCCGGAGACCACGGCGGGCGCCTATAGGCTCGGGGCGGGCGACCAGCTGCGCGTCACGGTCTTCAACGATCCGCGCCTGACCGGCGAGTTTCGCATCACCGATACCGGCACCGTGGCGCTGCCGCTGGTCGGCGCCATTCCGGTGGCCGGGCTGACGACCACCCAGGCCGAAACGGCGATCGCGCGCAGCATGCGCAGCCGCAACCTGTTCAACGACCCCTCGGTCGCGGTCGAGGTCCAGGAATACCGTCCGATCTTCGTGCTGGGCATGGTCGAGCGTGGCGGCCAGACTCCCTACCAGCCCGGCATGACGGTCCTCTCCGCCGTGGCCGTGGTGGGCGGCTTCAACTATCGCGCCGTCACCGATTACGTCTCCATCACCCGCCTGGGCGAGGATGGCGTCGCGCGGGAGTTCCGCGGCGACCGCCAGTCGGTGCTGCAGCCGGGCGATGTGGTGACCGTCTTCGAGCGCCGCTTCTGACACCATGGATGCCGCCGGGTTTAAACCCGGCGGCCTTCACATCGGCCACGAAAAACCCCGGAACCTTTCGGTTCCGGGGTTTTCCATGCGCGAACGGCAGGCGTTCCGGGATCAGGCGCCGGGCGCCGGCAGCCGCTTCAGGTCGGGCGAGGCGCTCTTGGCATAGCCCTCGTAATAGCCCAGCGGGTCCAGACGGCCCGGCCGCACCCGGGTCAGCACGGTCGCCATGCGGGCCCGCATCGAGCGCGGCAGGCGGCGCATCGCCTCCATCACCACGGTGCGGGAGGTGCGCTCCCAGCCGACAGCGAAGAGCACGGCGTCGCTGTGCTGGGCCAACACCACGGCATCGGCCACACGCATGATCGGCGGGCTGTCCAGGATCACCAGATGGTATTCGCGGCGGGCCCGGTTGATCAGCTCGGCGAACTGGCGGGATTCGATCAGCGCCTGCGGATGCGGCGAGGAACGGTCCGAGAGCAGGGTGTGCAGGCCCGAGCGCTCATCCACCTGCACCGCATCCTCGAAGCGCGTCTCGCCCGAGAGGACGGCCTCGATGCTGCGGCCGGCCCAGGGGGCGCCGAAGGTCGAGGACATCTGCGGGCGGCGCATGTCGGTCTCCAGCAGCAGCACCCGCAGCCCGTCG
Organism: Roseomonas sp. KE0001; assembly: GCF_016107285.1. GTDB lineage: Bacteria > Pseudomonadota > Alphaproteobacteria > Acetobacterales > Acetobacteraceae > Pseudoroseomonas. Next base: position 7,424 of record NZ_RCVQ01000017.1, on the reverse strand, counting down.
GCGGCGGATAGCCGCGCCAGCGAGGCCGCGACGGTGCTCTTGCCGTCGCCGATGGCCGAGGAGGTGACCAGCACCGTATTGGCCGGCCCGCCGCCGGCGACCGACTGCATGGTCAGCCGCAGGGCACGCAGCGTCTCGGCGATGCCGGACTGGCTCTGATCGAGCACCAGGGCCGGCATGCGCCGGCGGCGGCCGCGGCCGAGCGCCGGCAGGCTGCCGGCGTTCTGCACGCCCGTCAGCGAGACCAGATCCTGCACCGTGCTGATCGTGCCATGGGCCATGCGGCGCAGGACCAGGATGCCGGCGAGCAGGAAGAAGCCGATGAAGGCGCTGAAGGCGGCGACCACGGAGGCTGGCGGGCCGTTCGGACGGAAGGGCTCCACCGCCGGCGAGATCACGCGCGCCGCGGGGAACTGCGCCGAGGCCAGGCGGGTCTGCTCGGTGCGGGTCAGGAAGGCCTGGTAGATCTGCCGCTTGGCATCGGCCTCGCGCGTCAGTTGCGCCAGAACGACCTCGTTCTCGGCGCCGCTGCGGGCCGTGGTCATCGAGCTGTTCAGTTGCTCCTGGGCATCGGACAGGCGGGCGCGGGCGGCGTCCACCTCGCGGCGGAGCGAGGAGACGATCTTGCCGGTCTCGTTGCCAATCTGCCGCTGGATGTCGCGCAGCTCGGCCTCCACGGCCAGGCGCTCGGGATGCCGCGCGCCCAGTCGCTGGGCCAGGGTGGCGGCGCGCTGGCCGATCTCCGCCTCGCGGTCGCGCAAGCTCTGGATCACCAGAGAGCCCAGCACCTCGCTGGAGGCGCTGCCCCGCTGGCCGGAGCGCAGCGCGCTGTCGAGCGCGGCCTGGGCGCGGGAGAGTTCCTGACGCGCCATCGCGACGCGGGCCTGCTGCTCGTTCATCTGCAGGGTGCTGACCGAGCCCTGGGAGGTCTCCAGCAGGCCGGTCTCGCGGCGGAAGGCCTGAATCCTCTGATCCGCCTCCTCGACCTCGCGGCGCAGCGTCTCCAGCCGGGAGGTCAGCCACTCATTGGCCTGCAGGGTGGTGTCCCGCTTCGCCGCCACCTCGAGTTCGATGTAGCGGTTCATCAGCGTGTTCACGACCTTCGCGGCCTCGTCCGGGAAGGGCGAGGAGAAGCGGACGGCGACGACATTGCTGTTGGCGGCGGTGCCGATCGAGAGGTAGCGCTGCAGATTCTCGACCGCCAGGCTCATGCTGTCGACCGGGCGGTCGGCCAGAGCGGGGTCGGTGCTCTCGCCCAGCAGGGCGATGCGCCAGGCGTCGATATCGGCGGCGACACCCCGCAGCCAGGCGCCGACCGGGGCGAAGAGGGCGGCGAGGCCACGGCTGGGCGGCTCCGGCGCATTCTCGAGGCCGAGGTCGCGAACCACCTGCTCGGCCAGGCGGCGCGAGCGCAGGATATCCGCCTCCGTGGTGATGCGCTGCAGGCCGGGCGTATTGAGGGAAGCCGCCTGGTTGAGCTCGGGAATGCTCTGATCCCGGCTTTCGACCAGCAGCAGACCCTCGCTCGAATAGCGGATCGGCAGCGACTTGGTGATCACGAAGCCCAGCAGGCCAGTGATGACGGCGGCAGTGGCCAAGGCCAGCTTGCGTCGCCAGAGAAGGCTCAGAAGGTCTGTCAGGCGCATACGTTCTGCCTCATGAAGGCCACATCAGAAACTTAAGGGTGCCAGCCCTTGGGCATCGGCGAGGCGCCGGAAGAGGCGACGAGCTCTGGCCACCAGGTGCATCTTTCCATAACCACGAGCCTCGCGATTGTCCAAATAATCGTGCATTGCTCACATAAAAGTGGCTCGCGGTTGAGAAAATGCACCATTAAGAGGATCAGTAGACCATTTTCTGGTGTATTCACACCGACGGTGCTCGTCGCCACCCCGTCGGATACTTCTGACGCCTGCCTGGAGGTGGCATGCTCTCGCTCTGGGCGCCGTCCTCTGGGCTCCGTTCGCTTCGGGGGAAGTTCGCCATGGCCTCGTCTGCTCCTGCCCGCCTCGCCGGTTGTTCCCCCTCCGGCACGGCCCTGGGTCAGGCTTGGCTCCCGATACCGGCCTGCTGTAGGACACCGCCATGGGATTTGGGAGGTTTCGTAAACCTCTCTTCGCGGTGCAGCAAGCAGAGCGGAAGCCGCGCTCAGGCCTTTCCGTCGTTTTCTCTGGCTGTGTGAGCTGATCATGATGTCGCCCCTGCGGCTGGACGCTTCGGAGCCAGTCTTCCCAACCGGGCCTGCCCTGTCGTTCGGCGAGGAGCCGGAACAGGCGGCCTCGCGAGAGACGGCGGAGGCCGCCTTCGTCCGGCGCTGCCTGATGGTCGCGCTCTTCGCCTCGATCTTCCTGCAGCGCTTCGGGCTGCCGGCAGGCGACGACAGCATCGCCCTGAACCTGATCGTGACCCTGGTGGTCATGCTGCTTCTGGCCTTGCGCGGCGCCTTCGTGCTCGATCCGGTCCGGACGGCGATGTTCTTCGTCCTGGCCACGGTGGTTTCGCTCAGCCTGGCGATGAATGCGGGCGCCGCCTCGGTGCCCTCCATGGCCTTGATGCTCATTATCTATGCGCCCTTCATTTTCTCGCTGCGCTCCCCGGAGGGCGTGCTGGAGGGCTGCGTCCGGGCCTTTCAGAAGATGGTTCTGGTCTGCGCGGTCCTGGGTGTGGCGCAGTATGTGGCGCAGTTCTTCATGAATTCGGCGGATCTTTTCACCTTCAGCAACATTGTTCCGAAGGAATTCCTGCTGCCGAACTTCAACACGGCCAATCCCCTGACCTGGGATTCGCCCTACTTCAAGAGCAATGGCTTCTTCCTGCTCGAACCATCGACGTTCTCCCAGTATCTGGCGATTGCCATCATTCTGGAGCTGCTGTTCTTCGGTGCCACCTGGCGCCTGCTGCTCTATTTCATCGCCCTGCCCACCTCCTATTCCGGCACCGGCCTGATCCTGTTGCTGTTCCTGCTGCCCTGGGTGCTGCTGCATCGTCGGGCCTATGGCGCCATCGCGGCCATGGCGGCGGTGGGTGTCCTGGCCCTGGTCACGGGCGGCTTGTGGAACGCCGATGCCTTGCTCAACCGGATCAACGAGTTCGGCAGCGACAATTCCAGCGCCACGGCCCGCTTCATCGCCGGCGCCTGGCTGATCGGCCAGTTCCTGCTCTCCTCGGCGCAGGATGTTCTCTTCGGCCTGGGGCCGGGCTCCTATGCCCAGCATGCCAAGCTGGTGCCCTACGAGGCGCATGATCCGGCCTGGGCCAAGATCCTGTTCGAGTATGGCCTGCTGGGCTCGGCGGTCTTCTGGCCGTTCTTCCTGACCGCCCTGTTCCGGGCCAGCCCCTCGGGCTGGATCAGCACCGCGATGCTGATCGGCTACATGACCTTCGGCGGCATGCTGCTCGACCCCCGGCTGCAGATCCTGATCCTGATCTTCTGCGTCCTGCCCAAGCGGCCGGCGGCGGTTCAGGATTCCACGCCGCCCGGTTGGGCGCCCCTTAGCACCAGGCCTGCCCTATGACCTTGAGTCTGCCCGTGACCTTCCTGGGCGATCGTAGCGGCTTGTCCGCCTCCATCCTCGGCCTCGGTTGCAGCCGCCTTGGATCGACCCTGAGCGGTTGCGGCGGGGCAGCGGCCGAGGCCCTGCTTCGCCATGCGCTGGATGCCGGCGTGACGCTCTTCGACACCGCCAATATCTATGGCCAGGGGGAGAGCGAGCGGCTGATCGGCCGCGCCCTGGCGGGGCGGCGGGATGAGGTGACCATCGTCACCAAGGCCGGCCAGCGCTTCACCGCCACGCAGCGTGTCGTTGCCCTGGCCAAGTCGCCGCTGCGCCAACTGGTCCACCGCCTGCCTGGCCTGCGGGGCGCCATCGCCAGCCGGCGGGCCGCGCCGCTGCCGCGTGACTACTCCCCGGCGCATCTGCAAGGTGCGGTCGAGGCCAGCCTGCGGCGCCTGCGCATCGAGCGGATCGATCTCTTCCTGCTGCACAGCCCCTCGGCCGAGGCCATCCGCCAGGGCGCGCCCTTCGAGTTGCTTGACCGCCTGGTGCAGGCCGGCAAGCTGCGCGCCTGGGGCATCTCCTGCGATGACGGCGCGGCGGCCCGGGAGGCGCTGCGCCTGCCCTCGGTCGCGGCCCTGCAACTGCCCCTGGACGTGGCCCAGGCCATGCGCCCGGCCCTGACGCAGGCTGCGGGCCAGGGTATCGGCCTGATGCTGCGCGAGATCTTCGCGGGACAGGCGGGCGATGCCGCGGCTCGCGCAGCGGCCCTGCGGGTGGCCTTGCAGTTCGAACGGTCCGTGGCGCTGGTCGGCACCACCTCGGCCCGGCACCTGGATGAGGCCGTGGAGGCGGCCCGCTCCATCACCTCGCCGCCCTCGCGGCCCCTGGAGACCTCGGCATGATCCTCGACGCCTTGTCCCTGACTCCCGGTGTGGAGTTGGAGGCGGATCTCTGCATCGTCGGAGGTGGCGCGGCCGGCCTCTCCCTGGCCAGCGCGCTGGAGGGGAGCGGCCTGTCCGTGCTGGTGCTGGAGGCCGGTGGCCGCAAGTTCGACGCCGCGGCGCAGGAAGGGCTGAACGGCGAGGTCGCCGAAGGCTCGTCGCATTCCCCGCCGCACATGTACCGCCGCCGCGTGCTGGGCGGCGCCACGGCCATCTGGGGAGGGCGCTGCGTGCCCTATGACCCGATCGACCTGGAGCGGCGCCCCTGGGTGCCGATGAGCGGCTGGCCGATCGCCTGGAGGGATCTGGCCGCCTACTATCCCCGGGCGCAGGAGCTGTGCGAGGCCGGGGCCTATGCCTATGACGTGTCGGAGGCGCTCGGTCCCGCCGCGCCGCCGACCATCGAAGGCTTTAGCGATCCCGATATCGTCGCCTCGCGGCTGGAGCGCTTCAGCCGGCCCACAGACTTCGGCAAGTCCACCTTCGCCCGCCTCGCCGCCGCGCCCGCGGTCCGCATCCTGCTGAACGCCCAGGCGCTCCGTCTGGTGACGCCGGAGGGCGACGGGCCGGTGCAGCGGCTGGAAGGCGCCAGTGCGCCGGGGCGCGGCTTCACCGTGCGGGCCCGGCATTACGTGCTGGCCTCCGGCGGGCTGGAGGTGCCGCGCCTGCTGATGGCCTCCGACGGCAGCCGCCGTGGCGGGCTGGGCAATGCCGGCGGAGCGCTCGGCCGCTACTACATGTGTCATGCCGAGAACACGCTCGGCCGGCTGCGCCTGCGCCCTTCCGACCGGCCGGTCGCGCTGGATTTCGAGATGACGGAGGACGGCGTCTATGTCCGCCGCAAATTCTCCTTCTCCGCCGAGGCGCAGCGGCGCGAGGGGCTGCTGAACACCATCTTCCGTCTGCACTATCCGCTCATCGCCGATCCGGCGCATGGCAGTGGCGTGCTCTCGGCCATGTATCTGGTGAAGGACGCCATCCTGCCCGAATACCGGCGCAAGCTGGCGACCATCGAGATCGCCAACCGCGGCAAGATGGTGCGGGATGGCCGCTTCTGGTTCTCCCACGCCACCAATGTGCTGCGGGATTCCCCTGGTGTGCTGCGCTTCGGCCAGGCCTGGCTGCGCAAGCGCACCTTCGCCAGCCGCAAGCTGCCCTTCGTTGTGGTGCGCGCGCGGGACGGGCGCTATCCGCTGGACGTCAATGCCGAGCAGATCCCCAATCCCGACAGCCGCGTGACCCTGGCCACGGCGCGCGATGCGCATGGCATGCCGCGGCTGAAGGTGGACTGGCGGCTGCACCCGCAGGACATCGACAGCCTGGTGCGCGGCATGAAGGTGGCGCGCGCCGCCTTCGCCCGCTCCGGCTGCGCCGAGCTGGAATTCGACGATGCCACGATCGAGGCCGAGGTGCGGGCCTCCACCCCGGTCGGTGGCCATCACATCGGCACGGCGCGCATGGCGGAGACGGTGCGGGACGGCGTGGTCGACGCCGATTGCGCCGTGCATGGCGTGCCGAATCTCTTCGTGGCCAGCTCCGCCGTCTTCCCGACCAGCAGCCACGCGAACCCGACCCTGACCATCGTCGCCCTGGCGCTGCGGCTGGCGGACCACATCCAGCAGCTCTCGGCACGGGACGAGGCGCCCGGCTTCCGCGCTGTCCCGGAGATCGCCGCATGACCCGTTGCCTCTGGCTCGCCCGGACCCTGCCCTTTCCCTGGACGGCGGGAGACCGGATCTATACCGCCAAACTGGCGGGCGCCCTGGGACATGCGGGGGCGGAGGTGACCTTCGCCGGCTTCGCCGCCGAGGTGCCGCCTCAGCCGATGTCCGGCATCACCTGGCATGTCGTGCCGGGCCAGCCGCGCGGGCGCCTGCCGGCCCTGGCCAGCCCCATGCCCCTGGTGGCGGCGCGCCATGACGTGCCGGCCTATCGCGCGGCGCTGGGCGAGCTGGCCCGGAAGGGTCCTTGGCAGGCCGTGGTGGTGGACCAGTACGGGATGGGCTGGGCGCTGCGGCACCGGCATCTCTTCGCCGGCGATCCGACCTTCGTCTTCGTCACCCATGACCATGAGGCGAGCGTGACCGGGATGCAGTGGCGCGATGCCACCGCCTCCCTCGGCAAGCGGCTCTATCTGGGGCAGAACTACCTCAAGACCCGGCATTTCGAACGCTGGATCGCGCGCAACAGCCACCTCGTCACCACCATCACCGAGGCCGATGCGGCGCTCTTCGCCGCCGATGCGCCGGCCGCCCGGGTGCTAACCCTGGTGCCGGGCTATGACGGCACGCGGGTGGCCGCCCGCCGAATCGGGCCGGAGACGCCGCGCGCCGTGGTGCTCTTCGGCTCCTACCGCTGGTCCGCCAAGCAGGCCAATCTGCGCATCTTCCTGGACAAGGCCGATCCGATTCTGGCCCGGGCGGGGATCGAGATCCGCGTGGTCGGCGACATGCCGGAGGATTTCCGGCGCACGCTCGAGGGCCGCTACCAGGCGGCCCGCTTCACCGGCTTCGTCGAGGATCCGGCGCCGCATCTGGCGGCCGCCCGGATGGCGGTGCTGGCCGAGCCGATCGGCGGCGGCTTCAAGATGAAGCTGCTGGAATACATCTTCAACCGCGTGCCCGTGGCGGCGCTCTCGGCCTGCGCCAGCGGCCTGCCGCCGGAGGTGCAGGCGGAGATGCTGCTGGAGCCGGAGCTGGATGGCCTGCTGCGGCGTGTCCAGGTCGTCATCGACCAGCCTGCGCAGCTCAATGCCTGGCAGGAGCGCGCCTTCGCCGCGGCTGCGGATGCCTTCGACTGGGCCGATCGGGGCCGCCTGCTGCTGGAGGCCATTGAGGAGCGTCGTGGCGCTCCGCTGCGATCTGCGGCAAAACAGACAAAGACTTACAGTTCATTGGGCCAGGCCATCGACACCGGCAAAGCCTGATCCGGGCTGTCAGGCGGGACAGCAATTTGTGCAGAGTGATAGAGAATGAAGCCTGACAGG
>NZ_RCVQ01000016.1 GCF_016107285.1 Roseomonas sp. KE0001 | reverse complement strand
TCGGCGTTGCCACCAGCGGCTTATGCCGGACATCGGATCGAGGTCGACGATGGCGACCCGTTCAATCCCGCTGCGCAGAGCTGACACCGCTAGGTGCCGGGACAACACGGTTTTTCCCGAGCCTCCCTTGCGGCTCCCAACCGTAATGACCTTCACCCCAGTCTCCACGTCATCCAGTGCGATGCCTCGCTTACAAGCGATCGAAACAGCCGTCAACTCGGTAGATTTGCTAACAAGTTAGCTAGTTAACAAGACAACAATTCGTTCCTTGTTGGCCTTCACCTGTAGAATCAGCTTAGGTGGAGTGAGAGAGTTGACCTTCTGGGGCACGCCTTGAAGGAATTTGGCTACGGTCAGGACTCATAACCAGTAGCTGGCGATGGCGGCGAGTTGGACGGCTGGCCTGCTGCCGGTTTGGTGGACACCTGGATAAGGTTTTCACCCGATCGGAGGTTCTGGAATGGGACGAAGGACATTCAGCCGCGAGTTCAAGCTCGAGGCGGTAAAGTTGGTCAGGGATCGCGGAGTGGGGGTGGCTCAGACCTGCCGCGAGCTCGAGATTGCGGAGAGCGTGCTGCGCCGCTGGATGCGGGAGACCGAGGCTGACCCGCGACACGCCTTTCCTGGGCATGGCCAAGTAAAGCCTGAGCAGCAGGAGATCGACCGTCTCCGGCGGGAGGTCACCAAGCTCAAGGCGGAGCGTGACATCCTAAAAAAGGCCGCGGCCTACTTCGCGAGGGATGCGACATGAAGTTCGCCTTCATCGCGAAGCACAAGGGTATCTGGCCGCTGTCCTGGCTGTGCTCGGCGCTGGGTGTATCGCGCTCCGGCTTTCATGCTTGGCTGACCCGGAAGCCGAGCCAGCGCAGCCGCGACGACGAGCGGATTGGCACGATGGCACGCGCCAGCTTCCTGGCGAGTGACCGGACCTATGGCGCCCGCCGGGTCTGGCATGATGTGCTGGCGGACGGCGTCGATTGCGGTCTGCACAAGATCGAGCGGCTGATGCGCAAGGGTGGGCTGCGAGCCAGGCCCCGACGACGCCGCCTGCCGCTGGACAGGGGCGAGCGGGCGGTAGGCGTCGTCCCCGCCAACATCCTCGACCGCCAGTTCAATGCAGGGGCTCCTAACCAGAAATGGGTGGCCGACTTCACCTATGTCTGGACCGCTGAGGGCTGGCTCTATGTCGCCGTCGTCATTGACCTCTTCTCACGCCGCGTCGTCGGCTGGTCGATGAGCGCCACGATGGCGGCGCAGCTCGTCACCGATGCATTGGTCATGGCGATCTAGCGGCGCGGCAGGCCAAGAGCCCTGCTGCACCATTCGGACAGGGGCAGCCAGTACAGCAGCGAGGGGTTCCAGCGGCTGATGGCCGACCACGGCGTCACCTGCTCGATGAGCAGGTCGGGCAATGTGTGGGACAACGCCGCGATGGAGAGCTTCTTCTCATCGCTGAAGACCGAGCGCCTTGCCCGCAAGATCTACCGTAGCCGCGACGCCGCCCGAGCAGAGGTGTTCGACTACATCGAGCGGTTCCACAATCCGACGCGACGCCACTCGGCCATCGGCTATCTCAGCCCTGTAGCGTTCGAACGCTTGGCCAGTTCAGGCTAAACTCGGTGTCCATCGAACAGGCAGCAGGCCACGCCTCCAACCTCTCGCGTCAGCCGGAGAAGGTGATGGCGCTCGACTTCCTCGCGCGCGCCAGCCAGGTGCGGCGGGGTACCGTGCGCCGCTTCCAGCATCGCTGATGCCGTCGGAGCTGAACCAGCGGAATGGCGGACCGCCGACCGGCCTGCACCAGACGCTAGAGCGCAGGCGGGAGGCCGAAGCGCTGAAGCCCGCCCTGCAGGCGATCGAGCAGGTGGCGACACGCCAGCGCGGCGCGGTGCAGCGGCTCGGGGAATTTGGTGAGCGGGTCACGCAGGCGGTGAGGCAGGCGGCGGAGCGGCTGCGCCTGCAGCGCGAGGTGACGGTGGAGCGCGGGCAGGGATCGTCTATCTCCCTGTAATTTCGAAGATTACGGCTTTTTGTTCTCGTCTTGTTCCCGTGTGGTGCTATGATAGGAGACCAGCGAAAGGAGCACAGCATGCAGCGTGCGGAGGTGGAAACCGAGTTCGCCGACGAGCTGCACCGCGCCGGTTTTACACTCAATGAGCCCGCCATCATGGATGGCCAATGGCACCGGGGACAGGTGGATGGCGACCGTGGCGCGGAGAAATCCGGGCGCTATGTCGGCTACACAGACGGCCACCCGGCGGGCTTCCTTCAGAATTTCCGCACCGGCTATGCCGAGCCATGGAAATCCTCTCAGCCGATGCGGGAGCTGACCGAGGCGGACCGTCAACGGATTGCGGCAGCACGCACGGCCCGCGAGGCGGAGCGGAAGGCGACGGAAGAACGCATCGGCAAACAGGCGTTTGCCATGTGGATGCGCGGGACCGAGGCTAGGGATAACTCCTACCTCAGCCGTAAAGGCGTGCTTGCGCACGGCATGCGTCAGGACAATCGCGGCAAGCTGCTGGTGCCGGTGAAGGACGAGCAGGGCTGGATCCGCAATCTGCAGATCATCGACCCGGACGGCCGCAAGCTGTTTCTGCCAGATGGCCGCACTCATGGCCTCTTCACGCTGCTCGGTGCGCGGGAGATCCACCCGGCCCGCCCGCTGCTGGTCGCGGAGGGCTTCGCCACGGCGGCGGCGATGCGGGAGATGCTAGGCCAGCCGGTGGCCATCGCGTTCAACAGCGGCAACCTGCTGCCGGTCGCGCAGGCGCTGCAGCGCGCCTATCCCGGCGTGCGCCAGGTCTTCGCCGCGGACAACGACCATCACCTGCCGAGGCGGGAAAAGCTCCTGCCCAATGTCGGCAAGGAGAAGGCAACCGAGGCGGCGAATGCGGTGGGCGGGCTGGTGCTGCTGCCGGAGTTTGCCCCCCATCAGGACGGCACCGACTGGCTGGACTTTGCTGATGCCCATGGCCGCGAAGTGACGCGCCAGCTGATCAGGGACGCCTTGCGGCAGGAGGACATGGTGTGTGAGCCGCTGGTGCGCCAGCCCTGGGCGCGGCGGTATGGCGCACGCCCGGCAGTGCAGGCTCAGCGCGGCTGAGCGGTGGATCCGCTCTGGTACCGCCACCATGGCGGCGTGCTGCAGCGCCTGCGCGACCGGCAGCAGGTTGCCGCTGTTGAACGCGATGGCCACCGGCTGGCCGAGCCGGAGCGGCGGCACTCCTTGCCTAGGAGTCTACAAGTCTACAAGGTGATCGAGCGCCTCCGCTGCTTGCGCTGGGGGGGGGCCGAGCTTCGCCGACGTGATCAGGCGTTGAGCCGTCGGCATTCATTTCCGGCCGGTGCGACCCTATGTTAAGGTGCAACGGCTCATGGGGCCTGAAAGGACGAGCGGGTATGGCTGCGCCGAAATCGAGCGGCAACACGACGAAGACAGCTTCCTCCGGGCGCGTCATCTCGCTGAGCGGCTCCGCCCGCGCGAGTTCCACCTCCGTCGCGACTCTCCGTGCCAGCCGGGCGGCTAAGGTCGCCAGCGCGCTGAAGACCGCCAACCGGCAGACCGGCCTGTTCACCAAGAAAAAGTAGATGCCGTCCAATGACCGGGAGGTGTTCGAGCACTTCCTAAAGCACTCTGGGGCCTCCCCCGAGGTGGCTCACCTTGCCTACGCAGCATACGCCTCCGCCCGATACGACTGGGTCACGCTCTTCGAGGAGCGCAACGAGCGGCTTCCGACGCCGGCCGAGGTGGACGAGTGGATCGCCAACCAGCCGATGAGCCGGTTCGAGGAGTTCCGCGCCGGTGCGGAAGACACGTTCGACCTCGCGGCCACGGCCTACATGCAGGACGAGATCGAGAAGGCTCGTGACGAGGGCGTGCGCAGCGCCCTGCTGGCCGAGGTGCAGCGGCTGAATTTGGAGCTGACGGCCACGGTGACCGCGGCGACCTCCACGAAGACGGCCTTCCGCGTCGGTATCTTCAGCGGCTTGGCCGCAACGGTGATCTTCACTCTGCTCGTGCTGTTCGGAGCGTGGGTGTTCGACAAGGACCCGTCACCGATCGCGGTGACGAAGGGGATCATCGGCCAGCCGTCGCCGCCCGCATCCGCACCATCACCGCCTACCGGACCGACCCAGTGAGCTAGTGCGACCGCGTCCGGCCTGCTCCCCCGCCGACCAGCTGCTGCCAAAAATTGCCCTGCGCCGGTTTCGGTGGGGCGGGCTCCTTCAGCGGCTCCAGCGGATGCAGGTCTGGATACCAGCGGACTTTCAGCATCGTCGGCGACTTGTCGATCCGGGGCCGGGACGGTGTGTTCCAGCTACCGCCCTTGGAGACATGGTCATCCCGCTGCCATCTCGCATAGCGCAGCGAGAAGCCGATTTCTTCCTCGAGCGTGTAGGTGATGATGCGGGAGCGACCCCTGCGTTCCGCTTCCTCGGCCGCCCCATTGCCCATGCCATCGAGCAGGCCGAGAAGCCATTCCGACCATAGCACAGGAGTCAGTATGACATCAGCCCGCTTCGTGGTTGTACCGTTGCGACTGCATCCTGTTTATGCAAGATTCGCGGTCTGTTCCAGGGCTCGGCATGGCTGACGCTTCGCACATTGAATGGACTGACGCGACGTGGAATCCGGTCACTGGCTGCACCAAGATCAGCCCGGGCTGCGATAACTGCTACGCGGCCCGGTTCTCGGAGCGGTTCCGCGGCGTGCCCGGCCATCCGTTCGAGACCGGCTTCGACCTGACCCTGCGGCCCCAGCGGCTACAGCAGCCCCTCCAGTGGAAGCGGTCGCGGCGGATCTTCGTCAACTCCATGAGCGACCTGTTCCACAAGGACGTGCCGGTGTCCTTCATCGAGCAGGTCTTCGACACAATGGAACAGGCGCACTGGCACCAGTTCCAGATGTTGACCAAGCGCAGCAGCCTGATGCGCAGTTTTCTGCGCAAGCGCTATGCGGCCCGTCCAGTACCCAGCCATATCTGGCTCGGCGTGTCGGTCGAGGACCGCGCCCGCATGTCCCGCGTCCGTCACCTGCAGGAAGCTCCGGCCGCCGTGCGCTTCCTGTCGATCGAGCCCCTGATCGGCCCAATCGGCCAGCTGGACCTAAGCGGCATTCATTGGGTCATCGTCGGCGGGGAAAGCGGCCCGCGCTCGCGGCCCATGGACCCGCAATGGGTGCGCGATATCCGCGATCAATGCGTCGCGGCAGAGGTGCCGTTCTTCTTCAAGCAATGGGGCGGCTTCCGCCCCACCCAAGGCGGCAGGACGCTGGACGGCCGTGAATGGGACGAGTTCCCGCAATCTAGGCCCTGGAACATGGCTGCTGCCGCTGAATGAGTGATCCTGCGCCTGGCGCTACGGTCGGTCCGTGGGCGCGCGAGAAACTGGATGCGCTCGGAGCGTATCTCAACTTCTACACCACTGCCCTGAAGAACCAGGCGTGGATCAAGAGCACGACCTTCGTCGATGCCTTCGCCGGGGCAGGGCATGCCAAGATCCGGCGCACCGCCGCGTCCGCCGCCGTCGCCGACCTGTTTGCCCAGGCGGAGGCCGCGCCGATCGACGCCGCAGCGGAAGAATACATCCGGGGCTCTCCCCGCGTGGCTCTCGATATCACCACCCCATTCAGCCAGTACGTCTTCATCGAGCGCGATCCGGGCCGTGCCGCCATGCTGGAGCAGCTTCACGGTGAGTACGGCTCCCGGCACCGGATCGACGTGCGTCAGGGTGCGGCCGACGCGGAGCTGGATGCGCTACTGAAGGGCCATCTTGGCCGAAGCGGCCATCTGGCCGTCGTCTTCCTCGATCCGTTCGGTATGCAGCTCTCTTGGGATATGATCGAGCGCCTCGCTAAGACGAAGCGCATCGAGGTGATGATCAACTTCACCCTCGGCATGGCGATCCAGCGCGTGCTGCCGCGTTCTGCCGCGCTGCAGCCGGGCTGGCGTGAGGCTCTAGATCGCTTCTTCGGCTCGCCGGACTGGTATGCGCAGGTCTATGACGAAAAGGCCGACCTGTTCGGCACTCGCCTCGAAAAGCGCAGCGATGCGGGGCAGCGCCTGCTCGACTGGTACCGCGCGCGCCTGAAGGAGGTGTTCGGGCATGTTTCCCCGGCGCGTCTCATCAAGAACACTAAGGGCGGCCACCTCTACTATCTCATCTGGGCCGGTCCGAAGGCGCTGGGCCTGAAGGGTGCCGACCACATCCTGCGACAGGGCGAAAAGCTGGAGCGGGCAGGAGTGAACGGTGCCGCTACTCCGCCGCCGCGGCAGGCGAAGAAGCGCGCTTCGCCTTCGGACGAGAAATCTTGACCGAGCCATCGTCCACGGCGACCTGATAGGTCACGCGCGGAACCGCCGGCGGATGGCGCGCCAGCCCTTTGGAGCACGGATCCTCGAACCAGCGGAGCCGCTTCAGCAGGAAGGGCGGCACCACCTCCGTAAGCGTGCTCTGTTGACTGCGGCGTGCTTCGCTTGACGGGGAGCGTTATCTCGCAGATCCGGCGCGCCCGGGAATGGTGCGCCGCTGACGACGGCGGGCAATTGGTATCCCTCCGGTAATGGCCGCGGGTGACGCTCAGGCGGCAGCGGTCGCAGGGGTTTGGGCGCGCTGCCACTTCCAAGGCAGGAGCTCGTCGAGCCTGGAGGCGGGGTGATCGGCAATACGGGCGAGCACATCGGCGAGCCAGGCACGCGGGTCAACGTTGTTCAGCTTCGCGGTGGTGATCAGCGCGTAGATCATCGCGGCCCGCTCGCCGCCACGGTCGCTGCCCGCGAACAGCCATGCCTTTCTGCCAAGGGCCACGCCGCGGAGGGCGCGCTCGGCCGCGTTATTTGTGAGGCAGATCCGGCCATCGCTGAGAAACTGGGTGAACGCGGCCCAGCGCTTGAGGGCATAGTCCAATGCCTTGGCCAGGTCGTTGTGGCGCGACAGCCTGCCCCTGGTCTCCAGCATCCAGGCCTGCAGGCTGACAACGAGCGGGGCCACGACGCTCTGCCGGTGGGTGAGCCGATCGGCCGCCGGGCACCCGTTCACCGCTCGCTCGGCCTCGAACACCCGGTCGATGCGGCGCACGGCCTCAGCAGCCAAAGGTGCGCGAACCACCTCCGCCAACTCGAACACCTTGCGCCGAAAATGCGCCCAGCACGCCGCCTCCGTGATCGGTCCAGGCTTGCGGCTGGCCAGGTAGAGCTCGCCGAACCCGGCATAGGCATCGGCTTGCAGGATCCCAGTATAGGAGGCCAGGTGCCGCTTGGGGTGCTCCGCGGTGCGGTCGCGCGAGAAGTAGAACACCGCGGCAGGTGGCGCGGGCCCGGCAAAGGGCTGGTCGTCCCGCACATAGGTCCAGAGGCGGGCGGTGACCGTCTTGCCGCGGGCGAGCAGCGGCACCGTGGTGTCGTCCCCGTGCAGGCGCTCCGCCGCCAGAACATGCGCCTCGATGAGCGCGTGGAGCGGCGAGAGAGTGGCCGCCGCGGTACCGACCCAGTCCGCCAGGGTGGAGACGCTCAGTTCCACCCCCTCACGGGCATAGCTCTCGCTCTGCCGGTTCAGGGGCAGGTGCTGGCCGAACTTCGCCTCCAGGATCATGGCCAGCAGGTTCGGTCCGGCCCTGCCGCGGGCGATCGGGTGGAACGGCGCAGGTGGCTGGGTGATCACCTCGCACCGACGGCAGGAGAACTTCTCCCGCACCGTCTGGATGACCTTCCACGAGCGCGGGATGACCTCCAGGGTCTCGGTGACATCCTCACCGAGTTTGGACAGCTTGCCGCCGCAGCAGGAGCAGGCGGAGGGAGATGGCAGCACCACCCGCTCGCGCGGCAGATGGGCAGGCAGAGGGCCGCGGGACGGCCTGCGCGGTGGTGCTCCAGGCCGGATTTCTGCCTGATTCTCCGCCCGCGCCGCGTCCTCGGCCGCCGTGGCGACCAGCTCGCCGAGTTCCAACTCCAGCTGATCCAGCAGCTTGCGGCCGCGCTCGGAGGAGGCGCCGAACTTGTCGTGCCGCAGCTTGGCGTGTCCGCCGTCAGCACCAATGGCACAGATTTGAGGTTGTGATTTAAGGAGGATCTGGGCTTCGTCGTAGTGACGAAGGAACGAAGATGAAGCCCAGATCCTCCAATGTAAAATCGCCCGCCAAGGCCCCAGCAGAGCGGGTAGTGAAGGACATCCGCCGACAGACCCGGCGCCACTTTTCGGCCGAGGACAAGATCCGCATCGTGCTGGATGGCCTGCGCGGGGAAGACAGCATCGCCGAGCTATGCCGCAAGGAAGGCATTGCCCAGAGCCTGTATTACACCTGGTCGAAGGAGTTCATGGAAGCTGGCAAGCGCCGCCTGGCCGGCGACACCGCCCGTGCCGCGACCACCGGAGAGGTCCAGGACCTGCGCCGCGAAGCCCGGGCCCTGAAGGAATGCGTGGCCGATCTGACACTGGAAAACCGTCTGCTCAAAAAAAGCATGGTCGCGGATGGGGACAACGACGAATGAGATATCCCGCATCCGAGAAGCTCGAGATCATCAGAACCGTCGAGCAGTCGCACCTGTCGGCCAAGCGCACGCTGGACCAACTCGGCATCCCTCGTCGGACATTCTACCGCTGGTATGATCGCTACCTCGAAGGCGGGCCGGAGGCGTTGGAAGATCGGCCATCGGCGCCGAGCCGGGTGTGGAACCGCATCCCGGCGGGCATCCACGACCAGATCATCGAGCTGGCGCTGGAACAGTCTGAGCTGAGCCCCCGGGAACTGGCCGTGCGCTTCACCGATGGGCAGCGCTACTTCGTGTCGGAATCCACGGTTTACCGCCTGTTGAAGGCCCACGACCTGATCACCAGCCCGGCCTATGTCGTGATCAAGGCTGCCGATCAGTTCCACACGAAAACCACGCGGCCGAACGAGATGTGGCAGACCGACTTCACCTACTTCAAGATCATCGGGTGGGGCTGGATGTATCTGTCGACCGTGCTCGACGACTTCTCGCGCTACATCATCGCCTGGAAGCTGTGCACCAACATGCGAGCCGAGGACGTCACCGACACGCTGAACCTCGCCCTGGCGGCTTCTGGTTGCGACAGCGCCACGGTGCTGCACAAACCCCGGCTACTCAGCGATAATGGCCCCAGCTACATCGCGGGTGAGCTGGCGGAATACATCGAGGCCCGGAAGATGAGCCATGTCCGCGGCGCCCCGTGTCATCCCCAAACCCAGGGCAAGATCGAGCGCTGGCACCAGACCCTGAAAAACCGCATCTTGCTGGAAAACTACTTCCTGCCCGGCGACCTCGAAGCCCACATCGAGGCCTTCGTCGAGCACTACAATCACCAGCGATACCACGAGAGCCTGGCCAACGTGACGCCTGCCGACGCCTACTTCGGCAGGGCTCCGGCAATCATCAAACTGCGCGAAAGGATCAAGCGACAGACCATCGAACATCGGCGCTTGCAGCACCGCAAGTTCGCCGCCTAACATCAACCCCCTGACGAGGTCCGCACTCCGCTAATCTACGCCGCGAGTTGTGCCGAATGTTCTGACGACGGACAATGCGAAACGCTATCGATACGCATCAACGTTCCGAAGGCTAGGCGCGCATATGTCGCCATAGCAAGTCAACTTTTGGTTGATTTTAGCTCACGCAAATGTGATACACATCAGCCGGAGGTACACTGATGTCTACACCAAGATTTCTCTTGTTAATCCTAACCCTTAGTCTCGTGATGTTTATGGCTATATTTGTAGCGATCGACAGTTCAATAGAATACAGAGGTCAGTTTGGAACTGATAATAATTTAAGGTATTCGAATAGTGGCCTCGTAATTTTACCATAGTGCTGTCGGAATAATCTCCGTATCTGCTGTCAATGGCCTATTCGCCAAGAATTGGCGATTCTATTCCGGGGTATGTCCAAACGAACGCCATGGCGCTGGGGGCATTCTCAAATCGGGGTCGCCGCCTTCTGCCTGCTCAATATGAGACTTCAGGCTTTGCAGTGCCGCCTCAGCTCCATGCTCTGCTGCCGAATGGGGGTTCTCTCTTTCGGTCGGATCCACGGCTTGAGCGAACTCTGTATCGAGATGAAGATAAAGGGTTGAGATCGCACCTTCACCAGTGATCCGCCAGTGCCCAGCGGGCGCAAAAGACCAAGCTAAGGTTCGGGTGGCGTGATCTATCTCGAGGCCCTCTTCAGGCAGTGGGCTTTCTTCTCGGCGCAGATGAGGCAGCCAGTGCCGCAAATGGCGATGATCCGCTAGGTAACCGAAAACCTCGGCGGCGGGGCGAGCAATGGTGATCTTCTGGTCCATGGCACAGCTCCTCTTGGCTGGGCTGCCAACGTCACGATGTAATAATGGGTTGCGATGCTGGCGCTCTGCCGTCAGGGCTACGGTAGATTGCTCCTTGTAAGAGGCATCTGTTCTCGTGCCAAATCTAATGGCTGGCGCATGCCGCCATGTATCAAGCGATGGCGCCGCCTTGCTTACAAAACTTCTGACGTCAGAAGTTCGTCTCTCCGCGTCGGCAGACACTCGATATTCTGACGTCAGAACAGCGGCAATCAGTGATTAGCCGAAGCTTGTCATTTCGCTTCGGAGGGCGGCACAGCTCGCAGCACGAAGAGGCGGTGCGAGGCGATGTCCACCATGCGGCGCATCCGCTCCAGCCAGGCCTTCTCGGCATCCTGCTGGCTGCGGAAGGGACCGTGCAGTTCCTCAGTGCCGGCTTCCAGTTCGGCGAAACTCGTATCGCGGAAGACCCCGCCCCAGACCACCCATACCTCGTGGCTGCTTAGGGGATCGTTCATGTCTAAGTCCTTCCTTCGCTAATGAAACCGTCTTCCCGCCCAGCCGGGCGCGGGCGCAACCTATGTCGAATCGAGGTCAATGGGCAGAGCCTTCATGCTTCGCTGCAGCATAAGAGGCTGGCTGGAAACGGGAGCGGAATGAGAATTGGCCTGCCGGGTCGGGCGTGATTCCAACAGGTAGTTGAGACCAAGTTGGAGTGCCTGATGTGGACCCTGACCAGCCGAGCGCAGCATAGCCGAGCCGGGCTGCGTATCGCCAGCGACCTGACGGACGCGGAATGGGAGAGGGTTTTCGCCGACAGCGCCTACGCCGGAGAGCGCGTTGCCAGGGCAACCTGCATCACGCCGGAGACCATCCGCAGGCCCAAGGGCCAGGTCGGCTTTGCCGTCCAGCCAAGACGTTGGGTGTGGAGAGGACCTTCGCCTGGCTGAACCGCAACCGCAGGCTGGCTCGCGACTTCGAGCAGACCGTCGCTTCCGCAGAGGCCTTCCTCTACGCCGCCTCCGTCATGCTCCTCGTCCGGCGCCTCGGTCGTTCCGCATGAGTTTCCAGCCAGCCTCTAACAGACCCTAACCCCCCCCCGCGGAGCGGCAATACTCAAGCCTAGACTAGCCAGCACGAGAGAAATTATATTGCGGTGCAAAATTGCAGTCGTCCTGGGGGGACCTGATGAGCGCGGGCAACTTCGAGCAGTTGAAGTCTGACATCTTTTCGCACATTCGTGAACTCAGGTTCAAGGATGCTCTGGAGCTCTGTCTGGCGGCATCAGATGGCGAATATAACGCTGCACAGCAGAGCCTGATTGCATCAAAAGGGCTTGATGCTGCGCGCCTGCTTGGAAATGGCCAGCACCTTGAGTTGGCGCCCAAGTTGCTACCAAAGATGGTTGCAAGTGGCGCTCGTCTCCGCGCCTATATCACACTCGCTCAGGAGGCGATGAACGTAGGCAACCTGGAGAGTGCGGGCCGACTGGTAGAAGACGCCAGCAAGGATGCGGCTGATATCAAGAAAGAGATCATCTACTTCGACCTCTTGGCACTCGACGCTCTACATCAGAAGCTGAATAACGACTTTGAGGCAAAGGTCGACACCGTTACAGCAAACGCCTCTGAGCGCATCTCAAAGTTTAGCTTCCCTCTTCGGGAGGCCAAGTTCTCCGTCGTAGGGTATGCACCAACACGAGTTTCCCAGTTGCTCAGCGCGGACTCGTTGTTCTCACCTGGCATTGACGTCTACGTGCTGGAAGATGTCTACGTCCGTTCTCGCTGTGGAATGATCCACGTCTTGGACAAGGATCTACGCGTCATCCAGAATGCCTCTCATGCCATTACACGAGACGTGGTGGATGACATTGCCAAGCTTGAGAAAGGCAGCGCGAGGATTCTGCCTGGGACATCGGCCCTTGTTGCTGACAACTTCTGGGGCGCTACGTACTGCCACTGGGTCGTCGACTGGCTGCCTCGGTTGGCTGCGGCCGAAATTTTGAAGATCAAGCCGGACAACATCCTGTGCCGGGATGTTCTACACAAGTACCAAAAAGAGAGTGTTGAGTACGTCGGCCATAACCCTGATGGATTATTCTCAATCGGCTTAGATTCCCTCACATTTTGCAGGCGTCTGGTTGTTTGCTCTACATCATTCACGAACTTCGGCTTCCGTCACCCCATGCAGCATGGGCACCCTTTTCTACTGGACTGGTGGCAGAGCAAGATTCGTGAGAAAGAAAACCAGTCCCATAATGGACGTCTGTTTGTTCCACGAAAGGGCACGCGGCCTCTGTTGAATTATGCGGAGTTGAAAGGCCTCTTTGAGGCAGCCAAGTTTGTCGAGATTGAGCCTGCTGATCTCAGTTTTGGTGAGCAGATCGATGCGTTCGCATCAGCATCTGCTGTGGTGGGTAATCACGGTGCCGCACTAGCAAACCTGATTTTCTGCCCTGAGAAAACAAAGGTCCTGGAGATCTTCTCTCCTGGTGGAGGGACGCAGGCGTACATGGAACTGTCTGCATTCCGACAGCTTCAGTATACCAGTTACGGCGAAGCCGATATGCGTGGCCTTAAGGACAAGGCAAACAACTATCTCGGCGGGACACTGGATGCCTCATTCGCACAAGGCTGGATCTGCAACATCTGACGCAGCTTGCCTGGCCTGCCGCGCGGCAGGTGCGGCGCGATCGCCACCCAAGCCTCATCCGATAGCCAGAACAACCACGCCGTCGCCGTCTCCCCACCTCCCAAACCTGATCAGGAGGTAAAACGCTAACAGCGTCAGATAGTTGTATGGGTTCCCTACCTAAGTCGCATCCCTCCGCGCGGCTATAGGCATCCTGAGGGGTGGCTAGATGACGCTACGTAGTCCCCCAGAAAAACGCCACTGGTGGTTGATTTGGCGGGGGCGTCTTGAAGGGTCATTGTTGACCACATCTTGAGCGTAGCATTACCTTGTTAAGATTGAGGTAAGATGCAAAGGCGCTAGCTGTGCTCTATTCGGAATATTGGGGTCCATACACGCGGAATTACTGGGATGATCGGGACGTTAGCCCCGGCCATTCCTTGGGAAGCGGTACGGTCAATGATGCGAACGGCTGGTGGCAGGTCGAGGGTGACAACCTCGTCCAGAACTTTTACCTGCGCCCTGACATCATCCGGTTCACGGACGGCGTGGTGGTCCAGAACGACGGCAACGGGCTGGTCAATGACCTCCTGTATTACTCGAAGAACAAGGACGTCTGGCAGGCCGGCATGGACGCCGAGGAGCATTATCTGCGGTTCGGCTGGGCCGAGGGTCGCGATACTGGCTCCCTGTTCGACGCCGAATTCTATCTGCGGCAGAACCAGGACGTGAAGGCGGCGGGGGTCAACCCGCTCCAGCACTACCTCGAGTTCGGTGCCAGCGAGGGCCGCGACCCCACTGCGCTGTTCGACACCTCGTTTTATGTGGCCGAGAACCCGGACGTGGCGGCGTCGGGCATGAACGCCCTGTCCCATTACGAACTCTTTGGGCGCTTCGAGCATCGCAACCCCAACGAGTGGTTCGACGCGGCGTTCTACGGCGAACAACTGCTGTACGATCTGGTTGACCCGTACCGCAGTTACCTGAAAAGCACTAGCGACTACGGGGTTGACATCAAGTCGCCATCCGCGAAGTTCGACGCGGAAGCCTACCTCGAAGCGAGCCCTGATGTTGCGTATGCGCGGCTCAACCCCCTTGCGCACTACCTGGAGTTCGGCCAGCACGAGGGCCGACAGGCTTACCCGGTCGACCTGATCTAGCAGGCGGGCAGGGAGCAGCCCTGCGTCATCCCGGGGCTGTGCCTTACTGTCACTCTCGCCCCAGCGTGAAAGAGCAACGCAAGCAAGGCATCCAGGCAGTGGCATCCGCCAGAAGGGCTGTGCAGGCCACCTTGCAGGAGCTGAAGCGGTGGAGATCCCGTCCGTAGGAGATGTTTATCTGCGCGCCCTTGCTCATTAGGCGCCTACAGACCGAACTTGCCGAAGATCATGCCACCCGCCAGCAGCGCTGCCGCCGCGACAACAGCGATAAGGAACACTTACCAGGGCGCGGGACCGGGGACGCTATGCCAATGCAGAGTGCCGGTCCGTCTATCCAGCATCCTTCGCATCCCCGGCTTGATGCCGCCCAAGGGCAGCCCTGTCGTCACAGCACGGCAGACCACATGACAAGGGCGCCCAACCCTCGGGCGCACTATCTCGCATGTCTCACCGCTACCTCTAGGGTCCGTTGCTGTTGATCCAATCGAGCGAGGCGGCGAGGCAGAGGACACCGAGGAAGGATCGGGCGGTTTTCTCGTAGCGGGTGGCGACGGCGCGCCACTCTTTCAGCCGCGCCCAGAGGCGCTCAACCTTGTTGCGGTTGGTGTAGATCCAGGCGGAGCAGGCGACCGGCGCTTCATGTCGCTGCGGTGGGATGGCAGGTCGAGCGCCGATGTTCCAGATGTGCTCGCGCAAGGCATGGCTGGTGTAGCCACGATCAGCGACCACCCAGGTCGGCACCCCTGGCAGGCAGCCGAGCAGGGCGCGGGCCATCGGCAATTCATGCGCCTGGCCCGGCGCCAGCCGGAAGGCCACCGCACGTCCACCACCATCGGCAATCACGCAGGCCTTGGTGCCATAGCCGCCACGTGATCGGCCAAGAGCCTCACGCGCATCGCGTCGGGCTCGGGATCCCCCTTTTCGGCCGCGCCGGCAGCCTTCTGATGTGCGCGGATGTTGCTGCCGTCCAGGAAGGCCATGCCGAGCCGCAAGCCCTTCCCCTGCACCAGGCTCAGCAGGCGTTCCCAGACGCCATGTCTGCCCCAGCGGATGAAAGTCTGTGCCGCCATCCACCAGGGCCATACTCGGCAGGCACAGCACGCCACTTGGCGCCGTTCTGGCAGCGCCAGATGATCGCCTCCACAGTGCGCCGGAGGTCATGGTGCTGCGTCTTGCGGTGTGGACGGCAGGCTTCGATCAGCGGCTCCAGCACCGCCCACTGCGCGTCCGTCAGCACCATCCATTCACCCCTCGGCTGCCTCCACAGCAGATAGGCTTATGGTCAGGAGCTAGGGCCCGGACCCATAAATGGGGTTGAGCGACAGAGCGCTACGTGATCCTCTTTGGTTGCGGCTGTGGTCAGGAGATGCGCGATGAGCGGAGAGTTCTGGCTGACGGACCGACAGTGGCAACGCCTGTCGCCCCTCCTGCCGAACAAGCCACGCGGCGTGCCTCGCGTCGATGATCGGCGGGTGATCAGCGGCATCATTCACGTGCTGCGTACCCATCCGGTGATGGCCGCGGTTGACGTTCAGGCGGCAGCGGTTGCGGGCGTTTGAGCACGCTGCCAATTCCACGGCAGAAGTTCGTCGAGCCTGGAGGCGGGGTGGTCGGCGATGCGGGCCAGCACATCGGCAAGCCAGGCACGCGGATCCACATTGTTCAGCTTCGTGGTGGTGATCAGGGCATACATCATCGCGGCCACGGTCGCTGCCTGCGAACAGCCATGCCTTTCTGCCGAGAGCCACGCCGCGAAGCGCGCGTTCGGCGGCGTTGTTCGTCAAACAAACCCGGCCGTCGCTGAGGAACTGGGTAAACGCGGTCCAGCGCTTCAGCGCGTAGTCCAGCGCCTTGGCCAAGTTGTTGTGACGCGACAGCCTGCCCTTGGTCTCCAGCATCCAGGCCTGGAGATCGGCAACCAGTGGGGCCACGATGCTCTGCCGGTGCGTGAGCCGATCGGCCGCCGAGGACCGGTTCACCGCCCGTTCGGCCTCGAACACCCTGTCGATCCGCAGCACGGCCTCGGCGGCCAGCGGCGCGCGGGCGACCTCGGCCAGCTCGAACACCTTGCGCCGGAAATGTGCCCAGCACGCCGCCTCCGTGATCGGCGTAGGCTTGCGGCTTGCTAGGTGAAGATCACCAAACCCGGCATAGGCGTCGGCCTGCAGGATCCCGGTGTAGGCGGCCAAGTGCTGCTTGGGATACTCGGCAGTGCGGTCGCGCGAGAAGTAGAACACAGCCGCTGGTGGCGCGGGTCCGGCAAAGGGCTGGTCGTCCCGCACATAGGTCCAGACGCGGGCGGTGACCGTCTTGCCGCGGGCCAACAGCGGCACGGTGGTGTCGTCTTCGTGCATCCATGACCATTCTCAAACGGGCACTTAGAGCCTGTTTGAGCGGTTTCAGGCTGGGTTGATGAGGGCCTCGGTTGAGGCGAGGACGGCGGCGCAGGCGATGCGGGCTGCGGAGACGTCGAGGCGGCCAGCCCGGTCGCGGAGCAGGCCGCCCCAATGAGTGAGCCAGCCGAAGCTGCGTTCGACGACCCAGCGGCGAGGCAGGATGGCGAAGCCTTTCTGACCTGGCGCGCGAGAGACAACCTGGTGACGCATGCCGTGCAGGTTGGACCAGAGGTGGCAGCGCTCAGCGGTGAAGGCGCTGTCCCAGGATCGCCGTGCGCAGGCTGGGCCATGCCACCTTGCCTTCATCGAGGACAGCAAGCGTGTCACGCTACTGAACTGACGCGGGCACTACGGCGACGGCGAGCCAGTTCCCGTCGGCATCCACCATGGCCACCCGCTTGCGCCCAATTACGCGTTTGGCGGCATCGAAGCCGCGCGGCCCGCGCACGGAAAGGCATTTCACGGTCTGCGTGTCGATGATCGTCAGCCGGGGATTTGGCTTGCGGCCTTCCGCCCGGCGGCGCAGCCGGGTCAGGTCACGCATCATCCGCTCGAACAGTCCTAATCCAGCCCAGCGCCGGAACCAGCCATACACGGTGCGCCAGGGCGGCATGCCCGACGGCAGCGATCGCCAGCCGCCTCCCACCCGAAGGTGCCATGCGAGCGCCTGCACCACAGCCAGGATCGGGGTGGCATTCTCGCTTCGCGGTGGATCAGCCCGCTCCAGCCAATGCGCCACCTCCTGCACGGCGTGCCACGAGACTATCTCTTCCAGGCGCCGCATGGCGCGCCCGATGCCGCCGCGTCCACATCTATTCTCCCACCCTTCCGCCCCGCCAGGCGGTTCTCGGTGTTCACCTTAGGAGAAGATAGGGATGCACGGCAGGGGCGCGCTCAAACAGGCTCTTAGAGATTCACCGCTGTAGGCACGTGGCGCTTCAAAGGCGGCTGCACTTGCTACTGAGCTTGACCCTTCTGTATCCCATCTGTATCGTAGGTTGAAAATCTCTGAGGTCGCGCACCGGTGCCTGCCCCTCATCAACCGCCTAAGCGGGTTGATGGTGGCCGGCTATTGTTGTCGGGAAAGGGGCTGCAGCTTTATGGATCTAGCAGACTCGGCTGCTGAACGCAGTGAAGAGAAGGGCAGCCACGCAAAGTCCAAGCCTATTGCGTGGTATCATGATGAAGCTCGTATCGCAGAGCGAGCCAATGATCTAGGCCATGCCGCTGCTCTTTTGGATGCTGTGCTGCTAAACCATCCTGGCGACTTCGAGACACTGGTGCGACGTTCGCGTGTGGCGCTGACGGCTGGAAACCAAGCGGAAGCTAAGGATTTCGCCCTGCGTGCGAGGGCAATCAGCCCCCGTAACCCTAAGCCTGCTGTTCTGTTGGCCCGTATCGCCGAGCGGGAGGGGCAGCGGAGTCTAGCGGTAGAGATTTGGCGCGGCGTCTCGCCCCTTGACGATGGCTATAACGAGAGGCTCGTAGCCAGCGCGCGAATGCTGGCGGCGTTAGAACGGCCCGAAGAAGCGCTGGCTAATCTTGAATTAGCGGTTGTTCGGCGCTCTTCTGAAGTCGGTGTTCGGCGCGATCTGGCGAAGCTGCTTTCCGAGATGGGCTTTGTGGATCGGGCAGCCGCCGAATGGCAGGCAATTCTGGAGATGCGGCCAGGCGACAAGGAGGCAGCAAGCCAGCTGGCTTTGCTTTCAAGCGAGAAATCCCCGTCGGCAAGCCTGTTGCTGCGCTACAGGAGTGCGATGCGCTTCGCGGCGAACCCCTTGGCGCTGGCTGTTGGTGAAGACAGGCTGGAATGTCTGCTTGCCAGTTGCATTGCCTCGGCAATGGCAAAGCATTTCGGCGTCCAGATCGACATCATCGTGACCGAGCGCACGCCTACCACTGATCTCATCTTCGAAAGCAACCTCGATGTCGGCCGCTTCGTCCTGGCCAGCGAGTCGCGTGTCACCTACGAGGTTGCTCTCCTGCTGCCGGGGTTTGTGCATTCAAGCGCTGGCTGTCACCCGCCAAGTGCCGCGTTGTTGTTCGATTACTCGAAGGAATTCGCTGTCAGCGACGAAATACTGAAAAATCGTCACAGCTCACTGATTCGTTGGATGGCACCCATCCTATCAATGGAGCCATCCGATCTGCTGGCAGGGAGGCCGCGCATCGAGCGCCGCTACAGCGGGGCTGCGGAAGCACCAGTGGGGGTGGTGTATCGCGACATCACGGGACACAAGGGCGCCGCCGCTGAGCAGTTGTTGCGGGAATTGGCTTCAGCCAATCTCCCGGCCGTCAGGGTGGACCTCGCGCCTGATCAGGCGGCTGCGGAACTTCTCCAGACTCTCTCCGGCACTTCAGTCGTGATCTGCGAGGAAGAAGCTACAGCCATGATGCTGGGTGTGCTTGGCATACCGGTCATATTCCTCGCCTCGTATTCAAATGGCCATTTGCTCACTCAGGTAGTACCCGGTGCAGTTATCCTCGATCCGCAGTGTGAATGCTTCGCGTGTGGCGATCGTCCGGAGGATCGCTGGCGAGCATTGACGCGTAGCTGCCAATGCAGCGCCAAGATCGAAATTGTTGCAGTGCTTCAGGCTGTGGAGCAGCAACGAGCAATGCTGCTTGACCCGGACGGTGTCGTCGAGACCGCCCTGCAGCCTGAGTAAATCTAGCAAAATTACCCCGCCGGCATTGGAAGTCGTTGATGAAGATCCTGTTGATCAACCAAGAGCATGCCCTCTTCGGCGGCCCCGGCGGCGCAGAAAGGTCAGTGCAGTCTATTGGCGAATATTTTGCCAGACAGAACCATGACGTTACCTTCGCCTTCATGGGGCGCAGGGCCTACACGCGTGGCATGCTGGATAGCGGTATCCATTCCGTACGTGAAGTGAACGGCGTCAAGACGATCATGCTGGGGCGAGTTTCGCGGCTGCCCACCCATGCAGATATGCTGATGAGCCTCGCGCTCATGGAAAAGCCTGATATCATTCATACAAATGTTTTCCATCGCGCACCGCAGGCGTGGCGTGAACTGGGGCGCCTCGGCATCCCAATGGTGCACACCCTGCGCGAGTATAAGTTGCTGTGCGAAAGGAACATGTTCGATGGCGTGCGCGATTGTGGCGCACAATGCGCGGATTGCAGCCGTGTCTCTATCGATGCGCGCGAGGCATCACGCTGGGTCGATGGAGTTGTAGGCCTGAGCCGTTTCACGCTGCGCCGCCATCTTGAATATGGATTCTTCAATCAGGCACTCCACAAGCAGGTCATCCCGAATTCCTACCGGCCGCTAGAGGTCGTCCAGCCTGCACATCCAAGGCAGCCGGGCGCCAAGTTGCGCGTCGGCTTCCTGGGGCGCCTCCATGCCAGTAAAGGCATCAATCTAATCATCGATGCCTTTGAAAAACTTGATCCGTCCGAAGTGAGCCTGGTAATGGCGGGGGACCTGCAGGACCCGCATATTACTAACCGGGTGACCGAACTTGGGCAGAGTCATGATGCTAAGTATCTCGGCTTCTTGAATCCGCCCGAGCTGTTCAAGATGATCGACGTGCTGGTTGCGCCTTCGATCTGGCATGAACCGTTCGGCCGGGTGGTGATCGAGGCAATGGCACATGGGGTGCCTGTTATCGGGACAGATCGCGGCGGCATTCCTGACATTGTCGAAAATGGGGAAACTGGCTGGATCTTTGATCCCGATAGCCCCGGTCAACTTTCGAACATTATCCAGCAGATTTTGGAGTTAGAGCCGGCGGCGTTGCCACGTATGAGCGCCGCCTGCATCGAAGCTGCCAAGGCTTACCTCCCGGAAGTGGTGGGAGAGCGCTATCTCTCGTTCTACAACGATGTCCGAGAAGCAAAGAAGCGGCGCGTCCCTGCCCTTACGGAGCAGCTTCGCAAAGTTTATCATGCCAGTATCAAGCGCGATAAGGTGCATCAGGTTCTCCGGACCCGAGTGGCCCCACGCGACAGCCGCCCACTCAAGATACTGATCGTGGCGGGAGAGTTCCCGAAGCTGTCCGAGACTTTCGTTCTGAACCATGTGACAGGCCTACTGGACCTTGGGCAGGATGTCCGGGTGCTGCATACGATGGTGGGGCGCCCGGAACAGGCGCCGACCGACTACATGCGCTATGCCTTGCATGAACGCACCTTCTGTGTCCGCCCGCCGGAAGCGCAGGACAGGACCATTCGTGCTCTTACTCAACCTATGAAAGATGCTCGGAGCAAGCTGCACAGGGAGATGACCAGGTCCGAGCTGGCACAACACTCCTCTGCAGATGTGTTGGACCAAGGAATCGCTGAGCTGGGGGCGGCCGGCGAGCGGTTCTCGGAGATGTATGCTGTTGAGCAGATCCGCCGCCATGCTGCGGACGTGGATATCGTGCATTGCCATTTTGGTCACCGGCCACGCCTGATATTCCGCTACATAGATCTGGGCGCCTTTTCCCCGCCTGTCGTATGTTCATACCACGGCATTGATATGTCGGCGCATGTCAAGAAGTTTGGACTTGGTCTCTACGATGACTACAAAACCCGTCTGACGAAGGCGCTTCCGATCAGCAACTTCTTCCGCGAACGCATGTTGGAGATGGGGTTTGAGAAGAAAGATGTTCAGGTACACCGCGTCGGCATCGATTGCAGCAAATTCTCGTTTGCAAATCGATACCGGAGCGCTGGTGAGCCGCTCCGCATCGTGTCTGTTGGCCGGTTGGTTGAGAAGAAGGGCTTTGAATGGGGCATACGCGGTGTGGCGAATGCCCTGGAGCAGCGGCCGGGCCTGGACGTGGAGTATAGCGTAGTTGGCGAAGGCGCCGAGATGGAGAAGTTGAGGCTGCTGGTCGAGGAGTTGGGCTTGGCCGGCAAGGTCCGGTTGCTAGGTGCTCAACCGCACGCCGTGGTCACCAGCATCATGGCCGCCAGCCATGCACTGCTGGCCCCGAGCGTCACGGGTGATGATGGCGATCAGGAAGGAATACCGACCGTGACCATGGAGGCCATGGCCTCCGGCCTGCCTATTCTTTCCACGTTTCACAGCGGAATTCCGGAAGCTGTGGTAGATGGATACACAGGCTTCCTTGCGCCTGAACGGAATGCTGAGATTTTAGGGCGCTACATTGTCCACCTTTATGACAACCCGCATCTGGGTCCGCTATTTGGGCGCCAGGGGCGGTCGCATGTTGAGCTGGAATTTAATATCGCACGTCAGAACAAGAAGGCTTTGGATCTTTACAAGCGCATTCTTTCTGGCGAAGAGGATTAAGAAAATAGCTGAGCAGGCGGCCATATGGCGTGGCAGGAAAGACTGACGCCCGCCTGCTGGCGCCGAGGAGCCTGCAGAAACGTTTCGATTGTTACTTGCTGCTTGGCCGTTCAGTGCTTTGTGGTTCTTCTTTTCCTTACACAATAAGTCTGATTTGAGTTCTTATACTCCGCCTCCGCGCGACATAGAAGCATCTCTGCCTGCCTTGTGATAAGGGATCTATGTGAGCCAGACATGTCTGTACCTGGTTACCAAGGAACCAGGCCGCTAAGCGCCTGCGAAGGCAAGGCTGAAGGAGGAGAGGGCTGTGAACCATGGAAAGTCCCGGATTGCGCAGGTTTCTGCGGATGGAAGCAGCATAAGTTTCTACCTGAAGGTTGGCTCACTTCACTTGCTGTCTTCCGACAATCGCGCCGACCGCCTGATCGAGAAGGGAGGCGTGACGCAGCCCCATGTACTGCACGCCTGGGAACAGGTGATCGCGCTGATGCAGCCTGCGGTGGTCTTGGATGTGGGCGCCAATCATGGGGAAATGATTTTCCCCCTTCTCTTTAGGCCGGACACTGTCGTTATCATGTTCGAGCCCAACATTGCCCTTGCAGAACTCCTCAAAGAGTCGGCGCGTGAGCATATAAATGGCTCCCAGATCCGGGTGGAAGCATTGGCCGTCTCGGATACAACAGGGCAGGGTACGCTATTCCTAGACATGAAATGGTCCGGAACTTCATCGCTTGACTACAAGATGCCTGACGCCCGTTATAAGGGCGAGGGAGAGCAGCACTACAAGCTGCAGCAGATCGAGAAGGTTTCTGTTGATGACTATCTAGTTAAGATTGCCGCGCCCCCTGGACCTTTGGCCATGAAAATTGATATCGAGGGGCACGAACCGCATGTCGTGGCCGGGGCGCGTGGTGCTTTAGCCTCCCGTCCATTCACTCTTCTGGTAGAATTTGATCCCAACCAGTTGCAACTCGCTGGGCTCCAACCTGAGGCCTTTCTCGAGCAACTCCTCGAAATCGGTAGCGTTTTTCTGGTTGGGCAGGATGGCGGATTCAGCCCTGTCTCTCAAAGCAGGGATCTCGATATCCGTCACGGCGATCTGCTTGTCACTTCATCTGAAGCGGTGAGCCGTTTCGCCATGAATGCAGGTATGGGCAGGTAAGGCTTTTGGCTCAGGTGGCAAAGTCCGGAGGTCAGCGGAGAATGGGTGCCCGCTTTGTGGGCGCGCTGGCGCTGTGTCTCACCCTCAGCATAGGGGGCGCTTCTGCTGCGCAGATGCCCTCTCAGTCTGCTCCGCGCGTCGCAACTGCCACGGCGCTCTCCACGCAGAATTCGCGAGGTCTTGTTGCTTTGTTACAGGACCCTCTGGTTATGGCAGCTTCGGGGCCACGCCCGAACGGCGGCATTATCCCCAGCGGAGCGATGGGGGTTAACCGGGATTATGAGGCTGGACGCCGGCCGGCACCACTTGTGGAAGATCAGAGGGGCGGCGCCGATTGGATTGTCGCCGGCCTATTGAGGCAGCGCCCTGATTGGGTGCAGCGTGGATGGCGTGCTGTGCAATGGGGTATCGAGTTGCAGACGCCGCAAGGCGGATTTCCACAAGGGCGGGAGCCTATCCATTCAACCACTTTATTCACGGAGGCTGCCGGCCGCTCTGTCTTAGTCGACTACGCTCTGGGGAGCCCTGACCGCGCTCTTGCATTTGCGGATGATGTGGTGCGGGCGGCGCGTTGGCTCGGAATGCAGCGTCCTGAAGTTTCGCCGGAGATGGTCAATAATGCCAGGTTCACGCATCGCATGTGGTCTATGGCGGCGGCTCTCGCCTACGGAGCACAGATTGCGAACGATGACAGTCTGGAAGCGCGTAGTACCGAATTCGCGGATCAGGCTCTGGCCGCAGAAACTTCTGAAGGCATCTTTCCAGAGAAAGGCAGCTATGACTTGGGCTACCAAGCGGCTAGCATTGTCTTTGGAGCGCGATACGCCGCGGTTGTTCGTGATCCTGTCAGGCGGGCGCGTGTTGTAGCAGCTCTTACACGAGGTGCCATCTGGCTGGAAGGAAGGGTTCAGGAAGACGGATCTGCTGATCCAAGCGGTTCTACACGCATTCTGAAGGAGCGTGATCGCTATGGGAATGTCAAGCATATCCCTTACGGCATGGTTGCTGAAGCCCTAGCATCTGCTGCTTGGCTCAGCCATCGTAGTGATCTGTCAGGTGCTGCGACGCGTGTCGTTGAGTCGGAAGCATTCAAGAAATATTTTACGCCTGCACGTCCGTAGCCTCTTCATTTGCGGCTTATAACACGGCGGGTGTTGAAGCGGATTGGGCGGCTTTTTCGTGGCGGATGGTGGCGGTGATCCAATCCTGCGCCTGTGCCTGAGTTCTTCGAGGCCACAGCAATCCTGGTAGGCCCCAACAAATCCGATCGAGAGTGGCCAGATGACGGACCGAGCGCCGATGTCCTAGATGTTTAGTCCCAAGGTTGCTCTGTTGAAACCTTCTGGGCGGGTGGAGTGCTGGGTAGGCATATGAGGTTTCGGTGCGAGGTCATCGATGCGCGGGATGACAAAATCGGTGGTGTGGGTCGCACGTGAGGCCCTGGCCGTCGGGCGACGAAGCTTTCCGGCCTATGGCAGCCGGACTTCTCGCCACGACTTCACCCAAGCCCAGCTCTTCGCGCTCCTGGTGCTGCGCCAGTTCCTGCAGACCGACTATCGCGGGCTGGTAACTCTGGTGGCCGAGTGGCAGGAGATACGAAAGGCCCTGGGCCTCAGGAAGGTGCCGCACTATTCCACCCTGGCCTATGCGGCACGCCGTCTCCTCCCGGAAGCGGAAAAAGGGGGGCTTTCCACCGCGCCCAGCTGACCGTCGTGGAGCGGGCCAAGTCTGTCAGTCTGATCGATGCCTCGCCTGTTGCCGCGGTGGACGCGACCGGACTGGAAACACGGCATGTGAGTGAGCACTTCGGCAGACGGCGCGGAAGCGGTTCTGGCCATCGGCAGCGAACCTAGCCCAAGCTCACCCCGGTGCTCCACATCCACTCTCATCTGATCATCGGCGCGGTCACCGGCATCGGTCCCAGTCAGGACTCGCCCGACTTCGCGCCCGCCATGCGCCAAGCCACTGCGCTCATGGATCTGAGCGCAGTTCTGGCCGATTCTGGTTACGACGCCGAGCACAATCATCGCCTCTGCCGCGACGAACTCGGCATCGGGCGCAGCATCATTGCCCTGAACCGACGCAACACCGGGCGGCGCTGGCCGAAGACGCCCTACAGACGTGCCCTGCACAAGCACTTTCCCCGCGTTCTTTATCACCAGCGCTGGCACATCGAGAACGGCTTCAGCCAGCACAAGCGCCGCCTCGGCTCAGCGCTGAGGGCGCGCGGCCATCAGGCTCAGCGGCGCGAGCTTATCCTGCGCGTCCTCACACATAACCTTATGATCCTCAGATCCCAGCCGGAAAGGTTTAAACAGAACAACCTTAGAACTAAACATCTAGAGAGCCTCGACCTCGGGCGGCACGGTCCGCAACAAATGGAGCAGGCGTTCAGAATAGGCTTCCTCTCCTGCTGCCGAACGGAAATGCTGCAACGCTTCCATCCTTGCCTTGCAGAAAGCGGCAGGGTTGGTGGCCAGCTGCTCAATCCATGCGACGAGGGCGCTCTCCTCTCGGAAACAGGTCAGCGGCTT
This sequence comes from Roseomonas sp. KE0001, assembly GCF_016107285.1. Taxonomy (GTDB): domain Bacteria; phylum Pseudomonadota; class Alphaproteobacteria; order Acetobacterales; family Acetobacteraceae; genus Pseudoroseomonas. Next base: position 18,301 of record NZ_RCVQ01000016.1, on the reverse strand, counting down.
CGGTATCTCTCCGCTGCTCGCCAGCACAATGGTCGGGCATCGGCGCATCGCGGCTTGTCCGAAGGGGCCCGTTACTCTCAAATTCATCAGGTCCTCCTCATCGCACAGGAGGAAGGAGACGAAAGCAAAGAAATCGTTCCAGAAATTCCGCTTTCGATTGATGACCTGCAAAGTCACCGGGAGGCCTGCCGCCTGCGCGGCGTCATCCTCCTCAACAAGAAGAACTACCGGCACGGAAAGCCGGGCAACAAGCTCCCCCAGACGCTCAGCGTCCGCTTGCGTAAAGCTCCGCCGGAAAAAGCTGACACCGATGGCACGCAGGCGATTCTGCTTCCGAAACGCCTCGTTATCCGCGTCGAAAATGGTTTCGGCCAGCGGCACATCCCATATCTCGGCACCCACATCCGGTGCAAAAGGAACATGCTTGACCTGCGCCACCTCAAGGGCGGCATGGCCTTCCGACAGCAGCCGACGAATCTCTTCGCGGTCAGCGCCGTCACGGGCTAGAACAAACTGCCGCCTCGCCAGGGGGCGGGAGGCGCTGTGCGCTAGCACCTCACGTAGCATGGACGCGCCATAGATCAGCGCAAGATCATGCCCCTCAACCACGTCGCCGGGGGAAATACCCGGGCATATCGCCTGCATCCTGCGCCCCTGCCAGGACAGGCCGGATTGGGTTCCAGGAAGCAGATTGCTGGAAAAACCGAGCCGCCGCTCAATGCTGATATGATTCAAGGCGGCAAAACTCAGGATACTGTCTTCCGCCAGGTTGATCGCATGCACAATGCGGCAGGTGCCACGTACATCGACAGGTGTCCGCGGCCCTTCTGGGCCCAAGCGCTTCGGTAGATGGCCCGATCCATAGATCGGTGGAGCATCCTGCCGCAGGGTCAATGCCAAAGCTGCGCGTGCCTCCCCCAGGCCATTGCCGCCCTGGCGGACACGTATGCGGGTTGTCATATCCGGCATGATCGCGTCGCCATTCTCTGGCAAAGCTTCCAGCTCGGATATCCCATGCCGCATCAGCAGGGCCGTCTCGGATGGTGCCCGGAATCCGTACAAGGGACTGGCGCGGAACGTCAGATGCTCGTCCTCACACAGGAGTTGCATCCCATGGGCCGCTATCTCGTTGCGCTCCAGATCAAGCCGGTTGCAAAGACTTTGCAGGAACGTCTCGAAATACACGGCCTCGCCGCCAGTCAGGAGGACGAAATCCTCCTTTGCCTCACCCAACAGTGCCGCCAGCGCCTGACTGCGTGACAGTTCTGGCAGGTTGTGGACGATGATGCGCGGATCGGACTGGGCAGCGGCGACTGCTGCCTGTGTACCTGGGTCCAGAGCACCATGACTGGCGATAAGAAGCCGCCAGTTCGTATGTGTCTGGGCCTGAATGGAGCGGATCATCGCGGCAGTGACGTTCGAATCACCTTGTGGGGCCGCGACAATGCAAACCGGAATACCAGCCCCGTGCCGATAGCGAGGGATGAAATCCAGATCGGCTATGCCTGTGAACTGCCCGCGGCGACGTATGGACAATGATGGCAGCGATTGCTGCTGCAGATAAGCATCCAAGCAGGCCAGCCGGTCCAACGGCTGCTTATGATAGGCGGCAAGCGCCAGATGCGCCTCCGCCACACCATCCGCCAACAATGCTTCGGCTGCTCCGGTTTGGCCGGCAGCAGCCAGGAACTGGGCTTGGATAAGTTGCAGCGCACGGCTTCCTGGCCGCGCCGCATCCGGGCCCAGGGCCGAACCATGCCCACTCCATGCCAGCAGCAGAGCCGCCTCATTGGCTGTTGCCGGATGCTGGCGGAGCAGGTGGCAAAGCTTCACACCGTCGTCGTAACTCTGCTCAGAAAACAGGCCGCCCGCGAGTTGCAGCAGAAGCTTCGCTGAAGGCCCGCTCAACTCCTGAGGCTTTGGCCAGCCGAGCAGGGTCAGCAAATGGCGCATGCCAACCACGTCTCGCAGCGCAGCAAGCTTGCGGATCAGCGAAAGGAGGCAACGCAGTGTTTCCGGAGAAGGGTCATGCCATCCCAGCCTATCGGCCGGAGGGAGCGTCGCAATGAAGCGAAGCTCGGCATATACCCCATACGGTCCCGAAACTGCAGTGCGTGCGCTCCTTGCTGTTCCGAGGTTCATTAAGCCCACTCCGGTCACTGCGTTGAACTGCCGCTCACCAGGAATCCTGCAGTTCATCTAATGGAATATCGATATGTATTAAGCAATGAGGTGGCAGGTAGCCAATCCTGCCCGCCATCATGCCAAGAACCTATTCAGATGGAGTCTGGCACTTATGCACGACTTCCTGAAAGCTCCGCATGAACGTGTTATTATCAGGCTCCAGGCGGAGTGCTTCTCGAGCAGGCTCCAGCGCCTGTTCAGGCAGTCCGAGCTGAACACGAATACGTGCGAGTGTATACCAGGCCATGGCATCCGCCGGCGAGGCAGATACGGCCTTTTCGGCCCATTCTCGGGCCGCGGCGAGATTCCCCTGCTGCCGCGCAATTCTGGTCATCTGCTGCAACAGCACCGGGTGCCCTGGCAGCAGCTTCAAGGCTTTCCTCTCAGCCTCCTCGGCGGCAGCGAAGTCCTTGCGCCACAGCAAAATCTTGGCAAGGTGATGATGCGACCAGGCATCATTGGCATTCAGGCCCACCGCGTGCCGGAGAGTATCCTCCGCTAGCTTGGCTGAGCCTTGGAGCCGCAGGATGTCACTCTTGCGACGCAGCAGCACGGCATTTCCAGGCGCCACCTTCAGCGCCTGCGCTATGATGGCCTCAGCCTGCTCGGGGTCCTCGAGTTTTAGGAAGAGGCCGGCAAGATGATTCCATGCCGCGACATTCGCTGAATGCTTCGTGACAACAGCATGCGCCAACTCCAGGGCAAGCTTCATCTTGTGCCGGCGCGCGGCGATCTCGCTGCGCTTGATCGAAAGGTTTGCGTGATCAGGCGCGGTCTCCAGACCACGCAAGCACGCCTCCTCTGCCGCTTCCAGCAGCCCCGCTGAACTCAGCAGCCCAACCAAATGATAATGGCTGTTCGCATCCTGCGGTGACAACTCCACCGCTTCCCTGGCCAGAGAGAGCGCAGCCTCTCTTTCTCCGAGGCGATTCAGCACAGTACTCAGGCGCCGCTTCAAGGTGGCATTGGTAGGCTGCAGGGCAGCAGCTTTCTCAGCGGCTTGCCGAGCGAGTGGCAGGTCTCCCTCCTCCAGGCAAATGGCCGCCAACTGGTCGTGTGCCCAGGCGTCATAGGGGCATGCAAGGATGGCCTGCTGTGTCCAGTCCTTCGCTGCGGCCAGATGCCGGCGCACCTGCGCCAGAGCACCAAGCCTCCGCAGGAGAGTGGAATTGTTCGGAAGCTTGTCCAGGCCGGTCCGGAGAGCAGCCTCCGCGGCCGCGAGGTCACCTTTGGCCTCATGCACGGTGGATAGCTGCCGATAAGCCCAAGCATCCAATGGGCTTGCGGAGACCGCATCCTCAGCCAGGGAGCGAGCGGCGGCAAGATCACCCTTCCGCAAGGAAACCTGGCTCAGGCGCCGCAAAGTCAGGCCGCGGACGGAAGTTGCGACAAGCGCGCGGCGAGCCGCATCTTCAGCCGAAGCAAACTCACCCTGCGACAGCGCAATATCACTGAGCTGAAGATAACCCCTGGCCACGTCAGGATTTGCCTCCACCGCCTCCTCCGCCCACTGCCGCGCGTCCTGCGCATCGCCACGGCGAATGGCAATATCACTCAGGCAGAGCAGCGCATTCAGTGATTGCGGAGCAAGGGACAGGACGGACAGGGCTGAAGATTCGGCAGCATTGAGATCACCCATGGCCAGATACACCCGCGCCAGTACTTCGCTTGCGCGCGGGTCGTTGGGTTGCTTCGCAGCTGCCTCGCCCGCCCAGGCTAATGCATTGTCGTACCGCCGGCCGCGCAGCCCCAGCTCAGCCATCTGGAGCAGGTAAACGCTCTCGTTCGGCGACAGCGAACTGGCGTGACGCGCCGACGCGATGGCTTCCTCGAAGTTCAGTTGCAAGGCCAGGATCTGCGACAGGTGCCCATGAAGCACAGCTTCCGACGGGTGCTCTGCGAGAGCTTCACGGATCGCATTTTCTGCGCCGGCGAGATCACCACGTTTGGTGGCGATACTGGCAAGGCGCCGCAGGCAACGGATGTCGCCCGGTGATTGCACCAGCGCACGCCGAATCAAGCCTTCAGCCTCGTCCAGCAAGCCTGCGTCGAAGTACAAGGCGGAGCGCCAGAGCCAGACGTCTTGGTCATCCGGCATAGCGGTCAGAACCTTGTCAGCCCACTCCGCAGCCCCGGACGGATCGCCGCGCTGCGCCCGAAGCTCCGCCATCCGGCGCATGATGAGAGGGTTGGCTGCTGCGCCAGCCTGCAGAGCATCGCTGAACACCGCTTCCGCGCCCTCCAGATCTCCACTGGCACGCAGCGCCTGACCAAGCCGCAGGACGAGCTGAATGTTCCGGGGTTCTGCCCGAGCGGCCCGCCAAAGATCGGCTAGTTCATATTCGTCCAGCAATTCAATTTTCCCATCTCTGCAGGCCCGGTGTTCAGCCAGCACAAGCTTGTGCGCCTGCCGCCGCCACAAATACTCTTAATCAATCCTCATACGACAGGTCATGCAGGCTTACCGATACAATTCAGGAATATCCTCAAACTGCATTGTCCGCGACCAGGTGACGTCTTCCCGAATTTTATGCGCAGGGACGCCGCCATAGACACAATGCGGCTCGACCGTGCCTGACACCACGGAGCCAGCAGCGAGTACCGAGCCGCGATGGATAACGGCGCCTTTGTTGACGCGAACAGCGTTTCCTAGCCAGACATGCTCGTGCACTGCTACCGAAGCGGGCCCGTTGACCTGCTCGCCTGTAGTCCTGCTGAAGATGCCATGGCCATCATCAGTCCGCAGCACCACAGACTGCGCGAACATGCAGTCATTGCCCACGATGACATTTCTTTCAGGCGCTTCACACAGGCCCGAACCACCGACCCATGTGGCATTCCGCCCCATCATGAAAGCAGATTTGCCGCCTGAGATCTTCAGGCCCACGTGCCGCAACAGGACCCGATTGCCGATGACGACGATGTTAGCATCGCGCTGCACCAAGATAGTGCTATCGCTCAGCCTCACGTCGTTACAAATGATGACGATATTTCGCTTACCCTTGATGTCGATCCGAGATTTTCCCGAGATCTGAACGTTGTTGCCAAGGATAAGTCGGTTTCCTTCCTCAATGTTCACATTGGGGAGCTGGGCGTGGTCTGAACCATGCTCCTGGCTCGGCAAGGTATAGTCGCATTCGCACCCTACCTGCCTCACCAACTCACTGCACCAGTAGTCCACCTTCTCCATATCACTCAATCCTAAGCGTTTGGTCAGAACCATAAGGCCGTTTTCGCCAATGCCAAGCGCCTGACAGACCAAAGAAGTATCGAAGACAAATAATCTCAAGCCCGATCCTCATTGTGAAATAATTTGGAATTATTATCAGATTACAAATAGGCCGCAATTTTTTCATATAAAATTATACTACTATTTGAGCCAAATAGAACTTATATTATTTACTCATAATTCCCTTATATTTCATTGCAGATCGATAACGCCAACGCGGCGAATTCTCGTGTAATACCGGCGAGGCGATGGGTTGAATGGCTCTGGTGCATGAACGGTCGCGAGGACGCGTTTTCCTCAAGTGTGCCGTTCAGGCAATCCGAACGGCGCGCGGCATTCCGAGCTCGGCCATTCGGTTCAGGGCGCCGGCCGCGATGGCAGTTTCAGCCCGCTGCGCTTCGAGGGTTCGCGACCGCAGACCAGCGCCAAGGACGCGCTTGTAGCGTGAGTGGGTCCACTCCGCCGCGTTGCGACGGCCATATCCGGTCGCGCGCTCCCACGCGCGGCGACCATCTCGCGCCACGTGCCGGGCGTGTCGCCCACGACCACTCAAAGGGTCGAGTTGATCCGCCTCCGTGACGTCGGGCGCCTTTGGCCTGAACACGCCTTCCGCATTGGGCAGCGCCTGCCGGTGCTCAGCGACAGCACGGTATGTGGGGCCGCCAGCATAGGCAGCATCGCCGTAGACACGCCCGATCCGGCCGGTGATGCGGTTCAGCATCCCTGGCACGGGCACGGTGTCGTGCACGTCAGCTCTTCCGCGAGGATCTGCCCCGTGCCCGGATCCACCGCGATGTGCAGCTTGCGCCAGCCCTCGTGCCCTGCACCGGACGGCTTGGCCAAGCGCAGGCCCGTGCTGTCGATGGCCAGATCGAGACCGCCGCCGGCATCAGCGCGCCGCTCGATCTGCAACGTCCGACCGCGACGGGATAGCGTCGTGTGGTCCGGCACGGGCAGGGCGAGGCCGAGAAGAGCGAAGACGGAGCGGATCAACCCTTCGGCTTGGCGCAACGCGAGGCGATAGACGGCCCTTACCGTCAGGGCCGCCGCGATTGCAGCGTCGGTGAAGGTGCGACGGCCCGATGGTGCTCGCCACCCCGCGACCGCCTCAGCCGACACCCAGACCGTGATGTCGCCCCGGCGCATGAGGGCGCGGTCATATGCCGCAGTCCCGCACCACATACCGCGCCCGCGGCCCACCCCGACGACCGCGTCCCGCCATCAGCTGATCCTGCCCCCATACCCACCCTGAAGCCGAGCCCATCAAGGCAGCCCTTGCAACCTCAATGCACCAAAGCCACCCCGACACCCCGTCCCTCGCCGCTGCTCACCCTCGTGGAGTCTGCCGGTCTCGGCTCCGGCTGATCCACCGGACCAGCGTCGACAGGCCGATCCCAAGATCCCCGGCGATCTCGCGCTGGCTCCGGCCACTCGTCCGGACCAGCCGGACCGCCTCGTCCTCAAAGTCCTTCGTGAACCGTCTCTGCTGCGTCATGGAGCTCCCTTTGCCTCATCAGGAACCCTCCACTTTTCCGAAGCAAGTCCATGCGCCATGTCATGCACTTGTATGGCGGGAGAGGGATGCCGAGAGCCGCTGCCGCGACAGCACATTGAAATGTGGCGCATTGCCACAGCCTCCGAAGCAAGCACGCTAATCAAGGGTTAGCGGGCACTTCCTTTTTGGTGGCTGGTGCCGCAAGAAACCTGCTCCAAACAGTAGTCCAGATGCCTGTGCAGCAGCGGGTGGCCATCCGCACGCCTTGGACGATCGCTGATCGAGACCATCGACCCTTGAATCACGTCGCCCTGCATGTCCGATAGGATGAGACGGATTGAACCGTCATCCTCCCGCCAGAAGGTCACTGCCAAAGTGGCTTGTAGCGGCCCTGTACCCTGTTTCACACTTCGTCCTCCGCATTGGTTTAGCGAAGCGTAGCGGTGGCGCCCTGCGGGTACGATGGGGTCCACCCGATCTTGACCGAAGAGTTAGCGCCGGTAAGGGCATAAGAGGCTGCCGTCATGAGCCCGCCCATCGCCTTCGCCACGGCTTCGGCGAGGCTTGCCTGACGCGCCTTCTCGGGGTCGATCTCCAACTGGACTTCTCCCTGAGGGCTGGAGGGTTTGCTAACGAACCCGCGCACCCCAGGAGGGCGATATGGCGGAGAAGCGAACCCGGCGGCGGTTCACGAACGAGTTCAAGGCGCAAGCGGTCAAGCGGCTGCTGGAGGGTGGGCGCGGGCTATCGGAAGTGGCGACCGAGCTGGGCCTCAGCACTGGCCAGTTGAGCACGTGGCACACAGAGCACTTGGCTGCCGGCTCGGCCGAGGCGCTGGAGCTGGTGCATGGCTGCCCCTGCCAACTCCCGTTGCTCCGCCCGCAATCGGCCAGCCCTGGAGCGCGTCGCACGGCTCGGATGCGGTGAGCGGACGCCGCTCGGTAGTCGCGGCTCTTTCCTCGGCAAAGTCGTGACGGCAGGCTCGCTGGCCCTTTTTGGGCCGGTGGTACGGCGTAGCTCCTTCTGAGCGCCCTGCGGCCAACGGCATTTTTCTGCCTCCGGCCTGTCGATTTTGGCTTGCCAGCCTCCTCGCCCAAAAGTCGTGACGGAACCCTGGCGGCATGATCGCCACGTTTCCTTTCCCTCCTAAGCGGCTCTGCGCCGGTGCTGACGGGCTGCCGGACGGCTCGGCCGATCCGGCAAGCCGGGATCCGGAGCGCGGTGGTCAATCCTCCCACCATTGCTTCCGGAGCCACGTTCATGGCCACCACGACCTCCCGCCAATCGCCGCTGCTCACCCTCGTAGAGGTGGCCGCGCGCCTGGCGGTCTCCACCAAGACCCTCCGCCGCTGGATCGCGTTGGAGCAGCTGCGCATCCATCGCCTCGGCCGGCAGATCCGTGTCGCCGAGGAGGATCTGCAGACCTTTCTCGCCAGCCGCCGGGCATAGCCGCGGGGCCCATCCGGGCGACGGCTGCGGCGTGTGCTCGGGTTCTCACCTGTCCGGTCCAACGCCGCAACCCTGTCCAGTCATGTCCCTGTAATTCCTGGTTTTCACGGCCGATCGTGACTGCGGATCCCGAATAATGCCGATGGGTATAAGGGACCCGTACTCACGTTTTTCTGCACCTGACCACCTCTGTCCGCGCAAAGGTTCTCATGTCCACTTCCCTGCTACTCAATTCCGCCGTGTCGGCTCCCGTCGGCACCCTGGCCCAGCTGCGGGCACGCATTCTCGCCGATGCCGCGCTGTCAGCACCCCGGCAACGTGACCTCGCCTCGGCGCTGCAGAGTCTGGCAAAAGGCCTTGGCCGCCCGCTCGACACCCTGCCGGCGGAGCCCGCCGCAGTGCGCCGCCTGCTGCGCGGGGTCACCGCTGCCCAGATGGGCTTTCAGCCCGCCCGCTGGCGTAACATCCGCAGCCTGGTCAGTGCCGCCCTGGCCCGCACCGGGCAGATCATCGTGCCGGCGCGCCTCGACCTGCCGCCCTCGCCCGCCTGGGCGGCCCTGCTGGCGCAGCTGACCTCACTGGATACGCGGTGCCGCATGGGCCGCCTGGCCCGCTACTGCACGCGCCAGGGCTTGCAGCCGGAGCAGGTGGATGACGCGGTGCTGGCCGCGTTCCGCACCGCCCTGGAGCAGGGCAGCCTGGTCGCTGACCCAGCCCGCTGTCAGCGGGAGACGGCACTGCAGTGGAACCGCGCCGCGACTGCCCATCCCGCCTGGCCGCAGCAGCGCCTGACGGTGCCGGATCACCGGCTGTATTATTCGCCGCCCTGGAGCAGCTACCCGCCCAGCCTGCTGCAGGATGTCGAGGCTTGGTGCGCGGCGCTGCGCGGCGGTGATGGCGCCGACATCTGGGCCGAGGGCGCCTGCGCTCAGCCGCTACGTCCTAAAACCGTGCAGAACCGCCACGCCAGGCTGCGCCTCTACCTCGGTGCCCTGGTGCTGCGCGGCGAGGATCCGGCCGATCTGGTGGACCTGCGCGCCGCTGTGACGCCGGCGCGGGTGCGGCTGGCCCTGGAGTTCTTCCTCGAGCGCGCCGGTCAAAAGCCAACCCATCACACTGCGCAAATCGCCCAGCTGGCGCTCGGCATCGCTCGGCACTGGGCCAAGCTGCCGGAGGTTGAGCTCGCCACCCTGCAGCGCATGACCAGCCGGGTCACCCCGCCCAAGCAGGGCATGGCGCCGCGCAACCAGGCGCGTCTGCGCCCGCTGCAGGACCCTGGTGCCCAGGACCGGGTGTTTGCGCTGCCCGCGGATCTCTGCAGCGAGGTGGTGCGACAAGAGCGCCGGCTCGGCGCGCCCAATGTCGCCCTGGCGCGGCAATGGCAGACGGCGGTGCTGGTGGAACTGCTGCTGGTGGTGCCGATGCGCATGGCCAACCTCGCCGGGCTGCGGATTGGCACGCAGCTGCTGCGCACGCCACAGGGTGCGTTGTTCCTCACTCTCGCTGGCGAGGAGGTCAAGAATGGCCAGCCCCTGGAGTGCCAGCTGCCCGATGTGACCGCCCGGATGATCGACCGCTACATCGCGCAGTACCGCCCACTCTTGGGCGAGGCCGGCGGCGACTGGCTGTTCCCGGGCCGCCAGCCCGGCCGCCCCAAGAGTCACGACGCCTTGCGCGACCAGATCACCGAGGTGCTGGCGGAGCGCTGCGGCGTGGCGATGCACCCGCATCTGTTCCGGCACTTCGCCGGCCTGCTGACCCTGCAGCGCGAACCGGCCGCCTACGGGCTGGTACAGCGCATCCTCGGCCACCGGCAGCTCGGCACCACCACCAGCTTCTACACCGGCCTGGAGACGCCCCGGGCCCTGCAGCACTACCACCAGGCCGTGCTGGCGCGGGATCCGGCGGCTGCGCCAGCCCGGCCCCGGCGGCGGCGCTGAGAAGGAGCCGATCATGCCGTTCGACGATCCGGCACCCGCCCTTTCCCAGCACCCCGCGCCGCGGCGGCGCGGCCGTCCCCGGCTGTCCCTGCCCCTGGCACAGTGGCCGCGGGCGGATCAGCAAGCCTGGCGGCGCGCCTGCACCCCACCCGCCTCCCTGCTGGATGACGAGGGTGGCGGCGCCGTGGGCTGGCGGCCGGCGTCGCGTGTCGCAGTGGAGCGCGCCTATGGCCATTGGCTGCGCTTCCTGCAGCGTCAGGACGCGCTCACCGAAGGCGATCCCGACGCCCGGCTCACCCGCGCGCAGGTGCAAGCCTATGCCGCCATGCTGCGCGAGCGCCGCAGCTGGAGCGCCGTCAGCAGCTATCTGAGCCATCTCGGCATGGCGGCCGCCGTGCTGTGCCCCGAGCAGGACTGGGCCTGGCTGCGGGCGATGCGCGGCGTGGCTCAGCGCCAGGCCACGCCGGTGCGTCACAAGGCTGGACGTCTCACCACGCCGGGCACCCTGCTTCGGCTGGGACAGGAGCTCATGGCAGAGGCCGCCGCGATGAAAAGTCCGGACGCTACGGCACTGCGCTACCGCGACGGGCTGATGATCGCGCTGTTGGCACTGCTGCCGCTGCGCCGACGCAACCTGATGGGGCTGGAGCTGGAGCAGCAGCTGACCCGACAGGCCGGTCATTGGCTGATCGCCATCCCGGGCGAGCAGACCAAGAACCATCGGCCGATCGAGATGGCATTGCCCGCGGCGCTGGTGCCGGCCCTCGACACCTATCTGGCGGTGCATCGTCCTCCCCTCCTGGCCCGGTGCCGGGCCAGTAGCACGCAGAGCCTCTGGCTCAGCAACACCGGCCAGCCGCTCTCCGGCATGCGAGCTTGGTCGGTGATCACCCGCCACACGCGCGAGCGGCTCGGGGTGACGGTGAACCCGCATTTGTTTCGCGATTGCGCTGCGAGCTTCCTCGGCGAGGCGGACCCCGAGCATGTGCGCCTGGCCGCACCGCTGCTGGGTCACGGCAGCTTCGTGACCACCGAGCGGCACTACATCGCGGCGCAGTCCCGCGGTGCCCTGCGCCGGCATCACGAGGCCCTCCACGCCAGGCGGGCGCCGCGGCGGCGCAAGGAGACCAACCAGGAGGAATGCTGATCAGGCAGCCAACCGGCAGCACCGACCGGTCGTGTCCCCTCGTATGGTGTAGGAGCGCGATGATCCCCGGCGGGCTGGGCCGCCGGGTCAGGCTGGCACGGCCGAGAGCCTGACGGCGGCAGTATCGCTGACGGTGCTGATGGCTGAGATCCCAACCACGTCGGTGTGGCGCTCGATCTCGCCATTGAGGCGCTCGATCAGGTTGGTGCTGTGCAACTTGGCCCAGTGAGCGGCGGGGAAGTGCACCTTGTGGCTGCCCAGGGTGTCCATGATGACGATGTCACCGGGCGCCAGTTCGGGTACCAGCACCTGATCGACGTCGGCTTGGAAGGCGGCGCCGTTGGCCGTCGAGCATCATTGGCGCCACCATGCCATTGTTGCGCAGCCCGGCGATGAAGGTGGAGGTTTTCCAGTGGCCGTGGAGGATTGCGGCCCGCAGCGTGACAATGCCCTGCCGGGCGACCGGAAGGACGACAAGCGGACTGTCGTCGTCGGCCGCGCGCCCATCCCTCCGCTTAACCCCCGATAATGTTGGCTTATCGCTGGCATGCGCCTGGTCCGGCGGGATCGCCGCATTTGTCTGTGCCGCTCGCCTCCTGCCGCAGCCCCCATGTCACCGCCAGGTCTCGCAGTACCGCGGCCGGCAAACGGGCCCTCCCCTCTCCCGAGGACTCTTTCCTGAGCGTTTTTTTTACTGCAGAGACTTCGGCTGACCGGGCGTCGGTATCGCTTGCAGTCCAGCGCTCCGGCGTGGCGAACAGATAGGCCGAGGTCCATTGCGACCAGCGGCCGGCGACCACCAGACCGCGCCGCACATGGCCGAGGATGCCGGCCGCCTCGAGGCGCTGCAGGGCCAGCTGCACGGTGGAGCGGGCACAGCCGGACCAGGCGGCCAATTGGCCGAGCGACGGGTCGCAGACGCCGTGCCGCGACGGCCCGCGATAGAGCAACGTCCAGAGGAGGATGATCCCGGTGCGGCGCAGGCAGCCGCCGTGCAGCCCCGGCTGATGGGTGCGCCGTTCCAGGCGGCGTGCCGCCTCCATGATGCGGCGCCGGTCCGCATCGCCCAGGATCTGCCGCTGCCACGCGGCGACGCGCACGGATCCGGCCCGCGCCGGGCGCGGTCGTACATCAGGCATGCCCACTCTCCTGGGCCGCCAACAGGGCACAGCTTCCCGTTCCGCAATTCCTTGCGGTCTCCAGAGGGCCGTCCTATCCTGGGGTTACCACACCAAGCCAGAATGCTTCGGCACAGGCTGTATGAAGGGGTCGTTCTGGCGGATCTGCTGGGGCGGCCCTTTCTGCTTTTGAGGCTCCACGCGAAAGTGCGTAGAGGACCATCATCAAAGCCTGTGTAAGCCTTTCCTTGCAAGCCCCTGATTTATGCCGAAAAAGCTAGGAAGCTAGCTAGCTTCCTAGCTTTTGTCAGGAATACTCTTTCTGGAAAGCTAGCTAGCTATTCTCAATGAAGGCGCCTAACTGCTTGTTAGCTCTCGCGTCTCAACCTGAGCTAGCTAGCTAGCTTTCTGGCAGATTCAAAGCCCGCAGCTGCTTCTGTACCCATGCCCGCAGCGCTTCTTCCACGATCAGCTGCTTTGGTCGATCGAGCGACTTATGGAGATACTCCAACTGAAGCATCAGCGGCTCAGGGAGCTTTGCATTCAGCTGGACTCGGAGGTCGGGCCTGACACGTGGATCAAGCCACGGAAGGTCGGGGCGGGTAGGTGCCGGAGCCGCTGATGCCTCGGCCACAAAGTCTTCAGGGCTCTGAGGGCGACGAGAGGGCATCTTGATCGCCATCGTTAGGCTCCCGCGAACAGCTCTTGATGAAGGAATGAAATTTCGGAGCACGCTTTCGAGTCACGCCGCGGCATCTCGTCGACCGTCAACCCCTCTCCGGCCGAATGATTGAACGCGGCTCGAAAGACGGTCATGGTGTTGAGCAACTTAAATCTTGGCATTTCAGAAAGCACCTCAATCGCCTCACGACGGGCTCGATCCACCGCAGTGGGCGGTACTTGAGACAGCACCACCACAGCCCTTAGGGAGTCGTTGAAGCCTTCAGCTAAGGCTACGATCTCCTGCATCTTCAGCAGCGTCCAGAAATCAAAGCTGCCTGGTCGGAGAGGCATGAGCAGGGTGTCAGCTGCAAGCATTGCCGATCGAAATTCTTGGCTATCTGCGCCGCCTGTATCCACCACTACATCATCATAGAGTCGCGCGAGTTCCTTTAACTCGACATGCACTTTTCCGCCTCGAAGGGAAACGCATGGGACCTGAGGCACCTCTGGATGCTCTTTGCGTGCATCGCTCCAGATCGAAGACGTTCCTTGGCTGTCCGCATCGACGAGGACCACGCTACTCCCTTGCGCTTTACGTGCCACAGCAAGGTGCGTCGCCAGCGTCGTCTTCCCAACTCCGCCCTTTTCCCCGCCTACCATGACAATCATCTTCATCTCCCCATTGCCACCAGAAAGCTAGCTAGCTTTCTAGCTATTTGTCTACTTGGTACAATGAGAAAGCTAGCTTTCTCTCAAGATAGATTTCTCCCTTGTTCTCTAAATGTTCCATATATAGGGTCAGCGCAGGACGGGGGTCTCGATGGAGAAGCGATAGGAGATGCAGCGATGCAGCCCCATGTACAGAGGCGCACAGGTAGCGAGAGCATGCCGTTCACCGCGCCCCTGGGCACACCGGACAGTCCGCTCTCTCGATGGACGGGATGGCAGGTGCAGACGCGATGTGGCGACCCTGCCTGTCCACCCAACCGACTCCTCTGCGTTGGTGATCTGCTGACGGCCTGGGGAGACCAGAGTCTGCAGGCCATGGCCGACCGACTCCGGTGCAGTGTCTGTGCCCGGCCTGTTGAGCACGTCGCCATGATGCGTGCCACACCGGCCGGCCAGATCATCCAGCCCGTGCGAGGCGGCGCCCTTCTCTGATGCCCCGTTCCGGTGACGACCAGATGGAGCCGCCGGCCTATACCGGCGGCGAGACCACGGGCTTTGTTTCCCCCGCCGGTGACAGCCTGGAGGGCCCGATCGACTTGGCCGAGACGCTCGATCTGCGCCGGCCACACCGCTATCCGATCCGTGTCGTCGGCGATGCACTGTCCAGCCGGGGCATCCTGCATGGCGACGTGCTGATCGCCGACGCCGCAGCCGAGCCGCGCTCCGGCGCGGTGGCCATCGTCATGCTGCACGGGGAAGTGCTGGTGGCCCAACTGGCCTATCAGAAGGGTCAGTGGTGGCTGCGATCCGGCCGGCAGGGCAGGGCGCCCGTGGCGGTGACGGAGGAGGTGGAGATCTGGGCGGTGGTGGCCGCCCTGGTCCGGGATCGCATGTAGCCATGCCGGCCACCTATGGCCTCATCGATGGCAACTCGTTCTATTGCTCGTGCGAGCGTGCCTTTGCCCCAGTGCTTCAGCGCGTGCCGGTCGTCGTGCTGAGCAACAATGACGGCTGTGCGATCGCCAGAACGCCAGAGGCGAAAGCCTTGGGAATCAAGATGGGTGATCCATGGCACCTCGTCCGGAAGCGGCCTGAGCTGCGCGGCGTCCATTGGTACAGCAGCAACTACGCGCTGTATGGCGACATGAGCCGCCGGGTCTATCAGGTGTTGGCCGAGCGGGTGCCTCGTGTTGAACCCTACAGCATCGACGAGATGTTCCTCGATCTGGATGTTCCGCAGCCCTTGCCAGCCTTCTGCGCAGGGTTGCGGGAAGCCGTGCGCCAAGTGGCCAAGATCCCGACCTGCGTGGGCTGGGGGCCGACCAAGACGATCGCGAAGCTGGCCAACGGCATCGCCAAGGATTTCCCGGAGCTGGGTGGCCTCTGCGATCTCACGGACCCGGAGGAGCGGGCAGGGTGGTACGCCCGCCTGCCGGTGGGCGAGGTGTGGGGTATTGGCGGCCGGACGGTGGAGAAGCTTCAGCGCCTGGGTGTGGAGACCATCGCCGACTTCGTCGCGCTCGATGCCCGAATGACGCGCGATCTGCTGACGGTGGTGGGTGGCCGCGTCCAGGCGGAGCTTCGTGGCATCTCCTGCCTGCCGCTGCAGCTGATGGCGGCCACCCGCAAGGGCATCGCCTGCACCCGCTCCTTTGGCCAGCCGGTGACACGCTGGGAGGACATGCGCGAGGCCGTGGCAGCCTTTGCGGCTCGTGCGGCCGAGAAGCTGCGCGCCGAGGGGCTGGACGCCTGCCACCTGACGGTCTTCCTGCACACCAATCCGCACGATGGCAGCCCCTGGCACTCTGCCCAGCGCACGGCGCGTATCGAGCCGACCGGCGACACCCGCGATCTGATCGGCGAGGCGCTGCGGTTGCTGACCCCGCTTTGGCGCGACGGCTTCCGCTACTTCAAGGCGGGGGTGATGCTGAACGACCTGGCACCGCAACGGCAGCAGGCCAGGCTGTTCCCATCGCGCGATCCGGTGCGTTCAGCCAAGGCGATGACGGCGATGGATGCTATCAACAGTCGATTTGGTCGAGGAACACTGCGGCCCCTGGCCACTGGCATCACCAGGCCCTGGGCAACGCGGGCGCAGCGGCTGTCCCAGCGCTTCACCACGCGGCTGGAGGAAATCCTGCGTGCGGAATCTTTCTAGGATCAGGATCTATTAACGGGCCTCTTGCACTTGGATCGCGCCCTGACTCCATGGTGTCCGCCGTCAGCACCAATGGCACAGATTTGAGGTTGTGATTTAAGGAGGATCTGGGCTTCGTCGTAGTGACGAAGGAACGAAGATGAAGCCCAGATCCTCCAATGTAAAATCGCCCGCCAAGGCCCCAGCAGAGCGGGTAGTGAAGGACATCCGCCGACAGACCCGGCGCCACTTTTCGGCCGAGGACAAGATCCGCATCGTGCTGGATGGCCTGCGCGGGGAAGACAGCATCGCCGAGCTATGCCGCAAGGAAGGCATTGCCCAGAGCCTGTATTACACCTGGTCGAAGGAGTTCATGGAAGCTGGCAAGCGCCGCCTGGCCGGCGACACCGCCCGTGCCGCGACCACCGGAGAGGTCCAGGACCTGCGCCGCGAAGCCCGGGCCCTGAAGGAATGCGTGGCCGATCTGACACTGGAAAACCGTCTGCTCAAAAAAAGCATGGTCGCGGATGGGGACAACGACGAATGAGATATCCCGCATCCGAGAAGCTCGAGATCATCAGAACCGTCGAGCAGTCGCACCTGTCGGCCAAGCGCACGCTGGACCAACTCGGCATCCCTCGTCGGACATTCTACCGCTGGTATGATCGCTACCTCGAAGGCGGGCCGGAGGCGTTGGAAGATCGGCCATCGGCGCCGAGCCGGGTGTGGAACCGCATCCCGGCGGGCATCCACGACCAGATCATCGAGCTGGCGCTGGAACAGTCTGAGCTGAGCCCCCGGGAACTGGCCGTGCGCTTCACCGATGGGCAGCGCTACTTCGTGTCGGAATCCACGGTTTACCGCCTGTTGAAGGCCCACGACCTGATCACCAGCCCGGCCTATGTCGTGATCAAGGCTGCCGATCAGTTCCACACGAAAACCACGCGGCCGAACGAGATGTGGCAGACCGACTTCACCTACTTCAAGATCATCGGGTGGGGCTGGATGTATCTGTCGACCGTGCTCGACGACTTCTCGCGCTACATCATCGCCTGGAAGCTGTGCACCAACATGCGAGCCGAGGACGTCACCGACACGCTGAACCTCGCCCTGGCGGCTTCTGGTTGCGACAGCGCCACGGTGCTGCACAAACCCCGGCTACTCAGCGATAATGGCCCCAGCTACATCGCGGGTGAGCTGGCGGAATACATCGAGGCCCGGAAGATGAGCCATGTCCGCGGCGCCCCGTGTCATCCCCAAACCCAGGGCAAGATCGAGCGCTGGCACCAGACCCTGAAAAACCGCATCTTGCTGGAAAACTACTTCCTGCCCGGCGACCTCGAAGCCCACATCGAGGCCTTCGTCGAGCACTACAATCACCAGCGATACCACGAGAGCCTGGCCAACGTGACGCCTGCCGACGCCTACTTCGGCAGGGCTCCGGCAATCATCAAACTGCGCGAAAGGATCAAGCGACAGACCATCGAACATCGGCGCTTGCAGCACCGCAAGTTCGCCGCCTAACATCAACCCCCTGACGAGGTCCGCACTCCGCTAATCTACGCCGCGAGTTGTGCCGAATGTTCTGACGACGGACACTCGGCAAAGATAGGCAGTGCGGCACGTTCAGTTGGCCCCTCCACCAGGATAACAGCACGGCCAAAGAATGCTTCCGCATGCTCCTGGCCGCAGGCGTGCCGGAGGCGCTCTCGTAGCAGGGCTTCAGTCCCCGTACTGGCTTCAGGCGATGCCATCAGATGCGCGGCAGATAGGCGGCGCATTCGCGTGCAGAGCATTCCCTCATTGTCCTCGTCGAGGCAGCGCTCGACTACAGCGATTTCGTCAAAGTTATCAGGCGATACGAAGGCGGCCGAGTGTGTGGAGTACAGGATTTGGGCGCCCTGGTCGGCCATCTCACGGAACAGAAGGGCGAGGCTGCGTTGGGCATGCGGGTGTAGATAGATCTCAGGTTATTCGACCGCGAAAACCGCATCTCCTCGAAAGCACTTCGCGTATGCGCGGAAGAGGGCCAGTACGATGAGGTTCCTCATCCCAGAACCTGCTTCCTCAGGGCTCCGCTCCAACCCGTCCTCGACAAGGATGGGTTGGAGCGTCTTATAGAAGTTCAGCGGATCGAAGGTGCGGAAGTCTACTTTTACCTCGTGGCTGGTTCGGCGTAGCTGGGCCTTAAAGCCCTCGGCCATCTCTGTGACGAAGCTCGTGTATTTGTCTGTGCGCAGGATCTCTTGGGCTGTCCGCAAGCTCTGCTT
>NZ_RCVQ01000015.1 GCF_016107285.1 Roseomonas sp. KE0001 | reverse complement strand
TGGAGTGTTCCCCATCAGACCGGACAGGCGGCTGGGGTGGATGACTGGCTGGCGATGAACTCACGGGGCGAGAGCATGCGCAAGCCGGAATGGGGATGGCTGGTGTTGTAATCTTCGAACCAAGCCGGGAGCTGCTGGAGGACGGTGAGGGCGTCGGGCCTGGGGTTTACTCGGGCGTAGTCGCGCTTGAGGGTCTTCACGAACGCCTCGCAGACGCCGTTGCTCTCGGGGCTGCGGACTGGGGTAAAGCAGGCGACGAGGTTCAGGGCGGTTGCGAAGTCGACCGTGTCCTTGGCCGTGTAAGGCGAGCCGTTGTCGGCCAGCCACTGGACGGGATGGGGTGCGCGGACAGCACCGAACCGGCCCTCGACGCAGGCCAGCATCATGTCGCGGATCATCTCGCCGCTGATGCCCCCGCCCGCCGTGGCAACCCAGGTCATGACCTCGCGGTCGTGGGTGTCGATGGCGAACGCGACGTGGACCGTCTCGCCGTTCCAGCAGGGGATAGCCAAGCCGTCGGACGCCCAGCGCTGGTTCGACGTGGGCGCGACGACCTTGCCCTCATGCGCCCGGATGACGCGCCTCGCGGTGCTGGGCTGGAGGGTGAGCGAGGCACGGCGCATGAGCCGCAGGACGCGCTTTCGGTTCACCGGCGCCTCCCCGATGGCCCGCCTTGCCCGGTTCAGCAGGGCGGCGACGCGCCGGTAACCGTAGGTGGGCCGCGCATCGGTGACGGCGCGGATCTCGGTCAGGAACGCGTCGTCGCCTTCGCACTGATAAGGGCCGCGGCGGCGTCCTGGGCCCTTCAACTGCGCCACCAGGTTCGATCTGGCGACGCCGAGGGTATCTGCCACCGCCTTCACCGGGAACCGGCCGGAGGCGGCGACGGCAGCCGCCAGCCGGGCTTTTTCCCCCGGGCAGCGTCCAGCGCCTCCCGCAGGATCTCGGCCTCCATGGTCTTGCGACCAAGCAGACGCTCCAGGTCGCGGACCTTGGCTTCGAGCTCGCGAACACGGCTGGCGGCGACCACGTCGTCGTCCGCCCGGACCGCCTCCAGGCCACCCTCGGCCATGCGACGCCTCCACCCGAACAGCAGGCTGGGGGAGACGCCGTGCAACCGGGCGACAGCCGAGACCGTCATGCCGGGCTGAGCCGTCTCCTCGACCAGCCGGACTTTCTCCGCGGCACTGTAGCGCCTGCGGCGCTCGCGGCCGGTGATGATTTCGACACGCTCAGCAGGGTTGGACATAGGTGTATGCCTAGGCTTGAGCCTAGGCCCTCAGGTTACGCCAACTGTCCGGTCGAAATGGGGGGCGCTCCATGTCCCTACACCAGGCTGGGTCTCCTGCGCCCCGCTCGGTCGTGTTCAGGCCAGGGCGGGCAGGGGAGAGCGATACGGCTCCGCAGTCTCCAGCCCGAGTTCGATCCGGAGGTGGCGGAAGCGCACCGGATCGAGCCACCGCGGATGAGCGGCTAAGTGCCGCAGCGCCTCGAGTCCGGCCGTGGTGAAGAAGGCGCGTGGGTGCGCCCCCGCGGCGTGGATCTCCAGCAGCCCGCGATCGAGCAGGCCCCGCATCGCCACTGGGATCTTGGGCTGCCCGGTCTGTGGGCCGCTGCGCCAGCGGCGCAGGAAGAGGCCGTGGGCGAGGGCCGGCTGCTGGCCGAAGCGCGGGCCGAACTCCCGGCGGATCAGGTCGCGCTCGGCGGCGGAGAAGGAGTAGGGCGAGAGGGTCGGGGAAGGGGACATGATGTCCTTTGCGCAGGGGACGCCGATTTGGCGACCACGCCGCATCGCACCGTCCTGGTCTACGCTGCAGCGGTTCTGGTCAGACCTCTACACGATAACCCGCCAGATCCAGGATCATCGCCTCGATGACGAAGTCCACGAAAGCCGCAGGTGCCCCGGTGAGCTGTATGGGGCCATGCTTCTGAGGGCGTGGCCGCCTTTGCCACTTAGATCGTCAAGCAGGACGTAGCGGCGGAGAACCGCTCCATGGGACTAGCCGGACTTCGGGACGGGGAGAAGCAGGAGGAGGGTCCCTGGGACTTTGGAAGGCGGGCCGGTCGTAGGAGGCACGGAGGCGGCCTGGAAAGTGCGCCCCGCTGATTTCCACACGGTCATGGCTTGACCTTCCCACCATGGGAAACCCCACCTTCCGCTCGAACGCATTGCGAAGGAGGACACCCATGCTGCGCTTCAAGATCCCGAACATGACCTGTGGTGGCTGCGCCAAGGGCGTGACGGCCACCGTGCGTGAGGTGGACCCAAACGCCATGGTCCAAGCCAACGTTGAGCAGCGCGAGATTAGTGTCGAGACCAAGGCGGCCGACGCCGACACTCTCGACCGCGCCCTGCGCGACGCGGGCTGGAAGTGCGAGCGCCTGGCGGCCTGACGCGCAGGTCCGGGCTTGCGGCAGGCTCCGCAAGCCCGGCGCCGACGCATCGTAAGCCCCACCCCTGGAGGTGGCGATCAGATTCACGGAGGAAAATGATGGCTCCGGACACCCATGTCGCGCCGCAGGCGCGCCAGGCTGCTGCGCAGAAGGCTGGCAATGCCTTGTCATTGCCCATCGAAGGGATGACCTGTGCCTCCTGTGTTGGCCGCGTGGAGCGTGCCTTGGCCAAGGTACCAGGGGTCACCCAGGCCAGCGTCAACCTTGCCACCGAACGCGCGGACCTCCGCTTTACCGGGCAGCCCGACCTTCCCGCAGTCCTCGCAGCGATTGACCGCGCAGGCTACGCCGTAGTGGAGGAGACGACGGAGCTGTCCATCGAGGGGATGACCTGCGCCTCCTGCGTCGGACGGGTGGAGCGGGCCCTCAAGGCCGTCCCCGGAGTCCTGGAGGCCTCGGTGAACCTGGCGACCGAGCGTGCCCTCGTGCGTCATGCGGGCAGCGCCGTGGATGCCGCCGCCCTGGAAGCAGCCGTGCGCCGCGCTGGCTACAAGGCACGCCGCACCGTGTTCGAGGCGGCCGATGCCCGGGTGGACCGTGAGCGCGAGACACGCGAACGCGAACTCTCCTCTCTCTGGCGCGCCACGCTGCTGGCCGCCGCGCTGACGGCACCGCTCTTTCTTCTGGAGATGGGCAGCCACTTCGTCCCTGGGGTGCACGAATGGGTCGCGGCCAGCATCGGCATGGAGGCCGCCTGGTATCTCCAGTTCGGGTTGGCGACGCTGGTGGTCTTCGGCCCGGGGCTGCGCTTCCACCGGAAGGGTTGGCCCAACCTGCTGCGCGGTGGCCCCGACATGAACTCCCTGGTGGCGCTCGGCACGGGCGCTGCCTGGATTTACTCGACGGTCGCCACCTTCACGCCCAGCCTGCTGCCAGCCGACGCGCGCAACGTCTACTACGAGGCCGCGGCTGTCATCGTCACGCTCATCCTGCTCGGCCGCTTCCTGGAGGCTCGCAGCAAGGGGCGCACCTCGGAAGCGATCAAGCGCCTGATGGGCCTCCAGGCCAAGACCGCGCGGGTGGAGCGCGGCGGCCAGGCGGTGGAGCTTCCGGTGGCCGAAGTGGGAGCGGGCGACATTGTGCTGATCCGCCCTGGCGAGCGGCTGCCCGTGGATGGCGAGGTGCTGGATGGCGCCTCCTTTGTGGATGAGAGCATGGTCACCGGCGAGCCGGTGCCGGTCCGGAAGGAGGCGGGCGCGTCCGTTGTCGGGGGTACCGTGAACAAGACCGGCTCCTTCCGCTTCCGTGCGACCGCGGTTGGCGCCGGCACCGTGCTGGCCCAGATCGTGCGCATGGTGGAATCCGCGCAGGGCTCCAAGCTGCCGATCCAGGCCATGGTGGACCGGGTGACCATGTGGTTCGTCCCGGCCGTGATGGCGGTGGCTGCTCTTACGTTTGCGGTCTGGCTCGTCTTGGGCCCAGACCCGGCGCTGACCTTCGCGCTCGTCAATGCCGTGGCCGTGCTGATCATCGCCTGCCCCTGCGCCATGGGGCTGGCCACGCCGACCTCCATCATGGTCGGAACAGGGCGGGCGGCCGAACTGGGTGTGCTGTTCCGCAAGGGCGAGGCGTTGCAGACCCTACGGGACGCCCAGATCGTGGCGGTGGACAAGACCGGGACGCTGACCAAGGGCCGCCCCGAATTGACCGACCTGGTGCCCGCTCCAGGCTTCGCTGAAGCGGAGGTTCTCGCGCTGGTGGCCGCTGTCGAGGCGCGCTCCGAGCATCCGGTGGCGGAAGCCATCGTGGAGGCCGCCCGGCAGCGCGGGCTGATGCTGTCCACGGTTGAGGCCTTCGAGGCCGTGCTAGGCTATGGCGTGGCCGCCACTGTCGGTGGACGGCGGATTGAGGTCGGTGCCGACCGCTACATGGTCCGCCTCGGGCACGACCTGGGTGCCTTCACCGAAGCAGCGGCACGTCTCGCCGACGACGGCAAAACGCCGCTCTACGCTGCCGTGGACGGCCGTCTGGCAGCGGCCATCGCGGTTGCCGACCCGATCAAGGAGACAACCCTCGCAGCCGTGGAGGCGCTGCACCGGCTCGGCCTCAAGGTGGCGATGGTCACCGGCGACAACCGGCGCACCGCGGAAGCCATTGCCCGCCGCCTCGGCATCGACGAGGTGGAGGCGGAGGTGCTCCCGGATGGCAAGGTGGCCGTGGTGGAGCGGCTGAAGGCGGGCGGACAGCGCAAGGTCGCCTTCGTGGGCGACGGCATCAATGACGCGCCCGCGCTCGCCGCCGCGGATGTGGGGCTCGCCATTGGCACGGGCACGGACATCGCGATCGAGAGTGCGGACGTGGTTCTGATGTCGGGCGACCTGCGGGGCGTGCCAAACGCGATCGCCCTCTCGCAGGCGACGATGCGCAACATCCGCCAGAACCTGTTCTGGGCCTTCGCCTACAACACGGCGCTGATCCCGGTGGCGGCCGGTTTGCTCTACCCAGTGTCCGGCGTGCTGCTTTCGCCCATGCTGGCGGCAGCGGCCATGGGTGTCTCCAGCGTCTTCGTGCTCACCAACGCGCTGCGTCTGCGGGGGTTCCACCCGCCCGCGGAGGTCACGCACCACGAGGCCGGGCCGCCCGCTACCCTCACCGCTTCCGCGGCGGCCTGACCGGCGCGGAAAGTCAGCCCATGTTCGGCGCCGAGATCCACGCCGCTCCGGCCCAACCGGGTTGCCGCGCCAGGGAGTCCGCGATTGGACGGAGCGGGGGGGGCGCCACCGAGCGCAGGCTCTCCGGAATGGCGGCGAGCCTGGGAGACTCAAGGTCGTGGTGGAAGTGACGACGGTCTGAGGGCGGCCTTGACCTTCCCATGATAGGAGACCTCAGCTTGCGGGTTACGCACCGCCGCAGGGGCGGTTCGGAACGGAGGCAGTCATGAACATCGGGCAGGCGTCAGCGGCCTCGGGCGTGTCGACCAAGATGCTCCGCTACTACGAGAGCATTGGGCTCCTTCCCAAGGCGGCGCGGACCGAGGCAGGCTACCGCGTCTACTCGGCCAAGGATGTGAGCACGCTGCGCTTCATCCGGCGGGCGCGCGACCTTGGCCTCTCCATCGAGCGCATCAAGCTGCTGGTCGGCCTATGGCAAGACCGGGAACGGTCGAGCGCGGACGTGAAGGTGGTTGCCCAGCAGCACGTGACCGAGCTGGACGCGAGGATCCTGGAGCTCACCGCCATGCGGGACACCCTGCAGGAGTTGGCGGACGCCTGCCACGGCGACCATCGGCCGGAGTGCCCCATCCTGCGCGACCTCGAGGGCGGGGCACAGGCAGCAGGGGGCAGGGTTGACCTGCCAGATCAAGTCGGTACCCGGAAGCACAGCGACGCGGGTCTCTCGGGCCACTAGCGTGCGGGTTGAGCCGGACCTAGCCGGAGCTCAGGAAATCACACGCCCTGCCTAGGGACGGCGCCCGGACTCGCCTATCAGTGACCCTCTTCGGCACCGCAGACACAACTTGTAAAACTGTGTCAGCAGACAACCGGTAAATCTCGGACGTGTGCTTGGCGTTAGCCACAGCCATTTGCCGGAAGCATCCCAGCGTGAACACCGACAGACCATCTGCTGCCATACCCAGCTTCCCTGCCACCCAAGCAGGACCCACGCCTATCCAGCGATGGGACTTCCTGGATCAACTTCGGGCCATCCTGATGCTGATCGGAATTCCCTATCACGTTGGCCTCGTCTATGCGGCGCATGCCATCTGGATCGTGGAGTCACCCGAGAAGTCACTGCCGGTCACCTGGGCGATCCAGTTCAGCCACACCTTCCGCATGCCGGTGTTCTTTCTCATCGCGGGCTTCTTCGCCTCGCTGATGATTCAGAGGCGTGGTGTTGAACCGTGGCTGGCCGGGCGCGCACGGCGTATCGGAATTCCGTTGCTGACGTCACTCATCCTGGTCAGCCCGCTAATGGTACTCGCCAGTGGGGTGGCCGCCGGGGGAGCGAGCAACGCCCTTCCCGCCCTGCTGGCGGAGTTGAGCAGCCCGAGCGCCGCCTGGACTGTTCATCTCTGGTTCCTCCTTTACCTGCTCATCTACTGCGTCCTCTTCGCCGGACTTTGGCAATTGGGCTGCCATTGGCGCCTGGGCCCCCTCGTCGGCCGAGCTCAGGATCGGCTGGAGCAGGATCCGTGGCTGGGATGGCTCGGGTTGGCGGCACTGGGTTTGGTGGTCCTCGCCACTGCCGTGGTGGCTGCGAAGCTGGACATCGCCTACCTGATGGGCGGCATTTTCGTGGCGGGCCAGTTCGTCGCCGATGGCCTGATGTTCCTGGTGGGCGCCCTACTGGCGTCCCGCCCGACATGGTTCGAAGCCTTCACACGCCCACGCTGGCCGGTCTGGGCGATCGCCCTCGTCGCGGCGGTCATCATGGCCGTGTACCAGGACGCCGAGGGCGATCTGAGCCGCGCCATCACCTATTTCCTGATGCCTGTGGTGGGCGTGCTGTTCGCGCACCTGCTGCTATCGGCTGCGCGGCTGTGGCTGGATCGCCGGACACGGCTTTCGGCAGCCATGGTGAAGGCGGCGATGACCATGTACCTGGTTCACGTCCCGATCGTCCTCTGGCTTTCCGTTGCCTTCCTGGCGGTGGGCTGGCCTGCTGAAGTCGAGTTCCTGCTGATCACCGTCATCTCGGTGGCCGCTTCCTATGGCTTCTACTGTCTGGTGATCCGCCACCCGACCCTGGCTCTCCTCTTCAACGGCCAAGCTGCGCCTGTACGCCCCAAAGCGCCAACCGCCCTCCAGGCGGAGCCAAGCAAGACGCGCGCCTGAGCAGCCTCGGCGGCCCGTGCTCTCGTGGCCGTCCTTGAGGGTTTCGCGGCAGGCCCGTCGAGTTGAGGATGAGAGTGGCCTTGCGTGAATCCAGTCAGCTGCTGCTGCTGCGGGTGGAGGCGACCCTACGAGGACCGCCTCCGCACCAGGTTGAGGAAGACTTCTTCGAAGTCGGGCTGACGCGTCGTAATGCCGGTAATACGGAGCTCAGCCGAGCGGAGGGCGTCAAGGATGCGGCCGACGCTGTCACCGTTCTGCGCATATCGGAACACCAAGCGACGTGGTGTGGCGAGATGCGGCTCGAAGGCGCGGAGCACTTCTGGGAGCGAGGCCAGCGGCGAGGCGACGTCGACGAGCAACTCCTGATCCTCGATCCCACGCAGCAGGGCGCTGGTCGTATCGTTCGCGGCAATCTGCCCGTCGGCCAGAATGGCGATGCGGTCGCACAACGCCTCGGCCTCCTGTAGGTAGTGTGTCGTCAGCAGGATTGTCGTTCCGCGACGATTGAGGAGCCGGACGTAGTCCCAGAGTTGCTGCCGCAACGCGACGTCGACACCCGCTGTCGGCTCGTCCAGGACGAGCACTGGCGGGTTGTGGACCAGGGCCTTGCCGACCATCAGCCGCCGTCGCATGCCACCAGACAGGCTGCGTGCGGGCGCCGTCGCCTTGTCCGCCAAGCCCAGAACCTCGAGGAGTTCGTCCGTGCGCCGTGCGGCTTTGGGAATGCCGAAGAGGCCAGCCTGCAGTTCAAGCGCCGCACGCGCGGGAAAGTAGGGATCGAGAGAGAGTTCCTGCGGGACCACGCCGATCGCAGCACGAGCCGCCCGTGGCGCCTTGTCGATGTCGATGCCCCAGACGCGCGCGTGGCCGCCCGATTTCAGCACCAGCCCGGCGAGGATGTTGATGAGGGTCGACTTTCCGGCGCCGTTCGGCCCGAGCAGGCCGAAGATACTCCCGCTGGGAATGGTGAGACTTACCCCCTTGAGGGCATGCTTGCCGCCTCGGCCCCCCGTTCCCGGATAGATCTTCTCGAGATCCTCGACCTCAACGGCCGTGGGCTGTTCATGGTCGGTCATGCCGGGCGGCGTCACTGTCGCAGGCACCAGCCGGATGCGAGCAGCCGATAGCAAAGGACGCCGAGCAGAATATTAGCGTTAAGGACGACGGCGATTCCAACCTCAGGTGGCGCCTCGGACGTGCCCGCGAAGCCATGCTGGAAACCATCTAAGGTGCCGGAGAGCAATGTTAGCGGTGCGATGATGAAGTTTGTTGCCGCTGTCTGCTGATCCATCTTCTGCGCCCAGAGCCCGCCGACCACGCCCAGAAGCGAGAACACCAGGGCACCGCCGGTGGCATAGAACAGGCAGAGGGCTGGGTTCGACAGCGGCAGGGATACAACCAGCTAGGCCGCGAGCGCGGTCAGCAGGCCCACCAGGAGCCCGCGCGTGAGGCCCCCGAGCACCAAGCCTACAGGAAATTCCCCCGGCCCGAGCGGAGCGAGTAGCAGGTCAACAATATTGCCCTGAACCTTGGCGACCAGGAGGGAAGACGAGGGGTTGGCGAAGGCGTTCTGCGCGATCGCCATCATAACGAGCCCCGGGACGATAAAGACGAGGTAAGGCGCGCCGCCCGGCGCGGGTGTGTGACGGCTCAGCACGACGCTGAAGACAACGAGGAAAAGCAGGGTGCTCACCACCGGGCCGCCGACCGTCTGCGCGGCCACTGCGAGGAAGCGCCGCACCTCACGCTGGTAGAGGGTGGCCACCCCAATCCAGTTCACGCCTTCCATGCGCAGCCTAAACGGCGACAACTTAGTTTCCTGGGGCACGTCAATCACCCTGTGCAGGTTACGGGCTGAGAAGCGCGAATCTATCTGATCTGAATCATTCGGCACGTTCCTCTTGTGGGAAGGTCAAGTATGGGCCTTCGGAGCCGGTTTGGTTTTGCGAACAGCCCTTCTCATCGGGTTTTCGTCTCAAGGTGCAAAATCAATCAGGATGGCTGCTTTCGAACCGAAGGCTGACCTTCAGCTCTACGGCTTGATAACCGCCCTGAGAACCTGATGCCGGACCGTAGCTATGAAGGTGATACCGTTGCCGACCGGGATATCGTCGACTTGAAGGGAAGAGGTGACGCATTCCTTGTCCAGCCAGGCGCCCGTGGTCGTCACCAACACGGCCGGATACCGCTTGGGACTGCAACCGGTCGACATGTTTACCATGCAGATTGGGGATAGAGCCACGCTCGAAAAAGAAGTCCAGCGGCAAGGAAACTGTGGTGACGATCACCTTCCCTGATCCCAACAACTTTCCAGGGTAATGGGCTGAACTGAAGAAGGTCGGGTTCCCACCCCCCTTTCGAGGTTTCTGAATGGGTCTCTGTGTCAACGCGAGGCCCATCCAGGGATGCGATTGTCGACGCAAGCCAGGGGTCAAAGAAATACTTCGAGCGAATTCAGGGACCTAGTCTTGGAACAGCGGGAGATTCCTAGATTCTAAGGATGGCGGCACAATCTGAGGCGCCTGTCCACTTACGACTTTCCCCTCTGCAAAGGCACAGTGCTTCAGCCTCAACGATGAGCCTCGGGTTGGTGGCGGCCGACGCTTGAGAGCATCGGCCGCAGTGAGGGAGCCGCCCGGTCGGACGCTCCCTCCATTCGGTCAGGCGATCGCGCCGCTGCTCTCTGGGAAGATGTACCAGGAGCCGAAGTCGCCGATACCCTCTACGTACTGGGGCCTATCGCCGAACATGAAGTCGGTTTGCCGCAGGTCACCCTTGGCGACACCCTCGAGCAGGATGGATCCTTCGAAGCCACCATCCTCGCCCATACCCCAGCCGATCAGGGCACCTTCAGCGGTGTCCCGCACCTCGACATCCTCAGCCTGTATGTCCATGAAGGCGATGTGGTCGAAGGCGCCCTGGGCATCGCCTGTGGCTTCAAAGTCCTGGACAACGTCGTGACCGCTGTTCATTGACACCATGAAGGCGTCAGCACCAGTGCCGCCCACTAGGGTGTCATCGCCCATGCCACCGTTCAACATGCCATGTGCGGCGCCCTCATCGAGGTAGTCATCCCCGTCACCACCCATGAGCTCATCGGATTCTGCCCCGCCCGAGAGCCGGTCATCGCCAGCCTCGCCCATCAGGCGGTCCATACCGTCGCCGCCTGCCATGGTGTCGCGGCCGTCATCGCCCTGAAGATGGTCGTCCCCGGCCATGCCCGAGATGTTGTCATCTCCCGCCAGACCGAAGACGGTATCGTTCTTCTCCGACCCGCTCAGGGTATCCGCACCCGCAGTGCCGCGGACCACTGCATCTTCGTCGATGTCGAACCGCAGGGTACGGTCGTTGAAAACATGGTCTGCGAGCTGGTCAAAGACCGTTCCGGCCTGCACTTCACCGGAGATCTCGGGGCCTGCCTCGCTGGCGGTGCGCGCCTCTTCATTGGGGCCTGCTGGGTCCCTCAGACCGGGCGGCAGGTCGGGTGCGTCGGCGAACATAAAGTCGTCCTGCGCCAGATCCGACTTAGCCACGCTCTCCAGCAGGACGGAGCCGCCCTCCCAACTGACCTTAACCCCTTCAGCCGTATCCGCCACGCTGAGGTCCGTCCACTGAAGGCCATCCATGACCGCCAAGTGGTCGAACATGCCGGGGCCGGCCGTGAAGTCCTTGATGACGTCATGGCCGCTCATCCGGCCAATCATGAAGGCATCCGGGCCGCCTCCGCCAACCAGGGTGTCGTCACCCATACCGCCGTCGACGGTGCTGTGCCCTTCACCCTCGTCGAGGTAGTCATCTCCGGCGCCCCCGCGCAGGGTGTCGGCGCCCGGTCCACCGTAGAGGGTATCGTTGCCATCGCCGCCCTCGACCTCATCATCGCCCATGTTGCCGGAGACGAGGTCGGCGCCAGGACCGCCGTGGAGGATGTCCTCCATGCCGCCTCCGCCGATCCGGTCGTCACCCTCAAGGCCCCAGGTGAACTCCGCGCCTTTGCTGCCGCCCACGGTGTCCTTGTTCTCGCCGCCGAAGGTGATGTTGTGGACGTGACCACTGGCCTCGAAGTCGAAATGCAGGCCTCCCAGGGCGCCGTGGAGGGTATCAGCTACCCGATCCGTAAGGTTCGTTAGGAAGCAGCTGAGATGCTGGTTTTGGCTCATGCCGAAGCTCCGTCAGGTTGTCACAGTTTGCTCAGGAAGCATCCGCTTCCGGTGGATGGGGTTGGCAGGCTGGACCATGGGTTCGGCCTTCGCGGCTTCAGGCGCTCATCTCGCGGCAGGACGCGGCGCACTTGCGGCACTGTGCGACGCAATCCTCCATGCCGCCGACGGCCTCGCAGCTTGCGGCGCACTCTTCGCAGATTGCGGCGCACTCGGCACAGGTGTGCTTATGGTGGTGCGTGCCGATCAGCATCATGTCGGCGGCCGTCTGGCAGATGGTGGCGCAAGCCATCATCAGCCTGAAGTGCTGCGGCTCCACGTGCTTGCCGCCTGCTTCGAGGCAGTGGTTCATGGCCATGCCCAGGCAGGTGGAGTGACAGCGCAGGCATTCCTCAATGCAAGCCTGCATGGCGGAGTTCGTCTGGTGCATCGTTTTTTCCTCTGAAAGATCGTCGTGATGGGGCACACCGGATGGCATGGCCGCTCCGATGGCGCTCAAAGGCCGAGGCAACGTCCTGCATGACCTTAACGGGCAAGGCGGGCGATCCTGGCTTTCTGTCCTGAA
Source organism: Roseomonas sp. KE0001 (assembly GCF_016107285.1). Classification (GTDB taxonomy): domain Bacteria; phylum Pseudomonadota; class Alphaproteobacteria; order Acetobacterales; family Acetobacteraceae; genus Pseudoroseomonas. Next base: position 44,303 of record NZ_RCVQ01000015.1, on the reverse strand, counting down.
GCCGAGAGCGGATCAGGACTGCTCGGACATCTTATCGAGGTGGTGGAGAAGGAAGATCTAGCGTTACGCCATTGGCCTCACGCTGCGGGGCGGCGTCGTAGCCATTCTCGCTTGCCAGCAACACATGCGGAACCTGCGGAAGGGAAAACAAGGCAGTTCCGCCGCAATGTCCGATTGCGCAACATCCTGGTCGGAGGCCAGGGCTGTCGCAACCTGGGCAACACTTCTGCCCTACCATCCGGGATGCAGTGATCCTGTTGTGCACCAGGAATGGAACGGATGGAGAGGGTAGGTTTCCCGTGTGTATGGACACCGCGCCGATATCAGTTTGCGAGGCTGCGCCCACACCGTGCGCGGCAAGCGGCGCCGTGGCTGTGGCGAGGTAAAGCGCCAGCACTACTATCAGCAAAGTCCGGATTGTCCTCACCATAAGGCGCATCAACGGTGTGTCCCAGCGTCCTACAGACCTCACTGTAAGGAATAATCGGCCTGCTGGTTTCGATGCGGGGGACGCAATTCACGGTGTGCATGCGAATGCACAGCATCTATGCCGCTCACAAACAAGCACGGCGCCCACGAGTTACTTCGATCGACATATCAGGACTCAGTCGGGCAGTGCCGGTGCTGAGTTCGTACAGTTCCCGCTTGTGGTTGAATAGCTCCGTCTCGTATTGTTACGCACAAGCACCACCCATCCCAGGGCACTTCAAGACATGGACTTCGCAACAGACTTCCCGGCCTTCTCGGGAAGAATGGACCTGGCTGACCCACTGGCTGTTCTGCTGCGGCGTTGGCGCGATGATTCAGGGGCTACATACCGAACATGGTTCCTGTGGGAAGAGCGGGTTAAGAACTTCCGTTCCATCCGCCGCGGCATTCAGCAGGTTGTCGCAGAAATCAAAGCAGGCACCTTCGGCGTTGCCTACCGCGGATCTTCCCTGGAGACGATAGTTCACTCCATCGCGGAGCAACGGCAGATCTTCAGGGGCGCAGATCATGCTTTCTTGTGGAAGCCCAAGCTGCGTATCCCAGACATCTACGAAAATCCGGAGAACCAGCGCGCCTTCGGGCGCCTGCTCGACACCTGCGTCTGCTGCACCACCGAACAGCAAGTCATCGCGGCAGTCGCCGAGATCGACGCGAAGCATATCAAGGGGCTCGGCCCGGCTGTAGCAAACCTCCTTTACTTTCTGCACCCGACCATTGTGCCGCCCTTCAATACGGCGATCGTGAATGGCTACAACACACTGACTGGGGCGAAGGTAAAGCTAGGCCGCTGGGACGAGTATCTAACCATGCGGCGAGGCATTCTTGCCTTGAATGCTGCCCACCGCGGCCTACTCTCGAATGACCTTGGTGCGATCGGAGGCTTGCTCTTCGACGTTGGCAGCGGCCGGTATCCGGCGCCTCCGCGGGAGGATGATGTGGCGGCGCGCGCCGCCTGGGAGGCAGACCTCGCTCGGGTACGCGAAGAGGGCGCTAGGGCGGCCAAGGCACTGGCTGAGGCGCGCCAGGAGGATGAGACTCACACCCAGATCCAAGGCTGGCTCCGCGACCTTGGCCTGTCGCTCGGCTTCGACGTCTGGATTGCGGCAAACGACCGCAACCGCCCGCTCAATGGTGGCAAGCTGGGCGATGGCTGCTTGGTTTCGCTTCCGGGATTCGACACCGGCTCCGGTCCTGACGCTGTCCGGCTCATCGACGTGCTGTGGTTGGATAAGCCGACGAAGCACATCGTGGCGGCTTACGAGGTCGAGCATTCGACCTCGATCTACTCCGGAATCGTGCGGATGCTCGACCTCGCGCTCGGGCCGGAGGCGCATGCGCTCGAGGGCATGTTCCTAGTGGCACCAGATGGCCGGGAGGGTGAGGTCCGGGATCAGCTATCCCGCCCCGCCTTCTCCCGCGTTGCCGACCTCAAAGTGCGGTATCTGCCTTACGGTGAACTCAAAGCGAACAGGGAAAGCATTGCCAAGTTCGGCCATGGAATGAAGCCGATCCAGGCCATTGCGCGCGAGCTCGTCTGAGAACTCACGGGTATACCCTGGGCAGAAACGCCGCTGGCTTAACTCCAGCCCACTCCCGGATACTTGGCTTGCTGGGCGGCTAGGCCGACGGCAAGCCAGTACCCGGTGCGCGGTCATCAGACGTTTTTCTGAGGCTTATCGTGCCCCATTCTGGGCTCAGCCTGCCAACCCCGCGCGCTATGCCCCTCATGCCCATCGTGGCCATGGTGCATGAACAGGTGCATCAGCGGGCAGGCCAGGAGGAGCAGATATGGCAGCGCTCCGAAGGCATGCGCGTAATGTTCCCGCAAGACATAGAACGCTGCGACCAAGCAGAATCCGATCACGGCGACGCCGACCTTGGTGCGCCACCATGGCGTTGTTGTATGGTCATGCATCTTGGATTCCCTTTCCGGATCCGGATTATGTCTGCTGCTCCGGTTACCTAGCATTGATTTGGCTCAAGGTACCTGAATTCGAGTGGCAGATTCCTTCCAGAACTGCGGCTGCGGCCCTTCGCCAAGTAGGGCCGGTGCTACAAGCGGACTGCTCGCAAACGCAGCGAGTTCCCGATCACCGAGACCGAGCTCAGCGCCATGGCCAACGCCGCGACGATGGGGCTGAGCAGGAGGCCCAGCATCGGGTAGAGCACGCCCGCCGCCAGCGGCACCCCGGCCGCGTTGTAGACGAAGGCAAAGAACAGGTTCTGCCGGATGTTGCGCATCACCGCGCGCGACAGGTGCCGCGCCCGCGCGATGCCGGCGAGGTCGCCTTTGACCAGCGTCACACCCGCGCTCTGCATGGCGACGTCCGTCCCGGTTCCCATGGCGATACCGACATCGGCCTCCGCCAGCGCCGGGGCATCGTTCACCCCGTCGCCCGCCATGGCGACGACCTTTCCCTGGGCGCGGAGCTCTCGGACAATGCGGTGCTTGTCCTCGGGCAGCACGTCGCCCTGGAACTGTTCGATGCGGAGCCTGCGGGCCACCGCTTCCGCCGTCGTGCGGTTGTCGCCCGTCAGCATGACGATGTGAATGCCCTCGGCGCGCAGGCTCTCGAGCGCGGCGGGCGTCGTCTGCTTCACGGGGTCAGCGACCGCGATGACGCCGCCCGGCTTGCCGTTCACCGCCAGGAACAGCGCCGTGCCGCCCTCATGCCGGAGGGCCTCGGCCTTGGCGGCGAGCTCGCCCAGTTCCACGCCAAGCTCCCGCATCAGCCGCGCATTGCCCAGCGCGACCCGCCGCCCACCGACGGTACCGGTCACGCCCTTGCCGGTGAGGGAGGCGAAGTCGGCGGGCTCGCTGAAGGCCACGCCGCGCTCCCTGGCCGCCGCCACGACGGCGGCCGCCAGCGGGTGCTCGCTGGACCGTTCAAGGCTTGCCGCGAGAGGCAGGATCTCCGCTTCGGCCAAACCAGGTGCCGCTACCACGGCCACGACCTTGGGCTTGCCCTCGGTCAGCGTGCCGGTCTTGTCCACCACCAGGGTGTCGACCTTCTCCATGCGCTCCAGCGCCTCGGCGTTCCTGATGAGCACGCCTGCGGTCGCGCCCTTGCCGACACCAACCATGATGCTCATCGGCGTGGCCAGGCCGAGCGCGCAGGGGCAGGCGATGATGAGCACCGAAACGGCGGCGATCAGGCCATAGGAGAGCGCGGGCGACGGGCCCCAGATTGCCCAGGCGACGAAGGCCAGCACCGCGACGACGATGACGGCCGGAACGAAGTAGCCGGACACGGTGTCGGCCATGCGCTGGATGGGTGCCCGGCTGCGCTGCGCCTCGGCGACCATGGCGACAATGCGCGAGAGCATGGTGTCGGAGCCGACCTTGTCCGCCCGCATCACCAGCGCACCGGTGCCGTTCACGGTGCCGCCGATGACCTTGGCGCCGGGCTGCTTCTCGACGGGCAGGGATTCCCCGGTGACCATCGACTCATCCACGGCGCCGCTCCCCTCCAGAACCTCGCCATCCACCGGCAGGCTGTCGCCCGGCCGCACGCGCAGCCGGTCGCCGAGCTGCACCTCGGCCAGCGCGATTTCCTCGTCCGAGCCGTCCGCACGGATGCGCCGCGCCGTCTTGGGGGCCATGTTCAGCAGGGCGCGGATGGCGCCGCCGGTCTGCTCGCGGGCCCGGAGTTCCAGCACCTGGCCCAGCAGGACGAGCACCGTGATGACAGCGGCCGCCTCGAAGTAGACGGCGACGGTGCCGTCCAGGCCACGGAAGCCTTCGGGGAAGACGCCCGGCGCGAGGGTTGCGACCAGGCTGTAGAGGTAGGCGGCGCCGGTGCCGAGCGCGATCAGGCTGAACATATTCAGGCTGCGGTTCACGACCGACTGCCAGCCGCGCACGAAGAACGGCCAGCCCGCCCAGAGCACCACCGGCGTGCCGAAAAGGAACTGGAGCCACACGGAGATCCTGGGTGACACCAAGTGATGGAGGTCGAGGCCGGGGATGTGCGCGCCCATCTCGAGGACGAGGATGGGGAGGGTCAGCAGGAGGCCGACCCAGAACCGCCGGCGCATGTCGGCAAGTTCCTCGCTCGGCGCGGCTTCAGCGGTGACCTCCAGCGGCTCCAAGGCCATGCCGCAGATCGGGCAGTTGCCCGGCCCTTGCTGGCGGATCTCCGGGTGCATCGGGCAGGTGTAGATGGCCACCTTCTGCGCCGTCGTCGGCGCGGCCGCCGTCTCCGGCTTCAGGTACTTGTCCGGCGCCGCCTCAAACCTCGATTGGCAGCCTGCCGAGCAGAAGTGGAACGTGGTGCCGTGATGCTGGGCGTGGTGCGGCGTGTTGGCCGGGTCGACCGTCATTCCGCAGACAGGGTCGTGGACGGCAGCTTGATCGCCGTGGGCTGGCGCATGCCCCCCCCGGTGTGCGCCGTGTCCATGATGATGGTCGTGATGGTGGTGGTGCTCGTCCATCGGCCATTCCTCCGCGACTGCTGTGCTCGTCGTGCTTGGCTGCTCCCAGAGGATGGAGTTTCCCATTGTGGGAAGGTCAAGACATGCAACAGAGATATCTCCGCTACCTTGACCTTCCCATGGGGGCAAGCCCCACCTTCGAGGTGATCGACCGCAACGGAGATTACGATGTACCGCTTCGAAGTTCCCGGCATGAAATGCGGTGGCTGCGCCAAGAAGGTGGAGCGCGCTGTCAAGGCGAAGGACGGTTCAGCCGCGTTCAGCGCCGACCTCGAGAACAGGTGCGTGAGCGTCACCTCATTCGTGTCTCAGGCTGACGTCGCGGCAGCCATCCAAGACGCCGGTTACCCCAACCATGTGGCAGCCTGAACCTCAAGGGCGACATCCCGCCCACTGCGGCATAGTGTGGCCGGAGCTGGATGCTCCGACCGCGCTCATGCCGCCCAGGACACAACATGGCCTCGAGATTACATGTGATGCCGCACGTGCGGGTCACTCATCACAGCAGCCGTCTGCTGGCCATAGTGGTGGTCAGGTGCGATATAGGCGACACCGCCCGCCTCGCCGCCTGTGGGAACTGGCACGCCAGGGACCGGATGTGCGGTCTCGGGATCCAGGTAGCGGATCCGCACGTTCTCGCCACGGCCAGCAACGTCGACACGTCCCCCACCCGCGACGTTCTCGTCATGACCAGGTGGATACTTCACGGCGAAGTTCTCACCTTGTGCAATGACTTCGATGGGGCCATTGGCGTAAGCCGCTGCCGCGGAACCGCCAACTGCAGCAATGAGAGAAAGCGCAAAGATTGCGGACTTACTGCGCGGCGTCATAGCGAACTCCTCAATCAGGCTTGCCGTTCTTTCCGGCACCTGAAGAGAATAGGGCGCGTTTATGTCTGCGATTTTGCGCCAGTCTTTCATTTAATGACAACGCGCTCTTGTGCCTACTTCCAGTTCTTGCATAACGCCTCAGAGATCACGGCTGGCGCTTCCAGAACCGCCATCTGCGCGCTGCAGGTTGGCGGAGCACGCCTATGTGCTCCGCCGTGTCAGTCAATGGTTCATCATCTGGCAGTGCTGCATCATCTGTTGCATCTGCGGCGACAGCGTGCCCTGCCGAGCCTGGGCCCGCATCTGCTGACAGTGCTGCATCATCTGCTGCATGTTCATGCCGCCCATGTTGTGGCCCTGCATGCCGCCCATGTTGTGGCCCTGCATGCCGGACATGTTGTGACCGGGCATGGAGCCCACGCTGCCTTGGGCGGCGGAGGTTCCGGGTGGCGTCGTGGATGTGGGCGGCAAGGACATCTGCGACGAGGTCGGGGTCGCCGCCGGGGGGCCTCCGGGCTGCGCGCACGCGGAGATGCCGAGCAGCAATGTTGCAGTCAGCGCGGCCTTGCCAATCGCTTTTTTGGCAGTGTGGACCATGTGCCCTCCTTGGGGTGGCAGGGGTTCGGCAGGCACCCCGACCCGCCGCGGCAGGTCAGAGTGACGACATTGCACGACGAGGTTGCGGTCAAAGGCCGTAACCGGCGCGTCCTGCAAGGCGTGGAGTGGCAACACGCCTTGAGGCGGCATGTTGCAGGCGGGGACGGTGGAGGGCGCGTTCATACGGCTTCCAGTCCGCGGAAGCGCATCCACGGCCGCCAGGCGCCGTTCCGGCCGAAGGCGACGACGTCATAGGTCGAGGGCTCCGCTCCCGGTACCTCCATGCCCGGCACGCCGAGCGGCATCTCGGGCACCGCGAGCCCGGCAACGCCCTTGGGGTTCTCCTTGAGCAGCCGCCGGAGGGCGGCTGCGGGAACATGGCCCTCCAGGGCGTAGCGGCCGATCTTCCCCGCGTGGCAGGAGATCAGGTCGGAAGGAGTCCCGAGCGCCTGCCGGTGCGGGCCGACGGCATCCACCACCTTGTCGTCCACCTCGAAGCCCTCGGCCCGCAGGTGCGCGACCCAGCCACCGCAGCAGCCGCAGTTGCGGTCCCGCCAGGCTTCCACCTTGGGCGGGCCGCCGCAGGCGGCGGGGAGCACGGCCAGACCGAGCAGGCCAATCGTGAGGTTCCGGCGTGTGCTCCAGGGGGACATCGTCATTCTCCTAGGCAGGTCTGGGCAAGCGGATGCTGGCGCGCAGGCCGCCGCCCGCACAGTTCTGGAGCGTCACCGATCCGCCATGGCGGCCGACCGCCTGACGGGCGATGGCCAAGCCGAGGCCAGAGCCGCCGGTGCCGCGGTTGCGGGACTCCTCGAGGCGGTAGAAGGGCTGGAAGACGCGCTCCAGCTGCTCCTCCGGCACCCCGGGCCCGGCGTCGTCGACATGGACCACGAGCTCCCGCCCCTGGTCGGCCAGCGTGACCCGGGCCGAGCTGCCGTACTTCACCGCGTTGTCGATGATGTTGGCGAAGGCGCGCTTCAGGGTGATGGCCCGGCAGAGCAGCCGCGCCTGCGGTGGTCCCTCATAGATCACCGACTTGCCCATGTCCTCGGCATCGCCGCAGAGGGTCTGGAGCATCGCCGCGATGTCGGCGGAGCGCACCTCCTCCTGCTCCTCGTCGCCCCGCAGGTAGGCCAGCGTGGAGCCGATCATGGCGTCCATCTCGTCGAGGTCGGCGTCGATCTGCCTCTGCGTTTCGGCATCGTCCAGGAAGCCCGCGCGCAGCCGCAGCCGCGCCAGGGGGGTCCGGAGGTCGTGGCTGACGGCCGCCAGCGCCTGGGTCCGGTCGGCGATGAGGCGGTCGATGCGCGCCTGCATGCGGTTGAAGGCCTGCGCCGCCTGCCGGACCTCCCGGGGCCCCTCCTCGGGCACAGTGACCGTCTGCCCCGGCCTGCCGATGCGGTCAGCCGCGTTGGAGAGCTCCCGCAGCGGCCGCGCGATGAGGCGCACCACCAGCAGGCCCAGCACCAGGATGCCCAACGCCATCGCGGTGGTGGAGAGCAGCGTCGCGTGCTCCGGCTGCCCTTGCAGCGGGTCGGCGTGGTACCAGAGGTGGCTGCCATCCGGCAGGTTGACCGTGCCTTCCGCCTCCAGGTGGTCCGTATGGGCAAGATCCTGCGCTGCAACGGCGCCCGCCGCCCCACCGGGTTGCCAGCGCACCTGGAAGCCCGGCGACGACAGGGCCTGCGCCACAGCCTCGCGGGCGTCTTGCGGCACCATGCCGATGGCGCGGGCGGCGGCGGCTACCCGCTCAGCGGTGACCTTCTGCTGCGTGCGGCCCAGCAGGATGTCGCTGCCCGTCTGGTGCAGCCATAGGCTGCCGACGTGGAAGGCCATCAGGCCGACCAGCAGCACCAGGATGATGCGACCAGCCAGGGTGCTGGGTAGCAGCCGCCTCATCCGCGCGTAACGGTCGGGACGAACATGTAACCAGCGCTGCGAATCGTTTTGATTATGGAAGGGCTATCAGCGAGCGGTTCCAGCTTGCGCCGGAGGCGGCTGACCATGACGTCCACCGAGCGGTCGACGCTGTCCGAGATCCGGTTGCGGGCGAGGTCCAACACCTGGTCCCGCGACAAGACGCGCTGTGGGTGCTCGCAAAACGCTAAGAGCAAGTCGTACTCGCCACTCGACAGGTCGACGGCCGAGCCGTCAGGCGCTGTAAGTTCCCGCCTCCGGGTGTCAAGCACCCAGTTGGCGAAGGTCATCCGGTCTCCCATCGTCACCCCGGTACGCCCTGTTCCGGCCTGGGCGCGCCGCAGCACGGCCCGAATGCGAGCCAGCAGTTCTGGGCGACTGAAAGGCTTGGGGATGTAGTCGTCGGCACCCAGTTCGAGTCCCGCGACCCGGTCCGCCTCCTCTCCCCGAGCGGTCACCATGATGATGGGAACCTCTGTCTTCGCGCGCAGTGCCCGGCAGAGGTCGAGCCCCGACTGGCCTGGCAGCATCACGTCGAGCAGCACGAGATCCACGGAGGATAGCGACAGGGTGTCCCACATCTCGGCGCCATTGCGGGCGCCGGTGACCCGGTAGCCGTTCTGTCGGAGGAACTTGGCGATAAGGGTGCGCATTTCGCCATCGTCTTCGACAACGAGGATGTGCGCATCGGGAAGCAGCGGGTTGCCCCGCCCCTCCCGCTCGCCTGCAGGGCTAACCGGCTGCACCTGCCAAAGCACTCAATTTGGCCTTGGCCTTAGGCGCGAGGCCGGAAGCCGATGGCACGCGCGGCGCAAATGCAGCTAGGTCGGCATCTCCCACCACGATCAGCGCCACCATTCCCAATCCCGTGTGGGGAGTGCACTGCACGGGGTAAACGCCGGGCCGTTCAAAGGTCACCGTTCCTTCGGCGTTGAAGGGCACCGTGACCGGCGGGGACCCCGCAGGCCACAGCGATTGGATCGGGGTGACGTTGTGGCCCTTGTCGGTGGGCTCAAAGCGGACGGAGCCGCCGACAGGAATTCTGATAATGGCGGGGTCATAGGCGAAGGTCTCGTCCTGCCCAGGGCCACGGTTCAACTCTCGCACGGTCGCAGCGGGTTCCGCCGCAACAGCGGAAAGGCTGGTAGTAGCGAGCATCGCAGTCAAGAGGAAGCGGATCATCCCAAACGCCTTTGTCAGAAGAACAACCGGACGCCGGTTACGAAGTTCCACGCTCCCACCTGCTCACCTTCTTCGCGAGCATAGCGGGCAGTATCTCCAATCTTGCGTTCGTAGTTGATCCCAATATAGGGCGCCACTTCGCGAGTGACCTCGTAGCGGAGGCGGAAACCGGCTTCCACGTCATTTATGCCGCTGCCGACACCCAGTTCCGGGACCTTTTGAAGTGCGAAATTGGCCTCCACGTTCGGCTGGAGCACAAGCCGCTGCGTGATGTAGACATCGTAGGAAACTTCGGCCCGTGCGGACAGATCCCCCTCCTGGCTGACGAAGCCCTGAAGGCCGACCTCAAACAGCCCGGGCGCTAACCCTTGCAGCCCGATGACGCCATAGGCGCGGTTCGGAAGCGGCCGAATATCATAGCGGACACCAGCCTGTATGTCCCAGTAGTAGCCGAGCAGACGCGAGTAGAGCAGCTGAAGCTCCGCCTGCTCGACGCGCCCGCTGCGTGTGGTCTCGCCTTCCGTCCTCAACCACACGCGATCCGTGTCGCCGCCGTACCAGGCTTGCCCATCCCAGCGGCCGATGTTGGGACCGTCCAGGCCCCAGCCGTACTCTAAGGTCTCGAACAGCACCGCGCCGGTGTAAACCTCATGACTGAAGGGCGGCTCGGTGCTGTGCTGCATCGCCTGTGCGCGGGCAGTGTCAGCCCCGAAAGCCAGCATGATGGCCGTCCCCACAGCCAACCCGATCCGCTCGAAGTTCATCCCTGGCATGTGCTTCATCCTGCGGAGGCGGTTTGACGAGAGGTCACGACGGAGATCTTGCGCATCATGCCAGTCTCCATGTGGTAGAGCATGTGGCAGTGGAAGGCCCACCCTCCGGGCGCATCGACCTCCATATCAATGTCCAAGGTTGACCCCGGCTTGATATTCACCGTGTGCAGCAGCGGATTCTCCGCCCCATTGCCGACCTGCGGGATCATCCACATGCCATGGATGTGCATGGGGTGGGCCATCATCGTCTCGTTGACGAACCGGAAACGAACCCGCTCCCCGAGGTACAGTTGGATCGGCTGCGCTTGGCTGAAGCTGTTGCCGTTGATGGACCAGAAATACCGCTCCATGTTGCCGGTTAGCCGAATTTCGATGATGCGGGTCGGCTCCCGCACCGGGTAGAGCGGCTGGGCGGCGCGCAGGTCGCGGTAGGACAGCACGCGGGCGCCTGGCGGCGCACCCACATCGTTCACCAAGGGATCCGGCATCGCCATGCCGCCATGGCCCATGGCGCCGTGATCCATTCCGGTCATGGCACCGGCGCCCGCCGCGCCATGATTCATGCCGGGCATGTTGCCGTGGTCCATGCCCGGCATGCTGCCCATGGTACCGTGGTTCATCCCGGCCATGCCCGAGTGGTCCATCCCGGGCATGGAGGAGTGGTCCATGCCAGCCATGCTTCCATGGTTCATGCCACCCATGGAGCCGCCCTGCATGCCCTGGGCACTTCCGGCGGGCATCTGCATGGCGGAATGGTCCATCCCGCCCATGTCCATCGGCGCGACATGGCCCGGGGCGTCCACCTCCGGCATCGGCGTTCCGCGGTCGAGGCCGCTGGGCCCGTAGTTCATGCCCATGTCGGCCATGGTCAACACGGGGCGCGGGCGGTGCGGCGGCAGCGGCAGGGCGGGCAAGCCCTCCCGGGTGGCCAGGCTGAACTGCGCAAAGCCCTGGCGGCCCATGGTTTCGGCCAGCACCTGGTACTGGCGTCCGTCACGGGGGCGCACAAGGACGTCGAACGTCTCGGCCGGGGCAATGCGGAACTCGTCCACTGTGACCGGACGGACATTGTTGCCGTGCGCCTGGACCACGGTCATCTCGAGCCCGGGGATGCGCACGTCGAAATGCGACATGGCGCCGCTGTTGATGAAGCGCAGGCGCACCGTCTCGCCCGGCCGGAACAGCGCGGTGAAGTTCTGCGCTGGAGGGTGGCCGTTGACGAGATAGGTGTAGCCGCCGACATCCTCGATGTCGGTCGGGTCCATCCGCATGTCGCCCCACATGATGCGGTCAGAGAGGATGGCCGAGCGGGCCGCAGCATCGGGTGCGCGGCGGAGCTCGCCGATCAGACTGGCCAGGGTGCGCTTGTTATAGTTGTAGTAGCCAGGGTCGCGCTTGAGGTTGGCGATCACGTGGCTCGGCGTCTCATCCGTCCAGTCCGACAGCTGGATGATGTAGTCGCGGTCGTAGCCGAAGGGCTCCGGCGTCGCGGGATCGATGACGATGGAACCGTAGATCCCGGACTGCTCCTGCAGGCCCGAGTGGCTGTGGTACCAGTAGGTCCCGGCCTGGACGAGGGGGAAGCGGTACTGGTGCGTCCCGCCTGCGTCGATACCCTGGAAGCCGTCGCTGATGCCGGGCACGCCGTCCTGGCTGCTCGGCAGGATCAGGCCGTGCCAGTGGATCGAGGTGTGCTCGCGCAGCCGGTTGATGACGTTGATCACCACCTCCTCACCCTCGCGGAAGCGCAGGACGGGGCCGGGGATCTGCCCGTTGATGGCCATGGCCGGGCGGCGGCGCCCGGTGATGTTGGCCGTCACGTGGGACAGGGTCAGGTTGAACTCGCGCGGCATCGCCCGCCCGACGGCGGGCTGCGCCAGGGCGCCGCGCGCGGCCGGGAACGCCATGGCAGCCACGCCAAGGCCCAGCGCCTGCCGCCTGCTCAAGGTTCTGTCGTGCATCACTCTCTTCTCACTCCAGGCGGCCAGCCGAGGCCTTGTCCAGGTTCAGCGTGCGAAGTCCACCTTGCCCACCATGCCGGACTCGTAGTGGCCCGGGATGTTACAGGCGAACTCCAGGGTGGCGGCCTTGGTGAACTTGAAGATCATCTCGCCTGTCTTGCCGGGCTCAACCAGAAGGGCGTTCGGGTCGTCATGGCGCATCGGCATATTGCCGTGCCCCATGTTCGAATGATCCATGTTCGGCATCTTCGAATGATCCATGTTTGCCATGGGCGCCATGCTGGTCGCGGTCATCATCCCGCTCTCGAACATGGCCTGCATTTCACGCTGATGCTGCTGATGCATCGCTGCAGTGCCGATGTTGAACTCGTGCAGAAGCTCACCGGCATTCCGGATGCGGAAGCGCACAGTTTCGCCCGCCCGAACCTGAATGCGCTGCGGCTGGTATGAGTTGTCCCGCATGACGACATCAATGGTGCGCTTGACGTCTTGGGCGCGGCCGCGAGTACCGAAAGCTTGGTAGGCGGAGTCCGCCACGGCGGGGGACACGTTGATTGCGGCGACGCCCAGAGCCATCAGTGCTGCAGTCGCCAGACTGGTGCGGAAACCCATTCATCTCACCCCATGTGATACCTGACGAGCCAGCGGACCAAGTCCGCCCCCGCGCAGGTCATGGAGATGAGCTAGCGCTCAATTAAGAACGCTAGATTGCTCAAGTATGACAAAATATTTCAGGATGGTGTGCCTTCCTAACGTGCCACTTGTTTCTGGTGCGCGGTCGAGACGGCGTTCCATCCTGGACCGGTAGGATGTAGCCGCACCGGTCCAGTCAACTCCTTGATGCATTTCCCCACAGCGACCGGGTCAGCCCCGTCCATGCAGGAATTCTAAAGGTGGGCGAGTGAACAGTTGCCGAACATCGGCGCCTCTCTGGATGCCCGTCCTCGATCCCGAGCCTCCCGCATGCCGTGGCGCACTGGCGGCACCCGGTCAACCCTAAGCACGGCAGAGGCGCTCCGCGCCGGGACACATCCCCTGGCGCACATCCGGGGAAATCGTCATTGGAAGCATCCAGAGCTGTCGGTCAGCCTCCCGGAGCCTTGGTCAGGTTGTCACGGCGGCTGCCTTTCGAGGTGGCTCTGGCGTTCTTGCAAGCCGCGCTCGCGATCAGACCAGGTGCTCTTGATGAAAGCGAGCGCTGCCCGGATGTCGGCGTCTGACAGGACACCTCGGAAGCCCGGCATGTCGCTCTCGTAGCCGCCTCCGACAACTGCCGAGGTACCCTCCCGGGTGATCCGGAACAGCACCGCGTCCCCGTGTTGCCAAGTGTGTCCCGAAACGTCGCGGGGCGGCGCAGGCAGTCTTCCATCGGGCCTGCGCGACCGCCAGTTCGGCTGGCCCTCGAGCTTCGTGCCGTGACACTGCGCACACTGTTCAGCTTAGACGCGGCGGCCCAGCGCAACCTGCACTGGATCGCCCGGATTGATCGTGTCTGGCGCCAAGCCGCACCGGCTATGCCATGCGAGCCAGACAGCGCCGCCTGCCGCAGAGAAGAGGGCAATGATGGCGGTGAGCACCAGTCTTCGCTGCGCCCACACGCCCCCACGTTGTCCCATCACCGCTCTCTCTCCTTCAGCCGGCTCAATGATGGCGCCGCGCCCAACATCGGGGGCGGGGCGGCGGAGGCAGGCGCCGCTCGTATCCTAGGCAATTTCTGAGGCGCCTCAGTCTTGGCGGCCGCGGCCCTTGGGAGGGGCCATCGCCGTCGCCGAGGGAGCCCGCGCTACGGGCACCGAGGTCGACATCAAGCGCGTTCCCGAACTCGTACCCGAGGAGGTGGCGCGCGCCAGCCACTACAAGCTCGACCAGGCCGCGCTGATAGCCAAGCCTGCCGACCTCGTCGAATATGACGCCATCATCGTCGGCACTGGCACCCGCTACGGTCGTATGTCCTCCCAGATGGCCAACTTCTGGGATCAAACCGGCGGTCTCTAGGCACAGGGCAAGCTGATCGGCAAGGTGGGCGCGGCCTTCACCTCCACGGCCAGCCAGCACGGTGGGCAGGAAACCACGCTGATGAGCATCCACACCAACCTGCTGCACCAAGGCATAATTATCGTCGGTCTGCCCTACTCCTTCCAGGGCCAGCTCAGACTAGATGAGGTGACCGGAGGCACGCCCTACGGTGCCACGACAATCGCCGCGGGCGACGGCTCACGCCAGCCCACCGAGAACGAGTCGAGAACGAGTTGGAAGGCGCCCGTTTCCTCGATCGCCACGTGGCCGGATCACCGCCATGCTGGCCGCCTGACCAGCAGCGCGAAGCAGAGGAACAAGGATCATGGCGACGTTCGGTGCCGAGCGGGACAGGGACGAGGTTCTCCTCGTCGCCCGCATCCTACTCATCGTGCTTTTCGTCGTGTTCGGGTGGAGCAAGCTCACCGACTACGGCGGTACGGTCGGCTACATGGCACAAATGGGCCTTCCTGTTCCCTCGGCCGCCGCCCTGGTGGTGATCCTGGTCGAGGTCTTCATCGCACTTGCGGTCGCCGTGGGTGCTTGGACGCGCCCGCTGGCCCTCCTGCTGGCGCTCTACCCGCTGGGGACAGGGCTCATCGGGCACCCGTTCTGGACCATGGCGGGCGCCGCCCGGTACGGGAACGCCATCAACTTCTACAAGAACATCAGCATCATCGGCGGCTTCTTGCTGCTCTACGTCACCGGCCCTGGCCGCTACTCGGTCGACGCGGCGCTGGGCCGATCGGCGCCGCTGCCCCGGTGAGCTTGCCGATGGCCGCCGCATGGGCAGCACGACTGGTCGGCAGCAGCGCTCCCTGACAAACCCTCGCTCGTCAGGCTGAGCGTTATACCCGCGAGGAGCAGGGCTACATTGCCCGGCAAGGAGCGATGCTGGCCGAGGCCCTGCTCTACGCACTGATCCGGGCGGAATTGCTGGAGCGGGCACTCGTTGGCTGCAGGACAGAACGAGAATGCCTTGGTGCTTCGCTTTGCCTTCCGGTTCGACATGGATGTGGATCACGGCATCCTCAACTTCGTCGGGAGGCCGTGCTCAATCCGGTCGCAGCTCTCATGAGCATCTTCGACGGCCATCCGCGCTGGCACCACTAAGTGGAATTCAACGAAGGTCATCCGGCCTGCAATGCGTGCCCGCACATCATGTGCTTCGATAGCGCCTGCGGCCTGCCCTGTGATCACTGCACGGATTCTCGCCAGCAACTCCGGATTGGTAACCTCGTCCATCAGACCGCCGATCGACTCTCGCAGAACGCCGTAGCCTGTCCAGAGAATGTTGACTGCGACCACAGCGGCAATGGCTGGATCAAGGCGGGTCCATCCTGTGAGGGGAACGAGCGCGAAGCCAATCAGCACCGCAGCCGTGGTCCAGACATCCGTCAGGACATGCTTGCCGCCCGCGAGCAGGGCGGGTGACTTCCAGCGTCGGCCAGCCCGGATCATCACCAGCGCCCAACCAAGATTGATCGCCCCGGCAAATGCGTTGAGGCTGAGGCCGAGCAAAGGTGTGTCCGGGGCCTTAGGGTTCTGCCAGCCTTCCCATGCTTCGACCACGATCAGGATGGCGGTGGCCAGGACCAACCCGCCCTCAATCACGGCGCTGAGATACTCGGCCTTGTAGTGCCCCGTAGGGGTGGTTCGCGTCAGCGGGAAGCGCACTGTACCAGAGCGCGAACAGAGCGGCACAAACCGCCGCGACATTGACGATGGTTTCCAGAGCATCCGAGTAGAGGGCCACACTGCCCGTCACCCAGTAGGCCGCCAACTTCAACGTCAACACGACGACGCTCACACCCAGGCTGCCCCAGGCGATTGTGATGGTGCGGTTCATAGCCAGTCCTCAGGCGGGCGAAGCAGAGGCGCCCAAGGAATGCCCAGTACGCCGTAGCACGTCTCGGTCTTGCCGGGCCGCGCGTGCGGCTTACCGGACCACGCGCACCATGATGCGCGAGCATGTTGACCCGGTCCCGCCTCGCTGGCGGTGGCTACTCCCCGAAAAGCGGCAGTATCCTCAGGCCACTCATCGAGTCAATTATACAAACAGAATCAGAAACTTGTAAGATAAGCTCGACAATGTTGACGAGGCTACACCCAAGCCCCTTGGCGGTCTGAAGGCTGATCCTGATCAGGTTCTCACCAGAGTCGTGAAAAGCGCGCTTTCCACGAGCAACACGCTGGCGGATGCAAACCGCGTCCGGCGCGGCATAAAACCAGCAACGCTTGTACCGCCTTTACCCCCATGCATTGGTCGCGACAGCGGCCACCGTGATCGCATGGAATGTGGTCTCGGCTGGCGCACTCAAGCTGCCAGTTCTGTTTCCTTCGCTTCCCTCACGACCTTCCAGCGCAAGGCCGGGTTCAGCAGGCCCTTGCCCTGCAACGGTGAGAACATCCTGCCCGTGCTGGTAAGGTAGCCCAGCTTGGCCAACTCCGCGGCGATCTCGCGCAGGCTTCGGACCTTTCCGGTTCTCGGGTTCTGGCGCGCGAGCCGCTTCGCTTCCTGCACCAGCTTCGGATGCGTCTTGTGGTAGCCCTTCCTCCCCTCCACCCGGTGGCCTGCTGCCGCCGAAGCCCGGTTACGCCCGCCCTTCATCTTGGCCACCAGCAGCGCCTTCTCGAACTGGCTGACCGCAACCAAGACCTGCCGAATGAATGTTGCTGGCGGCGTGTCCGCCGTGAAGGTGCTAGGGCTCTCCGCCGCGATCATGCGAAAGCCCTGCTTGGTCAGCAGGATGTAGCCCGTCTCCTGAACGTAGCCCGTCTCCTGAACGATGAGATCGCGGGCAAATCGGCTGGCTGTTTCGACAATGATCGTGCTGATGCCCTGCTCCCGCGCATAGACCAGCAGCGCTTTGAAACCCTCGCGGCCCTCCACAGGATCGGCACCCGACACATCGACGTCGGAAAACTCCTGCACCAGCTCCAGGCCTACGCGAGCGGCGTATTGCGTCACAGCCTCGCGCTGGCGCTGGTCGCTGTCCTGCCGTTCCCCGACCTTCGTCCTGAAACTGATGCGCAGATATCCAACAGCACGCCGATCTTCAGACCCATTCTCAGGTCTGCAATTTTTGGTTGTTCTGGCCATTCGCTGAACATTGTCTCTCCGCGCTAAAATTAAGACTGAGCACGCCTCCTGGCCAAACGGTTCTGCGGCTCCGCCAGCCGCTCTGGGGTGAAAATCCAGTCAGGAATCCGCTTCCGGCGGGTGCCTAGGCTCTCAGGGCACATGAGAGGCGATGCACCCGTTGGCACCGCGAGGAGGCGGTCCAAAGTGCGGCGCATTACGCCGCAACACTCGCAGGCGGCGCGCTCCAGGCCAGGCCGGTCCATCACCGTGATCCGCCCTCGCTCGTCGTGGATGCGCCCCCCTTGCTGGAGGAGCCCGGCCGCCACCGTGATCCCGGCGCGGCGCACCCCGAGCATCATGGCGAAGAACTCGTGGGTTATCGCGAAGGTGTCGCCCTTGGCCCGGTCGTGCGCCATCAGCAGGCAGCGGGCCAGACGCGCGTTGATCCCGTGGCGTCCGTCGCAGGCGCTGGTGCGCGCCACTTGCTGATGTTGCAAGCCATGGGCTGGATCCTATCGCTGGGCCTATGATGGAGGGGAGTTCATGATAGGCTCCAGCGACGGAGCGGTCGGCGGGAGCGCGAAGCGTCCTCAGCGGTCTGTGCCGGAGAACCTCGGTGGCAGATAAATCTTAGTGTTCCCTGGCAACGAAAATAAGTGCGAAATCGCCCAGGGAGGCGCCTTCAGATGCTGGAGGGCTTTCTGATCGGGTTCCACCTACAAGAGACCCGCCGCCACTCCTCTCGCGCGATCTCGCGCGCCTCCCGGCAGATCAGCAGGGCCGAGCGGACGGAGCAGCCCTCGTCCATCAGCACAGCCTGCATCTGGCCGAGCGTCTCGTCCAGACGCTGCAGGAACGCAGGTTCGGGGTGACCGTGGACCCGAAACTGGTCCGTCCGAAGGTCCACGAAACCTAGCACTACCTGGGCATTTTAGACGGAGGTGCTAGGAACCTGCGTCGGCAGTGCGGACATCGGATCGGCGTGGCGAGGTGGCTGAACAACCGGTCGAGGATGGCGCGGCGCACTGATCTTCCTTCGAATTGGTGGCTCTCCCGCACTTTGCGTGGAACGGTCGCGGTGACAAGATCGGCGCAGACTGCTTCACGAGGCGGATGATCCTGTGCTCATCCTTACCTGGCTGCGCCATCGAACGCGTCATCCGGACCAACGGTCGCCTCGTCGTCGTCGCGCATGCGCGCCGTGCCCATGGTCGGTGTCCGGACTGTGGCACATCCAGCTCTGCCATTCACAGCCGCTACGATCGCCGTCCAGCCGACCTGCCGAGCCTTGGCCAGCCCGTGACGCTGCGCCTGCGTATCCGACGCTTCTATTGCCATCATCCCACCTGCCACCGTCGCACATTTGCCGAGCTTCTCCCACGGCTGATGCTGCCGCAAGCGCGTCGGACCCGTCGCCTCGCGCAGGCTCAGACCCGGATCGGGCTGACAATGGGCGGCGAGGCTGGCGCTCGCCTGACCGGCCATCTGGGAATGCAAGCCAGCCCTGATACGATCCTGCGCCTCGTGCATCGCCTCCCGCTGCCGAGATCGGATCCGCCGCGAGCCGTGGGCATCGATGACTGGGCCATCCGCAAGGGTCGAACCTACGGCACGCTCCTTGTCGATCTCGAACGACGATGCCCGATCGACCTGTTGCCTGACCGGTCGGGGGTAACCGTCGCCGCGTGGTTGCGTCGACATCCCGGCATCCAGATCGTCGCCCGCGACCGCTCGACCGAGTACGCTCGAGCGGTGAGCGTCGGTGCGCCGGCCGCGCTCCAGGTCGCCGATCGATGGCATCTCCTCCTCAACATGCGCCAGGCTCTCGAGCGCTGGCTCGGCCGCGTTCATGGCCGGCTGAGGCAGCTGCCCGCTCTGCCCGATGGTGACGGACGACAGCCTGGAGAGCGCCTGCGTGCCTACCACCGCAGCGCGGCCGAGATCGCCACCAGCCTCGACAGCCGCGCTCGCCGGCTGATGTCCTATGAGGATGTGCGCCAACGTCATCTCGCAGGCGAGACCCTGCTGGCGATCGCCCGTGCCACAGGTTTGGCGCGCGCAACCGTGCGGAAGTACACCCAGGCCGAGAGCTTCCCGGAGCGGGCCATTCGCCGACCCAATCCGTCTCGCCTCGACCCCTACCTCGCTCATCTGGAGCATCGCATGGCCGAGGGCTGCGAGAATGCCATGGCGCTCTGGCGCGAGATCCGCGGCCAGGGCTTCGCGGGGACCCACCGGCAGGTGCACCGCTTCGTCGCTGAACGACGCGCAAAGCCGGCGCCGCGCACGGCCCGAAAATGGCTGCCGCTGACCGGGGCGCCGAGTGCCAAGCTCGTCAAAGCACCGCTCCCTTCTCCGAAGCAGCTGGCCTGGATCTTGGTGCAGCCGAACGCGACGCGGCCGCCCCGCGCCACGGCCGACCTCGGCCGCATTCGGCAGGATGCCGAGGCAGCACAGGTCGCCGATATGGCGTTGCGGTTCACGATGCTGATCCGCGCCTGCGGTTTGAATAGCGAGCGGCCGGCGGATGCTGCCGGCGAACTCGACAGATGGCTCCTGGAGGCCCGGAGCTGCGGTGTTGCGGCGCTGGAAACCTTCGCGGCCGGCTTGGCGCAGGACAGGACGGCGGTCCAGGCGGCACTGACGACGTCGTGGAGCAACGCGCAAGCAGAAGGGCAGATCAGTCGGCTGAAGATGCTAAAACGCACCATGTATGGCCGCGCCAGCTTCGCGCTGCTCCGTCGCCGCGTCCTTATCGCTGCCTGATCCACGCAAAATGCGGGAGAACCATCAAATCAGGGGAAGATCACTCCACCTTGAACTCGCGCCGGATCACTCCCTGGGCGTCCACCATGCAAATGCTGCTCGTCTCCAGTGAGACGTCAATTCCGGCGTAGTGGGTCATCTCGGTGCCTCCCTCAGCTCATGACCACAGACGGTCACATGGAAGAACATCCGGCCGTAGCGCCTCCGCTACCACGCCGACCCGATTACCGTATCTAGAACACCGCAGCACGAGCCATGTCGATGCCCGGCGCTCGGCAGAGCACCGGGATGACCGCGAACTCACCGCGCGGCCAGAGTGCTAGACGGCATCGGAACCCACACAATCTCCGTGTTCTCCCCCTGCCCGGCAAAGACCGGGGTCATGCCAGCTGGCGGCATCTGCGCCTTGGAGCGGTCGAAGTATGTGATGGTGAGGTTCTCGCCCGCCCCGCCTGACAACGCGACAGCGCCGCCACCGACGATGTTGTTCCTCGGACCTGGACCGTAATCGATCATCGTGTTCTCGCCGCTCGCGACGACGCGCGGGTACGAGGGCGACCCATCCAGGCCCGCGCAGCCTGCCATGAGGAAAGGAAGGGTCACCGCCCACATCAGTCGAGACTTCGGCATCATCGGTTCCTGCGTAAACAGCGCCTGGTGCGCTGGCCCCGGTGATGTACGGATCCAATCGTGCGGTGGCCTGACCGGACTGCATCGAATTCTTACGGGAAGGCGGCTGCAGCGTCGGTTGGCAGCAATGGCGGACGATCGCCCCAGGCTAGCCGTCAGCCTCCCCGGACGCTCGGGAGGGTGAGCTTCACGACAGTCCCGATGCCCTGGACGCTCTGCATCTCCAGGCGGCCGCCATGGGTCTCGGCGATGGCCTTGGCGGTGGGCAGCCCAAGGCCGCTTCCTTCACCCGCCGCCCGCGCCTCGTCCGCCCGGAAGAACGGCTCGAAGACCCGCTCGAGATCGCCCGGCGCCACGCCCGGGCCGCTGTCGCCGACGGCCACGACGGCCTCGTCCCCGCGCCGGAGCACCTCCACCCAGGGGGAGCGCCCGTACTTGATGGCGTTGCCGAGCACGTTGCGGATCGCACGCTTCAGGGCCGTCGGTTGCGCGAGGACAGCGGAGTCCTGGTAGTCACGCTCCTCGAGGAGGGCACCCTCCTCGGCGCACTCATCGACCACCACCTGAACCAGCGAGACCAACGAAATCCTCGTCGCGGCTTCCCCGCCATCCCCGCCACGCAGATAGGCCAAGACGTCCGTCACCATCTCGGCCATCTCGCGGACGTCCTGGAGCATCCGGCCTCTGGCATGGCCGTCGGCGATGTCCTCCGCCCTGAGGCGCATGCGGGCGAGTGGCGAGAGCAGGTCGTGCGAGAGGGCGCCCAGGGCGAGCGACCGCTGCTGCAGCAGTTCCCTGGTCCGGGACGTCGCGGCCTCCAGGGCCTCGGCGACCTCCCGCACCTCGGTGGGCGAAGCCAGCCCGTCCAGCTTGAGGACACCGTCGGCAGGCAGGTTCCGCGCACGCGTGGCCAGGAGGGCCATTGGCTTGGCAACCAGACGGGAGGCGAAGGCCGCAAGCGCCAGGAGCGTCACCGCCGTCAGGATGATGGCGATGCGGAAGGCCATGTCGTCGGCGCTGAGCAGCGAGACCGCGCGGAGCCGGGCGTTCACCCACGTGCTGTCCGCCAGTTGGACGCTGATCGCGACGTCCTGGACATTCCCGGAGGTGCCGGACGCATCCAGCCTGACACGGACGGCCCGCCACTCCGGCGGGCCGGACACGATGGCCCTGAGGTCGTCGTCGAGGTCGCTGCCGTCGGGCACGGCCGTGCGGGCGGACCACTCCACCTCCATGTCGGGAGTGGAGTTGCGCCTGGCGGCGCCTGGCCGCTCGCCGGGTGGGAGCGAGGCGATCTGCCGGACCGTCGAGTAGATGCGGGACACCGCCACCTCCGCCGCGCCGCGCTCGGCGGCCCCGCGGAGGATGTAGCCGTGCAGGGCGAGGCTGACCCCGAGGAGCACGACGAGCGCCAGCGCGCCGGGCGCGAGGATCAGCAGTGCGAAGGAGTTCAGCCACCGCGGGCGTCGAGACGCCGTCACCGCCAGCTCACCGGGGCGGCGAGCATGTACCCGGCGCCCCGGAGCGTCTTGATGATCTCCTCGCCGCGCCCGCCGAGCTTGGAGCGGAGCCTGCTGATCTGCGCGTCGACCGACCGCTCGAGGCCGCCCAGCGCCCGGCCGCGCGCGATGTCGAGCAGCTGCTCGCGCGAGAGGATGCGCTGGGGGCGCTCCACGAAGGCGAGGAGCAGGTCGTACTCGCCGCTGGTGAGCTCGATCCTGCTGCCATCCGGGGCCGTCAGCTCGCGCTGCCGGGTGTCCAGCAGCCAACCCCGGAACTCCGCCCGGTCGCGCCTGGCGTCCTGCTCCTCCGGGCTCATCCGCTGGCGCCTGCGGAGCACGGCGCGGATCCTCGCCACCAGTTCCCGCGAGTCCGGCGGCTTCACGATGTAGTCGTCCGCGCCCAGTTCGAGCCCGATGACCCGGTCGTGGGCCTCGCCGAGGGCGGTCAGCAGGATGATGGGCACCGCGCTCCTCGCCCTGATCTCCCGGCAGATCTCGAAGCCGGAGATGCCGGGGAGCATGACGTCGAGGAGGAGCAGGTCGACATGGCTGCCTTCCATGATCTCCCGCATCTCGACGGCGTTCCTCGCCCCGTTGGCCCGGAACCCGCTCCGCCGGAGCATCTGGAGCAGCAGGGCGCGGAGGTCGCCATTGTCCTCGACGAGGAGGATGCTGAAGCCCTCGCCGGACAACACGGGCGGATCGTCGGTGTTCGTTATGATATAACTTGGCTCCGGGTTCTTCATTCTTCTGGCGCTTGGTCCGGTTTTACTTCGCGGTGTTTCCGGGAGCCATCACCTGCGCTGCCGCCGGAAGCAAGTTACTGTCTATTGCCGTTGGTCACAAAGAAGGAGCTGCCCGCGCCTAGTGGCGTCGAGCAGCTCCCGTCCCATCCTCAGATGCGGTGGTCAGGAGCCCGACGAACGGGTGATCACCTCGGTGGCCTGCCAGCTGGTCACGTCGGGACTCATGGTGGCGTTCAAGTGGTCCACGACGGACTTGACAGGCATTCCGCTGGCCCGGTCGATCCAGAGGGTTTCCGTAAAGGTGTAGCTTGTCCCCACGACGGAGTAGGCCCGGCGCACCTTGATGGCGTCGAAGGACCCGGCGCGCACGTCGGCCTGCTCCTGGCCCAGGATCTGCCATTTCTCGTTGACGGTGGTGCTGTTGCCGTAGCGATCGCTGCCGAAGTAGTCGATGTTGACCACGCGGCTCGGGCCGCCCTTCCATTCCGCGAAGGTCGACAGGAGCTGCTTGCCCCCGGCGTTGAAGAAGGCCGACTGCGTGCTCCAGTAGCCCAGGAAGCGCGGCTGGCGCGCCTGGTCGAGGCAGATAAGGGGGGACGCGGGGTCGGCGCCCCGATAAGTGATCGTCGGTAGGTTGGTCCGTTCGACCTTGCTGCCCGGCGCTGGGCAGCGAAGGCTGGCTTCCTGGGCCGACAGGCCGGTGGAGGCCACCATCAACGCGCCTGCCACGAGTGCGAACTTCAGCATCATAGGGATCCTTTCCAGGTGGCGGGCAGGAGCGCTGCCCGTGCCGCTGACGAAAGGCTACCGGCGGTTTTTCATGCCCCGCTGACGGAGGCGCATCGTTTTGTGACGGCGCCAGATGGCGGGTAGCCCGGGCGGCGACGCGTGGTAGATGGCGGGCGTCCCGAGGAGGAAGTTCCGGCCCGCATGCCCCCTGTCTCCGCTCCCCGCCCAAGGCCCACGCTTCGGGCGAAGCCCATCCGCCAAGCGTGGGCTTGGGCTTCAGGCAATGCGGGGCCAGGAGCGGACATGCTCGTTTGCGTGACAGGCCCGATGAAATCGACTAGTCCGGCTCCTGGCATGTGGACCAAAGGCACATCGTCGGTCGTGTCGGCGCTTCGCGCGGGGATCATCGCGATCTTCTGCGCGCTGGCAATCCTGCTCGCCGTCATGCCCGCACACGCGGCAGACGACGCGGCGGGTGGACCGATGGCCGCCATCGAGGCCGTGTTCTCCGAAGGCGTGGACGAGGAGCCCCCGGCTTGGCCGGACACGCTGCCGGGTCACGGCAGCGGCCCGTTCTGCGGCCATGTCGCGCTGCTCCGCTCGTCCGCCGTCGCCACGTGTCCACCGGCCGACGAAGCCTCCTCAAGAAGCTCCTTTGCCCCGGCGCACGCCCTCGTGCCCGGACCGTCGGAACTGCTGACCAAACCACCCCGCGCCTGAAGCCTGCCTGTCCCTGTCGGCCACGCACGGCCTCCTGAGGGAGCACCTGTGTGGGCTGCTTACGGCTCGCTTTTCAGGTGCTTCGATGACAATCAAGGTCTTCTGCTTGGCGGCGGTCCTCGCCGCCGCCCCGGTCATGGCCCGCGCGCAAAACGCTCACCCGGCCGCAGCTCCGCTCACCATCACCTCGCCCCAGCAGGCGGTCGAGGCCGCGCTCAACGTGTCCCCCGCGCTCCGGGGTGCCGGGGCCGCCCGGCAGGCCGTGCAGGCGGACGCCCTGCAGGCGCGGCTGCGCCCAAACCCGGAGCTTAACAGTTCCTTCGAGAACTTCGGCGGTTTCGGCGGCCGCAACGAGAACCGGGGCTTCACGACGCTGGAGACCACGATCGGCCTGTCCCAGCGCATCGAGCTGGGCGGCAAGCGCGGCGCCCGGATGGACTACGCGGCCCGGAACACGGCCGTGGCCGAGCTCGACTTCAACGGGGTTCGGCTGGAGGTCGCGCGCGAGGTCGTCACCGCCCTGGCGGCGGCGGAGGCCGCGAACAGGCTGGCCGAGGTTGAGCGCGGGCGCGCACGCCTCGCCGCCGAGACGCTGCGGGCCTCCCGTGGCCGGGTCGAGGCGGGCCGTGACCCGCTCCTGCAGGCCGAGCGGGCCGAAGTCGTGCGGGTCACCGCCGACATCGCCGCCGAGCGGGCTCAGCGCGAGGTCGAGATCGCCCTGGCTGACCTGGCTGTCCTCATCGGCGTGCCGCGGGTCGCACTGGCGCCGCGCCAACCCTGGTTCGAGGACATCGGGCCAGCCCCCACGCGCCCTGCGCAGGCCGGTCCCCTGGCCCGGCTGACGGCGAACCCCGAGCTGGCCCGGCTGGACGCCGCCATCGCCCAGCAGCGGTCCAACCTGAACCTGCAGCGCTCCAACGCGGTGCCCGACCTCACCGTGAACGCCGACGTGCGCCGGTTCGGCGACACGGGCGAGACCGCCTTCGTCGCGGGCGCCTCCATCCCGCTTCCCTTCTTCGACCGCAACCAGGGCGGCATCGCCCGGGCCCACGCCGAACTGACCCAGGCCGAGGCGGCGGCCGAGCGGGGGCGCAGCGCGCTCGTCGCCCAACTGGTCGCCGCGGAGGAGCGCCTGGCGCTCGCCTGGCGCACCGTGCAGAGCCTCCGCCGCACCGCCCTGCCGTCCGCCGAGCAGGCGGCCCGCTTCGCGTCGGGCGGGTTCAGCGAGGGCCGCTTCGGCTTCCTGGAAGTCCTGGACGCGCAGCGCGCCCTCTCGGACACCCGCGCCCAGTTGGTCGAGGCCTACCGCGACTTCCACACCATCCGCGCGGCCGTGCAGCGCCTGCGGGGCGAGGCGCCCGCCGCGCCGCCCCAGCCCATGAACATCCAGACCAGGAGTGCGCGTTGATGCTCCGCATGACCCTGATGGCCGGGGCCGCCCTTGGCGGGCTCGCGGTCGCCACCGTCTTCCCCTCCATCCCCGAAGCTACCCGCAACCTCGTTGGCCTGCCCGTGCCGCCCGCCGTCGGGGCGTCACCGGCGCCCGCAGAAGCCCCGAAGGGTGACGGGCACGGCCATGCCGAGGGCGGAGAGCACGCCGAAGGCGAGGAAGGTCACATCGAGATGACCGCCGAGCAGGTCGAGGCGGCCGGGATCCGCGTCGCCGCGGTTCAACCTGGCGTGCTGGTAAGCCGGGCGGCCGTGCCCGGCGTCCTGTCCGCCAGCCAGGACCGGCAGGCGCGGGTGACCGCCCGCCTCGGCGGCATCGTCTCCGAGGTGCGCAAGACCCTGGGCGACGAGGTCGCCAAGGGCGACGTGCTGGCGGTGCTCGAGAGCCGCGAGGTGGCCGACGCCAAGGGCGAGTTCCTGGCGGCCACCCGGGTCGCCGCCCTCGCCGAGACCACCCTGGCGCGGGAGGCCCGCCTCTGGCGCCAGCGCATCTCCGCTGAGCAGGAGTTCCTCCAGGCCCGCACCGCGGCCGAGGACGCCCGCATCAAGGTCGACCTTGGCCGTGCCCGGCTCGCGGCTTTCGGCCTGTCGGAGGCCGAGGTCGCGGCACTGGCCCGCCAGCCCGCCGCCACCCTGCGGCGCCTGGAGCTCCGCGCGCCCATCGCGGGCCGGGTGACGGCCCGCAACGCCGTCCTCGGCGCCGCCGTCGCCGCCGACGCGGAGGTCTTCTCGGTCGCTGACCTGTCCACCCTCTGGGTCGAGATGACCATCCCGCCGCGGGACGTCCCGATGGCCCGGCAGGGCCAGACCGTCCTCGTCACCGGCGAGGGGGACGCGCGCGCGGAAGGGAAGATCGTCTTCCTGAGTCCGGTCCTGGACCCCGAGACACGCTCGGCCCGTGCCGTGGCGGAGATCCCCAACGCCGAAGGTGCCTGGCGGGCCGGTGGCTTCGTCACGGCGCACCTCTCGACGGCCGAGCAGCCGGTGGACGTGCTCGTGCCCCGGGAGGCCGTTCAGGAGGTCGAGGGCAACAAGGTCGTCTTCGTCCGGAACGAGGAGGGCTTCGAGCTGCGCGAGGTGGCGCTCGGGCGCGAGGACGCGAACGGCTACGAGGTCGTCTTCGGGCTGGACGCCGGGACGGAGATCGCGGTCGGCAACGCCTTCTCGCTCCGGGCCGAGCTCAGCAAGTCCGAAGCCGGTCATGCGCACTGAGAAGCATCACCTGACATGATCGGACCCATCCTCGACTTCTCCGTCCGCAACCGCTGGACGGTGGTGCTGCTGGCCGTCATCGCGGCCTGCATCGGCGCGTGGTCCCTCGCGCGCCTGCCCATCGACGCCACGCCGGACATCACCAACAACCAGGCGCAGATCAACACCGTCGCGCCCTCGCTCTCGCCCTACGAGATCGAGAAGCAGGTCACCTTCCCGATCGAGACCGCGCTGGCGGGCATCCCGGGGCTGGAGAGCACGCGCTCCATCTCCCGCAACGGCTTCAGTCAGGTCACGGCGGTGTTCGCCGAGAGCACCGACATCTACTTCGCCCGCCAGCAGGTGCTGGAGCGCCTGATCGAGGCGGGAGAGGCGATGCCTGAGGGCGTGGAACCCCGTCTCGGGCCGGTCTCCACCGGCCTCGGCGAGGTGACGATGTGGACGGTGCGCTTCGCCGACCGCACGCCGGGCGACGTCAAGCCGAACGGCACGCCGGGCTGGCAGGCCGACGGCAGCTACCTGACGCCGGAGCGCGAGCGCCTGGCCACGGAGGCGGACCGGGCGACCTACCTGCGGACCGTGCAGGACTGGATCATCCGGCCCCAGATCCGCAACGTGCCCGGCATCGCGGGCGTGGACGCCATCGGCGGCTACACCAAGCAGTACGTGGTGCAGCCCGACCCCGGGCGCCTCATCGCCCTTGGCCTGAGCTTCAGCGACCTCGCGTCCGCGATCGAGCGCAACAACGTCTCGACCGGCGCGGGCTACGTGGAGCGCGGCGGCGAGGGCCTGGTGGTCCGCTCGGGCGGGCGTGTCGCCACGGTGGCGGAACTGGAGCAGGTGGTCGTCACCACCCGCGAGGGCACCCCGATCCTCCTCCGCGACGTCGCGCGGGTCTCCATCGGCCAGGCCCCGCGGACGGGCAGCGCCAGCGGCAACGGCCAGGAGATGGTGGTCGGCACCGCGCTGATGCTGATCGGCGAGAACAGCCGCACCGTGGCCGCCGCCGTCCACGCCAAGGTCGACGAGCTGAAGCGGACCCTGCCGGTCGGCATCGAGGCCACGGCCGTGCTGGACCGCGGCATCCTGGTGGACGCCACCATCAAGACCGTCGCCAAGAACCTCGGCGAGGGCGCGCTCCTCGTCGTCGTCATCCTGTTCCTGATGCTGGGAAACATCCGGGCCGCCATCATCACGGCGATGGTCATCCCCATCACCATGCTGCTGACCTCCTTCGGCATGGTGCGCGGCGGCATCTCGGCCAACCTGATGTCCCTCGGCGCCCTGGACTTCGGCCTGATCGTGGACGGCGCCGTCATCATCACCGAGAACAGCCTGCGCCACCTCTCCGAGCGCCAGCACGAGAAGGGACGCCTGCTCACCCTGGGCGAGCGCCTCGAGACGGTCGCCGACAGCGCCAAGGAGATGATCCGGCCGTCGCTCTACGGCCAGGGCATCATCATCCTCGTCTACGCCCCGCTGCTCACCTTCACGGGCGTCGAGGGCAAGATGTTCATCCCGATGGCGCTGACCGTCATCATCGCCCTGGCCTTCGCCTTCGTCCTCTCCCTGACCCTGGTCCCGGCCCTCATCGCCATCTGGATCAGCGGGCGGGTGCAGGAGAAGGACGTCGCGATCGTGCGGGGCCTCAAGCGCGTCTATGCTCCCGTGCTCGGGCGCGCGCTGCGGGCGCCGCTGCCGGTGATCGCCGTGGGCGCGCTGCTGTTCGTGGGGTCGCTGAGCCTGTTCTCGCGGCTGGGGCAGGAGTTCATCCCGCAGCTGGACGAGGGCAACCTCGCCATGCAGGCCCTGCGCATCCCGAGCACCTCGCTGCAGCAGTCCCAGGCCATGCAGTCCGTTCTGGAGCGCCGCATCTCGCGCCTGCCCGAGGTCCAGATCATCTACTCCAAGACCGGCACGGCCGAGGTGGCCTCCGACCCGATGCCGCCCAACGCCTCGGACACCTTCATCATCCTCAAGCCGCGCGACCAGTGGCCCGACCCGTCGCTGCCCAAGGCGGAGCTGGTGCGCCGCATCGAGCAGTCGGTCGCGGGCATCCCGGGCAACGCGCTCGAGTTCACCCAGCCCATCCAGATGCGCTTCAACGAGCTGCTGGCGGGCGTGCGCGGCGACCTCGCCGTGAAGGTCTTCGGCGACGAGTACGGCCCCATGCTGCAGGTGGCCGGGCAGATCTCGCAGATCCTCAACGGCACCGAGGGCGCCGCGGACGTGAAGGTGGAGCAGGCGACGGGCCTTCCCTTCCTGGAGGTCACGGTGAACCGCGCGGAGGTCGCACGCAGGGGCCTCAGCGTCGCCGACGTCCAGGCCGTGCTGGCGGCGGCGGTCGGCGGCCGGGAGTCGGGCATGGTCTACGAAGGCGACCGGCGCTTCGCCATCGTCGTCCGCCTGGGGGAAAGTCTGCGCAACAACCTCGAGGCGCTGCGGAACCTGCCGGTGCCGCTGCCGCCGGTGGCGGGCAGGCCCGCCGCCTCGGTGCCGCTGCAGCAGCTGGCGACCCTCAACGTGGTCGAGGGGCCGAACCAGATCAGCCGCGAGCAGGGGCGGCGCCGCGTGGTCATCCAGGCCAACGCCCGCGGACGCGACATCGGCTCCATCGTGGCCGAGGCGCAGGCGAAGGTGAACGAACAGGTCCAGCTGCCGCCCGGCTACACCATCACCTGGGGCGGCCAGTTCGAGAACCTCGCCAAGGCCCGCGACCGGCTGAGCGTCGTGGTGCCCGCCTGCTTCCTGCTCATCATCATCCTGCTCTTCGCGGCGCTCGGTTCGGTCCGCGACGCCCTCCTGGTCTTCAGCGGCGTGCCCCTGGCGCTGTCGGGCGGCCTGCTGGCGCTCTGGCTGCGGGACATGCCGTTCTCCGTCCCGGCGGCGGTGGGCTTCATCGCCCTCTCCGGCGTGGCGGTGCTGAACGGGCTGGTGATGGCGACCTCCATCAAGGGCCTCATGCAGCAGGGGCACCTGTCCCTGCGGGACGCGGTGTACCAGGGCGCCATGACCCGCCTGCGGCCCGTGGCCATGACGGCGCTGGTGGCGTCGCTCGGCTTCGTTCCCATGGCGCTCGCCACCGGCGCGGGCGCCGAGGTCCAGAAGCCGCTGGCCACCGTGGTCATCGGCGGCCTGATCAGCGCGACCCTGCTGACCCTGCTGGTGCTGCCCGCGCTCTACGTGCGCTTCGGCCGTGTCCAGAAGCCCGTGGCGGAGGACGCCGTCCCCGCCGGGGCGCGGCACGCCGCGGCCGAGTGAATCCGGCGGGAGGGGCGTCCCAGCCCCTCCCGGCGACAACAGTCCACCAACCAACGAGGACATCAAACGTGCGGACCATCCTTCTCGCGGCCCTGGCGGCCGCCTCCATCTCCACCGGCGCGCTGGCACAGGCGCATGGCCACAGTGACCAGGGCGCCCATGGCGGCCGCATGCAGGACGTCGTCGGCGTGCACGCCGAACTCATCGTCTCGGACCGGACCCTGACGGTCCACCTCTACGACGAGGCCGGGAAGCCGGTGCCGTCGGCGGGCTACACGGTGTCCGCGCTCGTCGGCTCCGGCCAGGCCCGCCAGGTCGTCCAGCTGGCGCCGGGGACGGACAACACCCTGGCCGGGACAGCTCCGAGCGCCCCCGCGCGAGGCGCCGCCGTGACCCTGCAGGTCAAGAACCCGGCCGGGCGCAGCGGCCAGGCGCGCTACTGAGCGTTGAATGCCGCCCCGCTCGCTTGGTGGGGCGGCTGCCTGACTTCACGGACACGTGCCTGAGTGGAAGGGAGCCGAAGGGCTTTTAAGGGTTGAACCTCCAGCGGCTGGAGGTGCCAACGACCTGCCCGGATGGACCACGGTGGGTCCTTGCTGGAGGCTTGAATGGGACAGGGTCACGACCACGGTGCGGGCAACGCCAACTCGGCGGCCTTGGCCAAGGCTTTGGGACTGACGGGCGCGTTCCTGCTCGCCGAGGTGGCGGGCGCCTACATCTTCAACAGCCTGGCTCTCCTTTCCGACGCGGCGCACATGCTGACCGACGCGCTGGCCCTTGCAGTGGCCCTCGTCGCGATCCGGGTTGGCCGTCGCCCAGCCGACCGGCGGCGCACCTGGGGCTACCATCGCTTCGAGATCCTGGCGGCCGCGTTCAACGCTTCCCTGCTGTTCCTCGTCGCCCTGTACATCCTCTACGAGGCCTACCAGCGTTTCCGCGAGCCCGCGGAGATCGGCAGCCTCGGCATGCTCGCGGTGGCCGCCTTCGGGCTGCTGGTGAACTGGATCTCCATGCGCCTGCTGGCGGGGGGCAGCGAGAGCAGCCTCAACGTCAAGGGCGCCTACCTCGAGGTCTGGAGCGACCTCCTTGGCTCCGTCGCGGTCATCATCGGCGCCGCTGTCATCTGGGCCACCGGCTGGACCTGGGTGGACCCCGTGCTCGGCATCGCCATCGCCTTCTGGGTGCTCCCGCGGACCTGGACCCTCCTGTCGGAAGCCATCGACGTCCTGCTGGAGAGCGTCCCGCGCGGCATCGACATCGACGCCGTCGAGCAGGCCATCAGTAAGACGGCCGGGGTCCGCGGCATTCATGACCTCCACATCTGGGCACTCACCAGCGGCAAGGTGGCCCTTTCGGCGCACATCGTTGTCGACGCCGCGCTGTCCAGGGAGGAGAGGCTGGAGGACGTGCTGGGAGCCATGCTCGCGGAGCGGTTCGGCATCACCCACGCGACCATCCAGACCGAGTTGGCGGGCGCCCATGGTGGTGTGACCGAAGACCTGTGGGGAAAGTCCGAAGCTGGGCATGCGCATGGATAGCTCCTCCCATGGCTGTCGCCGCCACACGCCAGCGGAAGTTTCCCGTGAACCTGATTCACCCCCTTGAACCTCCAGTGACTGGAGGTCGTATCTAGGGGACCATCAGCAGGAGATTGCTCGATGGACGGCACGCGCAGCGGCGGAGGTACCCCGGGACAGCCGGTGACATGGCGGGTGGAAGGCATGGATTGCGCTTCCTGTGTCGCCAAGGTCGAGAAAGCTGTCGGCCGTCTCCCGGGCGTCACCAACATCAAGGTCAACCTGATGGCCGAGCGGCTCGGCGCCACGCTGGCGCCCGGTGGCGCGACGCCCGAGGCCGTCGAGAAGCAGATCGGCGCCCTGGGCTACAAGGTCACCCGCCTTGAGGCCCTGGCCGCCTCGCCGCCGCTGTCCTGGCGGGTGGAGGGCATGGACTGCGCCTCCTGTGTCGCCAAGGTGGAGAAGGCCGTCGGCCGCCTTCCCGGGGTGTCCGACGTCTCGGTGAACCTGATGGCCGAGCGGCTGACCCTGCGCCTCGCGCCGGGCACGACGGATGCCGTGGCCGTGGAGAAGCAGATCGGGGCACTCGGTTACAAGGCCCAGGCCCTCGCGCCTCAGGAAGCCCCGGGCGCGCCGCCTGCCTCGGCAGTTGACCACGACCATGGCCACTGCCGCGGGCACGACCATGGCCATCATGACCATGGCCACGATCATGACCATGATCACGGCCATGCCGGGCACGGACATGCCCAAGCCAAGCCTGCCGGTGCCCAGCCACACGCCGCCCATGACCATGGCCATGCCCATGGCGCCGCGTTCGGCCACTCGCATGCCGACCACGAGGACCCCGCCGACGCGACCAAGCCCTGGTACGCGACGGGCAAGGCGCGCCTGGTCTGGCTGCTGGGCGCCCTCGTCATTGGGGCCTACGCGCTGTCGCTGGTGCTGCCCCGCAACCTGACCTATCCGCTCTTCCTGATCGCGACGCTGGTCGCCCTGGTACCGTTCGGGCGGCGCGCCTTCAACTTGGCGCGGGCGGGTTCGCCCTTTTCCATCGAGACCCTGATGGTCACCGCCGCCGCGGGCGCCGCCGTCATCGGCGCGGCGGAGGAGGCGGCGGTCGTTGTCCTGCTCTTCGCCCTGGGCGAGCTGCTGGAGAACGTGGCGGCCGGGCGCGCCCGGGCGGGCATCAAGGCGCTGGCGAACCTCATGCCCCGCACGGCCCTGCGCCTGCGCGCGGACGGTTCGACCGAACAGGTGCCGTCCGACCGCCTGTCGGTCGGTGATCTCGTGCTGGTCCGCCCCGGCGACCGCGTGCCCGGCGACGGCACCATCGAGGAAGGGCAGTCCGCCCTGGACGAGAGCCCGGTCACCGGCGAGAGCGTGCCGGTGACGCGCGGCCCCGGGGACGCGATTGTGGCCGGTTCCATCAACGCCGACGGCGCGCTCCGCATCCGGGTGAGCCGCGCGGCCACGGACAACACCATCGCCCGCATCATCCGCATGGTGGAGGAGGCCACCGCCTCCCGCGCGCCGACGCAGCGCTTCATCGAGCGGTTCTCGACCTACTGGACCCCGGGCGCGATGGTGGTGTCCGCGTTGGTCATCCTCCTGCCGCCCTTCCTGCTCGGCTGGGACTGGTGGACCAGCGTTTATCGCGGCCTGGCGGTGCTGCTGATCGCCTGCCCCTGCGCCCTCGTCATCTCCGTCCCCGCCGCCCTCGCCTCCGGCCTGTCGGCCGGTGCCCGGCGCGGCCTGCTGATCAAGGGCGGCGCGGCGCTGGAGGCGATCGGGGCGGCCCGGATAGTGGCCTTCGACAAGACCGGCACGCTGACAGCGGGCCATCCGAAGGTGACCGACGTGCTTCCGGTGGCAGGAACATCGGCCTGGGATCTCCTGGCCTATGCCGCGGCCGTGGAGCAGGGGTCCTCGCATCCCCTGGCCAAGGCCGTCCTGGCCGAGGCCAGTGAGCGTGGCATTGCGACTCCCCAGGCTTCCGACCAGGGAGCCGTGCCCGGCAAGGCGGTCACCGCCACGGTGGGCGGGCGGAAGGTCAGCATCGGCAGCCCGCGCCACGCGGCGGAGCTGGGCGCCAACATGGGTGCTCTCGCCGAACAGGTTTCCAAGCTGGAGACCGAGGGGAAGACCGCCGTCGTGGTGGTCGTGGACGGCGCCGCGGCGGGTGTCCTGGCCTTGCGCGACGAGCCGCGTGCGGATGCCGCCGCGGGCGTGGCCGCTCTGTCGAAGCTGGGCATCCGCTCTGTCATGCTGACCGGCGACAATGCCCGGACCGGCGCCGCCATCGCAGGTGGCCTTGGCCTGGATGTGAAGGCCGAACTGCTGCCCGAGGACAAGCTGCGCGAGATCGGCGCGCTCCGCGAAGCCGGTTCCGTGGTCATGGTGGGGGACGGCATCAACGACGCCCCGGCGCTGGCGGCCGCCTCGGTCGGCGTCGCCATGGGCGGCGGCACCGACGTGGCGCTGGAGACGGCCGACGCGGCGGTGCTGAAGGACCGCGTCTCCGGCATCGCCGAACTCGTCGGCCTGTCGCGTTCCACCATGACCAACGTGAAGACCAACGTGGCCATCGCCGTCGGCCTCAAGGCCGTGTTCCTCGTGACGACGCTCATCGGCGTGACCGGCCTCTGGCCCGCCATCATGGCGGACACCGGCGCGACGGTGTTGGTCACCCTCAACGCGCTCCGGCTGCTGGCCTGGAAGCCCGGGGTGTAGCCCTGATGCGTGGAACCCGGGTGCCGGATGCCCGAAGGCGAGTTCCGCCGCAAGCAACCTGAACCCAGGAGCCGGTCATGGCCCACCACCATCATCACGGCGGCACGGAAGCCAAGGATTCGCCTGGACGCGGCAGGCGTCTTCTCGTCGCGCTGGCTTTGAACCTCGGGATCACGGCGGCCGAGGTGGTCGGGGGCGTCATCTCCGGATCGCTGGCGATGCTCGCCGACGCTGCCCACAACTTCTCGGACGCAGGCTCCGTGCTCGTGTCCTACGTCGCATGGCGCATCTCCCGGCGCGACGTGGATCGGAGGCGGACCTTCGGGTACGGGCGCTCGGAGACGGTCGGCGCGCTCATCAACCTGACGACGCTCTTCGTCATCGGCTTTTACCTGCTCTACGAGGCGGCAGACCGCTTCATGAATCCGGCGGAGGTCGCCGGGAAGACGATGCTGATCGTGGGCCTCATCGCCCTGGTGGAGGACGCCGCCTCCGCCTGGGTGCTGCGGAAGGACATCGGCAGCCTGAACGTCAAGAGCACCTACCTGCACATGATCGCGGATGCCCTGGCGACCGTGGGTCTCATCGTGGGCGCCCTGGCCATCATGGTTTGGGGAGAGCGCGTCCAGTGGGTCGACCCGGCCATCACCGCGGCGATCTCGGTCTACATCTTCATCCACGCGTGGCACGAGATCCGGGAGGCGGTTGCGGTGCTGATGAACAGTGCTCCCCGGGACTTCGACTACGAAGCCGTTCTGGCCGAGTTGAGGGCGGCGCCGGGCGTGCGGGACGTTCACCACATCCACGTCTGGCAGCCGGAGGAGGGCAAGGTGGCACTGGAAGCGCACCTCGCCGTGGAGGACCTGCCCTTGGGGGAGGTGACCGACATCAAGGAGCGCCTCAAGGCGAAGCTACGCGACCGCTTCGAGATCGGGCACGCGACCCTCGAGTTCGAACTGGCGGGGCGTTTCCGCCATGGACGGCAGCTTCTCGGGGACCCCTGAGGCAGGGAAAGAAAGCTCCCGGCACCGAGCACCGGCTGCCCAGTGGGCGAGTCCCGGATTTCAGCGCGGGGCGACCAAGCGCCGGTGCGAACCTGCCGATGGATGCCCTCACGGCCGTCGGGGACCGCGCGGATTGCGCTTGAGATGCCTCTACTAATGATTGTAGCCTTGGGTTCACTCTGGGCCTCTGGCGGGAGCCGGTGGCAGGCGAGCACCCACTTGGCAGGCGTCGTCCATGACGGTTCCCCTGATTCCTTCCAGGCCTGAAAGCCTTCCCGAGGTCCATCGCTCCGTCCGGGTGCCGAACGCCGGAGGGTTCCTCCGCAAGCTGCTGGCCTTCGTCGGGCCCGGCTACCTGGTGGCGGTCGGCTACATGGATCCGGGTAACTGGGCGACGGCCTTGGCTGGCGGCTCGGCCTTCGGGTACACGCTGCTCTCCATCGCCCTGCTCTCGTCCCTGATGGCGATCCTCCTGCAGGCGCTCTGCGCCCGCGTCGGGATTGCGACGGGCCGCGACCTGGCGCAGCTGTGCCGCGAGCGTTTTCCGGCTCCCGTCGCCTATCCGCTCTGGCTCCTGGCGGAACTCGCGATCTGCGCGACGGATCTCGCGGAACTCATTGGCACCGCCATCGCCCTGCAGCTGCTGTTCGGCATTCCGCTGCTCTTCGGCGTGATGCTGACGGCCCTGGACGCCTTCCTGATCCTGTGGCTCCAGAACAAGGGCATCCGCTGGCTGGAGGCCCTGATCTTCGGCTTCATCGCCCTGATCTTCGGTTGCTTCGCCATCCAGATCGCCTTGGCGGATCCGGACTGGGGCGCCGTGCTGCGCGGCTACATCCCGGCCGCCTCCATCGTCATGAACGAGACGCAGCTCTACATCGCCATGGGCATCCTCGGCGCCACCGTCATGCCGCACAACCTGTACCTGCACACGGCGCTGGTGCAGTCGCGGGACTACGGCAGGGACCTGGATGGCAAGCGGGAGGCCATCCGCTTCTCCAGCATCGACAGCACCGTGGCGCTGAGCCTGGCCCTGCTGGTGAACTCGGCCATCCTGATCACCGCGTCGGCGGTGTTCAACACCGCCGGGAGGACGGAAGTCGCCGAGATCCAGGAAGCCTACCAGTTGCTCTCGCCGCTGGTCGGAACCGGCGCGGCGGCAACGCTGTTCGCGGTCGCGCTGCTGCTGTGCGGCATCAACGCCACCGTCACGGCGACCTTGTCCGGCCAGATCGTGATGGAGGGCTTCCTCCGCTTCCGCCTGCCGCCGGTGCTGCGGCGCCTGATCACCCGCCTGGTGGCCATCATACCGGCCGTCCTGGTCACCTGGTTCTACGGCACGAGCGGCACGGCGCAGCTCCTGATCCTGAGCCAGGTGATCCTGTCGCTCCAGCTGCCCTTCGCCGTGGTGCCGCTGATGCTGTTCGCCGGGGACAAGGGGCGATTGGGAACCCTGACGGCGCCCCGCTGGCAACTGGCGCTCGGCTGGGCCAGCGCGGCGCTCATCATCGGCCTGAACGCCAAGGTGATCCTCGACCTCATCATCCAAGAATGAGGTCGCGCCGTCCGGGCGCGGCCTTCAGCGCGGGGCGTCCAGCTCGCTCAGGATGAGTTCGTAGAGCTGGCGCGGACCGAAGGAGAGCAGCGGCCGCGTGTTCACGAAGAAGGTCGGCGTCTGCCGCACCTGCAGGGACTGCAGGTCCGCCGTGTCGGCCTGCAGCACGCGGTCGACCTGCGGCTGCCGTCCGTCCTTCCTGGCCCGCTCGATGTCCAGCCCGGCAACCCCCGCGATCCGCCAGGCGGCCGCGAGGTTCGGCGCGCCGTGGGCCGCCCACTCCGGCTGCCGGGCGAAGAGGGCGTCCAGCACCTGCTCGAAGCGACCCTGCAGCCGGGCCGCCTCGAGGATGCGGACGGCCTCGTCCGACCCCTGGTGGAACGGCGCGTAGCGCAGCACCAGCCGGACGTCCTCCGGGTGGCGGGCCAGGATCTGCCCGAGGATCGGGTGGAACGCGCGGCAGGCCTCGCAGGACGGATCGAAGAACTCGACGAGGGTCACTCGCGCGTCGGACTTGCCGATGACGGGCGAGTGCGGCCGCACGTAGGTGTCGTCCTGGCCGGTTACCGCCGGGCCAGCGAGTTCGCCGTGCGGGTACAGCCAGTATCCGAAGCCGAAGGCCGCGAGGGCCACGGCGCCGGTGCCAAGGGTGAGGACGCGCCGGTTCATGCCTTGCGCCCTCCCCGGGCGAGCAGTGTCAGCAGGATCAGCAGGGTGGTGAAGGCGAGGAACGAGAGCATGGGCAGCGGCGCCCAGCCCAGCAGCAGCATGCCTTCGCCGGAGCAGGACGGACCCGACGCGGCGCAGGGCTGTATGGCTTCCGGCACCACGCCGTAGAACATCAGCGTGTGCCACCCTGCGATCAGCCAGCCGACCAGCGCCAACGGCAGGGCGTAGCGCCAGGCGCCCGTGTCGGAGCGGTAGCAGGCCACGGCCAGCAGCACGGCGAGCGGGAACATGAAGGCGCGCTGATGCCAGCAGAGGGAGCACGGCGCCTGGCCCATGACCTCGCCGATGAACAGGGCGCCTAGGCTGGCGGCGAGCGCCACGGCCCAGGCCGCGAAGAGGATGGACCAAGCCTTGGCGTCGGCGCGGCCCTGTGTGGTCGACGTCACGGCGCTCATGGGCGCGTCCCCTTCTCCGTCATCAGTGTGCGGCTCCATGACCGGCCGCCGGTTCCCGCATCGCCACCTGCACCGGGACGGCAAAGGTCGCACCGTTCTCAAAGTTCAAGGTCAGGGTGAAGCCCTGCCCAGCTTTGAGGTCGGCGGCTGGCTTGATCAGCATCAGGTGCAGGCCGCTCGGCTCGAAGCGGATCACGCCACCCGGGGGCACGACCACGCCGCCCGGCCGTGCGCGCATCCTGGCCACCCTGCCTTCCACGACACTCTCGTGGATCTCGACCCTCTCGGCGACGGGCGTGCTGCCGCCGAGGAGGCGGACGGGTTGGCTGCCTCCGTTGCGGAGGCTGAGGTAGACGACCGCGGTGCCGATGCGCGCCAGCGCCGGTCGGGACCACGCGTTCTCGGCGAACAACCCGGGCTGCGCCTGCGCGGACGCCCCGCTCGCCACCATGCAAGGCAAGGCGGCCACGAAAGTACGGCGCTTCACGACGAGCGGTCCTCCGCCTTGGCGGCGCCGAGCGCCGCGCTGCCTAGGGCCAGCCGGATTTTGGCGACCGCCGTCGGCACGGGTTCGTGGGTGTCCAGGAAGCCGCGCAGCGTATCGTCCGCACCGACCAAGTAGATGGAGGCGGTGTGCTCCATGACGTAGGAATCCCCGCCCGTGGGAACCTTGTTGTAATATGAGCGGAACGCCTTTGCGGCCTGCGCCACCTCCGCCTCGGTGCCGGTCAGACCGATGAGGGTGGGATGGAAGTTGGTCACGTAGCTGGCCAGCAACTCCGGGGAGTCGCGCCCGGCGTCGACGCTGATGAACAGGGGCCGCACCGCCGCGGCCTCCTGCGGCGCCAAGCCATCCAAGACCTCCGCGATGTAGCCGAGGCCGGTCGGGCAGACGTCCGGGCAATGGGTGAAGCCGAAGAACACCAACCGCACCCGCCCGGCGTAGGTCGCGTCGGTGACGCGCTGGCCCGTATGGTCGACCAGCGCGAAGGGCGACCCGATGGGCTGCTGCATGCCGCTGGATCGCGGCGCGGAAGCCCTCTTGGAGCGCAGCATCCACTCGGACAGGCCCCACCCGAGCGCGCTCCCAGCCGGGACGCCAACGCCAAGGGCGAGCAGCAGGGTCCTGCGGTTCATCCTTGTCTCCTTTCTCAAGTCAGTCGTGGCCTGGAAATGGTCATCTGGCTGGAGTGGCGCCGCGGCGCCCGCGATGAAGCCGGTTCCCGGAACAGGCCGGGGGCACCTTCCCGATGCGCAGTGTCCGCTGTCAGCCATGGCTCCGCCATTCTTTACGCAGGGGCATAGCCGCTTGCGGCTACGGCCCAAGGCTCCCTAGATGCACCCTGTAGCCACTACAGGGTCAACGCCATGATTGCCGAACAGTCATTTAACATCGGCACGCTTGCCCGGGCCACCGGCACAAAGGTCGAGACCGTCCGCTGGTACGAGAAGGTCGGCCTGCTGCCCAAACCCGGTCGGAGCGCCGGAAACTACCGGACCTACGGGGAAGCCCATCTCGGGCGCCTGAGCTTCATCAGGCGGGCACGGGAACTCGGCTTCTCGCTGGAGCAGATTCGTGCCCTGCTCGGACTCGTCGGGCAGCCCGACCTGCCATGCGGCGCCGTGGACGCGATCGCCCGGGAGCATCTGGCGGAGGTCGAGCGGAAGATTGCGGACCTTCAGGCGCTTCGCCGCGAAC
Organism: Roseomonas sp. KE0001; assembly: GCF_016107285.1. Taxonomy (GTDB): domain Bacteria; phylum Pseudomonadota; class Alphaproteobacteria; order Acetobacterales; family Acetobacteraceae; genus Pseudoroseomonas. The sequence goes on along the minus strand of NZ_RCVQ01000015.1, from coordinate 4,372 downwards.
TGGACTCCCTCATCAGCCAGTGCGGCTGCGGCACCGTGTCGGAATGCCGGATCGTCGAAGCCCTGGCGCCCACCCCTGAGGCACTCGGCGCGGCAGCCGGGCTCTAGCCATGCATGCGCGCCGCATCCAGGCGCCACCGGCCCGGATCGGTGACCACACCCCCAGCTATTCGGCGGCGGCGGCAGGCTTGGCAGACACCAGCGTCGGCACCCAGCGGATGTAGACCAGCATGGCGACGAGCTCTACGAGCGTCTGCGTCACCACCGCGGCAGGCAGCAGGGCGCCAGCCTCCGGAACGGCGAAGGCCAGCGGCAGCACAACCAGGGAGTTGCGGGTGCCACCGCTGAAGGTGACGGCCCGCCCCGCGCCCGCCTCAAGGCCCACGAACCTGGCCACCAGGCTGCCCACGACCGGCATGGCCACGGCGAACGCGGCGTAGACCGGCACCAGCATCGCGACGGACCTTGCCTGCGCCGCCACGTCCGGCGCGACCGCCGCGATGACCACCAGCAGCACCATGGCCATCAGAGGCACTGGCAGCCATCCCATGGCGTCGACGACCGTCTTCCCGGCACCGGACCGTGCCGCCCAGGCCTGAGTCGCCGCCGACAGGGCCAGCGGGACGGCGATGAGCCAGACGAATGCCTCGATGAACGGGCCGGGCTGCATCATCGCCATGGCGCGCTCGCCGACGAACAGGCCGAGATAGACGGGCAGCAGCAGCATCTGCGCCACCAGCAGCACGGGGGTCGCCGCCACGATCAGCCGGGGATCGCCGCGGCCGAGGTGGGTGAACACGACCACGTAGTCGATGCAGGGCGCCAGCAGCACCATCAGGACGCCCAGGCGAAGCACCCATTCCTCGCTGGGTAGGAAGGAGGCCAGGACGAATGCCACCAGGGGCGCGGCGACGAAGTTCACGGCCAGCAGCGTTAGCAAGAACCGCCCGTTGGCCAGGCTCTTCCGGAGGTCCGCCAGGGGCACCTGGAGGAAGGTTACGTAGAGCAAGGCCGCGAGGGCCGGGTTGATGACCGCGCCCCAGGCTTCCCCAGGGGCGGCAACGGCCATGAGCGCGCCCGCGACGACCGCGGCGAAGTAGATGGCGACCTGGTTCTCCTCCAATCCGGTGCGGGTGACGGCCAAGCTGTCGGCTCCTTCGTGATGAGTGGGCAACCCCTGACCCAATGCCATTCACCTGCGGCTTGGGCAGGACCAATCCGCACCGCTCGGGGAGGAGATCTCCTGTCAGCGCGGCTGGAGGCGCAGGATGGTGTCGCTGTCGGCTTCTAGCACCCCGGCCGACTTGTCCACGGAGTACAAAGTGCCGCGCGGCCCCAGCAGGACGTGGTTGGCCAGCGGCGCCGGACCGAGGTTGGCCAGGATCTTGCCGTCCGCGTCCACCACGGTAACGGTGCCCGCCCCGCGGCTGGCCACGTAGCCGTGGCGTCGCGCCGGGTCGAATACGACGTTCAGCGCCCCGGCGCCCACAGGGGTGTCAGCCACCACCCTGCCGCTCTCGCCGTCCAACACCACCAGGTTGTCGCTGTCCTGCGACGCGACGTAGATGCGCCCGGTTTGCGGGTCGTGGGAAACACCGATGGCGCCACGCGCGCCGGGCACCGGCAGCACCTTCTCCACCGCGTTGGTGCGGGTGTTGATCACCGCCACCTCGTTGGTGACTTGGCTGACGACGTAGAGCCGGTTCGCGGCGGCATCCAGCGACAGGCTGGCGGCGGAGAAAGTGCCGCCGCGGACCCGGGACACGATCTCGATGCGCGCGGCGACCTCGTTGCTGCGGGTGTCGAACACCACCACTTCCGGCGCGAGCATGGCGCTGGCGAAGGCCTTGTTGAGCCGCGGATCGACCAGCACGTCGCGCGCGTGGCTCACCGTGCCGGGCGGGAACTGCTTCACCAGCGACAGGTCGGACTGGCGGTACACCGCCACGGTGTCCTGCCGCGTGTTGGTGACCCAGACCGTGTCGTTGCCGTCATCCACGCCTATGCCGTAGACGGCGTAGACGCCCGCATCCGCCGGGCCGCCAGGCCGCGCCGGGGCAGCCTGCGGCGTGATGCGCGCCAGCACCTCCAACGTCTCAGGGTTCAGCTTCAGCAGTTCCGACTGCTTCACCGGCGGGCGACCGATGGCGGAGGTGACGAACAGCGCATTGTTCTTGGCGCTGTAGGCGGACTGGTAGAGGCCGCGCGCCACCTTGGCTTCCCGCGTCACGTAGCCGTTCTGGCCAGACAGCGGGATGCTGGGCGACACCTTCAAGGGCGCCAGCGCCGCGCTGTAGGGGCCCTGCGCCACCACCACGATCGGGTGGCTGCCCACGGCGGCGTCGGCTGGGACCATGATCCGGCCCGCGATCTTGCCGTCCTTGTCCGCTTCCAGCGTGCCGTTGGGCAGTGCCGCCGTGCCATAGAGCAGCGCCACCTTCTGGCCTGGGCGGAAGCCCTGGCCGGACACGGCAACCTCGCTCCCGGGAAGGATGGGCTTGCCGCGCTCGGTGGCGGCGAAGCGTACCTGCGCGTTGGCCGCAGCGTCCACTGCGCCGAAGGAGGACTGCGCCAGCGCGTCACCCGTGGCCAGAAGCAGCGAACCGGCGGCCAACATGCCGATGGTGGCGAGGCGAGAGTGCGTGCGGAGGCGTCGCAATGGTGCGGTGTCCTGCTGGTCGGGGTGGGCGAGGAGGTTGGTCAGGCTGACGTGAGAGCGCGTGGGACCGCCGCGTGCCAGGGGCCTAAGCTACGGCTTGCCTCCCTTGGAGGGACTTCGGCCGCGGTCGACCCGACAATCCTGGCGGGATGGAGTACGGCGTCGGGCACAGTGAGGCGTTGGTTCACGGCAGCACATGATAATCATTCGCATATCGCACTAAGATTAAGCAACTGCAACCGTTCCACTGGCCCACCACCCGGTGTCAGTGGCTCCCCCTGGGCGCCTCGACATCCTCGCGAAGGCTCCGGGCGGGCCTCAACGTGGGAGCGGCGCCCTTCAACGCGGCGGCCGAGGCAGGCCGACCGGCGGTCTGGGCCGCCGGTCGACTTGGCCAGGGCCGACTTCCCAAATCCGGTACAGGTCGGCCGCCGACAAGGGTCTTCCGTTGATGCTAGTGGCTACCCTCTGGGGCGCCTGGCTGGGCTGGCGGAGTCGGCATTCCTGCCCGCTCCTCAAGCTGGCGCAGGTGAGTCTCCAAAGAGGCCATCCGCTGCATCATCGGGCAGCCCATCATCATGCCGCCCTGCTGCCCCTGCTGCATCGGCATCATTCCGCCCTGGGTCTGGCTGCCCTGGGCAGAGGCGTCTGCCACGGCCAGAATTCCAGCCAGGGCGGCAATGGATACGACGAACTTCCGCATCGTTGACCTCCTCATGGTTGCCCGCAACGAAGACGCACTTCCCACATGGGAGGGTTTCGCTGCGGGAGAACGTCGTCAATCACGCGCCACCCTCAGGTCCGCCCGCGCGTCGCGAATGATCGACCAAGCCGACTGGAGGAACAGCCCGGCGATGACGAATGCCACGGCGAGATCGGGCCATGCTGTTTCGGTCCACCAGACGAGGCCCGCCGCGACCAGCACGGCAGCATTGCCGATGGCGTCGTTGCGGCTGAACAGCCAGACGGCCCGGACATTGGCGTCGCCCTCCCGATGCGGGATGAGCACCGCCGCGGAGGCGACGTTGACCACCAGCGCGACGGCGCCGAACAGGCCCATCAGCTCGGCCTCGGGCTGGTTCAGCACCAGCACCCGGTAGCCCGTGGTGGCGAGCACGCCCAGGCCGAGCACGGCGAGGAACAGTCCCTGGATGAGGGCAGAGCGGGCGCGCCAGGCGAGGCTCCAGCCGATGGCCAGCAGGCCGAGGAAGCTGATCAGGCCGTCACCCAGGAAGTCGAGAGCGTCCGCCTTCAGCGCCTGGCTGCCGGAGACGAAGCCGCCGACCATCTCCACGAGGCCATAGCCGACGTTGAGGCCGACCACGATCCAGAGCGCCCGGCGGTAGGCGGGCGTGATGTGGGCGAGGTCCTCGGGAAGGTCGTCGTCGTCGCTCATCCAATGTTCCCAAGCCAGGGAAAGAGCCGGAGCATCAGGATGGCGAAGTCGGTCAGGTGGCCCGTGATCATGGCCACCCCCATCGCCACCATGACGCCGCCCGCCACGATCTGAAGAGCACGGCCAAGGCGCCGCAGCCCGCGGAACGGGCCGCGCAGGAAGCTGTCCGCGAAGGCGGCGACCAGCAGGAAGGGCACGCCCAGCCCGGCCGCGTAGGTGGCCAGCAACACGATGCCGAGGTGGCTGATCTCGCTGGTGGCGGTCAGCGCCAGGATGGCGCCGAGCACCGGCCCGATGCAGGGCGTCCAGCCGAAGGCG
>NZ_RCVQ01000014.1 GCF_016107285.1 Roseomonas sp. KE0001 | reverse complement strand
ATACGGGAGTTACCCCGCCTCGCCGGAGGCCGCGATGGCGTGCCGCGAGCAACCTGAGTCTCGGTGTCTGAGTGCCTTATCCAAGCTAAGGCTCAAGGGCTCCGCGCGTCCAACTCTCGCGCCGCGCGCCTGTAGTCCTTCACTGCCTGCTTGATCGCCCACCCGCCACCGTTGGGCAGCGGCGTCGCCCAGCGCACGATGCCCTTGGTCACCTTTTGCGTCGCCGTGGTGACGTCCGTGAGATGGAGCCTCCGCATGTTGTCGAGTTCGGCGTGAAATCCCGCGGGCCAGTTCCGGACCGCTGCCAAAGAGCGGGCCAGCGCCTCATGCGGCGGCACCTCGACGTCGCCCATGTTCTCGAAGCCGAAGAAATACCGCCGCGGGCGCGTCGCGGCCGCGTCGAGCCCAAGGCGGACCAGGAACTCGATAACTTGGGCGTGCGCCATGTTACGGAACGGCGGCAGGGCCAGGACGCCGGTCCCCTCCTCGGTGAACTGAGGATCGCCCAACAATCCCTGGACGCAGGCCGTGGCGTTCGCCTGCTCAGGCGTGACCGGCGCCGCCGGGGCTTTCGTCAGGTCGCCGCCCTTTCGGCAGCCACACCATGCTAAACCGTTGCCTTTCCACTTGATCGGGTTCTCGCACGCATGACACTTGTCCACGAGGGCTTTGCGGTGGACCGGGCATGCTGAGATAAAGGACAGGTCCCAGACGGCTAGGTGCCGTCCGCGTTCAGCCAGACACTCGGGGCACACCTTGCGCCCCTCTTGCAACCCGAAGTCCAAAGCGCTGCCGGGAAGCTCGTGGTTCCAGAACAGGACAAAGGGGGAGTGCGGGTCGCCGCGCCAGAGCGGCAGCAAGGATTCAAAGGGAACCGACGCCTCCAAGGCAAGCCTCTCGACAGAGTTGAGAGACGCACGTGACGCGAGTCCCTTGAAGCCCAATCGCTCACCCAGGGCTTTCGGCGTCTCTGTCCGCCGCCGATTGGCGAGACGGAAGATGTAGCTTTGGAGGCTTTCGTCCGCGGACGGTGTCAGGCCAAGGCTGTGTGGACGTGGCGCACCCTCTGGCGACAGGTAGCCTGGCGGGAGGCGCGGCTGTGGCGGTAGCGGCATGGCGCCGCACACTACAAGGACAGCACGCCTACAGTCGATCGGCAGGCGAGGGCGAACAGTCCCCTAATCCTACCGCCACACGCTCGACGTCGCCCAACGTAGCCCGACGCAAGCCTTAGGCGACGCAATTCCGATTAGGAAACAAGGATAGGTTTTGGCGTCATTTCGGCTGCTGGCGGCCCATCCCGGGCGCGGTCGCGCGCGGGGTCATCGATGGCTGAGCTGAAGATTGGCGACAGGCTGACGTTGCCCCACCAGTACGCCCTGGACGAGCAGGTCGCCGGGAACCCCATCCGCCAGCTGCTGCACCTGGCCCGGACCGCCACGGTTGCTGCCCGCCGCCTGAACGCCCGGGGTGCGCCAGACGGCTTCACCCTCGACATCGAGGGGGGCGGGTCCACCCTGCTGCTGGACCGGAAGCCCAGGGGTGACGAAGGATTCGAGCAAGCTCTGGTCTGCAGGCCCGGGCGCCTGCCTGCCGACCCGGCGGCGCAGTCCGCGGAGCTCGGCGCAGTTTGGACCAAGGTTAGCAAGGGTGCCTCCGAGTGGCAGGCACCGGGAGCGGCGGCGGAAGCCGCGAGGGTGTCGTGGGCGGATCCTGCAGGGTTTGAGCTGGGACGCCGCCGTCTGGTTCTGCCCTGGTTTCATTGACGATCACGAGGGCCGCAAGCGGAAGTCAGCCTAAGCAGTCGCAGCCTGGTCACGTCGACAGGTATGCCTTCCCTTGATAATGCTTCGCCTCTCCATCGAAGGGGAACTGAGTTGGCGAGTAACGAAGATCCGCGAGCGCGTGGCACAAAGCAAGCGGCGGATGAGGACGGTTCGGCGACGGGCAAGTCTGGCAACGGTGGTTCTGGCGGAGAGGCCGAAAGCGGATCCGGATCTGGATCCGGTGCTGCCTCCGGTCACCTCAATGCAATGGAGCGTTCGAAACTTCGGCGCCAGGTCAGGGAAGCTATTCTTAAAGATCTGCAGGCGATGAAATCGCAGGGCACTGGCGATGACACCCGTAACGCAAAACTGAGCAGCGTTCAGAAGCAGACCTTGCTCAACAGCTCGCGGTGGCCATTCCTCGTTTATCGCCTTGAGCCTCCTGTTCCCTCGGCCTTTGTATTGTTCCTGTACATTCCTGGGGGCGCTCCGCAGCGGATTGGATACTACGCCACGGACAAGGAAGTCGATGCGGCCATCGAGCGGCAATTATCCGAGACATCATCCGAGCCGGAGCACCGTCCCTTCGGTCGATGATCGCCACCATCTGATCGCAGCCGCTCCGTGAAGGCCATCAGTCGCCTCTGAGTGTCACGGGCGAGCGCACTGTGCGCCAACTGCCTGAGGCCTTCGGGCGTCTCGTACCAACTCAGGGCGCCGCGAAGATTGTCCATGGTCCAGAACGGATGCGGTGTTGGCTGATCCTTCGGCAGGAGCTGCCCAGAAGCCTTTGCCGCTTCCAACGCGGCGATGATGTTCTCAAGCCGCTCCTTCGCCTTTGGCGCCCGGATTCTTTTCAGAATCTCCGCGCGGCTCGGATCTGCCAGACCTTCGGCGATGAGCCAGAAGCTACCGCTCTGCACAGCGCCCTCGTAGGCATTGAGAAGGCGAGCTGCGTCGGACGCCCATCTCTGTCGCGGTGCCATCTTCGTGCCTCCAGCTGCATCCATTCGCCTCCCATGATAAGGGAGAGAGGCAGTAAGGGGAGCCCTTTCACCCGCGCCATGGACCTAAATGGCTACTAATCGGCCCTACCGCTCCCATGTCCGAGGGTGGGAAGCCGGGGACGGGGCTGAAGGGCTTCGGGAGCTACGCTGCAATCGTTGCGGCGCATATCGGGCCGGGTTGTGTCGCCTCAAGCACGCCTCCGGCAGGGGGCGACGACTCCAGATCCGCCGATTTCGAATTCCGGTTCGGGGCAAACGGCGTCCGCTACTTCCCCGCAGGCGGCCCACCGGCCTACATCAACATCGGCGGCAGGCGTACGCCGCTCGGCGACTGGCTGGCAGACAATCCCCCCTGGGTCCATTTCGCGAACGGCGCCGTGCTGCTCGATAATGAGCTGTTCTTCCCGCAAGGCATGACGGGGCGCATCCCGTACCCCCGCGAGCGCATCGCCGCCTGGGATTGGACGGGCACCGCCATCCGCAAGGAGTCGCAGAAGGCGCAGAAGCGCCCCGACGCGGTGCAGCACAAGGTGATCCGGCACCTGCTCGCGCAGACGGGGAACGAGGCGTTCGACATCGTCTTCGATGACGACGACGCGGGCGAGGCCGCCGACGTGGTCGCCATCAGGGCCACGCCCGACTGCATCGTCGTGCACCTCTACCACTGCAAGTACTCCGAAGGGGCGAAGCCGGGCGCGAGGCTGGACGACCTCTACGTGGTCTGCGGCCAGGCGCAGAAGTGCGTCCGCTGGCGGGACGACGCCGAGGCACTGTTCCGCCACCTTCTGTCACGCGAGGGCAAGCGCCTGGCGTGGGCGGCCCCGAGCCGGTTCGAGCGGGGCAACTTGGTCGCCCTGCGAAAGCTAGAGAGCATGATCCGCAGCGCCGAGCGGGAGTTCGCCGTCTTCATCGTGCAGCCGGGCCTGTCGCGTGCAGAGGCCGGGGGCGAGCACCTGGAGCTCCTGGCGGCGACGGAGACCTATTTGATGGAGACGTCAGGGATGTTGCTGGGCGTCATAGCCAGTCAGTAGTGCACCAGGCGCCTTGTCTCAGATGGAACCGAGGTGATCCCGGAGTGCCGTGGAGAGTTTCGCCATCCCGAACTTGGGCCCCGCAAGATAATTGACATACTCCGTGGCATTCATGGGTGTCCTCTTGAGGCTGGCACGGTGTGCCCGGAGGCCCGCGAGGGCCTCCGCCTGCTGACTGGCGAGTAGACCGGCGCAGAATGGATCCGGCCTGTGCTTCGCCAGGCGGTAGTGCGCGAGCACGGTTCCATGAAAGTCTTTGATGTTGTGGGTCACGATGCTGCCCGCTTCTGCGTTGACCGCGCTGGCGACGACGTGGGCATCCTTGCGCTGCGCGGCGGTTTTGCACATCGCCTGGATGGTGGCCGTCAGAGAAGCGTCGCCTGGTACATTGGCGGCCGGAAAGGCCCTCTCCATCTCCGCGTGCCGATAATCAATCTTGTCCACCGGGATGCTCATGCTCAGGGCCAAGTTCCTCTTCCATTCGAGATGAATTTCGTCGGACCAAACCGGCTCGAAAGCTTTTGCCTCGGCGAGGCAGAGCAGGAGATCGGTCAGCTTGCCTTGGAACAGGATGCAGGCATCTAAGACGGCGACTTCCATCTAGCTTCGGACTACCCTCGTTCAGAAGTCGTACTCATCCGTCAGTTGAGCGATGCTGTCGAGTGCTTCCCTCTGAGTTTTAGTGTGGGCCCGTTGGTAAGCCAGCACCTCGGTGCGGGATAGCTTGTTCCGGCTGTGAACCTTGCGCGGATGCAGCAATCCCTTCTCAATCAGCCTCATGACGGAGGGGCGGGACATCTGCAGGATAGCGGCAGCCTCCTGCGGGCTGATTTCATCGGGGAGGGGTGCCTGCTGCTCCGCCTTCGGGAGCCTGGACGCCACTGCACCGGCTCCCGCCGGACCCTTGAAGGTCATGCCCTCTAAGACCTTGAGCAGGACGCGCAGGGTGCCGGAATTCACCTCCACCTTCGCGTTCCCCCGCGCTCGCGCCACGGTCGACCGCAGCGCCCTCACCTCCCGCCTGACGCGGTCAAGTTCCTCCGCACTGGCCTGCATCTCAACCTGGGTCGCCATGGCTACCTCCAATTTCGGCTCCAATCTGGAGGTTATCTGCATTAATTGCAAGGTTTGCAGTAAATGAATGACCGAACGCCTGAGGCGCTAGGCGGGACCAAGGCGGACTGGACCTTGGAACAGGTGTCCTGAGACGCACCCACTCAGGCATCGTACACAGCCCTCCTCCTGAAGAACGCCTGCCGCCCGCCGTCCACGCGACCTCTCCATTGCCACGACACGCCGTAACCTGAAGCCGCGCAGGCGAAAGGGTACGGACATGCCGAGGGTGCTGTTGATCGAGGTTTCCTCAACTGAAGCTTTGCCGCTCGAAGAGTGTTGCGAGGCGGTTCAGCTCCCGGCACACATCGACGATGTTTTGGCAGCCGCCCGCAACATGCTCTTGCTGGATGCCTCGCTGCGTCTCGAGCATTCCACGTGGGTGAGCGATGGCTACAACGTTCCGCTTGGTGCGCCCGGATGCACCGCCTGGATTGCCGACGTCGATGGCAGGACCGCGAAGTCGTGGCGCCTATTCTGGGAAAGCGTACGGAAGCAGCGTCCGCAGGCGGGTGGCATTGCGCTCCGCCCAGATGACGAGCGCCTGCTGGAAGCGCTCAGCGGGCTGCTATCTACAGCCTCGTCTGGAGACGCTGGAGTGCCGCCTCAATCTTCCCAACAAGCCTCAAGGGCAGATTAGCAGCAGGATCCGCTTCAGCGAGCAACCTGTCCGACACCGCAAAGGTGCGCGGGTCTGCAGTTATATCGTCCTCGCTGGGCGTTCGCTTTCCGTCGGGAAGGTCATAGGTCGCTCGCATCAGAACAGTATCGGCAGGTTGGATCCAAAGCGTGTCCAAGGTCATCGGCTCGTAGTGGAACCAGAATCGGAAGTACAGGCGACGTAGGAATTGGCGTCGCTTCGGATCCTTTGACCTCTGCGGGGGAAAATCCCTTTGCAGCACGAGCATGTAAGGCACGGCCCAGACGGGCATGCCGACGTAAGCCCAGGAACGCCGTTCGGTGGCGGCTTCCAGCAACTCGATGAACTCGTCCGCTGTCAGGTTCGCCACCAAGGTGCGAATTGCGGAGTAGTGCCTTCGCCAGTCGGCAGCCACGGCGCCTAAGACATGGATCGCCGCGGCTGTATTCGGGGCCGCCGGGGTGAGCCCGTGGTATGGCCGTCCTGCCGGAGCCATAGTGGGGCAGACTGCTCCTCGCGGGTGTGCGAAGTGTGTCGCGCGTGTAGGTGATGCGTCGGCTCGCAGTGACAGCTCGGATGGGCAATACGGACAGCGCACGACGGGGCGGTGCCATTCCCCCTGATGCCCCGCTGGCCTTCGTCCGATGCTGCCTTGGTACTGCTCCACGGTCAGTCTTTGTCCAGTGATCGGATGTCTGGCGTAACGCACCTGATGCAGGTTCCCGCAGTTTGCGGGAGGGTACAGCCAGGATGCGCAGTCAGGAAGGGCAGCTGCCCCAATTCCTGTCGGGCAGAGCCTGCCTTTCCGGCGACCAAGTCAACGCCTCCTGAAGAACGCCTGCCGCCCGCCGTCCACGCCCGGTCCCGTCACCGGCAGCACGCCCACCGCCCGCAGGTCTGCCGCCAGCTTCCGGGGCGACGTGCCGCGCTCGCGCGCCAGCTCCGCGCCGGACACGTACGCCGTCCGGAAGCGGTCGAGCTCGGTGGCCGTGACGGCGCCGCCCTCGGTCCGGAGCAGGCCGCGCCGGATGAGGTGCGCCACCACCTCACGCTTGACGCCGAGCAACGCGGCGGTGGCGTAGGCGCTGAACGGACCCCGCTCGAGTGGGGACGCCACCCTGCGCACGTCGGCCCGGTCGAACCGCAGGCGTTTGAACCCTATGGCGGCCTGGTCGTAGGCGGCCACCGGAAGGTGCCCCGCGAGCACCATGCCCACGAACTCGGGCAGCTCGACGCCGCGCCGCTTCAACGCACCAGCCGCCTCCTCGAAGCCGAGGAGTCCTGGCTCGAGGCCGGTGTCAGCCGGGGCGCCCTCCGCCATCCTTCCCGGCAGCCCCTCGATGCTGGCGCGCCGGAACGCCCAGCGGCCCCAGCCATCGGCCGCTGCCCGGTGAACCGCCTCAAGAACGTCTGCCTGCGCCAGCCGCCGCACCCGTGCCCTGGACACCCCTAGGGCGGCGGAGGCTTCGTCCAGTGTCAGCGCGTCGCGCAGGTCGGCCGCCAATCCTTCCACCTTCGCTCGGTCAATCACCGCCGGGATGCCGCGCCCCGTGCCGTCAGGCGTCGGCAGCAGGCCAGCCTCCGCGAGCCGCTTGGTCGTGGGCAAGGATCTGCCCACCATGCGCGCGACCTCCTTCAAGGCGACGCCGTCACCCTGGACGCCCAGCAGCAGCGAGCGGTGCATCCGGCGGCCCAGCACTGGGTCGGCGGCAAGGAATTGGCGGGTCGCCTCGGCCAGGGCGTCGCGGAACGGCCCGGCCTCCAGCATCGACAGCCAGCCGTAGTAGGCGCCCATGGTTTTGGTGGCGCCGAAGCATCCGGCACGGGCGGCCTCCACGGCCCGCGTCGCCGCAAGGAATCCGTGAAGGGGAACAGGCCATTCCTCGACCGCGGCAAGGCCAGCGCCGACGACGCGGGCCACGGCGTCCGGCCCGGACGCGACGAGGGTCTCGATGCGTCTTTCCTTGCGCCAAGCGGTCAGGAACATGCCGGTGACCATGACCAGGCGCACGAGGTCGGCCGGTCCGACGGCCAACAGGGCATGGGGCAACCACGGGATCGTCTCGCCCGTGGCCAGCGCCAGCACGCGGGCGCTTGCCTCTGCCTCGTCGGAGGGGACCGGCATTCCGGCGAGCGCCCGAAGGTCGGTTCCGCAGGCGCAGCGGGTGACGTCGGCCACATTCCACCCCAGCCCCCGACAGCGAGGTCTGTGGCACCTGTCCACGAAGCGCAGGGCGTGGTGGGAGCAGGCGGTCACCAGGGCGCAGTCCCAGGCGGCACGCTGGATGGGCGCCGCGACGAGACAGGCTGGGCAGGCGCGCCGCCGTGAGATGTCGATGAACTCGCGGTGGAGCTCACCGCCAAGGAAACGGTGGTGGGCGAGGCGACCTGTGGGGCGGTAGGTGGCGGCTTCGAGAGCGGCGGGATCGGCGCCGGACAGGGTCGCGAGGCCGCGTATGTCATCCCCAGAGGTGGCGGAGCCAGGCTGGCGCAGGCCGACATGGATGGCGAGGCGGTCGGCGCCGGGGAAGCGGGCGCGGCCCGCGAAGCGCATCATGAAACCAGGGATGCTCTCGCCCGGCACGATGCCCATGCCGAGCGAGAGTGGCTGTATGCCCATGTGCTCAGGGCCGGAAGTTATGGTGGCGGTCGCTGCGGCGGGTACGGCCGCGCAGGCGGGTCTTTTCGGGTCCCGTGTCGATGGTAGGCCCGACTGCCTCGGGGAAGGCGGGGCGCTCCGCCGTCCACACTGCCGACTTGCCGTATGCTTTCACCAGGTGGGCGTAGGTCAGCCTGTCCGCCTTCCCGGCCGCGACGTCGTAGACGGCCTCCGCAGCGGCGGTCTCGATGAGGGTCGCCATGTCGCCAAGATATCCCGATGCGGCACGGCACAGCGGATAGGCCATCTTGGCTCCTGCGAGGCCGGACAGCACGCCGAAGACGTTGTCCCGGAGGAACTCATCCCATTCCATCAACACGTCCTGCAGGAATTCGCGGCTTTCGGCGATGTCCCAGTCCAGCGGCAGGAGTTCGTGCCGGATGCTCGCCCGCCTTCGGAATTCCGCGTCGGCCTCCCTGAGCAGTAGGACGGATGCCGTACCGGCGATGATGAGGGACGGTCCGCCCTTGGCGTTCACGATGTACCGGCAGAGACTCGCGATGCGCTTGATGGCAGCGGTGTCCTTGCCTTCGAGGCACTGGCTGAACTCGTCAGCGACGACGAGCCTGTTCCCCACGTCCCGGCCCACCGCAACGATGTCCTCCTGGATGACGAGGCGCTTCCGGCCCCGACCTACGACGTGATCGATGCTCTGGCCGGTCAGCGCGGCGAACCAGACCTCGGCGACGTCCTTCTCGCTTCCGTTCGGCGCTTTGAAGTACAACACGTCTTTGCGGTCAGCGAATGCGCCATCCGGGCCAGCGATGGCTCGGGGTTGGTCGGGGAACTGGCTGGTGTAGTCCAGGACGAGCTTTGACTTACCGCTGCCTGACCCCCCGACAAGGAGAAGGATGCCAGCCTCGCCAGACGACCCATGGTCGCGGTGGTGGAGGCGACGAATATCTCGCTGGATTTCGTCCGACTTGTCAGTCGGCAGGTAGAGCTCGCGGAACCTGCCCGAGAGCCTGACGAGACGGTCGATTTCGTTCTGGTCCATGGTGCTCATTGCCCTTCGTCGCCGCGCATGCGCTTCGCCTGCCGCCGCGGACGTGCCGCGCGGCCCTCGTCGCTTGTGTTCTCCGACTTCTCGGGCGCCGCCTGCGGCTCACTGGCGTCCGGTTGCGGCTGCACGTCGCCGGTGTCGTCGCCGGACGGCTGGTTGCTGTTCATCATCAGGAAGCGGACCAGGGCATTCCGCTTGAGCTTGGACAGCGATTTGCCGCTGGCCAGCAGCCGCGTGGCGTCCTCGAGCAGGGCGGCCTTGAGGGCCCGCAATTCGTCGGTGTCGTAGGTCCGCTCCAGGCGCCTATTGAATTTGAGAGTGATGTCGTGCTGGTGGAGGGTGAGACCGACCATCAGGCGACGATTGAAGGGTTCGACCTTTGCGATCGCACCCGTGAACGGGTTGACGACCCAGGCTTGCGACACATCGTGCTCGTCGAAGAGGACCTGGATTTTCGTGCCTTTGCGGTAGTTCGGGTTGGCGACGATCTGCCGGATGGCCTCGCCGTGCCACGTGAGACCTTGGGTGGTGACCCTTCCGCGCAGCGGCAGGCACATGTGCCGGTGGGTGAGCAGCACAGTCAGGTCGTGCTCGCTGCGGAGTGCCCGGGGCGGGTGCCTGTCCGTGTGCTCCTGCCAGCGGCGAAGGGGCACGTCGTCGATCCCGGTGTGCCACGACTTGGCGTAGACCATGGCGACCCAGGTCCAGAGGCGACGCACGAGGTCGGAGTACCGGATGATGGCATCCGGCTTCTCGGGGTCGTTATCCTCGCGGTGGCTGGGCGGGTTGGGTCCCGCAAGCGGCCGCTCCGCCTGTTCGCGGAAGTTCCGGATGAAGCGCTCGATGCACGCCTTGAGCTGCGGGTTCTCGCCCTCGGCGTAGTCCATGATCATGTCCAGGACCAGGGACGCGTTGCGCACGTGGTCATTATTCGTCGCCGCGGCCTGGTCGAAGAAGAACGACATCGGAACGCCGGTCGGGAACTCGTAGTCGAGGTTCGGTACGAGCTTCTTGAGGAAGCCCTTGGGCGTCATCGTCATCCGCAGGACGCTGAACCCGATGCCGAGGGTCTCGCCCGCGAAATGGACGATCAGCGCGAGCGGCATGCGGGTGAAGTGGTCGTAGGCGATGGAGACCCAGGCGCCGCCCATGTCCAGGCCGCTCCGGTCGTCCAGCACCCTGATCCGCCGCAGGCGGAAGTGATCGACCTCGACACGCTCCAGCGGGAAGGTCGTGACCACACCGTTGCCGATGGTGCGGACCTTGTCGAACTCCTTCTTGCCCTTGCGACGGCGGACGGCGACGTGCTGGTCAACTTCCTCGCGGATATAGCGGGCCACCTGGCTTTCGCTCGGACACCAGAGCTGGTTGTCCGGGTTCGCCGTGTTCCAGTTCGTCACCCGGTCGTTGAGCGCGCTCCAGACCTTCGACTTGCGGTTTTCCTGCCGCGTGAGCCAGACTAGTGTGATGGTCTCGATCAGCCACTGCTCGACCATAGCGGGCATCTTGCGCCCCCGCGGTCCCTGCCTGTCGAAGCGGGGCGCGAGGGCGCGGATGTCCCCGCCTGCCTGCTTCAACGTGTTGAGCCAGCCGTAGAACGTGCTGACGCCCGGGGCTTTCTGCCCGGTCGCCTTCGCGACCTGTTTCAGGAAGGCGAGGAGGGTCGCCTTGGAGACGCGGCCGCTGAGGTCGATGCGCTCGGCGACGGGGAGGTCCGGCATCCTCTCGCGGTAGAAGCGCTCCGGGTCACGGTACGCCTCCACGAAAACGGCGCTCCACTGCACCTTGGCTTTCATCGAGCTCGGCAAGCCGTCGAGCGGGACGCGGAGCACTTCCCGGATGCGCTCCGGCAGGTCCGCGTCAGGTGAATCGACGACCCAGCTCTCGCCGCGCCAGCACTCCTCCTGCCAGGCGATGTTGTTGACGACGGCGGTCTCGTCGGTCTTGACGTTCTCCAGGTGGATCAGGCCGCTCTTGAACAGCTTCACGCGCCAGACGCTGCCCTGGCGGTGGATGTAGGTGCCGCGGACGAGGCGCCGCCGGTCCAGCGGCTCCGGGACGGTCGGCTGGCGCAGGCTGCCGTTCTGCCAGTGCAGGATCCAGGAGGCGAGGCCCCAGGTCAGGACCTCGCCGGTCATCCGGTTGCGCAGGTCGAGGCCGTCGTTGTCGAGGCGCTCCACCATCCACGGGTGGCCGTCCCAACGGACGATCTGGCCCAGTCGGGGCAGGTATCGGTTGCTCATGTGCGCCACCCCTTAGTCCGCCAGGCCAACACGGGGGTGTCCGGTCCGAGCCCGGCCGAGATGTCGGCAACCACGAACCCGTTCGCGACCATGGACAGCAGCTGATGCCAGGTGGCGAGGCCATCCAGCAGCCGGTGCAACTCCCCAAGGGTGGCAGGGGCGTGACGCTCGGCCACGGTCGACACCGAGAAGGGCAGGGAGTCCGGCCACTGCCAGTAGCGGTAATAGAATAGGTCCTTGGCACCGGGCAGCGCGACGTCCTCGGTGACCTCGTCGCGGTTCGAGTGAACGAAGCCAAGACCCTGGCGCTCGCAGGCCGCGCGCATGGCGGCGAGGCGCTTCTTGCGGCGCGTGTCCGGCTTGGCCAGCGGGTGCAGGATTGTCAGCGCGTAGGAGCGCGTCTCCTCATGCACGATGAAGTCGGGGACGAATTTGAAGTCCTTGCCTTCCCAGTGGACTTCGATGGCCTCGGCTGTGGAGGTCCAGCCCAGCACCTCGTGCCGGGCGTCCAAGAGGAACGCGGCGTCGCGATGGTGATAACTCCGCAGGTGCTCGTAACGCCGCTTGCCCTTGGCTGGCGGGTAGTAAGTCGGGACCTGTGTCCGAGCCTTCGGTTGGTCCTGCTCTTCTTCCTCGGGTTCCTCGCCCCCGGCTTCTTTGCTGACAATCTTGCCTTTGGCCTTCCCCTTGGGGGGCTTGGCCGGGAATTTGGGGTTCCAGTTGCCGCGCGTCGGCACTGCCCCCAATGCGAATCGGCGCATCGTGGCTTCCAATCGTTTGAGCGTTCGGGATGCCGCCGGTGGGCGGCGTCAGACGGCGCGAGAACGACGTATCAGGGTGGGGAGCCGGAACTTGGCCCGGAAGCCTGGAAGGAAACCGCGCGCGCCACGCGGCGGCGTGCGCCGCGCCGTCGTCGGCGCAAAGGATTTGTGGTGGTGCATGATGTCCTCAGCGGTGAGGCCAGGAAAGCTGCAGGCGGGCACAGCGACGTGGGTGCCGTGCCGCAAATCCTCAGTCCGTGGCTATTCGCTTCGTGGAGATCATGGCTGCAGAGACGGCTGGCGCCTGGATTGGTTTCGCGCCCCCCTGCCATTTTCATGGACAGCTCTGGCGAGGCGTCCGGGTCGGGGCCGGTCATGGCCGCACCCTCCGGGGGCGGCGACCGGCGCATGGCGGTCGGCAATCCTTCGCGGCCGCCCCGGACGCCGCGACCAGGGCCTCGATCTCGGCGCCCGGCACCGTCTCCTTGGCGACCAGCATGTCCGCCAGACGGCAGATGGCCAGGCCGTGGTGCCGGACCACCGACCGCGTCTCGGCGTAGGCCGCGTCCAGCATCTCGCCGACCCGGCGCGCGACGTCGGGCCGCGCCGCCAGCAGCGCGGGGACACCGGCCGCCTCCGGCAAGCCGCGCCAGACCAGGGCGCCACCGCCCTTGTCGAGGCCGAGCGCGGTCACCGCCGCCGTCGCGAGGCGCGTCGCCGTGGCGAGGTCGCTCTCGGCGCCGCCGCCGCTCCCGGCCGATGCCTCGCCGAGCAGCTCCTCCTCAGCCGCCCGGCCCGCCAGCGCCTCGCGCAGCAATGTTGACAGGGCCGCACGGGTGACCGTGGCCTGGCCATCCGCAGGCTCCGTCCATAGCACCCGGCCCGCGCGGTCGCCCTGCGCCAGCACGGTGGCCGAGATCAGGGCACCGGGCCGCCCAAGCGCCGCCACCACCGCGTGCCCGGCCTCGTGGATGGCCACGCGGCGCAGCACCTCCGGAGCCGGGCGCGACCCCTTGCCGCGCAGCTCCGCCTCCAGGTCGGCCAGGGTCGGCTCGCGCCGGTCGTGCCGCGCCCGCCGTCGCATGCCGCGCACCCAGCGCTCGGCCTCGGCGCCGGTGGACCCGAGGCCCAGCAGCGCGAGACGCGACAGGTCGGCGCCGGGCAGGTCGCCGCCGAGGTGGTGGCGCAGGATGGCGGCCAGTGCCGCCTGGTCCGGCAGCGGCACCCCAATCAGGCGCTCCAGGCGGCCCGGCCGCAGGATGGCCGGGTCGATGCGGCTGGCGTCGTTGCAGCAGCCCAGCACGACCACGCCCTCGCGCCCGGCGGCGCCGTCCAGTTCCTCGAGGAAGGCGTTGACCATCTGGACCGAGTAGTCGCGGTCGTGGTGGCGGAAGGTGGTGCGGTTGCCGAAGCTGTCGATCTCGTCCACGAGCAGGATGCAAGGCGCCGCCTTGCGCGCGGCCTCGAAGGTCCCGCGCATGGCGCCGAGGGTCGTGCCGAGGTGGCCGTCCTTGGCGCCCTGCCACTGGCCCAGCGAGCCGGTCACCAGCGGCACCCCGCATTGCGCCGCCAGCGCCCTGGCGAAGGTCGTCTTGCCGGTGCCGGTGGGACCGACCAGCACGGCGCCGCGGTCCACGTCGCGCCACGGCAACGCGCCGCGGGCGTAGTCGGTGAGATCCCGCGCGACGTCCTTGCCCCACCGCGCGGCCTCGTCCATCCCGTGCAGGCCGTCGAGCGTCAGCGGGCGGACGGAGAGCCGCTGCGACGCCAGCTCCGCCAGCCGCCGGAGGTAGTCGTCGGCATCCTGGTGGGGCAGCCGGGCCAGCCACAGGTCACCGACGGTGACCAGCCGCGCCACCTCCGGCGGTACGGACGCGGTGACCGGCGCGGCGCCCGTCAACATGGTCGCCGCCTCGGCCAGCGCGGCCGGATCCAGCGGGCCGACGGTCACCGTCGCCGTGGCGGCCCGCAGCAGATCGGATGGCAGGCAGCGGGCGGGCGCCGGGCTGAAGCCGTAGACCGGGCGCCCGCTGGCGACCATGGTGCGGACGGCGCCGTTGCCGTCCTCGGGGCGGTGCCAGCGGTCGGAGCCGTCGCGGCGGAACTCGGCCCAGCTCGGCTCAATCTTGCTGATCCGCCGGTATGGCCGGTCCTGGGCGTCGTCGCCGTCGAACGGTACCTCGTCCGTGCCCTGGATCAGCATGCGCCAGGTCTCGGCGACGGGGACGACCCACTCGGCGTCCGGCACCTCGACCACGAGGACCGCGCCCGGCTCCCGCGCCCTGCCGTGCAGGGTCGGATCGGCCTCGAGCAGGCGCCGGAGCATGGCGTGGGCTGCGGCCTCGGCAGGGTCTTCCAGGCGCACGCGCGATGGCTGGTGGACGGGCGGGGGCGTTGGCTTCCGCGCCTGCGGCGGAACGGGACCGAGGTGGAACGGCTCGTGGCCGATCTCCTCCTCGACGGCTTCGGCCAGCCCTTCGATAGCGAGGTCCAGCGCGTCGCCGGTCAGGGCGGCGGCGCCCGCTATGCCGCCGGGCGCCAGTGCTGGTGAGGGGGCGGATGCGGAGGTGTTGGGGATGGGGTTTGGCATGGTGTCACCGCAGGCCCAGGGAGCAGGTCCGGTCGGCGGGCGGCGGCACGACCGGCATGGGCGCGCGCGGGGCGCCGAGGCGATAGAGGCGGTTCAACGTTCGCGCCCAGCCCACGGTCGGCGCGAAGGCCCAAAGGTCTGAGGTCCGGCAGTAGGGGCCGTCCAGCAGCGGATGGCCGGTGACGGCGCCGACAAGGCACATGACCGGGCGCGAGGTCACGGCCCATCCCTCCAGCAGCGGCGCCTCCGACAGCTCCGCCGCCGACGGCATCCCGGCCGCCGCGAGCCGCCGCAGGTCCGCCGCCAGTGCCTCCAGCCTGCTGGCTTCCGCCTCGACGTCGCCGCGCACGGTTCCTCGTTCACCGATGATGAGCATGGTGCCTCCTGTCTCTGATGGGTGGTTGTCGGTGTGTTGATGGCGGCCCGCGGGAGGGGCCGCCGGGCGCCCTATGCGGGCGCGGGGATGACGACCCAGTGCCCGTTTTCGCGCCCGCCGACGTACCCCGCCGGGCCAGGGGGACCCGGTTCAGTCGCCTCAGGGAAGGGAAGGGCGGTCGTCATGCCCAGAACAGAAGCGGAACATCTCGCCCGGCGCAATAGGCATGCGTCGGTGTGATTTGCCAGCAAAGGAGGCATCACCAGCTGCCTTGAGACCGGGTGACAATCCCTCCCGCAAGCCGATCTATCGCCCTGAATCCTTGTGGTTTTCCTTGCAACATTCATGGCGTCGCGGGCCGACACGACGCGTTCGGTGTCGCTGGCTACCGACGGCCATGCCCGAAATCTCGTAGGATCAGATGCCTAGCAGTGGGCGCCGAGTACGCCATTCCAGAGACCGTGCGCCGACCACCGGCCGGGGCGCAGACTCTCAAAACGGCCCCAAAAGGCATGTACCTGGGCGCCCATCGTCATTCGGATGCGGCATGTCGCTCCGCGGATCGTGAACAGCGGCTCATCCAGCGAAAACCGCGGTGCGGCAAAACTCCGATCCGGTGGCGCCCCGCGCCTGTGGGCAGCAAGGTTGCACATGGGCTGCCACATGGCCTTCTCATGGCGTCGCCGCAGGGTGCCGCCTCAACCACCCTGTCGGCGCAGGTTCGCGTCCAGCTGAGTGTACCGGGGATCCGTGCTCAGATCCGGATTGGCGTCCAAGACGCGTCTCAGCAGGCGGCGTAGCCCCAGCCCATCCCAGGAGTTCCCCAAGCCATCTGTAATCGCGTCGAGTAGCTTCAGAACGTCATTTGGGAACCGCTCGGGGAGGTCGTTCTCGGCCAAGTTGTGGACAAGGCGGAAGTGCTGGTTGCACCGGACCACCGTGCCCGCGATCAGGTCCACGGCCAGCGGGAAAGCCTCCCCGCTAGCGGCTGCCGCCAGTGCGAGGTTTTCGGAACTGCCCGCGTCGCGCAGGCCGACATCCTTGGGCCAGGCTTCGTCGATCCAGGGGCCAAGTCGGGCTTCCCAGAAAGCCGCCGCCTTCGCCGCGTCATCCGGCATCATGCGGTACAACTGGAACGCGGCGTGGCGGCGTGCCTCCGGATCTGCCGACCGGAGCAGGGATTGGGCTTCCTTTGCCTCGATGAGACCGGGAACCTCGATGCACGCCATCACCAAAAGCGACCAGAGCTGCTCCTTCGAGCGGTGCACCTCGCTGTCGTGATGGCGCAGCGTATCCAGGAGATCGTCCTTGAGCGCCGACAAGACCTTGGGGTGAATGGAACCCCCGGCGATGAAGCCCTTCCACAGGGCCGCGGCCTCGCGGGGTACCGTCCAGCTGAACTTCGGGACCAAGTGCTGCTGCGCCCAGTCCTGCTGTGTCATGAACAGGGCGGTCAGGTGGCGCGCCAGGATCACGCGTCCAAGCAGAAAGCCGTCCCCGCCGCCGGACGTCACCTGACGCAGGCGTAGTTCCGCCTCCGCCGGAATGCCCTGGCCCACTTTCGGTTGGTAGGCAAAGAAGCGGTGCAGGAGCGCCTCGGTCAGGCGCCCCGGCGGCTCGTTGATCGCGGCGTCCAGGGGGCTGGTATCCGGGCCGAGAGAGACAGGTAGCGCGAAGAAGATCGGAGCCAGCCGGTCCCAGAGCTGCCAGAAAAGGTCGGCCGGATCCGCTGCGGTTACTCGCGTGGCTCCCGGAAGCCAGTACCCGATGGCCCAGGCGACTTCCCGGTTCTGGAGGAACGAGTCCGGCGCCTGGAGCAGGAGGGGAGCCATTCGGCGGAACAGGGCGGCCTTGGCACAACCCCGCTTCATCCCGCTGAAGGCAACCAGCGTGGCCTGCCAGGTGTCACCCGGCCAAATCCCCCGGGCCGCGAGCTGCTCGAGCACCCTCGCAGCCGCCTTTGGCCGTGACGGAACCACCTCGCCCCAGAGCGCCATCAGGGATTCTCGCGTGTCGTCGAAGGCGCGGTGCTGGCGGACGGCGGGCTCTTGCAGGAGCGAGACGAGCTCCTCCAGCTTCAGCGCGCGCATCTCCCTCTCCGACACGCCCGCGCGATCAGGCACGCCCAGGCGTTCGAACTCGAACCCGAGCCTCACCGACGACGGCGCTTCCACGGGGCCGTGCGCCGCCTCGTAGGCCGCAAGGAGAGCGGATGCTTCGGGCGGCAGCGGTCTGTCGCCCGCGTCGCGCATCTCGGCCAGCCTCGAGGCGAGCTGCCACGCCCGCCGGTCGGCATCCTCGACATCTGGTGGACCGGCGACAGCCCTCCCGGCCAGCCGGGCGGCGCTTTCCTCGGGCAGTTCCCGCCAGAGCCGCCCCAGGAGGCGCATGCTTTCCGGTTCGTGACGCCTTGACCACAGGATGTCGCCGGACAGCAGGTAGTCGAGACCTGCCGCCAAGCGCGCTTCAGACTGCGTAGGCATCGAGAGCCATCCTCTGAAACAGGACGTAAGGGAGCGCCCGCCAGCGGAGCAGAAGGGCATCCGCCGCCTGGGCGTTCGTTTCCCTCAACGCCTCCATCGAATCCCGCGTCACGTCGATCAACCGCGTCCAGTCCTCGTAACCACGGGCCTCGGGGCCGGGTCGGACCGGGCGGTACATGACAGGGAGCGGATCGCTGGTTTCGCCCGCCTGCCCCACCAGGGCAAACAGGTCGAGCGCGCGCTTCAGCTGGCTGGTCAGGTCATCCGCCACCGCCGCGAGAAAGGCCGTCCGGCCCCGGACTGCCTCGAGCAGGGATTCGAGCATGTCGCCGCAGGCCAGCTCGATGTCGATGGCGACGTGGTCTCCAGCCGTTGGCAGACGGAAGGAGGCGGTTCCTCCAGGAGGCGACACACTCGGCTCGAAAAACGGATGGGTGCGCTTGATCCGTGGGATAGGGGCCATCATCCGCGTGAAGTCCTGCCGGGTGACATGGTCGTCCGCCCCGCCCTTGAGGCGCGTCCAGCACGCATGAACGTCCGCGAGGTCCGCCATGGGCGCGCGGGCCATAGGATGCGCGACCAGGCGCCAGGCCGCCTCCAACCCGGTGTCGAGATGCGGTTTCTCGTTCGGCTTCGCGACGGCACCCGGCGCGGCGGCGGGTTCATCCAAGCGGTCCAAGATCGCCGTCTGCAGGGCGGGGTGAGGGCTGCCACCTTTCAGCACCCAGTCGAGCAGCTCCGGCTTGTCCAGGTGCCGCGTCAGCCAGACCATCAGCTGGAAGTGGGTTGGCGAGACCCAGCGTGCCGCCACGTCCTGGGGGGTCTGGGACACCGACGCACCCGTCGCGGGGAGGCTTGCGCGCACGCCGAGGAGTTGCCACTCCTCGAGCACCGGCAGCCATTGGATCGGGGCAGGCACCTCGGCCTTGGCGAAGCTGAGAACGGCAGCCGGTTCCTCCAGCGCCCAGCGCACCGCCTCCACCTCGTGATCGACGGAGTAGGGGGGGACCGGGATGATGTCGGAGGCCCGCTCGGCCGCACGGATGCGTGCCGTGAGCCCGAACTTCTTCCGCTGCCCCCACTCGGCGAGGGTGTCGTAGAGCAGCGAGTGGTCGTGATTGGGCGCCGCGTACGGGATGGGCTCGACGCCCTTCGCGCGCCACGCCTCCTCCTCCTGGGCCATGGCCGTCGGATCCTGGTAGGGCGCGAATGCCCAGGCTCGTGGCGACGGTTTGGCTGATGACCCAGCAAGCTGACGCTCGGCGGCGAAGGCGTCCATCAGGTAGCGCATCACCGGGTCGTCGACGCTGTATCCCACGAACAGCACCGGGTACTTGGTGAACAGGTCGGTGACGAACCGACTGGCCCAGCGCTCGGTGAGGTATGCCAGCCCGAAGTCGCCGGTGGTGTAGACCAGTGACTGCACCGACGTGTGCTCGCCCGTGGCGCCGGGTGCGATCTTGCCGTGAAGGTAGGCGACGCTGCGCCAACGGTGCTGCTTCGGCACGGGCAGCATGGGCGCGACGTCGTTGGTGACCTCGTAGCCCAGGGCCTTGGCAGCATGGTCGAACTGCGGGTCGAAGTTGGTGGTCACCATGCGGAAGCCGCCGTCCCGCAGCCGGGCCAACTCGAGCACCGCCTTGTGGCGTTCGAACGGCGCCGTGACCGTCAGCACGTCGACAACCGCCTGCCGCACCCGGTTTCGGCCCAGGCGCTGCTCCAGCAGGTGTAGGGCGCGATCGTACTGGTACCCCGTGAGGGCAGCCTGCTCCTGGTCATTTAGGACCTGCCGCAGCGCCCCCGTGACGCTGTTCACCAGTTGGCTGAAGGAAGGCATTCCGGCGACGCCGGGCCCGGTGGACATGGACACACCTGCTCCGCAGAACAGGACCAGTTCCTCGTCCTCCAGGGCGCGCCGGACGGCGTCGGGGATGTCAGGGCCGTCGGCCACGAAGCGCATGGTTACATCCGGTCCCGCCGCGCGCGGGCCTGCCCACCGGCGGGCAGCGGCGCCCGGCGGCGTGCTCCGTCAACAATACAACAAGGATTCAAACCCGGGAGCCCCCACCATCACGACGTGCGTCGTGGCGGGCGTGGCGCCTTGCTGATCCCGCTGACGAGCCTTCTGAAACGTGAAACACCGGCTGGATCGCAGCCGAGAAACGAGGCAGATTCCATGGCAGCGCAGTTGCGGCTTCCAGTCGCCGGACGCTGCCGCCGGAGCTCGCCCATGATCGTCTTCCCCGACACCAACTTCTTCCTGCACCACCAAGATCCGGCAGCTATCCCGTGGGCGCAGATCACTGGGGACGACCACATCAGATTGGTGATCTGCCGCAACACCGCTCGGGAACTTGACAAGAAGAAGTTCGAGCTACAGGGGCGCCCGCAGAAGAGGGCGCGCAAGTACGCGGCTGTCATCGCCGAGGTGGTGGAGACGAAGCAGCCGGTGGAGCTGCGGGCCGCCGATCCAAGGGTGACCCTTGAGATGGCGCCACCGCGCCCTGGGGCTTGGGCAGTGCCGCCTGACCTGGAGGCTCCCTTCATCCTTGGGGATGATGCCTTCGTCGCCGATGTCTTGCACTTCCGCGACGTGATCGGCGAGGACTGCACCGTCCTCACCGCCGACAGCGGGCCTCTCGAAAAGGCGGCGGGCCACGGTCTGCCGGTGGTGCGTACCACGCGACCGGGCTGGCAACTGCCCGACGAGCCGGACACGCGCGACAAGCGGATCAAGGAGCTGGAAAGGCGCCTGGAGGAGATGGAGGGCGATGGTCCAGCCATCGCGGTCGAGGTGCGCCTGCAAGATGCCCCAGCTAGGGTCGTTCCGCTTGATGTGGTGCGATACCCGGTCCTGGCCGAGGAACGGGTAGAGGCTCTGCTGGCGGAACTCCAGGCTCGACACCCGCGGGTGGTCGAGTTCCCCAGGCCAACCGAGGCGGACGAAAAGGATCCGTTCACACCTGCCGCAGGCCAGCCCTTCGACCTCGCGGAACTCGAGGGACCGTTCGACTGGGTTGGGCCGACGGAGAAGCAGCTCGCCACCTACAACACCGCGTACGACACCTGGCTTGAAGAGGCACGCGCCCTCATCGACAACCTGCCGAAGCAGCGGCAGCGGCCGGAGTTCGACGCATCATTCAAATTCTGCCTGGAGAACGTCGGTGTCGCTGCCGCAGAAGGTGTTCGGGTATCCCTGGAGGCAACAGCCGGACTGCTTCTCAAGGATCTCGATGATGGTCCCAAGAAGAAGGCGGCGGGGAAGGCAAATGCTGTTGCGCAGCCTGTTCCGACGTCGCTCCGGCCGCCGCCCAAAGCCCCCGGCTGGCGTAAAATCTACCGAGAGGTGGCCCAGCCGACCCCGGACACTGTGAAGCCGAACAGGACGATGTCAGTTCTCGAGGCCATGCGCATTGCCGAGGCGGGCGGCGCATACGGATCCGCTTTGGCGGAGCACGAACGCATGCAGAAGATCATGCGGGATGCCGGTCTTGGGCCCCTGCCGGGAATGCCTGGCTTGCACGGTAGCGAGATGCTCAGCGGCTTGGGCTACCGCAGTCCAATGGAGGAGTTGCGAGTTCCCGTGGATTCCTTGTTCCCGCGCCAACCCAAACCGCGGGATCCGGAGGATTTCTACTGGCGAGGTGGAGCGCCTGTACGCCTGCAGGCGCGATGGGATCTCGAATGCGAGCTTCTCCGCCATCACGTCCAACCGAGGGTATGGACGCAGGCCGTGGTGGCGCGGCTCGACCGCCTCCCCGGAAACGGCGGCTCGATCCGGGTTGAGGTGCATGCACGGAACCTGAAGCGGCCATTTACGAGGGACGTGCCGGTGCGCATCTCAGTGCGCGATGAGGACACCGAGGCTCTGGTACGCGCAGCGCTTTTCGGCCCTTCAACTGGGTGAAGGGGCGGCTTCCCTAGAGGTGCCGCTTCCTAGCCTCCAATCACCAACCGCGTTCGTAGCGCGGGCCATAACCTTGCTGGTGCCGCCACGCCCGGCGTTGCTCGCGTTCCTGCTCGATGCGCCAGGCTTCGCGCCGCGCGGCCTCGGCGATGAGGGCCTCGTCCCGCTCCCGGCGCCACTCCCGCCACTGCTGGCGCCGCTCCCAGTTGCCGTCGTACGGCCGCTGGTCCCAGTACTGCACGGTCTGGGCAGCGGCTGGCGGGGCAGCCAGGATGCTGGCGGCAGGGGCCGCGGACGCGTTGTGCGCCGCCAGCGTGAGCAGACTCGCTGTCATTGCGGCTGCTGCCGCCACTACGATCCGACGCATCTGAACCTCCACGGTGGGATGCCGAGGCTGGCAAAGTCGCAGGACAGCTTGTCGGCTGTTGGGCTGAACGATGGCCTCCGCGGGGCAGCCAAAGCCATCGCGGGGGCCGACCTGCTCGTCCGGCGGGGCTCCGAACCAGCGAGTTGATGCTATGCTGCCGCCTCCCCGAAGCTCACCGGCGCCATGGACGGACCAACCAGCTGCCAGCCTCCCGCGATGCATGACTTGGACAGGGACGGCACCCGGCTCCCCTACGGCTTGGCCGAGGATGGCCGCCTGGCCCACGTGTCGGAGGTGGCCTCGGGGCTGGCGTGCCGGTGCCGCTGCCCAGGCTGCGGCGAGCGGCTGGTGGCCCGCAAGGGTGCCATCAAGGTCCACCACTTCGCCCACCACGTGGACCGCGCTTGCGTCGGCGCATGGGAAACCACCCTGCACCGGCTGGCCAAGGAGATCGTGCTGGAAGCCCGCGACATCCTCCTGCCGGACGCGGTGGCCGAGGTCGACGGCCTGCGCCAGGACGTCGCCTTCGCCACCGTCTTCCCCTACGAGGCGGCGGAGGCCGAGGTCGACATGGGTGGCCTGCGGCCCGATGCCGTCATCCGCGGCCGGGGCAGGGAGCTGCTCCTCGAGTTCCACGTCCGCCATCCCTGCGGCCCCGAGAAGCTGGCCCTCCTGCGGGAGCGGAACCTGCCCGCGGTCGAGATAGACCTCTCCCGTGTTCCCCGGCACGCCTCCCGTGCCGAGCACGCCGAGCATGTCCTGCGCGCGGCGCCCCGCCACTGGCTGCACAACGCCAAGGTCGCCGTTGAGGAGGAGCGCCTGCGGCGCATCGCGGCGGAGCGGGCGGCAGTCGAGAAGCGGCGCTTGCAGCGGCTCCATGGCCGGATCGCCGACGAGATCGCGGGCGCCTGGGTTGAGCCGGTGAGCCCTGGCCACTCCAGCTGGCGCATCAGGGCCGTGGACGCTGGCTTCGGCGGGTTCGTCGGCCGGGCCGTCCCCGGTGACGGATGCTTCGCGGTAGTCGCCGAGACGTGGCAGGCGGCGTTCCTGGACCATGTCGCCATTGGCGCCGCTGGCCACTGGGTGACGGGCGACGCCGCGCTCAGGACCCTCCAGAAGCGGCAGATGCTCAAGGCGCCGTTCCAGATCCGGCGGAACTGGGAGCCGGAGCTGGTCGCGCACATCCAGGAGCGCGTGCCGGGCTTCCGCCCGCCCCACGAGGTCATCGCCGACTACGCCGACTGGCTGGCGGAGCGCGGCCTGCTGATGCGCGTCCGCCAGGGCTGGGTGGCCGCCCAGACCGTCGGGTGGGAAGCCAGGCAGCGGATGGAGGCGGCGAGTGAGGCGAGGCGCCGCCAAGGTGAACTCCAGGACAAGCTGGGCACCATGCTGAAGGCGGCTGGGCTGCCCTGGGCGGACACGGCAGGCTGGCTGGAGAGGGCTGTCCCCGAGTTCGGTGCGGTGCCTCGTGTGCTGGCCGAGGAGGGCGGCGAGGGCTTCGGGCGCCTCATGCGAAGGCTCGATGAGCTCGAGAGGATGGTCCAGCCGCAAGCCAGTCCGTACGAGGGCGGCTTGCTGGGCCTGCCGCTGGATGCGGTGCGGCTGAGGCGCCGGGACGAGGCGCGTGCCCGGCAGGAGGCCGCACGCCTCGAGCGCGAGGAGTTCGCGCGGCAGGCTGCGGAACGCCGCCGCCAAGAGTCAGGGGACTTCGTGGGCACCCT
Organism: Roseomonas sp. KE0001; assembly: GCF_016107285.1. Classification (GTDB taxonomy): domain Bacteria; phylum Pseudomonadota; class Alphaproteobacteria; order Acetobacterales; family Acetobacteraceae; genus Pseudoroseomonas. Next base: position 39,175 of record NZ_RCVQ01000014.1, on the reverse strand, counting down.
GATGACACGAGCCGTCGCCTTGATGGGTCAACATGCGGGCACGACCTGGGTCTGTGATGCGGTCAGCGCCGCAACCGGGCTGCCCCTCGACGAGGGGCAGTTCGCCCTGGACTGGCAGGCGAGGAACCGCATCAGCGAGGCGATGGCGGGCGAGCGGGACCGCATCATGGCGACCCGGGAAGCCGAGAGGCGCCGCCTCGACAAGGAGGCGGAGGCTGCCGCCGTTGTGGCAGGCTGCCGGAGCAGGCTGGAGGCGGAGGTGATGGCCCGCTTCCCCGGTCAGCCGGACTGGGCGCACATGTGGCTACGCGGCAAGCACCCCGCATTGGGCCGGTCGCCCTGGGAACAGTGCGTCGACGAACGGACGCTCGAACGCTGCAGGAGCCTGCTCGATGCGGCGCGGCCTAAGGGCAGGCGGCGGTAAGGTGATCGGCACGGGCCGATAGCTTGGAGGGCTCCATTTCCAGCCCCCATGACCGAACATGGGGCACGCTGCTCCGTTGTGGCAGGTCAGGAGGACAACCGATGATCGATCCCACATCCGAGATGGCTCGCCTCGTGGAGAGGGCGAGGCCGTACGTTCCGCAGAGGATTACGCTGGGAACTATCGTGCTTGAGGGTGCCGCACCTCGCCTCGCTTGCGTCTCAGTCGAGCAGCATCCCGATCAGGACGGGGACCACGTGCGGCGGCAAGATGATGTCGAAGGTGCCGCCTTCATGAAGCCGTCCAGAGACGAGGACGAGATCGTTTGAAGTCGGCGAGGCGCTCACCTCGGCGACCATCGACCGGGTCGCGTAGTCATTGATGTTCCCGGCATTGGCGGCCGATCCCATGCCGCTGGACGCCTGCTGGAATGCAGCCATCCCCGCATCGAAAGCGGCCATGTCCGAGCCCGCCACCCGGGTCACCAGGTGCCCGACAGGTGCGGAGCCGAGCGCATCGATGAGCTGATCGCGTCCCCTCGATGTGAACGCGAGCGTCCTGTCCGAGAGGGGAGGATGCCGGAAGGTGATGGCGTAGCAGGGCTCTCGAGCAGTCTCCGTGATGTGCGCGAGGGCGACCCTTGCGCCGATCACGACGCCGGGCCGGTAGGTTCCAGGCTTTGCCGGGGTTTCAATGCTGTCGTCGGCCATGGATGCCATCCGCGAATTCCCGGCAGCCTATAGTCGCTTGGCTCGGGCGGCGACAGGCGAATGTCACAGAGGGTTATGCCGATTTGGCTGTGGCCCGCCGCGTCTCGACGCGACCGCCTATCGGCTCTCATGATCCGATGATGCCAAGGATTCCTGCGCCCAGCTTCCCGGCGTCCTCCTCGCGCAGAACGACGGTGACCGGCTGGAGCACATGACCGGCCGGATGCCGCAGCACCGCTTGGCCGGTCACGCGGACGATGCCGCCGACCCGCTCGTAGGCGAAAGCGAACGCGCCCTCGGGGCCCCGCGACAGCTCCAGCATCCAGGACCCGTCGGCGCCCTGCACCACCGGCGGCTGTCCCTCCGGGCGTGCCAGCGGGGCAGGGGTGTGGCCGATGAACGTCGTGTCCTTGCCGGGCATGCGCATTCCTTCTGCTTCCGCGCACGCCGTCCTTGGTGACCAACGACCAAGCCTTGCTGGCGTGCGGCGGCGAAGGTGGCGCCGACGCGATCGCCGGTCCAATCACAGGAACGGCGCCGCGCGGCGGGACGGAGGCGACGGCCGCGCGACGGCCCGCATGACCGGGCGTCAATCCTTCGCGGACGCCTTGCCGCCGGACGCCTCCATGACGACACGGACCATCATCTCGACGGCCGCCGACCGGCTGCCCAGCCCGTTGTAACTGGCCAGCGTGTCCAGCCATCCGGCAGTCTCGGCGTCTATTCGGATGGTGCGGAAATCCTCTGCCCGGCGCACCTCGTCACGCAGCTTCGCCAGCAGCCGCGCCCGCGTGGCCACGGCGAACTTCTCGGTCACCAGCAAGTCGGGCGAGTGCGGATTCAGCACGTGCCGGGTCAGCCAATCCGCCTGCGCGGCGCCACGTGCTGCGCGCCACGCCGTGCGGCGCACCGGGAATGAATCTGCGAGCGCGTTGTGCTCTTCGTCGGTCGCCTCGGGCGGGAAGGCCAGGATGGGTTCCGGCCCCCCAGCCTCCCGGTACTGCCCGACGCGCCTCAGCACGCCCGGGTGCCGCATCGCCACGCCAGCTTTGGCCAGCCACGCGAAGCAATCGTCGCCGACCTCCTGCTGGAGCAGCATGGCGGCCATCCTCTCACGCCTCGGCGTCGTGCGGCGGCCCATGGTGGTTGTCCTTTCCCCGACGGCGTGGCGGCGGGCAGCCCCGGTTACCCGGCGCCCGACCCATCCCGTTTTCCTTCTGATGACCTCAGGTGCGTGGTCGCGACCCGGGCCATCGCCTTCACCGTCTCCGAGCGGCTCGTGCACCCGAACAGCCTGCGGCCGATCTCGTCCAGCCCGAGGGCCGTCTCCTCGGAAACGCGGACCGTCAGGACAGGGCCACGGGCGATCCGCGCCCGGTCGCGGAGCTTGGCCAGCAGCCGGGCGCGCAGCGCTTTCGCCCGGTCCGGAGGAAGCAGGCAGTCAGGGGAAACCGGGTCCAGCACGTGGCGCAGCAGCCAATCGTCCTCGTGGCGCTGGCGCGACCGGAGAAATCTTTGCCTGGCGGCCTCGCCTATCGGCTCCGACCCGCCGCTGGCCGCGACGGGGCCGCGCGAGTACGCGTGCAGGACGCTCCTGAGAGCGTCCGAGTACAGCTTGGCGCCGTGCGCCCGCAGCCAGCCTTCGAGGTCGAACCCGAACTCGGACCGCAGCAGCCGCAGCAGTTCCTTGTCGCGTTCTGCTATCGGTGGCGTGCCCATGCAGCGCCCAATCCTTGTTTCTCGGCGGACCTCGACGGTGCCAAGGGGCAACGCGAATACCGTGGAACTCCACGGCCAGCAAGCGCCGCCCCACAGGGCGTGGAGCTCCACGGTAAATGCGCAGGGTCAATCGGCCACCGGCGCCGCCGCGTCGGCGTCACTGCGTCCAGGGAAGCCATTCCGGCGCGATCCGTAGTGAAGTTCCGCGCGATCCGTAGGGGAAGAGCCCCGTAACCGACTGATTCCGCGAGCGGAATCGGCTCCGAATCTTGAATAGATTCCAGGGGGACCGCGCGCCGCCGGTTCGGCATGCCTTAGTCGGCCAGCGACGAGGTGCGGCGGCAGGCCGAGAAACAGGGTTGACCGCTCTGGGTTCCGCGCACGTCGTTGGCTGCGCGGAGGCTCCCATCCGGCTTCCGCCAGGCGCGGGCAGGACGGCTGGCAGCCCGCCAGGGCTTCGCTGATGCGCCGTACGCCCGCCATCAACTGGCATCAAATGCCCCTCCCCCGACGGGGAGAGTTCACGGAACTGAAACAGACAGCTTCTTGGCGAGATGATACGACGTTTCCACAAATATCGAACCGACGTTCGATATGCGCGAAGCAGGAGTTCACGGCGATGTCGTCGAAGCCGACGTCCGGCGCCACAGCGGCCGGGACCACGAAGCCAAACCGGGCAGGGGCCTTGGTGCCGCGGGCGGGTAGGCTGCTCGCGCTGGCGGGGACCGCGGCGGCTTTCCTCGGGGTGGCCGCGCCCGCGCAGGCCGAGACCCGAGAGGTCACCCAGGTCACCGGCAGCTCCACGGTGGCCCCGTTCAGCCGGGCCGTCGCCGAGGCGGTCGGTAAGGCAGCGGGCGGGGAGCGGGTCCGGGTGGCCAGCACCGGCACGGTGCACGGCTTCGCCCAGTTCTGCCGCAGCAACGGCCTCGGCAACCCGGACGTGCAGGACGCCTCGCGCCGCATCAACGCGGGCGAGTTCGCCCTGTGCGTGCGGAACGGCGTCAACGAGATCATGGAGATCCCCATCGGCTACGACGGCATCGTCGTCGCCCACCGGAAGGGCCTCGCCTCGCCGAACTTCACGCTGGCTCAGCTCTGGCTCGGCGTTGCCAAGCAGGTGCCGCGGGACGGGCGGCTCGTGCCGAACCCCTACACCTCGTGGCGCCAGATCTCGCCGGAGCTGCCGGACTGGCCGATCCGCGTCATCGGCCCGCCGCCGACCTCGGGCACGCGCGACAGCTTCACCGAACTGGCGATGATCCCCGCGTGCCGCACGGCACCGGAGGTCCAGGCCATCGAGGAAGCCGCCGAGCGGACCCGGGTCTGCTCCACGGTGCGCGAGGACGGCCGCTGGACCGACGCCGGTGAGGACGATCATGCCATCGTGGCCAAAATCGCGAACGGCGCCGACGGCACCCTGGGCATCTTCGGGTTCAGCTTCCTGGAGGCCGCCCGCGACCGCATCGAGGGTTCGATGGTCGGCGGGGTCGACGACACGGTGGAGACCATCGCCTCTGGCCAGTACCCGCTCTCCCGCCCGCTGTTCCTGTACGTGAAGCGGCCGAACATCGACCGCGTGCCCGGCCTCAAGGAATTCCTCGCCGAGTACGCCTCTGATCACGCCCTGGGCCGGGAAGGCTACCTGGCCCGCATCGGGCTCGTGCCGTTACCGGCGGAGCGGCTCCGCGCCATCCAGGACGCGGTGCGCAACCGCGTCATCATGGACCGGCGCCCGGCGGGCTAAGGGCGATGCGCGGCCGTGACCCCCGAGACCTCGACCCGCCTGCCGCTGGTCGGCGCCCGTCGGCCGCCGGTGGCGGTGGCTGCGCCGGGCCGCGGCCCGCGGGGGACACGGCCGCGCCGTTCGACTATGGCGACAGCATGGAAGCCACCGAAGCCGCGTCCGTGTTCTCCGCCCTCGGCCAGGGTTCCCGCCTCGACCTGCTCCGCACCCTGCTGGACGCCGGGCCGGACGGGTTGCCAGCGGGCGTCCTGGCGGAGCGGCTCGGCATCGTCCCGTCCACGCTGTCCTTCCACCTCAGGGGCCTGGAGCAGGTCGGGCTGATCCGCTCCACGCGGCAGGGGCGCAGCCTCATCTACGCCGCCCAGATCGACCGGCTGCGGCACGTCGTCACCTTCCTGACCGAGACCTGCTGCGGTGGCCGCCCGGAACTGTGCGGCAGCCTGACTCCGGCACCGGCGGCAGCACCCCTGCGGGACGGCCCCATGGTCGCCGCCTTCAACGTGCTGTTCCTGTGCACCCGGAACTCGGCCCGCTCGGTCATGGCCGAGGCCATCCTGAACAAGCTCGGCGGCGGCCGCTTCCGCGCCTACTCGGCGGGCTCCGATCCGGCGGCGCGGCCAATGGCGGAAGTCCTGCGCAAGCTGGAGAGCCTCGGCCACGACGTCTCCGCGGTGCGCAGCAAGTCCTACCGCGAGTTCCAGGGGCCGGACGCGCCGAGGATGGATTTCGTCATCACCCTCTGCGACGAGCTCCAGGGCCAGCACTGCCCCGACTTCGGCGGGCAGGCCATCACGGCGTCATGGCCGCTGCCCGGCCCCGGCCGCTACGAGGCCGGGTCTCCGGACCGCCAGCTGATGGTCAACGAGCTCTACGCCAGCCTGCACCGTCGCCTCGGCATCCTCACCAATCTCAAGGTGGACGCGCTCGACCGGCTGTCCCTGCGCCACCGCGTGGACGACCTCGGCGAATCCCCTCTCACCGTCGCAAGGGAGCGCTGACATGCGCGTCGGAATCAACGGCATGGGCCGCATCGGCCGCCTGGCCCTGCGCGCCGCCATGGGTGGCGTCCTCCGCGAGGTGGACGACCCGCGCGCGGGCAACCGTTTGGACGTGGTCCACGTCAACGAGCTCAAGGGTGGCGTCGAGGCCACGGCGCACCTGCTGGAGTTCGACACCATCCACGGGCGGTGGCGCGAGCGGATCGCGGCGGACGGCGGCGACGCGCTGCGCCTTGGCGACCGGCGCGTCGGCTTCAGCGCCGCCACGGCACCGGGCGGCGTCGCCTGGGGCGACCTTGGCTGCGATGTCGTCCTGGAATGCACGGGCAAGTTCCTCAAGCAGGAGCAGCTCCAGGCGTACTTCGACCGCGGTGTGAAGCGCGTCATCGTGGCGGCGCCGGTGAAGGATCCGGCGGCGGCCGCCCTGAACATCGTGGTGGGCGTCAACGACCACGAGTACGACCCGGCGCGGCACCGCCTGCTGACGGCGGCCTCCTGCACGACGAACTGCCTGGCGCCGGTGGTGAAGGTGGTCCACGAGGCCATCGGCATCCGGCACGGCCAGATCACCACCATCCACGACCCGACTAACACCAACGTCGTGGTGGACGCCCCGCACAAGGACCTGCGGCGCGCCCGGTCGGCCATGCTGTCCCTGCAGCCGACCACCACCGGCAGCGCCACGGCGATCGCGCTCATCTACCCGGAACTCAAGGGGCGGCTGAACGGCCACGCCGTCCGGGCGCCGGTGCTGAACGCCTCGCTGACGGACGCCGTCTTCGAGCTGCGGCGGGAGACCACGGCGGAGGAGGTGAACGCCCTGTTCCGCGACGCCGCCGCCGGGCCGCTGGCGGGCATCCTCGGCTACGAGGAGCGCCCGCTGGTCTCCGCCGACTACGCCAACGACACCCGCAGCGCCATCGTCGACGCGCCCAGCACGCTGGTGACCGACGGCACCATGCTCAAGGTCTACGCCTGGTACGACAACGAGATGGGCTACGCCTGCCGGATGGTCGACCTCGCCTGCATCGTCGGGGAGCGCGGCGTCTGATGTCGGCCGTCCGCAACTACATCATCGTGACCGGCGCCTACTGGGGCTTCACGCTCACCGATGGGGCGTTGCGGATGCTGGTGCTGCTGCACTTCTACCAGCTCGGCTACACCCCCTTCACACTGGCCTTCCTGTTCCTGCTCTACGAGGCGGCGGGCATCTTCGCCAACCTCGGGGGCGGGTGGCTGGCCGCGAAGTTCGGCATCCCGCGGATGCTGGCCATTGGCCTGACGCTGCAGATCGGCGGCCTGCTGATGCTGTCGGCGCTCGACCCGGCCTGGAGCGCCGCGGCATCTGTGGCTTGGGTCGTTTGCGCCCAGGGCATCTCCGGCGTGGCCAAGGACCTGACCAAGACGGCCTCGAAGTCGGCCATCAAGGCGTCCTCGCAGCAGGGCGCCGGTCAGTTGTTCCGCTGGGTCGCCTGGTTCACCGGCTCCAAGAACGCCATGAAGGGCTTCGGCTTCTTCCTTGGGGGCTTCCTGCTCCAGGCCGCGGGCTTCCGTCCGGCGCTCTGGGCGCTGGTGGCGTTGCTGGTGGTGGCCCTGGTGGGCGTGCTGCTGTCGCTCCCCCGGGAGCTGGGCAGGGCCAAGGCGTCCAGGAGCTTCAGGGAACTCTTCGCCAAGAACCGCGGCGTCAACCTGCTCGCGGCTGCCCGCGTCTTCATGTTCGGCTCCCGCGACGTCTGGTTCGTCGTGGGCCTGCCGGTGTTCCTGTATGGCCAGGGCTGGAACTACGTCGGCGTCTCGACCTTCCTGGCCGCCTGGACGATCGGCTACGGCGGCGTGCAGGGCCTGGCGCCGCAGGTGGTCCGCCGCAGCCCGGACGGGCTATCCCGCGAGGTGCCGGAGGCGCGGCTCTGGGGGACGGCGCTCGCGGCCATCCCCGTCGTGCTCGGCATCGTGCTGGCGACGGGCGCGGTCGGGCGCCCCGACCTCGTGGTGGTCGCCGGATTGGCCATCTTCGGCTTCGCCTTCGCTGTGAATTCCTCACTGCACTCCTACCTGATCCTGGCTTACGCCGGGTCCGAGAAGGCCGCCGAGGACGTCGGCTTCTACTACGCTGCCAACGCGGCCGGACGGCTGGGCGGGATCCTGCTGTCGGGCGTGCTGACGCAGTACGCCGGTCTGGAAGGATGCCTCTGGGGGTCGGCCGCGATGCTCGCCGCCTGCGCCCTCCTGACCTTCCTGCTCCCCAAGAGCCTCGTGGCACGTCACGCCCCCGTCTGACGCCCCGCTCGCAAAGCACGTGACAATCCGGCGAAAGGAGCGCCGAATGCAGGGCTGCAGGTAGAACCCGTAAGTGGGTCGCCTGGGGGTGGAACGAATGGCTCCAGCGTGCCCCGCAGGCCGAAGGGCCGTCCTGGCCGCCGTGGCCCTGGCCGGGCCGCGCAGGGCCCGTGCGACCTCTCTGGCCCCGGTCCGCTTCGGCCTCACCCCAGTCTTCCTCGAATCCGACCTTGCCCTGCTGCGGGCGCTGTCCAGCCAGATGGCGGCGGCGCTCGGTACCCCTGTTGAGCTCGTGAAGCGCCGGACCTACCAGGAGGTTGTCGCGCTCCTTCTCACGGGGCAGCTCGACGCCGCCTGGATCTGCGGCTTCCCCTACGTGCGGCACGCCGACAGGCTGTCGGTTCTCGCCGTGCCGGTGCACCGCGGGCGCCCACTCTACCAGTCCTACCTCATCGCGGACCCCAGCCTGCGGGCGAGGTCGCTCGCGGACCTCCGGGGCCGCAGCCACGCCTTCTCCGACCCGGACAGCAACTCCGGGTGCCTGACAACCCGTTGGCTCCTCGCGGGCGAGCACCAGTCCCCGGCGACGTTTTTTGGCGCCACCTTCTTCGCCTACGGCCACCGGAACGTGGTCCGGGCCGTGAGCAGCGGCCTGGCGGAAAGCGGGTCCGTCGACGGCTACGTCTGGGAGACCATGGCCGAGACGGAGCCTGGGCTCACCTCGACGACTGACGTTGTCGCCCGCTCCGCATGGCAGGGCTTCCCGCCGGTCTGCTGCCTCACCGTGTCGCGGCAGGGCGCCGCGGCTCGCGGCATCGAGGCGGCCCTGCTGGCGATGGCGGGTTCCCCGGCGGGCACCGAGATCCTCCGCGCGCTCCGCCTGGACGGCTTCATGCCCGGGAGCCCCGGCCTCTACGACGGCATCCGCGCGATGTCCCAAGACCTGGAGAGCCGGGCATGAGGCGTGCGGGACCGCGGCGGCTCCGGGCTCAGCTGGACCCACGACGTTGGCCGCTGCTGCTCACCGTTCCCTTGACGGTGGCGGCATTGGTGGCTGGCGTGGCCACCGTCACCGGGCAGGCGGTGCTGGCGCGTATGGAGGCGGACCAGGGGCGCCACCTGGCGGCCCTGGGGGCGGCCTTCCTCGACGGGCTGGCGACAGCTGTCCAGCCAGCCGCCGTGCGGGCCGACGTCTGGGAGGCGTTCGACGCCCTGGACCGTGCCAGCGGGCAGTACGAAGCCCTCCGGCCCACCCTGTCGGTTGTGGTCCTGCCAGACGGCTCGGTCCTGGCATCCTCGAGCCCGCGGGTGCTGCGTACCGGCGCCGCGCTGCCGCGGTCTCTGTCTGGCCCGGCTGACCAGGCCATCGCCTCGGGGTCGCCCGCCATCGACGAGCGGGCCGGGCGGGCTGTCGTGGCGCGGGTCCTGCTGGAAGGTGGCGTGCCGGTCGGTCGGCTGGTGGCCAAGGCCGACATCGGTGCGCTGCTGGCGGAGCGGGACGCGGTGGTCAGGACGCTGGTCCTGGCGAACATCGGCATCGCGGCGCTTTTCGCCGCCGCGGGCGCGCTGCTGGTCCGGCGCATCCTGCTGCCGACCGAGCGGCTCCGCCAACGGCTCCTCGAGGCCACCCAGGGGCGGCTCCCCGAGCCCTTGGATGCGCAGGCGGGATCCGGCCCTGAGCATCTGGCCCTGGTGAACGCCTGGAACGGCGCCGTGGCCGCCATAGCGGAGCGGGACCTCATGGCCGGGCGGCTGGCCCGGGAGGAGGGCCGCGCCCAGCTTGGGCGCCTGACGGCGGCCATGGCCCACGAGGTGAACAACCCGCTCGGCGGCCTGATGACGGCGGTGGACACCCTCTCCGAGTACGGCGACAGGCGCGACATCCGCGAGGAGGCCGTCGGCCTGCTCAGGCGGGGCCTGGACGACATACGCAAGGTGGTCCGCGCAGGGCTGTCATCCTGGAAGACGGGGCCGGGCGAGGCACCACTCGCGGCTCAGGACTTCGAGGACCTGCGGCTGCTCATCCGCCACGAGGTGTCACGCCGTGGCCTGACCCTCGACTGGCGCAACGACCTGCCGGACGGCGTGCGCGTCGACCGGACGCTGGCCCGGCAGATCGCGCTGAACCTGCTCCTCAACGCGGCCGCCGCCTCGCCGCCGCAAGGCGTCCTCGGCTTCCGCGCGCAGGGACTCAGCCAGGGCGGCGCGGTCATCGAGGTGAGCGATGTCGGCACCGGCCTACCCGCCGAAGCCGAAAGCCTCCTCGCGGACCCGGACGGCCCACCACCTTCTGGTGGCGGGCTCGGCCTCTGGACCGCCGCCCGGCTGGCGCGCAGCCAGGGGGGACGGATCACGCGCGAGCCGACACCGCGGGGAACGCGGCTGGTCGCCGAGCTGCCGGTCCCCTCCCACGCCAAGGAGGTCGCCCATGCCAGCTGAACGAGGCCAGATCCTCCTCGTCGAGGACGACCCGACGACGGCGGGCACCATGGCCCAGCGCCTGCGCATCGAGGGGTACGGCGTCGAGGTCGCGACCGGCGCCGTCGAGGCCGCTGCCTCGCTGGAGCGGCGGGTGCCCGACCTGCTGCTGTCCGACCTGCACCTGCCGGACGGCTCCGGGGAGGAGCTCTTCCTGTCCCAACGCAGCCGTCTCGCCGGGACGCCCGTGCTGGTGATGACGGCCTACGCTGGCGTCGACCAGGCCATCCGGCTCATGAAGGCGGGCGCCGACGACTTCCTGGTGAAGCCCGTCGAGATCCAGGACCTCCTCGGCCGCGTTGGTGCCCTGATGGCCCGGCGCGTGGTGCCCGCGGCAGACGCTACCCTGGGCGTCTCGGCCGCCATCCGCCGGATCGAGGCGACGGTGCGCCGGGCGGCGCCCAGCGACTGCCCGGTCCTGCTGCTCGGCGAGACCGGCACCGGCAAGGAGGTGGCGGCCAAGCTCCTGCACCGCCTGTCCCCACGTGCGGCGGCGCCCTTCGTCGCGGTGAACTGCGCGGCCATCCCGGCCGAGCTGGCGGAGAGCGAAGTCTTTGGCCACGAGCGCGGTGCCTTCACCGGCGCCGCCATGCGACGGATCGGCTGCGCCGAAAGGGCAGGGGCAGGCACGCTGTTCCTGGACGAGGTCGCCGAGCTGGCGCCCGGGCTGCAGGCCAAGCTCCTGCGGTTGCTCGAAGGGCGCGAGTACACCCGCGTGGGCGGCTCCGGCACGCTGGCGTTCCACGCGCGCGTCGTCGCGGCGACCAACGCCGACCTGGACCAGCTTGTGCGCGACGGCCGCTTCCGCGAGGATTTGCTCTACCGGCTCGACGTGATCCGCATCGAGATCCCGCCGCTCCGCATGCGCCGCGACGACATCGTGCCGCTGGCGCGCCAATTCCTTGCCAACGCATCCCTGGCTTCGGCCCGCGGCATCCGGGGCTTGGACAGCCGGGCGGAGCGCGCCTTGGAGGAAGCGGACTGGCGCGGCAACGCCCGCGAGCTCCGCAACAGGGTTGAGCGGGCCGCCGCCTTGGCGGACGGGCCCTGGGTCGGTGTCGACGACCTCCTGGGGGGCACCGCGTCCAACGGCGCCAGCCCCGTGGCGGCGGTCGGGACGCTGGCCGAGGCGGTCACGGACGCCGAGCGGCGGGCGGTCTCCGCCGCGCTCGCCGCCGCGTCCGGCGAGGTGGAGGTCGCGGCGGGCATCCTCGGCGTCGGCCGCTCGACGCTGTTCGAGAAGATCCGGAAGCTGGGTTTGCGGTGATCGGATGAAGCCTGAGCGGACGGTGGTTCGCCCAAACTGACAGGCAGCAGCGCTTACACCAGGCTCCGAAACAAGCGCTCAGGGCTAATCACGTTCCATGGCTCGTCTGAACGCCCATTCATTGTAGTCTTCTTCGTCGCACTCGTCTTCGTCATCCCTCTCCGGTTCCTCTGGCGGCTCAGGATCATCTGGATCCTCGAAGAAGGCTTCCACGGCGAGGAACTGCTTCGCCGCCTCGTTCAGTTCCACCTGCACGATGTGGGTCTCGATCTCGTTGGACTGTTCTTCCGCAGGGATGAGCTTGGCGTACTGGTAGGTGAGCCACGGGAAGAAGTGGTTCATGACTCCGTGAGGTGTGTGAGTTGTACCCCAGACACCAATTTGGGAATCCGGTTGGCTCTTTTCATAACTCCCGTAGTAAACGTCTATCTTGCGAAGACCCAGGGTCTTGTTGACCCAGAAGTCGAAACTGAAGAAGACTTCCTTGTCTCGGTATTCCTCCATGTCTGCTTTGTCGGCCGCGAAGCGATAACGCTTGATCGACGCACGGTCCGTGCCGATCCCGCTGGCGAGGGCGGGCTTCGCCTTCTCATCCAGCACGTTCCGAGAAGGGATGTGGATGGCCCAGCCCTTCTTTGTCTGCCTTGTCAGATGGCGTTCAACACGTTGCCAGAGGGTGAGGCCGGTTTCTGGATTGTGGAGGATCAGAAACACTGGGAGGGAGTGCCGCAGCCAGTACTCGAGGTGGCGAGGCTCACCGTAGAACGTGTACCCCTCTGCATCCTTGTGCTGGAAGAAAGAGGTGCCCGACTTAACCTGAAGCGCAATCAGCTGTCCCGTTGGCTCTCCCTCTTCGTCAACAATCTCGACTTCCGCATCGACACCAAAGTCGCTGATCGTCTGCTCGCGGAAGAACCACTTCAGGCGCTTGGTGAAGATGAGGTTCACTTCCTGAACGCCGACGCGCTCTGTCAGTGCCGTTGATGTTCTGGCCATGGGATGCATCACTGATAGCAGAAGGGGCGCAATACTACACACGACGTGCGGCGTCGGGCGAGGCCCCGACCACGATGTCACGTAGGCGCCGCAACGGTCCAGGATGCCTTTCGTTCTTGCCTTGCGAGCGGGGGCGCAAAGTCCAGCCTTCTGGACCCGGACGGCGCCAAGTCCAGCTTCCTGGACTCCGGTGACGGTCCGGTGACAGCAATCCTCCGTCAACATCCTGATTTCCAAGGCACCGTAAGCCACCGCCGTCACGGGCGCCGTTGGCACGCCCGCTGCAATGCTGTCGTCGCCTGAGAGCGGGGAGACGGAAATGTCGGGTTGCAACAAGCTTACGGAGAGCGGCCGCCGCTTCTTCCTGGGACGGGGGGCGCTGGCGGTGGCTGGCGCGGCGGCGGCCTCCACGGTGCCGCAGGCGCCCGCCAAGGCGACACCGGCCCTGGCGCGCGTGGCGTACCCGGTCAGCAGGCTGGGCAACATGCGCGACCTGAAGGTCAACGAGCCCATGGACATCAGCTACCCGGACGCCGACAGCACGGGCGTGCTCATCAAGCTCGGCACGCGGGTCGAAGGTGGCGTCGGCCCGGACGGCGACGTCGTCGCCTTCTCGAACCTCTGCCCACACAAGGGCTACCCCATGTTCTACCAGGCCGACGACCGCACCCTGAACTGCCCCGGCCACTACAGCCGCTTCGACTGCGAGAAGGGCGGCCTGCAGGTCTGGGGCCACGCGACCCAGAACCTGGCCCAGTTCCGCCTGCGCGTGGACGCGGGTGGCGACATCCACGCCGAGGGCGTGGACGAGCTGCTGTACGGCCGCCACTCCAACGTGCTGGCCTGAGGAGGGCGGGAACATGGCTTACAAGCGCAACATCGACCGCCTGCCGATCCCGCCGCGGGACGCCAAGGTCAACAACGTCGTCTGCCACTACTGCATCGTGGGCTGCGGCTACAAAGCCTACTCCTGGCCCGTGAACCGCCAGGGCGGCCCGGCGCCGGACGACAACGCCTACGGCGAGGACATGCGGGGCCAGCTCGGCGCCGACAGCGCCGCCTGGGCGGCGCCGTCCATGTACAACGTCGTCCGGCACAACGGGCAGGACGTCCACATCGTCATCAAGCCCGACCACGACTGCGTGGTGAACTCCGGCCTCGGTTCCATCCGCGGCGCCCGCATGGCCGAGATGTCCTACTCCACCGTCACCGGGACGCAGCAGGCGCGCCTGACCGACCCGCTGGTCTGGCGCTACGGCACCATGTCGCCCGCCTCCTGGGACGACAGCGTCGCGCTGGTCGCCGAGGTCACGCGCCGGGTCATCGAGGAGCAGGGCGAGGACGGCCTGCTGGTCTCCGCCTACGACCACGGCGGAGCGGGCGGCGGCTACGAGAACACCTGGGCGACCGGAAAGCTCTACTTCCAGAGCATGAAGGTGAAGAACATCCGGATCCACAACCGTCCGGCCTACAACTCCGAGGTGCACGGCTCCCGCGACATGGGCGTGGGTGAGCTGAACAACTGCTACGAGGACGCCGAGCTCGCGGACACCCTGTTCATCGCGGGCGCCAATTCCCTCGAGACCCAGACCAACTACTTCCTGAACCACTGGGTGCCGAACCTGCGCGGCTCGACGCTGGACAAGAAGCAGAGCCAGCTGCCGAACGAGCCGCACGCCGCCGCCCGCATCATCGTGGTGGACCCCCGCCGGACGGTGACCATCGCGGCCTGCGAGGCCGAGGCGGGAAAGGAGAACGTGCTCCACCTGCGCATCAACAGCGGCACCGACCTCGTGCTGTTCAACGCGCTGTTCACCGAGATCGCGACCAAGGGCTGGGCCGATAAGGCGTTCATCGCCACCAGCACCAGCAACTACGACGCCGCGATCGGCGCCAACCGCACCACGGTGGAGGAGGCGGCCCGGCTCACCGGTGTGTCGGCGGAGGACATCCGCAAGGCGGCGGCCTGGATCGCGGAGCCCAAGCAGGGTGGCGCCCGGCGCCGCACGATGCTCGCATACGAGAAGGGCATCATCTGGGGCAACGACAACTACCGCACCAACCAGTCTCTGGTGAACATCGCCCTGGCGACGGGCAACATCGGTCGCCCCGGCGGCGGCTGCGTCCGCCTCGGCGGTCACCAGGAAGGCTATGCCCGCCCCTCCGACGCCCATGTCGGCAAGCCCGCCCAGAACGTCGACGAGCTCCTCATCGGCGGCAAGGGCGGCATCCACCACGTCTGGGGCTGCGACCACTTCAAGACGACCCTGAACGCCTCCGAGTTCAAGCGCGCCTACCAGCGCCGGACCAACATGGTGAAGGAGGCGATGGACTCCGTCCCCGCCGGTGACCGCGCCGCCCAGGTGGAGGCCATCATGAAGGCCATCCGCGCGGGCGGCCTGTTCAGCGTGGACGTGGACATCGTGCCGACCCAGATCGGCTCCTGCGCGCACGTGGTCCTCCCGGCGGCGACCTCGGGGGAGATGAACCTGACCTCCATGAACGGCGAGCGCCGCATGCGCCTGACCGAGCGCTACATGGACCCGCCGGGCAACGCGATGCCGGACTGCCTCATCGTCGCGCGCCTGGCGCAGGCCCTGGAGCGCTCCTTCCGCACGGCCGGGAACGCCGCCGTGGCCGACCGCTTCCGGGGTTACGACTGGAAGACGGAGGAGGACGCGTTCATGGATGGCTACCACCAGCACGAGAAGGGCGGCGAGTTCGTCACCTACGCCCGGCTTCGCGCCATGGGCACCAACGGGTTCCAAGAGCCCGCAGTCGGGCTGGAGACCACCGGCGCGGTGGCTGGTGGCACGACCACCGGCGCCTCGCCCGGCATGGTGGTGCAGGGGCCCGGCATAGAGGGCGCCCGCGGCCGCGAACCCGTCCAGCAGGCGGCGCCGGGCGCCGGTGCGACCGGCACACCGGCGGCGACCACCGGCGGCAGCGAGCGAATCCTTGGGACCAAGCGCCTCTACGCCGACGGCAAGTTCAACCGCCCGGACGGCAAGGCGGTATTCGCCGCCACCCCATGGCGGGGGCTGCAGGCCCAGGGCAAGCAGGCAGAGAAGGACTCGCAACGCTTCCTGGTGAACAACGGCCGCGCGAACCACGTCTGGCAGTCGGCCTACCTCGACCAGCACAACGACTTTGTTCGCGACCGCTTCCCGTACCCCTACATCGGCATGAACCCGGATGACATGGGCGAGCTGGCGCTAAAGCCGGGCGACCTCGTCGAGGTCTTCAACGGCAACGGCGCCACCCAGGCGGTCGCATGGCCGGAGGGGGGCCTCGGCCGCAACCAGACCTTCATGCTGTTCGGCTACCCGACGGGCGTGCAGGGCAACGTGGTCAGCAAGGCGACCAACGAGTTGGTCATACCAAACTACAAGCAGACCTGGGCGAACATCCGGAAGCTCAGCGACGCCCCCGAAGCCGTCCGCCACCTGTCTTGGAAGACCCAGGAGTACCGGGCCCAGACTTGAGATCGGGCACCCTGCGACGCGGCCGCCCGGCTGCGTCGTCACGCTCCCCCTGCCATTGGAGACCCCATGCGAGTCCTTGCCTCGGCCCTGCTCTGCGTGCCGCTCCTCGCCTTCCCGGCTCTCGCCCAGACCGTCCCGTCGGGCGAGCAACTGTTCCGCAGCCAGTGCGGCGCCTGCCACGGCGTGGACAGCCGCAACCGCGTCGGCCCCGGCCTCGCCGGAGTGCTGGGCCGCCGCGCGGCAGCCGTCGAGAGCTTCCGCTACTCGAACGCCATGCGCACAAGGGCGGCGGAAGGACTGACCTGGGACGAGGCGACGCTGCACGCCTACTTGCAGGCCCCCAAGCAGGTCGTGCCCGGAGGCAGCATGTCCTATGTTGGCATGAAGGACGAGGCACGCCTGAACGCTTTGCTGGCCTATCTCAAGGAGAATGCGGGGTCGTGACCACCAGCCTCGCGCCCCGCCCCGCATGCTCCGATTGCGACCTGCAAGCGGGCCTTGTGGACGTCGAGATCGCGCGCGCACGGCTTCTCGCCGACGTCCATCCGGTGCGGGGCGTCGAGCTCGTTTCATTGTCGGCGGCGGCCCGGCGGGTGCTGGCGAATCCTGTACTGGCGACATCGGACATGCCGCCGTTCGACCGCGCCGCCGTGGACGGCTATGGCGTCGGCGGGCCGGGGCCCGGCCCCTTCCAGGTCGTCGGCTACCTTCCGGCGGGCGCGGGTGGCCTGCCGCGTGTGGGCGCCGGTGAGGCGGTGCGCCTGCTGACCGGCGCCGCCGTCCCCGAGGGCGTCTGGGCGGTCGCGATGCAGGAGGGCTGCCGGGTGGACCCGCACTCCGGTGTCGCGTCGCCGACGCTCCTGCAGGATGCCAACATCCGCCGCCGGGGTGAGGATTTCCAAGCGGGCGAGGCGGTGCTGGAGGCGGGCACCCGGCTCGACCCGCGCCACCTCGCGTTGCTGGCTGCGGTTGGGGTGGGCGACGTCGCGGTCCGGCGCAGGCCGCGGGTCGCCGTGCCCTCCGCCGGTGACAAGCTGCTCGAGCCGGGCATGCCGCACGCGCCGGGCGCCATCCACGACAGCAACCGCCCCATGCTGGCCGCCTTGCTGCGGGGCATGGGCGTCGAAATCCTTGGCCTGGGCCTGCTGCCTGACCGGCGATCCGACATCGCGGCCGCCCTGGAGCGGGCGTCCGGGTGCGACGCCATCGTCGCCTCGGGCGGCGTGTTCGGCAGCGAGGCCGACCACTTGCTGGGCGCCCTGCATGACGCCGGTGGCCACGGCTCCTGGTGCGCCGTGGCGCTGAAGCCGGGCAAGCCACTGGTGTTCGGCGGCATCGGCACGGCGCGCTGCCTGTTCCTGCCCGGCAACCTGGTGGCCGCGCTGGTTAGCGGCATCCTGTTCGGGCGCCCGCTGGTAGCTCGGCTTACCGGGGCTGTGGACGGCGGCCTGAAATCCTTGCCAGCGCGCCTGGCGTCCGGCTGGGACCGGAAGCCGGGGAGGGAAGAGTTCGCCCCCGCGATGGTCGGGCCGGACCTCGTGGTCGAGCACATCAGCAAGCCAGGGTCGGCGCGACTCATGCCGCTGGTAGCGGCCGATGGCTAGGTCAGGGTAGGTCGAGACGTCGGGATGCTGCGGGCCGGGGACGCGGTCGCGTTTCTATCCCTAGCGGGAATCCTAAACGGGTAGGATGGCGCCCGTGCTCCTTCGTTGCCGCGGCGGTTTCGCCAGGTTTCGGAGGGCAGGGACTCCGGTGTTGCGTTCGGGTGTTTGGCAGCCTCTGGTCGATAGCCGCCTATCCGCTTCGGAAGGTGAGGCAGGGCAAAGCGGACCCTCCCTGCTGAAGGTCTCGCGATGGATGCCCTGCCGATGGCATGCGCCCCCAGTAAGTCCGCGGGCGCCGCACAAACACCATCAGCGCGCGGGCTGCAGCACCGGCGCAGAGGGTGCCGGAGGGTTGGCCTCCAGTTCGGCAATCAACTGCTTCATCTCGCCGATCTCCCGCACCTGGGCCGCGATGATGCTGTCGGCCAGTTGCCGGACGTGCGGGTCCCGGATCCGCGCCCTCTCGCTGGTCATGATGGCGATGGAGTGGTGCGGGATCATCGCCTTCATGTAGGCCACGTCGCCCACCGTCTGCTGGCTCCTGACCAGCCACAGCGACCCTGCGAACACCAGGACGCTGGCGCCGAGGATGGCCATGTTGGCGGTCCGGTTCCGGTACATGCCGAGCATAAACAGCAGCATGATGACGGCCATGGTCGCCCCCATCACGAGGGCCATCCAGGTCCGGGTCTGGCTGTAGAAGACGTGCTCCAGGGCATAGGTGTTCAGGTACATCAGGCCGAACATGACCACGGTCGACACCAGGATCATCAAACCGAAACGTGCGTAGCTCATGGCGAAGCCCTTTCTGGCCGCTGGCCGGGATGGCCCGGCTTCAGCGACAGGTCTCGATTGGCAGGAGCGCGACCGGTGCCCGCAGGCACCGGTCGCATTGGAGGCGGTGAGCCTGGCTAGACAGCCCCCGCTTGAACTCAGGCGATCGGGCCGCCGCTCTCCGGGAAGACGTACCAGGAGCCGAAGTCGCCAATGCCCTCCACGAAGCCCGGCGCCTCGGCGAACATGAAGTCGCTCTGCCGCAGGTCGTCCTTGGCGATGCCCTCGAGGAGGATGGACCCCGCGAAGGTGTCGTCCTCGCCCATGCCCCAGCCGACCAGGGCGCCCCCGGCTGTGTCCTGAATGACGACATCCGCAGGCTGGATGCCGTCCATGAAGGCGATGTGGTCGAAGGCGCCTTGGGCCTCGCCGGTCGCCTCGAAGTCCAGGACCACGTCGTGGCCGCTGTCCATCGACACCATGAAGGCGTCGGCGCCGGTGCCGCCGACCAGGGTGTCGTCGCCCATGCCGCCGTTCAGCATCCCGTGCGCGGCGCCCTCGTCGAGGTAGTCGTTCCCGTCGCCGCCCATGAGCTCGTCGGACTCCGCCCCGCCGAAGAGCCTGTCGTCGCCAGCCTCCCCCGTCAGGCGGTCCATGCCGTCGCCGCCCGCCATGGTGTCACGGTCGTCGCCACCCTGGAGATGGTCGTCCCCGGCCAGGCCTGAGATGGTGTCGTCTCCCGCCAGTCCGAAGATGGTGTCCGATTCCGAAGACCCCGTCAGGGTATCGGCACCAGCGGTGCCGCGGAGGACGGCGTTCCCCTCGATGTCGAAACTCAAGGTGCGGTTATCGAAGACGTGGTCGGCCAGAAGGTCGAAGATGGCACCGGCCTGTGGCTCACCGGATACCTCGGGGCCCGCAACGCTGGGCGTCGGTGCCTCGTCGGCTGGGCCGTCAGGCACCCGCAGGCCGGGAGGCAGGTCGGCCGCGTCGCCGAACATGAAGTCGTCCTGCGCCAGGTCCGCCTTGAAGACGCCTTCCAGCAGGACTGAACCCCCGTCCCAACTGACCTGGACCCCATCTGCGGTGTCCGCAAAGGCAAGGTCTGTCCACTGGAGGCCGTCCATGACCGCCAGGTGGTCGAACATGCCGGGACCGGCGGTGAAGTCCTTGATGACGTCGTGGCCGCTCATCCGGCCGATCATGAAGGCGTCCGGGCCGCCTCCGCCAACCAGGGTGTCGTCGCCCATGCCGCCGTCGACGGTGCTGTGCCCCTCACCCTCGTCCAGGTGGTCGTTCCCGGGGCCGCCGCGCAGCGTGTCGGCGCCAGGGCCGCCGTAGAGGGTGTCATTGCCCTCGCCACCTTCGACCTCGTCGTCGCCCATGTTGCCGGAGACCACGTCGGCGCCCGCACCGCCGTGGAGGACATCGTCCATGCCGCCCCCGCCAATGCGGTCGTCGCCTTCGAGGCCCCAGGTGAACTCGGCGCCGTCGGTGCCGCCCAAGGTGTCGGCGCTCTCATCGCCGAAGGTGACGTTGTGGACGTGGCCACCGGCCTCGAAATCGAAGTGAAGCCCGCCCAGCGTGCCGTGCAGGGTGTCAGCCAGCCGGTCCGTGAGGTTCGTGAGCAGGCTGCTGAGATGTTGATTCTGGCTCATGCCGACGCTCCGTCAGAACGTTTTGATCTGCACGGGAAGCGTTTGCTTCCGGTGGAGGTGACAAGGACCGGACCCGCTGTCCGGTCCTTGTCCCGGCGTCAGGCGCTCATCTCGCGGCAGGACGCGGCGCACTTGCGGCACTGCGCGACGCAGTCCTCCATGCCACCCACGGCCTCGCAGCTTTTGGCGCACTCCTCGCAGATCTCGGCGCACTCGGCACAGGTGTGCTTATGGTGGGGCGTGCCGATCAGCATCATGTCGGCAGAGGTCTGGCAGATGGTGGCGCAGGCCATCATCAGCCTGAAGTGATGCGGCTCCACGTGCTTGCCGCCCGCTTCCAGGCAGTGGTTCATGGCCGTGCCCAGGCAGGTGGAGTGGCAGCGCAGGCATTCCTCGATGCAAGCCTGCATGGCGGGGGTCATCTGATGCATCTTTCTTCTCCGTTAGGATGTCCGTGAGGCGGGGTTCGCCAGCCTGCTCGGCAGGTCGGCTGCCCAATTGAGGTGACGAGCGTGGGTGCGGGCGCCCGTTGGACGGAGGGCTCGGCCATGCTCCGCCTTCCGCAGGCCCTGGGGCTCTGCGGAGACGCTCAGGACGCCTTATCGGGGTGGTGGAGAAGGAAGGTCGGAGAAGATGCCCGCGATCGAAGGTGGCGGCATGGCAAAGAAATCGCTGCCGCTGACCAGGAGCGTGACCTGCGGGCTGACCGGCGGCAGGAGGGCAGCGCCGCTCCCGCAGTGCCCGATGACGCAGCAGCCTGGCCGGACGGCATCGCCGTCGCAGTTCGGGCAGCACTTCTTGCCTGCCGTCCTTGCCTTCGCAGCCGGACCAGACATCCGGGCATGGTGGGGAGCGGGCGTGGCGTGACCAGCGTACGCGGACGCCTGGGTGAGGGCCGCAGGGGGGGACGTCGGGGACATGGCGTTATGTGCCACCGCAGGCACAGCAAGGATGGACACGCATATGGCGAGCACCAAAGCAGTCACAGCCTGGATCGCGCTTTCCGTCCAGCGCATCGGTTCATCCGCCCTACGAGCCTTCGCCAGTAAGCGTCCGTCTGCCGGATGGTTTCCTATTCGGCTTGCGAAGAACGCGGCACATCGGAGATTTCCGCACCTGCGCTGCCTCGCTTAACCTCGCTTCGAATGCGACCACGACGCCTGGAGCTGCGGGGCATCGCAGGCCGGATGTCATTGCTGTCGCCTTGCAGCACCGGCGTGCTCGCCCTGGCGGCCGGGGGCGAGCACGCCGATGCCTTCACAGGACCAGGCGGGCCTAATCCTGCAAGCGGACGGCCCGCAGGCGCAGCGCGTTGCCGATGACCGAGACAGAGCTCAGCGCCATGGCCAGGGCCGCCACGATCGGGCTGAGCAGCAGGCCCAGGACCGGGTACAGCACGCCCGCCGCCAGGGGCACCCCGGCCGCGTTGTAGACGAAGGCGAAGAACAGGTTCTGCCGGATGTTGCGCATCACCGCGCGCGACAGGAGCCGCGCCCGCGCGATGCCCGCGAGGTCGCCCTTCACCAGGGTCACGCCCGCGCTCTGCATGGCGACGTCCGTCCCGGTGCCCATGGCGATGCCGACGTCGGCCTCCGCCAGCGCCGGGGCGTCGTTCACGCCGTCGCCCGCCATGGCGACGACCTTCCCCTTGGCGCGGAGCTCCCGGACGATGCGGTGCTTGTCCTCGGGCAGGACGTCGCCCTGGAAGTCCTCGATGCCGAGCCTGCGGGCCACCGCCTCCGCCGTCGTGCGGTTGTCGCCCGTCAGCATGACGATGTGGATGCCGCTGGCGCGCAGGCTCTCCAGCGCGGCGGGCGTGCTCTGCTTGACAGGGTCGGCCACCGCGATGACGCCGCCCGGCCTGCCGTCCACGGCCAGGAAGAGCGCCGTGCCGCCCTCACGCCGGAGCTCGTCGGCCCGGGTGGCGAGACCACCCAGGTCGACACCAAGCTCCTGCATCAGCCGCGCGTTGCCCAGCGCGACTTGGCGCCCCCCCACCGTGCCGGTCACGCCCTTGCCCGTGACGGACGCGAAGTCGGCAGGCTCGCGGAAGGCCATGCCGCGTTCCTTGGCGGCGGCCACGACCGCGGCCGCCAGCGGGTGCTCGCTGGACCGCTCCAGGCTGGCGGCCAGCGGCAGCACCTCGGCCTCGGTCAGGCCGGGTGCCGGGACCACGGCCACGACCTTGGGCTTGCCCTCCGTCAGCGTGCCGGTCTTGTCCACGACCAGGGTGTCGACCTTCTCCATGTGCTCGAGCGCCTCGGCGCTCTTGATGAGCACGCCCGCGGACGCGCCCTTGCCGACGCCGACCATTATGCTCATGGGCGTTGCCAGGCCGAGCGCACAGGGGCAGGCGATGATGAGCACCGAGACGGCCGCGATCAGCCCGTAGGAGAGCGCGGGACTCGGGCCCCAGAATGCCCAGGCGACGAAGGCCAGCGCCGCCACGGCGATGACCGCCGGGACGAAGTAACCGGAGACCGTGTCGGCCATGCGCTGGATGGGCGCCCGGCTGCGCTGCGCCTCGGCGACCATGGCGACGATGCGGGAGAGCATGGTGTCGGAGCCGACCTTGTCCGCACGCATGACCAGCGCGCCGGTGCCGTTCACGGTGCCACCGATGACCTTGGACCCCGGCGCCTTCTCGACCGGCAGGGATTCGCCGGTGACCAGGGACTCGTCCACGGCGCCGCTCCCTTCCAGCACCGCGCCGTCCACCGGCACGCTCTCGCCCGGGCGCACCCGCAGCCGGTCACCGACGCTCACCTCGGCCAGCGGGATCTCCTCGTCCTCGCCGTTTTCCTTGAGGCGCCGCGCCGTCTTGGGCGCCATGTTCAGCAGGGCGCGGATGGCGCCGCCAGTCTGCTCGCGGGCGCGCAACTCCAGCACCTGGCCGAGCAGGACGAGCACCGTGATAACGGCGGCCGCCTCGAAGTAGACGGCGACGGTGCCGTCCATGCCGCGGAAGCCCTCGGGGAAGACGCCGGGCGCGAAGGTCGCGACCAGGCTGTAGAGGTAGGCGGCGCCGGTCCCGAGGGCGATCAGGCTGAACATGTTCAGGCTGCGGTTCCTGAACGACTGCCAGCCGCGCACGAAGAAGGGCCAGCCCGCCCAGAGCACGACAGGCGTCCCGAGCAGGAACTGGACCCAAACGGAGACCCTGGGCGGCACCAGGTGGTGCAAGTCGAGGCCAGGAATGTGCGAGCCCATCTCCAGGACGAGGACGGGCAGGGTCAGCACCAGGCCGATCCAGAACCGCCGCGTCATGTCGGCGAGTTCCTCGTTGGGCGCGGCCTCGGCAGTAATCTCCAGCGGCTCCAGGGCCATGCCGCAGATGGGGCAGTTGCCCGGGCCCTGCTGCCGGATCTCCGGGTGCATGGGGCAGGTGTAGATGGCGGCCTTCTGCGCAGCCGTCGGCGCGACAGCCTTCTCCGGCTTCAGGTACCTGTCCGGGTCAGCCTCGAACTTCGATTTGCAGCCTGCCGAGCAGAAGTGGAAGGCAGTGCCGTGATGTTGGGCGTGGTGCGGCGTCTTGGCAGGGTCAACCGTCATCCCGCAGACCGGGTCGCGCACCAGAGTCTGGTCGTCGTTAGCTGGCGTATGAGCGCCGTGACCATGGTGATGGTGGTGATGCTCTCCCATCTGCGGGACTCCTCCAAGACTGCTGTGCTCGACGTTCGGTGCTCTAGGAGGTGGGGTTTCCCATTGTGGGAAGGTCAAGGGCGCCGATCGGACACCCTGCTGGCCTTGACCTTCCCATAGTGGAAAGCCCCACCTGTTGGACGGTCATTGAGGAGGAGAGCACGATGTACCGCTTCGACGTTCCCGGCATGAAGTGCAGTGGCTGCGCCAAGAAGGTAGAGGGCGCCATCAAGGCCAAGGACACCGCTGCCGAGTTCAGCGCTGACGTGGAGAACAGGCGGGTGACCGTGATCTCCTCGGTATCCCAGACGGAGCTCGCCGCGGCCATCCAGGAAGCGGGCTACGCCAACCAGCCCGTGCCCGCCTGAGCTTCCCGGCAACGAGCTGCGCCGGACACCGTAGCCGGAGCAGGCTGCTCCGGCGACTGTGATGCCGTCCTGCGCCAGCGTCGGCCGGTGCTACATGTGATGCCGGACGTGCGGGTTGCTCATCACCTCGGCCGTCTTCGCACCGTAGTGGTGGTCGGGCTGGATGTAGGCGACGCCGCTCGACTCTCCGCCAGTCGGAACCGGAACGCCGGGGACCGGGTGCGCGGCGCCGGGATCGAGGTAGCGAATCCTCAGGTTTTCCCCGCCCCCGGCAACGGCGACACGCCCGCCACCCACGACGTTCTCGTCATGGCCGGGCGGGTAGACCACGGCAAAGTTCTCGCCCTGCCCAACAACCTCGATGGGCCCGTTGGCGTGCGCTACCGCGGCGGAAGTGCCGATCGCCGCAAACAGGGAGAGGGCGAAAAGCGCGGATTGGAAGCGGGGTGTCATAGCGAGATCCTCAATCAGGTTTGCCGTTTCTCGTCCGGCACCTGGAGAGGATGGGCCGCCACTGTGTCAGCCCGCTTACGCCATCTTATCAATTGGTGTCAGCGGAACTGCACCCCGGCTTCCGTGCGGGGCGGGGCACCCCCGGGGACGCCCCGCCTCCATCTCGTCAGTGGTTCATCATCTGACAGTGCTGCATCATCTGCTGCATCTGCGGCGACAGCGAGCCCTGCTGGGCCTGCGCCCGCATCTGCTGACAGTGCTGCATCATCTGCTGCATGTTCATGCCCCCCATGTTGTGACCCTGCATGGAGCCCATGCTGCCCTGGGCGGCGGACGAGCCCGGCGGCGTCGTGGATGTCGGAGGCAAGGACATCTGAGACGAAGTCGGGGTCGCCGCAGGCGGGCCGCCGGGCTGCGCGCAGGCGGCCACGCCGAGCAGCAGCGTTGCAGCCAATGCGACCTTCCCGATCGCCTTTGAAGTCATTTGGACCATGTGTCCTCCTTGAGATGGCAGGGGTTCGGCAGGCGCCCCGGTCCGCCGCGGCGGGCTGGAGCGACGACGTTGCACGGCGAGCAGGCGTTCACAGGGGGTGACCGGCGCGCCTTGCATGACGTGGAACGGCAGCATGCTTCGAGGCAGCATGTTGCAGTGGAGATGGCGGAAGGTGTGCTCATACGACCTCCAGTCCTCGGAAGCGCATCCAGGGCCGCCAGGCGCCGTCACGTGTGAAGGCGACGACGTCGTAGGTGGATGGCTGCTCTCCCGGTACTTCCATACCCGGAACACCGATCGGCATGGCGGGCACGGAAAGCCCAGCAACGGCTTCGGGCCTTTCCTTGAGCAGGCGCCGAATTGCCGCGGCGGGGACATGCCCTTCCATGGCGTAACGACCAATCTTCCCGGCATGGCAGGAGAGCAGATCCGAGGGTGTGCCGAGCGCCTGCCGGTATGGCCCGACCGCATCCACGACCTTGTCGTCGACCTCGAAGCCCTCGGCCCGCAGGTGCTCGACCCAGCCGCCACAGCAGCCGCATGTGCGGTCCCGCCAGGCTTCCACCTTGGGCGGGCCGCCGCAGGCCGCTGGCAGCAGGGCTGCCGACATCGAGACGAGCATCAGTCCGCGACGGGTGGTGAGAGTGTGCATGCTCGCGCTCCTAGGCTGGCCTGGGCAGGCGGATGCTGGCCCGCAGGCCTCCGCCCGCGAGGTTCTCGAGGGTCACCGACCCGCCATGGCGGCT
The DNA here is from genome assembly GCF_016107285.1 of Roseomonas sp. KE0001. Taxonomy (GTDB): domain Bacteria; phylum Pseudomonadota; class Alphaproteobacteria; order Acetobacterales; family Acetobacteraceae; genus Pseudoroseomonas. The sequence continues at coordinate 13,339 of NZ_RCVQ01000014.1, read as the reverse complement.
GACCGCCTGCCGGGCGATGGCCAAGCCGAGGCCCGAGCCGCCGGTCCCACGGTTGCGGGACTGCTCCAGCCGGTAGAACGGCTGGAAGACGCTCTCCAACTGCTCCTCGGGTACCCCGGGCCCCGCATCGTCGACGTGGACCACGAGTTCCCGTCCCAGGTCGGTGAGTGCCACCCGGACTGAGGTGCCGTACTTGACGGCGTTGTCGATGATGTTGGCGAATGCGCGCTTGAGCGCGATAGCCCGGCAGGGCAGGCGCGCCTGGGACGGCCCCTCGTAGCTCGCCGTCTTGCCCATGTCCTCGGCGTCGCCGCAAAGCGTCTGGAGCATCGCCGCGATATCGGCGGAACGGACCTCCTCCTGCTCCTCGTCGCCCCGCAGGTAGGCCAGCGTGGAGGCAATCATGGCATCCATCTCGTCGAGGTCGGCGTCGATCTGCCGTTGCGCCTCGGCGTCGTCCAGGAAGCCCGCGCGCAGGCGCAGCCGTGCCAATGGGGTCCGGAGGTCATGACTGACGGCCGCGAGCGCCTGTGTCCGGTCGGCAATGAGGCGGTCGATGCGCGCCTGCATGCGGTTGAAGGCCTGCGCCGCCTGCCGGACCTCGCGAGGTCCCTCCTCGGGCACGGTGACCGTCTGCCCGGGCCTGCCGATGCGGTCGGCCGCATTTGAAAGTTCCCGCAACGGCCGCGCGATGAGGCGCACCACCAGCAGCCCCAACACCAGGATGCCCAGGGCCATGGCAGTGGTGGAGAGCAGCGTCGCATGCTCCGGCTGCGCTTGCAGCGGGTCGGCGTGGTACCAGAGATGGCTGCCGTCCGGCAGGCTGACCGCGCCTTCAGCCTCCAGATGGCCCGTATGGGGGAGGTCCTGGATGCCAATGGCCCCTGTGGCGGGGCCTGCCTGCCAGCGCACCTGGAACCCCGGTGAAGACAAGGCCTGCGCCACGGCACCGCGGGCATGCGGCGGCACCATGCCGACAGCGCGGGCGGCGGCGCCGACCCGCTCGCTGGTCACCTTCTGCTGCGTGCTGCCAAGGAGGATGTCGCTGCCAGTCTGGTGCAGCCACAAGCTGCCGACATGGAAGGCCATCAGGCCGACCAGCAGCACCAGGATGATGCGGCCAGCCAAAGTGCTGGGCAGCAGCCGCCTCATTGGCGCGTCACCGCTGGCACGAACATGTACCCGGCGCCCCGGACCGTCTTGATGATGGCGGGGCTGTCCGGCAGCGGTTCCAGCTTGCGGCGGAGGCGGCTGACCATCACGTCCACCGAACGGTCGATGCTGTCCGAGATGCGGTTGCGGGCGAGGTCCAGCAACTGGTCCCGCGACAGGACGCGCTGCGGGTGCTCACAGAAGGCCAGCAGCAGGTCGTACTCGCCGCTGGACAGGTCGACCGCCGAGCCGTCGGGCGCCGCCAGTTCGCGCCTTCGCGTATCCAGCACCCAGTCGGAGAACACCATGCGGTCGCCGGTGACCATTCCCGTGCGGGCTGGACCGCCCTGGGCACGTCGCAGGACGGCCCGGATGCGGGCCAGGAGTTCCGGACGGCTGAATGGCTTGGGGAGGTAGTCATCGGCGCCGAGCTCGAGGCCCACGACCCGGTCGGTTTCCTCGCCGCGGGCGGTCACCATGATGATCGGGACCTCCGATTTGGCGCGGAGCATCCGGCACAGGTCGAGTCCCGATTGACCCGGCAGCATCACGTCCAGCAGCACGAGGTCCACTGGGGACAGCGACATGGTGTCCCACATCTCCGCGCCGTTCCGCGCGCCCGTCACCCGGAAGCCGTTCTGGCGCAGGAGCTTGGCGATGAGCGTGCGCATCTCCCCGTCATCCTCGACGACGAGGATGTGGGCCTCGAGGGGGAGCGTACTGCCCCGGCCCTCCCGCTCGCTGTCAGGACTGACCGGCGGCACCGGCGAGGACACCCAGCTTCGCCCGCGCCCTCGGCGCCAGGCCAGGGGCCGATGCAGCTTTCGCTGCGAACTCGGTCATGTCAGCGTCTCCCACCACAATCAGGGCCACCATGCCCAACCCAGTGTGGGGTGTGCATTGCACGGGGTAAACGCCGGGCCGCTCGAAGGTCACCGTTGCCTCGCTGTTGAACGGCACGGTGAGCGGCGGCGCGCCCGCAGGCCAAAGCGACTGAATGGCGGCGACGTTGTGACCCTTGTCGGTGGGCTCGAAGCGGACGGAGCCGCCCACCGGGACCCGCACCAGGGCGGGGTCGTAGGCGAAGGTGTCGCCTGCCGCGGGTCCCCGGTTCAGCTCCCGGACTGTCACGGCGGGATCCGCGGCGGCGGCCGTCCCGGTCATCATCAGCAGCGCGGCGAGGGTCGTGCGGATCATCATGGTTGGCCTCAGAAGAACAGACGGATGCCGGTCATGAAGGTCCAGCCGCCGACATCCTCGCCTTCGTTGCGCGCGTACCGAGCCGTGTCGCCGAGCTTCCGCTCGTAGCCGACGCCGATATACGGTGAGATCTCACGGGTGACCTCGTAGCGCAGGCGCAGCCCGGCCTCGACGTCGTTGATGCCGCTGCCGACGTGAAGTTCGGGCACCTTCTGGAGCGCGAAATTGGCCTCGATGTTGGGCTGGAGCACCAGGCGCTGCGTGATGTAGGCGTCGTAGGACACCTCCGCGCGTGCCGACAGGTCGCCGCGCTCGCTGACAAAACCCTGGAGGTCGACCTCGAACATGCCGGGCGCCAGCCCTTGCAGGCCGATGACGCCGTAGAAGCGGTCCGGCTGGGGACGTATGTCGTAGCGGACACCGGCCTGGAAGTCCCAGTAGTAGCCGACCAGGCGCGAGTAGAGCAGTTGGATCTCGGCACTCTCGACCCGGCCGTTCCGCGCCATCTCGCCCTCGGTCTTCAGCCAAACCCGGTTGACGTCGCCGCCATACCAAGCCTGCCCGTCCCAGCGGCCGATGTTGGGGCCGTCCAGCCCCCAGCCGTACTCCAGCTTCTCGAACAGCACGGCGCCGGTGAACACCTCGTGGCTGAACGGGGGCTCCGTGCTGTGCTGCATCGCCTGCGCGTACGCCGGTGCGGCCTGGAGGGCGGCCAAGCTCAGGACGGCCAGGGCGGCGGCGGTCTGGATGCTCTTGGTCTTCATGGCCATCACCGCGCCGAGACCGACTGCCGCGCCGCGACGACCGACACCTTGCGCATCATCCCGGTCTCCATGTGGTAGAGCATGTGGCAGTGGAAGGCCCAGCCGCCGGGCGCATCCGCTTCGATGTCGACATCGACCGTCGAGCCGGGCTTGATGTTGACCGTGTGCAGCAAGGGGTTCTCGGCCCCGTTGCCGACCTGCGGGATCATCCACATGCCGTGCAGGTGCATCGGGTGGTTCATCATGGTCTCGTTGACGAAGCGGAAGCGGGCCCGCTCGCCGAGATGGAGTTGGATGGGCTGCGCCTGGCTGAAGCTGTTGCCGTTGATGGACCAGAAGTACCGTTCCATGTTGCCGGTCAGCCGGATCTCGATGACGCGGGTGGGCTCGCGCACCGGGTAGAGCGGCTTGGCGGCCCGCAGGTCGCGGTAGGACAGCACGCGGGCGCCCGGCAGGGCGCCGACGTCGTTCACCAGGGGGTCCGGCATCGCCATGCCGCCATGGCCCATGGCACCGTGGTCCATGCCGCCCGTCGCACCGGCGCCCGTCGAACCATGGTTCCTGCCGGGCATGCTGCTGTGGTCCATGCCCGGCATGCCGCCCATGGCGCCATGGTTCATGCCAGCCATCCCGGCATGGTTCATCCCGGCCATGCTCGAGTGTTCCATCCCCGCCATGCTTCCATGGTTCATGCCGCCCATGGAACCTTGCTGCATGCCCGCGGAGCCCCCGGCGGGCACCTGCATGGAGGAGTGGTCCATGCCACCCATGTCCATCGGCGCGACATGGCCAGGCGCGTCCACCTCCGGCAGCGGCGTGCCGCGGTCGAGGCCGCTGGGCCCGTAGTTCACGCCCATGTCGGCCATGGTCAGGACAGGGCGCGGGCGGTGCGGCGGCAGCGGCAGGGCGGGCAGGCCTTCCCGCGTGGCCAGGCTGAACTGCGCGAAGCCCTGGCGGCCCATGGATTCCGCCAGCACCTGGTACTGGCGCCCGTCGCGGGGACGCACCAGCACGTCGAAGGTCTCGGCCGGGGCGATGCGGAACTCGTCCACAGCGACGGGGCGGACGTTGTTGCCGTGCGCCTGGACCACGGTCATCTCGAGCCCGGGGATGCGCACGTCGAAATGCGTCATGGCGCCGCTGTTGATGAAGCGCAGGCGGACCGTCTCGCCCGGCCGGAACAGTGAGGTGAAGTTCTGTGCCGGGGTGTGGCCGTTGACCAGATAGGTGTAGCCGCCGACATCCTCGATGTCGGTCGGGTCCATCCGCATGTCGCCCCACATGATGCGGTCGGAGACGATGGCCGAGCGCGCGGCGCCGTCCGGCGCGCGGCGGAGCTCGCCGACCAGGCTGGCCAGGGTGCGCTTGTTGTAGTTGTAGTAGCCGGGATCGCGCTTGAGGTTGGCGATGACGTGGCTCGGCGTCTCGTCCGTCCAGTCCGACAACTGGACGATGTAGTCGCGGTCGTAGCCGAAGGGTTCCGGCGTCGCGGGGTCGATGACGATGGAGCCGTAGATGCCGGACTGCTCCTGCACGCCCGAATGGCTGTGGTACCAGTAGGTGCCAGCCTGGACGAGCGGGAAGCGGTACTGGTGCGTCCCGCCCGCGTCGATGCCCTGGAAGCCGTCGCTGATGCCCGGCACGCCGTCCTGGCCGCTCGGCAGGATCAGGCCGTGCCAGTGGATCGAGGTGTGCTCGCGCAGCCGGTTGGTGACGTTGATCACCACCTCCTCGCCCTCGCGGAAGCGCAGGACGGGACCCGGGATCTGCCCGTTGATGGACATTGCCGGGCGGCGGCGCCCGGTGATGTTGGCCGTCACGTGCGACAGGGTCAGGTTGAACTCGCGCGGCATCGCCCGGCCGACGGCGGGCTGCGCCAAGGCGCCGGGCGCGGCCGGGAACGCCAGGGCGGCGACCCCGAGGCCCAGGGCCCGCCGCCTGCTCAGCTTGTCATTGGTCATCGTTCGGTCCCCTTGGCCACGTCCACTGCGGGCTGGTCTTGCCGGTCAGCGCGAGAAGGTGACGTTGCCCACCATTCCGGACTCGTAGTGGCCCGGGATGTTGCAGGCGAACTCCAGGCTGGTGGCCCTGGTGAACTTGAAGACCATCTCCCCCGTCTTGCCGGGGTCGACCAGAACGGCGTTCGGGTCATCGTGGCGCATCGCGCCGTGATCCATGCCGCCGTGTCCCATGGCGCCATGGTTCATGCCCGGCATCCTGGAGTGGTCCATGCCAGCCATGGCATCCTTGCTGGTCGCCGACATCATGCCGCTGTCGAACATGGCCCGCATCTCGCGCTGGTGCTGCTGGTGCATGACGGCGGTGCCGATGTTGAACTCGTGCAGGAGCTCGCCAGCGTTGCGCACCCGGAAGCGGACGGTCTCCCCGGCCCGGACCTGGATGCGCTGCGGCTGGTAGCTGTTGTCCCGCATGACGATGTCGATCGTCCGCCTGACGTCCTGGGCACGGCCACGGGTGCCGAATGCCTGGTAGGCCGAGTCCGCAGAGGCAGGCTGAATCTGGGCCGCAGCGATGGCGGCCAGGATGGCGGCCGCGATGGAGGTGGCAAGGCGCATCGGTGAGCTTCCCCGGTCTGTGCAAGCAGGGGCAGGTCGGTGGCCTGCCGCGTGAACTCGATGCGGCCAAGATGGCCTCCGAGTGCGAGCCCGAGATTGCCCAAGTGTGACAAGATATTTCAGGTGAGGGAGCGCAGCGCGGTTCGTGACATGGGCCTGCCCACAGCGGCACGGTGTCCAGCCTGCCACTCAAACCTTCACCGTGAGGGGGACAGATCGCGCTACAGGTGACCGGGCTAAGGCGGGGTTGATCCAGGAAGCGACCTGCCCACCCAATCCCTGAACCTCGACAATCTGGGTGCAGCCAGCCTGGCGGTAGGCTCTGTTCAGGCACCCCCCCTGAAAGTGGAGGAGGCTCAGATATCAACTTGTAGTGACGATTCCGTCGTGTATTTTCCGCGGCCAAGTTCGTCTTCCGACCAAGGTGCAAGGCCGCTGGCTTTGCTGATAACGGCTGAGTCCCTGCTGTCAGGCGCCGTTTGCCCGAGGGTTTAGGGAAACGTCGTCGACGGAGCGCACCTTGTCGCAGCCTATGCCTTATTGGCAGAGCCAGCCGAGATACGATGGAGGGGTCTACGACCTGACCCATCTCCAGCCATGGAACACCACCATCTTGGCGCCCGGCTCACCCGGCCCTGAAGGTTCGGCGGGCAGTGAGAAGGTTCGGATGCCCATTTGCTTCAAGTTCAGCTATCACTGCTGCACGGACAAGGATTCGACAAGGCTTGGCTTGGGAGACCTTGTGGTTGAAAGCGAGCGGCCGGAAGAGAGGCGGCGCCTGTGTCCAGTTCGCTGGTTTGCCAGCCGGAACCTGAAGGAAACGTTGAGAAGCGCCATGAGCGGGCGCTTGGCGCCCATCAACAACTATCAGTGGGTACTCCACACAAAGCTGCCTGGCATTTCGCACACTTGGATCGTTTTCCTGAAGTTCATGCCTGGCCCGCCCAACGGCTGCGCTATCGCTAGCGTGGAAACGTCTTACCTCACCGGCGACCCGATAAAGGGCGGGAGAGAGGAGAACTTCGCGTACATTGCTCATAGGACGCGTCAGACGGGACAGCTCTACGGCGTCAGATAGCCCGAAAAAGCTTTGGGGCCAGACCCGTCGGCCTGACCCCTCCGCAACACTTCCGTGTAAATAGATACCCAATTTGATCCGCGATAGTGCCGCAGATACCTGCTTCCACAGGCTGGGGCACCCGTTAGGATTGAACCAAGTGGCTCAAACCAGCGTTCCAAGTGCAGTCTGAAGGTATGTTCAGTTAGCCTCAGCGTCAAGAGGTGAGGCCCCCAAGCGCAAGTAATCCCCCTTAAACCCGTATGAACGCGGGTACCTGTGGTCCTTGCTTGAACTGCGTCTGCCTCCCCAGGAGAACCACGCGAGCACCATGGCTCCGTTGGGCCTGGGGCGTGGCGCTCGGTGGCTCCGGCGTGGCGACATGCTTGAGTGGCGGCACTTCCCGCTCATCGTCCTGGAGCGCCGTCCCTCCGCCCCGAAGGCGTTCGTGCCGGTCAGGGTGAGCCATGTCGGTTTCTGGGAAGTGGCTTGCACTGAAGGTCCGGCTGCTGTGGGCGCACAGCCGTCATGGCCGGGTCTGGCCGGGCACGGACAGGCCGCTTCCGGGGTAGGCTCGCCTGGGAAGCAGACACCTGCTTCATGCGGCGAAGCACTCCGCATGAGCTTGACTGCGCCAACATATCGGCGATACTCGATATATGGAATCGGAAGACGCCCTCGCGTGCCTTGGCGCCCTGTCACAGTCGACCCGGCTGGAGACCTTCCGGTTGCTGGTGCGCCATGAGCCCGAGGGCCTGCCTGCGGGCGAGGTCGCCCGACAGCTCGAGGTTCCCCAAAACACGATGTCCACGCACCTGGCGGTGCTGACGCGCGCTGGCCTGCTTCGTTCCGAGCGCCACAGCCGGTCCATCGTCTACCGGGCCGATGCCGAGCGCCTGCGGGAGATGATGCTGTTCCTCGTCAAGGACTGCTGCGGCGGACGCGCCGACCTGTGCCAGCCCCTGGTCGCCGACCTGCTTCCCTGCTGCCCGCCCGAGAAGGCCACCCCATGAGCGACGTCACCATCTACCACAACCCGGCTTGCGGGACGTCCCGCAATACGCTGGCCCTCATCCGCAACAGCGGCGAGGAGCCGAAGGTTATCGAGTACCTGAAGACGCCGCCGACGCGGGAGGTGCTGGCCGACCTCATCCGGCGCATGGGCGTCCCGGTGCGCGACGTCCTGCGCCAGAAGGGCACACCCTACGAAGAGCTTGGCCTTGGCGATCCGTCCTTTACGGACGACCAGTTGCTCGACGCCATGGTGGCGCACCCCATCCTCATCAACCGTCCCATCGTGGTGACACCGCTCGGCGCGAAGCTGTGCAGGCCGTCCGAGGCGGTGCTCGACATCCTGCCGAACCCGCAGCAGGGCGCCTTCACCAAGGAGGACGGCGAGAAGGTCGTCGGTGAACCGGGCCACCGCCTGATCTGAGTCGGGCGCCCGCGCCCTCCCATTCCGGGGACCGACGAGCCAAGCCGCTGACCATCGCTGACAGCGGATGGTCCGGCGCGCCCTGACGCCCGAGAGAACACGCCCTTCATGCTGGCCCTGGCCATCTTCGTCCTCACTCTCGTCCTGGTCATCTGGCAGCCACGCGGTATCGGCATCGGCTGGAGCGCCATGGGCGGCGCCGTGCTGGCGCTCCTGACGGGCGTCATCGGCTGGGCCGATGTCCCTGTGGTCTGGGACATCGTCTGGGACGCCACCTTCACCTTCGTGGCGCTGATCATCATCTCGCTTCTGCTGGACGAGGCCGGGTTCTTCCAGTGGGCCGCGCTGCACGTGGCGCGCTGGGGCGGCGGAAACGGGCGGCGGCTGTTTCCGCTTGTCGTGGTGCTGGGCGCGCTCATCGCTGCCTTCTTCGCCAATGACGGCGCCGCCCTGCTGCTGACGCCCATCGTCATGGCCATCCTGCTGCGGCTGAACTTCTCCGCAGGCGCCACGCTCGCCTTTATCGTCGCCTGCGGCTTCGTGGCCGACACCACCAGCCTGCCGCTGGTGATCTCCAACCTCGTCAACATCGTCTCGGCCAACTATTTCGGCATCGGCTTCGACCGCTATGCGGCGGTGATGGTGCCGGTGAACCTGGTGGCGCTGGTGGCAACACTCGGCGTGCTCTGGGCCTACTATGGCCGCCAGGTGCCCGCGAGCTATGCGTTGGACCGACTGGAGCGGCCCGGCGCCGCCATCCGCGACCACCTCGTCTTCCGGGCGGCCTTTCCGCTGCTTGCGGTGCTGCTGCTGGCCTATTTCGTCCTGGCACCGCTCGGCGTGCCGGTGGCGGCCGTGACCGGCGCCGCAGCGCTCCTCCTGCTGGTGCTGGCCGGGCGCTGGCACCGGGGAGGGCAGGGCGCCCTTGTCTCCATCCGCAAGGTACTAGGCGAGGCTCCCTGGCAGATCGTCGTGTTTTCGCTCGGCATGTACCTGGTGGTCTATGGCCTGCGGAACGCCGGGCTGACGGACCATCTGGCTGGCGCACTGGAATGGCTGGCCGGGCATGGCCTCTGGGCCGCCACCATCGGCACGGGCGTCGGCGCCGCGCTGATCTCCTCCGTGATGAACAACATGCCGAGCGTGCTGGTGGGCGCCCTGGCTATCGAGCAGGCGCGGGGCATCCCGCTCGCCATCCGCGAGGCGATGGTCTACGCCAACGTCATCGGCTGCGACCTGGGGCCCAAATTCACCCCCATCGGCAGCCTGGCGACGTTGCTCTGGCTGCATGTGCTGTCGCGCAAGGGCACTACCATCACCTGGGGGCAATACATGAAGGTCGGCCTCGTCATCACGCCTCCGGTGCTTCTGGCCGTGCTGGCCGCCCTGGCGCTTTGGCTGCCCGTGGTGGGTACGCCGTGAGCAACACGACCAAGCGCGCCATCCGTCCGTTCCTGACGACGGGGAGACCCTAATGCCATCCGACCTCGACCTCACGCTGCCCAACGTTGCCGACGACCATCTGCAGATGCCGAATCTCACCCGGCTCGGCATTCCCGGCGCCAGCACGCACCCACCGCGCATCCTGCTGCTCTACGGCTCGCTGCGGGAGCGGTCCTACAGCCGGTTCCTGACGCTGGAGGCCGTGCGCATCCTCCGCCGCCTCGGCGCCGAGACGCGGGTCTTCGACCCCCGCGACCTGCCGGTGGTCGACAGCGTACCCGCCGACCACCCCAAGGTGGCGGAACTCCGAGAGTTGTCCCTGTGGTCCGAGGGCCAGGTTTGGTGCAGCCCGGAGCGGCACGGCGCCGTCACCGGCATCCTGAAGAACCAGATCGACTGGCTGCCGCTGGAGAGCCGCGGCGTCCGTCCGACCCAGGGGCGCATGCTGGCGGTGATGCAGGTCTCCGGCGGCAGCCAGAGCTTCAACAGCGTCAACACCCTGCGCCTGCTCGGGCGCTGGATGCGGATGATCACCATCCCCAACCAATCCTCCGTGCCCAAAGCGCATGAGCAGTTCGACGAGGCGGGACGCATGCTGCCGGGGCCGCTCTATGACCGCGTCGTCGACGTCATGGAGGAACTGGTGAAGTTCACCCTGCTGACTCGTGACATTTCGAGCCACCTGACCGACCGCTACAGCGAGCGCAAGGAGCGGGCGGAGAAGCAGGCCAAGGCGGACTTGGCTAAGCTCTCGGGCGCCGTCGGATAGGCGCTGGAGCTCTCGTGCGGACAGTAGGCAAGAGAGGACAACCTCTGCTCGTGAACGGATAAAGACGTTTCCACTGACACCAAGCCCACGAGAAGGCCGGGCTCAGGTAGCTGACAGGATTGTTGGTGCGGCGCGTTATTGTTAACGAGAGTTAATCTCAGCTACCCGTCCACCGGGAAAGGCCCGCCATGACAAACACGAACTCCGTCACCTATCCCGCCATGCCCACGCTTCGCCGCCGCCACGCGCTCGCGCTGCTCGGCGCGGCTGGCTTTGCCCTGCGGACTGCACCGGCGCGTGCCGCCGCGGTGGAGAAGAGCGTGAAGCTGGCGCCCGGCCTCTGCGAACTGGTTGTCAGCACCACCACAGGCCTTGTGCATGTGGCGAGCACCGGCCCGCGCGGCGCCGACGACGCCAAGATCCTTGGCCTGGATCCGCGTACCCTGGAGGTCCGCTCCACCATCGAGCTCGGCGCGAACACAGCTTTCGGCCTCGGCGTGAACGACAGCACCGGCATGCTGTTCGGCACCGGCACGCGCAAAGGCAGGGTGCTCGCCATTGACCTCCGCACCGGCAAGGTCAAGACGGAGATCGGCGAGGGCGAGAACAACCATCCGCGGCAGGTCGTCGTGGACGAGGCGCGCAACCGCGCCTTCGTCTCCAACTTCGGCTTCCGGGAGAAGCCGAGCGCCGTGTGGGTGGTGGACACGGCTGCCAACACCCTCGCCAGCGTCATCACGGAAGGGCTGGAAGGGGGTATCTCGGGCCTTACCCATGACCCTGCGGGAGACCGGGTCTTCGTGGCCGCCTTGCAGACGAACGAGGTGGTGGAAGTGAGCCTTGCCCGCCGCGCCGGGGTGCGCCGCTTCGCCTCCGGCGGGGACGGGCCAATCAACTTGGCCTTCCACGCCGCCAGCGGGCGCCTGTTCTGCACCAACCAGAAGAGCGGCCAACTGGCCGTGCTGGATGCCGCGTCCGGCCAGCCGGTCAAGGTGCTGGAGACAGGTGCGGGCGCGCTGGCCGTCACCTTCTCGACCGACGGTGCGCTGGCCTATGTCACCAACCGTGGGGCTGGCACGGTCAGCCTGGTGGACACGCGCGCGCTGACCGTGCTGGCGAGCCTGCAGACCGGCACGCACCCGAACACCGTGGCCGTGGATCGGCGCACGGGGCTCGCCTATGTCAGCAACAAAGCCCGCTCGGCGCCGCGTCCTGCCCAGGGCCAGCCTCCGGCCCCGGCGCCCGAGGACCCGAACGGTGACACGGTGAGCCTGATCCGCGCCTAAGATCATGGCCGTTCCGGCGGGCAACCGCTGAAACGGCCCGGAGTGGACACGGCTGGGAAGAGCCGTGTGAACGGTCAGGCGCCAGTGCTGGGACCGAGGGCTTCGATGATGCGGCACTCCGCCACCTTGCCGTGGCGGCACTGTCCGATGAGGGAATCCAGTTCGCGGCGCAGTGCCTGGAGGTCGGCAATCTTCCGGTCCACATCCTCCAGGTGCTCGCTGGCGATGACGTCCACCGCGTCGCAGGAGCGCTCGCGGTCCTCGGCCAAGTCGAGCAGTGTGCGGATCTGATCCAGCGAGAAGCCGAGGTCCCGCGCACGCCGGATGAAGCTCAGGCGGCCAAGGTGGGCCTCGCCGTAGGTCCGGTAGTTCCCGGCGCTGCGGGCCGGGGCCGGGAGCAGCCCCACACGCTCATACCAGCGAATGGTTTCCACCTTCGTCCCGGTCGCCCTGGCGAGAGCGCCGATGTTCAGCAAGTTCTCCAAAGACATCACCTTGACCCTGTAGCGACTACAGGGTCTATATAAGACGTCATCAGTTCCCCGCAACCAGCGGGGACCCACCTGCGAAGGAGGCAAGCGATGGCGAATGGTGACACGGCAGCAGGAACATCGGTCGACCTGCGTTACCGGGTGGAGGGCATGGATTGCTCCGGCTGCGCCCTGAAGATCGAGGGTGCGGTCGAGCAGATCGGCGGCGCCGAGGACATCCAGGTCAACTACAAGACGCAGACCCTGGAGTTCCGCCTGAATGAGGCGACCACGCCACGCTCGGCCGTCGAGGAGAAGATCCGCGGTCTGGGCTACGGTGTCGCGGCCCTGGCGTAACCAACAGGAACAGGATGACAGCCATGGCTGACGGCGGAACGGCTCAACTAGCCCCCAAGTCCAGGGCGGCCCTGCGATACCACGTGGAGGGCATGGACTGCCCGTCCTGCGCCTCGAAGATCGAAACTGCCGTTGGCCGCTTCGGCGGGGCCGAGGACATCCGGGTCAACTACCACAGCCAGGTCCTGGCCTTCCGGCTGGACGAGGCGGCGACCCCGCGTTCGTCCGTCGAGGAGGGGATCCGCAAGCTCGGCTACGGCGTCGCCCCGGTCGAGGCGCCGCGGGTGGTCGCGGGCGAGCCTGGCGCGGTCGCCGCCGACGTACCGCTCGTTCGCCCACGCCAGCCCTGGTGGAAGGGGAAGAAGGCGCGGCTTGCCGCGGCGATCGGCGCCCTCATGGTGGCCGGGTTCGCCGCTTCGCTCGCCGTCCCGTCGCTGGACCACTGGGCCTACGTACCCGCCGCCCTGATCGGGCTCGTCTTTTTCGGCAGGAAGGCCATCGCCGCGGCGCGCGCCGGTTCGCCCTTCAGCATCGAGATGCTGATGTCGATCGCCACTGTCGGCGCCATCGCCATCGGAGCAACCTCCGAGGCGGCCGTGGTGGTGTTCCTGTTCACTGTCGGCGAACTCCTGGAGGGCATCGCGGCCGGGCGCGCCCGCGCGGGGATCGAGGCGCTCGGCGCCCTGGTGCCGAGGACCGCGCTGCGCATCGAAGACGGCACGGCACGGGAGGTGCCCGCCGCCAGCCTCAAGGTCGGCGACCTCGTCCTGGTCCGCCCGGGTGACCGCGTCTCCGCCGACGGCGATGTGGCCGAGGGCGAATCCGAGGTC
>NZ_RCVQ01000013.1 GCF_016107285.1 Roseomonas sp. KE0001 | reverse complement strand
GCCGGCGGGGCCTGGTCCTCGCTGTTCCTCGGCCGCCACGGGCTGGCGCTGCCGCAGTGGAAGATCCTGGCCTCCGTGCTGCGGACCGCGCCCGCGGCGGACGGGCCGGACCTGGCGGCGGGCGGCGCGGGCTTCGGCTTCCGCAAGCGGCTGGACGGCGGCTACACCATCGCCAACCTGGGCGGGGAAGTGGCGGACATCGTGCCGGACACCCTGCGCTTCCTGCCCGACTTCGCGGCGACGGCGCTGGCCCACTGGCGCCGCACCCGCCCGCGCCTGGGCGGGCGCAGCTGGCGGGAGGCGCGGCTGCCCCGGCACTGGGCGCTCGACGCGCCCTCGCCCTTCGAGGCGGTGCGGGTGCTGGACCCGAAGCCGCACCTTCCCGGCCTCCGCGCCGCCCAAAAGGCCCTGGCCGACGCCGTGCCCTTCTTCCGCAACGTGCGGCCCGTGCAGGGCTGGGGCGGCATGATCGATGTGACGCCGGACCTGATCCCGGTGATGTCGGCGGTCGAGCAGGTGCACGGCCTTTTCGTCGCCACCGGCTTCTCCGGCCACGGCTTCGGGCTCGGCCCCGGCGCCGGGCAGCTGATGGCCGACCTCGTCGCCGGGGACACGCCCGTCGTCGACCCCGCCGCCTTCCGCTTCTCCCGCTTCGCGGAACGCCCGCGTCCGCGCCCCTCGGCCACCGCCCTGTGACCGTCCATCCCGAAAGGAGCCCCATCATGCGCAAGGCACTCGCGGCCCTCTGCCTGGGCGCGCTCGCGCTCGCGCCCGCCGGCGCACCGCGCGCGCAGGCCCTGCGCGTCGGCGTCCAGTCGCCCTTCACGCTGGACCCGCACTTCCTGTTCCTCGGCCCCAACATGGCCGCGGCGCGCCACATCTTCGACAGCCTGGTGGGGCGCGACGCCGACAGCAACTGGGTGCCGGGGCTGGCGGAATCCTGGACGCTGGTCAGCGACCGGGTGTGGGAGTTCAGGCTGCGCCAGGGCGTCACCTTCCACGACGGCACCCCCTTCACGGCGGAGGACGTGGCCTTCACGCTGAACCGCATCCCCAACGTGCCGAACAACCCCGGGCCCTACACCACCAATCTCCGCACCATCGAGCGGGTGGAGGTGGTCGATCCCTACACGGTCCGCATCCATACCGACCGGCCCAACCCGGTGCTGCCGGGGCAGCTGACCAACATCTTCGTCGTCTCCGCCGCCCTGACGCGCAACGCCACCACGGCGGACTTCAACGCCGGCCGCGCCGCGATCGGCACCGGCCCCTTCCGCCTGCTCAGCTACAGCGGGCCGGAGGGGATGCGGCTGGCCCGCAACGACCGCTACTGGGGCCGCAGGCCGGACTGGGAGGAGGTGCGGCTGCGCATCATCACCAATGACGGCGCGCGGCTGGCGGCGCTGCTGGCCGGCGACATCGACGTGATGGAGAACGTGCCCGTCGCCGATGCCGAGCGGCTGCGGCGCGAGAACAAGGTGCAGGTCTTCAGCAAGCCCAGCGACCGCGTGATGTTCCTGGTGCCGCAGACCGGCGCGAAGCCGCTGCCCTCGGCGACGGACGCGAAGGGTCAGCCGCTGCCGGCCAATGCCATGGCGGACCTGAGCGTCCGCCGCGCCGTGTCCATGGCCATCGACCGCAAGGCGCTGGCCGAGCGCGCGCTGGACGGGCAGGCGGTCGCGACGGGGCAGCTCGCGCCGGAAGGCTTCGGCGGCTGGTCCGCGTCCATCCAGCCGCCGGCGGTGGACCCCGCCGGCGCCCGCCGCCTGCTGACGGAGGCCGGCTATCCGGACGGGCTGGGGCTGTCGGTGGCCTGCAGCAACGACCGCTATGTCAGCGATGCCCGCGTCTGCCAGGTGGTGGGGCAGATGCTGACCCGCGCCGGCTTCAAGGCGCAGGTGGAGACCATGCCGGGCAGCGTGTTCTTCCCCCGCGTGCGGCCCGGGCACAACGACATGCCGCTGATGCTGTTCGGCCTGTCGCTGTCCTCCTCCCGCGACGTTTCCTACCTGCTCTCCACCGTCATCCACACCCGCTCGACGGACAGCGACCTCGGCACCGGCAACCGCGGCGACTTCTCGGACCCGAGGATCGATGCGATGATCATGGACGTGACCACCCGCACCGATGCCGGGCGGCTGGAAGCGCTGACAAAGGTGATGCAGGCGGTGCTGGACCAGCAGGCGATCATCCCCCTCTACAACCAGGTGACCATCGCCGGCGCGCGCAAGGGCATCGTCTACACGCCGCGCATGGACGAGCAGATGGTCGCCACCGAAGCGCGCCTGGCGCGCTGAGCGGGAGAGCCGAGGCATGGCCCATCGCCCCACCCTCTACGGCACGCGGCACGCGGTGTCCGCCGGCCACTACCTGGCCACCGCCGCCGGCATGTCCATCCTGGAAGCGGGCGGCAACGCCGTCGACGCCGGCTGCGCCGCCGGCATCGCGCTGGGCGTGCTGCAGCCGGACCTGGTGAACGTCGCCGGCGTCGCGCCCATCATGATCCGCACGGCGGACGGCGTGCTGGAGACCATCGCCGGGCTGGGCCACTGGCCCGCCGCCCTGCCGGCCGACCTGTTCATGCGCGAGCATGGCGGGCACATCCCCACCGGCGTGCTGCGCACCGTGGTGCCGGCGGCGCCCGATGCCTGGATCACGGCGCTGGAGCGCCACGGCACCATGGGCTTCGCGGAGGTGGCAGATGCCGCCATCCGCTTCGCGCGCGAGGGCTTCGCGGTCTATCCGCTGCTGCACCACTCCATCGCCGCCGCCGCCAAGGACTACGCGCGCTGGCCCTCCAACGCCGCCATCTTCCTGCGGGACGGCGCCGCGCCCCGGACGGGCGAGAAGTTCGTCCAGTCCGACCTCGCCGCCACGCTGCAGTACATGGCGGACGAGGACCGCGCCGCTGCCGCCAGGGGCGGCCGCCTGGCCGGGCTGCGCGCCGCGCGGGACGCCTTCTACAAGGGCGACATCGCCGAGGCGATCGTCGCCTTCCAGGAGCGCGAAGGCGGCTACCTGTCGCGGGAGGACCTGGCCAACTTCCGCTCCCGCGTCGAGCCCGCCGTGACGCGCGAATGGCGCGGGCACATGGTCTCGGTCTGCGGCCCCTGGTGCCAGGGCCCGGCGCTGCTGGAAGCCCTGCTGGTGCTGGAGAGACTGGGCATCGACGGGCTGGCGCACAATTCGGCCGAATACCTGCACCGCGTCGCGGAAGCGCTGAAGGCCGCCATGGCCGACCGCGAGCACCATTTCGGCGACCCCCAGTTCGTCGACGTGCCGCTGGACGCGCTGCTGGGGGAGACGCACATCGCGGCCCGCGCCGCCGGCATCGCGTCCCACCGCGCGCCGCCGGAGATGCTGCCGCCGCTGCTGGGGGCCGCCCGCCCCAGGCCGGCGCCCAGCGAGGCCGAGCTGCCGAAGGTGGAAGGCGACACCTCCTATGTCTGCGCCGTGGACCGCTGGGGCAACGCGTTCAGCGCCACACCCTCCGACGGCTCCTCCACCGCGCCGGTGGTGCCGGGGCTCGGCATCATCCCGTCCGGCCGCGGCTCGCAGAGCCGGCCGGACCCCGGCCACCCCTGCGGCGTCGCGCCGGGCAAGCGCCCGCGCCTGACGCCGAACCCTGCGCTGGTGGTGACGCGGGATGGCGGGCTGATGCCCTTCGGCACGCCGGGCGGGGACGTGCAGGTGCAGGCCATGCTGCAGGTGCTGCTGAACGTGCTGCATTTCGGCATGGAGGTGCAGGACGCGATCGAGGCGCCGCGCATCGCGACCTACGCCTTCCCGTCCTCCTTCGCGCCGTTCGAGTATTTCCCGGGCCGGCTGGCGGTGGAGGGCCGCATCGACCCCGCCGTGCGGGACGACCTCGCCGCGCGCGGCCACGCCATCCACCAGTGGCCGGACTGGACGTGGCTGGCCGGCAGCGTGGAGATGATCCACACCGACCCGGCATCCGGCCTGATGGCGGCGGGGGCCGACCCGCGCCGCCCGGCCTACGCCCTGGCACTCTAGGCGGCAACCGCCGGCGTCCCGGACGCGTCGCGTGACAGCATGGCCGCCCGGCCGGGCTTTCCATCGTCGCGTGACACGGCCAGGATGCGCGGCTCGTCGGCATCGCCCGCGCGCGGGCGCCGACCCGCAGGAGAGCACCGCATGACCCCGCCCGAGATCAACGACCCCGCCATCGTCGCCGAGGTGCGCGCCGCCTTCGAGCGCTACGACCGCGGGCTGGAGGAGAACGACGTTCCCGTGCTGGACGACAGCTTCTGGAACGACCCGCTGACCCTGCGCTACGGCGTGAACGAGAACCTCTACGGCCATGCCGCCATCGCCGCCTTCCGCGCCGGCCGGCAGCCCGTCGAGCTGGCGCAGCGCGCCCGGCGGCTGGAGAACACCGTGATCACCACCTTCGGCCGCGACTTCGCTGTGGCCAACACGGAATACGTGCTGCTGAAGGATGGCCGCCGCGGCCGCCAGAGCCAGAGCTGGGTGCGCTTTCCGGAGGGCTGGAAGGTGGTGGCGGCGCATGTCAGCCTGATGGTGCCGCCCGGCGGTGCCTGAGCGCCGCGCGACGGGGCGGGGCATGACGGCCCCCCGCCCGGCGCGGCCCGGCCCGGCCGCCCCCACGCGGGCCGAGGCGCTGGCCGAGGCCCTGGCGGCGCGCATCGTCGCCGCGCAGCTGCCGCCCGGCCTGCGGCTGGACGAGCAGGCCCTGGCCACCGAATTCGGCATCTCCCGCACCCCGGTGCGGGAGGCGCTGCGGCTGCTGGCGACCACCGGGCTGGTGGAGCTGCGGCCCCGGCGCGGCGCCGTGGTGGCCGCCCCGGCGGCCGAGCAGCTCCGCGCCACCTTCGAGGTGCTGGCGGAGCTGGAGGCCCTCTGCGCCCGCTGGGCCGCGCTGCGCATGACGCCCGCCGAGCGCCGCGCGCTGGACCGGCTGCACCGGGACATGGCGGCGCTGGTGCGGGCGGGCGACCGGCCGGGCTACGGGCAGGCCAACCGCGCCCTGCACGGCCTGGTCTACGCAGGGGCACATAACGACCATCTGGCCGAGGTGGCGCTGGGCACGCACCGCCGGCTGGCCCCGTTCCGCCGCGCGCAGTTCGCGGCGCCGCAGCGGCTGTCCCTGTCCCATGCCGAGCACGGGCTGGTGGTGGACGCGCTGCTGCGCGGCGCCGCGGCGGGGGCGGAGGAGACGATGCGCCGCCACATCCTGTCCAGCGGGCATTCCTGGGCCAGCCTGGCGGAGGACGTGGCAGCGCCACGTCTGCGAAGCCCCGCCGCCTGAATGCCTACGCAATAGGCATCCTTCGGGCTATTGCATACAATCCGGGGCGGACCTGTCGTCAACCCCTGCCGCTGACGGCGCTGGTGACTTGGCCTGCGCCGTGGCACGTCGCTTGCACCACCATCCCGGGAACCGGCGGAGCGGCGGCGTGGTGGAGCAGCGGGCAGACCAGGGCATCGACGGCTTCCGCCGGCGCTACGCGGCAGGGGAGGCGCCGGCGCGGGTGCTGGCGGCGCTGCGCGCGCGCATCCTGGACTGCGGCGACCCCGGCATCTTCCTGCACGTCGCCTCGAAGGAGGCGCTGGCCGCGTCCTGCGCCGCGCTGGACCCTGCCGACCAGGCGCGGCTGCCGCTCTGGGGCATTCCCTTCGCGGTGAAGGACAATATCGACGTGGCGGGCATGCCGACCACGGCCGCCTGCCCGGATTTCACCTACCTGCCCGAGCGCCACGCCGGCGCGGTGGCCCGGCTGGTGGCCGCCGGCGCCGTCCCCGTCGGCAAGACCAACCTGGACCAGTTCGCCACCGGGCTGGTGGGCGTGCGCACGCCGCACCCGGTGCCGGTGAACCCCCACGCGCCGGGGCGGGTGCCGGGCGGCTCCTCCTCCGGCTCGGCGGTGGCCGTGGCGCGGGGGCTGGTGCCCTTCGCGCTGGGCACCGACACCGCCGGATCGGGCCGCGTGCCGGCGGGGCTCTGCGGGCTGGTCGGGCTGAAGCCGACGCCGGGGGCGGTGTCCACCGCGGGCGTGGTGCCGGCCTGCCGGTCGCTCGACTGCATCTCGGTCTTCGCCGGCACGGTCGCGGATGCCTGGGCGGTCCACGACGCCATGGCCGGCTTCGACGCGGCCGACCCTTATTCCCGCCCCTGGCCCGCCGCGACGCCGGCCGATGCCGCGCCGCTGCGCGTCCTGGGCGTGCCGGACGAAGCCGGCCGCCCCCGCTTCGACGCGGCGGCCGAGGCCGCCTGGGACGCCGCCATGGACCGGCTGCGGGCCATGGGCGTGACGCTGCTGCCGGTGCCGATGGGCGCCTTCAACGAGGTCGCCGCGCTGCTCTACGAGGGCGCCTGGGTGGCGGAGCGGCTGGCCGCACTGGAAGGCTTCCTCGCCGGCCCCGCCGCCGTGCTGCCGGTGACGCGCGGCATCATCGCCGGCAATGGCGGCCGCTTCAGCGCGGCGGATGCCTTCCGCGCCCTGCACCGGCTGGAGGCGCTGAAGCGCGAGACGGCGCCGGTCTGGGAGCGGATCGACGCGCTGGCCGTGCCCACCGCGCCGCTCTTTCCGACGCTGGCGGAGCTGGAGGCGGACCCGATCGGGCCGAACTCGCGGCTCGGCACCTTCACCAACTTCGTCAACCTGCTGGGCCTGGCCGCGCTGGCGGTGCCGGGGCCGGACCGGCCGGACGGGCTGCCGGCCGGCGCCACCTTCATCGGCCCCGGCGGCAGCGATGCGCACCTGGCCGCCTTCGGCATGCGGTTCGAGGCGGCGGCATGAGCGCGGTGCTGGAGGTCGCCGTGGTCGGCGCGCACTTGTCCGGCCTGCCCCTGAACGGGGAGCTGACGGCTCTCGGCGCCACGCTGCTGCGCGCGGTGGACACCGAGCCCTGCTACCGCCTCTACGCCCTGCCCGGCGGGCCGCCGCTGCGCCCGGGCCTGCTGCGCGTGCCGGCAGGCGAGGGCGCCGCCATCGCCACGGAAGTCTGGGCCGTGCCGCTGGAAAAGGTCGGCACGCTGCTGGCCGGCATTCCCGCGCCGCTCGGCCTGGGCACGCTGCGTCTCGCCGATGGCACCACGCCCAAGGGCTTCCTGGTGGAAGCCGAGGGCGTGCACGGCGCCGAGGATGTTTCCCGCTTTGGCGGCTGGCGCGGCTTTCTCGCCGCCCGGGCCGCCTGATGCCACGCCTGAACCGCCAACCCGTTCACCGGAGTTCGCCCATGGACCGCCGCGCCTTTCTCGCCGCTTCCGCCGGCACGCTGGCCGCACCCTTCCTTGCGCCCGGCAAGGCCGAGGCGCAGTCCGCCGCCCGCGCCGAGACCCTGCTGCTGGTGCAGGAATACGGTCCGAACAGCATGGACATGCAGGGCATCGGCGCCTCCCAGCCCGTGAACGGCGTGGCGCTGAACTGCTACGACCGGCTGGTCAGCTACAAGAAGGTGCCGCTGCCCGACGGCGGCGGCAACACGTTCACGCTCCATGAGCTGGAGCCGGAACTGGCCGAGGGCTGGCAGGAAGCCAGCGACGGCATGAGCGTGACCTTCAAGCTGCGCGAAGCCAAGTTCCATTCCGGAAGGCCGGTGACGGCCAAGGACGTGAAGTGGTCGCTGGACCGCGCCGTCTCCATCGGCGGCTTCGCCACCACGCAGATGAACGCCGGCAGCATGGAGAAGCCGGAACAGTTCGTCGCGCTGGACGACAAGACCTTCCGCATCGACTTCATCCGCCGCGACAAGCTGCTGATGCCGAACCTCGGCGTCACCATCCCCTACGTGATCGACAGCACCACGGCCATCGCCAATTCCGGCGGCGACCCCTGGGCCAAGGAATGGCTGAAGAACAACGTGGCCGGCTCCGGCGCTTTCAAGGTGGAAAGCTGGAAGCCGGGCAACGAGACCATCTATGTCCGCAACGAGGAATGGTGGAACAGCAGGCCCAAGCTGCGCCGCATCATCACGCGCGACATCGCCTCCCCCTCCACCCGCCGCGCGCTGCTGGAGCGGGGCGACGCCGACGTCTCCGCTCTGCTGCCGCCAAAGGACTTCGCCGACCTCGCTGCCGCCGGCAAGGTGAAGGTAGTGGGCGTGCCCGTGCCCAACGGCATCTGGTACTGCGCCATGAACAGCGCGACGGGCCCCTTCACGGATGTGCGGCTGCGCCAGGCCGTCGCCTGGGCCATGCCGTACGACAAGATCATGCAGGTGGCGCTGTTCGGCCGCGGGGTGACCATGGCCGGTGCCCAGGGCGGGCCGACCACCGCCTGGCCGCAGCCCTTCCCTTACAACACCAACCTGGAAAAGGCGAAGGAGCTGGTGCAGCAGGCGGCGCCGGGCGGCATCACCACCTCCGTGCTGTTCGACGCCGGGCAGGCCACGGTGGCCGAGCCCATCGCCGTGCTGGTGAAGGAGGCGCTGGCGCCGCTCGGCATCAATGTCGAGCTGAACAAGGTGCCCGGTGCCAACTTCCGCGGCGAGCTGGCGAAGAAGAACTCGCCCATGGTGATCAACCGCTTCGCCGGCTGGCTGGACTGGCCGGACTACTACTTCTTCTGGAACTTCCACGGCAGCAACTCGATCTTCAACGTCGCCTCCTACCAGAACCAGGAGATGGACAAGCTGATCGATGGCGCCCGCTTCACCGGCGACAAGGCGGCCTATGACGCGGCGGTGAAGGGCTTCGTGGCCATGGCGCAGGACCAGGTGCCGGTGGTGCCGCTGGCGCAGCCGCTGCACGACATGGCGATGCAGAAGAGCATCGGCGGCTACCAGTTCTGGCCGTGCCGCGAGCCGGACTTCCGCGCCTTCACCAAGGGCTGAGGGGGAGGGCACGGAGATGTTGCGCACCATCGCATCGCGGCTGGGCACGGCGCTGCCCAGCCTGGCCGGGGTGGTCGTCGTGACCTTCCTGCTCACCCGCGTGCTGCCGGGCGACCCGGCGGCGTACTTCGCCGGCCCGGTGGCCTCGCCCGAGGCCATCGCGCAGATCCGCGCCGAGCTTGGCCTGGACCAGCCTCTCCTGGCGCAGTTCGCGCGCTACCTGGGAGATCTGGCGCGGGGCGACCTCGGCGTCTCTCTGACCACTGGGCAGCCTGTCCTGGCCGACATCGCCGCGCGCCTGCCGGCCTCCATCGAGCTGACCCTGCTGGGCCTGCTGCTGGCGGTCTGCACCGCCGTGCCGCTGGGCGTGCTGGCGGCACTGCGGCAGGGGTCCTGGATCGACCACCTCTGCCGGCTGGTGACCACGGCGGGCGTCTCGCTGCCCGTCTTCTTCACCGGGCTGCTGGCCGTCTACGTCTTCTACTTCCTGCTGGGCTGGTCGCCGGCGCCGCTCGGGCGGCTCGACAGCTTCATGAGCGAGCCCGCCCGCGTCACCGGCTTCTTCCTGGTCGACAGCGCGCTGGCCGGCGATGGCGAGACCTTCCGCGCCGCGCTGGCGCAACTGCTGCTGCCGGCCATCACTCTGGCGGTCTTCGCCCTGGCGCCGCTGGCGCGCATCACCCGCGCCTCCATGCTCGCCGCGCTGTCGGCCGACTTCGTCCGCACCGCGCGGGCCAGCGGGCTGAACGGCCGCACGGTGGTGCTGCGCTACGCCTTCCGCAACGCCATGCTGCCCGTGCTGACCACGCTCGGCATGGTGTTCTCCTTCCTGCTCGGCGCCAACGTGCTGGTGGAGAAGGTCTTCGCCTGGCCCGGCATCGGCTCCTACGCGGTGGAGGCGCTGATCGCCTCCGACTTCGCGCCGGTGCAGGGCTTCGTGCTGATCATGGCGATTCTCTACATCCTGCTGAACCTGTTCATCGACCTGCTCTACGGGCTGGTCGACCCGCGCATGAAGGAGGGCTGAGGATGGACGCCCCGCTTCCCCTGACGGCAGAGGCGGAACCACGCCCCTCCGCCGCCATCGCGCTGCTGCGCCACGCGCGCTACGTCATCTCCGGCAACGTCGTCACGGCGGCCAGCTTCGTGCTGTTCTTCCTGCTGCTGCTCTGCGCCGCTTTCGGGCCGTGGCTCGCGCCCTACGACCCGCTGGCCAGCGACACCATGGCGGCGCTGCAGCCGCCTTCCGCCGCGCACTGGCTGGGCACGGACCACCTGGGGCGCGACATCCTCTCCCGCATCGTGGTGGCGACGCGGCTGGACATGGGCATCGCCATCTCCTCCGTCGCGCTGGTCTTCGTGCTCGGCGGGCTCGCCGGGGTGGCCGCCGGGTATTTCGGCGGCTGGACGGACCGCATCGTCGGCCGGCTGGCGGACACCATCATGGCCTTCCCGCTCTTCGTGCTGGCCATGGGCATCGTGGCCGCGCTGGGCAACACCGTCACCAACAT
Source organism: Roseomonas sp. KE0001 (assembly GCF_016107285.1). Lineage (GTDB taxonomy): Bacteria > Pseudomonadota > Alphaproteobacteria > Acetobacterales > Acetobacteraceae > Pseudoroseomonas. The sequence goes on along the minus strand of NZ_RCVQ01000013.1, from coordinate 53,122 downwards.
CGTCATCGCGACCGCCATCGTGAACTTCCCGCTCTACGCCCGCATCGCCCGGGCGGAAGCGGCGGTGCGGCGCGACGCCGGTTACGTGCAGGCTGCGCGGCTGACCGGCAATGGCGAGATGCGCGTGCTGCTCGGCACCATCCTGCCCAACATCCTGCCGATCATGGCGGTGCAGATGTCGCTGACCATGGGCTACGCCATCCTGAACGCGGCGGGCCTGTCCTTCATCGGCCTGGGCGTCAAGCCGCCGACGCCGGAATGGGGGATCATGGTGGCGGAGGGCGCCTCCTTCATCGTGTCCGGCGAATGGTGGGTGGCGCTGTTCCCGGGGCTGGCGCTGATGCTGGCCGTGTTCTGCTTCAACCTGCTGGGCGACGGGTTGCGCGACATCGTCGACCCGCAGCGGAGGACCTGAGCCATGGAGATGCCGCTGCTCGACGTGCGCGACCTGACGGTGGAATTCGCCACGCGCCGCGGCACCGTGCAGGCGGTGAAGCGTGTCAACCTGTCCATCGGCAAGGGGGAGACGCTGGGCGTGGTGGGGGAATCCGGCTCTGGCAAGTCGGTTACCTCCTACGCCGTCATGCGCATCCTGGACCGCGCGGGGCGTATCGCGGAAGGCGCGGTCAGCTTCTCCGGCATCGCCCTGCGCGAGCTGCCGGAACGCGAGATGCAGGACCTGCGCGGGCGGGAGATCTCCATGATCTTCCAGAACCCGCGCGCGGCGCTGAACCCCATCCGCAGCGTGGGGCGGCAGATCGCGGACGTGCTGCTGCAGCACGGCCAGGCGACGCGCGCCAATGCCCGCGCCAAGGCGATCGAGGCCCTGACGCAGGTCCGCATCGCGCGGCCGGAGGAGCGCTACGACGCCTATCCCTTCGAGCTCTCGGGCGGCATGTGCCAGCGCGTGGTGATCGCGCTGGCGCTCGCCTGCCGCCCGCGCCTGCTGATCGCGGACGAGCCGACCACGGGCCTCGACGTCACCACCCAGAAGGTGGTGATGGAGCTGGTGACGGAGCTGACGCGGGAGCGCGGCATGTCCACGCTGCTGATCACCCACGACCTCGGCCTCGCCGCCGCCTACTGCGACCGCGTGGCGGTGATGGAGAAGGGCGTGGTGGTGGAGCAGGCGGAAGCCGCCGCCATCTTCCGCGCCCCCGCCCACCCCTATACCCGCCGGCTGATGCGCGCGACGCCCCGCCCCGGCGCCGGCCTGCGCGACCTGCTGCCGCAGGAGGCGCCGCGCCCGGCCGACCCGCCGCCCGACCCGCGCCAGGGAGAGGCGCTGCTGGAGGTCGCGGGCCTGGTGAAGGAATATTCGCGCGGCGGCGGGCTGCTGGGGCGGCTCGCGGGCCGCGCGGCGCCGGCGCCCTTCCGCGCCGTGGACGGGCTGAGCTTCACGGTGCGGCGGGGGGAAAGCCTGGGGCTGGTGGGGGAATCCGGCTGCGGCAAGTCCACCACCTCGATGATGGTGATGCGGCTGCTGGACCCGACCGCCGGCAGCATCCGCCTGAAGGGGCAGGAGATCTCGGGCATCCCGGCGCGCGGCTTCGCTTCCTCCCCGCTGCGCAGCCGCATCCAGATGGTGTTCCAGGACCCCACCGACAGCCTGAACCCGCGCCTGACCGCCGCCCGCGCCATCGCCGACCCCATCCTGCGCATGGGCACGGCGCGCGGTGCCGCGCTGCGCGCCCGCGTCGAGGAACTGGCCGGGCTGGTCGGCCTGCCGCGCCCGCTGCTGGACCGCTTCCCGCACCAGCTCTCGGGCGGGCAGAAGGCGCGCGTCGGCATCGCCCGCGCCATCGCCCTGGACCCGGAGCTGGTGATCCTGGACGAGCCCACGGCGGCGCTGGACGTCTCCGTGCAGGCCGTGGTGCTGAACCTGTTGCAGGACCTGAAGCTGCGGCTGGGCATGAGCTACCTCTTCGTCAGCCACGACCTGCACGTGGTGCGCCTGCTCTGCGACCGCGTCATCGTCATGCGCCAGGGCCGCGTGGTGGAGGAAGGCCCGGTGGAGCAGGTGCTGGAAGCCCCGCGCGCCGACTACACGCGGGAACTGCTCGCCGCCATCCCGCACCCGCCCGTCTGAACGCCGGAGAGCACCATGAGCGACACGCCCGACCCCCGCGACGCCATCGACACGGCGGCCGCGCTGTTCGAGATCCCGTTGCAGCCGGAATGGCGGGAGGTGGCGGCCGCCAGCTTCGCCACGGTCGCCGCCGCCGCGCGGCTGGTGGCGGAGTTCCCGCTGGAGGACGAGGCGGAATTCGCCCCGGTCTTCCGCGCATGAGCACCGCCATCGCCCAGGGCACCGCCCGCGACGGCGTGGAGGCCGCGCTGGCCCGCATCGCGGAACACGACGGGCTGATCAACGCCTTTACCGCCGTCACGGCGGAGCGCGCCCGTGCCACGGCGGACCGGCTGGACGCCGCCGCCCCCGCGCCGCTGGCCGGCATGCCCTTCGCGGTGAAGAACCTGTTCGACGTGGCGGGGCTGCCCACCCTGGCCGGGTCGCGCATCAACCGGGACCGCCCGCCCGCCGCGCGCGATGCCTTCCTGGTCCGCCGCATGGAGCAGGCCGGCGGCGTGCTGCTGGGCGCGCTGAACATGGGCGAGTACGCCTACGACTTCACCGGCGAGAACGCGCATGACGGCGCTTCCCGCAACCCGCGCGACCCGGAGCGCATGACCGGCGGTTCCTCCGGCGGCTCGGCGGCGGCGGTCGCGGCGGGGATGGTGCCGGTGGCGCTGGGCTCGGACACCAACGGCTCCATCCGCGTGCCGGCCTCGCTCTGCGGGCTGTTCGGGCTGAAGCCGACCTATGGGCGCCTGAGCCGCGCGGGTACCTTTCCCTTCGTCTCCTCCTTCGACCATCTCGGGCCGCTGGCGCGCAACGTGACGGACCTGGCGCGGGTGCATGACGCCCTGCAGGGCGCGGACCCCGAGGACCCGATGCAGGCCGCGCGCCCGGTCGAGCCCGTGCTGCCGGAGCTGGAGCGGGGCATCGCCGGGCTGCGCATCGCGGTGGCCGGCGGCTATTTCGCCCGGGGCGGCCACCCGGAGGCCTTCGCGGCGGTCGCCGCGGCCGCGCGCGCGCTGGGCGCCACAACCGTGGTGGAGTTCCCCGAGGCGCACCGGGCCCGCGCCGCCGCCTACGTCATCACGGCGGCCGAGGGCGCCGCCCTGCACGCCGCCCGCCTGCGCGACCGCGCCGCCGGGTTCGACCCGGAGGTGCGGGACCGGCTGATCGCGGGCCTGGCCATCCCGGCGGCCTGGGTGGCGTGGGCGCAGCGCTTCCGCCGCTGGTATCAGGCGCGGGTGGCGGCGCTGTTCCGGGACGTGGACGTGGTGCTGGCCCCCGCGACGCCGGTACGCGCGCCGCTGTTGGGGCAGAAGACGCTGGAGCTGGACGGCGCCACCGTGCCGCTGCGGCCCAATCTCGGCCTCTATACCCAGCCCATCTCGTTCATCGGCCTGCCCGTGGTCGCGGTGCCGCTCTGGCCCGATGCGGGGCTGCCGATCGGCGTGCAGGTCATAGCCGCGCCCTGGCGGGAGGACCTGGCGCTGCGCGTGGCGCGGGTGCTGGAGCGCGGCGGGGTGGCGCATTGCGGCTGAGCCGGGGCCGCCCGGGCGGCCGGTGACCGCACCGTCGGGACCGGGTCCGCCCCCGGCATCTCGCCCGCCGCCAGGGTCCGCCGGTCCGCGTGCAGCGGCCGGCGGCCCGGCGCGGCACCCCGCGCCGCCCGCCGTCAGCCCGGGTTCCTCAGGTTCTCGCGCAGCGTCGTGCCGGCATACTCGCGGCGCAGCAGGCCGCGGCGCTGCAGCTCCGGCACTACCATGCGGCCGAACTCCTCCAGCGTGGTGGGGAACACGGTCGGCGGCAGCACGAAGCCGTCGCAGGCGCCGGAGGTGAACCAGTCCTCCATGATGTCGGCGATCATCTTCGGCGTGCCGGCGATCAGCCCGCGCGGCTTGCGCACGGCCTGCGCGAAGCTGATGCCCTGCGCCCGCGCCACCTGCCCCATGCGCTGGCGTGAGCCGGCGATGCCCTGGGTGCCGGCCGCCGCCTCGGCCTGCTCCTCGGTCTCGATCGTGCTGAGGTCGACGCCCAGCAGCTCGGAGCTGGAGGCCATCACCAGCTCGGGGTCCACGAGCGTGTCGAGATAGGCGGCGCGTTCCCGGGCGATCGAATCCGTCTCCCCCAGCACGACGGAGAAGGAGGGCAGGATCTTGCAATCCTCCGCCACGCGCCCGGCTTCCTCGATGCGCGCGTGCATGTCGGCGTAGTAGCGCTGCGCGTCCTCCCGGGTGGCGTGGGAGCAGAAGATGATCTCGGCCCAGCGCGCGGCGAAGGCGCGGCCGCGTGGCGAGGAGCCGGCCTGCATCACCACCGGCCGGTCCTGCGCGCTGCGCGGGATGGAGAGCGGGCCGCGCACGCTGACATAGCGCCCCTGGTAATCGGCGTAGCGGACCTTGCTGGTGTCGATGAACTGCCCGCCCTCGCGGTCCAGCACCACCGCGTCGGCGTCCCATCCGCTCCACAGCGCGAAGCAGGCTTCCAGCACCTCGTCGGCGCGGTCGTAGCGCTGGTCCTTGGGCGGCAGGCCTTCCATGCCACAGTTCCGCGCCTCGAACTCGGTGGCCGAGGTCACCACGTTCCACGCGGCGCGGCCGCCGCTCAGCAGGTCGAGCGAGCCCAGGCTGCGCGCGAGCTGGTAGGGGCCGTTGAAGGTGGTGGACATGGTCGGCGCCAGGCCAAGACGCGACGTGACGCGCGCCATCAGCGGCAGCACCACCATCGGGTCCAGCAGGCTGGTCTGCCCGCCGCGGCCGAGATAGTCGGCGAAGCTGCCGCGGTAGATGTCCGGCACGCCGAGCCCGTCGGCGAAGAAGGCGACGTCGAAGCGCGCGTCCTCCAGCACGCGGGCGATATGCTCGTAGCGCTGCGGCGTCCAGATATCGTTCAGCGTCGCGGCCGGATGGCGCCAGCCGGCCGCGTAGCTGGCCGTGGGCGCCGTCTTCAGATAGGCGGCGAGGTGCATCTTCCGGGAACGGGCCAAGCGCTTCTCCAATCCGAACGGCGGCGTCCGGCGCAGGACGCAAGAAGCGTACCGTGCCGCGCGCCTGCCGGAACCCGTTCGGCCCGCGCGGCGGTGGCCGGATATGCTAATGAAATGGCCATGATGCGGGCCATTTGGAACGGAATTTGTGCATCATTGGGAATGCGCCGGCCGTATGCTGAAATTCTGACCACGTGCGCGCCGCTTTGCGCTCGACAGATCCGGCGGTGCGAGGCTTGACTGCCGCACCGGCCCGGCCTGCCCGGCAGCAACCCGCACGCGGAGATCGTGATGTCCCTTCAGCGACGCAGCATCCTGGCCCTTCCCGCCGTGGTCGCCGCCGCCAGCCTGGCGCGCCCGGCGGCGGCGCAGGGCGCCGGCGTGCTGCGCATCGCGGTCGGCGGCAGCCTGCGCACGCTGGACGTCACCAAGACCACCACGGGCGAGGAATACATCTACGACGTGCTGGTCTTCAGCGGCCTGACGCGCATCCGCGAGGACCAGACGATCGAGCCGGACCTGGCGGAATCCTGGACCTATTCGGAAGACCTGCGGAACTGGACCTTCAGGCTGCGGCAGGGCGTGAAGTTCCACAACGGGCGCGAGATGACGTCGCAGGACGTGGTCGCGACCTACCGCCGCATCCTTGACCCCGAGACGGGCTGCGCGGCCCGCAGCAACTACGAGATGATCGAGGGCATGGAGGCGCCGGACGCGCATACCGTCGTCTTCAGGCTCTCCTACCCCTATGGCGGCTTCGCCGACATCCTGGCGGACCGGCAGGCCAAGATCGTGCCGCATGACGGGTTCGACGCGCTGGCGACGCAGCCCGTCGGCACCGGCCCCTTCATGTTCCGCAGCTACACGCCGGGCGACCGCCTGGTGCTGGTGAAGAACCCGAACTACTTCGAGCCCGGCAGGCCGAAGCTGGAGGGCGTCGAGATCCGCATCATGCCGGAGATGGCGGTGCGCGTGGCGGCGCTGCAGGCCGGCGACATCGACGTGGTCTGGGACCTGGGGCCGGAGAACATCCGCGCGTTGAAGGAGGTCGCCGCCGTGCGGGTGGAGAGCATCCCCACCGCCACCTGGGACGCGGCGATCCTGAACAACGCCATAAAGCCCTTCGACGACGCCCGCGTGCGCCGCGCCTTCCACATGGCGGCGCCGAAGCAGGACGTGGTGCAGCTCGTGCTGTTCGGGGAAGGCGCGCCGACGCACAGCCCGATCCCGCCCAACCACCCGTTCTTCAACAAGGAGGTTCCCTTCCAGTCCAAGGCGGACGTGGCGGGGGCGAAGGCGCTGCTGGCGCAGGCCGGCTACCCGCGCGGCATCAAGCTGCCCATCATCGTGCCGGTGGGCCGCCCGCTGCGCGACCGGCTCGGCGTCACGCTGCAGCAGCTGCTGCGCCCGGCGGGGTTCGAGCTGGAGGTGCAGCGCGTGCCCTATGCCCGCTACTCGGCGGAAGTGTCGGGCAAGGCGCCGCTGTTCATCGACGGCTATTTCGCGCGGCCGACGGTGGATACCGCGACCTATCCCTTCCTGCATTCCAAGGGCAGCTGGAACGAGCGGCTCTGGCACTACAACGACCCGCGCATGGACAAGGCGCTGGAAGCCGCGCGGCTGACCGGCGACCCGGAGCAGCAGAAGAAGCATTACCTGGAGATGCAGGCCGTGCTGGCGGACAACCCGGTCAGCTACTTCTCCTACACCATGAACTTCGCCTGCGGCTACCGCGGCAACGTCAAGGGCGTCGCCACCCACCCGCTGCGCTGGTTCGACCTGCGCGACACCACCATGGCCGCCTGAGCCGCGCGTGGCCGGCTTCGTCGGGCGCCGCCTGCTCTCCGTCGTCGCCATCGTCTGGGCGATGACGGTGCTGGTCTTCGGCATCGTGCACCTGCTGCCCGGCAGCGTGGCGCACATGATCCTGGGCGAGTTCGCGACGGCGGACGCCATCGCCACGCTGGAACGGCGGCTCGGCCTCAACGACCCGCTCTGGCTGCAGTACTGGCGCTGGTTCAGCGCCCTGCTGCGCGGCGATTTCGGCCTGTCCCTGACCATGGACCGCCCGGCCGGGCCGCTGATCCTGGAAGCGCTGGGCCGCTCCGCCATCCTGGCCGGCATCAGCATCGTGCTGGTGGCGCTGCTCGGCATGGCGCTGGGCATCCATTCGGCGGTGAAGCGCGGCTCGGTGGAGGACCAGGTGCTGACGATCGCGCAGTACGTGTTCATCGCCATTCCCGAATTCTTCTGGTGCATCCTCGCCATCCTGCTCTTCGCCTCCTGGCTGGGCTGGCTGCCGGCCACCGGCTACACGCCGATGGGCGAGGGCGGCGTGCTGCGCTGGGCCAGCCACCTGGTGCTGCCGGTGGCCACCCTGGCGCTGGGGCTGACCGCGCATGTCTCGCGCATGGTGCGCTCCTCGATGCTGGAGGCGCTGGACAGCCACTACGTGCTCGCCGCCCGCGCCAAGGGCATGCCGGAACGCGTGGTGCTGTGGCGCCACGCGCTGCCCAACGCGCTGCTGCCGGCCATCACGGTGCTGGCCATCGATGTCGGCCTGCTGATCGGCGGCATCGTGGTGGCGGAGACGGTGTTCTCCTATCCCGGCCTGGGGCGGCTGCTGATCTACGCCATCGAGAACCAGGACCTGCCGCTGATGATGGGCGGCATGATCGTGGTCACCGCCGCCTACGCGCTGGCGAACCTGGTGGCGGACCTGCTCTACGCGCTGCTGAACCCGCGCATCCGCTACGGCGGCGCGGCATGAGCGGCGTGGCCCTCGCGCGCCCGGGGCGGCGCTGGCCGGCCAGCCTGGTGGTGGGCGGCGCCGTTGTCGGCGTCATCGCGCTGCTGGCCATCCTCGGCCCCTGGATCGCGCCCTACCCGCCGGAGGAGTTCGCGGTGCTGGACCGGCTGCGGCCGCCCTCCGCCGCGCACTGGTTCGGCACGGACGAGTTCGGCCGCGACGTCTTCTCCCGCGTGCTGGCGGGGGCGCATTACTCGCTGCTGATGGGCTTCGGCGCCACCGGGCTCAGCCTGCTGGTGGGCGTGCCGCTCGGCATGCTCGCCGCCTTCCACCGGGGATGGGTGGAGGAGGCGGTGATGCGCGGCGTGGACCTGCTGATCTCCATCCCGCCGGTGCTGCTGGGGCTGCTGATCCTGGCCACCACCGACCCCGGCCTGGGCAAGACGGTGGCCGCCGTCGGGCTGGTCTACGTGCCGATCATGACGCGCCTGTCCCGCGCCGTGGCGCTGGGCCTGCTGGCGGAGGACTTCGTCGACGCGGCGCGGGCGCGGGCGGACGGCATGGTCCGCATCCTGTGGTCGGAGATCCTGCCCAACGCCTGGTCGCCCATCATCGTGGAAACCGCCTTGCGCATCACCTTCGCGATCCTTCTGGGCTCCGCGCTGTCTTTCCTGGGCCTCGGCCCGCAACCGCCCGCCAGCGAGTGGGGCCTGATGATCGCGGAAAGCCGCCCCTTCATCGAGGAAGCGCCCTGGATCGGCCTGATGCCGGGCCTCTGCCTCTGCGCCCTGCTGGTGGCGGTGAACATGGTGGGGGAGGGGCTGCGCGACCTGCTGGACCCCCGCATGCGGGGCCGCGGCCATGGCTGAGCAGCCCCTGCTGGACGTGCGCGACCTGTCCCTGCGCTACCCCGGCCCGCGCGGCGCAGTCCGGGCGCTGGAGGGCGTCTCCCTGTCCCTCTCGCGCGGCCGCGTCATGGGGCTGGTGGGGGAGAGCGGCTCGGGCAAGTCCTCCCTGGTCATGGCGCTGCTGGGCCTGCCCGGCACCGGCGCCGTCCTGGACGCGGCGTCCATGCAGTTCGACGGGCTGGACCTGCGGCAACAGGCGGCGGCGCTGCGCGGCCGGCGCATCGGCATGGTGTTCCAGGACCCGGGCTCCGCGCTCAACCCCGCCATGACGATCGGCGCGCAGGTGGCGGAACCGCTGGTGCGCCACCTGCGCATGTCGCGCCAGGACGCGCTGGACCGGGCCGCCGCGCTGCTGACGGAGGTGGGCATCGCCCGCGCGGAATCCGTGGTCCGCGCCTACCCGCACCAGCTCTCGGGCGGCATGAAGCAGCGCGCGGTGATCGCCACGGCCCTGGCCTGCGAGCCGGAGCTGCTGCTGCTGGACGAGCCCACCACCGCGCTGGACGTGACGGTGGAGGCGCAGATCCTGGACCTGCTGGACCGGCTCCGTCGCGAACGCGGCGTGGGCATGCTGCTGGTCAGCCACAACCTGGGCATCGTGGACCGGCTGTGCGACGACCTGACCGTGCTCTATGCCGGGCGGGTGGTGGAGCAGGGCGCGGCGGCCACGCTGCTGGCCGCGCCGCGCCACCCCTACACGCGCGGGCTGCTGGCGGCGGTGCCGCGCGCGGACCGCGGCCGCATGGGGCGGCTGGCGCCCATCCCGGGCGGGCTGCCGGACCTGACCCGGCCCGATCCCGGCTGCAACTTCCGCCCGCGCTGCGCCTTCGCCCTGCCGTCCTGCGCCGCGCCGCAGGCCCTGGCGCCGCAGGACGGCCGGCTGGTGCGCTGCCACCGGGCCGAGGCCGTCGGCCTGGCGCCGCTGCCCGGGGTGACCGGGGCGCCGCCGCCGCCGCCGCGCCGGCCTTCCGACGCGCCGCTGCTGATCGCGACGGAGCTGACCAAGACCTTCCGCCTGGGCCGGCCCGGCCTGGCGCTGCGCGGCGGCAGGCTGGCGCTGCGGCGCCCGGCGGAGCTGCGCGCGGTGGACGACGTCTCCTTCCACGTCGCGCGGGGGGAGGTGCTGGGGCTGGTGGGCGAATCCGGCTGCGGCAAGTCCACGCTGGGCCGCATGGTGCTGCGGCTGCTGGGCGCCGACGCGGGCCGGCTGCGCTTCGACGGCCAGCCGGTGACCGACCGCCCGGCGGTGGAGTTCCGCCGGCGCGCGCAGATCGTGTTCCAGAACCCGAACTCCTCGCTGAACCCGCGCCAGACGGTGGAACAGGCGCTGCGCTGGCCGCTGGTCCGCTTCGGGCTGGCGCGCGGGGCGGCGGCGGACCGGGAGGTGGACCGGTTGCTGGAGCTGGTGCGGCTGCCCTCCAGCTACCGCGCGCGCTACCCGCACCAGATGTCGGGCGGCGAGAAGCAGCGCATCGGCATCGCCCGCGCGCTGGCCAGCCGGCCGGACTTCGTCGTCTGCGACGAGGCGGTCTCGGCGCTGGATGTGTCGGTGCAGGCGGCGGTGCTGAACCTGCTGTCGGACCTGCGGGACGAGCTGGGCCTGGCCTACCTGTTCATCTCGCACGACATCGGCGTCATCGCGCATTTGGCCGACCGCATCGCGGTGATGTACCGCGGCGCCATCGTGGAGATCGGCACGGCGGAGCAGGTGCTGTCGCCGGCCTACCACCCCTATACCGAGGCGCTGCTCTCCGCCGTGCCGCTGGTGGGCTCGGGCGGGCGCGCGGCCCGGCGGGTGCGGCTGACCGGCGATGCCTCGGCCGTGCCGGACGGCGCGGGCTGCCGCTTCGCGCCGCGCTGCCCGCGCCGCATCGGCGGGGTCTGCGACACCGTGCCGCCGCCGGTGCGGCAGCCCGCGCCGGGGCACCGCATCGCCTGCCACCTGCCGCTGGAAACCCTGGCCGCCATCCCGCCCGCGCTGGGGGAGGCGGCCTAAGCCTTCCTCCCCGTGGGGTCCTCCTGGGCGCTCAATCCGCCGCCAGGGAGGCGCCGGTGGGGAAGAAGCGGTTCCGCGGCCGCGCCAGCCCCATGTGCTCGCGCAGCGTGGTGCCCTGGTAGTCCCGGCGGAACAGGCCGCGCCGCTGCAGCTCCGGCACCACCAGGTCGACGAAGTCCGTGAGCCCGCGCGGCATCACCGGGATCGAGACCATGAAGCCGTCGCAGGCCTGGCCGCGGTACCAGTCCTCCATGATGTCCGCCACCTGCACCGGGTCGCCCTTGATCACCGGGCTGCCGAAGGCCGGCACCATGCGCTCGTAGAGCTGGCGGATCGTCAGGTTCTCCTGGCGCGCCATCTCGATGGCCAGCGTGCGCGTGCTGCTGCCGCCGATCACCTCGGCCGCCACTTCCGGCAGCGGCCCGTCCACCGGATAGCCGCTGAGGTCCCGGGTGACGATCTTGGACAGGTAGTGCACGCCGAGCGCGGGCGTGATCAGCGCCGCCAGCTCCTCGTACAGCTCGTCCGCCTCCGCCGCCGTGCGGCCGACAAAGACGCTGACGCCGGGGATGAAGCGCAGCTCCTCCGGCGCGCGGCCGTATTTCGCCATGCGGCCCTTGATGTCGGCGTAGTCACGCTGGAACTGCTCGCGCGTGCTGCCGGCGCCGAACATCGCGTCCGCCTCCCGCGCCGCCAGCTCCTTGCCCGGCTCGGACTGGCCGGCCATGAAGACCACCGGCCGGCCCTGCGGCGTGCGCGGCACGTTCAGCGGTCCCTGCACGCGGAAATGCGCGCCCTGGTGGTTCAGCACGTGCACGCGCGCCGGGTCCAGGAACCGGCCGCTGGCCTTGTCCTGCACAAAGGCGTCCTCCGCCCAGCTGTCCCACAACCCCTTCACCACACCGACGAATTCCTCGGCGCGGGCATAGCGGTCCTCGCGCCCCACGGGCTCGGCGTGGTTGAAGTTCAAGGCGTCGCCGGCGAAGGAGTTGGTGACCATGTTCCAGCCGGCGCGGCCGCCGCTGACATGGTCCAGCGAGGCGAAGCGGCGGGCGACGAAATAGGGCTGGTCGAAGGTGGTGGTGGCGGTGGAGACCAGGCCGATGCGGCTGGTGACGCCGGCCAGCGCCGTCAGCAGCACCACGGGATCGAAGACGCCGGGCCGCGAGCTGGGATAGTTGGCGGCGAAGAGGGCGGGCTTGTCCATGTCCCGCACGGCGTTGCCGTCGGCCAGGAACAGGCCGTCCAGCTTGCCGCGCTCGGCGATGCGGGCCGTCTCGATGTTGTAGGCCAGGTTCATCACCGGCTCGGGCCAGGCGTCGGGGTGGCGCCAGCCGACCAGGTGGCCCCCCACCATGTTGGGGATCGTGAAGAGGTTCATCATGGCCACCTGCTCCCTGCCGGCGCACGGCGCGGGTCCGGTTCCGGCCCGCGCCTGCTCTGCTGAATCGGACTGGAGGGCAGCAAGTTCCGTGCCTGCGCCTGGATGGCGCCGCTGCCTGCCATCCCGGGTGGCGGCGTCGCCGGCTTCACGGAACCTGCGGCCGGCGCGGCTCGCGCCGCCCATGAACGCGCCGCGCCGGTCCTGCCACAGCTGTGTGCCACCTTCGGCCGAACTCGACGCGCGAGCCGCCGTGGTGGTAGAAGGGAAGGGCAATGCTGGATCTGCGGAGCCTGCGTTATTTTGTGGTGGTCGCGGAGCAGCAGAGCATTGCCCGCGCGGCGGTGCTGCTGAACATCTCGGCCTCTCCTCTGAGCCGGACCATACGGCAGCTCGAGGACGAGATCGGCTTTCCGCTGTTCGACCGCGTCGGACGGGGCATCCGCCTCAACATCGCCGGGCAGGAATTGCTGGAGAACGCCCGGGACCTGCTGCGCAGCAATGAGAAGCTGGCGCGTGGCCTGCAGCGCCGCTCCAGCGGCGAGGGCGGGCTGGTGATCATGGGGCACATGCCCGGCGCCATGTATAACGGCGTGCTGCCGCGGGCCATCCGCAAGCTGCGCGAGGCCTTCCCCGCCATCCAGGTCAGCTTCGAGGTGATGCACGAGGACCAGCAGCTGGAAGCCCTGCGGCACGGGCGCCTGGACCTGTGCATCCAGACGGCGCCGGTCGTCCCGCCGGACCTGGGGTCGCTGCTCTTCGCGCGGGAGCGCTACGTGCTGATCACCCCGGCGGACCACCCGCTGGCCTCCGTCCAGAGCCTCACCCTGCAGCACCTGGCGGAGGCCGAGTGGCTGATCCCGCCCGATCGCGGCAAGCCGGCGCTGCGGGCGAAGTTCCTCACGGCCTGCGAGGAACTCGGCTTCATTCCCCGTCTCGCCGCGACCGCCGCCCTGGGCGCCCTGCCGCGCCTCGCCGTCGCGCAGGGCGCCGGCAGCCGCGTGCTGCGCTACGTGCCTTCCGCCAACCTGACGCAGCTCGACCCGATCTGGTCCACCGCCTATGTCACGCTGTGCCACGGCTACGCGGTGTTCGACGCGCTCTACGGCGCCGACGCCTGGGGCAACGTGCTGCCGCAGATGGCTGAGGGCCACACGATCTCCGACGACGGCCGCCGCTGGACCATCCGGCTGCGGGACGGACTGCGCTTCCATGACGGCGCGCCCGTGCTGGCGCGAGACTGCGTGGCCAGCCTGCAGCGCTGGTGCATCCGCCAGGGCGCCGGGCAGATCATCGGCACCTTCCTGGACCGGTGGGAGGCGCCGGACGACCGCACGGTGGTCGCGCACCTGAGGGAGCCGATGCCGACGCTGGCGACCCTGATGGCCATGTCCGTCTTCCCGCCCTTCATTATGCCAGAGCGGCTGGCGAAGACCGACCCGGGGCAGCAGGTGCCGGAGATGGTCGGCTCCGGCCCCTTCCGCTTCAAGGCGGACGAGTATGTCAGCGGCGTACTCTCAGTCTATGAGAAGTTCGCCGGCTACGTGCCGCGGCAGGAGGCGGCGGATTGGACCTCCGGCGGCAAGGTGGCGAAGCTGGATCGCATCGAGTGGCGGGTGATCCCGGATTCCGCCACGGCCGTCGCCGCCCTGCAGCAGGGCGAGGTGGACTGGGTGGAGAAGCCGCTGGCGGATCTGGTGCCCGTGCTGCAGCGGCGCAGCGACATCGCGCTGGACGTGATCGACCCCACCGGCTGGGCCGGCGCGCTGCGCTTCAACGTGCTGCACCCGCCCTTCAACAACGAGGCCATCCGCCGCGCCGTGCTGCGGGGAGTGGACCAGCACCCTTTCCTGCAGGTTGCGGCGGCGGGGGACGAATCCTCCTACACCATCTGCCATTCGGCCTTTCCTTGCGGCACGCCGGCGGGGCGGCCGATCCCCGGCACCATGCCGGGCGATGTCAAGGCCGCGAAGGCCGCCATCGCCGCCGCCGGCTACAAGGGCGAGCCGGTGGTGCTGCTGGCGCCCACCGACAACCCGCCGCTGGGCGACTTCGCCGAACTGGCGGCTGACTTGATGCGCCAGATCGGGCTGAACGTGGAGGTGGTCAGCACGGACTGGGGGACCGTGGTGCAGCGGCGGGTGAAGAAGGACCCGATCGCCCAGGGCGGCTGGTCGGCCTTCGTCACCGTGGTGAACGGCCCCGCGATCATGAGCCCGCCGGTGAACTTCATGATCCGCGGCCAAGGCGCGCGCGGCTATTTCGGCTGGTACGAGAACGAGGAGGTGGAGGCGCTGGTGCAGCAGTGGCTGCGCGCCCCGTCGGAGACAGAGCGCGTGGCGATCGGCGACCGCATCCAGGCCGTGGTGATGCGCACCGCCCCCATCGTGCCGCTGGGCCAGTACGTGCAGCGCACCGCCTACCGCAAGAACATCCAGGGCGTGCTCAAGGGGCCGGCGACCTTGCCGTGGAACGTCGCCAAGGTCTGATTGCGAGGTCCTGCCGATCCGCCGCGCATGGGGCGCGGCCCGCTTCCGCGCGCGCACGGCCGGTCGGCCGGCGGGAGTTGCGAACACCTGCCCGGGCGGACAATATGCGGCGGCCCTGGAGGTTCCTCATGGCGCGTGCCGCACTCAACGGATCGGTGTCGGACGCGACCAAGCCGAATGAGCGTATCCTGCAGATTCTCTCGGAATTGGCGCGACTTTTCGCGACGGCCGGGTATGACGGCACCCCATGCCCGCCAGCAGATGCCGGCGGGAGACACTACACGCCACCATGAACTCCTCCTCCAGTCGGCTGAGGCGATCTCCGTCGCCGCTTTGCATCAGCACAAACTGCTGCTGACCGACCGGCCGGTCAATACGGATGCGCCTTCGAGGAACAAACCTCGGAAGATGTGACCATCATTATTGTTACATAATAAAAGTTATGCGTAAACAGCGGCCGGCCGAAAAAGGAACCGCCGGTTCGGAATCTTGACGCCCCCCGCGCACCCGCCCAGGATCGCCGCCTCCGGAACAGAGGCCCCATGACCGATACCGTCCTGCCTACGCTAACCGCCGCCGTTTCCGCCGAGGCGATGATGCGGAACCTGGAAGCCCTGGCCACCCGCGTGAAGCTGGCCGGCACGCCGGAGGAGCTGGAAAGCCTGCGCATGATCGAGACGCGGATGCGCGACTACGGCTACCGCACCGCCATCCTGCACCACCCGGCTTATATCAGCCTGCCCGGCGCCGCGCGCGTCTCGGCCAGCGGCCGGGACCTGCCCTGCATCACCCATTCCTTTTCCCTGTCCTCCGGGCCGGAGGGCGTGACCGCGAACCTGGTGGACCTCGGCCCCGGCGCGGCGGCGGATTTCGTGGGCAAGGACCTGCGCGGCCGCATCGCGCTGATCGAGGGCATGGCCAACCCGGCCAGCGCCGCCCGGGCGCGCGACGCCGGGGCGCTGGCGCAGCTCCATATCTCGCCCGACGACCAGCTACACGAGATGTGCATCTCGCCGGTCTGGGGCAGCCCGTCCGACACCACGCGGGCGCAGCTTCCCTCCACCGTCGCCGTCACGGTGGAGCGGCAGGCGGGCCTCGCGCTGCGTGACCGGCTGCGGGCCGGCGAGGCGCTCTCCGCCACCCTGTTCGCCGAGGTGGACACGGGCTGGCGGGACACGCCGATCCTGGTGGCGGAGCTGGAGGCGCCCGGCGCCGGGCCGGAGGCGCCCTTCGTGATGTTTTCCGGCCACCACGACACCTGGCATCTCGGCGTCATGGACAACGGCGCCGCCAATGCCACCATGATGGAGGTGGCGCGGCTCTGCGTCGGGCAGCGCCAGGGCTGGCGGCGCGGGCTGCGCTTCTGCTTCTGGTCCGGCCATTCTCAGGGCCGCTATTCCGGCTCCGCCTGGTATGCCGACGAGTATTGGGACGAGCTGGACCGCCGCTGCGTCGCCCATGTGAACACCGATTCCACCGGCGGGCGCGACGCCGACGACGTGGCGCATTCCGGCGCGGCGGCGGAGCTGTGGGGGCTGGCCGCCGATGCCGTGGCCGCCCAGGCCGGGCAGGACTACGTGCCCACCCGCCCCGGCCGCAACGGCGACCAGAGCTTCTGGGGGGTCGGCATCCCCGCCATCTTCAACAGCCTCAGCCGCCACGCGCGGCCGGAGGGCGTGGCCGCGCAGGCGCACATGCCGCTGGGCTGGTGGTGGCACACGGCACACGACACGCTGGACAAGATCGACCCGGACCGGCTGGTGCGGGACACCCGCGTCTTCGTGCACGTGGTCTGGCGCCTGCTCTCCACCCCGCTGCTGCCGCTGGACTATGCCGCGCATGCCCGTGCCCTGGGCGCGGAGCTGGCGCCGCTGCGCGCCGCGCTGGACGGCGCGCTGGACCTTTCTCTGTTGGCGGAGCGCGCCGCGGCGCTGGAGCAGGCCGCCGCCGCCCTCGCCGCCCGCGCCGCCGCCGCCCCGTCCGAGGCCCTGCCCGCGCTGAACGCGGCGCTGATGCGCGCCTCCCGCGCCCTGGTGCCGCTGGACTACACGCAGGGCGACCGCTTCCGCCACGATCCGGCGCTGGAGCAGCACCCCTGGCCCAGCCTGCAGCCCCTGCGCCGCCTGGCGGAGGCGGCCGGCACGCCGGAGGCGCCCTTTCTGCGCGTCGCCGCCCGGCAGGCCCGCAACCGCGCGGCCCACGCGCTGCGGCAGGCAACTGAGGCGCTGGAGGCGGCGGGCTGACCCCTGCGCGCGCTTCTGCTACGGCAGCGCGGAGGCAGCGTTCAGGAACCAGCATGGCCAGCACACCCAAGCCGCGCGCGGCCGCGCCCGCATCGGCGGAGGAGGACGCCTCCCCCGGCTACCTGATCGCCGCCGCCGACCGCGCGCTGCGCCTGCTCACCCTGGTGGGCGACACGCCCGGGCTGGGGCTGTCGGACCTGGCGCGGCTGTCCGGCAACAGCAAGGCCCGCACCTTCCGGCTGCTGCAGACGCTGGAGGCCAACAACTTCGTGCTGCGCAAGGGCGCGGAGGCCACC
The DNA here is from genome assembly GCF_016107285.1 of Roseomonas sp. KE0001. Lineage (GTDB taxonomy): Bacteria > Pseudomonadota > Alphaproteobacteria > Acetobacterales > Acetobacteraceae > Pseudoroseomonas. Next base: position 36,000 of record NZ_RCVQ01000013.1, on the reverse strand, counting down.
TACTGGCTCAGCTTCCAGGCCGTGCGGCTGGCGGCGCGGGCGGAACAGCAGATCGACCTGCTGCGGCTGGGCCAGCCAGTGCTGGACGCCCTGGGCCCGCGCTGCGACGAGACGGTGCAGCTGCGCGTGCGGCACGAGCTGGAAAGCCTGTGCCTGGCCAAGTGGGAAACCGGCCGCATCATCCGCTACCACGCCACGGTGGGGCAGACCTCGCCCCTCTACGCCGGCGCCAGCAAGGTGCTGTTGGCCTTCGCGCCGGAGGCCGTGCAGCGGGCCGTGCTGGCCGGACAGCGCCGCTCCTTCACCGAGGACACGCCGGTGGAGGCCGGGGAGCTGCGCCGGCAGCTGGAGAAGGTCCGCAGCCAGGGCCATTGCGTCAGCCGGGGCGAGGTCTCGCCCGAAGCCTTCTCGGTCGGCGTGCCGGTGGTGGACGCGGCGGGGCAGGTGGTGGCCGCGCTGCTGATCGCGGCGCCGCTCGTGCGGGCCGGCGGCGCGCGCGCTAGGGAATTGCTGGCGCTGGCGGAGGAAGGCGCCCGAGCCCTGTCCCGGGCGCTGGGTCACCGCTGAGGCGCAGGCGGGAATCTTGCCGCCACGCCCGAAACCGGATTGCTGGCGCCTGCCGCGGCTGATACGACTTCGCGCAACAATAAAAACGAACCACCGGTTCGTTTTCGGGGAACGCGCCGCCGGCGCATGGTGATGGCTCTCTTCGCCTGGAGGCTTGTTCCGATGGCCCTTTCCATTCGCAGCGTGCCTGTCGCGGGCCTCCTGGCGGCCCTGTCGCTCCCCACCCTGGCCCCGGCGCAGGAGTTGCGGATCGGCATGAAGGCGGCCATCGACAGCGCCGACCCGCACCTGCTCTTCACCCCCAGCCGCAACGTGCAACTGCATGTGTGGGAACCGCTGGTGGTGCAGGACGCGCAGGTGAAGCCGACGCCGGGCCTCGCCACCTCCTGGCGCGCGGTGGACGACACCACCTGGGCATTCACGTTGCGCGAGGACGCGCGCTTCCACGACGGCTCGCCGTTGACGGCGGAGGACGTGGTCTTCTCCATCCGCCGCGCGCAAACCATCGAGGGCGTGCGGACCTATCGCGCTTATATCCGCGACATCACCTCGGTGGAGGCCGCCGGGCCGCACACGGTGATCGTCCGCACCACCGCGCCTTCCCCGCTGCTGCCCAACAACCTGTCCACCTTCGGCATCGCCTCCGCCCGCGCGGCGCAAGGCGCGACGGCGGAGGATTTCAACGGCGGCCGCGCCGCCATCGGCACCGGCCCCTATCGCTGGGGCCGCTGGACGCCGGGGCAGGACGTGACGCTGGAGCGCAACGAAGACTACCGCGCGGGGAAGCAGCCCTGGTCCCGCGTGACGTTCCGCTTCCTGGGCAATGACAGCGCGCGGGTGGCGGCGCTGCTCTCCGGCGACGTGGACGTAGTGGATGCGGTGCCGGCCGGGCTCTACGACCGCGTGCAGAACAACGGCGGCCGGACCACGCTGGAAACGGCCACCTCGCTCTTCGCGCTGAACCTGACGCTGGACAGCCGCGCGCAGACCAACTTCGTCACCGGCGCCGACGGCAAGCCGCTGGCCGAGAACCCGCTGGCGAAGCGCGAGGTGCGGCAGGCGCTGAGCCACGCCATCAACCGCGCGGCCATCGCGGGGCGCGCCATGGAAGGCGGCGCCGTGCCGGCCGGGCAGTTCATGCCGCCGGGCTTCCTGGGCCATGTGCCCGGCGTCCAGCCCGCCGCCTTCGACCCCGCCCTGTCCCGCCGCCTGCTGGCGCAGGCCGGCTTTCCGCAGGGCTTCGGCCTGACGCTGCACTGCCTGAACGACCGCTTCTACGGCGATTCCAAGACCTGCCAGGCCATGGGCCAGATGTTCACCGCCGTCGGCATCCGCACCACGGTGGATGCCATGCCGTCGGCCATCTTCTTTCGCCGGGCGCAGAGCGGCGCCAATGGGCAGCCTGAATTCTCGGCCTCCATGAGCATCTTCGGCAGCGCCGCGGGGCTGCCGGACAATGCCTTCACCTCCCTGGTGCAGGGCTACGACCCGGCGCGCGGGCGCGGCACCTCCAATCTCGGCCGCTACAGCAACCCGGAGCTGGACGCGCTGATCGACAAGGCCGCCGCCACCTTCGACCCCGCCGAGCGGCAGGCGGTGCTGGACCGCGCGACCCGCATCGTGTTCGAGCAGGACCTGGCGACCATCCCGATCTTCTACCTGAAGGGCGCCTGGGGCCTGCGCCGGGGCCTGACCATGGAACCGCGCGGCGACCAGTACACGCTGGCCACCGGCATCCGCCCGGCGAAGTGAGAGGCTGAACCCATGACCCATGACCAGACGCGCCTGGCCGGCGCCCTGCCCACCGCGCCGAGAGCGGCAGGCATTTCCGGCGCCGCGATGCACCGCGTGGTGACGGAACTGTCCTCCCTTGGCCGCAAGCTGCCGGGGTCGGAGGAAGAGGCGCGGGCCTGCGCGGTCATCACCCGCCTGCTGGATGAAGCCGGCGTGCGGCACGAGGTACATGAATTCGACGCCTTCATCTCCTGGCCCGGCCGCAGCGCCGTGACGCTGCTGGGCGAGGCGCCGTGCGAGATCGCGGCCACCGGCGTCGGCTTCGCCAGTGCCAGCCCGCCCGGGGGACTGCGCGCGCGGCTGGCCGATGGCGGCGACCGCGCCGGCCGCATCGCGCTGATCGAGGGCCTGCCGCGCTACGACGCCGTGATGGCGGCGCAGCGTGCGGGCGCGGTGGGGGTGATCGCCGTCTCGCACGGGCATGAGCGGCATTACGTGCAGACCTCCCCCGTCTGGGGCGCGCCGACCGGCGTGGCCGACCTGGCGCTGCTGCCCGCCATCCCGGTGGTGCAGGTGTCGAAGGAGGACGGCGCCGCCCTGCGCGGAGCCGGGCCGGAGGCCGAGGTGCTGCTGCTGGCGGAATCCACCCGCGCCTGGCGCCGCGTGCGCATGCCCTGCGCCGAGATCCCGGGGGAGAGCCCGCATTTCGTGCTGCTGGGCGCGCATTACTGCACCTGGGCCGATGGTGCGACCGACAACCTGGCCGGCGTGGCGCTGCTGCTGGAGCTGGCGCGCCTCTACGCTGCCGGCGAGAAACCGCGCCACGGCCTGCGCTTCTGCTGGTGGACCGGGCATGAGCAGGGCGGCTATGCCGGTTCCTCCTGGTACGCCGACAACGCGCGGGAAGAACTGTTCCGCGACGCCGTCGCCTATCTGAACGTCGACATCGTCGGCGTGAAGGGCGCCACCACCAAGGCGCTTCGCAACACCACCGGCGAGCTGGCCGACTATGCCGCCGCCGTGCTGGAAGCGACCGCCGGCGCGCTGCCGGAGGAGGAGGAGACCTTCGTCCGTCGCGCGCTTCACCGGCAGGACAGGTATGTCGACCCGCGCCGCTGCGCCCGCAATTCCGACCAGAGCTTCTCGGGCATCGGCCTCTCCACCGCGCAGGTCAGCGCCTTCCTGCCGGCGGCGAGCCCGGACCACATGCCTGACAGCGGCCTGGCCTGGTGGTGGCAGACCGACCAGGACACCGCCGACCGCTGCGACCCCGATATCCTGGCGACGGACACGCTGATCTACCGCAACCTGCTGGAAGGGCTGGTGCGCACAGAGGTGCTGCCGCTGGACTTCCGCGGCACGGTGGCCGACATTCGCGCCGCCCTGCGGGAATACGCGGAGACCGCGCCGGACCTGCCGGAGATCGCGGAACTCTCCGCTCTGGCGCAACGGCTGGGCGACGCCGCGGCGAAGCTGGCCGCCGCCCCCGCCGCCGACACGGCGCGGCGCAACGCCGCCCTGCTGCGCGTCGCGCGGTACCTGAACCCGATGATGCACCATGCCGGCGGCGATTTCGACTTCGACCTGGGCCGCGCCAGTCGGCTTCTGCCGGGGCTGGCGCCGGCCCTGAAGCTGGCAGGCCTGGAGCCGGATGCGGCGCGCATGGCGCGCACCGTACTGCGCCGCCGCGCCAACCGCATTGCGCACGGCATGAGGCGGGCCGAGGACGCCATCCTGGCCGAACTCGCCTGAACCGACGGAAAGGACCGATCATGATGCAACGACGTGATGTCCTGGCCGGCGGCATCGGTGCCGCCGCGCTCGGCCTGGGGCGGCCCTCGCTGGCGCAGCAGGGGCGCGTGCTGCGCTTCGTGCCCTATACCGACCTCGCGATCTTCGACCCGATCTTCACCACGGTCGATATCACCCGCGACCATGGCTACATGGTCTATGACACACTTTACGGCCTGGACGAACACCTGCAGCCGCGCCCGCAGCTCGCCGAGGGCCACACGGTGGAGCAGGATGGCAGGCTCTGGACCGTGACGCTGCGCAGCGGATTGCGCTTCCACGACGGCGAGGCCATCCGCGCCCAGGACTGCGTCGCCAGCCTGCGGCGCTGGATGGCCGTGGCGCCGATGGGGCAGACACTCGCCGCGCGCATGGACGAGATGTCGGCGGTCGATGACCGCCGCATCCGCTTCCGGCTCAAGAGCCCCTTCCCGCTGCTGCTGAACGTGCTCGGCCAAGCCACCGCGCCGGTGCCGTTCATCATGCCGGAGCGCATCGCGCAGGCCCCGGCCACGCAACAGATCACGGACACCACGGGCTCCGGCCCCTTCGTGTTCAAGCGCGACGAGTATCAGCTCGGCGCCCGCGCGGTGTACGAGCGCTTCGCCGGCTACAGTCCGGCCCCGGATGCCGGGCGTGGCCTGACCGCCGGCGCCAAGCAGGTGCATTTCGATCGCGTGGAATGGCGCCGCATCCCCGATGCCTCCACCGCCGCCGCCGCACTGCAGACCGGCGAGGTGGACTGGTACGCCGACCCGCCGGCCGAGATCATCGAGCTGTTCGACCGCGTGCGGGATATCGAGGTCTCGCGCATGGAGCTGCTGCCCTCGGTGATGGTGCTGCGGCCCAACCACCTGCAGCCGCCTTTCGACAACAAGAAGCTGCGCCAGGCGCTGCTGCCGGCGCTGAGCCAGGAAGATTACGCCATGGCGGCGGTGGGAACGGACCCCAAGCGCTTCGCCATTGGCACCGGCTTCTTTCCCGCCGGCTCCTCCATGGCCAGCGATGCCGGGCTTGCGCCGCTGCTGGGCCCGCGCGACCTGAACAAGGCGCGGCAGTTGATCAAGGAAGCCGGCTACGGCGGGGAAAAGGTGCGGCTGCTGGGCAATGCCGAGGGTGGCGTCACCGGCACCATGGCGCAGGTGACGGCCGACCTGATGCCGCGCCTGGGCTTCAACTTCGAGGCGACGCTGCTGGATTCCGCCAGCGTGACGCAGCGCCGCCGCTCGATGGAGCCGGTAGAGAATGGCGGCTGGTCGCTATCCTGCTGGGCCTTCCCAGGCCTGTGGTTCGAGAACCCGGGCACGCACAGCCTGATCCGCGGCAACGGCAAGGACGCCTGGTTCGGCTGGCCCACCGTGCCGCGCATTGAGGCGCTGCGCGACGAGTGGCTGGTGGCCCCGACGCTGCAGGAGCAGCGGCGCTTGGCGCGCGAGATGCAGGTGGTGGCGATGGACGAGCTGCCCAGCATCCCACTGGGCTGCCTGTACCGGCTGACGGCGCTGAAGAAGAACCTGCGCGGCCGCGTCGCCGGCTTCCCCATCTTCTGGAACTTGCGGCGGGACGCCTGATCCCGCCGCGCGGCCCGCGCTACCGGCCGAGCGAGACGTTCCAGTAGCGCGGCTTCAGCCCGGGCCAGGGCTCGAAGCCCCGCACGGTGTCGCGCATGGCGGCGATGGTCTCGCGGTTGGCCCAGACCAGCATCGGCGCGTCCTGCAGGAACTGGTGGTGCAGCGCGTCGAAGACCGGCTGGCGCGCCGGGCCTTCCGGCGTAGCGGAAAGCTTCGCCAGCAGGTCGTTCGCCGCCGCGCTGCGCCACACCTTGTCCGGCGAGGCATCCGGCGCGCCCACGAAGCGGTCGAAGGTGAAGACCGGATCGAGATAGGGCGTGACGTTCCAGACCATGAGCTGGTAGTCGCCGCGGAAATACTTCTGCAGCTGCGCGCCGAATTCCAGGATCTCGACCTTCGCGTTGATCCCGGCGGCCTCCAGCTGCGCCTGCAACAGGATGGCCGTGTCCTTCATCAGCCCGAATTGGCTGTTGGAGGTGATGGTGACGGGCTGGCCGCGATATCCGCCCTGGCGCAGCAGCGTCGCGGCGCGGGCGGGGTCGAAGCCAATCTCGCCTTTCTGCACATTGGTGTAGAAGCGGCTGGTGGTGTGCACCAGCGAGGTGCCCGGCGCGCCGAAGCCGGCATAGAGGCTCTCCCGCATGCCGGCGGCGTCCACCGCGGCGACGATAGCCTGCCGCACCCGCGCGTCGGCCAGCACCGGGTCGCTCGCGCGGATCAGCACGGTGTTGAGCCCCGCGGTCGGCGAATGCGCCACCCGGATACCGGGCGCGGCCTCCAGCTCCTTGGCCAGGGTCGGGTCCACCTCCTGCAGCACGTCCAGGTTGCCGGCCTGCAGCGCCACACGGGCGGCGCTGGGGTCGGGAATCAGGGTGAAGCGGATCCTGTCCACCTGCGCCGCCTTGGCGCCGGCCAGGCCGTCCGGCGCCTCGGTGCGGGAGACATAGTCAGGGAAGCGCGCGATCTGCACGTACTGCCCGCGCCGCCATTCCTCCAGCATGAAGGGGCCGGTGCCGACGGCCTTGCTCCAGCGCCCCTCGGCATCCACCGCATCCGGGTGCGCGATGCCGCTGCTGTCGCAGTCCGAGCGCGCCATCATGCTGAGGAAGACGGGCGAGGGCTCGGCCAGACGGAAGGTGACGCGCCGCGCGTCCACCGGCTCCACCGCCGTCACATGCACCTGCCGTGTGCCGTCGAAGGCGGTGCGGCAGGGCCAGTTCATCTTCGGATCCAGGAAGCGGCCCCAGGTCCAGGCCACCTCCCGCGAGGTCACCGGCGCGCCGTTGTGGAAGCGCAGCCCCTCGCGCAGCGTGAAGGTGACGGCGCGGCCGTCGGCGCTGGTGTCGATGCTCTCGGCCAGCATTGGGCTGACGCTGCCGTCACTGCGCCAGGCGACCAGCCCTTCATAGATGTGCTGCAGCACGGCGCCCGTCGCGACATCCGGGCTGACGCCCGGCATCAGGCCGCGCAGGTCGGAGCCGATCATGCCGCGCAGCACCGTCTCCGCCCGGGCGGCGGGCGCGGCCAAGGGGGCGGAGAGCGCGGCGGAGAGCGCCAGGGGCAGGCACCGGGCCAGCCGGCGGGAGAGAAAGCGCATGGGCAGGGTCTCCTTGAAGCGGCTGGCTGTCAGAGCAGGTCGCAACAGCGGCGCGGGGTGGCGCCCAGGGCGGCTGCGCGGTCCAGCAGCCGGTGCAGCACCGGCAGGCGCGCGGCGCGCACCAGCCCCAGGTCGCCGCGCGGGTGTAGCGTCAGGCAGGCATAGCCGGCGACGGGCAGCAGCGCGTCCAGTTCCTCGTTCAGCAGGATCTCGGCGCGGTCCTGGGTCAGGCGGCGGCAGAAATGCGTGGCGTCGGCCAGCCCCTCGCTCCAGGGCAGTTCCAACATGGTGCCGCCGCCATCCTCCGCGAGAGGATACGGCGCGTCGTCATCCACGAAGCTGCTGTCGTAGCGGTAGCCCAGGCGCGAAAGGATCGGCAGCGTGTTCGCCGACAGCGTGCCGGTGGGTGCGCGGAAGCCGATGGGCGCCGCGCCGCAAAGGCGCGTCAGCGTGGCGTGCGCCTCTTCCAGCAGCGCGGCCTCGCGCGCCGGCTCCAGCGCCATGTGGTCCTCGAAATCATGGCCATGGGCGGCGATCTCGTGGCCTTCGCGCAGACAGCGCTTCAGCAGGGCCGGCATGGCCAGCGCCTCGGCGGCGGGCCAGAAGAAGGTGGCGTGGACGCGAAGATCACGCAGCGCGTCCAGTAGCCGGGCCAGCCCGACGCGGCCGGTGTAGCCGCCATGGGCGAAACGGCCGAACAGCGCGGCGCCGTTGCTCTCGGCGCGCTCCGGCCCCAGCCCCTGCACGTTGACGGTGAGAAGCAGGGTCGCGCTCATGCCCGTGGGCTCCGCCAGGATTGCGGCTGCGCCAGGCAATGCGCCGCGAGATCCCGCAGCGTCATGAAGCGCAGCCCCGGCACCGCCCTGGCCGCAGCCAGGAAGCGGTCCACCGCCGCCATGCGCGCCGGCGTGCCGGAGCCGTAGCCCGCGCGCGGATGCACGATGAAGTGCAGGTAGCCGTCGCCCTCCGCGATGGCCTCCAGCTCCTGCATCCAGTTCGCGAGCGCCTCCGCCGCCGTGGCCTGCCCCTGCACGTAGAGCGGCGCATCGTCCAGCGAGACGGTGTTGTTGGGCAGGATGACGAAGTCCTCGGCGACCGCGCCATCCACCGTGGCGAGATAGGGCAGGTCCTCATCCTTCTCGCTGCAATCGTAGACATAGCCGAGGCGCCGCAGCGTCGGCAGCGTCACCGCGCTCTTGCGGCCGGAGGGCGAGCACCAGCCCACCGGCGCCTCCCCCACGCAGTCGGAGAGGATGGCGTGGGTGCGTTCCAGCAGCTCCACCTCCTCCCCGCCCAGTTCCCAGCCTTCGTGGCGGTAGCCATGGGCGGCGATCTCGTGCCCGGCCGCGTGCACCTCCCGCATCAGTCCGGGATACAGCTCGGCGTCATAGCCGCACATGAAGTAGCTGGCGGGAATGCCATGGCGCGCCAGCACCTCCAGGCTGCGCGGGATGCCGCGCCGGGCGGCGTAGCGGCCGCGCGAATGGATGCCGAGGTGGTTCAGCCCCTTCCCCGCCTCCACGGCCGGGCCGTCCATGTGCACGGTGACGCAGACCACGCAGCTGGCGCCGCCGGGCCAGCGGGAAGGTGTCGCGGAGGATGTCATGCCCGCGAGCCTGCACTATGGCATGCCGAAGATCAATCCTTGGGAACGGGCCGCAGCGCCAGGGCATCGGCCAGGTGCAGGCGCATCTGCAGCGCCGCGCGGTCCCGGTCGCCGTCCAGCACGGATTGCAGGATCGCCAGGTGCTCCCGCACGTTCACGGCGGCGCGGTCCGGTCCCATGCGCCAGGAATAGTTGGACAGCGTCCGCAGTCGGTTCTGCTGCACCACGGCGGCGGCGATGAAGCGGTTGCCGGAGGCATCGGCCAGCCCGGCATGGAAGGCGGCGTTGATCTCGAAGAAGGCCACGGCGTCGTCGTCCCGCCAGGGCTTTTCCAGGAAGCGGCGGTGTTCCCGCTGCATGCGCGCGGCGAAGCCGGCCGGCAGCGCGAAGCCGGGTTCCAGCAGCCCCGCCGGCTCGATCAGCAGGCGGAAGCGGTAGGAGGCCGCGCGCTCCTCGCGCGAGGTAAAGCCGGCGGTGACGTGCCAGCCATGGCCGCGGTTGCGTGTTGCCACCCCGGCTTCCGCCAGTTGCGCCAGGGCCTGGGCCGCCACGCCGCGCCCGACGCCGAACTGCTGCGCCAGTTGCCGTTCCGAGACCTCGTCCGGCACGCTGCCATCGGCGCGGCCGCGCGCGATGGCCACCAGCAGCCGCGCCACGCCGCGTTCCTCGCCGCCGGGCAGCAACCGTTCCTCGTCCAGGTCCAGCGTTTGCAGCAGCACCGCCCTGCCCTCGCTGCGCACGGCGCCCAGTTCCTCCAGCAGCGCGATGGCGCCGTTCACCGGCGTGCGGGAGACGCCCAGCGCTTCCGCCAGGGCCAGGCGGCTCAGCCGCTCCCCCGGCGCGGCGCCGCGCTCCCGCAACAGGTCCAGGATGTTGCGGGCCAGGTTGCGGCGCAGGGGCGAGGTGGTCGGGTCGCTCATGGCGCGGGGCATAGGCGGGGGCGGCGCCGCTTGCAAAATCCGGCCGCGCCCCTTCAGGGCACAAGCCGCGGCGTCGCGTCCAGCAGCGCGCGGGTATAGGGGTGGGCGGGCGCGTCGAAGATGGCGTCGCGCGCCCCCTGCTCCACGATCGCGCCGTCCTGCATCACCAGCACGCAGTCGGCCACCTCCGCCACGGCGCCGAGGTCATGGGAGATGAACAGGCAGGCGAAGCCCCGTTCCTCCTGCAGCCGGCGGATCAGTTCCAGGATCTGCTTCTGCACCGTCATGTCCAGCGCGCTGACCGGCTCGTCCGCCACCACCAGCGCGGGGCGGCGGACGATGGCGCGGGCGATGGCCACGCGCTGCCGCTGCCCGCCCGAGAGTTGGTGCGGGAAGCGGCGGTCCATGCCGGGCAGCCCCACGGCCTCGAAGGTCTCGGCCACACGCGCGGCGCGGGCGGCGGCGGAAAGGCCGGGCTCGTGCCGCAGCGGCTCGGCCACGATCTCGCCCACGCGCTGGCGCGGGTCCAGCGAGGAATAAGGGTCCTGGAACACGATCTGGCAGGCCAGCCGGAACTCCCGCGCCGGGCCGGTGGTCACGTCCTGCCCACGGAACAGCAGCCGCCCGCCGCTGGGCTGCACCAGCCGCAGCATGGCGCGGCCCAGCGTAGTCTTGCCGGAACCGCTTCCCCCCACCAGCGCCACCGTCTCACCCCTTCGGATCTGCAGGTCCACGCCCTTCACGGCGCGCTTGCCGGGCAGGCGGCGGAACAGGCGGGCGCGGCCGGGATAGTCTACCACCAGGCCGCGCGCCTCCAGCAGCACCTCCCCTTCCGCGCGGGGCGGGCGCGGCAGGCGCTGCGGCATGGCGGAGACCAGCAGGCGCGTGTAACCGTGGCGCGGCGCCGTCAGCACCTGTCGCGCCGGGCCTTCCTCCACCACCCGGCCGCGCTGCATCACCAGCGCACGGTCGGCGTAGCGGGCGACGAGGCCCAGGTTGTGCGTCACCAGCAGCACCGCCGTGCCGTTCTCCCGCGCCAGCTCCACCATCAGGTCCAGCACCTCGGCCTGGGCGAGGTTGTCCAGTGCGGTGGTGGGCTCGTCCGCGATCAGCAGGCGGGGCTTCGGCAGCATCACCGCCGCCAGCATGATGCGCTGGCGCATGCCGCCGGAGAATTCGTGCGGGTAGGCGCGCAGGCAGCCCTCGGGGTCCGCGATCTGCACGCGCCGCAGCATGGCGATGCAGGCGGCGCGCTGGGCCTCCCGGCTCAGCGTGCTATGCAGCGCCAGCGCCTCGCCCAGCTGGGCGCCGATGGTCATGGCGGGGTTCAAGGAGACCATGGGTTCCTGGAACACCATGCCGATGGCGCCGCCGCGCAGCTCCCGCAGCCGGGCGGGGGCCACCTGGGCCAGGTCCTCGCCCTCCAGGCGGATGGCGCCCTCCAGCCGCTCCAGCCCCGGCGGCAGCAGGCCCAGGATGGCGCGGCCTGTGGCGGTCTTGCCGCTGCCGGATTCCCCTACCAGCGCCAGGATCTCCCCCGGCGCGATACCGAAGGAGACGCCGTCTACGGCGCGGAAGCCGCCGGCGCCGACGCGCAGGCCCTCCACTGCCAGCAGCGCCGCCTGGTCGGCCGCGGGTGCCGGGCGGCCGGGATGCAGGGCGATGCTCATTGTGGGCGGCTCCGGGGGTCGAGCTGGTCGCGCAGCGCGTCGCCCAGCAGGTTCACGCCCAGCAGGGTCAGCGCGATGCAGGCGCCCGGCGCGACCCCTAGCCAGACGGCGGATTCCAGGTAGGGCCGCGCGGCCGCCAGCATGTTGCCCCAGGTCGGCGCCGGCGGCGGCACACCCAGGCCCAGGAAGCTCAGCGCGCTTTCCGCCAGGATGGCCCAGCCGAACAGGCTGGTGGCCAGCACGATCAGCGGCGAGACGGTGCCGGGCAGCACGTGCCGCCACATGGTGTAGAGCGCGGAATTGCCGATGGAGCGCGACGCCTCCACGAACTCCCGCTCCCGGATGGACAGCACGGCACCGCGCACGATGCGCGCGACGGTCGGCGTATAGGCCAGCCCCAGCGCCGCCACGATGCCCCATTGGCTGGCGCCCAGCACCGCCAGCAGGCCGAGGGCGAGCAGGATGCCGGGAAAGGCCAGCAGCGCGTCGTTCACCAGCATCAGCACCCGGTCCACCCAACCGCGCGCGAAGCCGGAGAGCAGCCCGATCAGGCTGCCCAGCACTACCGCCGCCAGCACCGTCAGCGCCGCGACGAGGCAGGATGTGCCGGCCCCCGCCATCAGACGGCTGACCACGTCCCGCCCCACCTCGTCCGTGCCCAGCCAGTGGGCGGCGGAGGGCGCGTTGAGCCGCGCGCGCATGGCGATGCGCAACGGGTTCGCGGGCGTCCAGAAGAAGGAGGTAACGGCGGTGCCGAGCACCAGGGCCATCAGCGTGCCGCCGAGCACGGCATTCATCCGCAGACGCATGGGGGCCTCACTCCGCGGCGACGCGAGGGTCGAAGAAGGGGTAGAGCAGGTCTGTCAGCAGGTTCACCAGCACATAGATGGCGGCGACGAACAGCATGGTGCCCTGCACCACCGGATAGTCGCGGGCATAGATGCCGTCCACCAGCAGCCGGCCAAGGCCGGGGATGGTGAACACCGTCTCGATCACCGCGATGCCACCGAGCAGGTTGCCCAGCACGATGCCCAGCAGCGTCAGGGTCGGCGCGAAGGCATTGGGCAGGACGTGGCGCCGCAGCACAGTGAACTCGCGAAGACCCTTGGAACGGGCATGCGCCACGTATTCCAGCCGCAGCACGTCGATGGCGGCGCTGCGGGCCATGCGGGTCAGCACGCCGGTCTCGATCAGCGTCAGGGTCACCACGGGCAGGACGATGTAGAGCAGCGCCTGCCATGGGTTCTCGCCGAAGCCGACATAGCCGATCACCGGCACCCAGCCGAGCTTGAGGCCGAAGAACAGCAGCATCAGCAGCCCCAGCCAGAAGGAGGGGATGGAGAGCAGTAGCGTGGCGCCCCCCACCACGGCGATGTCCAGCAAGGAATTCTGCTTCCAGGCGGCAATGGTGCCTAGCGGAATGGCGATCAGCGCCGCCAGGGCCACCGCCAGCAGCACGATGGAGGCCGTGACCTGGAAGCGCTCCAGGATCAGCGGCAGCACCGGCTGGTCGTTGGACAGCGACCGCCCGAGATCCCCCCGCAGGGCCGCGCCGAGCCAGTTGAAGAACTGCACGGGCAGGGAGTGGTTCAGCCCCATGCTCTCGCGCAGCGCGGCGAGCTGGTCGGCATCGGCCGCGTCGCCCAGCATCAGCTGCGCTGGGTCGCCCGGCACCAGCCGCAGCAGGGCGAAGACCGCCACGGCCACCAGCAGCAGGGTCGGCACCGCCATGGCGAGCCGCTTCAGGGCATAGGTCGCGGTCATGCCGGGCTCAGTCGCGCGACACGTTCCACAGCCGCGTCAGGCCACCCGCCCAGGGCCTCGCGCCCTGCACGCCGCGGCGTACGGCCATGTAGTCCGGCTGGTTGTAGAGGATGACCATGGGCACCTGGTCCATGAACCGCTTGTACAGCTCGTCGAAGATCGCCTGCCGCGCGGCGGTGTCCGTGGTGGTCATGGACCGCCCGATCAGCGCCAGGGCCTCAGGATCCTCCCACACCTTGCGCGGCTGCGTGTCCTTGGGGCCGGACAGCATCTCGTAGGAGAGCGAGGGGTCGAGGCGCGGGGAATAGATGAAGGACATCATCTGGTACTCGCCGCGGGTATAGCGGTCGAGCTGCGTCGCCCAGTCCAGCACCTCCAGCTCGATCTTGATCCCCGCCTCAGCCGCCATCGCCTGGCTGGCCACGGCGGCGTCGTAGACGTTGGGATAGCGGCGATTGGTGATCATGCGGATGGTCTGGCCGCGATAGCCGGCCTCCGCCAGCAGCCGCTTGGCCGCCGCCACGTCCCGCGTCGGCCGCGCGGCCTGCGCCTCGCTCCGGAAGGCGCTGGCGCTGGGCAGGGGGGAGGCATTGGCCGGCGCGTCGTCGCCGATCATCGCCGTGACCAGTTCCGGCACGTCGAGCGACAGCGCGATGGCCCGGCGGATGCGCGCGTCCTTCAGCAGCGGGTCGCGCGTCTGCATCAGCAGGGCCGTCACACCCATGGTGGGCGCCGCCATCACCGTGACGCCGGCGCTGCGGCGCAGGTCCGGCAGTTCCGGGGCCGGCACTTCCGACAGCACGTCGACATTGCCGGCCAGCAGCGCCGCCTTGGCCGCCGAGGAATCCGGGATCACCACGAAGCGCAGCTTCGCGACTTGCGCCTTCTTGCCGCCCGCCAGGCCGTTCCGCTCGCCCGGCAGGGACGCGTACCCGTCGAACCGCTCCAGCTCCACGAACTGGCCGCGCCGCCACTCGCCCATCATGAACGGGCCCGTGCCCACCGGCTTGACCCAGGCGCCATCCGCGCCGACCGAGCTGGGGTGCAGAACCGCCGTCTCGCCACAATCCGGCCGCGCGATGATCGAGAGGAACAGCGCCGCCGGCTGTTCCAGCGTCACCGTCACGGTCCGCGCGTCGGGCGCCGCCATGTCGGTGACCTTGGCGATGCCGGACCGGCCGTTGAGATCCGGCAGGCAGCGCCACTGCGTCGCCGGGTCCATGTAGCGGCGCAGGCTCCACAGCACCTCGGCGGAGGTCAGCGGCGCGCCGTTGTGGAAGGTGACGCCCTGGCGCAGCGTGAAGGTGTAGGTCCGCCCGTCCGGCGAGACCTCCACCGTCTGCGCCAGCATCGGCACGGGCGTCGCGCGCTCATCCAGCGCGACCAGCCCTTCCACCATATGCAGCGTCACGGCATCCGTGTTGGCGTCCCGGTTGCCGCCGGGCTGCGTGCTGCGGATGTCGGAGTTGAGCGAGGCGCGCAGCGGTTCCTGGGCGACGGCGGGCAGGATGCCCAGCGCGGCGGCGGCGAGGCCCGCCAGCAGGGATGCGGTCTTCATGCGGCCTTCACCTCGGCTTGGGGGAACAGCTCGTAGCGCGTGAACCTGCGGTTCAGCGCGGGCAGCGGCGCGATCTCCAGCACGCCGCGCGCCGGCTGCATCACCAGCATCGCCACCGTGGCGGAGAGGTTGCCGGCGGAGTTCAGCCGCGGCGGGCGGCAGACGGCCCAGGGGCTCTGGTAGTCGTCGAACAGCGCGTCCTTCACCGCCGCCATATCCAGCTTGCCCCCGTGCGCTTCCAGCAGCTGCCGCACGCGCATGTCGCGGTACAGGCTGTCCGGCGTGGTGGCGATACCGGTATCCTTCAGCTTGCTCAGCGCGATCGGGCTGATCCAGTGATTGGCATGCACAATCAGGCCGTTGGTCGCGTGCACCTGGAAGCTTTCGTCCGGCGCGCATTCGAAGTTGATGGCGATGCCGCCGGCATGGCTGACGATGACGTTGTTGGAAGCCGACTTCACTGTGGTGTAGACAGCGTGGAAGGCGTGGGCGAGCTGCTCCTTTTCCAGCACCTTGCGGCGGATCAGGGCGAGCGGCACGCCGAGCGAGCGGTAGTCCCGGTCGCTCTGCAGGTAGTTGGCCGTGATGGCGATGCCCGCCGCGTTCAGCCCGGCCCGCGCCAGGCCGCCCGCTTCCACGAAGGTCAGGATATCCGGCCCGTCATCGCGGCGGATGCGCAGCACCACGCCGGTCTCGGCGCATTCGGATTTCCAGTCCCAGTTCTGCGCGTGGATCAGCGCGCCGTCGGCCGAGGCCTCGGGCAGCACCACCACGCCGGTGCAGCCATCGGGCTCCCGGCTCTCGGCCCGGCGCTTGCCGAGCTGCAGCACCTCGGTGCGCGCGTTGATCAGCACGATGTCCTCGAACTCGACATCGGCGCCGGCGGCGATGCCGCGCATCTCGGCGATGTAGTCCGGGTCGAAGGCCTCTATGCGCGGTAGGAATTCCCGCGCCCAGCCACGCACGGCCGCGGCACCATGGCCATCGGCGGCCAGCTGCGCGCCGTAATGGCCGATGCTGCGGCGGATCCGATCGGCGGCCTGCTGGCCGTAGAGCCGGCCGCGCTGCTCGGCGGTGCCGCTCAGCTCGATGAGGGGAAAGGGTTCCACGGGCACTGCTTCCTACCGACTGACTGGACTTTGGATGACCAAAGTGCAAGCATCCTGATACGCCATCGGTGAAAGCTCAAGGCGAATGATGCGCAACGTGCATTTTCCTCGCGGCACCGCCTGGTGCCGGTCCCACCGCGTGCGGACCCCCATGGACGAGGACCGTGCCGAGGCGGCACCCCGCCCCGCCCTCGCCCATGCCCACCTTCCCGCACGGATCGCCGCGCCATGAACGACCTCGTCTTCGACACCGCGCCCAATGACTTGGACGCCTTCTGGATGCCCTTCACGCCCAACCGGGCCTGGAAGCAGGACCCGCGCTTCGTCACGCGGGCGGAGGGCATGCACTACGTCACGCCGGACGGGCGCCGCATCCTGGATGCCATCGCCGGGCTGTGGTGCGTCAATGCCGGCCACTGCCACCCGCGCATCGTCGAGGCGATCCGCGCCCAGGCCGGGCAGCTCGACTTCGCCTCCTCATTCGGCCTCGGCCATCCGGCGGCCTTCGAATACGCCAACCGGCTGACGGAGGCGGCACCGCCCGGCTTCAACCGCGCCTTTTTCGCCGGCTCGGGCTCAGAGGCGGTGGACACGGCGTTGAAGCTGGCGCTGGCCTTCCACAACATCCGCGGCGAGGGGCAGCGGGTGAAGCTGGTGGGGCGGCAGCGCAGCTACCACGGCGTCGGCTTCGGCGGGCTCTCGGTGGCCGGCATCGGCACGCAGCGAAGGCATTTCGGGCCGCTGCTGCCGGGCGTGTCCCACCTGCCGCACACGCACGACCCGAAGCGCAATGCCTTCAGCCGCGGTCGCCCCGCCCATGGCGGCGAGAACTTCGCGGATGCGCTGGAAGGCATGCTCTACGCGCAGGACCCCTCCACGATCGCGGCGGTGATCGTGGAGCCGGTGGCGGGCTCCACCGGCGTACTGGTTCCGCCGGTAGGCTACCTGGAACGGCTGCGGGAGATTTGCGACCGCCATGATCTGCTGCTGATCTTCGACGAGGTGGTGACCGGCTTCGGCCGCCTGGGCGCCGCCTTCGGCAGCCAGGCGCTGGGCGTGGTGCCCGACCTGATCTGCTGCGCCAAGGGCATGACCAACGGCGCCGTGCCGATGGGCGGCGTGCTGATCAACGACCGGGTCGCCGAGGGCCTGCTCTCGCAGCAGGATGGGGCGACCGAGTTCATGCACGGCTACACCTATTCCGGCCACCCGCTGGCCGCCGCGGCGGCCCTGGCCACCCTGCAGGTGTACCAGGAGGAGGAGTTGTTCCAGCGCGCGGCCACCACGGCACAGACCTGGGAGGACGCGATGCACGCTCTGCGCGATGCGCCGGGCGTGACCGACATCCGCAACATCGGCCTGCTAGCCGCGATCGAGTTCGGCGCGGAAGCCGGCGGCAGCCCGGCACGGGCGCGCGCCATCGCGGCCCGCTGCTTCGATGCCGGCGTGCTGATTCGGGCCGTAGGGGATTCGCTGGTACTGTCGCCGCCTCTGCCGGTTACAGCCGAGCAGATCGAGCAGATTGCGGACACTATCAGGCAGGAAGCGAGGGCCACCTGATCTGACGGCATCCCCAGCGTTCACTGAAGCCAAGTTGGCATGGAGGGTTGAAGCCGCGGCCTCCGAATTACAAGATTGTCTATAGGACGTTTCTTATCAGAATTGCGGAATAGAGGTTACGCGACCTTTCTCTGTAGGCGCAAAGTTAGAATCTCAGTCCTGAGCAAGCCAGAAGTGTCAGTCTCCTGCCCTGGTCGGGGAGGTCAAGAGGCTGGCGGTCGCTGGGTCAAACTGAGCAAGCGCGAGTTACGCCGGATTGAGGTCCTGGCAGAAGTTGTGGCAAACCGGCTCAGCGTGGCGTCGGCGGCAGGCTGCTGGGACCGAGTTAGCGGCAGATGCGCCGGCTGCTGCGGTTGTTTCAGGACAGCGATGCGGGTGAAGTGGCGCACTTCGTCATCTTACACGCTGGCGCCTGAACATGGCTAAAGGCCAGAACGAGTTCTTCTGCGCGAGCTTGCCTGAAACCGATCCAGCAGCAGTCTGACGCGTTGCTTCAGGCTTTATTCGGGAGATTCAAGCTTCGATCCATCAGGGTGGAGCCATCTTTGCGGAAGCGGTGCGGCAGCATGTGCCGCCGCAACCTTCCGCAGCAACTCCGCCTCCGGATCCGTGATGGGCCGGACACCTCGTGGATAGCGCACAAATTCACCGCGGTCGCAGCCCATGCTGGCAGCGATCTCGCGAAGCTCAGGAGACAGCGGCGCATGCACCGCCGCCAGGACTTCCAGCCACGTTTCAAGGTCGGATCCAATCGGCCGATGCCCATTGGCCAGCCGCCGCACCGCCGCTGCGTCACAGCCCAAATGGCGGGCCAAGCCACGCTTTGTCCAGCCGATCAGATCAAGGCATTCGGTGAAGCGTTCCGGGGTCATCGTCATGGGCCCGGACAGTGCCGTGCGCCAAAGCGTGATGCAACGCCAGAAGCCGCCCAGCTTCGACTGACGCAGAGAGGAGGCGCGCTTGGACGCCCAGAACGGCAAGAGCAGGCCGTAGCCTGCTCCCGTCGCTGACGCTGCGTTCATGTTCTCCCTGCCCCGCCCAGATCACCGCGGAAGCTTGGCACTGCAGCCGCGGCGCGGATGGCCTGCCGCTGATGCAACAGCTCCAATAGGAACGCCTCACTCTCTGCGTCGATCAGGTTGGCAATGATGGCGCGGCCGGCAACGTCCTGGATGACGGCACACAGAAAGGCAGGATCGGCAGCGCTTGTGCCGAGCGCCACACCGTTACCGGCTTCGTCCTGCAGGATCAGGGGCTGGCCCAGAAAGGGTAGGGCTTTGGTGTTCATGGTCGGCACTTTCCGCGGCAGGTGGTGGCAGAAACAAAAGGAAACGGGGATCTCTCCCCGCCCCTGGCTGTTACGCGGCAGCGCCTTTGAGCTCGGCCATCCGCTCCGCCAGCACCCAGAGTGCCCGGTTCAGCTTCACGTCCTGATCAATGCCGCGCACCTCCCGCGTGGTCACCCGGCGGCGGCGATTGTTGCTGTCCCGTCCGTAAGCGGTGAGGCCACCGCGAATGATGTTCTCCTGCACCACATTGGTGGTGGTCCAGAGATCGCCGCTACGATCAGCCTGACGGCGGATATCCAGCAATTGTTCGGGCCGAACGGGCGTGGTGGTCTGGCCCTCTTCATCGGCGAAGCGGAGCGTGTGCGCGGCTTCGGCCATGATCATCCGCTCGGTCTGGTTCAGCGTCACGCCGGCCCATTCATCGGCCGCCTGCAGCGCCCGCTTCGATTCCTCCAGCACGGTGTAGGAGCCTTCGATCACTTGGCGCACCACGTCGCCCTTGTGAGCCACCTTGACGGTGGCCAGCTCGCGATCAGCCACCACCATGCCGTTGAGGCACGCGAGGCGAAACATGCCAGCCATCAGCTGGTAGGCGCTGGTGCCGTCATGGCTGTTCACCAGCACGACCTCGGGAAACACCTCGCCAACCCGCTGCAGAGCCGGTCCCTGCCCCTGGTAGCGAAAGCGAATCAGGTGCTTGGTGAAAGCCTCCTTGCCTTCAATGCGCGAACGGCCCTGCTTTGCGAAGACAGGCAAGAAGCCGTTGGCGCGCAGGCCGTCGATCACCTCGGAGGTTGCGATGTAGGCATAGCGCTCGCTGCGGCTCTCGTGCTTACCGGTGGCGAAGGCGGACGGGGCAAGGCAGGAGAGCGCCTCATTCGAGAGGGCGGAGCGGCCACCCTGGTGAATGTTAAAGGAGGAACGAGGACGAAAAAACGTCATGGTGGAGCACCTTGCTCTTGTCGACGAGGCCCAACGCCGCGTCTGGAAGAACTTTAAGCCAACCGTTTTCAGCGTTCAAACATTTTAACGTCTAAAATATATCACTAGGCCGTGAGGTTTTGTCGATTGGCGCCTATGGCTTCGTGGCCAGAAAGTCGGTGATGAGGTCCATGATCACCGCTTGCGGCGTGATGTTACGCCCTGAGTTCATGGAACGCCGGCCGGCTTCTTCGGCCAGTTGCGCCAGTTGCGCGCGCGGTAGTCGCAACGTCAGCGGCACAGTATCTCCGGGCGATGGCCGGCCAGGACGGCGTTTGGCCGGTGTGGCCTCCACCGCAGGTTCGGTTTGCATCTCGGGAACAGTGGTACGGCGCGGCATGGGAGCGGTCCTGGTACGAAGCCCACGAATTTAGCGCTTCAACTTTTTAACGCCAATATAGTGGTGGTAATGAATAGCCGCTCTCCGTCAGAGCAGAGCAAGGCCTGGCGCCGCTGGATAGGAAACCTGTGGCCTTAGAAGGTCCGCGTTCTGCGGATCCGCCCACGCAATCCCAGGCAGAGGGTACCGGCCATGGCAAGACCGTAGGCCATCGCCAGCACCTCCCAAGTATCGGAACGACGCCAGGTCAGCGCTGAGTTCAGCACCAGCATCAGCGCTGCCAGATGACTCAGCACTGCGATCATGAGCAACAGGAGCCGGGCCGGGCCGCATCCGATGAACAGGATGGGCGCCAAAAGGAAGCAGATAGTTGCCGCCAGCGCACGCAGCCAGGGCCGGCTTTTCAGCATGGCACCTGCCTCATCGCTTAAGGGCCCTGGGGGCCTGCTGGCCGGGCGTGTGGGTCATCATCCAGCCACAGCGGCACGGCGCAGACCCGCCGGCCCGTGCTGACATCGGTCCAAACCGCCTCGCCCTGGCAGCGCTGCAACAGCGCCGGCAGGTCGTTCCGCCGGATCGCCTCCGCCCAGACCTGCCCCGACGCAGCGCCGTCTGACAGCGCCGACTGGATCACGGCCGAGGCCGACTGGATGCCGGACCGCTCGGCTGCCTGACCAGAGAGATAGCCAATGGCCACAGCGCTCAGCAGCAGCGTGGCCGCTCCAGCGCCCGCCATGATGGCCAGCCGCCGGGCCCGCAGCCCCGCCAAGCGGAGGAGGTCGGCCCGGGTGACCTGCACCACCTGCCGCACCATCTCGGCGCGTTCCTTGGCGTCCAGCGGCTGCCGGTGGGCTTCTGCCTGCGCCAGCAGCCCATCCATGGCACCCAGGCTGGCCGACAGAGCGGCCAGCACCGGCCGCAGCGGGTCGCCTTCCATCTCCGCCCGCGCGGTTGCCTGCCGCAGCGCCGCCTGTGCGTGACCGATCGCCGGCTGCGGAGCAGAGGGCGCGGCCGGCGCGCCCTCCACTGTGATGCTCACGGCAGCCAGCTCCGGAGGGGGGCAAGCGCTGCCTCCATGTCACTCATCCACTTGCGCACACGAGAGCGGTTGAAGGGCCCCAGAATGGCGTCCGGCTGGCCTTCGGGCGCTTGTCCGTCCCGAGCCTGGCCAAAGCGCAGGCGCTTACCCTCGATCTCGGCGGCCACCGTCGCGTCCAGGCGCGGCATCCACAGCGGCACCGCGCCGCGGGCGAGCGCCGCCTGGAAGACGCTGTGCCGCAGCACGCGGGCGAAGGCGTCTTCGCGCGGCACGGTGGGGTCCGCGAGCCCCGCGTTCAGGATCAGCGCCGTGGCCTTCGGTTGAAAGCCCTGGGCCTCATAGCTTGCCAGGATGCCGAGATCATCGACCCGCGGCGACAGCGTGTAAAGCGCCACGGGATGCACGCCCGCCCCTTCCAGGCTGCCGACAAGGTCGGGCACGTCCGCCAGCAGCCGGCCCATGCTGAGGTCGCCGCCCCCCATATCGAGTAGGGTCGAATGCTGTTCGGCCATCACAAAGGCCAGCAGTTCCTCAGCCCACCGGGCCACGCCCGCCGGCTCATGGGTCGGTGGCTGCTCCACGCTGTTCAGGAAGGCAGCCAGCGAACGGTTATGGGGATCAAGGGCCGCGGCCAGCGCCGGCCTATCCGGCTTCATGGTTTCCACCACGTAGCGCAGCAGGGTGGTCTTGCCGCTGCGGCCCGGTCCCATGACGAAAACCGCTGTGGGGCCGCCGCCGAGATCCACCGCCGACACGGCGGGCAGCATGGTGGATGCCTCGGATCGGTGCAGCGCCGCCGGCCCGACCGGGATCTCAGGCTCATGCTCCAGAGAGCGGCTGCGGCTGAACAGGCGCGGCGCGGGGGAAGCACCAGCCCAAAACGCCGGTCCGTGGGCGGGAGAGGATGACGTCATGGCGCGGGTGTCCTCTGGCAATTAGCGAAGGCTGACCGGCCGGAACCGGCGTGGCGGTCTGGCGGGCTCGAAGGCACCTTCCATGGGATCAAAGACGGATGTCGCCGGTCGCACCGGCACGTCTTGCTGGACCGGTGACGAGGCCCCCGACGACCCAGGAGCCGTTGGAACTGTTGGCTGATAGGTCGGCTCGCTGGTTACTGCCGGAGAAGCCTGGGCGGTCTGCGGCACCGTCGTCGCCTCCGCTCGCACCGGCCGTTGCTCACGCCCTGCTGCCGTCTGGTGGGCGGTGACCCGCTGCCAGGCCCGCCGCACGGTCTCACCTTTGGGCGGTTGGCCCTTGGCATCGCGCACCCCCTGTTGGGCCAGTGCCTGGGCAATGCCGGCCCAGCGTGGCCGACTGGTTTGCAGCTGGTGTGTGATCACCGCGTGGTTCTGCCGCATCCAATCGAGCAGCGGCGAGCGTCCGGGCAGGTCAGCAAAGAACTTTCGAGCTCTGTCAGCAACTGTGACAGCGTTGGTCTCGGGCATGCGCGCTCCCTGATCTGTTTCGCGCCTCCCGCAGCCTGAAACAGACTGGCGATGCAATGCAAGCCTGAAGGGCCTCGCGAACAAATCCGCACACAGCCTACACGCACTCGCGACACATGCGACACAAGGTTTGAAGAAGATGCTGATGCACACGACACAGAAGCAGGACACAGTCGACACACGGTCGCGACTGAGTCGACACAAATCAGGACCTGATCGCAACATCATCACTTTGGTCTCTGGTAAGTGAATTGGCCAATCCGCTTGGGAGGAATCTTCGACAGACCAATGCAACCTAGAAGGTGCTTGCGTTTGATCGCATCGGGACGTCCTGATGTCGCACCGAGTGAGCAGATGGAGTACGGCGTGGCTGATCCTCTCTCGACCGAACTGAGGCACTTGCACGAAACCGTTGAGGTGCTGACCCAAGGCTTGCGCATGATGGCCGAGACGCAAGCGACACACACCGAGATGCTGGAACGCATCCTGGAGGCAGCGACCGAGGAGCCGGAGGACAGCCCCCTGCCCGATCTGCTGCAGCAGATCGTGACGCGACTGGATGAGCAGACCGCAGTTCTGCAGCGGATCGAGGCAGCCGCGACCGGCATGCCCACCCGCGAGGATGTCGAAGAAGAAGCCGCTGTGCAGCGCGGACAGCATTGAGCATCTGCGCCGGTGCTGACCTTCCGCAAAGGCGCCGCCAGTTCTGCTCCGTCCGGTGGTCGCGCCATGGCCGATCACCTGATGGAGGAAACTCTGTCGCAGCCGGCTGTGGACATGGCGGACTACTACACCCGGAACCGCGCCGTCGAACTGGGTGCCGGCACGGGTCCAGAGGGAGAGGCTGGACCGGAGGCGCCGCGGCAGGGCACCCGGCCGCAGCCGCGCCGCGACATGCACCCCAGGCTCGCCGCCGCGCTGGGCCTTGAGCCGCACAGCACGCTGAGCCTGGAGCAGGTCAGCCAGATCCTTGGAGGGCGGCGGGCCGATGGGGCCGAGCTGGTGACCAACGACGCCACCACCACCCGCAGCATCAGCTACATCGACCTGTGTTTCTCCGCGCCCAAGAGTGTCAGCCTGGCCTGGGCTTTTGCGCCAACGGAGGCGGAGCGCGCGACAATCCTGCAGGCGCATCGCGAGGCGGTGGATGCGACGCTGCGCTACGTCGCCCAGGACATCGGCGTGGCGCGGCGGGGCAAGGGTGGCGAAGGCGCGGCCGAGCCGGGCCACATCGGCTGGATCAGCTTCGAGCACTTCACCGCCCGGCCGACCGTCGAGGTGGTGCGCACGGACGCGGTGACGGGCGAGGCGGTCACGGAGCTGCACACGCTGCGCCCGGACCGCGATCCGACCGGGGCGGGCGACCCGCAGCTGCACACCCACAATGCCGTGCCGAACCTGGTGGTGACGGAGGGCGGTCATGTCGGCGCGCTCGATCTCACCGCCACACGCACCCGCATCCATGAGTATGGCGCCGTGTACCAGGCGCAGCTGGCCGCCAACCTGACGCGGGCCAGCATCGCGGTGGAGCTGGAGGAGCGCACCGGTATGGCGCGGCTGCCGGCGATCCCGGAGGCGGTGTGCCAGGAGTTCAGCAAGCGGACCCGCGACGGTGAACAGGCCGCCCGCGAGGAGGCGGTGCGGCGAGGGCTCGACTGGGACCGCATGACGCCCGAGATGCGGATCGACTTCCTGAAGGGCGGCACCCATGCGGCCCGCAAGAGCAAGACCGATGACCTGTCCGACTTCGCGGCGTGGCGGGAGCAGGCGGAGACGCTGGGCTGGCGGCACCAGAGCGTCATCTGGCTGGAGGGTACACCGCCCCTGCCCCACCGCAGCGCACGGCTGGCTGCAGGATACGAGAACGCCATACCCTTACTCGAGGCCGAGTTCGGGCGCAGCGCCGTGCTGAACGGCGCCGACCTGCGGTCGGCTGCGGCCCGGGCGCTGATCGCGGCCGGCATGACGCCAGGCGCCGAGGGTGCGCGGGCAGATGTGGATGCGTTGACCCGGACCATGCGCCAGCACGGGGTGCGGCAGGACGGGCAACAGACGGCCCTGATCTGGGGCCGTGAGAGCGACCGCGGCGAGGTGCGGGTGACGACGGCCCTGCATGTGGAGCAGGAGCAGGAGGCAGTCGATCTGGCCCGCACAGCGGCCGGTGACCGGTCCCGCGCGCTTTCACCGCGCGCGATCCAGCAGGCCGCCCAGAAGGCTGGCCTGAGCTTCCTGGACGCCCACGGCCAAGCCCAGCGGCGGGCCATGCTGCGGCTCGGCACCGGCGGCGCGGTCGGCGTGGCCATCGGCGTGGCCGGATCGGGCAAGACCACCCTGTTGCGGCCGCTGGTAGACGCTTGGACGGCACAAGGCGACGCGGTGATCGGCGTCGCGCTGGCGTGGCGGCAGGCCGAGCCGCTGAAGGCCGCTGGCATTGACCGCACCCTGGCGCTCGCCGGCTTCCTCAAGGCAGCGCAGGAGGAGCGGATCGTCCTCGGCCGCAACAGCGTAGTGGTGCTGGACGAGCTAGGCCAGGTCGGCGCGCGGCAGATGCTGGCATTGCTGCGGCTGCGGGCGCGGCACGGGTTCCGGCTGGTGGCCGTGGGCGACGACAAGCAGTGTCAGAGCATCGAAGCCGGCCCGGTGATCACCCTGATGCGCCGTGCGCTCGGCCCGGAAGCGGTGCCCGAGATCCTGACCACGCGCCGGCAGCAGTCCGAGCGCGAGCAGCAGATTGCCGGGCTGTTCCGAGCTGGCCGGGCCGCCGAGGCTCTGGAGCTCAAGCGTGAGGACGGAACGGCTGAGGTGGTGCCGGGTGGTTACGGCGAGGCGGTGCAGCGGGTAGCGGCGCTCTGGCGGGCGCGGCGGGAGGCTCATGCTGGCGACGCAGGGTTCACCCTCAGCGTCTCGGCACCAACCAATGCCGACGCCCGGGCCATCGCGAGCGCCATCCGAGAACAGCGGCGAGCGATGGGGGAGCTCGGGGCCGATTGCGTCAGCCTGCTGGCCACAGACCAGACCAGGTCAGAGTACACCCTGACGCTCGCGCCGGGGGACCGGGTGCGGTTGTTCGACCGGGTGAACGCGCGGTTGCTCAGCGGCGGGCGCGGCAACATCGGCCATAACGGCTCGGTGCTGGAGTTCCGGGCGGTCACGCCGGAAGGGCTGGTGCTGCGAACCGCTGCTGGCCACGACGGGTTGGTGACCTGGGACAGTTTGCGGGACCGCAGCACGGGGAGGACACGGCTGGCGCCCGGCGATGTGCTCACCATCGACGCGGCGCAGGGCCTCACCAGCCACGAGCACATCAATGCCCTGCCGGGCGGCACCGCCGCGATCCAGGGCTACAAGGGCTACACGGCCGAGAGTCGCCATACCCATCGCTCCTGGCTCATCACCTCGGAGGGCGCCGAGCGGCGCGAGGTGCAACAGCGCCGGGCGCTGGGCGACCGTCGGCCCATCGCGGCCGAGCACGTGTGGGAGAACATGGCACGCAACCTGTCCCGGCAGCCGGAGAAGGCGAGCGCGCTGGTGCTGCTGGAGCGGGTGCAGGGTGTCAGCCGGGGTGCAGCCCGGTCCCTGCAGCGGGGACTGCACCGGGCAGAGGTCCGGGACGCGGCGGGACAACGGCCCACCACTCTCTCCCAGCGAACGCGGCAGCAGCGGGAAAGGCAAGCCATGGGTGAAATGGCGATGCGATTGAAGCAGGTGCTGGAAGGGCGCTGGAGGAGCTTGCGTGACCTGGCACAGCAGGTCCAGCAGCGGGGCTGGGGGAGGCCGGCCGCGTCATCTGCGGCTGCACAGACCCGAATTGCGGCCGCAGCGCTCACCAACAGGGCGGCGGCAGAGCAGACCCGGGCGGGGGGCATTGTGGCCAGGTACCGCAAGCCTCAGGCCAATCAGGTGCCGACTGAGCCGTCCACTTATTGGCAACGCTTGATCCAGCAGCGTGAGCGCAAGCCAAGCCTCCGGCGCCCCACGCAGCGGAAGCGGGATGAACAGGTCCTCGCGGCGGTCGCGGACCGCCTGGCTGTGGCGCTGGGCGAACGCCAGGAAGCTCTGCAGGGCCTGCGGCAGAGCGCGAGCTTGCAACCGGTGCCGGCGCCAGGTCAGGCGCCCATGGAGCCGCCTCCAACAGCCCCAGCGCCAGCATCGGCTCCAGCCGGCCCGCGGCGTTCAACGCGTCCAGCCCGGGCACGCGCGCCCCAGACGCCGGCTTCCTTCTCGGCCTCTGAGGCCATGGCCGGTTTCGTGGCCGAACTACAACGTGCGGGGCTCAAGGTGTCCGGGACGGTCGAGATGGACGGGACGCTCCGCCGTGTGCCGGTCGAGGGTGACCGCAAAGGACAGAAGTCCGGCGCCTATGTTGGGCACTTGGATGGCTGGCCGGCGGGCTACATTCGCAACCACAAGACCGGCACCGAGATCCGCTGGAAGGCGGATCGGCCGAGCAAGCCATTGACCGCCGAGCAGCGTTCAGCGCTTGCGGCGGAGACCGCGGTCCGGGCAGCCGAGCGCGCCAAGGAACGGCAGGCCGTGCAGGCACGCGCGGCCCGGCTGGCCCAGAAACTCTGGGAGGCAGCCAGACCTGCGGCCGCCCATCCGTATCTCGCGGCCAAAGGGGTGCACTCGCACGGGCTCCGGCAGGATACGCGTGGCCGGCTGCTGGTGCCGGTGCAGGGTATCGATGGCAGCCTCTGGGGGCTGCAGCGCATTGGGGTAGACGGGTCCAAGCTGTTTCTCAAAGGGGCCAGGACCGAGGGCGGGCACGCGCTGATCGGCACGCCAAAATCTGGCCAGCCGCTGCTGATCGCAGAGGGCTATGCAACAGGCGCGACCTTGCATGCGGCGACACATCTGCCGGTGGCGGTCGCCTTCAACGCCTCGAACCTGGAGACTGTGGCCAAGGCGTACCGCGCCCACGATCCAAAGCGGCCCATCGTCATCGCGGGCGACAATGACCACCATCTGCCGCGCCGCTCGCCGCCGCTCCCCAACGTCGGCAGGGAGAAGGCTGAAGCCGCGGCAGCGGCTGTGGGGGGCGCTGTCGCGCTGCCGACCTTCTCGCCGGATGACCGAGGAACTGACTGGAACGACTTGGCCAAACGCCAGGGAAACAAGCCCGTGACGACTGCCGTGGAGCATGCTCTGCGCCAACTTCCGGCCTTCATCGCCGAGCCGCCGCGGACCACATCCCGCCATCAGGCAGCAGAGCAAAGAGAGCAGCGGCGCGCGCCAAGGTTACGCTGAAGCCGCCTTATCCGCTGCACTCACGCGAAAGTTTGGAGTTCCAGCCATCTCCATACCCTCGGCGCATGTCCGGAGGTGATAGGCGAGCGGACATAGATGGCCAACTCTATGGACCGTCGGCTTCGCGCCAAAGCGGAAGTAGTAATGGTTTGCCGTCCCGCTCGAAAGCGGACGTGAAGCTCAAAAGACACGTCAGCGTCGCCGAGGAAGCGCTGCAACGGATTGCCGCCCTCTATGCCATCGAAGCGGAGATCAACGGCCAGCCTGCTCAGCAGCGCCTCACCGCACGCCAGGCTCGCAGCAAGCCGCTACTCGCCGCGCTGCACGCGTGGATGCAGGCGCAGCGTCGACGCCTCTCGGGCAAGTCGGCCCTGGGCAAGGCGATGCAGTACGCACTCAACAGGTGGGACGCCCTGGCACGCTACCTGGAGGATGGCAGGCTCTCGATCGATAACAACCTTTCGGAGCGGCTGCTGCGCGGCATCGCTGTGACGAGGCAGAACTTTCTGTTCGTGGGATCCGACACTGGCGGAGAGCGCGCCGCCATCATCTACACCGTCGCTGAGACCGCCAAGCTCAACGGCCTGAATCCCGAAGCCTACATCACCTCCGTGCTCGACCGCCTCGCGTGCGGCCACCCTGTGACCCGCATCGAAGAGCTCTTGCCGTGGAACTTCAGGCCAGAGGCGAAGCCTGCGGCCATCGGCTGACGCTTACAACCTCCCTGTACAAGGCGGCCTACATTCTCAGGCGCGGAGCGGCCGCCTACCTCGTCGAGAACGCGCTGGGCATGGCGTGGCGCGCCGTCTCCATGTCCGAGTTGCGCCAGATCGCCGGGATCGAAGTATTCCCCGGCGCGGCCGCCGCGACCCGCGACCGGCTCCTCCCGCTCCCGGAGCCGCAGCCGAGCAACGTCCGCGGCGCCTGCGAGCGGCAGGACAAGGTTGCGAGCGACAGCTCAGGCAGCGGCACGCCCGCCGGGCCAATCCGACGGCGCCCGCCTCCCCCGCCTAGCAGGCCCAGTCGTCAGGTTGGAGTAGGACCGCTCTCGTCGGCCGGACCGCCAAGGATTGACGCGGAGGAAGCAGTCGCCCTCCCGCTTCCATCATCCTCGCCGCGTGCACCGGGTACCGGTGCGGCGCCGAACCCGTGATTGGAGCGGCAGTCGCATGGGCGCCACTTTCGCCGCCGCACGCTCGCAAGGCCAGACCGGTGGCCGCCAAGGGCGGCGTAACATCGGCTTGGTCATCACATCTGGCCGCCGTCCGATGAAGGCGGTTGATCGCCTTACACTGGCTTCACTGCCCTATCAGCACCATGACATTCCGGCGGAACGCAGCGATGTGATGCTCCATCGCCGCACTGGCCGCGCTCGCATCGCGCGCCACAAGAGCGTCGCGAATGGATCGATGCTCCTGCAGCACACTGCTTTGCTGCGCTTCCTGTTCCAGCGAGATGAACCAGAAGCGCACAGCGCGGTCGTGGAGATTGCCAAGGATGTCCAGGAACACGGTGTTGCCGGAGGCCTGGGCGATGACGGCGTGGAAGGACTTGTCCAGCAGCATCAAAGCCTCGGTGTCATGCTGGCCCAGCGCGGCTTCGGTGTCGCGCAGGACGCCATCTATGGCGGCGGCGTCCTCTGCGGTGAAACGAGCGGCGGCGAGGCGCACCGCATGACACTCGTTGACAGTACGCGCCTCAATGATCTGCAGCAGTTCCGCCGGGTCGATAGGACGAACCTCAATGCCTTTCCGGGGCCGGATGGTCACAAGCCCCTCCAGGCGAAGCCGCGCCAGTGCATGGCGGACCGGCATACGGCTCAGCCCAAGAGCTTCAGCGACCTGCGCCTCGTTCAGCTTCTCGCCGGGTGCGAAGCGGCAGGTAATGATCTGATGGCGGATGACCTCGTAGGCTTGATCCTTCAACGGCACGGCCCGCGCCTGCTCCGAATAGCCACTCGTGGCCGGATTGGCGGTACGTGTCAGCCACCGAGAGTTCCTGATGACCGGTGCGCCCATCGCCTTGTTTCCTCGCCTCTTTCCGGTCGTGCCGATTTGCGGCACACCGGCCCGCGTTACAAGAACCGTTTTGGCACGAGGACCGGGCACGAGGCGCGCAACGGCACCTTCGGCCTCACTCGAGGCGGGCGCCGGAGATCCGGACGGCTTCCTGCCAAAGCGGCGCATCCCGCCGCATCGCCTCAGCGAAGGCTTCAGGCGTGCTGCAGACCGGCGTGGTGCCGAGGCGCTCCAGAGAATCCCGGAACTTCGCGTCAGCGCAAGCTTCGCCCAGGGCGCTGGCCATGCGCCGGATCGCGGCCGCAGGGGTCCCGGCAGGTGCAGCCAGGCCGTTCCAGGTTTCCGCACGGAACTCCGGATAGCCGCTTTCGGCCACCGTCGGGACGCCGGGCAGGCTCGCGATACGCTCTGTCCCCGCCACGGCCAGCACGTGGATGCGGCCGCCTCCGAGGTGTGGGATCATGTCGGAGGGGTTGCCGAAATAGGCGGCAACCTCACCTGTCAGGAGGGCCTGCATGGCCGGTGCGCCTCCACGATAGGGAACGTGCTGCATCTCGATGCCCGCCCGCTTCATCAGCAAAGCCATCGCCAGATGCGTGGAGGAGCCATTGCCTGCCGAGGAGTAGTCCAGCTTGCCTGCCTGTACCTTCGCCAGCGCCACGAAATCCTTGAGCGTGGTGACGTTCAGCGAGGAACTCACGGCTAGGACCATAGGATTGCTCGCAACGATCGACACCGGCGCGAAATCCTTCGCCGGGTCGAAGTTCAGTTGCATGAGAGCAGGCAGCATCACCATCTGCGATGCGCTGGCGGTGAGCAACGTGTATCCGTCAGGGGCACTGCGCGCCACAGCCTCGGCGGCGATGGCGCCATTGGCACCGCTGCGGTTCTCGACCGGGGCGGGCTGACCCAGCGACTTGCCGAGCCACTCAGCGCTGAGGCGCCCGATACTGTCGGTGACGCCGCCCGGCGCGAAAGGAACCAACACGCGGATGGGGCGGTCGGGCCATTTGTCCTGCGCCTTCGCCGTGCCGCCTGCGGATGTGACGGAGACAGCGGCGAAGGCCGCCAGTGCCAGCCGAGCGAGTACTTTCGGGCAGGGCCGGATCCCAGTGTCACGCAACATTGCTTTGCCTCCTTGAACCATTGATCGGCGCCAGGCAGGACTCTGACGGTCCTTGTTGCCGTGGCTCGTGTGACTGGCTTCCCGAAAGGCATTCCGGGGGCTTCCCCGGTCGAGGCGCCGGTGCTCGCTCAGGTCACCAGCAAAGCCTCCACGGCTGCCGCCAGGGCCAGCAGGCGGCGGTCACCCCCTGCCGCGGCGGCGAACATCAGGCCCACCGGAGGCTCCGGCGGGCGGGCCGCGGGGACGGAGATGGAACAGCCATCCATCATGTTGACCAGCGTCGGGTTGCGGAGCGCCGCCAGGTTCGCAGTCGTGTAGGCAGCCTCGCTCTCCAGGTCGCGGATCCGCGGTGGAAGGATCGGCGTGGTGGGCATGACCACCGCGTCGAAGCCCGAGATCCGCGCGGACACACGGCGCACGAAATCCGCCCTGGCCTGCGCCAGGTCCAGGTAGTCGGCGGCCGACATGCTGGCGCCGCGGCGGATGCGGCTGCTGACACGGGGGTCATAATCCTCGCCGCGCCGCGCCAGCAGCGGGCGGTGCCAGGCGAAGCTTTCCGCAGCCGTGAACCCGCCCAACGCGTTCATGGCTGCCACCTCAGCGAACTCCGGAACCGGGGCCCGCGTGATGCGCACTCCCGCGCGCGACAGGCGGGTGAGCGCGGCGTCAAAGGCGGCGGCCACCGCATCCTCGACGCCGTCCAGAGCCACCGTCTCGGGCAGCAGCAGGCGCAGCCCGTCGAGCGGCACCTCGGGCAGCGCCTCGATGGCCTCGTCCGAGAGCACCGCGTCCATGATCGCGCAACAGCGCGTGCTGCGGGCAATCGGGCCGACGGAGTCCAGCGTGGTAGACAGCGGCACACTGCCCACCAAGGGAACGCGCCGCGCTGTAGGCTTGAAGCCGACCAGACCGGTGAATGCCGCAGGGATGCGGCAGGAGCCGCCGGTGTCGGTGCCCAGCGCCGCATGCGCCATGCCATCGGTCACGGAGACCGCGGCGCCGGAGGAGGAACCTCCGGGCACATGGCCTTCCTCGCGGCGCCAGGGATTACGCGGCGTGCCGTAATGCGGATTGATGCCCAGGCCCGAGTAAGCGAACTCGGTCATGTTGGTGCGGCCCACCACCACGAACCCTGCACGCCGCAGCCGGGCCACCACGACGGCATCGGTGGTAGCCGCCGAAGCATCGTCTAGCGCGCGAGAACCCGCGCGGGTCACCTGCCCGACGACATCGAACAGATCCTTCACGGAAACGGGAATACCAGCGTAAGGCGACGGTGCGGCCCCTGCCCCGCGCAAGGCGTCCATGGCTTCGGCCGCCGCGAGAGCGCCTTTGGTATCCACCTGCACGAAGGTCCGCCCACCCTCACCGGCCGGATCGGCGATCCGCGCCAGGCGCTCCTCCACCAACGCGCGACTGGTGGTCCGTCCGGCGGCAAGGTCGGCCGCCAGGCCATCAAGGGTGGGCAGACCTCCGGAACTCACTTCGGCGTCTCGTCGTAATAGTGAATCTCGAGCAGCGTGCAGCCCGTGTTGGACTTGAAGGGGCCGTGATAGGCGCCAGGCGGGCGGCAGGCATAGGCCGCCTTGTCAAAGGACTCACCGCCGTTGCCCTGTGCGTCGTTGCCAACGACCAGGTCGCCGGAAACCAGCCAAACCTCTTCCCAGTAGTCATGCACGAAGGGTGCGGTGGTGAACTCGCCAGGCTCGAAGCGCAGGAGGCGCGTGCGGTGGCCGCGCTTGTTCTCCTCGTCCAGCTTGCCAGCCAGGATCTTTTGCTGAATGCCTGCGGGATAACCCTTCGGCACCTCCCAGCCTGCGCTCAGATCAGGCACATGGAACTCAAGGTGTTCCTTGGTAATCGGCATGATGTGCTTCCGCCTTATTCAGCCAGCCAATTGGCCGTGTAGGTGTGGTTGATCACGCGCCCGAGCACAGGATCGCGCAGTTCGATGCGGAAGCCCGCGCGCGGGCGGATGCCGCCAATCGCCGCCAGCGTGCCGCCCAGCATCAAGGTGCCCGGGAGCAACTCGCGGCCGAGCGCCTTGTAAGCTGCCGCCAAATCGCGCGGGTCGCGCATCGCGGCGACAGCGCCTTCCTGGTACAGCGTCCAGTCAGCGCCGTCCTGCACCCAGGAACGTAGTTCCAGCCGGTCCCAGTGCTCCGCCACCTCGTCGAAGCGCCAGAGTACGGGTGCGATGGGCTTGGGGCAGACCTGCTTGGACACGGCGACCGAATAGGTCTCAACCTTGCGGTCCGTGTGGTCCGAGCCGATGCCGACCCACCATGTGCCGTCCTCGTCCACCAGGATGGCGAATTCCGCTTCTCCGCTGGACTCGGCGCCAAGGCAGTCGATCGTTGCCGCGGTTGTCGGCAGTTCCCTACCGCCGGGGTAGAAGCAGGGCGTGCTCGCTGGTGGGGTGACGCCTAGCAGGCGCAACTCCTCGATATGCTCCTGCAGCTTGTGCGTATCGCGGCCGGTCCAGCCTGCGATCACAAAGCTCTTGATGGCGACGCTGCGGCGGTCCGCCGAGCCAACGCTCAGGAAGTCGAAAGTCAGTTCGGTCATGTTGGATGCTCTCGTGCGGCGTTCAGCGGATCTCGGCCGCGCGGCGCAGGCCATTGATCATGGAAACACCCATCAGGTAGGCATGGGCCTTGGCCGGGTCTGCGGCGGTATCCGCCATCCGCTCACGGAAGGCGCGCTGCGCCTCCGGCTCCTTGGCTTCCAGGTTCTGCTTGTTGGCGATGGTCTGGCGCTGCACATGCTCCACCGTGACGCCCCGCCGCTGGCGGTCGTACAGGTCGAGCAACTCCTCACCCCCTTCGCCATGCCATACCTGGGCCAGCTTCCCGGCCAGGTTGAAGGCGTCGTGCACGCCACCGTTCAGCCCCATGCCGCCGAGCGGATTGTTGATGTGGGCGGCATCGCCCGCGAGCATCACGCGCCCCTGGCGGAAGGTCTTCGCCACGCGCTGATGCACGCGGTACAGGGTGCGGTGGCGGATGGGGTAATCGTCGCGCCCCTGGACGATGCGAGCGAAGCGGGCCCGCGCGTAGTCGTCTGTCATCGTTTCCTCGTCCTCGACTTCGGCGGGAACGGGAAACATGGCGCGCCACACACCGGGCACTTTCAGCAGGAAGAACCACTCTTCCGGGTCGGCGTAGTAGGAGACATCGGCCAGCCCTGGGATCAGCGTGGCGAAGTCAAACGGCGTGGAGAGCACAAGGAAGCGCTCCGGCCAGGTGAAGCCCTCGAACTCGATGTTCGAGGACTTGCGGATCGGGCTGCGGGCGCCGTCGGCACCGATGACGTAGGACCCTGTGATCTTCTCGCCGTTCTCGAGCAGGACCTCCACCGCGTCGCCATGGTCGGTGCAACCGGCCACCCGAGCGTCAAAGCGAATGGAAAAGCCAGGCTTGTCCGTCAGCATGCTGTGGAGGATTCGAGTGAGCTTGAACTGCTCGCACTGCAGCCGGAAGGGATGGCGCGTGACGTCGGACAGCACGCCGAAGTCGAAGTCGGCGATGATGCCCTGATTGCGGCTGCGGTACTGCATGCGGGGCGCGACGATCCCCTGCCCGATCATCGCCTTGGCGGCGCCGATTCCATCCAACAGGTCCAGGGTGGGCGCGTGGAAGGTGGAGCCGCGCATCTCCCCGGAGAGGTCTGGTCCGGCCTCCAGCACTTGGACAGGCACGCCCAGGCGGACCAATTCAGCTGCGGCAACAAGCCCAACCGGGCCTGCGCCGACAATGAGAACAGGATGGTGTGTCGGCATGCCTTCCAATCTTCCGCGAATCGTCGCCCTCCCCGCGCCCCATGACCGAAGGCCCTGCACAGGGCTCCCAGGGTCAGGCTTGGCCACAGTTGGGATGCCGAACTCTGAACAAGGAAGCGTAACCATGCAACAGTAAAATTTCACTGTGAGATTTTATACGGCGAGACTACGCTGCTGGAGGGAGCCTACTGGTGGGCGCGAGGCGGCTCGGATAAGCGGGTCCGTGCTGGAACAGCGGCTATTAGGTCTGAAGATGCCGGTAAGGCTCCAGTGCCGCGCTATACGAGCGGCCCATCTCCCGACGCCGGGCGCTGTGGGAGGTGCGCAGGCTGGACGACGCGGCGCTGCCGCTGTTGGCGGCCGCCGACCAGGACAGAATGCCGCAACGCCAGGCGCCTCTACTCTGTCCAGCGAACCCCTGACGGCAATTCGACCGGCCATGGCAATGCGGCCGGGCGATGCCGGGAGGCGGCTACCGTCTGCCCGACGCGGGCGCCGCAGAGCCACTGCCGGTCAGGCCCAGCCAAGCTCCCGTAGGGCGTACCCGGAGTTCCAGATCTTGGTCATATGCACGATCCTGCCGCCTTCGAACTGCATCACGTACACATAATCGGTTGTCGTGGCCTTGCCGGTCGGCGGCATCGGCCCGCCAGCCAGATGTGTGCCAGAGAAGGTGGCATAGGCGCAGACATTGCCGCGCTCCTCATCAGCGGCGAAGGACTTCAACTCATAGCTGCCGTCGGTGAGAACCTCGAGGAGGTCACGCATCCATTCGGTGTACTGCTGCACCGTGGTGACGCCGGCCAGCGCAGCGGCCTGCGCTAAAAACGTGGCGTCTGGTGCGCAATAGGCACGGCATGCATCCCAACCCAGACCCGCTTCGCATGCGGTGAAGAACGCTCTCGCTTGTTCGATATCGGGCGACATGGTGTTGCTCCCCCTGCTGACTGGTTCGGCCGCCCCGATTCGTTGAAGCCGGATCAACGCAGCATCATGCAGGGGAAGGATGCCCCATCCCAGGAGAACCGGTGCGCTCCCTGCCTTGTACAGCAAAGGCTCCCTGTTGCAGGTCCCGGTCAGCAGATAATGACGATAGCCCTCAATACGCTGGCCATCCCCTACGGCGGCACAGCGGTCGGCAGCTTAGCGCCCAGAGCAGTCATGAAAACTGAGTGCCGTTTGTGCTCCGAAGCGGACATCACCTTCACCTTTGAGTAGGTGCAGTCGCTTGGTCCAAGGCATGCCCGAAGCTCGCTCCGCGCCATCCACGATGAACGAGACCGAGGC
>NZ_RCVQ01000012.1 GCF_016107285.1 Roseomonas sp. KE0001 | reverse complement strand
GTTCCGCGAGACGCGGCTCTATCAGGTGGCGCCGATCAGCACCAACCTCATCCTCTCCTATCTCGGCGAGCATGTCCTCGGCATGCCCAGGAGCTACTGAACCATGGGAAGACCGGGCCGGCCGCTGGAGGGGCTTCTCGTCGTCTCCATGGAGCAGGCTGTCGCGGCGCCGACCTGTTCGGTCAAGCTGGCCGATGCCGGCGCGCGCGTCATCAAGATCGAGCGCGCCGAGGGTGATTTCGCGCGCGGCTATGACCGCGCGGCGGCCGGGCAATCGACCTACTTCGTCTGGTTGAACCGGGGCAAGGAAAGCGTCTGCCTCGACATCAAGGAGGCGGGGGACAAGGCGCTGCTGCAGCGCCTGGTGGGCAAGGCGGATGTCTTCATCCAGAACCTCGCCCCCGGCGCCATGGGCCGCGCCGGCTTCGGCAGCGCCGAGCTGCGCCGGCGCCACCCCCGGCTGATCACCGTCGATATCTCCGGCTATGGCGAGAGCGGCGACTACGCCACGATGAAGGCCTATGACCTGCTGGTCCAGGCCGAGAGCGGGCTGGCCT
This sequence comes from Roseomonas sp. KE0001, assembly GCF_016107285.1. Lineage (GTDB taxonomy): Bacteria > Pseudomonadota > Alphaproteobacteria > Acetobacterales > Acetobacteraceae > Pseudoroseomonas. Next base: position 72,470 of record NZ_RCVQ01000012.1, on the reverse strand, counting down.
CGATCACCGGTCATCCGGCGGGGCCCGGGCGCGTCGGCGTCTCGGTCTGCGACATCGCCTGCGGCACCATGGCGCATGCGGCGGTGCTGGAGGCGCTGATCGAGCGCGGCATCACCGGCGAGGGCAAGTCGATCGGCGTCTCGCTGTTCGATGCCATGGCGGACTGGATGAACGTGCCGCTGCTGTATTTCGAGGGCACTGGCCATGCGCCGCAGCGCATCGGCCTCGCGCATCCCTCGATCTGCCCCTACGGCGCCTTCGCCACCTCGGATGGCGCGCTGGTGCTGATCTCGATCCAGAACGAGCGGGAATGGGCGCAGTTCTGCGCCGGCTTCCTGCAGGAGCCCGAGCTGCCGCAGCGCGAGGGCTTCCGCAGCAATGTCGAGCGTGTGGCGAACCGGCCGGTGGTGGACGCGCATGTCGCCGCCGCCTTCGCGAAGCTGAGCCGGGAGGCCTGCGCCGCCCGCCTGCGCGAGGCCAACACCGCCTATGGCTTCGTCAACGACATGCCGGCGCTGGTGGCGCATCCGGCGCTGCGGCGCCTGCCGGTGCGAACGCCGAATGGCGATGTCGCCGTGGCGGCGCCGGCGGCGCGCTTCAACGACGGTGCTCCGCGGCAGTATGGGGCGGTGCCGGCGCTGGGCGAGCACACGGAGGCGGTGCGGCGGGAGTTCTCCGCCTGACCGGGAAGCGGCGCGGCCGGCCTTTTGCACGGGAGAGCATCGATGGATTTCTCGCTGAGCCCTGAACAGGAGGAGCTGCGCGGCGCCATCGGCCGCATCTGCGCCGGCTTCGGCGACGATTACTGGCTGGCACGCGACAGGGACGGGCGCTTCCCGGCGGAGCTGCACCAGGCCATGGCGGAGGGAGGGTGGCTCGGCATCTGCATGCCCGAGGCGCTGGGCGGTGCCGGGCTGGGCATCCTCGAGGCGGCCATCATGATGCGGGAGATCTCGGAATCCGGCGGCGGCATGACCGGCGCCTCGGCCGTGCACATGAACATCTTCGGTCTCAATCCCGTCGTCGTCTTCGGCACGGAGGAGCAGAAGCGGCGCATGCTGCCGCCGCTGATCGCGGGTCGGGAGCGGGCCTGCTTTGCGGTGACGGAGCCGAACACCGGGCTGGACACGACGCAGCTCCGCACCCGCGCGGTGCGGCAGGGCGAGCGCTACGTGGTGCACGGGCAGAAGGTCTGGATCTCCACCGCGCAGGTCGCCGAGAAGGTGCTGCTGCTCGCCCGGACCACGCCGCTGGAGGAGGTCGGGCGCAAGACCGAGGGGCTGAGCCTCTTCTACACCACGCTCGACCGCAGCAAGGTCGCGGTACGCGAGATCGAGAAGATGGGCCGCAAGGCCGTCGATTCCAACGAGCTGTTCTTCGATGGCCTGGAGATCCCGCTGGAGGACCGCATCGGCGAGGAGGGGCGCGGCTTCGAGTACATCCTGCACGGGATGAATCCGGAGCGCATCCTGATCGCGGCGGAAGCCATCGGGCTGGGTCATGCGGCGCTGAAGCGGGCGACGCATTATGCGAAGGAGCGGCACGTCTTCGGCCGGCCCATCGGACAGAACCAGGCGATCCAGCATCCCCTGGCGGAAAACTGGATGGAGCTGGAGGCGGCCTGGATGATGGTGATGAAGGCCGCCTCGCGTTACGACGCCGGCCTGTCCTGCGGCGCCGAGGCCAATGCCGCCAAGTACCTCTCGGCCGAGGCCGGGTTCAAGGCCTGCCAGCAGGCGGTGATGACGCATGGCGGCTTCGGCTATGCGCGCGAATATCATGTGGAGCGCTATCTGCGCGAGGTGATGATCCCGCGCATCGCCCCGGTCAGCCCGCAGCTCGTGCTCTGCTTCATCGCCGAGAAGGTGCTGGGACTGCCCAAATCCTATTGAAGCCGGGAGGGCGTTCCGCCGCCCTCCCGCCACTCTCCCGCCGGTCGCTCAGCCCAGATCCATCTTCAGGCCTTCCTTGCGCACCACGGCGCCCCACTTCTCCGTCTCGGCCTTGACGAAGGCGGCGTATTCGGCGGGCGTGCCATAGGCCGGGACGCCACCCATCTCGGCGAAGCGCTGCTTCGTCGACGGCATCTCCAGCAGCACCTTGATCTCGGCATTCAGCGCGTCCACCGCGGCGCGCGGCGTTCCCGCCGGATAGAAGGCGCCGAACCAGGTGTTGACGTCGTACTCGGCGAGTTCCGGCAGCGTCTCGCGCAGCGCCGGCAGCTCCGGCATCTGCGGGCTGCGGTCGGAGCTGGTCACGCCCAGCGCCCGGACCCGGCCATCCTTGATCTGCCCGACGGAGCTGGTGAGATTGTCGAAGCCGAAGTCGACATCGCCCGCCATCATCGCGGTCATGGCCGGGCCGGCGCCTCGGTAGTGGATGGCGGTCGCCTGGGTTCCCGTGAGCTGATGGAACCAGACGCCGGCGAGGTGCGGGGACTGGCCGGGACCGGAGGTGCTGTAGTTCAGCTTGCCGGGCCGTTCCTTCAGGTAGCGGATGAACTCCGGCACGGTCTTCACCGGCAGGGACGGGTGCACCATCAGCACATTCGGCCCACGGATCATGTTGGAGACCGGGATGAAGTCCTCCGGCTTGTAGGGCAGGTTGTTGAACAGCGAATAGGCGATGGCCTGTGGCCCGATATTGCTGATCAGCACCGTGTGGCCGTCCGGCCTGGCGCGCATCACCTCGGCGGCGCCGAGAGTGCCGCCGGCGCCGGACTTGTTCTCGACCACCGCCGCCTGGCCCCAGCGTTCGTGCAGGTGCGGCGCCAGGATGCGGCCCATGATGTCGGTGGTGCCGCCCGCGGCGGCGGGAATGACGAGGCGGACTGTCTGGGTCGGGCGCCAGCCCGACTGCGCCCGCGGGCGGCGCCCCGCCATCAGGCTGCCTGCCGCCAGGGTTCCGGCGCCCAGCAGGACGCGGCGATTGACATGAGTCACGGCTCGAGACTTCCTCCTTGCTGCATGCCTTTTGCTGGCACGGCATCGGCGGCGATTTGGCCTGATCCGGCCGGGGCTGTCATCCCAAATCTGGAATGCTATTCGATATTCTGGATCGATGCGTCCCTCGGAAAGAGCGCGCGCGTGGCGAAGCCCGCGACCTCGCGCAGCTCCCGGCCAAGCTGCTCGAAGATCTGCGGCGGGCGCTGGCCGGCGATGGTGATGCCGGAGAGGCCGAAGCGCGGCTGCCCGTGCTGGTCGGTGATCAGCGCGGCGATGGTGATCAGGCCGCGGTAGAGCTGGCTGTTGTCCAGGCTCCAGCCGCTGCCGCGCGCCGCCTCGACATCGGCGAGGTAGCTCTCGAAGCTCGGCGGCGACTGCCAGCGCAACGCCGCGAAACGCCGCCGCAGCTCGGCCTGGGGCAGATCGAGCGCGGCGGCGACGCAGCGGCCGACGGCGCCCACCAGCATCGGCAGGCGCAGGCCGAGGCGCATCTCCACCCGCACCGCCGTATGGCTGTGGGCGCGGTCGATCAGCACGATGTGACCGTCCTCGGTGACGCGCCAGAGCACGATCAGCATGTCGTAGTTCAGCGCCAGGCGCTCCAGCTCCGGCCGGATCAGCTCGGCATGGCTGATGCCGAGGAAGCCCGCCGCCAGCTCGGCGACACCGAGGCCGAGGGAATAGGTCTTGTCCTGCTCGCGGAAGGCGACGAAGCGCGTGCGGGTCAGCGTGCGCAGGATGTTGAAGCAGGTGCTGGGGCTGATGCCCGTGCCGCGCGCCACGGCCGCGACGCCGAGCGGCGCCGTGGCGGCGGAGAGGTGCTGCAGGATGCGGATGGCGTGGATCACCGCGCCGACATCGCGCTGGCCGGTCAGGTCCCGCTCGGGCGAGGGTTGATGGGTGTCCATTCAATATCCCGATTGATTTCCCGTATACGGAATGTAGCCTGCCGCCGTGACCGGCGCCAAGGCCGGCTTGGGAAGGAGACCGGAGATGTCCGAGGCCGCTGCCGAGACCGAGATGCGGGTGCGGGAAGAGCGGGACGGCGCCGTGCTGGTGCTGACGCTCGACTATCCGCGGCGGCGCAACGCCCTGGCGCCGCGCCTGCGCGCCGATCTGCTGCGCATCCTGGACCGGGTCGAGGGCGACCCGGAGATCCGCGCCCTGGTCATCACCGGGGCCGGCGAGCATTTCTGCTCCGGCGGCGACCTGTCCGGCATGGATGTCCGCAGCCCGCTGCAGGGGCGGGAGCGCCTGCGCGCCGCGCACCAGCTGATCCGGCTCATGGTCGGCGGCAGCACGCCCGTCGTCGCCGCGGTCGAGGGCTGGTGCGCCGGCGCCGGCCTGTCGCTGGCCTGCGCCTGCGACACCATCGTCGCTTCCGAGGCGGCGCATTTCATGGCCGCCTTCGGCAAGGCGGGGCTGATGGCCGATCTCGGCCTGCCGCACACCCTGCCGCAGCGCGTGGGGCCGGCGCGGGCACGGCAGATCCTGCTCTATGGCGAGCCGCTGGACGCCGCCGAGGCGCAGCGCATCGGGCTGGTGGACCAGGTGGCGCCCAAGGGCGGTGCGCTGGAGGCGGCGAAGGCTCGGGCGCGGCTCCTGGCCGACCAGGCGCCGACGGCGATCGCCCTGACCAAGCAGATCCTTGCCACCGGGCTGGACCGCGCGCTGGACGAGGAGCGGCACTACCAGAGCCTGCTGTTCCTGACCGACGACCATGAGGAGGGCAAGGCCGCCTTCTTCGGCAAGCGCGCCCCGGTCTTCAAGGGCAGCTGAGCCACGCCGGATCGCTGACGGTTCGATTGAGGCACCGGGCGCGGCCCGGTGCCGGTCCCGCCGTGCTAGCAGATCTCCCGCGGATCGGGAGAAGCCCGTCGCGCTCTGAAAAAACCTTCAGGCGGACAGGACATGGCCAATCTCATCGGCAGCGGCGGCAGCGACCGCCTGGCGGGCGGCAGCGGCGACGACACCCTCTACGGCCTGGACGGCGACGACATCCTGGACGGCGGCGCCGGCGCCGATATCCTCGTTGGCGGCGAGGGGGACGACCTGCTGACCGGCGGGCGCGGCGCCGACCGGCTCTCGGGCGGCGGTGGCAGCGACACCTTCCGCTATGCCGGCCTCGAGGAGATCAGCCTCGACCGCATCATCGACTTCGGCCGGGGCGACCGCCTCGACCTCTCGGCCCTCGCCGGCTTCAGCTTCATCGGCGAGCGCGCCTTCTCCGGCCTCGGGCGGGAGATCCGCTTCAGCCACGCCGATGGCGTCACCCTCCTGAGCATCGACGTCAACGGCCATGGCCTGGCCGAGATCGGCATGAGCCTCGACGGCAGGCTGCGGCTGGTGGAGACGGCGCCGGGCTCGGGCATCCTGATGCTGGCCGCGGCGCTGGAGCTGACGGGCGGCGCCGGGGCCGATCTCCTGCAGGGCGGTCCGGGCGACGATCGCCTCTTCGGCGGCGCCGGAGGCGACCGGCTGCTCGGCGGGGCGGGCGAGGACACGCTCTCCGGCGAGGCGGGCGAGGACACGCTGATCGGCGGCTCCGGCGCCGACCGGCTGGCGGGCGGCGAGGGGGCGGACAGCTTCCGCTACGAGGCGATGGAGGACTTCGCCGGCGATGTCATCCTGGACTTCGCCGAGGACGACCGCCTCGACGCTTCCGCCATCACCACCCTCCGCTTCATCGGGCAGGCGCGCTTCAGCGGCGCGGCGGGCGAGATGCGCCAGGAGGGCGAGACGCTGGCCATCGACACGGATGGCGACGGCCGGTCCGATCTCGTGCTGCGCCTTGCCGGCGGCGCCCCGCTGCAGGAGACGGCCGCGGGCTCGCGCATCCTCGTCGTCGCCACGCCCCGGACAATCGTGGGCGGCGAGGCGGGCGAGATCCTGGAAGGGGGCGAGGCGGCGGACCGCATCGATGCCGGTGGCGGCAACGACACGCTGATCGGCGCGGGGGGACGCGACCTGCTGCGCGGCCAGTCCGGCGACGACGTGCTGGATGGCGGCGCCGGCGACGACACCCTGGACGGCGGCGCCGGCAACGACACGCTGATCGGCGGCGAGGGCAACGACTCGATCATGGGCTTCAGCGGGGACGACATCCTGATCGGCGGCCTGGGGCGCGACATCCTGCGCGGCGGCGCCGGCAACGACACCTTCCGCTACCATTCCGTCGCCGAGGTCGATGGCGACATCATTCGCGACATGGAGGCGGGGGACCGGATCCAGCTCACCGGCCTGGCGGGGCTGACCTATATCGGCGTCGCCGCCTTCTCGGGCCTGCGCGGCGAGATCCGCTTCGACGGGCAGCAGCTCTGGATCGATGCCGATGGCGACGGCCGCGCCGAGGCCAGCGCCACCATCGGGACCGGCGGCCACATGCTGGACGAGACCGCGCCGGGCTCGCGCATCCTGGTGCTGTCGGAGAATCGCGGGCTGACCGGCGGCGCCGGGGCGGACCGGTTGCAGGGCGGCGGCGGCGACGACATCCTGCGGGGCGAGGGCGGCGACGACGTGCTGATCGGCGGCGCCGGCAACGACCGCCTGCTGGGCGGCGCCGGGACGGACCGGCTGGAGGGCGGCCCCGGCAACGACAGTCTCGAAGGCGGTGCCGGCAACGACACCTTCGTCATCGGCGTCGATCCGGGCGCCTCCGACACCATCCTCGATCTCGCCATCGGCGACCGGCTCCTGCTCGACATCCCGTCCCTCGTCTGGATCGGTGACGAGACGTTCAGCGGGGTGCGTCCCGAGGCCCGGCAGAGTCGCGCCGCCAATGGCACGCTGATCGAGATCGATGCCGATGGCGACGGCCTCGCCGACCAGAGCGTGCTGCTCGCCACCGGCGGCTCCCTGGCCGAGGTGACGCCGGGCGCTCGCCTGCTCGGTCTCGTCGCCGCCCGGAACCTCTCGGGTGGCGCCGGCAACGACACGCTGGCGGGCGGCGGCGGGGATGATCTGCTGCAGGGCGGCAGCGGGGACGATGTCCTGGCCGGGCGCGGCGGCGCCGACCGCCTCGAGGGCGGCGACGGCAACGATTTCCTGAAGGGGGAGGGCGGCGACGACATCCTGCTCGGCGGCCAGGGCGACGACACCCTGATCGGCGGCGCGGGCCGGGATGTCCTGACCGGTGGCGCCGGCGCCGACGTCTTCAAGTTCCTGAGCCTGGACGAGATCGCGGCGGGCGAGCGCATCACCGATCTCGACGAATCCGACCTGGTACATCTGGCCTACCTCACCGAGTTCCGCTTCAGCGCCGAGGGCCTCACCGGGCAGGCCGGGCAGATGGCGGTGCTCGATGGCTGGAACGGCGTGTCGGTGGGCAGGACCTTCCTGGGCTTCGACATCGATGGCGACGGCCTCCCTGAGGCCGTGCTGGAGTTCGACGGCGACGTCCTGCTGGAGGAACGGCGCGCCGGCTCCGGCGTCCTGCAGCGTGTCCAGAATCTCCTCATCTCGGGCGGTGACGGGGATGAGGTGCTGGTTGGCCGCGCCGGCCAGGACGTCATCTATGGCGGCGGCGGCGCCGACCGCATCGGCGGCCGCGCCGGCGACGACCGGCTCCATGGCGGTGCCGGCGACGACACGCTGCTGGGCGAGGCGGGGAATGACAGGCTCTGGGGCGATGACGGCCGGGATGTGCTGGACGGGGGCGCGGGCGCCGACATCCTCCATGGCGGCGCCGGCGACGACCTGCTGCTGGGCGGCGAGGGCGCAGACACCCTGACCGGCGGCACCGGGGCCGACGTCTTCCGCTACCTCGCGGCCGCCGATCTGGCCGGCGATCTCATCACCGACTTCGCCGCCGAGGACAGGCTGGACCTCGCCGCGCTGGGCGCGCGCTTCGTCGGCGCGGCCGCCTTCCAGGCGGATGGCACCGCGCAGCTGCGGGCCTTCCATCTCGGCCAGACCGTGCTCGCCCTCGACAGCAATGGCGACGGTCTCGCCGATGCCAGCCTGACGCTCACCGGCACGCTCTGGCTGGAGGAGGTGGTGGCGGGCTCGGGCCTCCTGCGCATCGTGCCCGACCTCTGGCTCACCGGCACGCCGGGCGCCGATACCCTGACCGGGCGCGAGGGCGACGACCGGCTGGAGGGCGGCGGCGGCGCCGATCTCCTCTCGGGCGGGGCGGGGAAGGACATCCTCCTCGGCGGGGAGGGCGACGACATGCTGCTCGGCGGTGCCGGCGACGACCAGCTCTCCGGCGATGCGGGCGACGACCTTCTGCGCGGCGGCCCCGGCAACGACACCCTGAGCGGCGGCTCGGGCCATGACGTCTTCCTCTGGGATGCCGAGGAGCGCGGCCTGGTCTTCCATGACATCGTCGCCGACTTCGCCGTGGGCGACAGGCTCGACCTCACCGGCCTGCAGGCGGGCTTCATCGGCACGGCGGCCTTCGCCGGCCAGGGCGAGGCGGAGATCCGCCAGTCCGGCGCGGCGCTCTATATCGACCGGAACGGCGACGGCGTGGCCGAGAGCAGCATCCAGATCACCGGCCTCGCGGGAACGCTCGAAGCCGTCTCGCCCGGTGTGGCGGTGCTGGAGCTGGCGCCCTCCCTGGTGCTGTCCGGCACGGATGGCAACGACGTGCTGACCGGGCGCGGCAATGCCGACCAGCTCTCCGGCGGCGCCGGCGACGACATCCTCTCGGGTGATGGCGGCGCGGACATCCTGCGCGGCGGGCCGGGGGCGGATCTGCTCCTGGGCGGCGCCGGGAACGACCGCTTCGTCTTCGCCCAGGGCGATGTGGGGCTGGGCGCGGCGCGCGACGTCATCGGCGATTTCAGCGTGGCGCTCTACACCGACCTGCTCGACCTCTCCGGCATCGATGCCAATCTGGGACTCGCCGGGGATCAGGCCTTCACCCTCGTCAGCGGGCCCGCCACGGCGGCGGCGCAGCTCTGGTTCTCCGGCGGCGTGCTCCATGGCAATGTCGATAGCGATCCGGCGGCGGATTTCGAGATCGCGCTGACCGGCGTGACCAGCCTCGCCAGCTGGCACTTCGCGGCCTTCTGATCCCCCGCGCCGCCGCTCCGGGATAGAGAGGAGAGGAAGCAGACACGGGCAGGGAGGTCGGGCATGGGCTGGATGCCGCTGGAGGACGGACCGGACGCCCCGGTGGCGCCGGGCGCGGTGCGGGCGGTGATCCTGCCGCGCGTGCATGATGTCGGCGGCTTCGAGGTCCGGCGCGCCCTCCCGGCGCGCGGGCACCAGATGGTCGGGCCCTTCATCTTCTTCGACCAGATGGGACCGGGCGAGTTCCTGTCCGGCCAGGGGCTGGACGTCCGGCCGCATCCGCATATCGGCCTCTCCACCCTCACCTATCTCTTCGACGGCGCCATCCTGCATCGCGACAGCCTCGGATCGCGGCAGCCGATCCTGCCGGGCGATGTCAACTGGATGACGGCGGGCCGTGGCATCGCGCATTCCGAGCGCACCGATCCGGCGCTGCGCGTGGCGGGCGGGCGGCTCCATGGCATCCAGTCCTGGGTGGCGCTGCCGAAGGCGGCGGAGGAGACGGCACCCGCCTTCGCGCACCACGCCGCGCGCAGCCTGCCATTCGAGACGGCGGAGGGCGTGTCGCTGCGGCTGGTCGCCGGCGCCGCCTGGGGGCTGGCGGCGCCCGTCGCGGTCTCCTCGCCGCTGTTCTACGCCGATGTGCAGCTGCAGCCGGGCGCCGCGGTGCCGCTGCCGGAGGAGCATGAGGAGCGGGCGGCCTATGTGCTGCGGGGCGAGGTGGCGGTGGGGCCGGACCGCTTCGCGGCGGAGCGGATGCTGGTCTTCCGCGCCCGCGACCGGCTGGCGCTGCGCGCGGGGCCACAGGGCGCGCGGCTGCTGCTGCTCGGCGGCGCGGCGATGGACGGGCCGCGCTACCTGTTCTGGAACTTCGTCTCCTCCTCGCGCGAGCGCATCGACCAGGCCAAGGCGGACTGGAAGGCTGGCCGCTTCGCCGCCGTGCCGGGCGACGAGAAGGAGTTCATCCCGCTGCCCGAGGAGCGTGTCCGCATGCGCGCCGCCACCCGGGCGGAGCCGCCGCCGGCAAGCTGAGCCGCCGTGTCAGTCCGCCGTCCCGGCCATGGCGCGGTGCGGGCAGGCGCCGCGGCGGCGGCGGCGGGCCTCGGCCGCGTAGCCGCCCGGCCGATGGTCGGGCGCCTGGTTCGGCACCACGATGGAGCGGTGGTAATCGGCCCAGTCCGCCGGCCCCATCGCCTCCAGCGCCGGGCTCATGGCGGCGCCGCCGAGCACCGGTTCGGAATAGGCCATCTGCGGCACCGGCTGCGCCTGCAACAGCGGCTCGGCGCGGCGGAACTCGATCGGCGTTCCGGTGCGGGTCAGGCGCAGATTGGTGAAGAGCGGGCCGAACCAGTGATCGGCCTCCACCAGCCCCTCATAGGGTTCATAGGCCGGGTGGCGCGGCACATTGGCCAGCGGCCGCAGCAGCAGGCTCCAGCCCGGCGCGGTGCGGGCGGCCAGGCCGGTCCACATCTGCACCACGCCCGGCTCCTGCAGGGCGGTCAGGAAGGGCGGCGCGTAGCCGCGCGACGCCTCGGGCGCCACCGCGTCGAAGCGCTCGGCAAAGTGCGGAAATTGCGCGGCGCCGAGCGGCAGCCAGTCCTCCAGCCCGTCGCAATGCCACCAGATCTGCGCGCCATCCCAGAGCAGGCGGAAATCCATCGGCGCATGGAGATGCCAGCCGAAGCCGGAGGCGCTGGCCACCGCGTCGCAATGGCGCATGGCGCGGATCGGCAGGCTGCCGAGGCCGGAGCGATCGGCCCGCGCCGGCAGGGGCGCCGTGTCGATCATCCGGTGGAAGGTGACGCAGGGCGTGGCGAGGGTCATGGCGGAGGCCCGGGATGGGGTGGCGGGAGAGGGGCCGGCGGGCGGCGAGCCGCCGGCCCCGGGGAGGATCAGCCGCGGCGCATGCCGGCGCCGAAGCGCACCCGGCCGGCATCGGCCACGGCGGCGGGGACCACGAGGCCGATCATCCCGGCCGCCCGGCGGGGCGGGCGGGCGGCGCCGCGGGCGGCCGCCGCGCCGGGCAGCGGCGGAACCGCGCCGGGAGCGCGCATGCCGGCGCCGAGACGCACGCGGCCGGAATCACGCAGGCTGTCGATCGAGAGCTTGGTCATGGGGATTCTTTCCTTGGGGCCGGGCCGCTCCGCGGGAGGGCGGCCTGTCGGTGGGAAGGACGCCAGGGTATATCTGCCCCGACAACAGGGATATTAAACCCATGGCTGATGAAATCAAGGAATATTTTCCGATTTTGTGGTGGGAAATCCTGGCCGCCTTTTGACGGGGCCTTGACGTTAAGGGTTCCTTAATCACGCGCCCCGCATCGCCGGCGCCGATAGCCTGCGGCCAGATGAACCACGATCGGAGCAGGCGATGATGATGAGCAAGATCCGGAGCCAGGACGCCTTCGCCCAGGGGGATGAGGACATGCTGCAGGCCTACAATGAAGGGCAGGACAGCCTGCTCCGCGTCTATGCCGAGGCGCGCCGCTATATCCATTGCCGCGACCGGCACCAGCAGATGGAGCGCCTGGGCCAGGCCGGGCCGCGCGATCTCGCCGAGGCGATCGAGCGGGATTTCGTTGCCTTCGAGCTGGAGGGGGCGGAGCGCTCGTTGCGGGCGGCGCTGCGCGCCGCGGATGTGGCTCTGGGGCAGTCCCTGTCCCCACGGTAGCGGTGCCGGCCAGGACTTCGCGCCAATAGGTGACAGCTTCGTGAGATCGGCTAGGTTGGCGCCATGGGCCGTATCGAGAGGATCGGGGCCGGGCGGGACGCCGGCCCGCCGCTGCCGTCCTGGCCTGCTCCGGGCCCGGCCAGCCCGCGCCTGCGCCTGGGCCTAATCGGCCCGATGGAGGCCTGGACCCTGTCCAGCCAGGCGGTCCTGCCGCGCTCGCGGAAGGCGCGCGCCCTGCTGGCCGTTCTCGGCATGGCGCTGGGCCAGCCCGTGCCGCGTCAGCGCCTGGCCGAGCTGCTCTGGTCCCGCCGCGGCGAGGAGCAGCAGCGCGGCTCGCTGCGCCAGGCGCTGCATGACCTCCAGGCCGCGCTCTCGCCCGCCGGGCCACGCCTTCTGCAGGCCGGGCGCGACGCGCTGACGCTGGAGCGGGAGGATGTCTGGGTGGATGCGCTGGCGCTGCTCGCGCCGGACGCCACTCCGGCCGCGCTGGACCTGCTGTCCAACACCGTCCTGCCCGATCTGGAGGGGCTGGATCCCGCCTTCGATGCCTGGCTGACGCAACAGCGGGGCCGGCTGCAGGAGGCGGCGGCCAACCGTGCCGCCGCCCTGCTGGCCACGGCCGGCCCGCAGGAGGCGGCGCTGGAGGCGGCGCAACGGCTGCTCCGCATCGATTCGAGCCGGGAGCAGGGGTGGCAGGCCCTGATCCGGCTGCGGCTGGCGCAGGGGGACCGCGGTGCCGCGCTGGCCGCCTACGAGGCCTGCCGCAATTTGCTCGCCAGCCGCTACAACGCCACCCCCTCGGCCGAGACGGAGGCCCTGGCGCAGGCGCTCCGCGCCACGGCCGGCCCGCCCCTGGCACAGCCGGCGCCGCCACCGCCGCCACGGCAGCGGGGCGCGCGGCTCGGCGTCGTGCCGCTGCGCCTGCTGGGTGAGGGGGTCGCGCCGCATCTCGGCTTCGGCCTGGCGGAGGAGATCGGCGCCGCGCTGTCCCGCCTCCGCTGGATCTTCGTCGCCGACAGCACCTCCCTCGCCAGCCTGGCGGAGCGCGAGGGGGTGGAGGCGGCGACGCGGGCGCTCCGTCTCGACTATCTGCTGAGCGGCACCGTGCAGCGCGGCGGCGAAACGCTGCGCGTGACCCTGCGGCTGGCCGACCAGCGCGAGCCGGGCCTGGTCTGGAGCCAGCGCTTCGACCGCCCGGCCGGCGATCTGCTGGCCCTGCAGGACGAGGTCGCGGCCGCGGTGGTGGCGCGGATCGATCCCGAGATCCTGCTGATCGAGGCGCATCACGCCGGCGCCCGTCCCAGCCAGGGCAGTGCCTACGACCTTCTGCTGCGCGCCATCCCGGCGATCCATGGCCTGGATCGCGAGACCTTCCTCGGCGCGAGGCGCTGGCTGGACGAGGCGATCCGGCTGGAGCCGGACTATGCCCAGGCCCATGCCTGGCACGCCTACTGGCATCTTTTCCTGGTCGGCCAGGGCTGGGCGGCGGACGAGGCGGCCAGCACGCGGGAGGCGGAGCGCCTGGCGCGGCGGGCAAGCGGTCTCGACCCGCTGGATGCCCAGGCCCTGACCATCCAGGGGCATGTGCGCGCCTTCCTGCACCATCAGGTGGAGGAGGCGGCGGAGCTGCATGCCCGCGCCCTGGCGCGGAACCCGAACCTGGCCATGGCCTGGGTCTTCTCCGGCATGGCGGAGAGCTACCGGGGGCGGCACGAGGTGGCGCTGGCGCAGTTCGACCGCTACCTCGCCCTCTCGCCCTGCCATCCTCACGCCTTCTTCTTCGACGCCGGGCGCGGCATTCCTCTGCTGATGCTGGGCCGGCATGCCGAGGCGGCGGCGGTCGGCCGGGCCTGCACTGCGCTGCGGCCGGAGTTCAGCTATCCCTACAAGACCTATCTCTCCGCCCTGGGCCATCTGGGCGAGGCGCGCGAGGCGGCGGAGCTGCGCGAGCGGCTGCTGGCCATCGAGCCCGACTTCACGGTGGCCAAGGCGCTGCGCCGCACGCCGGTGCGCGGCGCGGCCGACCGGCAGCACTACGCCGAGGGGCTGCGCCGGGCCGGGCTGCGGTGACGCCGCCCGCGCGCCGGGGTGACTTCCCGCCGCGCCTGCCCCATCTCCGCTGAGGCGGTGGCCGGAGGCGGGGATGCCGCGCGCCACGCCGGCCGACCCCGGAGGATCGATGCACGACACGCCCGCCCATGCCCTCTGCCCCGCCCGGCGCCACGACGCGGCGCGGCCGGCACCTCCTGTGGCGCCAGGGGAGGTGCCGGTGCCGGAGGAGGTGCCGGTCGCGCTGACCTATGGCCGGGCGACGCATGCGGTGATGATGGCGACGCCGCGGGACCTGGAGGATTTCGGCCTCGGCTTCAGCCTGACGGAGGGCATCATCGCCGAGCCCGGGCAGCTGACGGCGCTGGAGGTGCTGCCGCGCCCGGCGGGCTTCGAGGTGCGGATGACCCTGTCCGAGGACCGCGACGAGGCCCTGCTGCACCGCCGCCGGTACATGGCCGGCCCGGTCGGCTGCGGCCTCTGCGGGCTGGAGAGCCTGGAGGCGGTGCTGCGGCCGCTGCCACGGCTCGAGGCCGGCCTGCGCCTTGCGGCGGATGCGGTGCCGCGGGCCCTGGCGGCCCTGTCGGAGCATCAGCCCCTGCACGATGTGACCCATGCGGTGCATGCGGCGGGCTTCTGGCGCGCCGGTCAGGGCCTGGTGCTGGCGCGCGAGGATGTCGGCCGCCACAACGCCCTCGACAAGCTGGTGGGCGCGGTGCGGCGGCAGGGGGAGGCGCCGGCGGGCGGCGCCGTCGTCCTCACCAGCCGCGTCTCGGTGGAGATGGTGCAGAAGACCGTGCTGCTCGGCGCGCCGGTGCTGATCGCGGTCTCGGCGCCCACCGCCCTGGCGGTGCGCACCGCCGGCGCGGCCGGGCTGACGCTGATCGCCCGCGCACGGGGCGGCCGTTTCGACGTCTTCACGCATCCGGAGCGCCTGCTGGGCTGAGGCATGGGAAGAAGGGGGGGGCTGCGCGCGGCGGTTCCGGAGATCCCGATCTCCCAGAAACAGCAGGTGCCGCCGGCCTTGACCGGCTCTCCGGCGCCAGGCCGGACTGAACCGGGCGGACTTCCCGGGCTTGGCGAATTGAGAAGCGTTATCAGAAACATGCGGTGATGTCGGGCGCGCCGCCGGGCGAATCGCTTTCCGCTTGACACCGAACTGGCCGCGCCTCACCTCTTCCTGGTCCGACCACCTGCCAGGGTCGGCTCAGTGGATGGGAGGGCCGTGATGAACATGGAACTCTCGCGGCGCGGCTTTCTGAAAGCCGCCGGCGCGGGTGTTGCAGCGACGTCGCTGGGTGCGTTGGGCTTCGGCGAGGCTGAGGCGGCGGTTTCCGCCCTGGTCCGGCCCCTGAAGCTGGCCAATACGACCGAGACGCGCAACACCTGCACCTATTGCTCCGTCGCCTGTGGCATCATCCTCTATTCCAGGGGCGATGTGCGGAAGGGCGAGCGGGCCGAGATCACCCATATCGAGGGTGACGCGGACCATCCGACCAACCTGGGCACGCTCTGCCCCAAGGGCGCCGCGCTCAAGGACTTCGTCCATTCGCCCACCCGCCTGAAGCACCCGATGGTGCGCCGGCCGGGCTCCGATCGCTTCGAGCAGGTCTCCTGGGACTACGCGCTCGACCGCATCGCGCGGCTGATGAAGGACGATCGGGACGCCAACTTCCTCGCCACCAACGAGGCGGGATTGCCGGTGAACCGCTGGACCACCACCGGCATGCTCGCGGCCTCCGCCACCACCAACGAGACGGCCTGGGCGACCTTCAAGGTGGCCAAGACCCTCGGAATCGTCGGATTCGATAACCAGGCGCGCGTCTGACACGGCCCCACGGTGTCCAGTTTGGGCCCGACATTTGGCCGTGGAGCGATGACCAACTCCTGGACCGACATCCGCAACACCGATCTCGTCGTCGTCATGGGCGGCAACGCGGCGGAGGCGCACCCCTGTGGCTTCAAGTGGGTCACGGAGGCGAAGGCGCATCGCGGCGCCAAGCTCATCGTGGTCGATCCGCGCTTCACCCGCACGGCATCGGTCGCGGATTTCTACGCGCCCATCCGGCAGGGCAGCGACATCGCCTTCCTGCTCGGGTTGATCCGCTACTGCATCGAGAACGACAAGGTACAGTGGGAGTACACCAAGGCCTTCACCAATGCCTCCTTCATCGTCAAGGAAGGCTTCGGCTACGCCGATGGCCTGTTCTCCGGCTATGACGAGGAGAAGCGCGACTACGACCGCACCAGCTGGGACTATGAGATCGGCGAGGACGGCTATGCCAGGGTGGACCCGACCCTGCAGCACCCGCGCTGCGTCTGGAACCTGCTGAGGCAGCACGTCTCGGTCTATACGCCCGAGATGGTGGAGCGGATCTGCGGCACGCCCAAGGCGAAGTTCCTGAAGATCGCGGAGATGGTGGCGGAGTGTTCCTCGCCCACCAGAACCATGACCTCCATGTACGCGCTGGGCTGGACGCAGCATTCGCACGGCGCGCAGAACATCCGCGGCATGGCCATGCTCCAGCTCATCCTGGGCAATATCGGCGTGCGGGGCGGCGGCATGAACGCGCTGCGCGGGCATTCCAACATCCAGGGCCTGACCGATCTGGGCCTGATGTCGCATCTCCTCACGGGCTATCTGAACATGCCGACGGAGAAGGAGCCGGATCTGGCCACCTACATGGCCTCGCGGCAGTTCAAGCCGCTGCGGCCCGGGCAGACCAGCTACTGGCAGAACTACAGCAAGTTCTTCGTCAGCTTCATGAAGGCCATGTGGGGCGATGCCGCGCGGGCCGAGAACGGCTGGGCCTACGACTACCTGCCCAAGCTCGACGTGCCCTCCTACGACGTGCTGCGCATGTTCGAGCTGATGAACCACGGCAAGGTCAACGGCTATCTCTGCCAGGGCTTCAACCCGGTGCTGGCCTTCCCCAACCGGGGCAAGGTGGTGGCCGGGCTGTCGAAGCTGAAGTTCCTGGTCACCATGGACCCGCTGGAGACGGAGACCGCGCGCTTCTGGGAGAACCACGGCGCGTTCAACGACGTGAACACCGCCAGCATCCAGACCGAGGTCTTCCAGCTTCCCACGCGGTGCTTCGCGGAGGACCAGGGCTCGCTGACCAATTCCGGGCGCTGGCTGCAGTGGTTCTGGCCGGGCGGCACCGCGCCCGGTGAGGCCAGGCCGGACACCTGGATCATGGCGCAGATCTTCCTCCGCATGCGCGAGCTGTACCGCAAGGAGGGGGGCGCCTTCCCGGATCCGATCCTCAACCTGTCCTGGGAGTACCACGACCCGAACGAGCCGGAGCCGGAGGAGCTGGCGAAGGAGATCAACGGCCGGGCCCTGACCGACCTGACCGATCCGAACGATCCGTCGAAGGTGATCGTGGCGGCCGGCAAGCAGGTGCTGAACTTCACGCAGCTGCGCGATGACGGCTCAACCATGTGCGGCTGCTGGATCTATTCGGGCTGCTTCAACGAGGCCGGCAACAACATGGCCCGGCGCGACAACAGCGATCCGGACCAGACCGGCACGCATCCCAACTGGACCTGGGCCTGGCCGCTGAACCGGCGGACGCTCTACAACCGCGCCTCCGCCGACCTGAACGGCAAGCCCTGGGACCCCAGCCGCAAGATCATCGAATGGGATGGCACGCGCTGGACCGGCTATGACGTCCCCGATATCGGTGTCACCGCCAAGCCGGGCGAGGTCATGCCCTTCATCATGAACCAGGAGGGGGTGTCGCGCCTCTTCACGCGGGGCATGATGCGGGACGGGCCTTTCCCGGCGCATATGGAGCCCTTCGAAAGCCCCATCGCCAACGTGATGAACCCGCGCATGCGGGGCAATCCGGTGGCGCGGCTTTTCGAGAGCGACCTGGCGCAGTTCGGCACCTCGGAGGAGTTCCCCTTCGCGGCGACCTCCTACCGGCTCACCGAGCACTTCCACTACTGGACGAAGCACAACCGGGTGAATGCCGCGCTGCAGCCCGAGTTCTTCGTCGAGATCTCGGAGGAGCTGGCGGCGCTGCGGCAGATCACCCCGGGCGGCTGGGTGCGCGTCTGGTCGAAGCGCGGCTCGGTCAAGGCGAAGGCGGTGGTGACCAAGCGCATCCGGCCGCTGATCTGCGATGGCAAGACCGTCCATGTGGTCGGCATCCCGCTGCACTGGGGCTTCACCGGCTCGGCGAAGAAGGGCTTCGGCCCGAACTCGCTGACGCCCTTCGTGGGCGACGCCAACATCGAGACGCCGGAGTACAAGGCCTTTCTGGTGAACATCGAGCCGTCCTCGGCGCCCGGGGTGACGTCATGAGGCGGTCCGTGAAGGGGATAGCGGCATGAGCGACAGTCCGCGCACCGCGGTCAGCAACCCGCCGACCCAGCCCATGGCCAGCAACTTCGGCGAGCGGGATCTGGTCCGCCGCTCGGCGACGGAGGACCTGCCGCCGCCCGAGCGGCAGCTCACCCCGGTCGCCAAGCTGATCGACGTCTCCAAGTGCATCGGCTGCAAGGCCTGCCAGTCGGCCTGCGTGGAGTGGAACGACACCACGCCGGCGATCGGCGAGAACACGGGCGTCTACGAGAACCCGCACGATCTCACCGAGAACATGTTCACCCTGATGCGGTTCACGGAATGGGTGAACCCGGAGACCGACAATCTGGAGTGGCTCATCCGCAAGGATGGCTGCATGCACTGCGCCGATCCGGGCTGCCTCAAGGCCTGCCCGGCCCCCGGCGCCATCGTGCAGTACACCAACGGCATCGTGGACTTCATCCACGAGAACTGCATCGGCTGCGGCTATTGCATCAAGGGATGTCCCTTCAACATCCCCCGCATCTCCAAGGCCGATCACCGCTCCTACAAGTGCACCCTCTGCTCCGACCGTGTCGCGGTGGGCCAGGGGCCGGCCTGCGCCAAGGCCTGCCCGACCCAGGCCATCGTCTTCGGCACCAAGGAGGACATGAAGCAGCATGCCGCCGGGCGCATCGCCGACCTGAAGTCACGCGGCTTCGCCAATGCCGGGCTCTACGATCCGCCGGGCGTGGGCGGCACGCATGTCATGTATGTGTTGCACCACGCCGACAAGCCGCAGATCTATGCCAACCTGCCGGAGAATCCGCGCATCTCGCCCCTGGTGCAGAGCTGGAAGGGCGTGACCAAGTATGTCGGCCTCGCCGCGATGGGCATGATGGCGGTCGGCAGCATCGTCCATGGCGTCTTCGCGCGGCCCAACCGCGTTTCGCGGGAGGATGAGGAGAACGCCGAGAAGCTGGTGGAGGGCAAGCCCGTGCCGCCGCCAGGGGAGCATGCGTGATGGTGGAGCGCGTCCAGCCCGGCGATGCGGTGCATCCCGGCAAGCCGGTCACGGTCAACCGCTACGGCGCCGGCGCCCGGCTCAACCACTGGATCACGGCGACCAGCCTGATCCTGCTGGCCCTCTCCGGCCTGGCGCTGTTCACGCCCTCGCTCTACTTCCTGACCGCGCTCTTCGGCGGCGGACAGAACACCCGTGCCTTCCACCCCTGGATCGGCGTGGTGCTCTTCCTCAGCTTCTTCATCTTCTTCTTCCAGCTCTGGAAGGCGAACCTGCCGGAGAAGGTGGATATCGTCTGGCTCAGCCGCATCCGCGACGTGATCGGCGGGCGCGAGGAGCGGCTCCCCGAGCTCGGCAAGTACAATGCCGGCCAGAAGTTCATCTTCTGGGCGATGACCGGGCTGATCCTGCTGCTGATCGTCAGCGGGGTGGCGATCTGGGAGGCCTATTTCGCCGCCTATGTCTCGATCCCGATGCGGCGGGTCGCGGTGCTGGCGCATTCGGTGGCGGCGGTGCTGATCATCTGCGTCTTCATCCTGCACGTCTATGCGGCCTTCTGGACGCGTGGCACGCTGCGCGCCATGACGCGGGGCACCGTCACCGGCGGCTGGGCCTGGCGGCATCACCGCAAGTGGTTGCGCGATCTGGCGGGGCAGCGCAAGACCGGCCCCGCCGAATAATCCCGAGGCGCATGTGGCCGGTCCGGCCCGCGAGGTGAGATGTCCGCTTTCCATGGGCTGCAGCCCGACCCCTCCGCCATCGGGCGGCTGAGCAAGCCGCCCTTCGCCCTGCTGCCCGATCCCGCGGCGCTGTTCCGGCAGCGCGCCGAGCGGCTGGAGGTTCTGGCGGCGGAGAACCCGCTCGGCCCCTATCTGCGCTTCCTGGCCGGGATCTGCGCGGCCCAGGCGGAGGTCGCCGCCGGCCTGCCGCCGCCCGACCCGCTTCCGGCCGGGCAGGTGGAGCGGGCGCGGGACGGCCGCATGCCGCCGCTCGACCGCCACGCCCTGGCGCGCGACGCCGCCCTGCCGGGCCTGGTCACCCGCTTCCTCGACAGGCTGGCGCCATCGACCATGCCGGAGCCCGCCGCCGCCGCCATCGCCGCCCTGCGCGAGGCCGGGCCGGAGGCGCTGGGCGCGATGCTGGAGGCCGTCGCGGAGGATTCGCTCCCGGTGGAGCAACTGCCGGAGCATATCCTCCTCGCCGCCGCCCTGCAGGTCGCCATGGCGCGGTGCGCCGCCACCCTGCCGGCGGAGCGGCTGGTGCCGATCGAGACCGGCGTCTGCCCGGCCTGCGGCGGCCCGCCCGCCGCCTCCCTGGTGACCGGGCGGCCGGGCGCCGAGGGCGCGCGCTACGCCGCCTGCGCCGCCTGCGGCACGCAATGGAACGAGGTGCGGATCAAGTGCCTGGCCTGCGGCTCGACCCAGGGCGTGGGCTACAAGGAGGTGGAGCCGGCGGCCGGATCGGACGAGGCCGCGACGGTGAAGGCCGAGACCTGCGACGCCTGCCGCTCCTGGGTGAAGATCTTCTACCAGAACCTCAACCCCGCCCTGGAGCCCATCGCCGACGACGTGGCCAGCCTCGGCCTCGACCTGATGATGCGCGAGACCGCGTATCGCCGCGCCGGCTTCGACCCCTTCCTGATCGGGTACTGAGCCATGGCCGCGCCGGACGCGCTGCGTGCGCTGCCCTCGGTGGATCATGTCCTGCTCCTGGCCGGCGGCGCGATCGAGCGCTTCGGCCGCGCGGAGGTGACGGCCGCGGTGCGGGAGGAACTGGCCCGGCTGCGCGCCGCCGGTGGCGCCGGCCTGGAGCGGGAGGCCGCCGCCGCCGCCGTGGCCGCCGCCGCCCTGGACCGTCTGGCGGCCCGGGAGCGCTCGGGCCTGCGTCCGCTCTTCAACCTGACCGGCACGGTGCTGCACACCAATCTCGGCCGCGCGCAACTGGCCGAGGCCGCCATCGAGGCCGCGACGGCGGCGATGCGCGAGGCGGTGGCGCTGGAGTTCGACCTGGAGAGCGGCGGGCGCGGCGAGCGGGACGACCACCTGCGCGACCTGTTGCGCGAGCTGACCGGGGCCGAGGACGCCACGGTGGTGAACAACAACGCCGCCGCCGTGCTGATCGCGCTGAACACGCTGGGCGAGGGGCGGGAGGCCATCGTTTCGCGGGGCGAGCTGATCGAGATCGGCGGCGCCTTCCGCATGCCCGACATCATGGCGCGCGCCGGGGTGCGGCTGGTCGAGGTCGGCACGACCAACCGCACCCATGCGCGCGACTACCGCGCGGCGCTGCGGCCGGAGACCGGGCTGCTGCTGAAGGTGCATCCCTCCAACTACCGGATCGAGGGCTTCACGGCCGAGGTACCGGGCGCGGAACTCGCCGCCATCGCCCATGAGGCCGGCGTGCCGCTGCTGAACGACCTTGGCTCCGGCACCCTGGTCGATCTGTCCGCCCATGGGATGGCGCGCGAGCCGACGGTGAGTGAGGCGGTGGCGGAGGGGGCGGATCTCGTCACCTTCTCGGGCGACAAGCTGCTCGGCGGGCCGCAGGCCGGCTTCATCCTGGGGCGGCGGGACCTGATCGCCGCCATCAACCGCAACCCGATGAAGCGGGCGCTGCGTGTCGACAAGATCCGCCTCGCCGCGCTGGAGGCGACGCTGAAGCTCTACCGCGACCCGGCGCGGCTGGTGGACCGGCTGCCGACCCTGCGCCTGCTGGCCCGGCCGGAGCCGGCGATCGCCGCCCAGGCGCGGCGCCTGCTGCCCGAGGTGGCGCGGCGCCTGCCCGGCGGCATCGCCGTGGCGGCGGCGCCCTGCCGCAGCCAGATCGGCTCCGGCGCCCTGCCGCTCGACACCCTGCCGAGCCATGGCCTGCGCCTGACCGCGCCGGCCGGCCGCATGCTCGAGGCCCTGGCCACCGCGCTGCGCGCCCTGCCGCGCCCGGTGATCGGCCGGCTGCGCGACGGGGCGCTGCTGCTCGACCTGCGCTGCCTGGAGGACGAGGCGGGCTTTCTCGCCAGCCTGGACGGATTGCCGCATGGGCTGGCTTAGCCGGCTGCTCGGGCGTGCCGCGCCCAGGGATGGCATGGGAGATGGCATGGGGGAAGGCATGGAGGTCGCCATGGCCGTCTTCCAGGCCGGCGACCCGGCCCGCGCGCTCGCTCTCTGGGAGCCGCTGGCGCGCGCCGGCGATGCCCGCGCCGCCGCCAATATCGGCGCCTGCTTCGCCGAGGGGATGGGCGTGCCGGTCAATGCGCCGCTGGCCCGGCAGTGGCTGAGCCTGGCCGCCGGGGCCGGCCACGCGCCCGGTCAGCGCAACCTGGCCACGCTCTATCTGCGCGGCGGCGAGGGGGTGGAGGCCGATCCGGCCCGGGCCGCCGAACTCTACCGGGCCGCCGCCGCGCAGGGCGATGCCCAGGCGCAGGACATGCTGAGCTGGATGCTGCTGGAGGGCGAGCTGATCCCGCCCGATCCGGCCGAGGCGTGGCGCTGGGCGCGGGCGGCGGCGGAAGGCGGCATCGCCTCGGCCATGACGCGGATGGGCATGCTGTATCACCATGCGCTCGGCGTGGAGCGCGACGTGGCGCTGGCGGCGCGCTGGTGGGCGCTGGCCGCCGCGCGCGGCGATGCCGATGGGCAGGCCATGTTGGGCGCGGCCTTGCATCTCGGCGCCGGGGTCGCGCCCGATCCGGTGCAGGCCCTTGCCTGGCTGCTGCGCGCCGAGCGGAGCGGCAGCGCCCTGGCCACGCCCTTCCTCGGGCCGGTGCGCGCCGGGCTGGACGCGGCGGCCCGGGCGCGCGCCGCCGCCCTGGCCGGGACGCCGCTGCCCGCACCACCGGCGGCGGAGGCGCTGCCGCCATGATCGTCGGCACCGCCGGCCATATCGACCATGGCAAGACCGCCCTGGTGAAGGCGCTGACCGGCATCGACACCGACCGGCTGAAGGAGGAGAAGGCGCGCGGCATCACCGTCGATCTCGGCTTCGCCTATCTCGGCGCCGAGGGCGGGCCGGCCCCGCTCGGCTTCGTCGATGTGCCGGGGCACGAGCGCTTCGTCCACACCATGCTGGCCGGCGCCACCGGCATCGACTTCGCCCTGCTGGTGGTCGCCGCCGACGACGGCGTCATGCCGCAGACCCGCGAGCATCTCGCCATCCTCGACCTGCTCGGCCTGCGGCGCGGCGTGGTGGCGCTCAGCAAGGCCGATCTCGCCGATGCGCCGCGCCGCGCCGCGCTCGCCGGCGAGATCGCGGCGCTGCTGGCGGGCACCGGCCTGGCCGGCGCGCCGGTGCTGCCGGTCTCGGCGCGCAGCGGGGAGGGGATCGCGGCGCTGCGCGCGGCACTGGAGCAGGCCGCCGCCGAGACCCCGCCGCCGGGCGGGACGGGCGCCTTCCGCCTGTCGGTGGACCGCAGCTTCACCCTGACCGGGGCTGGCACGGTGGTCACCGGCACGGTGCTCTCCGGCCGCGTCGCCCAGGGGGAGGCGGTGCTCGTCAGCCCCGCCGGGCTCGCCGCGCGCATCCGCTCGATCCATGCGCAGAACCGGCCGGCGCCGGAGGGGGTGGCCGGGCAGCGCTGCGCCCTCAACCTCGCGGGGGAGGGCATCACCCGGGAGGCCATCGCCCGGGGGGACATGGTGCTGGCGCCGGCGCTGCACGCGCCGACCGACCGCATCGATGCCGAATGCCGCATCCTGCCCGGCGAGCCGAAGCCGCTCGGCACCTGGTTCCCGGCCCGGCTGCACCATGCCAGTGCCGAGGTCGGCGCGCGGCTGGTGCCGCTGGGCGATGCCCTGGCACCGGGCGGCGGCGGCCTCGCGCAGCTGGTGCTGGACCGGCCGATCGCCGCCGCCGCCGGGGACCGCTTCGTGCTGCGCGATGTCTCGGCGCAACGCACCATCGGCGGCGGCCGCTTTCTCGACCTGCGGCCGCCCGCCCGCAAGCGCCGCACGCCCGAGCGCCTGGCGCAGCTCGATGCCCTGGCCGGGCGTGACCCGGCCACGCGGCTGCGCCGCCTGCTGGAGACGCCGCCGCGCCACGTCGAGCTGGTCGCCTTCGCGCGGGACAACGCCCTGCGGCAGCAGGAGGTCGAGGCGCTGGCCGCCGATGTCGGGGCCGAGATCCTGGAGGCGGGCGGCCAGCGGCTGGCGCTCGCGCCCGAGGGCTGGCGGGATTTCCGGGACGGGCTGCTGGAGCAGCTCGCCCGCCACCACGAGGAGAACCCGGATCAGCAGGGGCTGGGGCGGGAGCGGCTGCGGCTCATGCTCCGCCCCCGCCTGCCGGCCCCGGCCTTCCGCGCCGCGCTGGAGCGCCTGGCGGCGGAGGCGGCGCTGGTGCTGGAGGGCGCCTTCCTGCGCCTGCCGGGGCACGCGGTGCGGCTCGGCGAGGCGGATGAGGCGCTCTATGCCCGCATCGCCCCCCTGCTCGGTGCCGAGGCGCGCTTCCGCCCGCCCCGCGTGCGCGATATCGCCGGTCTCCTGGAGGCACCGGAAGGCGAGGTGCGGCGGGTGCTGAAGGCCTGTGCCCGGCTCGGCCGGGTCGATCAGGTGGCGCATGACCATTTCTTCCTGCGCGCCACCACGGCGGAGATGGTGGGCCTCGCCCGGGACGTCGCCGCGCGGGCGGAGGAGGGCTGGTTCGGCGCCGCCGCCTTCCGCGACCGCATGGACAATGGCCGCAAGGTCGCCATCCAGATCCTGGATTTCCTCGACCGGCTCGGCGTGACCTTGCGCCGCGGCGATCTGCGGCGCATCAATCCTCATCGGGTGGACCTGTTCGGACCGCCCGGGACGGAGGGAAGAGAGGCGTCCCCGGTGGGGCGTCCGGACTTCAAATCCGGGTGGGGCAGCGAGACTGTCCCGGGTGGGTTCGACTCCCATTCTCTTCCGCCACCTCTCCCCGGGAAGGGCCGGGAATGACCGCCCCGATCGACACCGACTTCGACGAATGGCTGGCCGCCACGCATGGCGAGCTAGGCGACTTCACCATGCTCTTCGTGCTGATGCGGATTACCGAGACCACGGTGGAGCCGCTGCGCGGCGCCTGGCTGCATGTGGTGGGGGACGAGACCCGCTGGCCGGAGATGACCGCCCTCTTCGCCGGCGCCGGGGTGTCGTGGTCCGCCGCCGTCTTCTACCGTGCCGGGCGCGAGGGGCTGGTGCCGGACGCCGAGGCCCGCGCCCGGCTGAACGCGCTGACCCGCAAGCTGCACGAGGACCGCACGCTGATCCGCGACGGCGAGTTCTTCAATGCCGAGGGGTTGCGGCTGCGGCTGGAGGACCAGCCGGCGCATTGAGGCGGCGCTGGAGCAGCTGGGGCGCCAGGGCGTCGCCGCAGGAGGGAAGCCCCTCCAGGGGGCGGACCCCGCAGGCCTGCAGATAGGCGGCGATGGCATTGGCCTCCTGAGGGGGGCGGGTGGCATCCTCGGCATGGCCAGGGGGGATGAGAATTACCGTGTCGTACCGCGCCCGCGTCAGCAGCACCCGGTAGGTATTGCGGATATAGCGCCGCATCTCCGGGTGGCTGACCCGGTTCCATCGCGTGCCGGAAAAGCGACGCGCCTGCCAGTGGCCGGCCTCGCGGATGAAGTCGCCACCCCAGGCCATCCCCACCATGTCCAGCTCGAGGCCCTGACAGGAGTACTCGGTGGCGCAGACCTCGAGCGCGTCCGAGGCCCGGATATCCGGCCAGCGGCGGAGGAACCAGTTGACCACCTCGTCGTCGGCGCCGTGCAACTGCACGCCGAGCCCCTCCGCGCGCAGCCGCCGGGCCTTGGACGAACAGACCAGCCCGGCCCGGCGCAGCCCGCGGACGCGCGAACGGAGGGCGGTACGCAGCGCATGGAGGTCGCGGGTCATGAAGAAGGGCAGTCTCCCCGCGGCGGCAATCTCGGCGGCGTCCTGCGGGCGGTCATTCAGCACCGCATCAACCCAGAGCGTGGCGCGATCGTGCAGGACCGATCGTATGGGGATGGCGAGGTTCAGGTCCGGATCAAGCGTGAGCCAGCCTGGCTGTTCCTCCGCCAGACGCTGGGCCGGCTCCGCCGCCTGCAGCGTGGCTGGCGCCGCCACGGCGCGCCAACCGCCGCCGCTCCGAGCTACCACCCGGCCCCATTCCGCCAGGCCAGCCTCGCCGGTGTTGATCTCCTGGCCATTGCCGATCAGGGCGATAATGACGGACCACCCTGGTACCCGATGCATGATCTCCAGCATATGCGCTGGCTCGGACGTGGTCAGGATGGAGCGCCGCCGCTGCGTGTCGCGGCCGGCCTGATCCGCATTCCAGGCGCGCTGCGCCTCGTCGAAGACCACGACGTGTTCGGACGGCGCGGTTTCCGCCTCGCGTACGTAATGCTCCAGAAAGCGATGGACATTCTGCAGCAGCGTGCGTGTCTCGCGCCCTGGCTGGCGGCGGGATCGGCCCTGTTTCGTTGCGTCCAGAAGCAGGGCGCCACGCAGCACCGCCACCAGAGGCGCGTTGCCGGTCAGGAAAGCGGCTCCCTCCGTCGCATGGGTGCCGAAGACGAGGTTGAGGCCGCAGAGTGTCTTGCCGGCCCCGGGGATGCCGGTGACGAAGATGACGCAGCGGGCACTGTCGGCGCGGGCCTGGTCAATCGCCCGACGGATCGCGGCGGTGGTGAGACCAAGGTTGATGGCATCCGTCCTGGAGGCGGCGATCTCCTCGACGCCGTGACGGGCGAAAAGGCGCTGCGCCGCCTCCACGATGGTGGGGACAGGATGATAGGGCGCCGCCATCCAGGCCAGAGCATCAAGCGGCCGGTCCGGTGCGGGGATGCTGGACTGGATCCCTGCCAGCAGCGCGGGGAGGCTCTCGGCGGAGGCGCGCAGCACGGAGGTCACGCCATGCCAGAGCAGCGGCCAGTCATTGCGCGGTGAGGGTGCCGCGCTGGCCAACAGAATGGGAACAACCGGATGCTGACGGCAGGCGGCGTGGAAGTCCCGCAGGGCGAGGGCATAATCCTCGGCCTGCGCGGCATCCTGCGGCGAGAATCCGGCGGCGTTGTTCTTGAACTCGATGACGAGAATGGCGCGATCCGTCAGCACCACCGCGTCGATACGCTTCTCCAGCCGCAGCAGGTCGCATTCCAGCAGGATGACCCAGTCATCGCTGCGCGGATCAGGAAAAGCGCTTTGCAGCACATGGATGAGCGCGCGCCAGGATTCCAGCTGCGCCGGCTGCACCTCCCTCAACTGCCGCGCCTGGGCGGCGGCGAGGCGTGCGGCCCAGTCCGTCGCCGGTTCCCGACGCAGGGCGGCGACCGTGGTGGTGACCCAGCCCCTCATGGCGTGACCCTTCTCGGCCAGGTGGCGAGGCCGATGCTGGCCAGCATCAGCAGGAAGCCGAGCGCGTGCAGCGGCTGGAAGGCCTCGCCCAGCAGGACGACGGCCACCACCGCGGCCGTCGCCGGCAAAAAGACCGTGAAGATGCCCGCGACGCCGGCCGGCGCCCGGCGCAGCCCGGCATACCAGAGCAGCAGGCAGAGCACCGAGGCCGTCAGGCTGTGGAAGACCAGCAGGCCCGCCGTCTCCGGCACCGCCAGCGCCGCCACGCTGCCCAGCACCGGCAGGCAGAAGGGCAGCAGCATCAGCGCGCTGAAGGCCTGCATCCAGAAACTGGCGGTCAGGACCGGCACCCGCCCGGCGATGCGCTTGGCCAGCAGCACATAGGCGGCCTCACCGCAGACGGCGAGAAAGACCAGGGCATTGCCGAGCAGGCTGCCGTCTCCGCCGTCCCCCTCCGCCATCCGCGTCAGGGTGATCGCCGCCATGCCGGAGGCGGCCAGGAGCGCGGCCGCCCATTGCCGGGGCGCGAGCCGCTCGCGCAGCCAGAGGGCGGAGCCCAGCGCGATCACCGCCGGCAGGGTGGCCAGCACCAGCCCGGCCTCCAGTGCCGAGGTATGGCGCAGGCCGGAGAGCAGCGCGGCGTTGTAGAGCAGGGTGCCCAGCAGGGCCTGCGCCGCCAGGTTGCGCAGCACCGGGCCGGAGGGCCGCGCGCCGCCTTCCCGGAGCCGGGCCAGCGGCCAGAGCAGGAGGCAGGCCAGCAGACAGCGCAGCCCGGCGATCATGGCGATGGGCAGGGCCGCCGCCAGCAGCTTCGCCACCGCCACATTGGCGCCGACCAGCGCCATGGCGGTGGCGAGCTGGGTATAGGCGATCAGCAAGCGGGACTCCGTGGCGGCCGGGGCGCCAGGGTCGCAGAGGCGGAGCGGGGCGCCAAGCCCGGCGCCCGCTCCGTCATCCCCGGGCTCAGCTCTTGGCCAGCCCCGCCGCGCGCATCGCCTCGCCCATGGCCTTGTCCGTCTCGGCCATGACCTTGCCGAAGCCGGCGCCATCGGCCCAGTCCATGCCGAAGCCGCGCGACTTCATGAACTCGGCGTACTGCTCCGACTTCGCCACCTTCTCCAGCGCGGCGGTCAGCTTCGCGGCGATCTCGGCCGGCAGCTTGGGTGGGCCGCCGATGCCGCGCCATACGGCGGTCTGGTACTCGACGCCGAGGCTCTCCTTGAGGGTCGGGATGTCGGGGAAGAGCGGGTCGCGCTGCGGCGCCATGATGGCGAGGCTGCGGGCGCGGCCGGCATCGAGCATGGCCCGCGCTTCGGGAATCGAGCAGGGCACGATGTCGATGCCGCCCGCCACCAGGTCCTGCATGCCCGGCGCCGCGCCGTTCGAGGGCACCCAGCGGACATGGTCGGGCTTCAGCCCCATGGCCTGCAGCCAGCCGACCAGGGCGAGGTGCCAGATGCCGCCCTGTCCGGTGCCGGAGGCCTTGAGCTTGCCGGGGGGCGCCGCCTTGATCGCCTCGGCGAGCGCCTTGATGTCCTTGTAGGGCGCGCTGGCGCTGACCTGCACGCCGGGCGCGTCGCGGTTCACCAGGCCGAGCGGCGTGTAGTCCGCATAGGTCAGCGGCGTCAGCCCCTGCCAGTGCATCATCGTGATCTCCACGGTGATGATGCCGATGGTGTAGCCATCGGGATTGCTGGCGTTGATCGCGGCATGGCCGACCACGCCGGAGCCGCCCGTGCGGTTCACGACATTCACCGGCTGCCCCAGCTCCCTCTCCAGCAGCGAGGCGACGATGCGCGCCGTGGCGTCGGTGCCGCCGCCGGCGCCCCAGGGGCAGATCAGCTGCAGGGGCCGCACCGGATAGCGCGTTTGCGCCAGGGCCGGGCGCGCCAAAGCCGTGCCGGCGAGGGGAAGGGCGGCGGCGCCCAGCAGCACGCCGCGGCGGGAGATCGGTGTCATGGACGTGTCTTTCCTGTCGTCAGGCTTGCTCCGGCATGACTGCCGGTTCATGGCGATCATAGGCGTGAAACGCCGCGCCAGCCAGGATGAAGCCTGGCCCGCGCGGCGATGGATCGGCCGGTTCAGCCGCCCTGCGGAGCGGGGCGCCGCGGGGCGCGGCGCCGGCGGCGGATCAGCCAGGCGGCCACCGGCCAGAGCAGGGCGGCGAGGGTGATGGTGGCCAGCACGGCCGAGATCGGCCGCTCGAAGAAGGGCAGCAGGCTGTTGTCCGACTTGATCAGCGAGGTGACGAAGCTCTGCTCCACCATGGAGCCCATGACGATGCCGAGGACCAGCGCCGCCACCGGGTAGCCGTTGCGCTCCATGATGTAGCCCAGCACGCCGAAGAAGCCGACCAGCAGGATGGCGAAGAGGTTGTTGCCGGTGGCGAAGGCGCCCATGGCGCAGAGCATCAGGATGACCGGCATGATCGAGGCGCGGGGCGCGCGCAGCACCCGCGTCGCCAGGCGGATCATCAGGATGCCGAGCGGGATCATGATGATATTGGCCAGGATGAAGATGATGTAGAGCGCGTACATGCTCGACGCCCGCTCGGTGAACAGCGTCGGGCCGGGGTTCAGTCCCTTCATGTAGAGCACGCCGATGGCGATGGCGGTGATGGTGTCGCCCGGGATGCCGAAGAGCAGCGCCGGCACCCAGCCGCTGGCGAGCGAGGCATTGTTGCTGGCGCCGGCCTCGACCAGCCCTTCCGGATGGCCGGTGCCGAATTTCTCCGGCGTTTTCGAGAAGCGCTTGGAGAGGGCGTAGCTGACCCAGGCGGCCATGTCGGCGCCCGCCCCCGGCAGCACGCCGATGATGATGCCGACGACATTGCCACGCCACATCGGCCACTGGAACCTCCTGGTCAGGCTCCACTGCCCGGCCAGGATGCTGCCGAACTTGCGGCGCGGCAGCGGCGGCGGCTCGGCGGTGGCGAGCGCGCGCATCACCTCCGACAGCGCGAAGACGCCCACCAGCGCCGGCAGCGGCTCGATGCCGCCGAGCAGGTCGGTCATGCCGAAGGTGAAGCGCGGCGCGCCGGCCGGATTCTCCATGCCGATGCAGGAGAAGAGCAGGCCGAGCAGCATCGAGGCGATGGCCTTCACCGGCGAGGAGCGCGCGACCAGTGTCGCGCACATCAGGCCGAGGACGGCGAGCCAGAAATACTCGAAGGAGGAGAAGTTCAGCGCCACCTCGGCCAGCGCCGGCGCCATCACCATCAGCGACAGCGTGCCGACGATGCCGCCGATGGCGCTGAACCACAGGCCGATGCCGAGCGCCATCTCCGCCTGGCCCTTGCGGGTCATGGCATAGGCCTCGTCGGTATAGGCGGCCGAGGCCGGCGTGCCGGGGATGCGCAGCAGGCAGCCCGGGATGTCGCCGGAGAAGATCGCCATGGCCGAGGCGGAGATGATGGTCGCCACCGCCGCGATCGGTGAGAGATAGAAGGTGACCGGCACCAGCAGCGCCGTCGCCATGGTGGCGGAAAGGCCCGGCAGCGAGCCCACCACCAGGCCGTAGATGGCGGACAGAAGGATGGCGACCAGCACATCCATCTGTCCGACCATGATGAAGCCGTCGATCAGGTCGCTCATGGCGTCACCAGGGCAGCGCCAGCAGGCCGTCGGGCAGCGGCACGCGCAGCAGCTCGTAGAAGGCCAGATGCAGGCCCACGGGGCCGAGCAGGGCCAGCGCCACGGCGAGCCTCCAGCTTCCGCCGAGGGCGCGGGTCATCACCAGGATGCAGATCGCCGCGGTGATCAGGAAGCCGAGGGTCTCCGAGACCAGCACGTAGAGGACCAGCAGCAGCGGCGCGAGAAAGGCCCGCCATTCGGCGAAGCGCGGCGGCCGCGGCACCGTCTCGCCCGGTTCGGCCGGAATGGTGTCGTCCGGCGCTTCGAAGCTGTGGCCGACGCCGAAGGCGATCATGGCGCCGCATCCCATCAGCCCGAGGCCGATGACGGCCGGAAAGACGCTCGGCCCCACATCCTGGCCCGGCACGCCAGGTTGCAGGGACGCGCCATAGGCCGTGACGCCGCCCAGCGCGATCAGCAGGGCGCCGGTCACCTTGTCGGAAAGCTGCAATGGATCGTCCCCTTCCTTCCCACAACGGCGGGCCGGGCTTGCGCGCCAGGTTCCAGCATCCGTCGGCGGTCCGGATTGTGTCGGCGCTTCAACGAGGCGGTCAAGCGCGCCGATGTCAGCGGGCGGAGTCAGCCGGGCGGGTCGGGACGGTAGAGCCGGATCACAGAGGCGGTGTCGCTCATGCCCTCGCCGCGCGCCACGTGTTCCGCGAAGCGCGCCGTCGCGGCCTCGACCAGCGGCAGCGCCACGCCGTGCTCGCGCGCGAAGGCCAGCACCGCGTCGAGGTCCTTCAGCATCTGCCGCGCGCGGCCGGCCGGCGGTTCGAAGGCGCGTTGCCGCATCTGCGGGAAGATGCGCTGCAGCATGCTTCCATCGGCATGGCCGCCGGCCAGGGCGGCGGGCAGGGCGTCGGCGTCCAGGCCGGCGGCCTCCGCCAGGGCTAGGGCCTCCGCCATCGCGACATAGCCGGCGCCCACGATGGCCTGGTTCAGCACCTTGGCCGTCTGCCCGGCGCCGCTGGGGCCCAGATGCGTCACCCGCGCGCCGAGCGCCGCCAGCACGGGCGCGGCGCGCGCGACATCCGCCTCCGCGCCGCCGGCCATGATGGTGAGCCGCCCCTCGCGCGCCGCCTGCGGCCCGCCGGAGACCGGCGCGTCCACCCAGCCCCAGCCGGTCTCGCGCGCCAGCCGCTCCGCCATCCCGCGCGTCGCCGCGGGCTCGATGGTGGAATGGTCGATCAGCACGCCGCCCGCCGGCGCCCTGGCGGTGGCGATGCCGCCCGGCCCGAAGACCACCTCGCGCACGGCATCGGTGTGCAGCACGCAAAGCAGCAGGATGTCGCTCGCCGCCGCCACGGCCGCGGGCGACTTCGCCGCCACGGCGCCTTGCGGCAGGACGGCCTCCAGCCGCTCCGGCTCGCGGTTCCAGGCGGTGACCGGGAAGCCGCTTTCCAGCAGCCGCAGCACCATGGCCTCGCCCATGATGCCGATGCCGATGAAGCCCAGGCGCGGCGCGCTCATGGCGCCGTTCCGCCGGTGCGGTAGACGGCGCGCGCGGTGTCGCGGAACAGCAGGGCCTGGGCGGCGCGCGGCAGGCAGGCCGTGATCGACTTGAAGCCGGAGAGGATGCTGTCGAGGCTGCCGCAGAGGCTGTCGACCGGGAAGTTGCTGGCGAACATCGCCCGCTCCGGGCCGAAGAGATACACTGTCTCCAGCACGATCCAGCGGTTCTCGACGGCACGCCAGGGGCGGCCCGGCAGGCCGAGGCCGGAGATCTTCACCCGCGCGTTCGGGCATTCGGCGAAGCCGGCCATCGCCTCGCGCCAGCGGCGCAGCGAATCCGCGTCGCGCGCGGCGGGCAGGCCGGCATGGTTCAGGATGATCAGCGTCTCCGGGAAGTCGCGCGCCAGGGCCACCGCCTCGGGCAGGTTCCACCAGGGTGTCTGCAGGTCGAAATGCAGCCCGTGCCGCGCCAGCCGCTCATAGCCGCGCCGCCATGCGGGGTCCGACATCAGCGTGCGCCGCGCGCCCCGCTCGGCCGGGCTGGCCGGGCCGCCGGGCTTGTGGCGCACGCTGCGCACCAGCGGGCACTCCGCCTGCCGGGCCAGCAGCGCCGCGGCATCCGGCCGGTCCAGCCAGGCCTGGGCGACGATGGCGTTGGGCAGGCCGTGGCGTTCCGCCAGCGCCGCGGCGTAGCGCGTCTCGCCCGGACCGTCCGCCGGATCCCACTCGGTCTCGACATAGACGGTCTCGACGATGTCATGCCCGGCGGCGTCGCGGCGGTAGTCCTCCGGCAGGTAGCGGCGCTTGAGGGCGCTGTAGTCGCCGTAGCGGAAGGGGATCGCGGCCTCCGGCGCCAGCCAGGGATT
This sequence comes from Roseomonas sp. KE0001, assembly GCF_016107285.1. Classification (GTDB taxonomy): domain Bacteria; phylum Pseudomonadota; class Alphaproteobacteria; order Acetobacterales; family Acetobacteraceae; genus Pseudoroseomonas. The sequence continues at coordinate 39,223 of NZ_RCVQ01000012.1, read as the reverse complement.
GCGGCCGTGCTCCGGCTCCCAGAAGTGCTGATGCGCATCGACGATCGCGCCGTCCCAGGGATTCTCCCCGCCCATGATCCGGCTTCAGCCCCTGGCCAGACCGAGCGCGCCGAGCAGGTCGGCGGCGGTGCGCGCATAGTCGCGGGCGAAGCCGTCCGCCGCCTCGGCGGATTCCCAGACCGGCACGATGCCGCGCTGGCGGAGCGCCTCCCGCACCTCGGGCCGGGCATGGGCGCGGCCCAGCGCCTCGCGCATCGGCCGGTGCACGTCCTCCGGCAGGCCGCGCGGCGCCACCAGGGCGAACCAGTTCTCGAAGGTCCAGTCGAGGCCGGATTCCCGCAGGCTGGGCACGGCCGGCAGCATGGCCAGGCGCTCGCCCCCCATCACCGCGAGGCAGCGTGCCTGGCCGCCATCGATCAGCCCCTTGCCCTCGATCGGCGAGCATGTGGCCATGCTGATGCCGCCGGCCACCACGTCCTGCATGGCCGGCGCGCCGCCCTGGGATGGCACCCAGCGCACCGCGTTCACCTCCATGCCGGCGGCGCGCAGCATGCCGGCGAGCGCGATGTGCCAGGCGCCGCCGACGCCCGCGCCCGAGGCGGTGTACTGCCCGCGCCGGCCGTCGCGGATGGCGGCCAGGACATCCTGCACGCTGCGCCAGGGTCCGTCGCCCTTCACCGTGACACCGGCCGGCAGGGTGGCGACGCGGGAGAGGATGTCGAAGCTGTCGGGCGAGATCTCGGCCATGCCGAGGGTGCGGAAGTAGGAGATCTCGGAGGTGGCGAGGCCGATCGTGTAGCCGTCCGGCCGCGCCGTGAGGATGGCGGTGTGGCCGACCACGCCATTGCCGCCGGTGCGGTTGACCACATTGACCGGCGTGCGCACCTCCTGCTCCAGCCCGGCGGCGAGGACGCGCGTCACGGTGTCGGCGCCGCCGCCCGCCGCCCAGGGCACGACGATGGTCAGGGGGCGGGCGGGCCAGGACTGCGCCCGCGCGACGGTCGGCGCGGCCAGGAGGCCGGCCAGCGCCGCGGGAAGCGCCCGGCGCGGCAGGAGGGGCATCGACATGGTGCGGCTTTCTCCCTGGACGCCCGCGTCCGGCGCGGGTCTTGCCTTGCGCGAAGGGTCGTTGACGCCCCATGTCTGTGTCAATTCGAAACCGTTGCGGCGGCCGGCCCGACCTTCCCCGCCGGCCTTTGCCCTGACGCCGCGTCGTGGCAGGCTTCGCGGCCGTGAACAGGATGTCGGCGGGCACCCCGCCCGCCGCGCCGGCCCTGGGCCCGCCGTACTCGGGGCCCCGCGCCCGGACCGCAGAGGTGACCAGATCCGATGACCCGAACCGCTCCCCCGCCACGCTGGCGCTCCCTGCTCTTCGTGCCGGCGCATGTCGGGCGATTCGTCGCCCGCGCCCATGAGCGCGGCGCGGACGGCGTGATCCTGGATCTGGAGGATGCCGTGCCGGCGGCGGAGAAGCCGGCGGCGCGTGGCAGCCTGGCGGCCTCCATCGCCGGCATCGCCCGCAACGGCACGGCGGCCATGGTGCGGGTCAACCACAGCCTGCGCCAGATCGGCGCCGATCTGGAGGCGGCCGTGCAGCCGGGCCTCGCTGCGCTGGTCCTGCCCAAGGTGGAGGAGCCGGGCTTCGTGCGCGAGGTGGCGGAGGCCGTCACCGAGCTGGAGGCGGAGCGCGGCCTGCCGCCGGGCGGCATCCGCCTGGTGCTGCAGATCGAGACACCGGGCGCGATCTTCGGCCTGCCCGCCATCGCCGCCGCGCATCCGCGCGTGGCCGCCATGACGCTGGGGCCGGAGGACTATTCCGCCGCGATCGGCGGCGTGCCCGGGCCGGACGCGCTGTTCACGCCGAACTACGCCGTGCTCTGCGCGGCGCGCGCCGCCGGCATCCTGCCGCTCGGCTTCGTCGGCAGCATCGGCGCCTATGACGATCTCGACGCCTTCGCGGAGATGGCGCGCCAGGCCCGGCGCATGGGCTTCCGCGGCGCGCTGATCGTGCATCCCTCGCAGGTGGCGCCGCTGAATGAGGCCTTCGCGCCGACGCCGCAGGAAATCGACTGGGCGCGGCGGGTGGTGGAGGGCGACCGCGCCGCGCGGGCCGAGGGCCGAGGGGCCTTCCAGCTCGATGGACGCATGGTGGATCTGCCGGTGGTGCGGCGGGCGGAGGAGATCCTGTCGCTCGCCGGCTGAGGCGGGCGCGGGCGGCCCTTCGATCGCCCTGCGACGGGGAGGCGGAGGCCCGCCTCGCCCGGCCCACTTTCCAGCCGGGCCGGGATCACCCATCTTCCAGGGGAACGAGGGTGGAGGAGCGAGGCGAGATGCAGGATCAGGCACCGCGGCTGACGGAACTGGCGCATGGCGGCGGCTGCGGCTGCAAGCTGGCGCCCGCGGTGCTGCGGGAGCTGCTGGCGGAGATGCCGGCGGCCGGCACCTTCAGCCAGCTCCTGGTCGGCGCCGAGACGGCCGATGATGCCGCCGTCTGGCAGGTGGATGACCATCTCGCCGTGATGGCCACCACCGACTTCTTCATGCCGATGGTGGATGATCCCTTCGACTTCGGCCGCATCGCCGCCACCAACGCCATCTCCGACATCTATGCCATGGGGGGGCGGCCCATCATGGCGCTGGCGATCCTGGGCATGCCGGTGGGCAAGCTGAGCCCGGAGACGGTGCGGCGCATCCTCGCGGGGGGCGCCGCCATCTGCGCGGAGGCCGGCATTCCGGTGGCGGGCGGCCATTCCATCGACGCGCCGGAGCCGATTTACGGCCTGGCGGTGATCGGCCTCGGGCGGCCGGATCAGGTGCGGCGCAACACCGGCGCGAGGGCGGGGGACGCCCTGATCCTGACCAAGGGGATCGGGGTCGGCATCTATTCGGCGGCGATCAAGCGCGGCGCCCTGCCCGAGGCCGCCTATGCCGAGATGATTGCCTCCACCACCCTGCTCAACCGGGTCGGCGCCAGCCTGGCCACGGAGCCGTCGGTGCATGGCGTCACCGACGTGACCGGCTTCGGCCTGCTCGGCCACGCGCTGGAGATGGCGCGGGGCTCGGGCCTGACGCTGACGATCGCGCGCGATGCCGTGCCCCTGCTGGCCGAGGCCGCCGCCCTAGCGCGGCAGGGCTTCGTCACGGGTGCCTCGCAGCGCAACTGGCAGAGCTATGGCGCCGAGGTGGTTCTGCCGCCCGAATGCCCGGACTGGCAGCGCCTGCTGCTGACCGATCCGCAGACCTCCGGCGGCCTGCTCATCGCCTGCGCCGAGGAGGCCGCCGAGTCCGTGCTGGCCCGCATCCGCGCTGAAGGCTATCCCCTGGCCCGGCGGATCGGCACGGCCGCCGAGGGCCCGCCGCAGGTGGTGGTGGCGTGACGTCGCCGCGCCCGGCCCGGTCGAGGCGCGAAACCCCGGCCCCGGCGCCCCTGGCCCGGCCGGCCGAACAAGAGGAGGCTCCGATGCGAAGCGGATGGATGCGGCGGCTGGTGCTGGCCTTCCCGGTGGCCCTCGCCCTGGCGACTCCCGTGCTGGCCCAGGGACAGGGTGCGGGACAGGGCGCAGGACAGGGCGCGGGACAGGATGGGGGGCAGGCGGGCGGCGCCAGCCAGGAGGTCAGCCCCGCCACGCCGCCGGCGCAGGGGCGCGGCGACGCCACGGCGCCGGGCAATTCGGGATCGACCGGCTGGAGCGGCGGCACCGGCGGCTCCTTCATCGGCACCACCCAGAGCGGCCGCACGCCGGATTCGCGCACCTGGCAGCCGCCGGTGGCGCGGGGCCTCGACCCTTTCAGCAAGCCGCCGCGCGGGTCCTAGGGCCAGCGCGGGCCGGGTAAGGCTTACCCGGCCGGACGCTCCTTCCCTCCAGGCGCGCGAACCGTCAGACGGGGGCGGGGATGCCGAGGGAGGCGGCCGTCTGCAGGATGCCGGTCCAGGTGTCCGGCTGGAGCGGCACGCCCTTGTCCAGCCGTTCGGCGCGGCTGCGAGCCTCCGGCTCACCCGGCAGCAGCACCTGCCCCCCCGGCGTGGCGGGGCGGCTTTCCGCCACCCACGCCACATACTCCTTCGCCATGCGCTGGAACTCCGCCTCGGTGCCGAAATGCGCCGGGGAAAGGTAGATGGACAGCATGCCGTTGGTGATGCGGCCGCGATGGCCGGGCGGCAGCGGGCCGGCGCAGCCGCCGGCGGTGAAGGCGCCCGCCAGCAACTCGCACATCAGCGCCAGGCCCGAGCCCTTGTGGTCGCCGAAGGCGCGGATGGCGCCCGCGCCGCCGGCGGGATTGCGCGGCCCGACCGGCGGATAGTCGCCATAGAGGGTGTGCGGATCGCCGGTGAGGCGGCCATCCGGCTCGATCAGCGCGTCCGGCGGCAGCTCCTTGCCGCCATTGGAGGCGACCAGCACCTTGCCTTCGGCGACGCGCGAGGTGGCGAAGTCGAGCACCACGGGCCGCCCCTCGACCGGCGCGCCGATGGCGATGGGGGCGGTGGAGAAGCGCCGGTCCACGCCGCCGAAGGGCGCGACCAGGGTGGAGCCGGCGACATTGACGAGGTGCACCGACACCAGCCCCGCCCCGAGCGCCATCTCGGCATAATGGCCGATGCGGCCGACATGCCCGGCGTTGCGGAGCGCGATGACGGCGGCGCCGTGCTGCCGGGCGCGGGCGATGCCCAGCTCGGTGGCCTGCCGCGCCACCGTCTGGCCGAAGCCGTAATCGGCGTCCAGCAGGGCGAAGGCGCCGCCATCCGTGACCACCTTCACCGTGCGGCCGAAATACATGTCGCCACTGCGCAACCAGTCGATATAGCGCGGCACGCGGGCGACGCCGTGGCTGTCATGCCCGGCAAGGTTGGCGCCCAGAAGATGCTGCGCGATGTTCGCCGATTCCTCGGCCGAACCGCCGGCGGCGACGAAGATGTCCGTCACCAGCTTCTCCAGCGTCTCGGCGGCGATCAGGACGGGGGGCTGGGCATCCATGGGCAAGCGTTCCTCGGAGCGTTTCTGTTGCGCCCCAGCATGCCCCAGCTGGCCAGGATGACAAGCGGCACCGGAGGGGAAAGCGGGGCCCCGCGCCCTTCCTTCTCCCCTCCCGCATGTCAGGGCATCGCCGCGACCTTCTGCGCCTCGGCCGCCTGGAACCGGTTCCAGGTCGGTGTCACCAGCATCTCGTTGATGCAGACGCGTTCGGGCAGATTGGCGACGAAGAGTACCGCCGCCGCCAGATCCTCCGGCTGCAGCATGCGCGCCCGCTCCTCGTCGGAGACGGGGACGGGGCGCTTGTCCAGGATCGGCGTCACCACCTCGCCCGGGCAGATGCAGGTGGAACGGATGTTGTGGATGCCGTTCTCCGCGTTCAGCGAGGCGGAGAGCGCGACGAAGCCCGTCTTCGCCGCGATGTAGCCCGGGCCGGAGACGGCGGAGGTGCCCTTGCCGGCCATCGAGGCGATCTGCACGATCAGCCCGCCGCCGCGCGCCTTCATCGCCGGCAGCACGGCGATGCTGGTGAGGAAGGGCGCGGTGAGATTGGCGTTCACCAGCAGGGCGGCATCGGCGGCGCCGAGCTGGTGCCAGTGCCGGCGCGGCACGTTGCTGCCGGCGTTGTTCACCAGGAGGTCGGGGCCACCGAGCGCCTCGGCGACGCGCCGCGCCGCGGCATCGACCGCCGCCGCGTCGGTCAGGTCGGCGGGCAGGATCAGCGCCTCCTGCCCGGCGAGCCCGGCGGTCTCGCGCAGCGGCGCCTCGCGCCGGCCGGTGAGGGCGAGGCGGTAGCCCGCCTGGCCCAGCGCGATGGCGACGGCGCGGCCAATCCCGGAGCCGGCGCCGGTGACCCAGGCGGTGCGGCTCACAGGACGCGCCCCGTCTGCGGGTCGAGAATGTGCATGTTGCTCATGTCCACGGCCATCGGCAGCGGCTGTCCCGGTGCCGCCGGGGCATTGGGATCGACGCGGCCGCAGATCTCGGCCCCCTGCATCTTGAAGTGCACCAGGGTTTCCATGCCCATGGGTTCGGTCACTTCCGGCGTCGCCGTCATGGGCGCGACATGCGGCCGGTCGAGGTTCTTCGCCTCGGTCAGGTGCTCCGGGCGGATGCCGAAGATGATCTCGCGCCCGGCCAGGTTGCTGTAGCGCGCCGTGCGCTCGGCCGGCACCGGCAGCACGATGTCGCCCGGCAGATGGACGCGCAGCGCGCCGGACCCGTTCTCCAGACGGCCGGGGATGAAGTTCATCGCCGGGCTGCCGATGAAGCCCGCGACGAAGCGCGTGGCCGGGTTGTGGTAGAGCTCCTGCGGCGGGCCGACCTGCTCGATGATGCCGCCGTTCATGACCACCACGCGGTCGGCCAGCGTCATCGCCTCCACCTGGTCGTGCGTGACGTAGATGGTCGTGGTCTTGACCGTCTGGTGCACCTTCTTGATCTCGGTGCGCATCTGCACGCGCAGCTTGGCATCGAGGTTGGACAGCGGCTCATCGAAGAGGAACACCTTGGGATCGCGCACGATGGCGCGGCCCATGGCCACGCGCTGCCGCTGCCCGCCCGAGAGCGCCTTGGGCTTGCGCAGCAGCAGCGGCGTGATGTCGAGGATGCGCGCGGCGTTGTCGACGCGGCGCTTGATCTCCTCCTTCGGGAACTTCCGCAGCATGAGCCCGAAGGCCATGTTGTCGAACACCGTCATGTGCGGATAGAGGGCGTAGTTCTGGAACACCATGGCGATGTCCCGGTCACGCGGCGGCACGTCGTTGATGACCTTGCCGCCGATGGCGATCTCGCCGTCCGAGATCTCCTCCAGTCCGGCGATCATCCGCAGCGTGGTCGACTTGCCGCAGCCGGAAGGGCCGACGAGGACGACGAACTCGTGGTCCGCGATGTCGAGGTCGATGCCCTTCACGGCCTGCACGCCGCCCTCATAGGCCTTGACCACCTTGCGGAGTGTTACCTGCGCCATTCTTCGTTCTCTCCCCTCAGCCCTTGGTCGCGCCGGCCGTCAGGCCCGCGATGTAGTAGTCCATGAGGAAGGCATAGACGAGCAGGGGCGGCAAGGCGGCCATCAGGGCGCCCGCCATGATCTTGCCCCACTGGAAGGTGTCCGCCCGGATCAGGTCGGAGACGATGCCCACCGTCAGCACCATCTGGTCGGAGCTGACCAGGAAGGCGATCGGATAGATGAAAGCCGCCCAGGACACCGTGAAGGCGAAGATCATCGCCGCCAGGATGCCCGGCAGGGCGACGGGGATGAAGATCTTCCACAGCATCTGCAGGTGGCCGGCACCGTCGATCAGCGCCGCCTCGTCCAGCTCCTTCGGGATCGAGGCGAAGTAGCCGATCATGATCCAGGTGCAGAACGGCACCGTCAGCGTCGGGAAGATCAGCACCATGGCCCAGAGGTTGTTGTAGAGGCCAAGGCCACCGATGATCTGGAACATCGGGATGAAGAGCAGCGTCTCCGGCACCAGGTAGGTGAGGAAGACGCCCGTGGCGAGCGTCGCGCTGCCCCAGAACTTCATCCGCGCCAGGGCGAAGGCCGCCAGCGTCGAGATCACCATGCTGATCAGCACGGTGCTGACCGTGACGATGATCGAGTTCTTGAAATGGATCAGATAGTTCCCCTGGGTCAGCAGTTCCCAGTAGTTCTGCAGCGTCGGCGCGCTGACGATCCAGGGATTGCCCGACAGGTCGGCGATCTCGCCCGAGCTCTTCAGGCTGGTCATCAGCATGTGGAAGGGCGGCGTCATGAAGAAGATGACGAAGACCGCCAGCGCGACATAGGCGCCGATCATCGCCCAGCGGCGCTCACGCTTCAGGCTGCCATGCCTCGTCTCGGCGGGGGTGAAGGAGGCGGCGGTGGTACTGCTCATCTCAGGTCATTTCCTTCGTCCGCTTGTTCACGCCGCGCAGGGTGAGGATGGCGAAGACCGCCAGCAGGGGAAACATGAACAGGCTGACCGTGGCGCCGAGCGGGATGTCGCCCGACTGGATGCCGACCTGGAAGGCATAGGTCGCGAAGACATGCGTGCTGTCCTGCGGCCCGCCATTGGTCAGGATGCGGACGATGTCGAAATTGGCGAAGGTGACGATCAGGCTGAACAGCACGGTGATCGAGATGATGTTGCGCATCATCGGGAAGGTCACGAAGCGCAGCTTCTGCCACCCGGTGGCGCCATCGATCGCCGCCGCCTCGTAGAGCTGATCGGGCACGGACTTCAGCGCCGCCAGATACATGATCATGAAGAAGGGCGAACCGTACCAGACATTGACCAGGATCACCGAGAAGCGCGCCCATCCTGTGGCGCCGAGCCAGGGCACGGGATCGACGCCGATTCCCGCCAGCGCCCAGTTGAAGGCGGAGTAGGAGGGATCGAACAGCCACCACCAGGCCAGCGTCGAGATGGCGGGCGGGATGACCCAGGGCACCAGCAGCATGCCGCGCCACTTGCGCTGGCCCTTGGAGGGCAGGGCGTGCAGCACATGCGCCAGGATGAAGCCGATCAGCGCCTTGAGCAGCACGGCGGAGACGGCGAAGAGCACCGACTGGAACACGACGTTCCAGAAGGTCTCCCGCCCGAACAGGAAGGTGAAGTTCTCCCAGCCGACGAAGCGCGTCATGCGCTTGTTCAGCATGGAGAGATAGATGGCGTAGAGGAAGGGATAGACGACGAGGCCGAGGATCAGCAGGATCAGCGGCAGGGTGAGCAGGAAGGCGACGGTGGAATTGCGCCGCGACAGGCGGCGCATCGCGCTGTTGCGGGGCGGCGCGGTGCTGCCCGGCGCGATGGAGGCGGAAAGCGTGCCCTGGGACATGCCGGATTCCCTCGGTGTCAGGACGATGAGATGCGAGGCGCGCGGGAGGGCCCGCGCGCCCGCCATGGTTCAGGCGGCGGCCCTCAGCCCCGCTTGAAGCCCTCCAGCTCGCGTTCGGCCCAGGCGATGGCGCGGTCCGGCGCCTCATTGTTCTGCACCACGCGGGCGATCATCTTGGCCTGGATGCCCTGGTTGTACATCTGCACCGCGATCTCCGGCGGCGCCGGGTAGCAGGCGATGAACTGCTGCGCGTTGTGCTGTGGCTTGACCGGGTAGTTGAACACCACGCCGGCCGGCGGCCCCTCCGTCTCCCAGGTCTTGAAGTCGGTCATGCTGGTGAAGGGCGGGATGTCGTAGCCGTTGCTGGCGGCCACCATGGTCTCGGCCTGCTCGCGCTGGCTCAGATACTCGATCAGCGCCTTGCCCGCGCCCTTGTTGCGGCTGAAGCTCCAGACCCCCCAGAAATAGGGCAGGTAGGGGGTGTAGCGCCCCTGCGATCCGGCCGGTGCCGGGAAGGTCCAGCAATGCTCGGCCACCTGCGGCGCGTCGCGCTTGGCCACCGACCAGGCGGAGGGCGGGTTGAAGATCAGCGCCGACTTGCCGGAGATCAGCGCCCGGTTGTTGGAGGCATCGTCCCAGGAGAAGACATCGCCCGGCAGGAAGGCGCAGAGCTGCTTGGCGTATTCCAGAACCTTTCGGACATTGTCCGACTTGGCGGTGATGTCGCCCTTGCTGTTCACCAGTTCGGCGCCGAAGGAGCGGAACATGCTGCCGATCCAGTCGGTGGCATCGGTGAACTGCCCGACCGCCAGGCCGAAGGGAACCCCCGCCTTGTGCGTGCCCTCGGCGGCCTTCAGGAACGTGTCCCAGTTCCAGTTGGCGGCCTCGGGGCTTGCCGTCGCGCTGGCCGGATACATGGCCTGGATGTCGATGCCGGCATGCTGCTTCAGCAGGTCGATGCGGCCGAGGGCCGGCTTGTTCTGCGAACCGGAGATGGCGGGGACGGCGCGCCACTTGCCCTCGACCTTGGCCAGATACTCGGTGATCGGGTTCAGCGCGCCGTACTTCTCGGACAGGCGGCCCATGATGTCGTCCATGGGCTCGAGCAGATCGGCCTTGGAGTGCACCTCCCAGGTCGGGAAGGAGAGCACGTCATGGCCCTGCTTCGCCTGGGATTCGGCGGCGATGGTCAGTAGGTTCTTGTTGCCGACCGAGGTGATGAAGTCGAGCTGGATCTCGACCCTGTTCTTCTGCCCCCAGTCCATGACGAGCTTGCGCATGGCGTCGTTGCCAGCTGGCACCCAATGGTCCCAGAGGCCCAGGGCGAGTTTGCCGCCGGAACTCTGTCCATGCACATTGACCAGGGGGAGGGTGCTCGCCGCCGCGCCGAGCGCACTGGCGCGCAGCACCGTGCGGCGGGAAATCCCGTTGCCTTCCATTCGGTAACCTCCTTGAACGGGCGGTGATGTCCGCCACGGGCCTTATGGCCACTCGTTGCAGGCGAGAGGTTACGCATCCCCGCGCACGCATGGCAACGGTTCCCTGGTTGTGGACGCGCCGGGGGCCCACCTCCCGCCCGGCCCCCGCCGGCAGGGGGCGCCCGAGGGGCGTCGGCCGCCGGGGCGTGTCCCCGCGCCATCTGGCGGGCTTGCCGGCGCGGGTGCGGAAGGCGAGGCTACGTTCCTACGCCCCGCACCGAGGTCCTGAGATGAACGCCCTGACGCCGCCCGCCCATGCCGATGTCCTCGCCGCCGCCGCGCGGCTGCGGGGCCGCCTCCTTCGCACGCCGATGCTGCGGCACCCGCTGCTGGACGAGCTGGCCGGCGGGACTGTCCTGGTGAAGCCGGAGCCGCTGCAGCGCACCGGCAGCTTCAAGCTCCGCGGCGCCACGAACGCCATCCTGCGCCTGTCGCCCGAGCAGCGCGCCGCGGGGGTGGTCACGCATTCCTCCGGCAATCACGGCCAGGCGGTGGCCTGCGCGGCGGCGGCCGAGGGTCTCTCGGCCCTGATCGCGATGCCGCGGGACGCGCCCGCCATCAAGGTGGAGAGCACGCGCCGCTGGGGCGCCGAGATCACCTTCTTCGACCGCGCCGGCACCGACCGCAACGCCCTGGCGCTGGAGCTGGCGCGGCGGACCGGCCGCACCCTGGTCCCCCCCTTCGACCACCCCGATGTCATCGCCGGCCAGGGCAGCGTGGCGCTGGAGCTGATCGAGGATGCCCGCGCCGCCGGGCTGACGCTGGATGCGCTGGCCGTCTGCACCGGCGGCGGCGGACTGGTGGCCGGCTGCGCCCTGGCGGCCGAGGGCGCCTCGCCCGGCACGCAGGTCTGGGCGGTGGAGCCGGAGGGCTGGGACGACACCCGGCGCTCCCTGGCCGCCGGCGAACGCCTTTCGGCGGACGGCCAGGGCTCCCTGCTCTGCGATTCGCTGTTGTCCCTGGCGCCGGGCGAGCTGACCTTCGCGGTCAACCGGGCGCGCCTGACGGGCGGCGTGGCGGTGTCGGAGGCGGAGGTGTTCCGCGCCATGCGCTTCGCCTTCGAGGCGCTCAAGGTCGTGGTGGAGCCGGGCGGCGCCGTGGCGCTGGCCGCCGTGCTGGCCGGGCGGATCCCGGCGCGTGGCCGCACGGTCGGCGTGGTGCTGAGCGGGGGCAATGTCGATCCGGCGGTCTTCGCGCGCGCCCTGACGGCGTGAGGCGCGCCGCGTGACCGGTTGGCCGGGCCGGCAGAGGATCAGCACGCTGTCGCTGCTGGCCGGCCTTCTGGGCGGGGGGCTGGCCTATGCCTATGGCCTGCGCTGGCTGCATGCGGCGCTGGCCGGCTGGTGCGTGCTGGTGGCCGTGCATCTGGCCCTGCTGTTCCGCCGCCTCTGGTCGGCCGGGCCCGAGGCGATGCGCCGCCATGCCGAGGTGACGGACGAGCGGCGCACCATGGTGCTGACGCTCTCCCTGTTCGCCGCCGCCACCTCGGTGGCGGGCGTCGGGCTCGACGCGGCGACAAGCGCCGGCGGCGTGCCGGCCTTCGGCATGGTGACGGTGGCGCTTTCCTGGTTCTACGTCCACACCCTCTTCGCGCAGGACTACGCGCGGGAATTCTGGCTCAGCGGCGGCGGCATCCGCTTCCATGGCGGTGAGGACGACCCACCCTTCTCCGAGTTCCTCTACATGTCCTTCAGCATCGGCACGACGAACGGCGTGACGGATGTGGATACGCATTCCGCGGCGATCCGCCGCATCGCCACGCTGCACAGCATCATCGCCTATGTCTTCAACGCCGTGATCGTCGCCGGCACGGTCGGCGTCGTCACCGGCCTGCTCGGCGGGGAATAGGCAACGGGCGCCCGGGGGCGCCCGCCATGCCGTGGCCGGAAGGAGGGGGAGGCGCGATCCCGCGCCCGCCCCGTCGCGGTCAGCCCTCCAGCTTGTCGTCGTGATAGGCGGTGCTCGGCGTCGGGATCGAGCTGGCCTGGGGCGGCGCCTTCAGCCCGTGCAGCGAGGGCGGGATGGCCGGCTCGGTCGCCCAGCCATGGCTGTGCACCAGGCCGTCGTCGAAATCGTCACTGTGCGTCATGGTCGTGCGTCCCTGTCTGGCGTTGTCGGTTACTGGGCCATCGCCGGGGTGGCGTGGCTCGTCTCGTCATGGAACTGCGCCGTCTCGGTGCTGTGCGCCATGGCGGTCGTGCTGGAGGCACCGCCCGAGGCGGCGGTGGCGACGGCGTCGAAGTAGCTGACGCCGACCTCGCGCTGGTGGCGCGTCGCGGTGTAGCCATCGGCCTCGGCGGCGAACTCGGCCTGCTGCAGCTCGGAATAGGCGCCCATGCCGCGCTCCTTGTAGCCCTTGGCGAGCTGGAACATCGAATAGTTCAGGCTGTGGAAGCCGGCGAGGGTGATGAACTGGAACTTGTAGCCCATGGCGCCGATCTCGCGCTGGAACTGCGCCGCGGCGGCATCGCCCATCTTGCGCTTCCAGTTGAAGCTCGGCGAGCAGTTGTAGGCCAGGAGCTTGCCGGGGAACTCCTTGTGAATGGCCTCGGCGAAGGCTCGGGCGTCGTCGAGATCCGGGTCCGATGTCTCCCACCACAGCAGGTCGGCATAGGGGGCGTAGGCCAGGCTGCGGGCGATGGCGTACTCCTTGCCGACGCCCGGCTTGATGCGGAAGAAGCCCTCGGCGGTGCGCTCGCCGCTGATGAAGGGGCGGTCACGCTCGTCGATATCGGCGGTCAGGAGCTGCGCGCTCTCGGCATCGGTGCGGCAGAGCAGGACGGTTGGCACGCCCTCCACATCGGCCGCCAGGCGCGCGGCGTTCAGCGTGCGGATATGCTGGCTGATCGGCACCAGGACCTTGCCGCCGAGATGTCCGCACTTCTTCTCGCTGGCCAGCTGGTCCTCGAAATGCACGCCGGCGGCACCCGCCTCGATCATCGCGCGCATCAGCTCATAGGCATTCAGCGCGCCGCCGAAGCCAGCCTCGGCATCGGCGATGACCGGCGCCATCCAGGTCGTGTCGTCCTCGGCCTTGCCCTGCAGCCGCTCCATGTGCGCGATCTGGTCGGCGCGGCGCAGCGCGTTGTTGATGCGCGTCACCACCTGCGGCACCGAGTTCACCGGATAGAGCGACTGGTCCGGATACATGGTGGAGGCGGTGTTGGCGTCCGCCGCCACCTGCCAGCCGGAGAGGTAGATCGCCTTCAGCCCCGCCTTCACCTGCTGCAGCGCCTGGTTGCCGGTCAGCGCGCCCAGCGTGTTCACATAAGGCTCGCTGTGCAGAAGCTGCCACAGCCGCTTCGCCCCCATCTCGGCCAGCGTGTGCCGGACGCGGAAGGAGCCCGCCAGCCGCTCGACATCGGCCGGGCTGTAGTCGCGGCGGATTCCGGCAAAGCGGTCGCCGCCCGCAGGGCTGCCGGCGGCACTGCCATCCGGTGCGAAAAGGGGGCTCGGGGTCGGACGCATGCTGTCTCTCCTGATCGTCTCTCGGCCGATCGGCCATGCGTCAATAATTCACATTGCGGCCGCGAAGTTCACCCTCCAATCTGCCATATCCCTGGCAACACAGTGGCTGCCTTCACTGTTAAGCCGGTAAATTTGTAAAGGCTGTAAAGATGGCCCGTCCCCTGATCGGGCGCACGCTCCGCCGGCTGCGGCAGGAGCAGAACCTGACCCAGCAGGCGCTGGCGGCACGGCTCGGCATCTCCGCCAGCTACCTGAACCTGATCGAGCACGATCAGCGCGGCGTCACCGCCGCCCTGCTGATCAAGCTGGGGCACACGCTGCAGATCGACCTGGCCGCCCTGTCCGGTGCCGAGGAGCGGCAGCTGGAGGGCGGGCTGCGCGAGGTGCTGGCCGACCCGCTGCTCGGGCTGGAGGAACTGCCGGAGGAGGAGATGCGCATTCTCTCGGGCAGCGCGCCCAATGCCGCCCGCGCCATGCTCGCCCTCTACCGCGCGCTGCGTGTGGCGCGGGAGGACAGCAGCGGCATCGCCCTGCCGAGCGGCCGCCGCATCCTGCTGCCGACCGAGGAGGCGCGTGATTTCTTCAGCGACCATGCCAATTGCTTTCCCGCCCTGGAGGAAATGGCGGAGGCGATCGGCGGCGAGCTCGCCGCCTCGCCCTCCGAGCTAAACCACGCCATCGCCGAGCGGCTGCGGCAGCGGCACGGCGTGCGGGTGCGCGTCGGCCCGCTGGAGGGCAGCCTGCGCCGCTACGATCCCGCCGCGCGGCTGCTCGACCTCTCGGAATCCCTCCCCCGCGAGAGCCGCGGCTTCCAGATGGCCTTCCAGCTCATGCTGCTGGAGGCGCGCGAGGCGGTAGAGGGCATCCTGGGCCCCGCCGCGCCGAGCACGCCGGAGGCGACGGCGCTGATCCGCATCGGCCTGCTGAACTACGCCGCCGGCGCCCTCATCATGCCCTACGCGCCCTTCCTGGAGGCGGCACGGGCGCTGCGCCACGACCTCGACCTGCTCGCCGCCCGCTTCGGCGTCAGCTACGAGCAGGTGGCGCACCGTCTCTCCACCCTGCAGCGCGAGGGCGCGCGGGGCCTGCCCTTCTTCTTCCTGCGCGTCGATCCCGCCGGGAATGTGGACAAGCGCTTCTCGGCGGCGGGCTATCCCTTCGCGCGGTTCGGAGGCTCCTGCCCGCGCTGGGTGGTGCACACCGCCTTCGCCACGCCGGGGAGCCTGCGCGTGCAGATCGCCGAGCTGCCGGACGGCGCCGCCTTCCTCTGCTTCGCCCGGACCGTCACCGGCCCGGCCCTGCGCTGGGGCGAGCCCGCGCCGGTGCAGGTGGTGGCGATGGGCTGCGACCTCGGCCGCGCTGCCGAGGTGGCCTATGCCGACGGGCTGGACCTGGAGAGGGCGCGCACCGGCATCGGCCTGTCCTGCCGCCTCTGCGACCGCGCCGACTGCCGCAGCCGGGCCTTCCCGCCGCTGGAGCACCGGCTGACGCTGGACCCGAACGAGGAGAGCGCGACGCCCTGGCGCTTCGAGAAGTAGCCCGCCGCCGCCACGGCCGGGGCGCAATCCGGCCATGATCCTGTGGTCTGGGCAGGGGGTGATCGAGACCCATCGCCCCGCCGAGCGCCCCGTCGCCGAACGCCCCGTCGCCGAACGCCCCGTCGCCGAACGCCCCGCCGCCGAACGCTCCGGCCCGCGCCGGATCGCCTTCCTCATCCTGTGCCTGGCGCCCGGCGCCGGCCTCCTCTTCCTCATGCTGCGCGGCCTCGGCGCCGGCGGCTGGAGCGGCTGGGAGCTGCTGATCCTGCTGCTCTGGCTGGGCACGCTGCCCTGGACCTGCCTCTGCGCCGGCAATGCCGTGCTCGGCCTGCTGCTGCGCCTGCGCCATGCCGATCCGGCGGCGATCCTGGTGCCGCAATACCGGCGCGACCCGCCGCCGCCGCGCAGCCGGACCGCCATCGCCCTTTGCCTGCGAGACGAGGACACCGCGCAGGTGCTGGCCGGGCTGGTGCCCTTGCTGGAGGGGCTGGAGGCAGCCGGGGCGGGCGGGCATTTCACCCTCTGGCTGCTCTCCGACACGCAGGATGCGGACCGGGTGGTGGCGGAGGAGGCGGCGGTCGCCGCCTTCGCCCGGCTGCGCGAGGGGCGCGCGCCGGCGCTGCGCTACCGCCGGCGCACCGAGAACCGCGGCTTCAAGGCCGGCAATGTCATGGACTTCCTCGACCATCACGGCCAGGGCTTCGAGTTCTTCCTGTGCCTGGACGCGGATTCGGAGATGTCGGCGGAGGCCGTGCTGCGCCTCGTGGCCGCCATGGAGGCCGATCCGAAGCTTGCCATCCTGCAGCAGCTCATCGTCGGCCGGCCGGCCGACAGCGCCTTCGCGCGCCTGTTCCAGTTCGGCATGCGCGCCGGCATGCGAAGCTGGGCCACCGGCCAGGCCTGGTGGCAGCTCGACGAGGGGCCCTATTGGGGCCACAACGCCATCCTGCGCGTCGTGCCGTTCCGGGACCATGCGCGGCTGCAGCCTTTGCCGGACGGCAGCCCGATCCTCAGCCACGACCAGATCGAGGCGGTGCGCCTGCAGGCCGCCGGCTGGAAGGTGCGCTGCCTGCCGGAGGAGGCGGGCAGCCAGGAGGGCAACCCGCCCAGCCTGATCGACTTCCTGCTGCGCGACCGGCGCTGGGGCGCGGGCAACATGCAGTACCGGCGGTTGCTCGGCCTGCCGGAGCTGACGCCGATGGGCCGCTGGCAGCTGCTGCAGGCCATCATGCTCTTCCTCGGCGCGCCGATCTGGCTGCTGTTGCTTTTCGCGGCGGTGATGAACGCGGCGACGGGCGGCGCCGAGGGCACTCCGCCCGCATGGCTGGCCGCCATGCTGCTCGGCAACTGGCTGGCGCTGCATGCGCCGAAGCTGACCGGCTATCTGGAGCTGATGCTGCGGCCCGCCCGCGCGGCGCCCTATGGCGGCCGCCGCGCCGTGCTGCGCGGCGCGGCGGCGGAGATCGCCTTCACCACCGTCCTCGACCCGATCAGCCTGGTGGACAAGGCGCTCAGCCTCGCGCGGATGGCGCTGGGCGCGCAGGGCGGCTGGCTGCCGCAGAACCGCCGGGCCCAGGGGCTGCCCTGGCGCGCGACGGCCCGGATGCTCTGGCCGCATACGCTCGTCGGCCTCGGCACCGCGGCGGGGCTGGTCTCGGCGGGGGGCACCGCCTGGCTGTGGGGCGTGCCGGCCTGGCTGCCGCTGCTGCTCTGCATCCCCTTCGCCGTGCTGACGGCCGATCCGGCGCTGTCGGCGCGGCTGCGGCGGCGTGGGCTCTGCGCCACGCCGGAGGAGGCGGTTCCGGAGCCGGTCACGCCGGGCGCGCCGGCCGTGCCCGCCATGCCCTGAGCGGCGGCGCCCTCCGGTCTGCGTCCCGCGGCCTGTGCGTCAGGAGGATCAACGCACCGTGAAGCGGCTGATCTCGCAGACGTTCACGTCCCGCTTCTCGATCCTGCTGCCATTGGTCATCACCGCC
Source organism: Roseomonas sp. KE0001 (assembly GCF_016107285.1). Taxonomy (GTDB): domain Bacteria; phylum Pseudomonadota; class Alphaproteobacteria; order Acetobacterales; family Acetobacteraceae; genus Pseudoroseomonas. The sequence continues at coordinate 21,971 of NZ_RCVQ01000012.1, read as the reverse complement.
AGGAAGTCGAAGCGGCAGGCGCCGGAGCCGTCGTCGATATCGATCATGATGCTCTCGCCGAGGGACAGCGTGTCACGGCCCAGGATGTCCTCCTCCCAGCTCGAGCACCTGATGTTCGAGGCTGGAACTCGCGCAGCTCGACGCGGCGATCGGCCGCCTGCGCGGCGCCGGACAGGGCCGGGGCGGGCGCGTCTCAGTCGTCGCTCCGGCGGGCCAGCACCTCGCGCTTGCCGACATGGTTGGCGGGGCCGACGATGCCTTCCTTCTCCATCTGCTCGATCAGCTTGGCGGCGCGGTTGTAGCCGATCGAGAGATGCCGCTGGATGAAGGAGGTCGAGGCCTTGCCCTCGCGGGTGACCAGCGCCACCGCCTGGTCGAACAGGCCCTTCTCGCCATCCGAGGCGCCGGCGATGCCGGAGAGGCCGCCCTCGCCGTCCTCCTCCTCCGATTCGGTGACCTCCTCGATATAGGCCGGCTCGCCCTGCTCGCGCAGCCAGTCGACCACGCGCTCCACCTCCTGGTCGGAGACGAAGGGGCCATGGACGCGGCTGACGCGGCCACCGCCGGCCATGTGCAGCATGTCGCCCTGGCCGAGCAGCTGCTCGGCGCCCATCTCGCCCAGGATGGTGCGGCTGTCGATCTTGCTGGTCACCTGGAAGGAGATGCGGGTCGGGAAGTTGGCCTTGATGGTGCCGGTGATGACATCGACCGAGGGGCGCTGCGTCGCCATGATGACATGGATGCCGGCGGCGCGCGCCATCTGCGCCAGGCGCTGCACCGCCGCCTCGATCTCCTTGCCTGCGACCAGCATCAGGTCGGCCATCTCGTCGATGACGACGACGATCATCGGCAGGGCCGCGAGCGCCAGCGGCTGGTCCTCGAAGACCGGGCGGCCGGTCTCGGGGTCGAAGCCCACCTGCACGCGGCGCGTCAGCACCTCGCCGCGCGCCAGCGCCGCCTGGACCTTCTCGTTGTAGCCGCCGATGTTGCGCACGCCGAGTTGCGACATGGCGCGGTAGCGGCGTTCCATCTCGCGCACCGTCCACTTCAGCGCACCGATCGCCTTGGGCGGCTCGGTGACGACGGGGGCGAGAAGATGCGGGATGCGGTCATAGACCGACAGTTCCAGCATCTTCGGGTCGATCATGATGAAGCGGCACTCATCCGGCGTGAAGCGGTAGAGCAGCGACAGGATCATGGTGTTGATGCCGACCGACTTGCCCGAGCCGGTGGTGCCGGCGATCAGCAGGTGCGGCATGCGGGCGAGGTCGGCGATGACCGGCGCGCCGCCGATATCCTTGCCGAGCGCCAGCGGCAGCTTGCCGCCATTGCGGCCCCAGTCCTCGGCGATGATCATCTCGCTGAAGAACACCGTCTCGCGCTTGGCGTTGGGCAGTTCGATGCCGATGACGTTGCGCCCCGGCACGGTGGCGATGCGCACCGCCATGACGCTCATGCTGCGCGCGATGTCATCCGCCAGGCCGATGACGCGAGCCGATTTGGTGCCCGGCGCCGGCTCCAGCTCATAGAGGGTGACGACCGGGCCGGGGCGGATCTCGACGATGCGGCCGCGCACGCCGTAATCCTCCAGCACGCTCTCCAGCAGGCGGGCGTTGTTCTGCAGCGCCTCCTCGGTCGGGCCGGCGGCGCGGCGGGCGGGCGGCGGGGCCAGCAGCTCGAGCGGCGGCAGCTGGAAGGCCGGCTCCTCGCGCGGCGGAGGCGGCGGCGCGCGGCGCGGCTCGGCGCTTTCCGGCGGGCGGGCGGGCGGCGGGGGCTTGCGCACCGGCGGGGGCGGGGCCTGGATCCGGTCGTCATCCTCGTCATCGGCCTCCGCGACGGGGGCGGGGGCGCGATGGACCGGAGCGGGGCGCGGCGGCATCGCCGGCTCGGCCCGCGGGCGGCCGGGGACGCCCCGGGGAGCGCCGGCGGGGGGCGCGAAGGGCTGCGCCGTGCCTTCCGCCGCGGCGATATCGGCGGCCCTGAGCATGGCGGCGAGTTGCGGCGAGGGCGCCTCGCTGCGCTGGGTCAGGCGGCTGACCGCGCTGCCCATGGCGCCGCTGACGGCGCGAAAGGGTGCGGCCAGGCGGCTGCCCAGGCTCGGCTCGCCGGCGGCCGGCGCCTCTTCCTGCCAGGCCCGGGCATAGGGCGGCGGCTCCTCCGGCACGACGATGCTTCGCTTCAGCGCCCGCGCGGTGACGCTGGCGCCGCCGCGCGCCGCGGAGCCCGCCATCCGTCCCGCCTGGCGCCAGGCGAGCAGGGGCACGCCCAGCGCCGCGAAGGACAGCGAGCCGGCCAGGGCGACGATGCCGACCTGCCCGATCACGTGGCCGAAGGGGCCCAGCAGGTCGCCGGCCCATTGCGTGATGCTGCCGGCGAGCAGCGCGCCCACGGCGCCGCCCGGCCCTGGCATGGCCGGGCTGCCGGCGGGCAGTGGCGCCAGGCTGAAGGCGGCGGCCAGCAGGGGCAGCGCCGCCAGCACCGCGGCGACCCGCCCGGCGAAGGGCGACAGGCCGCGATGCGTCGCCAGCCGCCAGGCCCAGCCCAGGCTGACCGCGACCGGCAGCATCCCGGCCCAGCCGAAGCCCTGCAGCAGCAGGTCGGCGGTGACGGCGCCGCCGGTGCCGGCGAGGTTGGTGGGTTCCAGGGTGGTCGCGGTGGAGAGCGAGGGATCGCGCGGATTGTAGCTGACCAGGGCCAGCAGCAGGCCGACGCCGCCCAGGGCCAGCACCAGCCCGGCGAGTTCCGCGCCGCGCCGGCGCAGCGCCGCCATGACCGCGGGCGAGGCGAAGCGGCCCGACTCCTGGCCCAGCCGGCCGGCGGCGGAGCTGGGGGAGGGGTCGCTGTGGCGGTCGGCAAAAGCGCGCGGCATGGGCCTCGGTCGTCTGCTGCTGAGTGAGGAATGCAACCTAGCATGGCAAGAGTTTGGTTTGAAAGGAAAGCGCGGCCGCCGGGAGTGACGGATGCCGCGACTCGCGGGCTGCCCCGCGCGGCGTGGCGCCGCTATCCTGCGCCGTTTCTCCGGGAAGGTCCGAAGCCTGTGCGAATCCTGCTTCTGAACGGCAATACCGACGCCGCCATGACCGGCCGCATGCTGCGCCTCGCCGAGGCGGCGCTGCCGGGCCTCGGCCTCGCTCATCTCCGGCTGATTCCAGCGACGGCCCGGTTCGGCGCCCGCTACATCGCCAGCCGCACCGCCGCCGCCATTGCCGGCCATGCGGTGCTGGAGCGGGTCGCCGAACACGCGGGCGCGGTGGAGGCCATCGCCATCGCCTGCTTCGGCGATCCCGGGCTGGACGCGGCGCGCGAGCTGGCCGGCATCCCGGTGACCGGCATGGCCGATGCGAGCCTGCGGGTGGCGCTGGAGATGGCGCCCCGCGTGGCCCTGCTGACCGGCGGCGCGGCCTGGGTGCCGATGCTGGAGGAATTCGCCGCCAGCCGGGGATGCGCGCCCGGCTCGGTCCTGGTGCGCGCGGTGGCGCCGACCGGGGACATGATCGCCCGCGAGCCCGAGCGGGCGCTGGATCTGCTGGCGGCGGAGGCAGCGGAAGCGGTCGCGGCGGGGGCCGGCGTCGTGGTGCTGGGCGGCGCGGGGCTGGCCGGGCTCGCGCCGCGCCTGGCGCCGCGCCTGCCGGTTCCGGTGCTGGACAGTCTGGACTGCCTGCTGCGCGTCGCGGCGCGTCCGCTGCCCGTGCCGCCGGGTCCGGGCGCCACGCCGACCACCGGCCTCGCCCCGGCCCTGGCGGCGCGGCTGGAGCCTTGACGCGGCGCAACATGCCGGCGCACGAAAGCGCCATGTCCAGGACCGATCTTTCCGACCCGCCCCCGCCCTATCACGAGCTGCTCGGCATCCGCCTGATCGAATGGCGGGACGGCTTCGCCCGTGTCGTCTGCGATGCCGGGCCGCAGCACATGAACCGCAGCGGCATCGTCCATGGCGGGGTGATGCTGTCGCTGATCGACCAGGCGGCCGCCTTCGCCGGCCTGTGGTGCAGCGTTCCGGGCAACCTCCGCAAGGCGGTGACCATCGATCTCGACTGCCGCTTCACCGGGCAGGTCAGCGGGGGCGAGATCGTGGCGGAGGGCAAGGTGGTCTCGCGTGGCCGCAACATCTTCTTCGCCCGCACGGAGGTCTTCGACGCCGCGGGCCGGATGGTGGCCTTCGGCGCCTCCACCCACCGCTGGCGCAAGGGCAGCGAGAGCGTCGAGGGCAGCCCGGCCGAAGGCGCCTGACCGTCCCGCCGCCCGCGCCCGCCGAAGCTGGGCCCGATGGAGGACAAGGGCGCCAGGGGACGAAGGCCCTCCTCCCGGGGCCTTCCGGCCCCGAGGCGGGGCCAGGAAGCGGGCTCGCCGCGGGCGCTCCGCCCGGGCTAGGACGCCGCCTCGATCCGCCGCCAGCCCTGCCGCAGCGCGCGGTCCTGGCGACCGAAGGTGAAGATGTTCCCGCCACCCTCGCCCGGTTGGTCCGCCGCGCGGCTGATCGGCTGTCCCGCCAGGTGGCAGAGCAGCAGCGCTCCCACCGCGCCATGCGCGACGATGGCGATATCGCCCGGCGTTCCGGCCAGGCCCAGCACCCGCCCGACCGCCGCCACCATGCGGGCCTGGGCATCGACGGCGCGCTCCCAACCCCGGATGCTCACCTCGGGATGGGCGAAGAACAGGTCCGCCGTGGCCTCGAACTCCGGGCCGGGCAGGAAGCCGGTGGCGCTGCGGTCATTCTCGCCGAGTCCGGCATCGACCACGACCTCGAGCCCGAGCGGCGCGGCCAGGATCGCCGCCGTCTCGCGCGCCTTGCGCTCCGCGCTGCTGGCGACGAGCCGCAGCCTTCGGGCCCAGCTCTGGCGCGGCATGGCCAGGGCCCGCACCCGGCCGCGCTCCGACAGGCCCCAGTCCGGCACCGGGATGGCGGGGTCGATGGCGACCTCGGGATGGGTGATCAGATGGACGAGGCTCATGCGCGCCGCGGCTCCCGCACCGTCAGCAGGATGACGGCGCCGAGCGCCAGGAAGACCAGCACCGTGGCCATGCCGGCGCGCTGGCTCTGCGTCGCCGTGGTCACCGCCGCCAGGGCGGCCGGACCCAGGAAGCCGGTGATGCGGCCCGAGAGCGCGAAGAGGCCGAAATGCGCCGCCACCTCGCCGGGCGGGGCGAGCTGCGCCATGTAGCTGCGCGAGGCCGACTGCGCCGGGCCGAGGAACAGGCCGAGCAGCAGCGCCAGCCCCCAGAAGAGCGTCTTGTCCGTGGTCAGCACCAGGCCGAGGCCGAGGATCAGCAGGGCGGCCAGCGCGGCCAGGATGGTCCGCCGCGAGCCCAGCCGGTCCTCGATCAGGCCGAAGCCGGCGGCGCCGAGGCCGGCGGTGATGTTGAGCGCGATGCCGAAGAGCAGGATCTCCTCGAAGCCCATGCCGAAGACACCGGCGGCGTAGACGGCGCCGAAGGCGAAGAGGGTGTTGAGCCCGTCGGTGTAGAACAGCCGCGCCAGCAGGAAGCGGCCGACGGCCGGGTTGCGCGGCAGGCCGCGCAGCACGCCGGCGATCTCGTCCAGCCCGCGCCGCGCCGCCTCCGCCCAGCCCGGGCGCGGCGGTGGCGGATCGGGGAGCAGGGCCAGCACCGGCCAGCCGAAAAGCAGCATCCAGGCCGCGACCAGCAGGGCGGTGGCGCGCAGATGCTCGGCCGCGTCGCGGTCCAGGCCGAAGAGCGCGGGATCGGGCCGGACCAGCAGCAGCAGGCAGAGCACCAGGCAGGCCAGCCCCCCGGCATAGCCCAGCCCCCAGGCCAGGCCGGAGATGCGCCCGAGCCGCGCCGGGGGTGCCACGCCGGGCAGCATGGCGTTGTAGAAGACCGTGCCCAGCTCGAACCCCACCGTGGCGAGGCCGACGCAGACCAGCGCCTGGACGGCGAAGGCGGGATCGGGCTCGGCGAACCAGAGAAGGCCGGTGCAGAGGGCCGTGAGCAGCGTGCAGAGCAGCAGCATGGCGCGCCGCCGCCCGCCGGCATCGGCCACCGCGCCCAGCACGGGGGAGAGGAGGGCGATGGCAAGGCCCGCCGCCGTCTGCATCCAGCCCCACATCGCCTGCCCCTCGGCGGGCGTGGCGGCGATGCCCTGGGTGAAGTAGGCGGCGATGACGAAGGTGGAGACAACGGTGGGAAAGGCGCTGTTGGCCCAGTCGTAGAGCGCCCAGGCCCAGATCTTCAGGGTCGGATATGCCGGCATGGGCGTGACCATGCCCGGTGGGGGCGGCCATGGCCAGGGGGGCGCCCGGCCATGGCCCAGGGAAAGCGCACGGCCCCTGGCCGGGTTCAGGCCACCTTGGCCAGCTCCCGCACCGCCACGGTGACGCCGGCGAGGTCGGGCCGCGCCGCCGCTTCCTGGGCGATGCGGATGGCCGCCTCCGCCCGGGGCAGGGCGCCGCGCAGCGCGGCCCCGGCCAGCCGGGCCTGCAGCCCCGCGAGGTCGTCCAGCAGCGCCGCCTTGGCGCGGGTGCCGAAGGGGCCGGTGGCGACGGCGCGGTTCGCCGCCTGCCGCAGCGCCGTCAGATGGAAGCCGTCCCCCGCCTCCCGCCAGGCCGCCGCCGCCTGGGCCGGCGGCACCCCGGCCTCGGTGGCGAGCCGGATGATGGCCGGCGCCGCCGCCAGGGCGGGCGCCGCTGCGGCCAGCCGCGCCACCTGCTCCGGCAGGCCCGGGGCGGCCGGCTCGGCGGTGGCGGTCTCGGTGGAGACCAGGCTGGCGACGCCCGGCCGCAGCCGGTCCAGCGCGTCGCGCAGGGGCAGCTCCGTCTCCGGCATGGCCAGCAGGTCGCGCGCCGTCGCCGCCTGCAGCTGCCGCAGCGCCAGCAGGGCGCCGTAGCGCTCCGCCGCCGGCGCCGGGGCGGCATCGGCGGCCCGCGCCGCCTCCTCCAGCCCGAACAGCCGGTCGGCCAGGATGGCGGCGCGGGCGACGCTGCCGGGCTCGCTGCCCGCGGCGAGGCGGGCCAGCTCGGCCGGGCCCAGGCGGTTGGCCACGGCATTGGCCAGGATGGTCGCCAGCAATTCGCGCCGCAGCCGGTGGCGGGCGATGAAGGGGGCGAAGTCGCGCCGCAGCTCGGTGGGGAAATACTCCTCCAGCAGCGGCAGCAGGGCCGGATCGTCCGGCAGGTCGCCGGCCTCGATCGCCTCGGCCAGCCACAGCTTGGCGAAGGGGAGCAGCGCGGACAGTTCCGGCCGGGTGAGCGGCTGGCCGGCGGCGATACGATCGGCCAGGGCCGCGGCGTCCGGCAGGCCGGCCACGGCGCGGTCCAGCAGGCCGATGCCCTCCAGCCGCGCCATCAGCGCCGCATGCGCCGGCAGCGCCTCCGCCCCCGCCGCCGCCTCCAGCGAGATGGCGAGCGACTGCTCGGTGTTGTCGCGCAGCACCAGGGCGCCGACCTCGTCGGTCATGCGGCGCAGCAACTCGTCGCGCTGGCGCAGCGTCAGCGCCCCGGCGGCGATGGCGTCCGACAGCAGGATCTTGATGTTCACCTCGTGATCCGAGGTCGAGACGCCGGCGGAATTGTCGAGCGCGTCGGTGTTGAGGCGCACGCCATGGCCCTCCGCCCCGTGCCGCGCCGCCTCGATGCGCCCGGCCTGGGTGACGCCGAGATTGGCGCCCTCGCCGATGACCCGGGCGCGCACCTCGCGCCCGTCGACGCGGATGGCGTCGTTGGCGCGGTCGCCGGCCTCGGCCTGACTCTCGGAGGCGGCCTTGATGTAGGTGCCGATGCCGCCGAAGTAGAGCAGGTCCACCTTCGCCCGCAGGATCGCCTTCATCACCGTCGCCGGATCGGGCTTCTTCTGCGCGATGCCGAGCAGGGCGCGCGCCTGCGCGGAGAGGGGGATGGAGCGGGCGTTGCGCGGATAGACGCCGCCCCCTTCGCTGACCAGCCGGACATCGTAATCCGCCCAGGAGGAGCGCGGCAGGGCGAAGAGCCGGGCGCGCTCGGCATAGGAGCGTTCCGGGTCCGGGTCGGGGTCGATGAAGATGTGGCGGTGGTCGAAGGCCGCCAGCAGCCGGGTCTTGCGGGACACCAGCAGCCCGTTGCCGAAGACGTCGCCCGACATGTCGCCGACGCCCACCATGCTGAAGGGCTCGGCCTGGATGTCGTGGCCCATCTCGGCGAAGTGCCGCCCGATCATCACCCAGGTACCCTTGGCGGTGATGCCCATGGCCTTGTGGTCGTAGCCCTGGCTGCCGCCGGAGGCGAAGGCGTCGTCCAGCCAGAAGCCGTATTCCTGCGCCAGCCCGTTGGCGATGTCGCTGAAGGTCGCCGTGCCCTTGTCGGCGGCGGCGACGATATAGGGGTCGTCGCCATCGCGGCGGACCACCAGGGGCGGCGGCACCACGGCCTCGCCCTTCAGGTTGTCGGTCACGTCCAGCATGGCGCGGATCAGCGTCCGGTAGGCGGCGATGCCGGTGGCCATGAAGGCCTCGCGGTCGCTGGCCGGCGGCACGGTGCCCTTCAGCACGAAGCCGCCCTTGGCGCCGGTCGGCACGATGACGACGTTCTTGAGCCGCTGCGCCTTCATCAGCCCCAGGATCTCGGTGCGGAAATCCTCGCGACGGTCGGACCAGCGGATGCCGCCGCGCGCCACCGGACCGGCGCGCAGATGGCAGCCCTCCATGTGCGGGGCGTGCACGAAGATCTCGCGCCAGGGGCGCGGCGCCGGCATCTCGCCGCCCTTCGCGCTGTCGATCTTCAGCGCCAGATAGGGCTTGTCCTGATAGAAGTTGGTCCGCAGCACGGCCTCGAGGGCGGTGCGCAGGCGCGAGAGGATGCGGTCGGCATCCGGGTCCTCGATCGTCTCCATCAGCGCCGCCCAGGCGGCCTCGGCGCGGTCCTCGGCCGCCGCGCGATCGCCCTCCGGGGCAGGGTCGAAGCGGGCATGGAACAGGTCGATCAGCAGCCGCGCGGCCTGCGGCGTGGCGGCCAGCGCCGCCTCGACCGAGCCTTGCGCGAAGGTGAAGCCGAGCTGCTTCAGCCAGCGGAACAGGGCGCGCAGCAGCCAGGCCTCGCGCCAGGCCAGGCCGGCCCGCGGCACCAGCCGGTTGAAGCCGTCCACTTCCGCCCGGCCGGACTGCAGCGCCTCCAGCGCCTCCAGCAGGAGCGGGAAGCGCTCCTCGTCGAGCTCGCCGCCGGTTTCCAAGTTGAAGACATGCAGCACGGCGCGGGTCGTCTCGCCCTCGCGCAGGTGGAAGGGCCATTCCTCGATGGCGCGCAGGTCCAGGCTCTCGAAGACCGGCAGCACATCGGCCAGCGGAACCGGCCCGCCGGGATGGGCCAGGCGGAGCACCAGGCTGCGCCGGCCGGTGCCGGGGCGTCGCTCGATCCGCGCCGCCGGGCGGCCGGTCGCCGTGGCCGCCTCCACCAGCCGCAGGTCGGCCAGCGCGGTTTCGGCGCTGTGGAGGTCGGCATAGGCATCGGGGAAGGCCTCGCCCCAGCGGGCCACGGCCTCGGCGGCGGCGGCCTCGCCGCGCTCGGCGGTCAGCGCCTCGCCCAGCCGGTCGGCGAAGGAGCGGGCGGCCTGGGCGACGGCCGCCTCCAGCGCCGTGTCCTCCACCTCGGCCACGGCGCCCGGCACCGTGCCGATGATGTAGTGCACCCGTGCCAGCGGCGTGTCGCCGAGCGCGATGTGGAAGGCGGAGAGGCGGCCGCCGAAGGCGCGGGCGATGATGCCGCCGACCTTCTCGCGCAGGCGGGTGTCGAAGGTGTCGCGCGGCAGCCAGGCGATGGCCGAGATGAAGCGCTCGAAGGGGTCGCGGCGGATCGACAGCGCCGGGCGCGGGCGGATGAACAGGTCGAGCGCCCGGTGGGCGCCGGCCAGGACCGAGGCGTCGTCGGCCTGGAACAGCTCGTCGCGCGGCCAGGTGTCGAGGATGTTGCGCAGCGCGCGGCCGTCATGGCTGTCGGGCTGCACCCCCGCCATGGCCAGGATGCGCTCCACCTTGGAGGCGAGCCAGGGAATGCTGCGCGGGTTGCGATTATACGCCGAGGCGGCGAAGAGGCCGAGGAAGAGTCGCACCCCGGCGACCTCGCCGCCGGGGCCGAAGACCTTGGTGGCGATCACGTCGGCATGCTGCGGGCGATGCACGCGGGCGCGCATATTGGCCTTGGCGATGGCCAGCGGCGCGCCTTCCCGCAGCGAGGCGCGCACGGCGGGCGGCACGGCGGCGAGGTCGCGCAGCGCATCGAAGACCGGCAGGCTCTCGTCGCGCAGCAGGCCCAGGTGATCCTCCGCCATGTCCGGCGCGCCGTCACGGCCGAAGCGGATCAGCCGGTGGCCGAGAAAGACGAAGTTGTCCTCCGCGAGCCAGGCGAGGAAGGCGCGGCCGGCCTCGATATCGGCGCCCGCATCGCCGCCGGCGCCGATCTCCCCGCCGGCCTGACGGAGCCGCTCCAGCACGGCGGGGAAGTCCCGCACCGCCAGCCGGACCTCGGTCAGGGCGCGGTTCAGCGCCGCCTCGGTGGCCGCCCAGCCCTCCCGCGGCGGCTCGCCGCCGCCGATCTGGCGCGCTTGGCCGGGGGCGATCTCGATATGCATCAGGCTTTCGGCAGTGCCCTCGGGGGCGAATTCGAGCAGCCGCCCGGCCGCGTCGCGCCGGACGCGCAGCACCGGATGCAGGAGCCGGTGCGGCGTGCGGCCGGAGAGCGCCAGGGCCGCCAGGACGCTGTCGACCAGGAAGGGCATGTCCTCGGTGGCGATCTCGGCCACCGCCACGGCGCCCCGCCCGGGCCCCGGCGGCAGGAGCCGCACCTTGGCGCTGCCGGGCTGCCGCTCGGCGGCATGGGCGAAAAGGCTGGCGGCGGCCCGGGCCAGCCGTTCCGGCGGCTCGGCCGCCAGCTCCGCGGTGGGCAGGGCCTCGCTCAGCCGGTGCAGCAGTTCGGTGGCCGCCGGGGGGAGGTCGGGCGCGTGTCGGTGCAGGGCCTCGACAGCCGCGCGCAGCAGCTCGACGCGTACCCCGCCACCGTGGATATCGCCTTCCGGCATGCCCTTCGCCTCCTTCGCTCGGTTTCAGCCCTTCTGGCAGGATCGGCCGCCGGGCTATCCGGTTCAAGGCATGGCGTGCCGCTTTTCTTGGCAGGCTGCATGATTCTTTGGCGTCGATGGGCGGTCGGAGAGGAGATGTCAGGGGGAGCCGGACCCCTCCTCGACCCCCCTGGCCGCCGCCGCCCTTCCAGGGTTAACCTGCGGCCATGACCCTGACGCTCGCCGATCTCCTCGCCCCGATCACGCCGGAGCAGTTCTTCGCCGAGTATTATGACAAGCAGCCGCTGCACGTTCAGGGCGGCGCCGCCAAGTTCGCCGCGGTGCTGTCCTGGCGGCAGATCAACCGCCTGCTGGACCAGACGCACATCTGGTCCAGCCAGTCGCTCAAGCTGGTGCTGGACGGCACGCCGGTGCCGCCCGAGCAGTACTGCGTCCGCGCCACCGGGCGGGACAACACCCCGGTGCAGCAGCCGGATGCGCGGATGGTGGCGCAATGGGTCGGGCGCGGCGCCTCGATCGTGATGAACGACGTGGACAGCCTGACGCCGGGCCTCGCCGCCGTCTCGGACGCGCTGGAGGAGGCCGGGCTCGGCAAGGCCCAGGCCAATGTCTACATCTCCTGGCAGAGCCATAAGGCCTTCCCCTCCCATTTCGACACGCATGACGTCTGGGCCGTCCAGGTCGAGGGCGAGAAGAGTTGGAACATCTGGGAGGGGCGGGCCGAATGGCCGATCGCCCATCCCGCCTTCCGCAGCCTGGGCCAGGCGCATCACGACCAGGCCAAGGGGAGGCTGCGCGGCAAGGTGACGGTGAAGGCCGGCGACCTGCTCTACCTGCCGCGCGGCTGGTACCATGACGCCCTGGCCGAGGCGCCGAGCTCGGTCCACATCGCCTATGGCGTCAGTGCGCCGCTGGGGATGGACCTGATGAACATGCTGCTGGAGCGGGTGCTGTACGAGCCCGCCTTCCGCCAGCCCCTGCCGCGGCAGGACGGCAGCGCGGCGGCGAGGTTCGCCCTCACCAGCCGCGCCGCGCAGCTGGGCCAGCGCCTGTCGGAGCTGACGCGCGACCCGAAGGTGATGGAGGTGCTGGCGAAGTTCGTCGCCGACTACCGCCATCGCCGGGGCGGCAACGACCTGCTGGCGGCGCGCGGCATCGCCCCGGCGGCGGCCGGTGCCGGCCCCGCCGGAGGGGGTGCCGAGGCCGAGGGCGCGGCCTTCCGCGTGCTGGTGCCGGGGGCCAAGGCGGTGCGGCGCGGCGCCGAATGGGTGCTGAAGGCGCCGGGCGGGGCGGTGACGCTCGCCCCCGCCGAGGCCGAGGCGGCGAACTGGCTGCTGAGCCGCCCGGACAGTACCGAGACCGAGTTGCGTTCGGCCCATCCCGCCGTGGAGGCCGCCGCGCTGCTGCGGCGCCTGGCCCAGTCCGGAGTCCTGGCCCCGACATGATGCCTCTTCTGTTGCCGGCCCTCCTGCTGGCCCTGGCCGCCAGTTCCGCCGCGCTGGCGCAGCCGCGCGAGTTCAACTGCGTCGGCGCCGAGAAGCTGGAGGACGATGTCTTCGAGGTGCCCTTCGCGCCCCGCAGCGCCCGGCCGGGCGAGGCCGCCCGCACCCCGGTGGCGGCCGCCGCCGCCCTGGCCCGGGAGAATCCGGCCCGCAACCTCTGCGTCCTCGGACATGCGGTGCGGGAAGGGGGGCAGGCCACCAGCACCCAACTCGCGGCACAGCGGGCGCGGGAGATCTCGGAGATGCTCTCCGTCGAGCATGGCATCGAACGGGACCGCATCCGCGCCGAGGCGCGCAACCCGGGCTTCGCCACCCGCACGCCCAACCGCGAGGCGCGCAGCGTCACCATCGTCGTGCTTCCCTGAACCACCCCCCCCGGGGCGCGGCGGCAACCCGGCGGGGGATCGTCGCGCTAGCCTTCCGGCGGCGACCCCGCGCGCGGAGGCGGCGGGAGGGCGCGCGCCGTGCAGAAGAAGGACGCCCCATGCCCCGCGACATCGCTCAACGCCTTACCGCCGCCTGCCGCGTCGAGCACGGCAAGGACTTCCGGCTGGCCGACCACCCGACCCGACACAAGACCGACGACCTGGATCGCGGCGATGCCAAGAAGCTGCTGCAGGAAGGCGTGGCCCGCCTCTCGGAACTGCAGGATCGGCTCTACGCCCAGGACCGCCACGCGGTCTTCGTCATGTTCCAGGCGATGGACGCCGCGGGCAAGGACGGGGCCATCAAGCACGTGTTCACCGGCCTCAATCCGCAGGGTTGTCAGGTCCATGCCTTCAAGGCGCCGGGGCCGGTCGAACTCGACATGGACTTCATGCGCCGTCATGTGCTGCGCCTGCCGAGTCGCGGGATGATCGGCATCCACAACCGCTCCTGGTATGAGGAGGTGCTGGTGGTGCGGTTGCATCCCTCCATCCTGGAGCGGCAGAAGCTGCCGCCCGAGGTGGTCTCGCCGGAGATCTGGGACCAGCGGCTGGAGGATATCGCCGCCTATGAGCGCTATCTCGCGCGGCAGGGCATGGTGGTTCTGAAGTTCTTCCTGCACCTGAGCCCGGAGGAGCAGCGCCGACGCTTCCTCGACCGCATCCGCGAGCCCGAGAAGAACTGGAAGCTGGAGCCTTCAGACATCGCCGAGCGGCGGCACTGGACGGCCTATCAGGAGGCTTATGAGGCGGCGATCCGCGCCACCGCCGCGCCGCACGCGCCCTGGTATGTGGTGCCGGCGGACCAGAAGTGGATGACCCGGCTGATCGTCGTCGAGGCCATGATCGAGGCGCTCGAGGGCATCGATCCGCATTACCCGAAGATGACCGAGGCGGGCCTGAAGGCCATGGCGGAGGCCAGGCAGGCGCTGGAGGCGGAGACCGACCCGGTCTCCTGAAACGCGGCGGGCGCGGAACCGGCCTTGCGGTTCCGCGCCCTGACCGGGTGCTATCCGGTCCGGCGGCCGGTTCAGTCCCAGCGGCGGGACGTCAACAGGCCCAGCACGTAGCCGATGGCGCCGACGATCAGCAGCGAGGTCACCGGCTGCTGCTCCACCACGCGGACCACCCGCTCCCCGGCATGCTGGGCATAGTCCTTGGCCTCGCCATAGGCTTCCTGGGCGCGGCCGGCGACCTGCTTGGCCAGCCCCTCGGCCTGGTGCTGCTCGTCGCCGGTCAGCTTGCCGAAGCCTTCCTGCACACGGCCGGTGACGTCGCGGGTGGTGCCTTCGATACGGTCGCTGTTCATGATGATGTTGTTCCTCTCAGGTTCGATCAACGATAGGCGCTGCGGGCCAAAGGGCGGTCGGCATAGGTGGCGCGGGTTCCGGCGCGTGCGCCCAGGATGGCGACGATGGCGCCCAGCAGCAGGGTGCCGAAGGCGAAGTAGGCGGCGAGGGAGGCCGCGCGGGCCGCGGCATCGGCCGCCTCGCGGGCCTGCCGCTCCGCCTGCTCCAGAGTCTGCTGCGCCTGCTGCTCGGCCTGCTGGATGCGAGCCCGCGCCTCGTCGGGGCTGACGCCCGCCTCGGCGGCCACCAGGTTCACCAGGCGGTCGCGGTCCTGCTGGGGCAGCTGGCCATCCGTCAGGCGCTGGCCCACCAGCCGGCCGATCTCGGCCTTGCGCTGGTCACTGTTCATCTGTGCCGGGTCGCCGCCGGTGGCGGTGAGGGCGTTGCGCGCGCGGTCGATCACCTGCTGCGCGGCGGATTGCAGCGTGTCATTGCCGGTGCGCTCGGAAACCTCGCTGCCGGCGGCGGAGGCCAGGTTGCCCGCCCCGCGCGCCGCGCCGCCGACGATGCTGCTGACGCCGCTGCCCACGGTGGAGATGGCGCTGCCCGCGACGCTGCCCAGCACGAGGGCGGTGAGCAGGGTGGTGGTTCCCCAGGTGGCCAGGCCGTGCAGCGTGCCGTCCGTGCCGTCGGCGGTGCCGGAAAGGCGCGCCGCCGCATAGGCGCCGAGGCCGAGGCCGATCAGGTTGGAGAGCAGCAGCCAGATGCCACCGCCGATGCCGAAGCTGCTGGCTTCGGGCGTCGTCTGCTGGGTGGTGTCCACCAGGTTGGCGCCAATGGCGGCGCCCAGGATATTGAGGGTCGCGCCCACCGAGATGGCGATCACGGTGCCGGCGAAAACGGCTCCCCAGGAGATGCGGGTGTGCAGGCTGGGTGCGCCCTGGACGCTGGCCCCATAGGAATCTGCGGTCGTGCTGCTTGGCATCGGTTCCATCTCCGGCCGGTCAGGGCCAGTCTGAAGGCTTTCCTGGTCGCGCGCCGGGGAGCCGGCGCGGCGGAGCGGCGGCGCGGAGCGAGCGTCCGGGGGCGCGCGATGGCGGCGCCCCCGGCCGGTCGTCTTCTGGCCGCCTCAGCAGGCTGCAGCGATCAGCGGCTGACGGTATCCCGCGCCGCGTCCTTGACCTTGCCGGCGGCGCTCTGCGCCTTGCCCTCGGCCTTGTCGGCCTTGCCTTCGATCTCGGTCGAGGTGCTGCCGGTCACCTTGCCGGCGGCTTCCTTGATGGCGCCCTTGGCCTGCTTGGCGGCGCCCTCGATGCGATCCTTGTCGACCATGGCTTTCCTGCTTTCATTGTCGGCGCGGCAGAATTGCCGCCCGGCCACTCATCATGGTGGCTCTGACAGGGAAACGGCCGGGGCCTTGCATTGGTTGCGACAGCGCTTCCCGCAACACGGGAGGCCCGGGGGAGCGGCAGGCAGGAAGCGCCGGTGCCGCGACGAGCGTCGGTCAGCCGCCGCTGGGCAGCCGGCCCCGCAGGATGGCGCGGGCGCGCTCCAGGTCCTCGGGCGTATCGACGCCGAGCGGCACCTCGGCCACCTCCATCGCGTCGATCCGCATCCCCGCCTCCAGGGCGCGGAGCTGCTCCAGCTTCTCGCGCTGCTCCAGGGTGGACGGCGGCAGCCGGACGAAGCGCGCCAGCGCCTCGCGCCGCCAGGCATAGAGGCCGATATGGTGGTAGAGCGGCCCCTCGCCCCAGGGTGCCTGGGCGCGGGTGAAATAGAGCGCGCGGAAGCGTCCCGCCCCGAGCGGCGTGCCCACCATCTTGACCACGCTGGACGCCTCGCGCTCCTCCTGGCGCAGGATCGGCGCGACAGCGGTGCCGATGGCCACCTCCGGGTCCGAGAGCGGCTGCGCGGCGGCGCGGATGGTGGCGGGGGCCACGGTCGGCAGGTCACCCTGCACGTTGATCACGGCATCGAAGCGATGCTCGGCGTCGATCCGGTTCAGCGCCTCGAAGACCCGGTCGGAGCCGGAGGGATGGTCCGGCGCGGTGAGCACCGCCTGCCCGCCGGCGGCCCGCACGGCCTCGGCGATGGCCGGCGTGTCGGTGGCGATCCAGACCGGGGCGACATCGGCCTCGACGGCGCGGCGCCAGACGGCGACGATCATCGGCTCGCCATGCAGATCGGCCAGCGGCTTGTTGGGCAGGCGCGTCGCCGCCAGCCGCGAGGGGATCAGGACGACGGGGTTCACGCCGACGCCTCCGCCTGCTGCGCCTTGCTCAGCCGGTCGAGCGCGATCAGCTGGGCCAGCAGCGGTTCGAACGCGGCGAGCGGCACCATGTTGGGGCCGTCCGAGGGAGCGCGGTCCGGGTCCTGGTGGGTCTCGATGAACAGCCCGGCGACGCCCACCGCCACGGCGGCGCGCGCGAGGACGGGGACGAACTCCCGCTGCCCGCCGGAGGAACCGCCCTGGCCGCCCGGCTGCTGCACCGAATGGGTGGCGTCGAAGATCACCGGCGCGCCGGTGCGGGCCATGACCGGCAGGCCACGGAAGTCGGAGACCAGCGTGTTGTAGCCGAAGCTGGTGCCGCGGTCGGTCAGCAGCACATTCGGATTGCCCGCGCCGGTCAGCTTCTCGACCACATGGGCCATGTCCCAGGGCGCCAGGAACTGCCCCTTTTTGACATTGACGGCCCGGCCGGTGGCGGCGGCGGCCAGCAGCAGGTCGGTCTGGCGGCAGAGGAAGGCCGGGATCTGCAGGATGTCCACCACCTCGGCCACCGGCGCGCAGTGCTCGCGCTCGTGCACGTCGGTCAGCACGGGCAGGCCGAGGCTCTCGCGGATCTCGGCGAACACCGGCAGGGCGGCCGCCATCCCCATGCCGCGCGCGGCGCTGGCGCTGGTGCGGTTCGCCTTGTCGAAGGAGGTCTTGTAGACGAGGCCGATGCCGAGCCGGGCCGCGATCTCCCTCAGCGCCTGCGCCGTCTCGAGCGCGTGCTGGCGGCTCTCCATCTGGCAGGGGCCGGCGATGACGGCCACGGGCAGGTGGTTGCCGAAGCGGACGGCGCCGACCTCGACGATGGGATTGGGGGGGAGCATGACGCGGCCTCCGGAAACACGGCGAGGCCGGGCGCGCGCCCACCCTCGTCCGATAGATCAGCGCTTACTTAACCGCCGGGGCCGGCGCGGGCCAGCCGCCGCCGCCCGGGGCCGTTCGTTCAGTGCCGCTCGTAGAGCAGCCGGGCGCGCAGCGTGCCGGGGATCTCGCGCAGCGCCGCCAGCACCGCCTCGGGCTCCAGCACCTGCTCCGCATCGACCACGACATAGCCGATCTCGGGATCGGTCTGCAGATACTGGGCGCTGATGTTCAGGCTGAAGCGGCTGAACACCTCGTTCATCGCCGCCAGCACGCCGGGGGCGTTGCGGTGGACATGCATGAAGCGGGTGCCGGAGGGCCGCGCCGGCAGCGTCACCTCGGGGAAGTTGACCGCGCCCAGCGTGGCGCCGGTGTCCGAATAGTCGGAGAGCTTGCGCGCCGTCTCCTCGCCGATGCGATCCTGCGCCTCCTCGGTGCTGCCGCCGATATGCGGCGTCAGGATGACGTTGGGCAGGCCCTGCAGCGGGGAGGAGAAGCGCTCGCCATTGCGCTTCGGCTCCTCGGGGAAGACATCGGCGGCGGCGCCGAGCAGATGGCCGGTGCGCAGCGCATCGGCCACCGCCTGCAGATCCACCACCTTGCCGCGGGCATTGTTGATCAGGATGGTGCCGGGCCGCATGGCGGCGACCTCGGCGGCGCCGATCATCCCCTCGGTGGCGGGGGTCTCGGGGACATGGAGGCTGACCACATCGGCGGCGCCGAGCAGATCGGTCAGGCTGGCGGCGGCGACGGCATTGCCGTGCGGCAGCTTGGGCACGGTGTCGAAATAGACCACGCGCATGCCCAGCGCCTCGGCCATGACCGAGAGCTGGCTGCCGATATTGCCGTAGCCGACGATGCCGAGCGTCTTGCCGCGCACCTCGCGGCTGTTCGCCGCCGACTTGTCCCAGCCGCCCTCATGCGCGCTGCGGGAGCGGTCGGGGATGCGTCGCAGCAGCATGATGATCTCGCCCATCACCAGCTCCGCCACGCTGCGGGTGTTGGAGAAGGGGGCGTTGAAGACCGGGATGCCGAGGTTCTTGGCGGCGCCGAGATCGACCTGGTTGGTGCCGATGCAGAAGCAGCCGACGGCGATCAGCCGGTCCGCCGCCTCCAGCACCTCGCGCGTGAGCTGGGTGCGGGAGCGGATGCCGAGGAGATGGACGCCCTGCAGCGCCTGCTTCAGCGCCTCGCCTTCCAGGGCCTTCGACTCGCGCTGGACATTGGTGTAGCCGGCGGCGGCCAGCAGCGAGAGGGCGGTATCCGCCACCCCTTCCAGCAACAGGATCCGGATGCGGTCCTTCGGCAGCGAGATCCGCTGGTTCGAGAGTTGCGGCGGCAGGGAGTTCGGCATGGCGCGCTGGATCTTCGACATGGGCGGGTTCAATGCCCCGGCGACGGGCTTTCGAGAAGTGCGAAACGCTCGGACGAGGCCCGCGTCGGCGGTCAGGCCCGTGGGGGGCGCTTCGCCCCGTCCAGAAACATGGGGTGCGGGGAGCCATGCGGAAGACGGGCGGCTCGGAGCCGGATTCGCCTTGTGGCGCCGGCCGCCCCGGCCCATGTCCCGGTCTCATGCTCCGCCATCCGAAGAAGCGGGGAACGAATGGAGATTCCGACATGGCTGTCGAAATGATGGAACTGCCGCCGGCCGGGCGCCGGCGGGTGATGATGGATGCGCTGGGCGAGATCGCCCGGGGCGAACTGATCGAGCGCCTGCGGCTGGACGCGGCGGCGCGCATCCTGGACACCGCCCGCCGGGCGCGGGCCCTGGGCGGGCAGGATATGCCGCCGCCGGAGGCCCTGGCCGGCTGGGATGCGGAGGCCGTGACCGCGCGCGAGCACGCCGAGTCCCTCTCGCCCGTCAGGCTGGACGGCCTGCTGCGGGAGGCCCCGCGCTGGGCCGCGGCCCTGCTGCGCGGGACGGCGGCCCGGCCCCTGGCCGCCTGAGACGCTCCCGGACCGGGATCAGGGCCGCCGCCGGCCGAGATCCCAGGGGGCGCGATGGGCCTCCTCCAGGGCCTCGGCCCGGCTGAGCCCGATGTCCTTGAGCATCCGCGCGTCCATCTCGGCCAGCTGCTGGCGGGTCTCGATGGCGTGCAGGGCGCGGCGGAGGAAGGCCCTCCAGCCGGCGGCGGCCGGGCGGGCGGAGACCCGTGCGGCCAGAGCGCGAGGGGTGGCGCAGTTCGAGGGCGGGGGAGGGCTGAGATAGGCGGACATGGCCTGTGGCCTTTCCTCTCAGGGTGGCGGATGCCATCAGGATGGATGCGCCATCGACATAAGAAAAACGAATTGTTTTGACGGAGGGCATCAGCATCGTTGATGCTGATCCCATGCTTGCCCTCCCGCCAGGCCTGGACCCCGACCTGCTGCGCTCCTTCGTGCTGATCGCCGAGGGCGCGAGCGTGACCCGCGCCGCGCAGCGCGTGGGGCGAACCCAGTCTGCCGTCTCGATGCAGATGCGCCGGCTCGAGGAGATGCTCGGCCAGCCGCTGCTGGTGCGGGGCGCGCGCGGCTTCTCCCTGACGCCGCACGGCGCCTGGCTGCTGGACCGCGCCCGCCCCTGGCTCAGCATGCATGACGAGATGCTGGCCAATTTCCGCACGCCCGAGATCGCCGGGCTGATCCGCCTGGGCACGCCGGACGACTATGTCCTGCTGTGGCTGCCCGAGATTCTGGCCCGCTTCGCCGAGGCGCATCCGGCGGTGGAACTGGAGGTGATCTGCGCGCCCTCCAACGAGCTTCTGGAGCGAATGGAGCGTGGCGAGCTCGACCTCAGCCTCTACTCGGCCGGCAATGAGCGCGAGCCGCGCGCCGGCCTCACGCTCTGGCGCGGTCCGCTGCAATGGGTGGGTTCGGTGGCGCATGCGGTGCACCGCCAGCGGCCGCTGAAGCTGTCGCTGGCGCAGCCCAGCTGCGTCTGGCGCACCGCGGCGACGACGGCGCTCGACGCCGCCGGGGTGCCCTGGCGCCTCACCTACAGTTCCAGCGCGCAGATGGGCACCCATGCCGTGGTCCTGGCGGGGCTCGCCATCACGGTCGGGCTGGCGGCCCCCCTGCCGCCGGGGCTGAGGATGCTCGATGCCGCGGACGGGCTGCCGGCGCTGCCGGAATTCGAGATCGCCCTGGCCCGGGCCTCGGAGAGTTCCTCGGCGCGGGCCCTGGAGCGCCACATCGTGGAGGGCTTCCGCCACGAGCCCGGTGGGCTGCCAAACGGCGCTTGATGACAGCGGCGGGGCAGTGCTCTCCTTCACTTGAAGGGGAGAGGGAGCCTGCATCGGGTGTCCGGCCGCGACGAGGGTCCAGCGGACCTGATCGCAGGCCGCGGCCGGTACGGAGCCGTTCTCTCCTTTCGTCCAAGAAAGAAGACCGCCGACGGGCCTGCCCCGGCGGCGAATGAGAGAGGATGAGACGGGAATGTTCATCAAGCGCCGAGGCCTGCTGGCGGCGGGCACGGGGTTGCTGGCGATGCCGGGGGTCCTGCGGGCCGAGACCGGCTGGCCGGACAAGACCATCCGCCTGATCGTCGCCTGGCCCCCGGGGGGCAGCACCGATACGGTCGCGCGGATCTTCCAGCCGCGGTTGCAGGAGATCCTGGGACGGGCCGTGGTCATCGAGAACCGCGGTGGCGCCTCCGGCGCCATCGGGGCCGGCGAGGCGGCGCGGGCCGAGCCGGACGGCTATACCTGGTTGCTGGCCTATGACACCCAGGCCACCAACGAGAGCGTGATGCGGCTGCCCTTCCGCACCATGGAGGCCTTCACGCCGGTCAGCCTGGTGGCGACGGGGCCGCTGGCCCTCGTGGCGCATCAGAGCACCCCCTTCCGCAGCTACGCCGACATCGTCAAGGCGGCCAAAGCGGCCCCGAACACGCTGAACTTCGCCACCAGCGGCGTCGGCGGCCTGGCGCATGTGGCGACCACCCTGCTGCAACAGCAGGGGGACTTCCGCATGGTGCATGTCCCCTATCGCGGGGGCGGGCCGGCGACGCAGGATGCCGTGGCGGGCCACGTGCCGCTGTTCATGTCCAACGTGGTGGTGATCAACCAGCACATCCGCTCCGGCGTGCTGCGCCCCATTGGCGTCACGACTCGGGGCGAGACGCGCCACGTGCCGGGCGTGCAAAGCTTCGCGCAACAAGGGGTGGGAGACTTCGAGGCGCCGACCTGGTGGGCCTTCCTCGGGCGCGCCGGCACGCCCAAGCCGATCGTGGACAAGATGCAGGCGGCGCTGGCCAGGACCCTCGCCGAGCCGGCCGTCCGGCAGAAGATCGAGGAGCAGGGCGCCGACGTGAAAGCCACGGGGCCGGAGGAATGCGGCCGCTTCCTGGAAGGCGAGATCGCCAAGTGGGGCAAGGTGATCCGGGAGAATGACATCCGCGCCGACAGCTGAGGCGCATGGGGAGGGCCGCCACGCCGCGGCCCTCGTTCCGGAAGAGGAATGGTAAAAAAAGGGGTTTGACGGGATGCGGGATGCCCCGTAAAAGCCCGTCCACGCCGCCGGTTGGCGCTGCTGAACGGCGAACGGACTTCGATTGGCTGATGATAGAGGGGTTGACGGGCGGCCGAAGGGCTCCTAGATACGCCTTCCTCTGCTGAGCGGAGAGGCTACGGGCTTCGGCCCA
>NZ_RCVQ01000011.1 GCF_016107285.1 Roseomonas sp. KE0001 | reverse complement strand
TGCCTTCGGCTGGACGCCCTGCATCGGTCCGGTGCTGGGCGCCATCCTGGCGCTGACCGCCACCAGCGAAATCAGCCACCTCGGCATCATGCTCCTGGCCGCCTATGCGGCCGGGCTGGGCGTGCCCTTCCTGCTGGTGGCCGCCTTCGCCGACGCCTTTCTACGCGGCCCGTTCCGCAGCCTGCGACGCGTCGGGCGCGTTCTTCAGATCGTGGCGGGTGGCATCATGGTGGCGATGGGGGTGGCAATGATTACCGGCCACCTGACTGACTTCGCCATCCTGATGCTCCAACTCTTCCCCTGGCTCGGGAGCATCGGATGAGCGGCGCCGCGGATTCTAAGAAGCGCGCCTAATACGCCGTCAGCCACACCGCGAAGCATGCAACTCCGCCCGGCTGGGTTTAGCGCTCCTCGGCCCTCGCCGGGTGCGCCCTTGCCGAAAGACATCGTGCTCGGTGTCCCAAGGTGGCCACCATCGCGGCTTCCGCGACACCGCGCAAAAACAGGGAGAACAGAATGCCGTCTCAGCCGATCGTACGGGGCTTTTACGATGATCAGACCGGAAGCGTCTCCTACGTCGTGGCGGATCCGCAAACAAAGAAATGCGCGGTTATCGATCCCTTGTTAAGCTTCGACCGCAATTCATGCAGCCTTGCGACCCAGCCAGCCGACGAGATTGCCACCCATATCCGGGAGCGCGGACTGATCCCGGAATGGGTGCTCGACACCCACCCGCATGCTGACCACCTTTCTGCCGTCGCCTACCTGGGCGAGCGCCTTGGCGTGCCAACAGGCATTGGCGAACAGACCCTCGCAGTTCAGGCGATCTGGTCGGACATCTATAACATCCCCGATCTCGAGGTCGGTGGCCGCGACTATTGGGACCACATGTTTGCAGATGGTCACTGCTTCAATCTTGGCGCCTCGGAAGTGAGGGTGATTTTTTCCCCAGGCCACACCGCGGCCTCGGTCACCTACGTCGTTGGCGACGCCGCGTTCGTGCATGACACCCTCTTCATGCCGGATGCGGGCACGGCACGAGCCGACTTCCCTGGTGGTAACGCGCGGGCCTTGTACCGCAGCATCCAGAGCATCCTCGCGTTGCCACCGACGACACGCCTCTTCACCGGCCACGATTACCGTCCGGGCGGGCGCGAACCGCGTTGGGAGTCCACCGTAGCGGAGCAGCGGGCAACCAACATTCACCTACGGGACAGCGGCGGAGAGGACGGGTTCGTTCGGCTGCGGGAGGAACGTGATCGAACGCTTCCTCTGCCAGCGATGATGCTCTTTGCATTGCAAGTGAACCTCCGCGGCGGACGTCTGCCGAAGCCGGAAGCGAATGGCACCTCATACCTGAAGCTGCCGATTGACCGCTTTCGAACGAGCGCTGCCAGGGCGATGGACGCAGAATGATCGGCCGGTTTTGGACGGCCTCTCCGAAGCGGCCAGCGATCCCAGCATTGAGCTCACGGTCATCTTGGGCCGTGCATCTGGGTGGCGGTGCTGAGGTCTTTCCAATGTACGAAAGGCGCCCGTCACCTCGTAGCACGCGACATCTTGATGGCCATGGGCGCCGCGCCGGTCCGCTATTTCAGATCCGGCACCCCCTGAACGTATCGGTACGGTCTTGGCTCGGGAGCATCGGATGAGCGACGACGACGACCTGCCCAAGGACCTCGCCCACATCACGCCCGCCTACCGCCGGGCGCTCTGGATCGTGGTCGGCCTCAATGTCGGTTATGGCCTGGTGGAGATGGTCGGCGGCTTCATCTCCGGCAGCCAGGCGCTCAAGGCGGACGCCCTCGACTTCCTCGGCGATGGCCTAATCAGCTTCCTTGGCCTGCTGGCGATCGGCTGGAGCCTCGCCTGGCGTGCCCGCTCCGCCCTCATTCAGGGCCTGTTTCTTGCCGTGCTTGGCGTGGGCGTGCTCGCCACCACCGGCTATCGGGTGCTGGTGCTGAACCAGCCCGAGGCCGAGCTCATGGGCCTCTTCGGCGCCGTCGCGCTGGTGGTGAACGTGGCCTCCGCAGCGGTCCTCATGCCGCACCGCGAGGGCGACGCCAACGTCCGGGCCGTCTGGCTGTTCAGTCGCAACGATGCCATCGGCAACCTGGCCGTGGTGGTCGCGGCGGGCCTGGTCTGGTGGACCGAAACTGCGTGGCCAGACCTCGCCGTGGCGTTCGTCATCGCCGGGCTGTTCCTGCAATCCGCCTGGGCAATCATCCGTGATGCTCGTAGCGACCTTGATAAGGCAGGCCAGGGAGAACAGCAGTCCGACCGATAGCCGCCATCAACTTATCAGCTTGCCTGCTTGGTGGTGCATGCAACAGGCATGATGATAACGGCGCTGCCCATCGTTGCTGCCCTTGGCAGGAGCAGCAGGTGGGCAGGCGCCACAGCGAGGGCGCGGCTTCCTGGGGTATGGCACGGCGGCTTGCGCCGGGGCCCGGCCAGCCGGTGCACCTTCCTGGAAGACCTTTCCGTTCCGGTCCTTGCAAAGCGGGCTGCCTGCTGCGGCTGGCGAGCCTAACCACGTCACCACACCCGCGGCGTGACATCGGTTGCCCGCTCACCACGGAGGAGCCGACAACTTGGCCATCACCCGCACCGGCCTGGAAGAGAACCAAGTCGCCATCTACTTCGCCGCCGTCGTGGCGGGCGCGATCGCGGCCGTCGCCGCGCCCGGCGCGGCGTGGGGGGCGGTCATCAACCCCGCCCTCGCGGCCCTGCTGTACGTGACCTTCCTCCAGGTGCCGCTGGCGGACCTGCGAAGGAGCCTGGCCAACGGGCGCTTCCTGCTGACGCTGCTGGCGGTGAACTTCGTTGCCGCGCCCCTGGTGGCGTTCGCCCTGGCTTCCATGCTGCCCGGCGAGCAATGGGTGCTGCGCCTGGGTGTCCTGATGGTGCTGCTGGCGCCCTGCATCGACTACGTGGTCGTGTTCACCCACCTCGGCCGCGGGGACGCCCGCCTCATCCTGGCGGCGACGCCGGTGCTGCTGGTGGCGCAGATGCTGCTGCTCCCCGTCTACCTCGGCCTGTTCATCGGCGAGCGGGCCATGGCGATGATGCAGCCCGGTCCCTTCATCGAAGCCTTCGTCTGGCTGATCGCCGTGCCCCTGGCTCTCGCCGCGGCCACTCAGGCGTGGGCGGCGCGCTTCGGCGCCGGGAAGGCGGTCGCGGACGCCATGGGATGGCTGCCCGTTCCCCTGATGGCCGTGGTGCTGTTGGTGGTCATCGCGGCCGTTGCCCCGAACGTGGCGGCCCAGGCAGGCTCCGTCGCCATGCTGGTGCCGGTCTACGTCGCTTTCGCCGCGCTGATGCCGGTCGTAGGTAGCGTCATCTCCAGGTATGCGGGCCTGGAGGCGGGCGCGGCGAGGGCGGTCACCTTCAGCGGCGGCACCCGGAACTCCCTGGTCGTCCTGCCGCTGGCCTTCGCTATCCCGGAAGCCGGTGCGCTGCTGCCTGCCGCGGTGGTGACGCAGACGCTCGTCGAACTCGTCGCCATGCTGGTCTACATCCGCTGGGTGCCGAGGCTGGTGCCCGCCAACCCCGGCCTTGCTGCGGAGTGACGGTCATCCCGCCGTTGCCGACCACGCGGGGAAAGGGTCAGCCAGCCGCTGGCGGCGGATCTTCCGCGTGGCAACAACCCTTCCCGTCCACCTGGACAGGCGGGCACGGCACCGTGCCGTAGGAGCAGAACACACAGCAGTCGCCCTGCTTGGGCCGGAGCAGCGTTCCGCAGCCGGTGCAGTCATAGAAGTACTGGCAGGCATCGGTCGGCATTGTCTCGGTTCTCGCCGTGCCGCAGTGCGGGCAGGTGATTGTCGACTCCAGGATCATCGGGTCCTCACACGTACGCATAACCGAGCACCAACAGGATGATCCCGACCGCCAAACCTGCCGGAACGACAAGCCGGAGGGCTGGGTTGGGGGAGCAGGCGGAGCCCGGCTCGCAGGCAACCGCTGCCCGCTGGCGCCAGAGCAGGACCGCTCCGCCAGCCAGGCACGCGGCTGCGGCGGCGAGCAGGATCGTGCGGTACGGCCCCAGAAGGACCGCCAGCCCGAAGAGCCAAGCGCTTCCCAGCCCGAGGGAGCCAAGAAGCATCGGCAGCGCACAGCAGGAGGCCGCACCGAAGGCTGCGGCGATGCCCGTCGTCGTCAGCACCATCGCACCGGCTTCCTGGACCGCCCCATGTGCCGGGGTAGCATTCACTTGGGTGTCGGACACGGTCGGCCTCCTTGTCTCAGCTATGCAGCCTACCTACCGTCTGTAGCGACTACAGACTCAAGTCCTTTCTGAGGAGGCGCATGGGATGGGGCAGAGCGGCGTTGCCATCGGTGAACTCTCGCGGCGGACGGGCTGCAACATCGAGACGATCCGCTATTACGAGCGGATTGGCTTGCTTCCAATACCGGCCCGCCGGGGGCGCTACCGCCTCTTCGGTGAGGAGGACATCAGGCGGCTGAGGTTCGTGCGGCGCGCGCGGGAGCTTGGCTTCACCCTGAACGAGGTGGGCGCGCTCCTCGAACTTGGTGCAGGCGCCTGCACCGAGGTCCATGGCATCGCCGCAGCACACCTCGCGGATGTCCGCTCCCGAATTGCCGACCTCCAGGCGATGGAGCGTGTACTGGATGGTGCCGTGCAGCAATGTCAATCCGGGGAGCAGGCCACATGCCCACTGATTGAGACCTTGTCGGGAACAGCGGCCACTACCTAGGCGCAGCGCAAGGAGGGCCATGGGCTAGCAGTCGATTGCTGTGAGTGGTCGTGGCGGCCATTGCGTCGGGCATAGCGGCCAAATCGGCAGCGTCGCCAAGCTGATCTGCATTTGCTGATGCGGAGGCTGGTTCCCACCATGCCGAGTACCGCCTTCGCCAGTTTGCTGGCGAAGGATGTCAGGGGGAAGGCCCTTACTCCACCTCGGGTGCCGTCTCGTCACCGTCCCCCAAAGCCAACTGCATCAGCACAGTATCCAGCCATCGCCCGTGCTTGCGGCCAACCGAGCGCAAGGTGCCGATCGGCTGAAATCCGAACGCCTTGTGCAGGCGGATGGACGCCTCGTTCGCGCTGTCGCCGATGACGGCCACCATCTGCCGGTAGCCGAGTGCGGCGCACTCCTGGATGAGGGCCTCGAGCAGGCGGCGGCCGATGCCGCGCCCTCGGGCCTCCTCGCTGATGTAGACCGAGTTCTCGAGTGTATTCCGGTAGGCAGGCCTGGGCCGATAAGCGCCCGCGTAGGCGTAGCCGAGCACGCGACAATCGGTGTCCTCGGCCACCAGGTAGGGCAGCCCGCGTTCGGTGATGGCGATGCGTCGCTGCCGCATATCTTCGGCCGTCGGTGCCTCTGTCTCGAAGGTGGCGGTGCCATGGAGCACGTGGTGCCGATAGATGGTGGCAACAGCGTCCATGTCGGCCTCTCTGGCAGGCCGGATGGTCACCTCGGCGGGCTGATTGGTGAGGGCGGTTGTGATCAGTTCAGGCACGGGAACCTCGTTTTCTTGGATGGAGGATGACTGTCAGGAACGCCGGAGCGCATTGGGCACGAGTGCCAGCACCATCAGGATGTTCAGCATCGCTGCCCCGCACAGGATAGCCAGCGTCGCCTGCGTGCCGAAGCTGTCCAGCAGCCAGGCGCCGAGAAAGGGCGAGGCTGCCTGCGCGATGAGGGTCGGCATGGCGATGCGGCCCATCAGCACGGCGTAGCCCTCCTTGCCGAACAGGGCCAAGGGCACCGTGTCGCGGGCGATGGAGCGGACGCCACTGCCCATGCCGTACATGACGATGCCTGCGGCCACGACGCCGGGCGCACCCACCAGCATGCCCAGGCCGACCGCCACCAGCACCGCGGACGCGACCAGGCTCCAGATGGGATGCGCCTTCTTGCCGAACAGCATCTCCAGCACGCGGGCGCCGACCTGCGCCGGGCCGATCAGCGTGCCCAAGGCGACGGCCGCCGCCAGCGCCAGCCCTTGCGACTGCAGCAGTGTCAGCAGGTGGACGGAGATGACGGTCATGATGACCGCCGCCAGGGTGAACCCCGCTGCCAGCACGACGAAGGCGTAGCGCTGGCCCGCCTGCACATGGCCTGGCGCCACGGCAGCCTTGGCGGCCGTGGGTGCCGCAGCGGGCTTGGCCAACTCGCGCGGCACGCCGAACAGGTAGAGCGGCAGCACCACGGCGAGGTGGATGGCGGCGTAGGTCAGGCAGGCGCCGCGCCAGCCCAGGTGGTCAACCAGGAAGGCACTGAGCGGCCAGCAGACCGTGCTGGCGAAGCCGCCGAACAGGGTGACGTGGGTGATGGCCGAGCGCGCCTGCTCGCCACAGAGACGCCCCAGCGTCGAGAATGCCGGGTCGTAGAGCCCGGCCCCCATGGCCAGCCCGAGCACCACCCAGGCGACTACGAACACCGGCAGGCTCGGCGCCAGCCCGAGCAGCAGCAGGCCCGCGGAGAGCAGGACGGCGCTGGCGGCGAGCACGGGGCGGCCGCCGTGCCGGTGAATCAGGTGGCCGATGCGCGGCGAAGCCAAGCCGGACACCAGCATGCCAATAGACAGGGCGCCCATGATCCAGGTGAGCGGCCAGCCGGTGTCCGCGGCAATCGGTCCGGCCAGGACGGCTAGCAGGTAGTAGGAGGAACCCCAGGCAAGGATTTGGCCGACGCCGATGGCCGAGACGACCGTCAGCCGGTTGCGGCCTGCTGCCGCACCGGCAAGGGCGCTTCCCGGTGTCGTGGCCTGGCTCA
Source organism: Roseomonas sp. KE0001 (assembly GCF_016107285.1). Classification (GTDB taxonomy): domain Bacteria; phylum Pseudomonadota; class Alphaproteobacteria; order Acetobacterales; family Acetobacteraceae; genus Pseudoroseomonas. Next base: position 84,511 of record NZ_RCVQ01000011.1, on the reverse strand, counting down.
TTCGGCGGGCTCGGACGGTACGGTCGCCCGCGCGGTGTTGGTCCCGCAGCACGTCGTTTCCTTGACCAGCTCCTGCTCCGGCCGCGAGGAGCAGCAGGCGACCGGGGGTGCCGCGGGAGCGCAGCAAGAGGACACCACGTCGGCGGCGCCGGGCAGCACGCGGCTCGAGCTGCAGACGCCGGTCTCCGGCAGATCGAGCTCGACACGGCGCGCGGCCTCGAGGTCGCCCGCGAGGAAGGCGGCGATGGAGCGCACCTGCTCGTGGCCGGTGGCCAGCAGGAAGGTGGGCGCCCGCCCGTAGCTGGCCATCCCGGCAAGGAAAAGCCCGCTGTCCGGCTGCTGGAGCTCGAAGGCGCCGTGCGGCCGGACGGTGCCGCAGGAGTGCAGGTTGGGATCGATCAGCGGCGCCAGCACGCGCGGGCACTCCAGCGCCGGGTCCAGGTCCAGGCGGACCTCGCCAAGGATTCCGAGGTCGGGCCGTAGGCCGGTGGCGACCACCATCTCGTCCGCCGCCACCGTCCTGCCTTCGAGACCCTTGACCTGCAGGGAACCACCGGTGCCCCGGCGAACCTCATCCACCGCGAAGGGCGCGAGCAGCTCGACGGCACCGGCCTCCACGAGGCGCCGCAGCCGTTGGCCGAGGGCGCCGCGCTCCGGCAGCTGGTCGGCGGCGCCACCGCCGTAGGCCCGCGTCAGGTCGGCGCCGCGGGCCGCCCACAGGACAGCCGTGCCCGGCGCCTGTTCGGCCAGGCGGGCGAGGTCGATGAGGGTGCCAACGGCCGAGTGGCCCGACCCGACGACGAGGACGCGCTTGCCCGCGTAGCGGCCGTGGTCGGCGCCCAGCACGTCCGGCATGCCGTGGCGGATTCGCTCGGCGGCCTCGCGTTCGCCCACGGCGGGCATACCGGAGGCACCGGCCGGGCTGGGACTGCCCCAGGTGCCGATGGCCACTATGACGGCGCGAGCGAGGAGGCGGCCCTCGCGTCCGTCGGCCTGGAACCTGACCTCGAAGGGCTGGTCCTCGCGCCCGGCGTCGCGGACCTTGCCCACGCGTTGCCGGACGACGCCGGTCACCCGCGTGTTCAGGCGCAGGCGGCCAGCGATCTCCGGCAGCGCGGCGAGCGGCGCCAGGTAGTCGTCGGCGAGTTCGCGTCCGGTCGGGAAGCCATCGGCGTCAGGCGCCATCCAGCAGTGCCGCTCCAGCAGGGCTTGGGCCGCCCGGTCGATGTTGTAGCGCCAGGGGGAGAACATGGGGACGTGGCCCCAGGCAAGCGGCGCCGTGCCGACCGAGGGACCGGCTTCCAGGATGACCGGCTCGAGGCCACGCTCCAGCAGATGCGCTGCGGCGGCGAGGCCGACCGGACCGCCGCCGATGATGGCGACAGGTAGCGATCCGAGGGCGGCGTGGCCCTCAGAGGCCCTGTTCTGAGGGCGCGGCGTGGCGGAGCAGCAAGACGTCATTTGACGTTCCCCTTGGGTATGCCTCGGTGGGCGATGTATGTGGGCAAGCCAACGGTCAGCATCGGCAGGCACCCTTGGCCTGGTCGCGGGCAGCAGCGGCGCGGTCGGTCTCGGTCAGGGCCGCCGTGGCGTCCATCCATGCCTCCAGGCCGACCTTGAAGGCGTCGCGGCCCCTGTCGGTCAGCGTGTAGACCTTGCGCTCGCGACCGGAGACGATTTCCGAAGCGGATGTCAGGTAGCCGCCCTGCTCGAACTCGCGCAGCGTCGGGTAGAGGGCACCCTCGGAGGGCGAGCAGCAGCCGTTGGTGGTCCGCTCGACGGCACGGGCGATGTCGTAGCCGTGCGCCGGGCCGTCGTGCAGCACCTGGAGGACGAAGAAACGGCTGAGCGCCATCTTGATGGTCCCGGCCCAGTAGGCCCGGTCCGTGAAGTCCGGGGAAGGTCGGGCGACGGCGCGGAGGGTGGGTTCCTTCGACATGTCGGAACCCTATGCCTTGGAGGGCGAGGTATCAAGGCTACATTGGACAGTGATGGGCGACTCTGGCGCCTGGGATGGCGCGAGACACCGCTGAATCGGTCCTATACCTTGCACGCCCGTTACCGCCTGCGCCCGGAGTGGGGCTGCGGGGGAAGCCTCGCGGATGTCGTTTCAAGCCTTGGGGCGCACTAGGTTATCCGGCAACAGGAGCGGTAGATGACGGAAGCCCAGCGCAAGACCTTCGAGATCATGGCGAGGCGGTACACCGAGGTGAACACGACCACCCGTGCCGTTGCCCGTGAAGCGCTGGTCCGCGAGGGCATCCGGACGGCCGATGGTCGTCTTGCCCCCGAATACGGTGGCCCGGCGCCGAAGAAGCCGTCGAAGAAGCCAACCGCAGCTCGTAGTTGAGTCGCTACGCCACTTCCTTCGTATTGGGCTACCACGACTGCGATGAGAAGGTGGGCAGGAAGGCCCTTGCAGGTGAGGTGAACCTGCTGCGGAGTGAGAAAGATTATGATTGGCTCGGCCCCGGTGTTTACTTCTGGGAGGGCGATCCCGGACGCGCACTGGAGTGGGCCGAGGACAAGGTCGCCCGTGGCGATTACAAGAAGCCCTTTGTTCTGGGTGCCGTCATCGACCTGGGCAACTGCTTGGACCTTCTGGTCCGCGAGAACCTCAATCTCCTGAGAAACGCCTATGACAGTCTGGTGGCCACGCGGGAGAAGAGCGGGCAGGCGCTGCCTCGTAATAGGGATGTCAGGGGCAGCACGACCAACGACAAGCTGCTCCGCAACCTGGACTGCGCCGTGATCCGCCGCCTCCATGCCATCTTGGAGGAGGATTACGATCTGCCTGCCGGAAGCGAGAAGCCGGGCCCGTTCGACACCGTCCGCGGTCTCCTCACCGAAGGCGAGCCCGTCTACCCGGACGGAGGCTTTTACTTGAAGACCCATACCCAGATTGCCGTCTGCAATTCCGCCTGCATCAAGGGCCTGTTCCTGCCGCGTTGACTGCTACCTTCAAGGTGCGTTCGCCTGAGAGCCGGGCCGAATCGGAATCCGTGGATGACCGAGGGGTGGTGTGGAGGTGCAGTCGCCGCTTGCCAGCCAGACGACCCGCCAATCAGGTCGCGCCAGGCTAGGCCGGATCCTTGCGGTTACCCTTGCTCACGATGAGCATGTCGTTGTCCGGCAATGGTCGCTGCAGCTCGCGGGCGATCCCCCACGGCGCCTGCAGCCAAGTGTCTATCTCGTCCGGTGTCGTCAGCATCACCGGCATCGCCTTGAGGTGGATGGCGCCCTGGGATGTCGCCCAGCAACTCCAGAGGCCACTGCCGGATGCCGACATGCTCATTGTGTCGAGGGGGAACCGGGCGGATCCGGCGCCCGGATAGGCCGCACCGCACGCATCGGTCACCGATGCCTGGGTTCACTGCCCCACGCTGTTGAAGAGGCGCGAGCGAGGAGCACGAGCCGAGTACGAGGTCGTACCCTCCGGAAGCAGAAGGTGGCCCAGACTGGACCATGTGAAGACTTGCCCGTCGCGCACGTGTTCATTGAAAGCGCCAAAGCTGCCCCCCATCTCCATTGCTTGGGCTGAGCCGTTGGAAGGTGTAGATGCTGGACGTGATTGGGTCCCTCATGAAGGGCGAGGACAAGTATCCTCGGGCCTTCGCCGCTGCGAACGAGTTTTGGAGCGAGATCTTCGTGGTGCAGCGGGATGGTGACGACGCCACTTTGCAGGCGGCGATAGACGGCTCGCAGACAAGCTTTGAATGGCGCATGTCAGACGTCGGCGTCTCCCGCCCCTCTGCGAAGTCCATCATGGCCGTGACCGCGATTGGCGCGCTCTATCGGGACGGCTTCGAGGATGAGGAGTTTGCCAAGCGGGTCATTCGTTCCTTCGTGGCGAGCTCGAGGTTAAGCTTGGAGGTGAAGGCGTCCGCTAGGGATACGATGACGATGTACTCGCTTGATTGAGGGTGTGACCCTCGTCATCGGAGCCGAAGGCGCAAGCGTCTCGACTCGTTAGCGGCGGTGAACTTCCACAGCGGCAAAGCGTCCGCTGTCCCGTAGCAAGCTGGCGCCCGGGAAGCCTACCTCGAACGGCGCCATAACGGGGTTGGAGCGGTGCAGCCGGGCCAGATCGCCTCCGGCAACCGCAGCAACTGCGTGAGACCGCTACAGTCCTTCGCCGCCACGCCGAGTGGCACGGCGCCAAACTCGTCCTTTGGCCTCGCCACCCACCGACGGCTCGCCGTGAGGTGGCTCGCCACCATCCACACCGCGGCGGCGAGGGTGGCCGGGACCTCCCGGAGCTCGGCCTGCTTCGTACCTGGCAGGCGGACCAGTCGACCGGCGACGAGATCGTGCAGGACGGGATGGTCACGCCGCCAGACAAGGGCCTCGTCGGAGGTCAGGAAATCAGCGCTCGGGCGAGGCTGCCTTCTGAAGGAAGGCATCCGCACCACCCGCGACGAACCCCTGGCCATGCTGGGCAAGCCAGCGGTTGAAGTCGGCACCTGCCTCGGCCCTGAGCGCCCGCTGTCGGTCCTCGCGCCTATGGACGAGTTCCTCGTCGAGCAAGTTGGCCACGGTGCGTGCGGCGTATGGCCTGCCATCGGGACCATGATGGCCACGCTCGGCCAGCATCTCGGCGACGGCGCCAAGGTCACGGTCCAGGTCTTCGGAGGCGAGGCGCCGGGCCTCGGCTTGGATGGCTGGGTCACTTGGGTAGGGCGGCATGGGCGGTCCTCCTGCGGACCGAGCCTAGCCCCGGTGCCATGAGCCCTGGCAAGCGGCAATGAACCTCCTATGCTGCCCGGACGTTTCGATGCCAGGGGCAAGGGAGCGACCGATGGGGCTGGCAACCTACACACTGAAGATGGCGGCTGTGTCAGCGCTAGCCGCTGCGATTCTGGTCTTCGGCGGTGAGCCAATGCCTGCTGGCTGGCTGGACGGCATCGTGGATCCGGGCGCCACCGTGGGGCAGGCCGCGACCGTGGTGGTGTTCACGGTGGCCGGGTCGGCGGCGACGGCGGGCGGAATAGCCGGGCTGTTGTGGCTCGCCTGGGCGTACTGGCGCGAGTAGCGGGCCGGGCTGCGGCAGCGAAGATGGGACGAGGTGCAGTCACCACATGATTGAGGTGGCGCGTCAGGTTGTCCGGAGAACCTCAGGAACCGGGTTGCCGGTGCCATCTGTGCAACCCAAGGGATCCTGGCCACGTTCTGATGACGGTGCGACTAGGCGCTAAGACAAGAGGTGCCCCTACCTGGATGGTCAGATCCAGGTAGGGGTGCCTTCTTGCGTTCAGTCTGCGGCTACAGTCTGGATTTCAGGCGGGAAGGCCCGCCTTAGGTATTATAAACGGCGCACGCGCTCGCATGGCCATCATCTCCTTGCTCCGGTTGCGACGTGGGAAACGCCGGGCGGCGTCCCGCTGACAGACCGGTACGACTAGGCGACCGGGTCTGTTCCTCGGGCTCGGGGCTCAACAGGAAGTATGTCCCCCTGGAGTCGGAGCCGAATAGGTGGCCATTGCTGGCCAGAATTGATGCCAGTCGATTCATGGGGCGTTGCTCCGCACCCAGGAGACCGTCCGCCAGTACGACCTTGAGGAGCTCCGTCCGGTGTGTCGGGCCGCCTTCTGCAAGGATGGCGGCGACCCGATCTCGCACGCGGCTGTTCTTGCTGTCAGGCTTGCTCTTGGGCGACACCGACGATGGCGGCACAATGTGGTCGCGCCTGCGCTCGAGGTACGCTTGCAGCCGCAATAGGGTGCGGAGCCCCTCCATAACTCGTGCCTGTCGGGCATCCAGGACCGCAATCGCCGCAATGCATGCCACATCGTTACCGTCGTTGCGGATACGTGCCTTCTCAAGCCACGCCGTCGCCTTCGCCCGCGCTGCAGCCAGTTGCTCCATCTCGAGCTCGACCACTTCATAAGCAAACGTCGAGATGCCCTCGGCGAACAGCGGGGGGACGCTGGCGAGCAGGGCGTCGAGTTCATTGGCGATCACGGCGCCGGGTTCAGAGCTGCTTCCCATAACGCAAGGTAAACGGGAGACTCTGGCGCCGATTGCAGCACGCGCAGGGTGAAACCTGTCGTTTTCCTTGGGCGGAAGGCCAGCGCCGGATGACTCTGCTTGCGCAGGGTCTCGCCGCGTTTCGGCAAGCAAAAAGGGCGCGAGGATTCCGCGCCCTTTGTCAATGAAAGCAACGGGTTAGGAGAGCGCCAGTCTACTGAATGGCGCCGGAGTCTCCCGTTTGGTGCGCGCTTATAATCAGGCGTCCACCGCCTCCAGGTCCAGGCGCGCGGCATTCTCCTGGATGAAGCGGAAGCGCAGCTCGGGCCTGCGGCCCATCAGGGCCTCGATCAGCTCGGAGGTGGCGGCCCGCTCCTCCGACGGCAGCACCACCCGCAGAAGGGTCCGCTTGCGCGGATCCATGGTGGTCTCCTTCAGGGAGGCGGGCGGCATCTCGCCCAGGCCCTTGAAGCGGCTTACCTCGACCTTCTGGTTCGGCTTGAACGCCTTCCTGAGCAGCTTCTCGCGCTCCGCGTCATCCATGGCGTAGAGGGTCTTACCAGCAGTGGCGAGGCGGTAGAGCGGCGGCTGCGCCAGATAGACCCGGCCCTGGCGCACCAGCTCGGGCAGTTCCTTGTAGAAGAAGGTCATCAGCAGGGCGGCGATGTGCGCGCCGTCCACATCGGCGTCGGTCATGATGACGACACGGCCGTAGCGCAGGCGGGCGAGGTCGAAGCGCTCGCCGGCGCCACAGCCCAGCGCCTCGATCAGGTCCTTCAGCTCCTGGTTCTGCCGCAGCTTGTCGGCGCTGGCCGAGGCGACGTTCAGGATCTTGCCGCGCAGGGGCAGCACCGCCTGGGTCTCGCGGTCGCGCGCCTGCTTGGCCGAGCCACCGGCCGAATCGCCCTCGACCAGGAAAAGCTCCGTGCCGTCCGCCGACTCGCGCGAGCAGTCGGCGAGCTTGCCGGGCAGGCGCAGGCGGCGGGTCGCGGTCTTGCGGGGCGTGTCCTTCTGCTCGCGACGACGGATGCGCTCCTCGGCCCGCTCGATGGCGAAGGCGAGGAGATTGCCGGCGGTGGCCGGATCGCCCGCCAGCCAGTGGTCGAAGTGGTCGCGCAGGCCGGCCTCGACCAGCTTCGCCGCCTCGGGCGAGGTCAGCTTGTCCTTGGTCTGGCCCTGGAACTGCGGCTCGCGGATGAAGACGGACAGCATGCCGGCCAGGCCGCCCAGGATATCCTCGGCGGTGACGCTGGCGGCACGCCGCTCCTTCTTCAGCTCGCCATAGGCGCGGAGCCCCTTCACCAGTGCCGCGCGCAGGCCGGCCTCGTGCGTACCGCCCTGCGGCGTCGGGATGGTGTTGGCGTAGGTGTGGAGGAAGCCCTCGCCCCGTTCCAGCCAGGTCACCGCCCATTCGGCCCGCCCGGCGCCGCCCGGAAAGCTCGTCTCGCCGGCCCAGGGGGTGGGGATGACGGTGCCGGCGGCCTCGACCGCGGCCGCCAGGAAGTCCGAGAGGCCGCCCGGGAAGTGCAGGATCGCCTGTGACGGGGTGTCGTCCTTCACCAGGGCCGGATCGCAGGACCAGCGGATCTCGACGCCGCGGAAGAGATAGGCCTTCGAGCGGCAGAGGCGGAACAGGCGCGTCGCCGAGAACTGCTGCGCGCCGAAGATCTCCGGATCGGGCCGGAAGCGGATGGTGGTGCCCCGCCGGTTGTGCACCGGCCCGGCGTTCTTCAACGGCCCCAGCGGCTTGCCGCGCGCATAGGCCTGGGTGAAGAGGGTGCGGTCGCGCGCCACCTCCACCTCCAGCCGCTCCGACAGGGCATTGACCACAGAGCTGCCGACGCCGTGCAGCCCACCGGAGGTGTCATAGGCCTTGCCGGAGAACTTGCCGCCCGAATGCAGGGTGGTGAGAATCACCTCCAGGGCGGAGAGCTTGGGAAACTTCGGATGCGGGTCGGTCGGGATGCCGCGCCCGTTGTCGCGCACGGTGAACAGATTGCCAGCCTCGAGCGTGACCTCGATGCGGTCGGCGTGGCCCGCCACGGCCTCGTCCATGGCGTTGTCGAGCACCTCGGCGGCGAGGTGGTGCAGCGCATTCTCGTCCGTGCCGCCGATATACATGCCCGGCCGGCGCCGCACGGGCTCCAGCCCCTCCAGAACCTCGATGTCCTTGGCCGAGTAGGATGTGCCTGGCTGGGACTTGGCGCCGCCGCCGCCGAAGAGATCGTTCATGTCTTGTTCACACCTTCGCCGGGCAAACTAGCGAAGGGAGGCCGGACCCCGCAACCCCGGCAGGAAAAAGGGCCGGGGAAATCCCCGGCCCCTCGACGCGTCCGCCCGCGGCGGGATGCCGCCTTACTTCTCCAGATGCGCTTCCAGCATCCAGAGCTTCTTGTCGATGTCGCGCGACAGGGCGGTCAGGAGATCGGCGGTGTCGGCGTCGCCCGCCTCATCGGTGCTGTCGATCCCCTCGCGGACGGACTTGGCGAAGGCGGCGAAGCGGTCGGCCAGCTCCTTCACATGGTCCATCGTGTAGGTGGTCGCCTGCGAATAGGGCTTGAGCCGGCTCTTGTCGCTGATCAGCTGGCTGGTGCCGTCGGGCGTGCCGCCCAGCTGGACGATCCGTTCCGCCACGTCGTCGGCGCCGGCGAAGAGCTCGTTGTAGAAGCCCTCCAGCATGGTGTGCAGACCGATGAAGTTCGGACCCTTCATCGTCCAGTGCGCCATGCGGACGCAGTTGGTCAGGTCGTTCATGTCGACCAGGGTGCCATTCAGGACATTGACGGCGACCTTCTTGGCATTCTCGCCGAGGTCGTTGCGGGTGGCATGCAGGGCCATGAGCGATACTCCTCTTTGAACAATGTAACGCTGAAGCTCAGATGGAGTTGCCTTGCGGCGATGCCAGGGGGCCATGGCGGGAGGCGCGTGATGATTCGCGGTCAGCGTTCCATCAGGACGCGCACGCAGGCCTCGAAGGCCTCCAGATCGTGCCAGCGGCGCTCCGGCGGCACCGCCCGGGTGAACAGCGCGCCGCCCGCCGCGCGGATGCCGCCATCGATCATCAGATTGTCGTGGCAGCCGAAGTCTTCCAGATGGAGCCCTTCCTCATCGACCCAGCGGCCCGTGGCATCCTGCCGCGCCAGAGGGCCGAGGAAGGCGCGCGTGCGGCACGTGAAATCCTGCGCGACATTGGCATAGCCATGGACCGGCCGACCGAGGGCGCGCATGAAGCCGAGTTCATAGATCGTCCCGGCATCGGCCGAGGGCCCGCGGAAGGGGGTCAGGTTGGCGATCAGCGCATCGCAAGCACGGATATGCGCCTCGTTGCGCAGATAGATCTCGAGAAACCGCTCGGTCGCGGCATCGGCGGCGGCGTCCTCGACCGGGTCGGTCGGGAAGACGCCCGTCGCGCCATGCTCCGCGCAGATACGCTTCTTCTGCGCCGCCACCAGGGCGGCATCGGGCAGGAAAACGTCGGGGCCGGCGAGATAGATGCGCATGCCGGCACTTTGCCCCGGCCTTCGCCGGCCGGCCAGGGGAGGGATCAAAAAAAGAACATGGCGCCCGCCGGATGGCGGTTTCAGGCGGCCTGGGCCGCTGTGGGAAGGCCCCGGAGATCGGCCACGAAACGGTCGCGCCAGCGCTCCAGGCTGTTCCGCCGCATCACCGCCAGCAGATCGGCATGCCGCTCCCGCCGCTCCGCCAGCGGCATGGCGAGCGCCTGCTCCAGAGCGGCGGCGACGCCCGCCTCGTCATGCGGATTGACCAGCAGGGCCGAGGCCATCTCGCAGGCCGCGCCGGCGAACTGCGAGAGGACCAGCACGCCGGGGTCCTCCGGGTCCTGCGCCGCGACATACTCTTTGGCCACGAGGTTCATGCCATCGCGCAGCGGCGTCACCAGTCCGACCCGCGCGGCGGCGTAGAGCGGCATCAGCGCGTTGCGCGGGAAGCTCCGGTTCAGATAGCGCAGCGGCGTCCAGTCCAGCTCGGCGAAGCGCCCGTTGATGCGCCCGGCCTCGCCCTCCAGCTCGCGGCGGATCACCTGGTAGGCCTCGACATCGGCGCGCGAGGGCGGGGCGATCTGCAGGAACTCGACGCGGCGGTGCCAGTCCGGGTGCTCGGCGAGGAAGCGCTCATAGGCACGGAAGCGCTGCCGCAGCCCCTTCGAGTAATCCAGGCGGTCGACGCTCATCACCAGGGAGCGCCCGGCCAGGCTGGCGCGCAGCGCCGGCAGCCGTTCCGCCCCGGCGGTGCGCGCCTCGGCGCGCAGCGCCTCCACCTGCACGCCGATCGGATAGACGCCGGTCCGCAGGCTCCGCTCCCGGACGCGGAACACCCCGCCCGGCAGTTCCTCTCCCCCCATCTCCCGGCGGACGTAATCGCCGAAGGCCTGGCGGTCGCGCTCCGTCTGGAAACCGATCAGGTCATAATGCGTCATGGCGCGGAGCAGCTCGGCATGGGCCGGCACCGCCATCAGCACGGAGGGAGCCGGCCAGGGCGTGTGCAGGAACAGGCCGATGCGGTTCGTGACGCCCAGCGCGCGCAGCGCCTCGGCCAGGCCGAGCAGGTGGTAGTCATGCGCCCAGATCACGTCCTCCGGGCCGATGAGATCGGCCAGATGGCGGGCGAAATGCGCGTTGACCCGGCGATAGCCGGCGAACTCCCCGCGATCGAAGCGGGACAGCGCCGTCTGGTCGTGCAGGATCGGCCAGAGCGTGCCATTGGCGAAGCCGCGATAGTAGTCATCGTAGTCGCGGCGCGTCAGATCGGTGGTGTAGAGCGTCACCGGCCCGCTGCGGGCAATGGCCGGGGGCAGGCCGGGGGGCAGGGTGCCCGGCGGCACCACGTCCGGCACCGTGTTGCCGGACCAGCCGAACCACAAGCCGCCGCTGTGGCGCAGTGCGTCCATCACGCCGGCGGCGAGGCCGCCCGCGGTGGCTTCGCCCTCGGTGATCGGGGCGACACGGTTGGAAACCACGACCAGTCGCGACATGCGCGTGCCTCGTCCCTCAGACCGCGGGCAGCTCCGGCAGGAGGCCGGCCTGCTGCCGCCGCAGCAATTCCTGATAGGGACCGGGCCGGCCGGCCAGCTCCTGGGGAGCGCCGTCCTGCTCGATCCTGCCGGCATTCATCACGATGATTCTGTCGAAATTTTGCAGGGTCGAGAGGCGGTGGGCGACGGCGATGACGGTCCGGCCCCGCATCAGCCGGTCCAGAGCCGCCTGGACGGCCCGCTCGGATTCGCTGTCCAGCGCGCTGGTCGCCTCGTCGAGCAGCAGGATCGGCGCGTCCTTCAGCAGCGCCCGGGCGATGGCCAGGCGCTGGCGCTGCCCGCCCGACAGCCGGACGCCGCGATTGCCGACCAGCGTGTCGAAGCCCTGCGGAAGCGCCTCGATGAAGCCGAGGCATTGCGCCGCCTCGGCCGCCTGCCGCACCGCCACCTCGTCCGCGCCAGGCCGGCCATAGCGGATGTTCTCCAGCACCGAGCGGTGGAACAGCGCCGTGTCCTGCGGCACCACCGCCAGGGCGGCGTGCAGGCTGTCCAGCGTCACACCGCGCAGATCCTGCCCGTCGATCATGACACGGCCCGCGGCCGGGTCGTGGAAGCGTTGCAGCAGGGCGAGCAGGGTGGACTTGCCCGCGCCCGAATAGCCCACCAGCCCGACGCGCTGACCGGCGGGGATGGCGAGGCTGAGCCCGTCCAGCACGGCGGGCCGCCCGGGATAGGCGAAGCGCACCGCCTCGAAGGCGACCGCGCCAGGGACCGCGCCAGGGAGGGCATCCGGGAGAGCGTGACGGCGCAGCGGCACCGCGTCCGGCCGCTCGGCCAGGGCATGCGGGATCAGCAGCGTCTCGGTGGCCTCGGCCAGCCGCGCCATCTGCTGGGTGAGATCGACCGCCGCCACGGCGATGTCGCGCGTGCCGTTGAGGATGGTCAGCGACAGGGTGGCGAGCAGCGCGACGTCGCCGATGCTGGCGCGGCCCTGCTGCCAGAGGGCGAGCGCGGCGGCGAGCACGGCGGCGGTCAGCAGGGCGGTGAGCAGCGCATGAACCAGCCGCAGCCTCTCCATGTTGTAGAGGCTGGCCCGGTGCGCGGCGATCTCGGCGCCGATGAAGCCGGTCAGGCGCGCCTTCTCCCGCCCCAGCGCGCCGAAGGCGCGCACGGTGCCGATGTTGCCCACGACATCCACGAGTTCCCCGTCCACCATGGCGCTGCGCGTGGCGAGGCGGCGGTGCAGCGGCATGCCACGCCGCGCCAGGCGGTACATCAGCGCGGCGATCAGCCCGGCCAGCAGCCCGAGGGCGAGGGCCAGGGGCGGATGGACCGTCGCGGTGAAGCCGATGGCGATGAGAATCGCGCCGAGCGGTGGAACCACGTTCCAGGCCAGGGTGTTCTCCACCGTGAAGGCGGCCTGGGCGGTGGCGGAGACGCGCGCCGCCAGGGCGCCGGGAAGCCGGTCGGCGAAGTAGCCGGGGTCCTGGCCGGCCAGATGGCCGAACAGGTCACGGCGGATATCGCCGCCGACGGCGGTGAAGCTGCGCGCGGCCGCCCAGCCGGCCAGGCGCCAGAGCAGGCTGTCGGCCAGGATCAGGGCGCAGAGGAACAGGAAGGCGGGCCAGATTCCATCCAGGGACCCGACGGGCCCGGCGGCCAGCCGGTCGATGAGGTGCTTGAGCCCATACTGCGTCGAAACCGCGCAGAGTATGGCGGCCAGGACCGTCCCGAACACCAGGGCATGTCCCGCCTTCCGGCGGGCCACATAGTCGAGGAGGAAGGCCGTGGCCGAGCGCCGCAGGGGTGGGATCGCAGTCAAGACAGCCCACTTTTCGCCATATTGGATTTGTAGTTTACCGGCTGAGTACAGGTAGTCTCCCGTTCGGTCAAGTCAAACGGCGCCTGTTTCAAGTAACGGTAGTCTCCGTGCTGAGAAAAAGGGATCGCTAGATGCGTATCGCTCAAATCGCGCCGCTGTTCGAGGCCGTTCCGCCCAAGTTGTACGGCGGCACCGAGCGGGTGGTGTCCTCGCTGACGGAAGAGTTGGTGGCCATGGGCCACGACGTCACCCTGTTCGCCAGCGGGGATTCCGTGACGGCGGCCAAGCTCGCCGCCATGCGCGGCGAGGCGCTGCGTCTCGACCCGACGGTGAAGGACTGGGTGGCGCATTACATGCGCATGGTCGAGCAGGTGGCGCAGCGCGCCGGCGAGTTCGACGTCATCCACTCCCATATCGACTACTTCCCGCTGGGCCTGCTCGACCGTCAGCGCACGCCCTTCCTGACGACGCTGCACGGCCGGCTCGATCTGCCCGAGTTCAAGATGATCTACGAGACCTACGGCCACACGCCCTATGTCTCCATCTCCGATCACCAGCGCCTGCCGATCCCCGATCTGAACTGGGTGCGCACCGTGCTGCACGGCATGCCGAAGGACCGACTGACGCCGCAGCCGGTCGACCAGAGCTACTTCGCCTTTCTCGGCCGCGTCTCGCCGGAGAAGGGGCTGGACAAGGCCATCCGCATCGCCGCCCGCGCCGGGGTGACGCTGAAGGTCGCCGCCAAGATCGACAGCGCCGACCGCGCCTATTACGAGCGCGAGATCGCGCCGCTGCTGGGCCAGGGCCATGTCGAGTTCATCGGCGAGATCAGCGACTGCCAGAAGCCCGATTTCCTCTCCGGCGCCCATGCCCTGCTGTTCCCGATCGACTGGCCGGAGCCCTTCGGGCTGGTGATGATCGAGGCCATGGCCTGCGGCACGCCGGTCATCGCCATGCGTCGGGGCTCGGTGCCCGAGGTGATGGAGGACGGGCTGACCGGCTTCATCGTCGAGAACGAGGACGAGGCGGTGGCGGCGGTCGCCCGCATCCCCTCGCTGGACCGCGGCCAGGTGCGGGCCCGCTTCGAGCAGCGCTTCACCGCCCGCCGCATGGCCGAGGACTATGTCTCCGTCTATGAGGAGTTGATCGAGGCCAGCCGCAAGCCGAGGCTGCGCGCCATCGGCGCCTGAGCCGCCCCTCCAAGGGGGGAGGAAGGGGCCAGGCTTGACCGTCCGGTGTGCGGCGCAGCATACCGGGCGGCCCGACCTTCGGATGTTGGATGCCCTCATGACCCCTTGCCTGAGCCGCGTGCCCCGTGCCGCCTCGGCCCCGCGCTGAGGCGCCGTCTTCTTGAGACAGGGCGGTCTCCCCAGCCTTCGCGGTCTTCCCTTGGGGGGGCAGTGGGCCGTGCTGCTCCTGGTCTCGGTGCCGGTGGTGCTGATGCTGGAGCTGCTGGGGCTGCCGGCCGCGATGCTGCTGGGCTGCATGGGCGCCGCCATCCTGGTCGCCATGGGGGATACCGGGCTGCGCCTCGGCCCCTGGCCCTTCGCCCTGGCCCAGGGGGTGATCGGCTGCCTGATCGCCCGTGCCATCACGCCGGACATCCTGAGGGAGATCGCGGCCGACTGGCCGGTTTTCCTGCTGGGCGTGTTCTCGGCCATCGGCGCCAGCAGCTTCCTCGGCTGGCTCCTGGCGCGGCGGCAGGTCCTGCCGGGCACCGCCGCCGTCTGGGGTTCGGCGCCCGGCGCGGCCTCCGCCATGATGGTGATGGCGGAGGCGCATGGCGCCGATGTCCGCCTGGTGGCGGTGATGATCTATCTGCGGGTCGTGCTGGTCGCTCTGGCGGCCACCCTGGTGGCGCGGTTCTGGGCCCTGCCGGTGCCCGATGTGGCGGCGGTGCCCTGGTTCCCCGCGGTCGATCCGGCGGACCTCGCCGCCGTCCTGGCGGTCGGGCTGGGCAGCGCCGCGCTGGGAAAGGTGCTGCCGATTCCCGCCGGCCCGGTGCTGCTGCCGATGGCGCTGGCGGCGGCGCTGCAATCGGCCGGGATGCTGACCATCGTCCTGCCCCCCTGGCTGCTGGCGATCAGCTATGCCGCCATCGGCTGGAGCATCGGGCTGCGCTTCACGCGGCAGATCCTGCTGCATGTCGCGCGGGCCCTGCCGCGCATCGCGGCGTCCATGCTGGCGCTCATCGCCTTCTGCGGCGCCTTCGGCCTGCTGCTCAGCGCCGTCATGGGGATCGACCCGCTCACCGCCTATCTCGCCACCAGCCCGGGCGGACTGGATTCGGTGGCCATCATCGCCGCCGCCAGCGGCGCCGACCTCGCCTTCGTCATGGCGATGCAGACGGCCCGCTTCCTCATCGTCATGCTGGTCAGCCCGGCCATCGCGCGCTTCGTCGCCGCGCGCCTGCCGGCGGCGACGAAGCGCGGGCCCTGAGGGGCGGCGCGCCGGGGGGCGGCTTCAGCCCTTGCCGGCCTTCCTCTCCTGCCACTGGGCAAAGCTGACGCGCGGGATATCGATCCTGTCGGTGGTGCGGGCATACCAGCCACGGCCGTGCATGCGGCCCAGCAGCTCCAGCTTCGGCGTGTCGATATAGTACTTCTCGGGGTTGGAGACGCAGTCGTCCCGCACATGCAGCGCCCGCACCCGGCCGAGGATCAGCCGGTGATGGCCGACCGGGACGATCTGGAAGGTCTCGCATTCCATCGCCACGGGACTTTCGCCGATGCGCGGCGGCGCCACCCGCGTGCTCGGCACGGCGGTGAGGCCGACCTCGGCCAGCTCGTCCAGCTCGGGCGGGAAATCGGCGGCCGTCGCGCTCATCGCCTCGCCCATCGCCTCGTTCACCAGGCAGACCACGAACTGGCCGGTCGCCTCGATATTGCTCAGCGTGTCCTTGGCCGCCGGCCCGTCGGGGCGCGGGCCGCAGGAGAAGCCGACCACCGGCGGATCGTCGCCGAAGGCGTTGAAGAAGGAGAAGGGGGCGGCGTTCACCACCCCGGCCTTGTCCTGGCTGACGACCCAGGCGATCGGGCGCGGTACCACGGTCGAGACCATGAGCTTGTAGGCCTCGCGGGTCGGGATCTTGTCGAAGTCGAAGAGCATGCGGGCGTCCTGTTCAGGGAGGGGAGGGGGCCGTCAGGCGGGGTGCAGCGGCGCTGCGCCGCGCCGCAGCACGGCGTCCAGATTGTCGAGGCAGCGGAAGCCCATGGCGTCGCGGGTCTCGATGGTGGCGCTGCCCAGATGCGGCAGCAGCACCAAGTTGGGCGTGGTGTGGTAGCCCTCGAAGATGTGCGGCTCGCCGGCGAAGACATCGAGCCCGGCGGCGCGCAGATGCCCCGCTTCCAGCGCGGCGCAGAGGGCGGCGTCATCGACGGTGGTGCCACGGCCGGTGTTCACCACGATGGCGCCGCGCTTCAGCCGTGCGATGCGTTCCGCGTTCAGCCAGTGCCGCGTCGCAGCGCCGCCCGGGATGTGCATCGACAGCACGTCGATGGCGCCGAGGAAGCCCTCGTCGCTGTCGTGATAGACCGCGCCCTGCTCCTCCTGCGGGGAGAGGCGCCTGCGGTTGCGGTAGTGCACCGCCATGCCGAAGCCGCGCGCCATCCGAGCCAGGGCCTGGCCGATGCGCCCCATGCCGAGGATGCCGAGCGTCTTGCCCTCCAGCGTCACGCCCATGAGCTGCGTCGGCGCCCAGCCCGTCCATTCCCGCGCGCGCAGCATCCGCTCGGCCTCACCGCCGCGCCGGGCGGCGGTCAGGATCAGCAGCATGGCGATCTCGGCGGTGGCGACGCTCAGCACGTCCGGCGTGTTGGTGACATGGATGCCGCGCGCCTTCGCCGCCGCCAGGTCGATATGGTCGGTGCCGACACTGAAGGTGGCGATGATCCTGACGCTGTCCGGCAGCGCCTGGATGGTCTCGGCCGAGAGCGGGTCGCCGGCGGCGCAGAGGATGCCCTCCGCCGCGCCGTCACGCGCCGCGGCCAGGATGGCGGGGCCGTCCATCACCGTGTCGGCCGGATTGGGGATGGTGGTGTAGTCGCGCTGGGCACGGGCCTCGACGGCCTCGGGGAAGCGCCGGGTCAGAAGCAGGACGGGCTTGCTCATGCGGGGTCAGCTCCAGAGCGGGTCGATGGCGGGATGGCCGGCGAGCACGGCGGCGATGTTGTCGAGGCAGCGGAAGCCCATGGCGTCCCGCGTCTCCACCGTGCCGCTGCCGATATGCGGCGCCAGCGCGACATTGGGCAGGTCGATGAAGCGCCGGTCGAAGCGCGGCTCGCCCTCGAAGACATCGAGCCCGGCGGCGGCGAGGCGGCCCTCGCGCAGCGCCTCGATCAGCGCCGCCTCCTCGATTAGGCCGCCACGCGCGGCATTCACCACGATGGCGCCGGGTGGCAGCAGGGCGAGGGTCTCCCGGTTCAGGAGATGCCGGGTCGAGGGGAGCAGCGGGCAGTGCAGCGAGACGAACTGGCTGCGGCGCAGCAGCTCGGCGAGGTCGGGCACGTGATGCGCCCCCTCCTCCAGCGCCGGGGGCAGGGGGGCGACGTCATGATAGAGCACGCGCATGTCGAAGCCGCGCGCCCGCCGCGCCACGGCCCGGCCGATGCGCCCCATGCCGATGATGCCGAGCGTCTTGCCCCAGACGCGGGTGCCCAGGAAGTCGCCCATCGAGCGGGGGCCCCAGGCGTCCTGCCGCATCATCCGGTCGGCCTCGGGCAGGCGGCGGGCGGCGGCGAGCAGGAGGGAGAAGGCGAGGTCGGCGGTGCAGCCGGTCAGCACGTCGGGGGTGTTGGTGACGACGAGGCCGCGCGCCTTCGCCGCCGCCACGTCGACATGGTCGAAGCCGACCGAGCAGGTGGCGGCGACCCGCACGCTGTCGGGCATGGCGGCGATATAGGCGGCGTCCAGCGCGAAGCCGGAGCTGAACAGCAGCGCCTCCGCGCCCCGGCCGGCGAGCAGCTCCAGCGACTCCTCCCGCCCGATGTCGCGATCGTCGAACAGCACGGCGTCGTATTCCGCGCGTGCCCTGGCGGCCACGGCGGGCGGCAGGCGGCGGACGCAGACCAGCCGGTGTCGCGGCATGGCGGTGGCTCCCATGGTCTCTCTTTCCTCCCGAGGCTTGTCGTCCAGCTTACCCGCCGGCCGGCATCTGGCCAGAGGCGTTGGGACGGGAGGGCGCGGGACCGGAGAGGATTGTAAACGAAGGGGAGTTGTCAGGCGGCGGCGAAGCGTCCAGGGTCCGGCGCGAAACACGCGATGAGGAGCGGGACCATGGATCTGGGTCTGCAGGGGCGGCGCGCCCTGGTGATGGGGGCCTCGAAGGGGCTGGGCCGGTCGATTGCCGACGCGCTGGCGGCGGAAGGCGTGGCGGTCGCCGTCTCGGGCCGCAGCCAGGAAAGCCTGGATCGCGTGGCCGCGGAGTTGATGGCGCTGGGCGCGCCGCAGGCCGTCGGCATTCCGGCCGATGTCGCCGAGGGTGCGCAGATGGACCGGCTGGCCGATGCGGCCGTGGCGGCGCTGGGCGGCGTCGATATCCTGGTGCTCAACCATGGCGGCCCGCCAACCTGCTCGGCGCTGGAGATGAAGCAGGAGGACCTCGTCACCTGGTTCCAGCGCATCGTCCTCTCGCCGATCCGCATCGCCAACCGGCTGCTCCCCGCCATGCGCGAGCGGAAGTGGGGCCGCATCCTGGCCGTGGGCTCGACCGGCATGGTGCAGCCGCTGCCGGGTCTCGCGCTGTCCAACACGCTGCGCGCCGCCATCGTCGGCTGGAACAAGACGCTCTCGGCCGAGCTGGCCGGCGAGGGCATCACCTGCAACATCCTGGCCCCCGGCGCCTTCGCCACGGATCGCACGCGCGAGACCCTGGCGGCGGCGGCGCAGAAGACAGGCAAGAGCATCGAGGCCCTGGTCGCCGAGCGTTCCGCCGCCATTCCCGTGGGACGCTACGGCGAGCCCCGGGAGTTCGGCCCGATGGGCGCCTTCCTGGCCTCGGACCGCGCCGCCTACACCACCGGCCGCGTCCATATCATTGACGGCGGAGCCGTGCGCTGTGTCTGAACGGCTGAACCTGGTGCCGGATGTCGGCCTCGCCGCGCGGCTCTTCGACGAGCTGCGCGAGCGGAGCTTCGACGGCATCGGCATCACCCGCGAGGCCTATGGCCCCGGCGAGCGCATGGCGCATGAGGTGCTGCGGCGCGAGGCCGGGGCCCTGGGGCTGGAGGTCTCGGCGGATCCGGTCGGCAACCTGCACATGACGCTGCCGGGCGCCGATCGCGCGGCGAAGCGCCTGCTGCTCGGCAGCCATATGGATTCCGTGCCGAATGGCGGCAACTTCGACGGCGCGGCGGGGGTGCTCTCGGCGCTCGCCGCCGTCGCCGGGCTGAAGCGGGGCGGCTTCCGGCCGGCGCGCGACATCACCGTGATCGCGCTGCGGGCGGAGGAGGCGGGGGCCTGGTTCCCGACCTCCTATCCCGGCAGCCGTGGCGCGCTCGGGCGGCTGAAGGCGGCCGAGCTCGAGCTGAAGCGCCAGGACAGCGGCCGCAGCCTGGCCGAGCACATGCGTGAGGAAGGCTTCGATCCCGGCTTCGCCGCGCGCGGCGAGGCGGTGATCACGCCCGAGGACACCGCCGCCTTCCTGGAGCTGCATATCGAGCAGGGCCCGCTGCTGGAGGGCGAGGGCGTGCCGCTCGGCATCGTCACCGGCATTCCGGGCAGCCGGCGGCTGCGCCAGGGCCGTGTGCTGGGCGAGTACAACCATTCGGGCGCCACGCCCCGCCGCTACCGCCGCGACGCCGCCATCGCGCTGGCCGAGCTGGCCGTGGCGCTGGACGACCGCTGGGCCGCGCTGGAGGCGGAGGGCCACCGGCTGGTCTGCACCTTCTGCACCCTGGCCACCACCGCCGAGGCGGGCTTCACCAAGATCCCCGGCGAGGCGACCTTCATGCTGGATGTGCGCAGCGTGAACCCGGCCAGTGTCGATGCCATCTTCGACGAGCTGGCCCGGCAGGTGACGGCGATCGCGGCGCGGCGCGGCGTGCGCTTCGAGCTTGGCCCCGAGACCGGCTCCGTGGCGGCGCCGATGGATGCGGATCTGCGCGCCGCCCTGGCCCGGGCGGCCGGCGCGGCGGGG
The DNA here is from genome assembly GCF_016107285.1 of Roseomonas sp. KE0001. Lineage (GTDB taxonomy): Bacteria > Pseudomonadota > Alphaproteobacteria > Acetobacterales > Acetobacteraceae > Pseudoroseomonas. Next base: position 64,594 of record NZ_RCVQ01000011.1, on the reverse strand, counting down.
GTGGCGAGCCTGGAGATGGCCTCGGGCGCCGGACATGACGCGGCCGCTTTCGCCGCGGCCGGCATTCCGGCGGCCATGCTGTTCGTCCGCAACCAGAACGGCAGCCACAATCCGCACGAGGCGATGCGGATGGAGGACTTCTCCGCCGCCTGCGGGGTGATGACGGAGTGGCTGCGCGAGGCCGCGGCCTGAAACGGGCCGGGGGGCGGCGGTGGCCGCCCTCCGGCGCCGGCTTCAGCGGATGGGCGGCGCGTACATCAGCCCTCCCTTGTTCCAGAGCGCGTTGAGCCCGCGCTCCAGCCCGAGCGGCGAATCCTGGCCGAGGTGCCGCTCGAAGATCTCGCCGTAATTCCCGACGGCCTTGATGGCGTGGTAGGCCCAGCGCCGGTCCAGCCCCATGGCCGGCCCGTGATCCCCCGCCACGCCGAGCAGGCGCCGCACTTCCGGGTTCTGGCTCTCCAGCATGGCATCCACATTGGCGCGGGTGATGCCGTGCTCCTCGGCCAGGATGAGGGCGAAGACGGTCCAGCGGACGATGTCGTACCACTGCCCGTCGCCCTTGCGCACCGCCGGGGTCAGTGGCTCCTTCGAGATGATGTCGGGCAGGATGACGTGCTCGTCGCGCGGCAGGCTGGTGATGAAGCCGGCGAGCTGGCTCGCATCCAGCGTATAGGCATCGCAACGGCTGTTGGTGTAGGCGGAGCGGGTGTCGGTGGGGTTCTCGAAGACCACGGGGTTGACGCGCACCCCGTTGGTGCGTGCCCAGTCGGCCAGGTTCAGCTCGTTGGTCGAGCCGGCGCTGACGCAGATCGAAGCGCCGTCCAGTTCCACGGCGCGCTTCACGCCGCTGCGCTTCGGCACGATGAAGCCCTGGCCGTCATAGAAGGTCACGGGGCCGAATTGCAGCCCGGCGCTGATCTCCCGCGCATGGGTCCAGGTGAAGGTACGGGCGACGAGGTCCACCTGCCCTGATTGCAGGGCGGTGACGCGGGTCGCGCTGGTCAGCACCGTCCAGCGGATGCGGGCGTCGGGGCCGAGGACGGCCGCGGCGACGGCGCGGCAGATGTCGGGGTCCAGCCCCTGCTGCTCTCCCCGGCTGTCCGGCACGCCGAAGCCTTGCGAACCCTGGTTGGCGCTGCAATCCAGCAGCCCCTTGTCCCGCACGGCGGCCAGGGTTGATCCGGCGGGGGCAGGCTGTGCCTGGATCGGGGGAGCCAGCGCCATGGTGGCGAGGAGAGGCAGCGCCGCGAGGGCAGGCAGACGCAGTCGGAACATGAGGGCATCCCTGATGAAGAGCCCGTGTGGGTGGCGTTGGTTGATGAAGGCCAAGCAATGATCGGGCCAGATACACCCCGGATCCGCCCGCTTGGCCCGCGGCGGCTCCTCGTCTATGCCTGCGGGTCATGAATGCGGATCGGGAAGGCCCGGAGGTCTGGGTGGACGGCGACGCCTGCCCGGTCCGGGAGGAAGTCTTTCGCGTGGCCGGGCGGCTCGGCCGCGTGGTGCACGTCGTCTCCAACGGCTCGCGCGGCATCCGCCTGCCGGACGTGTCCTGGGTGCGTCGGGTCATCGTGGCCGAAGGGGCCGATGCGGCGGACGACTGGATCGCGGAGCATATTGCCGCCCAGGATGTCTGCGTCACCGCCGACATTCCGCTGGCCTCGCGCTGCCTGGCGCGGCAGGCGCGCGCGCTCGCCCCGAACGGCCGCGTCTGGACACGCGACAACATCGGCAGCGCCCTGGCGGGGCGGGAGGTGGCGCGCCACCTGCGCGAGATCGGCGCCGCCACGCGCGGGCCCGCGCCGATGGCCGGATCGGACCGCTCGCGCTTTCTCGCCGCCCTGGAGACCGAGGTGCAGGCGGCGATCCGCGAGGCCGCCGCGCCGCCGATCACCCTTTGGCGCCCCCTGACGGACTGGGACTAGGCCATCCTCAGCCCGGCGTGGGTGCATCCTCCGGCAGCAGCCCCTTGGCCTTCAGCGCCGCCCAGAAGGCGGAGGGAATGCGGGCCCGCATCAGCGCCGCGTTCTGCCGCACGCGGTCCGGGTGCTTGGCGCCGGGGATGACCGCCGCCACCACCGGATGCGCGGCGCAGAACTGCAAGGCCGCGGCCCGCAGATCGACGCCAAGCTCCTGGCAGACGGCGGCGATGCGGTTGCGCGCCTCGACCTCTGCCGGCGCGGCCTCGACATAGTTGAAGGTGGTGCCGCCGGCGAGCAGCCCGGAATTGTAGGGCCCGCCGACGACGATATGGGCGCCGCGCTCGGCGCAGAGCGGGAAGAGCTCGTCAAGCCCGGCCAGGTCGATGAGGCTGTAGCGCCCAGCCAGCAGGAAGACGTCGGGGTCGGACTCCTTCAGCGCGCGGATGCAGGGCTCGGTGAGGTTGACGCCCATCCCCCAGGCCTTGATGAGCCCCTCCTCGCGCATGCGGATCAGTTCCCTGAAGGCTCCTTCGCGCGCGGTGGCGAAAGCCTCCTCCCAGGCATCGCCCAGATGGTCGGCGGCCAGGTCATGGACGTAGACGATGTCGATCCGCCCGATGCCCATGCGCTGCAGGCTGTCCTCCACCGAGCGGCGGGCGCCGGCGGCGGAGTAGTCCTGCACGCGGCGGAAGGCCATGGCGGAGCGGAAGGGATGCGCGATCTCGCCCTCGACGTCCGGCACCAGAAGGCGCCCCACCTTGGTCGAGAGCACATACTCGTCCCGCGGGCGCTGCCGCAGCATCTGCCCGAAGCGGAACTCGGACAGGCCGGCGCCGTAATGCGGCGCGGTGTCGTAGTAGCGGATGCCGCTGTCCCAGGCCGCCTCCAGCGTGGCCTGGGCGGTGGCCTCGTCCACCTTGTCGAACATGTCGCCCAGCGGGGCGCCGCCGAAGCCGAGCGGGCCCGGGGGTGCGAAGCGTGTCGTGGCCATGGGGTGACTCCTCTGCGGGACTTCCTGCGGTGCAGACACCCGGGCCGGCCCCCGGGTTGCGTCGCGGAGCGTCAGTCCGGACCGGCCGGCTCCAGGTGAATGCAGCGCATCACCATGTGGTCCACCGCCTCGCGCGTATAAAGCAGGGGCATGTACTCCCCGCGCGCCCAGTGCGGCGCCAGGTCGGCGTAATGCGGCGAGGCCGGGTCGCCCGACTGGCCGGGCGCGTTGATGCAGAGGCTGTTGTCCCAGGCGCCGACATCCATCACCAGCCGCACCGAGGCGCCGTAGTTGCAGCGGAAGTCGGAGGCCCGGTAGCCGGTGTGCATCGGCGTCTGCGCGCTGCCGCCGACGGGGTAGGGGCCGACATCGAGCCCGGCGAGGGAGCCCCCCCTCTCGCTGGCCAGCCCGGTCAGGGCATGGCTGAAATAGCCATGGTGCAGCCGCCCCCATTGCCACGTCTCCGGCGAGAGGCCCATGCGGCTCTCGCAATCGCGGAAGGCGGCGATCAGGCATTCGGCCAGCAGCGCGTCCCGCGCCCGGGCGGGATCGGGGCCGAAACGGTCATCGGGCTGCTCCAGCGCGCGCAGCAGGCTCTCCATGTCCTGCGGCACCAGCAGGGGGTGCAGCGACTCGTCCGGGACCAGCGCGGCCAGCAGGCGCGGCTTCAGGTGCCGGGTCAGCAGGACCTCGAAGAGCGCGGCGGCGGGGCTGTCGGCGTCCAGCCGGTGATCCCAGTCCTCCAGCAGGGTCTGCGCCGCCCAGAGCTCCGGCGCCCCGCCGCGGGGCAGCGAGAGCAGCTGGGCGCAGAGGCGGCGGGCCGGCAGCGAGGTCACGTCGGTCTGCAGCGCCGCCGAATCCTCCAGCGTCAGCAGCGGGCCGCGCGTCAGCGCCTCGCGGATGCGCCGGGCACGGGAGGCCTCGGTCCATTCATAGCCATAGGTCTTCTCGGCATGCGGCCAGTGCGGCGGCAGGTTCTGCTCATTGGCGCTGTGCACGAAGCCCTCCAGCGGATCGACGCGCCAGGGGTGCTCCGCCGGGTCGAGCAGGCCGGACCATTCGTAGCGGCCATCGCCCGGCACCGGCAGCAGACCGTCCCAGTTCGGCCGCTGCGGCGCGTAGCCGGCCGGCGACCAGGCGATGGTGCCGCCGGTATCGGCGTAGACCATGTTCACCGAGGGCGTGCCCCAGCGGCGCAGCGCGGCGCGGAACTCCTCGAGGCTGCGCGACCGCATGGCGGTGAGGCTGGCGAGATAGGGGGCCGAGCCGGGCAGGGACCAGACGCTGCGGATGGCGACCGCGCGCCGCGCCGCGCGGTCCTCGGCGATGACGGGCCCGTGCCGGGTGAAGCGGAGGGACAACTCCTGGTCGGGATGATGCTTCACGGCGAAGCGCTCGCGCAGCACCGTCATCGCCTCCTGGCCGTCGCCGTAGCGGTAGAGGTCAGGGTCCTCCGCCGCGGTCTCGTAGACGTAGACATCCTCCTGGTCGGCGCCGTGGATGGTCAGGGCGAAGGCGGCCGTGCCGTTATGGCCGATCGAGATGCCGGGCACCGCCGGCTCGCCGGCGCCGATGGCGTTGAAGCCCGGGCTCTCCAGATGAACGATGTAGCGCAGCGAGGGCGCGGCATGGGCGCGGTGCGGGTCGGAGGCCAGGATCGGCCGGCCGCTCTCGGTGCGGCTGCCATGGATCGCCCAGTTGTTGGAGCCCTCCATCTCGGCGCCCTGCACGACCTCGCCGAGATCGGTGATGCCGGTCCAGCGGCGCCACGCCTCGAGCGGCGCCGCCAGCCGCTCCGGGGAGAAGGTGACGGCGGCGGTGGCGAGCCTGAACTGCGTCAGCACCTCTGTGCCGAGGGCGGAGAGGTCGAGGCCCTCGGCGCGGACCGGCTCGCGCATCGGCTCGAGATCCTTGCGCAGCAGGTCGGTCGCCAGGTCGGCGCGCGACAGCACGATGGCGCGCAGCACCTCGGAGATCGCGTTGCGCGTCAGGCTGTGGCTGCGGATGCGCACGACATCCTCCGCCGCCCAGCGCGCCGGCCGCGTGCCCATGGCGACGAACTCGACGGGCAGGCGGTGCGGCTCGGCCTCGGTCAGCGCCACATAGGCGTTGATGCCGGCGGCGAAGGCCTCGCAGATGACGCGGGCATCGGGAGCATAGGCGGTGAACTCCGCCTCCATGTCGCCGCGATAGAGAAAGAGGCGCGCGGCGCGGTCCTGCGCCAGGTAGCCGGGACCGAAATCCGCGGCGAGCAGCCCGAGGCCGCGCTTGCGCCAGAGGTCGATCTGCCAGAGCCGGTCGCGCGCCGCGTTGAAGCCCTGCAGCATGAAGAGGTCATGCTCGTTCTCGGCGCGCAGATGCGCGACGCCCCAGCGGTCGATATGGATGGAGGCCGGCTGCCGCAATCCTTCCAGCGCGATGGTCTCGTCCTGGCTGGCGGAATCGATCATGCTCCGGCACGTCCCTCACTGGTCGCGGAAGCCGGGGAGGCTAGAAGCCGTGGGCGCCGCGCGCAATCCACGCCGGCACAGATCGGCCGGGGTGGTATCGCATCGCGATGTCAGCGCAGGCCGCTCAGCGCGCGGGCGGCCTCGACCGCCAGCGGCGCGAAGCGGGGAACGAAGCGCGCCGCCGGCCATTCCGCGAGCGAGCCGGCGAGGTGTATGGCGCCCACCGGGCGGCCGGCATGGTCGACGATCGCGGCGCCGACGACGATCTCGCCGATGAGCATCTCCTCCAGCACGATGGCGAAGCCCTCGCGCCGGGCCTGGTCTATGCGCGCCATGATGATATCGGGGTCGAGGATGGTCTTGGGCGTATGCGGGCGCAACGTGGTGCGCTGCAACAAGGATGCCACCGCGTCGCGCGGCAGCTGCGCCAGGCAGGCACGGCCCCCGGTGGTGCTGAAACTCGGCAGGCGACGGCCGACCAGCGTGGCATAGAAGGTCTCGCGCTTGCTCTGCCGCCGCAGCGCATAGACGATGGTGTCGTCATCGAACAGGCTCAGATCCACCCGTTCGCCGGTGTTGCGCTGCAACTCGTTGATCACCGGGCTGGCGCGCTCGATCAGCGGGCGGCTGCGCAGGAAATCGAAGCCACGGTCCAGGATCCGGCGGCCGGGCGTGTAGCCGCGGCCATTGGCACCGCGCTCCAGGTAGCCGAGCTTGAGCAGGGTGTGCGCCATGCGCTGCGCCGAGCTGCGGTCGATGCCGGAGAGATGCGCCAGCTCGTTCAGGCTGAGTTCCCCCGGCTGGCGCCCGAAGGCCTCCAGCAAGGCCAGCCCCTTCTGCAGCGATTGCACGAACAGCCGGTCCTCCGCCATGGCGCAGCCTCCTCCTGGCAGGGTCTTGAGGCTGGCGCGGGCCGGGCGCAAGGCCGGGGCGTGGCAAATCCGCCGGCGGCGGCTGGATCGGAGGGCCGGGACGGGGCATGATCCCTGTCCTCTCCCCTGCACCGGTGAAGGATTGCCCGCATGGCGCTCCGCTGCGACCTCATCATCCGCGACGCGACGATCTTCGATGGCACGGGCGGCCCGCGACGGCTCGGCGATGTCGGCGTCAGCGGGGACCGCATCGTGGGCGTCGGCGACCTCGGCGGCGCCAGCGCCGATCGCGAGGTGATCGCCACCGGCAAGGCCATTGCGCCCGGCTTCATCGATGCGCACACGCATGACGACCGCGCCGTGCTCTGCGGGCCGCAATGCATGCTCTGCAAGGTCAGCCAGGGGGTGACCACCGTCGTCGTCGGCAATTGCGGCATCAGCCTCTCGCCGGCGCGCATGAGCCGGCGCCCGCCGCCGCCGCTCGACCTGCTGGGCGACGAGAGCTGGTGGACCTTCGACAGCTTCGGCGACTATGCCCGGACCCTGAAGAGCCAGGGCTGCGAGGTGAACACCTATGCCCTGATCGGCCATCAGACGCTGCGCATGGAGGCGATGGGCGGCGATGTCTACCGCCCGGCCAAGGATGCCGAGATCCTGCGCATGCAGACGCGGCTGAAGCAGGCGCTGGCCGAGGGCGGCTCCGGCTTCTCGACCGGCCTCTACTACCCGCCGAACGCCCAGGCCACGACCGAGGAGGTGATCGCGGTCGGCGAGGCGCTGCGCGCCTCGGGTGGCATGTACGTCACGCACATGCGCGACGAGGCCGACAAGGTCTGCGCCTCGATCGAGGAGACGCTGAAGATCGGCCGCCGGATCGGCGTACCGGTGCATATCAGCCACCACAAGTGCTCGATGCCGGAGAATTACGGCCGCAGCACCCAGACGCTGGCGCTGATCGGCGCGGCTGCGGCGATGCAGGAGGTGGCCTTCGACGTCTATCCCTATCCCGCCGGCTCCACCGTGCTGATGCCGGAGAAGGTGCGCGACGAAACCCGTGTCATCATCACCTGGTCGGTGCCCTATCCGGAGATGGCGGGGCGCGACCTCTCGGAGATCGCGCGGGGCTGGAACACCGATCTGCGCGCCGCCGCCGAGCGGCTGACGCCCGCCGGCGCCGTCACCTTCCAGATGGACGAGGAGGATGTGCGCCGCATCATGCGCCATCCGCTCTCGATGATCGGCTCGGACGGGCTGCCGCATGACGAGAAGCCGCATCCGCGCCTCTGGGGCACCTTCCCCCGCGTGCTCGGCCTCTACACCCGCCAGCTCGGCCTGTTCGACATGGAGACGGCGATCCACAAGATGACCGGTCGGGCGGCGCAGGTCTTCGGCATGGTGGACCGCGGCGAACTGCGCGAGGGCGCCTATGCCGACCTGGTGCTCTTCGACCCGGCGACGGTGATGGACAATGCCACCTTCGAGAATCCGGTGCAGATGAGCGTCGGCATCGAGGAGGTCTGGACCAATGGCGTGGCGACCTTCGCCAGGGGCCGGGAGACAGGGGAGAAGCCGGGGCGGGTGGTGACGCGCGGGCGCTGAGCCACCGGCTCCGGGCCCGCCGCGTCCTCAGGCAAGGGGGCCCGCCACTTCCTGCCCGCCCTGCCACACCGCGCGGATGCGGCGCGTCGCGCGGATGTCCCGCGTCGGGTCGGCGGCCAGCACCACCAGATCCGCCCGCAGGCCGGGCCGCAGGGCGCCGCGATCCTCCAGCCCGAGCAGGGCCGCCGCCTCCTGGGTGGCGATGCGCAGAGCCTGGGCCGGCGTCAGGCCTGCCTCGACCATCAGTTCGAGTTCGCGGTGCTCGGCGAAGCCCTGGACCCGCAGCGGCGTCGCGCCGGAATCGGTGCCGTAGCCGATGCGGACGCCGGCCTCGTGCAGAAGCTTCAGGTTGCGCTGGTTCATCCGCACCGCGGCCCGGCGCGGGCCGGCCTTCTCCAGCTGGCTCCGCCGCCAGTCGGGGTCCTGCAGGCGGGCCATCAGAGCGGGATTGGCGGCGGCGCGGAAGAAGGGATCCTCCAGCAGCTCCGGCCGATCGGCGTAGATGTATTCGGCCTCGTCGATCTGGATGGTCGGAATGTACCATGTGCCCTGACGGCGCATCGCCTCGATCAGCGGCGGGTCGGCCTCGCGGTCGCGGATGCCGTGGCCCAGGATATCGACGCCGTTCTCGACCGCCAGCCGCGCCTGCGACAGGTCGTGGATATGCGCCACCACCTTGAGCCCGCGCGCATGGGCGGCGGTGACGGCGGCGCGCACCATCTCGGGCGGCATCTGCGGCAGGGTGCCGCCCAGACCGTCCACCCAGATCTTGATGAGATCCACACCCTGCTCCGCCATGGCATCGACGGCGCGGCGCATCGCCTCCACGCTGTCCGGCCGCGCCACCTGGTCCTCCGACAGCTGCATCGGCCCGGAAGGCGGGGCACCGTCGGGGACACCGATGCCGGGCCCGGCGCCCAGGAAGCGGGCGCCCGGCAGGCGTCCCTCCCGGCTGTCCTGCCGCAGCGCATGGAAGGGCGGCGGGTTGAGCCCGAGGGCGGCCACGTTGGTGACGCCGAAATTGCGGTACAGCTCCAGCTGGGCCTGCACGTTCTCCCGCGTGTAGAAGCGCCGGCCCGAGGCCCCGCCGGCCGTGTGGCCGATGTGGATGTGATCCGCCGTCATGCCGGGGAGCAGGCAATGCCCTGTGAGGTCGACGCGCCGCGAGCCCTCGGGAGGCGCCTCGCGGCCGATGGCGCGGATCAGCCCGTCCTGGATGAGGACGGTCGCCGGCTCCCCCAGGCGCTCGCCATCGAAAGGCCGCGCGCCCGTCAGGGCGGTGGGCGGCATGGGCTGGGACCGCGCGGGGCGGGACGAGGCCAGGCACAGCCCCGTCAATGCCAGCATGGAGGCGCGTCGGCTCAGATGCATGGGAGTTGCCTTCCTGTTGAATGAACCGCGGTTCATAATAGCCGGCAGGACGCTGGGTTGCGGATGGGGCGTAGCCCGGCGGGGCAGGCTCGGTCTATTCTGGCCGGCCAGAAACTCTAGTGAGGACGCTCAGTGTCATGACGGTGCGCGGGTGGCAGCCCGGAAGCTGGCGGGAGATGCCGATCCGGCAGGTCCCGGACTATCCGGACCAGGCCAGGTTGAATGCCATGGAATCCCGTCTGGCGAGCTTTCCCCCCCTGGTTTTTGCCGGTGAGGCCCGCAGGCTGCAGCAGTCCCTGGCCCTGGCCGGGCAGGGGCGGGCCTTCGTGCTCCAGGGCGGCGATTGCGCCGAGAGCTTCAACGATTTCCGCGCCAACACCATCCGCGACACCTTCCGCGTGCTGCTGCAGATGGCCGTGGTGCTGACCTTCGGCGGCTCGCTGCCGGTGGTGAAGCTCGGGCGCATGGCCGGCCAGTTCGCCAAGCCGCGCTCCTCGGACACCGAGACGGTCGATGGCGTGACGCTGCCCTCCTATCGCGGCGACATCATCAACGGGCCGGAATTCACCGCCGAGGCGCGGGTGCCCGATCCGGGGCGGATGGAATTCGCCTATATGCAGTCGGCCGGCACGCTGAACCTGCTGCGTGCCTTCGCGACGGGCGGCTACGCCGACCTGCACGAGGTGCACCGCTGGAACCTCGGCTTCGTCGCCCGCTCGCCGCTGGCCGAGCGCTACCAGGACCTCGCCGCCCGCATCGACGAGACGCTGCGCTTCATGGGCGCCTGCGGCATGTCGAACGCGCCGCAGGTGCGCGAGACGGAGTTCTACACCAGCCATGAGGCGCTGCTGCTGCCCTATGAGCAGGCGCTGACCCGGGTCGATTCCACCAGTGGCGACTGGTATGCCTGCTCCGCCCACTTCCTCTGGATCGGCGACCGCACGCGGCAGCCGGACGGCGCGCATGTCGAGTTCCTGCGCGGCGTGCGCAACCCGCTCGGCCTGAAGGTGGGCCCGACCACCGACGCGGCGGAGCTGGTGCGCCTGACCGAGATCCTGAACCCCGAGAACCGCCCCGGCCGGCTGACGCTGATCAGCCGCATGGGGGCGCAGAAGGTGATGGAGAAGCTGCCGCCGCTGCTGCGCGCGGTGAAGCGGGCCGGGCGCGAGGTGGTCTGGATCTGCGACCCGATGCACGGCAACACCCACACCGCCGGCGGCTACAAGACCCGCTCCTTCGACGCCATCCTGGCGGAGCTGCGCGGCTTCTTCGACGCGCACCAGGCCGAGGGCACCTGGGCCGGCGGCGTGCATGTCGAGATGACCGGCAGCGAGGTCACCGAATGCGTCGGTGGCGCGCACCGGCTGACCGAGGCCGACCTCTCCGCCAACTACGCCACCTTCTGCGATCCCCGCCTCAATGCCGAGCAGGCGCTGGAGCTGGCCTTCCTGGTCGCCGAGGAGCTGAAGGCGCGGCGGCCGGAGGGGGTGGCCTTCCCCTCCATCGCGGCGCAGTGAGCGAGGCCTCATGACCAAGCCCCCCGGGGCCGGGCCGTTGCACGGCTCGATGACGTCGGATGAGGCCATCGCCGGCCTCACCGACGCCTATTTCAACCGTACCAAGGCCATCGTCGCCCGCTTCGGCGATGCCCGCGTCACTTATGCCGTCTTCATGCGCCGGCCGGTGGTCTCGGCGCCACGGCTGATGGTCGAATGGCTGGAGCGCGTGGCGGCGGCGCGCGGCATCGAGATCGGCATCGAGCTGATGCACAAGGAAGGGGAGTGGATCGGCGCGGGTGATCCGATCCTCTACCTGACCGGCTCCCTGGTGCAGCTGGGTGACCTCGAGACGCTCTACCTGCAGAAGCTCGGCCCGCCCTGCGTCGCGGCGCACAACGCCTATCAGATGTGCCTGGAACTGCCCGGCGCCGCCTTCCTGGCCATGGAGGCCCGGCACTGCGCCGGGGCCGAGATGCAGGAGATGATGGCCTATGCCGCCTCGGTCGGCAGCCGCGCGGCGCAGCGGGAGGGGGCCAAGGGCTTCATCGGCAATGCCAATGACGCCACGGCGCACTGGTTCGGTCAGGGGCGGGGCTATGGCACCATGCCGCATGCCCTGATCGGCTATGCCCGCAGCACCGTGCGCGCCGCCGAGATGTTCCACGAGACCTTCCCCGACGAGCCGCTCACCGTGCTGGTCGACTATTTCGGCCGCGAGGTGACCGACACGCTGGCGCTCTGCCAGCGCTTTCCGGATCTGGCGGCGGAGGGGCGGCTCTCGGTGCGGATCGACACCCATGGCGGCCGCTTCCTCGAAGGGCTGGACCCGGCGGCCTCCTACGCGGTGCTGGAGCGGCACGCGCCCGGCGCCATCCGCCGCTACCGCTCGGAGACCGAGCTGCGCCACCTGGTCGGCACCGGCGTCTCAGCGGCGGCGATCTGGCGCATGCGCGAGGCCTTGGACGAGGCGGGCTTCCCCCGCGTGCGGATCGTCGCCTCCTCCGGCTTCGGCGTCGGCAAGTGCCGGGTGATGCAGCAGGCCCGGGCGCCGATCGACGTGGTCGGCACCGGCAGCTTCATCCCCGATACCTGGAGCGAGACCTACGCCACCGCCGATATCGTCGCCTATGACGGCGTGGCGCGGGTCAAGCTGGGGCGCGAGTTCCTGCTGCACCGCCATGGGGAGCGGCAGCGGAACTCGGGAGGCTGAGGCCTCACGCGGCCAGGGTGTCCTCGCCCTGGCCCGCGGGCGCGCGCAGCAGCGCCTCGGCCCCGGCCAGCAGCCGCGCCTTCACCTCGGGCATGAAGGGGTTCTCCTCGGTGATGGTGCGGAACAGCGCCTCGCTGTCCTGCGAGACCATGCCGAGCGCGTCCATCAACCGATCGAAGCTGCGGGTCCGGTGTGGCAGTTCGGGCATGTCCAGCCCCTGTACCAGCCGGGCCAGCAGATGGGTCAGCCCCTGCACCCAGGCCATCTGCCGGTCATGCTCCTCGGCCGTCATCCAGACCACGGCGAGGCCGAGGCGGTGCAGCAGCCGCGCGGTTAGGCGGGCGGCGGCGCCGCCGGAGGGATCGACCACCACGCGCAGCCCGACGATCCCGTCCCGCGCGCTTTGCGGCCCGAAGAGGGGGTGCAGCCCCAGGACGCGGACATGGCGCGGCAGCAGGGCGCGCAGCGTCGCCAGGGGGCGCGTCTTCAGCGAGCAGAGTTCGACCACCACGGCGCCCGGCCGCAGATGCGGCGCGATGGCACGGGCCGCCTCGGCCAGCCGGGCGACGGGAACAGCCAGCACCACGATATCCCGGCTCGCGGCCTCGGCCAGGGAGGCCGAGCCGGGCCAGGCGGGATCATGCCCGGCGACGGGGCCGAGACGTTCCAGATGCGGCCGGCAGAAGGCGCCGAAGGCACCGAGGCCGATCAGGCCGAAGCGGAGGCGGGGAAGGCGGGACATTGGCATCCTCGGCGGGCTGGCGCCGCCACCGGAAAGCCAGGGGTCCGAAATGACACTGCCGCCCGGTGGGCGGCAGGGTGTCTCGTTCAAGGCAGGGACGACCGGGCCGCTCTCTATGCGGAGAGCCGGTAATAGGATCGCAGCGCGGGCGCGGCCGGGGTCATGGCCGCATCAAAGCCGCCGCGGGAAGGACCGTCAAGGGCAGGCGCGCCGGAGGCCTTCCGCCTGTGCAACGGCCTTGACGTGGCCGCCCGCCATGCGAGGCTTCGCGCCATGCGCATCCACGTCCAGAATCCCGCCGGCGAAACCCTGTTCCCGATCACGGAGGCGCAGTGGCGCCAGGCGCTGACCCGCCATCCGGACATGACCGGCCTGACCGTCAGCTTCGCCGATGACGATGCCGGCTTCGCCGCCGGCCTGGGCGAGGCGGACATCCTTCTCACCTGGGTTTCCGAGGTGGACCGGCGCCTGAAGGGCAAGCTGCCGCCGGAGCGCGCGCCCGGGCTGAAGGCGATCTTCTGCAACTCCGCCGGGGTGGACCGGCTGCTGCCGCTGGACTGGCTGCCGGCGCGGACGGCGCTGCTGAACAACCGCGGCACGCATGGGGCCAAGGCCGGTGAATACGGCATCATGGCCCTGCTGATGCTAGCCAACCATATCCCGACCTTCGCCCAGGCGCAGCAGCGGGGCGAGTGGCGGCCGCGCTTCGCCACCCTGCTGGCGGGGCGCACCGTCTGCGTCGTCGGCCTCGGCACGCTGGGCGGCGCCGTGGCGGGCTGGGCGAAGCGCTTCGGCATGACCGTGATCGGGGTCCGCAGCCGCGCGACGCCGCACGAGTCGTGCGATGAGGTCGTGGCGCAGGGCGATATGGACAGCGTGCTGCCGCGCGCCGACTACCTCGTGCTGGCCTGCCCACTGACGCCCGAGACGCGCGGCCTGATGGATCGCCGCCGCCTCGCGCTGCTGCCCGCGGGCGCGCGGCTGGTGAATATCGGCCGTGGCGCGTTGTGGGACCAGGACGCGCTGTGCGACCTTCTGGAGGGCGGCCATCTCGGTGGGGCGGTGACCGACGTGGCCACGCCGGAGCCCCTGCCGCCGGAGCACCGACTCTGGCGGGCGCCCAACCTGCTGGTCACGCCGCATATGTCCTCGGACAATCCGGACACCTACAACGACATCAGCCTGGACATCCTGTTCGAGAACATCCGGGCGCATCGCGCCGGCCAGGGCTGGCCGAACCAGGTGCGGCCGGACCGCGGCTACTAGAGTATTTGTTTTTGCGGGCAGCTTCACCCGATCAGGCGCTTCCACCTGATCAGGATCTGCTCCGGGTGCCGCGCCGGGGACCGCCGGCCCCCGGTCGCCTCACTGCGGCGGGGCCGAGCGCGCGATCGGCGCCACGAATTGCGGCTCGGTGTCCCAGGGAAAGAGGATCCAGGTGTCCTGGCTGACCTCGGTGATGAAGGTATCGACCAGGGGATTGCCGGCCGGCTTGGCGTAGACCGTGGCGTAATGCGCCTTCGGCAACAGCCCGCGCACTACCCTGAGGGTGGTGCCGGTGTCCACCAGATCGTCCAGCACCAGCCAACCCTCGCCATCCCCGGCGGCGGCGGGCGCCTTGGCCACCACCGGCTCGCCGCGCGTCTCCTCGTCGTAGGTGACGATGGAGACGCTCTCGATCAGCCGGCAGTCCAGCTCGCGCGCCACGATGGCGGCCGGGATCAGCCCGCCGCGCGTGATGGCGACGATGCCCTTCCAGGGCCCCTTGGCGATGAGCCGCCAGGCCAGCGCCTTGCCGTCGCGGTGCAGCTGGTCCCAGGTGACGGTGTAGTAGCGCGGTGCCATGCTCAGAACATCCTGCCGCCGTTGGGCACGGCGATATCGGGCCTGAGCAGGACGACGGCGCCCTCGGTGTCAGGCAGGCCAAGGGTCAGCACCTGGCTCTCGAAGCCGGCGATGCGGCGGGGCGGGAAGTTCACCACGCAGAGCACCTGCCGGCCGATCAACTGGTCGGGCTTGTAATGCGCCGTGATCTGGGCCGAAGAACGGCGGAGGCCGAGCTCCGGGCCGAGATCGATCTCCAGCCGGTAGGCCGGCTTGCGCGCCCCCTCCAGGAGCTGCGCGTCGACCACCGTGCCGACACGGATGTCGAGGCGGTCGAAATCTTCGATCGTTGCGGTGGCTGCCATGGTCTCCGGATAGCGCGGCGGGCTGGGCGAGGGAAGTGGCAAGCCATCCCCCGCCGTGCCGGCGCGCAGGTGGTGGTGGCCGGCGGGGCGCGGTAAGCTGCTGTGCCTCAACGTCCGACGCGAAAGAGAACAATGCGCGACTACCCGACCCGCGATTTCCATGCCCCTGGCCGCAGCCCGGTCCTGGCGACCCATGGCATGGCGGCCACCTCCATGCCCGCGGCGACGCTGACGGCGATCGACATTCTCCGCCGCGGCGGCAACGCCATGGACGCCGCCATCGCCGCCGCCGCCGTGCTGGCGGTGATCGAGCCGCAGTCCACCGGCATCGGCGGCGACTGCTTCTGCCTGTATGCCCCGGCGGGCGGCGGCAAGGTCGTGGCCATGAACGGCTCCGGCCGCGCCCCGGCCGGCGCCACGCCGGAGAAGCTGCGCGCCGACGGCCTGACCGCCATGGTCAACACCTCGGCCCATTCGGTCACGGTGCCGGGGGCCGTCTCGGCCTGGGCCAAGCTCAACGCGGCGCACGGCCGGCTGTCGCTCGCCGAGATCCTGGAGCCGGCGGCGAAGCTCGCCGAGGAGGGCCACCCGGTGCACGCGCGCGTCGCCTCGGACTGGGAGGCGGCGGTGGGCAAGCTGGCGAAGCATCCGGCGGCCGCGCAGCACTTCCTGAAGGACGGCAAGCCCTTCCGCATCGGTGACATCTTCGCCCAGCTGGCGCTGGCCCGCACCCTCCGCGCCATCGGCCAGCAGGGCGCGAAGGCGTTCTACGAGGGCGAGGTCGCGGCCGACATGGTTGCGACCCTGCGCGCCGCCGGTGGCACCCACACCGAGGCCGACTTCGCCCGCGGCCTCGACGTCGCGGAGTTCGTGGAGCCGATTCAGACGCGCTGGCGCGGGCTCGACGTCTATCAGTGCCCGCCGAACGGTTCGGGCCTGCTGGTGCTGCAGATGCTCGGCGTGCTCGGTCAGTTCGAGACGCCCGAGCAGGGGCCGCTCTCCACCGAGCGCCTGCACCGCCACGTCGAGGCGGCGCGCCTCGCCTATCGCGACCGGGACGGCTTCCTGGCCGATCCCTCGCAGGTCGAGGTGCCGGTGGCGAAGCTGACCAGCGAGGACTACACCCGCAAGCTGCGCGCGCTGATCAGCGACGATGTCGCGATGCGCGAGCTGCCGCCGGCCGGCATGGCGGAGATGCTGCCGAAGCACCGCGACACGGTCTATCTCTGCGTCGTCGATGCCGAGGGCAATGCCTGCTCCTTCATCAACTCGCTCTTCGAGAGCTTCGGCTCCGGCATCCTGGCCGAGAAGAGCGGCGTCATGCTGCAGAACCGCGGCTTCGGTTTCCGCCTGCAGGAGGGCCACCCGAACTGCATCGCGCCGAACAAGCGGCCGATGCACACCATCATCCCCGGCATGGTGATGGAGAACGGCCGCGCACTGATGCCCTATGGCGTCATGGGCGGGCATTTCCAGCCGATGGGCCAGACGCTTTTCCTCTCCAACCACTTCGAGTTCGGCCTCGACGTGCAGGCGGCGCTCGACCTGCCGCGGCTCTTCCCCTACCAGGGCAAGGTGCAGGTGGAGCGCGGCATCCCGGCCGCGGTGATCGACCGGCTGAACCGCATGGGTCACCAGTGCGAGTTCATCAACAAGCCGCATGGCGGCGGCCAGGCGATCCTGATCGATCACCGGCGCGGCGTGCTGATCGGCGGATCCGACCCGCGCAAGGATGGCTGCGCGCTCGGCTACTGAACTCCGGCGGGGCGCCCGGCGCGCCCCGCTTCCCCACCCGCTTTGCCCGAAGGACGTTCCGCGTGACCGAAGCCTGCGACCTCTCCGCCGTCACCGCCCGCCGCCTGATCGGCGAGAAGAAGCTCTCCCCCGTCGAACTGCTGGAATCCTGCATCGCCCGCATCGGCGCGGTGAACCATGCCGTGAACGCCATGGTGGCGATGGATGAGGACCGCGCGCGGCGCGAGGCCAAGGCGGCGGAGGCCGCGGTCATGCGGGGCGAGGCGCTCGGTCTGCTGCACGGCCTGCCGCTCGGCATCAAGGATCTCGACGATACCGAGGGGCTGGCCACCACCTTCGGCAGCCCGATCTTTCGCGACAACGTGCCGAAGCGCGATTCCACGATGGTGGCGGATCTGCGCCAGGCCGGCGGCATCGTCCTCGGCAAGACCAACACGCCGGAGTTCGGCGCCGGGGCCAATACCCGCAACGCCGTCTATGGCGCGACGGGCAATCCCTTCGACCCGGCCCGCTCGGCGGCCGGCTCCTCGGGCGGATCGGGCGTGGCGCTGGCCTGCGGCATGGTGCCGCTGGCCAGTGGCTCGGACACCGGCGGCTCCCTGCGCAATCCGGCGGCCTTCAACGGCATCGTCGGCTTCCGGCCGAGCCCCGGCGTGGTGCCGGCCGAGCGGCGGGCCCTGGGCTGGTCGGCCCTCTCGGTGCTCGGCCCGATGGCGCGCGACACCGGCGATCTGGCGCTGATGCTTTCCGCCATGGCGGCCGACCACGGCGTCGACCCGCTGGCCTACACGCTGCCCGACATCGACGTGCGGCGCGGCATGGCGCTACATGAGGCGATCGACCTCTCGACGATCCGCGTCGCAGCCACGCCGGATTTCGGCTTCGCGCCGACGGAGCGGCATATCCGCGAGGTCTTCGCCGAGCGCGTGAAGGCGCTCGGCCCGCTCTTCGCGGGGGTCGAGGAGAAGCACCCGCAATGCGGCGGTTACGACGAGGCCTTCGCCATCCTGCGGGCCCTGAGCTTCCTGGCCGGACATGAGGAGAAGGTGCGCGCGCGCCCGCAGGATGTGGGCCCGAACGTGCGCGCCAATGTCGAGGAAGGCTGGGGCTACAGCGCCAGCGACGTGGCGCGCGCCTCGGTGTTGCAGACCCAGATCTACCGCGCCTGGCAGGCCTTCTTCGAGACCGGCGTGGATGTCATCCTCTCGCCGGCCATCACCCTCTCGCCGCGCCCGTGGAGCGAGCTCTATCCGGCCGAGATCGACGGCCAGCCGACCAAGAGCTACTTCCACTGGCTGGCCCTGGCCTATGCCGTGACCCTTCCGGCGCATCCGGCGATCAGCCTGCCGCTGGGCGTCGACCGCGCCGGCATGCCCTTCGGGCTGCAGATCGTCGGCGCGCGCGGGGCGGATGCGCAGGTCATCGCCGTGGCGGCGGCCATCGAGGCGGCGGTGAGCGGCGACGCCACCCTCGCGCGGCCGGTGCCCGATCTGGCAAAGCTGAAGGCGGCCCGGCCGATCCGCGAGATGCCGGGCTTCCTGAGCTTCGACTGAGGGGAGGGTGGGCGGGGCGCTCGGCCCACCCTCAACCTCCGGAGGGTCAGGCGGCCTCGATGTTGCCGCGCCTCACCACATCGGTCCAGCGCGCGATCTCCTTGCGCTGGAACGCCTGGAACTCCTCCGGACTGTTGCCCACGACGCTGAAGCCGATACGGTCCATCTGCTTCACGGTCTCGGGGTGCTTCAGCCCGGCGACGATGGCGGCATGCACGCGCTGGATCAGCGCCGGTTCCATCTTCGGCGGCCCGGCCATGGCCTGCCAGGAATAGACGACGAAGTCCTCGAGCCCGGCCTCCGCGGCGGTCGGGACGTCCGGCAGCAGCGGGTGCCGCTTCTCGGAGGTCACCAGGATCGGCTTGACCTGCCTGTCCTGGATGAAGGGCGTGATGAAGCCCAGGTTCTGGAAGGACAGCTGGACATTGCCGGCGATCAGGTCGGTCGTCGCAGGCGAGCCGCCGGCGTAGGGGATATGCGCGACATGGGTGCCGGTGAGCTGCTTGAACAGCTCCATGGTGAGATGATCGGACGAGCCGACGCCGCTGGTCGAGTAGGAATCCTGCGCCCCCGCGCGCTTCAGCCAGGCGATCAGGGCCTTCAGGTCGTTGGCCTGAACCTGCTTCGGATTGACCACCAGAACGTTCGGCGTGGTCACGGAGAGCGTCAGGTTGGTGAAATCCGTCTCCGGATCGTAGCCGAGCTTGGGCCGCAGCGCCTTGTTGATGGCGAAGGTGCTGATCGGCGCCGCCAGCAGCGTGTGGCCATCCGGCGTGGCGCGGGCAAGCTGCCGCGCACCGACCTCTCCGGCCGCGCCCGGGCGGTTCTCCACCACGACCGGCTGGCCCAGCGCCTCGGTCATGCGCTGCGCCACGGCCCGGCCGATGATGTCGGAGGAGCCGCCGGGGGCGAAAGGCACGATCATGGTGGTGGGCCGGTTCGGCCAGGCCTGGGCGCGAGCCTGGCGGCCCAGGATCAGGGCCGGCAGCGCGAGCGAGCCGGCCCGCAGCAGGGTGCGACGGTGCATTCTTCTTGATCTCCTTGGACGTGGAAAGGGGAGGTGGCGGCTAGCGCCCCTTCTCCTTCCTCCAGGCGGCGAAATCGGTGAGCGACTGCTCGTCGGTCGGCGGATAGAGGCCGAGGATGGAGCGGCCGCCACGCACCTGCTCGGTGACGAAGTCCTCGAAGGCCGTCATCTCCGTCGCTTCCTGGGCAAGCTCGTCGGCCAGCTCGGCGGGGATGACGATGACGCCGTCATTGTCGCCGACGATGACATCGCCCGGAAAGACCGGCGCGTCGCCGCAGCCGATCGGCACGTTGATGTCGATCGCCTGGTGCAGCGTCAGATTGGTCGGCGCCGAGGGGCGGGTGTGGAAGACCGGCATCTCGAGCGAGGCGATCTCGGCGCTGTCGCGGAAGCCGCCATCGGTGACGACGCCGGCGACGCCGCGCTTCATCAGCCGCGTCACCAGGATGCCGCCGGCCGAGGCGGCGCGCGGGTCCTTGCGACTGTCCATCACCATCACGGCGCCGGGCGGGCACTCCTCCACCGCCTTGCGCTGCGGGTGGGCGCGGTCGCGGAAGACGTCGATCCTGTTGAGATCCTCGCGCGCCGGCATGTAGCGGAGGGTGAAGGCCTCGCCCACCATGCTCTCCGCCATCGGGCGCAGCGGCTGCACCCCCTGGATCATCTGGTTGCGCAGCCCGCGCTTGAACAGCGCCGTGGCCAGGGTCGCGGTGCTGACCTGCTTCAGCTTGTCGCGGGTCTCGGGCTTGAGTTTGCTCATCGTTGGTTGCTCCGGGCGAAAGGGGGCGTGGCGGTCAGAAGATCGCCGGCTCGGGGACCGGCGGGCCGAACTCGGTCTTCAGGAAGTCGAAGTCGCAGCCCTCGTCGGCCTGGCGGATATGCTTCGAGAACATCCAGCCATAGCCGCGGCCGTAGCGCTCCGGCGGCGGCACCCATTCGGCGCGGCGGCGGGCCAGTTCCTCGTCCGGGACCCGCATGTTGATGCTGCGCGCATCGACATCCACCTCGACGATGTCGCCGGTGCGGAGCAGCGCGAGCGGGCCGCCGATATAGGATTCGGGCGCGACATGCAGCACGCAGGCGCCATAGCTGGTGCCGGACATGCGCGCGTCCGACAGGCGCAGCATGTCGCGCAGCCCCATCTTCAGCAGCTTCTTCGGCATCGGCAGCATGCCCCATTCCGGCATGCCGGGGCCGCCCTGCGGGCCGGCGTTGCGCAGCACCATCACCGTATCGGGCGTGAAGGGGAAGCTCTCGTCCTCCACCGCCTTCTTCATCGAGGGATAGTCGTCGAAGACCACCGCCGGCCCGGAATGCTTCAGGAACTTCTGGTCCATCGCGGCCGGCTTGATGACGCAGCCGGAGGGAGCGAGGTTGCCCTTCAGCACCGCCAGAGACCCCTCGCCATAGATCGGATTGGCGGTGCCGCGGATGACATCGTCGTTGTAGACGCGCGCGCCCTCGATGTTCTCGCCGAGGCTGCGGCCGGTCACGGTCAGGCAGTCGAGATGCAGGTGCTCGCGGATATTGCCCATCAGCGCCCTGATGCCGCCGGCATAGAAGAAGTCCTCCATCAGGTAGGCATTGCCGGAGGGGCGCACATTGCCGATGACCGGAACCTTGCGGCTGAAGCGCTCGAAGTCGTCGAGGCCGATCTCCTGGCCGGCGCGGCGCGCCATGGCGATCAGGTGGATGATGGCGTTGGTCGAGCAGCCCATGGCCATGGCGACGGCGATGGCGTTCTCGAAGGCCTCCCGCGTCTGGATCCTCTGCGGCGTCAGGTCCTCCCAGACCATCTCGACGATGCGCCGCCCGCTCTCGCTGGCCAGGCGGATATGCCCGGCATCGGCGGCGGGGACGGAGGAGCCGCCCGGCAGCACCATGCCCACCGCCTCGGCGATGGCGGTCATGGTCGAGGCGGTGCCCATGGTCATGCAGGTGCCATAGCTGCGGGCGATGCCGCCCTCGACGCCCAGCCAGTCCTGGTCGGTGATCTTGCCGGCGCGCAGCTCGTCCCAGTACTTCCAGGAATCCGAGCCCGAGCCCAGCACCTTGCCCTGCCAGTTGCCGCGCAGCATCGGGCCGGCCGGCAGGAAGATCGCCGGGATGTTCATGCTGGTGGCGCCCAGCAGCAGGGCGGGGGTCGACTTGTCGCAGCCGCCCATCAGCACCACGCCGTCGACGGGGTGCGAGCGCAGCAGCTCCTCCGTCTCCATGGCCAGCATGTTGCGGTAGAGCATGGTGGTCGGCTTGACGAAGCTCTCGGAAACCGAGATGGCCGGCAGCTCGACCGGGAAGCCGCCAGCCATCAGGATGCCGCGCTTCACGTCATCGACGCGGGTCTTGAAGTGCGCGTGGCAGGGCTGCAGGTCGGACCAGGTGTTGACGATGGCGATGACCGGCTTGCCGGTCCATTCCTCGGGCGCGTAGCCCATCTGCATGGCGCGGGAGCGGTGGCCGAAGCTGCGCAGGTCGGCCGGACCGAACCAGCGGCGGCTGCGGAATTCCTCGACGGTTTTGACGCGGGGCAGGGGAGACTGGCTCATGGGTTGGATCCCGGCTTCAGACAGGGTCGATCGGGGCGCGGCCTGCGGTGACGGCGGCGATGTTGTCGAGGGCGCGGAAGCCCATGGCGTCGCGTGTCTCGATCGTGGCGCTGGCCACATGGGGCGCCAGCAGGACATTGGGCAACTCGGCGAAGCGCGTGTCGTAGTCGGGTTCGCTGCGGAACACGTCGAGCCCGGCGGCGAAGAGCTGGCCGCTCGTCAGGGCCTCCAGCAGCGCCTCCTCATCGACCAGCGAGCCGCGCGCGGTGTTGACGAAGACGGCGCCGCGGGGAAGCAGGGCAAAGGTCTCGCGCGTCATGATCGTTCCACTGGGGGCGCCGCCCGGCAGGTGCAGCGACAGGATCTGGCAATGCGGCAGCATCTCCCGCAGGTCGGCGAAGTACCGCGCGCCCTGCTCCAGTTCCGGGGGGAGGCGGTTGCGGTTGTGGTAGAGCACCGTCATGCCGAAGCCGCGCGCGCGCTGGGCCATGGCGCGGCCGATGCGCCCCATGCCGACGATGCCCAGCGCCTTGCCCGAGGGCTTCACTCCCAGCATGTCGGGCAGACCCAGCTTTTTTCGCCAGCCGGCCCGCATGAGGGCGTCGTATTCATGCGCCCGGCGGCAGGCGCCGAGCAGCAGCATGAAGGCGAGATCGGCGGTGCAGTCGGTCAGCACGTCCGGCGTGTTGGTGACCAGGATGCCACGCGCCTTGGCCGCCGCGGCGTCCATGTGGTCGTAGCCGACGCTGCTGTTGGCGATCAGCCGGACATGATCGGGCAGTTGCGCGATGGCGGCGGCGTCCAGCTTCGAGGTGCCGCCGATGAGGATGGCCTCGGCGCGGTGCGCCGCCGCCGCAGCGATGGTTTCCGCGGCGTCCATGTCGTGCTCGGCCATCAGGGCGTCGAAGTCCCGGCGGGCACGGGCGGCGGCGGCTTCGGTGATACGGCGGGCGACGACGATGCGGGGCAGGGGCATGGCGGACTCCTCGGCGCAGGGCAGGGGTGCCAGTGGGCCCGCGAGACCGTCCTGACGTCCATCCCCCAATGATCGGCCCTTGGCAGCAGGGCCTTGCCGTTCCTGATACCGGACATCAGCTTGTCAGGCAAGCAGCCGATATTTCGGATTTCGGTAAAGAACGATATAAAGGGCCATGGACCAGAACGCGCCTCTGCCGATCGCCGCCCTGCGACCCTTCGGCCGCCCGCCCTCAGCGGGAGAGTTCGCCTACCGCGCACTCCGCGAGGCGATCCTGGTCCTCACCCTGGCGCCCGGCGCGGTGCTGTCGCGCGCCGCCCTCGCCGCGCAGCTCGGCCTCAGCCAGACCCCGGTGCGCGAGGCGCTGATGCGGCTGCAGGCCGAGGGGCTGGTGGAGGTGGTGCCCAGCGCCTCGACGCGGGTGGCGCGGATCGATCTCGCCAGCGCCCGCGAGGCCCTCTTCCTGCGCCGCGCGATCGAGCTGGAGACAGTCCGGCACCTGGCGGAGGCCCCCCCGGCCGGACTGCGGGCCGGCCTGCAGGAGCATCTGCGGGAGCAGCGGAGGCTGCTCGAGGGGGGCGATCACGATGCCTTCGCGGCCGCCGACGACGCCTTCCATGCCGAGCTGCATGCCGCCGCCGGCGTCGCGGGGCTCTGGGATCTGGCGCAGGCCCGGAGCGGCCACCTGCGCCGGCTGCGCCGCCTCCATCTGCCGGCTCCGGGGAAGGCCGCCGCGATCCTCGCGGAGCACGAGGCGCTGGCCGACGCGATCCTGGCGGGGCGGGTGGAGGCGGCGGTGGCCGGCCTGCGCCGCCACCTCTCGGACACGCTGGGCCGGATCGCGGAGATCCAGGCCCGGCATACCGGCTATTTCACCGAGGCCAGCGAGGCGCCCCTCAGCCGCTGAAGCTGAGCGCCAGGCCGCCGGTCTCCGCGGCGGGCAGCAACAGGCGGCCTTCCTTCTCACGGGGCCGGAAGCCGGACCGCCGCAGCAGGTCGCGGCTGTCCTCGAGGCGGGCGCTGCGCAGGCCGAGAGCCACCATGCGTTCCCGGCCGTCCGATGGCAGCCGGGGCAGGGCCCGGCCCCAGCGGGCCCGCGCGGCCTCCGGTGTCAGGATCAACACCCGCGCCCCCGCCGCGGCGATCGCCACGCCGCCGGGGATCTCGGCCACGGCCTTGCCGAACAGCGCGCGGTAGGGCGCCGCCGTCCGTGCCGGCTCGCCGCTCGTCACGCCGAACTCGGCCACGCCGGTCACGGCGTTGTCGTGGCGCTGCCATTCCTGCCGCCAGACCAGCTCGGGCGTGTGGTGGTGGCAGAAGAAGACGCGGCCGCCCAGGCTGGCCCCGGCCGCGAGGTGGGTGACGCGGAAGCGCGCTTCCCGCGCGCCGCCGCCGGGCAGCGCGACGGGGCGCGCGAAGTCGCGGGACTCGCCGACCGGCACGCCGGCCTCGGCGATCCGCCTGGCGAAGTCCTCCGTCGGCAGCGGCTTGAAGACCAGACCGCCGAGGCCATCGGGCATCTGCCAGGGCGGCGCGGCGCCCTGCAGCCGGGCCGGCTCGTGGCCGAGCAGTTCCAGATAGTCCGTGCCGAAGACCGCCAGGTGGTTGCTGGAGCCGAGGCTGTGGTGCCCGCGTTCGGTGAGCGTGAAGCCCAGGCGGCGATAGGTCTCGGCCGCCTCGTCCAGACGGTCCCCGACGGAGACGACCACATGATCGATGACAGGCGTCAGCACGGCACTCAAGGCGAGGCTCCTTCGCGCGGCAGGCGCCCCAGCTATGGACGGCTTTTCCGGTGCCGCGAAGCCCCCTCCGGCGATGCCCGGCGTCAAACCGGGCGCAGCACGCCCTCCTCCAGGCGCAACACGCGGTCGTGATGCCGCGCGACGGCGGGGCGATGCGCGATGGACAGGATCCCCGTCTCCGGCAGTTCCCGCCGCAACAGGGCGTAGAGCGCCTCCTCCGCCTCGGGGTCGAGGCTGGCCGTGGCCTCGTCGAGGAACAGCCAGCGCGGGCGCAGCAGCAGGGCGCGGGCGATCGCCAGGCGCTGCTGCTCGCCGCCCGAGAGCCGCTTGTCCCAGGTCTCGGCTTCGTCCAGCCGGGGCAGCAGCCGCCCCAGCCCGACCTGCTCCAGCACCGCGCGCAGCCGCGCCTCCGGCACTTCCGCCGGGTCGCGCGGATAGGTCACGGCGGCGCGCAGCGTGCCGAGCGGCAGGTAGGGCCGCTGCGGCAGGAACAGCGCCTCGCCGGGCGGGGTGGCGATCTCGCCCGAACCGAAGGGCCAGATGCCGGACAGCGCGCGGAACACGGTGGACTTGCCGCTGCCCGAGGCGCCGGTGATCAGCACCGCCTCGCCCGGCCGCACCGAGAGCCGTGCCTGCCGCGTCAGGGTGCGGCCATCGGGGAGATGGATGTCGAGCTGCTCGGCGCGCAGCTCCGGCCCCGGCGTCGCCACGCGGCGCGGCCCTTCCCCGGCGGCGGCGTGGGCGAGGGCGATGGCCCGGCTGAAGCCGGTCAGCCGCTCCACCGTGGCGCGCCATCCGGTCAGCCGGCCGTAGTTGTTGATCGCCCAGGAGAGCGAGCCCTGCACCTCCTGGAAGGCCGAGGAGGTCTGGATCAGCCCGCCGAGGTCGAGGCGCCCGGCGAAGAAGGCCGGGGCGGCGACGAGGATGGGAAAGACGATGGCGACCTGCGTGAAGCCGGCGGTGAAGAAGGTGAGGTGCTTGGTGACGCGCATGATGCCCCACCAGTTCTCCAGCACCGCGTGGAAATGCGCCAGCAGCCCCTGCCGCTCCCGCGCCTCGCCGCCCTGGAGGGCGATGCCCTCCATGTTCTCGCGGAAGCGCACCAGGGCGAAGCGCAGATCCGCCTCGACCCGCTGCTGCAGGAAGTTCAGCCGGATCAGCCGTCGCCCCACCAGATGGGCCAGCCAGGTGCCGATGACGGAATAGAGCAGCGCCACCCAGACCATGTAGCCGGGGATGCTGACACCCAGGATCTCCATCGGCCCCGACAGGCTCCAGAGCACGAAGACGAAGGAGACCAGCGTCACCACCGCGTTCATCAGGCCGAGGCCGAGGCTCAGCGTGTCATCGACAAAGAGGCGGGTGTCCTCGGCGATGCGCTGGTCGGGATTGTCGGTGCCGCGATCGGTCAGGGCGATGCGGTAATAGGCGCGGTGCTCCAGCCAGCCCTCGATCAGCTTCTCGGTCATCCAGCGGCGCCAGCGGATCTGCAGGGCCATCTGCAGGTAGAGCGCATAGACCGCGACCAGGATGTACAGCGGGGCGATCACCGCGAATCCCGGCATGAAGCCGCCGGCGCCGCGGTGGCCGAGGAGCAGCAGGGCGCCGAAGGCCTCGGCGTCCCGGGCCTCCAGCACGTTGTAGAACTGGCGGTTCCAGAAGGTGAGCAGCACGCCCATGCCGACCAGCGCCAGGTTCAACGCGACGACGACGGCCAGCAGCAGGCGCGCCCGCCAGCGTTCCTCGCTGCTCCAGTAGGGCCGGGCGAGGGCCCAGGCGTCGCGCAGGAAGGGGAAGCGGGGGATGGCCATCGGCGGGGGCCTTCTTCGCACGGCAGGGGATGGGCGGCGTCAGCCGGGGAGCGCGCGCAGGCGGATGACGCCGCGCACCGCCTCGGGCGGTACCGGCTTGCCCTTGCGCAGGATCTCGATGCGCCCCGCCTCGGCCAGCGCGATGGCGGCGCGCCGCACCGGCCCCATCAGGCCGCGCCACGCCTCGCCCGGCGCCAGGGCGCGGGCGACCTCGCTGGGACAGACGGATTTCTCCAGCCCGCGCGCCGTCGTCTGGCGCAGGATCTCGGCCGCCAGGAGTTCGGGAGAAGGCTGCGGGGTATCGGAGGACATGGGCAGGGATCCGTTGCAGAGGCGGGAGGGGCTCAGCCGGCGCGCAGGCGGCTGAAGCTGATCAGGGCCGCGGCCGCGGCGATGCCGCCGGCCACGGTGAGCGCCGTGCCGGTGCCGTCGGTGCCCGAGAGGCGCAGCACCAGCGCCGCCAGCGCGGCGCCGGTGGTCTGCCCGATCAGGCGCGAGGTCGAGAGCATGCCGCTGGCGCCGCCGCTGCGCTCGCGCGGGGCGGAGGAGAGCAGGGCGCGGTTGTTCGGGCTCTGGAACAGGCCGAAGCCGAGGCCGCAGAGGGCCATCCGCCAGCCGATGTCGAGCGCGGTCGGCGCGGGCGGCAGCCCGGCCAGCAGGAACAGGCCGCAGGCCATCACGGCCAGCCCGATGCCGCCGAGAAGGCCGGCGGAGATGCGGTCCGACAGGCGTCCGGCGAGGGGGGAGATGATGACCAGCATGACCGGCCAGGGCGTCATCAGCAGCCCCGTCTCGACCTGGTTCCGCCCCAGCCCGTGCTGCAGGAAGAAGGGCAGGGCGACGAAGGCCAGCATCTGCGCCGCGAAGGAACTGATCGAGGTCAGGACGGACAGGGCGAAGATGGGGATTCGCAGCAGGTCCACGGGCAGCAGCGGCGCCGGCCGCCCCGCCTGCCGCCGGACCAGCAGGAAGCCGGCCAGGATGCCGCCGCCCAGCAGCGGCAGCGCGGACAGCCAGCCGCCGCCGCGCGTCCCCTGTTCCACCCCGGTCATGAAGAGGCCGAAGGTGGCGGCGCTGAGCAGGGCGCTGGCGGCATCGAAGCGCCGGCTGGCCCGCGGCGTCTGCGGCAGGAAGCGCCAGGCCAGCGCCAGGGCGACCAGCCCGATGGGGATGTTCACCGCGAAGATCCAGGGCCAGTGCGCCACGCTCAGGATGCCGGCCGCGACCGTCGGCCCGAGCGCCGAGGACAGCGCGACCACCAGCCCGTTGACCCCCATGCCCTGGCCGAGCAGGCGCTGCGGATAGATGAAGCGCACCAGCGCGGTGTTGACGCTCATCAACCCAGCGGCGCCGAGCCCCTGGGCCGCGCGGGCGATGGTCAGCCCGGTCAGCGACTCCGACAGGGCGCAGGCGCAGGAGGCGCCGATGAACAGCACCAGGCCGGCGCGATAGACCCGCTGGTAGCCGAGCAGCTCACCCAGGGAGGCCAGCGGCAGCAGGGACATGACCACGGCGATCTGGTAGGCGTTCACCACGAGGATGGCATCGGCGGGCGCCACCCCGAGGTCGGCGGCGATCGCGGGAAGGGCCACGTTGGCGATGGAACTGTCCATCACCGAGAGGGCGATCGAGGCCGCCAGCGCCAGCACCGCCCAGAACCGCTCCGGCTGCGGCAGCCCGTCCGTGTCCCGCTCCATTCCGCCCCTGAGTCCCTTGTCGTCCAGGCGGAAAACTGCGCCGGGGCGCGGCGGCGCGCCAGGGGGGTGAGGGCAGGGCAGCCATCCGCCGCCGCGTCAGGCGGTGGCGCGCTCCACCCGGGGGCCCGGCGCCGGGCGGGCGGCGATCTCGCGGATGATCTTGCGCCGGACAGCGCCCTCGAAAGCCGCGAAGCTCTCGGCCACCATCAGGAAGGCGCCGGGCCCGCCGATCACCTGGTCGCGGTAGTACTCGTCCAGCGGCGGCTGCAGCGCGGCGAACTGCGGCGAGGGCGGGGTGTGGTCCAGCACCGCCAGGCCGTTGAGCACGATGCCCTTCCGCAGGGCCTCGGCACGCGCCAGATCGAGCGGGCGGCCCGAGTTGTTGACGCCGTCGCCGGAGATGTCGACCACCTGCCGGGTGCCCTCATAGCCCTGACCGAAGAGGCCCGAGGCATAGTCGATGGCGGCGGAGATCGAGGTGTAGAGGTGGGTCCGCCGGGGCGCGGCCTCGATGGCGCGGGCGAAGTCCTCCGCGCTGGCCGGGCCGTCGATCCGCCGCCAGGGCACCAGCAGCTCCTGCACGTTCCAGTCTGACCAGGTGAAGAAGCAGACGGCGATGGCGCCGATCGCGCCATGGGCGATGCCGTCGATCAGCCGGGCGTCGCGGAAGGCGCGGGCATAGCCCTGGAACTGCATCTCCTGCTCGTCGGCATCGACCGAGCGGCTGACATCGACGGCCAGGACCAGCTCGACATCCACCGGCTCCGTGGCGCGGGCACGGCCGCCGGGAAGGAGGGCCGGGGCGGCCAGCAGCCCGGCCGACACGTGGCGCAGGAGATTTCGTCGTCGCATGGGAACCTCCGCTTGCGGAGCCGCGGACGGGTTCCTCCCTTTTCAACTCTATGACGAAGCCGATTGTGCATTGCAACAAAAACTGCCGCATCGCAGGGCGTGAGCGCGCCGTGGAAACTTCACGGTCCCTGCTTCTCTTCTCCTTCGAGACGAAGAAGGAGAGGGCATGCCATGACCGCGCCGGCCGACACCGCCCCTGACGCCCTGCGGGCGCAGATCCCCATTCCGCCGAGCGATCCGCCCAGCCCGGTGCCGCCCATGCCGCCGGAGCCCCCCGGCCCGGACCTGCCGGAGCCGCCTATCCAGGACCCGCCGGGCCCCGACGAACCCACGCCCGACGCGCCGGACATCCCCCCGGTGGGCGATCCTCCGCTGGAGCCGCCGATCCGGGTCTAGAGTTCCGCGCGGCGGGAGCCGGACCTAGAGGCCGAGGGCCTCCCAGACGCCGCAGCGGTGCGCCTGCCAGAGATCCGGCCCGATTAGCCCGATGCCGGCCGGCCGCAGCGCCAGGGTGGTGTCCTCATCCTCCCGATAGGTGGGCCAGGCCGGCAGGTCACCGCCGTTGGGGTCGCCGCTCCGGGCGAACCGCCCCCAGGCCGCCTGCATCCTCTCCGCCAGGGCGTGCTGCGCGGGCGAGAACTCCGACGGATCGGCCAGGATCCAGCGGGTCCGGAAGATGAAGGGGATTTCCGAGGCATGATATGCCCCGAGCGGCGGCAGGAAGGGCAGGGCCGGGAGGCTGGAGACCGGGCTGGGATCGGCGAACTGATAGGCACGCAGCGGCAGGCGGGGCGCCAGCAGACGGTTCAGGCGCAGGGCCGGGCAGGCGAATATGCCGTCCGTCACCAACTGGGCGAAGGCGAGCGCCGGCCCGCCTGAGGATGACGGGGGGTAGGCCCGCAGCGCCGCCGCGGCGCGGTCGCCGAGCAGGCGGGTCACAGCGGACTCATAGCTGGCCTCGGTGAAAAGCGCGCCGCTCATTCGATACAAGGTGGCGAAGAGCCGGCCCTCATCCCGGGTGGTGCCGTTGATGACGGGGGGGCCATGGAAGTCCGGCCGGGCGAAGGCCTCGCCGGGTGAGAGGGGCAACACGGCATCGCCGTGCGCCGGGCCCCAGCTGCTGACCCCCAGCATGCCAGGCGTGCGCGCCGCCGCCGCCGCCAGCTCCTCCGCCGGCTTGCGGCGCAGGCAGGCCACGCCCGCCTCGCCCTCACCACAACCCAGCTCCCGCGCCAGGGCCGCGCCGGCGGCTTCGGCGCGGGCCAAGGGAACGGTCGAGATCGGCAGGGTGCAGACGCCGCTCTGCAGGATGACGCGGTGGAAGAGCCCGGCGGCACCGGGCGAGGCCATCTGGAAGCAGGCGCTCCAGCTTCCGGCGGATTCGCCGAAGAGCGTGACATTCCCCGGATCGCCGCCGAAACCGGCGATGTTGTCGCGAACCCAGCGAAGCGCCGCCTGCTGGTCCAGCAGCCCGGCATTGGCCGTGCCGCTCTCCCCACGCAGCCCGGAATGCGCCAGGAAGCCCAGTGTGCCGAGCCGGTAGTTGGGCGCCACGACAATGACCCGCTGCGCCTGGGCCAGGTGGCTCGGATCGTATTGCCTGTTGCTGCCCAGAACCAGACCGCCGCCATAGAGCCAGACCATGACCGGAAGGCGTTCGCCCGGCCGAGCGGAGGCGGGGGCGTAGACATTGAGGTTCAGACAGTCCTCATCGCCGCGGATCAGCCATCGCGAGGAGCCGCCCTGCTGATAGGCCGGGCTGTAGTTCTCCAGACAACCGGGGCCGAGCCGCGTCGCGTCGCGCTCCGTCGTCCAGGGCTCGGCCGGAACGGGTGCGCGCCAGCGCCGCTCTCCGGTGGGCGGGGCGGCGAAGGGAATGCCGAGGAAGGCCTGCCCCTCCGGGGTGGCGACGCCGCGTACGGGTCCCTGCCGGGTCGGGACCACACGGGGTCGGGCGTCGGCGGCCTGGGTGAGATGGGGCACGGCCGCCGGGTCCGGACCGCAGGCGGCGAGCAGCAGCAGGCCGGCCAGGCCGGCCAGGCTGGCCAGGCGGCCCCGGATGAGGGCACGGGGCCCGGCGGAAGGACGCGAAGGCATGCCTCGCCTTTATCCGGAGAGGGCGCATGAAAAAAGGGAAGCGCCGCGTGGCGCTTCCCTCCTGCTCCGGTCGAAGCGTGCTGCTTAGCGCAGCACGATCTCGACGCGGCGGTTCTGCGGCTCGCGCACGCCATCGGCGGTCGGCACCAGCGGACGGCTCTCGCCGAAGGCCTCGACCATGATGGAGGAGCGGTTCACACCCAGGCGCACCAGCTCGGCCGCCACGGCGTCGGCGCGACGCTGCGACAGGCGCTGGTTGTACTGCGGCGAGCCGGAGCGGTCGGCGTGGCCGGCCACCTCGATGCGGGTGGTCTGCACGCGGCCGGCGTTCTGCGCCGCCTCGGCGATGATCTGGCGGGCGCGCTCGGTCAGGTTGTACCGATCCCAGTCGAAGAAGACGAGATAGGTGCGGGCCGGGGCCGGGGCGGCGGCGGGAGCCGGAGCGACCGGAACCGGGGCCGGCGGGACCGGCTGGTTGAAGGCGTAGCGCACGCCGATCAGGGCGGAGTGGTTGTGCGCCTGATCGACTTCATACTTGCCACGCGACACGACCGCGCCGTTGGGCGCCCGTACGGTGCCGTCGAACTTGCTCTGCAGC
Source organism: Roseomonas sp. KE0001 (assembly GCF_016107285.1). GTDB lineage: Bacteria > Pseudomonadota > Alphaproteobacteria > Acetobacterales > Acetobacteraceae > Pseudoroseomonas. The sequence continues at coordinate 33,095 of NZ_RCVQ01000011.1, read as the reverse complement.
GCGCCGGTGTAGCGGTACTCGGCCGTGATCGAGAGGCCCGGCACGGCCGTGATCGGGAAGGACAGGCCGGCAATGCCCTGGTAGGCGAACTGGCCGGTCGTGTCGTCGATATGCACCGAGTTGGCGCCAGCCGGCAGACGGGCACCGCTGGCGTCGAGATCGGTCCACATATAGCCGACACCGCCGCCGATGTAGGGCACCACCGCAACCGGCATGTTCGGGAACCAGCGGGGCAGCTGGAAGTCGTAGTAAAGATTGGCCATCACGGCGTACTGCTGCAACTCGCCGTCGATGTTCCGGAAGGCCACACCCGGCGGGCCGCCGGCACGGTTCTGGAATCCGCCCAGGCGATCGACGTTGTTATGGCGGTAGCTGCCCTCGACCTCGGTGCGGAAGCCGTTCCCGAAACCATAGCCGATGGCCAGGCTACCCATGAAGCCTTCCTCGAAGCCGAGGTTGCCCTGACGGTTGCCCGAGGTGCCGTCAAAGTAGGCCGCGTTGCCACCCTGCGCGGTAAGGCCGCGGGAGTCGGAATGGTTCCAGCCGGCGCCGGCGCCGAGATAGACGCCCTGGATCGGCTGGGCGGCGGCGGTGGGCAGCCAGGAGGTCGGCGAATACCAGGCGTCCTGCGCCATGGCAGCACCCGGCACGGAAAGAACGGTGGCAGCAAGCAGGATGCGACGAAGCGTCATTGTTGTGGTCCCTTGAAACGCAACGCTTTGGAGCGGGCGACGAGAAAACCGGGGTTGCAGGTCCAGGTTGCGGTTCCTTCCTGCAATCGCGGCGAACTGTGGCAGAAAGAACACAGACTTATGTTAGGTCGGGGCGGCGGAACCTCTCCGTCACGGGTGGCCGCCGGAAACCGCCCGCAAATCCTTGATAAATGGAATATCCTCCGGGTGGCAGAGGCGCGGCGGTAAAGCTTTCGATAGATGAGGCGAGCGGCAACACACGCGTAGGGCCGATCGGCTTGGCCGAGGGCCGAGTTCTGCCTTTGCCGGCAGGGGCAGACACTGCGCGGCAGCCATTCGCGCACTCTCTTGTGAAGAGAACCCGCCGAAACCGGGCGGTCCCAGACCCCCGCGTGCCTTCAGAATCCGGCGTCGGGACGGGCGAGGTAGACCTCTTCCGCCGGCGTGCTGGTCCGCCCCAGCGCAGCATTGCGGTGCGGAAAACGACCGAAGGCGCGGATCACCCGCCAGTGCCGCCAGGCATAGTCGATGCCGCCGCCCGCCGCGCGCGAGGCCGGCTCGTCGCGCAGCCCTTCGAACAGGGTGACGGAGAGATCCTGGTCCGCCATCGCCTCGGAATGCTCGAAGGGCAGGTAGAGGAAGCTCCGCGCCGTGGGCGGCAGCCGCAGATCCTGCGCCTCGGCCAGCACCGCCCGGCGCGCGACCTCGCGCGCCCTGGCATCGCTGGCGAAGGCCTCCGGCCGGCCGCGATGCAGGTTGCGCGGGAACTGGTCGAGCAGGATCAGGAGCGCCAGCGTGCCCTTGGGCCGCGCCGTCCATCCGTCCAGCGCGCCCGCGCGCGCCGGGGCGAGGAGATCGCCGAAGCGCCGGCGGATGTCGGCGTCGAAGGCATCGTCGCGCTGGAACCAGGCGGCGCGGGGGGTGTCGAGGCCTTCGCTGAACCAGAAGTCGAGGATGTCGTTCGGCTGGGTCATGCGGGCGGGATAGCCCGCGCCAGCAGCCGGATGGAATGCACGGCCTCGCGACCGGCGAGGTCGCCGATCTGGTGGCGGCAGGAGGTGCCGTCGGCAACGATCACATCCCCCGGCGCCGCCGCGCGCACCGCGGGCAGCAGGGAGAGATTGGCCATCGCTTTGCTGGTCTCGAGGTTCTTCGCCTCATAGCCGAAGCTGCCCGCCATGCCGCAGCAGGAGGAGGCGATCGGCGTCACCTCCAGCCCCGGGATGCGGCGCAGCGCCTTCACCGCCGCGGGAAAGGCGCCGAAGGCCTTCTGATGGCAATGGCCATGGATATGCGCCCGCGCGGCGCCGATCTCGCGCAGCGGCGGCGCGGCGCCCTCGCGCTCCAGGAACTCGCTGGCCAGGAAGGCGCGGGCGGCGAGCTTCTCGGCCGCGGCACCGGGCAGCAGGGAGAGAAACTCGTCGCGCAGCGTGGTCAGGCAGGAGGGCTCCAGCCCGACCACCGGCGCGTCGCTGGCCGAAAGCGCCTCCAGCGTCCGCCGCGCCTCGGCGCGGGCGCGCTCCACCATGCCGGCGGCCAGATAGGTGCGGCCGCAGCAGAGCGGTCGCCCGTCCGGCGCGGCGGCGGGACGCAGCCGGTAGCCCGCATGGGCCAGGACCTTCACCGCGTCGCGCAGGACCTCGGGCTCGTAATGGCGGTTGAAGGTGTCGGCGAAGAGCAGCACCTCGCGGCCCGGCCCCTCCCGCACCGCCTCGGCATCCCGGAAGCGGTCGCGGCGGAACCTCGGCAGGCTGCGCCCGGCGGCGAGGCCGAGCCAGCGCTCGGTCAGGCCGGCAAGGCCCGGAATGCTGTCCCGCGCATTGGCGAGGAAGGGCAGGCGCGCGGCCCAGGGCGCCCAGCGCGGCAGCTCGGCGATCAGCCGGTCCTTCAGCCGGATGCCGTGGCGCCGGGCCCGCGCGTGCAGCACCTCGATCTTCATCTTCGCCATGTCCACGCCGGTCGGGCATTCGCGCTTGCAGCCCTTGCAGGAGACGCAGAGCGACATGGCTTCCGCGACCTCGTCGCCGGCCAGCGCATCGGCGCCGAGCTGGCCGGTCAGCGCCAGGCGCAGCGTGTTGGCGCGGCCGCGCGTCAGGTGCTGCTCCTCCCGCGTGACGCGGAAGGATGGGCACATGACGTTGGCGTCGAACTTCCGGCATGTGCCGTTGTTGTTGCACATCTCGACGGCGCCGAGGAACCCGCCCTGCGGACCCGGCCAGGCGGACCAGTCGAGCGCGGGCCTGATGCCCTCCTCGGCGCGGTAGCCGGGTGGGTAGCGGAACAGGCTGCGGTCATCCATGCGGGGCGCGCGCACGACCCGCCCGGGATTGAGCAGCCCGTCGGGATCGAAGCTGTCCTTCACCGCCTCAAAGGCGCGGACGATGCGGGCGCCGAACATCGGCTCGTGGAACTCCGATCGCACGATGCCGTCGCCATGCTCGCCCGAATGGCTGCCCTTGTACGCGCGGACGAGGGCGAAGCATTCCTCGGCGATGGCGCGCATCTTCGCCACCTCCGCGCCGTCCTTCATGTTGAGCACCGGCCGCACATGCAGGCAGCCGACCGAGGCGTGGGCATACCACGTCCCCTTGGTGCCGTGCCGCGCGAAGACCTCGTTCAGCCGCTCGGTGTAGTCGGCGAGATCAGCGAGATCGACGGCGGTGTCCTCGATGAAGGAGACCGGCTTGCCGTCGCCCTTCATCGACATCATGATGTTCAGCCCGGCCTCGCGCACCTCGGCGACGCTGGCCTGGAAGGCGCTGTCGGTGACGCGGACGACCTGGCCGGGATAGCCGAGATCACCCATCATCTCCTCCAGGCGGTCGAGATCGCGCGTCAGCGCCGCGTCGTCGTCGCCATGGAATTCGACGATCAGCAGGCTGTCGGGCTCGCCGATCAGGATGCGCTCGATGGTGTCGCGATAGAGGGCGATGGAGCGGCCGAGATCGATCATGGTGCGATCGACCAGCTCCACCGCCTCGGGGTCGAGCGTCACCAGATGCTGGCTGGCCGCCATGGCGGCGCGGAAGGTGGGGAACTGGCAGATGCCCAGCACCTTGCGCGGCTTGATCGGCCAGAGCTTGAGGTCGAGCGTGGCGGAGAAGGCCAGCGTTCCCTCGCTGCCGACCAGCAGCCGCGCGAGATTGCCACGCCCCGCCGCCCGTGCCGCCGGCGTCAGCGCCTCGATATTGTAGCCTCCGACACGGCGGAGCTGCCGCGGGAAGCGCGCCGCGATCTCCTCCGCCTCGCGCGCGCCGAGCGCCCGCAGGGACTGGATCAGCGCCGCGACATCGGCGGGGACGTCATCGCCCAGATTGTCGCCCAGCTCGCGGAAGGTGAAGCGCTCTCCGCTGGCCAGCAGCGCGTCGATGGCCAGCACGTTGTCGGCCATCAGCCCGTAGCGGATCGACTTGCTGCCGCAGGAGTTGTTGCCCGCCATGCCGCCGATGGTGCAGCGCGCCCAGGTGGAGGGATCGACCGGGAAGAACAGCCTGTGCGCCTTCAGCGCGTCGTTCAGCGCGCCGAGCGCGATGCCGGGCTGCACGCGCGCGATGCCCGCCGCGGCATCGACCGAGACCACCTCGCGAAGGAACTTCGTGCAGTCGATCACCAGGGCGCGGTTGACGGTCTGGCCGCACTGGCTGGTGCCGCCGCCGCGCGGCAGCACCGGCACGCCGGCCTCGCGGCAGATCGCCAGCGCCGCCGCCACATCCTCGATGCTCCGCGGCACCAGCACGCCGATGGGCTCCACCTGGTAGATGCTGGCATCGGTGGCGTAGCGGCCACGATCGGCCGGGGCGAACTTCACCTCGCCCGCGGTCTCCCGGCGCAGCCGGGCCGCCAGGGCGGTATCACCCGGCCGCACCCGGGACTGGTGAATGGCGTTCATCTTGGCTTCCTGGCGCTTCCGGTCGTCTCGTCCTGCCCCTGTCTAGCGCGCGCCGGCGGGCCTGTCCGATCTATAATGCTCATCAATCCGACAACGCGAACTCATTGGCGAAACGCATGGATTACGCCTAACCCTCGGCGCATCGGACCCCGAGGAGGAAACCATCATGGCCTATTTCCAGTCCAGGCCCACCGCCGGCCGCCATTTCCTGCAGATCCCGGGCCCGACCAACGTGCCGGACCGCGTGCTGCGCGCGCTCGACAACCCGACCATGGACCATCGGGGCCCGGATTTCGGCAAGCTCGGCGCGCAGATCCTGGAGAAGGTCAAGGCGGTCTTCGCGACGCGGCAGCCGGTGATCATCTACCCGGCCTCCGGCACCGGCGCCTGGGAGGCGGCGCTGGTCAACACGCTCTCGCCGGGCGACACGGTGCTGATGTGCGAGACCGGGCAGTTCGCCTTCCTCTGGCGCGAGATGGCCGAGCGCCTGGGCCTGCGCCCGGAGCTGATCCAGACCGACTGGCGCCGCGCGGCCGATGTCGAGGCCATCGGCGAGCGGCTGCGCGCCGACAGGGGCCACGCCATCAAGGCCGTCTGCGTGGTGCACAACGAGACCTCCACCGGCTGCACCTCGCGCATCGACGAGGTGCGGCGCGCCATGGATGAGGCCGGGCATCCGGCGCTGCTGCTGGTGGACACCATCTCCTCGCTGGGCTCGATCGACTACCGCCATGACGAATGGGGCGTCGATGTCACCGTGGCCGGCAGTCAGAAGGGGTTGATGCTGCCGCCGGGCCTGTCCTTCAACGCCATCTCGGAGAAGGCGCTGAAGGCCAGCGAGACGGCGCGGCTGCCGCGCAGCTTCTGGGACTGGAAGCCGATGCTGGCCTCCAATGCCACCGGCTACTTTCCCTACACCCCCGCGACCAACATGCTCTACGCGCTCGACACCGCGCTCGACATGCTGCTGGCCGAGGGGCTGGAGAATGTCTTCGCCCGGCACGACCGCCATGCCGAGGCCACGCGCCGGGCCGTGCGCGCCTGGGGGCTGGAGGTGCAGTGCGCCGAGCCGCGCCACTATTCCTCGGCGCTGACCGCGGTGCGCCTGCCGGAGGGGCATTCGGCCAATGCGCTGCGCGCCGCCATCCTGGAGCGGTTCAACATGTCGCTCGGCAACGGGCTCGGCCGGCTGAACGACCGGGTCTTCCGCATCGGTCATCTGGGCGATTTCAACGACCTGACCCTGATGGGCACGCTGTCGGGCGTCGAGATGGGGCTGCGCATCGCCGGGGTGCCGCACGAGGATGCGGGCGCGAAGGCGGCCATGGACTATCTCTCCGGCAACGCCTGACACGTCCGCGGCGGCGGGGGGCCTGGCCGGCTCCCCCTTTCGCCCGCCTCAGCCGCAGGCCGCCGGCTCCCGCGCCAGGGCACGACACACCTCGGCGCCGATCTCGAAGCTGCGCAGCCGCGCGGCATGGTCGAAGATCTGCCCGGTGAGCATCAGCTCGTCCACGCCGGTCCGCTCGAGGAAGCCCTCGATGGCGGCGCGCACCGTGGCGGGCGCGCCGACCGCCGAGCAGGAGAGGCTGTGGCCGACCCCGGCCAGCCGCGCCTCCTGCTGCAGGGCGGCGATATCCTCCGCCGGCGGCGGCAGCTTGCCCGGCGTGCCCCGCCGCAGGTTGAGGAACTGGCGCTGCAGCGAGGTGAAGAGGCGTTCCCCCTCGGCATCGGTCGCGGCGGCGAAGAGATTCATCGCCGCCATGGCGTAGGGCCGCTTCAGCGTCTCCGAGGGGCGGAAGCCCTCGCGATAGACCGCCAGCGCCTGGTCCAGCATCTGCGGCGCGAAATGCGAGGCGAAGGCGAAGGGCAGGCCGAGCATCGCGGCGAGCTGCGCGCCGTAGAGGCTGGAGCCGAGGATCCAGATCGGGATCTCCATCCCGCCGCCGGGCACGGCCTGCACCGGCTGGCCCGGCTGCACGGGCGCGAACCAGTTCTGCAACTCGACCACGTCCTGCGGGAAGCTGTCGGCGTCGCCGGAGAGATTGCGGCGCAGCGCGCGGGCGGTGCGCATGTCCGTGCCCGGGGCGCGGCCGAGGCCGAGGTCGATGCGGCCGGGAAAGAGGGCGTTCAGGGTGCCGAACTGCTCGGCCACCATGAGCGGCGCGTGGTTGGGAAGCATGATCCCCCCCGAGCCCAGGCGGATGCGGCGGGTGGCGGCGGCGACGTGGCCGATGACCACCGCCGTGGCGGCGCTGGCGATGCCCGGCATGTTGTGGTGCTCGGCCAGCCAGAAGCGGTGGTAGCCCCAGTCCTCCGCATGGCGCGCGAGGTCGGCGGAATGGCGGAAGGCGTCGGCGGCCTCCTCGCCCTGATTGATCGGGGCGAGGTCCAGGACGGAATAGCGGATCATGCGGCGGTCTCCCGGCTGCGTGTGAGGCGGGCCCTGGGGAAGGGCGGTCACGGGGCATATGGGAGGCGGGGGAGGCAAAGGCAGGGGCGATGATGCGGCCGGCTTGGCAGAGGGGCGGTGGCAACCCCACCTTGGGGTGGAAGGAGGGCCCGCCCATGACCGATGTCAACGACCCCGCCACCCGCACGGAGCTGGAGGCCGCGGCCTTCCGCCGCCTGCTGGAACATCTGCGCGAGCGGAGCGATGTGCAGAACATCGACCTGATGAATCTGGCCGGATTCTGCCGCAACTGCCTGAGCCGCTGGTATCGGGAGGCGGCGGAGGCCCGGGGGCTGGACCTGCCGGACCCCGCGGCGCGCGAGATCGTCTACGGCATGCCCTACAAGGAGTGGCAGGCCCTCCACCAGAAGGAGGCGACGCCCGAGCAGAAGGCCAGGTTCGCCGCCACCAGCCCGGGGCACTGACATCCCCGGCGCCGGAATGCCCGATGGAAGTCTCCCGGAAGTCACGTGGAGCCGGACAGCGGCGGAACAGGCCGAGGCGTGAAGATGGAGTGACCAGACGCCCGGGGATGTACCAGGACCGCCAGAAGGGGCGGACAACAGGAACTTGCCTGCATCGCGTTCTTTATTGGCGCAGGGCGGCTGGGCCACCGTTCCTGGCGGAAATCGCGTCGGCGATGACTGAGGGTTGAGGGGTGCCATCTGAATGCGCCCGGATTTGCCCCCGCTGGCGCCGCCGGTTATATGCCGCCGCCCCGGCCCGCTTCCTGGAGCCGGTCGTGTTCGGCAGCCCGGAGACCCTTGATGAGCGATTTCGACGAGCAGGACGCCAAGGCCAGCCGTGACCGTCAGGCCGCCGATCCCGAATCCGAGGTCGGCGGCATCGCCGTCGATCGCCTGCGCTCGATCATCGAGCGGGTGGAGCGGCTGGAGGAAGAGCGCAAGGCGCTGGCCGACGACATCAAGGATATCTTCGCCGAGGCCAAGTCCGCCGGCTTCGACGTCAAGGTCGTCCGGCAGCTGATCCGCCTGCGCAAGCAGGAGCCGGCGGAGATCGAGGAGCAGGAGACGCTGCTCGATCTGTACCGCCGCGCCCTCGGCATGTGAGGGCCGGGCCCGCCGCCGTGACGGCGGGCCTCTCGGCTATTCCGGCCGGATGCCGGCTTCGCGGATCAGCGTGCCCCATTGCGTGCTGTCCTCGGCCAGGATGCGGCGCATGACCGCCGCGTCGCCGGTCTCGATGGCGACGCCCTGCTCGGCCATCCGCGCGCGCAGCCCCTTGTCCTCGGTGGCGGCCGTCAGCGCGGCGGAGAGGGGCGTGACCACGGTGGGAGGCAGGCCGGGCGGTGCGAACAGGCCCTGCCAGAAGACCGCGTCGAAGCCGGGCAGGGTCTCCGCCACAGCCGGGACGTCCGGCAACAGTGCCATCCGCTGCGCGCTGCTCACCGCGATGGCCCGCGTCACGCCCTCGCGGATCACCGGCATCGCCTCCAGCGCCGCCTGGAACATCGCCTGGATCCGGCCGGTCCGCAGGTCCGTCAGGGCCGGAACGCCGCCGCGATAGGGCACATGGAGCACATCGATTCCCGCCCGCTTGCGGAGCAGTTCCAGCGCCAGATGATTCACCGCGCCCGTGCCGCTGCTGCCGAAGTTGATCTTGCCGGGATTGGCCTTGGCGTAGTCGATGAACTCGGCGGTGCTGCGCACCGGCAGGTCGGGATGCACATGCAGCACGAAGGCACTGCGGTAGGCGAGGCCCAGCGCCTCCAGCTCCCGCTGCGGATCGCGCGGCGTCAACTCAGGCTGCAGCGCCGGGTTGATCGCCAGGGAGGAGGCGCCCATCAGCAGCGTGTAGCCATCCGGCGCGGCGCGGGCGACATAGGTGGCGGCGACGGAGGTGGCACCCCCCACCCGGTTCTCCACCACGATGGGCTGGCCCAGCTCCTGCTCCATCCGTTGGGCGATGGCGCGGGTCGTGACATCGGTCAGGCCGCCCGGGGCATAGCCCGTCACCATCGAGACCGCGCGCGCGGGCCAGGCCGCCTGGGCCAGCGCGGGGCGGGCGAGGGCGAGGAGCGGCAGCGCGAGCGTGGCGCGGCGGCCGGTGGTCCAGCGAATCATGCGACGTTTCCTTCCTTTTATTTTCCAGGGAAATTTTCCAGGGTTTTATCGGCGATGGCCCAATCCGCAACCCTGCGAGAGGTGGTCAGGGCCGCGGCTTGAAGTGCCGGTCGTCCCTGGTTATGCCGGCCGGGCCGCGACCCGCCGGGCGACCCCGCCCGCGGTATCCACCCTCTGCCCGCGGAGTGCCGAGTGGCCTCTACCTCCTCTTCCTCCCCCGCCATGGCCACCGCGCCGGTGGCCTCGCTCTCCGCCACGCTGGCGCCGGTCATCGCCCTGCTGTTCGGCTATGCCATGCTGCAGATGGGCAATACGCTGCAATCCTCGTTGCTGACGGTGCGCGGCGGGCTGGAGGGCTTCACCGCGACGCAGATCGGCCTCGTCGGCAGCGGGTTCTACATCGGGCTGATGCTCGGCTCGCTGCGCGGCGGGCAGTTGGTGCGGGTGGTGGGGCACACCCGGGCCTTCGCGGCACTGGCGGCGATCGCCTCCTCGGTGCCGCTGCTGCATCTGATGCTGATCCATCCCTGGCTCTGGCCGGTCGGGCGGGCGCTGACCGGCTTCTGCTTCGCCGGCCTGTTCATCGTGGTGGAAAGCTGGCTGAACGGGGCCTCGGCCTCGGCGGTGCGCGGCCGCATCCTCAGCATCTACGGCATGACCGGCATGATCGCCGGCGTCTGCGGCCAGATGCTGCTGACCGCCGCCCCACCACGGGGCTTCGTGCTGTTCTGCCTGATCTCCATGATCATCTCCTTCGCCCTGGTGCCGGTCGTGCTCTCCCGCGCCCAGGCGCCGGCGCAGGCCGAGGGCGCCGCCGAGCTGAACCTGCGGCGGCTTTACGAGCAGTCGCCCTTCGGCGTGGTCGCGGCCTTCCTGATCGGCGTCAGCACGGGTGCCTACTACTCCCTGGGCCCGCTCTTCGCGCAGCGCATCGGGCTGGATGCCGGCTCGGTCGCCATCTTCATGGCCTGCGGGTCGCTCGGCGGCTTCGCCGCGACCTGGCCCGCCGGCTGGCTCTCGGACCGGATCGACCGCCGCCTGCTTGTCGTCAGCCTGGCCGGCGCCGCGGCGATGGCGCTGCTCGCCATGATCCTGCTGGTGCCGGACCATCCGCCGCGCTGGCTGTCCTACAGCCTGGTCGCCGCCTTCGGGGCCATGGTCATCCCGGCCTACAGCCTCGTGCTGGCGCATGTGAACGACCATGTCTCGCCCTCCGAATTCGCTGCCGCCTCGGGCGGGCTGCTGATCCTCTGGGGCGCCGGTTCGGCCCTCGGGCCCTTCGCCGGCGGCCTCGCCATGGGGCGCCTCGGCCCGTCCGGCCTGGGCTGGCTGATCCTCTCGGCGCAGGCATTGATCGCGGGTTGGGGCCTCTACCGCATGCGCCAGCGCAGCGCGCCCGAGGCGAAGGAGGACTTCCTGGTCATGCCGGTGCAGCCGGTCAGCACCGAACTCGTGGCGGTGGCGCAGGAGGCCGCCGTGGAGCGCGAGGAGATCGCCCAGGCGGAGGAGGCCGGCACGGTGGCGGAAGACGGCGAGGCCCCGCCGGACCGGCCCGCCGCCGCTCCGGCCGGCGAAACCGACCGGCAGGCTTGATATCCCGGATCAAGAGTGCCAAGTAAGCGCTGTCTGATCCGTCTCCGTTTCAGGCCGCTCCCGGGCATCTGCCCCTGGCATTTGCCTTGTCCGCGCCTGTCGCGGCGGATCGGCCCTTCTCCCGAAGATGATGTCGGTGCCGTGCGTCCGCGCTGAAACCCGCGCGGGACCCGCGGCTTTTCACGGATCCCGGCCCCTGGGCCGAAGGACGATCCTTAACCTGTTGATGACATGGCGGCCCGCTGCGGCGGGCGCCAGGAAAGATGACTAGCGTGACCATGATTCACAAGAACAACAACGACACGTCCCATACCCCTTCCATCCTCCAGACCGGCCTGCCCGCCGCCCTGCTGCGGCAGGCGGAGCCGCGCCCCTCGATGAGCCAGGCGGAGATCCGCCGCCTGGTGCTCGAGACCATCGGTTGAGGCCAGCGGCGCGCCAGCCTCAGCGATAGAGGTTGGCGATCAGCTCCTCCCGCGCCTGCAGGACGGCGCGGCGCTTGATCTTCATGGTGGGGGTCAGCAGCCCGTCCTCGACCCGGAAGGGCTCCACGGTCGCGAAGCGGCGGATCCGCTCGGGCCCGCCCAGCCTGCGGTTCACCCGCCCCACCGCCTGCTCCACCGCCTTCTCCGGCACCTTCTCGGCCGGGACGATCAGGGCGACGATGCCCGGGCGTCCCTCGCCGGCGACCACGGCATGCTGGATCTCCGGCTCGGCCATCAGCAGGCTCTCGATGCGGGCCGGGCTGATCATCTCGCCCCCCGCCGTCTTGATGAAATCCCGTTTGCGATCGGTGATGTAGAGCCGGCCTCCTTCCAGACGGCCGGTGTCGCCGGTGTGCAGCCAGGGCGGCCCCTCCGGGGTATCGGGGCGAAGCGCCTGGGCGGTGGCCTGGGCATTGCCCCAGTAGCCATCCATCACCAGCGGCCCCTGGACCAGCACTTCGCCATCCTCGGCGATGCGCAGGGTCACGCCGGGCAGGGGGCGGCCGACGCTGTGCCGGTCGTTGTCCCAGGGCAGGTTGACGCTGACCACCGGCCCGGCCTCCGTCTGCCCGTAGCCCTGCAGCACCGGCAGGCCGAGGGCGAGGAAGAAGCCGGACAGGCCCGGGTCGAGGCGCGCGCCACCGGAGACGAGGGCCATCATGCGTCCGCCGAAGCGGCCCCGGATGCGGCGGCGCACCAGCCGGTCCAGCACCGCGTCCTGCAGCCGCTCCCAGAGGCCGAGCGCCGGCCCGTCCAGGCGCCGCAGCCCGAGGCGGAGCGCCGCCTCGAACAGCATCCGCTGCCGCGGCGGCTGCTTCTCGGCGGCGGCCAGGATGCGGGCCCGCAGCACCTCGAACAGCCGTGGCACCGCGGTCACGATATGCGGGCGGATCTCGGTCAGCTCGGCGGCCAGCCGTTCGGCGCCGCGGCTGAACACCAGCTCGATCCCGAAGGAGCAGAGCAGGTAGCCCACCGTGTGCTCATAGGCGTGCGACAGCGGCAGGAAGGAGAGGTAGCAGCCATCCTCGGGCAGGTTCAGCCGCCGGATGAAGCTCTCGATGCCGCGGCGGTTGGCCAGCATGGCGCGATGCGGAAGCATGACGCCCTTGGGCGGGCCGCCGGTGCCGGAGGTGTACATCAGGCAGGCCAGGCGGCCATCGGGGATGTGATCCACCTCGGCGGCGAGCATGGCCAGGTCGCCGCCTGCCGCCGCCAGATCGGACCAGTCCACAGCCTCCTCGACAGGCTCCATGGTCACCATCAGATCCAGGCCGCCGGCGCCGGCGGCCTCCCGCAGGCTGGCGGCGAGCCTGGCGGTGGAGACGATGGCGCAGCGCGCCCCGGCGTCCCGCAGGATATGCCCGTGATCCGCGACCGTGCCGGTCGTGTAGGCAGGCACGGTGACGGCACCGATCGCCATGAGCGCCGTATCGGCGATCAGGAACTCCGGACGGTTCTCCGCCAGCAGCAGCACTCGGTCACCGGGAGCGACGCCGTGGCTCCGCAGCCCGGCCGCCACGGCGGCGACCTGCAGGGCGAACTCGGCCCAGCGCATCCGCCGCCAGCCGCCGTCGCGCCAGTAGCGCAGCATCGGCCTGTCGGGCCAGCGGCGGGCCTGGTTCAGCAGCAGCGCGGGGATGCTGTGGCTCTTGTCCTGCTCGGGCATGGGTCGTCCAGCGTCCTGTCAGAGATTGGCCTATCAAAGATGGGCCTGTCGGAATCGGGGCGCAGCCGATCTGCGGCCGGCTTCATGGCGCGCGCGTCGGTTGGCGGCGGGCGGCAATCGGACGGGGGGCGCTTGGCCTCCCCATCCATGGGCTTATATCCACGGGAGCAAATCTCACAACCGCAGGGCCTCCCGTGCAGCTTCACTCTCTCCGCCATCCGACCCGAGACACCGCCGCCCGCTCCCAGGGGGGAAAGGATGCGGCGGGGCTGCCGGTCTGGGATCTCTCCGACCTCTATGACGGCACCGCGGACCCGGTGCTGGAGGCCGATCTCGCCCGCGCCGAGGCCGAGGCCCGGGCCTTCGCCGAAGGGCATGCCGGGCAACTCCCGGGCCTCTCCGGCGACAGGCTGGCCGAGGCCATCGCGACCTACCAGCGAATCGACGAGGTGCTGGGACGGGTGATGTCCTTCGCCCAGCTGCTGTTCTCGGGAGACTCCCAGGACCCCGCCAACGGCCGCTTCTACCAGGACATGCAGGAGCGAGTGACCGGCATCTCCACCCATCTGCTGTTCTTCACGCTGGAGCTGAACCGGCTCGAGGAGGCGAGGCTGGAGGAGAAGTTCGCCGGCTCGGCCGCCCTGCGCCACTGGCGGCCCTTCCTGCGCGACCTGCGCGTCTTCCGTCCGCACCAGCTCTCGGACGAGGTCGAGCGCCTGTTGCACGAGAAGGAGGTGACCGGGCGCTCCGCCTGGAACCGCCTGTTCGACGAGACCATCACCGCCATGCAGGTGACGGTGAAGGGTGAGACGCTGAACGTCTCCGGCGCCCTGAACAAGCTCTCCGACCGCGACCAATCGGTGCGCGAGGCCGCCGCGAAGGGCGTCGCCGCCGCCTTCGGGGACAAGGCGCGGCTGTTCACCCTGATCACCAACACCCTCGCCAAGGACAAGGAGATCATCGACGGCTGGCGGAAGTATCCGCGGCCCGGCAGCAGCCGCAACCGCGCCAACATGGTCGAGGACGAGGTGGTGGACGCCCTGGTCTCGGCCGTGACGGCCAGCTACCCGGCGCTGTCGCACCGCTACTACGCCATGAAGGCGCGGTGGCTGGGGCTGCCGAAGCTGCAGCACTGGGACCGCAATGCGCCCCTGCCGGATGAGGACGACAGCCGGATCCCCTGGGACGCGGCGCGGGAGCGCGTGCTCGCGGCGTATTCCGCCTTCAGCCCGGAGCTCGGCCGCGTCGGGCGAGAGTTCTTCGACCGGCCCTGGATCGACGCGGCGCTGCGCCCCGGCAAGTCCTCCGGTGCCTTCGCCCACCCCACGGTGCCCTCGGCGCATCCCTATCTGCTGCTGAACTACCACGGCAAGTCGCGCGACGTGATGACATTGGCGCATGAGCTGGGCCACGGTGTGCACCAGGTGCTGGCGGCGAAGCAGGGCTATCTGATGTCCGGCACGCCGCTGACCCTGGCCGAGACCGCCAGCGTCTTCGGCGAGATGCTGACCTTCCGCGCCGTGCTGGACGCCGAGACCGATCCGCGCCGCCGCCGCGCGCTGCTGGCCGGCAAGGTCGAGGACATGCTGAACACGGTGGTGCGGCAGATCGCCTTCTACCGTTTCGAGACCCTGCTGCACGACTCCCGCCGCCGGGGCGAGCTCTCGCGCGAGGAGATCGGCGCGCTCTGGATGCAGGTGCAGACCGAAAGCCTCGGCCCGGCCTTCGAGTTCACGCCGGACTACGAGATCTTCTGGTCCTACGTGCCGCATTTCGTCCACACGCCGTTCTATGTCTATGCCTATGCCTTCGGGGATTGCCTGGTGAACGCGCTTTACGGCGTCTATCAGGAGGGCAGCGTGCCGGACTTCCAGGGCAAGTATCTCGAACTGCTGCGCGCGGGCGGCACCCTGCGGCACCGCGAGCTGCTGGCGCCCTTCGGCCTCGATGCCTCGGACCCGGCCTTCTGGCACAAGGGGCTGAACGTCATTTCCGGCTTCATCGACGAACTGGAGCGTGCCGATGGCTGACGACCGCGAGGCGAGCAGCCTCTTTGGCGAGATCCGCCGCATGGCACGCACCTCGGGCGCGGTGGGCGGCATCGCGGCACGGGTGGCGGGGGAGCGGTTCCTCGGTATCCGCACCGACCGCAATGCCCATGCGGGCGACCTCAAGGCGCTGCTCGGCGGGCTGAAGGGTCCGTTGATGAAGGTGGCGCAGTTCCTGACCACCGTGCCCAATGCCCTGCCGCCGGAATATGCGCAGGAACTGGCCGCGCTGCAGGCCAATGCCCCGCCGATGGGCTGGGCCTTCGTGCGCCGCCGGATGTCCTCCGAGCTTGGGCCGGCCTGGCAGTCGAAGTTCGCCAGCTTCGGCCAGGAGGCGGCGGCGGCGGCGAGCCTCGGCCAGGTGCATCGCGCGACATTGCCCGATGGCCGGCTGGTGGCCTGCAAGCTGCAATACCCCGACATGGCCAGCGTGGTGGAGGCGGACCTCCGCCAGCTCAAGCTGGCCATGGGGATCTTCGCGCGGATGGACGATGCCATCCAGCACGACGATGTCTATGTCGAGCTGTGCGACCGGCTGCGGGAGGAGCTGGACTATGGCCGGGAGGCGGCGCAGATGCGGCTCTACAACCGGATGCTGGCGCCGGTGCCGGAGGTGCGCACGCCCAGCCCGGTCGAGGGGTACTGCACCCGCCGCCTGCTGACCATGAGCTGGCTCGACGGCCGGCCGATCCTCGAGCGGCTGGCGGAGGAGCCCTCGCAGGAGGAGCGGAACGCCTATGCCACGGCGCTGTTCAAGGCGTGGTATCTGCCTTTCTACCGCTACGGCGTGATCCATGGCGATCCGCACCTCGGCAACTACCAGGTGCGGCAGCCCTCGGAGGAGGGGCCCGCGGGCATCAACCTCCTCGACTTCGGCGCCATCCGGGTCTTCCCCCCCGCCTTCCTGCGCGGCGTCATCATGCTGTACGAGGCGCTGCGCGACGAGGACCGGGACAAGGCGGCCGAGGCCTACCGGATCTGGGGCTTCACCAACCTGTCGAAGGAGAAGATGGAGGTGCTCGGCCTCTGGGCGCGGTTCCTGCACGAACCCCTGCTCGACGACCGCGTGCGGCCGATCCAGGAGGTGGACGACCCGGATTTCGGCCGCAAGGTCGCGGCCGAGGTGCATGCCGGGCTGAAGCGCACCGGAGGGGTCAAGCCGCCGCGTGAATTCGTGCTGGTGGATCGTGGCGCGGTCGGCCTGGGCAGCGCCTTCATGCGGCTGCGCGCCGAACTCAACTGGCACCGCCTGTTCCAGGAGCTGATCGCCGACTTCAACGAGCAGGACCTGGCGGCGCGCCAGGCCGAGGCGCTTCGCGAGGCCGGCGTGCCGGCCACCGCGCCCTGAGGGGAACTGAGGGCAGCAGGGCGGAGCGCCTGGGGCTCCGCCCGCCGCTCAGACGGCGTAGGGCGGCTTGTCGAGCCCCGCCGGGGAAAAGGTGAAGACCTCGCAGCCGGTCTCGGTGACGCCCACCATGTGCTCGAACTGGGCGGAGAGGCTGCGGTCCCGCGTCACGGCGGTCCAGCCGTCATCGAGCACCTTCACCTCCGGGCGGCCGATGTTCACCATGGGCTCGATGGTGAAGAACATGCCGGGCTTCAGCACCGGCCCCTCGCCGGGGCGGCCGAAATGCAGCACGTTGGGCGAGGCGTGGAAGGTGCGGCCGATGCCGTGGCCGCAGAAATCCCGCACCACGCTGAAGCGGTTCTTCTCCACGTAGCTCTGGATCGCGTGGCCGATATCGCCAAGCCGGGCGCCGGGCTTCACCACCTTGATGCCGCGCAGCAGGCTCTCATAGGTCACATCCATCAGCAGCCGGGCCTTGGTGCTGGGCGTGCCGGCGACATACATGCGGCTCGTGTCGCCGTACCAGCCGTCGAGGATGACGGTGACGTCGATGTTCAGGATGTCGCCGTCCACCAGGACCCGGTCGCCCGGGATGCCATGGCAGACCACGTGGTTGAGCGAGATGCAGACCGACTTCGGATAGCCCCGGTAGCCGAGGCAGGCCGAGACCGCGCCGTTCTCCTGGATGAAGGCATCGCAGAGACGATCCAACTCGCCCGTGCTCACCCCCGGCCGGACATGCGGGGCGATCATGTCGAGCGTGGCCGCGGCCAACTGCCCCGCGCGCCGCATCCCTTCGAAATCCTCAGGCGCGTGCAGGGTGATCCGCCGCGCCTCTGCACCAGACTGTTCCATGACGGGGAAAAATGCGCGCCAACGGGCGGTGTTGCAAGCCATGCCTGCGCAGGGCTGCCACCGGCGGCAGGAATGCGCTCCTAGTTCCCGGGCCGCTCGCCGGTCCCGTGCTCGACCGTCCCCAGTGCATCGGCGAGGCGCAGGCCGGCGCTGCCGCGGGGGGCCGGGCGCGGCTGGTCCGGGCCGGGGGCCCAGCCGGTCAGGATCAGCATCTCCAGCGGCATGGCCAGGCCATCCGGGCCGGGGGTCAGCGCCGCCAGCGCCATGGGGAACAGCGCGCGGGGCGGAACGCGCGGGTCGCGCGCCAGGACCGCATTGCCCTCTCCGGCGGCGCGGAGATCCCGCAGCAGCGCGAGCGGGCTGCGGTAGCGCAGGTCCAGCCGGTCCCGGTCGGCGACCGGCATGGCGAAGCCGGCCCGTTGCAGCAGCGCAGCACCATCGCGCAGCTCCGGGAAGGGCGAGACGCGCGGGCTGAGACCGCCGCGCAGCTCGCTCTCGGCGCGGGCCAGGGCCTCGCGCAGCGGCTGCAGGGTGCCGAGCGCCGGCAGGCTGGCCAGGAACAGGCCATCCGGCGCCATGGCGCGGCGGAGCTGCAGCAGGGCGCCCGGCAGATCGTTCACCCAGTGCAGGGAGAGGTTGGCCAGGACCAGGTCGAAGCTGCCGGGTGCGAAGGGCAGCCACTCCTCATCCCCGGCCAGGGGCAGGATGCCCTCCTCCGGTCCCGGCCGGCACGCCATGGCGGCGGAGAGATCCATCGACACCACCTGCCCGATGCCGCGCGCGCGCAGCGCGGGAGCCACCACGCCACGGCCGCCGAGGTCGAGCGCCCGGTGAAAGCGGCGCGTGGTGTCGTCCAGCCGATCCAGCAACAGGGCCGCCGCCGCCTCCAGGATGGGGGCGACAGCGCCGATCCCGCCCGCCGCGCGGTCCCGCCGGCGGCGCACCAGAGCCCGATCGAAAACCTGCATCGCATCCGCCATGCCGGGCAGATGCCCTCGGGAGCGGCGACGTGCAAGGCGGCTTGTGCGCGATCGGGATGCAGGCCTAATCTCACGAAATGGTGAATACGCTTCGCCGCTGGGTCGCGCCCGCCTGTTCCACCGGTCTGCGCCGCCTGGGCGCCGCCGCGATCGACCTGCTGCTCCCGCCCCGCTGCATGGCCTGCGCCGAGCCGGTGCTCGACCACGACACGCTCTGCACCGCCTGCTTCCGCGCCACGACGCTGATCAACTCGCCCTGTTGCGACCGTTGCGGTCTGCCCTTCCAGCATGACGGCCAGGGCCTGCCAGCGGCGGAAGGGGAGGGGCTCGCCTGCGCGCAGTGCCTGGTGCGCCCACCGGATTACGGCCGTGCCCGTGCGGCTCTTCTTTATGACGAGGGCTCCCGGCGGCTCATCCTGCCCCTGAAATATGGCGACCGCACCGAACTGGCCGGCCTGCTGGCGCGGCAGATGGTGCGGGCCGGGCGGGAGCTGCTGGCGGAGGCGGAGCTGATCCTCCCGGTGCCGCTGCACCGCAGCCGCCTGCTGACGCGACGCTACAACCAGGCGGCGCTGCTGGCACGCCGCCTGTCGCGCCTCTCCGGCCGGCCCTGGGCGCCGGATCTGCTGCTCCGCGCCCGGCGCACGCCGCCGCTGGCCGATTTCGGCGCGGCGCAGCGCGCCCTGGTGCTGGAAGGGGCCTTTACCCTCGCGGCCGGGGCGGCACGGCGGATCGAGGGCCGCCGACTGCTGCTGGTGGATGACGTGCTGACCTCCGGCGCGACGGTGGGGGGCTGCACGCGGCTGCTGCTGGCCGCCGGCGCCGCCTCGGTGGATGTGCTGGCGGCGGCGCGCACCGCGGCGCCCCGCGCGGCGGGGCAGTGACAGCCCGTGCTCCAGTGTGGCCACGGGTGTGAAACGCCCTTGACCGTCGCCTGGAGCGAGACGATCTGTGCTGCATGGCCCAGGTCGAAATCTACACCACCGCCTTCTGCCCCTACTGCTCCCGCGCCAAGCTGCTGCTGGGCCGCAAGGGCGTCGATTTCCGGGAATACGATTCCCCGCACGGCTCGGCGGAGCGGCAGGAAGCCATCCGGCGCTCCGGCGGCCGCAGCACGGTGCCGCAGATCTTCATCGACGGCGAGGCGATCGGCGGTTGCGACGATCTTTTCGCGCTGGACCGTACCGGCAAGCTCGATGCCATGCTGCAGGGCGGCTGAGGCCGGTCCCGGCGGCAGCCGCCCCTTCCTCCCCGTCATTGGCTTGGCGAAGGCATGATCCACTATCAGCTGCGCTGCGATCAGGACCACGGTTTCGATGGCTGGTACAAGGACAGCCAGGCCTACGAGAAGCTTGCCCGCGGCGGGCTGATCGAATGCCCTGTCTGCGGCGGCACCAGGGTCGCGCGCGCCCTGATGGCGCCCGCCATCGGCAAGGGGCAGGTGGCCGAGCCAGCGCCTCCGCCCCCCGTGGCTCCCAAGGCCGGCGCGCCCGCCGTGGCCGGGCCCATGCCTGCGCAGATGCTCGCCCTGCTGCAGAGGATGCGCGCCGAGGTGGAGCGGCACTGCGAGGACGTCGGCGCCGATTTCGCGGAGGAGGCGCGCCGGATGCACCGGGGCGAAAGCGACCATCGCGGCATCTACGGCGAGACCTCGGACGCCGAGGCCGAGGCCCTGCGGGACGAGGGCATCGAGATCGCGCGGCTCCCCTGGGTGCCGCGCGCGGACGGCTGAGGCCCCCGGCGCCGCGCTAGTCCCGGCGCATCGCCACGATGTAGTTGACCGAGACGTCCCGGCTCTCCCGCCATTCCTGACGCGGAAGGCCGGGCACCATGCCGGCGATGTCGGTGGTCCGCAGGCCGGCCCGGCGGGCCTCGGCGCCTAGCTCGGCCGGCGTCACGAACATCCGCCAGTCATGCGTGCCGCGCGGCAGCAGGCGCAGCAGGTACTCGGCCCCCAGCTTGGCGAAGAGAAAGGCTTTCGGCGTGCGGTTCAGGGTGGAGAGGAAGACCATGCCGCCCGGCCTGGTCACCGCCGCCAGGGCCGCCAGGAAGGCCGGGCGATCGGCCACATGCTCGATCACCTCCAGCGCCACCACGGCATCGAAACGCCGCTCCTCGGCGGCGAGATCCTCCGGCAGGCCCTGGCGGTAGTCGATGGAGAGCCCGCCCGCCGCCGCATGGGCGCGGGCCGCGGCCAGCGCCTCGCCGGCGGCGTCCAGGCCGGTCACCGCCGCGCCCTTCCGCGCCAGCCCCTCGCTGGCCAGCCCGGCGCCGCAGCCGACATCCAGGATGGCCAGGCCGGAGAGATCCTCGCCGGCGCGCCCGGTCGCGGCGGCCAGGCGGCGGGCGATCCAGCCGCAGCGCAGCGGATTCATCCGGTGCAGCGGCGCCATCGGCCCCGCCGGGTCCCACCAGCGCGTCGCCAGGGCGTCGAACTTGGCGATCTCGCCGGCCATGGCGGTATTGCTGGCGGTATTGCTGGCGGGCATGGCGGGGCCTCCGGGCATGGCGCCGGCGCGGCGGCGGCCTGCGGTTGCAGGTTGCGGCGGGGCGCGGCCTTGGTTATCTGTCCCAGCCCTTCGCCGGCTGCAACCGTGGCCGGCCCCCGAAGCCCCACCGGAAGCGATCCTTCAGACCCGCATGGCCCGTATCGTGATGAAGTTCGGCGGC
Organism: Roseomonas sp. KE0001; assembly: GCF_016107285.1. Classification (GTDB taxonomy): domain Bacteria; phylum Pseudomonadota; class Alphaproteobacteria; order Acetobacterales; family Acetobacteraceae; genus Pseudoroseomonas. The sequence continues at coordinate 12,333 of NZ_RCVQ01000011.1, read as the reverse complement.
ACCTCCGTCGCCGATCTGGACCGTATCCGCAACGTCGCCAACCGGGTCAAGCGCGAGGTCGACGCCGGGAACGAGGTCGCCGTCGTCGTGTCCGCCATGTCCGGCGTCACCAATCAGCTGGTGAAATGGTGCCAGGAGCTCTCGCCGCTGCATGACGCGCGGGAGTATGACACGGTGGTGGCCACCGGCGAGCAGGTGACGATCGGCCTGCTGGCCATCGCGCTCCAGACCATCGGCGTCGATGCCCGCTCCTGGCAGGGCTGGCAGATCCCCATCCGCACGGACGCCGCGCACGGCAAGGCGCGGGTCGAGGAGATCGAGGGCGCCGTCCTGATCGAGCGGATGCGGATGGGCCAGGTGCCCGTGGTCGCCGGCTTCCAGGGCGTCGGGCCGGACAATCGCGTGACCACGCTGGGGCGCGGCGGGTCGGATCTCTCCGCCGTCGCCGTCGCCGCCGCGGTGAAGGCCGACCGCTGCGACATCTACACCGATGTCGACGGGATCTACACCACCGACCCGCGCATCGTGCCGCGCGCGCGCAAGCTGCCGGCGGTGGCCTATGAGGAGATGCTGGAGCTGGCCTCGGTCGGCGCCAAGGTGTTGCAGACCCGCTCGGTCGAGCTGGCGATGAAGCAGCGGGTGCGGGTGCAGGTGCTGTCCTCCTTCGAGGACAAGCCGGGCGAGCCCCTCCCTGGTTCTCTGGTCGTGGATGAGGATGAGATCGTGGAACAGCCGCTGGTGACGGGTGTCGCCTATTCCCGCGACGAGGCCAAGGTGACGCTGCGCCGGGTGCCGGACAAGCCGGGCGTCGCCGCCGAGGTCTTCGTGCCGCTCTCGGCCGCCAATGTGAATGTCGACATGATCGTCCAGAACCTGGGCGCGGACGGCACCACCGACATGACCTTCACCGTCGGCAAGACCGATCTGCCGCGCGCCAAGGACGTACTGGAGAAGGCGCGCGCCACCATCGGCTTCGAGGCCATGCTGACCGATCCGGATGTCGCCAAGATCAGCATCGTCGGCATCGGCATGCGCTCCCATGCCGGCGTCGCGGCGACGATGTTCAAGGCGCTGTCGGAGAAGGGCATCAACATCCAGGTCATCTCGACCTCGGAGATCAAGACCAGCGTGCTGGTCGGCGCCGAGTACACCGAGCTGGCCGTGCGGGCCCTGCACACCGCCTACGGCCTGGACGCCGAGGGCTGATGGCCCTCCAGGAGCAGGCCGGTTCCGCCGCGGTGCGGCCCGGTTCCGTCGAGGCGTTGATGGCGCGCGGCGCGGCCTTCCTCGGCTCGCGCCACGCCATCCTCGGCGGCGCCATGAGCTGGGTCAGCGAGCGCAACCTGGTCGCCGCCCTGTCGAATGCGGGGGCCTTCGGCGTCATCGCCTGCGGGGCCATGATGCCCGAGCGGCTGGCCGAGGAGATCGCCGCCACCCAGGCCCTGACCGACCGGCCCTTCGGCGTCAACCTGATCACCATGCATCCGAACCTGATGGAGCTGGTGCAGGTCTGCCTGGACGCGAAGGTCGGCCATGTCGTCTTCGCCGGCGGCATTCCCCCGGGCCCGGCCATCAAGGCCGCGAAGGAAGGCGGCGCGAAGGTGATCTGCTTCGCCCCGGCCCTGGCCCTGGCGAAGAAGCTGGTCCGCTCCGGCGCCGATGCCCTGGTCATCGAGGGCTCCGAGGCCGGCGGGCATATCGGCCCGGTCAGCCTGACCGTGCTGGCGCAGGAGATCCTGCCGCACATCCGCGACGTGCCGGTTTTCGTGGCCGGCGGCATCGGCCGGGGCGAGGCCATCCTGTCCTATCTGGAGATGGGCGCGGCCGGCGTGCAGATCGGCACCCGCTTCGTCTGCGCCACCGAGAGCATCGCGCATCCGAACTTCAAGCGGGCCTTCCTGCGCGGCGCCGCGCGGGACGCCATGCCCACCGTGCAGCTGGACGACGCCTTTCCGGTCATTCCTGTCCGCGCCCTGCAGAATGACGGGACCAAGCGCTTCCTGGCGCATCAGGCCGAGGTGATCCGGCGCTACAAGGGGGGGGAGCTGACGCGGGAGGCCGCCCAGCTCGACATCGAGCACTTCTGGGCCGGCGCCCTGCGCCGGGCGGTGATCGACGGCGACGTCGAGAACGGCTCCCTCATGGCCGGCCAGAGCGTGGGCATGGTGACGCGGGAGCAGCCGGTGGCCGAGATCATCGGCGAGCTGCTCGATCAGGCGGAAGCGGCCGTGGCGGCGCGCGCCGCGGGCCACTAAGTCTCCGCGGAGCCGCCGCGGGCGCGGGTCCGCATGGCTTGAGGTTGCGGCCACCGCCAAGACATGGCCTCATGCGTGTATGCGGAATCGCCTTTCCGCCCAGCGCTGAGGTCATTCGTCCCGTGCTTCAGGACAGCAAGCGGCAGACCCGGATGGAAGCCTCCGGCATGGAGGCGGCTCGCGTTGGCCAGGCGCTGCGCGAGGCCCGGATGTCGCTCGGCCTCAGCCTGGAGGACATGTCCCAGAGGCTGCGCATCAACATGCGCTACATGGCGGCGCTGGAGGAGGGACGGCCCGAGGATCTGCCCGGCACCGCCTACGGCGCCGGCTTCGTGCGCAGCTATGCGGAGGCCATGGGCCTGGACGCGCCGGATCTGGTGCGCCGCTTCCGGGAGGCGGCCGGAGCGCCGCAGCAGGGTCGCGAGCTGATCTTCCCCGAGCCGGTCCCGGACCGCGGCGTCCCGACCGGCCTCCTGATCCTGCTGGGCGCGCTGCTGGCCGGTGGTGGCTACTTCGCCTGGTATCAATGGAGCGGCGCCGGCCTCCGGACGGTGGATGCCGTCCCCGACCTGCCGCCGCGCCTCGAGGAGACGGCGCGGCAGGCGGGACAGCCGCCGCTGCCTCGCCCCCAGGTGCCGCCGGGCGGCGGGGGCGTAGCCCCGGCGCCTTCCGCCCCGCCGCTCGCCGCCGCGCCCCCCGTCTCCGTGCCGCCGCTCGCCGTGGCGCCGGTCGCGCCGCCCCCTCAGGGCGCGCCGGCCGTCCCCTCCGGCGCCCCGCCCGCCGAGCCGCCGGCCGCGCCCGCGCCGCCGGCGCCTATCGGGGCTCCCGCCGGGGCTCCCGCCGGACCGGCCGCGGGCGCCGAGACGCGCGCCACCCCGGCGCCCAATGCCGTGGTGTTGAGAGCGGAGCAGGAGTGCTGGGTGCAGATCCGCGATCCCCGCTCGGGCCGCATCCTGCTGAGCCGCCTGCTGCAGCCGGGGGAGACCTTCGAGGTGCCGCCCGAGCCCCCCGGCCTGCTGCTCAACACCGGCCGCATCGAGGCGCTGGCCATCCAGGTCGGCGGCGTCGCCTCGGCCGCGACCCAGGGGCTGACCGGCGTCCGGCGCGATGTCGCGCTGGATGCGGAGCGCCTCCGCGCGGCGCCGCCGGGGCAGCTTCCCTTCCGCTGAATTCCGGTTATCGCTTGGCCACCGGCCGGCATGCTGCCATATCGGCGGCATGCCGAAGCGGGAGGCCTGACCGCCAATGTCCTATCGTCCCTATCAGCAGATCCAGCGCCGCAAGTCCCGCCAGATCTGGGTCGGCAAGGTGCCGGTGGGCGGGGATGCGCCCGTCTCCGTCCAGACCATGACCAATACGCCGACCGAGGATGCCGAGGCGACCATCGCCCAGATCCGCCGGGCCGAACTGGCCGGAGTCGACATCGTCCGCGTCTCCTGCCCCACGGAGGAGGCGACGGCGGCGTTGAAGGAGATCGCGCACGAGGTGAACGTGCCGATCGTGGCCGACATCCACTTCCATTACCGGCGGGCCATCGAGGCCGCCGAGGCCGGCGCCGCCTGCCTGCGCATCAACCCGGGCAATATCGGCAGCAAGGAGCGGGTGAAGGAGGTCGTGAAGGCCGCCCGCGACCACGGCTGCTCGATCCGCATCGGCGTCAATGCCGGCAGCCTCGAGAAGCATCTCCTGGAGAAGTATGGCGAGCCCAATCCGGAGGCGCTGGTGGAAAGCGCGCTCTGGCACGCCGCGCACCTGCAGGAGCTGGACTTCCACGAGTTCAAGATCAGCGTGAAGGCCTCGGACGTGTTCCTGGCCGTCGCCGCCTACCAGCAGCTGGCGGAGGCCTGCGACCACCCGCTGCACATCGGCATCACCGAGGCGGGCGGCAAGCGCACCGGCACGGTGAAGTCCTCGATCGGCCTGGGCTCGCTGCTCTGGGCCGGCATCGGCGACACGCTGCGCGTCTCGCTCTCCGCCGAGCCGGAGGAGGAGGTGCATGTCGGCTGGGATATCCTGAAGTCGCTCGGCATCCGGCATCGCGGGGTGAAGATCATCTCCTGCCCGTCCTGCGCGCGGCAGGGCTTCAACGTCATCCGGACGGTGGAGGCCCTGGAGGAGCGGCTGGCGCATATCGAGACGCCCCTGACGCTCTCCATCATCGGCTGCGTCGTCAACGGGCCGGGCGAGGCGCTGATGACCGATCTCGGCGTCACGGGCGGTGGCGCCGGCCGCCATATGGTCTATAGCGCCGGCCGGACCGATCATACCGTGGAGGATGCGCGGATGGTCGACCACATCGTGGAACTGGTCGAGAGGAAGGCCGCCGAGATCCAGGCGGCGGAGGCTCTGGCCAAGCAGGCGGCGGAGTAAGCACCTTGAGCGGCATGCAGCCGGTTCGCGGCACCAGGGACCTGATCGGCGAAACCTTCCGCCGCCACCACCACATCGTCGAGACGGCGCGCCACGTCAGTGGCCTCTACGGCTTCGAGGAATGGGCGACGCCGATCTTCGAGGACACGGCGGTGTTCGCCCGGTCCCTGGGCGACACCTCCGACGTGGTGAGCAAGGAGATGTACACCTTCCAGGATCGCGGCGGCGATTCCATCACGCTGCGGCCCGAGGCCACGGCCGGCATCTGCCGCGCGCTGGTCTCCAATGGGCTGACCCAGGGCGGCCTGCCGCGCAAGGTGTTCTACACCGGCCCGATGTTCCGCTACGAGCGGCCGCAGAAGGGTCGCTTCCGGCAGTTCCACCAGATCGACGTCGAGGTGCTCGGCGCCGCCGAGCCGCTGGCCGACGCCGAGGTGATCGCCATGGGCTGGCAGTTGCTCCAGCAGCTGGGCATCGATGACGGCGTGGTGCTGGAGATCAACACGCTGGGCGACACGCCGAGCCGCGATGCCTATCGCGCCGCCCTGGTCGCCTATTTCCGGGCCTATGCCGGGCAGCTCTCCGCCGACAGCCAGGCGCGGCTCGAGAAGAACCCGATGCGCATCCTGGACAGCAAGGATGAGGGTGACAAGAAGCTGGTCGCGGCCGCGCCGACCATCGATGCGCATCTGACGCCCGAGGCGAAGTCCTTCTTCGACAAGGTTCTGTCCTATCTGGACCTGTTCGGCGTGCCCTACCGCCGAAACCCGCGGATCGTGCGCGGGCTGGATTACTACAGCCACACCGCCTTCGAGTTCGTCACCGATCGCCTGGGCGCCCAGGGCACCGTGATGGGCGGCGGCCGTTACGAGGGGCTGGTCAGCGAGATGGGCGGGCCGCCCACGCCCTCGGTCGGCTGGGCGGCGGGGGTCGAGCGGCTGGCCGAGCTTCTGGCGGAATCGCCGGAGCCGACGCGGCCCGTCGCCATCCTGCCGGTCAGCGAGGCGGAGGAGGCGCCGGCCATCGAGCTGCTGCAGATGCTGCGCGCCTCCGGCGTCCCGGCCGAGATCGCCTACAAGGGCAATCTCAAGCGGCGCATGGAGCGGGCCAACAGGATCGGCTCCCAGGCGGCGGTGATCCTGGGCGAGAGCGAGGTGGCGGAGGGCGTCGTGCAGGTGCGCAACCTTGCGGACGGGTCGCAGGAGCGGGTTGGCACGGCGGGGCTGCTCTCGGCCCTCGCCGCCGCGGGCGTGGTCGATGCCATGCTTGAGCAGGTGGTGGAGGGGCTGGAACTCGCCGCCGAGGATGACGAGCCGGGCGAGGAATGAGCGGCGGCAGCACGCTCGCCGGCAAGCTCGATCGCCTGCTGTACCGGGCCGACGAGATCCGCGCCCTGCTGGAGACGGCGGAGGGCACGCAGATCGGCGCCCTGGCCAGGGAGCTTTCCGAGCTGGAGCCGGTGGTCGCCAAGGTGCGGGCGCTGCGCGCCGCCGAACAGGCGCGGGACGAGGCCGAGCAGCTCCTGGCCGATCCCGAGATGCGCGAGCTGGCGGAGGCCGAGTTCTACAGCCAGCGCGACGCCGTGCCGGCGCTGGAGCGGGAGATCCGCCTGCTGCTGCTGCCGCGCGACGCCGCCGACGCCGGCAGCGCCATCCTGGAGATCCGCCCCGCCGCGGGCGGCGATGAGGCCGGCCTCTTCGCCGCCGAGCTCTTCGCCGCCTATCAGCGCTATGCCGCCCAGCGCGGCTGGCGGTTCGGCGTGCTGGAATACGACGAGTCCGAGCTGGGCGGCATCCGGGGCGCGGTGGCCGAGGTCGAGGGCCAGGGGGTCTTCGCCCGCCTGAAGTTCGAGAGCGGGGTGCACCGCGTGCAGCGCGTTCCCTCCACCGAGACGCAGGGCCGCATCCACACCTCGACCGTGACCGTGGCCGTCCTGCCGGAGCCGGCCGAGGTGGATGTGCAGGTCAACGAGTCCGATCTGCGCATCGACACCTACCGTGCCTCTGGCGCCGGGGGGCAGCACGTGAACAAGACGGACAGCGCCGTCCGCATCACCCATCTGCCGACCGGCACGGTGGTGGCGATGCAGGAGGAGCGCAGCCAGCACAAGAACCGCGCCAAGGCGATGAAGGTGCTCCGCGCCCGGCTCTACGAGCAGCAGCGCTCGGCGGCGGACAGCGCCCGCTCCTCCGACCGCCGCTCCCAGGTCGGCACCGGCGACCGCTCCGAGCGCATCCGCACCTACAACTTCCCCCAGGGCCGCGTCACCGACCACCGTATCGGGCTGACGCTGCACAAGATCGACCGCGTGATGCAGGGCGAGTTCGATGACATCATCGACGCGCTGACCGCCGAGGACGAGGCGGCGCGGCTGGCGGCGGCGGATGTCTGACGGCGGCTGCGCCGATCCCGCGGGGTCGGTCGGCGCCTTCCTCTGCCGCGCCGGCCAGCATCTTCGCGCCGCCGCCATCGAGAATCCCAGGCTGGAAGCCCGCCTCCTGCTGGGCGAAGCCATGGGCCGGGAGCCGGCCGCGCTGCTCGGCATGGCTCGCGCCCCGGTGCCGCCGGCGGCGGCCGGCCGCTTCGCGGCCATGCTGCGGCGGCGCCTGACACGCGAGCCGATGGCCTTCATCCTGGGCCACCAGGGCTTCTGGAGCCTCGACCTCGAGGTGTCTCCGGACACCTTGATCCCCCGCGCCGACTCCGAGGCGGTGGTCGAGGCCGCCCTGGCCGCGATGCCGGCCGGCGCTCATCGCGTGCTGGACCTCGGGACCGGGACGGGCTGCCTGCTCCTGGCCGTCCTGTCCGAATGGCCCCTGGCCTTCGGCGTCGGCGTGGACCTTTCGCCGGGGGCGGCGGCGCTGGCGGCCCGCAATGCCGCCCGCAACCGGCTGGCGGACCGCGCCGCCTTCCTGGCCGGCGACTGGGCGGCATCGCTGAGGGGCGGGTTCGACCTGGTGCTGTCGAACCCGCCCTATATCGAGAGCGGGGCGCTGGCCGCCCTGATGCCCGAGGTGGCCCAACATGAGCCGCCACGCGCGCTGGATGGCGGCGCGGACGGGCTGGAGGCCTACAGGAGCCTGACCGGCGCGTTGCCGGCCCTGCTCTCACCGCAAGGCTGCGCCGTGCTGGAGTTGGGGCAAGGCCAGGCCAGGCCGGTTTCCACCCTGGCGGAAAGGGCGGGGCTTGCGATTCGCGACATCAGAACCGATCTCTCGGGCATCGAGCGTGCCCTGGTTCTGGCCAGACGGTGAAAAAACCGTTTGGCTGCGCTGCGGTGCGCGGCTAGGGTGCCGAGGCGGCCCCGGGCGGTTGAGTCCCCCGGCTGGACCCGCCGGGATGATCTGGCATGGCAGACTGGCCATGCCCTTCTCCGGCGCCGCAGCGATGCAACACCATCAGCAAGCCCCGCGGTGTGCTTGTCCCTTTGGACAGATGCGCTGCATGGCGCGAGCATGAGACGGCGAACGCAACACCGATGAATATGAAACGCATGCGCGGCCGTGGCGGCCATCGCCATGGTGGCGGCGGCAGCGGCGGGGGCGGACAGTTCCGCCAGCCCAGCCATCAGCCGATGAACCGCAACCATGTCTTCGACTCCAGCGGTCCGGACATGCGGCTGCGTGGCACGGCGCAGCAGCTTTTTGAGAAGTACCTTCAGCTCGGCCGGGACGCGACCGGCTCCGGTGACCGGGTCATGGCCGAGAGCTATTTCCAGCACGCCGAGCATTATTTCCGCATTCTCAACGCCATGGCCCAGGCGGCCGCCGCGGCCCAGCAGGGCCAGCCTCGCCGGGCTTCGAATGGCGAGGGCAGCGAAGGCGGTGAGGGGGAGGGCGAGATGAACGGCCACTCCCAGTCCGGCTTCGGAGGCGACTCCGATGCCAGCGACGCCGATCAGCGCGAGACCATCCAGTAGGCCGGAGCCCGTCGTCCGGGGCCGGGCGGTGTGACCGCCGGCCTCGCCGGCCGGGGCCGCTTCAGGCGTCGAGGGGTGCCTCCAGGGAGTCTCCCAGCGCGACGCGTCCGCCTTCCAGCACGCGGGCATGGACGCCGAGATCGGCATGGCCGAAGTGCTGGCGCAGCAGGCGCGGGATGTCCAGGTCGCGTTCGCCGGTCCGCAGGTTCACCTGCGTGGCCGGGCAGCGCACCGTTCGCTTGAACACCTGCAGCCGCGCGCCGCCCACCAGGATTTCCCGGTCCACCCAGTCGAACTCCGCCCAGGCCGGCAGGCCGGTGAAATAGAGATTGGCCCGGAACCTGAGCAGGTCGAGCTTCTGCCCGATGGCGGCCTCCAGGGCTTCCAGGCTGGCCATGTTGATCAGCGAGATGCCCTTGGTCTTCTGGTCGGTGAAGTTGTGCGCCGACGCCTCCGTGAAGTAGGGGTTGCCTCGCGCCTCATCGGCCATGTAGCGGCTGAGCAGCGCGGCGATGCTGGCGCGCCCCTCGGGGCTGCGCGTATCCGCCAGCAGCGGCGCCGCGCCCGGAACGGAAAGCGAGAGCTGCCCGCTACGCCCGTCATAGGCGGAGGCGACGAGCGCCAGGCGGGCATTGACCATGAGGCAGGCGAAGTTCTGCTTGGGCAGGAAGCGCGGTGCGGCCGGGTCGAAGGGCGCGTCGCCCTGCACCAGGGCGAATTGCCGGTCATGGGCGATGCATTCCCCCTCCCGGAGCTCCACCTGCTCCAGCGCCTCGGCCGAAAGACCCTTCACCGGATAGCGGTAGAGATGCTCGACACGCATCGGTTCAGCTCCTGCTTTTTTGGCGCCAACCCCTTGAAGGCGCGTCGCTTCCCTTACCACATCCCGGACAGGATGCCGCACCGGGTGTTGCCTTGCGGGACACCGGGCGACGGTTGCCTCATGTGGAGGGACCAGATTCTATGGACATTGAGAAGTTCACCGAGCGCGCCCGGGGCTTTCTGCAGGCCGCACAGACCATCGCCATCCGTGAGTACCATCAGCGCATCACGCCTGAGCATCTGCTGAAGGCGCTGCTCGACGACGAGCAGGGCGCCGCGGCCGGGCTGATCCGCGCCGCTGGCGCCGATCCGAAGCCGGTTCAGACGGCGGTGCAGCAGGAGCTGGACCGGCTTCCGCGCGTCGAAGGGGCGGGCGCCGGGCAGCCGCAGTTCACGCCCGATATCGTCCGCGTTCTCGACGCCGCGCAGCAGCAGGCCGGAAAGGCGGGCGACGCCTATGTGGCCCAGGACCGGCTGCTGACCGCGCTGGCGGCCAGCAACACCCCGTCGGGCAAGGCGCTGATCGCCGCCGGCGCCACGGCGCAGAAGCTGGATGCCGCCATCGCCACCATCCGCAAGGGCCGGACTGTGGATAGCGCCAGCGCAGAGCAGAGCTTCGACGCGCTGAAGAAGTATGCCCGCGACCTGACCGCCGCCGCGCGCGAGGGCAAGCTCGATCCGGTGATCGGCCGCGACGAGGAGATCCGCCGCGCCATCCAGGTGCTGGCCCGGCGCACCAAGAACAATCCGGTGCTGATCGGTGAGCCGGGTGTCGGCAAGACGGCCATCGTCGAGGGCCTGGCGCTTCGCATCGTCAATGGCGACGTGCCGGAGGCGCTGCGCAACAAGCGCGTCCTGGCGCTCGACCTCGGTGCCATGGTGGCTGGCGCCAAGTATCGCGGCGAGTTCGAGGAGCGGCTGAAGGGCGTGCTGTCCGAGGTGGAGAGCGCGGCGGGCGAGATCGTCCTCTTCATCGACGAGATGCACACGCTGATGGGGGCGGGCAAGGCCGATGGCGCGATGGACGCGGCCAATCTGCTGAAGCCGGCCCTGGCCCGGGGCGAGCTGCACTGCATCGGCGCCACCACGCTCGACGAGTATCGCAAGCACGTGGAGAAGGACGCCGCCCTGGCGCGGCGCTTCCAGCCGGTTTTCGTCGGCGAGCCGACGGTGGAGGACACCATCTCCATCCTGCGCGGCATCAAGGAGAAGTACGAGCTGCACCACGGTGTGCGGATCGCCGACAGCGCCCTGGTGGCGGCGGCGACCCTGTCCAACCGCTACATCACCGACCGCTTCCTGCCCGACAAGGCCATCGACCTGGTGGACGAGGCGGCATCCCGCCTGCGCATGCAGGTGGACAGCAAGCCGGAGGAGCTGGACGAGGTCGACCGGCGGCTGATGATGCTCAAGATCGAGCGCGAGGCACTGAAGAAGGAGGACGACGCGGCCAGTCGCGATCGCCTGGGCAAGCTGGAGCGCGAGATCTCCGATCTGGAGGAGCGGTCCGATGCCATGGCGGCGTCCTGGCAGGCGGAGAAGGACAAGCTGAACTCGGCCCAGAAGGCCAAGGAGGAGCTGGACCGCGCCCGCACCGAGGTGGAGGTGGCGCAGCGCAAGGGCGACTATGCCCGCGCCGGCGAACTGACCTACAGCGTCATTCCCCGACTGGAGCGGCAGATCGCCGAGGCCGGAGGCGAGGGCGGCAAGCTGGTCAACGAGGCGGTGACCGAGGAGGGCATCGCCGCGGTGGTCAGCCGCTGGACCGGGATCCCCGTCGAGAAGATGCTGGAGGGCGAGCGCGCCAAGCTGCTGCGCATGGAGGACTCGCTCCGGCAGCGCGTGGTGGGGCAGGAGGAGGCCCTGGAGGCGGTTTCCAAGGCGGTGCGCCGTGCTCGCGCCGGCCTGCAGGATCCGAACCGGCCGATCGGCAGCTTCCTCTTCCTGGGCCCGACCGGTGTCGGCAAGACCGAGCTGACCAAGGCCATAGCCAGCTTTCTCTTCGACGACGAGAAGGCGCTGCTGCGGATCGACATGTCCGAGTACATGGAGAAGCACGCGGTCAGTCGCCTGATCGGCGCGCCTCCGGGCTACGTCGGCTATGAGGAGGGCGGCGCGCTCACCGAGGCGGTTCGCCGGCGGCCTTATCAGGTGATCCTTTTCGACGAGGTCGAGAAGGCGCACGAGGACGTGTTCAACGTCCTGCTGCAGGTGCTGGATGATGGGCGGCTGACGGACGGGCAGGGGCGGACGGTCGACTTCCGCAACACCCTCATCGTGCTGACCAGCAATCTCGGCTCCGAGATCCTGGCCGCGCAGCCGGAAGGGGAGGATGTCGATCTGGTCCGCGGGCAGGTCATGAATGTCGTCCGTGGCCGGTTCCGCCCCGAGTTCCTGAACCGGCTGGACGAGATCGTGCTGTTCCGCCGTCTGGCGCGGAACGACATGGGCGCCATTGTCCAGATCCAGCTGGGCCGGCTGCGCAAGCTGCTGGAGGATCGGAAGATCACCCTGGAGCTGGATCCGGCCGCGACGGAATGGCTGGCCGAGGCGGGCTATGACCCGGTCTATGGTGCCCGACCGCTGAAGCGGGTCATCCAGCGCAACCTGCAGGACCGCCTGGCCGGCATGCTGTTGGAGGGCAACGTGTCCGACGGTGCGACCATCCATGTGACCGCCGGGCCCGAAGGCCTTGATCTGAGGGTCTGAACTCCCCTGGGATCCAGGCTGAGAAGATTTTTGTGAAATCCCTTTGACAGGCGCGGGAGGCGGGGATAAAAGCCGCCTCCCGACGCTGAGGCCACTTCGAGAGAATGGCCGAAGCCGAGGGAAGCGGCGAAAATTAAGCCGGACAGGGTGTTGACCGGCGAAGAAAACTTCGCTAGATACCGCACCCCGCCGACGAGGTCTTCGACGGTGAAGCCAAGACAGTATCACTTACCGAGCAATCGGCGTGACGGTCAAGGC
>NZ_RCVQ01000010.1 GCF_016107285.1 Roseomonas sp. KE0001 | reverse complement strand
ACGCCTCACCGCACGCGACCTCGCCCTCCCCGTCGCCCTCTACGACATGGACACCTACTACCAGACCGTCCGGTCCAAGTGGTTCGGTACGGGGAACTACGCCGAGGAGCAGCGGTAACGGTTCTCCCGCCCCACGGGAGAAGGGAGCCCCAGGCGCCGCCACCCCTGGGCCGGCCCGCCGGGGCTCCCACCTTTCGGCGTGCCGCCGGGGCCACCGGCGGGGGCGCCGTCGGCGGCCGGCAGGCGGCTAGCCGCCCAGCGCCATGCGGCGCACATGCTCGCCCAGAGCGAGCGAGGCGGTCAGGCCGGGGGATTCGATGCCGAACAGGTTGACCAGCCCCGGCCTGCCATGCGTGTCCGGGCCCTGCACGACGAAGTCCTGCGCCGCGACACCGGGTCCGACGATCTTCGGCCGGATGCCCGAATAGCCGGGCTGCAGGGCACCATCCGGCAGCTCCGGCCAATAGCGGCGGATGGCGGCGTAGAAGCCCTCGCCCCGGTGCGGATCGACCTCGTAGGCGATCTGCTCCACCCATTCGACATCCGGACCGAACCGCGCCTGGCCGCCCAGGTCGATGGTCAGGTGGGTGCCGAGCCCGCCCGGCACCGGCACCGGATAGATCAGCCGGGTGAAGGGGGAGCGGCCGGTGAGGGTGAAGTAGTTCCCCTTGGCGTAGAAGGTGGGCGGGACATGCTCCGCCGGCATGCCGGCCAGGCTGCCGGCCAGGCGCGGCGCGTGCAGCCCGGCGGCGTTGATCAGCAGGCGGCAGCGAAGCTCCATCGGCTCGGCGCCGCCGACGCTGAGCTCGGCACCGCCCTCCGGCAGGAGCCGCCCGCCGGTGACGGGGCTGTGGAAGACGAAGACCGTGCCTGCATTCTCGGCATCGCCCTGCAGGGCCAGCATGTAGGCGTGGCTGTCGATGATGCCGGTCGAGGGTGAGTTCAGCGCCGCGACGCAGGAGATGGCGGGCTCCAGGGCGCGCGCCTCGGCCGCGTCCAGCAGCGCGAGGTCGGGCACGCCGTTGGCGGCGGCCCGCGCCTGGATCGAGGCAAGCTTGCCCTGCTCCTCCTCGTTGGTGGCGACGATCAGCTTGCCGCAGTTGCGGTGCGGCACGCCGCGCTCGGCGCAGTAGGCGTAGAGCATCCGCTTCCCCGCCACGCAGAAGCGCGCCATCAGGCTGTCCTTGGGGTAATAGATGCCGGCGTGGATCACCTCGCTGTTGCGCGAGGAGGTCGCCGTGCCGATTCCTTCCGCGGCCTCCAGCACCAGCACCTCACGCCCGGCCAGCGCCAGCTCGCGCGCCACGGCCAGGCCCACCACTCCGGCGCCGACGACGACGCAGTCAACTTCTTCCAAGACCTCTCTCCTCCCGTCTTCGGCGGGGAGGATCTCTCTAGCGCGCCCGGGTGGCGGCGTCGCCTCCCGGTTGCGGTTTCCGGCGGCGGGCGCGATCAAAATCGAGACTCCCCCCGCGGGAACCGCGGCCGCCGCCGATGGGGCTTGACGCCATGCCCGCGCCGCCGCACCCACAGCCGCCATGGCAGCCCCCCCGATCCTTCTCCTCCAGGACATCCGCCTCGGCTTCGGCACCACGCCGCTGCTGAGCGGCGCGACGCTCTCCGTCTCCCCGGGGGAGCGGCTGGCGCTGATCGGCCGCAACGGCTCCGGCAAGTCCACCCTGCTGAAGATCGCCGCCGGCCTGGCCCAGGCCGATGCCGGCACACGCTTCGTCCAGCCGGGCGCGACGCTGCGCTATCTGGAGCAGGAGCCCGACCTCTCGGCCTTCCCGAGCGTGCTGGCCTATGTCGAGGCCGGGCTGGCGCCGGGGGACGATCCCTACCGGGCGCATTATCTCCTGGAGCAGCTCGGCCTCTCGGGGGAGGAGCCTCCGGCCAGCCTCTCGGGCGGCGAGGCGCGCCGCGCCGCGCTGGCCCGCGCCCTGGCGCCCAGCCCTGACATCCTGCTGCTCGACGAGCCGACCAATCACCTCGACCTGCCGGCCATCGAGTGGCTGGAGAGCGAGATCGGCGCGATGCGCTCGGCGCTGGTGCTGATCAGCCACGACCGCCGCTTCCTGGGGAGCATGACGCGCGAGATGGTCTGGCTGGATCGGGGCCTCACCCGGCGCCTGGCGCGCGGCTTCGCGCATTTCGAGGAATGGCGCGACGAGGTGCTGGCTCAGGAGGAGCTGGAGGCACACAAGCTCGACCGGCAGATCGCGCGGGAGGAGGACTGGATGCGCTACGGCGTCACCGCCCGGCGCAAGCGGAACATGCGCCGCGTCGGTGAGCTGGCGGCGCTCCGCCAGCAGCGGCGGGAGCGGCGCGCCGCCCAGGGCGGGGTCAGGATGGCGGCGGCCGAGGGCGAGGGCTCCGGCACGCAGGTCGTCTCGGCCGAGGGGCTCGGCAAGAGCTTCGGCGGGCGCGTGGTGGTGCGGGACTTCTCGGCCCGCATCCTGCGGGGCGACCGCGTCGGCATCGTCGGGCCGAACGGGGCGGGCAAGACGACGCTGCTCTCCATGCTGACCGGAACGCTGGCGCCGGACGAGGGGGTGGTGCGGCTTGGCACCAACCTGGAGATGGTGACGCTGGACCAGCGCCGCGCCGCGCTCGACCCGCAGGCCACCGTCGCCGGCAGCCTGACCGGCGGCCGTGGCGACCAGGTCTGGATCGGCGGCCAGCCGCGCCACGTCATCGGCTACATGAAGGACTTCCTGTTCCTGCCCGAGCAGGCGCGCACGCCGGTCGCGGCCCTCTCGGGCGGCGAGCGCGGCCGGCTGCTGCTGGCCCGCGCCTTCGCCACCCCCTCCAACCTGCTGGTGCTGGACGAGCCGACCAACGACCTCGACCTCGAGACGCTGGACCTGTTGCAGGAGCAGATCGCCGATTACGCGGGCACGGTGCTGGTGGTCAGCCACGACCGCGACTTCCTCGACCGTGTCTGCACGAATGTCATCGCCTGGGAGGGGGAGGGGCGCTGGCAGGACTATCCCGGCGGCTATTCCGACATGGTGGCGCAGCGCGGGCATGGCGTGCGGGCGCGGGCCGGGGCGGCCAGCCCCGCGCCGGCCGCGCCGAAGCCCGGCGGCGGCCCGGCGGCGGGGCCGGCGAGAAGGAAGCTCTCCTTCAAGGACCAGCATGAGCTGGAGACGCTGCCGGCGCGGATGCACAAGCTGGAGGCCGAGGCGGCGAAGCTGAGGGAGATCCTGGCCGATCCCGGTCTCTATGCGCGCGACCGGGCCCGCTTCGACAAGGCGACCGAGCTGTTGGGGAAGTCCGAGGCGGCGCTCGCGGAAGCCGAGGAACGCTGGCTCGAGCTCGAGATGCTGCGCGAGGAACTGGGCGGATAGGGCGCCGCCGCGCGGGCAGGCGGCGTCAGGCCCGCCGCGCCAGCCGCTCGGCCGCGGCGCAAAGCGCCGCCAGCACCTCGGGCTCCGTCGTCGTGTGGTTGCCGTCATTGACCAGGGTGAAGCCCGCCTCCGGCCAGGCCTGGTGTAACTCGAAGGCGGTGACGGCCGGCGTCACCACATCGTAGCGCGCCTGGACGATCTCGGCCGGGATCGCGCGGATCGCCGCCACCCCGCGCAGCAACTGCCCCTCCTGCAGCCAGGCGCCATGGGTGCAGTAGTGGGTGAAGAGGCGGGCGACGGCCAGCGCCCGGTCCGGCTCGGTCAGCCGCGCCACATGGGCCGGATCGGGGCGGAAGGTCTGGGTCCGGGCCGAGAAGCCGCGCAGGGCCAGGGCCGCCGGCAGGTGCACCGCCGGGTCGGGATCGATC
Organism: Roseomonas sp. KE0001; assembly: GCF_016107285.1. Lineage (GTDB taxonomy): Bacteria > Pseudomonadota > Alphaproteobacteria > Acetobacterales > Acetobacteraceae > Pseudoroseomonas. Next base: position 105,869 of record NZ_RCVQ01000010.1, on the reverse strand, counting down.
AGGCGGCGATGATAGGCGGCGAGGAGATCGCCGCGCTCGGCCTCCGGGACCTGCGCGGCGAACTCCGCCCAGTGGTCCGGGAACAGCGCGCGCACGCCATGGAACCACCACGCCACTTCCGGGCGCCGGGCGGTGAAGATGCCGGAAAGGCGAAGGCCGCGGACCCGCTCCGGATGCGTCTGTGCATAGGCCAGGGCGAGGCAGGACCCCCAGCTGTGGCCGGCCACCGTCCAGGCCTCGAGGCCGAAATGCCGGCGCAGCGCCTCCAGATCCTCCACCAGATGCCAGGTGGTGTTGGCCTCCAGGCTGGCATGGGGTGTGGAGTCGCCGCAGCCGCGCTGGTCGAAGGCGATGATGCGCCAGTGTCCGGGGTCGAGCGAGCGCAGCGCGGCCGGGCTGCTCGCAGCGCCGGGGCCGCCATGCAGGATCACCACCGGCGGGCCGTCCGGGCGCCCATGCTCCCACCAGGCCAGGCTGTGGCCCTGACCGACATCGAGGTGGCCGGAGCGTCGGACGGGGGATTCGGGATGGCCGGGCTGTGTCATGCCGCCAGTGAAGCGTGACGCGGCGCGTCTGGCGAGTGGGGCCGCCCATTCGGGCTGGCCATTGGGGCTGACGGGCCGGTCGCTTCGCGCTAACCGGCGGCAACCACAGAGCCGGAGCCCGCATGGCCAGTACCGAGCAGGACGACGAGGAGGAAGGCCCGCCGGGCCTGCCGCCGGGCACGCCCTTCTACATGACGCCGGCCGGCCACGAGGCGCTGCAGGCCGAGTTGCGCCGGCTCTGGAACGAGGAACGGCCGAAGGTGGTCGAGATCGTCTCCTGGGCGGCCAGCCTGGGCGACCGCAGCGAGAACGCCGACTACCAGTACGGCAAGCGACGGCTGCGCGAGATCGACCGCCGGGTGCGCTTCCTGCGCAAGCGGCTGGAGCGGGTGCAGGTGGTCGATCCGGCGGCGCAGCCCCGGCGCGACCAGGTCTTCTTCGGCGCCACCGTGACCTATGCGCGGCAGGACGACCAGGAGGTGACGATCACCATCGTCGGCATCGACGAGACCGACCTCGACCGCGGGCGCATCTCCTGGGTCTCGCCGGTGGCGCGGGCGCTGCTGCGGGCGCGGGTGGGGGATCTGGTCCGGGTGCGGATGCCCGGCGGCAGCGAGGAGATCGAGGTGGTGGCCATCAGCTACCCGGACCCTGCGGAATAAATCCCGGGCTGCGCCGGCTTGGCCCTGGCGGTGGAGGCGGGGGCGTCGCATGCTCGCACGGGCGGCGGAACCGCGCCGCCGGGAAACGCCGGAACCCCTGACGCCATGTCACAGCCTGTCGCCACACCGCCCTCCTGGACCGGTCTGCGGTTGCGGGGCCGCCTCGGCACGCGCTGGAAGGGCCTGTCGCCGACGCTCCGCGGCATGGTCTGGATGGGCTGTTCCGGCCTGCTCTTCTGCCTGCTGAACGCCATCATGGCCGCGCTCTCGCGTGAGCTGCATGCCTTTCAGACGCAGTTCCTGCGCTATCTCTTCGGCCTGCTCGTCATGCTGCCGCTGGTCTGGCGCACCGGCCTGTCCGGCTATGCCCCGCGCGGCATGGGCGGGCAGCTGTGGCGCGGCGTGGTGCACACGGCGGGGCTGCTGCTCTGGTTCCTGGCGCTGCCCCATATCCCGCTGGCGGACGTCACGGCGCTCGGCTTCACCTCGCCGATCTTCATCATGATCGGCGCGGTGATCTTCCTGGGCGAGAAGGTCGTGCCCTCGCGCTGGATCGCCGCCGCCATCGGCATCCTCGGCGTCGCCATCGTGCTGGGGCCGAAGCTCTCGGGCGGCGGCGGTGGCTGGACGCTGGTGATGCTGGCATCCTCGCCGCTGTTCGCCGCCTCCTTCCTGATCACCAAGGCCCTGACGCGGCGGGACCGGCCGGAGGTGATCGTCCTCTGGCAATGCGTGACGATCTCGGCCTTCACCCTGCCTTTCGCCATCGCCTTCTGGAGCTGGCCGACGCCGACCCAGCTCGCCTGGTTCGCGCTCGGCGGCCTGCTCGGCAGCCTGGGCCACTGGTGCCTGACCGAGGCCTTCCGCCTGGCCGACGTCTCCGCCACGCAGCCGGTGAAGTTCCTCGACCTCGCCTGGGCGGCGCTGCTCGGCCTCGTGGTCTTCGGCGACAGGCCCGGCTGGGCGACGCTGCTCGGCGCGCTGGTGATCTTCTCCGCCGCGACCTGGATGGCGCGGCGGGAGGCGGCGGGGCGGGGCTGAGCCGCCGCCGCCGCCCCTCCCGGCCTCAGTTCGAGGTGATGCCGGCGACCGAGAGGATGGTGGCCAGCGCCGTCGCCACGCCCTTCACGCTCGGCCCCTTCTCGACATCGATCCATTCCTCCAGCGAGTGCTCGCGCCCGCCGCTGCCGCCCGTGCCGAGCGTCACCGCCGGGATGCCCAGGCTGATCGGGATGTTGCTGTCGGTCGAGGAGGCCTCGTGCACCAGGTCGTAGCCCTGGGCGCGGATCACCTCGGCGGCGATGCGGGCGAGGCGGGAGTCGCGGGGCGTCACCCCGGCGGGGCGGTCGCCGATGCGCGTCACCTCCACCTTGATCTCGCCCCTGGCCGTGTCCCGCGCCGCATTCTCATCCGCCGCCGCCTGCGGCAGCAGATCGAGGAAACGGGCCTCCAGCGCCGCCAGCCCGCCGGCCGAGGCCGAGCGCAGATCGACCTCCATCCAGGCTTCCTCGGGGATGGCGTTGATCGAGGTGCCGCCTCCCAGCCTGCCGATGGAATAGGTGGTCCTGGGCGAGGCCGGGACGCGGATGCGCGAAAGCCCGTCCGCCGCGCGCGCCAGGGCGAAGGCCGGGTTGACCAGGCCGAAGGCGCCGAAGGAATGGCCGCCCGGCCCGCGGAAGGTGACGCGGTAGCGCTTGCTGCCCACCGCCGCGTGCACCAGCCGCGCGGGATTGATGCCGTCCATGGCGATGAAGCCGGCCACCTGCTCGCGCCAGCGGCTGCGGCCGAAGAAGGCCTTCACGCCGCGCAGGTCGCCCGCGCCCTCCTCGCCGACCGAGGCGAGGAGCAGCAGTCCGGCCCGGGTGCGGAGGCCGGCGGCATCCAGGGCGCGCGCCATGGCCAGCAGCACGGCCAGACCACGCGTGTCGTCGCCGACGCCGGGCGCGCGCAGCACCGTGCCCTCGCGCCGCACCGTGACATCGGTGCCGGCGGGAAAGACCGTGTCGAGATGCGAGCAGAGCACGATCACGCCGGCTTCCGGGTCCGTCCCGGGGCGCAGGGCGGTGACATTGCCCTCGTCATCCGTCTCCACCTGCTCCAGCCCCTGGCCCCGCAGAAGCTCGGCATAGGCGGCGGCCCGCCGAGCCTCGCCGAAGGGGGGCGAGGGGATCTCGGTCAGGGCGACGAGCTGCTCGACGAAATGGTCGTGATCCGCCTCCAGGGCGGCGACCAGGCGGGCGAAGCCGGGTGCGGACAGCAGGGAGGCGGCTTCGGCGGCGGCGTCGCCACCCTCGGTGGCGAGCAGATGGCGGCGGAGGGCGGGAGCTTGATCGGTCATGGCGGAGCCTCGGCTGGACGGGGGCCGGAACCTCCGGCGCCGGGGCGCCGGGGTCAAGCCGCCGCGCCCGGGCCACGCCTCAGGTGCCGACCCGAAGCGGGGCGGACAGCTTGCGGAGGCAGGCGATGACGGACAGGGCGGTGATCCGGCCGGTCTTCGGATTCTCGCTCGGGACATTCTCGATGCTCATCGAGAAGCTGGCCGAATCCGCCTCCACCTCGACACGGTGGACGTTGCGGGTCAACGCGGGATCGGCCCAGATCTCCAGCTCCGTCCGGTCCGGCCCGATGCCCGCCAGGGACAGGGCCACGGCGACGTTGAGATTGGCGGGAAAGCCCACCGCCGCCTCGCGCGGGGTGCCCTTGAAGATGCGAAGGGGTTCGCGGATGTCGGAAATCGCGATGCCCTTCTCGATGAGATAGGGTGCGCCTTCCAGCCCGCGCACCGGCTTGCGCGTCACCATCCTCACCGAGCGGATCTCACCCTCCGCCGCGGCGGAGACGGCGTCGAGGCCGATCAGGGCACCCGTCGGCACGATCAGCTGCGCCCCGTTCGCGCGCGCCAGCTCCACCAGCCCTTCATGCGACAACAGCGCGCCGGCGCTCAGGACCACCGCCTTCTTGCCGGCGGAAAGGAAGGGGGAAACGATCTCGGGAAGCAGGGCGCCCGGGGCACATTCGACGACGAGATCGGCCAGCGGCTCGAGTTCCGCGATCGCCAGCACCGGCACGGGGTTGCGCAGGCGGTTCATGCGGCGGGAGGCTGCCGCCCGGTCATGCGCGGAAACGGCGGTCAGCTCGCAGCCCGGCAGCCCCTCGTCAAGCGCCTGGGCGATGCGCATTCCCACGGCGCCGAAGCCGGCGATGGCGATACGAAGGGGGGGGCGGCGAAGCGGGGTCATGGCGTTCATCGGCAACCTCATGTGGCGCGGCAGAAAAGCCCGGACGACACGAGGCGGCAAAGCCTTTCTGGATTCGGCCCAGGCTCCGGTGCTTCGGCGAGGAGCGGATTCAGGACGCGAGGAGGCCCGGAAGGCCTCCTCGCGGCGAGGCTGGCGCCTGGGGCGGTTTGGGGGAACCGCCAGCGCCAACCGGGCTGGCCGCCACAAAGGGGGGGGAGGCGGCCGGCGCGGGGGGACTTACGGGGTGCCGCGACAATTGCCAAAGGCCAAATAATGGCGCGGTCATGAATCACGCGAACGTGAAAAAGGCCGGAACATGTCCCGGCCTTCCTCGTCTGCGCGCCGGTCAGGCGCTGTCCTAGCCGGCGGCCTCCGGGGCGTGCTCGTTCTCGCCATCGCCATCCGGCCGCGGAAGAGCCGGGACCGAGGCCTCAATGAACTCGAAGGTCAGGGCATCGTCCTTCTTGCCCACCTTGACCGCGCCACCCTTGGCCAGCTTGCCGAAGAGCAACTCCTCGGCCAGCGGCTTCTTGATGTACTCCTGGATGACACGCGCCAGCGGGCGGGCGCCATACAGACGGTCGTAGCCCTTCTCCGCCAACCACTCCTTGGCGGCGGAGGACAGCTCGATGGTCACGTTGCGATCCGCGAGCTGGGCCTCCAGCTGCATCACGAACTTCTCCACCACGCTGCCGACGATCTCCGGCGTCAGGTTGCCGAAGGGCACCACGGCGTCGAGGCGGTTGCGAAACTCGGGGGTGAAGAGGCGCTTCACCGCCTCCTCGTCCTCACCCTTTCGCTCCTCCCGGCCGAAGCCGATGCCGGCCTTGGCCATGTCCGCCGCGCCCGCATTGGTCGTCATGATCAGGATGACGTTGCGGAAATCGACGGTCTTGCCGTTGTGGTCGGTCAGCTTCCCGTGGTCCATCACCTGCAGCAGGATGTTGTAGAGGTCCTGATGGGCCTTCTCGATCTCGTCCAGCAGCAGCACGGCGTGCGGATGCTGGTCGATGCTGTCGGTCAGCAGGCCGCCCTGGTCGAAGCCGACATAGCCCGGCGGCGCGCCGATCAGCCGGCTGATGCTGTGCCGCTCCATGTACTCGGACATGTCGAAGCGGATCAGCTCGATCCCCAGCGTCTTGGCGAGCTGCTTGGCGACTTCCGTCTTGCCGACGCCGGTGGGGCCGGAGAAGAGGTAGTTGCCGATCGGCTTCTCGGCATCCCGCAGCCCGGCGCGGGACAGCTTGATCGCGGCCGAGAGGGCCTCGATCGCGTTGTCCTGGCCGAAGACCATCGACTTCAGGTCGCGCTCCAGGTTGCGGAGGGTTTCCTTGTCGTCCGAGGAGACGCTCTTGGGCGGAATACGGGCGATCTTGGCGACGATATCCTCGACATCCTTCAGGGTGACGGTCTTCTTCCGCTTCCCCTCGGGCTGCAGCATGCGCGAGGCGCCGACCTCGTCGATGACGTCGATCGCCTTGTCGGGCAGCTTGCGGTCATGGATGTACTTGGCGGAAAGCTCCACCGCCGCGCGGATCGCCTCGGGCGTGTACTTGACCTTGTGGTGCTTCTCGTAGTTGGTCTTGAGGCCGGTCAGGATCTTCACCGCGTCCTCGACCGTCGGCTCATTGACGTCGATCTTTTGGAAGCGGCGGACCAGGGCGCGGTCCTTCTCGAAGTAGGTCCGGTATTCCTTGTAGGTGGTCGATCCGACACAGCGCAGCGTGCCCTGGGCCAGGGCCGGCTTCAGCAGGTTCGAGGCATCCATCGCCCCGCCCGAGGTGGCGCCGGCGCCGATCACGGTGTGGATCTCGTCGATGAACAGGATCGAGCCTGGCTGCTGCTCCAGCTCGTTCACCACCGCCTTCAGCCGCTCCTCGAAGTCGCCGCGGTAGCGCGTGCCGGCGAGCAGGGAGCCCATGTCGAGGGCGTAGATGGTCGACTTCAGCAGCACCTCGGGCACCTCGCCCTCGATGATCCGCTTGGCCAGCCCCTCGGCGATGGCGGTCTTGCCGACGCCCGGATCACCCACATAGAGCGGGTTGTTCTTGGTGCGGCGGCAGAGGATCTGGATGGTACGCTCGATCTCGTGGTCGCGCCCGATCAGCGGGTCGATCTTGCCCTGCTGTGCCTTCTTGTTGAGGTTCACGCAGTAGTTCGACAGCGCGTCCTGACCCCGGCGGCCCTGGGGCTTGTCCTCCTTCTCGCCGGGCTCCTCCGGGCTGGAGGGAGGTGTGGCGGGCGTACCCTGAACCGGCCGGCTGGCGCTGCGGCCGGGGGCCTTGGCGATGCCATGGCTGATGAAGTTCACCGCGTCGAGCCGCGTCATGTCCTGCAGCTGCAGGAAGTAGACGGCGTGGCTCTCGCGCTCGCTGAACAGCGCGACGAGGACATTGGCGCCCGTCACCTCGTCGCGTCCCGAGGACTGGACGTGGATGGCGGCCCGCTGCACCACGCGCTGGAAGCCGGCGGTGGGCTTGGGATCGCCCGAGCGCTCGGTCACCAGGCCGGCCAGGTCCTTGTCGAGGAACTCGGTCAGGTCGCGCTTCAGCTTGTCCTGATCGACGCCGCAAGCGCGCAGCACGGTGGCGGCGTCCGTATCGTCGACCAGGGCGAGGAGGAGATGCTCCAGCGTGGCATATTCATGCCGGCGGTCATTGGCGAGCCCGAGGGCCCGATGGAGCGTCTGTTCGAGGTTGCGGGACAGCATGCGGTACGACGCTCCCCTTCAAGAGCACGGCGCAGCCGGGGTGATCGGCCATCGCCGCAGGACAGGAACGGATCGGATGATCCGGATAACCGTAATGTGGTTCCTCACCCTCAAGACGGCGAGGGGTATTCTTAGTTTCAGCAGGTTACACAGAGATGAGCGTGCGATGCATCATTTTCCGCACGATCATTCCTTTTCGATCGTGCACTGCAGGGGGTGCTGATTCTGCCGGGCGAGGTCCATCACCTGGGTGACCTTGGTTTCCGCCACCTCATAGGTATAGACGCCGCAGACGCCCACGCCCCGGCGATGCACATGCAGCATGATGCGGGTTGCCTCCTCCCGGTTCTTCTGGAAGAAGCGCTCGAGCACATGGACGACGAACTCCATCGGCGTGTAGTCGTCGTTGAGCATCAGCACCTTGTACATGGCGGGCTTGCGGGTGCGGGCGCGGGGCTTGACCACGACCCCGGTGGCCGTGCCCTCGCCGCCGCCGTCCTGCCCCGCCCCTCCACTGGCGCCGCGGATGGGGCGTTTGTCCTGATCCATCATAATTCCGCCGAAAGCCCACCCTTGTTCGTCATGCCGGAAACCGATTCTGACTCTGGCTGACGCACGCCGCCAGCGCCATCGCCGTTCCGCAGAGCCTCCCGTTAGCCCGCAGGATATCGGAGCGAAAGGGGCCAGGTGAAGGGCCACGCGGTCCGGCGAGGGAAAACCGGCCATCATCGCGGGACGGACCCATGTCCGGCGCGACGCCAGGAGGCCCGGAACGCCAAGGGCCGGCGACACCTTTGTGCCGCCGGCCCCCTCGTCATCGCCGGTGGAGGAGGCGGCGGTCCAGCCGCGCCTCCCCCGATGGTCTTCTCAGTTGAAGGCGGCCGGACGGCTCAGCTTCTCGAAGGCCAGCGTCATGCGGGCGGCGATCGGGGCCGAGGACTGCTCGGCCAGCTTGAAGGCCGCCTCGTTCAGCTTGGTGGTCTCGGCCATCGTCTTCTCCAGCTGCGCCTTGGCGAAGCTGGTCTGCATCTCGGCGGCTTCCTTGATGCTCTTGACCGAGGACAGGGCCTTGGCGTTCTGCACGGCCTGCTCGTTCAGCGCCTGGAAGACGGCAAAGGCCTGCTTGCTGAGGTCCTGGAGGCCGGCCACATAGGTCTGGGTGGCCTTGGTCACCGCCTCGATATTGCCGCGGCTGAACTCCACCACGTCCTCGCTCGCCTTGTAGAAGCCCTCGGCCGAACGCGTCACCTGTTCCATGTTCTTCTCCATTGCCGTGCGGGCCTGCGCCACGCCTTCGTTCACAACATCCGTCGCCAGCTTCGGCGCGGCGGTGGGGTTACGCACCGCCTCCTCCGTCGCCTGCACGGCGGTTTCGGTCAGCTTCTCGGCCGCCGCGACGCCCGCCTGGGCCTTCTCCGTGGTCAGCTTGGTCACCTTGGCTTCACTGGCCATGGGCGCTCTCCTCGAACTCTGGCTCCAGAACCGGGAAGGAGCCGGTGCATCCGGCGGGTCGGCAGGGCCCCGGAGCCGGGGGAACCCTTGTTTACGCCTTTTGTGCAGCGCAACATAAAGCCGATATGGCAACGAGCCGGCGCGCTGTCGAGTCTTATTTTGCAGCGCACAAGAATTCTTTTCCACCTCCGAACGAAGAAAGTCACGGAGCCGTGAAGGTGGCGTTGCGCCAACTGTAAGAAATGTCTCTTAACCTCTTGTTAGAAGCCTGAGTTCCTGTTCAGTTCTCGATGACAGCTCTGCACGCATCCCGTTAGGATGCCTCCACCTCACTGGGGGGTGAGGACTTTTGGGGGATTCTCATGCAACTGACCCGCGCGATGCGGCAGCTGGGGCTGCTTGCCGCTTCGGCGCTCCTCGCCGCCGCGCTTCCTGGCGCCGCTAGGGCGCAGATCGGCAGCGAACGTTACGCCTCCGTGGTCATGGACCCACGGACCGGGACCGTGCTGTTCGGCAGCAACGCCGACGCGCCGCGCCATCCTGCGTCGCTGACCAAGATGATGACGCTCTATCTCGTCTTCGACGCGTTGCGCCGGGGCCAGCTCGACCTCGACCAGCGCCTGATGATGACCGACACGGCGGCGATGCGCCCGCCGTCCAAGCTCGGCCTGCCGCCGGGGCGGACGATCAGCGTCGAGAACGCGATTTATGCGCTGGTCACCAAGTCCGCCAATGACGTCGCCTCGCTGCTGGGCGAGACCCTGGGCGGCGGCAGCGAATCCCGCTTCGCGCAGATGATGACGCTGCGGGCGCGCTCCCTCGGCATGAGCGGTTCCACCTTCCGCAATGCCTCGGGCCTGCCGGACCCGGACCAGATCACCACGGCGCATGACATGGCCACGCTTGGGCGGCGCCTGCAGCAGGATTTTCCTGAGTACTACCATTACTTCGGCACCCGTCAGCATTCGATGGGCAGCATCACCTTGCGCAACCACAACCGCATGCTCGGCGAGTACGAGGGGGTGGACGGCATCAAGACCGGTTACATCACCGCCAGCGGCTTCAACATCGTCAGCAGCGCCAGGCGCCAGAACGCCCGGCTGATCGTCGCCGTGTTCGGAGGCAGTTCCTGGGTGGAGCGGGACCGCCATGCCGCCGCCCTGCTCGACCGCGGCTTCGCGCAGATCGGCGTGGGCGGCTCGGACTACTTCGCCCGCGCGACGCCTTCCACCGGCCTGGCCATGGCCGCCGTCGGTGGCGCCGCGCTGGCGGCCCGTCCAGTCCGGGGGACGGGGCTGGTGGCCCGCGCCGCGGCCGCCACGCCTGCGCGGCGGACCGTGACGGCCCGGCCGGCACCGGCCCCGCAGGCCGCCCGCAAGGCGGCCGCCCGCCCGGCCCGTCCCGTCCTGGCCAGTGCCCGGCCGGCGGCGAAGGTGGCCCAGGCGCGAAGGAACCGTACGGTGGTGGAGCAGGGCGATGGCGGCGGCCGTGTCCGGGCCGCGCCTGCGCGCCGCAACCCGGCGAGGCCGGCGCGCCCGTCGCGCTGAGTCCTGTCACACTTCATCACCGCGGACCGGCGCCGCGGCAACGCGCCCGTTACATGGACTTCCCAACTTTCCCGTCATGGCCGCACGACGTGGCCGAGCCGGGAAAGGACCAAGATGAAAACCATGCATGCGCTGGCCCTGTTTGGCTTCTCGTTGATCATGGCCGCGCCGGCTCTGGCGCAGCCGCAGCAGACGGGCCGCCAGGGGATGGCCGGCAGGCTGTTCCAGCAGGCCGATGCCGATCGGAACGGGCGGGTGAGCGAGGCCGAGGCGCTCAACTTTCTCTCGGCCCGCTTCGCCGAGGCCGATGCGAATGGCGACGGTCAGCTGGAGCGGGGGGAGATCGCGGCTTTCATGGCGGCGCACCGTCCCGCCTCCGCGCGCCCCGGTCCGGCGAAGGCCGGTGACAGCCTGCCGAAGCGGGCGGAGGCCATGTTCCGTGCCGCCGACGCGGATCGCGACGGTCGGCTCAGCCTCGCGGAGGTCCGTCCCGTGACGCTCGCCCTGTTCCGGGCGGCCGATGCGAATGGGGATGGTCAGCTGGAGCAGGGCGAGTTGCAGGGTCCCCGCCGCGGCGAGGGGCCCCAGCGCGACCGATAGCTCCGGCAGCGCGGATGCGCGGTTCCTGACACTCGATGCCGGGCGGTCCCGCGAACCGCCTGGAACGGAGGTGGGGCGCCGGCGGCTGTCCGCCGCCGGCGAGCCGTCTCAGACGAGGTCGTCCGAGCGGCCTTCCCCATAGCCAAAGGCGATGAAGTGCTGCGTCGCCGCGGCCAGGTCGGTGCCGAAGGCAGCCTGGAGATCGGCATACTTGGAGAGATAGGCGGCGGCATCGAAGGTGTCCGGCGCCCGGCCCTCGGCGATGCCGTTGCTGGCATAATGGGCCCGGCCCGCCGCCGCATCGGCTCCCAGCACGGTGATCAGGTCGCCATAGGAGGCGATGTACTCCAGCCAGTTGAAGGTCGTGGCGCGACCCTCGCCGGCACCGAACTGGATGTAGTGGACGGCGCCGTTCTCGGCGTTCGGGCCGACCGCGTTCAGGACATCGGCATTGGCAGCGAGGTAGGAGAGGCCGTCGAAGCTGACGGTGCGGCCCTCGGCATGTCCGGCCGACACGAAGTGATAGACGCCGGCGTCCCGGTTGGTGCCCAGGGCGGCGATCAGGTCGCCATAGGAGGCGATGTAGGAGAAGGGCTGGAAGCTGGCCGTCGGCCGGCCCTCGGCGAAGCCGAACTCGCCATAGTGCCATGCGGCCAGGGCGGAAACGCCTTCGCCGACGGTCAGGACATCGGGGTTCGAGGCCAGGTAGAGCTGCGGCTGGAAGTCCGGCAGGGTTCCCAGCGCCACCGCCTGGTCGGCGAAGTTCAGCTGCTCGACGCCGACCAGCCGGTCGAGATCACCGGTGATGGCGTTCTCGACGGTGACCACGCCGCCCGTGACCGTGATGGTGTAGAAGAGGCGGACGTCGGCATAGCCGGCGGTGTCGAATCCGGGGCCGCCATCGATGAAGTTGGCACCGCCGAGACCGATCAGATAGTCGTTTCCGTTGTCACCATAGATATAGTCGGCACCCGCGCCGCCGCGGAGTTCCTCGCTGGCGGGCGTGCCAATGATGTTCTGGATCGGTTCGATGTAATTTCTGGCCATGGCGTTCCCGGGGGCTGTGACTGCCCACAGCATGACCAAAGCCATCTACTGTCGCAAGAGAAACGCCAAAAATTGAGAGTCGGGCCGCGAAAATGGCCTTGATGCGGGATATTCACACGATTCTGGAAGGCTTCGATGGTGGGTGCGACAGGGATTGAACCTGTGACCCCCGCCGTGTGAAGGCGATGCTCTACCGCTGAGCTACGCACCCATCGAAGTGGGGCGGGAAATACTGGCGGGCGCGGGGGCTGTCAAGCAGGCCTTCCGGGCCCCCCTTCACACGCCGCGTCCCGGCATCATCTCTTCTTCATGCGTCTTGCCATCGCCGCCGCATTGCCGCTGCTTCTCACGCTCCCGGCGCGGGCGGAACCGTTGCGGGCTGTCTATGGCGTGCAGGCGGCCGGCATGCAGGTGATGCGAGTCGAGGTGATTTTCGCCCTCGATGATCCCGCCCGCTACCGGATCGAGAGCCGGCTCAGCCTGACCGGCGTGGCGGGTTGGCTGAGCCAGGGCCGGCAGTCCAATCGCGTGGAGGGCGTCTGGGCGGGGGACCAGGCCTGGCCGATCCGCTTCACCGGCGACGGCTTCTGGCGCGGTGAGGCCCGGCGGGTGGAGATCGGCTATCGCGAAGGCCATCCGGCCCTGCTGCGGCTGTCGCCGGCGGAGGAGCCCGATCGGGAGAGCGTGCCGCCGGGGCTGCGGCACAACACCGTCGATTCCCTGACGGCTCTGGCGCAGCTGACCCGCAACCTGGCGCGGACCGGTCGTTGCGAGGGCCAGGTGGCGATCTTCGACGGCCGCCGCCGGGCCGATCTCGCCGCCCGGACCCTGGGTCGCGACCGGCTGGCGCCCTGGGGCGGGGCCTGGAGCGGCGAAGCGGTGCGCTGTGGCTTCACCGGACGGCAGATCGCCGGCTTCCGCCACGAGGATGGACAGGAGGCGCGCGAGCCACAGGAGGGGCTCGCCTGGATGGCCAGCCCCTGGCCCGGCGCGCCGATCGTGCCGGTGCGGGTCGAGATGCCGGGCCGCTGGCTGGGCCGGCTGACCGGCTATCTCCTGGAGGCGGCGCCGCTGGCCGGCTCAGCCGGGCAATAGGCGGCCCAGCGCCGCCGGCAGATCCTCGGGCGCCGGCACCACGGCGGCCCCGTCCGCCATCTCCGGGAGGCCGTAGCCCCAGGCGCAGAACAGGACGGGCAGGCCGGCGCCCCGGCCGGAGGCGACGTCATTGTGGTGATCGCCCACCATCACCGCGCGGTCCCTCCGCCCGCCGGCTGCCTCGAGGGTGGCCAGCACATGCGCCGGGTCCGGCTTGCGCACCGGGAAGCTGTCGCCGCCGCCGAGCGCGGCGAAGCGGTCCGTGAGGCCGAGCGCCTCGAGCAGGAGCCGCGCCGCCTTCTCCGGCTTGTTGGTGCAGACCGCCATGGTCCAGCCTTCCGCCGCCAGCCGCTCAAGCGCCTCGGGGATGCCGGGGAAGGGGCGGGTCCGCTCGCTGGCGCGGGCCTCGTAATCGGCCAGGAAGGCGGCCTCGGCGTCGGGCTCGGCGGGCAGGCCGCGGGCGGTGAAGGCGCGCTCCAGTGTCACCCGCAGGCCGTCGCCGATGAAGCGCCGCATGGCCTCGGCCGGGAAGGGCGCGAGGCCACGCGCCTGCATCAGCCGGTTCAGGCTGCCCTGGATGTCGGGCAGGCTGTCCACCAGCGTGCCGTCGAGGTCGAAGATCACGGTGCGTTGCATGACCGGCGCTCTTGCCATGTTTCGCGCGGCAATGCGATGTGACACGGGATCTCCTTGCCCGGAAAGCGGTTTTCCGGGCAGATGCGCGGCATGACCGCTGCCGCCATCCTGCTCGCCGCCGGGCTCGGGACCCGCATGAAGAGCCGCCTTCCCAAGGCGCTGCATCCGATCGCCGGCCGGCCCATGCTCAACCATCTGATCGCCGCCTGCGAGGCGGTGTTCGACCGCATCGTGGTGGTGGTCGGGCCGGAGATGGCGGCGCTGGAGCGTGCCGCCGCGCCGCATGCCACGGTGGTGCAGGCCGAGCGTCTCGGCACCGGCCATGCCGCGTTGCAGGCGGCGCCTCTGCTGGCTGATTTCCCCGGCGATGTCGCCGTGCTCTACGCCGACAATCCGCTGATCACGCCGGAGACGATGCGGCGGCTGCGCGCCGCGCGGGCCGAAGCGGGCCTGACGCTGCTGGCCATGCGCCCGGCCGATCCGGCGCGGTACGGGCGGGTGGTCCAGGACGCGGCGGGCGATGTCGCCCGCATCGTCGAGTATGCCGACGCGACCGAGGCCGAGCGCGGCATCGGCCTCTGCAACGCCGGGGTGCTCTGCGCGCCGGCGGCGGACCTCTTCCGCTGGCTGGGCGGCGTGCGCAACGACAACCGGGCCGGGGAGTACTACCTGCCCGACGTCGTGCCGCTCGCTGTCGCCGAGGGCCGGCGCGTCCGGGCGGTCGAGGCGCCGGAGGCGGAGCTGCGCGGCATCAACAGCCGCGCCGAGCTGGCCACCGCCGAGGCCGAGGTGCAGGGCGCCCTGCGCCGCGCCGCCATGGCCGGCGGCGCCACGCTGATCCAGCCGGAGAGCGTCGTGCTCTGCCATGACACGCGGCTCGGCCAGGACGTCACCATCGGGCCGAACGTGGTCTTCGGCCCCGGCGTGACGGTGGAGGACGGTGTCGAGATCCGCGCCTTCAGCCATCTGGAAGGGTGCGTGGTGCGGCAGGGCGCGGTGGTCGGCCCCTTCGCCCGCCTGCGGCCCGGCAGCGATGTCGGCCAGGGCGCGCATGTCGGCAATTTCGTCGAGCTGAAGAACGCCGTCCTCGGCGAGGGCGCCAAGGCCAACCACCTGGCCTATCTGGGCGATGCCGCGATCGGCGCGGGCAGCAATATCGGCGCCGGGACCATCACCTGCAACTATGACGGCTTCGCCAAGCACCGCACCGAGATCGGGGCGGGCGTCTTCGTCGGCTCCAACACCACGCTGGTGGCGCCGATCCGCCTGGGCGACGGCGCCTTCGCCGCCGCCGGCTCCACCCTGACCCATGACGTGGCGCCCGATGCCATGGCCTTCGGCCGCGCCCGCCCCACCGAGAAAGCCGGCGCCGCCGCCACGTACCGCGCGGCCCGCCGCAAGGAGAAGCGCTGATGTGCGGCATCGTCGGGCTGGTGGGTCGCGAGGCGGCGGCGCCGCGCCTGCTGGAGGCGCTGCGCCGCCTGGAGTACCGCGGCTATGACAGCGCCGGCATCGCCACGCTGGTGGAGGGGCATATCGAGCGGCGCCGCGCCGAGGGCAAGCTCGCCAACCTCGCCGCCGTGCTGGAAGCGCGACCGCTCGGCGGCACCACCGGCATCGGCCACACCCGCTGGGCGACGCATGGCGCGCCGACCGAGCGCAACGCGCATCCGCACGGCACGCCGCTGGTCTCCGTCGTGCACAACGGCATCATCGAGAACTATGCCGAGCTGCGCGCCGAGCTGGAGGCGGAGGGCGTCGGCTTCGAGACCGAGACCGACACCGAGACGGTGGCCAAGCTGCTCGATCATCTGCTGCGCGCCGGCGCCTCGCCGGAGCAGGCGGTCTCCGCCACGCTGAAGCGCATCCGCGGCGCCTTCGGCCTGGCCATGGTCTTCGCCGGGCATCCGCGCCTGCTGATCGCGGCGCGCCAGGGCAGCCCGCTGGCCGTGGGCTATGGCAAGGGCGAGATGTATGTCGGCTCCGACGCCCTGGCCCTGGCGCCGCTGACACGCCGCGTTGCCTATCTGGAGGAGGGCGACTGGGTGGTGCTCTCCGACATGGAGGCCCGCTTCTTCGATGCCGCCGACCGGCCGGTGGAGCGCGCGGTCAGGCTCACCGCCTATTCCGGCGCCGCCGTGGGCAAGGGCAACTACCGGCACTTCATGGAGAAGGAGCTGCATGAGCACCCGGTGGTGCTGGGCGACACGCTGCGCCAGTACATCGACCCCGCCAGCCGCGCCGTCGCCCTGCCGGACCTGCCCTTCGACCCGGTGGCGCTGCCCAAGCTGACCCTCTCGGCCTGCGGATCGGCCTATCTGGCGGCCCAGGTCGGGCGCTACTGGCTGGAGGAGCTGTCGCGCATCCCGGTCGATTCCGACATCGCCAGCGAGTTGCGCTACCGTGATCCGCCGCTGCCGGCGGGGGGCGGGGCGCTGCTGGTCAGCCAGAGCGGCGAGACCGCCGACACCCTGGCGGCCCTGCGCCTGCTCAAGGCGCGCGGCCAGCGCGTGCTCTCGGTGGTCAATGTCGGCGAGAGCAGCATGGCGCGGGAGAGCGACGGCACGGTGCTGACGGTGGCCGGGCCCGAGATCGGCGTCGCCTCCACCAAGGCCTTCACCGCGCAGCTCGCCGTGCTGGCCAGCCTGGCGCTGGGGTTCGGCCGGGCGCGGGGCACGCTGAGCGCCGGGGAGGAGGCCCGGCTGACCGCCGCCCTGCTCGAGGTGCCGGGCCATGCTGCCGCCCTGCTGGAGGATGGCGCGGAGATCCAGGAGCTGGCGCGCGAGGTGGCGCAGGCGCGGGATGTGCTCTTCCTCGGCCGCGGCAGTCTCTATCCGATCGCCATGGAAGGCGCGCTGAAGCTCAAGGAACTCTCCTACATCCATGCCGAGGGCTATGCCGCCGGCGAGATGAAGCACGGCCCCATCGCCCTGATCGACGACAGCGTACCCGTCATCGCCCTCTGCCCCTCCGGCCCGCTGTTCGAGAAGACCGCCTCCAACCTGCAGGAGGCGGCGGCGCGCGGCGGCCGCATCATGGCCTTCACCGACGCCGCCGGCGCGCTCGCCCTGTCGCGCTTCGCCGAGCGGGTGGTGGTCGTGCCGGCGGTCGACCCCTTCGTCGCGCCCATCCTGCACGCCATCCCGGTGCAGTTGCTGGCCTATCATGTCGCGGTGCTCAAGGGGACGGACGTGGACCAGCCGCGCAACCTCGCCAAGGCGGTGACGGTTGAGTAGGGCGGCGGAACGGATATCCCGTCCGCGCGGATGATCCGCGCGGGCAGCGGATCGCGGCGCTTGGCAGCGCCGAGGGGGCAGTCTTATGCTGCGTTGCAGCAGACGCAGATCGCGAGTGGAGATGGCCCATGCCCCGGCCGATGTCCCGAAAAGACTCCGCCCAGGCCGAGCTTCTGGCGCGACGATATCTTGCGAGCCGTGGCGCGGCGCCGATGGTCGATGATCCGCTGCGGATCGCGCTGCCCCGGCTGCGCCAGGAAGTGACCGCCGCTTGCCGGCTGGCCCGTCTGGATCTGACGCTGGCGGTCGGTCTCACCATCGCCGCGCTCACCGTGGTCGTGACCGCCTGGCTGGCGCCCGTCCATGGCGGCATCCTGGTGGCGCTGCTGCATCTGCATCTGGCGCCCCTGGTGGGACTCGGCGTCGCCATCTGGGCGGCCATCGTGATGGAGCGCTCCGGCCCCCGCCTGCTGACCGCGCGGCGGATCGCCCAGGCGCTCAGGGCCGGAAGCGTGATGGAGGCCTTCGACCTGGCGGTGACGCGGCTGCCGGCCACGGGTGCCGCCTGACCCGTGGCCGGCCCCGCCGCGGGGTCAGATCCGGCCCATCAGCAGCAGCACGATGAGGATCAGCAGAATAAGGCCGAGGCCGCCGGAAGGGCCATAGCCCCAGCCGCTGCTGTAGCCCCAGCGGGGCAGGGCACCGACCAGCAGCAGGATCACGATAATCAGCAGAATCAGGCCCATGGCATCCTCCGTCTGTGCCGCGGGCCGAATGCCCCCGGTTCCGGCTGAACGCCAGCATGACCGTTCTGTTGCAGGCGTCCTGGCGCGAAAGCGTGGCGAGGCGGGCTGACAGCGCCTTCGGGCATGCCTAACTTCTCCGCCGATGCCCGCGCGGTCTCCCGCGCCCAAGACATCGATCAGGAAGGAAGTCCGCCATGCTGGATGCTGTCGCCAAGCTGCCCCTCAAGGATCCCGATCTGCTGCGGCAGGCCAATCTCATTGATGGCGCCTGGGTGCAGGCCGAGAGCGGCAAGACACTGGAGGTCCGCAACCCCGCCAATGGCGAACTCGTCGGCACCGTGCCCGCCATGGGCCAGGCCGAGACGCGCCGCGCCATCGAGGCCGCGAACGCCGCCTGGCCGGCCTGGCGCGCCATGCTGGCCAGCGAGCGCGCCGCCATCCTGAAGAAGCTGGCGGCGCTGATGCTGGCCAATTCGGACGACCTCGCCGCCATCATGACCGCCGAGCAGGGCAAGCCGCTGGCGGAATCGAAGGGCGAGGTGGTCTATTCCGCCAGCTTCATCGACTGGTTCGCCGAGGAGGCGCGCCGGGTGAATGGCGAGACCATCCCGCAGAACGCCAAGGGTCGCCGCATCCTCGTCACCAAGGAGCCGATCGGCGTCTTTGCCGCCATCACGCCCTGGAACTTCCCCTCCGCCATGATCACCCGCAAGGCGGGCCCCGGCTGGGCGGCGGGCTGCACCGGCGTCATCCGCCCAGCCAGTCAGACCCCGTTCTCGGCGCTGGCCATCGGCGTGCTGGCCGAGCGCGCCGGCATGCCCAAGGGCGTGTGCAACATCGTCACCGGCCCGTCCTCCGCCACCGGCAAGGAGCTGACCGGCAATCCGCTGGTGCGCAAGCTCTCCTTCACCGGCTCGACCGAGGTCGGCCGCGTGCTGCTGGAGCAGTGCGCCGCGACCATCAAGAAGACCTCGATGGAGCTGGGCGGCAACGCGCCCTTCATCGTCTTCGACGACGCCGACCTGGACGAGGCGGTGAAGGGGACCATGGCCTCCAAGTACCGCAACACCGGACAGACCTGCGTCTGCGCCAACCGCATCCTGGTGCAGGAAGGGGTCTATGACGCCTTCGCCGAGAAGCTGAAGGCGGCCGTGCAGAAGCTGAAGGTCGGCAATGGCATGGAGGAGGGCGTCACCCAGGGCCCGCTGATCAACGGCGACGCGGTGAAGAAGGTGGAGGCGCATATCGCCGACGCGCTGGCCAAGGGCGCCAAGGTGGTGACGGGCGGCAAGCCCGATGCGCGCGGCGGCAACTTCTTCCAGCCCACCGTGCTGGCCGATGTGCCGCATGACGCCGTGATCTTCCGCGAGGAGACCTTCGGCCCCGTCGCCCCGCTCTTCCGCTTCAAGACGGAGGAGGAGGCGGTGAAGCTCGCCAACGACACGGAGTTCGGCCTCGCGGCCTATTTCTACTCCCGCGATGTCGGGCGCGTCTTCCGGGTGGCGGAGGCGCTGGAATACGGCATCGTCGGCATCAATGAGGGGATCATCTCCACCGCCGAGGCGCCCTTCGGCGGCTTCAAGCAGTCGGGCCTCGGCCGCGAGGGGTCGAGCCACGGCATCGAGGAATATCTGGAGATGAAGTACCTGGCGCTCGGCGGCATCGGCAGCTGAGGCGAGGCGGGGCCCCGCGGCGGGGCCCCGTCTCCACGGCATGCGGCGGAGGCGGGGCAGGCGCCCGCGCTTCCGCTTCTTGACGCCGCCCTCCCGGCGCCCCTTCTTGCCGGTGGATCGCAGCAATGACGAGGGCGCCCGCCAATGAGCCAGTATGACTTCGACCTTTTCGTCATCGGCGGGGGGTCGGGCGGCGTGCGCTGCGCCCGGATCGCCGCCGGCCATGGCGCGAGGGTCGCGGTGGCCGAGGAGCGCTTCTGGGGCGGCACCTGCGTCAATGTCGGCTGCGTGCCCAAGAAGATCATGGTGCATGCCGCCGAGTACGGGCAATGGGCCGAGGAGGCGGCGGCTTTCGGCTGGGAGACGGTGCGGGGCCCGCATGACTGGGCGAAGCTCGCCGCCGCGCGCGATGCCGAGGTGGCCCGCCTGAATGGCATCTACGAGCGCCTGCTCGGCAATGCCGGCGTCACGCGCTTCGACGCCCGCGCCACCTTCATCGACCCCCATACGCTGGAGGTGGGCGGGCGGCGCGTCACCGCCGAGCGCATTGTCATCGCCGTCGGCGGCAAGCCGATGCGCCCCGAAATCCCCGGCGCCGAGCTGGGCCTGCTCTCGGACGACCTCTTCTCCCTGAAGGCCCTGCCACGGCGGGTCATCGTTGCCGGCGGCGGCTATATCGCGCTGGAATTCGCCAGCCTGCTCCGCGGCCTCGGGGCCGAGGTCGATCTGGTCTACCGTCAGCCGCTGCCGCTGCGGGGCTTCGACGAGGATCTGCGGGAGGCCATGGCCGAGGCGCTGATCAACCAGGGCATCCGCCTGCACCCCGGCCAGGAGATGGCCGCGCTGGAGCGCGCGGAGGGCGGCATCCGGCTGACCACGCGGCAGGGGCTGAGCCTGGTGGCGGACCAGGTGAAGCTCGCCGTCGGGCGCCTGCCCAACACCTCGGGGCTGGGGCTGGAGAAGGCCGGCATCGAGACCGGCCGCTCGGGCTGCATTCCGGTCACCGCCGATCAGGCGACGACCCAGCCGCATATCTTCGCCATCGGCGACGTCACCGACCAGCTCAACCTGACGCCGGTGGCGACCGCCATCGGCCATGCTCTGGCCGATACGCTGTTCGGAAAGACCCCGCGGCGGGCCAGCATCCAGAATGTGCCCACCGCTGTCTTCACCTCGCCACCCGCCGCCATGGTGGGGCTGACCGAGGAGGCCGCGGCGCGGCTGGGACCGGCCGAGATCTACATCGCCCGCTTCACGCCGATGCGCCACACCATCAGCCGCCAGCCGCGCCGGACCCTGATGAAGCTCGTCGTGGCCGAGCGGACCCGCCGTGTGCTCGGCGCGCATATGCTGGGCGAGGACGCGGCCGAGATCATGCAGGGCATCGCGGTAGCCATCGTCGCCGGCGCGACCAAGGAGGATTTCGACCGCACCGTCGGCATCCATCCGACGGCGGCCGAGGAATTCGTCACGATGCGGACGATGACGCGCCGCGTCGGCGGCTGAGGCCGGCGCCATGGGGCCGCTGCTGCGGCTGACCGTCTTCATCGGCCAGCTGCTCCGGCGCCCGCCGGCGCGGCGCAAGGCGGTGGTGATGCTGGTGGTCCTGGCCGTGGCGCTCGGCCTCGCCTGGACCGAGAAGGCGGGCTACTGGCCGCAATCCTGGCGGGTCGATCGCGCCCCGATCGGGCACAGGCTGCCCTGAGAGCGCGATCGGCTTCCGGCCCGGAGGGCGCGGCGCTCAGCCGCGCCGGACGCCCCAGGAATAGGGCATGCTGCCCTTGACGAAGCCGCTCAGGTCGCTGCGATAGGCCGTGCGCGTGACGAACTGGCCGAGCGGGATGGTGGCAACGTCGTCCTGCGCCAGCTTGTTGATCTGGTCGGCCACCGTCTTGCGGCGGTCGGCGTCCGGCGCGTCGAGCCATTCCTGGATCATGGCCTCGATGGCCGGGTTCTCGTACCAGCCGAACCAGCCCTGCCGTCCGGTGCCCTTGACCAGGGAGGAAGCGCCCGGATTGGCATAGGCCATCGCCGAGCCGTAGGTGTGGAAGATGCTCCAGCCGCCCTTCTCGACGGGTTCCTGGCTGACGCGCCGCTGCACCACCGTGCCCCAGTCGGAGTCCCGCAGGTCGACCGTCATGCCCAGATCCTGCAGCACGCTGGCGGTGAGCTGGCCGTGCGGCCCGATCAGCGGGAAGTCGGTCGGGTTGATGATCACCACCGGCTGGCCGGAATAGCCGGATTCCGCCAGCCGCGCCTTGGCGCGCGCCAGGTCGCGCGGGGGCCGTGCCAGTTCCGAGAGATCCTCGGTGCCATAGGGCGTGCCGCAGGGGAAGAGGCTGCGGCATTCCCGCCAGAGCGAGCGGTCCTCGCCGATCGTCACCTGCATGTAGTCCGCCTGCCTGACCGCCAGGGCGACGGCCTGCCGCGTCTTCAGGTCGTTGAAGGGCGGATGCAGGTGGTTCAGCCGCATCAGGCTCAGGGAGCCGGTGGGGAAGAGGGTATCGAGCCGGAGGTTGCGGGCGCGCTGAAGGGTCGGCAGCAGGTCGTTCAGCGGCTGCTCGACCCAGTCCACCTCGCCCGATTGCAGCGCCGCGGCGGCGGTCGCCGCATCCGGCATGATGTGCCATTCGACACGGCCGAAATGCGCCACCTTGCCGTCGCTGGCCCAGTCGGCCGCCTCGGACCGCGGGACATAGCCATCGAACTTCTCGTAGACGGCCCGGCTGCCGCTGACGAATTCCCCGGGACGGAAGCGGAAGGGGCCGGAGCCGATCACCTCGGCGATCTGCGTGTTGGCATCGGTCCCGGCCAGCCGCTCGGGCATGATGAAGGCGACATTGGCATCGGGCTT
This sequence comes from Roseomonas sp. KE0001, assembly GCF_016107285.1. GTDB lineage: Bacteria > Pseudomonadota > Alphaproteobacteria > Acetobacterales > Acetobacteraceae > Pseudoroseomonas. Next base: position 83,827 of record NZ_RCVQ01000010.1, on the reverse strand, counting down.
GGCGATGGCGTCGAGCAGCATGGGGAAGGGCCTGGTCAGCCGGATCTCCACCGTGCGGTCATCCGCCGCGCCCCAGCGCTCCACCACCTTGCCCAGCAACTGGCCGAAGGGATCGCGCTTCGCCCAGCGCGCCAGGCTGGCGGCGCAATCCTGCGCCCGCACCGGCTCGCCATCGTGGAAGCGCAGCCCCTCGCGCAGGCGGATGCGCCAGACGCGCCGGTCGTCCGAGACCGTGTGGCCCTCGGCCATCTGCGGCTGCGGCTCCTGCGCGCCATTGACGGCGTAGAGCGTGTCATAGACGTGGTAGCCATGCATCTGGGTGACGATGGCCGAGGTCCAAATCGGGTCCAGCGCCGTCAGATTGGCCTGGGGCACGAAGCGCAGGGTACTGGCGCGGCTGCCCTGGGCCAGGGCGGGCGCGCCAAGCGAGGGCAGGGTGAGGGCGAGGCCGCCCAGGCCGGCCCCCTGCAGAAGCGAGCGACGCCGCATGATGGTTCCTCCCGATTTTGGCAGGGAGGCTAGGCAGCGGCCCGACCGGAGGTCAAGCGAGGGGCGGCTCCGCCCAGGGCGGCGGCGGGTCCTCCGGCGCCGGCCGGCCGCGCCGCATCCGCCCGCGGGACAGTTCCGTGACCACGCCATGCAGGGTGCGCAACTCCTGCTCGGTCACCTCGCCCCGCTCGAACCAGTGGCGCAGGTTCCGCACCATGCCCGGCCGCTTCTGCCGGTTGTCGAGGAAGCCGCAGGCATCCAGCTCGGCGGTGAGGCGGCCGAGCAGGCCCTCCAGCTCCCCCTTCGTCGCCACGCGGGTCTCGTTGGTGACGAGCTGGCGCGGTGGCGTGCGGTCCTCGGCGGCGTTCCACCACTCGTAGGCCAGGATCATCACGGCCTGCGCCAGGTTCAGCGACATGTGGTCCGGGTTCAGGGGATAGCGCACCCAGGTATCGGCATGCGCCATGTCGTCATTGTCGAGGCCGGTGCGCTCGGGGCCGAAGAGCACGGCGCTGCGCAGGCCGCGGCCGCGGCAGATCTCCACCAGGTCCTCGGCGGCGGCGCGGGCGGTGCGCAGCGGGGCCACGATATGGCGCGGCCGGGGGCAGGTGGCGAAGACGCGGTGGCAGTCGGACAAGGCCTCGGCCAGGGTGCCGTGCACCGTGGCGGCGTCGAGGATGCGGTCGGCGCCGGAGGAGGCGAACCAGGCACGCTCCTGCGGCCAGCCATCGCGCGGCGCCACCAGCCGCAGGTGGAACAGCCCGCCATTGGCCATGGCCCGCGCCGTCGTGCCGATGTTCTCGGCGAGCTGCGGGCGCACCAGCACGACGATCGGGCTCTCGCCCGGCAGCGGCTTCAGGTCGGCGCCGCCCTCGCGGCCGGTCATGGCAGGGTCATCCTCGGGGGTCCCGGTTGCGGTGCGGCCCCGATAAACCGGGCCGCGCCGCAAGGAAAGGGGCTCAGCGCCCCGGCTGCAGGAAGGTCTTCAGCATGCTGATCTCCTTCTCCTGCGCCTCGATGATCTCCTGCGCCATCTGCCGCAGCACCGGGTCCTTGCCATATTTCAGCTGGATGCGGGCCATGTCGATGGCGCCCTGGTGGTGCGGGATCATGGCGGCGGCGAAGTCGCGATCGGGGTCGCCGGTCAGCGGGATGTCCATCGCCTTGTGCATGCGCTGGCTGGCGGCCTGGAACTCGGCGGTGGAGGGGGAGGCGGCGGAGGCCGCGCCATGCTGGGCATGCTGGGCCCAGGCGGGCGTCGCGGCGAGGAGCAGGCCGGCGAGGGCGGCGAGTCGCAGGGAAGCGCAGAAGGGCATGCAGAGGGGCATGATGTCGTGCCTCCGGTCTGGGAGAAGCGAAGTCCCGCCGGCAGGAGGCGCGGCGGAAAGGGGGTGGCGCGTGGCGCCGCGCCCGTGGTGTCACCCTGACACGGGGGGAAGGCAAGACGCCGTGGCGCCCTTGCCACAACTTTTGGACTGGCGCGGGGCGCCGACGCCCCCACATGCGCCCTGCGCAGGGACGGAGGCGGCATGACCCGGCAGATCACGGCGCCGCCGCCGAGGCGGACCTTCCCCTGGCCATGGCGCGACCGCCAGGGCCGCTTCTCGGCGCTGAAGGCCATGGTCCTGGCGAGCCTCTTCCTGCCCGGCCTGTGGCTGACGGCGCAGGCCGGACAGGGGGCGCTGGGCGGCCGGCCGATCATGGAGGCGATCCACAGCACGGGCCTCTGGGCGGTGCGGATCCTGCTCATCTCCCTGCTGGTGACGCCGCTGCGGCAATTGCTGCGCTGGCCGGAGGCGATGCTGGTGCGGCGGATGCTCGGCCTCGGCGCCCTGGCCTATGCTCTGCTGCACCTGCTGCTCTACGCGCTGGATCTGCAATGGGACCTGCCGCGCATCGCCTCCGAGATCGCGCTCCGCGTCTATCTCACCATCGGCTTCCTCGCCCTGCTGGGCCTGGCCGTGCTGGGCGCCACCTCCACCGACGGATGGGTGCGGCGGCTGGGCGGGCGCCGCTGGCAGGCGCTGCACCGCGCCGTCTATGGCATCGCTGTCCTCGCGCTGGTGCATTTCGCCCTGCAATCGAAGATCGACGTGACCGAGGCCATTCTGATGAGCGGCCTCTTTCTCTGGCTGATGGGCTATCGCCTGCTGAGGCCGGGCCCGGCGCTCTCAAGGTCCCCGGTGCCCTCAAGGCCTCTGGCGCCCTCGAGGTCCGGGGCATCCCGGCAGGGCGCGCCGGGGCCGGGGCGCCTGCTGCTGCTCGCCCTGGCCGCGGCCCTGGCAACGGCGCTGCTGGAAGCGGGGTGGTACGCGGTGGCCTCGGGCGTGCCGCCGGGGCCGGTGCTGTTGGCCAATCTCGATCTCGCCTTCGGCCCGCGTCCGGCGGTCTGGGTCGGCCTGGCCGGGCTGGGGATGCTGGGGCTGCGGGCCGCCCGGCTGCTCCGCGAGCGCCTGGCGGGCGAGGCGCCGGCACGGCGCTCCGCCGCCCGGCGCCAGCCCGAAGCCTGAGGCCCCGTCGGCCGCCCGTCGGTGGCCTCAGGCGCGGCGCCAGGTGGTGCCGCCCGGTCCGTCCTCCAGCACGATGCCGCGCGCCGCGAGTTCGGCGCGGATGCGGTCGGCCGCCGCCCAGTCCCTGGCCTGCCGTGCCGCGAGGCGAGCGGCGATGGCGGTCTCGATCTCCCCGGCCTCGGCATCGTCGCCACCCTGGCGCCAGGCGCGTGGATCGCCGCCCAGCAGGCCGAGCACGGCGGCGGCCCGCCGCAGCGCCGCCACCGCCTGTCCGGACCCCGGCTGCCAGTTGCGGCCGATCCGGTGCAGCACCGAGGCCGCTGAGCCGCCGACCGTGGCGACATTCTCCAGCGTGCGCAGGTCGCGCAGGCGGGTCAGGGCGAGGGGGGTGTTGAGATCGTCGGCCAGCGGCTCCAAAGCCCAGTCCGCCATCTCCGACACCAGGGCGTCGCCCTCCTCCGCGGCCGGCAGATCGCGTGCCAGCAGGGCGTAGAAATCGTCCAGCTCGGCCTTGGCCTCCTCCAGCCGCTCGGTGGTGTAGTCGAGGGCGGCGCGGTAGTGCGTCTTGAGCAGCAGCAGCCTGAAGGCCTCGCCGGCCCAGGGGCCATGCGCCAGGATGTCCCGGACGGTGAGGAAATTGCCGAGCGACTTCGACATCTTCTCGCCATCGACGAGCAGCATGCCGTTGTGCAGCCAGGTGTGCGCGAAGCGTGAGCCGGGAAAGGCGCAGAGCGACTGCGCCACCTCGTTCTCGTGATGCGGGAAGAGCAGGTCGTGGCCGCCGCCATGGATGTCGAAATCGGGACCGAGATAACGCCAGGACATGGCCGAGCATTCGATGTGCCAGCCCGGCCGGCCCCGGCCCCAGGGGCTGTCCCAGCCCGGCTGGGCCTCCTCCGAGGGCTTCCACAGCACGAAATCGCCCGGCTCGCGCTTGTAGGGCGCGACCTCGACCCGCGCCCCGGCCAGCAGCTCCTCCGTGCTGCGGCCGGAGAGGCGGCCGTAATCGGCGAAGCTCGACACCGAGAAGAGCACATGGCCTTCCGCCGCATAGGCATGCCCATTGGCGATGAGCCGCTCGATCAGCGCGATCATGGCGCCGATATTGTCGGTGGCGCGCGGCTCCTCATCCGGCGGCAGGCAGCCGAGGGCGGCCATGTCGCGGTGGAAATCGGCCGTGGTGCGGGCGGTGATGGCCGCGATCGGCTCGCCGCTCTCCTGGCTGCGGGCGTTGATCTTGTCGTCCACGTCGGTGATGTTGCGGACATAGGTGACGCGGGGGTAACGGCGGCGAAGCAGCCGGGCCAGCACGTCGAAGACCACGACCGGCCGGGCATTGCCGAGGTGCGCCAGGTCATAGACCGTCGGCCCGCACACATAGAGGCGCACATGCTGCGGATCGATCGGGAGGAACGGCTCCCGCCGGCGCGTGGCGCTATTGTGGAAGGCCAGTTCGGTCATCACGCTGCCTTGTCGGCTGGTTGTCGGCACAAGCTGGCGAGGTGTGACAGATCGCCCGGTCCCGTCAACCATTTCAGCCGGGCCTCCCCGCACGGGCGGATCAGGGACCTCTATGCCTGTCTTCGCGCCATGCCATAAGGAACCTTTATGATAAGCCGCGATTTCTTATAGACGGATCAATTGCGCTGCCTGATTTCTGTGCGACAGAATGGCCCTCGCATTCTCCGTCCCGCCCCCTGAGCGGCGGCCCCAAGCTGAAGGTCCCGAGCATGCCCCGAATTCTCCGCGTCGCCGCCGCCCAGATGGGGCCGACCCAGAAGGCCGATCCCCGTTCGCAGACCCTGGGCCGGCTGATCGCCCTGCTGGAACGCGCGGCGGCGGAGGGCGCCCAGCTGGTGGTGTTCCCGGAACTGGCCTTCACCACCTTCTTCCCGCGCTGGCTGCTCGATGAGGCGGCGCTCGATCCCTACTACGAGGAGGCGTTGCCCGGGCCGGAAACCCAGCCGCTGTTCGACAGGGCGCGCGAGCTCGGTGTCGGCTTCTATATCGGCTATGCCGAGAAGACCCCGGAGGGGAAGCGCTTCAACAGCGCCGTCACCGTCGGGCCGGACGGGACGATCTTGGCCAAGTACCGCAAGATGCACCTGCCGGGCTCGGTGGAGCCGCGCGAGGGCGCGCGGTTCCAGCAGCTCGAGAAGCGCTACTTCGAGTATGGCGACCTCGGCTTCCCGGCCTTCCGGGGGCCGGAAGGCTGGGGGGAGCCGGTGCTCGGCATGCTGGTCTGCAACGACCGCCGCTGGCCCGAGGCCTGGCGCGTCTATGCCCTGCAGGGCATGGAGATGATGCTCGTCGGCTACAACTCCGCGGCCTACGATCCGAACGGCGGCGAGACCGAGGATCAGGGCCTGCGCACCTTCCATTCGCAGCTCGCCGCGCAGGCCAACGCCTATATGAACGCGTGCTGGGCGGTGGCGGTGGCCAAGGCCGGCGAGGAGGACGGCTCGGGGCTGATCGGCGGCTCCTGCATCGTCGATCCGAACGGCCGCATCGTCGCCGAGACGCGGACGCTGGCCGACGAGGTGGTCGTCGCGGAGTGCGACCTCGACCTCTGCCTGCAGGGCAAGACCAAGATGTTCAACTTCGAGATGCACCGCCGCCCCGAGGCCTATGGGCTGATCTCCTCGCAGAAGGGCGCCATCGCGCCGCCGCGCAAGGCCGGCTGAGCGGATGAGCGCGGCACCCCACTCTTCCCCGGCCCTGCCCGACATCGCGCATTTCACCCATGTGCCGGACCGGCACTGGGGGCGCTGGCTGGCCGTCGCCGTCATTGTGCTGCTGCTGGCCGGGCTGGCGCGCGCCTTCGCCGTCGGCCAGATCGAATGGGATTTCGTCGGCCGCTTCCTGACCGCGCCGGCGATCATGACCGGGCTGGTCAACACCATCTGGATGACCTTCGCCGCCATGGGCCTCGGCATCCTCCTCGGCGTCACCGCCGCGGTGATGCGGATGTCGCCCAACCCCGTGCTGCAGGGCGTGGCCATGGGCTACGCCTGGCTGTTCCGCGGCACGCCGGTGATCCTGCAGCTGCTGCTCTGGTTCAACATCGCGCTGATCTTCCCGACGCTCGGCTTCGGCGACTGGTCGATGCGGACCGTCGATGTCATGACGCCGGCGCTGGCCGCCTTTCTCGGCCTCGGCATCAACCAGGGGGCCTATACCTCCGAGGTGATCCGCGCCGGCATGCTCTCGGTCGATGCCGGGCAGTACGAGGCGGCCAAGGCGATCGGCATGACGCGGATGAAGGCGCTGCGCCGCATCGTCTTCCCGCAGGCCATGCGCGTCGTCATCCCGCCACTCGGCAACGAGTTCATCGGCATGGTGAAGCTGACCTCGCTCGCCAGCGTCATCCAGTTCGCCGAGATCCTGCACGCGGCGCAGAACATCTACTACGCCAATTCCCGCGTCATCGAGCTGCTGATCGTCGCCGCCATCTGGTACCTCGTCGTCGTCTCGATCCTGACGCCGCTGCAGATGCTGCTCGAACGCCGCTTCGCGCGCGGCACGGGAGGTGGCCGATGAGCGCGCAACCCGCTTCTCCTGTCTCCCCACCTCTCGTCTCGATCGTCGACGTGCGCAAGAAGTTTGGCGACTTCCAGGCGCTCGACGGCGTCTCCCTCGACGTCCGGACCGGCGAGGTGGTCTGCATCATCGGCGCCTCGGGCTCCGGCAAGACGACACTGCTGCGCTGCGTCAACCAGCTCGTCACCATCGACAGCGGCGCCATCTGGGTCGATGGCGAGCTGACCGGCTGGCGCATCGCGGGGAACAGGCTGCACAGCCTTTCCGAGAAGGAGGTCGCGCGGCAGCGGCTCAAGACCGGCATGGTCTTCCAGCGCTTCAATCTCTTCCCGCACATGACCGCGCTCGAGAACGTCATCGAGGGCCCGGTGCAGGTGCAGGGCCGCAACCACGCCGAGGCGGTGCGCGAGGCGAAGGCGCTGCTGGAGCGCGTCGGCCTGGCCGACAAGGCCGGCAACTATCCGGCGCAGCTCTCGGGCGGGCAGCAGCAGCGCGTCGCCATCGCCCGCGCGCTGGCCATGAAGCCGAAGCTGATGCTCTTCGACGAGCCGACCAGCGCCCTCGACCCCGAGCTGGTGGGTGAGGTGCTGGCGGCGATGAAGGAGCTGGCGGCCACCGGCATGACCATGATCGTGGTGACGCACGAGCTCGGCTTCGCCCGTGAGGTGGGTGACCGCGTGGTCTTCATGGACCGCGGCGCCATCGTCGAATCCGGCCCCGCCGCCGAGGTGCTCGCCAATCCCCGCGAGGACAGGCTGAAGGCCTTCCTCTCCGCCGTTCTCTCCTGAAGGACATCCACGATGCTCAAGGCTCTGGCGCTCGCCGCCACCATGCTGACGCCTCTCGCCGCCGCGCAGGCGGCGGAGCTGCCCGCGCGCATCACCTCGCGCGGGGCGATCGTCGCCGCTATCGTGCCGAACTACCCGCCACTCGAGCTGCGCGACCCGCAGACCAATGAGCTGACCGGCTTCGACGTCGAGCTCGGCCAGGCCCTGGCCGAGAAGCTCGGCGTCAGGATGCAGTGGCAGGAGACCAGCTTCGACCAGATGCTGGCCTCGGTGCGCACCGGCCGGGTCGACATCATCCTCTCCGGCATGTCGGACCTGAAGAGCCGGCAGGAGACGGCCACCTTCATCGACTATCTCCGCTCCGGCAGCCAGTTCTTCACCCAGCACAGCCGCGCCGCCGAGTTCCCTGAGCCGCAGGCGCTCTGCGGCAAGCGCGTCGGCGCCAGCCGGCGCACGGCGCTGCCGAACGACATCAAGGCCTTCAGCGAGGCCGAGTGCGAGGGCAAGGGCAGGCCCGCCATCGTCTATGTGCCGACCGAGGGCTCGGCCGATGCGCGCACCCAGCTTCGCCAGGGCCGCATCGATGCCGCCATGCAGGGGGGCGAGACGCTGCCCTACATCATGGGGCAGGAGCCCAACACCTATGCGCCGATCGGCGAGCCGGTGCGCTACACGCTGATGGGCATCGCCACCGGCAAGGAGGAGACGCAGCTGCAGCAGGCCCTGGTCGAGGGGCTGAAGGCGCTGATGGCCGATGGCACCTATGCGAGGCTGCTGGCCAAGTGGCAGCTCACGCCCAGCGCCATCCCGGAAATCCAGGTCAATGGCGGTGAGTGAACCGGCCGAGCGGGTGCCGCTGGCGCCCGCCAACCGCGCGCCCCTGGCGCCGGAATTCCCCTGGCCCGGCGGCCATCGCGCGGCCATGTTCCTCTCCTTCGACGTGGATGCCGAGACGGCCTGGACCGGCAACGACCCCGCTCGCTACGGCGAGCTCGTCACCATGTCCTTCGGCGGCTACGAGGCCCGCGTCGGCACGCGCAAGCTGCTGGAGCTGTTGCGCCAGCAGGGGCTGAAGGCGACCTTCTTCATCACCGGCTGGTCCGTCGAGGCGCATCCGGCGATGTGCGAGGCGATCCTGGCCGAGGGGCACGAGATCGGCCACCACGGCTTCCACCATCTGATGCCGAAGCCGGACGATCCGATGCTGGCGGAGGAGGTGGAGCGCGGATTGGAGGTGCTGAAGCGGCGCCTCGGCGTGGTGCCGCGCGGCTACCGCGCGCCCTCCGGGGAGTTCTGCGAGGAGCTTCGCGTGCTGCTGAAGCGGCGCGGCCTGCTCTACACCTCCTCCTTCCGTGACGATGTCCGGCCCTATCGCCACCTGCTCGACGATGGCACGCCCGGCCTGATCGAGCTGCCGGTGACGGCCTGCTATGACGACTGGCTGCTCGGCCTGTCGCATCGCTACAGCCGCCACACCATCCAGCCGCGCGAGGCGGTGCTGTCGATCTGGCAGGATGAGCTGGACGAGATCCGCGACTGGGGCGGCATGGTCACCACCGTGCTGCATCCGCAATGCAGCGGCCGGCCGATGCGCCTCCGGCTGCTGCGCCATTTCCTCGATTATGCCCGATCCTGCGGCGATGTCTGGATCGCGACGGGCGGGGAGATCGCCAACCACTTCGCCGCCTGCGAGGCGCGGGCCGGCTGAGCGTCGATGGGCCGGGGCACAGCGCCCCGGCCTTTTTCATCCGGCCTTTTTCATGGAGGAGGTTGCATGTCCCGTCCGCTCCGTCACCTGGCCGTCGCGGTCCTGGCCTGCCTGGTCGCCGCCGTTCCGGCCGCGAGATCCGCGGCGGCGCAGGAGGCGTCCCTGCCCGAGCGCTTCCGCCAGCAGGGCTATCTCCGCGTCGGCATCGAGGCCACCTATCCGCCGATGGCCTACAAGGACCCGGCGACGAATGAGCGGCGTGGCGTCAACGTCGATCTCGTCACCGCCATCGGCAAGGATCTCGGCGTCGAGATCCGCTGGGAGGAGATGGCCTTCGCTCAGCTCATTCCGGCCATCACCACCGGCCGCGTCGATTTCAGCGGCAGCTCGATGACCGACCTTCCGGCGCGGCGCGAGCGGCTGAGCTTCGTCGATTACGTCAGCACCGGCGCGCAGATCTTCACCACGGCGGCCCAACGGAAGGGCGCGGAGAAGGCCACCGACTTCTGCGGCCGCAGCGTGGCGACGCCGCGCACCACCAACTACTTCCCCTCGGCCCAGGCCTGGAGCGAGAGGAATTGCGTCGCCGCCGGCAGGCCGGCCATGCAGGTGATCGGCACGGAAGGCGCCGCCGCCTCGCGCACGGACCTGCAGCAGGGACGCGCGGAAGGCGCCATCCTCGGCGCCGAATATGTCGTCTACCTGCGCCAGCTCAATCCGGGCGCCTTCGTCGAGGTGGGCGAGCCGATCACCCGCAACCTCTCCGGCATGGCCTTCCCGAAGGACACCACCGACCTGCGCGATGCCGTGGCGGCGTCGCTGCAGCGCCTGGTGGCCAACGGCACCTATCTGGAGATCCTGAGGAAGCACGGCCTGGAGCGCCAGGCCCTGCAGCGGATCAGCATCGATGCCGGCGAGAACTGAGCCGATGGAGAGGCTGATCACCGGCGCGGCGATCGTCACCTGCGACGCGGAGCGCCGCGTGCTGGCGGGCCAGGCCATCCTGCTGCGCGGCGCGCGCATTGCCGCCGTGGCGCCCGCCGAGCTGCTGGAGGCCGCGCATCCCGGCGCCGAGCGCATCGACGCGCGGGGGCTGGCCGTGCTTCCCGGCCTGGTCAACGCCCATACCCACACCGTCCTGACCGTGCTGCGGGGCACGGTGGAGGACTGGGACGGTGACATGATCTACGGCTACATGTCGCCCGTCTCCTACACCATGTCGGGCGAGGAGCGCTCGGTCATGGCGGCGCTCGGCTGCCTGGAGGCGATCCGCAGCGGCACGACGACGCTGGTCGATCCCTTCCGGCACGTCGCCTCCTATGCGGAGGCCATGGCGGCGACCGGCCTCCGGCTGTGGCTCTCGGAAAGCTGCGCCGACATCGACACGCGCCGGATCCGCCACGGCGACTACCGCGAGGACCCGGCCTTCGGCGCGCAGTTCCTCGACCGCGCCGAGGCGATGATCGAGGCGCTGCATGGCAGCCACGGCGACCGCGTGCGCTGCCAGGTGGCGGCGCATGCGCCGGACAACTGCTCGCCCGCCATGCTGCGCAAGCTGCTGGATCTCGCGGCCCGGCACGGGCTGACGCGCACCGTGCACCTGTCGCAGAGCCCGGGCGAGGTGGCGGCGGTGAAGGCGGCGCGCGGCACCACCTCCGCCGCCTATCTGGACCGCGAGGGATTTCTCGGCCCCGATCTGACGGCGGCGCACTGGACCTTCTGCACGCCGGAGGATATCGGGCTGCTCGCCGCGCGCGGCGTGACCATGGCGCACACCCCGGCCAGCATCTCGCGCCGGCGCGGCATGCATCCCGCCCTGCTCGGCCTGATCCGTGACGCCGGCGTGCGTGTCGCCATCGGCACGGACAACATGACCGAGGACATGTTCCAGGCCATGAGCATCGGCTCGATCCTGCATCGCACCGGCCGGGGCCGGGAGCGGGAAGGCGGCGTGCTGCCGGGGCCGCAGACGATCCTCGATGCCGTGACGCGCGACGCCGCCGCCAGCCTCGGCGCCGCGTCGGACATCGGCAGCATCGAGGCCGGCAAGAAGGCCGACCTGACCTTCATCGACCTGAACACGCCGGCGATGCGGCCCGTCGTGCGGCTGGTCTCGAACATCGTCCATTACGGCCACCCCGGCACCGTCCGCTCCGTGATGGTCGATGGCGACTTCGTCCTGCGCGACGGCCGGGTCCTGACGGTGGATGAGCCCGCCCTGCTGCGCGAGGCGCAGTCGGTCACGCGACGGGTCTGGGAACGCATGATCGCGCAGAACCCCGACCTGGCGCGCCCGCGCGAGGAGCTGCCTTGGCTCGACCTGTGAGGGATGCCCCGCCGGCCCGGGCCGGTGCGGCATCCGCCGCCCGCCTCAGTCGGCGCGGGCGCCGGACTCCTGGACGACCTGCCGCCACATCGGCCGTTCCCGCGCGACGCGGGCCGCGGCCTCCTCCGCGGTGCCCGACAGCGCCAGGGCGCCGCCCTGGAGCAGCCGCCGCTGCATCGCCTCGTCCCCGCCCACCTGCCGCATCGCCACGTTGATCCGCTCCACGATGGGTGCCGGCGTGGCGGCCGGGGCGACGAAGGCGCCCCAGACGCTGATGACGAAGCCGGGCACCCCGGCCTCGCTGATGGTGGGCACCTGGGGCAGGGTGGGCCAGCGCCCGGCACTGGTGACCGCCAGCCCGCGCATCCGTCCCTCCTGGATCAGCGCGATCTGCGAGGCGAGGTTGTCCAGCACGATATCGACATCCCCCGCCAGCAGCGCCGGCACCGTCTGCGCCGCGCCGCGATAGGGGACATGCGTCGTCTTCACCCCGGTGCGGCTGAACAGCATGCTGCTGGAGAGATGCGTGGTCTGTCCGATCCCGGTCGAGCCGTAGGTGATGCCCTCGGGCTTCCTCCTGGCCCAGTCTAGGAACTCACCGAGCGTCTGTGCCGGATTGTGCTGCGGCGCGACGACGGCGACGTTCGGTGTCTCCCAGGCGAGGCCGACCGGCATCACGTCCTTCTCCGTATCGAAGGGCATGCTGCCGAACAGATACTGGTTGATGGCGAGGATGCTCACCGTGGCGGCGCCGAGGGTGTGTCCGTCCGGCGCGGCCTTGGCCACGGCGTCGATGCCCAGATTGCCGCTCGCGCCCGGTCGGTTCTCCACCACCACCGGCTGCCCGAGCAAGGCGCCCATGCGCTCGGCGTAGAGGCGGCTGATGACATCGGTCGAGCCGCCGGGCGGGAAGGGGACAATCAGGCGGATGGGCCGCTGCGGCCAGCCGCCCTGGGCCAGGCCGGGGCGGGCCAGGGCGGGGCAGGCGAGGGCCAGGGGCGCGGCGAGGCTGGCGCGCAGCAGCGCGCGGCGTTGGGTCATGATCCGTCTCTCCCGTGCCGCGCCGTCGTTGCGGCGCGGAGAGGCAGGATCGGTCAGAGCGGAGAGGGCGTCCAGCCCTCGCGCTCAGGGGCGGCCGAAGGCGCTGCCATCCGCGCGGAAGAGGTGGCATTCGGCAGGCGGAAGTTCGAGCGCGCCCGTCTCGCCCTCGCGCGGCGCCGTGCCGGATTCGAGCCGCGCCGTGACCAGGCCGCCATCCGGCAGGCGCAGATAGGCAAGCTGCTCGTCGCCCAGTTCCTCCACCACCTCGACCGGGCCGGCGAGATCCGGCGCACCGCCGGCCAGGCGCAGATGCTCCGGCCGGATGCCGAGGGTCAGCGCCTCTCCGGCCCGGGCACCCTCTCCGGCGACCGGCACGGCGAGGCGGCCGCCGCCCGGCAGGAGGACCTCCACCGCGCCGTCCCGCATCCCCTCGGCCCGGACGGGCAGGAAGTTCATCCGCCGGCTGCCGATGAAGCCGGCGACGAAGAGGTTGCGGGGATGGCGATAAAGCTCCGTGGGCGCGCCGGCCTGCTCGACGCGGCCCGCGTTCAGCACGACGATCTTGTCGGCCAGCGTCATCGCCTCGACCTGATCGTGGGTGACGTAGATCATCGTCGTCCGCAGCGACTGATGCAGCCTGGCGATCTCGATCCGCATCTGCACCCGCAGCGAGGCATCGAGATTGGACAGCGGCTCGTCGAAGAGGAAGACGCGCGGCTCGCGCACGATGGCCCGGCCGATCGCGACGCGCTGGCGCTGCCCACCGGAAAGCTGCTTCGGCAGGCGCTCCAGCAGCCCTTCCAGCTCCAGCCGCTTCGCCACCGCCTCGACCCGCGCGGCGATCTCCGCCTTGCGCGCGCGGCGCGTCTCCAGGCCGAAGGCGATATTCTCGCGCACCGTCATGTGCGGATAGAGCGCGTAGGACTGGAAGACCATGGCGATGCCGCGCGCGCGGGGCGGCGCCGCGGTCACGTCCTCGCCACCGATCAGGACGGCGCCGCCGCTCACCGTCTCCAGCCCGGCGACCAGCCGCAGCAGGGTCGACTTGCCGCAGCCCGAGGGGCCGACGAAGACGCAGAACTCCCCGTCGGCGATATCGAGGTCGATGTCGCGGATGACCGTCTGGCCATCGAAGCTCTTGCGGACCCGGCGCAGGGACACTCCGGCCATGTGATGATTCCCGATCCTTGGTGTCAGCCCTTCACCGCGCCGGCGGTGAGGCCCGAGACGATCTTGCGCTGGAAGGTGAGCACCAGCGCGACGATCGGCAGGGTGACGATGACGGAGGCGGCCATCACCAGCCCCCAGGGCAGTTCCTGGCGGCTGCCGCCGCTGAGCAGGGCGATGGCGACGGGCACCGTGCGCGTCTCCGCCGAGAGGGTGAAGGTGAAGGCGAAGAGGAACTCGTTCCAGGAGACGATGAAGGCCAGCAGGGCCGTCGGCACCATGGCGGGCCAGAGCAGCGGCAGGAAGACCCGGCGCACCACGGTGAGCGGCGGGGCGCCGTCGACATAGGCCGCTTCTTCCAGCTCCTTCGGCAGTTCGCGCATGAAGGTGGTGAGCACCCAGACGGTGAAGGGCAGGGTGAGGACGAGATTGGCCAGCATCAGACCCGGAAGCGTGTCGTACAGGCCGAGGGCGCGGATCAGCTCGAACATGCCGGACAGCACGGCGACCTGCGGGAACATCGAGACGCCGAGGATGGTGAGCATCAGCGCGCCGCGCCCGCGGAAGCGCACGCGGCCCAGCGCATAGGCCGCGGCCACGGCGAGCAGCATGGAGAAGCCGACAACGGCCACTGCCACCAGCACCGAGTTCAGCACCGTGCGGCCGAAATTCTGCTGGGTGAAGACCAGCGCGTAGTTGCGGGGGTCGAGCGCGGCCGGAAACAGGCCGGGGATGAAGAGCTCGCTGCCCGAGCGGAAGGAGGTGACCAGCGCGTGGTAGAAGGGGAACAGCGCGAAGAGGATGATGGCCAGCAGCAGCAGGGCGAAGGCCAGCCGGCCGGCGAGGCGGGCGGCGTTCATCGGCCCGCCTCCCCATCCAGCCGAAGCCGCCCGAGCACCACCACCGACAGCGTCAGGAGGGCGATGACCAGGAACAGGAGGGTGGAGGCGGCGGAGCCGTAGCCGACATCCTGGAAGTCGACCAGCTGCTGCCGCGCATAGACCGACATGGACATGGTGCCGGCGGAACCCGAGGTCAGCACATAGACCAGGTCGAAGACGCGCAGCGCGTCGAGGGCGCGGAAGATCAGCGCGACGACCAGCGCCGGCCGGATCAGCGGCAGCGTGACGCGGAAGAAGACGCGCACCGGATGGATGCCGTCGACGCGCGCCGCCTCGTAGCAGTCGCCGGGCAGCATCTGCAGCGCGGCCAGGATCAGCAGCGCCACGAAGGGCGTGGTTTTCCAGACATCGACGATGACCACGGCCCAGAGGGCGAGGTCGGGATCGGCCAGCCAGGCCACGGGCGCGTCGATCAGGCCGAGGGCCAGCAGGGCGTGGTTGATGACGCCGAACTGGTCGTTCAGCATCCAGGCCCACATCCGGGCGGAGACGATGGTCGGGATGGCCCAGGGGATCAGGATGGCGGCGCGCACCAGGCCGCGCAGGGGGAAGCGGGCGTTGAGCGCCAGCGCGACGATCATGCCCAGTACGGCCTCCAGCGAGACGGAGACGAGGGCGAACCAGATGGTCCGCCGCACGGCGCCCCACCAGGCCGGATCGGCGAGCAGGCCCAGCCATTCCCCCTCGTAGCGCTCCAGGTAGTTGGCGAAGCCGATGAAGCGGTAGCCGGACAGGTTGCCAAGCTCGGCATCGGTGAAGCTGAACCAGATGGTGCGGAGCAGCGGCCAGCCGGCCACCGCCGCCAGCACGATCAGGGTCGGCGCCAGGAACATCCAGGCGGCGCGGATGCGGATGCGCGCCAGGCCCAGGGCATCGTCGTGCCGCGTCATCACCAGCCCCGCCGGCTCAGGCGACGCAGGTCATGCCGCATCGCCGCCACGGCGGCCGCGGCCGTCATCCGGCCCGAGAGCGCCTCATGCGCGCGTGTCCAGAAGGTGTGGGACACCCGGTTGTACTTGGTGCCGGTGACGCGGGAGGGCCGCGCGGCGGACTGGCTGAAGGTCGCGTGAAGCGTCCGGAAGAAGGGATTGGCCGCCAGGATCTCGGCATCCTCGTAGAGCGCGGGAAGGGTCGGGTTGTAGGCGGCGACGATGGCGCGGCGCTTCTGCTCCTCCGGCCCGGCCAGTGACATGACGAGGTCCGCGGCCTCGTCCGGATGCCGCGAATAGCGCGAGACGGCGAGATTCCAGCCGCCAAGGATGCCGACGGGCCCGCCCCCCTCGCCATGCGGCAGGGCGGCGATGCCGGTCCGGCCGCGCACGGGGCTGTCCTCGCCCTGGGCCAGGGCCCAGGCATAGGGCCAGTTGCGCATGAACACGGCGTGGCCGGACTGGAACACGCCGCGCGCCTCCTCCTCGGTGTAGGTCAGCGCGCCTTCCGGCGTGATGTCGCCGATCCAGCTCGCGGCGAGCGCGAGTGCTTCGGCGGCGCGCGGATTGTCGATGGTGATGCGGCCTTCCGCGTCGACGATGGTGCCGCCGCCGGAGCTGGCGATCCATTCCAGCCCGTTCACCGTCAGCCCCTCATAGGCGCGGCCCTGGAAGACATATCCCCAGAGCCCGGCCTCTCCCCCGCCGCGCTCGGCCCGCTGGATCAGGCGCGCGGTCTCGGTCATCTCCTGCCAGGTGGCGGGAACCGGGCGGCCGTGCTTCTCCAGCAGATCCTTGCGGTAGTAGAGGACGCCGGCGTCCGTGTAGAGCGGCATGGCGATCAGCCGGCCGTCCACGGTGTTGTTCTCCACGATGGCAGGGAAGTGGCTTTTCTCCGCACCCCCGCTGTAGGGCTTCAGATCGATGAAGTGGTTGGCGAGGATGCCGGGCCAGACGACATCGATCTGATAGACGTCGATCTGCGAGGCGCCCCCTGCGAGCATCATCTGGTAGAGCGCCAGCCTCTCGCTCGCGGAATTCGGCACCGAGACGATCTTCAGCGTGTGGCCGGTGCGCTTCGCCCAGGCCTCGGCGCCGTCGCGGCACAATTCCAGTTCCTGGCCGAGCGCGCCGCAGGCGATGGTGATCTCCGCGGCGGCGGCGCGGTGCGCGGGGCCTGTCACGCCAAGGATACTCAGCAGCAGGCCCGAAAGGATGGCAGCGCGGATGCGCGGCATCGGGGCTCCTCCCTGGATCTTTGCCGGATGGTCGCGGCAGGACCGAAGGAAGGTGTTGCCCATCCGGAAGCGGGGCGGCGACGCCACGCCCGTGCCCAACGGCTAGCCGCGTCGCGGCGAGGATGCAACCCCGCCGCAACGCCGCCTGGCTCAGTCGATGCGGATCTGCGCCTTGCGCGCCACCGCGCCCCAGCGCTGGGTCTCGCTGGCGACGAACTTTCCGAAGGTCTCGGGATCGCTGCCGACCGGCGTGATGCCGAGTTCCTGGAAGCGTGCCGCGACCGTCGGCGTGGCCAGGGCCGCCTTGGCCTCCTGCTGCAGCCGCGCGACGATCTCAGGCGGCGTGCCGGCCGGCGCGAAGAGGCCGTGCCAGGACAGGCTTTCGAAGCCGGGCAGGGTTTCGGCGATGGCCGGGATGTCCGGCGCGGCCGGGCTGCGCTGGAGCGAGGTGACGCCGAGGATGCGCAACTTCTGGTCCCGCGCGAAGGGCCAGACGGAGGAGAAGTTGTCGAAGGCCATTGGCAGCTCGCCGCCGAGCAGCGCCGTCACGATCTGTCCGCTGCCGCGATAGGGCACGTGTTCGGCCTCGGTGCCGGTCATCTGCGTGAAGAGCGCGCCGGCGAGATGCACCGAGGTGCCGACACCGGAGGAGCCGTAGTTCAGGTCGCCGGGCTTCTTTTTCATCATCTCGATCAGCTCGACCACCGTACTCGCCGGCAGGTCCATGCGGACGGCGAGGGCGTTCGGCTGCGCGGCGAGCTGGGTGATCGGCGCGAAGTCCTTCAGGTTGTCATACGGCATCTTCGCATAGGTGGCGGGGTTGATGGCGTGGCTGCTGATCGTGCCGAGGCAGATGGTGTAGCCATCGGCCGGGGCGCGCGCGCAGGCCTCGCTGCCGATATTGCCGCCGGCGCCCGGCCGGCTCTCCACCACGAAGGGCTGGCCGAGCGCCAGGCCCATGGGCTGTGTCACCAGCCGCGCCACGGTGTCCGAGGTGCCGGCGGAGAAGGGCACGATGACGCGGATCGGCTGGATGGGATAGGTGCGCTGCTGGGCCTGGGCCGGCCACGCGGCGGCGCCCAGGAGGGCGGCCAGCGCCAGGGTTCTGCGGGACAACAGGGCATTCATGGACTTGCTTCCTCCATCGGTCCTGCCGCCGGGCGGACTTGCCCGGGGCGAAAGCCGGGAGGCGCCGGTCCGCCGAAATGTCGTCGGCCTCGCCGGCATCGCTTCCTCCCGCAACGGTTGCAATTCTCCGCTTTATAAACCTGGCGAACTTGGTGCCGGGCCGGATGGGCGGGTCGCAGGGCGGTGATGCATAGGCGGGTTGTCAGACATCATGCAAGACGATGCATGAAAGAATGTCGGCGGTTCGGTGACATCATCAGGCCGCGATCAAAAAAAACTGAGACGAAGACGAATTTTCTTGCTCAACGGCCGACTTCAATTTACCTTGTGCAAACTGCATGGCATGCGCTTATAGTGCCGTTGGCGATCGAACCGTTCGCTGACCCATCGTCACGCAGGATGCAGGGCCTCCATGCTCCGCTTTACCCCTACGACGCGCCGGCTCTCCGACAAGATCCTCCTCGCCTTCCAGCAGGCCTGTGCCCAGGGCGAGATCGCGGTCGCGCGTCAATTGCTGGAAGTGCTGGAGCACAGCCTTCACCGCAACCCTTCCGACATCAACCGCCGCCAGGGGCTGGAGGCGCTGGTCGAAGCGCATCACCAGCTCTGGTTGATCCAGCATGGCGGAGGCAAGGCCGTCGCCGACATGGCGGCTGGCTGACAGCCTCCTTCAGGCATCGGGGGTAGGGGCAGGGAGGAGAAGCCCTCCCTTTCGCCCCCGATCATCGCTCCGATCTAGAACTGCGGCATCGGCGGCAGCGGGTCCATCGCCGCGCCGAACCAGCGCTCATAGATCCGGCCCAGCTCGCCGCTGTCCACCAGCCGCTTGATGAAGTCGTTGCTGAAGTCGCGGAGCGCCTCGTCCTGCTTGCGGAAGGCCATGCCATTGGCCTGCGCGCGCAGCGTGAACTTCGGCTCGATCTCCAGCTTCGGATAGTTCTGCCGAAGCTGCGCCAGCACGGTGCTGCTGGCGCCGATCGCCTGTGTCTGGCCCGAGATCAGGGATTGCGTGGTCGTCGCATCGTCATCGAAGCGCATGATTCGGATCTCCTTGGGCGCGATCGCCATCACCGCGAGATCCTGCGTGCTGGCGCGCGCCACGCCGACGCGCACGCCCTTCAGGTCGTCGGGGCCGGAGATGGCGGCCGACTTCGGCGCCAGGATGTAGGTGGTGAAGGCGCTGTAGGGGTGCGAGAAGAGCACCTGCTTGGCGCGTTCCTCGGTGATGCCGAAGGTGGCGATCAGCATGTCCACCTTGTTGGTCAGCAGGAAGGGGATGCGGTTCGGGCCCGTCACCGGCACCAGCTGCAGCTCGACGCCGAGTTCCTTGGCGAAGAGCCGCGCGACATCCACGTCGTAGCCCGCCGGCTTCTGCTCGGCATCCGTGCCGCCGAAGGGCGGGTAGTCCGTGAGCACGCCGACGGAGATGCGGCCCCGCTGGCGGATCTCCGCCGGCGTCGCGGCCTGCGACGGCCGCGTCAGGGCGGGCAGCAGCGCCACGCTCGCGCCCGCCGCCAGCAGGCTGGCCAGGCGGCGGCGGCCGATCCGAAGCGTCACGTCCATGGCTCGTCTCCTTGTCCCTGTTGTACCGCTCACCGTGTCGCCACGGCGAGCTTCCTCTCCATGCGCCGGCTGTAGGCCGAGAGCGGCCAGCACAGCAGGAAGTAGATCAGCGCCACGAGCCCGAAGATGGTGAAGGGCTCGAAGGTGGCATTGTTGATCACCTGCGCCGCGCGGGTCAGCTCGACGAAGCCGATGATCGAGGCGAGCGAGGTCGCCTTGATGAGCTGCACCAGGAAGCCCACGGTCGGCGGGATGGCGATGCGGAAGGCCTGCGGCAGCACGATGTGCCGCATCTGGTTCCAGTAGCGCAGGCCGAGCGCGGCCGAGGCCTCCCATTGCCCGCGCGGCACCACCTCGATGCAGCCGCGCCAGATCTCGCCCAGGAAGGCGCTGGCATGCAGCGAGAGGCCCAGCACCGCGGCCCCCCAGGGATCGACGTCGAAGCCGAAGATGCCGGGCACGAAGAAGGCCAGGAAGAGCTGCATCAGCAGCGGCGTGCCCTGGAACAGCTTGATGTAGCCGATGGCGAGCCAGCGCAGCGCGGCGAGGTGGCTGGTGCGCATCAGCGCGATGGCGAGGCCGCCGAGGCAGCCGCCGAGGAAGGCGGCGACGGAGAGCAGCAGCGTCCAGCGCACCGCCAGGAGGATGAACCAGAATTCGTTGAGGCCGAACTCGCGCATGCCCGCCGCCTCAGCGCGTCGCCGGGCGGCGCAGGAAGGCACGCTCGATCACGGCGAAGATCCCCCAGAAGATCAGCGACATGGCGAAGTACATGCCGGTGACGACGAAATAGACCTCGAAGCTGCGGAAGTTGCGCGCCTGGATGTCGTTCGCCGCCGCGGTCAGCTCGCTGGCCGCGATCGCCGAGCAGACGCTGGAATTCAGCATCAGCAGGATGAACTGGCTGGTGAGCGCCGGGTAGATCGCCTGCAGCGCCGGCTTGAGGATGATGTGGCGGAAGATCTGCAGGGAATGCAGCCCGAGCGCCCGTCCGGCCTCGATCTGCCCCTTGCCGATGCTCTCGATGCCGGCGCGGATGATCTCGATGCCGTAGGCCGCGACGTTGATCACCATCGCGAGCAGCGCGGCCTGGTCGGCCTCCAGTCGCAGGCCGATGGCCGGCAGGCCGAAGAAGACCAGGAAGATCTGGATCAGGAAGGGGGTGTTGCGGATCTGCTCGATATAGGCGTCGAGCAGCCAGCGCAGCCAGGTGGGGCCGCTGGTCTTGCCGAGCGCGCCGAGGATGGCCAGCACCAGGCCGATGGCCATCGAGGCGGCGGAGAGCCAGAGGGTGCGCAGCGCGCCGGCCAGCAGCTCGTCCCAGGCAGCGAAGACCTGACCGAACTCGAAGACATAGGTCATCCGGCCGCCTCTGGCCGTGGGGCCGCCGCCCCTGGACTCTGGCCTGGCATCGGCCGTCCCTCCTGATCCGCTCCCGTGCCGGCCTTCAGAGAGCCGGTCCGCCGCCGAGGCTGGACCGGAACGCGGCGGCTGGCAAGGCGGCCGCATCGGCTGTTGGCGGAAGGGGGGGCGAGGCGCTAATCCGCTCGGCATGACCCTGCGCATTCGCCTGCTGGCCGATGACCTCGCCGGAACCCTGGAGACCGCCGCGCGGTTCACGGGCGCGGCCGGCCCGGTAAGCTGCGGCTGGAGCACCGCGGCCCTGCCCGAGGCCGCCGGACTTGACGCCCGCACGCGGGACCGCGCGCCGCATCTGGCCGCCGCCCGCTTCCGGGCCTGGGCGCCGACCCTGGCGGAGGGCGAGCTGGCCTTCCACGTCCTGGACGCGCGGCTGCGCGGCAGTCCGGCGGCGGAGATCGCGGCGCTGTTCGGCAGCGGCCCGTTCCGGCGCGCCATCCTGGTGCCGGATGCCGGGCCGGGCCTTCAGGCCGTGGCGGGGCTGCGCGACGCCCTGGCCGGTGCCGGGCTGTCTGCCGCCCTGGCCATGCCGGGCGATCCGGTGCCGGAGGGCGCCAGCCTCTGGCTGGTCAGGGACGCCGCGGAGCTGCAGCAGGTGGTGGCCGCCGGGCGCGCGATCGAGGGACCGGTGCTGTGGTCCGGCGGCCTCGCGCTGGCTGCCGCCCTGGCCGACCTTCCGCCTTGCCCGGTCCGTCCCGTCCTGCCGCTGCTCGGCCTGCTCGGCGCCCTGCATCCGATGAGCACGGCGCAGTTCGCCGAGGCCTCGCCCATGTCCATGACGCTGGCCGACAACGAGAAGCCGGAACGCGTGCAGCGGCGCCTGGAGCGGCACGGCGCCGCCTTCCTGCGACTGAACCTGGCGGCCACGACCTCGCCCGGCGAGGCGGCGCGGCGCGCCGAGCTGGCCTTCGGCGCGCTGCTGCGCCGCCTGCCGGCGCCCGCCACGCTGCTGGTCAGCGGCGGCGATACGCTGCGCGGACTGGCCGGCGTGCTGGGCGCGGAGTCGCTCCGGGTCGAGGGGCTGATCCCGCAGGGCCTGCCCTTCCTGCGGCTGCGCGGCGGCCTGCTGGACGGGACCGGCGTGATCTTCCAGCGCTCCGGCGTGGGGCAGCCCGGCCTGCTGCGGGAACTGGCGACCGCGGCGGAGCCGCCCGGCTAGACGACGGCGGAGCCGCCCGGCTGAACAACGGCGGAGCCGTCCGGCTGAACAGCGGCGGAGCCGTCCGGCCGGGCGATCAGAACGGCGACACGCCGAGGAAGGACATCAGCCCCCAGGTCGCCGCGCCCAGCATCAGCACGCCCAGCAGGTAGTCGGCGACCTGCCGCCGCAGACCGCCGCCCGGCGGCCTGGCGGGTGGCCTGGCCGCTGCCGGCTTGCGCCGGCCCGCCTTGGCGGGCTGTGCGGCCTTCTCGGTCCCGGCGGCGCGGCGTGGCGCCTTCGCCGGCGACTTGGCGGAAGCGACGCGGCGGCGCGGCGTGGTGGAACGGGCCTGGGCCTTGCCACTCATCGGGGACGGTCGCTCCGCGTTGTCAGTCTCGGCATGGCAAGCTCGATCCGGTTCGCGGCGGCCCGGCGGCCTGCCGCCATCAGAGGTGGCCGGGGTTCTACGCGCAGGATTCCAACCTGTTAAGGGTCCGCGGGCCGGGCCTTCCGGGCGGCCGCGCGGAGTGCCATGGCGAAGGCCTCGGCCGCCGGGGAGAGTGAGCGGCCGGCGGCAGCAGGACCCGCCGCGCCATCCCCGGCTCCGGGGTCAGGCGGGCCAGCGCCTTGGCGGCGCGGACCGGCTTGCATGGGGACGGTCTGGGGAAGGATCGGATCATTTCCATTGTACGATGACCGGCCGCTTGGCATGTCTGAAGTCCCGCCGAGACTTCCGGCGTGGCAAAACGGGAGGATCGCGATGCGACCGATCATCGGCACGCGCCGGCTGCTGCTTGGCGCGACCGCGGTGGCCCTGCTGCCCGGACGGGCCGACGCCCAGGCGGAATGGCCGGCCCGGACCATCCGCATGGTCGTGCCCTTCGGCGCCGGCACCAGCACCGACATCATGACCCGCCTGGTCTCGCCGCAGATGTCGCGCGGCCTCGGCCAGCCGGTGGTGGTGGAGAACCGGGCCGGGGCCGGCGGGGTGGTGGGCAGCGACGCGGTCGCGAAGTCCGCGCCGGATGGTTACACCCTCTGCATGGGCAGCATCGCCTCGCATTCGGTGAACATGTCGCTGATGCCCTCGATCCCCTACGACGTCCTGCGGGACTTCACGCCGATCTCGCTGGTGACGACGGCCCCGAACCTGCTGGTCGTGAATCCCTCGGTCCCGGCCAGGACCCTGCCGGAGTTCCTCGCCTGGGCGCGGACGCAGCGCGGCGTCAGCTACGCCTCGGCCGGGAACGGCACCTCCTCGCACCTGGCCGGAGAGCTGCTGAAGCTGCGCAGCGGCGCGCCGCTCGAGCACGTGCCCTACCGCTCCGGCGCGCAGGCGGTGACCGATGTCATCGCCGGCAACGTGCCGATGACCATCTATCAGGTGACGGCGGTGCTGCCCTTCGTGCGGGACGGCACGCTGCGCGCCCTGGCCGCCACCTCGGCGAAGCGGCTGGAATGGACGCCGCATGTGCCGACCGCGATGGAGCAGGGGGTCGAGGATTTCGACGTCAGCGCCTGGCACGGTCTCTTCGCGCCTGCCGGCCTGCCCGGCCCGGTGCGCGACCGCATCTTCGCCGCGCTGCAGGCTGCGCTGGCCTCGCCCGAGGTCCGTCCGCGCCTGGTGGAGCAGGGGCTGGAGCCGGTCGGCCTGCCGCCTGACGACTTCGTGCCCTTCCTGCGCGCCGACATCGCCAAATGGGCCGAGGTGGTGCGCATCTCCGGCGCGCGGGCGGATTGAGCGCCATGGAGATGCTGAGGATCGGCTGTGGCTCAGGCTTCTCGGGCGACCGGCTGGACGCGCCGGTGCCGGTGGTGGCGGCGCTGGTGGCGGCCGGCGGACCCGCGGCGCTGATGCTGGAGGTCCTGGGCGAGCGCACCCTGGCCCTGGCCCAGCGCGACCGGCGGCACAATCCGGAGGGCGGCTACGAGCCGGCCCTGGAGGCGCTGTTGCGGCCTGTCCTGCGCGACTGCGTGGCGCATGGCATTCCCATCGTCACCAATGGCGGCGCGACCAATCCGGCCGGCGCCGCGCGCGCGGTGCTGCGCCTCGGCCGCGAGCTGGGCCTGGGGGCGTTGCGGGTCGGTGTCGTCGAGGGCGACGACCTGCGCGGCACCGATGCGCTGGATGACCTGGAGCCCTGGGAAGGCGACGAGGGGGCGGTGCTGGACCCGTCGGCGGTCATCGCCGCCAATGTCTATCTGGGCGCGGCCCCGATCGCCGAGGCGTTGCGCGGCGGCGCGCAGGTGGTGATCACCGGCCGCGCCGCCGATCCGGCGCTGGCGCTCGGTCCGATGCTGGCGCATTTCGGCTGGGCCGAGGACGACTGGCCGCGCCTCGCCGCCGGGACTGCCTGCGGCCACCTGCTGGAATGCGGCAGCCAGGTCACCGGCGGATACTTCGCCGATCCCGGTCTGAAGGAGGTGCCGGAGCCGCACCGGATCGGCTTCCCCATCGCCGAGATGCGGGAGGATGGCGGCTTCGTCATCACCAAGCCGCCGGGCAGTGGCGGGTTGGTCGATCTGCGCACCGTGAAGGAGCAGCTGCTCTACGAACTGCACGACCCCGCCGCCTATCTCACCCCCGATGTCACGCTGGACGTGACGACGGTGGTCCTGGCCGAGGAGGGCCGCGACCGGGTCCGGGTCAGCGGCGCGCGGGGCGGGCCGCGGCCGGAGCGGCTCAAGGCCACGGTCAGCCTGCCGGGCGGCTGGCTGGGCGAGGGCGAGATCTCCTATGCGGGGCCCCATGCCCGCGCCCGCGCCGCCCTGGCTGGCCGGACCCTGCGCGACCGGCTGGCGCTGCTCGGCATCGAGGGGCGCGTGCGCGTCGACCTGATCGGTGTGGTCAGCGTTCTGGACGGGGATGCCGGCGTGCTGCGTGAGGCGGCGGCGCTGGCGCCCAAGGATGTGCCGGAGGATATCCGGCTGCGCCTCGCCGTCGCCACCGACACGCGCGAGGCCGCGGAGCGCGCGGCGCGCGAGGTGCTCTCCCTCCTGTGCTGCGGGCCGGCGGGCGGCGGCGGTGCCAGGACCCGCGTGGTGGACCGCATCCGCACCCTGTCCTTCATGGTGCCGCGCGAGCGGGTCCGGCCACGGGTGTCGTTTCTCGGGCTGGAGGATGTGGCATGAGCCGGCGGGTGGAGGTGCCCCTGCACCGCGTCGCGCATGCGCGGGCGGGGGACAAGGGCAATCGTCTCAACGTGGCGGTCTTCGCCTATGATCCGGCGCTGTGGCCGGTGCTGGCGCCGCAGCTGGACGAGGCCAGGATCCTGGCGCTCTTCGCGCATCGGGGCGCGACCCGCGTGCGGCGCTACGACCTGCCGCGCCTTGGCGGATGCAATTTCGTGATCGACGACGTGCTGCAGGGCGGCGTCAACGGGGCCCTGAACCTGGACGGGCACGGCAAGACGCTCTCCTTCCGGCTGCTGGGCCTGACGGTCGAGGTGCCGGAGGCGGCCCTGGGCGGAGGGGAAGTCTCCCGGCCCGGCCCCTCATGAGCAGGGGCGAGGTGGTGTAAGCCGGAACGGGACGGAGTTTGGCTGGGGAACCTGGATTCGAACCAAGACTGCCCGAGTCAGAGTCGGGAGTTCTACCGTTAAACTATTCCCCAACGGGTCCGTCGGAGCGGGTCCGGCGGCGTGGCGGGGCACTTAGCATTGCCGTCCGGACGGATCAAGCCGTGTGGGCGCGTGTTTCGCGGCGTGGAGCAAAATCGCTTGCCCCCGGGGCCGGCTCGCCGGATCATGGGGCAGCTGGCCCGGGCGCTGCCGCCATGGCGGCGCCAGGGAAGCCCCGAACACCATGCCAGATCTCATAGCCAATCCTGCCGTCGCCTCGACCCGCCCCTCCTGTGGTACCGCCGGGGGTGTCTTCGCCGCCCTGGATCTCGGCACCAACAATTGCCGGCTGCTGGTGGCGACGCCGACCCCCGCGGGCTCCTTCCGGGTGCTCGACAGCTACAGCCGGGTTGTCCGACTGGGTGAGGGGCTGGCGCAGCAGGGTCGCCTCTCCGAGGGCGCGATGGAGCGGGCCCTGGCCGCCCTGCAGGCCTGCGCGCAGAAGCTGCTGCGCCGGCCGCTGCGGCGGCTGCTCGCCGTCACCACCGAGGCCTGCCGCCAGGCCGCGAATGGCGCCGCCTTCGTGGCCCGCGCCCGCGAGACCACCGGCCTGCCCATCCGCGTCATCTCGGCGCGGGAGGAGGCCGAGCTGGCGATGGAATCCTGCGCGCCCTTGCTGCGCGCGCAGGATCGGCGGGCGTTGCTTTTCGACATCGGCGGTGGCAGCACCGAGATCGCCTGGATCCGTGGCGCTCCGAACGGCCTGCCCGAGCTGATCGGCTATGTCTCGCTGCCGATCGGCGTCGTCACCCTGGCCGAGCGCGCCGGCCTCTGCTGCTACACGCCGGAGGGCTTCGACCGGGTGGTGGAGGAGGTGGCGGCCGAGCTCGCCCGCTTCGACCGGGTGCATTGCATCGGCCAGGAAATGCGCGCCGGCGGCGTGCGGCTGATGGGCACCAGCGGCACCGTCACCACCCTGGCCGGCGTCGCGCTGTCCCTGCCGCGCTATTCCCGGCCCCTGATCGACGGGCGCGTGCTCGATATCCAGGAGGCCGATCAGGCGTTGCGGGACCTCTTCATGCTCGGGCGGGACGGCCTGCGCGAGCATCCCTGCGTCGGGCCGGAACGGGCGGATTACGTCCTGCCCGGCTGCGCCATCTATGCCGCCATCCGCAGGGTCTGGCCCTCCTCCTGCGTCACCGTGGCCGATCGCGGCCTGCGGGAAGGCATGCTGCTGCGCATGATGCGGCAGGAGCGTCTCCCCTCGCGCCGCGTGGCGGCACAGGCCCATCCTTTCAGGCCGGCGGCATACCCGGCCTCCTGATCCCCGTCGTTCCAAGGACTGGACATACCGTGAAGTCGCCGACCGAGGGCGCCCGTGGCCTGACCACCCGCCTGCGCACAGCCAAGGGCCGCAGCACCGCCAGCCAGCGCTGGCTGGAGCGGCAGTTGAACGACCCCTATGTCCGCGCCGCCAAGGCGGCCGGATGGCGGTCCCGGGCCGCGTTCAAGATCCTGGAGCTGGATGAGAAGTACCGGCTGTTCCATCCGGGGCAGCGTGTGGTGGACCTCGGCGCCGCGCCGGGCGGCTGGACGCAGGTCGCGGTGCAGAGGGTGGGGGAGGGCGGCAAGGTGGTGGGCCTCGACCTGCTGCCGATGGACGAGATCGCCGGCGCCATCCTGCTGCAGGGCGACTTCCAGGAGGCGGACGTGGAGCAGCGCGTGCTGGAGGCGCTGGACGGGCCGGCCGATCTGGTGCTGTCCGACATGGCGCCCAACACCACCGGCCACAATGCCACCGATCACCTGCGCATCCTCGGCCTGATCGAGCTGGCGCTGGACTTCGCCGGGAAGGTACTGACGCCCGGCGGCGCCTTCGTCGCCAAGGTCTTCCAGGGCGGCACCGAGCGGGAGTTGCTGAACCGCATGAAGCGGGACTTCGCCACGGTGCGGCACGCCAAGCCGCCGGCCAGCCGGAAGGACAGCGCCGAGATGTATGTGGTGGCCCAGGGCTTCCGCGGCGCCGGTGGCGGCTAGGGAGAAGGCCGGCCTCCGGCGCGGCCATGCCCCGGCGCAGGGCAGGGCCGCGCCGGCGACGGGCGCGCCGCGCTTGCAGCGGGGCGCGATTCTGGTCTAGGGGGACGCGCCAAGGCTGCGGAACGCGCCTCAGAGTTCTGCGAAAGGCTCCGCCATGGCATCCGAAACGACCACGACCAACGGCCCCGCTCAAGGCGGCGCCGCGCCGCGCCGCACCCTGATCGCGGAGGCCTATGCCTTCGACGACGTCCTGCTGGTGCCGGCCTATTCCACCGTCCTGCCCAGCCACGCCGATGTCCGCACCCGGCTGACCCGGGACATCTCGCTGAACATGCCGGTGATCTCCGCCGCCATGGACACGGTCACGGAAGGGCCGATGGCCATCGCCATGGCGCAGGCCGGCGGCATCGGCGTGATCCATAAGAACCTCTCCCCCGAGGAGCAGGCGGCCGCCGTGCGCCAGGTGAAGAAGTTCGAGAGCGGCATGGTGGTGAACCCGGTCACCATCCATCCGGACCAGACCCTGGCCGATGCCCAGGGGCTGATGGCCGCCCACCATATCAGCGGCATCCCGGTGGTGGAGCGGGAGAGCAAGCGCCTCGTCGGTATCCTGACCTATCGCGACGTGCGCTTCGCCACCGACCCCGGCACCCGCGTCTACGAGCTGATGACGCGGGAGAACCTGGTGACGGTGACGAGCGACGTCTCGCCCGCCCGCGCGCGGGAACTGCTGCACAAGCACCGCATCGAGAAGCTGCTGGTGGTCGATGACCAGTACCGCTGCACCGGGCTGATCACCGTCAAGGACATGGACAAGGCCCAGGCCAACCCCAACGCCGCCAAGGACGCCATGGGCCGGCTGCGCGCCGCGGCGGCCACCGGCACCGGCGAGGACGGCCTCCGCCGCGCCGAGCTGCTGGTCGAGGCGGAGGTGGATGTCGTCGTCGTCGACACCGCGCATGGCCATTCCGCCGGGGTGCTGAAGGCGGTCGAGACGATCAAGCGCCTGTCCAACAGCGTGCAGGTCATCGCCGGCAACGTGGCGACGCCCGAGGCGGCGCGGGCGCTGGTGGAGGCCGGGGCCGACGCGGTCAAGATCGGTATCGGCCCGGGCTCCATCTGCACCACCCGCATCGTCGCCGGCGTCGGCGTGCCGCAGCTCACCGCGGTGATGGAAGCCTCCGCCGCCGCGCACGAGAAGGGCGTGCCCGCCATCGCCGATGGCGGCGTGCGCTCCTCGGGCGATCTCGCCAAGGCCATCGCAGCCGGCGCCGATTGCGTCATGATGGGCAGCCTCTTCGCCGGCACGGACGAGGCGCCGGGCGAGGTGTTCCTCTACCAGGGCCGCTCCTACAAGGCCTATCGCGGCATGGGCAGCCTCGGCGCCATGGCGCGCGGCTCGGCCGACCGCTATTTCCAGGCCGAAGTGCAGGATCAGCTCAAGCTCGTGCCCGAGGGCATCGAGGGGCGCGTCGGCTACAAGGGCCCGGTCGGCAATGTCATCCATCAGCTGGTGGGCGGCCTGAAGTCCGCCATGGGCTATACCGGCAACGCCACCATCGCCGAGATGCAGCAGAACTGCACCTTCCGCCGTATCACCGGCGCCGGCCTGCGGGAATCCCACGTGCATGACGTGGCGATCACGCGCGAGGCGCCGAACTATCGCCAGGATGGCTGATCCTCGCGCATGACACCCGCAGCGCGGATCGCCGCCACGGTGGCCTTGCTGGGAGAGGTGGCGGCCGCGCCACGCCGCCCGGCGGACGCCACCGCCAATGCCTTCTTCCGGGAACGCCGCTACATCGGCAGCGGCGACCGCCGGTCCGTGGCCGAGCGCGCCTGGGGTGTGCTGCGCCAGCGCCTGCGGCTGGACTGGCATCTCGCCGCCGGCGGCATGCCGGCCACGCCCCGCCTGCTGGTCATGGCCTATCTGCTGCTGGTGGAGCGCTGGGACCGCCAGGGCGTGCTGCAGGCCTTCCCCGGCGGCCGCTTCCACGCCGGGCCGCCCGATCCGGGCGAGATGAGTGTCATCGAAGCCCTGGACGGCCACCCCCTCATCGACCCGGAGATGCCGGAGGGCCCGCGCCACAACCTGCCCGATTGGGCCCTGCCGGGCTACCGCGCGCGCTTCGGCGACGAGCTGCCGGCGGCGGCGGCGGCGATGGACGAGGCCGCGCCGCTCGACCTGCGCGCCAACCTGCTGCGCGGCACGCGGGAGGAGGCGAGGGCGGCACTCGCCGCCGAGGGCATACCGGCCGAGCCGATGCCCTGGTCGCCCTGGGGCCTGCGCGTGCCGGACCGCCGCCCGATTCTGGCCAGCAAGGCCTTCACCGAGGGCCTGATCGAGATCCAGGACGAGGGCAGCCAGCTCATCGCCCTGCTGACCGGCGCGAGGCCCGGCATGCGCGTCGCCGACTACTGCGCCGGCGCCGCGGGCAAGACGCTGGCGGTGGCGGCGATGATGGGCAATCGTGGCCGCATCACCGCCTGCGACGTCTCGGCCACCCGGCTGGAGGGCGCCGCGCGCCGCCTGCGCCGCGCCGGGGTCGACAATGCCGAACGGCACCTCCTGGCGCCGGGCGATCGCTGGGCCCGGCGCCGCGCCGGCCAGTTCGACCGTGTGCTGGTGGATGCTCCCTGCACCGGTGCCGGCACCTGGCGCCGCAACCCCGACGCGCGCACGCGGACCACGGCGCGCGATCTCGGGGAACTGATCACGAAGCAGCGCGCGATCCTCGATACGGCCGCCGAACTGGTTCGCCCCGGCGGCAGGCTGGTCTACGCTACCTGCTCGGTTCTCCCGGAGGAGGATGGGATGCAGGTGCAGGAGTTCCTCTCCCGCCATGCGGGTTTCGTGGCGGTGCCGCTCGCCGAGGCGTGGCGCGAGACCATGCCGGAGGCGGGGCCGCCACCCTGCGAGGGGCCCTGGATGGAACTGGCCCCTCACAGCCACGGCACGGACGGCTTCTTCGCCGCCGTCCTGCAGCGCCAGGCCTGACGAGGCATCGCCGATAGGAGAGGAGGCAAGCGGGATGATCAACATCCGCCGTGCCCGCCCGGCCGATGCCGCCGCCATCGCCGCCGTGCACGTCGCCACCTGGCGCACCTCCTATCCGGGGCTCCTGCCGGACACCTACCTCGCCACGCTCTCCGTGCAGCGCATCCTGCCCTTCTATCAGCGGGCGCTGGTCGAGCGGCGCGATGGGGAGGCGATGTTCGTGGCGGTTGCGACGCCGGCCGAGACGGGGAGCGCGCCGGCCGTCGTCGGCTTCGCGCTCGGCGGCCGCTGCCGGCACCCTGGGCTGGCACAGGGCGAGATCGAGTTGCTCTACGTCCTCGATGACTGGCGCGACCTCGGGCTGGGGCGGCGCCTGATGCGCGCGACGGCCGCCCATCTTTCCGCCATCGGCTGCGGCTCGGCCATGCTGTGGGTTCTCAGCGAGAATCCCTCGCGCTGGTTCTACCGCCATCTGGGCGGCCGCAACGTCGGCGCGGACGAGATCCACTTCGCCGGTCGATCGGTGCGCCGGACGGCCATGCTCTGGGACCCGATCGAGCTTCTTCTCGCCGCCACGGCCCGTGCCGACCGAGCTTAGGCCTGGGGGCGGCGCCGGTCCGGCCGAGTGGGCCTGTGGCATATCCGCATCACTCCTTTGAAGCTTTTGCGCCACACCCTCCGTCATGGTTGACGCTGGACCTCGCTGCCGGTTCTCTTGCAAGAAGAAGGGGTTGCGAGGAGTCTCACCGCCATGGGCCGCGCCTGACCATGAACACGATCACGCGCGCGCAACTGGCCGAGGCCATCTATGCGCAGGTCGGTTTGTCGCGAAACGAAAGCGCCGCCCTGCTCGAGGACGTGCTGGAGCGCATCTCCGCCGCCCTGGAGGGGGGGAAGGCCGTGAAGATCTCGGCCTTCGGGACCTTCTCGGTGCGGCAGAAGGGCATGCGCGTGGGCCGCAACCCGAAGACCGGGGTCGAGGTGCCGATCATGCCGCGCCGCGTGTTGTCCTTCCGGCCAAGCCAGGTGTTGAGGGCCCGCCTGAACGGCGAGACCGTGTCCGCGATTGACGAGTCCTGATCCCGCTTCGCCCCGCCGGCCCCTGGCCGCGCCGAAGCGCTGAGGAATGCCAGCGATGAACGATGGGGTGACGCCGATGCGCGAGGATGCCGACACGCCGGGCCGCCTGCGTAAGGCGCCCACGGCTTTCCGCACCATCAGCGAGGTGGCCGAGGATCTGCAGATCCCGCAGCATGTCCTGCGGTTCTGGGAGACCAAGTTCCCGCAGCTCAAGCCGCTGAAGCGCGGCGGGGGCCGCCGTTACTATCGTCCCGAGGATATCGCGCTGCTGCGCCGGATCGGCGATCTGCTCTACACGCAGGGCTACACGATCAAGGGCGTGCAGCGCCTCCTGCGGGATGCCGGGAGCGATCTGCCCGAGGCCGACCTGCCCGAGGGCGAGGGGCCGGGGGACTCCGCCGCGCCGGGCCTGCGATCGATCCTGGCCGAGCTGGAAGGCCTGGCGGAGGAGTTGCGGACCCTGGCCACGCCGCCTCGCTGAGGGCAGCAGGGCCCGACGCCATTTTTCCCCGGCGGCGAGGCTTGAGGCAGCGGGGCGCCGATGCTATGCCCCGCCGCAACGGAACGTAGCGCAGCCTGGTAGCGCACTTGTCTGGGGGACAAGGGGTCGTGGGTTCAAATCCCGCCGTTCCGACCATTCCCCGCCATCCCGACCACATCAGGATCCGGCCTGCCGCCGCCGTCAGGCGACCAGATCACGGGCCGCTGTCCTCGCGATGCTGGCGGCCCGGGCCGCATCGGCCACCGCCGTATCGATCGCGCGGATATTGCCGGCCACCATCGCCACCGCTTCCGAGGCCTGGCGAATGTTGTCCGACACATCGCGGGTGACCGCGTTCTGCTCCTCCACCGCCGAGGCGGTGACGGCGACGGATTCCCGGACCAGGCCGACCGAGTCGCGGATGGTGCCGATGGTCGCCGCCACGTCCTGCGCCGTTCCCTGGATGGAATCGATTTCCCGGCTGATCTGCTCGGTGGCGCGTGCGGCCTGATTGGCCAGGTTCTTGACCTCGCTCGCGACCACCGCGAAGCCCTTGCCGGCCTCGCCGGCCCTGGCCGCCTCGATCGTCGCGTTCAGTGCCAGCAGGTTGATCTGCCCCGCGATGTCGCGGATCAACCCGACGATCCCGTTCATGGCCTGCGAGGCGCTGGCCATCGCCTCCGTGCTGCGGCTGACCGCGACGGTCTGGTCATGCGCGTTCTCCGCCGCCTGGCGGGACTGGCTCATGCTGCGCGCGATCCCGGCGATCGAGGCGGCGAGCTGCTCCGCGCTGGCCGCCACCATCTGGACATTGCCGAAGGTCTGGCCGGCGGCCTGCCCCGCCGAGCCGGCCTCGCCGTTGCCGCGGCGGATCGCCTCCTCCACCTCCTGGAAGTTCTGCTCGATCAGCGTCTTCAGCCGGCCCAGCAACTGGCGCTGGGCGCTGATGTCGCTGGCGAACTTGACGACCTTCGTGGGCTTTCCGGCCTCGTCCAGGATCGGGTTGTAGGCGCCGTTGATCCAGATGTCCCGGTCGCCTGCGCCGATGCGGCGGAACTGGCCGGCCTGGGGGCGGCCCGCGCGCAGCGCATCCCAAAGGGCGGCGTAGGCGGGGCCGGCGCTCTCCGAGGGATCGACCAGCAGGCGGTGCGGCTTGCCCCGGATCTCCTCCAGCCGGTAGCCGACCAGCGCGAGGTAGTTCTCGTTGGCGTCCACCACCGTGCCGTCCAGGGACAGCTCCACCACGCATTGCGAGCGCCGGATGGCCTCGAGCTGGCCGCGGTAGTCGAGGTTCTGCAGGCGGATGGACGCATCGGCCCATTCGACGACATAGCCGGCATTGGCCTCGCCACCCGGAAGCGGCGAGACGATGAGGTCGAAGCGCCAGGAGGCCACGCTGATCGTCGCGCGGTGGCGCTGCCGCAACTGGCCCAGCAGCTGGCGCTGATGCGCCGGATTCCTGTGGAAGACGTCGATACTGCTGCCGACCAGCCGGTCCAGGGCGAAGGCCGGAAGCGCCTCGCGGAGTTCGGCCTCGGCCCGGGACAGGAGGGCCTTCAGCGCCGGGTTGATATGGAGGATCCTGAGATCCCGATCGGCAACCATGACATTCTGCTCAAGGGCGTCGAGGGCCATGAGCCGCAGATGGTCGCCCTTGTGCTGACGGGACCGGAACATCGTAGCGGATCCTTCGTAGGGGGCTAACTCCCGATGCCCCCGGTATGGACCCGCACGGGTTAAGGAAGGACTTCGCGGCCCCCGGTCACAGGCCGGAAAACAGATCCGTCGACAGGTAGCGCTCGGCGAAGGACGCGGCGATGCCCACGATCAGCCGTCCCTCCATCTCGGGCGCCTCGGCGAGTTCCAGCATGGCGTGCAGCACCGCGCCGGAGGAAATGCCGATGGGCAGTCCCTCGGTGCGGGCGCAGAGCCGCGCCGCGGCGAAGCTCTCGCGCTCGGTGACGCGGCGCACCGTGTCGATCTGCGCCAGGTCGAGCACGGCCGGGCGGAAGCCGGCGCCGATGCCCTGGATCTCGTGCGGGCCGGGATCGTCGCCCGAGAGGACGGCGGATTCGGCCGGCTCGACGCCGATGACGCGCAGCGCCGGCCGTCGCGGCTTCAGCTGGCGGCTGATGCCGGTCAGGGTGCCGCCGGTGCCGACCCCGCCCACCACCGCGTCCACCTCGCCCGCGGTGTCGGCCCAGATCTCCTCCGCCGTGGTCGCGGCATGGATGGCGGGGTTGGCCGGATTGTCGAACTGCCGCGGCATCCAGGCCTGCGGCGTGCCCGCGACGATGGCCTCGGCACGGGCGATGGCGCCGGTCATGCCCTGGCCGGCCGGGGTCAGCTCCACCTCGGCCCCCAGCAGGCGCAGCATCTTGCGCCGCTCCACACTCGCCCCGTCCGGCATGGTGACGATCAGCCGATAGCCGCGCGCGGCGGCGACAAAGCCGAGGGCGATGCCGGTATTGCCGGAGGTCGGCTCGACCAGCACGGATTCGCCCGGCCGGATCAACCCGTCCCTCTCGGCCTGCTCCACCATGGCGAGGCCGATCCGGTCCTTCACCGAGCCCAGCGGATTGAAGAATTCCAGCTTCATCGCCAGCCGCGCGCGCAGCCCCCGCGCCGCCTCGAGGCGGGGCAGGCGGACCAGCGGCGTCTGGCCGATGGTGTCGAGGATGCTGTCATAGATGCGGCCCGGCTTCGGCGAGGTTGCGGCGCCGGTGCCAGGGAGGGTGTTTCCTTCGGGCATAAGCGGATTATATCACGGATCGGAAGCGTGGTTCAGGGGTGATTCGATGCTGCTGCGGCGAGATCGGGCGATGACGGCTGTCTCCATCGTATTGGACGTTGCATTTCACGCGGGCCGGGGCAGCACGGTGCCCGCCGGCGACATCGCCGACCGGTTGAGCGAGGCGCGGCGCGGCATCGAGCCGGTGCTGCAGGCCCTGTCCCGCGCCGGCATCCTGGGCAGCACGCGCGGGCCGAAGGGCGGCTACCGGCTGGGCCGCGCCGCCCGCGACATCACCCTCGCCGATGTCGTGGCCGCCGTGCTGGCGCCGGACGGAACGCCGGAGCCGGAGGCGGCGCCGACCTCGGCGCTGCAGGCCCGGGTCATGCTGCCACTCTGGACCGAGCTGGAGGGCGCGGTGATGGAGGAGCTGTCGCGGCTCAGCGTGGCGGAGCTGCTGCGACGGGCCGCCGCGGCCGGCCTGCGCCGCCCGACCCCCGAGGCGCTCAATTTCGCCATCTAGGTCCGCCCGGGAGAAGGCCTTCCGGCTCCCCAAGCTTTTCTTGCGCTGCCGCCAAGGCCTCGTCATGCTCCGCAGCAACAGGATCGAAATTGATCCACGGAACGGACGAGAAAGCGGAGAGAGCCTCGGGTGCACGAAACCATCCTGGAGACGACAGGCCTGTCCAAGGAGTTCCTTGGCTTCAAGGCCGTCAGCGATGTTTCGCTGAAGGTCAGGCGCGGCAGCATCCATGGCCTGATCGGCCCCAACGGTGCCGGCAAGACCACCTGCTTCAACCTGCTCACGAAGTTCCTGCCGCCGACCCACGGGGCTATCCGCTTCGACGGCCGGGACATCACCAGCCTGAAGCCGGCCGATGTGGCCCGGCTCGGCCTGGTGCGGAGCTTCCAGATCTCGGCGGTCTTCCCGCACCTGACCGTGCTCGAGAACGTTCGCGTCGCCCTGCAGCGCGAGCGGGGGGCCAGCTTCGACTTCTGGCGGTCGGATGCCGTCCTGCGGCGCTACGACGCCCGGGCGCGCGAGCTGCTGGAGGATGTCGGCCTGTCCGGCTATGCCCACCTGACCGCCGGCCAGCTTCCCTACGGCCGCAAGCGCGCGCTCGAGATCGCCACCACCCTGGCCCTCGACCCGGTGATGATGCTGCTCGACGAACCCACCGCCGGCATGACGGCCGAGGACGTGGACCGCATCGTCGCCCTGGTGAAGCGGGTGGCGGAGGGGCGCACCGTGCTGATGGTGGAGCACAACCTCAAGGTCGTGGAAGGGCTGTGCGACACCATCACCGTGCTGACCCGCGGCCGCGTCCTGGCCGAGGGCGGCTATGCCGAGGTTTCGCGCAACCCGGAGGTCATCGCCGCCTATCTCGGCGCCGATCCCGGCATCTCGGGAGGACAGGCGCATGGCTGATCCGTTGCTGAAGGTCGAGAACCTGCAGGCCTGGTATGGCGAGAGCCACATCCTGCACGGTGTCGGCATCGAGGTGCGCGAGGGCGAGGTGGTCACGCTGCTCGGCCGCAACGGCGCCGGCAAGACCACCACGCTGCGGTCCATCATGGGGCTGGTCGGCCGGCGCAGCGGCAGCGTGCGCTTCGAGGGCCGGGAGATGATCGATGCGCGCAGCGACCGGATCGCCCGCGCCGGAATCGCGCTCTGCCCCGAGGAGCGCGGCATCTTCGCCAGCCTCGACGTGACCGAGAACCTCCTGCTGCCGCCGGTGGTCCGGCCGGGGGGGATGGATCTCGAGGCGATCTACACGCTCTTTCCCAACCTGAAGGAGCGGGCCCGCAGCCCGGGCACGAAGCTGTCCGGCGGCGAGCA
This sequence comes from Roseomonas sp. KE0001, assembly GCF_016107285.1. Taxonomy (GTDB): domain Bacteria; phylum Pseudomonadota; class Alphaproteobacteria; order Acetobacterales; family Acetobacteraceae; genus Pseudoroseomonas. Next base: position 47,211 of record NZ_RCVQ01000010.1, on the reverse strand, counting down.
GCAGATGCTGGCAATCGCGCGGATCCTCCGCACCGGTGCGCGGCTGCTGATGCTGGACGAGCCGACCGAGGGCCTCGCCCCGGTCATCGTGCAGCAGATCGGCCGCACCATCCGCGAGATCAAGCAGCGCGGCTTCACGGTGCTGCTGGTGGAGCAGAACTTCCGCTTCGCCCAGACCGTGGCCGACCGCCACTACGTCATGGAGCATGGCCGGGTCGTGGACGCCGTCAGCAATGCCGAGCTCGCCTCGTCCATGGACCGTCTGCACGAGTATCTCGGCGTCTGAGTGCCCGGCGCCGGGGCAGAGGTTCCCGCCACCAGAAGTATGGACGATGCCGTGCCTGACGGGCCGGAGATGCCCCATGCCACCCGCCCCGCGGGTCTCAACAGGGGAAAAAAGGGAGAGTCCGATGACACAAGACCGCCGCAGCCTGCTCAAGACCGCCGCCGCGGCCGCGCTGTTGCCCGGCCTCGGCGCCGGGCTGGCCGCCATGCCCCGCCCCGCCCGGGCGCAGCCGACGACGCTGAAGATCGGCGTGCTGAACGATCAGTCCGGCGTCTACCGCGAGGTGTCGGGCCCCACCTCGACGGCCTGCGTCCGCCAGGCCATCCAGGACAGCGGCATCGCCGCCAAGGGCGTCACGGTCGAGGTCGTGCAGGCGGACCACCAGAACAAGGCCGATGTCGGCTCGACCATCGTGCGCCAGTGGATCGACCGGGACGGCGTCGATGTCATCGTCGACGTGCCGAATTCGGCGGTGGCGCTGGCGGTCAACGGCATCGTCCGCGAGAAGAACAAGGTCTATCTGAATTCCACCGGCGGCACGACCGAGCTGACCGGGCGCCAGTGCAGCCCGAACACCGTCCACTGGACCTACGACACCTACATGCTGGCGCGGTCCACGGGCGGCGCCATGGTCAAGACCGGCGCCGACAGCTGGTTCTTCATCACCGCCGACTACGCCTTCGGCCACGACCTCGAGCGCAACACCACCGGCTTCATCCAGGCCGCGGGCGGCAAGGTGCTGGGCTCCGTGCGGCATCCGCTGCAATCGACCGATTTCTCCTCCTATCTGCTTCAGGCGCAGCAGAGCCGGGCCAAGGTGATCGGCCTCGCCAATGCCGGCACCGACACCATCAACAGTGTCAAGCAGGCGGCGGAGTTCGGCGTCACCCGGCGCGGCACCAAGATCGCCGTGCTGCTGATGTTCATCAACGATGTGCACAGCCTCGGCCTGAAGGCGGCGCAGGGGCTGGTCTGCACCGAGAGCTTCTACTGGGACCTCAACGACCGCACCCGCGCCTTCACCGAACGCGTTCGCGGGAGCCTCGCCGGCAACTACCCGGCCATGTCGCATGCCGGCTGCTACGCCTCGGTGCTGCACTACCTCAAGGCCGTGGCCGACATGGGCGCCCCGGCGGCCAAGGCCAGCGGCACCGATGTGGTCGCGCGAATGAAGGCCATGCCGACGGATGACGACGCCTTCGGCAAGGGCCGCATCCGCGAGGACGGGCGCAAGCTGCACCCGGCCTATCTCTTCGAGGTCAAGACCCCCGAGGAATCCCGCGGCCCCTGGGACTACTACAAGCTGCTGCAGACGACGGAGGCCGAGGAGGCCTTCCGCCCCCTCGCAGAGGGCAGCTGCCCGCTGGTCCGTAGCTGATCCTGCGGCCGGGCGCCCGCGCGGCCGGCCATCCCGCTCTCTTCTCGCCCAGGAAGCCCACCGGTGTTCGAAGATCTCCTGTTCCAACTCGAACTCGGCTTGCCGCAGGTCGTGCTCGGGCTGGTGAACGGCGCCTTCTACGCGCTGCTCTCGCTCGGCCTCGCCGTCATCTTCGGCATGCTGAACGTCATCAATTTCGCGCACGGCGCCCAGTTCATGATGGGTGCCTTCGTCGCCTGGATGCTGCTCAACTGGTTCGGCATCGGCTACTGGCCGGCGCTGATCCTCTCGCCGCTGATCGTCGGCGCCTTCGGCGTGCTGCTGGAGAAGACGATGATCAGCCGGCTCTACAAGCTCGATCATCTCTACGGCCTGCTGCTGACCTTCGGCCTGGCGCTGATCATCGAGGGGATCTTCCGCAACGAGTTCGGCTCCTCCGGCCTGCCCTATTCGCCGCCCGCCTCGCTCGCCGGCCCGCCGGTCGATCTCGGCTTCATGTTCCTGCCGAAGTACCGCCTCTGGGTCGTCGCCGCGGCGCTGGTCCTGAGCCTCGCCACCTGGCTGGTGATCGAGAAGACGCGGCTCGGCGCCTATCTGCGCGCGGCGACCGAGAATGCCGCGCTGGTCCAGGCCTTCGGTGTCAACGTGCCGCGGATGGTCACGCTGACCTATGCTGCGGGCGTGGCGCTCGCCGCCTTCGCCGGCGTGCTGGCGGCGCCGATCTACTCGGTCAATCCGCAGATGGGCTCGAACCTCATCATCGTCGTCTTCGCCGTGGTGGTGATCGGGGGCATGGGCTCGATCCTGGGCTCGGTGCTGACCGGCTTCGGCCTCGGCCTGGTCGAGGGGCTCACCAAGGTCTTCTATCCCGAGGCCTCCTCCACCGTGATCTTCGTCATCATGGCCATCGTGCTGCTGGCGCGGCCGGCCGGCCTGTTCGGGAGGGCCTGAACCATGGCCAGCCATGCCAGCACCATCGCCGCGCCGGTGGCGCAGGACGCGCCGGGCCTGCCGGGCCTCTCCGCGCTCGGCTTCAACCGGGCGCAGAGCATCGCCTTCCTGATCCTGCTCGCCCTGCTGATCGCCGGGCCGTTCTTCCTCTACCCCGTCTTCCTGATGAAGCTGCTCTGCTTCGCCCTCTTCGCCTGCGCCTTCAACCTGCTGATCGGCTATGTCGGGCTGCTCTCCTTCGGCCATGCCATGTTCTTCGGCATGGGCGGCTATCTCGCGGCGCATGCGGCCAAGGTCTGGGGCTTCACGCCGGAGCTGGCCATCCTGACCGGCGGCGCGGTGGGGGCCGGGCTCGGCGTGGTCGCCGGCTGGATCGCCATCCGGCGGCAGGGCATCTACTTCGCCATGATCACCCTGGCGCTGGCGCAGATGGTCTACTTCTTCTGCCTGCAGGCGCCCTTCACCGGCGGGGAGGACGGCATTCAGCGGGTGCCGCGCGGGGCGCTTCTCGGCGTCATCGATCTCGGCCGGGACATGAGCCTCTACTGGGTCGTCGCCGCCGTCTTCCTGGCCGGCTTCCTCTTCATCAACCGCGTGGTCCATTCGCCCTTCGGCCAGGTGCTGACCGCGATCCGCGAGAACGAGCCGCGTGCCATCTCCCTCGGCTACCGGGCGGACGACTACAAGCTGATGGCTTTCACCCTCTCGGCGACGCTGGCCGGCATCGCCGGTGGCACCAAGGCGCTCGTCTTCGGGATCGCCACGCTGACCGATGTCTACTGGGCCATGTCGGGCGAGGTGGTGCTGATGACGCTGCTGGGCGGCCTTGGCACGGTCTTCGGCCCGGTGGTCGGTGCCGCCGTCATCGTGACCATGCAGAACTACCTGGCCGAGTTCGGCGCCTGGGTGACGGTGATCCAGGGCGGCATCTTCGTCGCCTGCGTGCTGGCCTTCCGCGCCGGGATCGTGGGTGAGCTGGCGCGGTTGCTCAAAGTCCGGCTCTAACACTTAGCGCGGAGGGGCGAGACCGAGCCGCAGCGCCTGGTCGGCGATCAGCGCCAGCCAGGCGGTGAAGACCGCGCCCTGCAGCACCCAGGCGGTGTTGCCGTTGGCGAGGCCGGTGACGATCGGCGTGCCGAGGCATTGCGCCCCGGCCACCGCGCCCACCGCCGTGGTGGCGATGGCGAGCACGACCGCGACGCGCAGCCCGGCCTGGATGACCGGCAGGGCGAGCGGCAGCTCCACCCGCGCCAGGATGCGCCCCGACCCCATGCCGAGGCCGCGCGCGGCGTCCAGCACGGTGGCCGGCACGGCATCCAGCCCGGTCACCGTGCTCCGCATCACCGGCAGGGCGGAGTAGAGCACCAGGGCCAGCAGCGTCGGCGCCGCGCCGAAGCCGAGCAGGGGCAGGGCAAGCGCGATGACCGCCACGGGCGGGATGGCCTGGGCCAGCGCGAAGGCGGCGTCGAAGACCGGGCGCAGCCGGCGCCCCGCGCCGCGGGTGCAGGCGATGCCGGCGCCGAGCCCGATCAGCGTGGCCAGGGCAGCGGCGCCGAGCGCCAGCAGCAGATGTTCGAAAAGCAGCGCGAACCAGCCCTGGCTCTCCCAGACGGGCCGGGCGATCTCCGGGAACAGGGCGCGCCACAGGCCCGGCAGGCGCGGCGCCGCCCAGAGGGCGAGAAGAAAGCCCGCCAGGTTCACGCCCAGCCCCGCCAGCCCCGGCCGCCTCATGCCGCCCGCACCAGATCGGCCCAGTACAGGGTGCCGCCGCCATGCGGGCCGTCGGGGAGGACCGCCACCCGGTCGGCGCCCAGCTCCAGCATCAGCAGCAGCGCCTGCTTCAGGCTGGCCCCGGCCGGCAGCACGGGCAGGTCGTCCTCCGCGTCCTCCGGCTGTGCCAGGGCCTGGGCCGGGAGGGTGGCGAGGCGGTGGAAGGCCATGCTCTCCTCGCCGAAGAGGCGGCGCACGCTGCGCTCGCCGTCCTGCTCCATCACCTGGGCGGGCCGGCCCTGCGCGATCAGCCGGCCATCCTCCAGCACGGCCAGGAGGTCGGCCAGCGCCAGCGCCTCCTCGACGTCATGGGTGACGAAGAGGATGGTCTTGCCGGTCTCCCCATGGATGCGGCGCAGCTCCCGCTGGAGGTCGCGCCGGGTGCCGGGATCGAGCGCGGAGAAGGGCTCGTCCATCAGCAGCACCGGTGGGTCGGCGGCGAGCGCCCGGGCCAGCCCCACGCGTTGCGCCTGGCCACCGGACAGCTCGTGCGGGTAGCGGTCGCGGAAGCGGGCCGGGTCGAGCCCGACCAGCGCCAGCAGCGCATCCACCCGCGTGGCGATGCGCCCCGTCTCCCAGCCCAGCAGGCGCGGCACGGTGGCGATGTTCTCCGCCACCTGCCAGTGCGGGAACAGCCCGACCGACTGGATGACATAGCCGATCCCCCGGCGGAGCGTTTCCGGCTCGATCCCCGCCACGTCGCGTCCGCGCAGCAGCACGCGGCCGGCCGAGGGCTCGGCCAGCCGGTTCACCATCCGCAGGAGCGTGGACTTGCCCGAGCCGGATTCGCCCAGCAGCACGCAGAGCCTGCCCTTGGCCACCTCCAGCGTGACATGGTCCACCGCCGCCCGTTCGCCATAGCGCCGGGTCACCCCCTCGAAGCGGATCACCGGCCCGGACTCCCCGCCGCGCCGAGGCGGGCCTGCAGCGCCGCCAGCCCCGCATCCACCAGCAGGGACAGGGCCACGACCGGCATCACGCCGAGCAGGATCAGATCCGCGGCGAGCTGGCCGATGCCCTGGAAGACCAGCCGTCCCAGTCCGCCGCCGCCGATCAGCGCCGCCAGCGTGGCGAGGCCCACAGCCTGCACCGCCGCCAGGCGCAGTCCGCCGAGGATGACGCCGAGGCCGAGCGGCAGGCGCAGGCGCAGCAGGATCTGCCACGGCGTCATGCCCTGGCCCCGGGCGGCGTCGACCAGCGCGGGGGGCGCGACCCGCAGCCCCGCCAGCAGACCGCTGGCGAGCGGCAGCAGGAGATAGGCGGCGATTCCGAGCGTCGCGGGGGCGGCGCCGATGCCGCCGATGCCCCAGCTCCGCAGCGCCGGCCAGGTGGTGGCGAGGCTGGCCAGGGGCGCCATCAGCAGGCCGAAGAGGGCGATGGACGGCACCACCTGGAAGCCGTTGGCCAGGGTCATGAGCGCCATCTCGAGCCGCGGTTGCCGCAGGGCCAGGAGCCCGAGCGGCAGCGCCACCAGCAGCGCCAGCCCCAGCGCACCCCCGGCCAGCGCCAGATGGCCGACCAGCGCCGTGCGCAGCTCCTCGCCCCGCGCCTGACCCTCGCGCACCACCGACAGGCCGTCGAGCAGGCCGAGCGCCAGCAAGAGGCCGCCGCCGACCACCGCCAGGGCCAGGAAGCGGGACGGAGTCGCGCCCCGCCCGGCGGCGCAGCTTCCGGCACCGAGGGCCAGCAGCAGAACGGCCAGCCAGAAGCCCGCCGCCGGCATGGCGCGGGCCATGCGGGGCGCCTCCCCGAGCACCGCGCCGGCGCCCAGGCCGATCGCGCCGAGCAGCCCGGCGAAGGCCAGGGCGGCGGAAAGCTCGGCCCAGGGCAGGCCGCGCCCGCGCCGCGAGAGCAGCACCATGCCGAGGCAGCCTGTGAGGAAGCAGGCCACCGCGATGCCGGTGCCCGCCTGCATCGGTAAGGCCACGGGCCGGGGGCTCAACAGGCGGTTGGGCGCGAGGGAGATCCAGCCCAGCAGGAAAGGGCAGAGGGCGGCGAGCGCGGCCAGGATGGCCACCGCCAGGGCCTCGCGCGGCGGCGCGGGCCGGGCGCGGCCTTCCGGCACCGCCAGCGCCAGGGGACGCGGCATCTCAGCGGGCCGGGCCGAGGCCGCCGAGATGGGCGCGCGCCACCTCCTGCGCCGGCTGGCCCTCAACCACGATGCGGGCATTCAGCGTCTGCAGGGTCTCCAAGCCGAGCGAGGCGAAGACCGGATCGAGCCAGGCGGCCAGCTCCGGCAGGCGCTCGGCCACCGGGCGGCGCACCACCGGCGCCGGCCGGTAGACCACCTGCGCCCCCTTCGGATCGTCCAGCACCACGAGGTCGAGCGCCTGGATGGCGCCGTCCGTGCCGTACACCATGGCGGCGTTGACGCCGTTCAGCCCCTCCGCGGCGGCGCGCATGGTGACGGCGGTGTCGCCGCCGGAGAGAACCAGCAGCCGCTCCGGCGGCAGGGTGAAGCCATAGGCCTTCTGGAAGGCGGGAAGAGCGGCCGGGCTCTCGACGAACTCGGCCGAGGCGGCCAGCTTGAAGGCCCCGCCGGCGGCGAGATGCCGTGCCAGATCCGCCATGCCGGCCAGCTTCGCCTGCCGCGCCAGGTCACGCCGCACGGCGATGGCCCAGGTGTTGTTGGCCGCGGCCGGGCGCAGCCAGACGAGGTTGTTGCGCTCGGCATCCAGGGCCCGGACCTTGGCCGCGCCCTGCTCGGCGTCGTGCCAGGCCGGATCGGTTTCCATCTGGAAGAAGAACGCGCCGTTGCCGGTGTATTCCGGATAGATGTCGACCTCGCCGGCCAGGATCGCCTCGCGCAGGATGCGCGTCGGGCCGAGCTGAAGGCGCCGCCGCACGGCGACCCCCTTCGCCTCCAGAACCTGCGCGATCATCTCACCGAGGAGGGCGCTTTCCGTGTCCAGCTTGGAGGCGACGGTGACCGGCTGCCCGGTCTGGCCCCGGGCGGAGCGGGACATCGGGGTGAGCAGCCCCAATGGTAACCCGGCGGCCAGCGCGGCGGTCAGGAGGGTGCGGCGGGCGGGGCGGGAAGGGTTCACCGGGTGCTCTCCGATCGTTGGCCCACCGGTCGGCCTCCTTGGGGGGCCCTCTTGGGAGGCCGATGGGCATCATGACAGCGGCAACGCCTGAGCCGCCCGATGGTGGCGGCCCGTCATGCTGCCGGCTGGACGCGGCCGCTGCCAAGCCCGCGCGGCGGTGCGCCCTCCGGGGCGCGGCACACGTTTCCGGCACCGATGGGCACCGTGAGAGGCGGGGTTTTCCCTTGCGCTTTCCGGCGCCTGCGGCCTCAAACTGGCGGTATGCGCGCCGGTCCGCTTCTGTGCTCCCTGCTGCTGTCCGCCCTTTGCCCGGTACTGGCGCCGGCTCAGACGCTCGTCCAGACACCCGCGCCGGAGGCGCGACGGGGCGAGGTGGAGCGGCTGCTGGACGCCCTGCCGGCGGCGCCCGACGAGACGGCGGGCCGGGCGCTGGAGGCCCGCATCCGAGGGCTCTGGGCCCAGCAGGCCTCGCCGACGGTCGCGCTGCTGATGCGGCGTGGCCAGCGCAACCTGGAGACCGAGGCCGCCGGCGACGCCGTGGAGGATTTCGATGCCGCCCTGGTGCTGCAACCGACCTATGCCGAGGCCTGGCTGATGCGGGCGCAGGCGCTGCTGGTCCTGGGCGACCTCGCGGCGGCGACACAGGACCTGCGCCAGGCCCTGGTCCTGCAGCCGCGCCACTTCGGCGCCCTGACCCTGCTCTCGATGGTCCGGGAGCAGGCCGGCGATCGGGAGGGGGCGCTGCGGGCCATGCAGGAGGCCGTCTCCCTGCATCCCTGGATCAGCGGCGGGGCCGAGCGGCTGCGCGCCCTGCGCCGGCGGGCGCTGGGCGAGGACGCCTGAGCCGCCTGCCCCCTACTTCACCGTCGCGACCCGCAACGCATTGGTGGTGCCGGGCGTGCCGAAGGGCACCCCGGCGGTGACGACGATCTCCTGACCGCTCTGCGCGAAGCCCTCGGTCTGCGCCGCGCGCACCGCCTTCTGCACCATGTCGGTCATGCTGTGCGGCTCGTGCGAGAGCAGCGGATGCACGCCCCAGATCACCGCCATCCGCCGCGCCGTGGCCTCGCTCGAGGTCAGGCCCAGGATGGGACAGGCGGGGCGCTCGCGCCCGACGCGCAGCGTCGTGGACCCGGTGGCGGTGAAGGTGGCGATGGCCTCGGCGCCGATCGTCTCCGCGACCTGCCGTGCCGCCGCGGCGATGGCGCCGGCGGAATTCTTCTCCGGCGCCGGCCGGGCGGCATCGGTGATCTGCCGCCAGCCGCCGTCCTGCTCCACGCGGGAGAGGATGCGGTCCATCATGTTGACGGCCTCGTAGGGGTACTGCCCGGCGGCGCTCTCGGCCGAGAGCATCACCGCATCGGCGCCGTCGAACACGGCCGTGGCGACGTCCGAGGCCTCGGCGCGGGTGGGCGCCGGCGCGGTGATCATGCTCTCCAGCATCTGCGTCGCGACGACGACGGGCAGGCCGCGCGCCCGCGCCTCGCGCACGATGCGCTTCTGGATCAGCGGCACCTCCTCGGGCGGGCATTCGACACCGAGATCGCCGCGCGCCACCATCACGCAGTCGGTCTCGCCGAGGATGCCCTCCAGGTTCTCGACCGCCTGCGGCTTCTCCATCTTCACCATGACCCAGGCACGGCCATCGGCGATGCGCTTCGCCTCGGCGACATCCTCCGGGCGCTGCACGAAGGAGAGGCCGATATACTCGATGCCGAGCGGCAGCACGAAGTCGAGGTCGGCGCGGTCCTTCTCGGTCAGCGCCGGGATCGGCAGCGCCACGTCCGGCACATTGACCCCCTTGCGGTCGGAGAGCGGGCCGCCGACCAGGATCTCGGTCTCCAGATGGTCGTCCCGCTTGTGCAGGACGCGCAGCCGGAGCTTGCCGTCATCCAGCAGCAGGGTGGTGCCGATGCGGGCGGCATCGATGATCTCCGGATGCGGCAGCTGCACGCGGCGTACGTCGCCCGGCGTGGCGCTCAGGTCGAGGCGGAAGTGCTGGCCCGATTGCAGCTGCACGCGCCCGCCCTGGAAGCGCCCGACGCGGAGCTTCGGCCCCTGGACGTCGGCCAGGATGCCGATCGGGCGCCCGACCTTCTTCTCCAGCGCGCGGATCATCTGGATCCGCTGGGCGTGGTCCTCATGGCTGCCATGGCTGAAGTTGAGCCGGAAGACGTCTGCGCCGCCACGATAGAGACGCTCGATGACCTCCGGCGTGGAGCTGGCGGGGCCGAGCGTGGCGACGATCTTGGTGCGGCGGCGGCGGCGAAGCGGAATGCGCGGCGGCAAAGGCGGAAATCCTTCTGGAAGTCGGGCCGGAGGCGGATCGGGACCTCAGGCGATCAGGATGGCGCGGAAATCATTGACGTTGGTCAGGGTCGGGCCCGTCACGATGGTATCGCCCAGCGGGCTGAACAACCCGTGACTGTCATGTGACGCAAGCAGCGCCCGCGCATCCAGCCCGGCGGCGGCCGCCCGCGCCAGCGTGTCGGGCGTGGCGATGGCGCCGGCATTGTCCTCCGAACCGTCGATCCCGTCGGTGTCCCCCATCAGCGCCCAGAGCTCCGGCGCGCCGGCGGCGGCCAGGGTAAAGCCCAGCAGCGCCTCCAGGTTGCGCCCGCCCCGGCCGCTCCTCTGGCCGGGGCGGAGAGTGACGGTGGTCTCGCCGCCCGAGAGCAGCACGGCGGGGGCGGGCAGGGGGTGGCCATGGGTGCGGACGCTGCGGGCGATGCCGGCCAGCACGGTGCCGAGCACGCTGGCCTCCCCCTCCAGCGCGTCGCCGAGCAGCAGCGGCGTCAGGCCGAGCGCGCGGGCCTCGGCGGCGGCGGCCTCCAGCGCCCTCTGCGGCGCCGCGATCAGACGGAAGGTAGCGCGGTCGAAGCAGGCGTCGCCGGGCTTCGGCGTCTCCCCGGCGGCGGCCTCCAGATGCGCGGCCACGGCGGGCGGGAGGTCGATGCCGTAATGCGCCACGATGGCGCGCGCCTCGGCGAAGGTCGAGGGATCGGGCACGGTGGGGCCGGAGGCGATCACCGCCGGGTCGTCGCCCGGCACGTCGGAGATGGCGAGCGTCAGCAGCCGGGCCGGCGCCGCCGCGGCCGCCAGCCGTCCGCCCTTGATGGCGGAGAGATGCCGGCGGACGCAGTTCATCTCCTGGATGGTGGCGCCGGATGCAAGCAGGGCGCGGTTCACCGCCTGCTTGTCCGCGAGCGTCAGGCCGGCCGCGGGCAGCGCCATCAGTGCCGAGCCGCCGCCCGAGATCAGCGCCAGCACCAGATCCTCGGGGCCGAGGCCCTGGACCGCGGCCAGCACCCTCGCCGCCGCCGCCTCGCCCGCCGCGTCCGGCACCGGGTGGCTCGCCTCCACCACCGCGATGCGGCGCGTCGGCACGGCATGGCCGTAGCGGGTGATCACCAGCCCCGACAGCGCCACCTCCGGCCAGGCCGCCTCCACGGCCGCCGCCATCACCGCCGCCGACTTGCCGGCGCCCACCACCACCACCCGCCCCGCCGGGGGAGCCGGAAGGTGGCCGGCCAGGATGGCGCGCGGATCGGCGGCGCGGACGGCCGCGTCGAACAGGCGGCGCAACGCGTCGCGGGCGGTGTCGTCGGTCCAGCTCATGCGGCATCCCCCGGGAATCCTCGCCGCCATACTGGCCCGAAGCCCCGCCGCGCGGAAGGCGGGGGGCTCAGGCCGCTGTGCCGAGGCGGGCGGCGACCTCGGCGGGCGGCAGCCGAACCAGCGTCTCATAGTCGCCGAGCAGGGCCTTGGTCATGGCGGAGGTGGTGAAGGTCCTGTCACCGATGGCGCGCACCGGCGTCACTTCGGCCGCCGTGCCGGCCAGGAAGGCCTCGCTGGCGCGTGCGATCTCCTCCGGAGCGATGCGGCGCTCGACCACGTCGATCTGTCGGCGCCGCGCCAGCGCCATGACGCTCCGCCGCGTGATGCCGTCGAGGAAGCAGGACGGCTCCGGCGTGTGCAGCGCGCCGTCCATGACGAAGAAGATGTTGGCGCCGGTCGCCTCGGCCACATCGCCCTTGAAGTCGAGCATCAGCGCGTCGTCGAAGCCTTCCTCCTCCGCCGCGTGCTTGGCGAGCGTGCCGATCATGTAGAGGCCCGAGGCCTTGCTGGCCGTGGGCGCGGTGTCCGGCGCCGGCCGCCGCCAGCGCGCCATGCCGAGGCGGATACCGCGCAGGCGGTCCTCGCCGAAGAGGTTGGGCCAGGCCCAGGCGGCGATGGCGAGATGGATGCGCGTGTCGCGCGCCGCGATGGCGAGCCGCTCCGAGCCGCGCCAGGCGACGGGGCGGAGATAGCCATCGCTCAGGCCGTTGCGGGACAGCACCTCCCGGCAGGCGGCGTCGATGGCCTCGGCGGACCAGGGAATCTCGAAGCCCAGCAGGCGGCCGGAAGCCAGCAGCCGCTCGGTGTGCGCGCGCAGACGGAAGATATTTCCGCCATAGGCCCGTTCGCCCTCGAAGACCGCGCTGGCATAATGCAGCCCGTGCGACAGAACGTGCAGGCCGGCCTCCCGCCAGGGCACCATCCTGCCATCGAACCAGATCCAGCCGTCACGATCGTCGAAGGGGACCAGACTCATGTTCATGCTCCTTGAACCATTGAGTAAGAAATTTTATTTCCTTATCAGCTAAAGGAGTAAAACTATCGGCAATAATATGTCAACAAATCTGACCAAACGGGGACGCATGCCAGGAATGCCCGAGACACCGGACGCCAAGCCCGTGGGCGCCGGCCGCCAGCTCCTTTTCCTGCGCGAGGAGGAGTTGCGGCTGGCACAGGATCTACTTTTCTTCGGCTATCGCGACTTCACGGCGGGGCCGGACGCGCTGCTGGCCGAACTCGGAATGGGCCGCGCACATCATCGTGTGCTGCATTTCGTCGGCCGCCGTCCCGGCATCACCGTGGGTGACCTGCTGGCTATTCTCGGCATCACCAAGCAGTCGCTGGGCCGGGTGCTGACGCCGCTGGTCGAGGAGGGCTACGTTGTCCAGACGCCGGGCCGGAACGACCGGCGCCAGCGCCTCCTCTCCCTGACCGAGGCGGGGCAGGCGCTGGAACGCCGGCTGTTCGAGCGGCAGAAGGAGTGGGTGATGCGGGCCTATCGCGAGGCCGGGCCGGTGTCGGTGGAGGGCTTCCGCCGGGTGATGCGCGGCCTGATGGGTGAGGATGCGCGGACGCAGCTCGACCGCGCCCTGCCCGAGACCCGGCCGGTGCCGCCTGGAGGCGCGGGATCGAGGAAGGTCGCATGAGCCAGCCTGGCAGCGCGCCGGCCGCCCTGCCGGCCGCGGGCGCCGAACCGCATCTGCTGGTCGTCGATGACGATGCCCGGCTGCGCAACCTGCTGCAACGCTTCCTGGCCGAGCAGGGCTTCCGCGTCACCGCCGCGGCGGACGCCGCCGTGGCCCGGCAGGCCCTGCAGTCCATGGCCTTCGACCTGCTGGTGCTCGACGTGATGATGCCGGGGGAATCCGGCCTGGAGCTGACCGAACGCCTGCGGCGCGAGGGGCATGAGGTGCCGATCCTGATGTTGACCGCCGCCGGCGCGCCGGACGACCGCATCGCCGGCTTCGAGCACGGCGCGGACGACTATCTGGCCAAGCCCTTCGAGCCGCGCGAGCTGGCGCTGCGCATCCGCACCATCCTCAAGCGCGCCGCGCCGGCGCTGCCGGCCAACCTGCCGCTGGCCCCGGTGCAACTCGGCGCGCACTGGTTCGACCCGGAGCGGGGAGAGCTGCGCGGCCAGGACGGCACGCAGCGCCTGACGGGCGGCGAGGCGGCGCTGCTCTGCGCCCTGGCCCGACGCGCCGGCGAGGTGCTGACACGCGAGGAGATCGCCGCCGCCCTGGGCACGCCGGAGGCCGGCGAGCGCGCCATCGACGTGCAGGTCACCCGCCTGCGGCGCAAGATCGAGCCCGATCCGCGCGAGCCGCGCTTCCTGCAGACCGTCCGGCACCGGGGCTATGTGCTGAGGCCCGGAACCTGAGCGCGATGCGCATGATGCCGCCGTTGCGCCGCCTGCTGCGGGCGCCGCTGCGGGCCCTGGGCGCGCCGCTGCGGCTGATCCTGCCGCGCGGCCTGCTCGGGCGCGCCCTGCTCATCATCCTGCTGCCGCTGCTGATCCTTCAGGGCGTGGCGCTGCAGCTCTTCTATGGCGGGCATCTCGACGTCATCTCGCGGCGCCTCGCCGGCGGCGTCGCCGGCGATGTCGGCATGGTGGTCGAGCTGCTGTCGCGGCATCCGCTGGAGAGCGAGCGGGGCTGGATCTTCCGCGAGGCCGCCTGGCGGCTCGACCTGTCGCTGGCCTTCGAGCCGGGGGCGGTGATCGCGCCCGGCGCCGCGCGCCAGAGCTGGCTGCCGATCCTGCCGCTGGAGGGGGACCTGAACCAGGCGCTGCAGGAGCGCGTCGGGCTTCCCTTCGACACCGACTGGCAGAGCGACCCGCGCAGCGTGATCATTCGCGTGCAGATGCCGGACGGGCTGCTGCATGTCGAGGCGCCTCGCAAGCGCCTCTTCTTCGGCACGCTCTACCTTTTCGTCATTTGGCTGGTGGGCACCTCGCTGCTGCTCTTCATCGTCGCCGCGCTGTTCATGAAGAACCAGGTGCGCGCCATCCGCCGGCTGGCCAGCGCGGCGGAGGCCTTCGGCGTCGGGCGGGAGGTGGGGCCCATCAAGCCGGAGGGCGCCCGCGAGGTGCGTCAGGCGGCGGCCGCCTTCAACCAGATGCAGAGCCGCATCCGCCGCTTCATCAGCCAGCGGACCGAGATGCTGGCCGGCATCAGCCACGATCTGCGCACGCCGCTGACGCGGCTGCGGCTCGGCCTCGCCATGTTGCCGCCCGGCGCCGAGGAGGACGCGGCCGCCATGACCGAGGATGTGGCGGAGATGGACCGGATGATCGCGACCTACCTCACCTTCGCGCGCGGCGAGGGGCTGGAGCAGTCGCAGCCCGCCGATCTGGCGGAGATGGTGCGCGACCTTGCCGAACGGGCCCGCAAGGACGGCGCGGCGGTGTCCGTGGACACGCCGGAGGCGCTGGTCCTGCCGGTGCGGATCGACGCGCTGCGGCGCTGCCTCGGCAACCTGCTGGACAATGCCCGCCGCCATGCCCGGCGCATCGCCGTGGCGATCGACGAGACCATGCGCCAGGAAGGCGGACGGGCACCGGGGCGCTGGGTGCAGATCACCGTCGATGATGACGGGCCCGGCATTCCCGAGGTGTCGCGCGAGGAGGCGTTCAAGCCCTTCACCAGCTTCTCGAGCGGCGGCACCGGGCTGGGGCTGGCCATCGCGCGCGACATCGCGCGCGCCCATGGCGGCGATATCTCCCTTGAGGCCAGTCCGCTCGGCGGGCTGCGGGCGCGGGTGCGTCTGCCGGCATGAGGTGAGGGGCGGCCCCGGGCCTGGCGGCCCGGGGCCCGGGCGATTCAGCCCGGCTTGGACATGATGCCCTTCACCTCGTCCATCGCCTCGGCGAAGCGCCTGTTCAGCAGGCCGAGCGCCTCCGCGTTCGACTTCTGGATCAGCTCGGCGATCTCCTGGATGTTCGACACCGCCTTGCCGTATGTGGACTTCAGCAACTCGGCCTGGCGCGCCGCCTTGTCCTGCGGGTCGCCCTCGGCGGTGACGCTCTGCATCGCCTGGGTCATCTCCTGCATGGATTGCTGCAGGATCTCCATATGCCGGCGGGCGACGGCCTGGGCGCCCTCGATCGCGATCCGGTTGGCCGCCGAGAGGGCCTCGAAGTTCCGACGCTGCGCCGCCGCCAGGGCCTCGGCATCGGGCATGGCGGGGAGCCTGAACTCCGAGAGCATTCGCATGATGTCCGTCTCCGGGCCCGAATTCTTGGCGTCAGACATGGTCGCGTCCCTTCTCTGTTCCTGCGGGTCTTGTGTGCCGGCCATCTCCGCCAGGAGGCGGGATGCCCTCAGGCGGCGGCGCCTCCCGCGGCGGCGGCCTCCTCCGGCTGGGCGCCGCCCAGGCGCAGCAGGCGGGCGGCGCGGTCGGCTTTGTCCAGGGCGCGGTCGAGCGCCGCCATGGTCGGGCCGAGATCCATGCTGTCGTCGCGCTCCCAGGCGTGCAGGGTGGCGAGCCAGACGGTCACCAGCCCCTTGGTCCGCAGCAGCCCGGCGGGGCCGCAGGCGCCGAGCCGCGCCGCCTCCAGCATCCAGGCCATCGAGCCGGCCAGGACCGGGGCCAGGGCGAGGGCCAGGGCCGGGTTGCTCCGCATCTCTCGCCCCAGGCGGAGAATGCCGGCGCGGTGCGGCTGCAGCAGGTCGATGCGTCGCATGAGGGCATCGAAGAGGAGGTCGCGCGGGGTCCCGTTGGGATTGAGGCCGGCATCGCGCAGAACGGCCTGATCGACGAGCCGCGCATGCAGGCAGAGCAGGGCGAACTTGCCGGGCACCCGTCCGCGCAGCGCTTCCAGCGTGATGCCCGCGCGCCCGGCCAGGTCCTGCAGGCCGAAGCCGTTCCAGCCGCGCTCGGCCACCAGCGGCCAGAGGGCATCGATCAGCGCCTCGTCGCGGATCGGGGATTGCGTGTCGTTCATGCAGGGAGTGTGGGCCCGCCGGCCGGTTTCGCCAATGGGGCGTCCGGCCGGAATGCCCGGGAAAATCGCCCGGCCTATCCGGCCAGTTCGCGCGAACGCTCGGTGGCGGCGGCGATGGCCTCCGACATCAGGCGGGGCCAGGCCTCGGGTGCCATCAGCACGGCGAGCGCCCGTTCGGTGGTGCCCTTGGGGCTGGTGACGTTGCGGCGAAGCTCGGCGGCATCCAACGGGCTGGCGGCCAGCAGCGCGCCGGAGCCGGCGACGGTGCGGCGGGCCATGCGGCGCGCCAGATCCGGCGGCAGCCCCTGGGCGACGGCAGCCTGCTCCATCACTTCGGCGAGCAGGAAGACATAGGCGGGTCCGCCGCCCGAGACGGCGGTGACGGCATCGAGCAGGCCTTCCCGCTCCACCCAGGCGACCTCGCCCACCGCCGCCAGCAGCGCATCGGCGAGCTGGCGCTGGGGTTCGGTCACGCCCGGTCCGGCGCAGGCGCAGGTGAAACCCTGCCGCACCGCCGCCGGCGTGTTGGGCATGGCCCTGACCAGCCGGGCGTCACCTCCGAGCAGGCCGGCCAGCCCCGCCACGGTCTTGCCGGCCATGATGGAGAGGAACAGGGTTTCCGGCCCGGCGAGGCGGGCGAGGGCGGGCAGCGCCGCCTCCGCCTGCTGCGGCTTGGTGGCCAGCACCACGGCGGCCGGGCGGAACTCCGCCGGCAGCGCCGCGGCCTCGGCCAGGCGGGTGACGCGGCCGGCGAAGGCGGCGGTTGCCTCGCCATGCGGCTCGATCACCACCACCCGCTCCACGCCGCGCTCCAGCCAGCCCTGCAGCATGGCGCCGCCCATCTTGCCGCAGCCGATCAGCAGGATCGGCGGCAGCGGGGCCGGAGGGGCGGCGGCCTCCTCGTTCATGCCTCGCCGACGCAGTCGAGCATGGCGGCGGACAGCGCCTCGGCCGGCGGCTTGCCACCCCAGAGCACGAACTGGAAGGCGGGGAAGAACCGCTCGCATTCGGTGATGGCGATGTCCACCATGTCCTCCAGGCTTTCCGCGCTGGCGCCGGAGGCGCCGCGCAGCAGCACGGCATGGCGGTAGACGGGGGTTCCGTCATCGCTGTCGATGCCGAAATGGCCGATCCAGAGCTTCTCGTTGGCGAGCGCCAGCAGTTCGTAGAGCGGGCCGCGGCGGTTGGCCGGCACCTTCAGGTCGAAGGCGCAGGTGAAATGCATGGCGCTGATCTCCTGCGACCAGGAGAAGAACAGGCCGTAGTCGCACCACTTGCCGGGAACCTCCACGGCCATCTCGCCATCGGAGCGGCGTTCGAACACCCACTCATTGGCGGCCACGATCTGCTCCAGGACGTCGAGCGGGTTGATTGCACGCTCGCGGTCGACGGTTTGCAGGCCGGACATCGCGGCACCTCCTTCCCGGGTCGAGGGGGACAGGGCCACCCAGATCTTGGGTGAAGCCAAATGCCCGCACCACAATGGATTGCTTATCGCGCCGGCAATTCCCGCCGCAAGAGCGAAGAGACGAGTCTCCTGCTGCGGCGCAAGGTTTTTTTGGCGCTGCAGCATGCCGGTGACACAGGCCGGCCATCCCGCCGCGGCGGGGGGCCTGGATACGGGGTCGGGAAGCCCTAAGCTGGCCGGCATGTCCGCCGACTCCGCCAGCCTGGCCGCCCCCGCGCTCGCCGCCCGCCGTGAACGGGGCATCGGCCTCGCCTGCGCCCTGGGCGTGCTGGCGATCTGGACCGGCTTCATCCTCTCCGCCCGCCTCGCCACCCAGCAGAGCCTGCTGCCCTGGGACCTGGCGGCGCTGCGCTATCTGGGTTCGCTGCCGGTCGGGCTGGCCATGGCCGCGGCCTTCGGCTTGCCACGCCTTCCCTGGCGCCGCACCCTGGCGCTGATGGCGACCGCCGCCTTCGGCTTCCCCTTCGCCGCCTATGTCGGAACCCGCTACGCCCCCGCCGCGCATGGCGGCGTGCTGATGACGGGCCTGCTGCCCTTCGCCACGGCGCTGCTGGCGGCCCTGGTGCTGGGCGAGGGCTGGAGCCGGCGGCGCCTGCTGTCGCTCGGCGTGGTCGGGCTGGGCATCGGCCTGCTGGCCCTGGGCAGCCTTGGCCTGCACCCCGGCGCCTGGCGGGGGGATCTGATCTTCCTGCTGGGCTGCCTGTCCTGGGCGGCCTTCACCGTCATGCTCCGGCTGTGGCGCGTGCCGGCCACCGCCGCGGCCACGATCCTCGCCCTCTACCCGCCGCTGCTCTACCTGCCCCCCTGGCTCCTGCTGCGCGGCCTGCCGTTCGAGGGCGTAGGAGGGCTCACCCTGGCCTATCACCTGGTCTACCAGGGTGTCCTGGCCGTGGCGGTGGCGGGCTTCCTCTTCACCCGGGCCGTGACCGCGCTGGGGGGCGCCACGACAACGACCATCACCGCCCTGGTGCCCGCGCTGGCGGCGCTGCTGGCCTGGCCGCTGCTGGGCGAGCCCCTGGGCGCGGCCGGGCTGCTCGGCGTCGTGCTGGTCTCGGCGGGCATGATGCTGGGCGTCCTCGGCGGCGGGCGCTGAGCCGTGCAGCGCCTCCTGCTGCGGCCCTTCGCGCCGCGCCCGGGAGACCCGGACGGCAATGCCGCGCGGATCGCCGCCGCCCTGCGGCAGGCCGCGGGGGCCGATCTGCTGGTCCTGCCGCGCGCGGCGCTGACCGGCGCGCCGCTCGGCGACCTCGGCCGGCAGCCGGATTTCCTGGCCGGCTGCGAGGCCTGCCTGCGGCGCCTCGCAGCGCTCACCGCCGGCGGCGGGCCGGGCCTGCTGCTGGGCGCGCTCTGGCCAGAGAGGGGGCCGGACGGCGAGGCGGCGCGGGAGGGCGCGGTGCTGATCGATGGCGGCCGCATCCTGGCCCGGCGCGCCACCCACGCGCCGCCCGGCGCAACGCCGGATCCGCCCGTGCCGGCGCCAGGGCTGGCACCCGGTCCGGCGCCGGGGCCGATGGCCTTTCGCGGCCTTCGCCTCGGCGTCCTGACCGGCGCCGATGCCGAGGACCCTGCCGTGGCCGAGACCTTGGCGGAGACCGGCGCCGAACTCCTGCTCCACCTGCGGGCGCGGCCCTTCGACGGCGCGCCACCGGACGGCGCCATCGATCGTGCCGTGGCGCGGGTGGTGGAGACTGGCCTGCCCTGGCTGGCGCTCGGCCTGCTGGGCTCGGCCGAGGGGCTGATCTTTCCCGGCGGCGCCTTCGCGCTGAACGCCGATCGGCGTCTGGCGGCGCGCCTGCCGGACTTCACGCCGGAGGCCCTGCCGGTCACGCTGGAGGCGGAAGCCGGCGGCTGGCGGGCCGGGATGGCGCCGCTGCCGCCGGAGGAGACGGCGATGGACCGGCTCTGGCGGGCGCTGTGCTGCGGCCTGCGGGCGGAGATCCGGGCGGGCGGCCATGACGGCATCACCGTGGCGACGGAGGGCGAGGCCGCCCCGCTGCTGGCCGCCCTGGCGGCGGCCTGCGCTCCGGACCGGCCAGGGCTGCGCCAGCCGGAGCCGCGCCAACCTGGGCCGCGCCACCCTGGGCCGCGCTGGCCGCTGCGGCTCCACGGCCTCGACAAGACCGCCATGGCCCTGGAGCTCCGGGCTGTGGGCGGATCAGGGGCGGGGGCGGGGGAGGGCTTCGCGCCCCTGCGGGATCTGTGGCGCGGCGAATGGGCGGCGCTGGCCCGGGCGCGCGGCCTGCCGGCACCGCCCGCCGATGCGGCCCTGGAGGCGGTCCTCGAGGCCCTGCTGCGGGGCGAGAAGGGTGTGGACGCCATCGCCGCCGGGGGATACGACCCCGCCGGGGTGCGGTCGCTGTGGCGGCGGATGCTGGCGGCCGAGGCCGCGCGGCGCCGGGCGCCGCCGGGGCTGCGGCTGAGCGGGCGGGCCTTCGGCCATGACCGGCGGTATCCGCCGGCGCTGCCCGGCCCCGATGAACCAGATGAATGGGCGTGACGGCATGAGCGGCGATTTCGACACCACACTCTTCGCGCCGCAGGGCGGGTTCAGCGTGCATATCCGCGACCTCTCCGGGGCCAATGGCGCCGAGCCGCTGGAGACGGTGCGCGGCTTCCCGAGCCTGGCCCAGGCCAATGCCTTCGCCCGGCGCTATGTGCGCGACAGCATCGAGCGCTGCCGCGCCCCTGACCTGACGCCGGAGGAGGTGCTGGCCGCGTGGTTCGCCTTCGGCGAGGATGCCGAGGTGGTCGGGGCCGGGGACAGCCAGGGCTGGCAGAGCGGCGGCGAGATCCGCGGCTTCGCCGCCGAGCCCTGCCGCGACGCGGAGGAGCGCAACTGGCGCGTGCTCGACCCCCGCCGCCAGGAGGATGAGGACGGCGAGGCGGGAGAGGAGGCGTGAGGCTCCGATTCGCTCCGAGCCCCACGGGCTATCTCCACGTCGGCAATGCCCGCGTCGCGGTGGCCAACTGGCTGCTGGCGCGGCGGCATGGCGGCCGCTTCATCCTGCGCCTTGATGACACCGACATCGGGCGCAGCAAGCCGGAATACGCCACGGCCATCGAGGAGGACCTGCGCTGGCTCGGCCTCGACTGGGACGAGAGCTTCCGCCAGACCGACCGGCTGGAGCGGTACGCGGCGGCGGCCGAGCGGCTGAAGGCGAGCGGCCACCTCTACCCCTGCCTCGAGAGCGAGGAGGAGCTGCGCTTCAAGCGTGAGCAGCGCCAGCGCCAGGGCCGGCCCCCGGTCTACGACCGCGCCGCCCTGAAGATGACGCCGGAGCAGCTGCAGCGCGCCCTCGACAACGGCAAGCAGCCCTACTGGCGCTTCCGGCTGTCGCTCCGCACGGTGGAATGGCAGGACGGGGTGCTGGGCCGGCGGCAGGTCAAGCTGCCCGCCATCTCCGACCCGGTGCTGATCCGCGCCGACGGCTCCTTCCTCTACACCTTCACCTCGGTAGTCGACGATCTGGAGACCGGCATCACAGATATCCTGCGCGGCGAGGACCATGTCACCAACACCGGCGTGCAGATCGATATCCTGGAGGCGCTGGGTGGCCGGGCGCAGGGCAGGCCGGGCGCCCTCCGCTTCGCCCATCTGCCGCTGCTGACCGATGCCGAGGGCGGCCAGCTCTCGAAGCGGCTCGGCTCCATGGGCCTGCGCCAGTTGCGGCGGGACGGCATCGAGCCCGCCGCGCTGGTGGGCTATCTGGCAAGCCTCGGCTCCTCACGCGATCCGGTCGCCGCCGCGCCGGCGGAACTGGCGGGCGACTTCGATCTGAGCCGCTTCTCGCGCAGCGCCGCCCGCTTCGATCCCGCCCAGCTCCTGGCGCTGAACCGCCGCCACCTGCACGGGCTGGACTTCGCCGCGGTGCGCGACCGCCTGCCCGAGGGCGCCGACGAGGCCTTCTGGCTGGCGGTGCGCGGCAATCTCGACCTGCTGGCCGAGGCGCGCGACTGGTGGGCCGTGGCGCGCGAGCCGATCGAGGTGCCGGCGCAGCCGGAGGAGGCGGAGTTCCTGCGCGCCGCCCTGGCCTGCATGCCCCCCGGTCCCTGGGACGAGACGAGCTGGGGCCACTGGACCCGTGCCCTGGGCGCCGCGACGGGCCGCAAGGGCAAGGCACTGTTCCTGCCGCTGCGCCGGGCCCTGACCGGCGAGGAGCACGGGCCGGAGCTGCGGCTCTTCCTGCCGGTGATCGGGCCGGAGCGCGCGGCCGAGCGGCTCCGGGCGGCCGCGTGATCGCCGTCATCGGCGCCTCCGGCCGCTCGGGGGCCGCGCTCTGCAAGGCGCTGGCGGCGCGCGGGCTGGAGTATGTTCCAGTGGTGCGCGATCCGGCGCGCTGGGCGGCGCTGGGCCTGGGCGGGACGCCGCGCGTCGCCCGGCTGGAGGATGCCGGCGCGCTGCGCGCCGCGCTGGCTGGTGTCGGGCGGGTGGCGAGCTGCGCGCATGCGCGCTGGACCCCGGCCATCCTGGCGGCGGCGCCGCCCGCGGCGCAGCTCGTGCTGATGGGCTCCACCCGCCGCTTCTCGCGCTGGCCGGACGCACATGGGGACGGCGTGCGGGCCGGCGAGGCCGCCTTCCTGGCCGGGGCGCATCGCGGCGTGATGCTGCACCCGACGATGATCTACGGCGCCCAGGGCGAGAACAACGTGCAGCGGCTGGCCGCGCTGCTGCGCCGCCTGCCGGTGGCGCCCCTGCCGGGGGGTGGCCGCGCCCTGGTGCAGCCGATCCATCAGGGCGATGTCACCGCCAGCCTGCTTGCCGCCCTGCTGCGCGACTGGCAGGGGCGGCAGGCCCTGGTCGTGGCCGGGCCGGAGCCGCTGGCCTATCGCGACTTCCTGGCCGCGGTGGCGGCGGCGGCCGGGCTGCGCATGCGGCCGGTCCTGCCGGTGCCTGCGGCGCCGCTGCGCCTCCTGGCGCGCCTGAGCGCGCGGCTGCCCGGCCTGCCGGAGATAGGCCCCGACGAGATCCGCCGGCTGACCGAGGACAAGGCCTTCGACATCGGCCCGATGCGGCGGGAGCTTGGTGTCTCGCCGCGGTCCCTGACGGCCGGCCTGTCCGAGACCTTCGGGGCGGCCTGACCGGACTGCTTTTCTAGCCGGGCGCCGCGTTCCGCCAGCGGGCGGCGGCGGCGTCGTCGCCGGCACGGGCCTCGACCCAGCGTTCCCGGCCATCGGCGAATTCCTCACGCTTCCAGAAGGGGGCGCGGGTCTTCAGCCAGTCGATGAGGAAGGCGCAGGCCTCCAGCGCGGCGGCGCGATGCGCGCTGGCCGCCAGCACCAGCACGATCGGCTCGCCCGGCAGGATGCGCCCGACGCGGTGCACCACGGTGCAGCCGGTCAGAGGCCAGCGTGCCTCGGCCTCGGCGGCGATGGCAGCGAGCGCCCGCTCGGTCATGCCGGGATAGTGCTCCAGCACCAGGGCGGCGATGCCGTCATCGGCGCGGCAGAGGCCGAGGAAGCTCGCGATGCCGCCGACGTCCGCCCGGCCGGCCGAGAGGGCGGCGCTCTCCCGGCCCAGGTCGATCGCCGCCTCCTGCACGCGGATTGTCGGCATGGCTCAGCCGCCCGTCACGGGGGGGAAGAAGGCGACCTCGTCCCCCGCCGCGACCGGCTGCCCCCGCCCGCAGAACTCCTGGTTCACCGCCGCGCGGATCTGATCCGCCTGCGCGAAGGCGGCGGCGTGACCGGGGCTGCGCCCGGCGAGCCAGCGCATGAGCCCCTCCACGTCCCGCACCTCGGCCGGGGGCTCCAGCCGCTCCTCGGCCAGGCCGACCTTCTGCCGCACCCAGGCGAAATACAGGATCTGCATGGTCAACGCGGCGTCGGAACCTGGGTGATGCTGCCATCGGCGCCGAGCAGGGTGGTGGTGCCGCCCTGCTGAGTCGCGATCCCCGAGCCGCCGCCAGGCAGGTTGTAGGTACGGTAGGCCGGTCCGCCGCCGCTGGTCACGGCCGGGCCGTTCGGCGTCTGGATCACCTGCCCGTCATAACGCGGCACGGGCGCGGCGGCGGGCGGCGGGGGCGGCGCCATCAGCGTCATCGGCGCCTGCTGGTCCACCATGCGGCGGCCCACCGTGGTGCCGGGCTCCAGCAGCGCGGGGGGCGTGGAGGAGCCCCGGCGCGGCGGCGCGGCCCGCGGCACCGTCGCGGAATCGGCCGCGTCGGGCCGGAAGGGGGTGTCGGGCGTCGCCAGCGTGGTGCGCTCCGGCTCGCCCTCCGGCCAGACATTTCCGGCCACCGGCAGCAGCGGGTCCATCGCGACATCGACGCCGAGGATGCGCTGCGCCGTCAGGCTGTCCGAAGGCACCACCACCTGCTCGCCGGTCAGGATCTGGGCGCAGCCGCCCAGGCCGAGCAGCAGGGCCAGTCCGAGGGGGCGCACCCTTCCGGAACTCCCCGCCGCGATGCGTGTCGGCTGGCTCATGACGGCTGCTCCTGGCTCGTTCTCATGCTGACGAAGATGCGGTGGCGGGCGCCCTGGCTCAAGGCCGGGAGAGTTCCTTCGTGCCCGCGACCGGCTGGTCCGGCCGGGTGAGCCGGGCCGTGTCCTGCGCCTCCGCATGGCGCAGCCCGGCGCGCAGGTAGTCCCAGCCGGTCACCAGGGTCAGGATCGCCGCCAGCCAGAGCAGCGCCTCGCCGATGGCGCTCACCGGAAGGAGGCCCAGGCCGATCACCGAGGCACCCGTATCGCCGGCCAGCAGCACGCCCAGGGCGGTCATCTGCACGCCGGTCTTCCACTTGGCCAGGCGCGTCACCGGCAGGCCGACGGCCAGGCCGGCGAGATACTCCCGCAGGCCCGAGACCAGGATCTCGCGCAGCATGATGACGATGGCCGGCAGCAGCCCGAGCAGCGACAGGCGCGACAGGCCGGCCAGCAGCATCAGGGCGGCAGCGACCAGGAGCTTGTCGGCGATCGGGTCCAGCATGCGGCCGAAGGCCGAGATCAGCTGCCGCTCGCGCGCGATCTTGCCGTCGAAATAATCGGTGATGGCGGCGATGGAGAAGACGGCGCAGGCGCCGAGATCCGCCCAGGGCGCCTGGAGCGCGGCCAGCAGCACCAGCAGCGGCACCGCGGCGATGCGGGAGAGTGTCAGCAGGTTGGGCAGGTCGGTCGGCAATTCAGTGTCTTCCCGGTGGGGCCGCGCGGGGCTTTCCCAAACTAGCCGTCATGGCGCCAGGGTGGAAATGCTCATGGATGCGGGCGGCCATGGCCGGGCCGACGCCCGGGCAGTTGCGCAGGTCCTCGAGACCCGCCTGGCGCACGCCGCGGGCCGAGCCGAAATGGTTCAGCAGGCGCCGCTTCAGGGCGGTCCCGATGCCGGGGATCTCGTCCAGCTCGCTGCGGCTGATCGCCTTGGAGCGGCCGGCGCGGTGGGTGGTGATGGCGAAGCGGTGCGCCTCGTCGCGCAGCCTCTGCAGGTAGTAGAGCACCGGATCGCGCGGCGGCAGCTGCAGGGGCGCCGCGCCGGCCCGGTGGAACCATTCCCGCCCGGCGTCCCGGTCCGGCCCCTTGGCCACGGCCACCAGCGGCAGGTCGCCCAGGCCGAGCTCGGCCATCACCTCGCTGGCCGCCGAGAGCTGCCCGGCGCCGCCATCGATCAGCACGAGGTCCGGCCAGCCTTCCCCCGTCCGCTCCGGATCCTCCTTCAGGGCGCGGCCGAATCGGCGCTCGAAGACCTCCCGCATCATGGCGAAGTCGTCGCCGCCGCCGCTGGCCATCCGGTCGCCGCCGCCGGCGGCGCGGGTCTCGGCCGCCGCGCCCGGCACCTCGGCCAGGATCGGCGGCGGAATGCGCGGCCGGGCCGTGCCCTGGATGGCGTACTTGCGGTACGCGCTCTTCAGGAAGCCCTCGGGCCCGGCCACCACCATCACGCCATAGGCATGGCTGCCCTGGATATGGCTGTTGTCGTAGATCTCGATGCGGCGGGGCGTCTCCGGCAGGTCGAAGAGGCGGGCCACGCCCTCCAGCAGGGCGGCCTGGGCGGTGCCTTCCGCCAGGCGGCGCTCGAGCGCCTCGCGCGCGTTGGTCGCGGCATGCTCGACCGCGGCGCGCTTCTCGCCCCGCTGCGGCCGGTGCAGCTCGACCTTCCGCCCGGCCTTCAGGCTCAGCGCCTCGGCGATCAGCGCCGCGTCGGCCACCTCGTGCGAGAGCAGCACCAGCGGCGGCGGCGGCAGGTCGTCATAGAGTTGGGCGAGGAAGGCCGAGAGCACCTCGGCCCCCTCGGCATCGTCCCGGGCATGGGCGGGGAAGAAGGCGCGGTTGCCGTTGTTGCGGCCGCCCCGGAAGAAGAACACCTGGACGCAGGACTGGCCGGCGATCTGGTGCAGCGCCACCACATCGGCATCGCCGACGCCCTCCAGGTTGATGCTGTTCTGCCCCTGCACATGGGTGAGGCCGCGGATCCGGTCGCGAATCGCCGCGGCGCGCTCGAACTCCAGGGCTTCCGCGGCCTGCTCCATCTCGGCGGCCAGCCGCTTCTGGATCGACGGCGTCTCGCCGGAGAGGAACTTGCGGGCATCGCGCACCAGGCCGGCATAGTCCTCGGCCCCGATGCGCCCGGTGCAGGGCGCGGAGCAGCGCTTGATCTGGTAGAGCAGGCAAGGCCGGTCGCGGCTCTCGAACACCGTGTCGCGACAGGAGCGCAGGAGGAACACCTTCTCCAGCGCGGTGATGGTCTGGTTCACCGCCCAGGCGCTGGCGAAGGGCCCCCAGTAGCTGGCGCCCTTGCGCTTCTCGCCGCGATGCTTGGCGATCTGCGGAAACGGGTGGTCCTCGGTCAGAACCAGCCAGGGATAGGACTTGTCGTCCCGCAGGACGATATTGAAGCGCGGCCTCAGCCGCTTGATCAGGTTGGCTTCCAGCAGCAGCGCCTCGGCCTCGCTGCCCGTGGTGATGATCTCCATCCGCCGCGTGGCATGCACCATGCGGCGCAGCCGCTCCGGCAGCCGGGCGATCTGCGTATAGGCGGTGACGCGCTTCCTCAGGCTGCGCGCCTTGCCCACATAAAGGGCATCTCCCTTGCCATCGAGCATGCGGTAGACGCCCGGGACGAGCGGCATGGTGGCCAGGGCGGCCTCGATCACCGCCAGCCCCTCCATCACCGGCCCCTCGGCGGACAGGCCGGCGGACGGGGAGGGATCGGGCACGGCCTCGGGCGCGGCGGGCGGGTCGCTCGGCTGCTGCATCGGTGGGGTCAAGCACGCCGCAGGACGCGGCTCAAGGGGCGGGGGCGGCGGGGCAGTTTCCCACAAATCCTGTGGATAACCTTGTGGATGGATGGTGGGTGACCATAGCTAAATGGCTGTCATCTGCGGGTCACATGACGTTGCCTAAGCTTTGGGCAAAAAGGTAAGTCGCTGTTTTTGCTTGGCAAGAGGGAAAATTTATCGTTTAGGCCCGGTCAAGCATATTCTTGCTGTTGACGGCACGAGGAGGGTGGACTGTGGCTTCGGCGCGGTGGACGAAATTTTGTCCGCGCTCACGCCCGAGGCAAAAAACGATCCTTTTCGCGAGCTTCGGCGGTGACGTTGCGGCGGATGGGGAGCGGTTTGTCCACCGCTCCTGGGGAAAAGCCTGTGGACGATGGGGTGCCAAACGAAAACTTCGCTGACCGTCACACCGTTCTTCCCGATTGCCGCGCCGATGGGCAGGTGGCCGGCCGGGCCTTGCGGGGGTCAGCGCCGCAGCCGCTCCACCGTCACGCCCACGCCGCCGACATCGGCGATGATGTCCGGCTTCTCCACCGTCACCCGGACGGCCCGCACCCGCTCCACCTCCAGCACCGCCAGGGCGATCCGCTCGGCCAGGGTTTCCGCCAGCCGGACATGGCCGGAGAGCGCGATGCGGCGCGCGGTATTGGCCACCGCCTCGTAGTCGACCACGCGCTCCAGCCGGTCGGCGCCCTGGCCATGCGGCGCGGCGTCGTCCTCCGCCAGCAGTTCGATGTCGATCAACACCCGCTGCGGCTCGCGCTCCTCCGGATGGATGCCGAGCCGGGCCGCGACGGCGAGGCGCCGGACGAAGACACGGCGCAGCCCGCGCGCGGCGTCGGGGTGGTAGCTCATTCGGACTGCCCCGCGCCGCGGGCGGGCGACCATTGCAGGTGCTGCCCGCCATCGAGGGCGATCATCTGCCCGGTCATGGCCGGCAGGGCGAGGATGGCAAGCACGGCGCGCGCCACCTCCTCCGGCCCGGTACCACGGCTGAGCGGCGTGCTGGCGCATTGCGCCGCGAACTGCTCCGGGCTCTGGCGCGGGCTGGGCAGGGCCGGGCCGGGGCCGATGCCGTTCACCCGGATGCGCGGCGCCAGCGCCAGCGCCAGGCTTTGCGTCAGCGCCCAGAGCCCCGCCTTGGACAGGCTGTAGCTGACGAAATGCGGCGTCAGGGACCAGACCCGCTGGTCCAGCAGGTTGATCGCGACCCCCTCGGCCGTGTCGGGGAGGGCGCGGGCCAGGGCCTGGATCAGCACGAAGGGCGCGCGCAGATTGGGCTCCAGGTGGCGGTCCCAGCTCTCCCGCGTGGCGTCGTGCCATTCGTCGCGCTCGAAGACCGAGGCGTTGTTGACCAGCACGCCGACCGGGCCGAGCGCGGCGGCGGCGGCCGGCAGCAGCGCCGCCACCTCCGCCTCGCGCGACAGTTCCGCGGTTAGGACCACGGCGCGGCGGCCTAGCGCCCGCACCGCCTCGGCCACCGCCTCGGCCTCCGGTGCAGGGGCACGGGTCTGCAACGCGACATCGAAGCCGGCGCC
This sequence comes from Roseomonas sp. KE0001, assembly GCF_016107285.1. Lineage (GTDB taxonomy): Bacteria > Pseudomonadota > Alphaproteobacteria > Acetobacterales > Acetobacteraceae > Pseudoroseomonas. The sequence continues at coordinate 19,001 of NZ_RCVQ01000010.1, read as the reverse complement.
GGCGAGCGCCAGGACGATGCCCCGACCGATCCGGCGCGCGCCGCCGGTGACCAGGGCCACCCGCGGGATGCTCTCTGGAATCTGCATGAGGCACAGATGGCGGGGACAGCGGGCGGCGTCCAGCCTATATCCTGCTGTCGTCGCTCCGGACCGGACGGCAGCAGGAGTTCCGCATGCCCGCACCCCTCATCGCCCGCTGGACGGACTGGCACGGCCAGGGTGTGGAGCATCTGGTGCTGCGGCAGAGCTCGGGCCTGCGCCTGGTGCAGTCGGTGGTGATCGGGCCCGGCACGGCGGCCTGGCAATACGCCCTGGTCTGCGACCTCGGCTGGCGGACGCGCTCCGCCCGGCTGCACCGCATCGGGCAGGATCTGGCGGTCGAACTGCGCGCCGACGGGCTGGGCCGCTGGACGGACGGCGTCGGCCGGCCCCTGCCCGAACTGCAGGGCGTGCTCGACCTCGAGATCGGCGTAACACCCTTCACCACCACGCTCGCGCTCCATCGGCTGGGCCTGCGGAGCGGCGAGACGGCGAGCCTGGCCATGGTGCAGCTCGACGCGGACCGCCTCGTCTTCCGCCGCGTGGAACGCCGCCTGGCCTGCCTCGACCGCGGACGTCGCTACCGCCTCGACACGCCGGAGGAGACGGAGTTCGAGGTGGAAGACAATCTGCTGGTGACCGCCTGGCCGGGGCGCTTCCGGCGCCTGGTGCCGCAGCCGGCCTGACCCGCTCGGCCTGCCGGGGTGGCCGCCGGCGAGAATTGCCATCTCCTCCCGCCGCCCCATCTCTGCGTCATGGAACGTCCCTGCATCAAGGTTTGTGATTTCGACGAGCAGAGCGGTTGGTGCCGCGGCTGCGGCATGACCAAGCCGGAGCGCAAGGCGTGGAAGCGGGTTCCCGCCTATCGCGAGGCGATCCTGACCGGCCTCCCGGCCCGGCTGTCGGCCATGGAGATGGCCGGACATGTCGTCGGGGAGGCCGCGAAACGGAGGAAATCGGATAAGGCTTAGAGGGGCGGGGCCGGGCCGGATTCGCTCAGGTCTTTCGAAGCCGTCAGGGAAGAGGGAAGCCAGGGTGTCGCCAGGACAAGATCACCTTTCCTTCCTCCAGGGTGGCGGCGAGATGGGCGGGCGCATCCGCGCGAAGGACTGGACCGCCACGCCGCTGGGCCCGCCCGAGGCCTGGCCGCCGACACTCCGCACCCTGCTGGTCGTGATGCTCGGCACGCCGCAGCCGATGTTCGTGTCCTGGGGGCCGGATCGCATCATCATCTACAATGACGGCTATGCGCCGATGCTCGGCCTGAAGCAGGGCTGGGCGCTCGGGCGGCGGTTCGAGGAGGTCTGGCACGACATCATCGCCGATGTCGGCCCGATCATGGACCGCGCCTATGCGGGGGAGGCCAGCTACGCCGACGATCTGCGGCTGACGATGCACCGCAACGGCTTTCCCGAGGAAGCCTACTTCGTCTTCTCCTACATCCCCATCCGCGACGATTCCGGTCAGGTCGCGGGGATGCTCTGCACCTGCCTCGAAACCACGCGGCGCGTGATGGCGGAGCGCCGCCAGGCCTTTCTCTCGGAGCTGAGCAACCGCCTGCAGCAGGACCAGGATGTCGAGGTCGTCATTTTCGGCCTGGCGGAGAGGATGGGACAGGCCCTCTCGGCCGACAGGATCGGCGCCGCGAGCCTCGACCGTGATGGCTGGATCCGTATCGAGCGCGAATGGAGCGCCCACCGGTCCAGCGGGCTGGGGGAGCACCGCATCGGCACGGGTGGCACCCGCCTGCTGGAGACGCTGCGGGGCCAGGACATGCTGGCGGTCGGGGAGGTGGAGACGGACGCCCTCATGGCCGAGGTCGCTCCGCAACTGCTGCGGAACGGCGTGCGCGCGGCCCTGTTCTTCCTCCTGGCCCCCGAGGGGCGCCCGCCGGCCATCCTCTATGCCGCCAGCGGGCGCGCGCGCCGTTGGGAGGAGGCCGACCTGGCCCTGTTCCGCGAGGTCGGCCGGCGGGTGCGGGGCGTCGAGGAGCACCGGCAGGCGGCGGCCCGCCTGCGCGAGAGCGAGGAGCGGTTCCGGGAGGTGGCGGACAGCGCGCCGGTGCTGATCTGGGCGATGGACGCCGGCGGCGGCATGACCTTCCTCAACCGCCGCTTCGAGATCACCTTCGGCCTGCCGGTCGCCGAGCTGCGGGAGCAGGACTGGCTGGCGCGGCTCCATCCGGAGGACCGGGAGCGCGTGCGGAAGAGTTTCGGGCGGGCATGGCAGGCGCGCCGGCATTACCGCCAGGAAGTCCGCGTGACGGATGGCGCCGGGCGGGTCCGCTGGTTCGATTGCCAGGCGCTGCCCCGCCACCAGGGCGAGGCCTTTCTCGGCTACCTCGGCACGGCGGCGGACATCACCGAGGCACGCCTCGCCGCGGACGAGCTGGAGCGGCGCATCGCCGATCGCACCGCCGAGCTGCGCCGCGCGGAGGAGGCTCTCCGGCAGTCCCAGAAGATGGAGGCGATCGGCCAGCTCACCGGCGGTATCGCCCATGATTTCAACAATCTGTTGCAGGGTATTCAGGGATCGCTTGAGCTGGCGCAGCGGCAGCTCCGCAGCGACCGCCATGTGGAGCGTTTCCTGGAAGGGGCGATCGCCTCGGCGCGGCGGGCCTCCTCCCTCACGCACCGGCTGCTGGCCTTCGCCCGCCGGCAGCCCATCGATCCCCGGCCGGTCCAGGCCAATGACCTCCTGGCCTCCATGGCGGACATGCTGCGCCGGACCATCGGAGAGGGCATCCGGCTGGAGCTCGACCTGGCGCCGGACCTCTGGCTCACGCGGTGCGACGTGAACCAGCTTGAGAACGCCATCCTCAACTTGGCGATCAACGCGCGGGACGCCATGCCGGACGGGGGCGTGCTGCGCCTGGCGACGCGATGCCGGCCGGGCGGCGGGACGCACGGCGAGAGCATCGTCATCGGTGTCTCCGACACCGGCCGCGGCATGCCGCCCGAGGTGCTGGAGCACGCTTTCGAACCCTTCTTCACCACCAAGGAGCCCGGCCGTGGCACCGGCCTCGGCCTGTCGATGATCTACGGCTTCGCCCGCCAGTCGGGCGGCGCCGCCCACATCGAATCGAGCCCCGGCCAGGGCACCACGGTCCATCTCCTGCTGCCCCGCCATCACGGCGTGCTGCCGCCGGCGGCGGCCGAGGCGGAGGCCGTGCCCGGTGGCAGGGGCGAGGTGGTCGCCGTGGTGGAGGACGAGCCGGTGGTGCGGGCGCTGGTGCTCGAGGTGCTGGCCGATCTGGGCTACGAGGCCCGGGTGGCGGAGGATGGCCCCGGCGGGCTGCGGCTTCTGCGCGAGGCGAGGAGGATCGACCTCCTGATCACCGATATCGGCCTGCCGGGCCTCCAGGGCCGGCGGCTCGCCGCGGAGGCGCGGCGCCAGCGCCCGGGCCTGCCCGTCCTGCTGATGACCGGCTATGCCGAGGTCGCCGCCAGCGCCGACGGCTTCCTCGAGCCGGGCATGGAGATGCTCACCAAGCCCTTCGCCATCGCCGCGCTGGCGCGCCGCGTGCAGGCCATGCTGGCGGGCGGCCGCCCCGATCGGCCGCCACCGGAGGGCCCGCGCCCGCTCAGCCCAGCGCCGCCTTTCGCACCTCCTCCCGGATCTCCCCCATCAGCCGGGCCTTGAGCGCGCCGAATTCCGGTGCCGTCTTCACCGTCCAGTCGCGGGGATAGGGCAGGGGGACCGCCACCTCCGCCTTCACCCGGCCCGGCCGGGCCGACATCACCAGGACGCGGTTGGCGAGGAAGATGGCCTCGTCGATGTCATGCGTCACGAACAGCACGGTCTTGCGGGCCTCGGGCCGGTCGCTGCCCCAGACCTCCAGCAGAAGCTCCTGCATCAACTCGCGCGTCTGGTGATCGAGCGCGCCGAAGGGCTCGTCGAGCAGCAGGATCTCGGGATCGTTGGCCAGCGCCCGCGCCAGGGCGGTGCGCTGCTGCATGCCGCCGGAGAGCTGGCGTGGCCAGTGGTTCTCGAAGCCCCGCAGGCCGGTCCGGGCGATGAAGCGGGCGGCGGTCTCGCGCATCTCGGCCTCGGGCAGCTTCCGCTCGCGCAGGCCGAAGCGGATGTTCTGCTCCACCGTCAACCAGGGGAAGAGCGTGTAGGACTGGAAGACCATGCCGCGGTCGGGCCCTGGCCCGCTGACCCGGCGGCCATTGAGCGTGACGCTGCCGCCCGTCGGCCGGTCGAGCCCGGCCACGATCCGCAGCAGGGTGGACTTGCCGCAGCCCGAGGGCCCCAGGATGGAGACGAACTCGCCGGGCGCGACGTCGAGGTCGGTCGGCTGCAGAGCCAGGGTCGGCGCGTTGCCGCCCTGGCCGGGAAAGGTGCGGGTCAGGCCGCGGACCGAGAGCGCCATCACAGCGCCGCCCAGCGGAACAGGCGCCGGTTCAGCGCCTTGAAGAGGAAGTCGGTGACCAGCCCGATCAGGCCGATGACGACGATGCCGAAGATCATCTGGCCGGTATCGAGCAGGCGTTGGCTGTCCATGATCATGTGGCCGATGCCGCTCTGCGCCCCGATCAGCTCGGCGACGATGACATAGGTCCAGGCCCAGCCGAGCACCAGGCGGAGCGCCTCCATGACCTGCGGGGCGGCGGCGGGGATGATGACCCGCCGCAGGATGCCGCTGCCCTTCGTGCCGAGGGTATAGGCCGCCTCCACCAGGTCGCGCCGCGTGCCGCCGGCGATGACGGCCACCATGATGACGATCTGGAAGACGCTGCCGAGGAAGATGACCGAGAGCTTCTGCGCCTCGCCCACCCCGGCCCAGAGGATGAGGAGCGGGATGAAGGCCGAGGCCGGAAGGTAGCGGGCGAAGGAGATGAAGGGCTCGAAGAAGGCCTCGACCGGCTTGTAGGCGCCCATCAGCAGCCCGAGCGGCACCGCGAGCAGGGCCGCGAGCAGAAAGCCCCCCACCACGCGCCAGACGGTCATGCCGATGTCGCCGGCGAAGTTGTACTCGGTGAACAGCGTCCAGCCGGCGGCCAGCGCCTGCCCGGGCGAGGCCAGGAAGAGCGGCTGCACATAGCCGCCATAGGTGACGAGGCCCCAGAGGCCGAGGAACAGGAGGAAGAAGCCCAGGCCCAGCGCGGCGCGCAGGGGGGCGGAGACGGGTTTGAGCGGTTCCAAGCGGCCTCGCGGAGGATGGGGTCGGGCGGGACGGGGAGGGGGGCCGGCCGGCGGCCCCGCCATGGCCTCAGCCGAGGAAGCGCGTGTCGAGCAGCTTCGCCAGGTCCGGCGACTGGCGCACCACGCCCGCCTCCTTCTGCACCTCCAGCGCCTTGGTCATGAACTTCGGCAACTCGTCGGCGACATAGGCGCGGTTCTTCGCCGCGTCCTGCCATTCGATGAACTGCGCGCTGGCCCTGAAGGCCTCGGCGCTCTGGTTCACGCGCTTGCCCATGATCTCGTGCGATGTCGCGGGTTCGCGCGCGATCATCGCCAGCGCGTCGTACCAGCTCTTGATCACCGCCTTCACCGCCGGCTCGTTCTTCGCCACGAAGTCGGGCGTGAAGGCGAGGGTATCGACGACGCAGGGATAGTCGTTCGTGGTGGCAAGGATGCGGCCCTTGTCCTCGCCCATGCCGCGAACCTGCGAAAGGTAGGGCTCATAGGTCGAACAGGCGTCGAACTGCCCGGCGACGAAGGCCTGCGCGGCCGGCTGCGGCGCCAGCGTCGCGGCCTGCACCTCCTTCACCGACATGCCGTTCTCGCGCAGCATATAGGCGAGCACGAAATAGGGCGTGGTGCCGGGGCCGTCGACCGCGACGGTCCTGCCCTTGAGCCCCGCCCAGCCGCCGATGGAGGGCCGCACCGCGATGCCGTCGCCCCCTCTCGACCGGTCGAGCACCAGCACCTGCACCAGCGGCATGGTGCTGCCCCAGAGGATCATGGTGTCGACCGTGGTGACGACGCAGTTCAGCGCGCCGGCGGCCAGGGCCAGGTTGCGCTCGCGCTGCGGCACGAAGCGGGTCTCCACCTCGACGCCATTCGCCCGGAACAGCCCGGCCTGCTCGGCGAGGGTCAGCGGCGCGAAGCCGGTCCAGCCCGACATGCCGATGGTGATCCTGGGCATGGCCTGCGCACGCAGGACAGCGGGAAGGGCGAGCGCGCCGGCGGCGGCGCCCAGGAACAGGCGGCGTTGCATGGATCTTTTCTCCTCAGGGCCTGGCGGCCTCTCCCGGGTGGCAGCCTAGAGCAGATCCCGCCCGGATGGAATCGCCGGCTCAGACGGGGGCGTTCGCCGGGCCAATGCGTTGGAAGGGAGGCCGGAAGGCGCCGCGCCGCCCAGTAGCGCGAGCCTCCAGAAAATCTTCCGGCTGTCAGCGATTCCTTCATGGGTGAGGAACAGAATAGGCACATCCAGAACGGAGCGCTCAGCCATGGTTCAGAATGAACCCCGCATCACCCGCCTCACCGTCCTCGATCCGCGTCAGGCCGGATGGTCCCAGGCGGTGATCGCCGCCGCCGCCGACACCATGGTGCAGGTGCTGGACAGCCGGCGCGACGGCCTGCGCCAGGTCCTGGAGCTGGCGGCGGAGCTGGCGCCGCTCGAGATCATCGACCTGCCCGAGCATGGCGGCGCCGGCCGCATCGTCCTGGGCACCTGCATCCTGGACGCGCAGAGCCTTGGCGGCCAGGAGGACCTTCTGGAAGAGTTGGGCCGCTGCCTGACGCCGGACGGCACGCTGCGGATCGGCGGCAGCAACGCCGGCGGCAGCGTCGGCGCGCGGCTGATGGCGATGCTCGCCCGTGCCCTGGGCCGCGATGTGCGCGCGCCCGGAGCGCGCCGCGCCCAACCGGGCATGCCCATCGCCTGGGCCGGGCCCGGCCTGCCCGGCAGCCCGCGTGCCCTCCTGCATTGAAGGAATGTCCACGGCTCCGGCGTCCCAGGACGCCCGCGCGAAGCGTTGTCCTCCGGGGGATGGGGCGGATGCCGCTGACCCCCTCCGACGCGGTGCTGTGTCCGCTTGCCGGCAGCCCCTCGCCCTTCTAGGGGCAGCCCAGCCCGCAGGAGACGTGGCCGCGCACGCGTAACCCGTGTCCCCGCGCCTGGGCCGCCACCGGCCCGAGGCGCCGCAGGCTCTTCTCGACTGAGCAGTTGATGTTCCTCTGCGAGAGGCCTTCTGGCGCCGGACCGACAGCCGAGCCGGCGGCATCCATCAGGGCGACACGAAGCCGCCCGTCTCGATGCCCGTCGGCCCGACCTCCACCACGCCCACCGGCGGGGGCCCGCTCACGAGGCCGCCTCCGCGGCGAAGGTCACCAGCTCGGTCCCTTCCTCCACCATCTCCTCGGCCTGATGGCGCACGCTTTCCACGCAGCCATCCATGGGCGCGCGCAGCGTCAGCTCCATCTTCATGGCCTCGATCACCACCAGGGGCGCGTTCTTCGCCACGACGTCGCCGGGCCGCACCAGCACGCGGGCCACGCGGCCCGGCACGGGGGCCCGGACCCGGTCGTTGCCCGCCGTCTCCGTTCGTGGCGGCGCCAGCGGGTCCACAACCTCCAGCACATGGTTGCGGCCCTTCAGCACCACCGTCAGCGTTGCGCCCTGCCGCACCACCCGCAGGCGGCGCGCCACGCCATCCAGCAGCAGAACCGATCCGTCTTGCTCCTCCGCGAGCTCGGCTGTCACCGGCCCGCCGGGCAGATCCAGCCGATAGCGCCCCGCGGCCATGGGGCGGGCGCGGATGGCAACCCGCTCGTCGTCAGCCTGCCGGATGTGCAGGTCCTGGTAGCCCTCCCCGTTCATCCGCCACGCATCGGCCTGCGCCCAGGGGGACCACGGGTCGCCGTCGCCGGCCCGCGACGCCGCCTGCTGATCCTTTAATGCCGTGAGAGCCGCGGCCGCCCAGACGATGGCATCGTCAGTCCGGGCCGCCGCCACGGGCATGAGCGCGGCCGCGTGGCGCGCGATGAAGCCGGTGTCCAGTTCCGCGGCCGCGAATGCCCCATGCCCGGCGATGGCGCGGAGCAGTTCCAGGTTCGTCTGCAGGCCGACCACCTCGTACTCCGCCAGCGCGGCGGCCAGACGCCGGACGGCGGCGGGGCGGTCCTCGCCCCAGACCGCCAGCTTGGCGATCATGGGATCGTAGTTGGGCGTGATGCTGTCACCCTGGCGCACGCCGGTGTCCACCCGGACCTCGCCCGGCACTTCCCCGGGCTGACGCAGGTGGGTCAGGGTGCCCACGGCGGGCATGAAGTCCCGCGCGGGGTCCTCGGCGTAGACGCGCGCCTCGATCGCGTGCCCGTGCAGCCGGAGACCGTCCTCCCGCACCGGCAGGGGCTCGCCGCACGCCACGCGGAGCTGCCATTCCACCAGGTCCAACCCGGTCACCATCTCCGTCACCGGATGCTCGACCTGCAGCCGGGTGTTCATCTCCATGAAGAAGAAGGCGTCGCCCTCGGCGATGAACTCCACCGTGCCCGCGCCGACATAGCCGACGGCCCGCGCCGCGGCGACGGCGGCCTCGCCCATCGCCCGGCGCCGCATCGGGTCCATGCCGGGGGCGGGGGCCTCCTCGATCACCTTCTGGTGCCGCCGCTGGATGGAGCAGTCCCGCTCGAACAGCGAGAGCGTGTTGCCCTGCGTGTCGGCGAAGACCTGGATCTCGATGTGCCTGGGACGCGTCAGGTACTTCTCGATCAGCACGCGGTCGTCGCCGAAGGAGGCCAGCGCCTCGCGCTTCGCGCCCTCGATGGCGGCCTCCAGCTCGCCTGCCGCCGGGACAATCCGCATACCCTTGCCGCCGCCCCCCGCTGAAGCCTTGATCAGCACGGGATAGCCGATCCGCCCCGCCTCCCGCGCCAGCAGCGGCAGATCCTGCGCCTCCCCATGATAGCCCGGCACCAGCGGCACGCCGGAGCGCTCCATGAGCGCCTTGGATTCCGCCTTCGAGCCCATGGCGCGGATGGCCGATGCGGGCGGGCCGATGAACACCACGCCCGCCTCGCCGCAGGCCGCCGCGAAGTCGGCATTCTCCGACAGGAAGCCGTAGCCCGGGTGGATCGCCTCGGCGCCCGATCGGCGCGCGACCTCCAGGATGTGCTCGCCCACCAGGTAGCTCTGGCGCGCGGGCGCGGGTCCGATGGGCCAGGCTTCGTCGGCCAGCCGGACGTGCCGGGCCCCGGCATCGGCCTCGGAATAGACCGCCACGGTCGCCACGCCGAGGCGCCGGGCCGTGGCGATCACGCGGCAGGCGATCTCGCCGCGGTTGGCGATCAGGATCTTGCGGAACATGGGCTTTCCCTCCCTCAGCCCTGCCGCCAGGCGGGCGGGCGCTTGCCAAGAAAGGCGGCAATGCCTTCCCGCCCCTCGGCGGAGGCCCGGCGCGAGGCGATGCGCCGGCCTGTTTCCTCCCCCAGCGCCGCGTCCACCGGCCGTCCCCCGCACAGGAAGACGAGGTCCTTGGCGTCGGCCTGCGCGCCCGGGGCGCCCTGGAGCAGGACGATGCTGCTCATCGGCCCGCTCTCACATCCGGAACACGCCGAAGCGCGTCGGCTCGATCGGTGCATTCAGGCTGGCGGAGAGGCCGAGCGCGAGGACACGCCGCGTGTCCGCCGGGTCGATCACCCCGTCATCCCAGAGGCGGGCGCTGGCATAGTAGGGGTGCCCCTGCCGCTCGTACTGCTCGCGGATCGGCGCCTTGAAGGCTTCCTCCTCCTCGGCCGACCAGGTGCCGCCGCGGCCCTCGATGCCGTCGCGACGCACGGTGGCCAGCACGGCGGCGGCCTGCTCGCCACCCATCACGCCGATGCGGGCGTTGGGCCACATCCACAGGAAGCGCGGCGAATAGGCACGGCCGCACATGCCATAGTTCCCGGCCCCGAAGCTGCCGCCGATGATGATCGTGAACTTCGGCACGGCGGAGGTGGCCACCGCCGTCACCATCTTGGCGCCGTCCTTGGCGATGCCGCCCGCCTCGTACTTCCGGCCCACCATGAAGCCGGTGATGTTCTGCAGGAACACCAGCGGGATGCCGCGCTGGGAACACAGCTCGATGAAATGCGCGCCCTTCTGCGCGGATTCCGAGAACAGGATGCCGTTGTTGGCGACAATGCCGACAGGATAGCCCCAGATGTGGGCGAAGCCGCAGACCAGCGTCGGGCCGTAGAGCCGCTTGAACTCGTCGAACGCGCTGCCGTCCACCAGGCGGGCGATCACCTCTCTGACATCATAGGGTGTGCGCGCGTTGGCGGGCACGACGGAATACAGCTCCTCGGGCGCGTAGCGTGGCGGCTCGGGCTGGCGCAGCGCCAGCGCGGGACGCTTCACCGTGTTCAGCCCCGCCACCACCCGCCGCGCGATGCCGAGCGCGTGCGCGTCGTTCTCCGCGAAATGGTCGGTGACGCCGGAGATGCGGCTGTGCACCTCCGCGCCACCCAGTTCCTCGGCGCTCACCACCTCGCCCGTGGCCGCCTTCACCAGCGGCGGCCCGGCCAGGAAGATGGTGCCCTGGTTGCGCACGATGATGCTCTCGTCGCACATCGCGGGCACGTAGGCGCCGCCCGCGGTGCAGGAGCCCATCACCACCGCCACCTGCGCGATGCCCTGCGCCGACATATTGGCCTGGTTGAAGAAGATGCGCCCGAAATGGTCGCGGCCGGGGAACACCTCGTCCTGGTTCGGCAGGTTGGCGCCGCCGCTGTCCACCAGGTAGATGCAGGGCAGCCGGTTCTGCTGCGCGATCTCCTGCGCCCGCAGGTGCTTCTGCACTGTCAGCGGGAAATAGGTGCCGCCCTTCACCGTGGCGTCATTGGCCACGATCATGCATTCCCGCCCCGCCACGCGGCCGATGCCGGTGATGATCCCGGCCGACGGCACCTCGTCGCCATACATCCCGTGCGCGGCGAACTGCCCGACTTCCAGGAACGGCGAGAGGGGATCGATCAACGCACGGATACGGTCGCGTGGCAGCAGCTTGCCGCGCGATACGTGCCGTTCACGCGACACCTGCCCGCCGCCGAGGCGAACCCGCTCCGCCTGCGCGCGAAGGTCCTCCACCAGCGAGCGCATGTGGCGCGCGTTCGCGGCGCATTCCGGCGAGCGCGCGTCCAGCTCCGTCTGCAGCACCGCCATCAGCTCCTCCCCGCCGTCATCGGCACCGTGAGCGGCCCTGTTCTTCCATGCCGCCTTCGTCGCGCGCTGCCCTGTGCGGTCACTTCCCGGTCCCCCTGTCGATGGCGCCCCGTTCGCGCAGCGCCCGGATTGCCTCCTCAGAGTAGTTCAACTCGCGCCGGAGGATGTCCGCCATGTGCTGGCCCAGCAGCGGCGGCGCGGCCAGCGGCGCCTGCGGGCTGCCGGGGAACCTGATGGGGCGCCCGAGCACCCGGACCGCGCCCAGGCTCTCATGCGGCACCTCCACCACCATCTCGCGCGACCGCGCATGCGGGTGGGACAGCGCTTCCCGCACGCCGAGCACCGGGGCATGCGGAACGTCATGCGCCTCCAGGATGGCCTGCCATTCCGCGACCCTGCGCGTGCGGGTGCGGGCGCCGAGGCCGAGGCGCTCCAACACGCCCGGGCGGAAGTTCTCGATCAGCACGTCAGGTCCAGCACCCGAAGCCCCGCGAGCGGGCCTCCCCATGCGACGGCCTCGTCCCTGGCCGTGGCGCCCTGCTGCATCGGTTGATCCACGACGGTTCCCTCCCACACCGGCCTACTGCGCGGTCAGCCCCAGATTCCGCACGATCGGCTCCCAGATGGCACGGTCCCGCCGCATCAGCGCCACCAGGCCGGCGGGTGTCCGGCGCGGCCGGCGCTCCGCCTCGCCAGGTTCCACCAGGCCAACTCCCATCGGGACTGTCACTGGAGTGTAGGCTTCGGCCGCGCATGATCTGCCGGAAGAATCGCCGAGGGCCCACCCATGGACACATCTGCTCGCTCCACCACCGGACCCGACGGGGAGCGAGAAGCGCCGGCGCGGAGCTCCTTTCTCGAGATCCTGCTGGTCTTCCTTCGTCTCGGGCTGACCTCGTTCGGCGGGCCGATCGCCCACATCGGGTACTTCCGCGAGGAGTTCGTCATCCGGCGCCGCTGGATCGACGAGACGGGGTATGCCGATCTCGTGGCCCTTGGACAGTTCCTGCCCGGCCCGGCCAGCAGCCAGGTCGGCTTCGCGCTCGGTGTGCTGCGCGGCGGCCTGCCGGGAGGCGCGGCGGCATGGCTCGGCTTCACCATGCCCTCCGCGCTCGTGATGCTGCTGGCCGCCTACGGGGTCGATGCCCTGACCGGCGGCGCGGGCGCGGGCGTCGTGCATGGCCTGAAGCTGGTGGCCGTCGCCGTGGTGGCGCAGGCGGTCTGGGGCATGGGAAGTGGCCTCTGCCCGGACCGACCCCGCGCCACCCTGGCCGTCCTGGCCACCATTGCCCTGCTTCTCCTTCCTTCGGCAGTGACCCAGCTGGGCGTCCTCCTGGTCGGTGCCGTCATCGGCCTGGCCTTGTACCGCCACGTGGCGGCGGCGGGATCCGACGTCAACCTGCCCTTCCGGGTGCCGCGCGCCGCCGCGCTGTCCGCCCTTGCGCTGTTCCCTGTTCTGCTGGTCGGCCTGCCGCTTCTGGCGGTGGCAACCGGGTCGCATGCCGTGGCGACGGTGGACGCCTTCTATCGTGCCGGCTCCCTGGTCTTCGGGGGTGGCCATGTGGTGTTGCCGCTGCTGGAGCGGGCCATGGTGCCGGCTGGCTGGATCTCGGCGGATGGTTTCCTGGCAGGCTACGGCGTCACCCAGGCCGTGCCCGGCCCGCTCTTCACCTTTGCGGCTTTCCTCGGCGCGGCGCAGGCCCTTTGGCCCAATGGCGTGCCGGGCAGCCTCCTTGCGCTCCTGGCGGTGTTCCTGCCCGGGATCCTGCTGATGTACGGCATGCTGCCCTTCTGGGATGCCCTGCGGGGGCGCCCGGGCGCGCGTGCCGCCCTGATGGGCGTGAACGCCGCCGTGGTCGGCATCCTGGCGGCAGCGCTGTTCGACCCGATCTGGACGTCGACCGTTCGGACTCCGGCGGACTTCGCGGTCGCGCTGACGGCTTTCGCCGCGCTGGTCCTTTGGCAGGTTCCGGCGTGGCTGGTGGTGGTGATGACCGGTATCGCGGGCTGGGCGGTATCCACCCTGCTCGGCGGCGCGTGAGGAGGCTCACCCCGTTGTCGGCAGGCGATCGCAGGCCTTCCGCCGGCTTCTTCGGCCCCGCTGTCTGCCCTCAACCCGCCGCGTCATGCCCGGGAGTGAGATACTCCGTCACCATGGCCACTTCCGCGGCACAGCCCGTGATGACCGCGACGCGCTGGTGCAGGCTCGTCGGCACGATGTCGAGGATGCGGCCGGTGCCGTCGATGGCCGCGCCGCCCGCCTGCTCGATGATCATGCCCAGCGGGTTGGCCTCGTACATCAGCCGCAGCTTGCCCGAACGGCCCGGCTCCCGCGCGTCCCAGGGATAGAGGAAGATGCCGCCGCGGGTCAGGATGCGCTGCACGTCGGCCACCATGGACCCGGTCCAGCGCATGTTGAAATCCACGCCGCGCGGCCCGTCCTTCCCGGCGAGGCAATCCGCGACGTAGCGCTGCACGCCCGGCGCCCAGTGCCGCTGGTTGGACATGTTGACGGCGAACTCCCGGTACCCGGCGGGGATGGTGATGTTCGGCTGCGTCAGCACCCAGGAGCCGACCTCGCGGTCCAGGGTGAAGCCGAACACGCCCTTGCCGAAGGTCAGCACCAGCGTGGTCTGCGGGCCGTAGATGGCATAGCCCGCCGCCGCCTGCTGCCGCCCCGCCTGGAGAAAGTCGGCCTCCGTGACGGCACGCCCGGATGCCTCCTCCGGCGCCTTCAGCACCGAGAAGATGGTGCCGACGCTCAGATTGACGTCGATGTTGCTGGAGCCGTCGATCGGGTCGTAGACCAGCAGGTATTCGCCCTTGGGGTAGCGGTGCGGGATGGGGTGGATGGCCTCCATCTCCTCGGAGGCCAGGGCGGCCAGGTTGCCGCCCCACTCGTTGGCGTCCAGCAGGATGTCGTTGGCGATGACGTCCAGCTTCTTCTGCACCTCGCCCTGGACGTTCTCCTGGCCGAGGCTGCCGAGCACGCCGCCGAGCTCGCCCTTGTTGATGGTGTGGCTGATCGCCTTGCAGGCGCGGGCGACCACCTCGATCAGCAGGCGAAGCTGCGGCGGCAGGTCGCCGCCCTCCCGTTGCTGCTCGATCAGGAAGCGGGAGAGGGTGACGCGCTGCATCCGGTCGGTTCCTTCAGGCATTGGCGTAGCGACGGCCCTGGGCCGCAAGGGCGAGCACCACCGCGCCCAGGACACCGGACAGGACCGACCCGGCGATGACGCCGATCTTCACGGCGTCCTGCATCCCGGGTTGGTCCGGGAAGGCCAGCAGGCCGATGAACAGGCTCATGGTGAAGCCTATGCCGCAAAGCAGCGCCGTGCCGTAGAGTTGCAGCATCGTCGCGCCCGCCGGGGCCGCGGCCAGCCCGGCGCGCAGGGCCAGCCAGGTGCCGCCGAAGATGCCGAGCTGCTTGCCCAGGAACAGACCGGCGGCCACGCCGATGGACACCGACCCCATCGCCACCTCCGGCGCCACGCCGCCGAAGGACACGCCCGCATTGGCGAAGCCGAAGATGGGCAGGACGATGAAGGCCACCGGCAGGTGCAGTGCGTGCTCCAGCCGGTGCAGCGGCGAGATGGTCGTGTCGTCCGGCATGCCCTTGCGGTTCCGCAGCGGGATGACCAGCGCCAGCACCACGCCCGCCAGGGTGGCATGCACGCCCGACTTCAGCACCAGCATCCAGAGCAAGACGCCGAGCGCCAGGTAGGGCCAGAGGCGCGTCACCCCCGCCCGGTTCAGGCCGATGAGCAGGGCCACCACCCCGGCCGAGCCGCCCAGCATCGGGAGCGACAGCTCGGCGGTGTAGAACACGGCGATGATCAGGACGGCGCAGAGGTCGTCGAGGATGGCCAGCGCGGCCAGGAACACCTTGAGGGAGGCGGGCACGCGCGGCCCCAGCAGGGACAGCACGCCAAGCGCGAAGGCGATGTCCGTGGCCGCGGGCACGGCCCAGCCCCGCAGGGCTTCGGCATTGCCGAGGTTGAAGGCGACGTAGACCAGCGCCGGGACCGCCATGCCGCCGAGTGCCGCGATGCCGGGCAGGATACGGCGGCCCCAGGTGGCCAGCTGGCCGTCCAGCATCTCGCGCTTGATCTCCAGCCCGACCATCAGGAAGAACAGCACCATCAGGGCGTCGTTGATCCAGTGCAGCAGGCTGAGCGGGCCGATATAGGCGCGCAGGGCAGCTTGGTAGCCCGGTGCCGCACCGGAATTGGCAACCAGGA
Source organism: Roseomonas sp. KE0001 (assembly GCF_016107285.1). GTDB lineage: Bacteria > Pseudomonadota > Alphaproteobacteria > Acetobacterales > Acetobacteraceae > Pseudoroseomonas. The sequence continues at coordinate 3,620 of NZ_RCVQ01000010.1, read as the reverse complement.
GGGCGAGGGCCGAGGCGAACATCAGCACCAGCCCACCGGAGGCGCTGTGGTCGAGGAAGGAGCGGAACAGGGAGGGCTTGCGCCCCGTTGCCTGAATGGTGTCGGCTTCTGGCACGGCGGGAACCTCGTGGTGCTCGGCGAAGGCGAATAGCCACACCCGGTCCCCGGGGAGAAATCGGAAGTTCTGCCTTCCCTTATAGAAATTCTCTATAAGTCGGCCATGCCCCGCATCCAGCAGCTCCGCTACCTCGTGGCCATCGCCGACACCCTGAGCTTCAGCCGGGCCGCCGAAGCCTGCCACGTCACGCAGCCGACGCTGAGCATGCAGGTGAAGGAAATGGAGGACCGGCTGGGCGCCCGGCTGATCGAGCGCACACGCGCCCGCGTCATCCTGACGCCGGCCGGCGCCGAGATCGCCCGGCGGGCCAGGACGATCCTGGCGGAAGTGGAGGACATCCGGGAGATCGCGCGGCGGGACGATCCCGAGGCGCTCCAGGGCACCCTGCTGTTCGGGGTCGTTCAGACCGTCGGCGCCTATGTTCTCTCGGTCGCGATGCCCACCCTCAAGGCCGGGTTCCCGAACCTGCGCATCGGGGTCCGCGAGGACCGCATGGAGAACCTGCCCGAGAAACTCTCCGACGGCACCTTCGAGGCCCTGCTCATGGCGGACGAGCCTGTCCACGCCGATTTCACCTCGGTGCGGCTCCTGCGGGAACCGCTGCACGTCGTGCTGCCATCGGATCACCGGCTGGCCGGATGCAAGATGATCGACCCGGAGGACCTCGCGGGAGAGACCATCCTGACGATGGAGCGCGGGCATCGCATCCACGACCCCATCGCGGCGCTCTGCGAAAGGGTGGGCGCGATCCCTGCACGCGACTACGCCGGCACGACGCTGGACACGCTGCGCCTGATGGTGGCGACCGGCATGGGCATCACCCTGCTGCCAGCGCTCTACGTCCGGTCCGACGTTCTGCGGGAGAAGCTCGTCGTCGCCCGCCCGCTGTCGTCCGGGGCACCGGTCAGGAACCTCACCATGTCCTGGCGCAGCACCTCTCCCCGGCACAGGACCTACGCCCTGCTGGCCGCCAGCATCAGGGAGTGCATCGCGCCGTGGGGGTTGGAGAAGCAAGGCAACCCGGTCTCGTAGTGTGTCGGCTGGCCACGACAGGCCGCCCTAGCGCGGCTCCTGTCCATGCGGGCCGGGCAACCTGTCCCCCGGCAACTGCTCGGCGGCGGGCGCGGATCCGTCGCCATCGCCGAGCGCCTTCTGCATCAGCACAGTGTCGAGCCAGCGTCCATGCTTCCGCCCCACTGACCGCAACGTGCCGGTCAACTCGAAGCCGAACGCCCTGTGGAGGCGAATTGACGCCTCGTTCGCGCTGTCGCCGATGACGGCCACCATCTGCCGGTAGCCGAGCACGGTGCATTCCTCGATCAACGCTCGAAGCAGGCGGCGGCCGATACCGCGGCCCCGGGCCTCCTCCTTGATGTAGACCGAGTTCTCCAGCGTATTCCGGTAGGCCGGCCGAGGTCGGTAGGCGCCTGCATAGGCATAGCCGATCACGCTGCCGTCGGCGCCTTCGGCGACAAGATAGGGAAGGCCGCGCTCCAGGATGGCGGTCCGGCGCTGCCGCATGTCCTCCGCCGACGGTGCCTCCGTCTCGAACGTGGCGGTGCCATGGAGCACGTGGTGCCGGTAGATGGCGGCGATTGCGTTCATGTCGGCCTCCGTGGCGGGCCTGATGGTTACCGCGGCGGGCTGGCCGGCAGGAGCGGCTATGTTCGGAGCGGTCACGAAAGCCTCATCTTTGTTCGGGGTGGCGATCAGCGGCGTCGAAGCGCATGGGGCAACAGTACCAGCACCATCAGGATGTTCAGCCCGGCAGCCGCGCACAGCACGGCCAGCGTGGTGGAGGCGCCGAAGCCGTCCAGCAGCCAGGCTCCCAGAAAGGGCGAGGCGGCCTGCGCGACCAGGGTCGGCATGGCGATGCGTCCCATCAGCACGGCGTAACCTTCCTGGCCGAACAGGGCCAGCGGCACGGTGCCGCGGGCGATGGAGCGGATGCCGCTGCCCATGCCGTACAGGACGATGCCCGCCGCCGCGACCCCCGGCGCGCCGGCCAGCATGCCGAGCCCGACCGCCACCAGCACCGCGGAGACGAGCAGGCTCCAGATCGGGTGCGTCTTCCTGCCGAAGAGCATCTCCAGCAGGCGGGCGCCGACCTGGGCCGGGCCGATCAGCGTGCCCAGGGCAACGGCGGTCCCCAGCGCCAGTCCTTGCGACTGCAGCAGCGTCAGCAGGTGGACGGACAACACGGTCATGATGACCGCCGCCAGGGTGAACCCCGCCGCCAGCATGAGGAAGGCGTAGCGCTGGCCCGCCCGCACATGGCCCGGCGCCGAGGCGGCCCTGGCGGCCGTGGGTGCCGTGGCGGGCTTGGCGGCTTCGCGCGGCACGCCGAGCAGGTAGAGCGGCAGCACGACCGCGAGGTGGAGGGCGGCATAGGTCAGGCAGGCGCCGCGCCAGCCCAACTGGTCCACCAGCAGGGCGCTGAGCGGCCAGCAGACCGTGCTGGCGAAGCCGCCGAACAGGGTGAGGTGGGTGATGGCCGGGCGCGCCTGCTCGCCGTAAAGCCGCCCCAGCGTCGAGAAGGCCGGGTCGTAGAGCCCGGCGCCCATGCCCAGGCCAAGGACCACCCAGGCCAGCACGAAAACGGGCAGGCCGGGCGCCAGTCCGAGCAGGAGCAGGCCGCCGGAGAGCAGGGCGGCGCTGGCGGCGAGCACGGGGCGGCCGCCGCGCCGGTCGATGAAATGGCCGATGCGCGGCGACACCAGGCCGGACACCAGCATCCCGACCGAGAGGGCGCCCATGATCCAGGTCAGTGGCCAGCCGGTGTCGGCGGCGATCGGCCCCGCCAGCACCGCCAGCAGGTAGTAGGAGGACCCCCAGGCCAGGATCTGGCCGACACCAATGGCCGAGACGACCGCCAGCCGGTTCCGGCGCGCCGCCGCAGGGGAAGGGGAAGCGTCTTCCGGCATCGTCGCCTGGCTCATCCGGCTGCGCCGGCCGGCGCGGTCAGCGGCGCAGCCGCGGCGGAACAGCGGGAAGTCATCTGGCGGTCTCCGCGGGGCTGCCCCGGCGGGCGATGCAGGAAGTCGCGGCGAGGCTCAGCATCGGCAGGTCCCCTTGGCCCGGTCCGTGAAGTCCGGGGAAGGGCGGGCGGCGCGGAGGGCAGGTTCCCTGGACATGGAAGCAGGCTATGCCTTGGGGGCCAGGTATCAAGGCGGCTTTACGCCGAAGCGTTCCCGCCCTGTGCCTTCTCCGGAAAGGGAATGGAGACGATCATATAACGGCGCGCACTTAGATGGACTGCGCACGCCGTAACCCTTTGATCTGCGGCGTGCGCCTCTGCACGTTCCACGGACAGGCGCACGGCTTTCTTCAGACCCAGAGCCACCGAGTGCGCCAATCCCGAGACCAGAAAATCTGCCAACAATGTCAGGGTGTTAATGGCTTGGCGATGGTGAGTTCTTCGAAGCCTGCCGCGCGCGGCAAGTTGTGGTGCCGGACGAGGTAGGAACGCGAGCAGCTGAAGCCGAAGCATCCACTATGCGGC
>NZ_RCVQ01000001.1 GCF_016107285.1 Roseomonas sp. KE0001 | reverse complement strand
CCGCCTCACCGCACGCGACCTCGCACTCCCCGTCGCCCTCTACGACATGGACACCTACTACAAAACCGTCCGTTCCAGGTGGTTCGGTACGGGTGATTACAGCAAGGAAGCACCCTGACCATGGCGCAGCCGCCCTCCCGGCTGGATCCGCATGAGCCTTCCATGGAGGAGATTCTGGCGTCGATCCGCAGCATCCTGAATGAGGAGGAGCTGAAGGCTCCGTCCTCCACACCCGACCCGGACGCACCGCTCGAACTGACGGAATCGATGCTGATCGAGACGCTGTCGGCCAGGATGCCGCCCGAGGCCGCCCAGCCCGCCACGCCTCCGCCGGTGGTGGCCCTGCCGGACGGTCCTCCACAGCCGCAGCTGCAGCCGCAGCCGCAGGCCCCGGAATCCGGGAAGCGAGATTCCCTCCTGGACCCCCTCGCCAGCGCCGCCGCGGCGGCCGCGCTGGGGCAGCTGGCCCAGGCCGTGGCCCGCGAGCGTCGGGCGCCCGTCCACCGGGTTCCCGGCCCCAGCATCGAGGACGTGGTCCGCGAGGAGATGCGACCGCTGCTCAAGGCCTGGCTCGACCAGCATCTTCCCGGCATGGTCGAGCGTCTGGTCCGGGCCGAGATCGAGCGGGTCATGAACCGCTCGGAGGGCTGAGCGGCGGGAGAGGGCCTGATCCGCCGTGACGCCCTCTTGACGAGGGCGGCGGCGCCGCCCAAGCGTGCCTTCATGCTCGACAAGACCCTCTCGCCCGCCAGCTTCGAACAGCGCATCTATGAAGGCTGGGAAGCCTCGGGCGCCTTCGGCGCCGATCCCGGCAGCGCGGCGCCGCCCTTCACCATCATGATCCCGCCACCCAACGTGACGGGCAGCCTGCATATCGGCCATGCGCTGACCTTCACGATCCAGGACATCCTGGTCCGCTGGCGGCGCATGCAGGGCCGCGACACCCTGTGGCAGCCGGGCACCGACCATGCCGGGATCGCCACACAGATGGTCGTGGAGCGGCTTCTGGCAGGGCAGGGGGTCGACCGCCGGGAGATCGGTCGCGACCGCTTCCTGGACCATGTCTGGGAATGGAAGGGGCAGTCCGGCGGCAATATCACCCGCCAGCTTCGCCGCCTCGGCGCCAGTCTGGACTGGCCGCGCGAGCGTTTCACCATGGATGCCGGGCTTTCCGAGGCGGTGCGGAAGGTCTTCGTCACCCTGCACCGGCAGGGGCTGATCTATCGCGACCGACGGCTGGTCAACTGGGATCCGAAGTTTCAGACCGCGATCTCCGACCTGGAGGTCGAGAGCCGCGAGGTGAAGGGGAGCCTCTGGCACCTCCGCTATCCCATCGAGGGCGAGCCCGGCCGCTTCATCACGGTGGCCACGACCCGGCCGGAAACCATGCTGGGCGATACGGCCGTGGCGGTGCATCCGGAGGATGCGCGCTTCCGCGATCTCGTCGGCCGCCACGCCATCCTGCCCCTGGTCGGCCGCCGCATCCCGATCGTCGCGGATGAGTATTCCGATCCGGAGAAGGGATCGGGCGCGGTGAAGATCACGCCCGCGCATGACTTCAACGATTTCGCCGTGGGCAAGCGGCACGGCCTGCCGCTGCCTTCCGTGCTCGATGCCGATGGCAGGATCACGCTGGAGGAGATCGAGGGCGATCTCGCGGCGGTCGAGAACCTGGCCGATCCGGGCTTCGTCCGCGGGCTCGCGGGCCAGGACCGCTTCGTCGCGCGGAAGGCCATCGTGGCCGAGCTGGAGCGCCTGGAACTGGTCGCCGCCATCGAGCCGCATCTCCACGCGGTGCCGCACGGCGACCGGTCGGGCGTCCCGATCGAGCCGCGGCTGACGCTGCAATGGTATTGCGATGCGGCGACCCTGGCGCAGCCGGCGATCAAGGCCGTCGAGAGCGGCCAGACGGTTTTCGTGCCGCGGCACTTCGAGAACGTCTTCTTCAGCTGGATGCGGGACATCCAGCCCTGGTGCGTCAGCCGGCAGCTGTGGTGGGGGCACCAGATCCCGGCCTGGTACGCGCCGGACGGCAGCACCTTCGTCGCCGAGACGGAGGAGGAGGCCCTGGCGGAGGCCCGCGCGAAGCTCGGGCCCGAGGTGACGCTGCAACGCGACCCCGATGTGCTGGACACCTGGTTCAGCTCCGCCCTCTGGCCCTTCAGCACCCTCGGCTGGCCGCAGCAGACGCCGGAGCTGGCCAAGTACTATCCCGGCGACGTGCTGGTCACGGGCTGGGACATCATCTTCTTCTGGGTCGCCCGGATGATGATGATGGGGCACCACTTCATGGGCGATGTGCCCTTCCGCACGGTCTACATCCATGGCCTCGTCCGCGACGAGAAGGGCCAGAAGATGTCGAAGTCGAAAGGCAACGTCATCGACCCGCTCGAGCTGGTGGAGAAGTACGGCACCGATGCGCTGCGCTTCACCATCGCCTCGCTCGCGACACCTGGCCGCGACGTCAAGCTCGGCCCGAAGCGGGTGGAGGACTACCGCAGCTTCGGCACCAAGCTCTGGAACGCCGCCCGCTTCTGCGAGATGAACGGCATCGGCCCCGATCCGGCCTTCGACCCCGCTACGGTCACCACGCCGCTGGGCCGCTGGCTGCTGAGCACCGCCGATGCCGCCGTGGCCGAGGCGACCGCCGCCCTGGAGGCCTTCCGCACGGATGACTATGCCTCGGCCTGCTACCGCTTCGTCTGGGGCAGCTTCTGCGACTGGTTCCTGGAGTTCGCCAAGCCGGCCCTGAACGGACCCGACGGGCCGGAGAAGACCGAGATCAAGGGCGTCGCGCAGCATGTGCTGGGCCTGATCCTGAAGCTTCTGCATCCGGTCATGCCTTATGTGACCGAGGAACTGTGGGACCGCTTCGGCTACGGCCCCGACTATAGCCTGATCCGGCAGGAATGGCCGCGTCCGGCCGTGGTGGCCGGGGCGGAGGCGGCGAAGGCGGAGCTCGACTGGGTCATCCGCCTGATCACCGAGGTCCGCGGCGTGCGGGCCGAGATGAATGTGCCGCCCTCGGTCACCGTGCCGTTGCTGGTCTCCGGCGCCTCGGCGGCGACCCTGTCGCGCGCGGATCGTTGGCTCGACGTCATACGCCGGCTGGCCAGGGCCACGGAGATCCGGCCGCTGGAGGGGGAGGCGCCCAGGGGCGTCGCGCAGATCGTGGTCGATGAGGCGACCATCCTGCTGCCCCTGGCCGATGTCATCGACATCGCCGCCGAGCGGGGCCGCCTCGCCAAGGAGAGGGCCCGCCTGGAAGGCGACGCTGACAAGGTCGCGGCGAAGCTGGCGAACCAGGATTTCGTCTCGCGCGCCAAGCCCGAGGTGGTGGAGGAGAACCGCGAGCGACTGGCCACGGCGAAGGCCGAGATTGCCCGGCTGGACGCGGCCCTGGCCCGCATAGGAGACTGAGACGGCGCGGCCGCCAGGGAGGCCCCGGCTTCGCGGACTTCCCTGGACCATGCCGGAAGGGGATGTCCCCCTGCACCGCCGGACTACCGATAAGTCTCTGATAAACCTATCGGGGTTTGAGACCGCGGTTGCCACGGAAAGACGGCTGCGCGATACCTCGCAGGGGATGAAACGGAAGGAAGGCGCTGCACATGGCTGAGGATATCTGGGACAAGTCGCGCCTGCCGAGCCGCCATGTCACCGTGGGTCCGGAGCGGGCGCCGCACCGCTCCTACTATTACGCCATGGGAATGACCGAGGAGGAGATCGCCCAGCCGCTGGTGGGCGTGGCGACCTGCTGGAACGAGGCCGCCCCCTGCAACATCGCGCTCAGCCGCCAGGCGCAGAGCGTCAAGACGGGGGTCAAGGAGGGCAGGGGCACACCGCGCGAGTTCACCACCATCACGGTGACGGACGGCATCGCCATGGGCCACCAGGGGATGAAATCCTCCCTGGCGAGCCGGGACGCCATCGCCGACACGGTGGAATTGACGATTCGCGGCCACTGCTATGACGCGCTGGTCGGCTTGGCGGGATGCGACAAGTCGTTGCCCGGCATGATGATGGCCATGCTGCGCCTCAATGTTCCCAGCGTCTTCATGTATGGCGGCTCCATCCTTCCCGGGCGCTTCAAGGACCGCGACGTGACCGTCGTGGATGTCTTCGAGGCGGTCGGGCAGCATGCGGCGGGCAATATGTCGGACGAGGACCTCCATGCCCTGGAGTGCGTCGCCTGCCCTTCCGCCGGGGCCTGTGGCGGCCAGTTCACCGCCAACACCATGGCCACCGTTTCGGAGGCCATCGGGCTGGCGCTGCCGGGCTCGGCGGGGGCGCCCGCGCCTTACGAGGAGCGCGATCGCTGGGCGGTGGAATCCGGCAAGGCGGTCATGGAGCTTCTGCGGCGCAACATCCGCCCCCGCGATATCGTGACGCTGAAGGCGCTCGAGAACGCCGCGGTGGTGGTGGGCGCCACGGGGGGGTCAACCAATGCGGGGCTGCATCTGCCTGCCATCGCCCATGAGGCCGGCATTCGCTTCACCCTGGACGACGTGGCCGCCATCATGCGCCGCACCCCCTACATCGCCGACCTGAAGCCGGGCGGGAAGTATGTCGCCCTCGACGTCCATCGCGTCGGCGGCATTCCGGTGATTATCAAGGCCCTGCTGGATGCCGGCCTGCTGCACGGCGATTGCCTGACGGTGACCGGCCGGACGCTTGCGGAGAACCATGCCGACGTCGTCTTCCCGACCGATCAGGACGTCATCCACCCGGTGTCGCGCGCCATCACGCCCACCGGCGGCGTGGTCGGGCTGAAGGGCAACCTCGCGCCGGAGGGCGCGATCGTGAAGGTCGCCGGCATGAAGAGCCAGCGCTTCGAAGGGGTGGCCCTGTGCTTCGACTGCGAGGAGGACGCCTTCAAGGCTGTGGACCAGCGGGCCTATAAGGCCGGCGACGTGATCGTCATCCGCTACGAAGGCCCCAAGGGCGGGCCGGGGATGCGCGAGATGCTCTCCACCACCGCCGCCATCTATGGCCAGGGCATGGGAGAGGCGGTCGCCCTCATCACCGACGGTCGCTTCTCGGGGGCCACACGCGGCTTCTGCGTCGGCCATGTCGGCCCGGAGGCGGCGGTGGGCGGGCCCATCGCGCTGCTTCGCGATGGCGATCCCATCGTCATCGACGCCGAGAAGGGCAGCATCGACGTGCTGATCTCCGAGGATGAGATGGCCCGGCGGAAGGCCGCCTGGACGCCGCGGGGCACCGACTACAATTCCGGAGCCTTGTGGAAATACGCGCAGATGGTGGGACCGGCGCACCTTGGCGCGGTGACCCATCCGGGCGGGGCGGCGGAAACGCACAGCTACCCGGATCTTTGAATCGCCGGAGCGGCAGTCGATGGCAGGCGGGCGGGATTTCAGGGCGACAAGGGCGGGAGGCTTGGTCCTCCTGCTCGCCGTGCTGGGCGGATGCACCATACAGCCGGTGATCAATCTGCCCCCGCCGCCCCTCTACTACGAATACTACGAGCCGCATCCGGCGCCCCATATCCCGCCATACCCACCCAACGAGCGGCGCTATCCGATGGGCGTCCAGCCGGAGAATGCCATCCGATGATGGCTTCGCCCTAGCCGATCTCCAGGACGAGGGGGGTGTGGTCGGAGGGCTGTTCCTGCGCCCTCGGCCGGACATCGACCCAGACCCTGCCGACTTTCTCCATGAGGTCGGGCGAGAGCATGGCGTGGTCGATCCTCAGCCCCCTGTTTCCCTCAAAGGCGGGGCCGTAATCCCAGTAGGTATAGAGCCGCTCACCCGGATGCAGCGCCCGAAGGGCGTCGGTCATCCCGAGGTATTCCAGAGCGCGAAAGGCCTGGCGCGTCTCGGGACGGACCAGGGCGTCGCTGGCGGGCAGGGCGCCCGGCGCCAGGTCCAGTTCGGTCGGGCAGACATTGAAGTCGCCGAGAATGGCGAAGGGCAGGAAGGCATCGAGCCGCGCCCTGGCCAGGGCGCGGAGCCGCTCCATCCAGCGCAGCTTGTAGGCATAGCCCTCCGCCCCGCCGGAATTGCCATTGGGCAGGTAGATCCCCGCCAGGCGGAGCCCTTCCACCGCGACCTCGAGATAGCGGGCATGGCTGTCCTCCTCGCCCGGCAGGCTCTCGCCGAGAATTTCGAAGGGCAGGCGGCTCAGGATGGCGACCCCGTTGCGGCCCCCGGTCTGCCCCACCGCATGGCTCCGGTAGCCCGCCTCCTCGAACGCCGCCGCGGGGAACTCATGCGTCTGGCACTTCAGTTCCTGAAGAAACACCACGTCGGGTCGGACCGCTTCCAGAAAGCGCAGCACATGCGGCACCCTCTTGCGGACCGAATTCACGTTGAAGCTGGCGAGCAGCACCGGGCGGGCCGCTCAACCCAGCGAGAAGGAAACGCCGCAGCCGCAGCCGGAGGCCGCCTGCGGGTTGCTCACCACGAAATGCGCGCCGATCAGCTCATCGGCCCAGTCCAGCTGCGCCCCCCGCAGCAGATCGAGGCTCACGGGATCGATCGCGACACGCCGCCCGGCATCCTCGAGGACGAGGTCGTCCGCCGCCACCGCGTCATCCAGCGCGAAGGAGTACTGGAAGCCGGAGCAGCCGCCAGCCAGCACGGCAAGGCGCAGCACGGCGCCGGGGCGACCTTCGCGCGCGGCAATCGCCCCCACCTCCTGGAAGGCGCGGGGCGTCACGCTGAACGGGGCGGTGGTGGCAGTACCGTCGGGCATGATCGTCATCTCCTGGTGGCCAACATAAGACGGGAAGGCGTGGTTTCCAACGATCCGGGGCGGCGGCGTTGCAGCGGAGCGGGGGGGCTGGTAAGCCGCCGCCCTCATGACCGATCTCGCGCCCTATGCCGTGCGTGCGGAAACCTCCCGGGGCCGGTTGCATCCGGAGCCCGCCGGGGGGGTGCGCTCGCCCTACCAGCGCGACCGGGACCGGATCATCCACAGCGCCGCCTTCCGGCGCCTGCAGTACAAGACCCAGGTCTTCATCTACCACGAGGGCGACGCCTTCCGCACCCGGCTGACGCACAGCATCGAGGTCGCGCAGATCGCCCGCTCCATCGCCCGCAGGCTCAGGCTGGATGAGGATCTGGCGGAGGCCCTGGCTCTGGCCCACGATCTCGGCCACCCCCCCTTCGGCCATGCGGGGGAGGAGGCGTTGAACGGCCTGATGCGGCCCTATGGCGGCTTCGACCACAATGCCCAGAGTCTCAAATCGGTCACCATGGTCGAGAAGCGCTATGCGGAGTTCGACGGCCTCAACCTGACCTGGGAGACGCTGGAGGGGCTGGCCAAGCACAATGGCCCGATCGTCCGACCCTCCAGCTTCATGGCCGAGTACGACCGCCTGCACCCGCTCGACCTGTCGAGCCATGCCTCGCTGGAGGCCCAGGTCGCCGCCCTGGCGGACGACATCGCCTACAACAATCACGATCTGGACGACGGGCTGCGGGCCGGGCTCTTCACCCTCGACGAGATGGCCGCCCTGCCGCTGGTCGGCGAGGCGGTGGCCGAGGTTCGCGCTCTCTATCCGGAGGCGGCGGCCTCCCGGCAGGCGAGCGAATCCATCCGTCGCGTCATCAACGCCATGGTCCAGGACGTGGTGGCGGAGGCGGAGCGCCGGCTGGCGGTCCTGGCCCCGCGCGGCGTCGAGGATGTCCGCGCCGCCGGCCGCCCCATGGTCGCCTTCAGCGCGCCGATGCAGGCCGCCAATCAGACGGTGCGGCAGTTCCTGCGCCAGCGCATGTACCGCCACTGGCGGGTCAACCGCACGACGCAGAAGTCGAAGCGCGTCGTGCAGATGCTGTTCAGCCTGCTGCATGGCGGGCCGGACATGCTGCCGCCCGAATGGCGGCAACGCGCCGGCGCCGCGGGGAGCGCGGACTGTGCCGCCGTGGTCTGCGACTATATCGCGGGCATGACGGACCGCTTCGCCCTCGACGAGCACAGGCGGTTGACCGACCCTAACATTCCCGGCTGATCGGACATCCATGGAACAGAGCCCCGCCCTCTCGCAGGACATCTTCGCCACGCTGCGCCAGGAGGTCCTGGCCTGCCTGCGCCGCATCCTGCCGGACCTGCCGGAGGAGGCGCTGGCCCGCGTCCAGGTCGACCCGCCGCGGGATGCGAGCCATGGTGACATGGCCACCAACGCCGCCATGGTGGTCGCCAAGCCGGCCCGGATGTCGCCGGCGCAGATCGCCGCCCGCCTGGCCGAAGCCCTGGTGGCCGCAGCGCCGATGGTGTCGGAGGCTGCCCCGGCGGGGCCCGGCTTCGTCAATCTCCGGCTGAAGGAGGATTACCTCCTGGGGCAGCTGCCCATCATCCTGAACGCCGCCGAGGCCTATGGCGACGGATCGGCAGGCGGCGGCATCCGCGTCGATGTCGAGTATGTTTCCGCCAATCCCACCGGCCCCATGCATGTCGGCCATTGCCGCGGCGCGGTGGTGGGGGACGCCCTGGCCAACCTGCTCGCCAAGGCCGGCTACGCCGTCACCAAGGAATACTACATCAACGATGCCGGCGCGCAGGTGCAGGCCCTGGCCTATGCCGCCTACTGGCGGTACCTCCAGGCCCTCGGCACCACGCTCGCCGAGGAGGACTACGCGGCCTCCGTCGCTGGCGGGCTGCAGTATCGCGGCGAGTATCTGATCCCGGTCGGGGAGGCGCTGAAGGCCGAGCTGGGCGACGCGCTGGCACCCGGCGCCATGCCGGCCGATCCGGCCCTCTGGCTCGACCAAGTGAGGGAATTCACCATCGCCCGGATGATGGCGGTGATTCGCGAGGATCTCGACGCGCTGGGCGTCCGGCATGATGTCTTCATCAGCGAGGCGCAGCTGGTCCGGGACGGCGTCGCCGACCGGGCCATCGCGATGCTGGCCGGGAAGGGCCTGGTCTACGAGGGCGTGCTGGAACCGCCCAAGGGCAAGCTGCCGGAGGACTGGGAACCGCGCCCGCAGACGCTGTTCGCCTCCACCCGCTTCGGTGACGACGTCGATCGCCCCCTGCGCAAGTCCGACGGCACCAACACCTATTTCGCCAACGATATCGGAAATCACGCCGACAAGATCGCGCGCGGGATGCAGGAGCTGGTGCAGGTCTGGGGTGCCGACCATGGCGGCTATGTCTCGCGCATGAAGGCGGCCACCAGGGCGCTCTCGGACGGCCGTGTGCCGCTCGACGTGCTGCTCTGCCAGATCGTCAAGGTGGTGAAGGGCGGCGAGCCGGTGCGCATGTCCAAGCGCGCCGGCACCTATATTACCCTGCGTGACCTCATCGACGAGGTGGGGCGTGATGCGGTGCGCTTCACCATGCTGACGCGGAAGTCCGACGCGCAGATGGAGTTCGACCTCGACAAGGTCGTCGAGCAGTCGCGCGAAAATCCGGTCTTCTATGTGCAGTACGCGCATGCGCGCTGCCGCTCCGTGCTGCGGCAGGCGGGTGATCCGGACATCGCGGCCCTGGGCGGGGCGGCTTTCGCCGCGCTGACCGACCCCGCCGAACTGGCGCTGGTCCGCCGCCTCACCACCTGGCCCCGCCTTGTGGAAGCCGCTGCTGCAGCGCAGGAGCCACATAGGATCGCCTTTTATCTCCAAGACTTGGCCAGCGACTTTCATATTTTGTGGAACCGGGGGCGCGATGATGCGACACTCCGTTTCATCCGGGCGGGGGAGCCCGAAGCCACAGGGGCCCGGCTCGCTCTCGTGGCCGCGACGGCCCTGGTGATCCGCTCGGGCCTCAAGGTCATGGGCGTGACGCCGGTCGAGGAGATGCGGTGAGGGAAGTGCAGGTACCGTCCTATCGGGTGCGGGACGTCGCCGAGGATGGCGGCTCCCGCCGCATGATGCTTCTGGCCGGCGGCTTCGCCGGCCTGCTTGCGGTCGGGGGGATCGCGGGCTGGGCATTCAGCCGGTATTCGGACACCACGGTGCCGGTCGTGCAGGCGGATGCGCGGCCCATCAAGATCCGTCCTGATGACCGCGGCGGGCTGCGCGTGGCGAATCAGGACGAGATCATCTTCGAGCGGCGCACGGCCTCCGGGGTCTTCGAGCCGGCCGGCCGCCTGGGACCGGCGGCCGAGGCGCCGAATCTGGATGCCCTCCGCGCCGCCACCGCCCCGCCGCCCGGCGCCTCCACGCCGCCCAGTGTCTCCACGCCGGTGGAGCCCTCTCCCGTGGCGGAGGCCGCGCCCAGTGTCGCGGGGGTGACGGCGGAGGCCCAGGCGCCCGCCGCCACACAGCCCGCGCCGCCGGCGGTGCAGGCCGCGCCCGTGACGCCGCCGGTGGTGGCGACGCCCACTCCTCCAGCGCCGCCGAAGCCGGCGGCTCCCGCCGCGACCGGTAGCGTCGTCGTTCAGCTCGGCGCCCTGGATTCCGAGTCCGGGGCCCGTTCCGAGTGGGAAAGGCTGAGGGGACGCGCGCCGTCGCTCCTCCAGGGCCGTTCGCCGCAGGTGATCCGCTTCGAGCGCGAAGGCAAGCCGACCATGTGGCGCCTGCGCACCGGCGGCTTCGAGAATCGCTCCGCCGCCGGCAGCTTCTGCGAGTCGATCAGAAGTCAGGGCGGCGCCTGTGCCGTCATCGGCGGCTGAGGTTCTTCCGGGTGTCCACGCCGCGCGCTGCCATCATCGGGGTCTCGGGACCCGTCCTGCTGCCGGAGGAGGCCGCGTTGCTGCGGCGCTCCCGGCCGTTTGGAGCCATTCTTTTCGCCCGCAATGTCCGGGACCCGGGGCAGTTGTCGCGCCTGACGGCCGATCTCCGCGAGGAGCTGGGGGCCGAGGCGCCGATCCTGGTGGATCAGGAGGGCGGCCGCGTCGCCCGCCTGCGGCCGCCGCACTGGCCGGACTTTCCACCGGCATCCGCCTTCGAGAGCAGGCCCGCCGAGGCCGCCTGGGCCAATGCCGCGCTGTTGGGGCGTGAGTGTCACGCCGTGGGGCTGGACGTGGTCTGCGCCCCCGTGCTGGACCTGCGCCTGCCGGGAGCCCACGGCATCATCGGCGATCGCGGCTTCTCGGCGGATCCCGCCGAGGTGGCGCGGCTTGGCGAGGCCTGGATCCGCGGTCTGCAGACGGCGGGCACCATCCCCGTCATCAAGCATATCCCCGGCCATGGCCGCGCCCTGGCCGACAGCCATCTGGAGCTGCCCCGGGTCGAGGCCGGTCCGGAGGAGCTCGCGGCGGATATGGCGCCTTTCCGGGCACTGGCCGGAAGCGGCGCCTGGGCCATGACGGCGCACATCCTCTATACCGCGCTGGATGCCTCGCGCCCTGCCACCCTGTCGGGCCGGGTGATCGAGCGGACCATCCGGGGCGATCTGGGCTTCGACGGCGTGCTGATCTCGGACGATCTCGCCATGAAGGCGCTGAGCGGGGCGCTCGATGCGCTGGCGCGCGATGTCCTCGCGGCGGGATGTGATGTGGCTCTGCACTGCACCGGGCAGCTCGACGAGAACGAGGCCGTGCTGGCAGGAAGCGCGCCATTGACCGACAAGGCGCTGGAGCGGGTGAAGGCGGCACGAAACGCCATGATCGCCCGCCGTGACGCGGGCGTGCCGGATCCTGCGGCACTGGCGGAACGCCGCGACGCCCTGCTTCGCGAAACGGCGTGAGCGACTGGCTCCCGGAACTCGCCGTGGCCGTACTGGCCACGGTGCTGGCGATCACCCTGCATGAGGCGGCGCATGGCTACGCGGCGCTGGGCCTGGGTGACGACACGGCGCAGCGTGCCGGGCGGCTGAGCCTGAACCCGCTCCGGCATGTCGACCCGGTAGGGACGCTGCTGCTGCCCGGGCTGCTCCTGCTGGGCCAGTTGCTGACCATCGGCCGGGTCGAGGCCATGTTCGGCTGGGCCAAGCCGGTGCCGGTCGATGTCATGCGGCTGCGCAATCCGCGATATGGCATGGTGCTTGTCGCGGCGGCCGGCCCGGCGATGAATGTCTTCCTGGCATGGTGCGCGGCCATGCTGGCGCACCCGCTGGATTCCCTGCAGGGTGCCCTGCCGCCACAGGCCATGGAGCTGGCCCTGCGGTTCATCGTGCTGTCCATCATGGCGAACCTGCTGCTGGGGCTTTTCAACCTTCTGCCGATTCCTCCCCTGGATGGCGGGCGGATCCTGGTCGGCCTTCTGCCCGCACCTCTGGCCCTGCCGCTGGCCCGGCTGGAGCGGGCCGGACTGCTGATCGTCATGCTGCTGATCTTCGTCCTTCCCCGGATCAGCCCCTCCCTCGATCCCATTGGCTGGATCGTCGATCTCGTCGTGGGGCCCGGCTTCCGGGCCATCCTCTTCCTGGCCGGGCATGAGACATGACGGAACCCGCGCGCGGCGAGAGCCTTCAGCTTCGCCTCGATGGCTTCGAGGGGCCGCTGGATCTGCTGCTGGAACTGGCCAGATCGCAGAAGGTGGACATCGCGCGGATCTCCATCCTGCAACTGGTGGACCAGTATCTGGGCGTCATCGAGGGCGCCCGGCGCGTGCGCCTGGAGATCGCCGCGGACTGGCTGGTCATGGCTGCCTGGCTCGCCTGGCTGAAGTCCCGGCTCCTCCTGCCGGACGAACCGGGTCAGGAGGAGGATGCCGAGGCGCTGGCGGGCCAGCTGGCCGAGCGCCTGGCCGAGCTGGAGCGCATGCGCGCGGCGGCGGGCTGGCTCGGTCGCTGCCCGCAGCTGGGCCAGGATGTCCTGGCGCGCGGCCAGGCGGAGCGCCTGGTGGAAGAGGACCGGAGCGGCCTGCACGCGGATCTTCCCGCCCTGCTGCGCGGCTATGTCGTGGCGCTGCGCCGCGCCGCGGGCCGGCGCCCGTACCAGCCCCGGCCACGGCGTCTCTGGACGGTTCAGGAAGCGCTGGGGCGGCTGGCGCAGCTCATCGGGCACCTGCCCGAATGGGGAGAGTTGCAGCGCTTCCTTCCCGACAGCCTGCGCGATCCGGTGGAACGCCGGGCCGCCCTGGCCTCGACCCTGATCGCCGGCTTGGAAATGGCCCGGGGCGGCGGTATCGAACTGCGTCAGGAAGCGGCCTTCGGCCCCATCCTGGTGCGCCGCCGTGCCGCCCGGCCGCAGGAGGGGCAGGCAAGGCCGGAGGAGGAAGCCCATGGATATGTCGCCGCCGCATGACGCCTCCGGAGATGCCGCCGGGCTGTCCTCCATCGAGCACGCGCTGCGGCTGACGGAAGCCCTGGTCTTCGCCTCCGACCGGCCGGTATCCCCGGCCCGCCTGCAGGAGGTGCTGCCGCCGGGGCTCCGTGCCGATGCCGTGCTGACGCTGCTGGCCTCACGCTACGCGGGGAGGGGCGTGGAGTTGACCGAGGTGGCGGGCGGCTACGCCTTCCGCACCGCTCCCGACCTGGCGCCGCTGCTCACGCGGGTGGTGGAGGTGCCGCGGCGCCTGCCGAGGGTGGCGATGGAGACGCTGGCCATCATCGCCTACCACCAGCCGGTGACGCGGCCCGAGATCGAGGAGATCCGCGGCGCCAGCCTCTCGCAGTCGACGCTGGAGCTTCTGCTGGAGCACGGCCTGATCGCACCACGCGGGCGCAAGGAGGTGCCCGGCCGGCCAAGCCTCTGGGGCACGACGCCGCGTTTCCTCGAGCATTTCGGGCTGCGTGTGCTCGCGGATCTGCCGCGCCGCGAGGAACTCCTGGCCGGCGAGAACGGGGTGTCACTTCCGGGATTGGGCCGCCCGGCTTGAACCTGGCGCTTCACCGGGCTGGTCCCGCATCCTGTGCGGGCACCCCGCCGCGGGCGCCTGGAACGGCTCCGCGCGCCTGACGAATTGTATCTGTTCGGGGCGAACCGTTTCGGTGCCAGGTTCCCGGCCTCCTCCCCAGTCAGCGGCTCGACTCCGGGATCGCCCGGACGTGTCGATCGAGCCCGGGCGTGCCTTCGCCTTTCCGCTCGCATCCCCTAGATAAGACGGGTTGGCGGCGGGAAGATGGGCCGCCGGATTGGCGCTGCCCCCGGTTCCTGCTAACGGGGACGGCCCCCGATATGGGGGAGATGGGAATCACATGTTCGATTTAGCCTGGTCCGAGCTGGCCCTGATCGCCGTGGTGGCTGTAGTGGTCATCGGGCCCAAGGACCTTCCCGAGGCCATCCGCAATGTCGCCAAAGGGGTGCAGAAGCTTCGGCGCATGGCCGCGGAGTTCCAGACCCATGCTGACGAACTGGTGCGCGAGGCGAAGCTCGAGGACGTCCGCGACCAGATCCGCGACATCCGCAATTTCGACCTGAAGAGCACGATCGAGCGGAGCCTGGACGAGGACGGCTCGATCCGTAAGACCTTCACCGAAGATCCTCTGAAGAACGCCTGGAAGCCGGAAACATCCGGCACGGCGGAGGCGACGGGCGCCAAGGCCCCGCTCCAGGAGACTTCGGCGGCCGAAACCTCCAAGATCCCGCCCGCACCGCCCGCCTTCGTGCCGCCCTCCGTCGCGGAGGCCTCCGCGCCGGCGCGGCCGGAGCCCCAGCCGGAGTCCAGGCCCGAGCCCCCTGCCGGCGCCGAGCCGCCGCCTGAGGAACGCTCCGCCGTCTCGGCCGGCAAGGTCGCCCCCCCGCCCGCAACACCGAGCGTCTGAGTACCCCTCCGTGGCCCGAGACCAGGACGACATCATCGACGACAAGCCGATGCCGCTGATCGAGCATCTGCTCGAACTGCGCACACGCCTGCTATGGTCGATTGGCGCTTTCATCATCGCCTTCGCGGTCTGCTACTACTTCTCCACACAGATCTACGGCTTCCTCGCCCGCCCCCTGGCCGACATCCTGCAGCAGCAGAGCGGCAGCGAGCGGCGGATGATCTTCACCGCCCTGTACGAGGCCTTCTTCACCTATCTGAAGGTGGCCTTCTTCGGCGCCACCTTCCTCAGCTTTCCGATGTGGGCGACGCAGCTCTGGCTGTTCATCGCGCCAGGCCTCTACCGCAGCGAGAAGCGGGCCATCCTGCCCTTCCTGCTCGCCTCCCCGGTACTTTTCGTCCTGGGCGCGGCGCTGGCCTACTACTTCATCTTTCCGCTGGCCTGGAAGTTCTTCATCTCCTTCGAGACGCCGCCCGGGGCCGGCGCCCTGCCGGTGCAGCTGGAAGCCAAGGTCAGCGAGTACCTCAGCCTGGTCATGCACATGATCCTGGCTTTCGGCGCCGCGTTCCAGCTGCCCGTCGCGCTGACACTGATGGCCAAGGTGGGCATCGTCACGCAGGCCGGACTGAAGCGGGGACGGCGCTACGCCATCGTCGGCATGTTCGTGGTCGCCGCGGTCATCACGCCGCCGGACATCATCAGCCAGATCGGCCTCGCCGTGCCGCTCATCGCCCTTTACGAACTGTCGGTCCTGGCCGCGGGATGGGTCGCGCCCCGGCGCGATGAGGACCAGAGCTGAGTATTCGCCATGCATGACATCCGCATCGTCCGCGCCGATCCGGCAGCCTTCGACGCCGCGCTGGCGCGCCGTGGCCTGCCGGCCATGGCCGGCAGCATCCTGGAGCAGGACGCCACCCGCCGCGCCGCCCAGACCGCCGCCCAGGAGCTCCAGGCGCGCCGCAACCAGATCTCGAAGGAGATCGGCCAGGCAAGGCGCGCCGGGCAGGAATCCTCGGCCCTCGAGGCGGAGGGCGCCACGCTACGCGGCCGCATGGAGTCCCTGGAGGCCGAGGCCAAGGCGGCCGATCAGCGGCAGGTCGCCCTGCTGGAGGCGCTGCCGAACATCCTGGACGCCGAGGTGCCCGAGGGAAGGGACGAGGCCGACAACGTCGTGCTGCACCAGCACGGCACGCCCCCGGTGCTCGACTTCCCGGCGCGCCAGCACTTCGAGATCGGCGAAGCGCTGGGCCTCATGGATTTCGCGGGGGCCGCGAAGCTGGCCGGCGCCCGGTTCACCGTGCTGCGCGGCGCCCTGGCGCGGCTCGAGCGTGCGCTCGGCCAGTATATGGTCGCCCTGCACACCGGCGAGCATGGCTACGAGGAAGCCGCCGTGCCGCTGCTGGTGAACGATGCCACCATGTACGGCACCGGGCAGCTCCCGAAGTTCCGGGAGGACCTGTTCCGCACCGAAGACGGCCGCTGGCTCATCCCGACGGCCGAGGTGCCGCTCACCAACCTGGTCGCCGGCGAGATCCTGGCGGAGGACAGTCTGCCGCTGCGCTTCGCGGCCCTGTCTCCCTGTTTCCGCTCCGAGGCGGGAAGCGCGGGACGCGACACGCGGGGCATGCTGCGCCAGCACCAGTTCACCAAGGCGGAGATGGTGTCGATCACCACGCCGGACCAATCCGCCGACGAGCACGAGCGCATGACGCGCTGCGCCGAGAGAGTGCTGACGGAGCTTGGCCTGGTCTGGCGGCGCGTGCTGCTCTGCTCCGGCGATACGGGATTCGCCTCGGCCAGGACTTACGATCTCGAGGTCTGGCTGCCGGGGCAGGGGGCGTGGCGGGAGATCTCCTCCTGCTCGAACTGCCGCGACTTCCAGGCGCGCCGGATGAACGCCCGCTTCCGGCCGAAGGACGGCAAGGGAACGGCTTTCCCGCACACCCTGAACGGCTCCGGCGTGGCGGTGGGGCGGGCCCTGATCGCCGTGCTGGAGACGCATCAGCAGGCGGATGGCAGCGTGGCCATTCCCGAGGTGCTCGCGCCCTGGATGGGCGGCCTGTCGCGGCTCGGATGAAGGCTTGCCGTCCGGCGAGGCAGCCCATAGTTTGCGCCTCGATCGGGGCGTAGCGCAGCCTGGTAGCGCATCTGCTTTGGGAGCAGAGGGCCGGAGGTTCGAATCCTCTCGCCCCGATACCCACTTCCGGCGGCATCCCGCCCCTGCGGAGGCCAGAGCGTCATGAGCCAAGACACTGTCATCGCCCGGATCTACAA
Source organism: Roseomonas sp. KE0001 (assembly GCF_016107285.1). Lineage (GTDB taxonomy): Bacteria > Pseudomonadota > Alphaproteobacteria > Acetobacterales > Acetobacteraceae > Pseudoroseomonas. Next base: position 718,216 of record NZ_RCVQ01000001.1, on the reverse strand, counting down.
CCAGCCGCGCTCGGCCATGCAATCCGGCAAGGCCCGCACCGGCCGCTGGATCCTGCAGTTCGCGCCCGGCGAGGCCCGTCAGATCGACCGCCTGACCGGCTGGTACGGGTCGGGCGATATGCGGAGCCAGTTGCGCCTGAGCTTCGCGTCCCGCGAGGCGGCCGAAGCCTTCGCCCGCGCCAATGGACTGCGTTACGAGGTCGAGCCCGAGGCGCCCAAGCCGGCGATCAAGCCGAAGTCCTACGCGGACAATTTCCGCTACGGACGCGCCGAGAACTGGACCCACTGAGACGGCCGGCCTGATGGCCACCCGGCGCCCTTAGCTCAACTGGACAGAGCAACCGGCTTCTACCCGGTTGGTTGGGGGTTCGAGTCCCTCAGGGCGCGCCAGAACCTGCCCGCGATCATCGTCCTCGCCAGCCTGCGGCGGCTGAATGATCTCGGCGATGACGGGCAGATGGTCGGAGGCCGTGGCGGCGCGGGTGTCGCGCCAGCTTCTCCCCAGCATCGCGGCGGGCCGGCAGAGGATTCTGTCCAGGCGCAGCAGCGGCAGCCGGGCCGGGAAGGTCCGGACCGCCGTGCGGCCGGGCAGCAGGGGCGCCAGACGGCGCCAGACCGGACCCCGCCAGGCCCAGTCGTTCAGGTCTCCCATGACCAGCACGGGCTCCCTGCTGCCGCGGATCAGATCGGCCAGCCTGACCGCCTGCTCCCGACGCTCCCAGGCCTTCAGCCCGAGATGCACCGCGATCACGTGCAGAGGACCGCGCGGCGCGTCCACCAGGGCCGAGATGGCGATGCGGGGCTCGCGTCCGGTGAGGGACAGATCCACGAGGCGCTCGCGGCGCATCGGCCAGCGGCTGAGCAGCATGTGGCCATAGGCTCCGTCATGCGCCGTCATGGTCTCCGCCGCGAGCGCATGGCCCTCGAAGAAGGCGCGCAGTTCCTCGAAGGGCGAGGGACGTTCGCCCCGCCCGCGGCTCTCGACCTCCTGTAGGGCCAGCAGATCCGGTTGGTGGGCCTGGATACGCCGGATGACGCGGCCAAGGTCGTAGCGCCCGTCCGGTCCGATCGCCGAGTGGATGTTCCAGGTCATGGCGCGGAAGGTCATGCCGGGCTTCCCGCCCCGGCCGACTTCCCCGCCACGCGGCGGCGCAGCCAGCCGATGACGATCTGCAGCCCATAGGACAGGCCGCCCCAGGCCAGCAGCACGAGCGCAAAGCCGAGGAGGTCGCGCCAGGAAGGGTCGGTCAGAATCCGGAGCAGGCGATCGCCCAGGGCGGTCATCAGGATCAGTCCCGGCGCCAGCCCAAGGGCCGTGCCCACCGTGTAGTCCAGCAGACGGATTCGCATGGCGCCCGCCACCAGGTTCACCAGCGTGAAGGGAGCCACCGGCATGAGCCGCACCAGGGTGACGGCAAGGATACCGTTCCTGGCGATGCCCTGGCTGACACGGTTGATGCGGGGCCCGAAGACACGACGCAGCGTGCCAGGGCCCAGCCACCGGCCGATCAGGTAGGTCAGCAGGGCGCTGAACATGGCGCCGATCGCCGCATAGGCGAGGCCGGGCCAGAGCCCGAAGGCGGCCGCCGTCGCCACGATCAGAACGTTCACCGGAAAGGCAATCAGCCCCAGGAACAGGAACAGGCCCAGCGCGATGGCAGGCCCCCAGGCGCCGCTCGCGCTCTGCATGGAGGCGCTGAAGGTCTCGGGATTGAGGTAACCTGAGAGCGGCGTGTAGCGCCAGGCCAGCCCCAGCAGGAGCACGGGTGCCGCGGCCAGGGCGATCCGGAACCAGAGCGAGCGACGTCCCTGGATCTCGCCGGGCCGGGAGAAATCGGCCAGCAGCGTATCGGCGCCGAGCGGGCGGGGCGGGTCCGCCACGGCCTCGATCTGGGAAAGGCTCTCCCCCTCGCGCAGCGGGCCATCCTCGATCGGCAGCAGGCGGCGCCGGCCGGACCCCAGGCTGTCCAGCGCGCCGAACAGGCCATGGCGCCGGATCGCCTCGGCCACGGCCGCGGGCGCGGCGCCGAGATGCTCGCTCAGGAGACGGGCGCGCGCCGCCTCGATCGCCTGACGCTCGTTCGCGGTGCGGGCCTCGATGACCAGGTCGCATTCGCTGTCCGTACCCATGGAGCGGTGGCAGAGATTGGCGGAACCGACCCGGAGCAGCCGGTCGTCCACGATCATCAGCTTGGAATGCACCATGATGTCCGCGCCGCCGCCCATCCGCCCCTCGACGCGGGGATGGAGCAGGCGGACCCGATCGGCCACGCCCGCCTGGCGCAGCGTCTCCATGAAACGGATCCGCCCCACCTGCATGGTCCTGTGTTCCAGCCAGGTGTGATGCGTCCTGGGCCCAAGGATGACCACCTCCAGCTCCGGCCTCTCCCGCAGCCGGGCGGCCAGCCGGCGTGCCAGGCCGAGATGGGTCAGGAACTGGTTCTCGATATAAAGCGCCCGCTCGGCAGTTCCGATCATGGCTTCGAAGAGGCGCTCGACCTGCGAGGCGGTTCCCCCGGCATAGCCCCCCTCGGTGAGGGCGATGCCCATGCGTACGCCCCTGAAATCCGGCGTGAGAGCCTCCGGCCATGGCAGCAGCGCCCCGTCATCGGCGGGCAGGGGCGACAGATCCTCGCAGGCGGAGGCAGCCCAGCGCTGACGGAACAGATCGGCCAGATCCCGCGCCACCGCGCCATCCACCACCATCTGCAGGTCATGGAAGGGCGGGTAAGGCTCGCCGCGGGGATCCACCCGATGGGGGTTATGCGGCGTGTGCTCGGGCGTGTCCCATCGCCGGATCGTCAGGTCGAGCCCGCCGGCGAAGGCGACCCGACCATCGATGACGACCACTTTCTGATGCTGTGAGGCGCCGAAGGCCGCCTGGTCATCCAGGCAGAGTTCCACCTGGGAGGGGGTGTTCCAATGCAGGGCCAGGGCGGGGAGCAGCTCCCGCTCCATCGCGTAGAGCACCGAGTAGTCCCACAGCAGCAGCTTGACGCGCAGCTCCGGCCGGCGGGTCACCAGGGCCGTCAGGAAGGGTCCGAGATGCGCCGGCAGGCCGTCATCGGGCTCCCCCGAGGGGCCGACGAGCGGTGTGCGGCTGTCGATGTCCCAGCCGGCGACCCAGATGCTGTGCCGTGCCTGCCGCATGGCGGAGCGCAAGGCGCCATAATAGGCCGCCGCATCGACCAGCAGGCTGGCCCGGCCGGCCTCGCCGATGCGCCAGACCGTCTCGTCCGGGCGCAGCAGCGAGGGTGTATCGGCCTGGGAAGGATGTCCCGCTGGCTCCGTCACGGCATGTCTGTCCTTCGGCCCCGTTATCCTCCAGCGCAACGCAACATGCCGGAAAAGGCTTCAACCGGCGGACGAGGGCACCTTGACCGGGAGGTTGTCGAGCAGCCGGACATCCCCGAGCCGCGCCGCCGCCAGCAGGCGGGCCTCCCCGGCCTGGCCCGCCGGCCAGGGGTGCAGCGTGTCCGGTTCGACAAGGGCGAGGTAGTCCGGGATGAAACCCTGCTCCTCCAGCCCGGCGTGTCCCCAGGCCACGGCCTCCTCCGGCGGCGCGCCGCCCGTGATCCGTCCGGAAACCGCGGTGAGGATGGCCGGCAGTACCGCCGCCTTCGCCCGCTCGGAGGGGCTGAGCCTCTGGTTGCGGGAGGACAGGGCCAGCCCGTCGTGATCCCGCACCGTCGGCAGTCCCTCGATCCGCACCGGCAGATGCAGGTCCCGCACCGCCTGCCGAACGACCTGCAGCTGCTGCCAGTCCTTCTCGCCGAACACCGCGACGTCGGCGCGGCTCATCATGAAGAGCTTGGTGCAGACCGTCGCCACGCCGCGGAAATGGCCGGGCCGGGCCGCACCCTCCCAGCCCAGCGCCGCCCCTTCAGGCTCGATGGTGGTGGCCGCGCCAGGCGGATACATGACCTCGGGGGTTGGCAGCCAGGCCAGGTCGCATCCGGAGGCCTCCAGCTTGGCGAGGTCTCCGGCCTCGTCCCGCGGGTAGCGGCTGAGATCCTCGTTCGGGCCGAACTGCAGGGGATTGACGAAGATGGAGACGACCGCCCTCTCGGCCAGGGAACGGGCCCTGTCCAGCAGGGCCAGATGCCCCGCATGCAGCGCCCCCATGGTCGGCACCAGGCCGACGCGCCGCCCCTCGGCGCGCCAGGCATCCACCACATCCCGCAATCCGACGAGATCCCGCACCACCCGCATGTCCTGACGATCCTCCGCTTTCCGCCCCTTCGGTGCCCCGGAACCGCCGGTCATGCAAGCCGGACCCTGGCGCATGCTTGACGGCGGCGGCGCCGCGCGGGATCACCCGCGAGCCGCCCGGACAGGAAAGAGGTGTGACGATGCAGCGCGTGTTCTCCGGAATCCAGCCTTCCGGCATTCCCACCCTCGGCAACTACCTGGGCGCCATCCGCAACTGGCCTCCGATGATCGCCGGGCATGAGTGCGTCTTCTGCGTCGTCGACCAGCACGCCATCACCCAGCCCTTCGACCCGCGGGACCTGGCGGCCAAGACCCGTGACATGGCGGCGGCGCTGATCGCCTGCGGCGTCGATCCGGAGAGATGCGTGCTCTTCGTGCAGAGCCACGTGCACGCCCATACCCGCCTGGCCTGGATCTTCAACTGCGTGTCCCGCATCGGCTGGCTGAACCGGATGACCCAGTTCAAGGACAAGGCCGGCAAGGACCGCGAGAATGCCGGCAGCGGCCTCTACGTCTATCCCAACCTGATGGCGGCCGATATCCACGCCTATCACGCCACGCTGGTGCCGGTGGGCGATGACCAGAAGCAGCATCTCGAGCTGGCCAATGACATCGGCCAGAAGTTCAACCACGACTACGGGGCGGACTTCTTCCCGACCATCCAGCCCATGATCCAGGGCGTCGCGGCCCGCGTCATGTCGCTGCGCGACGGGACCCGCAAGATGAGCAAGTCGGACCCCTCGGACCAGTCGCGCATCAACCTGACCGATGACGCCGAGACCATTGCCCTGAAGATCCGTCGGGCAAAGACGGACCCGGAGCCGCTCCCCGCCGACCCGTCGGCGCTGGAAGGCAGGCCGGAGGCCCGCAACCTGGTCGGCATCCTGGCGGCGGTCACGGGGCGCGAGCCGGCGGATGTGCTTCGCGACCACGAAGGGCAGGGCTTCGGCACCTTCAAGGGCGTGCTGACCGATGCGCTGGTGGCGCATCTGGGGCCGATCCAGGCCGAGATGCAGCGCCTCCTGGCCGACCCCGGCGCGGTGGACGCGGCGCTGCGGCGCGGGGCCGAGCGGGCCGCGGCCATAGCGGAGCCGATCGTCGACAGGGCCGAGGAGCTGATCGGCTTTCTGCCGCGCCGGAAATAGACACCGGCCCGCCGCGAACGGGGGTCGCCTCAGGCCGGCAGGAGCAGCGTCGCGGCGGCCTGCGCGGCGATGCCCTCGCCGCGCCCGGTGAAGCCGAGCCTCTCGGTTGTGGTGGCCTTGACGGAGACGCGGCCGATGGCGACCCCCAGCAGGTCCGCCAGCCGCGCTCGCATGGCCTCGGCATGCGGGGCGATCTTCGGCCGCTCGCAGATCAGCGTCACATCGGCATGGGTCAGGATGCCGCCACGGGCGGCGACCCGCCCGGCGGCATGGCGCAGGAAGGCGGTGCTGTCGGCATCCTTCCAGGCCGCCTCGGAGGGGGGGAAGTGCCGGCCGATGTCGCCTTCGGCCAGGGCGCCATACACGGCATCGCACAGGGCATGCAGCCCGACATCGGCGTCCGAATGGCCATCCAGCCCCAGCGGATGCGGAATCGTCACGCCGCACAGGATCAGCGGCCGCCCCTCGACCAGGCGATGGACGTCGAAGCCGGTTCCCATGGCGGGCAGGAAGCGGGGGAGGTGCTGCGCCTCCAGGCGGGCCAGGTCCTCTGGGTAGGTCACTTTGATATTGGTCTCCGATCCGGGCGAGAGCATGACAGGCAGGCCGGCCGCCTCCAGCAACGCGGCGTCATCCGTCGCCTCCTGCCCCGCGGCGCGATGGGCATCCAGCAGGGCGCCGAACCGGAAGGCCTGCGGGGTCTGGGCACGGTAGAGTCCCGCCCGGGGGACGGTGCGCAGGATCCGCCCATCCTGGCCCGCCTTCAGCGTGTCGCTGACGGGCATGGCCGGAATGGCTCCCGGCGCCCGGCACAGCGCCTCCAGCAAGGCCGCGATGCAGCCCGGCGGCACCACGGGCCGGGCGGCGTCATGGACCAGGACGGCATCCGGCGGGTCAGCCGCGAGGGCCTCCATCCCGGCGCGGACGCTGGCCTGGCGCGTGGTTCCGCCCTCCACCGGCGGCAGGACAGGCAGGCCGGACAGGAGCGTCGCCACCCGTTCCGCCTCGCCCCTGCCGACAACCGGCAGCAGGCGGGTGACCAGCCCCTCGGCCAGCAGGGCCTCGGCGGCATGGCGGATCACCGGCCGCCCGAGCAGGGGCAGGAACTGCTTGGGCAGCGCGGCCCCGAAGCGGCTGCCTTGACCGGCAGCCATGAGAAGTGCGACCACATTCATGGCCGCAGCCTAGCCCGTCCGCAGGCGGCCGCCCAGGGAGAGGTCCAGGGAGAGGCACGGACCACCCGCGGCAATGCGACCGGCGCGACGTTGCCCTGCAACTGTGCGGTAGTGCATGGACGAATGCCCGCTCGACGTTTAGATTGCTCAAATCATGAGCATCGTTCCCCAGCCCTCCACCGCCGTGCCCCTGCTGCGGCCGATCACCGTTGGGCCGATCCAGATCGACGCCCCGGTGATCCTGGCTCCGATGTCCGGCGTCACCGATCTGCCTTTCCGCAGACTCTGCCGCGAGTTGCAGGCACCGATGGTGGTCAGCGAGATGATCGCCAGCCAGGCCATGGTGCGTGAGAACCGCCAGACCCTGAAGATGGCCGAGGTGGACGGCTTCGGTGGGCCCGCCAGCGTGCAGCTCGCCGGCTGCGACCCGGTGGTGATGGGGGAGGCGGCGCGCCTCGCCGCGGATCGTGGCGCCGCCATCATCGATATCAATTTCGGCTGCCCGGTGAAGAAGGTGGCGCTGGGCCAGCAGGCGGGCAGCGCGCTGATGCGGGACGAGATCCACGCCGCGCGCATCCTGGAAGGGGTGGTCCGCGCCGTCTCGGTGCCGGTGACGCTCAAGATGCGCATGGGCTGGGATCACAGCAGCCTCAACGCGCCGCGACTGGCGCGGATCGCCGAGGAGTGCGGCATCCGGATGGTGACGGTCCATGGCCGCACACGGCAGATGTTCTACACCGGCACCGCCGACTGGGCCTTTGTCGCGCAGGTCAAGGAGGCCGTCGGCCTTCCCGTCATTGTCAATGGCGACATCCTGACGCCCGAGGACGCGGCCGAGGCGCTAAGGCAGTCCGGGGCCGACGGGGTGATGATCGGCCGTGGCTGCTACGGCCGCCCCTGGTTGCTGCCGCAGGTCGCCGCCTACCTCACCACCGGGGAGCGCCTGCCGGAGCCGGATCTGCGCGCGCAGTTCGAGATCCTGCTGCGTCACTACCGCAGCATGCTCGAGCATCACGGCACGCAGCCCGGCGTCCGCCTGGCCCGGAAGCATCTCGCCTGGTACTCCAAGGGGCTGCCGGGCTCGGCCGAGTTCCGCGTGCGGGTGAACCGGGCGGAGACGCCTGAAGCCGGGGAGAGCCTCCTGCGCGCCTTCTACGAGCCCCTGATCGAGCAGGGCGTCGAAGCGGTGCGGGAGGCCTTCCGGGACCAGGACGCGGACGCGATGGCGGCATGAACCGCACCCTCCTGCCCCGGCGCGCGCCCAGCGCCGCCAGCGCACCGCCCCTGCCGGATACCACCGCCTTGCTCTCCGCCGTGCCCATTCCGATCATCGTGCTCGATGCGGCGGATCGTTTCTGCTTCGCCAATCCGGCGGCCGAGCAGTTCTTCCAGCTTTCGCTGGGCAGCCTGCGCCAGCTTGCCCTGGGCGACCTGATCCCGCAGGACAGCCGCCTTCTCGCGCTTGTCGCGCAGGTTCGCGCGCTGGATGCTCCGGTCTCGGATCACGACCTGACGCTGGACAGCCCGCGCCTGCATCGGCGGGGGGTGGCAGCTCATGGCGCGCCGCTGCCGGAAATGGCGGGATCGGTGGTGCTCTCGCTGCAGGACGGCAGCAAGGCGCAGAGACTGGACCGGCAGTTGAACTTCCGCGGCGCGGCGCGTGGCGCTTCCGCCATGGCCGCGATGCTGGCGCACGAGGTGAAGAATCCGCTCTCCGGCATCCGGGGCGCCGCACAACTCCTGGAGCAGTCGGCGACCGAGGCGGACCGGGAACTCTGCACCCTGATCCAGGATGAGGCCGATCGGATCCGCAACCTTGTCGAACGCATGGAGATGTTCTCCGAGCGGCCCATCGAACGGGCCCCCCTGAACATCCACGAGGTTCTGGACCATGTTCGCCGCATCGCGGGGCGGGGCTTCGCCAGTCACCTGCGGATCGTGGAGGATTATGATCCCTCCCTGCCGCCGGTCCTGGGCAATCGCGACTTCCTGGTGCAGATCCTGCTGAATCTCGTCAAGAACGCCGCCGAGGCGGTCGATCCCAGGTTTGGCGAGATCCACCTGTCCACGGCCTATCATCACGGCGTTCGCATCGCCATCCCCGGCTCGCGCGAACGGGTGCACGTGCCGATCCAGGTCTGCGTCCGCGACAACGGGTCCGGCATACCCGAGGAAGTGGCATCCACCCTCTGGGAGCCCTTCGTCACCACCAAGCGCGGCGGGCAGGGGCTGGGGCTGGCGCTCGTGGCCAAGCTCGTCGCCGACCAGAGCGGCCTGATCGAATGCGAGAGCCGCCCCGGCCGCACCACCTTCCGTCTCTCGCTTCCCGTGGCGCAGAACGAGCCCACCTCTTCCCGCAAGACCCAGGACGCATGACCGATACCCGCACCATCCTGGTGGCCGATGACGACCGCGCCATCCGCACCGTGCTCTCCCAGGCGCTTGGCCGTGCCGGCTACACGGTGCGTGCGACCTCATCGGCCTCGACGCTGTGGCGCTGGGTGGAGGAGGGCGGCGGCGATCTGGTGATCACCGACGTCGTGATGCCCGACGAGAACGGGCTCGACCTGGTTCCGCGGATCAAGCGCGTCAGGCCGGACCTGCGCGTCGTGGTGATGTCGGCCCAGTCCACCTTCATGACGGCCCTGAAAGCCGCGCAACGCGGCGCCTTCGAGTACCTGCCGAAGCCATTCGACCTGAAGGAACTGCTCGCGGTCGTCGCCCGCGCCCTGACGGCGCCCGCGGCCGTGGTCGCGGAGGACGAGGAGGACAGCGGCGAGCGGCTGCCCCTGATCGGCCGCTCGCCGGCCATGCAGGAAATCTACCGCACGGTCGCGCGCCTGACGACGACGGATCTCACGGTGATGATCACCGGCGAGAGCGGCACCGGCAAGGAGCTGGTCGCGCGCGCCCTGCACGATTACGGCCGCCGCCGCACCGGTCCCTTCGTCGCGATCAACATGGCGGCTATCCCGCGGGAGCTGATCGAGAGCGAATTGTTCGGCCACGAGCGGGGCGCGTTCACCGGCGCGCTGGCGCGCGGCGTCGGCCGTTTCGAGCAGGCGGCCGGCGGCACGCTGTTCCTGGACGAGATCGGCGACATGCCACCCGAGGCGCAGACCCGCCTGCTGCGCGTGCTGCAGGAAGGCGAGTTCACCACCGTCGGCGGCCGCAATCCGATCAAGGCGAATGTGCGGATCGTCGCGGCCACCCATCGCGACCTCCGACAGGCGATCCGTCAGGGCCTCTTCCGCGAGGATCTGTTCTACCGCCTGAACGTCGTGCCCATCCGCCTGCCGCCGCTGCGCGAGCGCATCGAGGACATTCCGCTTCTGGCGCGGCATTTCCTCGATCGCGCGAAGGCCTCCGGGCTTCCCGGCAAGCAGCTGGACCCCGATGCCCTCGACCGGCTGCGACAGCACTCCTGGCCCGGCAATGCGCGCGAGCTGGAGAATCTGATGCGCCGTCTGGCGGCCCTGTATCCGCAGGAGATCATCGGCGCCGACGCGGTGAACGCCGAGCTTCTCGAGGCCGAGCCCATCGCCTCGCCGGAGGCGCGCTCGCCGGAGACGCTGGAGCAGGCGGTCGAGCGGCATCTGTCCAGCTTCGTCGCGGCGCAGAAGGATGGCCTGCCGGTGCGCGACCTCTACGAGCGTGTCCTGGCCGAGGTGGAGCGCCCGCTGCTGCGGCTGGCGCTGGCGGCGACGCGCGGCAATCAGATCAAGGCGGCGGCCATGCTGGGCCTGAACAGGAACACGCTGCGGAAGAAGATCCGCGAACTCGACCTGCCGGTGGTGCGCGGCCTGTCGTGATGCAGGGCAGCGTCCCGCCAGGCGCCGAGCCACCCTCCCTCGGGCGTCGCCTGGTCGATCTGCTTCTCGGGCGGGGCATCACCCTGTGTCTGGCGGTGGGTGCCCTGCTCCTCGGCATCGGCACCTTCACCCTGCTGTCAGGCGGCAGCCCCTTCGGACCGACCAGCCCGGGCCAGATCGTGGCCATGGTGCTGGTCAATGCCGTCTTCCTGCTGCTCCTGGCCGTCTCGCTGATCGTCCGGCTGGTCCGGGTCTGGGCCGAACGCCGGCGCGGCTCGGCCGGCTCGCGCCTGCATGTGCGGCTGGTGATGCTGTTCAGCGTCGTGGCCGTCGTGCCGGCCCTGCTGGTCGCCATCTTCGCCGCGGTGTTCTTCAACCTCGGCATCCAGAACTGGTTCAGCGATCGCGTCCGCAGCACGCTGGAGGCCAGTCTCGTCGCCTCCCGCGCCTATCTGGACGAGCATCGCAACACGATCCGCGCCGATGCCCTGGCCATGGCCGCGGACCTGAACCGCGCCGGCCGGCTGCTGGATGAGAACCAGTATGCCTTCGCGCAAATCCTGGCGACCCACACGGCACTGCGTGGGCTGACGGACTCGGTGGTCTTCGAGCCCACCCTCAACCGGGTCATCTCCCATGCCGGGCTGACCACGAGCCTGGTGCTCGATCCGCTGCCGGCCTGGGCCATGGAACTCGCCCGCAGCGGCGAGGTGGCGGTGCTGCCGGGCGAATCCGAGGAAGGGCGGGTCCGGGCGCTGGTGGAGCTCGATATCGGCCCCGGGCTGATGCTGCTGATCGGCCGTCCCGTCGATCCCGGCGTGATCGAGCACATGCAGCGGACCGAGCTTGCCTTCCAGCAGTACGACCAGCTCGACCGGAACCGGTCGGGCCTGCAGATCACCTTCGTGATGATCTTCGCCATCGCCGCGCTGCTGGTCCTGATGGCGGCCGTGCTCATCGGCCTGGTGATCGCCAATCAGATCGCGCGGCCGCTGTCCCGGCTGATCGTCGCGGCCGACAGGGTCCGGGGCGGCGACCTCGGGGTTCGCGTCACGGAGGGCGAGGGGGATGACGAGGTCGGCACGCTCTCCCGTGCCTTCAATCGCATGACCAATCAGCTTGCCGCGCAGCGCAGCGAGTTGCTCGAGGCCTATCGACAGATCGACGAGCGGCGGCGCTTCACCGAAACCGTCCTGTCCGGCGTCTCGGCGGGCGTGGTCGGCCTCGATTCCGAAGGCCGCGTGAACCTGCCGAACCGACGTGCCAGCGAACTACTTGGCATCGATCTAGACGCCGAGCTGGGGCGCCGCCTTTCCGATGTCGTCCCAGAATTCGCGAGCTTCCTGGAACCCGCGCTGACCACGCCAGACCGCACGCGGACCAGCGAGATCCGCATCGGGCCGCATAGCGACCGCCGCACGCTGCTGGCCCGGATCGGGGCGGAGACCCAGCGCGGCCAGGTCGTGGGCTTCGTGCTGACTTTCGACGACATCTCCGAGCTTCTCTCGGCACAGCGCAAGGCGGCCTGGGCCGATGTCGCGCGCCGGATCGCCCATGAGATCAAGAATCCGCTGACGCCCATCCAGCTTTCCGCCGAACGGCTCAAGCGTCGCTATCTGAAGGAGATCCAGTCCGATCCGGAAACCTTCACGGCCTGCACCGACACCATCGTCCGGCAGGTCGGCGACATCGGGCGCATGGTGGACGAGTTCTCCGCCTTCGCCCGTATGCCGCAACCCGTGATCCGCCCCGAGCCCATGGATCAGGTGGCGCGCGAGGCGCTGATCCTGCAGCAGAACGCGCATCCGGACATCGCCTATCGGACGGACATCCCAGCCCAGGCGCCGCGCGTGCCCTGCGACCGGAGGCTTATCGGCCAGGCCCTCACCAATCTCCTGGCCAATGCGGCGGACGCGGTGGTCATGCGCCGGCAGGCCGAGGAGGCCGAGGGCGGGACGGCCTCGCCGGGGTACATCCGGCTCTCGGTCGAGCCAGGCGAGGACTGGGTCACCCTGGCGGTGGAGGACAATGGAGTAGGCCTGCCGCAAGGCGAGGAACGGGAGCGGCTCACAGAACCGTATGTGACCCACAAGCCGAAAGGGACCGGCCTTGGTCTTGCCATTGTCAAGAAGATCATGGAGGACCACGGCGGTAGGCTGGTGCTGACCGAGCGGGCGGCAACAGGGGAGGGCGGCGCGTCCGGAACCCGCGCGGCACTGATGCTGCCGCTGCGCGGCCACGTGACCGCCGCCGCGGACACCGGGGGGAGAAGCACGGAGATGCAACGACATGGCGCATGACATCCTGATCGTCGATGACGAACCGGACATTCGCGCGCTGATCGAGGGCATCCTCTCGGACGAAGGCTACGAGACCCGCGCCGCACAGAATTCCGACACTGCCCTGGCGGCGTTCCGCGCCCGGCGGCCCAATCTCGTCATTCTGGACATCTGGCTGCAGAACTCCCGCCTCGACGGCCTCGGTATCCTGGAGGCCATGCAGAGGGAGGAGCCCCAGGTGCCGGTGGTGATGATCTCCGGCCATGGGACCATCGAGACGGCCGTGCAGGCGATCCAGCAGGGCGCCTATGACTTCATCGAGAAGCCGTTCAAGTCGGACCGCCTCATCCTGATCGTCGAGCGCGCCCTGGAAGCGGCGCGGTTGAAGCGCGAGGTCAGCGAGCTCAAGCTGCGCGCCGGGGTGGAGACCGAACTGCTCGGCGCTTCCTCCCAGGTTGTCCAACTGCGGGCCGCCATCGAGCGCGTGGCGCCCACGGGGAGCCGGGTCCTGATCTCGGGGCCGGCCGGGGCCGGCAAGGAGATCGCGGCACGGATGATCCATGCGCGATCGCGCCGGAACTCCGAGCCCTTCGTCGCCCTCAACTGCGCCACCCTCAACCCGGCGCGGTTCGAGGAGGAGCTTTTTGGCGTCGAGGCCGGCGCGGACGCCCAGGCCTCGCCGCGCCGGGCGGGCGTCCTGGAGCGGGCGCATGGCGGGACGCTGCTGCTGGACGAGGTGGCCGACATGCCCCTGGAGACCCAGGGCAAGATCGTCCGCGCGTTGCAGGAGCAGGGTTTCGAGCGAGTGGGCGGCGCGACCCGGGTGAAGGTCGATGTCCGGGTCCTGACTACGACCAATCGCGATCTCTCGGCCGAGATCGCGGCCGGCCGCTTCCGCGAGGACCTCTTCTACCGCCTGGCCGTGGTTCCGCTGCGCGTCCCGGCCCTGCGGGAGCGGCGTGAGGATGTGCCGATCCTGGCCCGCCATTTCATGGCCCGCTCCGCCGAAACCTCGGGCGTTCCGGCGCGCGAGCTGTCCGAGGATGTGCTGGCCACCATGCAGGCCTATGACTGGCCGGGGAATGTCCGCCAGCTTCGCAACCTCGTCGACTGGCTGCTGATCATGGCGCCGGGCGGGCCGGGAGAGCCGATCCGGCCCGAGATGCTGCCGCCCGAGGTGGGCTCCGCGGCCCCGGCGGCGCTAAAGCTCGACCGTTCGAGCGAGATCATGACGCTGCCGCTGCGCGAGGCGAGGGAATTGTTCGAGAAGCAGTATCTGGAGGCGCAGCTGCTCCGCTTCGGCGGCAATATCAGCCGCACGGCCAATTTTGTCGGCATGGAGCGCAGCGCCCTGCACCGCAAGCTGAAGTTCCTGGGGGTGCAGGCCGAGGACCGGGCACCGCAGGTCTGACCCTCCACCCGGCCATGGCCATGGCCGGCCGGCCGTGGCCATGCCGTTCATCTCGCTCCATCATCAGGAAGAGCCTTGGGCATGTCCCGTATCGCCTATGTCAATGGCCGCTATGTCCCGCAGCGCCATGCCAGCGTGAACGTCGAGGATCGCGGCTATCAGTTCGGGGACGGTATCTACGAGGTCGTGCACCTCTATGGTGGGCGCTTCGTCGACGAGGACCGCCACCTTGACCGGCTCGAGCGCTCTCTGCGGGAGATCCGCCTCCCCATGCCATTGTCCCGGCAGGCGCTGTCCCATGTCCTGCTGGAAGTGGCGCGCAGGAACCGGGTGACCGAGGGCCTCCTCTACATGCAGGTGACGAGGGGCGTGGCCCGGCGCGACCATCCGTTCCCTGCCGAGCCGGTCGCGCCGGCCCTGGTGGTGACCGTCAAGCGGATCAAGCCCTATCCGCGCAGCATCGACGGCTGGGGCGGCGACGCCATCACCCTGCCCGATCTTCGCTGGGCGCGGCGCGACATCAAGAGCCTGAACCTGTTGCCGAACGTCCTGGCGCGCCAGGCGGCCCGCGAGCAGGGCGCCATCGAGGCCATCCTCTACGAGGAGGAGAGCGGCTTCGTGACCGAAGGGGCGGCGACCACCTTCTGGATCGTCGATGAGGCCGGCCGCATCCGGACCCGCCCCCTCTCGCACGACATCCTGCCGGGCTGCACCCGCGGCGCATTGATGGCCGAGCTGCGCCAGGCGGCGATTTCCTATGACGAGACGCCGTTCACGCTGGAGGATCTGGCACGGGCCCGGGAGGCCTTTATCACCTCCGCCACCTCCTTCGTGAAGCCCATCCTGCGGATCGACGGACGGCCGGTGGGCGACGGCGCTCCGGGGCCGGTGACCCGGCGGTTGTTCGACATCTTCTCCCGTCACGTGACGGGCGCCCTGAAGAACGCCGCTTGAGCGCCCATCTTCCGCCACCCGCCGCCATCCTGTGGGACTGGGACAACACGCTGGTCGACGCCTGGAGAGGCGTGCAGGCCGGAATGAACGCGGCGCTGCGGGCCTTCGGCATGCCGGAGTGGAGCCTGGAGGAGGTGCGCGCCCGCGCCCGCCTCTCCCTGCGTGACGCCTTTCCGGCGATCTTCGGCGCCGAATGGGAAAGGGCCCGTGACGCCTTCTACGCGGAGGTGCGCGCCCGCCATCTCGAATTCGTGACGCCGCTGGCTGGCACGGAGGCCGCGCTCCGGGCGGCGCGGCCCTGGCCGCTCGGCGTCGTGTCCAACAAGCAGGGGCCGATCCTGCGGGCCGAGGCGGGCCATCTCGGCTGGAGCGGGTTCTTCGCCGCCCTGGTCGGCGCCGGCGACGCGGAAGCGGACAAGCCTCATCCGGCGCCCATTTTCATGGCCCTGCGCCAGCTGGGCGTCGCGCCGGGTCCGGCGGTCTGGTTCGTGGGCGATACCGGCGTGGACATGGAGGCGGCGCGTGCCGCGGGCTGCACCGCCATCCTGATTGGAGATGCCGGGCATGATGGCGGCGTGGCGGCGCTGGCCCCGGACGCCGCCTTCGCGGATGGGCATATCCTGGCCCGCCATCTGCGCGGCCTTGCCAAACCCCCCCCACTTGCCTGATCTTGCCCGCGAACCGGCAGGCAACCTGCCTGCCGGGGCGTCGTTCCGTGCGCGGCCCCGCAGAGGTGCCCGCATGCCTCGCCAAGAAAAAGAAGGACCGAGCCCATGGCCGCCGAGAAGTCCCAGAATGTTCAGGATGTCTTCCTGAACCATGTCCGCAAGAGCAAGACGCCGGTGACCATCTTCCTGGTCAATGGCGTGAAGCTGCAGGGCATCATCACCTGGTTCGACAATTTTTCTGTCCTGCTGCGTCGGGACGGGCACACCCAACTGGTCTATAAGCATGCCATCAGCACCGTCATGCCCGGTGCGCCGATCATGCTGTTCGATGCCTCGGCCGCCGGCGCGGCCCAGCCGCAAGGCGGGACCACGCCGCCGCGAGAAGGCACCATGACCCTGCAACGTGAGGTTAACCCTGTCGGCTCCTCCGACTGACATTGGCCAGGGCGGCGACAAGCCGATGCTTGCCGCCGTCCTGCTGCCGCATGAACGCTCGACGCGCCAGGCTGGCGCCGAGGGCATCATCCAGTTCCCCGAAAGCCGCGCCGCCCACCGCGCGGCCGAAGCCCGGCTGGCGGAAGCCGTCGGGCTGGCCGCGTCGATCGGCCTGACCATCGTCCACAGCGCCGTGCTGCCGCTCCGCGCGCGCCGTCCTTCCACGCTGCTGGGGGAAGGGCAGGTCGATGCAGCCCGGGAAGCCATCGCCGAGCACAAGGTCGGCGTCGTGGTGGTCGATGCCGCCCTGACGCCGGTGCAGCAGCGCAATCTCGAGCGTGCCTGGGACTGCAAGGTCATCGACCGGACCGGGCTGATCCTGGAGATCTTCGGCGAGCGCGCCCGGACACGGGAGGGCAGCCTGCAGGTCGAGCTGGCGCATCTTGAGTATCAGCGCACGCGCCTCGTCCGCTCCTGGACCCATCTGGAGCGTCAGCGGGGCGGCTTCGGCTTCCTGGGCGGTCCTGGCGAAAGCCAGATCGAGATCGACCGGCGGCTGATCGGCGAACGCATCGTCAAGCTGAAGCGCGAGCTTGAGCAGGTTCGCCGGACGCGGGGATTGCACCGGGCGGCGCGCACGCGGGTTCCATTCCCGGTGGTCGCTCTGGTGGGCTACACCAACGCGGGCAAATCGACGCTTTTCAATGCCCTGACCGGGGCTGGCGTCTATGCCCAGGACCAGCTCTTCGCGACGCTCGACCCGACGATGCGCGCCATCCGCCTGCCGAGCGGGCGGACCGTCATCCTGTCCGACACGGTGGGTTTCATCAGCGATCTGCCGACGCAGCTCATCGAGGCGTTCCGGGCGACGCTCGAGGAGGTGGCCTCCGCCGACATCATCCTGCACGTGCGGGACGTGGCGCATCCGGACACGACGGCGCAGCGGGCCGATGTCATCGGCGTGCTTGCCGAGATGGCCAGCGGCCCCGATCCGGCCCTCGACGAGAACTGGCCGACCCGCACCATCGAGGTGCTGAACAAGGCGGATCTGCTCGGCGGCATCGAGGCGGTGCCGGGCGACGACGGCACCCAGGCAGTCGCCGTCTCTGCGCTGACCGGGGAGGGGCTCGACAGCCTCCGGGCGGCGCTCGACAGCCGACTCGCGGCCGGCATGGAGACGGCCGAGTACAGCCTGGCGCCCGCCGACGGCGCGCGTCTGGCCTGGCTCTACGAGCATGGCGAGGTGCTGGACCGGCGGGACGCCGAGGACGTCATCCGACTGACCGTGCGGCTTTCCCCCGCCGATCGTGCCCGCTTCGAGCGGATCTGAACTGGAGCAGCATTCCATGCCTTTCGACCAGGCCCAGGCCACCGAGATCGCCACGGTTCTGCGCGATGCGTCCCGTGCCGAGATCCTGCCGCGGTTCCGCCGCCTCGCGGCGGGGGAGGTCCGCAGCAAGTCGAGCCCGATCGACCTCGTGACGGATGCCGATGAGGCCGCGGAGCGGCGGATCACCGCCGAGCTGGAGCGCCGCTATCCTGGCTGCGTCGTCGTGGGCGAGGAGGCCTGCGCGGTCGATGCCAGCCTGTTGGACAGGCTGCTGGGTGCCGATCTGGCCTTCGTCGTCGATCCGGTCGATGGCACCGCCAACTTCGCCGCCGGTGTGCCCCTGTTCGGCTGCATGGCGGCCGCCATCCGGCGCGGCGAGGTGGTGGCGGCCTGGATCCACGATCCGCTGGGCGATGACACCGCCATCGCGCTGCGGGGGGAGGGTGCCTGGATCGAGGCCCCGGATGGGCACAGGGCTGATCTGAAGGTGGCCCGTCCGGTGCCTGTCCATCAGATGACCGGCGCCGTTTCCTGGACCTGGATGAGCGAGCCCTACCGCAGCCGGATCACGCAGCGGCTCTCACGCCTGGCCAGCGGTGTTCAGTTTCGCTGCGCGGCGCATGAGTATCGCCTGGTTGCTTCCGGCGGCGCGCATATCGTCGTCTACAACCGCCTCATGCCGTGGGACCATCTGCCCGGCTGGCTCCTGCATCGCGAGGCCGGCGGTTACAGCGCCCGCTTCGATGGCAGCGCCTACCGGGCCGAGCACCGTGACGGGGGCCTGATCGCCGCGCCGGACGAGGCAAGCTGGCACGAGGCGCGCGAGGCCCTGCTGGGAGAGTAGCGGGCTCGCGGAAGCCGGCCGGTTCAGCCGGCGGCTTCCTCCTTCTTAACCGCCTGCCAGGCCGCCTCCATGACGTCGAGGGACACGTCGGCGGGCGATTGGCCCTGCCGGGCCAACTTGCCTTCCACGGCCTGGAAGCGCCGTTCGAACTTGGCGTTGGCGCCGCGCAGGCAGGCCTCCGGGTCGAGATCGAGCTTGCGGGCCAGATTGGCGAGGACGAAAAGCAGATCGCCCAACTCGTCCGCGAGCCGCCCCCGCGAGGCGCCCGGCAATTCCGCGCGAAGCTCCCGGGCTTCCTCCTCCAGCTTATCGAACACCGAGTCGGCATCCGGCCAGTCGAAGCCGACGCGCGCGGCGCGGCGCGTCAGCTTGGCCGCGCGTGTCAGGGCGGGCAGGGTGGAGGGCAGCCCCGCCAGGGTTCCCGTCTCGGCACGCGCCTGCCGCTCACGCTGTTTCTGGGCTTCCCAGGCCACGGTCTGCTCCGCGCTGTCGCGCGTCGCCGCCTCACCGAAGACATGGGGGTGGCGGCGGATCATCTTGTCGCCGATGCCGCGCGCCACATCGGCAAAGCCGAAGCTGCCGGCCTCCTGTGCCATCTGGGCGTGATAGACGACCTGGAACAGCAGATCTCCCAGCTCGTCCTGGAGCGCCGCCGGATCATCACGGCTTATGGCATCGGCGACCTCATAGGCCTCCTCGATCGTGTAGGGCGCGATGGAGGCGAAGTCCTGCTCCCGGTCCCAGGGGCAGCCATCGGGTGCGCGCAGCCGCCGCATGATGTCCAGCAGGCGAAGAAGGGGGGCCGCCGCATCGGTCATGGAAGTCGTACCTCTGATTGCCGCATAAGGAAGATTATGTAAAATCTAGGTGGCGGCAGGAATGGTTAGCTGCATGCCGTCATGCGCGGCTTCCACCCCATCCGGCAGGTTCGCACGCAGCCAGGACCAGTCCATGTCCGTGCCCATATGGGTCAGGACCGTGCGACGCGGCTTCAGCGCGGCCACCCAGTCCAGCACCTTGTCCAGATGCGCATGCACGGCGTGCGGCCGCCGCTGGAAGCAGCCGACGATCCAGGTATCCAGACCGCCCAGCATCGCCATGCTCTCCTCCGGCATGGCGACGACATCCGTGGAGTAAGCGAAGCCGCCAATCCGCAGGCCGAGCGTCTCCATGACCTTGTGGTCCTGCCGGAAAAGCCGGACCGCCATCCCGGCCGCCTCGACCGTCCGCCCCGGCGCCACGGCGACCGGCGTCAGCGCCGGCCGGAAGAAGATCGGCGGCGTCGGCGGGCGGAAGACATATTCGAAGCGGGCCTGAAGCTCCGCCAGCGTCTCCGGCGTCGCGAGCAGCGGCAGGGCTTCGCCCAGCACCCGGTTGATCGGCCGCAGCTCATCCAGCCCCATGATGTGATCGGCATGTCCATGCGTCACCAGGAGGCAGTCCAGCCGCCCTATGCCATTCTCCAGCAGTTGCTGCCGGAGATCGGGCCCGGCATCGACCAGCAGGCGGCGGCCATCCGCGCCCTCGATCAGGATCGAGGATCGCTTGCGGCGGTTGCGCGGCTCGCCAGGATCGCAGTGCCCCCAGTCGCCCAACCCATCCGGGCCACCGATCTGCGGCACGCCGGCGGAGCCTCCGCAGCCCAGGACAGAGACCTTCAACGACAAGGGCCTAGGCCGCCTTGCTGAAAAGGCGCCGGAAATTCGTGGTGGTCAGCGCGGCCATGGCTTCCTCGTCCATGTCGTGCAGCCCGGCGAGGACGCGCGCCGTATGGCGGACATAGGACGGTTCGTTGCGCTTCCCCCGGAACGGCACCGGTGCCAGATAGGGCGAGTCCGTTTCGACCAGGATGCGGTCCTTCGGCATGTCCCGGGCGATGTCGCGGATCTCCTGCGACTTCGGGAAGGTCAGCATGCCCGAGAAGGACACGTATCCCCCCATGGCGATCGCCTCCTCCGCCAGCCCGCGGCCGGAGCTGAAGCAATGCAGCACGAAGGAGAAGGCGCCGTCGGCGCGCTCCTCCCGCAGGATGTCCCCGATATCCTGGTCCGCGTCCCGCGCGTGCACGACCAGCGGCAGGCCGGTCTGGCGAGCGGCGCGGATATGCCGCCGGAAGCCCTCCTGCTGAACCGCCCGCGGCGCCTTGTCGTAGAAGTAGTCCAGCCCGCTCTCGCCGATGCCGACGACGCGCGGATGCCCGGCGGCGGCAACGATCTCCGCCACCTCGGGCAGCGGGCTTTCCCCCACATTCTGGGGATGCACGCCGACAGTGGCCCAAACCCCGGGGAATCGTTCCGATATCGATTTAACGTCGGCGGCCTGGCTCATCCGCACGCCAATGGTGACCATCTCTCCCACACCTGCCTCGGCGGCGCGGCCGAGGATGTCCCGGATCTCCTCATCGTTGAAGTAGTCGAGATGGCAGTGGCTATCGACCAGCATCAGGCCGCCTCGTCCTGGATTTTCTGGAACAGAGGGCTGGGCGGCGGCAGCGCCGTCCCGTCGGGCATGGGGCTGGCGAGCGCCGCAAGGCCGCGCCTGCCCTCGGGCACGCCGAGCTGGTCGAGCATGCGGGCCATGGTCCCCGGCATGAAAGGCAGCAGCACCGTGGCGAGGCAGCGCAGCAGGCTGTGCAGATGCCGCAGCACGGACAGCATGCGGGCCGGATCGGTCTTCTTCAGCGACCACGGCTTCTGTGCGTCGATCCAGGAGTTGCCCAGCCGCGTCACCACCCAGATGCGCTCCAGCGCCTCATGGAAGGCCTGGCGGCCCAGCGCCTCGTCGACCTGGCCCGGAAGGGCGCGGATGGCATCCAGCACCTCGCCATCCGCCGGCAGCTCCGGCCCGGCAGCAGGCAGCCGGCCCTCGCAGTTCTTCTGAATCAGCGCCAGGCTGCGCTGTGCCAGATTGCCCAGATCATTGGCCAACTCGCTGTTCAGGCGTCCGATCAGCGCACGGCGACTGAAATCGCCGTCATTGCCGAAGGGCACCTCGCGCAGCAGGAAGAACCGTACCGGATCCAGCCCGAATTCGTCGATCAGCGCCAGGGGATCGATGACGTTGCCGACCGACTTGGAGATCTTCTGCCCCTCATTGGTCCACCAGCCATGCGCGAAGATGCGGCGGGGCGGCGGCAGGTCGGCGGCCATCAGGAACGCCGGCCAGTAGATGGCATGGAAGCGCAGGATATCCTTGCCGACGAAATGCACGTCGGCCGGCCAGAACTTCCAGAGCTCACCGGTCTCGTCGGGATAGCCGAGGGCGGTGATGTAGTTCGTCAGGGCATCGAGCCACACATACATCACATGGGCATCGTCGCCCGGCACCTTGACGCCCCATTTGAAGGAGGTGCGGGAGATGGAGAGGTCGCTGAGCCCGCTCCTGACGAAGCTGATCACCTCGTTGCGCCGGGTGCCAGGCGCGATGAAATCCGGATGCGCCTCGTAGAAGGCGAGGAGCCTGTCCTGCCAGGCCGAGAGCCGGAAGAAGTAGGAAGGCTCCCTCACCCATTCGACCGGCGCGCCGGTCGGAGCGAACTTCTGCCCGTCCTTCTCCGTGATCTCGTCGGGCCCGTAGAAGGCCTCGTCACGGACCGCGTACCAGCCCTCGTAATGGCCGAGGTAGATCTCGCCCCTCTCCTGCAGCCGGGTCCAGAGCGCGGCGCAGGCCCTCTTGTGCCGCTCCTCCGTGGTGCGGATGAAGGCGTCATTCGAGTAGTTCATGCGGGCGGCCAGTTCGCGGAAGGCCTCGCTCACCATGTCGGTGAAGGCCTGCGGCTGCATCCCCCGCGCCTCGGCGGCCTTCTCGACCTTCTGACCGTGCTCGTCGGTGCCGGTCAGGAAGAAAACCTCCTGCCCCGACATCCGCCGCCAACGCGCCATCACATCGGCCGCGAGAGAGGTATAGGCATGGCCGATATGCGGCTTGTCGTTGACGTAATAGATCGGTGTGGTCAGGTAGGAGCGGGATTCGCTCGTCATCGTTCAGGTCCTCAACGCGAGGTCAGCTGCGTCAGGCCGGTCAGGACCGCCTGCTTGCGGTCGAGATTCAGGGCTTCCGTCTCGTCGGCCAGGCGGCCAAGGGTGTCCCACAGCGAGGCCCAGTCGGCAAGCGGGCGGGCGGCGATGAAGGCCGGCGCCTCCCCTCCCCGCGCGGCCTCGCGGATGGCCGAGCCCAGGGCATCGCGCAGCAGGGTGATGAAGGTGCCGAAGGCGCTGCCGTCCCTGCGTGCCGCCAGGCTGTCGGCCAGGGCATGCAACTGCCGCCCGTCCAGATCGGGAAGGCCATGCAGGACCGTCTCGACGCTGCGCTGGAGCGTCAGCCCGTCCTCCTCGAACAGCCGGAGCGCACGTCCTGGCGCGCCACCGGAGATCCGCGCCAGAAGCTGAAGCTCAGCCTCCGGCAGGTCGGGCAGCCAGGCCGAGAGGACGGCCTCCATCTCGGCCGGAGGCAGGGGGAACAGCTCGATCCGGCGGCAGCGGCTGCGGATCGTGGGCAGGAGGCGGTCCGGCGCGGCGGTGGTCAGCAGCAGCAGGCTGCGGCTGGGCGGCTCCTCCAGGGTCTTCAGCAGGGCGTTCTGCGCCTCCGGGTTCATCGCTTCGGCCTGCTCGATGACGACGATCCGCCAGCCGCCTTCCGCCGCCGTCAGGCCCAGGAAGCGCGGCACTTGGCGAACCTCGTCCACCCGGATCATCAGCTTCACGCCCCGCTCCCCCGCATTCGGCGCCAGCACGCGCAGGTCGGCATGCCCGCCGGCGGCGACACGGCGGAAGACCGCATCCTGCGGCGGCAGGTGGAGCGGCGGCGAGGAGGGCGGACGGCCGGCCAGCAGCCATCGCGCGAAACGATAGGCCAGCGTCGCCTTGCCGGTGCCCTGCGGCCCCGAGATCAGCCAGGCATGGTGCAACCGTCCTCCCCGGCCCGCCGCCTCCAGTGCCGCCATGGCGGCGTCGTGGCCGTACAGGTCAGGATTGGCCCGCGCCTCCGGGGGGATCACAGCGGTGCCCCGAGCCGATCCGCGAGGACGGCCATGGCCTCCCGCCGCAGCGCCTCGGCCGGCTGCCGCGCATCCAGGATCTGGCAGCGGTCCGGCTCCGCCGTGGCGATGGCCCGGAAGGCGGCGTGGACACGGGCGTGGAAGGGGGCGCCCAGGCGCTCGAACCGATCGGGCAGGCCACGCGACAGGGCCCTGCGCATGCCTTCCGCCGGCGGCAGGTCGAGCACCAGCGTCAGGTCGGGCCGGAAGTCCCCGAGGGCCACATCGGACAGCTTCCGGTACAGGGACAGGTCGAGGCCATGCCCATGGCACTGATAGGCCAGGGTGGAATCGGCGAAGCGGTCGCAGACCACCCAGATCCCGGCCGCTAGGGCGGGACGGATGGTCTTCTCCAGGTGCTCCCGCCGGGCGGCGAACATCAGCATGGCTTCCGCGACCGGATCCCAGTCCACGCTACCCTGCAGCAGAAGCGCGCGCAGCACCTCGGCACCCGGAGCGCCACCCGGCTCCCGGGTCCTCAGCACCGGCAGGCCGGCCTCCGCCAATGCTCGAGCCAGGCCGCCGGACAGGGTGGTCTTTCCGGCGCCCTCGCCGCCTTCCAGCGTGATGAAGGCCGATCGCGCCGCGGGCCGCCCCACCTCAGCCTGAGATCAGGCGGCCGAGAACCGCCGGAATCCGCTGCACCAGGCCGAGCTTCGCGACATCCGCCCCGGCATAGAGCGGCAGGACCATGGGCGGTACGCCCTGGCCGGAGACTTCCAGCTGGCCAGCCTCCTGCCCCTTGGCCACCGGAGCCTGCAGAGGACTGTCATACCGCAGCTTCACCGTCAGGCTGCGCCGCCATTGCCGCGGCAGCGTCAGCACCAGATCCTTGCCGCCGACCAGGGGGATTGTCGGCCTGTCACCGAGATAGACAGGCGCCTCCTCCACCGTATCGGCGGCGCGGAACAGCACGACGTTCTCGAACTCCCGGAAGCCCCATTCCATCAGCCGCTCGGACTCCTCGGCCCGCGCGCGCATCGAGTTCAGGCCGTTGACCACCAGGATCAGTCGCCGGTCGCCCCGCTTGGCGGTGCCGGTCAGCCCGTAGCCCGCATCCTCCGTATGCCCGGTCTTCAGCCCGTCGGCGCCCGCGACGCGGCCCAGCAGCGGATTGCGGTTCTCCTGGTTGATGTCGTGCCAGCGGAAGGAGCGCTCGCTGTAGAAGCGGAAGGCGTCCGGGAAATCGTGGATCAGGCGGCTGGCCAGGATCGCCAGGTCGCGCGCCGTCATGCGGTGCTCGGGGTCGGGCCAGCCGGTCGCGTTGCGGAAGTGGCTGTCCTTTAGGCCGATCCGCTTGCCGTACTCGTTCAGAAGCTCGGCAAACTGCTGCTCGCTGCCGCTGATGCCCTCGGCCAGGACGATGCAGGCATCATTGCCCGACTGGATGATCACACCCCGTGCCAGGTTCTCGACACTGACGGAGCTGCCGAGCTCGACGAACATCTTGGAGCCGCCCATGCGCCAGGCGCGCTCGCTGACCGGCAGCTCCTGGTCCCAGCGCAGCCGCCCCTGCTTCAGCAGGTCGAAGACGACGTACATCGTCATCAGCTTCGACATCGAGGAAGGCGGCATCAACTCATCCGCGTTCTTCTCGAGCAGCACCGCGCCGGTATCAGCGTCGATGATGAGGGCCTGCCGGGCTTGCGTATCCACCGGCCCGAGAGGCGTGGTCGCCGGGCTGGTCGGCGGCGGGGCCGGTCGCGCGGCCGGGCGGCGCTGCGCCAGGGCCTCTCCCGCACCGGTGGTGGTCAGCGCGCCGGCGGCGACAACCGCGCCGGCACCGCCCAGCAACTCGCGGCGAAGCGGCATGGCGGGGATTCTCCTCATGGGGCTCAGTCGATCAGGATGCGGGCTTCGGACAGGCCGGACCGGAGCACGGCCTCGAGCGCTGTATCCGCCTGCGCGACGGATGCATAGGGGCCAAGGCGGACACGGTATTCGGGCCGGCGGGACGGGCCATGGCTCTCGACCCGGGCGCCGATCCGCGCCGCCTGCCGCTGGGCGTCGGCCCGATTGAAGAAGGTGCCCGCCTGGATGACCATCCGGCCGGGACGGGGCGGCAGCGTGGCGACCTCCTCCGGCAGCCGGAGCGGCGGCGGCGCGGGAGCCGCCACCTCCTCCGCCGCGCGGCGGCCCGGCGGAGACGCGGCCGGGCCGGCCTGGCTCCGGGTGCCTGGCAGCGGTGCCAGCGCCTCGCCTTCCAGCGCCCCGCGGGGCGCCGTGGCGACAGCCAGAACAGTGGAGACATCCTGCGGCGACGTGGCGGACAGGGCGCGCGACAGCCCCGGCTCGACCGCCAGGGCGATCTGCGCCCCGCCCGCCGCCGGAATGCGAAGCAGATCCGCGGCGCGGCGGGACAGCTCCAGCACCCGCCCCGGATGCTCCGGCCCCCGGTCATTCACCCGCACCAGGAGGCTGAGCCCATTCTCGAGATTGGTCACCCGCAGGATGGCCGGCAGCTGCAGGGTCCGGTGCGCCGCCGTCAGGAGGGCTGGATCATGGACCTCGCCATTGGCGGTTCGCCGCCCGGCACGCGGATCGGCCACGACACTCGCCAGGCCGGTCTCCTGCAGGCCGAAATCCTCCTTCGGATAGGACCAGACCCCGCCCATCTGGTAGGCCCCGCCGATCAGATAGCGGCCGCCTGCCGCCGGACCCGATGGCGCGGGAGGCCGATGGCAGGCCGTGACCAGCACCGGCAGCGCCAGGCCCATGCCGAGGACGGCGCGGCGCCTCATGCCACGAGATCGGACAATAGCCCGACGGCGAGGGCGTAGTAGTCGGAGGGATTGTATCGACGAATCACGTTGAAGTTCTGGTAGACCGCGAAGGCCTGCCCGCCCGCCCCGCCGGGCAACAGGATAGAGGTGGCCATGTCCAGCGGCGGCAGGGGCGTGCCGTCGCTGGCCCGGACCCCGGCCTGCACCCAGTCGCGCAGCGGGCGGCGCGTGCCGCGGCCGGCCTGCCCGCGATCGAAGCCCGAGGGCAGCAGGACCTCACGCCCCCAGCGCTCGTCCCCGCGCCAGCCATTGCGGCCGAGATAATTGGCGATGGAGGCCAGGGCATCGGCCCGGTTGTCCCAGATGTCGCGCCGGCCATCGCCATCGAAGTCCACGGCGAGACGCTCGAAGCTCGAGGGCATGAACTGCGGGTGCCCCATGGCGCCCGCGTAGCTGCCCCGCATCCGCTCCGGCGTGACATCCCCCGCCTGCAGGATCCGCAGGGCCGCCATCAGCTCGCCACGGAAGAAATCGTGACGCCGCCCGTCCCAGGCCAGCGTGGCCAGGGCCTCGATCACGTTGAAGGTGCCGGTGAAGCCGCCATAGTTCGTCTCCAGGCCCCAGACGGCGACGACCACGCGGGGAGACACCTGGTAGCGTTGCCAGATGGCATCCAGAAGCGCCTGGTTGTCCTGGAAGGCCTGCCGGCCACGCTCGATGCGCTGGGCGGAAAGCCGGCTGTCCCGGTACTGCTCCCAGGTCAGCGTGAACTCGGGCTGGCGCCGGTCAAGCTCAAGCACCTTCTCGTTCGGTCGTATCCCCGTCAGGGCCCTTTGCAGCACGGATTGCGAGATCCCCGCACGCCGGGCATCCGACGCGACCTCAGCCATGAAGGCCTCGAAGCTGGAGGTGGCGGCCTGCGCACCGGTTGCGGCAAGCGCAGGGAGGGCGGCGACTCGGGAGAGGAGGAAACGACGACTGACCATGCGCGAGAGGTGCCATGAGGGCCCGCCGGACTGCAACCGCTGGCGTCATGCGCTGCGGCTCCTGTTACTTAAGGGCGAAAGAGAGTTGACCAAGTTCATTGCGATTTCGCATCAAATTGTGTCGGAAGCGGCTCCCTGTGGCCGCATCCCACTTCCCTTAAGGCAGCGAGAGCGCTAACGGCGCGTGCGGGACGATGCGACATCGCGTCCGCAGACGGATGGGTGGCCGAGTGGTTTAAGGCAGCGGTCTTGAAAACCGCCGTAGGGGTAACTCTACCGTGGGTTCGAATCCCACCCCATCCGCCAGACGCCGCCCCTAGCCCTCCACGATGCCGATGAGACCCCTCAGGGCGATAATCCACGGTCATCCGTTCGGCGCTGGTCCCATCCCCCGCCTTTCCGGCCGGTCAGGGCGCTCGCAGGAGGGCGCCGCCAAGGGTCGCCAGGCGCTGCGTGCCGTCGGCCAGGACGGAGGCCGCCTCCGCGCAGAAGGACGGCAGGACGGCGCCGGCGAGATGGCAGATCCCGCCGGCGGCCCAGTCCGCGCGGATCGTACTCCGTTCAGCCAAGCCGCCCCAGGACCATGACAGGATCACAGCCACGATCAGCGGCTCGAAGGGCGAACCGGTCCGGCACAGCGGCAAGGCATAGGTGCCCTTGAAAGGCCAGGCGAGGCGGAGGCCACCGGGCGTCAGCAGGTCTGCCGCCAGATGAGAGACATAGCCGACCGCCAAGGGCGCCGCGACGACGAAAGGCACGTCATGGCGCAGCAACACGGCAAGACAGGCGAGGAGCGCCAGCAGCGAATGGGTCATTCCCCGGTGGCCGAAGATCGCGGCACAGGGGCGGGAGATGAACCACAATCGCCGGCCCACCCAGGATTTCGGATGGTCGATATCCGGCGCCAGCGCCCCCGCCACGGCCAGGCCGAGCAGGGCCGGATCCAGGGCCGGCAGACCCAGCCTGGGCGCCGCCAGCATCCAGGCGGCCGCACCCAGAGCGACATGCGAGCCCGCCATCATGACAGCCGGACAACCCCTTGACGATGCAAACTCAAACTAGGAGTCAGGAATCAAGGGTACAAGACTGATTCCAAGGGATTCTGTGGCTCAGACCCGCCTCAGGGATGCTTTGGCGGCCTGAGGGTCTATATTGGCGGCGTGAATCTCGTCTCCTCCAATCGCGGCCACCTCGATATCGAGGTCGTCTATGATCTCGTCTGCCCCTGGTGCTTCCTGGGCGCCAGGCGGCTGCGACGCATGCTGGCCCGGCGCGCCGATATCCTGACGACGGTGCGCTGGCGTCCGTTCCTGCTGAATCCGGAGCTGGGTGCCGGGGCGGGCCATCGGCACGAGCAGGCCGCCCGCCGCTTCGGCAGCGAGGAGCGCATGCGCCGGCTGCACGCCACCATGACGGAGCTGGGCCGGCCGGAAGGCATCGATTTCCGTTTCGAACGCATCCGCCGCGTCCCCTCCTCCGTCGACGCGCACCGCCTGGTCCGCTTGGCGGGGCAGCACGGCATTGCCGATGCGCTGGTGGATGGGCTGTTCACGGCGCATTTCAGCGAGGGCGCCGACATCGGTGACCACGAGGTCCTGGCCCGGCTGGGTGAGCGCTACGGGCTCGACCAGCGCACCGTCCTGCGGTTTCTCGCGACCGGCCTGGAGGTGGAGGCGGTCCATGCGGAGAACCTCCGGGCCCATCGCCTCGGCATCAATGGGGTCCCTTGCTTCGTGATTTCCGGAGGCGGCGGCATCGGGTCGAGCCACGCCATCGCCGGCGCCCAGGAGCCGGAAGTCCTGGGGCGCCTGCTGGACGTGGCCCTGGCCGAAGCGATGGAGTTCTGAGGCAAGCCGGTGTCAGGCGGCGCGCCCCTGCGCCGCGACGCCGGCCAGCGCGGCCAGCATGTCCTTCGCGGTACGGACGCGCGTCTTCAGGTCCATTTCCCGCACCATGGCCAGCTTGTGGTCCGGCCGCAGTTTCACCAGCCCCTTCTGGGCTGTCACCCAGTTCACCAGCCCGCCCGGATTGGCGAAACGGTTCTGGCGGAAGGTCAGGACAATGCCCTTCGGCCCGGCATCAAGCTTCTCGACACCCGCCTGCCGGCAGAGGTGCTTGATGGAGACGACCTGAAGCAGGTTCTCGACCTCCGCCGGAAGCGGGCCGAAGCGATCGGCGAGCTCGGCCGCCATGGCCTCGACCTCGGCCTCGCCCGCCAGGGCACCGATGCGCCGGTAGAGACCGAGACGCACCGGCAGGTCGGCCACGTAGCTCTCGGGGATGAGGACCGGCAGGCCGAGATTGATCTGCGGCGTCCACTCGCGATCCTCCTCATCCCGGCGCCCCTGCCCCGCCTTGATGGTCGCCACCGCCTCCTCCAGCATCTGCTGGTAGAGTTCGATGCCGACCTCGCGGATATGACCCGACTGCTCGTCGCCGAGCAGATTGCCGGCACCGCGGATATCGAGGTCATGGCTGGCCAGCGTGAAACCGGCGCCGAGATTGTCCAGCGTCTGCATCACCGCCAGGCGCTTCTCCGCCGAGCCCGAAAGGCGCTGCGCCGCCGGCCAGGTCAGATAGGCATAGCCACGCAGCTTGCCCCGGCCCACCCGGCCGCGAAGCTGGTAAAGCTGCGCCAGACCGAACATGTCGGCGCGATAGATGATGAGAGTATTGACCGCGGGCATGTCGAGCCCGCTCTCGACGATGTTGGTCGCCAGCAGGATGTCGTACTTGCCGTCGCCGAACTCGGTCATGACGCGTTCGAGCTCGGTCGGGGTCAGCCTCCCATGCGCCTGCACCGTGCGCGCCTCCGGCACGATCTC
This sequence comes from Roseomonas sp. KE0001, assembly GCF_016107285.1. GTDB lineage: Bacteria > Pseudomonadota > Alphaproteobacteria > Acetobacterales > Acetobacteraceae > Pseudoroseomonas. Next base: position 688,382 of record NZ_RCVQ01000001.1, on the reverse strand, counting down.
GGCCAGGCGGGCGGCCATTCTCGGCAGGTCCTCCAGGCGTGGCACCACGCAGAAGATCTGCCCGCCACGGAAGCGCTCGCGCTGGATCGCCTCGCGGATGACGACCGAATCGAAGGGCATGATGAAGGTGCGTACCGCCAGGCGGTCGACCGGCGGCGTGGCGATGACGCTCATCTCCCGCACCCCCGTGAGCGCCAGCTGCAGCGTCCGCGGAATCGGCGTCGCCGTCAGCGTCAGGACATGGACATCGGCCCGCAGCGCCTTGAGCCTCTCCTTGTGCGCCACGCCGAAATGCTGCTCCTCATCGACGATGACGAGGCCGAGGTCGGCGAAGTCGATGCCCTTGGCCAGCAAGGCATGCGTGCCGACCACGATGTTGATGGAGCCGTCGGCGAGCCCGGCCTTGACCGCCGCCGCCTCCTTCGCCGTGACCATGCGGGAGAGCTGGGCGACCTTGATCGGCAATCCCGCGAAGCGGGCGGTGAAGGTGCGGAAATGCTGGCGCGAGAGAAGAGTGGTCGGCACCACCACGGCCACCTGCGCGCCGGTCATGGCGACGACGAAGGCGGCCCGGAGGGCGATTTCCGTCTTGCCGAAGCCGACATCGCCGCAGATCAGGCGGTCCATGGGCCGGCCGGCCGACAGATCCTCCAGCACATCGGCGATGGCGCGCTGCTGATCCTCGGTTTCGGCGAAGGGGAAGCGCGCGCAGAACTCGTCCCAGGCCCCTTCGGGCGGGGTGGCCAGATGGGCTTCCTTGACCTTGCGCTCCGCCGCGACCCGGATCAGCTGGCCCGCCATGTCGGCGATCCGCTGCTTGGCCTTGGCCTTGCGGTTCTGCCAGGAGGTGCCGCCCAGCTTGTCCAGCGTCGCCCCGGCGGTGTCGCTGCCGAAGCGCGACAGCAGCTCGATGTTCTCGACCGGCAGGAACAGCCTGTCGCCGCCGTCATAGACCAGGCGGAGGCAGTCATGCGGGGCGCCCGAGACCTCGATGGTCGCCAGGCCGTCATAGCGGCCGATGCCATGCTCCTGGTGCACGACCAGGTCGCCCTCGGCGATCTCGGTGGCATCGGCGATGAACTGGTCCGCCCGCTTGCGGCGCCGCGGCGGCCGGGCGATGCGCTCGCCGAGAAGATCCTGCTCGCCGGTGACGGCGATGGCGCCGCCCTTGCCGCCTTCCGGGCCCGGCCCGACGAAGCCGCGCTCCAGGCCATAGACGACGAGGCCGATCATGCCGGCCGGCAGGCGCCGGGCCGCCGCCCAGTCCTCCACCGGCTGCGCGGTCACGCCATTCTCGCGCAGCAGGTTGCCCAACCGGTCCCGCGAGCCCCGGGTCCAGGCGGCGACGAGCGGGCGGTGGCCGCTCCGCGCCAGGCTCTCGGCCTGCTCGCGGAAGGCGGTGAAGACATTCTGCCCCGAGGCCCGCGCCTCCGCGTAGAGGCGCCCTGGCCGCCCTCCGGCCTCGATACCCTCCGCGCCCTCGGGCCGGGGGAAAGGGCTGAAGGAGAGCAGCGGGCCGCCCGACAGCATGGCATCCCAGTCGGCGCGGCTGAGGTAGAGCCGGCCCGGCGGCACCGGCCGATAAGGCACCTCCCCCTCGCGGGACGGGCCGCGCCGCGCCTGATAGTGATCCTCGATCATCTCGAGCCGGGCCTCGAGCGCGTCCCCGGCCTGGTGGTCCAGGCTGACGGAGGCGCCGGGCATGTAGTCGAGCAGCGTCGCCATGCTCTCATGGAACAGCGCCGCCCAATGCTCCATGCCGGGGTGGCGCCGGCCGGCGGAGATCGAGACGTAGAGGGGGTCTTCGCCGGAGGCCGGGCCGAAGAGGTCCCGGTAGCCGGTCCGGAAGCGCGCGATCGAGGCCTCGTCGAGGAAGACCTCGCCAACCGGCCGCAGCCAGAGCTCCTGCAGGACCGCGCCGCTTCGTTGCGTCTCGGTGGAGAAATGGCGCAGGCTCTCGATCTCGTCGCCGAAGAGGTCCAGGCGAACCGGCTCCGCTTCACCGGCCGGATAGAGATCGACGATGCCACCGCGCACGGCGTACTCGCCCGGCTCCATCACGGTCGCCACCCGGCCATAGCCATTGGCCTCCAGGAAGCCGGCCAGCCGCTCGGGCGCGATGCGGCCGCCACGGCGCAGCAGCAGCGTCGCGTCCGCGAAGACCGCGGGCGGCGGAATGCGCTGCACCAGGGCATTCACGGTGGTCAGCACGAGCCTGGGCCGCTGCCCGGTTTCCAGCAGCCGGGTCAGCGTCGCGACGCGCTCGGCCACGAGTTCGGCATGCGGCGAGACCCGGTCATAGGGCAGGCAATCCCAGGCCGGTAGGCGCAGCACCTCGATCTCCGGCGCGAAGAAGCCGAGCCCCTCCTGCATCCGGGCCATGCGCGCATCGTCCCGGCAGACATGCAGCACCGGTCCGGAAAACTCCCGCCTGCGGCGGGACAGCAGAAGGGCGTCGAAACCCTCGGGAGCGCCGTAGACGGTCAATGCGGTCATGCGCGGCGCGCGGCCTCCGGCACGCCGGCGCCGGTGCGGGAGCATTCCTCCCGCATCCGCGCCATCATCGGCGTCATGACCTCCGGAGGGATGGGCCGGCGGCCACTGAGCCAATCGGCCAGGTCGACATCGAGATGGTCGAGCACCGCCTCCAGCTCGTCCAGCTCCGGGTCGGTGAAGACGGCGATATGGCGCGCCACGAAGCCGCCGACCATCAGGTCGGTCTCCTTCGTGCCGCGATGGTGAGCCCGGAACAGCAGGCGGCGGCGGCGGGGGGTCAGCTCGGGGGTGGTGTTTTCGGTCAGGGACATGTCGGCGCCTTATCAGGCTGGCATATAGAGGCTGATGGGAATCATGTCAGCCCAAGAGGCCGAACTGTATCCGGCGGCGCCGCTCCTGGCGCCGCTGTCCAGCCTGCCCTTGCCGGAGGAGAAACGGAAGCGCCTGGCCCAGGCCGTCGAGGGCGACAGGCTGATCGACCTGCTCTTCCACATGCCGGAACGCTACCAGGACCGCCGGGCGAGCCTGCCGCAGGAAGGCGACGTCGCCACGCTGGAGGTCCGGGTGCTCAGCGTCCAGCCGCCCCGCAGCCCGACGCAGCCCTGGTCGGTCTGCTGCGAGTCGCCGGCCGGCCTTCTCGACCTGATCTATTTTGGCCGGCGCTCCTGGCTCGGCGCCTGGCTCGGCCGCACCTATCCGGAGGGCGCGGTCCGTCGCGTGTCCGGGCGGATGAAGCGCTTCCGAGACCGCTGGCAGATGGAGGCCCCCGACTTCGTCTCTCCGCCCGACGACATTCCCGAGATCCAGCCCATCTGGCCGCTGGTGCGCGGCCTCGGTCAGCGGGATGTCGGGCGCGCCATGGCGGAGGTGTGCGGGGCCCTGCCCGACCTGCCCGAATGGCAGGATCGCAACCTCCTGGCACGGCGCCGCTGGCCTGCCTTCGGCGAGGCCCTGCGCGCCCTGCAGATGCCGGACGAGCCGCCTCCCGAGGCACCGCGCGAGCGGCTGGCCTATGACGAGCTGCTGGCCGGACAGCTCGCCGTCGGCCTGGTGCGCCGTACCGTCCTGCACCGCCCGGGGCGTGCCCTGATCGGCAGCGGCCTGCTCCGGGAGGCCGCCCTGAAGGCCTTCGGCTTCCCGCCCACCGCCGCGCAGGAGCGGGCCCTGGCGGAGATCGATGCCGACCTGGCGGCGCCGCGGCGCATGCTCCGCCTGCTGCAGGGCGATGTCGGCGCCGGCAAGACGCTGGTTGCCGTGCTGGCCATGCTGCGTGCCGTCGAGGGCGGCGCCCAGGCGGCGCTGATGGCGCCCACCGAGCTGCTGGCCCGGCAGCATCTGAGGACGCTGGAGAAGCTGGCGGGCGCGGCGCGGGTGCCCTGCGCGCTGCTCGCCGGCTCGGTCAAGGGCAAGGCGCGGCGGCAGGTGCTCGAAGGGTTGGCCCGGGGTGATCTCCCCCTGGTCGTGGGCACCCACGCGCTGATCGAGGAGGGGGTGGCCTTTCATGACCTCGGCCTTGTGGTTGTGGACGAGCAGCATCGCTTCGGCGTGGCGCAGCGCCTGGCCCTGGCCGAGAAGGGCACGACCGATGTCCTGGTCATGACCGCGACCCCGATCCCCCGCACGCTGCTACTGACGCAATGGGGAGACATGGCGGTCAGCCGGCTTGAGGGCCGGCCCGCCGGACGGCAGCCCATCGTGACGCGAATCATCAGCCGCGAGCGGCGCGCGGAGCTGACGGCGCGGCTGCGCGCCGCCTTCGCCGCCGGGCACCGGGCCTACTGGGTGGTGCGGGCGGTGGAGGAAGGCGAGAGACACGACAACGCCGCCGCGGAGACCACCTTCGCCGAGCTGGCCGCCCTGTTCGGCGACAAGGTCCGCCTGGCCCACGGCGCCCAGAAGCTGGAGGTCCGCGAGGCCGCCCTGCAGGACTTCGCCTCCGGCCGCGCGCAGCTCCTGGTTGCCACGACGGTGGTCGAGGTCGGTGTGGACGTGCCGGACGCCACCATCATGATCATCGAACAAGCCGAGCGTTTCGGCCTCGCCGCCCTTCACCAGTTGCGTGGCCGCGTGGGCCGCGGTCCGGCGCAGTCCTTCTGCCTGCTGCTCCCCTCCGCCGAGCTGAACGAATCCGAGCAGCGCCGGCTGGCCGTGCTCCGGGACACGCAGGACGGTTTCGTCATCGCCGACGCCGATCTCGACCACCGCGGCGGCGGCGATGCCCTCGGCCTTCGCCAGGCTGGCCGCCTGGGCCGCCGCATCGCCGATCCGCAGCGCCACGGCGGCATGATCCGCATGGCCCATCAGGACGCCGCGCTGCTGCTGGAGAAGGACCCGGAGCTGCGGGCCACGCCGCGCGGGCGCGCGGCCCGGATGCTGCTGGCCCTGTTCGGCCATGACCTCACCCTCGCTCCGCTCGCCGCGGGCTGAGTCCGCCGCGACAATCCGATACAGCGCCGGGGCTTGCAAACCCTCCTGCCACGATTAAACCGGACCGGCATCCGGTCCTGCAGGGGGTATGCGCGGTTGTCCGCACTCATCGAGATCGACCGTCTGACCAAGCGCTTCGGTACCTTCACCGCCGTGGACAACGTGTCCTTCCAGGTCGCCCGTGGCGAGGTGCTGGGCTTCCTCGGACCGAACGGCGCCGGCAAATCGACCACCATGAAGATGCTCGCCGGCTTCGTGACGCCGAGCGCGGGGGCGGCGCGGATCTGCGGCGAGGATGTCGTCGCCCGGCCTGTCGAAGCCAAGCGGCAACTCGGTTATCTTCCTGAGGGCGCGCCCACCTATCCCGAGATGACGGTGCAGTCCTTCCTGGGCTTCGTCGCGCGCATCCGCGGCTACCGCGGCGGCGAGGAACGCGAGCGCGTGGCCCATGCCATGCGGCTGACCACGCTGGAGGGCGTGCGACTGCAGCCCATCGAGACCCTGTCCAAGGGCTTCAAGCGCCGCGTCGGCCTGGCCCAGGCGCTGCTGCACGATCCGCCGGTGCTGGTGCTGGACGAGCCTACCGATGGCCTCGACCCCAACCAGAAGCATGAGGTGCGCCGCCTGATCGGACAGATGGCGCCGAGCAAGGCCATCATCATCTCGACCCATATCCTCGAGGAGGTCTCGGCGATCTGCACGCGCGCCATCATCATCGCGCGCGGGCGCCTGCTGGCGGATGCGACGCCCGCGGAGCTGGCCCGGCGCGGCCCCTCGCTGGATGCCGTCTTCCGCGAGCTGACCCTGTCGCAGGAGGCGCCGTGATGGCGGGCGCGCTGACCATCGCCCGGCGGGAGCTGGCCGGCTACTTCGCCACCCCCGTCGCCTATGTCTTCATCGTCATCTTCCTCGTGATGTCCGGCACGTTGACCTTCACCCTCGGCAACTTCTTCGACCGCGGAACGGCGGATCTGCAGCCCTTCTTCGGCTTCGTGCCCTGGCTGTTCCTCTTCCTGGTGCCGGCCCTCACCATGCGGCTCTGGGCCGAGGAGCGCCGCCTCGGCACCATCGAGCTCCTGCTGACGCTGCCCGTCACGCAGTGGCAGGCCGTGCTGGGCAAGTTCCTGGCGGCCTGGCTGTTCTGCGGCATCGCGCTGGCGCTGACTTTCCCCCTGGTGCTGACGGTCAATTATCTCGGGCGGCCCGACAATGGCGTCATCGCCACCGGCTACATCGGCTGCCTTCTCGTGGCCGGGGCCTATCTCTCCATCGGTGCCGCCATCTCCGCGCTGACCAAGAACCAGGTCGTCGCCTTCGTGCTGGCCGTCGCGGTCTGCTTCCTGTTCGCCGCCTCGGGCAGCCCGGTCGTCACGGATTTCCTGTCGCGCCGCATCCCCGTCATGGCGGAGATCGCGCGCGGCATCTCCGTCACCGAACGCCTCGGCGACCTCTCGCGCGGCATCGTCGCCCTGCGCGATCTGATCTTCTTCGGCACCTTCATCGGCTTCTGGCTCTTCGCCAACACCCTGGCCGTCGATCACCGGAAGGCCGACTGAACGATGCCCCGGACCTCCCCTTCCCCCGCCGCCCCGCCCCTCGCTTCCGGCCGGCTGCTCTACTCCCTGGCCGGGTTGGCGGCGGCCCTGGTGCTGGCCGTGTCGGTGAATCTGCTGGCCGCGCGGCTGCTTCCTCATGCCCGGCTCGATCTGACCCAGCAGCATCTCTACACGCTCTCGGACGGAACCCGGCAGGTGCTGTCCGGCCTGCGGGATCCCATCACGCTGCGGCTGTTCTATTCGCGGCAGCTCGGCGGCGCCGCGCCGGTCTTCGGCGCCTATGCCGACAGGGTGCGCGAGATGCTGCAGGAATATGCCAGCGCATCGGACGGCAGGCTGCGGCTGGAGTTCCTGGACCCCGAGCCCTTCAGCGAGACGGAGGACCGCGCCCTCTCCTACGGCATCCAGGGCGTGCCGATCGACCAGACGGGAGAGCAGGTCTATTTCGGCATCGCCGGAACCAACCTGATCGACGACGAACGCGTGCTGCCGTTCCTGCAGCCCGAACGCGAGCGGTTCCTGGAATACGATCTGACGCGGCTGATCTACGAACTGTCCAACCCCCGGCGGCCGGTGGTGGGACTGCTTTCGGCACTGCCCCTGAATGGCGACCCCCGCGCGCTGATGATGCGCGTGCCGGGCGCCGGCCAGCCCTTCGTCATCGCCAACCAGCTCAGGCAGTTCTTCTCCCTGCGCGAGATCGCGCCCGAGACGCAGCGGATCGATCCCGATGTCGAGGTGCTGATCGTCGCGCAGCCGCAGAACCTGCCGGAGGCGATGCTCTACGCCATCGATCAGTTCGTCATGCGCGGCGGCAAGCTCTTCGCGATGACCGATCCGCACAGCGAGAGCCAGGCCTCGCGTCCCGGCCCGAACGGGCAGCCGGTGCGGGACACGGCATCGGGCCTGGACCGCCTGCTGAATGCCTGGGGCATCGAGACGCCGCGCGACAAGGTGGTGCTCGACCAGCGCGGTGCCTGGCGCGTCCGGGCCAATCCGCAGGATCGCGTGCAGGCGGTGGACTACCTGGCCTGGTTCAACGCCACCGGCGATTCGCTGACGCGGAGCGATGTGGCCACGGCCGATCTGCAGCAGGTCACCTTCGCCTCGGCCGGCGAGGTGCGGCACAGGCCGGACGCCCCGATCGAGTTCACGCCGCTGATCACCAGCAGCGACCGCGCGATGCTGGTGGACGTGGCCCGTGTGCGCGAAAGCCCCGACCCGGCCCGGCTGCTGGCCGAGTTCCGCCCCGACGGCCAGCGACACGTTCTGCTGGCCCGCGTCCGTGGCATGCTGCGCAGCGCCTTCCCGGATGGCCCGCCCGCCTTGCCGGAAGGTGTGGCGCGCGAGGAGGGCCTGCCGGCCCATCTGGAGAAGAGCGAGGGACCGGCCAATCTCGTCGTCGCCAACGACTCCGATCTGCTGGAGGACCGTTTCTGGGTCCAGGTCCAGGATTTCCTCGGGCAGCAGACAGCGACCCCCTTCAGTGACAACGGCGCCCTGGTGGCCAATCTGACCGACACCCTGGCCGGCGGCGACGCCCTGATCGGCCTGCGCTCCCGGGGCGAATCGCTGCGCCCCTTCGGTGTGGTGGAGGAGATCCGCCGCGATGCTGAGGCCAGATACCGGCAGACCGAACAGGACCTGACCCGCAAGCTGGAGGCCACGGAGCGCCGCCTGCGCGAGTTGCGTCAGGGCACCGGCGCGGCTGGCGGCCAGGCCCAGGCGGTCATCACGCCCGAGCAGAGGGCGGAAATCGACCAGGCCAGGGCGGAGATCGTCGCGACGCGCGGCCAGCTCCGCGGCGTTCAGCTCGAGCTGCGCCGTGACATCGAACGGCTGGAGACCACTCTGCGCGTCCTCAACATCGCCCTGGTGCCGATCCTGCTGACGCTCTTCGCGATTGGCCTCGCCCTGGCCCGGGGCCGCCGTCGCAGCGCCGCGCGGGGCTGAGGGAGCACGCCATGCAACGCCGATCCCTCCTGCTCCTGAGTGGCGCCGCCGCGCTTTCGGCCGGCGCGGTCGTCCTGCTCGGCTCCAGCGGCCCGCCGCCTCCGGAGACCGGGTCCGCGCCTCTGATGTTCCGTGACCTCGCCACGCGGCTGGCCGCGGCGGCGCGCATCGAGGTCGAGCGGCATGACGGCCGACTGAGCGTAATCCGCCAGGGCGAGGCCTGGGTCCTGCCGGAGAAGGCCGGTTATCCCGCCCGCCCGGAGAAGGTGCGGGAAGTCCTGGTCGGCCTGACCGAGCTGCGCCTGACCGAGCCGCGCACCAGCGATCCGGCCATGTTCGAGCGGCTGGGCTTGCGGGATCCGTCCAGGGAGGGTTCGACCGCGTCCCTGCTCCGGGTGCTGGACGAGACGGGCGCGGTCATCGCCGAGCTGGTGGTCGGCCGACGGCGCGTGCGGACACAGGGGAATGTCCCCGAAAGCGTCTATGTCCGCCGCCCGAATGAGGATCAGGCCTGGCTGGCCGAAGGCCGCCTGCCGCTCGACGCCGACCCCCAGCTCTGGATCGATCGCGACCTCGCCAGTCTCCCGCGCGAGCGCATGCTGCGCGCCGAGGTGTCACGCGCGGGCACGGCGCCCGTGGTCCTGGCACGGAGCGAGGGGCCGGATGGGCGCCTCGTCCTTGTCGCCCCACCCGACGCGCCGCCGACGGAGCAGAGCAGCCTGGACAATGTGGCCGGCGCCTTCGAGTTCCTGACGCTGACGGATGTGCGGCGCGAGGCGGAGATTCCCGGATCGGAAGCGGGGGAAGCCCGCTTCACGCTGACGGATGGACTGGCGATCCAGGTCCGCCTGAATCAGGAGGGGGAAGCCGTGTGGTTGCGCCTGGCGGCCTCCGGCGGCGGCGAGGCGGCGGCCCTGAATGCCCGCTGGCGTGGCTGGGCCTATCAGGTCGGTGCCTGGAAGGCCAAGGCTTTCCTGCCCCGGCTGGAGGATCTGCGCCGCGAGGAGCCCGCCCGCCAGGAGCCCGCCCGGGCGCCGGCGCCGTGAGCAGCCGAGAATATCCCGACCGGCCCTGGATCGGGGTCGGGGTCATCGCCTTCCGCGGCGAGGAGGTGCTGCTGGTGCGGCGGAGCAAGCCGCCCCGCCAGGGAGAATGGTCGATCCCCGGCGGCGCGCAGCATCTGGGCGAGACGGCGGAGGAGGCCGGGAGGCGGGAGCTTCTGGAGGAAGCCGGCATCACGGTCGGCCCCCTGGTCCTGGCCGTGGTGGTCGATGCCCTGGCCCGGGATGATCTGGACCGCACCCGCTTCCACTACACCATCATCGACTTCGCCGGGCGCTGGATGGATGGCCAGGTCGTTCCCGGGGATGACGTCAGCGAGGCCTGCTGGTTCTCCCCCGCCGAGCTGGCCAGGCTGGGCCTCTGGTCGGAGGCCCTCCGCGCCATCGAGGAGGGCCGCCGCCGGCTGGCGGAGACCGATCAGAGGAAAAGCTTCTCTCCGTCCAGCCCACGATAGAGATCGGCGACGAACTCGCCATAGCCATTGTAGATCCGCGTCGGCACCCGCTCGTTGCTGCCCAGCAGGCGCTCCGTCGCCTGGCTCCAGCGGGGGTGCGACACCTCGGGATTCACATTCGCCCAGAAGCCGTATTCGCTGGGCTGCAGCTTCTCCCAGAAGCTGACCGGCCGCGTGTCGGTGAAGCGGATCCGGGCCAGCGCCTTGCCGCTCTTGAAGCCGTACTTCCAGGGAAACAGCACCCGGATCGGCCCGCCATTCTGCGCCGGCACCGGCTTGCCGTAGAGGCCAACGGCGAGGAAGCAGAGCTCATTCATGGCCTCCGCCATGGTGCAGCCCTCGGTATAGGGCCAGGGATACCAGCTCTGCCGCAGCCCCGGCATGACGGCGGTGTCGCGCACCGTCTCGAACACGACGAACCTGGCGGCAGCGGTCGGGGCGGCGAGGCGCACCAGATCGGCCATGGGAAAGCCGGTCCAGGGAACGGTCATGGCCCAGGCTTCCACGCAGCGGTGACGCAGGACCCGCTCCTCCAGGGAGACGCGCTTCAGCAGATCGTCGAGGTCCAGTTCCTGGGGCTTCTCCACCAGACCTTCCAGCCGGATGGTCCAGGGCCGCTGCGGCAGACGGCCGGCCGCCGAGCTCACGTTCTTTCCGGAGCCGAATTCATAGTAGTTGTTGTAGCTGGTGGCCTCACGCTCCGGCGTCAGGGCCCGGCCGGGCGTGAAACGCTCATTGCGGGCCACCGGGGCACCCCCTTGGGACCTCGCCGCCGCGGGCAGGCCGAGGCCGGCGATGAGGCCCGCCGCGAGGCCCAGGCCCCGACGGCGGCCCAGCACCCAGTTCTCCGGCGTCACCGCCGTTTCGGGCAGTTCCCAGCCACGTGCTCTATGGATCATCATCTCGGGCATCCTCCCTGGGTTGGATGCATGTGGGTGGCCCGCCTCGAAGGACCAGGGCCTCAGCGGCGTTGAGGAAGCACCACCATGTCCGGCCCCGGACCGGCGGGCACCACGACCCGGTAGAGCCGGTAGCCTTCCGCCGGGATACCTTTCCGGCTGCGAACGACCTCGCCCACGGCCTCGGCACCGGGCCAGAGCGGGAGGCCGTCGCGCCGCAGGCTGCGCAGGAGAAGGCCCTGCTCCCCCGGAACCGGCGCCGGCAGATCGAAAAGATCCCAGCGGTCCCCCACGGCGATCACCGGCACGCCGGAAAGGTGCAGGGCAAGCTCGCTGGCCAGCCCGTACTCCTCAGCGGCGAGGAAGGCGGCGCCTGCTCCGCGCCGCGCCCTCTCGGCCTCCTCCGCCAACTCCGCCCAGCCGGCGAGCCGTGCCAGTGTCGGGTCGCTGCGGCGCGGAAGCGGCAAAGGAGCGAAGGCCGCCTGCACCAGCACCAGGACGGTCAGGCCCAGGCCGAGCGCCACGGCCGGGCGGCGCCAACGGAGCCATCGCGGGCCCAGACAGGCCGCGGCCGCCAGGCAGGCGGTCGGGTAGAGGATGGCGGGCCAGTTGCCCTGGACCCGGCTACCCGTCGCCTGCCAGACGAAGAGCGCCGCCGCCGGCAGGGTCAGCGCCGCCAGCAGCCCCGCATTCGCGTCCCGGCGACGATACCAGGCCGAGCAGGCCGCCGCCGTGCCGGCGATGCAGAGCAGGAAGACAATCGGCGTCGCCAACCCCGCCTGCCCGCCGATCAGCTCCGCCAGGTAGCGCCAGGAGGAACCCGTGCCGGCGCTTCCCGCCCGGCCGCCCTGCTTGGCGAAGCTGGCCCAGCCATGCGAGGCGTTCCAGAGGATCACGGGCGTGAAGACGAGGAGGGCCAGGGCGCCGCCGGCCCAGAGCTGCCAGCGGCCGAACCAGGACCGCATCCCCGGCTCGACGAGAAGCCAGATCAGCACGCCGGCGCCCAGCAGCACCGCCGTGTACTTGGACAGCAGCGCGCAGCCGGCGAGAAGGCCGAAGGCCAGCCACCACCGCCCCTCCCCGCTTGCCCGCAGCTTCGCCAGGGCCCAGATCGCGGCGCACCAGAACACCAGCAAGGGGGTGTCCGGCGTCATCAGCACGGAGCCGGCGCCGAAGAGCAGCGTCGCGTTGAGCACCGCCGCGCCCCAGGGGCCGACCTGGCGGCCGGGGAACAGCAGGTCGCCCGCCCGCGCCAGCAGAAGCGAGGCCACCGCTACGCCCAGAGGGCCGAGCAGGCGAAGGCCGAGGGGCGTGTCGCCGGCCAGCAGGCTGCCCAGGGCGGTCCAGAGCGCGACCATGGGTGGATGGTCGTAGTAGCCAGGCGCCAGGGCGCGCCCCCAGACCCAGTAATAGGCCTCGTCCGGGGCCGGCGGCAGGAGGGCGGCGGCGAGAAGGCGCAGCAGCGTCAGCCCCAGGAGGGCGATGAGCCAGGAGCGCCGGCTCATCGGGCGCGCCAGACCAGCGTGGCCGATACCGCGTAGTTCCACACCAGCGTCAGCAGCGCGCCCGCCGCGCCCGCCACGCCCCAGTTGGCCAGCTCATCGCGCAACAGCAGGCTGGCGACGCCGACATTGGCCGCCACGCCAATGCCGCAGACGACATAGAACAGCAGCAGGCCGCGCCAGAGGGCCTTCCTGCGCAGGCGGGCGTCGCTGAAGGTGATCCGGTTGTTGAGCCAGAAATTGACGGTCATGGCGACGAAGCTGGCCAGCCACTGCGCCCCGGCGAAGGGCAGGACATGGAGGGCCTGCGACAGGACCGCCAGATGGACCACGAGCCCGATCCCTCCCACCAGAGCGAAGGAGAGGAATCGGAGGGGCAGGAAGCCGCCCGTCGCCTTGTCCAGCAGCAGGGTGAGGAACTCGATCAGGACCGTGGCATCGAGCTTCGACTCGCCGGCCAGGCGGGGGCGGAACACATAAGGCAGCTCGACGACGCGCAGCTTCCGCCGCGCGGAGAGCAGGATGTCCAGCAGGATCTTGAAGCCGCGGTTCGTCAGCCGGGGCGCCATGTCCTCGATCAGGTCGCGGCGCAGCATGAAGAAGCCGCTCATCGGATCGGCCACCGGCACGGGAAGGATGATCTGCGCCAGGGCCTTTCCCCCATCGCTGATCCGGCTCCGCAGGGCCGAGAAGCCCTCGGTCGCGGCACCGCCCCCCACATGGCGGCTGCCCACGGCGATATCCGCCTCGCCCCGCCGCAGGGTCTCCAGCATCCTGGGCAACAGGCTCTCGTCGTGCTGCAGATCGCCATCGATGACGGCCACGTACTCGGCCGATGAGGACAGCATGCCCTCGACACAGGCCGAGGCGAGCCCGCGCCGCCCGACGCGGCGGATGCAGCGGATGCGCGGATCGCCGTCCGCGATCTGCCGCGCGATGCGCCAAGAGCCATCGGGGCTGTTGTCGTCCACGAAGATGGCCTCCCAGGCGATGCCCTGAAGGCTTGCCTCCAGGCGTGCCACCATGGGGCCGATATTCTCGGCCTCGTTGTAGCAGGGAACAACGACGGAGAGGGTCGGGGAAGACATCGTCGCGCTGCTTAGCGCCCCTGGGGCGGGCTTGCCAGCGCCGGTGGGAATGTGCCCGCAGGGACTCGAACCCTGGACCCCAAGATTAAAAGTCTCGTGCTCTACCGGCTGAGCTACGGGCACAGGCTGGGCCGAGGCGGAAGATGACGGCCTCGGCTCCAGTGTCAAGTCGTAGGTGTCAGGCCGACAACGCGCTCAGGCCGGAACGTCGGCGGCGATCTGCGCCTTCACCAGACGGTCGGGCTCGCGGACCATGCCGCTCTGCCCGGCGCCGCGCTTGATCTTGTCCACGAACTCCATGCCGGAGACGACCTGGCCCCAGATGGTGTACTGGCCGTCCAGGCTGGGCGCCGGCGCGAACATGATGAAGTACTGGCTGTTGGCGGAGTTCGGATTGGCGGTGCGCGCCATGCCGCAGACGCCGCGCAGGAAGCGGGCCTTGGCCGGCGGGCTGAACTCGGCCGGCAGGTCGGGCAACTGGCTGCCGCCCGTGCCGGTGCCGGTCGGGTCGCCGCCCTGGGCCATGAAGCCTTCGATCACGCGGTGGAAGGGCGTGCCGTCATAGAAGCCCTGGCGGACCAGGGTCTTGATGCGATCGACATGCTGCGGCGCGAGATCGGGGCGCAGCTTGATGGCGACGCGGCCGTCCTTCAGGTCGAAATAGAGGGTGTTCTCGCGGTCGTCGCCCTGGGCGGCGGCGGCTTCGTTCGTGGCTTCGGTCATGGTGATCCCCGTGACGGCTATGGTGCTGGCGAGCAGGGTGCGGCGTCGCATCCGTGTGTCACTCCCCGGTGGTCGGCTGCCGGACCCTCTCAAGGGTGCGGTCGCGCGTCAGGCGCGGCACGAAGGTGCTGATATCGCCCCCGAGCCGCGCGATCTCCTTCACGAAACGCGAGGAGATGAAATGGTTGCCCTCGCTGGCCATGAGGAAGAGCAGCTCGATCTCGGGATCGAGCCGGCGGTTCATCCCGGCCATTTGGAACTCGTAGTCGAAGTCGGTCACGGCGCGCAGCCCGCGGACGATCACCTGCGCGCCCACCTCCCGCGCGAAACCGACGAGCAGGCTCTCGAACGGCACCACCTCGATGACGGTGCCCGTGCGCGCCGCGATCGGGCGCGTCTCGGCCTCTACCAGCGCGACCCGCTCCTCCAGCGGAAAGAGAGGCCCCTTGCCGGCATTCATGGCCACACCGATCACCAGGCGGTCGAGGATCCGGGCGGCGCGATGGATGATGTCGAGATGCCCGTTGGTGACGGGGTCGAAGGTGCCCGGATAGACGCCGGTGCGCAGGCCGCGCTCAGACATCCTCATCTCCCATCCCCGCGCCGTCGGCGGTCGCGTCGGGCCCCGGCTCATCGACGCCCTGCTCCTCCACAACGGTGAAGCAAGAGGAAACACGCTCGCCCTCGTCGAGCCGCAGCAGCGTCACGCCCATGGCCTGCCGGCCCGTCACGCGCACCTGATCCACCGGCATGCGGATCAGCCGGCCGCTGTCGGTGATCAGCATCACGTCGTCGCCGCCCCGCACCGGGAAGGTGGCGACCACCTCCCGCCCGGTGCGCGGCGTCAGGTTGATATTGGCGATGCCCTGCCCGCCCCGCCCCGTGACGCGGTACTCGTAGGCGGAGCTGCGCTTGCCGAAACCGCCGTCGGTGACGGTGAGCAGCAGTTCCTCCGCCTCTTCCAGCTCGGCCATGCGCTCGACCGAGAGCGACACCTCGGCCCGCGCCGCCTCCGCATTCTCCTCGGCCAGCGCGGCTTCCGACTCCGCCGCCGCCTCGGCGCTCTCCTCGCCACTGCGCCGCTTCTGCGCCGCCTGCTTCAGATAGGCGCTGCGCTCCTCGACATCAGCATCGACATGGCGCAGCACGGACAGCGCGATGACCGCGTCACCCTTGCCCAGGCGGATGCCCCGCACGCCGGTCGAATCGCGGCCGGCGAAAACGCGCAACGTGTCGACATCGGCGACGAAGCGGATGGCCCGCCCGCCCCGCGTCGCCAGCAGCACGTCATCGCCCTCGCGGCAGGTGGACACACCGATCAGGCCGTCGCCCTCGTCCAGCTTCATCGCGATCAGCCCGGAGGAGCGCACATTCCTGAAGTCGGAGAGCCGGTTCCGGCGGACATTGCCCTGCGCCGTGGCGAAGACGAGATGCAGGCTCTCCCACAGGCTCTCATCCTGCGGCAGCGGCAGCACCGCCGTCACCAGCTCTTCCTCCTGCAACTGCAGGAGTTGCCGCAGGGACCGACCCCGCGCCGTCGGCCCCGCCTCGGGCAGCTTCCACACCTTCTCGCGGAAGGCGATGCCCCGGCTGGTGAAGAACAGCACCCACTGATGCGTGTGCGCGTTGAAGGAGCGGACCACCACATCATCCTGCCGCATGCTGGCGCCGCTGCGGCCGCGGCCGCCGCGATTCTGCGCGCGGAACGTCTCGAGCGGCGTGCGCTTCACATAGCCGTCCCGCGTCAGGGTGACGACCATGAGGCCCGGCTCCACCAGGCTCTCGTCATCCTGGTCAGCGATGCCGTCGACGATCTCGGACAGGCGCGAGGAGGCGATCTGCGCGCGAACCGCGGCCAGTTCCTCGGCCATCAGCTCCAGACGCCGCGGGCGGGAGGACAGGATCTCCAGCAGCTCGCGGATGCGGCCGGCCACCTCGTCCAGCTCGGCATTGATCTTGTCGCGCTCGAGCCCGGTCAGCCGTTGCAGGCGCAGCTCCAGAATGCCGCGCGCCTGCGCCTCGGTCAGACGAACCGTGTCATTGACGACGACATTGCCGGAATCATCGACCAGGGCCAGCAGCGGCCCCACATCCGCGACCGGCCAGTCCCGGTCCATCAGCGCGGCGCGGGCCGTGGTGGCATCCGGGCTGTTGCGGATCAGCCGGATGACCTCGTCGATGTTCGCCACGGCGATGGCGAGGCCGACCAGCTGATGGCCCCGGTCGCGCGCCTTGCCGAGGCGGTAGCGCGACCGGCGCAGGATGACATCCTCACGGAAGCCGATGAACGCCAGCAGGGCCTGGCGAAGGCCCATCTGCTGCGGCCTTCCTTCATGCAGCGCCAGCATGTTGACCGCGAAGGAGGTCTGCAGATTGGTGTAGCGATAGAGATGGTTCAGCACCACCTCCGGGGTCGCGTCCTTCTTCAGCTCCACGACGATGCGCAAGCCCGAGCGGTCGCTCTCGTCACGCAGGTCGCTGATGCCCTCGAGCTGGCGGCTGCGCACCAGCTCGGCGATCCGCTCGATCAGCGCCGCCTTGTTCACCTGGTAGGGGATCTCGGAGATGGCGATGGCGCTGCGCCCGCCGCGCATCTCCTCGATCTCGGCGCGGGCGCGCAGGACGATGCTGCCGCGCCCCGTCTCGAAGGCCGAGCGGATGCCGGCGCGGCCGAGGATCAGGGCGCCAGTCGGAAAGTCGGGCCCCGGGATGACCTTCATCAGATCCTCCAGCGAGGTCTCCGGGTCGGCGATCAGTGCCAGCGTGGCATCGATCACCTCGGTGGGGTTGTGCGGCGGGATGTTCGTCGCCATGCCCACGGCGATGCCATTGGCGCCGTTCACCAGCAGGTTCGGAAAGGCGGCGGGGAGGACCTTCGGCTCCTCGGCGCTTTCGTCGTAGTTGGGCCCGAAATCGACGGTGTCCTCGTCGATGCCTTCCAGGAGCGCCGTGGCCGACCGCGCGAGCCGCGCCTCGGTGTAGCGCATGGCCGCCGGCGGGTCGCCGTCCATGCTGCCGAAATTGCCCTGCCCGTCGATCAGCGGCACGCGCAGCGAAAAGGTCTGCGCCATGCGGACCATGGCGTCATAGATCGCGCTGTCGCCGTGAGGGTGATATTTGCCCATCACGTCGCCCACGACGCGCGCAGACTTCTTGTAGGGCTTGTCGGCCGTGAAGCCGTTCTCGTTCATCGAGAACAGGATCCGTCGGTGCACCGGCTTCAGCCCGTCCCGCACATCCGGCAGGGCGCGGGACACGATCACGCTCATCGCATAGTCGAGGTAGGAGCGGCGCATCTCCTCCTCGAGCGTCACCGGCATCGTGCCCTCGGGCGGAATATGGCCGGACGGCCCGGTGCCGTTATCGCTGTCGCTCACGCCGTTTTCCTATGCAGCAGCCGGGGTCTGGCCTCCCGGGCGGACGCGCCGCCGGGAGCCGGGGTCGGGCAGGATTACCCCGCCGCCCCGCCCCACGAAAATCAGCGTCTTTATAGCCGCTTCGCCGGCTTCCGCCAAACCGCCGCTCACGACCTCAGGCGGCGGCCGCGACCGGAGAATGGCGCTTCAGCACCGCCACCGCCAGGGCGGTGACGGCGGTCCCGGCGAGGATCGCGATCAGGTAGCCCAGCGGATTGCCGACCGCCCCCGGAATCCCGACCACGAAGATGCCGCCATGCGGTGCCCGCAGGGTGCAGCCGAAGAGCATGGAGAGCCCGCCGGCGACCGCCGAGCCGGCCACCAGCGCCGGGATGACCCGCACGGGGTCCTTGGCCGCGAAGGGAATGGCGCCCTCGGTGATGAAGGCCAACCCCAGCACGGCCGAGGCCTTGCCGGCATCCCGCTCCTCCTGGCTGAAGCGCCCGCGGGCGATGAGGGTCGCCACCGCGATGCCGAGCGGCGGCGTCATCCCGGCGGCCATGATCGCGGCCATGGGCGCGAAGGTCTCGGCGCCGAGCAGGCCGACACCGAAGGCATAGGCTGCCTTGTTGACCGGCCCGCCCATGTCGACGGCCATCATCGCGCCCAGCAGCAGGCCCAGCAGGACGGCGTTGGAGGTCCCCATCCCCTGGAGGAACTGCGTGAGCCAGGCCAGGGCGGCGGCGATCGGCGTGCCGAGCACGTAGATCATCAGCAGGCCGGTCGCCAGCGAGGCCAGCAGCGGGATGACCAGGACCGGCTTCAGGCCTTCGAGGCTCTCCGGGAAGGGCAGCCTGTCCCGCAGGAAGCGGGCGATATAGCCGGCCAGGAAGCCCGCGACGATGCCACCCAGGAAGCCCGCGCCCACCGCATTGGCCAGCGCGCCGCCGACGAAGCCCGGCGCCAGGCCCGGCCGGTCCGCGATGGAGAAGGCGATGAAGGCCGCCAGCACCGGCACCATCAGCGCCAGGGCCGATTGCGCGCCGATCTGGAACAGCGCCGCCGGCAGGCTGCCCGGCTCCTTGAAAGCCTCGATGCCAAAGGCGAAGGACAGGGCGATGCAGAGGCCGCCCGCCGTGACCAGCGGGATCATGTAGGATACGCCGGTCATCAGGTGCTTGTAGACGCCGGGGGCCTGGGCCTTGCGCGGCGTCGGCGCCGCCTCGCCCCGCGCGGCACCGCCCATCGGTTCCGCCGCCAGGGCGCGGTTGATCAGCCCCTGCCCGTCCTTCAGCGCGTCGCCCGTCCCCGCGATGACGATGCGCTTGCCCGCGAAGCGCGCCGTGTCCACGCCCGTATCGGCCGCGATGACCACCGCATCGGCCTCGGCGATCTCGCTGTCCGTCAGGGCGTTCTTCGCGCCGACTGAGCCCTGCGTCTCCACCCGCATCTCGTAGCCCAGGGCCTTGGCCGCCTTCTCGAGCGCGGCGGCGGCCATGAAGGTATGGGCGATACCGGTCGGGCAGGCCGTGATACCGACAAGGCGGCGGGACCCCGCCGGGCCGGCGGCGGCCGCGGCGGGCACCGCCGGCGTCGCTTCCCGCGGGGCCGGCGTCGCGGGGCGGGGAAGGCGCGCCAGCGCCGCGGCGGAGCGGAGGGATGCCTCCGGATGCCGGATCGCCTCGACGATGGTGGTGGCGATCAGCGGCCGGCCGGCATGCCGGGCCGCATCCGCCGTGGCATCGCCGACCAGCAGCACGGCGGCCGCCTCGGCGTCGCGCGCCGGCGCGTCCGGCAGATCGAGGGTCAGCAGCAGGCCGGCCCGCTCCGCCGCCTCGCGCAGCGCCTCGGCGGCCATGGCGAGGTGGGGCGCACTGGCGGAATGACGAAGGACGGCCAGCAGCCGCAGGGATGTGGCCTGGACGGAATCATGAGGCATGCGTGCTGTCCGGAAAGAAGGAGGCAACGGAGGATCGCGACACGGTCAGAGCACCTCCACCTGCGTGGCCCTGGCGAGCCGCTCGATCTCCGCCGGATCGGCGGAGGCGTCCGGGGGGCGGGAGACGGCGGCGGCGGCACATCCGGTCGCCAGCCGGGCCAGCGCCTCGGCGTCCAGCCCGCGCCGCAGGCCCGCCGTCAGGCCAGCGACCATGGCGTCGCCGGCACCCACCGTGGTGGTCAGCCTCACCTTGGGTGGCCTGGCCCAGAGGCGGAGGTTGGGCAGCACGAAGAGCGCGCCCTCGCCCCCGGCCGAGACGACGACATGGCTCACACCTCTCGCCTGCAGCTCGAGCGCGCCGGTGAGCAGCGCGTCCCGGTCCGGGAGAGGACGCCCCAGGAGCGCCGACAACTCGTCCCGGTTGGGCTTGACCAGACAGGGCCGCTCCGGCAGGGCCGCCTCGAAGGCCGGCCCGCTGCTGTCCAGCACCACCCGGGCACCGCCGGCGACCAGATGGCGCGTCACCCGCGCCAGCGCCTCCGCGGAGAGGCCGGGCGGCAGGCTGCCCGACAGCACGGCCAGGGAGGGAGGCGGCGACAGGCGGGCCAGCAGGGCGTCCAGGTCCCGTTCCGAGACCCGGGGACCGGGCGGGTTGATGTCCGTCACCTCCCCCCGTTCCGTCTCCACCACCTTCACGTTGATCCGGCAGCGGCCCGCCACCGGCTGGAAGGCGGGCGTGACGCCCCGTGGCGACAGGAAGGCCTCGAAGGCAGGGCTGTCCGCCTCCCCCAGCAGCCCCGTGGCGAGGGAGGCCTCGCCCAGCAGCGCCAGCATGACGGAGACATTGACCCCCTTCCCCGCCGGCCGCAGCTCGGCGGCGCCAGCCCTGTTGACGGTGCCCACCTCCAGGCGCGGCAGCGGTATGGTGAGATCCAGCGCCGGATTGAGAGTGATGGTGGCGATGTCAGCCGGCATGACCCAGCTCCTGCAGGCCCGGCAGGGCCCGCACCTCGGCGGCGCTGCCGCAGGCCAGCGCGGCGCGCGCCACCGCCTCGGCCTGATCCATGGTCAGGGCGCGGATCTGCGCCTTCAGGGCGGCGACATTGGGGATCGAGACCGACAGTTCGTCGACGCCGAGGCCGAGCAGGATGGGTGCCGCCATCGGGTCCGCCGCCATGTTGCCGCAGACCCCGACCCAGCGGCCACGGGCGTGCGCCGCCCGGACCGTCATGTCGATCAGCCGCAGCACGGCCGGGTCCAGCGCGTCGGAACGCTTGCCGAGGGTGGGGTGCAGGCGGTCGACCGCCAGGGTATACTGCGTCAGGTCATTGGTGCCGATGGAGAAGAAATCCGCCTCGCGCGCCAGCTGGTCGGCCATCACCGCGGCCGAAGGCACCTCGACCATGATGCCGATCTCGACCGGGGGAGCGCCAAGCCCGGCACGCTCCGCCTCGATGGCGCGGCGCGCGGCGCGCAGATCCTCGAGCCCATCGACCATGGGCAGCATGATGCGCAGATCGCCATATTGCGCCGCTCGCAGCGCCGCGCGGATCTGGCTGCGGAACAGGTCTGGCTCGGCCAGTGACAGCCGCAGGCCGCGCAGGCCCAGGAAGGGATTGGCCTCGGCCGGGTGGTGCACGAAGCGCAGCGGCTTGTCGCCGCCGGCATCCAGGGTCCGAAGCACGACCGGCAGGCCGCCGAAGCCCTCCGCCAGCCGGCGGTAGATATCGAACTGCTCCTCCTCGTCCGGCGGCTCCGACCGGTCGTCGAAGAGGAATTCGCTGCGGACCAGGCCGCTGCCCTCGGCGCCGGCCGCGACGGCCTCGGCCGCCTCCTCAGGGCGCCGCACATTGGCTGCCACCTCGATCCGGCGGCCATCCCGCGTCACCGCGGGGCGGAAGGCCGCCTGCCGGGCAGCGGCGGCCCGGTCGCGGCCGCGCGCCATGGCGGCCTCGGCCCGGGCCAGCGCCGCCGCGTCGGGATCGGGGTGCAGCCGGCCGCGGTCGCCATCCAGCACCACCGGCGTCCCATCGGCGAGATCCAGCACGCCGGCCCCCGCGGCGACGACCGCCGGAATGCCCAGCGCCCGCGCCAGGATGGCGGTGTGCGCCGTGGGCCCTCCCGCCGCCGTCACCAGCCCGACCACACGGGCGGGGTCCAGATTGGCGGTCTCGGACGGCGTCAGGTCCTCGGCCACCACCACGGCCTTCTCAGGCAGGGTCGCCACCACCTCCTGTCCGCCCACCAGATGGCGCAGCACGCGGCGCGAGACATCCTTCAGGTCGACCGCGCGCGCGGCGAGAAGCTCATCCCCGAGGCCGGCCAGCGCCGTGGCCCGCGCCTCCGTCGCGCCCTGCCAGGCGGCGGGGGCCGAGGCGCCCTTGCCGATGGCGGCCCGCGCCTCGGCCAGGATCTCCGGATCCTCGAGGAACTCCTCATGCGCGGCGAAGATGGCCGCGTGCTTGTCACCGATCCGGCTGCTCATCTCGGTCGCCATCGACTTCAGCTCGGCACGGGAGGCTTCCAGCGCCGCCTCCAGCGCCGCCTCCTCGGCCACGGCATCGCTGGCCGTCGTGGCGAAGCCCGCCGATTCCGAGCGGAAGCGGTACAGCACGCCGATGGCGATGCCAGGGCTGGCGGGCAGGCCGGCGATCGCGCCTGCCTCCAGGGGCTCTGCGGATACCTGAGGCGCCCTGTCGATATCCGGCGGCGCGGGCGCGGTGGTCTCGGCATCCCCCAGCTGATCGGCGAAGCCCCGCGTCAGCGCCTTCAGTGCTTCCTCCGCATCCGGCCCCGCCACCGAAAGCGTCAGGGCCGCGCCGGGACCGGCGCCCAGCTGCAGGATCGCGATCATGCTCTTCGCGTCGGCGCTGCGCTCGCCGTGCCGCAGCCGGATGTCCGAGCGGAATCCCTTGGCAAGCTGCGCCAGGACCTTGGCGGGGCGCGCATGCATGCCGGCCGCGGCGGGCGCCTGGACGGCGGCCGTCAGGCCCTGTCCGTCGCCCTCCGGCGCGGCGGCCACCGCCGGCAGCGGCGCCTCGGGGTCGAGGGCGGCCAGGATCTCCGCCGGATCCGTGGTCAGCGCCAGGCGGGATGCCAGTTCCGGCTCGCCCAGGACGTCCGTCAGCCGGCGCAGCACCGCGATATGCTCATCGCCCTGCGCCGCGATGGCGACGACGAGGCGCGCCACATCCTCGCCGTTCCAGCGCACGCCGCCGGGAACCTGAAGCACCGCGATGCCCGTGCTGGAGATCAGGCCGCGATCGGCCCGCTGCCCGTGGGGAATGGCGATACCATTGCCGAGGAAGGTGTCCGCTTCCTCCTCGCGCCGCATCATGCTGTCTGAATAGGCGGGTTTTATGGAACCCGTCTCGACCAGAAGTTGCGCGGCCTGTCGGATGGCGTCCTCCTTGCCGGAAGGATGGGCTGCCAGTCGAATGCGGTCGGCGGAGAGTATCACGAGCCTGCGTTCCTGTCCTTCAGCGGGACACAAAGCGACGGCCCGCCGAAGCGAGCCGTCCCATGCCGAGAGCAGGACATATCATGCCGACCCGGCGGGGCTGCCAAGCGCCCCCGAGCCGAATTCTGCGTGTGCTCAGAACGGAATATCGTCGTCCAGATCGCTGCCGCCGCCCTTGGGCGTGTCCCACCCGCCCCGCTGCGGGCGGGGCGACGCCGCACCGCCGGAACGCTCGCCGCCCGACCGGCCGCCGAAGCCGCCCGACCGCTCCCCGCCCTCGGACGGGGCACCGCCCTCGCCGCCACCGCGACCGTCCAGCAGGGTCAGCTCACCGCCGAAGTTGCGCAGCACGACCTCGGTCGAATAGCGGTCCTGGCCGCCCTGGTCCTGCCACTTCCGGGTTTCGAGCTTGCCCTCGATATAGACCTTGCTGCCTTTGCGCAGATACTTCTCGGCGACCTCGCCGATGCGCTCGTTGAAGATCGCCACCGAGTGCCATTCGGTGCGCTCCTGGCGGTTCCCCTCGCGGTCCTTATATGTGTCCGTGGTGGCGAGGCGCAGATTCACCACGCGCCCGCCGTTCTGGAAGTTCCGCACCTCCGGGTCCCTACCGAGATTGCCGATCAGGATCACCTTGTTGACGCTGCCGGCCATGCTGCCCGGTCCTTCATACGCTGCGGCCCCGCCGGCCGGCCGGACCTCCATCCTGGAGGCCAGGCCATGGCCCGGAAGCCCGGTTTCACGACTCTGCGCGCCGCCCTGGGGCGCGCCCCAGGGCAACCCACCCCGGGGCAACCTAACGGGCGAGCCTGTCCGCCGCCACCCGCCGCATCACACTTGTCTGCGGTGACGGAATGCCTCTTTCCGCCGCACCATGATGCTGGCACAACCCGAACGTGAACACAATGCGAACGCTTGTGCGCAGGAGCCTGAGTTGAAAAAGCTGTCGAACCTGCCCGCCGCCCGGCGGAACCCCGCCCAGGCCGCCGGGCAGCACGACGAGATCCGGATCCGGGGCGCACGCCAGCACAATCTGAAGGATGTCGATCTCGATATCCCCAAGCACACGCTGACGGTCATCACCGGCCTCTCCGGCTCCGGCAAATCCTCCCTCGCCTTCGATACCATCTACGCGGAGGGGCAGAGGCGCTATGTCGAGAGCCTCTCGGCCTATGCCCGCCAGTTCCTGCAACTGATGCAGAAGCCCGACGTGGATTCGATCGAGGGCCTCTCCCCCGCCATCTCGATCGAGCAAAAGACCACCAGCCACAATCCGCGCTCGACCGTCGGCACGGTCACCGAGATCCATGACTACATGCGCCTGCTCTGGGCCAGGGCGGGCATTCCCTACTCCCCGGCCACCGGCCTGCCCATCGAGGCACAGACGATCAGCCAGATGGTGGACCGCGTCCTCGCCATGCCGGAGGGAACCCGCCTCCTGCTGCTGGCTCCCGTGGTGCGCGGCAAGAAGGGCGAGTTCCGGAAGGAGCTGGCCGAGTATCAGCGGCGCGGTTTCGAGCGGGTGAAGATCAACGGCACCCTGATGCGGATCGAGGACGCGCCCTCGCTCGACAAGCGCCGGAAGCATGACATCGAGGTCGTGGTGGACCGCGTGGTCGTCGGCAATGACGGCCTGGCGCAGCGTCTGGCGGATTCCTTCGAGACGGCGCTGGGCCTGGCCGATGGCGTTGCCTATGCGGAGAATGCCGATGGCGGCGAGCGCACGGTGTTCAGCAGCCGCTACGCCTGCCCCGTCTCCGGCTTCACCCTGGAGGAGATCGAGCCGCGCCTCTTCTCCTTCAACTCGCCGCAGGGCGCCTGCCCGGTCTGTGACGGCCTCGGCACCGAGAGCTTCTTCGACCCCGCCCTCGTCGTGCCCGATGACACGCGCAGCCTGGCCGATGGCGCGGTGGCCGCCTGGGCCGGCAACAGCGCGCCCTACTACGACCAGACCCTGGACAGCCTGGCGCGGCACCTGAAGGTCAGGATGTCGGTTCCCTGGGGGGAGCTTCCGGAGCAGGCGCGGAACGCCATCCTGCAGGGCACCGGCAACGAGGCGGTGACGCTGCGCTACAAGGACGGGCTGCGCGCCTACGAGGTGAAGAAGCCCTTCGAGGGCGTCCTGCCCAACCTCGCCCGCCGCCTGCGCGAGACGGACAATCCCTGGGTCCGGGAGGATCTGTCCCGCTATCAGGCCGAGCAGCCCTGCCATGCCTGCCAGGGTGCCCGGCTGAAGCCTGAGGCGCTGTCGGTCAAGGTGGCCGGGCTGCATATCGCCCAGGCCAGCGAGTTGTCGATCCGCAAGGCCCTGCCCTGGTTCGAGGGGGTGGAGGCGACGCTGACACCGCAGCGGGCCGAGATCGCCCGCCGCATTCTCAAGGAGATCATCGAGCGCTTGCGCTTCCTGCTGGATGTCGGGTTGGACTACCTCTCCCTCGCCCGCGCCTCCGCCACCCTCTCCGGCGGCGAGAGCCAGCGCATCCGCCTCGCCAGCCAGATCGGCTCGGGCCTGACCGGCGTGCTCTATGTGCTGGACGAGCCTTCCATCGGCCTGCACCAGCGCGACAACGAGCGGCTGCTCGGCACGCTTCGCCGGCTGCGCGACCTCGGCAACACCGTGCTCGTGGTCGAGCATGACGAGGATGCCATCCGCACCGCCGACCACCTCATCGACATCGGCCCCGCCGCCGGCGCCGGCGGCGGCCGCGTCATCGCCCAGGGCACGCCGGAGGAGGTGGCCGCCAACCGCGACAGCATCACCGGCGACTACCTCTCGGGCCGCCGCACCATTGCCGTGCCGGAGAAGCGCCGCGCGCCGGACGAGAAGCGGATGCTTCGTGTCGTCGGCGCCACCGGCAACAACCTGCGCGGCCTGACCGCCGGCCTGCCGCTCGGCACCTTCACCTGCGTGACGGGTGTCTCCGGCGGCGGCAAGTCCACCTTCGTCATCGAGACGCTCTACAAGGCGGTCGCCCGCCGGCTGATGGGCGCGGGCACCGTACCGGCGCCGCACGAGCGGATCGAGGGGCTGGAGCATCTCGACAAGATCATCGACATCGACCAGTCGCCGATCGGCCGCACCCCGCGCTCCAACCCGGCCACCTATACGGGCCTCTTCGCGCCGATCCGCGACTGGTTCGCGGAACTGCCCGACAGCCGGGCGCGCGGCTACAAGCCGGGCCGCTTCAGCTTCAACGTCAAGGGCGGCCGCTGCGAGGCCTGCCAGGGCGATGGCGTGCTGAAGATCGAGATGCACTTCCTTCCGGATGTCTACGTCACCTGCGACACCTGCAAAGGCAAGCGCTACAACCGCGAGACGTTGGAGGTGAAGTTCCGCGGCAAGTCCATCGCGGACGTGCTGGAGATGACGGTGGACGAGGCGCTGGAGTTCTTCTCGGCCGTGCCCGCCATCCGCGAGAAGCTGCGCGTGCTGCGCGAGGTCGGCCTGGGCTATATCCATCTCGGCCAGCAGGCGACGACCCTCTCCGGCGGCGAGGCGCAGCGCATCAAGCTGTCCAAGGAACTCTCCCGCCGCGCCACCGGCCGCACCCTCTACATCCTCGACGAGCCTACCACGGGCCTCCATTTCGAGGATGTCCGCAAGCTGCTGGAGGTGCTCCACCAGTTGGTGGACCAGGGCAACACGGTGGTGGTGATCGAACACAATCTGGAGGTCATCAAGACCGCGGACTGGATTCTCGACCTGGGTCCGGAAGGCGGCGATGGCGGCGGCCAGATCGTTGCCGAGGGCACGCCGGAGGAGGTGGCGGCCATTGCCGCCAGCCATACCGGCCGCTTCCTCGCGCCGCTGTTGCCGGCCCGGCCCTCCAGGCGGCGCAAGCGGGCCTGACGGTAAAGGGCGGTCCCACCGGAACCGCCCTTTACCGATCAGCGCAGGCTGAAGACGATCGGTACCGTCATCGGCTGCGGCGCCGTGCCCATCTCCGGCGGGAAGGGCGGCAGCCGCACCCGCTGGATCAGCTCTGCGACCTCCTGGTCCAGATCCGCGTCGCCGCTGCTGCCGGTGATGCGCCAGGCGATCACGCTGCCATCCGGCGCCATGGTGAAGGTCAGCATCACCCGCCCCTCGATCCGCCGCAGGCGCGCCCGGTTCGGATAGCGCTTGGCGCGGTTGAGGGCGCCGACGATCCTGTCCGTATAACTCGCCGGCGGTCCGGCGGCCCGGCGCGCCGTGCTGGCCGGCGCGCCGCCCGATTGCGGAGCGGCCGTCACCGGCGCCGGCGGGGCCTCGGTGCGCTGCGGTGCCGTCGGCTGCGGCGCGACCGGCCTCTCGCGCGGCGGAGTCGGCCGGGGGACCGGCCGCGGCGGCGGCGGTGCGGGCTGGGGCGGCGGCGGGGGTTGCGGGGGTGGCGGCGGCGGAACCTCGGTCTCCAGGATCGGCGCGGTCTCCGGCTCCGGCGGCTGCACGACGTCCGGCGGCGTGGCCTCCACCACCTCCGGCTCCGCCACCGGCTCCGGCGGCGGCGGCTCGGCCACCGCCATCTCGGGCGCGACCACGCTCTCGACCGGGGGCGGCTCGACCGCCTGGGCCGTGGCCTCGGCGGCCACCATCTCGGTCGGCTCCGTGACCTCGGCCGGCGTGTCCGTGGCACTTTCCGGTATGGCCGGGGCCGCGATCATCTCCAGCGGCACGACCGCCGGAGGCGGTTCATGCTTCGGCAGGCCGAACATCAGGAAGGCCACGGCGCCGCCGTGCAGAAGGGCCGAGGCGCCCCAACCCAGCGCCCGGGGCCCGCTCAACGTCATCGTCGTCATGGCACTCTTCCGTCAGCGCGCCTGGACGACGCCGGCCCCGGCCTCCGCCTCGGCGATCAGCGAGACGCGGGTGATGCCCGACTGGGTGATGCGGCCCATCACATGGAGGACCTCGCCATAGGGCACGGAACGATCCCCCCGGACATAGACGGGCGCCTCCGGATCCTCCTCATGCAAGCCGCGCAGCCGCGTGACCAGCTCCGCCAGCGGCACCTCCTCCTGGCGGATGAAGGTCTTGCCATCGGCCGCCACCGTCAGCACCACCGGCGGCCGCTGCGCCGCGGCGCGGGGCGCGGCGGTCTTCGGCAGCTCCACAGGGACGCCGACGACCATCATCGGGGCCGCGACCATGAAGACGATGAGCAGCACGAGCATGACATCGACAAGGGGCGTCACGTTCATGTCCGCCATGGGCAGGCTGTCCCCGTCCTCGGAGCTCTGGCTGGGTCCGGCGAAGGCCATGCGGCTTACTCCGCGGCCGCGTGCGCGCGGACCGAGCCGCCCGTCGTCGCCGGCCGGCGGGACAGGTTGGCGGCGAAATCCGCGATCGCTGACTGTCCCTCATGGCGCAGGCGGTTCAGGCGCACCAGCAGGCGGTTGTAGGCCATGACCGCCGGGATCGCCGCGACCAGGCCGATCGCGGTCGCGAAAAGCGCCTCGGCGATACCCGGCGCGACGACGGCGAGGCTGGTGTCATTGCTCTGCGCAATGCCGGCGAAGCTGTTCATGATGCCCCAGACCGTGCCGAACAGGCCGATGAAGGGCGCCACGGCGCCTGTCGTGGCCAGGAAGGGCAGGCCGGGCTCGGCATTCCGCAGGGCGCCGCCGAGGGCGTGGCGCATGGCATGCTCCATGCGATGGCGGTACTCGAAGCGGCTCTCGCCCTGCTCCCGGCTATCGCGCCACTCGCGCGTCCCCGCCCGGATGACGGAGGCGGCCAGGCCTTCGCCCTGCACGGCCGGCACCGGAGCCTGCGGCGCCGCCATCTCGGCCAGCCGCCGGATCTCGCCGCGCAGCCGCCGCATCACCAGGGACTTCTCCACGATGATCGCCCAGCAGACCACCGAAGCCAGGGCCAAGCCGATCATGACCGCCTTGACGACCCAATCGGCCTGCAGGAACAGCCCCAGCAGGGACATGTCCGGGACGTGAAGCGCCGGGAGGGCCTCGGGCAAGGGGGCGGCAGCGGCGGAGGGATCGGTCGGGTTCATTGCGGCCTACTCACTTCTCGAAGGTAACGCCATCGACGCGCGAGGCGAGAGACAGTCGCGGCAGGCAGGCGGCGCGGGTCTCGGTGGTGGGGCCACAAGCCATCAGGTCGTTCAGCAGCAGGGAGCCGACGCTGTCACAGGCCTGGCCGGAAAGGTCGAAGATGCGAGCCATGGTCTTATCGGCCGGCAGCGGACCGACATCCAGCGCCAGGCGCCGGGCGATCACGCCATCCTTGCCGAAGACCAGCAGGTCCAGCCGCAGGGGGTCGATGGCCTCCGGCGCGCTGTTGCGCAGCACCAGCCAGACCCGGCATCCCTCGGACCGCGCCTCAAGCCTGTTGAGCTCGAGCCCGATGGGCGACGCCTTCGCCGGTGCCGTCTCCTGGGCGCTCAAGGTCAGCGGCATCATGGCACCGAGTGTCAGGAGGAGAGCGGACGCGATCCGGCGCAGCGACATGCGGATGATGACCCCTTCGCAGTTGCGATGGCTTATGCCGACATTGAGAGGCGCTTGCAATGCGAACGACTCTCACTTTAGCAGGCGTCACCCATCCTATTGCAACATGTCGGCCACGCTCCGCCCCGCGCAGCACATAGCAAAAAAGGCCGCCTCTCCCATGAGGAGAAGGCAGCCTGGAATGCATAGGCATCGTCGAAGGGCTGGAGGCGTCTGGTGCCGACGCCCGGGATTGAACCGGGGACCTACTGATTACGAATGCGATAGGTCAGGCCAATAATTTCAATAAATTCAGTCGGTTAGACCAACCTGTTTCCCGCTGCAAGGCGGTGATGAAATGGGTCAAATCAACGAACGAATTGCAGCACCGGGAACATATCGCAGCGACGATTCGCGTACCAGACTAGATGACTGTCTGGCCGCCCTTTCCGGTTCAGTCGGCGATCTCGCCACGACGCTAACCGGCGCCAAGCCCAGCAGCAAAACGGGCCGGCATTGGCGCTTCGGCCGGCATGGCAGCCTCGCCGTGGTGGTGCAGGGGGCGGAGCGCGGGAGCTGGTACGACCATGAGGCCGGGCGTGGCGGTGATGCCCTGGGCCTGGTCGCGCACCTGCGCCGCTGCTCGATGCGGGAGGCTTATGCCTGGGCGGTGAGCTGGCTCGGCATCAGCCCGGCGGAACGCCGGCCCCTGCCCCGCGCCGTGGCGCCGAACGGCCCCGCCGCTTCCGGCACCCTGGATCTGGCCCGCCAGCTCTGGCGGGAGAGCCAGCCGGCCGCCGATACGCTGGTGGCCGCCTATCTGGCCTCGCGTGGCCTGACGCTGCCGGCCGGGGCGCCGCTGCGCTTCCATCCGGCCTGCCCACGCGGTGCGGAGCGCCTGCCGGCCATGCTGGCCCTGATGACCGATCCGGCCACCGGCCAGCCCTGCGGCGTGCACAGGACCTTTCTGCAACCCGATGGCGGCGGCAAGGCGCCCGGCCAGGCCAAGATGATGGCCGGGCATGCCGGCCTCATCCGCCTGGTGCCCGATGCCGAGGTGGGCGCCGCGCTGGGGGTGGCCGAGGGCATCGAGACGGCGCTGCGGGTGATGCAGGGCTTCGGCTGGTCGCCAGTCTGGGCGGCCACCAGCGCGGGCGGCATCGCCCGCCTGCCGGTGCTGTCGGGCATCGAGGCGCTGACCGTCTTCGCGGATGGCGATCCGGCCGGGCAGCGGGCCGCCGCGGACTGCGCCGAGCGCTGGCAGGAGGCCGGCCGCGAGGTGACGCTGTGCCTGGCGCCGCCCGGCGAGGACTTCGACGACACGGCGCGGAGGCTCGGCTGATGGAAGGCCAGGACGCCACGCCTGCTGGCCTGTCGCGCAAGGCCATTGCGGCACGGGAGAACGGCAGGAACGGAGGCCGTCGCC
Source organism: Roseomonas sp. KE0001 (assembly GCF_016107285.1). Classification (GTDB taxonomy): domain Bacteria; phylum Pseudomonadota; class Alphaproteobacteria; order Acetobacterales; family Acetobacteraceae; genus Pseudoroseomonas. The sequence continues at coordinate 657,618 of NZ_RCVQ01000001.1, read as the reverse complement.
GCAAGGGCGAGAGCTTGCGCGCCTACCGCAAGCGGAAGGAAGCCGAGAAGCTGGCCCGTGCCGTGGCGGGACAGAAGGCCGCACCGCCGCCGGTCGCGGCGGTCGCGGCGGCCGCCGATCCGGCGCCGCCCTCTCCCGAGCAACGGCTCGCGGCTGCGGGCGCCAGCATCACCACCCTCCCCCCGCGCCGCCGGCCGCCTCCCCTGCCCGATGCCGAGGAGATGCCGTCCGATGTCGAGCTGACGGAACACGGCGTGGCGGATGAGTTCGCCCGGCGGTTCCGCAATCGGCTGCGCTACTGCCACCACACCGGCGCCTGGTTCATGTGGGACGGCGCCCGCTGGCAGCAGAACGAGACCAAGCTCGCCTTCACCTGGGCCCGGCGCCTGGTCGCCAGCCTGAACCGCCGCACCGAGTTCAAGACGCGTGCCGTCACCGGCCGCACCGCCTTCGCCGCCGGGGTGGAGCGCTTCGCGCAGGCCGACGAGGGCATGGCCGTGGTCAGTTCGGCCTGGGATGCCGATCCCTGGCTGCTGGGCACGCCCGGTGGCACGGTGGAGCTGCGGACAGGGCGCCTGCGCCCGGCCAGGCAGGCGGAGGGCATCACCAAGGCCACGGCCGTGGCGCCGGCCCTGACGGCCGCCTGCCCGGCCTGGCTGGCCTTCCTGCATGAGGCCGCCGGCGGCGATGCCGAGCTGGTGCGCTTCCTCCAGCTCTGGGCCGGCTACTGCCTGACGGGCGACACGCGGGAGCATGCCCTGGCCTTCGTCTATGGCGGCGGCGGCAACGGCAAGAGCGTCTTCATCTCGGCCCTGTCCGGCATCCTGGGCGACTACGCCCGCACGGCGCCGATGGAGACCTTCACCGCCTCGCACAACGACCGGCACCCGACCGAGCTGGCCATGCTGCGCGGCGCCCGGCTGGTGACCGCCAGCGAGACCGAGGAAGGCCGGGCCTGGGCGGAGAGCCGCATCAAGCAGATGACGGGCGGCGACGTGCTGGCCGCGCGCTTCATGCGGCGTGACTTCTTCGAGTTCCGGCCGCAGTTCAAGCTGACCATCATCGGCAACCACAAGCCGGCGCTGAAGAACGTGGATGAGGCGGCGCGGCGGCGCTTCAACATCATCCCCTTCCTGCACCGGCCCGCCCAGCCCGACCGCGAGCTGGCGGAGAAGCTGCGGCAGGAGTGGCCCGGCATCCTGCGCTGGATGGTCGAGGGGTGCCTCGCCTGGCAGCGCGAGGGGCTGAGCAAGCCGCATGCGGTGACCGAGGCCACGGCGGAGTACTTCGAGGCGCAGGATCACTTCGGCCGCTGGCTGGCCGAGTGCTGCATCATCGAGCCCAGCCTCAGCACCCGCCCGGCCGCGCTGCTGCACTCCTTCCAGGACTGGTGCCAGGAGAACGGTGAGCCCATCGCGGACAATCGGCGTCTGCGCAGCCTGATCGAGCGAATGCCGTCCCTTCGCTACGCAAAGAACAACGGAACGCCTTGGGTGCGCGGCATCGGCCTGCGCAGCAGCAGGACCGAGCCATAAGGGGGGGGGAAGGGTGGGGAAGGGTCAAAAGCATGAAGCGCTCACGCGCGCGCATGGGCCGGGAACCAGAATACCCTTCCCCACCCTTCCCCCCCCCTCTCCTCTTTCGTCGCCAGCCGATTGAAAATCGCTCAGGGCTGGAAATCCTAGACCGCACCCCTCAGCAAATCTTCGTACCCGCGAAATTGGGAAACAAAGATACCACTATCAGATGGTTAGAGGCCGTCTGGACTGATCTTTTGCAGGGGTCGTGGCGGCGTCGACCTCGGCGCGGATGCGATCCTCGCCCGCCTCAGCCAGGCGCTTCATCTCGGAGGCCCGCTGACTCGGGATACCGATCTCGGGGAGGGTGGAAGGAACGGTGTCCGAAGTTTGGACACCGTTTGGAATGTTGGCGCCGGCTCTATTCTGCGTCGCCACCTCGCCCCACTCCTGCGCCACGCGGAGTTCCGCGCCGATCCGCGTTAGAGCGCAGACTTCCTCAACCGAACTCCCGCCCCGCCGCCGTTCTCTGCGATGAATTCGACCCCGGCCGCCTCCAGGGCGGAGCGGATGGAGGCTATCGTCCGTTGCTGAGGTGAGCCCTCGGCCAACTCCAGCCTTGCTATGGTGCGCTTAGGTATGCCGCTGGCCTCAGCCAACTCTTCCTGCGACCAGCCGATCAATCCACGTGCTGCGCGAACCTGCGCAGGCAACACGGCACCAACGATGACATTTTTGCTTGCGCCCATAGTCGCACAATGTCATCAATAGCGCCGTTCCACAAGGAATGCGGCCGAGCAAGGTGTTGGAAGCACCGTCGCCCGGCCTGACCGCAACCCGCTCGTGAACGGAGCTGGCTATGGCTACGCGCGCCCATACCCCCGACGCCATTAGTGCGTCCAGCAGAAGAAGATCCACCCTCCGGCCGATGGTGGTCGCCTACCTCCTGGAGAAGAAGCGCGAGATCCACGCCGAGATCGAGCACCTCCTCGACCGCGTGGAGATCCTGCTGGCCCAGGCCGATGCCCTGGACGGTGATCCCGACCTGGAGCCCGATGCGGACGGCGAGCCCGAGGCCGAACTGCCCGAGCGCCTGCCGCTGGTGCTGTGCGGCCGGGAGGCCGGCCGATGATCCGCCCGTCCCGCCACCACGTCGCCCTGGCCTATCTGGCCAACGGCGACCTGCCGCCCCTCTCCGCCCTCCAGCGCCTGCCCGACCCTGCGGCAGGCGGTGACCGCGGCCTCCGTGCTTTCGCCTGGGCCATGACTGTCTTGTCGATCAGCTTCGGCACCTGGGCAGGGATGATCTGATGGCCTCGATTGGAAGAAGAAGAGCCATGACGGCCATGATCGCCCCCGCCTTGCTGGCGCCAGCCCTGCCTGCGGCCTCGGCGGCCAATATGGGAAATTCCCACGATGAGGTTTCCCCCTCGAAGGGGGGGAATGTGCCCGGCCGGCACATTTTCGCCCCGGAAGGCGAGAACCCCGACGCCGAGTTGCTCGACCTCTGCCGCCGCTACATGGCGTTGGAAGAGACCTACAACCGCGATTTGGCGGGTGAACTCGCCGCCGAGGAGCGCGGCGACCGGGCCACCGAGGATGCCCTCTTCGAGGCGCGGAGCATCAGCGCTCGCGTGATGCGGGGCTTGCTCTTCGACATCATGGCCCGTCCCGCTCGAACGGCCGAAGGTGCCAAGGCGAAGGCCACTGTCGCGCTGACGAAGGTTCAGCGCTCACGCGATGGGGAACCTTGGGGACCTGAGGATGCCGTGATGGACTCGCTGGCTTGCGACATCCTGTCTCCCGGCTTCGCTCCCCCGACCGTGTCGCCCTTCGTCGCGCTGCTGGCCGAGTTGGACGTTGCTACTCGCCATTATGTTGCGGCTTTGGAACCCTGCTTCCGGCTGCTGAACGATGCAGGCACGCCCGAGCGAGCTAGGGCCGATGCCGCCACGGCCGAGTATGAAGCGGCGCTGTCGCGCATCGCGGCCCTGCCCGCGCGCGATCCTCTCGGCCTGGTGCTGAAGGCTGCCGTTGTGTTGCGGGAGATGGAGAACCTTCATCCGGCCGGGCCAGAGGGAGAGGTGGCGACCTCCCTGCGTGCTGATCTGGCTCGCAACTTCCCGCAGGTGCATCGCGTGATGGGGTGGTGACGCAGAAATAAATGGCTTCTTGCAAGGGTGTGGGCTTGCACCAAGTCCGGTGTTGGCCTACACTGCCTGCTGTGAAGGGGATGAGCTGATGAGCGTCGATAATCAGGACTTCGTAAACCGCTACACGTCAGCGCAGGTCTGCGCTGCGGCAGGCATCTCCGGCGACACGCTCAAGAACTGGGTTTCGCGCCAGCCGCAGGTGGTGTTGCTGAACCAGGGTGAGCGAGACCAGATCGCCAGCGGCGGGGGCCTGCTGTTCAGCTTCGTGCGCACCCTGCAGATCGCCCTGACCAACCAGATCGCCAGGACCGGCCTTCGTCCGCGCGAGGCCGCGCTGATTGCGGCTGCCTTCACGGACTTTGGGGAAGGACCTCTTCCGGACACTCCGGCCCGCGAGCCGGGAAAGCTGTTCGAGGAAGGTTTGACGGTGCTGGCGTGGTATCCGGGCGAGGCGGCCGGCCGCGTGATGAATGTTCGCCCGGAGCGCACCCTTCTCCATGACCTGCTCTGGTACGAGCTGCCACGTGAGACAGTCAGCGCCATCGTGGTGAACCGGATCTACCAATCCGTGCGCGCCGGGCTCGGACTGGCATGACGATGCCAATGTTCCGTGTCACCCGCATGAATGTCTACACCGCGCCGCAGATGGGCGCCGACCATGCGGTGATTGCGACGATGGGCATCGACTATGGTGCGATCCGCCTCACCCATGCCGCGCTGGTGGTCACCCGCAACGGCGAACCCCGGGTCTACATTCCGAATTACGGCCGGAACCGCATCGTTCTGGTTGACCGTGAAGCACGCGAAGCGCTGTTGCAGAGCGCGCTTGCCGCTTATCGCGCCCTGGCCGGGACCGGCCTCGCTGAACTGCCCTTCGCAAAGGCATCCTCCAAACAGGAAGCCAGCGAATGCCGTCCATCCGTGACCTGATCTCTCGCCGCGAAGCCATCCGCGCCGAGCTGCGCGACATTCTCGACAAGCACCCGGACGGCGCGCTGCCGGACGAGACGCGCGCCCGCGCCGATGCGCTGGAGGCGGAGGCGCTGCGCGTGACCGACGCCGAGCGCCGCCAGGCCATGCTCGACGATCTCGACCGCCGCGCCGCCGGCCAGCCGGTGAATGGCACCGGCGATGCGAACCTGGACCGCGAGATGCGATCCTTCTCCCTGGTCCGCGCCATCGCCAGCCAGGTGCCGAACCTGAACGTGGATGCCGGCCGCGAACGCGAGCTGTCGCAAGAGGTCGCCCGCCGCGCCGGCCGTTCCTTCATGGGCATGGCCGTGCCGATGAGCGTCTTCCACCAGCCGGTGGAGCAGCGCGTGATCACCAGCACCGCGCCGGCGGCGGGCCCTGGCAGCAATCTGATCGCGACCGACTACCGGCCGGGCGAGTACATCGACCTGCTGCGCAACGCCCTGGTCGTGCGCCAGCTCGGCGCCCGCGTGCTGTCCGGGCTGGTCGGCAATGTCGCCATTCCGCGCCTGAAGGAAGACGCGACTGCGGCCTGGGTGAATGAGAACCAGGCGATCCCGACCAGCGACATGGCCTTCGGGCAGGTGAGCCTGACGCCCAAGCATGTCGGCGCCCGTACCGAATTCAGCCGCAACATGCTGCTGCAATCCTCGCCGGATATCGAGACGCTGGTCCGCGCCGACTTTGCCGCGGTGCTGGCCGCCGAGGTGGACCGCGCGGCGATCAATGGCAGCGGCGTCGCGCCTGAGCCGCTGGGTGTGCTGAATACGCCGGGCATCGGTTCAGTGTCGCTCGGCACGAATGGCGGCGTGTTGACCTTCGATGCCGTGGCCGATCTGCAAGGCATGGTGGACGACGCCAACGTGACCGGCGCCAGCATGGCCTTCGTGACCAACACGAGGGTTCGCAGGCAGGCCGCCAAGATGAAGGACACGACCAATGTCCCGCTCGGCCTCTCCACGGTGTTCCAGGGCGGCATGCTGGCCGTCACCAACAACGTGCCCAGCGCGCTGACGAAGGGCACCGGCACGAACCTCTCGGCGTTGATCTACGGCAACTGGTCCGATTTGCTGCTAGGATATTGGTCGGAATTCGACCTTCTGGTTAATCCATTCGAAAGCGTTGCTTACTCGAAAGGAAATGTGCAGGTGCGCGGCATGGTCTCGATGGATGCGACGGTCCGCTACGCGCAGTCCTTCGCCGCCATCAGGGACATCGCCGCCTGATGAGCGCCGCCCGTTTCCCCAACGGGCTGGAGCACCGCGCAGCCGTCGAGCTGCGCGCCTCCGGCCGCCGGCTGGAAGGCTACGCGGCCTGCTTCGACGCTCCCGCCCAGATCGGCGGGTTTGTCGAGGTGATCCGGCCTGGCGCCTTCCGGGCCGCTCTCCTGACGAAAGCGGACGTGTTGGCCCTGGTCGATCACGATCCCGGCCGCCTGCTGGCCCGCACCAGCTCTGGCACGCTGCGGCTGGAAGAGGATGCCAAGGGCCTTCACTTCGAAGTTGACATGCCCACCACCCAACTCGCCTGCGACGTGCTGGCCCTGGCCGAGCGCCGCGATTTGGGCGGCATGTCCTTCGGCTTTCGCGTCAAGGACGAGGCGTGGCCGGCGCGCGACCGGCGAGAGTTGCGCGCGGTGGATTTGGTCGAGATCAGCGTCGTGACCGCATTTCCTGCCTATACGCAGACGACGGTCTCGGCCCGCGCCCGCAGCATGAACCACTCCGACACCTTGGCCCGCCTGCGCCGTGCGATGATGGAGGCGCTGTGATGGCCGGCCTTCTCTCTCGTATTCTCCGGCGCCCGGTTGAGACGCGGGCGCTGGACTACGAGAACTTTCGTCGCTTCTTCGGTATCGCGCAGACGCCGGGGGCCGGGCATGTCAGCCCGCGGCTGGCCGAGAACCTGGCGACCGTCACGGCCTGCGTTGGCGCGGTGGCCAGCGTCATGGCCAGCCTGCCGGCCTATGTCTACCGCAAGGCGCCCGGAGGCCGGACGGAGCTCCATGACCATCCGGTGGCCCGTCTGGTCCGTCGACCGAACAGCCATCAGTCCTGGCCGGATCTGCTCGAATGGCTGATGGCCCAGGCGCTGCTGCACGGCAACGCGCTGGCCGAGATCCAGTATGATGCCGCCGGGCGAGCCACGGCCCTGGTGCCCATTCCCTGGCCGCTGGTGAGCGTGGTGGTGCTGCCGAGCGGGCGCATCGCCTACGACATTGCGCCGGCGAACGGGCCGCGCCGCCGGCTGCTGGAAGGCGAGGTGTTCCACCTGCGCGACCGCAGCGATGACGGCATCGTCGGGCGCTCCCGCATCAGCCGTGCGCCGGAGGTGTTGGGCATCGCCATCTCCGCCAACGCCGCCGTCAACAAGCTATATTCGGGCGGCCTATGGGCGCGGGGTTTCATCGAGGCCCCGTCTTTCATGACCGAAACCCAGCGCAACGACGCGGAGCGGTGGGTCAGCAAGATCCGCGAAGCGATACAGCTCGGCCGCCTGCCCCTGCTGGAGGGCGGCTTCCGGTTCAACAATGCGTCCATCAGTCCGGAGGATGCCGAGTTGCTGGCCAGCCGCCGCTTCTCCGTGGAAGAGTTGTGCCGTCTGTTCCAAGTGCCGCCGCCGATTGTGCAGGACTTGAGCCACGGCACTTTCACAAATTCGCGAGAGGCCGGGCGCTGGTTCGCGCAGTTCAGCCTGGCTCCCTGGGCCCGGAAGATCGAGGCGGAATTCGAGCGCAGCGTCTTCGGGCCGGGCAGCGCGGATTGCATGCTGGAGATGGACCTGTCCGCGTTGATGCGCGCCGACGCCGAGGCGCGCTGGCAGTCGCATAAGATCGCGGTGGATGCCGGCATCCTCGACCCCGACGAGATCCGGGAGATCGAGGGGTGGAACCCGCGCGCCCAACAGAGTCCGGAGGCGTGACGTGCGAGAGAGCGCCCTTCCCACCTCCCTGCCGCCACGCTGCCTGACGACGGAACAGGCGGCGGCCTATTGCGGCATCTGCAAGGATACTTTCAAGACGCGGGTCCGGCTCGGCGAGTTGCCGCCGCCGGTTCGCTTCGGGCGGCGGGTGGTGTGGGATCGCGTGGCGCTGGACCGGCACTTTGACCGGCTCTCCGGCCTGAGCGAGGAAGCGGCCCCCGCGCCCGGCAAGGTCGCGATCCTGGAGGCCATCCGCCGTGGTTCGGCTTGAGATACGCTACGTCAAACGGCAGGTCCGCGAGCGGCGGCGCGCCGATGGTACGATCTGGCGGCGGGAGTACTGGTACTACCGCCGGCCAGGCGCTCCGGATGATGGAACCCGCCTCCCCGGCACGCCCGATTCGGCGGAGTTCATGGCGGCGCTGAAGCGCTGCAACGAGCGCACCGAGGAACGGCCCCCGGAGACCATCGACGGCACCTTCGCCAATCTGGTGAAGCGGTACAAGGAAGCGCCCGAGTTCACGGAGCTGCGGGAAAAGACCCAGCGGGACTATGCCGCCCTGCTGCGGCGCCTCGAAGGCATCCTCGGCCCCTTCCCCATCGCCGATATCGACCGCGAGGTTGTCTACGCGATCCGCGATCGGTTCCAGGAGACGCCGCATCAGGCGAACTACCTGCTGCGGGTGTTGCGCCTGGTGCTGGGCTGGGCGGCGGACCGCGAGCTGCTACCGGCGAACCCCGCCGCTCGTCCTCGCCAACTCACGGTGCGGCCACGGCATCAGGTCTGGAGCGCAGAGGCGGAGCAAGCCTTCCTGGCCCACGCCGGCCCCGAGATGCGGCTCGCCTATCTGGTGCATGCCTTCACGGCACAGCGCCAGGGCGACGTGCTGAACATGACCTGGGCGCAGTACCAGCGCGGGATCATCCGCTTGCGGCAGAGGAAGACGGGGGCGCTGGTGGAGGTCCCGGCCCATGCCACCCTCCGCGCGGCCCTGGACGCAGCGCCGAGGTGCTCGACGCATATCCTGACGGATGCCAAGGGCCTGCCCTGGGACGCCGATGCCTTCCGCAAGGAGTGGCGCCGGGTGACGCTCGCGGCCGGGCTGGACGGTTTGCAGAACCGGGACCTGCGGCGCACGGCTATGGTGCGGCTGGCGGAGGCCGGGGCGACGGCCATCGAGATCGCGGCCGTCAGCGGCCACGACATCGAAACCACCCAGGCCATCCTCGAAACCTACATCCCTCGGAACGGTCGGATGGCGGCTGCGGCGGTCAGGCGGCTGGAGCGCGCGGACACCCGCTCCAAGCCCAAAACCTGAACCGATTGGGAAACACTTTTGGAAAAAGTGGGAAACAGGCTGGGCTAATTCCGGCTAAGCCATTGGAATTATGGTGCCGACGCCCGGGATTGAACCGGGGACCTACTGATTACGAATCAGTTGCTCTACCGCTGAGCTACGTCGGCCGCGGCGGCTATCTAGCCTCTGCCGCCACCCAGGGCAACTCCATCCCGGCGTCCTGACACGCTTTTTGCCCGGCCGGACCGCCAGACCCTGGCGAGCCTGGCGAGGGTGCAGCTCTCACAGGCACGGATCAGTGCACCAGGACCGGCAACATCTCATGCTGAAGGATCGCCGCCGTGGCGAGGCTGGTATCCGGGGCCGCGCCGATCTGCGTGCCGTCCGCGGCATGGATGGCGACGGCCGGGGTGCCGTTCAGCAGGATGGGACGGATATAGGCGATATCCTCCGCGCCGAAGCGCGCCCATTCCGCGGGGGCAAGATGCCGGAGCACGTCCGCCGCGGCATAGGGCCGAATGTGTCCTTCCTTATTCATGGCAGGAATCTCCTTTCGCCGTCCCTGAAGGGGCCCGGCCTGCGTCCGGTTCGAACCGGACGCGGATTGCGTATCATGTCAGTCTGCGGGAACAACGCGCCGGCGGGGCAAGGGAAGCGACCCTATTCGTCCCGGCTCTTCACAATACCGGAGCGATCGCGCCGCCGTTAAACCTCAACCAGCGGTATCGGCGCTTTTATCGATCGCCCCGTTCACCACCGCCCTTCCCCCCTGTGCGCCGCGCGTGCCGATATGGATCGACTTCACGCGGACCTCGGGCTGCGGCCTCTGGAGGTCGATGTGCAACAGGCCATTGTCCAGCCACGCACCTTCCACCTCGATGCCCTCGGCCAGGACGAAGGCCCGCTGGAACTGCCGGGCGGCAATGCCACGATGCAGGAAGACACGGCCTTCCGCCTCGTCGCGCTGCTTGCCCCGGACCACCAGCTGGTTGTCCTCCTGCGTGATGTGCAGGTCGTCCATGCTGAAGCCGGCGACGGCCAAGGAGATCCGCAGGCGGTTGTCGCCGGTCTGCTCGATATTATAGGGCGGATAGCCATCGGCGTTCTTCGCCACGCGATCGAGCATCTGTTCCAGATGATCGAAGCCCAGAAACAGTGGCGAGCCGAACAACGACGAGCGAGACATGGCGGAAAACCCCTCAAGCTGAGCGAGCATTCGCCGGAACCCGAAGCATCCCGGCTTCTGCCGATAATTTGGGCAAAGCGGGGCCATATGCAAGGGGCAATGGTTGAACACCGGACCGGCCCCCGCTACAGCAGCCTCCCCATGCCCGAAACCGATCTCCTGCCGATCCTGCTGGTTCCCGACACCAGGCTGAGGACCAAGTGCCGCGCCGTCGGCCCCCAGGATGCCGATGCCGTGCGCGCCCTGGCGCCCCGCATGCTGGCGACGATGTATAAGGCCCCCGGCATCGGCCTCGCCGCGCCGCAGGTCGGAGATCTCCTGCGCCTCGTCGTCATTGACCTTCAACCGGATGAGAAACCGGACCCGATGGTGCTGGTCAATCCGGAGATCGTCGCCGCCAGCGAGGAACTGGCGACGCGGGAGGAGGGCTGCCTCTCGCTCCCGGGCCAGTATGCCGACGTCACCCGGCCCGCCAAGGTCAAGCTGCGCTGGCTGGATCTGGAGGGCGGCAAGCGGGAGATCACCGCGGACGGGCTGCTCGCCACCTGCATCCAGCATGAGCTGGACCATCTCGATGGCGTCCTCTTCGTCGATCACCTCTCGGCGCTGAAGCGCAACATGATGCTGCGCAAGCTGGCGAAGGAGCTGAAGGCCAGGGCGCGCGACTCATGAGGCCGCTCCGCCTGGCCTTCATGGGCAGCCCGGACTTCGCGGTGCCGGCCCTGCGCGCCCTGCATGCCGCGGGCCATGAGATCCTCGCCGTCTATACCCAGCCGCCCCGGCCGGCCGGGCGCGGCCAGCGCGAGCTGCCCTGCCCGGTCCATCGGGAGGCCCTGCGGCTTGGCCTTTCCGTGCGGCACCCCTCCCGGCTGCGGCACGCCACGGAGGAGCACGAGGCCTTCGCCGCCCTGGCGCTGGATGCCGCGGTCGTCGCCGCCTATGGGCTGATCCTGCCGAAACCCATGCTGGATGCGCCGGCGCGCGGCTGCCTCAACATCCATGCCTCGCTGCTGCCGCGCTGGCGTGGCGCGAGCCCCATCCAGTCCGCCATCCTGGCCGGCGACGCCGAGAGCGGCGTGACCATCATGCGCATGGAGGAGGGCCTCGACACGGGGCCGATGCTTCTCGAGGGCCGGCTTCCCCTCGGGCCGGACATCACCACGCCCGCCCTGCACGACGCCCTGGCGGAGATGGGCGCCCGCCTCATCCTGCAGGCCCTTGCCGGGAATCCCCCTGCCCGTCCGCAGCCCGAGGAAGGCGTCACCTACGCGCCCAAGCTCGGCAAGCAGGATGGCCGCCTGTCCTGGGAGGGCGAGGCGACCGCCCTGGAACGCCGCGTCCGCGCCCTCAATCCCTGGCCCGGCACCTTCTTCCAGCATGAGGGCCAGCCGATCCGGGTGCTGGAAGCCAGAGCCGAACCTCTGGGGAGCGCGCCCCCCCCGGGCACCGTGCTTGACGAGGCGCCGCGCATCGCCTGCGGCGAGGGTGCGCTCCGCCTGCTCCGCCTGCAGCGGCCGGGCCGTGGCGCTCTCGACGCGGAGCCGTTCCTGCGCGGTTATCCCCTCCCGCGCGGAACTGTGCTGGACTGAGCCCATGCCGCGCTATGCCTTGCTGGTCGAGTATGACGGCACACCCTTCGTGGGCTGGCAGCGGCAGGCCAGTGGCCTCTCGGTGCAGCAGGTGCTGGAGGAGGCCGCCGCCCCGCTCAATGCTGGCCGGCCCGCCGCCACCATGGCCTCGGGGCGGACCGATGCGGGCGTCCATGCCGAGGGGCAGGTGGTGCAGATCGACATCGCCCTTGAGCTGCACCCCGACCGGCTCCGGGACGCGCTGAACTTCCACAGCCGCCCGCATCCGGTCTCCGTCCTTGCCGCCGCCCTGGCGCCGCCGGACTGGTCGGCGCGGTTCTCCTGCATCGGACGGGGCTACCGCTACCGCATCCTCAACCGCCGCGCCCGGCCGGCGCTCATGGCCGGGCGCGTCTGGCACGTTCAGACGCCGCTCGATGCCGAAGCCATGCACGCGGCGGCGCAGGGGTTGCTCGGGCGGCATGATTTCTCGGCCTTCCGCGCCGCCGCCTGCCAGGCGAAGGATGCCATGCGCACGCTGGACCGGCTGGAGGTGCGGCGGCAGGGCGAGGAGATCCATGTCCTGACCGAGGCCCGCAGCTTCCTGCATCATCAGGTGCGCAACATGGTCGGCACGCTGGCCCAGGTCGGGCTGGGTCGCCGCCCCCTCTCCTGGCCCCGCGAACTGCTCGATGGGCGCGACCGCCGCAAGGCCGGGCAGAATGCCCCCGCCGAGGGGCTGACCTTCCTCTTCGCCCGCTACCCCCAGCCGCTCCGTTGGCAGGATTGACGGGCGGTCCGCTCAGGCCTCACGCCGCAACAGATCGAGCCGGTACTCCGGATACCGGTCCTGCCGCACCGGCTGGAGCACGCCGGCGGCATGCTGGATGAAGGCTTCCACCGCCGCGTCGCCCGAGAGCGGATAATCGGTGTTGCCGATCCAGTGGACCAGGAGGACATCGCCCCCCGGCATCAGATCCCGCCGGACCAGCGACGCCACCTGGGCGAGGTCGCGCTCATCCCAGTAGTACACCACCTCGGAGAGCAGGATCAGGTCGTAGCGGCCGTTCGGCCATTGCCCTGGCACCTCGCGCCGCTGGATCGACAGGCTGGGCACCAGACCGCAATGCCGCCGCGCCGCCGCCACCGCCCGCGCCGAACTGTCCACGGCGGTCAGCCTGCGGCAATGCGGCACCAGCATCCCGGTCAGTACGCCGATCGAGCAGCCGACCTCGAGCCCGTGCTCATAAGGCTCCTCGCGCAGGGCCTCGAGAGTCGTGGCATATTTCGCGGCCTCATAGTCGCTGGTGAGGAACTTCCACGGATCGGGGTCGGCGGCGTAGAGCGCCTCGAAGTACGCGGCGGAGAGGGAGGTCATCGGGCGTCCGGTCACGTCAGGTCCCCTTCCTGGAGAAGAAACAGCTCGAAATCCCGCATGCAGCGATCCAGAAGCGCGGCATCCACCTGGAATCCGCCCGCTGCGAGCGAAGCGACCTGCCCGAACTGCGAACGGTGACAGGCCAGCGCGCGCGCCTTGGCCGCAAGGTGGCGCCGGACATCCAGGCGTCGGGCCTGCGGCGCCGGGCCCGGCAGGGCGTGATCCGGCGGCAGGGTATGACCCCAGACGGAGTACTGCACGAGGCGGCAGGGCGGCGCTCCCGGCGGCCTTGCCGTCAGGGCCGCCCGGGCCATGGCCCAGGCCGCGTGGTGATCGCAATGCGGATCATGCTCCCAGGTGGTCAACAGGGCGCTGGCAGAGGTGGATCGGAGCGCATCGCGGACGGCACTGACCGCAGCGTCGAATGCCGCGCCGGCCTCCGGCACGGCGGCGTCGGGGAGGCCGAGGAACACCGCATCCGACGCCGGTACGCCGAGGCAGGCCAGCGCCTCGAGGGCTTCGGCCTGGCGGATCCGGGACAGCGCCGCCCGATCCTCCGCCCCCTCCGTGGGATGGGAGGCGCCCCCGTCACTGATGAAGATCACCCGCAGACCGCGACCGGCGGCTGCGGCTTCGGCCAGAAGGCCGCCGCATCCAAGGCTCTCGTCATCCGGATGCGGGGCCAGGACGACCACCCCGCCCTCCCCGACGATGTCCGGAAGACCTGCGAACGGCGCTGCGTCGGCCTGCTCGAGAAAGGCCGTGGCGGTGAGCTTCACGGCCATCCGGCCTGCTCCGCGGCGAAGGCCAGGGCGGCGGCGTTGTCGAGGGCCCGGTCCGGACCGGGCTGCCGGAGATAGGTGGCGAGATCGCGCGCCACCCGTTCCACCGGGCTCGGGCGCAGGAAGGCCTGCAGGCCGATGGACCGCTGAACGCGTTCGAGCACATCCAGCGCCGCTCGTTCCACCGCGTGGCGCGACAGCTGCACATAGGCCAGCACCGTCTCCTCCTCGGCCGAGCCATAGACCAGCGCGGCCTTCCTCACCCATAGCCGCGCCGTCTCCGCAGCCACCATGCATTCTCCCAGGCGGCGGCGCTGGTGCGGGTCGCCGTCGCGATCCAGACGGCGGAGATGGTGCCGCATCAGCTGCACCAGTTCCTCCACGCCGCCGCACTGGACCGCTAGGAAGCGCCACGCTCCGCCGGTGAAGTAGGGCTCCTTCTGATAGCAGCCGGGTGGGCCGATCCGGTCGGCCTCCCGCGTCATCATGCCGGTGAAGTCCACTGAGCCCGTGGCGGAGACCTGCATCCCCGACGCTGTCCAGCTGCGGACCTCGCTCCGCTCTCCCGGCCGCAGACGGGGCGCGATCAGCCGGACCCCCTCCTCCGTCGTCGCGGTGACCAGCGGACGCAGGAGCCGCCCGGCGCCGGAGGCCAGGATCTTGCGCCCCTCCAGGCGCCCTTCCGCCGTCATGCGCAAGGGCCGGGAGGGATCATCGGTCGCCCAGACACCGAAGAGGCACCCCTCGCGCACATCGGCCGATGCCCGCCGCATCTGCTCCCCGTCACCAAAACGATGGATCAGATCCAGGGCGTTGACGTGGCCTTCGAAAAGCCTTCCCATCGGCAGGCTTCCGCGCCCGATCGTCATCAGGACCTCGGCCAGCAGGCTGTTCCTCTGCGGCACCAGGCCAAGGTCGAGCCCGCCCTCCAGGGCAGGCAGCGCCGCGACCAGAAGGCCGTTCCGCTGCAGGATGTCGATGAGGGGTCGCGGATCGGCCCCGGGATGATCCAAAGCTTCTCCCAGGCCCCTGGCGCTCTGCGCCGCTTCCGCGGCACAGGTGAGCACGTCGGCGGATGGGCCGAACTGGTCCATGCTGGCCCTCTGATGCTGTCTGTCGTCAACGGCACAGCCCCCGTCTGGTTGCTCCCCGCCAAGCGACACCCGCCCGCGTGCAAACCGCGTTCAGGTCACAGGATCCGGGCCACCACGGTGATTTGACGGCCCCTCGCCGAACCGCTAGAAGCGGCCTCGCATACGCCGTGTAGCGAAAGCCCCTGCGGAGGGGTGGCCGAGTGGCCGAAGGCGGCGGTTTGCTAAACCGTTAGACGGGGATAACCCGTCTCGTGGGTTCGAATCCCATCCCCTCCGCCACTTCTCTCCCCGCACTTCATCCCCGCTGCCTGGCCTGTCGAAGGCCGCACGGTCCCGCTCGCCCCATGGCCCGGCCGCCGTGATGGCGGCCGGGCCGGGC
This sequence comes from Roseomonas sp. KE0001, assembly GCF_016107285.1. Taxonomy (GTDB): domain Bacteria; phylum Pseudomonadota; class Alphaproteobacteria; order Acetobacterales; family Acetobacteraceae; genus Pseudoroseomonas. The sequence continues at coordinate 642,369 of NZ_RCVQ01000001.1, read as the reverse complement.
GCGCCTCAGCCCAGCTTCTTCTTCAGCAGCTCGTTGACCAGCGCCGGGTTTCCCTTGCCCTGCATGGCCTTCATGGTCTGACCGACGAAGAATCCGAAGAGCTTGTCCTTGCCGGAGCGGTATTCCTCGACCTTTCCGGCGTTGGCCGCCATGACCTGCTCGATCACCGCCTCGATGGCCCCGGTATCGGTCACCTGCTTCAGGCCCCGCTCCTCGACCAGGACGGCCGGCGGCTTGCCGGTTTCGAACATCGCCTCCAGCACCTCCTTGGCCAGCTTGCCGGACAAGGTGCCGTCCTTGATCAGGTCGAGCAAACCGCCGAGATTCTCGGCGCTGACGGGCGAATCGCCGATACCGTGGCCGGTGCGGTTCAGCCCGGCGAAGAAATCGCCGGTGATCCAGTTGGCCGCCATCTTCGGATCGCGGCCCTTCGCCACGGCTTCGTAGAAGGCCGCCGTTTCCTTCTCCAGCGTCAGGACATGGGCGTCATAGGGCGTCAGGCCGAAGTCGCCGACATAGCGGGCGCGCCGGGCGTCCGGCAGCTCCGGCAGGGCGGCCTTCAGCCCGTCCACCCAGGCCTGCTCCAGAACCAGCGGCGGCAGGTCGGGGTCGGGGAAGTAGCGGTAGTCATGCGCGTCCTCCTTGGAGCGCATCGATCGCGTCACGCCGCGCTGCGTGTCGAAGAGGCGCGTCTCCTGCACCACCTCGCCGCCATCCTCCCAGACCTCGATCTGGCGCCGCGCCTCGGCTTCCACCGCCTGCATGACGAAGCGGATGGAGTTGACGTTCTTCACCTCGCAGCGGGTGCGGAACCCCTCGCCCGGCCGGCGGACCGAGACATTGACATCGGCGCGCAGCGAGCCCTGCTCCATATTGCCGTCGCAGGTGCCGAGGTAGCGCAGGATCTGCCGCAGCTTCGTCAGATAGGCGCCCGCCTCTTCCGGGGAGCGCATGTCGGGCTCCGAGACGATCTCCATCAGCGCCACGCCGGAGCGGTTGAGGTCGATGAAGCTCTTGCTCGGATGCTGGTCATGCAGGGACTTGCCGGCATCCTGCTCCAGATGCAGGCGCGTGATGCCGATCTGCTTGGTGCTGCCATCCCCGAGCTGGATCTCGATGACGCCCTGCCCCACCACCGGATACTGGTACTGGCTGATCTGATAGCCCTGCGGCAGATCGGCATAGAAGTAGTTCTTCCGGTCGAAGCGGGACCAGAGGTTGATCTGCGCGTTCAGCCCGAGGCCGGTGCGCACCGCCTGGGCGACGCACTCGCGGTTGATCACCGGCAGCATGCCCGGGAAGCCGGCATCGATGAAGCTCACCTGACTGTTCGGCTCGGCACCGAACTCCGTGGCCGCGCCGCTGAACAGCTTGGCCTGCGAGGTCACCTGGGCATGCACCTCCAGCCCGATGACGACCTCCCAGGCGCCGCTCGCGCCCTCCAGCGTGTAGCTCATGCGCCAGCCCTCACCGCCGGGACCGCATCGAAGCCGGCGGCACGCTCCAGCGCGGCGCCGACGGCGAAGACAGTCTCCTCATCGAAGGGCCTGCCCAGCACCTGCAGCCCCAGCGGCAGGCCTTTCGCATCCAGCCCCGCCGGGACGGAGAGGCCCGGAATGCCGGCGAGATTCGCCGTCACGGTGAAGACGTCATTCAGATACATCGCCACAGGATCGTCCTGCTTGTCGTCCCGCCCGAAGGCGGCGGAGGGGGTGGCGGGGGTCAGGATGGCGTCCACCCGCTCCCAGGCCTGGTCGAAATCGCGCTTGATCAAGGTGCGGACCTGCTGCGCCTTGACGTAATAGGCGTCGTAATAGCCGGCGCTCAGCACATAGGTTCCGATCAGGATGCGGCGCTTCACCTCGTCGCCGAAGCCGGCGGCGCGGGTGCGCTCGTAGAGATCCCTGAGATCCTCGCCATCCTCCCGCAGGCCGAAACGCACCCCGTCATAGCGGGCGAGATTCGAGGAGGCCTCGGCCGGCGCCACGATGTAATAGGTCGGCAGGGCATAGCGCGTGTGCGGCAGGCTGATGTCCACCAGCTCCGCCCCTTCGGCCTTCAGCCAATCCATGCCCTGCCGCCACAGCGCCTCGATCTCGGCCGGCATGCCGTCCAGGCGGTACTCACGCGGAATGCCGATGCGAAGGCCCTTCACGCCCCGCGCGCAGGCGGCGGCGAAGTCCGGCACTGGCATGTCGGCGCTGGTGGAATCCTTCGGATCGAAGCCCGCCATGGAGCCCAGCAGGATGGCACAGTCCTCGACCGTGCGCGCCACCGGCCCCGCCTGGTCGAGCGAGGAGGCGAAGGCCACGACGCCGAAGCGCGAGCAGCGGCCATAGGTCGGCTTGATGCCGGCAATGCCGCAAAAGGCCGCCGGCTGGCGGATCGAACCGCCGGTGTCCGTCGCCGTGGCGCCCAGCGCCAGACGCGCCGCCACCGCCGCGGCCGAGCCGCCGGAGGAGCCGCCAGGAACCAGCACGGCCTCCGGCGCGTCCCGCCGCTTCCAGGGGTTCTCGACCCCGCCGAAGGCCGAGGTGGCATTGGATGAGCCCATGGCGAACTCGTCCAGATTGGCCTTGCCCAGGAAGACAGCGCCATCCCGCAGCAGATTGCCGCTGACGGTGCTCTCATAGGGCGGGACGAAGTTGCCCAGGATCCGGCTGGCGGCCGTCGTCCGCGTGCCGGCGGTGCAGAACAGATCCTTGATGGCGAGCGGGATGCCGGTCAGCGCCCGACCCTCGCCACGGCCGAGCGCGGCATCCGCCGCCTCGGCCTGGCGCAGCGCCAGATCCGGGGTCACGGTGATGTAGGCGTTGAGACGCGGATTGAGCGCCTCGACCGCGCCGATGAAGGTCCGGGTCAGCTCGACGGCGCTGATCTCGCGCCGCGCCAGCGCGCCGCGCGCGCCGGCCAGGGTCAGATCCGTGGCAGAGGTCATGCCGCTCACTCCACCACCTTGGGCACCGCGAAGAAGGCGCCGGCACGGTCGGGGGCATTGGCCAGGATCTCCCCCTGGATGCCGCCATCCGTCACCTCGTCCCGCCGCATGCGCAGCGCCTGCGCGCCGCCGCCCGCCATGGGCTCAATGCCCTGGGTATCCACGGCACGCAGCTGCTCGATCCAGCCCAGGATCCCGTTCAGTTCGGCTTCAAGGCGCGGCAGGTCGCCGTCCTCGACCCTGATGCGGGCCAGGGACGCGACGCGCCGGACAGTGGCGGTGTCGAGCGACATAGTTTTTCTTCCGGATGGTTGCAGGTCTGATTGCGCGGCAATGGCGGCGGACCATAAACACCGCCATGCCCCTCAGCAACCTGACCGACCTTCGCGGCGGCCTTTCCCCGGGTCAGAGACTCATCGGCCTCGACCCCGGACGGCGGACCATCGGCGTGGCGCTCTCCGACGTCTCGCTGATGCTGGCGAGCCCCTATCAGGCCCTGCCGCGCGGCAAGCTGGCCGCCAATGCGGCGGCGATCGCCGGGATCGCCCGGCAGGAGGGGGCCGGCGGGCTGGTGGTCGGCCTGCCGCTGGGGCTGGACGGCAGCTTCGGCCCGGCGGCGCAGGCGGCCAAGGACTGGGCCATGGCCGTCTCGGAAGCCACCGGCCTGCCGGCCGCGCTCTGGGACGAGCGGCTTTCCTCCTCGGCGGTCAACCGGATGCTGATCGACGAGGCCGACCTGACGCGCGGCAAGCGTGCCAAGGTGGTCGATGCCCTGGCGGCCGCCTACATGCTGCAGGCCGCGCTGGACGCCAGCCGGCCCTGACCCCCCCCTTTCGGCGCGGCGCCCGGACCAGTATGGTCGCCCGCCTCTAGCCGGACTGGTCCTCGATGCTGCCCTTCCCTCACCGGCACCTCCTTGCCCTTCAGGGGTTGGAGCCGCCCTATATCGCCGATCTGCTGGATCTGGCCGAATCCTACGCCCTGCTGAACCGCAGCGGTAAGACCCAGCGGGACCTGCTGAAGGGCCGCACGCTGATCAACCTCTTCTTCGAGGACAGCACCCGCACCCGGACCAGCTTCGAGCTGGCCGGCAAGCGGCTCGGCGCCGACGTCATCAACATGTCGGTCAGCCAGAGCAGCGTGAACAAGGGCGAGACGCTGCTCGACACCGCCTCCACCCTGAACGCCATGCATTGCGACCTGCTGGTGGTCCGCCACGCCCAGTCCGGCGCCCCGGCGCTGCTGAGCCAGAAGGTGGACGCGGCGGTGATCAATGCCGGCGACGGGACGCATGAGCACCCGACCCAGGCGCTGCTGGACGCGCTGACGATCCGCCGCCGCAAGGGCCGGCTGGAGAACCTCACCGTCGCCATCTGCGGCGACGTGCTGCACAGCCGCGTGGCCCGCAGCAACATCCACCTGCTCAGCGCCATGAACTGCCGGGTCCGGGTGGTCGGCCCGCCCACCCTGATCCCCGCCGAGGCCGAGCGGCTGGGCGTGGAGGTGTTCCACGACATGAAGGCCGGCCTGCGGGACGCCGATGTGGTCATGATGCTGCGCCTGCAGAAGGAGCGCATGGCCGGCGGGCTGGTGCCCTCGGCGCGCGAGTTCTTCCGCTTCTACGGGCTCGATGCCGCCAAGCTCGCGCTGGCCCGGCCGGATGCCATCGTCATGCATCCGGGCCCGATGAACCGGGGCGTCGAGATCGACAGCGCGGTGGCCGACGACCCGGCCCGCAGCGTCATCGGCGAGCAGGTCGAGATGGGTGTCGCGGTCCGCATGGCGGTGCTGGACATCCTCTCGCGCAACATGCGGCGGAACGCCCGGCTGTGATCACCATGCCCGACACCATCTTCATCAACGCCCGCCTGATCGATCCCGCCTCCGGGCTGGACGCGCGGGGCAGCCTGCTGGTCAGCCGCGGCGTCATCGCCGACCATGGCGGGACGCTGGGCATGCCCGAGGGCGCCGAGGTCGTCGATTGCGGCGGCGCCATCCTGGCCCCCGGCCTGATCGACCTGCGCGCGGCGCTGGGCGAGCCGGGCGCCGAGTACCGCGAGACGATCGAGAGCGCGGCCGAAGCCGCGGCGGCGGGTGGCATCACGACCCTCTGCGCCCTGCCCAACACCGAGCCCGCCCTCGACGATCCGGCGCTGCTGCAGTTCATGGTGCGGCGGGGGGAGGCCACCGGCAGCCTGAGCATCCTGCCCTACGGCGCCGCCACACGGGGCTGCGCCGGCAAGGATGTCTCGGAATACGGCCTGCTGCGCGAGGCGGGCGCCGTGGCCTTCACCGATGGCACCCGCGCCATTGCCGATGCCCGCACCATGCGCCTGGCGCTCTCCTATGCCCGCGCCTTCGGCAGCTTCGTGGTGCAGCACCCGGAGGAGCCCTCCCTGGCGCGGGGCGGCGCGGCAACGGAGGGCGAGCTGGCGACGCGCCTCGGCCTGCCCGGCATCCCTCCGGCCGCCGAGAGCATCCTGGTGGCGCGTGACATCGCCCTGGCCCGCATCACCCGCGGCCATGTCCACTTCGCCCATGTCTCCACGGCCGCCACGCTCGACCTCATCCGCGCCGCCAGGGCCGAGGGGCTGGCCGTCACCTGCGACACCGCGCCGCCTTACTTCGACCTCAACGAGACGGCGATCGGCGACTTCCGCACCTATGCCAAGCTCTCCCCGCCGTTGCGGCGCGAGGAGGACCGGCGGGCCGTCGTCGCCGCCCTGGCGGACGGCACGATCGACGCCATCGCCTCGGACCACCAGCCGGCCGATGCCGACGACAAGCGCCTCCCCTTCGCCCAGGCCTCGGCCGGCGGGTCCGGGCTGGCGACGCTGCTCGGCATCACCCTCGCCCGCGTCCATGCCGGCGATCTGACGCTGCCCGCCGCCCTCGCCCTGCTCACCAGCCGCCCGGCGGCGCTGCTGGGCCTCGCCGCTGGCCGCCTCGCTCCCGGCGCCCCGGCCGACCTGGTGCTGTTCGACCCGGAGCGGGCCTGGAAGGTCGAGGCCGGCCGGCTGCCGGGCAAGGCGCAGAATTCGCCCTTCGACGGCCGCGCCCTGGAAGGCCGGGTGCTGGGAACCTGGAAGGCCGGCAAGCGGGTCTTCGGATGAGCCTCTGGCTGGCTGTCGCCATCGGCTACCTCTCCGGCTCGGTGCCCTACGGGCTGCTGCTGACCCGCGCGGCGGGCCTTGGGGATATCCGGCAGATCGGCAGCGGCAATATCGGCGCCACCAATGTGCTGCGCACCGGCAACCGGAAGGTGGCCGCCGCGACCCTGCTGCTGGACGCGCTGAAGGGGGCGCTGCCTGTCCTCCTGCTCGGCGGGCTCTGGGGGCGCGATGCCGGCCTCGCCGCCGGGCTGGCGGCGCTGGTCGGGCACCTCTTCCCCATCTGGCTCGGCTTCCGGGGCGGCAAGGGCGTCGCCACCGGCGCCGGGGTGCTGCTGGCGGCCAATTGGTGGATCGGCCTGCTCTGCGCCCTGCTCTGGCTGGCGATGGCGAAGCTCACCCGGCTCTCCTCGGCCTCCGCCCTCGCCGCCTGCTGCGCGGCGCCGTTGATCGCGCTGCTGTCGGGCGACCACCGCCTCGCTCTCGCCCTCCTGGTCGTCGCCGCGCTGATCCTCTGGCGGCACCAGGACAATATCCGCCGCCTGCTCGCCGGCACCGAGCCGCGGATCGGCGAGCGGCGGTGAGCGAGACGGCCGCCCGGCTGCGCCTGGTGCGGACGGAGGGCATCGGGCCGATGACCTACCGGCGCCTGATGCAACGCCATGGCACGGCCGACTCGGCGCTGCGGGCCCTGCCCGCCTATTCGGCCCGGCGTGCCCGCCCCTTCCTGCCGCCCGAGCCGGGCGCCATCGCGCGGGAGATCGAGGAGGTGTCCGGCATGGGGGGCCGGTTCCTGTTCCTGGACGATCCGGAATACCCCCCGCTCCTGGCTCTGCTGGAGGACGCGCCGCCCGCCATCGCCGTGATCGGGGATGCGGCCCTGCTGCGGGCCCGGCAGGTCGCCATCGTCGGGGCGCGCAATGCCTCGCTGCCCGGCCGGCGCCTCGCGGCGGAGCTGGCCGCGGATCTGACGGAGGCCGGGCTGGTCGTCACCTCGGGCCTCGCGCGGGGCATCGACGGTGCCGCGCATGAAGGAGCGCTGCGCCGCGGTCCCACCATCGCCGTCATTCCCGGCGGGCTCGACCGCGCCTATCCGCCCGACCATGCCGAGCTGCAATCGGCCATCGCCGAGCGCGGCGCGGTGGTCGCCGAGGCGCCGCTCGGCACGGCGCCCATCGCCCGGCACTTTCCCCGCCGCAACCGGATCATCGCCGGCCTGTCGCTCGGCATCGTGGTGGTGGAATGCGGATTGCGCTCCGGCACGCAGATGACCGCCCGGCTCGCCCTGGAGGCGGGGCGCGAGGTCTTCGCCGTGCCCGGCAACCCGTACGATCCCCGCGCGGCCGGATCGAACGACCTGTTGCGGCAAGGCGCGCACCTGACGGAACGGGCGGCCGATGTGCTGGAGCACCTGCCGGAGGGGCCGGCCACGGCGCGGCCACGCCGTTCGCCCAATCCGGCCCCGCGGCCGGCGGCATCCCCGGCCCCCGCTCCCGGCGGCGCCCTCGGCGATGCCGAACAAGTCCTTGAGCTTCTGGGGACTTCTCCCGTTGTGGTTGACGAGATCATCCGGCGCTGCCACCTCTCTCCCGCTGCGCTGCAGTCTCTGCTGCTCGACCTGGAGCTGGAGGGGCGCATCGAAGCATTGCCGGGCAACCGTGTGATGCGCAGCGGACCAGGGTAGAGACCACGCTCGCAGAATAAAACTGCCTGTCGCCATCAGAGAGCATACAGCACCCGCCATGACCGACGTCGTCGTCGTCGAATCGCCGGCCAAGGCGAAGACCATCAATAAGTACCTGGGCCAGGACTTCACCGTCCTCGCCAGCTTCGGTCATGTCCGGGACCTGCCGGCGAAGGATGGCAGCGTCCGCCCGGAGGACGACTTCGCCATGGACTGGACGGCGGAGGACCGGGGGGAGAAGCAGGTCGCCGCCATCGCCAGGGCGGTGAAGGGCGCGCGCAACCTCTATCTCGCCACCGACCCCGACCGCGAGGGCGAGGCCATCTCCTGGCACGTGCAGGAGATGCTGCGCCAGAAGGGCGCCCTGAAGGGCGTCCAGGTTCACCGCATCACCTTCAACGAGATCACCAAGCGCGCCGTGCAGCACGCGCTGGCGCATCCGCGGGATCTCGACACCCCGCTGATCGAGGCCTATCTGGCCCGGCGGGCGCTGGACTATCTGGTGGGCTTCACCCTCTCTCCCGTGCTCTGGCGCAAGCTGCCCGGCAGCCGCTCGGCCGGGCGCGTCCAGTCCGTCGCGCTGCGCCTGATCTGCGAGCGCGAGGCCGAGATCGAGGCCTTCCGCGCCCGCGAGTACTGGACCGTCGAGGGCCGTTTCCTGACCGCCGCCGGCGCCCCCTTCACGGCGCGGCTGACCCAGCTCGACGGCAAGCGGCTGGAGCAGTTCGACCTGCCGGACGAGGCCTCCGCCATGCGGGCCAAGGCCGCCGTCGAGGCCGGCCGCTTCAGCGTCGCCAGCATCGAGAAGAAGCGGGTCCGCCGCAATCCGCCCGCTCCCTTCACCACCTCGACCCTGCAGCAGGAGAGCTCACGCAAGCTCAGCTTCGGCGCCCAGCAGACCATGCGGCTGGCGCAGCAGCTCTATGAAGGGGTGGACATCCAGGGCGAGACGGTCGGCCTCATCACCTACATGCGGACGGATGGCGTGCAGATGGCCCGTGAGGCGATCGGCGCCATCCGCGACCACGTGAAGACGCAGTTCGGCCCGGACTACATCCCCGCCGCGCCGCGCGAATATGCCTCCAAGGCCAAGAACGCCCAGGAGGCGCACGAGGCCATCCGCCCGACGGATGTCTCCCGCACGCCGGAAAGCGTCGCCCGCCACCTGACGCCCGAGCAGCGTCGGCTCTACGAGCTGGTCTGGAAGCGGGCGGTGGCCAGCCAGATGCAATCGGCCGAGCTGGACCAGACCGCCGTCGACCTGGCCGACGCGGCCGGCCGCGCCAGGCTGCGCGCCACCGGCAGCGTGGTGGCCTTCGACGGCTTCCTCAAGCTCTACCGCGAGGATGTCGACGATGCCGCCGGCGCCGAGGATGAGGACAGCCGCATCCTGCCGCCGATGCGCGAGCAGGACCCGGCGAAGCTCACCGCCGCCCAGGCCGACCAGCACTTCACCCAGCCGCCGCCCCGCTATTCCGAGGCCTCCCTGGTCAAGAAGATGGAGGAGCTTGGCATCGGCCGGCCCTCCACCTACGCCTCCATCCTGCAGACCCTGCAGGACCGCGAGTATGTGCGGCTGGACAAGCGCCGTTTCATCCCCGAGGACCGGGGCCGGCTCGTCACCGCCTTCCTGGTGAATTTCTTCGAGCGCTATGTCGATACCGGCTTCACCGCCAGCCTCGAGGAGCAGCTGGACGACATCTCCGGCGGAAGGGCCGAGTGGCGCGCGGTGATGCGCGCCTTCTGGGAGGAGTTCAACGCCGCGGTCAGCGCCACCAAGGACCTGACCATCAGTGCCGTGATCGACGCGCTGGACGAGGAGTTGGGTCCGCACTTCTTTCCGCAGCCCGCCGAGGGCGGCGATCCCCGCGCCTGTCCGTCCTGCAGCGGCGGCCGGCTCGGCCTGCGCCTCGGGCGGAACGGCGCCTTCATCGGCTGCTCCAACTATCCCGAATGCCGCTACACCAGGCCGCTGGCCGTGCCCAATGCGGAGGGCGAGGCCGAAGGCGCGCTGGCGGGCGGCATCAAGGAGCTGGGCTCGGATCCCGTGACCGGCGCGCCGGTCACGCTGCGCCGGGGTCCCTATGGCGTCTACGCCCAGCTTGGCGAGGGCGAGACGGATGCCAAGGGCAAGGCGATCAAGCCCAAGCGCGCCAGCCTGCCGCGCGGCATGGATCCCGAAGGGGTGACCCTGGAACGGGCCCTGGCGCTGCTGGCCCTGCCCCGCCTCATCGGGCTGCATCCCGAGACCGGCGAGGAGATGAGCGCCGCCATCGGCCGCTTCGGGCCCTACGTGAAGATGGGCAGCATCTACAAGTCCCTGGACCGTGACGACGACGTGCTGACCATCGGCGTCAACCGCGCGGTCGCCCTGCTGGCCGATGCCAAGGCCAAGGTGCGCGCTCTCGGGCCGCATCCGAAGGATGGCACGCCGGTGGAGATCAAGCGCGGCCGCTTCGGCCCCTACGCCCAGCATGCCGGCATGGTGGCCAGCCTGCCGCGCGGCACGCAGATGGAGGATGTCACCCTCGATCAGGCCGTGGCGCTGCTGGCGGAGAAGGGGAAGAAGCTACCCGCCCCCGGCGCCCGCAAGACCGCGCGGAAGACGCCGGTGCGCAAGGCCGCCGCCTCGGTCGAGGCGGAAGGCCCCAGGAAGGCCGCCGCGAAGCCCGCGACGACCCGGAAGGCCACGGGTGCAAAGGCCACGAGCGCGAAGGCCACGACCACCGCGAAACCCCGCGCCGCCAAGGCCGGCGCCAAGCGGGCGGCGCCCAAGGTCAAGGCCTGAGGCGTGGAGGGCGGCCCGAGGGACAGGCGGGGCCCGGCGCCGGCCCTGCCCAGCCTGGACACCCTCCGCCGCTATCTGCGGAGCGCGCCCGGACGGGTGGGCAAGACCGAGATCTCGCGGCATTTCGGCCTGGGCACGGAGCAGCGTCCGGCCCTGCGCGCGTTGCTGCGCGAGCTCGAACGGGAAGGCGCGCTGGACCGCGCGACGGTCCAGCGGGCGGGCCATGACGGCCTGCCGGAGATGCTCGCCGTCGAGGTGAGCGGCATCGACCCCGATGGCGAGCCGCTGGCCCGGCCTCTCGACTGGGAGCCGGAGGCGGGCCGGCCGCCCCTCATCGTCATGCGCCCGGAGCGGCGGGGCCAGCCGGCGCTGATGCCCGGCGAGAGGGTGGTGGCGCGGCTGCGCCCGATCGGCGGCGGGCGCTATGAGGGCCGGACCTTCCGCCGCCTCGGCTTCGCCACCGCCCGCCGGATCCTTGGCCTGTACCGCGAGGGGCAGCTCCTGCCCACGGACCGGCGCCAGAAGGCCGGCTGGACCATCGCTCCGGAGGACGCGGCCGGCGCGGCCGAGGACGAGCTGGTGCTGGCCGAACCCCTGCCGGCGGGGCGCGCCGGGCTGCGGCCGGCCCGGGTGGTCGAGCGGCTGGGCCCGCTGCAGGCCCCGGGCGCCATCTCCCTGCTGTGCATCCATCGCCACAGCCTGCCCTGCGAATTTCCCGAGGCCGCCCTGGCCGAGGCGGCGGCGGCCGGGCCGGTGGGCCTGACCGGCCGCGAGGATTTGCGCGGGCTGGAACTGGTCACCATCGACGGCGCGGATGCCCGGGACTTCGACGACGCCGTCTGGGCCGAGGCGGAGCCGGATGGCTGGCGCGTCGTCGTCGCCATCGCCGATGTGGCGCATTACGTGCGGCCGGACAGCACCCTCGACGAGGCGGCACGGCTGCGCGGCAACAGTGTCTACTTCCCCGACCGCGTCGTGCCGATGCTGCCCGAGGCGCTGTCCAACGGCTGGTGCAGCCTGCGCCCGGGCGAGGATCGCGGCTGCCTCTTCGTGGAGATGCACTTCAACGGCGAGGGTGCGAAGCGGGCGCACCGCTTCGGCCGCGGGCTGATGCGCTCGGCGGCGCGGCTGACTTACGATGAGGTGGAGGCGCTGGAGGGGGAGGCCATCGGCCGCCTCCGACCGCGCATCGACGCGTTGCGGGGTGCCCATGCCGCGCTCCGGCTCGCCCGCGAGCGACGCGGCACCCTGGACCTGGATCTTCCGGAGCACCGCGTCCGCCTGAGCGAGGATGGGCAGGTGCTGGATGTCTCGCCGCGTCCCCGGCTGGAGGCGCACCGGCTGATCGAGGATGTCATGATCGCCGCCAATGTCTGCGCCGCCGAGGAACTGGAGCGGCTCGGCCAGTCAGGCCTCTACCGGGTGCATGACCGGCCGTCGGATTCCAGGCTCGAAGGCCTGCGGCAGCTCCTCGCCGCGCTCGCGCTGGACCTGCCCGCCACGCCGGGGCTGCGCGCGCGGGATTTCGCCGCTCTCCTGGAGGCGGCCAAGGGGGACGCCACGGAAGCGCTGGTGCACCAGGCCGTGCTGCGCAGCCAGTCCCAGGCGGCCTATGACACGACGAATATCGGGCATTTCGGCCTCTCCCTCGGCCGGTACGCGCATTTCACCAGCCCCATCCGGCGCTATGCCGACCTGCTAGTGCACCGGGCGCTGATCCGCGGGCTGCGGCTCGGGCCCGACGGGCTGCGCGAGGCGGAGGCTGTGGCGCTCCAGGACACGGCGGAGCGCATCACCGCCGCGGAGCGCCGCGCCGCGGCCGCCGAGCGTGAGGCGGTGGAGCGATACCTCGCCAGCCACATGGCGTCCCGCGTTGGAGACATGTTCGAAGCGTGGATTTCGGGGGTGACACGCTTCGGCCTCTTCGTCACGGTAAAGGGGAATGGCGCGAGCGGACTCGTGCCCCTGTCATCCCTGCCGGACGATCAATGGACTCATACGGAAGCCGCGCATCGGCTTTCCGGACGCTTCACGCGGCTCTCCTTTGCCCTGGGGCAGCCCGTGTCGCTGCGGCTCGCCGAGGCCATGCCGCTGACCGGCGGTCTGGTCTTCCATCTGGCGCAGGCCCCGCTTCCTTCGCCCGGCGCCCGCCGAAGCCGCCTGCGCAGCGGCGGTACCGGCAAGCAACGTGGCGCCCGGCCGGCCTGACCGTGACCTGGCGCTCAGTCCGGGCCTGCCTGCTCCTCGCCATGCTTCTCGCCGGCCTCGGCCTGCCCTCCGGGGCATCGGCCCAGCAGGGGCAGGGCTTCCAGCGCCAGCAGGTCCAGATCATCCTGCGCGAGGGCCTCTCCGCGATCCTCGAGCGCCACCTCGAACCCGCCGCGCCGTCGGACCTGGTGCTCTGGTCGCTCCGCGGCCTCTCGGCCGTCGATCCCGGGCTGGCTGTCCAGGTCCAGGGCGGCACCCTGGCGCTCTCCCTGCAGGGACGGCTGCTTGGCGAGCGGCCGCTCTCCGGCCTGCTCCCCGCCGCTGCGGCGCAGGCGTTGGCGGATGAGCAGGCGTCGCGGGCGGCGGAGATGCTGCTCCGCTTCTATATCGAGGCCTGGAACGCCTCGGCCACCCTGCAGCGTGCCGGCGCGAACCGCATGCTGCAGGCCGGCTTCGACGAAATCTTCAACCACCTCGATCCCTACAGCCGCTACATCGACGCGGAGGAGGCCGAGGCGGCACGCCAGCGCCGGGTCGGGCAGTCGGGCCTGGGCTTCCGCCTGGCGGCGGGGCAGCGCGGCGCCCTCGTCATCGCCGTCCTGAACCCTGGTAGCATCGCTGCGCAAGGGGGCGTGCGGGAGGGTGATGTTCTCCTGGCCATCGACGGCGTGCCCGTCTCCAGCCGCCGCATCAGCCAGGCCGCCGAGCTGCTGGAGGGGCCCTCCGGCAGCTCGGTCGAGCTGACGCTGCGCCGAGGGCGGCAGCAGCTCACGCTGGTGCTGCAGCGGGACAGCCAGGGTGGCCAGGCCCTGCGGGCCGAATGGTCGGAGGGAATCCTCTGGCTCCATCTGCGCGCCTTCTCCACCATGACCACCGAGTGGATCATCGAGGCGCTCAATTCGGCCTTTTCGGGCCCGACGCCCCCACGCGGCGTCGTGCTGGATCTGCGGGGCAACCGGGGTGGCCTGCTCGGACAGGCCATGACCGTTTCGGATGCCTTCCTGACCCAGGGCGTCATCGCCCAGTCGGCCGGCCGCCACCCCGAGGCACGCCGGGTCTGGGAAGCCGGCGGCCACGACCTGGCGCGGGGCCGGCCCGTGGTGGTGCTGGTGGACGGGCGGACCGCCTCCTCCGCCGAGATCGTCGCCGCCGCCCTCTCGGATCGGGCCCGGGCCGTCGTCGTGGGCAGCGCGACGCTGGGCAAGGGGTTGATCCAAATCGTCTATCCGCTGGCCAATGGCGCGGAGGTGCTGGTCTCCTGGTCTCGCGTCCTCGCCCCCCTGGGCTGGCCGGTGCAGGGGCTGGGGATCATCCCGGCCGTCTGCACCAGCCTGGGAGCGGACTCGCTGCGAGGCGCGTTGCAGGCCCTGTCGCAGGGCACCTCTCCCATGGCGCCCGTCCTGCAACGCCTTCGCCAGGCCCGGGCCCCGGTTCCGGCCAGCGAGGTTGCCGCCCTCCGGGCGCAATGTCCCCCGGCCGAGGGCCGCCCGTGGGATCAGGAGGCCGCGCGCTACCTGATCGATCATCCCGCGGCCTATCAGGCGGCGGCCGGCCCCTGAATCGGCTTGACTGGCTGCACAGGATGGCTAGGTTGCGGCCTCTCGCGTCGCACCCGGGTGCGCGGCTTTGTGCCCCCGGCTTGAGGTGCTTCAAGGCGCCCACGGAAGAACGTTATGGCCAAGTCGAACACCATTCTGATCAAGCTCGTCAGCACGGCTGACACCGGGTACTTCTACGTGACCAAGAAGAACACCCGCAACACCACCGGGAAGATGGAGATGCGGAAGTATGATCCGGTCGTGCGCAAGCACGTCGCCTTCCGCGAATCCAAGATCAAGTAAGCAGCCCAGCCGGGCGGCAACCGCCGGGAAGGCCGCGTCCGAGGAGGGTGCGGCCTTTTCCGCATGTGGCGCCTGGCTGCCCGGCGTCAGCCAGGCTATCTGCTCCAGTCGTCGGCCGTGGCCAGCTGCACGCGGTTGCGGCCCAGGGCCTTGGCCCGGTAGAGAGCGGCATCGGCGGCGCTGACCAGCCGCGACAGCCCCTCGCCCTGCACCGCCAGGGCCACGCCGATGCTGGCGGTGATGGGCAGCGGCAGGGCCTGGGCGGTCATCACGGGTTCATCGGAAATCGCCCCCCGCAGACGTTCGGCGACCTGCATGGCCTCGGCTTCCGTCGCGCCCGCCATGGCGATGACGAACTCCTCACCGCCGAAGCGCGCCACCACGTCGATGGCCCGGATATGCTCCTTCATCCGCGCCGCCACGGCCCGCAGGACCTCGTCTCCCGCCGCATGTCCATAGGTGTCATTGACCGACTTGAACCGGTCGACATCGATGAGCAGCAGGGCGGTATCCCCGTTGCGCAGCAGGCCTTCCAGATGCCGCGTCACATAGCGCCGGTTGCGCAGGCCGGTGAGGCTGTCCGTCACCGCCATCTCCAGCGACCGGTCCAGATCGGAGCGCAGCTGCTCCTGGTACCGCTTGCGGCGCACCTGATTGCGAGCCCTGGCCCGCAGCTCGTTCGCATCCACCGGTCGCAGGACGTGGTCGTTCGCCCCGAGGTCGAAGCCACGCAACACCTGCGCCCGCTGGTCAGAGTCGCCGATCAGCAGGATCGGCAGATCGCGCATCCCGGCCTGCGCCCGCAGGCGGGATGCCAGGCGCAGTCCCTGCCCCTCATCCAGTGAAAGGCTGAGCAGGACCAGATCGAAGCTGCCATGGTTCAGCAGAGCCCAGGTCTCCGCGCCGTCCCGGGCGACAGCCAGGGAAACCCCATCCTCCCGCATGACACCGCCGATCAGCTCGGCCTCGTTCACGTCCTCCGTCGCCAGCAGGATCGAGGCGCCGGTGATGTCTTCGGAAGGGCGCGACTGTGGCTCGAAGCCCAGATCATGGGCCGCCTCCACGCGGACCCTGAAGGCGTCCAGAACCTGCTTCATGCGCAGCAGGGCGCGCAGGCGCGCGAAGAGAGTGGTGTGGTCCACGGGCTTGGACAGGAAGTCGTCCGCTCCGGCCTCCAGCCCCCGCACCCGCTCGGCCAGGTCGACGAGCGCCGTGACCATGACGACGGGGATATGGGCCGTTGCCGGATTGGACTTCAGCTTGCGGCAGACCTCGTAGCCGTCCATCCCCGGCATCATGACATCGAGCAGGATGACGTCCGGCAGCCAGTCGAGCGCCCTGACCAGGGCTTCCGGGCCCGAGGAGGCCAGCGCGACCTCATAATACTCCGCGTTCAACCGGGCCTCGAGAAGCCGCAAGTTGGCAGCGATGTCATCCACAACCAGAACCCGGGCGGTCATCTCGAGTGCTAAGCCTCCCCACGGGCCAGGACGACATGGCCAGGTAAAGTATCATGTCGTGCCCGAGACGGAAATGGTGGGTTTTGCCGACAATAGTTTACGCTATCCGGCAATCCATCAGCCTGCACTTGCTGCCTCCGCATTCAACAGAGCCGTTATGAATTCCGATCAAGGCAGAAGCAAAGCACTTTCAATATGGAAGCACGAGATCGCTACCGGCCGCCGGACAGCGGAACCTGTGAGGCAATCCGTGCCGCTCATCTCATGAAGACAGGCGGGACATGCCACGATGCGGGGAAGGACCATGTACCCTTCCCGCATCCCCTCGTGGCTCACGGCCGAGGCCGACTCAGTCGCGCAGCAGCTCGTTGATCGAGGTCTTCTCCCGCGTGCGCGCATCCACGCGCTTGACGATGACCGCGCAATAGAGGCTGGGGCCCGGAGTGCCATCCGGCAGCGGGCGGCCGGGCAGACTTCCCGGCACCACCACGGAATAGGGCGGAACCTTGCCGATGAAGACCTCACCCGTGCCGCGGTCGATGATCTTCGTGGAGGCGCCGAGGAAGACGCCCATCGCCAGCACGCTCCCCTCCCCGACGATCACGCCCTCCGCCACCTCGGAGCGCGCGCCGACGAAGCAGTTGTCGCCGATCACCACCGGGTTGGCCTGCAGGGGCTCCAGCACGCCACCGATCCCGGCGCCGCCGGAGATGTGGCAGTTCGCACCGATCTGAGCGCAGGAGCCGATCGTCGCCCAGGTGTCGACCATGGTGTTGGCGCCGACATGGGCACCGAGATTGACGAAGGAAGGCATCAGCACCACGCCGGGCGCGATATAGGCCGAGCGCCGCACCACCGCGCCCGGCACGGCGCGGAAGCCGGCCTCGCGGAAGCGGTTCTCTCCCCAGCCGGCGAACTTCAGCGGCACCTTGTCATAGGCGCCGAAGCCGGTCGGGATGACGGCGGACTCCTCCAGCCGGAAGGACAGCAGCACCGCCTGCTTCAGCCACTGGTTGACCCTCCAGCCGCCCGCCCCGTCCGGCTCCGCCACGCGTGCCTTGCCGCTGTCCAGAAGCTCCAGCGCCGCCTCCACCGCCTCCCGGTCCGCCCCCTTCGTGGCGGGCGAGAGATCGGCGCGACGTTCCCAGAGGGCTTCGATGGTGGCGGCAAGCGACATGGCGGCTATCCTGCTCGGAAAATCTCTGCCGCCGGTATCGGAGGCGTGGCGAGCGGTGTCAACGCCGGCCGCAACGCCTCAGGGCCGGATCAGCGTCCCCGCACCGCCATTGGTGAACAGCTCGATCAGCACGGCATGCGGTACGCGCCCATCGACGATCACCGCGCCCTTCACGCCGCGCTCGATGGCGTAGATGCAGGTCTCGACCTTGGGGATCATCCCGCCGGAAATCCAGCCGGCCTCGATGCCCGCCCGGACCTCGGCCACCGTCATCTCGGGGATCAGGCGTTTCTCGGCATCCAGCACCCCGGCGACATCGGTCAGCATGAGCAGGCGCGAGGCGTTCAACGCCCCGGCGATGGCGCCGGCCGCGGTGTCGGCATTTACGTTGTAGGTCTGCCCGTCCGCGCCGACGCCCACGGGCGCGATCACCGGCACGATATCGGCGGCGATCAGCAGCTCCAGCACATGCGGATCGACATGCTCCGGCTCGCCGACGAAGCCCAGATCGAGAACCTTCTCGATCTGGCTGTCAGGGTCCCGGTAGGTCCGCTGCAGCTTGCGCGCCCGGATCAGCCCGCCATCCTTGCCGGAGATGCCCACGGCGATGGCGCCGGCGCGAGTGATGCATCCCGCGACCTGCTTGTTCACCGTGCCGGAGAGGACCATCTCCACCACATCCACCATCTGCGCATCCGTGACGCGCAGGCCCTGCACGAAGGTCGACTGCACGTTCAGCCGCTTCAGCATGGAATTGATCTGTGGGCCGCCGCCATGCACCACGACCGGATTGACGCCCATCTGTTCCAGGACCGCGATGTCGCGGCCGAAACGCAGCGCGCTCTCCTCCTCGCCCATGGCGTGGCCGCCATACTTCACGACGACGATCTGATCGTCATATCGCTTCAGGAACGGAAGCGCCCGGGCGAGAATCTCCATCTGGTCGCGCGCATTCTCAGTCATGGGCGTTCCTTCCGCCAAGCTGCAGACAGGCGCCTCTAAGACGGCAGGCGCCGCAGGGTCAAGGGCCTGCCGCCGCGCGGGACCGGGGCGGCCCGGCTACTCCGGCTCGGCCAGGGAGGAGAGTTCGGCGCGCAGCAGGTCGATGCCGGTGCCCTTCTCGCTGCTGGTGGTGATCACCAGCGGGTGGGCGGCCGTGTGCTGCTTGACAAGGGCGGCCGCCTCCTCCTGGCGCTGCTTCAGCCAGAAGGGCTTGGCGTCGTCCGCCTTGGTCAGCACGATCTGGAAGGTCACCGCCGCCTCGGAGAGAAGCTCCATGGCGGCGCGGTCGGAGGCCTTGGTCTCGATGCGCGCATCCAGCAACAGTACCACGCGGCGCAGATTGGGACGTCCGCGCAGGTAGTCGAACATCAGGCCCTGCCAGTCCTCCTTCACGCTGCGGGAGGCCTGGGCGTAGCCGTAGCCAGGCATGTCCACCAGCACGAGGCGGCCGCCCAGGTCGAAGAAGTTCAGCTGCTTGGTGCGCCCCGGCGTGTTCGAGACCCGCGCCAAGCTGTTCTGGCCGGTGAGCGCGTTGACCAGGGAGGACTTGCCGACATTGGAGCGGCCGCAGAAGGCCACCTCGGGCAGCGAGACCTCGGGGAGCTGGTCCAGCCGCTGCGCCGCGAAGAAGAAGTTGCAGGGGCGGCAGAACAGCAGCCGCCCCTGTTCGATCAGGGCGGCGCGCGCCTCGTCGTCGCGCGCCTCCAGCAGCCCGCCGGCGCTCACCCCTTGGCCTTCGCGGTCTTGCCCAGGGCCTTCTGCTGCCGCCGGGCCGCCCGCTCATGCCGCATGATGTAGTACTGCTGGCCCACGGAGAGCAGGTTGTTCCACGACCAGTAGATTACCAGGCCGGCCGGGAAGCTGGCCAGCATGAAGGTGAAGATCACCGGCATCCAGGTGAAGATCTTGGCCTGGATGGGGTCCGGCGGCGTCGGGTTCAGCTTTTGCTGCACGAACATCGTGATACCCATGATGATCGCCCAGACCGGCATATGCAGCATCGCCGGCGGATCCCACGGGATCAGCCCGAAGAGGTTGAACAGGTTGGTCGGGTCCGGCGCCGAGAGATCGTGGATCCAGCCGAAGAAGGGCGCGTGGCGCATCTCGATGGTGACGAAGAGCACCTTGTAGAGCGCGAAGAAGACCGGGATCTGGATCAGGATCGGCAGACAGCCGGACGCCGGATTGATCTTCTCCGTGCGGTAGAGCGCCATCATCTCGGCCTGGGCCTTGGCCGGATCGTCCTTATAGCGCTCGCGGATCTCCGTCATCTTCGGCGCCATGTCCTTCATGCGCGCCATAGATTTGTAGGCCTTGTTGGCGAGCGGGAAGAAGGCGAGCTTCAACGCCACCGTGAAGACCAGGATGGCCACGCCGAAGTTGCCGAACAGCTTGTACAGCCAGTCGAGCGCGTAGAAGAAGGGCTTGGTCAGGAAGTAGAACCAGCCGAAGTCGATGGCCTTGTCGAAGTCGGTGATGCCGAGTTCCCCGGCATACATGTCCAGGAGGTGCACTTCCTTGGCGCCGGCGAACAGGCGGGTGTCCATCGTCGCCGTCGCCCCGGCCGCCACGGTCTGGGCCCCCGGTGCCGCGAAATCGACCTGCCAGCGATCCTGGCCGTTCTCGGTCAGGTGGCGCCAGCTGGCCCGCAGCGTCGCAGCCGTGTCGACCGGCGCGATGGCGGAGAGCCAGTACTTGTCCGTGAAGCCGGCCCAGCCGCCCTGGGTGTCCTGCTGGAGCGCGATGCCATTGGTCGCGTCGCTGCGGGCGGTCTTGAAGGTCTGCTCGTTCAGCCGGCCGCCCAGCACGCCCACGAAGCCTTCATGCAGGATATAGTAGCCGGCGACATGCGGCGTGGACTCGCGCCGGATCCGCTGCCAGGGCAGCACGGAGACCGGCTCGGCGGCGTTGTTCACGACGCTCTGCTCGGCGCGGAACATGAAGTTGCGGTCGAGGCTCAGGACGATGCGGAAGACCTGGCCCTGGCCATTGTCCCAGCTCAGCGTCACCGGGCTGTCCGGGCCGAGCGGACCACCGCTTGCCGTCCAGTCCGTGTCGTTGCCGGGAACGCGGGTACGGCCATCCGCCGCCGACCAGCCCCACTGCGCGAAGTAGGGCTGGACCTCCTCACGCGGCGCGAAGAGCCGGACCAGCGGGGAGTTCGGCGCCGTGGTCTCGCGATAGTCGCGGAGCACCAGGTCATCCAGCTTGGCGCCGCGCAGCAGCACGCTGCCGGCCAGGCGCGGACTGTCGATCTTGAGCCGTTCGGGCGGCGGCAGATTGGCCGCGGCCGCGGCCGTGGCGTCCGCCGAGCCCGGATTGGCCGGTGCGACGGCCTGGGGCGTTCCCGAGGCGGGGGCGGAGCCGGAAGCCGGGGCCTGCTGGCTGATGGCCGCGGGCGAGGTTTCGGGCGCCGGCGTGGTCTCCCGCTTCCAGAGGTCGAAAGCCAGGAGAATGCCGATCGAAATCGCGATCGCGGCGAAGAGTCGCTTCTGGTCCATCGGATCCGTGCCGTCAGGCCTTCTTGTGCGCCACCGAGGGCGGCGAAGGGGAGGAAGGCGCCTCAGCGGGCGCCGCGGATGTCGTCTCCGGCTCCGTCACCGCCGGCACGGGGTCATATCCACCCGGATGCCACGGATGGCAACGCAGGATGCGCCGGGCGGTCAGCCAGCTGCCCCGGAGCGCGCCGTGCCGATCCAGGGCCTCGATCGCATAGGCGCTGCAATGCGGATGGAAGCGGCAATGACTGCCGATCACGCCTCGCAGGGTCAGCTGATAGGCACGGACCGCGCCCTTCAGGACCGTGGCCGCCGGGCCGGGTCCTCCCGGCCGCAGGCGGTTCATGGCTGCAGGACGCCGGCCTGACGCAAGGCTCCGCGCAGATCCGCCAGCAGCTGATCGAAGCGTCGCTTCCGGGTTCCCTCGCGCCCCACCAGGACCAGGTCCCAGCCGGCCGGCGCCCCGGCACCGAGAGTCAGGCGCGCCGCCTCACGCAGGCGACGCTTGGTCCTGTTGCGGACCACGGCATTGCCCAGCTTCTTCGTGGCTGTGAAGCCGACGCGCAGCGGGGCACCGGTGCCGGGCAGGGCCTGCAGCAACAGGGTCGGCCGCGCGGCGCGGCTGCCCTTGCCGGCGACGCGAAGGAATTCGCGCCGCCGTTTGAGCCGGGGCGGCGAGGCCGCCATGAGCGCCTCCGCGATGCAGGCCCGAAGGCTCAGGCCGAGAGCTTCTTGCGGCCCTTGGCGCGGCGGTTGGCCAGAACATTGCGGCCACCGACGGTCGCCATCCGCGAGCGGAAACCGTGCCGGCGCTTCCGGACGAGCTTGGAGGGCTGATAGGTACGCTTCACGACGCGCTACTCCGAAATAAGGTCCAACCGGGCCGCCCTACCCGGAACGCCCGGTTATGTCACGGCACAGGCCGGCCATCCCGCGAGGGCAGCCGGCGAAGGTGGGGACGTATAGTGAGGCGCATCACGCGCCGTCAACCATGGAGGCCCCGGCGGCGGCCGGTGAGGCTCCGGCACGCCACCCTCCCCCCTTGCGCAACCCCTTTCGCCGCCGCCACTTGTGCCGGCGCGCCCGGCCGGCATCCTGCCGCGCCGCATGGGACTCGGCGGCGGCCATCCGCCGCGAGGTTGGGGGAGGAGACGAGCGAAGATGCGTGACCTGGACGTGGCGATCATCGGTGCCGGTGCCGCCGGACTCTCCGTTGCCGCCATGGCCGCCGGGCTCGGCCGCAAGGTCACGGTGTTCGAGCGCGCCCCGGCCGACCACCGCCGCCCGGCCGATGCCGCCATCATGGTCAAGGCCCTGCTCGCCGCCGCGCATCGGATGCAGGGCCTCCGCCAGGGCCGCGACCTCGGCATCGTGGCCGAGGGCGTGACGGTGAACTGGCCCCGGCTTCGCCACCACCTCGCGGCCACGGCGGCGGGCTCGGCCGGCCGCTCGGCGCTGCAGGAGCTGGCGGGCCACGGGGAGGGCCACGGGGAGGGCCAGGAGGCGGGCCACGGGATCGAGGTGATCGGCGCGCGCGCCTTCTTCACGGGACCGGATCGCATCCAGGCGGGCGACAGGAGCTACCGCTTTCGCCGTGCCGTGATCGCGGCGGGCTGTGAACCCCTTCTTCCGGATCTGCCCGGCCTGGTGAACGCGCCCTGGTGCACGCCGGACGGACTGGCGGAGCTGCCCGCCCTCCCCATGCACCTGCTGGTTCTTGGCGGCACGCCCATGGGGCTGGAGGCGGCGCAGGCCTTCGCGCGGCTTGGCAGCCGCGTCAGCCTGATCGAGGCGTCGCCCAACCTCCTGGCGCAGGAGGATGCGGAGCTGCGGCTGCCGCTGCGGGAGGCGCTGCGGCGGGATGGCGTGGAGTTGCATGAGAACACGCGCGTCCTGGCCGCGGAACGGACCGGAGCCGGCATCGCGCTGCTCACCGCGGAGGGGGCGCGGATCGAGGGCAGCCACCTGCTGATCGCGCTGGGCGAGACGCCACGGCTGGCGCCCCTCGACCTGGCGGCCGGCGGCATCGCCGCCAGCGAGCGCGGCATCGCCACCGGGCGGGACCTGCGGAGCCGCAGCAACCGCCGGGTCTGGGCAGCGGGCAATGTCGCCGATCCCGAGGGGCTCGGGCCGCGCCGCTTCACACGATTGGCGGCACGCCATGCCGAGGTCATCGCCCGCTCCATGCTGTTCCGGCGGCGGGCCGTGCTGGACTATGCCCGCCTGCCCTTGCGGCTGGACACCACGCCGCAACTGGTCCGTGTCGGGCTGACGGCGCAACAGGCCCGCGAGCGCCACCGGGAGGTCGAGGTCCTGCGGCAGGACTTCTCCGGCCTTGATGCGACGCTGGCCGGGGGGACGGTGACAGGCGAGGTTCAACTGGTGCTCGGCCCGGGCAGGACGCTTCTGGGCGCCGCCGCCGTGGGGGATGGCGTGGGCGAACTCGGCGCCCTCTTCACCCTGGCGCTCGAGCGCGGCGTGCGGCTCCATGAACTGGCCACGCTCGATCTGCCCTGGCCGAGCCTCGCGGAAGCGGTCCGGCTGGCGGCCGATAAACCCTACGCCGGCCAGCGGTTTTCGCCCATTCTGCGGCAACTCGCCTCCTGGCTGGGCCGGCTCCCCTGACCATCGCCCGCGATACAATAAGGAGAATCGTATGGAAAAGACCCTCGAGGGCCGTGGCGCCCTGATCACCGGCTCCACGAGTGGGATCGGCCTCGGCATCGCCAAGGCACTCGCCAGGGCGGGCGCCAAGGTGATGCTGAACGGCTTCGGCTCGCCGGAGCAGATCGCCGAGGCGCGGCGGGAGGTGGCCAAGGCCGGCAACAGTGCGGAGCCCGCCCATTCCGCGGCCGATCTCTCGAAAGCCGAGGAGATTCGCGCCCTGTGCCAGGAGGCGGAGGCGGTCCTCGGCCAGGTCGATATCCTGGTCAACAATGCGGGCATCCAGTTCACCAGCCCGGTCGAGGATTTCCCGGACGAGAAGTGGGACGCCATTCTCGCCCTGAACCTCTCCTCGAACTTCCACGCAATCAAGGCGTTGCTGCCCGGCATGAAGGCGCGGGGCTGGGGCCGCATTGTCAACGTGGCCTCGATCCATGGCCTGGTCGCTTCGCCGGAGAAGGTCGCCTATGTCGCCGCCAAGCACGGCGTCGTCGGCCTGACACGGACCGTGGCGCTGGAGATCGCGGAAAGTGGCGTGACCTGCAACGCCGTCTGCCCGGGCTTCGTCCGCACGCCCCTGGCGGAGAAGCAGGTGACGGCGCTCGCCGAGAAGCACGGCATCACGCCCGAGGCGGCGCTGAAGGATTTCCTCCTCGTCAAGCAGCCGAGCAAGCGCTGGGTCGAGGTGGAGGAGGTGGCGCGGATGGCGCTGTTCCTCTGCGGTCCGGAAAGCAGCAGCATCAATGGCGCCGCACTGTCCATCGACGGCGGATGGTCGGCCGCATAATACTTCAGAATCAAGGTATTAAAGAACTCTATCGAGATTCGGGATGGGCTTCAGCCCTCCCGAGCCCTCCAGGACAGTGCCAAAGCCTGAATTTCACACAAGGATTGAACAAAAGCCTTTTAAGTACCTGAATATAAACAATATTCCATATTCAGTGCCGCAGCCACTTCAGCTGGGCCAGGCCATCCCGACGGATCACCACAATGGCCAGTTGGCGAAATCGCCGCGCCAGTTTGAGGGCTTTGCGCGTACTGCATCCGATGAGGCAATGCTCCTCGCGCCATCCCCGCCCGTATCCCGCGCCTCTGATCAGCGGAACACGCCGGGCAAGGGCCTCCAGGCGCATCTGAGCACGGCGGTTCCAACCCTCGGGATGGCGGCGGGCCAGCGGATTCCAGGCCGTTATGATAGCGCCCTGACGCTGGCCCTGCGCTTGGAGAAGGGCCCGCATCGAGGGGCTGCGTCGGCCGATCCGCGCGGTCGCGCCGCCGGCCTCGTAGCGCGTCTGGTGGAAACTGCGCACCAGTCGTTCTGATATCATGCGGGAAGATGCAGCAATAAACCTTTGAGATAGGCGCTTTCAGGCAGCATCGGATGCACCGGATGGTCCAGCCCCGCGCCCGTGGTGGCCAGCAGCCGCGCCGGCCGGCGGGCACGGCCGAGACCATAGGCGATGGCGTCGGTGAATTCGCCGGTCGAGACGTGGTGCGAGCAGGAGGCGATGAAGAGAAAGCCTCCGGGCTCGACAAGCCCCGCCGCCAGCCTGGCCAGGCGCGCATAGCCCCGCAGCGCCACGGCGTGATCCTTGCGCAGCTTGGCGAAGGCCGGCGGGTCGGCCACCACCAGGCCATAGCGCCGGCCCGCGCCCAGCATCTCCTCCAGCACCACCATCGCGTCCCCACGCCGGGCCGAGACGATCTCGCCGAAGCCGTGGCGGGCCGCCGTGTCCATCGCCAGGGCCAGGGCGGGTTCGCTGCGGTCGAGCAACTCGATGCTCCGCGCGCCCTGCGCCGCCGCCGCCAGCCCGAATCCTCCGGTATGGCAGAAGGCATCCAGCACGCTGCGATCCCGGGCCAGGGAGGCAACACGGGCCCGGTTGTCGCGCTGGTCGAAGAACCAGCCGGTCTTCTGACCGGACAGCAGGTCGATGGAGAAATCCAGCCGCCCCTCGCGGACGTGCGCCGTGGCCTCCTCGCCCAGCAGCAGGCCGCTGCTGTCCGGCAGGCCCTCCAGCTTGCGGGCCGGCGCGTCGTTGCGGGCCACGATGGCGCGCGGGGCGATCAGCCGGGACAGAGCCTCCACCAGCAGCGGCAAGGCCCGGTCCATGCCCGCCGTATTGGCCTGTATCGCCAGGACGTCGCCATAGCGGTCGATGACCAGGCCGGGGAGGCCATCGGCCTCGGCATGCACGAGGCGATAGTAGGGGTCCGGGTAGAGGGCGCTCCGGAGCGCGAGGCACTCCGCCAGGCGTGCGGTGAAGAAGTCGAGGTCCAGCTCGACCCCTGGGTCCTCCGAGAGGAAGCGGGCGGCTATCAGGCTGTGGGGATTGAACAGCCATGTGCCGTAGGGCCGCCCGTCATCGCCCACCAGCCGCACCGGCAGGCCGGGCGCCAGGCCGCGCGCCGCCGGCCCCATGGCGATCTCGTTGGAGAAGGCCCAGGGGTGGCCGGCCCTGACACGCCGGTCGCGTCCGGGAAGCACCCGCAACACCGGGCGGTCTTGTGGGCGGTCGAGGGGGGCGGCCTGGGGGAGATCCATGCCGCGGCTCATAGCCCGGCGGCGCCGGGGCCGCCACTCAGCGGCGGGAGGCCAGCAGGATGCTGGTCAGGATCAGCGCCAGCGCCACGGCATGCTGCCAGCCGAGCGGCTCGCCCAGCAGCAGCACCCCGGCCAGCACCGCCAGCACCGGCACCAGCAGCGTGCCCATGGCGGCGATGCCGGCCGGCAGGCGCCGCAGCGCGGCGAACCAGGTGATGTAGCAGACGGAAAGCGGCAGCACGGCCATGTAGATCACGCCGGCCCAGCCCAGGACGGACACCCGGCCCCATTCCGGCCTCTCCACCAGCCAGGATGCGCCGAGGATCGGCAGACAGCCCAGCCCGACCTGCCAGACGACCTGGGTCAGCGGCGGCAGCCGCAGCGGCCGGCGCTTGCTCATCACGGCGCCGGTCCCGAAGCAGAGCGCCGCGGCCAGGATCAGCGCCACGCCGGGCAGCTTGCCGAGCCCCAGGCCCAGCGGCTGGCCGCCGACCAGCACCACGACTCCCAGCAGGCCGAGCGGCAGCGCCAGGGTCTGCGCGGCGCCGGGCTTCTCCCCCAGCATCAGCCAGGCCAGGAGCGTCGTCCAGACCGGCAGCGTGGCCGAGACGATGGCGCCCTCTCCCGAGGAGAGCCAGGTCAGGCCGAGGGTGGAGAGGCCCATCCAGGCGCTGAAGTTGAGCAGGGCGGCCAGGGCCAGGCTGGACCATTCGCCGCGCGGCACCCGCAGCGGCAGGCGCATCAGCATCGCGGCGATGGCGAGGCCGGCCGCCGCCAGGAGCGCGGCACTGCCGCGTGCGGCCAGCGGCGGAAGGTCCTGCAGCACCGTCTTCAGGACCGGCCAGGTGAAGCCCCATCCGGTCGCGGTGACCAGGAGGAGGGCGAAGCCCGTCCGCCGATCGGAGGATGGCGCTGCGGCGAGGCTGGAGATGTCGGAAACTCCCTGACCGTCCTCCCGGCGCGGTGTCTCCGGGCGGCGACTCCGGACCATTGGCCCGGGCAGGCTTGCAGAGGTGTGCCGAGCCGGCAAGATGAGCCCCCTGCACCAGCGAGAGGTCACGATGTCAGGCACCAATCAGCGGATCGACGCCAAGCGTCTCTGGGACACCCTCATGGACATGGCGACCATCGGCGCCACGGCGAAGGGCGGCGTCCGGCGCCTGACGCTGACGGAGGTGGACAAGGCCGGCCGGCAGCGCTTCACCGAATGGTGCGAGGCGCTGGGCCTGACGGTCCGGGTGGACGCGATCGGCAACATGTTCGCCCGGCGCGAGGGGCGCGACAGCAGCCGCCTGCCCGTGCTCATGGGCAGCCATCTCGACAGCCAGCCCTCGGGCGGCAAGTTCGACGGCGCGCTCGGCGTCATCGCCGGGCTGGAGGTGATGCGCAGCCTGAAGGACCTCAACATCGTCACCGAGGCGCCGATCGAGCTGGTCAACTGGACCGATGAGGAGGGCAGCCGGTTCGGCCATTCGCTGATGGGCAGCGGCGTCTGGGCCGGCATCTATACGCTCGACAAGGTCTATGCGCTGGAGGATGTGGAAGGCGTCAAGGTCGGCGAGGCGCTGGAGGCCATCGGCTACAAGGGCGAGCATCCCGCCCGCCCCTTCCCCGCCGACGCCTATTTCGAGCTGCATATCGAGCAGGGCCCGATCCTGGAGAAGGAGGGCCGGCAGATCGGCGTCGTCACCGGCGCCCAGGCGCAGGTCTGGTACGACGCCACGATCACCGGCCAGGATTCCCATGCCGGCACCACGCCCCCCTCCGCCCGGCGCGACGCGCTGGTCGCCGCGGCGCGCGTCATCGAGAAGGTCGACGCGCTGATGCGCGCGCGCGGCGAGGACGGCCGTGGCACGGTGGGCTTCCTCCAGGTGTCGCCGAACAGCCGCAACGTGGTCCCCGGCGAGGTGCGCTTCTCGGTCGAGTTCCGCCACCCCGTGGACGCGGAGATCGACGGCCTGGCGGAGAGCTTCCCCGCCGAGGCACGCAGGCTGGTGGAGGAGAATGGCTGCGCCCTGGAGCTGACGGAGCTGTTCCGCATCCCCGCCCAGCCCTTCGATCCGTCCTGCGTCGATCTGGTGCGCCAGGGCGCGGCCAAGCTCGGCTATTCGACGCGGGAGATCGTCTCCGGTGCGGGGCATGACGCGGTCTATGTCGCCCGCAGCGTGCCGACGGCGATGATCTTCACGCCCTGCAAGGACGGGCTTTCGCACAACGAGGCGGAAAGCATCCTGCCGGAAGAGGCCGCGGCCGGTTGCCAGGTGCTGTTCGAGGCCGTGGTGGCCCGCGCTAACCGCGCGCTCTGAAGCAGGCGGGAGGGCGCGGGCCCTCCCGTCTTTATTGGCCATCATTGTGCTATGTTATATCGTAGCAAAATGAGCAATGACCGCACGCTGCGGGACCAGATGTGGTTCCGCCATCCCGGCCCGGACTGGGAGGCCTTCGACGCCCTGCCGCCCGCCATACGCCAGCGCCTGCGCGAGCATGCCTATGATGCCTGGAGCGTGAACGCGCTGCTGCTCTGGCGCTATCTGCGCCGCCGGCATGCCTCGTCCCGGCGGGCCGAACGCGTGCTGCTGCGCCATCTGGATCACTGCGAGACCCTGGAAGGCGCGGCCTTCGATGCCGCCTACCGGGCGCGGCATGGCCGGCCCTTGCCGCATCATGCCGCCGGTGCCAGCATCCTGCGCTATGGCGCGATGATGAAGGGATTGACCGGCGGGGATGCCGGCGGGGATGATGGTAGCGGCGGGCGGACTTGAACCGCCGACCCCGGCATTATGAGTGCCGTGCTCTAACCAGCTGAGCTACACCGCCACACCGTCTGGGAGGCGCCGTTTAAGCGGCCCGGCCGGCGCTGTCAACCGCCTCGGGACGGGGCAGGATGAAGCCGCCGCCGAGCACCCGCTCCCCCGCATAGAGCACGCCACCCTGGCCCGGCGCGGCGATGGCCGGCTGCTCCAGCCGCAGGCGAAGGCACCCGGCCCGCGCGTCCCAGCTCGCCACCGCCGGCTGCGGCATCTCGCGGGCGCGCAGCTTGACCTGGCAGGCGAGCGGTGCCTCGGGTGGCGGAATCAGCCAGTTCACCTGCCCGAGTGTCACCTCATGCGTGCTCAGCTCGCCTCGCGGCGCGACGACGATCCGGCGGCGCGGCGCGTCCAGGGCGGCGACATAGAGCGGCTCCTCGCCATCCCGCGAGGCCTGGCCCAGCCCCCGCCCCTGCCCGACGGTATAGCGCCCGATACCCTGGTGGCTGCCCAGCACGCGGCCATCGATGTGCTCGATGCGCCCGGCCTCGCCGGCCTCCGGCCGCAGGCGGCCGACCAGCTCATGGTAACGGCCCTGCGGCACGAAGCAAATGTCCTGGCTGTCCGGCTTCTCCGCCACCGCGAGTCCGAGCCGCTGAGCCTCGGCCCGGACCTCCGCCTTGGAGGCATAGTCGCCGAGCGGGAAGCGGCTGAAGGCCAGCTGCTCCGGTGTCGTGGCGAAGAGGAAGTAGGACTGGTCGCGGGCGGCGTCGGCGGCGCGGCGCAGCTCGGGGCCGTCCGGCCCCTCCACCCTGCGGACGTAATGGCCGGTCGCCAGGGCCTCCGCGCCCAGGTCACGGGCCAGGACGAGCAGGTCCTGGAACTTCACCGTCTGGTTGCAGCGCACGCAGGGGATGGGGGTTTCGCCGCGGGCATAGGAGGCCGCGAAATCCTCGATCACCGCGTCCCTGAAGCGCTGCTCCCGGTCCAGCACATAATGCGGAATGCCGAGGCGGTCCGCCACGTCGCGCGCGTCGTGGATGTCCTGGCCGGCGCAGCAGGCGCCCTTCTTCTGGACGGCGGCGCCATGGTCGTAAAGCTGCAGCGTGGCGCCGATCACCTCATGGCCCCGTTCCTTCAGGAGGCCGGCGACCACGGAGGAATCCACACCCCCCGACATGGCGACGAGAATCCTCATGCCGCGGCGTTCAGCCCCATCTGCCAGAAGGCCGCCTCCAGCCGCGCCGCCTCTGTGAAGGTGGCCGAGAGGGTCGCGAAGCGGACCTCGCCGCCATGGCTCACGCCCAGCCTGTCCAGGCGCAGGGCGGCGTCGCTGGCCAGCGCCTGATAGCCCGGCGAGGAATAGGTCTCGATCCAGCTTTCGTAGGGATTGCCCTGGCGCAGCCGGCCGGGATGCGCCCGGATGCGCTGAGCGATCTCGCCATAGCCGATGGTGCAGGGTGCCAGCGCGACCTCCAGGTCGAGGATGTCGCCTGCCATGCCGCGGTCGAGCACCCAGCGCGTGTAGGCGACGGTCTCGGCCGCCTCCGGCGTGGCCAGCACATCGGCCTCCGACAGGCCCCATTCGCTGCAATAGGCGAAATGCATCTGCATCTCGGAGAGCAGGGCGTTGAGGGCGGAGGCCTTGCTGCGCAGCGCGTCGAGGCTCTCCGCCTTGAAGGCCGCCAGCGCCTTGGCGCGCGCGAACTGCACCAGGAACAGCCAGTCCTGCACCAGATAGCGCTGAAAGGCGGCCTTCGGCAGCGTGCCCTCGGCCAGCCCCTGCACGAAGGGATGCCAGCAATAGGCGCTCCACTGCGCCTCCGCCGCGCCGCGCAGGCGCCGATAGAGACCGCCGGGCTGTCCGAGACTGGGTTTCATGGCGGAACTCAACCGGCGTTTCGCGTGCCGGCCGGAAGCTTGACCACGAGCCCGTCCAGCTCGTCGCTCATGATCAGCTGGCAGCCCAGGCGGGAGGTCTCCTGCAGGTCGAAGGCGAGGTCCAGCATGTCCTCCTCGTCCTCGGAGGGGGACTCCAGCTTCTCGAACCAGCCGGCATCGACGATGACATGGCAGGTGGAACAGGCCAGGCTGCCCTCGCAGGCGCCCTCGATGTCGATGTCGTTCCGGTGCGCGATCTCGAGGACGGACAGGCCGAGCGGGGCCTCGACTTCGCGGCGCGTCCCGTCGCGCTCGATGAAGGTCATTTTCGGCATCGCCGTCTGTCTACTCCGCCGCGTCTCGTGTTTCGGAAAGGGCTTCGCGCCAGGCCTCGGCCAGCAGGGCGGCCGCGCGGTCCATATCGGCAGGCGAAGTAAAGCGGCCAATGCCGATCCGCAAGGTCGCGCGCGCTTCCGCCTCCGGCAGTCCGAGGGCGCGCAGGACATAGGACGGCTCGACCTCGGCCGAGGAGCAGGCGGAGCCGGTGGAGACGCAGAGCCCTTGAAGCCGTGCCAGCATGGCCTGGGCGGAGGCGCCGCCGGGAAAGGTCAGGCTGAGGTTGCTGGGAACGCGACGCGCCGCGTCACCATTCAGCCGCAGCCCGGGGATCGTGGCGCGGAGCGCGGCCAGCAGACGGTCGCGGCATGTCCGGATCCTCTCCGCATCCGCCTCCCGATCGGCCCCCGCCAGCCGCGCCGCCTCGCCAAGGCCGACCAGCAAGGGCGCCGGCAGGGTTCCCGAGCGCAGCCCGCGCTCCTGCCCGCCGCCGGAGAAGAGCGGCTCCAGCCGGACACGGGGACGGCGGCGGACATAGAGGGCGCCCACCCCCTTGGGGCCATAGATCTTGTGTCCCGAGAGGGACAGCAGATCGACCGGCAGGGCACCGAGGTCGAGGGGAACGCGGCCCGCGGCCTGGGCCGCGTCGCTGTGCAGCAGCGCGCCGGCGGCCTTGACCGGCGCCGCCAGGGCGGCGAGGTCCTGGATGACGCCGATCTCGTTGTTCACCGCCATGACGGAGACCAGGAGCGTCGGCACGCGCAGCGCCTCGACCAGCAGCGCCGGGTCCAGCAGGCCGTCGTGGCCGACCGGCAGGATCACCGGCTCGAAGCCCTCCTCCGCCAGGTCGCGCACGCTTTCCAGGACGCATTTGTGCTCGGTCGCCAGGGTGATCACCCGGCGCCGCCCGCTTCCCTGCCGCCGGGCGAAGCGGGCCGCGCCCTTGATGGCGAGGTTGTTCGCCTCGGTCGCGCCGGAGGTGAAGACGATCTCGCGGGCCTCGGCACCGATCAGCGCCGCGACCTCGGTCCGCGCCGCCTCGACCGCCGCCTCGGCGGCCCGCCCCGGGGCGTGTTCGACGCTGGCGGGATTGGCGAAGTTCTCCTCCCACCAGGGGCGCATGGCGGCGAGCACCCGCGGGTCCACGGGCGTCGTCGCGTGATTGTCGAGATAGATCGGCGGGGTCTCGGCCAGCATGGCCAAAAGTATGGGGCCGACCCCGCCGGATCGGAAGCTTTCGCTGCCCCGGGAATGGCGGCCATGAGCCCAGGTCGGGCCATGGCCGCGGGACCGGTCAGTCCGCCTCGCGAACGCCGCACCAGCTGGCGATGAAGGTGGCGATGGAGAGCGTGGTCTGGCGCAGGCTCTCCAGGTTGGTGCGCTCGTCGAAGCCGTGGTTGCCCTCGCCCGAGGGGCCGTAGCAGAGCGCCGGAATGTCGTAGTAGAGGCCGTAGAACCGGGTGTCGTTGACGGCGGTGGTGATGCGCGCCGGCATCTCCTCGCCATGCACCTGGC
This sequence comes from Roseomonas sp. KE0001, assembly GCF_016107285.1. Classification (GTDB taxonomy): domain Bacteria; phylum Pseudomonadota; class Alphaproteobacteria; order Acetobacterales; family Acetobacteraceae; genus Pseudoroseomonas. Next base: position 609,975 of record NZ_RCVQ01000001.1, on the reverse strand, counting down.
GGTGCGCCTCCGCCAGGACCTTCTCGGCCTCCGAACCGGGCTCCAGCACGAAGCCGTCCGCCTGGAAGCCGTGCCAGATGACCTCGGGCGGATTGTTGGCCAGGAAGTTGTCGCCCGCCCGCGCCTCGCTGACGCAGCGCTCCACCGCCGCCATGGCCTGCTTCACGTCCGTGCCGGGCAGCAGGCCGATGCGGCAGTCCACCTCGCACCAGGAGGGCGTCGAGCTGGCCCAGTCGCCGCCGCGGATGATGCCGGGGTTGAACTTGATCGGATCGGGCGTGCCGGCGTACCAGCGGTCCTCCCGCGCCGCCACGTTCTGCAGCCTGGTGTGTTCCTGCAGCGCCTGGATCAGCTTCATGGCGGAGAGGATGGCGTTGCTGCCATCCTGCGCCACCGCGACATGCACCGGCACGCCGCGCACCCGGAGGCGGAACCACAGCGTGCCGGTATGGGCGCGCGTGATGCTGTGTCCGGTCGGCTCGGGAATCAGCACGGCATCGGCGCGATAGCCGCGCGCCAGTGTCGCCAGGGCGCCGTTGCCGGTGCTTTCCTCCTCGGTGACCGTCTGCAGGTAGACATCGGCCGCCGGCTTCAGGCCCGCTGCGCGCAGGGCGTCCATGGCGAAGATCATCGCCGCCACGCCGGCCTTCATGTCATTGGCGCCGCGCCCGTAGAGCCAGCCATCCTGCACCACACCGGCATAGGGAGGATGCGTCCACATCTCGAGCGGGCCCTCGGGCACGACATCGATATGACCCTGCAGGATCAGGCTGCGGCCGGTGGGATTCTCCGCCCGGCAGGCGGCGACCACCTGCACCGAACCCGCCGGATCCACCTCGATCATCGGGCTCGCCTTCTCATGGCTCGCCAGGGGCGTCTCCGCGATGGTGAAGCGGTCCACCGCATAGCCCCGCGCCGCCATCTGGCGCGCCATCCAGTCCTGCAGCGGCGCCTCGCGCCCGCGCAGGCTGGGGAAGCGGACGAGATCGGACAGGAAGCCGACCTCCTCCTCGAAACGGTCGTCCACGGCCTTTCTCAGGCGGTCGAGCAGGGTGGCGCTGGTCATGAAGGGTTCTCCGATCGCGGATGGCGAGGATGCGGCGGTTTCCGAAGTGCAGGCTAGTGCCGCCGGCGATGGCCACCATGCCGGAGGCGGAAGCGCCTGCACCGCAAGCCGTTCGCCCGGCGGCCGGGGCGGGTGAACCACGCGGCCCGCGCGCATCGCGATACTGCCGGATACCGGAACCTCAGGCGGAGCGGGAGGCCCGCAGCCGGTCGCGCATCGCGCGGTAGGCGGGGATGAAGCGGTCCACATCCTCGTCACTGGCATTCCAGGGCAGGGAGACCCGGATGGCGCAGGCGGCGTCGGCGCCCAGTCCCATGGCCAGCAGCACCGGGCTGGGCCCCACCTTGCCAGAGGAGCAGGCGGAGCCGGCCGAGACCCGGAAGCCGGCGAGGTCGAGCGCGATCACCTGGGTCTCGGCGGGCACGCCGCGCAGCAGGAGGCAGGTGGTGTTCGGCAGGCGTGGCGCGTCGGCACCGATGACATCGGTCCCGCATTCCCGCTCGATCCGGTCCCGCAACGCCCGCAGGCGGGCGGCGGCGGAAAGGTCGAAGGCCGCCATGGCGGCGGCGAAGCCGGCGATGGCCGGAACCGCCTCGGTACCACCACGGCGCCCCCGCTCCTGCCCCCCTCCGGGCAGCATGGCGGCGAGGTCGAGGCCAGGCCGCAGCAGAAGTGCCCCGGCGCCCTTGGGACCGCCCAGCTTGTGGGCGGAGATCGCCAGGGAATCGGCGCCCATCTCCGCCACGGTCAGCGCGATCCGCCCGACGGCCTGGACCGCATCGACATGCAGCAGCGCGCCATGCTGGCGGCAGAGCCGCAGCGCGGCGTCGATCGGGTGCAGCACGCCCGTCTCGTTGTTCGCGGCCATCAGGCAGACCAGGGCGGCCCCGCCCTCCCGCAAGGCGCGCTCGAGAGCATCGAGGGCGATGCGGCCATCTCCCTGCACGGGCAGGATCCCGATGCCGGGCGCGGCCCGCAGCACGGAGGGATGCTCCGTGCCGCCTGCGAGAATGCGACGCCCCCGGCCCAGACCCAGGATGGCCAGGGCATTGGCCTCGGTCGCGCCGGAGGTGAAGACAAGGTCCTGGGGCCGCGCGTCGAGCCGCTCGGCCACGCGGCGCCGCCCCTCCTCCAGCAGGCGCCGGGCGGCACGGCCGTCGGCATGGATGGAGGACGGGTTTCCGGGAAGCTCCAGGGCGGCGATCATGGCATCGCGCGCCTGGGGGCGCAGCGGCTCCGTCGCATTCGCATCGAGATAGACCGGCATGGCGGGCTACAACGCCAGGGGCGGCGCGGCGCGGCCGCGGACGCGGCCCTCGATGACATCGGCGAGGCTGGTCTCGGTCAGGAAGAGGCGGATCTGCTCGCCCAGCTCGTGCCAGAGGTCATGCGTCAGGCACTTCCGGCCGGCGACGCAGCCCGTTCCACCCACTTCACACCGGGTGGCGCTGATGGGCTCCTCGACGGCGGCGATGATGGCGCCGATGGAAATCCGCGCCGCCGGGCGGGACAGGCGATAGCCTCCGCCGGCCCCCCGCGCCGAGGCCACCAGACCGGCGCGCCGCATCCGGGCGAAGAGCTGTTCCAGATATGCAACGGAAAGTTGCTGCGCCTGGGCGATATCGGAGAGACTGACCGGCGGCTCCGTCAGGCAGGCCTCTTCCTCCCCCGTCGTCACCGCATGGCTGACCTTGGACAATTCACGGTCTCGCATACGAATGGCGAGCTCCGCCATCGCCATCACCGCGTAACGTCCCCTTGTAGACAGGCGCATAATTCACTTCTCTCCCTGTCCCGGCCAGCGGGCGTGCCCAGCCTCTTTCGCCCATGACAAAAGATTGCGGCAAAGGGGCCATGCCTGTTTCCGTTGTGAAACCCCGGAGCGGCTGCGTATAATATTGTCCGTGTCGCGGGGAGCGGAAGCCTGCCCCGCGATGACGACGCCATAAGTTGGGGGAGCCGGCGCCTCGTCTCGCTGCGGGTGCGGAAGGCTATTGGCCATGGGCTGGCGCGTCAATCGCGCCGCATGGCGAAGCCGTTGCCGCATCGGACCCCGATGAATGTCTTCGTGCGTTCGGGCGGATGGAAGTCCGCCGGAGCGGCCATGGTTTCCCAACCGGGCGCTGCCGCGCCCACCGTACTGGATGCAAGGGGACGATGCCCGAGGTCATGTTCGCCGGGCCGGATGGCCGGCTTGAGGGTCGTTACCACCACGCGAAACAGCCCAATGCCCCCGTGGCATTGGTGCTTCATCCCCACCCGCTGCATGGCGGGACGATGAACAACCGGGTGGTCCACGCGCTGTACACACGCTTCCAGGACATGGGGTTTTCCACTCTCCGCTTTAATTTCCGGGGCGTCGGCCGCAGCCAGGGCCGCTACGATGGCGGCATCGGCGAGATTTCCGATGCCGCGGCCGCGCTGGACTTCCTGCAGGCGGTCAATCCCAATGCCTCCATGCTCTGGGTCGCCGGCTATTCCTTCGGCTCCTATGTCGGCATGCAGCTGCTGATGCGTCGTCCGGAGATCGGCGGCTTCGTCTCCATTGCCGCGCCGGCCAGCCACTACGATTTCGGCTTCCTCGCCCCTTGTCCATGCTCCGGGCTCATCCTGCATGGCGCCGAGGACGAGCTGGTGCCGGAGAATTCCGTCCGCAAGCTGGTCGACAAGCTCAACACGCAGCGCGGCATCCAGATCGACTACCGCGTCCAGGAAGGCGCCGGCCACGTCTTCACCGCCGACCAGACGGCGCGTGTCGCCGATGCCGCCGAGGATCATGTGCGGACCATGCTCAACCGGGCCCGCATGGCGATGGCCGCGGACTGACCGCCGGCCTCCATCGGATGGCCGCGAAAGGGGCCTGGGGACTGTCCTCAGGCCCCTTTCCTATGGCGGGGCGGTCAGCCGGCCGCCGCGGAGGGGCGCGGACGCTCCGGTGGTGCCCGGGAAGGTCAGCGGCAGGCCCCGCAGGACCCGCGCGGCGAGGACGCCGAAGGCCTGTGCCTCCAGGGCATCGCCATCCCAACCGACCGTCTCCACCGCCTGCACCGGCGCGGCCAGAACACGCGCGAGCGCCTGCATGATGGCGCCGTTGCGACGGCCGCCGCCCGTCACCAGCCACCGGTGCGGCGCCTCGGGACAGTGGGCCGCCGCGGCCGCCACCGACAGGGCGACGAATTCCACCAGGGTCGCGGCACCCTCCGCCGGCGCCAGCCCGGCCAGCCCCGCCCGTTCCAGGGCGTGATGGAAGTCGAGGCGGTCGAGCGACTTGGGCGGCGGCGCCGCGAAGTAGGGGTGCGCCATCAGCTCCGCCAGAACCCGCGCCTCGGGCCGTCCCGAGAGAGCCAGCGCTCCATCCCGGTCGAAATCCACCCCGGCCCTCTGCCGCATCCAGTCATCTAGCGGCGCATTGGCCGGCCCGGTGTCGAAGGCGATCAGCCGGCCATCGCGGCCGATCCAGGTCACGTTGCCGACGCCGCCCAGGTTCAGGATGGCCACCGGCTTCGGCAGTTCCGCCGCGAGGGCGGCATGCACCACCGGCACCAGCGGCGCGCCCTGCCCGCCCGCCGCCACATCGGCGGAGCGGAAGTCATGCGCGACCCGCGTTCCCGTCAGCCGGGCCAGCAGGGCGGCATCGCCGATCTGCCAGGTGCGCCCCTCCCCCGGCCGTCCCGCCACCGGCCGGTGCAGGATGGTCTGGCCATGAAACCCGATCAGCTCCGCCCCCGTCCCGAGCCGCCGGACCGCCTCGGCATGGCGCTCCGTCAGGCGCCGGACGCAGGCGGCGAGGAAGGGGTCGTCCGCCGCGATACTCCCCGCCAGGTCCAGCAGGCGGCGCAGATCCCGCCGCAGTTCCGGCGCATAGGGCAGGGTCAGGCTCGGCCCGAATCGCCCGATCCTCTCCCCGTCCGTCTCGATCCACGCCGCATCCACGCCATCCAGCGAGGTGCCGCTCATCAGCCCGATGGTTCGCAGCATGGCCGCACTGTGCTAGGGCCGGGGCCCGGGCGGAAGCCCCCGGGCGGTCAGAACGGACAAGAGCGACGATGGACGAGTTCCTGCAGGCCGCGCGCGAGCGCGGCTACATCCACCAGGTGACGGACGAGGCGGCGCTCGCCGCGCGCATGCAGCAGGGGCCCCTCTCCGCCTATGTCGGCTTCGACTGCACCGCGGACAGCCTGCATGTCGGCCATCTGCTGTCCATCATGATGCTGCGCCTGCTGCAGCGGATGGGCCACCGTCCCGTGGCGCTGCTCGGCGGCGGCACCACCCGCATCGGCGATCCTTCCTTCCGCGACGATGCGCGCCCCCTGCTGTCGGACGCGCAGATCGAGACCAACAAGGCCGGCATCCGCAAGACCTTCGACGCCTTTCTCCGCTTCGGCGAGGGGCCGTCCGACGCCATCATGCTGGACAATGCGCGCTGGCTCGACAGCCTGCTCTACATCCCGTTCCTGCGCGACGTCGGCCGCCACTTCAGCGTCAACCGCATGCTGACCATGGACAGCGTCCGCCTGCGGCTGGAGCGCGAGCAGCCGCTCTCCTTCCTCGAATTCAACTACATGCTGCTGCAGTCCTACGACTTCCTGGAGCTGCGCCGGCGCCATGGCGTGGCGCTGCAGATGGGCGGCTCCGACCAGTGGGGCAACATCGTCATGGGCGTCGAGCTGAACCGGCGCATCGACGCCGCCGAGGTCTTCGGCCTGACCACCCCGCTGCTGACCACCGCCTCCGGCACCAAGATGGGCAAGACCGCGGGCGGCGCCGTCTGGCTCAATCCCGACCGCCTGCCGGCCTATGACTACTGGCAGTTCTGGCGCAACACGGAGGACGCGGATGTCGGGCGCTTCCTCGGCCTGTTTACGGAGCTGCCGATGCCGGAGGTCCGGCGCCTCGGCGCGCTGGGCGGGGCGGAGATCAATGAGGGCAAGAAGATCCTGGCCACCGAGGCCACGGCCCTGCTGCACGGCCGCCCCGCCGCCGAGGCCGCGGCCGAGACCGCGCGCCGCGCCTTCGAGGAGGGCGAGGCCGCCGCGACCCTGCCCGGCATCACCGCCAGCCTGCCGGCCGCCCTGATCGACCTCGCGGTGCAGGCGGGCCTGGCCGCGAGCAAGGGCGAAGCGCGCCGCCTCGTCCGGCAGAATGGCCTGCGCCTGAACGACGCGCCGGTTTCCGACGAGGCCCTGGTGGTGACGGAGGCGGATCTGCGGGACGGCGCGGCCAAGCTGTCCGCCGGCCGCAAGCGGCACGTCCTGGTGCGCGCGCCGGGCTGAGCGGCCCGGCGCGCGGCCGGTCAGCGCTGCGCGTTGCCCGCCGTGCCGCCGCCGAAGATGCCCCGCAGGAAGCCGGGCGTCAGCGCCGCGAGCGGGTTGACCGAAACCGAGGGGTCCTGCACCGGCCCCTGCATCTGCCACGTCGCGGCCAGCAGGCCGCCGCCGCGCTCCGGGCTGAACAGCCGCCCCAGCAGCGGGATCTGCCCCAGCAGCGAGTTCAGCACATAGGCGGGCACGATGGTGCCCTCCAGGTCGATCGCGCCGCCCTGGCGCGGAATGGTGCCGCGCGCGGTGACACCCAGGGAGGCCGAGAAGGCGCGCGCCTCATCCACCATCAGGCTGCGCGGCGTCAGGCGGAAGGGCGCTTCCAGGCGGGAGAAGCTCAGGCCCGGCCCGCGCACCGCGTCGAACATGCCGTAGACCGTCAGCGCCTGCAGCAGCTTGCCGACCCCCTCGGCCTCGCGCACCGAGAAATCCGCCATTTCGGCGGTGCCGGTCAGGGTGGCGCCCGGCCTGTTGCCGTCCCATCGGGCGTTCACGGCGAGCCGGCCACCCTCGACCTGATCGAGGATGTCGAAAGCCCGCAGCAATGCGCCCGCGTCGGCGGCGTTGAGCAGCAGGCTCCGGCCGCCGCCCTGGGGGAGCACGGTGACATCGAAGGCCCCCCCCGGCCCGGCCTGGCCGGCGATGCGGGCCTCGCGCAGCACGCCGCGCGGATCGGCCGTCACCCGGCCCTGAATGCCGGCCAGGCTGCGGCCGCCGCCCAGCAGCACCCGGTCGAACTGCGCCTCCACGGAGACCGAGGGTCCGGTCGCGGGCGTGTCGGACGCGCCGCCATCCGCCGCGGCATTGGCGGCCAGGGCGGCGCCGAGGTCGAGCACCGGGCCGGAGGCGCGGAAGCGCCAGGGCGCGCCCGCCTGCGCCGGCGGCCTCGCCTCGGCCGTGAAGCGGCTGTCCTGCACCCGGGCCTCGGCGATATCGACCCGCTCCAGCCGGTTGCCGGCGGAGAAGCCGACTTTGCCCCTGGCCCGAAGCTGCGGTGCCTCGACCTGGAACCGGTCCACCGCCCGCAGGTTCTCGTGATCCACCACCAGCTCGGCCTGCGCCGCCGCCGGCGTGCCCGGCGCCTTCTGCCAGGCGAAGGGCGACAGGGTCATGCGACTGTCGCGCAGATTGGCATCGATACTGACGCGGCTCTCGCCGCTGCGCCGGCGCTCCACCAGGGCGCGGATGCCCACCGGGCCGCTGACGAAGCCCTCGAGGTCCAGTCCGAACTCGGCGATGCGGCTGGCATCCGGCCGGGCCTCCGCGCGGTAGCGCTCGACCACCTGCGCGGCATTGCCGGGCCGGAAGTCCATCTCGAGGCTCAGCTGTGTCGGGATGCCGGCGAGCTGCGCCTCTCCGCTGGCCTTCAGCCGCGACGTGTCGACGGTCAGCTCGGCCGTACCGCGCTCCAGCCGCTTGCCCATGAGCACGTCCGACAGCCGCATCTGGGTGATGCGCATCTGCGCCTGCACGCGCAATGCCTCGTTCGGAATGTCCGCCAGGAGAGGCAGGCCGAGTCGCAGCATGCCCTCCACCTGACCGCCGGGCTGCTTCAGGTCCAGCGGCCGGTTCTCGAACAGCTTGAGGCGGGGATGGCGAATCAGCGCGACGATATCCGGCACGGGGCCCCGCAGCTGCGCCTCGATCTCGGCCTGTTCCTGGCCGGCGTCCAGATTGAGCAGGCGAATGGTGGCGCCCGGGCTGCTCAGGGCGGTGCCGGATTGTCGAGCGCCCGCCAGCTGGATGCGGATCTCGTCGAGGCCGAACTCGGCGCGCGCCTCCACCTCCTCCAGCGGCGGAATGGGCCGCAGCCAGTGGACCCTGCCGCGCTGCAACTGCATCGTGCCATCGAGCCGGGTGACGCGCAGGCCGGACAGGTCGGCGCCCGCCTCGGCCCGCAGGGTGAAGCGTCCGTCGCGCAGCTCGCCCCCGGTGAGATTCTCCACCAGCCATTTGCGCGCGCCGTCGGCCAGCCCCGCGGGCCAGTAGTCGCCCAGATCCGCCGCCGGCACCGCGTCGAGGCCGAAGATCAGCGAGCCAATCCAGGCCGCGTCCTGCAGACGGGCCTCACCGCTGGCCTCGAGCACCGGCGGCCGCCCCCTGGCGCGGGCGGCGCCGGGGTCCGCCGCGGCGGGGACCAGGCGCAGCTTCTCCAGCCGAAGCGCCGTCGGCGACCCGGTCGCCTCCAGATGCAGGCTGGCGAAGCCAACGCGGAGCTTCTGCGCGGTGAAGCGCCCGCCCTCACTGTCGACCTGGAGACGCAGCTGCGGCTCGGCGCCGCGCGCGCCGCCATCGAAACGGCCGGACAGGCTGACGGCGAGGGGCGCATCGAAGAGCGCCAGCGGCGCCAGGGCTGGGATCAGCCCGGCCAGTCGGGCCGGTTCCAGCCTCGGGATCAGGATCTCGCCGGAGAGCGTCGGCTCCGCCCCCTCCACCGCGCCATTCAGCTGGACCTCCATGCCCTGCCCCTGGCCCGGCAGGCGCAGGGCGGCCGTACCACCGAGGGTCATGCGCCCGGCGGCCCCGCGCCGCAGCGCCAGGTCCACCTGTTCCAGCCGCCAGACGAGGCCGAGCTGACGGTCCAGGATGGTCAGGCGCCCCTCCTGGATATCGACTTCCCTGAGCGCGCCGAGCCAGGTCTCCCGCTCTCCGTGCCGCGGGGAATCGAGAAGATCGCCGAGCAGGCCGCCCCCGGAGGCATCCGCCGCTGCCGGCGGCGTGGCTTCCGCGGGCTGAGGATCCTCCTGCCGCAGCCGTCCCATGGCGAGGGCGATACCGCCCGTCTCGTCGCGCTCCAGCACGATGCTGGGCGCCTGGATGGCGATGCGGAACAGCGACAGCCGGCCGCGCAGGAGTTCGCCCAGGGCCAGGCTCACCGTCGCATCCGGCAGTTCCTGCCGCACCGAGCCCGCGGCATCGCGCAGCTGGACCGACGTGAGCCGCAGCTGCAGCGGCGCCTGCCGGTCCTCGCGGAAGCCGTGCCAGGCGATGGCCGCGTCGCCGATGCTCAGTGTCTGCCCCTCGGCCGGCGGCGGCACGGCGCGCTCCAGCGCCCGCGCCAGGGCCGGCAGGTGCAGCGGCCCCTGTGAAAGGCGCCATCCCAGCGCCGCCGTCCCCAGCCCGGCGAGCAGCGCGACAGCCATCAGCAGGCGCAGGAGGAGGCCGCCGCAACGCAGCACTTGACCGGTCAGCGGGCGCATGGATTGGCTTCCGCATCATGTCCCAGACATCCAGCCTGCTGCCGCCCGCCTTCGACAAGCCAGCCGCGGAGGCACTGACCGAGGCCTTCGCCGCGCGTGGCGCCGCGGAGAGTGACTACGCCGGCTCCGGCTCCGGCCGCGCCCTGCTGGCGGCGCTGGGAGGCCACAGCCCCTATCTCGCCGACCTCGCGGAGCGCGAGAGCGATATCCTGCTCAGATTCGGCCGCGACGGGCCGGACAACGCCCTGGCCCACGCTCTCCTGCCCCTGCGCCGCGCCGATCCGTCCGCGACGCGGGCCACCGTTTCGGCGCAGCTGCGACAGGCCAAGCGCCAGGCCGCGCTGGTCATCGCGGCGGCCGACCTCACGGGCTTCTGGCCGCTCGACAAGGTGACGGGCGCGCTCTCCGACCTGGCCGAGGCGGCCATCGATTACGCCTGCGCCCATCTGCTGCGCGAGGCCGCCGCCCGCCAGGAACTGCGCCTGCCCCGCGCCCGCCGCCACGAGCCGAGGGAGGTCGCGCGCGGTTCAGGCCTCGTCATCCTCGGCATGGGCAAGCTGGGGGGGCGTGAACTCAACTATTCCTCCGATATCGACCTGATGGTGCTCTACGAGCCGACGGCCGCAGCCTATCACGAGGAACGCGCCGGCGCCCTATACGTGCGCATCGCGCGTGATCTCGTGACGCTGATGGAGGAGCGGACGGCGGGAGGCTATGTGTTCCGCACCGACCTTCGCCTGCGCCCCGACCCGGCGGCCACGCCGCTCGCGGTCAGCATCCCGACCGCCATCACCTACTACGAATCGATGGGCCAGAACTGGGAACGGGCGGCGATGATCAAGGCCCGGCCCGTCGGCGGGGATCGCGCGCTGGGCGAGGCCTTCCTGGCCGAGATCCGCCCCTTCGTCTGGCGCCGCCACCTCGATTTCGCGATGATCGCCGATATCCACGGCATCAAGCGCCAGATCCACGCCGCCCATGCGGGGCGCGGCGCGCATGCCGAGGTGCAGGTCGCCGGGCATGACGTGAAGCTGGGCCGCGGCGGCATCCGCGAGATCGAGTTCATCGCCCAGGTTCTGCAGCTGATCTGGGCCGGCCGCGATCCCGGCCTGCGCGATCCGACGACGCTCGGTGCCCTCGCCGCCCTGACGATGGCCGGCAAGATCGACCGGCGGGCGGCCTCCCGCCTGGCCGATGCCTATGTCTTCCTGCGCAATGTCGAGCACCGGCTGCAGATGGTGGCCGACCGGCAGACCCAGCGGCTGCCGGAGGATGAGGAGAATCTGGCGCGCATCGCCAGCTTCATGGGCTTCCCCGATGCCGACGCCTTCCGCGCCGCGCTGATCGATCACCTGCGCGGCGTCGAACATGTCTATGCCGAGATGTTCGAGGACCGGCGGCCGAGCCTGCCACGGGCCGAGGCGGCGGCGGGCCCGGACTTCACCGCCGGCCCGGAGGATGCGCAAACCCTGCATGCCCTGGAGGAACTCGGTTTCTCCGACCCCGCCAAGGCGGCGGCGACCCTGCGGGCCTGGCATCTCGGACGCCCGCGCGCGACCCGCAGCGAGCGCGCGCGGGAACTGCTGACGAGCATGCTGCCGGGCCTGGTGAACGCCGTCGCGGCGCAGCGCGAGCCCGACGCGGTGCTCTCGCGCTTCGACATGGTGCTCTCGCGCATGACGGCCGGGGTGCACATGCTGTCGCTGTTCCAGCGCAACCCGGCGCTCCTGGAGCGCATCGCCGGCATCCTCGGCGCGGCCCCCGCCCTCGGGGACCACCTGGCCTATACGCCCTCCTCCCTGGAGGGCCTGCTGGGCGGCGGCGGGCCGGGCGGCGCGGCGGCGATGCTGCCGGGGCTGGTGGGCGGGGCGCGGCACGTCGAGGAGGCGCTGGACGGCGCCCGGCGCCTGGTGACGGAAGGCAAGTTCGAGATCGACGCCGCCGCCCTGGAAGGCGCCATCGGCGCGGACGACGCCGGGCGCGCCCGCAGCGATCTGGCGGAGGCCGCCATCTCCTCCCTGCTGCCGCATGTCGTGGCGGATTTCTCGGCGCGCTTCGGCCGCGTCCGCGGCGGTTCCCTGGCGGTGGTCGCCCTCGGCAAGCTGGGCGGGCGGGAAATGCTGCCGGCCTCCGACCTCGACCTGCTGCTGATCTACGATCATCCGGAAAAGGCCGAGGGCAGCACCGGCGCCGCCCGTTCCCTGCCGGCCAGCACCTATTTCAGCCGGCTGGCGCAGCAGGTCATCGCGGCCGTCACCGCGCCCGGCGCGGAGGGCAAGCTCTATGAGGTGGACATGCGGCTGCGGCCCTCGGGCAACAAGGGGCCGGTCGCCACCTCGCTGTCGAGCTTCCGCCGCTACCACGACGAGAGCGCCTGGACCTGGGAGCGCATGGCGCTCACCCGGGCACGTTGCGTCGCCGGGCCCGTGGCGCTGCGGCGGCGCATCGGCGGGGCGATCCGGCAGGCGGTGCTGGCCCATGCGGGGGATGCCGCCATCGCCGACGCGGTGGCCATGCGCCGCCGCATGCTGCGCGATCTGCCCGCCGATGGGCCCTGGGACGTCAAGGCCATGGCCGGCGGCCTGATCGAGGTCGAGTTCATCGCCCAGGCGCTGCAACTGGCGCATGCCGCGCAGCATCCGCGCATCCTCTCCCCCACCACCGTCGAGGCGCTGTCCCGCCTCGCCCGGGCCCGCCTGCTGCCGGCGGAGGAGGCGGAGCGGCTGATCGCCGCGGATCGCCTGTGGCGCACCATCCTGGGTCTGCTCCGCCTCACCGTCGGGCGCTGGCGCCAGGCGGAACTGCCGACGCCGACGGCCGCGGCCCTGCTGCACGCCACCACGCCGCTGCTCGGCAGGGGCGCGATTGACCTGCCGGCGTTACGCCACATGATGCAGGATCACGCCGGGCAGGTGCGGGCCATCTTCGAGCGCCGCCTGGGCCGGCTCACCGGAGAATCGGGATGAGTGTCGAGGAAGGTCTGCCGGCGCCGGATTTCACCCTGCCGGCGAGTGGCGGACGGACCGTTTCCCTGGCCGCCATGCGGGGCAGGCCCTTCGTGCTCTACTTCTATCCCAAGGCCGACACCTCGGGCTGCACGCGCCAGGCCTGCGATTTCCAGGAGGCCCTGCCGGCGCTGGAGCGCGGCGGGCTCGAGGTGATCGGCGTCTCGCCCGATCCCATGCCGCCCATCGAGAAATTCGCCCAGAAGTACGGGCTGAGCTTCCCTCTCGCCTCGGATGCGGAGAAGCAGGCGGCCGTCGCCTATGGAACCTGGATCGAGAAGTCCATGTACGGCCGCAGGTACATGGGAATGGATCGCGCCACCTTCCTCATCGACGCCGGGGGGCGGATCGCGCGGATCTGGCGCAAGGTGAAGGTGCCGGGCCATGCCCGGGCGGTGCTGGAGGCGGCCGCCGCCCTGCCACGCCCCTGATGCCCGGCGCCGCCGGACGTGCCTCTTGTCGCCGCGCGGCGCCCCGTTCATGCTGGCCCGCGAGGGAGGAAGGACAACCATGCCGACACAGCCGGGGCCCGGCCAGGACCTCCGCCCCTCCCCCGTCCCCGCGCTGATCTTCTGCGCCGTGCTGGCCGCCGCCCTGGCCATGGGGCTGCGGCAATCCTTCGGGCTCTTCCTCGCGCCGATGACGGCGGCGCATGGCTGGACCGCCAGCGGCTTCGCCTTGGCCATCGCGGTCCAGGTGCTGGTCAACGGCCTGTCGCAGCCGCTCTGCGGCCAGCTGGCCGACCGTTTCGGCGGCCGTGTGGTGGTGATGGGCGGCGCGCTGCTCTACACGATCGGCCTCCTCGGCATGGCGCTCTCGGACGGCATGCCGCTCTTCACCGTCTTCGCCGGCCTGATCATGGGCATCGCCGTCTCGGCCGCGGGGATGCCGGTCATCATGGCCAGCCTCACCCGGCTGCTGCCCGAGCAGCACCGCGGCCGCGCCACCGGCCTCGGCACCGCCGGCTCCTCCTTCGGCCAGTTCCTGGTGGTGCCGCTGGCGGGTGTCGGCATCGCCAGCCTGGGCTGGCAGACGGCGCTGCTGGTCATGGCCGCCGTCTCGCTGGCGATGGTGCCGCTGGCCCTGCCGCTGCGGGACAGCCCGCAGGCGAGGCCGCAGGCCGCCCTGGCCGCCGAGGAGGAAGGCGCCGGCCGCGCCCTGCGCCGCGCCTTCGCCAGCACCTCCTTCTGGTGCCTGTTCAGCGGCTTCTTCGTCTGCGGGCTGCACGTCAGCTTCCTCACCGTGCATCTGCCGGGCTTCGTGGCCAGCTGCCACCTGCCGCTCTATGTCGGCGCCGGCGCGCTGAGCCTGATCGGGCTGTTCAACATCGCCGGCTCCCTGATCTCGGGCGAGCTGACACAGAGATGGCGGCGGCGGGAGTTGCTGGTGGGCATCTACGGCGCGCGCGCCGCGCTGATGGTGGTGTTCTTCATGGCCCCCAAGACCACCGGCACCATCCTGGTCTTCTCCGCCCTCATGGGCCTGCTCTGGCTGTCCACCGTGCCGCCCACCGTCGCCCTCTGCGCCCGCAACTTCGGCACGCGCTGGCTGGCCACGATCTTCGGCCTCGTCTTCCTCGGCCACCAGCTGGGCGGCTTCACCGGCGCATGGCTGGGCGGGGTGATCTTCGACCGGACGGGCAGCTATGACCTGATGTGGATCATCAGCATCCTGGCCGGCGTCTTCGCCGCGCTGGTGCACCTGCCGGTGCGGGATGCCGTCCAGCCGCTCGCGCGGCCGGCCTGAGGACGCCAGGCCCCTCTTCACTTACGCTTCCGGAGAACCGCGAGAATGCTCCTCGACCACCGCACCTATGTCTGCCGGCCCGGCACGCTGAAGAAGCATCTCGAGATCTATGAGAAGCACGGCTGGGCCGCGCAGACCCGGCATCTCGGCATGCCCGTCGCCTATCTGACGACGGAGACGGGCAATGTGAACACCTATGTCCACATCTGGGCCTATGCCGACGCCGCCGATCGCGCGGCAAAGCGCGCGGCCATGCAGGCGGACCCCGACTGGATCAACTACCTGCGCCTCAGCGCCGAGGCGGGCTATCTGGTGAGCCAGGAGAACCGGCTGATGACGCCGGTGGCCTTCGCGCCCGCGCCCCTGCGGCAGGGCGCCTGAAGCCGGGCGCCTGGCGCGCCGCGGCTGAGGTCCCGGCCGCCTCTGGCGGCCGGGGCGCGCGTTACTCCGGGTCGCCGGTGTCGGCGATGAGGCCGGCCGCCTCGATGCCCGCCACGGCGCAGACCTCGTCCTTGTCCGAGGCATCGCCGGAAATGCCGACCGCGCCGAGGACCGTCCCCCCGGCATCGCGCACCAGCACGCCCCCCGGCACCGGCACCGCACGGCCACCGCACAGGTCGGAGAAGGCGTTCATGAAGCCCGGCATCTTGGCCGAGCGGCGCGCCAGCTCGCGCCCGCCGAAGCCCAGCGCCATGGCACCGAAGGCCTTGCCCGCGGCGATATCGGGGCGCAGCAGGCTGGCGCCATCCTCCCGCAGCAGGAGCTTCAGCTGCGCGGCCTGATCCAGCACCACCACCGTGAGGGGCGCGAGGCCGAGGGCGCGGCCCTTGGCCAGCGCCGCCTCGCCGATGCGCGAGGCGACGTCGAGCGCGATGCCGGGCGCGAAGCCGGTCGGGGGATTGGGCATGTCCTACCTTCCACGTGTTGCGCGGCGGCGTATCAGGCCGCCGCTTCCTGGAGCGCGCGCCACACCACCTCGGGCGTGGCCGGCATGTCGATATGGCGCACGCCGCGCTCCGACAAGGCATCCACCAGCGCATTCATCACCGCCGGCAGCGAACCGGCACAGCCGGCCTCGCCACAGCCCTTGGCGCCCAGCGGGTTGGTCTTGGCCGGCACCGCATGGCTGTGGAAGGCGAAGCTCGGCAGATCGCCCGCGCGGGGCACGGCGTAATCCGAGTAGGAGCCGGAGAGCAGCTGTCCGTCCTCGCTATAGGCGGTCCGTTCCATCAGCGCCTGGCCGATGCCCTGGGCGATGCCGCCATGCGCCTGCCCCTCGACCAGCAGCGGATTCACCACCACGCCGAAATCGTTGACGGTGACATAGCGGTCGATCCGCACCATGCCCGTCTCGGGGTCCACCTCCACCTCGGCGATGTGGCAGCCATTCGGATAGGCCATCGGCGCCTCCTCGAAGACATGCCTCACATCGAGGCTTCCGGGCACATCCTCCGGCAGGGCAACGCCTTCCCGCAGGCGCGCGGCCAGGTCGATGAGGCTGATGCCACGGTCGGTGCCGGCGATCAGCAGGCGCGCGCCGCCCTCGGCATGGGGCTCGAACTCGATATCGGCCTCGGCCGCCTCGAGCAGATGCGCGGCGGCGCGGCGCGCCTTCTCGACCACCTTGGCCGAGGCCTCGATGATCGCCGCGCCGGACGCCATGAGCGATTTCGAGCCGCCGGTGCCGCCGCCCGCGATCAGCTCATCCGAATCGCCCTGCAGCAGCCGGATACGCTCGAAGGGGATGCCGAGCGCCTGGTACAGCACCTGGGCGAAGGGCGTCCAATGGCCCTGGCCGTAGTCCAGGGTGCCGGTGATGATGGTGACGGTGCCGTCGGCCTCGAAGCGGATGCCACCCATCTCCTTGGCCGGCGGCGCCGTGCATTCGAGGAAGTTGCCGATGCCGCGCCCGCGCAGCAGCCCGCGCGCCGCGCTCGCCGCCTTGCGCGCCGCGAAACCTTCCCAGTCCGCTTCCCGCAGCGCCTTGTCGAGGACGGCGGTATACTCGCCGCTGTCGTAGCTGGAGCCGGAGGCCGCCTTGTAGGGCAGTTGCTCGGGCCGGATATGGTTGCGGCGGCGCAGCTCGATGGCATCGATGCCCATCTCCGCCGCGGCCGTCTCGATCAGCCGCTCCATGAAGTAGTTGCCTTCCGGGCGGCCGGCGCCGCGATAGGCCGAGACGGGCGTGGTATTGGTCAGCAGGCAGCGTGTCGCCACCTCGATCAGCGGCGTCGCGTAATTGCTCTGGATGTTGCGCACGAAGTTCATCGTGCCCATCAGCGGGCCGACGGTGCTCAGATAGCCGCCCATATTCGCGAAGGTGGTCAGGCGCACCGCCTGGAAGCGGCCCTCGGCATCCAGCGCCAGCTCGGCGCTGACCTCATGATCCCGGCCGTGGCAATCCGACAGGAAGCTGCCGGTGCGCTCATCGGTCCACTTCACCGGCCGGCCCAGCTGCCGCGCCGCATGCAGCAGGCAGACATATTCCGGATAGGCGGAGGCCTTCATGCCGAAGCTGCCGCCGACATTGCCGGTCAGGATGCGCAGCTTCTCCGTCGGCACCTTCAGGAGGTCGTTGGCCATCTGGTTGCGCAGGCCGAAGACGCCTTGGCTGCCGACATGCAGGGTGTACCGGCCGGTCGCCTCGTCGTATTCGCCGATGGCGCTGCGCGGCTCCATCGCACAGACCACGATGCGGTTGTTGCGCAGATGCAGACGCGTGACATGCGCAGCGCCCGCGAAGGCCGCCTCCACCTTTTCCCTGTCGCCGAAATGGAAGTCGAGAACCTGGTTGCCCGGCACATGCTCGTAGAGCTGCGGTGCCTCCGGGGCGGCGGCGGCCTCGGTGACGGCGGGCAGGGTGTCGATGTCCGGCAGCACCGCCTCGGCGCCGTCCCGCGCCGCGTCCCGGGTCTCGCCGATCACGCAGGCGATGGGATCGCCCACGAAGCGGACACGATCCAGCGCCAGGGCGGGGCGCTCGACATTGATCAGGCCGGGCAATGGCAGGGTGCAGCGCATCGTGCCGAAGCCGGCGGCCTGAAGGTCCCGCCCGGTATACACCGCCACCACACCCGGCGTGGCCAGGGCAGCCTCCACATCCAGCCCACGCAGCACGCCGTGCGCGTAGGGGCTGCGGACCATGACGCACCAGAGCTGGCCCGGCCGCTGCAGATCGTCGGTATACCGGCCTTCGCCCCGCAGCAGGACCGGGTCCTCGTTCCGCGGCACCGCCTGTCCGACGCCGAACTTCATTCCGGAAGGGGAAAGCGGAAGGGAATCCGGCATGCAGAGTGCTCCGTGGCAGGGCGGGGAGCCAGGGAGCCTAAAAGCATCCGGGCCACAGCGCGAGCCTCGGAAGGCAGGATAATGCACGCCGGGGTGCGGGCGGGACGATCGACCCCGGCATCCCCATCCCGGCGCGATAATCCAGGATCAGAATACAACCCTGGATTGTATATCTCATTTTGGCATCACACCGCCTTACGGGCGAGCTCTTCCGAATTGGCCGGCTTGGAGGGGGTCAGGGTCCGGGCCGTGGAGTCGGCCTCGACCATCATGCCTCGCAACTCCCGCAGGAAGGCGGCACCCTTGACGGTGCGCTGGATCAACACGCTGCGGCGATCCTGCGGATCGGTCTTGCGGCGCGCGAGATCGAGTTCGCCCAGGCGGTCGAGGGCGCGGGTGATCGCCGGTTTCGACACGTTGAGGGTCGCGGCCAGCCCACGGACGGTATGCGGATTGTCAGAGAGATAGACGGTCAGGAAAACGCCAAGCTGGCGGGCGGACAGGTCATGACCGTCCCTGCGCACCAGAGACACGACAGTATCCCGCAGGATGCCTAAAAGCTGCTCCGGGGCATTCTGAACTGCCATGTTCCACTTCTCCTTCTTTTGGCTGACTGGACCGCCACATCACTTTTATGTGAAATCGGCGGTTCGCGCGCAGTGTCGTCGTCTCGAATGTGAAAAAATCCTACCGGGCAGATCCATAACGGTGCCTGTCTCGGTCAGCGGGATATGCCTCTTCTCCGTTGCTCGTGGAGCCAGACGTCGCGGCGCGGCGCCTCGCTCGGAGGACGGGAATCGAAAGCCCATTCGACGCGTCCATCTAATAATATTGGCAACCAAACTGTCCAGCGACGAAACGTAACCGCCCCTCAGAAATCATTACGATAAGGGAGTCGGATCAGGACTTCGCCGCTCGCTTCCAGTGGAGCACAGCAGTCTGCCGATCTCCATGCGGCGTTGTCGTCATCCTCATGGAAGCAGCATGCTGTCCTACTTTCCATGCCGTCGGTCCCGGCCCGAAGAATCTTCTTTCCGATTGTAAATATTGACTGTTACCCGGCTCCGGTTCACATGGCTCCATTTCGCAGTATCCGCTCGACAATCGCCTGTACTTCGAACGCCTCGCGCAGGGTGGCGAGATCCTGCGGCTTGCCTTCGACGAGCGCCCGCAGCTTGCTCAGTTGCCGTTGCAGGACCAGCGGTCGCATTTCCGCGTTGGACAGCGCTTCCGCGGCGGGTTGCCAGCTCCTATCCTGGAGACGTTCCGCCAGGGACCAGTTCCGAAGGCGGATGGCGCCGGCCTCGCCGCTCAAGGTCCAGGAATGCTGCTCGTCCTCCGCGATCCGGCCGACCGTGCCCGAGACGGAGAGAGGGATCTCCCCGGCCCGCAATTCGGCGGCCATGGCGGTCTCCGCGGCATCGTCATCTCCGTATGCTACCGCTGCCGAAACGACAGCGAGAGGGCCGAGTTGCCGCAGTGCAAGAAACAGGAAGTGGGACAGCACCTCCCGCGTGAAGCCTCCCTCCTGCCGCCGCGCCAGCCAGGGCGCCGCGGCAGCCTGCCAATGGCGCGGCCAGCGGGCGAAGTCCGTCACGATGTCGAGCCGCAGGGGCGCGCCGACATGACCATCCTGGCGCCAGCGACTCACCTGCTCGACGGCGGGAGAGGACGCCATGGGGAAGTTGACGGCCGCCCGGGCCCGGCCTTCCTCGGCCTCGGCGACGAAGGCCGCGGCCTCGTCGAGGTCGGTGGCCAGCGGCTTCTCCAGGAACACGGCCTTCCCGGCCTTGAAGGCGCGGCGCGCGAGCGGAATATGCGCGGCCGGCGGTGTCGCGATATAGAGAACGTCACAGGCCTCGATCACCGCATCGGCATCGGGGAGGAAGGGGGCTGCCCCCGTCACCTCCCTCCAGCGCGCGGTCGCCCGCGGCGAGGGGTCCCAGCCGCCCGCGATCCGGATATCGGGATGCGACAGGGCCGCTCCCGCCAGGCGCTCGCCCATAACCCCGAAACCGACGATACCCAGTGTGATGGCGCCCATGACGTCGCGGCGAGCTCCCTGAAAGGGGCGGGACAGTAATGCTGACGCTTGCCGCCCACCACCCCCAAAACAGGGCGTTTCTGCGTCATGTCGGCCCGACCCGCCGCACGCTCCGGAGTGGTGCGGACTTGCCCCCTGGCCCCCTCAGCCGCTACTTCCCCCGCTCCCCCAAGGCTGACCGGGTCTCTCGCAGCCCGCCGTGACGGTCGCCGCCTCATGCCCAAACGGATCCCTGCCGCATCATGACCCCGCCGCGCGACCCGCTTGAAGTCCTGCATCAGGTCTTCGGCCATGGCGGCTTCCGGGGCATGCAGGAAGAGGTGGTGCGCCACGCCGTCGCCGGCGGATCCGGCCTGGTGCTGATGCCGACCGGCGGCGGCAAGAGCCTCTGCTTCCAGGTTCCCGCCCTGTGCCGCCCGGGCCTCGGCGTCGTGGTTTCGCCGCTCATCGCGCTGATGGAGGACCAGGTCGCGGCGCTGCGCCAGCAGGACATCGCCGCCGCCGCGCTGCATTCCGAGCTCGATCCCGAGGAGGCGCGCGGCGTCTGGCGGGAGCTCAACCGTGGCCAGCTGAAGCTGCTCTACGTCTCGCCCGAGCGGCTGACCAACGAGGCCACGCTGGCGCGGCTGGACGAGATGCGGATCGCGCTCTTCGCCATCGACGAGGCCCATTGCGTCAGCCAATGGGGGCACCACTTCCGCCCCGAGTATCGCGCCCTGCCGGTGCTCGCCGAACGCTTCCCCGAAGTGCCGCGGCTCGCCCTGACCGCCACCGCCGACCCGCGGACGGTGCTGGACATCCAGCGCCAGCTCCGGCTCGAGCAAAGCCCCCTCTTCCGTGCCAGCTTCGACCGGCCGAACATCCACATCGCCGCCCAGCCCCGCGAGCAGGAGCGCGCGCAGCTCCGTCGCTTCATCGCCACCGCCGGCGACGGCAGCGGCGCCGGGCTGATCTATTGCGGCACGCGGCGGAAGGCCGAGCAGACGGCGGATTGGCTGCGGCAGGACGGGCACGACGCCCTGGTGTTCCATGCCGGGCTCGAGCCGCGGGAGAAACGCGAGGCCCACCGCCGCTTCGCCCGGGGCGATGCGGTCATCATGGCGGCGACCATTGCCTTCGGCATGGGCATCGACCGGCCCGATGTGCGCTACGTCGCCCATACCGACCTGCCGCGCAGCCCCGAGAGCTGGTACCAGGAGATCGGCCGCGCCGGACGCGACGGGCTGCCGGCCCGGGCCCTCCTCCTCTACGGCGCGGGCGACATCGCGCTGGCCCGTCACCGCATCGGCGAAAGCGGCGCCGCCGACGAGCAGAAACGGGTGGAGCGGCAGCGCCTCGACGCCATGGTGGGCATCGCCGAGGCCGCCACCTGCCGCCGGCAGATCCTGTTGCGCTGCTTCGGGGAGGCCGCGCCGGAAGCCTGCGGCCAGTGCGACATCTGCCAGGCCCCGCCACGGCTGTTCGACGGCACGGTGGCGGCGCAGAAGCTGCTCTCCGCCGTGCTGCGCACCGGCCGCCGCTTCGGCCTCGGCCATGTGGTCGATGTGCTGCAGGGCCGCAGCACCGCCAAGGTCACCCAGTTCGGGCACGACCAGCTGCCCACCTTCGGCGTCGGGCGGGACCTGCCGGAAGCCACCTGGCGGGGCGTCGCGCGGCAGCTCGTCGCGCAGGGCGTGCTCGATGTCGCGGTGGAGAATCACGGCGAGCTGGTGCCGACCGAGGCCGCCCGCCCCGTCCTGAAGGGCGAGGCCTCGATCATGCTCCGGGAGGAGCTGGTCCTGCCGCCGGCCGGCCGGCTGGCCACCAAGAGCCAGGCGGGCCCGGCCATGACGGCCGATCCCTGCTTCAGCGCGCTGCGCGACTGGCGCCGCCGGACTGCGACGGCCCAGGGCGTGCCGGCCTATGTCATCTTCCAGGACCGCACGCTGGCGGAGATCTCGGCGCTCCGCCCGGCCGATCTGGCCGCGCTCGGGACCATTCCCGGCGTCGGCGCCACCAAGCTGGAGCGCTACGGCAAGGCCGTTCTGGCGGTGTTGCGAGACTGCGAATGACTTGCAGATCGGTTTGCGAGCGTCTATCAATTGCAAATCGACAGCCGTGGTGCCTGCCTCATGTATGTCTGCATCTGCAATGGCCTCACCGACGCGCGGATCCGCTCCGCCATCGCCGAGGGCGCGCGCCGTCCGAAAGAGGTCTATGCCGCCTGCAATTGCAACGCGCAGTGCGGCTGCTGCACCGGCACCATGCTCTCCATCCTCCGCGATCAGCCCGCGGAACAATCCGCGCTGGGTGGCAACTGAGATCGTCTCTCAGTCTCATTCACAAGCAAAAACAACAACTTGACTGAGTTCAGCGGATCGCTAAACCTCCGCGCCTGAAAGTTCCAGGCACGGAGTTCCGTCATGCTGCGCGATCCGAAGGTCATCGAGTATCTGAATACTCAGCTCACCAACGAGCTGACGGCCATCAACCAGTATTTCCTGCATGCCCGCATGCTGGACAACTGGGGCGTGACCAAGCTCGGCAAGCACGAATATGCCGAGTCCATCGAGGAGATGAAGCATGCGGATGACCTCATCAACCGCATTCTCTTTCTCGGCGGGCTGCCGAATGTGCAGCGCCTGAACCAGATCCTCATCGGCGAGAATGTCGAGGAGGTGCTGCGCTGCGACCAGAAGATCGAGGAGAAGGCGATCAACGACCTGCGCGATGGCATCGCCCATTGCGAGAGCGTGCGCGACTACGTCTCGCGCGATCTGCTGCTGCGCATCCTGGCGGATGAGGAGAAGCACGCCGACTTCCTGGAGACGCAGTTCGACCTGATCAAGCAGATCGGCCTGCCCAAGTACATCACGCTCAACAGCGACGCGGCGCCCGACCAGCACAAGGACTGACCCGGCACAGGACGGACCAGGCCGCGCCGCCCTCCGTCAGGCGGCGTAGACCAGATTGACGTCCTGGCCGAAGCGCTCGAAGGCCGCGCCGTAGACATGAATGGAGAGGGCCTCCTCTCCATCCAGATTGGCCAGCCGGTGCGCCGCGGCCGGGTCCGCCGCGCCATGAACGATGGCGCCCGGGCGGTGCAGCAGGCTCGCCGTCTGCGCCGGGTGCCCCTCCTCCACGCCGCGATAATATCCCTCCGTCAGCACGCCCCGGTGCACGCCGAAGCTGCACCATGTGCGGTGCGCATGGATCGGGCTCATCTGCCCCGGCCGCCAGCTCAGCGCGACGACGGCGTATCGCCCGTCCGGGTCGGCCTGCAGCAGATGTCGCGTATAGCCTTCCGGGCGCGAGGCGCAGTCCAGCCCGGCCAGCAGCAGCGGATCGTTCAGGAAGGGCCGCAGGGCCTCCGCGACACGGCGCGGGCGCCCGCCGGGATCGCCCGCGACGGCGATGGCGATGTCGCGCAGCATGGCGCGCAGCGCGGATCCCTTGGAGATGTAGGACATGTCCGGCTCCCTCTCAGATGAACAGGGCGGAATCGGGTTCGATCAGCGCATCCAGCACCATCCGGCGTGAGGCCTCGACCTGCCCGCGCATGATGCGCGCCGCCTCCTCCGCATGACCCAGGGCCAGCGCCTCGATCAGCTGGTGGTGCTCATGCGCCATCTCCCCGGTGCGGTCGCGCCGCCGCAGGCCGAGGGCCAGCATCCGCGTGCTCTCGTCCAGCAGCCGGTCGACCTGCCGCGCCAGGCGCCCGTTGCCGGAGAGTTCGGCGATGGTGACGTGGAAGGCCTTGTTGGCGTCGAGGAAGGCATGCGTGCTGTCCTCATCCTCCGGCTGGTAGCCACAGGCACAGACCGCATCGAGGCGGCGCAGCAGCGCCGCGTCCACCCGCCCCGCCGCCCGCCGCGCCGCCTCCGGCTCCAGCAGCAGCCGCAGGCCGAAGACCTCATGGATATCGCGGATGGTCACCAGCGAGACGATCCAGCCACGCCGCGGCACCGCCTGCACCAGCCCTTCCTCGGCCAGCCGCGCCAGGGCGGCGCGCACGGGCGCCTTGCCCAGTCCCAGCATCTGCGCCGCGCTCGCCTCGCTGAGGCTGGCGCCCGGCAGCAGGCGCGTGGTCAGGATCTCGCGGCGCAAGGCCGCCACCGCCTGCCCGGTCAGGGAGGCGGGCGGCTCAAGGGGCGGCAGAACGCTCATCGCGGATCAATCCAAATGTCGCTGACATGTCAGCGACATTCGCACAAGGCGGCCGAGGGCCGCAAGGGTCGGGTGGACCTCTTAGCGCGCCCGCGCGATGCAGAATTCGACGATGCCCGCCAGTGCGCGCCGTTCCGCCCCCTCCGCGAAGGGCTCCAGGCCGGCGAGCGCCAGATCGCCATAATGGCGCGCCCGCGCGATGGTGTCCTCGATGGCGCGATGGCGCTGCATCAGGCCCAGGGCGTGGCGGAGATCGTCCTCGCCCTGCTCCCGCTGCTCCAGCACGCGGCGCCAGAAATCCTGCTCCGCGGCATCGCCCCGCGCGAAGGCGAGCAGCACGGGCAGGGTGATCTTGCCCTCGCGGAAGTCGTCGCCGACGGTCTTGCCCAGCCGCTCCTGCTGCGCCGAATAGTCCAGCGCGTCATCCACCAGCTGGAAGGCGATACCGAGGTTGCGGCCATAGCTCTCCAGCGCCGTCACCTCGTGGCGCGGCCGGTCGGCCACCACGGCGCCCACCTTGGTCGCGGCGGCGAAGAGCGCGGCGGTCTTGCCCTCGATCACCTCGAGATACTGCGCCTCGGTCGAGGCCGTGTCGTTCTGGATGACGAGCTGCAACACCTCGCCCTCGGCGATGGTGGCGGCCGCGCTGCACAGGATGTCGAGGATCTCGAGCGAGCCGTCGGCCACCATCAGCTGGAAGGCACGGGCGAAGAGGAAGTCCCCCACCAGCACGCTGGCCTTGTTGCCGAAGATGGCATTGGCGCTGGCCTGGCCGCGGCGCAGCTCGCTCTCGTCCACCACGTCGTCATGCAGCAGCGTGGCGGTGTGGATGAACTCGACGCAGGCGGCGAGGCCGATATGCCGCTCGCCCCGGTAGCCGCAAAGCCGCGCGGCGGCCAGGGTCAGCAGCGGACGCAGCCGCTTGCCCCCCGCGGCGATGAGATGCGCCGCCAGCTGCGGAATCAGATGCACCGGGCTCTGCATGCGCTCGACGATCAGCCGGTTGCACGCCTGCAGATCCTCGCCCACAAGCCCGACTAGCGCGGTCAGCGCATCCTCGCCATCCCGGGTCGCGGGCGTGACGGATGCCTCGGTACGGCTGCGCATCGGTGCGTCCGGAAAGTTCACGCGACCATTGACCTCTTCGCTGGGACGCGCACCATAGCTACGGGGATGGGGCCCAGCAAGGCACCGCCCCCCGCCGGTTCGTCCCCGGCCGGAAGCGCACGCCGCGGGAGCGGGATGCAACAGGGAGACCGTCGCCGTGCAGGTCCTGGCGGAGAGCCCCGATCCCGTTCGCCTGTCCTTCCTGGCGGCCCTGCTGCGCGATGCCGGCATCGAGGTTTTGGTGCTGGATGGCCATGTCAGCGCGCTGCATGGCGGCATCGGCGCCTTTCCCCGCCGCCTGGTTGTCGCTGACGACGCCTATGGCCGGGCCCGTCGGGTCCTGCGCGAGGCGGGCGAAGAGGTCGCGGACTGAGGCTCATGGATGCCGCCGACCTGACGCTGGATGGCCTGCTCGACGGCCGGGTCCGGCTGCGCCAGCCGCGCGGCGGGCTGCGCGCCGGGCTGGACGCGGTGTTGCTGGCCGCCGCCATCCCCGCGCGGCCCGGGGACATCGTGCTCGAGGGCGGTTGCGGCAGCGGCGCCGTTGCCCTCTGCCTGATGGCGCGCGTACCGGACATCACGGTCTACGCCATCGAGCGCGATCCGGACCTGGCCGGGCTGGCGCGGGACAATGCCGCCCTGAACGGCGTCGCGGAGCGCCTGACGGTGCTGACCGGCGACATCGCCGACCGCGCGCTGACGCGGGCCCTGCCGCCCGTGCATCACGCCATGGCCAACCCGCCCTACTGGCCCGCCGGCACGATCCCGCCCGGAGCCTTGCGGGCGGGCGCGACGCATCAGGCCATGGGGCCGGACCTCGCCGCCTGGACCCAGGCGCTGGCACGGCCGCTCCGCCGCGACGGCAGCCTCACCCTGGTCCTGCCCGCCGAGCAGGCTCTCGCCGGGGCGGAGGCCCTGCGGGGCGCGCGGTGCGGGAGCCTGGCCTTGCTGCCGCTCTGGCCCCGCGCCGGTCAGGCCGCGCGGCGTGCGCTAGTCCAGGGCCGACGGCTCGGCCGGGGACCGGACCGGATCCTGCCGGGGATCGCCTTGCATGAGGGTGACAGCTGGAGTCCCGCTGCCGAACGGTTGCTGAGAGATGCCTTACCAGTTACTTGGAGTTGATCGGAGAGCGCGGGGCTCCCGTCCTTTCTCGCGGTGAGGACTGTATGGATCATGCTTCCTCCGAGCTGACGCTCACCCCTGGCGGATCGGACGATCCAGACGCTCTGCTCGCGGTCGCCGACGCCCATCGCGCCCTCGGCGCCTGGGAGGAAGCCGCGGGGCTCTACGCCCGCGTGGTCACGCTGCGGCCGGATGCCTGGTCGCTGATCGTTCAGGAAGGGCATTGCCTGAAGGAGGCGGGGCGCGTCGCGGCGGCGCTGGAGCGCTACAAGGCGGCGCTGGAGCTGGCGCCCGAGGATGCGGATCTCCATCTGCAGCTCGGCCACGCGCTCAAGCTGCTCGGCCTCCGGCACGAGGCCGCCGAGGCCTATGCCCGCGCGCTTTCGCTGGACCCGGAGAATCCCGACGCCTGGCAGGAAGCCTCCGCCAGCGCCGAGTGGTTGACCGAGGAGCCGCCCGCCCCCGCCTTGCCGGAGCCCGACGGACAGGCCGAGACCCTGTCGGATCAGGTCCATCAGCTCGCCTTCGATGTCACGGACGTGCTCGACTACTTCAATGGCGCGCGGACGCCGACCGGCATCCAGCGCGTCCAGATGAGCATTCTCGGCCGTGCCCTTGGCGAGCCGCTCCCCGAGGGGGTGGAGATCGCCCTCGTTTCCTACGATCCAGCGCAGCATTGCTGGCACGCTGTCGAGCCCGCGCGATTCGCCACGCTCTGCGAACTGGCGGCCAGCGGATCCGACACCGAGGACCCGGACTGGACCCTGGCGCGGGACACGCTGCGCGAGGCCGTGGGACGCGCGCCCGCCCTCGCCTTCCCGGCGGGCACCCTGCTGGTCAATCTGGGCAATTCCTGGGGCTTTCCGGACTATTTCCGGGCGCTGCGCGAGATCCAGCGGCGCCATGGCGTGCGCTACGTCCCCTTCGTGCACGACTGCGTGCCCCTCGTCGTGCCGGAGCATTGCCTGCACACCATGGTACAGGACTATGCCCGCTGGTTCAGCGCGCTGGGCCTGCACGCGCATGGCCTGCTCTGCAATTCGGAGAACACGCTGCGCGACGTGCGGCACCAGCTGCAGCGGCTGATGCCGGGGCTGGACCTGCCGGGCCAGGTCATCCGGCTGGATGGCGACCCGCGCGAGGCCATGCCGGCCCGTGGCGACACGGCGATGCCGGCGCTGCGTGTCCTGCGGCCCGGCGAGCCCTACGTTCTCTTCGTCGCCACCATCGAGAGCCGGAAGAACCACCTCCTGGTGTTCAGCGCCTGGCTGGCCCTTCTGCGGCAGTACGGCCCCGCCCGCGTGCCGCGCCTGGTCTGCGTCGGCAAGGCGGGATGGCACGCGGAGGCGGCGCTCGCCCTGCTGCGCAACGCGCCGGAGCTTCAGCGGCACGTCGTGATCCTGTCGCGCATCTCCGACCTGGAGCTGGACGCGCTCTACGAGCACTGCCTCTTCTCGGTCTACAACAGCCACTACGAGGGTTGGGGACTGCCCATCACCGAGGCGCTGGCGCATGGCAAGGCGGTGCTTACCGCGGGCCATTCCGCCCTGACCGAGGCCGGCGGCGAGGCCGCTCTCTACTTCACGCCGCAGAGCCTGCCGGACCTCCAGTCGAAGCTGGAGGCGCTGATCTTCGATCCCGAGTTCCGCGCCGCGCAGGAGGAGAAGGCGCGCGAGAAGGGGCGCCCGCGCAGCTGGAGCGCCATCAAGGACCAGGTCCTCGACGCCACCCGCGGCCTGGCGCGCCAGCCCGGCCCGGAAGCTGGCCGGCGTGCCCCGATCGAGCTGGCGCGGCGTTATGCCGTCCGCCGCAGCATGCTGGACCGGCCGGACCTGCATCTGGCCAGCGCGGCGGCGACGCTCAGCGGGGCCGGCTGGCATGCGCTGTCGGAGGAGGGTGCCTGGGCCGGGAATGCGGCGGTGGGCCTGCGCCTTCCCCTGGCTCCGGCTGGCTCCGACGCGGCCCTGCGCCTCTATCTCGAGCTGAAGCCGGCCCCGGGATGCGGCCTGCCCGCCCTTCTCTGCGCCACCGGTGCCGTGACGCGGCGCTTCACCATCGAGCCCGGTCCCGGGGAGCAGGTCACGGTCATGCTGGACCTGCCGGAGACCCGCGATGGCGGCCTGCTGGAGGTGGAGTTCGAGACGGAGGCCGTGGCCGAGGACGGCCGCAGCTTCTGCCTGCTCGGCTTCATGATCTGCCGCGCCGACGACCTGGCCGCGCGCCTGGCCTATCTGGAGAGCCAGAGCCACACCCCGGCCCAGCCGGAGGCCTGAGAGGGGAAGGCGCCGGAGGCCGCGCCGTCAGGGGCGTCCGTGCCGCGCCAGGACCTCGCGCAGCGCGGTGAGGTCGATGGCCTCACCGCGCCGGCGGCGTCCGCTCAGCGGGTCGCGGCTCTCCACGGTCGTCGCCATCAGCAGGGAATTCAGCACCGCCTCCTCCACCGCCTCGGCCGCGCCCACGAAGAGGGGCGACATGCGCGCATTGGGCCAGTCCGGCACCCGCTCCTGACCGCGCCGCACCTCCGGATGGGTCGAGAAGGCGATGGCATAGTCGCCCGAGCCGTCGGAGAAGGCCGCGCCGGTGCGCGCCAGCCCGGCCATGGCGCGCAGCGCCAGGCGAGAGAGATTGCGGTCCGAGAGCGGCGCATCGGTCGCTAGCACCACCATGACCGAGCCATCGGCGTCACCACGATCGGCATGGTCGCGCAGATAGAAGCGGCCGAGTTCGCGCCCGACGGGCACGCCGTCCATCGTCAGGTTGCCGCCGTAGTTGCTCTGCACCAGCGCGCCCAGGGTGAAGCCGCCCAGCGCCCCGGGCAGCCGGCGCGAGGCGGTGCCGATGCCACCCTTCCAGCCGAAGGCCAGGGTCCCCGTGCCCGCCCCCACGCTGCCTTCCGCGACCGGACCCTCGACGGCGCACTCCAGCGCGGCGAACACATCGGCGGCCGTGACGCCCCGGGCCCGGATATCGTTCAGCCGCCCGTCATTGGTCTCGCCCACCAGGGCGTTGACGGACAGGACGGCCTCGTTGCCCGGCTGACGCAGCGTCCAGTCCACCACGGCCTCCACGGCGCGCCCGACCGCGAGAGTATTGGTCAGCACGATCGGCGTCTCCAGCTCGCCAAGCTCGCGCAGCTGGGTCGCGCCCGCGAGCTTGCCGTAGCCATTCATCACCGACAGCCCGGCCGGAACGCGCTCCTGATAGAGATTGCCCCCGTGCGGCAGGATGGCGGTGACGCCGCTGCGGAGCCCGTCGCCCTCGATCCGCGTCACCTGTCCGACGCGCACACCGGTGCAGTCGGAGATGGCGTTGAGCGGCCCGGGCGGAAAGATGCCGGGCCGCAGGCCGAGATCGCGCGCCCGGCACCGCTCCGTCATCGCACCCTCAGCCGGCCAGGCTGGCGCGGATGGCCTGCAGCGCCGCATCCGCCTGGGCCACGTCGGGGCCGCCGGCCTGCGCCATGTCGGGGCGGCCGCCGCCGCCCTTGCCGCCGACCGCCGCGCTGCCGGCCCGCACCAGCGCCACGGCATCCGCGCGCCCCCGGGCCGCCTCGCCCACGCCCACCACGATGCTCGCCTTGCCCTCGGCCGTCGAGACCAGCGCCACGACATCGGCCGCGCCGGACTTCAGGATGGCATCGGCCAGGCCCTTCAGGTCGCGCGGCGGCACGTCGCCGAGGTTGCGGGCGGCGAGCCTGAGCCCGCCCACCTCCTCCGCCGCGGCGGCGCCGCCACCGGTGGCCAGCTGCTTGCGAAGCTCGGCGACATCACGCTCCAGCCGCCGCCGCTCCTCGGTGAGCGCCACGATCCGCGCCGGCAGCTCGGCCGGTGACACCTTCAGCGTCGCGGCCGCCTCGCGCAGGGTCTTCTCGGCCTGCTCCACGAGCGCCAGGGCGGTGGCGCCCGTCACCGCCTCGATGCGGCGGACGCCGGCGGAAACCCCGCCCTCGGAGACGATCTTGAACAGGCCGATATCACCGGTGCGCCGGACATGCGTGCCGCCGCAGAGCTCCAGCGAATAGACGCCGTGCCGGGCCGTGGCCTCCGGATCGTAACCCATGCCGACCACCCGCACCTCGTCGCCATACTTCTCGCCGAACAGGGCCATGGCGCCGGCCGCCACCGCCGCCTCGGGCGTCATCAGCCGTGTCACCACCTCGGCGTTCTCGCGGATGCGGCCATTTACCTCGGCCTCGACCCAGGCCAGGTCCTCCGGCCCGATCGGCGTCGGCTGGGACACGTCGAAGCGCAGGCGGTCCGGCGCGTTCAGGCTGCCCTTCTGCGCGACATGGTCGCCCAGGCGGCGGCGCAGCGCCTCATGCAGCAGGTGGGTGGCGGAATGGTGGGCGCGAATGGCGCCGCGGCGCCCGTGCTCGACCTCGGCCACCACCGCCCGGCCCGGCTCCGCCTCTCCCGCCTCGACCGTGCCGAGATGCACGAAGAGGCCGAGCTTCTTCTGCGTGTCGCGCACGGCGATGCGCAGGCCATCCGTGCCGGTGATGACGCCGCTGTCGCCCACCTGGCCGCCGCTCTCGGCATAGAAGGGCGTCTGGTTCAGCACCACCGCGACCTCGCTGCCCGGACCCGCGCGCCCGACGAGCCGGCCCTCGGACACCACGGCCAGGATCTCGCCCTCGGCCTTCTCGGTGGAATAGCCCAGGAACTCGGTGGCGCCGCCGAGCTGCTCCTTGAGGTCGAACCAGAGCGTCTCGGTGGCGGCCTCGCCGGAGCCGGCCCAGGCGGCGCGGGCGCGCTGCCTCTGCTCGGCCATCGCGGCCTCGAAGCCGGCCACGTCCACCGCCTTGCCCTCGCCGCGCAGCGCGTCCTGCGTCAGGTCGAGCGGGAAGCCGAAGGTGTCGTAGAGGCGGAAGGCGACATCGCCCGGCAGCGTGCCCTTCTCCCCCAGTCGTGCGCTTTCCTCCGCCAGCAGGCCGAGGCCGCGCTCCAGCAGGCTGCGGAAGCGCGTCTCCTCCAGCTTCAGCGTCTCGCCGATCAGCGCCTCCGCGCGGACCAGCTCGGGATAGGCGGCGCCCATCTGCCGCACCAGCACCGGCAGCAGGCGGTGCAGCAGCGGCTCCTTCGCGCCCATCATATGGGCGTGGCGCATGGCGCGGCGCAGGATGCGGCGCAGCACGTAGCCGCGCCCTTCGTTCGACGGCATGACGCCATCGGCGATCAGGAAGGCGCCCGAGCGCAGATGATCGGCGACGACGCGGTGGCTGACCTTGAACGGCCCGTCCGCCGCCTGCCCGGTCAGCTCGGCGCTCGCCAGGATCAGGGCACGGAAGGTGTCGGTGTCGTAGTTGTCGTGCTTGCCCTGCAGGATGGCGGCGAAGCGCTCCAGCCCCATGCCGGTGTCGATCGAGGGGCGCGGCAGCGGGTTTCGCGTCCCCGCCGGCTCCTCGAGATACTGCATGAAGACCAGGTTCCAGATCTCGATGAACCGGTCGCCGTCCTCGTCCGGGCTGCCGGGCGGCCCGCCGGGGATGGAGGGGCCGTGGTCGTAGAAGATCTCGGAGCAGGGGCCGCAGGGGCCGGTATCGCCCATGCGCCAGAAGTTGTCGCTGGTCGGGATGCGGATGATCCGCTCGGCGCCGAGCCCGGCGATCCTGCGCCACAGCGCCGCCGCATCCTCGTCCTCGGAGAAGACCGTGACCAGGAGCTTCTCCTTCGGCAGCGCGAAGTCGCGCGTCAGCAGGGTCCAGGCATGCTCGATGGCCTGTTCCTTGAAGTAGTCGCCGAAGGAGAAGTTCCCGAGCATCTCGAAGAAGGTGTGATGGCGGGCGGTGTAGCCGACATTGTCCAGGTCGTTGTGCTTGCCGCCGGCGCGCACGCATTTCTGCGCCGTGGTGGCGCGGCTGTAGGGGCGGCGCTCCTGTCCGGTGAAGACGTTCTTGAACTGCACCATGCCGCTGTTGGTGAACATCAGCGTCGGGTCGTTGCGCGGCACCAGGGGCGAGGAATCCACCACCGTGTGGCCATTGCGGGCGAAATAGTCGAGGAAGGTGGCCCGGATGTCGTTGCTGCTGGTCATCGTCCGCTGTGTCGCCCGCTCTTGGCCCCGCCGGGGGAGGTTTGGTCGGAGGAAAAATGCCTGCTGACGTAGCGCGGCGGGCGGATGGTGGGAAGGCCCGCGCGCCGCGCCCTATATAATGCCGACGATGCCCACCTCCCCCGGTCCTTCCCCTGGTTCCCCGCCGGGCCTGTTCGACGACCAGGCTCCCCGCCCCCTGGTCGATCGTCCCCTGGCCGACCGCCTGCGCCCCGCCAGCCTGACGGAGGTGACCGGCCAGGACCACCTGCTCGGCCCCCAGGGACCGCTGGCCCGGATGGTGGCGGCGCGCGCCATCGCCTCGATGGTCCTCTGGGGCCCGCCCGGCACGGGCAAGACCACCATCGCGCGCCTGCTGGCCGGCGCGACCGATCTCCACTTCGAGGCGGTCTCCGCCATCCAGGGCGGCGTCGCCGACCTCCGCCGGGTCTTCGAGGCGGCGCGGGCCCGGCGCGCCGGCGGGCGCGGCACGCTGCTCTTCGTGGACGAGATCCACCGCTTCAACCGCGCCCAGCAGGACGCCTTCCTGCCCTATATCGAGGACGGCACCATCACCCTGGTCGGCGCGACGACGGAGAACCCCTCCTTCGAGCTGAACGGCGCCATCCTCTCCCGCGTCCGCGTCTTCATCCTCAACGCCCTGGGGGCGGAGGCACTGGGCCTGTTGCTGCAGCGGGCGGAGGCGCATCTCGGCCGCCCCCTGCCCCTAGTCCCCGAGGCGCGGCAGGCGCTGATCGACATGGCCGGCGGCGATGGCCGCTACATGCTGAACATGGCCGAGCAGATCTTCGTGCTGGCGGAGGGCGAGAACCTCACGGTGGAGGATATGGGCCAGCTTCTGCAGCGGCGCATGCCCAGCCACGACAAGGCCGGCGACGGGCATTACGACCTGCTCAGCGCCTTCCACAAGTCGCTGCGTGGCTCCGACCCCCATGCCGCGCTCTACTACGCCGCCCGCATGGTGCATGCCGGCGAGGCGCCCGAGGCGGTGTTCCGCCGCCTCGCCTGCGCCGCCTCGGAGGATATCGGCATGGCCGATCCCCAGGCCATGGTGCAGGTCCTCACCGCCTGGCAGGCCTTCGAGCGCATCGGCTGGCCGGAAGGGCGGCTCTTCCTGGCCCAGGCGATCAACTACGTGGCGACCGCGCCGAAATCGAACGCCAGCTACCTGGGCTGGGAGTCCGCCATGGCGGCGGCGAAGCGCAGCGGCCACCTGGCGCCGCCGATGCGCATCCTGAACGCCCCGACCCGGCTGATGAAGGAGATGGGCCGCCACGCCGGCTACCGCTACGACCACGATTACCCCGACGCCTATGCCGGCCAGGACTTCCTGCCGGAGGCGCTCGGAGAGGCCGCCTTCTATGCGCCGAACGAACGCGGCTTCGAGCGCGACGTGAAGCGGCGGCTGGATTACTGGGCCGGCCTGAAGGCGCGCCGCCGCCCGCCCGACTGAGGTCCGGCGTGGCGCTGTCCTCCGCGGCTGGCGCCGGCCGTGCCGGGCTGGCAGGATCGCGCGCGCAAGGCAGGAGGGCCCGCATGTCCGCCGCACCGGAAGACGCCACCTGGTACACCGGCCCGGCGGGCGGGGCGCTCGACCCTGGCTCCGGGCGGGAGAAGCCGCATCCGCCGTTGCCCGCGGGCTGACGCCGCGTG
The DNA here is from genome assembly GCF_016107285.1 of Roseomonas sp. KE0001. Taxonomy (GTDB): domain Bacteria; phylum Pseudomonadota; class Alphaproteobacteria; order Acetobacterales; family Acetobacteraceae; genus Pseudoroseomonas. The sequence continues at coordinate 576,229 of NZ_RCVQ01000001.1, read as the reverse complement.
ACGCCCTTCGCCCCGTCGCTGCTGGCGCTGGTGGCCCTGGGGGGCGCGGCGGGCTCGCTGCTCCGCTATGCCGCCGGCATCTGGTTCGCCCGCTGGTTCGGGGTCTTCTTGCCCTGGGGCACGCTGGCGGTGAACGTCGCCGGCAGCGCCGTGATCGGCCTGCTCGGCGGGTTGATGCTGGCGGGCGTCCATCTCTCGCCCGAGAGCCGCGCCCTGGTCATCACCGGCCTGCTCGGCGGCTTCACCACCTTCTCCGCCTTCTCGCTGGATGTCGGCACGCTGGCGCTGCGCTCGCCCGCCCTCGGCGCCGGCTACCTGGCGCTGACGCTGGCGGGCGGCCTCGGGGCCTTCGCCATGACCTTCGGCCTGGGCCATGCACTTGGCCGCGCCCTGGCGGGCTGACGTTTTTCACCATGCCGCAGGCGAACGGCCCGCCATGGACCACCGCTCCTCCGACCGGTGCGGAGGGGGAGGCATCGTCACGACCCGGGAAAGCGCGGCGGCTTTCATCCCCTGGGCCTCAGTGGGTATATTTTCCTTTACTTCGCTGATGCTGCCGCCTTATCCTCATGGCCATCGCCAGGCAGTTCCACGCCTACCCACCGGCCGGGCCAGAGGAGGAGCACGCCCTCATGAACCTGCACGCGGAAGTAGCTGGGCCGGCCCAATGCCTCGACCACCGATGCGGGCAAGGTGAGCTGGTTCTTGCTGGTCAGTTTCGCCATCCGCATCGGACGCTCCCAAGGCTGGTAAGGAAGTAAGGGAATAAGGAATTTATTCCTTTTTGTCAAGCGGAATTGGCTCGACGCCGCCCTGGCCGGCGGCTACTTCCCGCCCATGACCATCCAGCACCGCACCGTGCACGCGGCGGACGCCGATTCCCGGCTGGACCGCTGGTTCCGCCGCCATTTCCCGCAGCTCACCCAGGGCGCGTTGCAGAAGCTGCTGCGCACCGGACAGATCCGCGTGGACGGCAAGCGCGCCGAGGCCAATACCCGTCTTGAGCGCGGACAGGAGATCCGCATCCCTCCCCTGCCCGAGGGTCCCGCGCCGGAGGCGGCGCCGCGCGAGCGGGGGGTCAGCGAGGCGGATGCGCGCCTGCTGGAGACGATGATTCTCTACCGCGACGACAGCGTCATCGCCCTGAACAAGCCGCACGGCCTGCCGGTGCAGGGCGGCCCGAACATCCGGCGGCACCTGGACGGAATGCTGGACGCGCTGCGCTTCGGCCATGAGGAGCGGCCGCGGCTGGTGCACCGGCTGGACCGCGACACCTCCGGCGTCATCCTGCTGGCGCGCGACCCTCGCGCGGCCGGCCGGCTCGCCGCCGCCTTCCGGGGGCGGGACGCGGAGAAGACCTACTGGGCGATCGTGGTCGGGCAGCCGCAATATCAGGCCGGGCGCATCGACATGCCGCTGGCCAAGCTCGGCGGCCCGCACGGCGAGCGCACCGCCCCGGCGGAGGGCCGGGAGGGCGCGCATGCCATCACCGAGTTCAGCACGGTGGACGTGGCGCGGCGGCATGCCACCTGGCTGGAGCTCCGGCCGCTGACCGGTCGCACCCACCAGCTCCGCGTGCACTGCGCCGCGGCGCTGGAATGCCCGATCCTGGGCGATGGCAAGTATGGCGGCCAGGCCGCGCATCTGGACAATCTCTCGCACAGCCTGCACCTGCACGCCCGCGCCATCCGCGTGCCGCATCCCGAGGGCGGCACGCTGGAGGTCACGGCGCCGCTGCCGCCGCACATGCTGGAGAGCTTCGAGACGCTGGGCTTCGAGAAGCCGCGCACGCCGCCGCCCCGGCGGCAGGGCTGAGCCATGGCCCGCCGCCTCCTGATCGTCGCGGGCGCCGGCCTCGTCGCCGCGCCGCTGCTCGTCTGGGGCGCGGCGCAATGGCTGCTGCGGGATTCGGTGCTGCGCCCGCGCGTCATCGCCGCCGTGGAGCAGGCGACCGGGCGGAGGCTGACCCTCGGCGGGCCGGTGGGCGTGAAGCTCTCGCTGCTGCCGACGGTGACGCTGGAAGGCGTTTCGCTGGCCAATGCGCCAGGTGGCAGCCGGCCGGAGATGCTGACCGCCCGGCGCATGGAGGCGCGGCTGGCGCTGCTGCCGCTGCTCTCGCGGCAGCTGGCCTTCGAGCGCATCCGCCTCGTCGAGCCGGATGTGCTGCTGGAGGTCGATGCTGCGGGCGAGGGCAACTGGCGCTTCCGGCCACCGCCTCCCCCCGCCGCCGACGCGCCCGGGCCCGCACCCGCGGCGCAGGACGGCCGGGCCGCGCGGCCGCTGGCCTTCTCGGTCTCGGAGATCCTCATCGAGGGCGGCCGGCTCACCTGGCATGACGCGCGCGGCGGGGGGCACGAGACGCTGGGGATCCGCGACCTCGCCCTGACCGCGCCGGAGCCGGCATCGCCGCTGGGCCTGCGCGGACAGCTGGCGCTGCGGGGCGTCGAGATCGCCGTGGAAGGCGCGACCGGCCCCCTGCCGCGCCTCACGGGTGCCAGCGCCGAGCCGGCGGACTGGCCGCTCGAACTGACCGCGACATCGCCCGGCCTGCGCCTGCAGGTTCAGGGCAGCCTGTCCCGGCCGGAGGCCCTGGCGGGCTGGCGCCTGCAGGTCGAGGCCTCGGCCGATCGGCTGGGGCGGCTGTCGCCTTTCCTGCCGCCCGCGCAGCCCTGGCCCGCGGCGCTGGAAGGTCTCGCCGTGCAGGCCTCGCTGAGCGATGCGGGGCCGGGGCGGCCGCCGCGCCTGCTCGGCCTCTCCGCCAGCCTCGCCGGCGGCGCGATGGCCCCCCTGGCGCCCGATCTGGTGCTGGGCGCCGGCAGCCTCCGCTTCACCGATGGTGAAGGGCCCGGTGAGGCCAGCCTGTCCGGTCAGTGGCGCGGCCTGGCCTGGCAGGGCGAGGCCCGCCTTCCCCCTCTGGCCGCCCTGGCGGCGCCGGGCCCCTGGCCGCTCGAGGCCACGCTGCGGGCCGCGGGGCTGGAGGCGCGGCTGCAGGGGGCGCTCAGCGGCACCGCCCCGCTCGAGGCCCAAGGCCGGTTCGAGGGCCGTGGGGCGGACACGGCGCCGCTCCTCACCGCCCTGGGCCTGCCCGGGCCGCGCCTGACCGAGGCCCATCTCGCCACGGCCTTCGACTGGTCCGGCGGCACGGCGCTGTCGCTCGAGGATCTGCGATTGTCGTCGCGGGAAGCCTCCCTTGGCGGCACGCTGCGCTGGCAGGCGGGCGCGGCGCGTCCGAGCCTGCGATGGGCGCTTTCGGCGCCGCGCCTCGACCTTGATGCCCTGCTCTCGGCACCGCCGCCGCAGCCGGCCGCGCCCCACCCGGCGGGCGGCACCCCGGCGGTTCCGCCCCGCCCGCCCCTGCCCGCCGAGGCCGGGCCGCGCCGTGTGATCCCGGCCTTGCCCCTGCCGCTGGCGCGCCTGCGGGGGCTGGATGCCGAGGGACCCCTGGACATCGCGGAGCTGAGGCTGCGCGGCGTGACCTACAGCCAGATCCAGGGCCATCTGGCCCTGGAGGGCGGGCAGCTCCGGATCGCCCCCCTGGCCTTCAGCCTGCCCGGCGGCCGTCTGGCCGGCAGCCTGGCCGCCGATGGCGCTGCGGCCCCGCCCCGCCTCTCGCTGGCGCTGCGGCATGAAGGCGGCGGCCTCGACCTCCGGCCACTGCTGCAAGGCTATGGCCTGCCGCCCCAGGGCAGCGGCCTGCTGGAGCTGGAGGCGGATCTGCAGGGCGCGGGCGAGGATCTCCGGTCCCTGGCCGGAACGCTGAGCGGTCATCTGGCACTGGCCATGGCCAATGGGCAGATCGAGAACCGCCTGCTGGAACGTCTGGGCGGTGAGTTGCGCCGCCTGATGCTGCCGGGCGCCCCGGCGGAGGCGGGAACGGCGCTGCGCTGCCTGGCGCTCCGCCTGCAGCTGCGTGATGGCATCGCCCGGCCGCAGGCCATGCTGATCGAGACCGGCCTCGCCGACGTGGTGGGCAGCGGCGAGATCGATCTGGGCCAGGAGCGGCTGGCGTTGCGACTGCTGCCGCAGCTCCGGCTGGGCGGCCTCGGCCTGACGGCGCCGGTGGTGGTGGGCGGCAGTTTCGCGGCGCCCAGCTACCGCCTCGATTCCGCGCGGGTGCCCGAAGCGGCCGCCGGCATCCTGGGGGAGTTGATGAGCCGGCAGGCGGAAAGCGGCGATTCGGTCCTGGGGCGGCTGGCGCAGCAACTGGCGGACCGGCCCGCCGGAAGCCTGCCGGATTGCGCGCAGCAGCTGAGCGTGGCCCGGGGTGGCCATTCCGGCCCGGTACCGGCCGAATCCCCCGCGCCGTCAGGCGGCCGCCCGCGCCCCCCCGGGCCGGTCGACATTCTGCGCGGCCTGCTAGGCCGCTGACATGGCAAGGGGCCCCACGGGGCCCCTTATCAGACTCGCGCCACTGCGTGAGGCGGCGCCGCTTCCGCCCTACTCGGCGGCCGCGGCGTCCCCCTCCTCCTCGGGCCCCGCCAGCATGCTGTTGGCGACGACGCCGGCCTGCGCGCGGATGCGCTGCTCGATGCTCTCGGCCATGGCCGGATTGTCGCGCAGGAACTGCTTGGCGTTCTCCCGCCCCTGACCGATGCGCTGGCTGTCGCAGCTGAACCAGGCACCGGACTTCTCGACCACGCCCGCCTTGACGCCGAGGTCCAGCAGCTCGCCGACCTTGGACACGCCCTCGCCATACATGATGTCGAACTCGACCTGCCGGAACGGCGGCGCCATCTTGTTCTTCACCACCTTCACGCGGGTCTGGTTGCCGGTGACTTCCTCGCGGTCCTTGATCTGGCCGATGCGGCGGATCTCGAGCCGGCAGGAGGCATAGAACTTCAACGCGTTGCCGCCCGTCGTCGTCTCGGGGTTGCCGAACATGACGCCGATCTTGAGGCGGATCTGGTTCAGGAAGATCAGCAGCGTGTTGGAGCGAGAGACCGAGCCGGTCAGCTTGCGCAGCGCCTGGCTCATCAGCCGGGCATGCAGGCCGACATGGCTGTCGCCCATCTCGCCTTCCAGCTCGGCGCGCGGCACCAGAGCGGCGACGGAATCGACCACCAGCACATCGACCGCGCCGGAACGCACCAGCGTGTCGGCAATCTCCAGCGCCTGCTCGCCCGCATCGGGCTGGCTGATCAGCAGGTTGTCCACATCGACACCGAGCTTGCGGGCATAGCCCGGGTCCAGCGCGTGCTCGGCATCAAGGAAGGCACAGGTGCCGCCGCGCTTCTGCGCCTCGGCGATGGCGTGCAGCGCCAGCGTCGTCTTGCCCGAGCTTTCCGGCCCGTAGATCTCGACGATGCGTCCCTTGGGCAGGCCGCCGATGCCCAGCGCCAGATCGAGGCCGAGCGAGCCGGTCGGGACGACCTCGATCTCGTCCGACTGCTGCTTGGCCCCCATGCGCATGATCGAGCCCTTGCCGAAGGCCCGTTCAATCTGGCTGAGCGCGGCATCGAGCGCCTTGTTCTTGTCCATTCTGGAACCCCTTCGCCAAGCGGCTGTCTATATGGATCGGAGACACTGACCGGTTCAGTGCTTATCCCGGCGCGATGCATTCGATAAGGCAGGGCCAGGATATCATTTTCCTGTGACGTCAGTGAACCCAGAGAGCTATTCAATCCCAGGTTTAATTCTCTGCCGCCCCAGATTTCGAGTTCCCTATATGTTCGCTTATGCCTCGTTCCGCAAGAGGATCAGCGTGGAAGCAGGGCTTTCACCGCCTCCACGAGCTGGGCCGGCGCATAAGGTTTGGCCAGGAAGCGAAGACCCTCGCCCTCCACGCCCGTCTCGACCATGGACGGCGCATAGCCACTGGTCAGCAGGACCGGCAGGGCCGGGAAGCGATGCCGCAGCCGGCCGCAGAGCGCCAGGCCGTCCATGCCGGGCATGATGACATCGGATACCAGGGCGCGAGGCGCGAGCCCGGCTTCCACCAGGTCCAGCGCCGCCTCGGCATCCTCCGCCGCGACCACCTCCCAGCCCGCGCGGCGGAGGCTGCGCTCCGCGAGCTGCCGCAGCAGCCCCTCATCCTCGACCAGCAGCAAGGGTGCCGCCATTCCGCCCGCCGCCATCAGGGGGGATGGCGCCGGGCCTTCCGCCGCACCATCGGCAACGGCCTGAGGCGCGGCCTCCTCGACGCGGGGCAGCAGGATGCGGAAGCAGGTCCCCTCCCCTGGCCGGCTGCTCACGGTCAGATAGCCGCCCGACTGGCGGACGATGCCATGCACGGTGGCGAGACCCATGCCGGTTCCGCCCTGCTGGGCACGGCTGGTGAAGAAGGGTTCGAAGATGCGCGGCAGGATCTCCGGCGGAATGCCCAGACCGGAGTCGCTGACCTCCAGCACGGTCCATCGTCCGGCCGGCACCGGTTCCGGCATCGCCGGCAAGGCCTGCAGCAGCAGTTGCCGGCCGGTGGCCAGTCGCAGCCTGCCACCCGTCGGCATGGCCTGGCGGGCGTTCATCGCCAGGTTCATGACAACCCGGTCCAACTCCGACGGGTCGATCCGCACCGTGCGCTCCGGCTTCTCCAGCGCCAGCTCCAGCCGGATGTCCGGCCCCAGCAGCGGCGTCAGGAGCCGGGCCACCCCGGAGACCGCCTGGTTCAGCGGCACCAGCCGTGGCGCCAGGACCTGCTGCCGGGCATAGGCGAGCAACTGCCGCACCAGCCCGCCGCCGCGCTCCGCCGCCTCGCGGATCTGCTGCAGCTCCGCCGCCGCCGCGGGGCCCGAAAGCCGCTCCGCGCCCTCGGCGGCGCCGAGGATGATGGCCAGGATATTGTTGAAGTCGTGCGCGATGCCGCCCGCCAGGGTGCCGAGCGTCTGCAGCCTCTCGGCCTCGGCCACCTTCGCCGCCATCAGCTGCCGCTGCGCCAGATCCTGCAGCAGCAGCACCGCCCCGCCATCGGGCAGGCCGAGGCGGATCGGCGCCACGGGCAGGCCGGGCATGCCCTCGGGCGCGATCAGACGCAGCTCCGCCGGCGCCGCGCCGCCCCGGGCCAGCCATTGGGTCAGCAGGGATCGTGACTCGGGCTGGAACAGGGCGTCCGGCGCCATGCCGGCCTGCACCGGATAGGCGGGGCCGAGGGCGCGGCGAAGAGCCGGATTCGCGCCGCGGACCCGCCCCGACCGCTCCAGCAGGAGCGCGGCTTCGGGAAGCGCCTCGAACAGGGCCTCGAAGGCGCCCTGGCGCTGCTCTCCCAGGAGCCACAGATCGGCAAGGCGCTTCATGACCGGATGATATCCTCACGAAGCGGTGATGTCAGTCCCTATCCTCCGCCAGCAGGGCGAGGGCTTCCGTGACCAGCGACAGGCTGGTCCGCAGGGACCGGGCGTGCCCGGGCGGGGAAACCGGCCCGCACGCCGGCGCCTCCGGCACGATCCGCGACCATGCGCCCTGCTCGCGCGCGGCGCGGCGGGCGCGTTCCAGCAACTGCGGCCGCTCCGACTGCAGTCGGCGGACCGAGATCTCCAGCGCCCGCGTCAGTTCCATCCATCCCGCCCCCTGGCTTCCGGGTGGCAGGATCGCCGCAGGAGGCAAGGAAAGGGTTAAGGAGGCACGGCGCGCCGTCGCAGCGAAGTATTAGGGGATCGCGCTAGAGGATGGCGGCATGAACGACCCCGCCCTCCCCGCCGTGCTGGCCGGCCTCGCCGCGCTCGACGCCACCCTGGCCCTGGCCGAGGGGCTGCGGCAAGGCCGGCGCGCTGTCGACCTCAGCGGGATCGAGGCCGAGGTCGGTGGCCTGTGCCTCGCCGCCCTGGCCCTGCCCGCGCGGGCGCGCGGGGAGGTTCGTTCGCCGCTGGAAGGTCTCCGCCGCCGCCTGGAGAGGCTGCTGGCGGAGCGGTGAGCGGGTTCAGCCCTGCGGCAGGTGCCGGCTGATATAGGGCGGCAGGTTGAAGGCGCCGGCATGGATCTCCGGCGTCCAGTACTCCGTCCGGCCCAGAATTCCGGCGGCCTCGGCGCGGTCGCGGAGGGTGGCGCTGTCCACCTGGCGCAGGGTGGCATCCTTCGCCGCCCAGCCCAGGGTCATGAAACCGCCGACATAGGTCGGCACGGCGGCGACATAGGCCCAGATGTCCGGGAAGGCCTTGCCGCGGCGGACGGACGTCTCGGCCAGTTCCTCGGCCTGCATGATCGGCACGCCGCACTGGTTGACGATCAGGCCGCGATCGGACAGCAGCCGCGCCGCGTTGGCATAGAACTCGTCGGTGAACAGCACCTCGCCGACGCCGATCGGGTCGGTGGAATCGACGATCACCACGTCGAAGCTGCCGGCCGGCGCCTTTCGGACGTAGTCGATGCCGTCGCCCACGATCACCTCGGCCCGCGGGTCGTTCCAGGCCTCGCCACCGATGTCGGGCAGATGCTCCTTGCACAGCCGGATCACCTCGCCGTCGATCTCGACCATCACGGCCTTCTCGACGTTGCGATGCTGCAGAACGCGCTTCAGCACGCCGCCGTCACCGGCACCGATGATCAGGACGCGCCGGGCATCGCCATGCGCCAGCAGCGGCACATGGGCCAGCATCTCCTGATAGACGAACTCGTCCTTCTCGGTGATCTGCACCACGCCATCGAGCAGCATCACGCGGCCATGCGTGTAGCTCTCGAAAATCATGATGTCCTGGAAGTCGCTCTGGACGCGGGCCAGCTCGCGCTTCACCTGGAAGCGCTGCCCCCATTCGGGATAGAGGGTCTCGTTCACCCAGGAATCGGTCGGCATGGGGATGTATCCTCGTGGAACGCGAAGAGGGCGGGACCTTAGGATCCCGCCCCCGGCCTCGTCACGTGACAGGCTGGCGTCAGCCGATCAGGCCGCGCTTGTGCTCGGCGAGCTGAACGCGCTCGGGCAGGAAGCCCTTCTTCAGCACCGGCACCGCCTTGTAGGGGTTGCAGATGCCGCAGACGAAGATGTCGAGCGCGGCATAGGACCGCTCGGGCCAAGTGTGGATCGAGACGTGGCTCTCGGCCAGGACCAGCACGCCGCTCACGCCACCATTCGGGGAGAAGTGGTGGAAGTGGCCGTGCAGGATGGTCGCGCCGGTCTCGATCGCGGCCTCGCGCAGCACGGAATCGATGTGCGCGGGATCATCGAGATTGGTCGCGCCCCACAGATCGACGATCAGGTGCGTGCCGGCAAAGCGCACGCCGTCGCGCTCGACGAAGTAGTCCTTCGCCTCGCCGTTCGGGCTGTCAACAAACTGGGCTTCGCTCGGGCTGCTATCCGAAACCATCCCCAGCGGAGAAACGAGAGCGTCCATGGTTTGAGGGCTCCTTCCCACCAGAAGATGACCAGGGCGATCGGGGTCGATCAGGTCAACGGCGGCGCATATGGGGCACAGCGGCCCGGGCCGCAAGAAAAATCGGGGTTTTCGGGCCGAAAAAATCGCGGGTCCTTCCTGCGTTCAGCGCGTATCTCTTCGCGCCACCCCCGGGGAGGGTCCGCAAATGCCCCCCGTAAGGGCTGGGTGGTTGCGGAAAAACTCCCGTCGAGTCTGAGCCTGCGCTCTTCCCTCTTGTCGGACGGGCAAAGGCTGCTATACCCCCGGCCCTGCGCTGGATGGGTGGCCGAGCGGTCGAAGGCGCACGCCTGGAAAGTGTGTATACCTCAAAAGGGTATCGTGGGTTCGAATCCCACCCCATCCGCCAGTTCCCGCTCCGCTACGTTATCCTCGCGAACCGCCCCGGCCTGCCACCGCAGACCGGAGGAATGGCTCCGTGACTTCCCTCTGGTCAGGCCGAGCGCGGAAGCCCTAGCGTGGCCGCGCCTGATGCATGGCGGTCCCATGCGGGGTGGACGGGGAACCAACCCCGCGACAGGGGGAAGCCGATCACCATGACCAAGCCGGACAGCCATCCCTTCTCGCTCGATGGCCAGACCATCCTCATCACCGGCGCCGCGGGTGGCATCGGCGGCGCCACGGCACGGCTCTGCGCCGCGCAGGGTGCCGGACGGCTGGTGCTGGCGGACCGGGAATCGTCCGAGCGGATCGCCGGCCACGTCGGCGCCCTGGACGCGCCGTTCTCTTGCCACCGCCTGGATGTCAGCGATCGTGCCGCGGTGGAGCGGCTGGCCCGCGAGGCGGGGGAGATCGACGCGCTGATCGACATGGCCGCCATCTGTCCCGCCGACGACTGGATGGACGAGGACTGGGACGCGGCGCTGCAGAGGGTGCTGGATGTCAATGTCCGCGGCCCGATCAACCTGACGCGCGCCGTCCTGCCCGGCATGGCGGCCCGCGGGCGGGGACGGATCGTGCTCTGCGGCTCCATCGCCGGCTGGATGGGAGGCGTCGCCTCCGGGCCGCACTACGCCTTCTCCAAGGGCGGCCTCCATGCCTTCGTGCGCTGGCTGGCACGGCGCGGGACGCCGCAGGGCGTGCTGGTCAACGCCATTGCCCCGGGCCCGGTGGAGACGCCGATGACGGCCGGCCGGGACTACCGGCCGGAGCAGTACCCGCTGCGGCGCATGGCCCTGCCGGAGGAGATCGCCGCCGCCGCGGCCTTTCTCGTCAGCCCGGGCGCCGGCTATGTCTCCGGCGCCGTCCTCGACGTGAACGGCGCCCTGCACTACCGCTGACGGCGCGCGGGCGCCTCAGCGGGCGGGGCGCAGGCCGCCATAGGTGGCCAGGTGCGCCCCCGCCAGCCAGCCGGCATCGACCGGCAGATTGATGCCCGTGATCGCCGCCGCGTCCTCCGAGAGGAGGAAGGCGACGGCCGCGCCGATCTCCTCGGGCCGCACCATGCGGCCCAGCGCCGAGGCCTCGGCCAGCAGGGCGGGATCGCGCAGGCCGCGCTCGATGGCGGCCTGCACCGGCGGCGTCGCGACATAGCCTGGCGAGACCGCGTTCACCCGCACCCCGGACCGGCCCCATTCTGCGGCCAGGCAGGCCGCCATATGCACCGCCGCCGCCTTGGACGGCGCATAGGCGTGCAGCGGCGCGGTGCGACTGGCGGTGATCGAGCCGGTGACGACGATCCCGCCCCGTCCCCGCGCCGCCATGCGCCGGCCGGCGGCGACGCAGGACACATAGACGCCGCGCAGATTGACGGCGATGACGCGGTCGAACTCCTCCAGCGCCAGCCGCTCCGGCGGATCCCCGGGCTGGATCAGGCCGGCATTGGCCACCAGCGCCTCCAGCGGCCCGAGCCGCGCCTCGACATCGGCGAAGACGGCCTCGGTGGCCGCGGCGTCGGTGACATCGAGCGCGACGGCCTCGGCGCCCAGCGTCTCCGCCGCCGCGCGGGCCGCCGCGATGTTGAGATCGGCCAGGACCACGCGCCAGCCGCGCGCCGCCAGCACGCCGGCCGTGGCCAGGCCGATCCCGCTTCCCGCGCCGGTCACCAGCGCCACGCGGCCGCGCCCCTCATCCCGTGTCATCCTGCGACGCCTCTCCCGTGTTGCATGTCCATGGGCCCGCCCTAGACCGCCAGATAGCGCTGCCTGACGGCATCATCGCCGCGCAGCGCCTCGATCGTGTCGCTGTAGACCACCTGCCCCTTGTCGATCACCGCCGCATGGGTGGCGACGCCGAGGCAGAAATGCATGTTCTGCTCCGCGATCAGGATGGTGACGCCCATCTCGCGAAGCTGCCGGATGAGGGCTCCGATGGCCTGGACGATCAGCGGCGCGAGCCCCTCGCTCGGCTCGTCGAGCAGCAGGATGTCGGGATTGCCCATCAGGGTGCGGGCGATGGTGAGCATCTGCTGCTCGCCCCCCGAGAGGCGCCCCGCCATGCGCCGGCGCATCCCGGCCAGGATGGGAAAGACCTCGTAGATCCGCTCGGTGGTCCAGTGCCGGTCGCCGCGCGGGCCGGCCTTGGCGCCGACGATCAGATTGTCCTCGACCGTGTGCTCCGGGAAAACCTGGCGGTCCTCCGGCACATAGCCGACGCCGGCTCGCGCCACGAGGTAGGGCGCCTTGCCGGCCAGGCTGGTGCCGGAGAGCATCACCTGCCCGCGGCGCGGCGGCGCGATCCCGGCGATGGCCTTGAAGGTGGTGCTCTTGCCCGCCCCGTTGCGGCCGAGCAGCGCCATGGTCTGGCCACGGCCGACGGACAGGTCGATGCCGAACAGGATCTGGCTGGCGCCGTAGAAGACGTCCGTGCCGCGCACCTCGAGGATGGGGGAAGCCATGTCTCAGCCCTCCGCCACGGCGAGATGATGATCGGTGCCGAGATAGGCGTCGATCACATCCTGGTTCCGCCGGATCTCGGCCGGCGTGCCCTGCGCCAGGACGGCGCCGTACTTCAGCACATGCACCGCCTCGGCGAACTTGAAGACGATGTCCATGTCGTGCTCGATGAAGATGACCGTCAGGCTCTGCGCGCGCCAGAGATGATGCACCTTCTCGATCATCCGCCACCGCTCATCGGGACCCATGCCGGCCGTCGGCTCGTCAAGCAGGAGCACCTTGGGCCGCATCGCCAGGGCAAGACCGATATCGAGCAGCTTCTGGTCGCCGTGCGACAGGGTCCGCGACAGCAGCTCCGCCTTCGGCGCGAGCCCCAGGAGGTCGAGGATCTCGTCGACCCGCGCGCGGCTTTGCGCCAGAGGAAAGCGGGAGAGCAGCGACCAGGAGCGGCGCTGATGCGCCGTGACCGCTGCGGTGAGCGCTTCCCGCACCGTCAGGCTCGGGAAGAGCGCGGCGACCTGAAAGGCCCGCGCCATGCCGCGGCGGACGACGTCGAGGCTGGAGAGACCCACCATGTCCTCGCCGTCGAAGACGACACGGCCGGCATCCGGCCGCAACTGGCCGGAGATGAGATTGAAGAAGGTCGTCTTGCCGGCGCCGTTCGGTCCGATGATGGCGGTGAGCGAGCCGGCCGGGAAGTTCAGCGAGACGTCACGCGTGGCCTGTACGCCGCCGAAGGACTTGCAGAGATGTTCGACCTGCAGCATCGGCTCACCCCACCATCTTGCGCGCGGCGGGGGGCGTCGGCGGTGCGGTTTCGGCCCCCTCCTCCCGGCCCAGCGGCGCGGCGGCCCGCCTCCGCTCCGAGATCCAGTCGGCGACGTAATCCGCCACGCCGCGCCGCAGGCCGAGCACGATGGCGAGAATCAGGATGCCCAGCACCAGCCCGTGGTGATGGGTGTAGATGGTGACGTAATGGTTCAGAAGCTGCAGCAGGAAGGCGCCGATGACCGGGCCGAGGAAGACCTGCGTGCCGCCCAGCATGATCATGAAGATGGCCTCACCGGAGGTGGTCCAGAAGCCGAACTCGGGAAAGGCGCCGGAGACGAACAGCGCCATGATGATGCCGGCCATGCTGGCCATGGTGCCCGCCAGCACGAAGACGCCGAGCTTCATCCGCACCACGTTCACGCCCAGGAAACTGGCGCGCGTCGGATTATCCCGGATCATGCGCAGCGTGTAGCCGAAGGGCGATTGCCAGACCTGGCGCATCAGCAGCAGGCAGAGCACGAAGACCACCGCGCAGAAGATGTAGAGCGTGCCCGGCTGGCCGAGGTCGATGCCGAGGAAGGGCGGCCGTGGAATGCCGCCGCGCAGCCCCTGGTCGCCTCCCGTGAGATCGACCCAGGTCAGGATGATGCTGTGGATGAACATCTGGAACGCCAGGGTGATGAAGGAGAAGTAGATCTCCTTCAGGCGCACGCAGATGGCACCGATGACCAGGGCGAGCAGCGCCGTGCCCGCCAGCGCCGCCAGCATGGCAAGCGGGATCGAGACCGATCCCGACTGCATCAGCAGGCCGAAGATATAGGCGCCGGTGGCGAAATAGGCGGCGTGGCCGAAGGAGACCAGCCCGGTCAACCCGACCAGGAGGTTCAGCGACATCGCCAGAAGGCCATAGGCGATGACATAGATCAGGAAATCCCGCAGCGAGGGATGCGGAAAGACCGCCGGCAGGACCAGCAGGAGCGCCAGTCCCAGCAGGCCGAGCGTGAGGTCGCGTATCAGGCCCTGCCGCATTCTAGCTGACCTTCGCGCCCAGCAGGCCCGAGGGCCGCAGGATCAGGACCAGACCCATCAGCGCGAACATCAGCCCGTCGACGAAGAGGGGAAAGCCGATGGCTCCGAAGGCGCGCGTTAGCCCGATCAGGATGGCCGCGATCAGCGCGCCGGGAATCGATCCCATGCCGCCGATCACGGTGACGATGAAGCTCTCGATCAGCACCGAGAGGCCCATGCCCGGCGTCAGGGTGCGCACCGGCGCGGCCAGGGCGCCGGCCAGGCCCGCCAGCAGGCAGCCCAGGCCGAAGACGCCGGCATAGAGCAGCCGCGTGTTGATGCCGAGCGCGCCGACCATCTGCGGATTGATGGCGAGGGCGCGGATGATCTTGCCCAGCCGGGTGCGGTTGATGCCGAGCCAGAGCGCGGCGCCGACGCCCAGCGCCATGGCCAGCATGAAGATGTAGTAGCCGGGGATGAAGCCGCCAGCGAGTTCCACCGGCGCCGTGGCGAAGCTCTCCGGCATGCCCATCAGCTTGTAGTCCGCGCCGAAGATGATCTTCACTAGGTCGTCGCAGATCAGGATGGCGGCATAGCAGACCAAGAGCTGCATCAGCAGGTCCTGGCCATAGACACGGCTCATGAAGAACCGTTCGAAGACGATGCCGGCGAGCCCCGCGCCGGAGGCTCCGGCCAGGAGCGCCAGGAGGAAGCTTCCGGTCTGCTCATAGGTGACGAAGGCGAAGTAGGCGCCCAGCATGTAGAACACGCCATGGGCGAAGTTGACCACGCCGAGAACACCGAAGATGAGGGACAGTCCCGAAGCGACGAGGAAGAGCAGCATGCCCACGATCAGCCCGGTGGAGACCTGGGTGACGGCGCAGGCGGCTGTGGTCATGCAGCCCGCCAGGACATCGAGGTTCATGGATGGATCTCCTGTTGCGGTGCCTCAGGCGTAGCCCTTCTGCCGCTTCCACTGGGTCTCCATCTCCAGGATCCTGGACCAGGGGGTCGTCGCGAAGTCCTCCACGAACGGCGCCTTGGGAACCGTGCGCCCCCAGGCCGTCGGATAGCCGATCAGCGTGTGGTCGGAATCGCGCAGGGTCAGCACCTCCTCGACGGCGAGTGGCGACTGGATCGCCATCCCCTTCAGCTCGGCCGCCAGGGCCGCGCCCTCGGTCCTGCCGCCGGTGCGCTTCAGCGCCTCGGCGATGAACTGGCAGGCGACGTAGTTCTGCCAGGCCCAGTTGGTCGGCTCATGCTTCGCCACGCCCGTGAAGCCGTCGGCGAAGGCCGTGTTGCTGGGCTTCTCCGGATAGTTGCGGTTGTAGCGATAGGCGGTGTGCAGGCCGGGCGGCAGCTGCTTGATGGCGGTCAGCACCGGCGGGTCGCCCAGGGAGGAGGAGAACAGCGCGATGTTGGCGAAGAGGCGGTAGAGGTTGCTCTGCTCAATGAAGCTGACCAGGTCGCCGCCCCAGAGCGCCGAGTACATCGCCTGCGGCCGCACCTGCAGCGCCTTCGTGATGTTCTCCGTGTAGTCCGGCGCGAAGAGGCGCGGCCAGACCTGGTCCACCACCTCGATGGACGGGTCGTACATGCGCGCGAACTCCAGGAACTCGGCGGTGTTGTCGCGGCCATAGGCATAGTCGGGCGAGCAGGTCATCCATCGCTTCAGCCCGCGCTGCTTCGAGATGGCGGAGGCATAGACGCCGCCCGCCACGGCGTCGTGGATTCCCTGCCGGGCGCAGCGGAAGGCGGTGGCGATCCGCAGCTTGGGATCGGCCGTCAGCGAGGAGGTCTCGGAGTTCGTGTGGATGCAGAGCACCGGCAGCTCGCGCACCACCTCATGCACCGCGAAGGCGCCGGAGGAGGCCTCGCCGTCGATGATGATCTCGCAGCCGTCATTGTTGATGAGGTCGCGCGTCACCTTGGCGGCCTCGTCCGGGCGGCCCTTGGAATCCCGCTCCACCAGTTGCAGCGTGCGTCCGCCCAGGCCGCCCGCTTCGTTGATGCGGGCGAAGGCATACTGCACCGCGTAGCGGCTGGACGTGCCGAGGATGGCCACGCGGCCCGACAGGATCGTCGGCATGCCGACACGGATCACCTTGGCCTGGGCGCCGGCGATGCGCGGCGAGGCCAGCACGGCCGCACCGGTCGCCGCGCCGGCGAGCAGGGCGCGCCGCCCCACCTGCTTTGCACTCTTGAACATTCCCGTTCTCCCTGTTGCCGGCGGGCTTCGCGCCCATCTCGGTCGTTTCTTCGTTGATTTTCCGTCATGGTGGCTGTCGCCGTTCCATGGCGTCAACATGTTCGGCGCCGCTCTCACCAGGCGCGTTTCAGGATCCCCGCCGCGAAGGAGATGACCTCGCCCACCGGCGCGATGACACGATCCATGCTGAGCACGGCGTGCATCTGGTCGGCGAGATGCAGGGCGGTGACACGCACCTCCTCCCGCTCCAGCCGCGCCGCATAGAGCTGCCCTTCCGAGCAGAGCGGATCGTGGCCGCAGGTGAGCACGAGGGCCGGGGCGGCGCCGCGCAGGCTCGCCGCCCGCGCGGGCGAGGCGCGCCAGTCGGTGCGGTCCAGCGGCGGCGGCAGGTAGTGGTCGATGAACCAGCGCATCGTCGCCGCCGTGAGCGGAAGCCCGTCGCGGAAGCGCTCGTAGCTCTCGCCGGTCATGGCGAGGTCGACGGCGGGGTAGAGCAGCATCTGGAAGGCGACCGCCGGCGCATCGCCATCGCGCGCCATCAGGGCCAGCACGGCGGCCAGATTGCCCCCCGCGCTGTCGCCACCGACGGCGATGCGCGTGCGGTCGATGCCGAGGGCCCCGGCCTCCGCCGCCAGCCAGCGCAGCGCCGCCAGACCATCCTCCAGCGCCGCCGGATAGGGATGCTCCGGCGCCAGCCGGTAATCCACCGCCAGCACACAGGCGCCGAGGTGGTGCGCGAGCTGGCGGCAGAGCGAATCATGCGTCTCCAGCCCGCCCAGCACCCATCCGCCGCCATGGAGAAACAGCAGGCAGGGCGAGAGCCCGCTCTCCGGCGCCGCGCCACCCCGGTACAGCCGCAGCGGCACGGGCGGCCCCTCCCCGCTCCGCGCCACCAGATCCCTCACCTCCGGCAGCCATGGGCCCGGCGATTGCAGGACGCGCGCGCGTTGCAGATGGGCGGCGCGCGCTTCCGCCGGCGTCTGCGTCTCGAAAGGCCTGCTGCCGGCCTCCCGCGCCGCCCGGAGCACGGCGAGGACATCCGGATGAAGGGCTGGCATGGGGTTCCTCCTCCCATGGACGGCCGGGGGCGGTCGCCGCCGCCTCCCGGCCAAGGTCTCGTGCCGCCGGCGGCTCAGCGCGCCAGCACGAAGCCCTCATAGTCATTGGCCGCCACCTCGGCGCAGCGGCGCGCGTAGTTCGCCATGCCGCCCGCGTAGGGCATGAAGACGCGCGGCTTGCCCGGCACGTTGGCGCCGAGATACCAGGAGCTGTTGGCCAGGGGCAGCAGCGTGGCGTTGGCGGCCTCGTTCACATGCGCCACCCAGCGTTCCGCCGCCTCCGGCCGCGCCTCGATGCGCTGCAGCCCCTGCCGGCGCATGTGCCCGATGCAGGCGGTGATCCAGTCGACATGCTGCTCGATCGCGACGGGCATGTTGGTCAGCACCGAAGGGCTGCCGGGCCCGGTGATGGTGAACATGTTGGGGAAGCCCGCGACCTGCAGGCCGAGATAGGTGCGCGGCCCGGCCGACCAGGCCTCGCGCAGCGACAGCCCGTCCCGCCCGCGGATGTCGATGGCCAGCAGCGGCCCCGTCATCGCGTCGAACCCCGTGGCGAAGACGATGATATCGAGCGGATACTCCGCCTCGCTGGTGCGGATGCCGGTGGGCGTGATCGATTCGATCGGCGTCGCCTTGATATCCACCAGCGTGACGTTGTCGCGGTTGAAGGTCTCGAAGTACTCGGTGTCGATCGGCGGCCGCTTGGTGGCGAAGGGATGGTCCTTCGGCGTCAGCATCTCCGCCACGCGCGGATCGCGGACGATGGTGCGGATCTTGGCGCGGATGAAGTCGGAGGCCGTGTCGTTGGCCGCCTTGTTGGTCAGGAGATCGCGGAAGGCGGCCCGGAAGCGCAGCCCGCCCCTCTCCCACGCCGCCTCGTAGCGCGCCAGCCGCGCCGGCTCGTCCAGATCGAGCGGGGAATCCTCGGCGATGTCGAAGGGATGGCCGTTCGTGGAGCCGCGGGCCTTCTCCCGGATGGCGGCGTAGTTGGCCTTGATCTCGCGCAGCTCCTCCGGGCCCACCGGGCCGTTGCGGGCGGGGATGCTGTAATTCGCGGTGCGCTGGAACACGGTGAGATGCGCCGCCTGCGCCGCGATCACCGGCGCCGCCTGGATGCCGGTCGAGCCGGTGCCGATCAGGCCGACCCGCTTGCCGGTGAAGTCGACGCCCTCCTGCGGCCAACGGCCGGTGTGGTACCACTGGCCGGAGAACCGCTCGAGGCCCGCGATGTTCGGGATATTGGCCGAGGAGAGGCATCCCACGGCGGTGATCAGGAAGCGGGCGGAGAGGCTCTCGCCGGCCTCCGTCCGCAGCCGCCAGAGATTCGCCGCCGCATCATACTCGGCGCTGGCGACACGGGTGTTGAACTGGATGTCGCGCTTCAGGTCGAACTTGTCGGCGACGAAGTTGAGGTAGCGGCGGATCTCGCCATGCTCCGGATAGCGCTCGCTCCAGCTCCATTCCTGCTGCACCTCGTCCGAGAAGGAATAGGAGTAGTAGTAGCTTTCGGAATCGCAGCGGGCACCGGGATAGCGGTTCCAGTACCAGGTGCCGCCGACGCCATCGCCCGCCTCCAGCACCCGGGCCTTCAGCCCCAGCTTGTCCCGCAGCGTCAGCAGCTGGTACAGCCCGGCGAAGCCGGCGCCGATGATCACCGCATCATAGGTCGCCGCCGCCGATGGCGCGGCGGGCCGGCTCTGTCCTGGCGCGAGAGATGCCATGGGGACGCTGCTCCCTGATCTTGTCGTTGCATCGTTGGACGTTCTTGGCCCGGACCACCGTCACGGGACGGCGGCCGGCTGGCATGGCCATGACCCTAGGGGGCTTGCGCCCCGGGGCACAATTTCCAAGACTTCCAAACTGGTGTGAATATCCATCACAGGTGAATGCCATGGATCGTGTCGCCGAGATGGTCGCCTTCGTCCGCTCGGTGGAGGATGGTGGCTTCTCCGCCGCCGGCCGCAGCCTCTCCCTCAGCCCCTCGGCCATCAGCAAGATGATGACGCGGCTGGAGAACCGGCTGGGTGTCGTGCTGTTCAACCGCTCGCTGCGCAGCCTGACCCTGACCGCCGAGGGCGAGGCCTTCTACCCCGCCGCCCGGCGCGCCCTCGAGGCGGTGGAGGAGGCGGAGGCGATCGCCTTCACGGGGGTGTTGCCCGGCGAGGTGCTGCGCATTCGCTCCATGCCGACCTTCGCCATCCACCGGCTGGCGCCGCTGGTCCCCGCCTTCCGGCGGCTGCATCCCAACCTGCGGCTGGAATTCGTCCTCGGCAACGAGGCCGGCAACCTGCTGGAAGGCGGTGTCGATGTGGCGCTCTACATCGGCGAGCTGCCCGATTCCTCCCTGGTGGCGCGCCGCATCGTCAACATGCGCTGGGTCATCTGCGCCGCGCCGCGCTACCTCGCCGAGCATGGCGCGCCCGCCGCGCCGGAGGAGCTGGCGCGGCACGAATGCCTCAACTTCAACAAGCGCATGCCCTGGAGCACCTGGGCCTTCCGCGATAGCGAGGACTCGCTGCAGCGCATCCGCGCCAGCGGCAGCGTGACCGCCAATCAGGGACAGATGCTGCTGGCGCTGGCCCTGGCGGGTGTCGGCATCGCCCGGCTGGCGGAGTTCCAGGTCGCCACCGAGCTGGCCGAGGGCCGCCTCGTCCGCCTCTTCCCGGCGGAGGAGGCGCGCATGGAGGAGAGCATCTATGCTGTGCATCACAGCAAGCGGCATGTCAGCCACCGCGTCCGCGTCTTCCTGGACTTCCTGACGGCCGCCTTCTCCGGCGAGGCCGCGTGAGGCGCCTACCGCCGGGCCGGGGCGCCGGGGGGCGCGCCCCCGCCCGGCCGCGACGCGCTGAGGGCGCGGCGGATCTCCGCCTCGGCCTTCGCCAGCTCCCGCGTCGCCTGCTGCCTTGCCTGGCGGCCTTCCTCGGCGATGCGCAGGCTGTCCTCCAGCGTCGCCACCAGGCTGGCATTGGCGCGCTGCACCGCATCGATGTCGAAGACGCCGCGCTCCAGCTCGACCCGCGCCTCGGCATTGCCCTGGCGCAGCGTCTCGGCATTGGCGGTGAGCAGCTGGTTGGTCAGGTCGGTGGCGGCGCGGACCGCGGAGCCGGCCTCGCGCATGTTCTGGATGGCCAGGGCCTGGGCCAGCTGGGTGCGCCAGAGCGGCACGGTATTGGCCAGCACCGAATGGATCTTGGCCGCCAGCGCCTTGTCGTTCTCCTGGATCAGCCGCATCCCCGGCAGGGACTGCATCGCCACCTGCCGCGTCAGGCGCAGGTCGTGCACGCGGCGGTCCAGCTCGTCCCGCGCGGCACGCAGGTCGCGCAGCTTCTGCGGCGCCACCGGATCGGCGGGATCGGCGGCGGCGCGCTCGGCGGCGGGGATGGCCTCGGCGTCGGTGCGCGCCAGCACGGCCTCGCCGGCGGCGATGTGCTCGGCCAGGGCGTGGAACCAGTCGAGCGTCGCGTCGTAGAGCCGCTCCAGCCGCTCGACATCCTCGAGCAGCCGCGTGCGGTGCTGGTCCAGGCGGTCGCCCACCGCCTCGATCTGGCCGCGCACCCCCTCGTAGCGCTGCACGATGGCGAGCGCCTGGGTCTGCCCCCGGCCCGCCAGCCGGGCGAGGCGGCCCATCAGCCCCGGCTTCTCGGACAGCTGCGTCACGTCGAAGCCGCGCAGGGTGGAGAGCAGGCCGGACAACGCCTCGCCTGCCTCGCCCGTCGCCTGATTGCGCGCCGCGCCGAGCATGGCATCGGCCGCGGCGGTGGCGCGGTTCTGCGCCTCGGTGCCGAAGCGCAGGATGGTGGCGGGATCGGCAAGGTCGATCGCGGCGGCCAGGCTATCGACGCGCTCGGCGGGGATGGCGCGGCTCTCGCTCACTTCGGGGGGGCGCGTCGTGCTCATGCGTAACCTTCCTCGCGCAGGCGCTCGGCCAGCACCTTGACCTGAATCTCGAGCGCCTCGTTCTCGGCATGGACCAGCTTCTCGCGCATCGCGCCGCTGCCCCGCGCCATCTCGTCGATCAGGGCGGGAAGGCTCTCCGGCGGCGTGGCGCCGGCCCGCAGGCGGGTGGCGATCCGCTCCAGCCCGTCCAGCTGCAGGTTGAGGAAGCGGCGCGCCTCGGGCAGGGCGCCGGGGCGCCGGTCCAGCTCGGCCAGCAGGCCGCCCAGGGCCAGCGTCGCCGGCCGCAGGCGTGGATCGGACGCTTGCAGACCCGTCAGCCGCGCGCGAGGAACCGCCAGCGGATCGGGCGCGGGCGGCGCCGGAGGCAGGACGGGCTCGGGCGGCGGCGCATCGGCATAGAGCAGCTGCGCGCCGAAGCCCGCCATCAGGCCGAGGACCACCGCTCCGAGCCCCGGCACCAGCGCCGCCAGATGCGCGGCGAGGCCGGTGGCGAGGCCGGTCAGCACGGCGGCGCGGCGGATGCGGCCGCGCCGCAGGTCGCGCAGCGCGAGCCCGGCCAGGCCGAGGCCGAGAAGCGTGCCGACCAGGCGCCTCTCATCGCCGCCCAGCAGGTTGAACAGCAGGGCCGGCGCCAGCGGCATGGCGAGCACCACCAGCACCGTGCCGCGCAGCCGCCGCAACTGCCGCGTCAGCCGGGCCAGCGGGTCGGTCCGGGCGTTCACGTGAAAAGTCCGATGACCGAGCGGATGAAGGCCAGCACGGCGACCATCCAGAGCGAGCAGATCAGCAGGCCGAGGCCGCCAAGGCGGCGCAGGGTCTCGCGGCCGCTCGGCAGCAGGGCGTCGAGGCCGGGGGGCGTGACCGGGCCGGCCGGGGCCGGGCGCGACGGGGTGGCGGGGCGGTTCATGACCATGAGATTGCCCCGCCACCCCCCCGGATCAAGCCGCCCGGCTCAGCTCCCGATCACGCCGCCGCCCTTGCGGGTGATGGCGATGATCGCCGGGCGCGGCGGCATGCCGGGCTGGAAGTCCGGCCAGCGGGTCGAGGGTTCCTCGAAGCTCGCGCCCTTGTCGTCGCCCGGATGCTGGATCGCCAGGAACATCGTGGTGTCGTCCGGCGTCAGGCAGGGCCCGCAGACCTCGGCCCCGGTCGGCGCCTGGTAGAAGAGCCGGGTCAGCGCCCGCCCCTCGCCCGTCGTGTCGGCGGCGTAGAGGCCATCCGCGACCCCGTGGGTCGAAGGCGCGCCGTCGGTCGCGATCCAGATGCGGCCCTTGCTGTCGAAGGTGCAGTTGTCGGGGCAGGAGAGCCAGCCCTCGGGGCTGGTGCCCTGATGGTACTGCGCCCCGGCATCGACGCCCGGCCTGCCGCCGATCAGGAAGATCTCCCAGCGGCCCTCCGGCGCGGCGTGGTCGGCCTGTCCCGCATCGGCGCCGGGCGGGATCATCTCGATGACATGTCCGCTGGCATTGGCGGCGCGCGGATTGGCGGGGTCCACCTGCTCCGGCTTGCGGCGGGTGTTGTTGGTCAGCATGACATAGACGCGGCCGTCCGCCGGATTGGCCTGGACATCCTCCGGCCGGTCCATCGGCGTCGCCTTCAGCAGGTCGGCGGCGCGGCGCGTGTCGATCAGCACCTCGGCCTGGCTGTCGAAGCCGTTGGCGGCGGTCAGCGGGCCCTGGCCGTGCACCAGCGGCAGCCATTCCATGCGGCCATCCTCATGGAAGCGCGCGACATGGAGCGTGCCCTCGTCGAGCAGGTCGCGATTGGCCGCCGGGTCCCGCGGGTTCCAGGCGCGGGCGGTGACGAACTTGTAGACATAGTCGAAGCGCTCATCATCGCCCATGTAGAAGACGACGCGGCCATCCGGCGCGATGGCATGCGTGCAGCCCTCATGCTTGAAGCGGCCGAGCGCGGTGCGCTTCACCGGAACCGACTGCGGATCGTAGGGATCGTATTCCACCACCCAGCCGAAGCGGTTCGGCTCGTTCGGCTCCTTGTCGAGATCGAAGCGATCGACATGGCGGCTCCAGCCATAGCTGCCCTCGCCGACGATGCCGTAGCGCTTGTACATCGCCGCCTGCGCGCCGGTCGTGGCCGCCGCGCCGCCGAAATACTGGTTGAAGTTCTCCTCGCAGGTGATGACCGTGCCCCAGGGCGTGTTGCCGCCGGCGCAGTTGTTCAGCGTGCCGAGGACAAGGCGGCCCTCCGCGTCGGCCGAGGTGCGCAGCCGCGCATGGCCGGCGGCGGGACCGCTGACGCGCATCGGCGTCTCGCCGGTGATGCGGCGGTTCAGCCGGCTGTCGCGCACCGGCGCCCAGCGGCCGTCCTGCCGGCGGATCTCGACGATGCTCATGCCGTGCGCGGCCAGCTCGATCATCGTCTGCTCGCGCGACAGCCGCCGGCGCGCGCCCTCGCCGAGGCTGACCGCCTTGCCGTCCTTCTCCTCGCGCAGCCCGGCGAACATCAGCTGCGGATCGGTGTACTCGTGATTGACCGCGAGCAGGCCGTGTTCGGCGCCGCGGCTGCCACGCGGCAGCGGGAAGAAGTCGACATAGTCGTTGTTGTAGCCGAACTGCGCGGCCTGCGCGGCGGCGGTCTGGCGCAGCGGATCGAAGGCCGGCGCGTCGGGCAGGACGGCGTCCCCCCAGCGGATCACGGTCTGGATTTCATAGCCTTCCGGCACCGCGTCGCGCTCGTCCATCCGGTGCGCGATCTCGCGGAAGCCGAGGCTGGACGGCAAGGCCGCGCCGCCGGGGGCGGGCTGGGCCGCCGCCGGGACCGCCGCGGCGAGCAGCTGGTCGGAGAGCGTCGCCGCGGCGCCGGCCCCGAGCAGTCCGCGCAGCGCCGCGCGGCGCGAGAGGCGGCGCTCGATCAGCGCGCCGATCGGCTCGCGCGGCGCCGGGTTGCTGCCGATATCCTCGATCTCGATCGGCTTGTGGTCGTCAGGCATGTCTCTAATTTCCTGGCAGGAACGGCGCAGGGGTGCCGCGGCGCGGAAGGACACCAGACTCCGCGTCAGAGCGATGACAGCCTCATGAAGCTTCGGTGACGCCGCCGCGCGTGGCGAAGAAGCGCGCGATGGTCCCCGCCGCGGTATCGAGATGCCGCTCCAGCACGGCGATGGCCGTGCCGGTGTCCCGCGCGCGGGCGGCCTCCAGCATGGCGCGGTGATCCTCCTGCGCCATATGCGCGCGGCCCTGGCTGGCGAGATGGAAGCGCAGGTAGCGATCGAAGGCGATGAGCTGCTGCTCGGCCAGCGCCAGCAGGCGCGGATGGCCGGCGGCGGCGTAGAGGGTCATGTGGAAGCGCCGGTTGAGCAGGCCCATCCGCCCCGCCTCCTGCTCCGCGTCCATCTCGTCGATCAGCGCCGCCGCGTCGCGCAGGGCGTGGTCCGAGAGGCGCGGGATGGAGAGGCGCAGCGCCGCCGGCTCCAGGGCGCGGCGGATGGCGTAGGTATCGGCGGCGTCGGCGGCGGAGATCTCGGTGACCACGGCGCCGCGATGCGGGAGCACGTCGATCAGCGCCTGCGACTCGAGCTGCCGCAGAGCCTCCCGCACCGGCATGCGGCTGAGGCCGAAGCGCGCCGCCAGTTCCTCCTGCCGCAGCGGCGTCCCTCCGGGCAGGCGGCCGTCCAGGATTGCCGCCTTCAGCGTGGCCTCGACGAATTCGGTCGCGGTGCGCCAGCGGAAGGCGAGGCTGGGGCGGAGGGCGTCGAGCGGCGATGGCGGCTTCGGCAATGGAGGATCCAACATCCGGTCGTTGATTGGATCCAATATTACGTTAGTCTGCCATCCGACTTCCAGCGATGAGTCGGGAACAGCGAGCGATGACGCAGCAGCACGAGCGGGGCAACGCGATTCAGCCGGTGGTGGCGGGCGCCCTCGCCTCGGTGGTCGGCTTCGCCAGCTCCTTCACCGTCGTGCTGGCCGGCCTCGCCGCCGTCGGCGCCAGCCCGGCCGAGGCCACCTCCGGCCTGCTCGCCCTCTGCCTGGCGCAGGGCGTGCTGGCCATCCTGCTGAGCCTGCGCCACCGCATGCCGGTGGTGATCGCCTGGTCGACGCCGGGCGCCGCGCTGCTGGTGGCGACCGGCGCGCCGGAGGGCGGCTTTCCCGCGGCGGTGGGAGCCTTCATGCTGACCGGCCTGCTGATCCTGGCGGCCGGGCTGTGGCGCCCCTTCGGCCGCCGGGTGGCGTCGATCCCCCCCAGCCTCGCGAATGCCATGCTGGCCGGGGTTCTGCTCGAACTCTGCCTGGCGCCGATGCGGGCCGTCGGTGCCATGCCGGCCCTCGCCCTGCCGATCGTCCTGGCCTGGGCCCTCGCCTGGCGCTTCGCGCGCCTCTATGCCGTGCCGGTCGCGGTGCTCGTCACCGTCGGGATGATTCTGCTGGCCACCCCCCTGCCCGAGGGCACGCTGGCGCAGGGCCTGCCGGCGCTGCTGCCGGTGACGCCGCACTTCACCGCCGGGGCCGCCATCGGCATCGCCCTGCCGCTGTTCCTGGTCACCATGGCCTCGCAGAACGTTCCCGGCCTGGCCGTGCTGCACGCCAATGGCTACAACCCGGCGCCCGGCCCGATCTTCACCGTCACCGGGTTGGTCAGCGCCCTGATCGCGCCCTTCGGCGCGCAGTCCGTCAATCTCGCCGCCATCACCGCCGCGCTCTGCGCCGGCCGGGACGCGCATCCCGACCCGGCCCGGCGCTGGATCGCCGCCGTGGTGGGCGGCCTCTGCTACATCCTTCTGGGGCTCGGGGCGGGCTTCGCGGTCGCCT
Organism: Roseomonas sp. KE0001; assembly: GCF_016107285.1. Taxonomy (GTDB): domain Bacteria; phylum Pseudomonadota; class Alphaproteobacteria; order Acetobacterales; family Acetobacteraceae; genus Pseudoroseomonas. The sequence goes on along the minus strand of NZ_RCVQ01000001.1, from coordinate 550,384 downwards.
TCATCGCCGCCTCGCCGCCGCTGCTGATCCAGGCGGTGGCGGGACTGGCGCTGCTCGGCAGCCTCGCCGGGGCGCTGACCTCGGCGCTCGCCAACGAGCGAGAGCGGCTGCCGGCGGCGCTCACCTTCGCCACCACGGCCTCGGGCCTCAGCATCTTCGGCATCGGCGCGGCCTTCTGGGGGCTGATCGGCGGCGGCGCGCTGCTGCTGCTGGACCGGGCCTGGCGCCGGGCCTAACACGGGACGGGCCGCCAGCCGGGGCGGCTGTAACACCCCGTCATCCGATGTGACCCCGGAGACGGCCCGTGGGCTCGAAAAGATCGCAGCGGCCCTTGCCCGCCGCGGTGGCTGCTCTATCTGGAGCCCCTAAAACGCCACGCCGCCCGCCTCGACGGGCCCTTTGCCCCTCCGCCCGGTGCCCCGGCGCCGCGCAGGACAGGGAGATCTTGCCGATGACCATGCCCACACTGACCTGCCCCTCCCCCGCCGACCAGGCCAACCTGCCGGCGAACCGCCGGCCGGAGCGCGTCATCCCCGCCCTGCTGGCCGCGCGCCCGGCGGCGGCCGCCGCCCTGGAGGACGAGACGCCGTTCCTCTGCCTCTGCCGCGCCATGCTGCGCGCGGCGCCGGCGGGGGCGGCCCATGCGGCGCGGGCCGGGGCCGCGCTCGCCCGCGAGGGATGGACCAGCCCGGCGCGGCTGGCCGGCAGCGACGAGGCGGCGCGCGAGGCGGTGCTGCGCGCCGCCGGCTATGCCCGCTGCGCCGGCCTCGCCGCCCGCCGGCTGGGCGGCATGGCACGGCTGTTGATGGAGGAGCATGGCGGGGATCTCGACGCGCTGCGCCGGCAGGCGGCCGAGGACCCGGCGGCGTTGCGCCGCCTGCTGAAGCGCATTCCGGGTGTCGGCGATGTCGCGGCCGATATCTTCTTCCGCGAGATCCAGCTCCTCTGGCCCGAGCTTTATCCCTTCGCCGACCGGCTGGCGCTGCGCGCGGCGCGGCGCCTCCGCCTGGGCGACAGCGCGGCGGCGATCGCCGGCCTCTGCCCGCGGCCGGACTTCCCGCGCCTGGTCGCCGCGCTGGTCGAGACCGAGATGCGCGACGACTACCTGGCCCTGACCCGGCGCCTCTCGGCCTGACGCGGCGCCGTCACACCACGGGGCTGCGGCCGCCATCCACGTTGATGGCGGTGCCGGTGATGTAGCCGCCGGCCTCGCTGGCCAGGAACAGGGCGGTGGCGGCGAATTCCTCCGGCCGGCCGATGCGCCCCAGGGGCACCGGCCGGCCGGCCTCGGCCTTCCATTCCTCGAAGCTGAGGCCGTGCGGATCGGCGGCATGCCGCCGCACCCACTGGTCGCTCTCGATGATGCCGACCAGCAGCGCGTTCACCAGAATGCCCAGCGGAGCGCCCTCATTCGCCAGAACCTTGGTCAGCGCCATGCCGGCGGCGCGGGAGACGGCGGTGGGCGCGCCCTCGGCCGGGGGCGCCTTGGCGCCGATATTCAGCACATTCAGGACGCGGCCCCAGCGTCGCTCCGCCATGCCCGCCCAGGCCAGGCGCGTCAGGCGGATGGCGGCGAAGAGCTTGAGGTCGAGATCCTGTTGCCAGACCGCGTCGGTGACCTGCGGGAACGCGCCGCGCTGGCTGGTCCCGGCATTGTTGACCAGGATGTCGACACGGCCGAGCACCGCGCTGGCCTCGCCGAAGGCGGCCTCGCACCCCTCGGCCGTGGCGATATCGGCGCGGATCGGAACCGCGCCGGTGGCCGCGGCGGCGGTGTGGAGATCCGCCTCGCCACGCGCGACGATGGCGACCCTGGCGCCGGCCTCGGCGAAGGTGCGCGCCATCGCGAGGCCGAGGCCCTTCGACCCGCCGGTGATCAGCGCGGTGCGATTCTCGAGGGAAAGCTGCATGGGGGACCCTTCCGGGCTGGGAAAGTGGGGCGACCTACGGGACTCGAACCCGTGACATCCACGACCACAACGTGGCGCTCTACCAACTGAGCTAAGGCCGCCATACCACCGTCCCCGGCAACCGCGAAGGGCGCCGAGGTGGGCGGAAATAAGCCGCGTGCGGGCCGGCGTCAACCGGCCTCGCGCAGGGCCCGTTCAGAAGATGAGCTCGCCCGCCAGCAGGGCCAGCAGCAGGGCGATGACGAAGAGCGCCAGGAAGATGCCGAAGAGCAGCTTGGCGATGCGGCCGGCCACGGCGGAGACGCCGGTGAAGCCGACCGCCCCGGCGACGATCGAGATGACGAGGAAGATCACCGCCCATTTCAGCATGTCGCCCTCCCGAGACATCGCCGGCCCCCGCCGGCCACGGGGCTGCAACGCCCAGGGTCAGAAACGCCCAGGGTCAGAAACGCCCAGGGTCAGAAACGCCCAGGGTCAGAAACGCCCAGGGTCAGAAACGCCCAGGGTCAGAAACGCCCAGGGTCAGAAACGCCCAGGGTCAGAAACGCCCAGGGTCAAGCCTGGTTGCCGCTCGCGCCACCGTTCAGCCGGAGGCCGATTCGATCATCGCCATCAGCGTCTCCAGCGCGTCGGCCTCGGCGGCGGGCTTGTCGGGCCGCAGCCGGGCAATGCGGGGGAAGCGCATGGCGACGCCCGACTTGTGCCGCGCCGAGCGCTGCGCGGCGTCGAACACCACCTCCAGCACGAGATGCTTCTCCACCTCCCGCACCGGACCGAAGCGGGAGGTGGTATGGTTGCGGATCCAGCGGTCGAGCCAGACCAGCTCCTGGTCGGTATAGCCGGAATAGGCCTTGCCCACCGGCACCAGTTCCCGCCCCCCCTGCCCGTCCGGCCGCCAGAGGCCGAAGGTGTAGTCGCTGTAGGTGCTGCTGCGCCGGCCATGGCCGCGCTGGGCATACATCAGCACGGCATCGACCGAGAGGGGCGCGCGCTTCCACTTCCACCACAGCCCCTTGGGCCGCCCGGCGAGATAGGGGGCGTCGCCGCGCTTCAGCATCAGCCCCTCGATGCCGGCGGCGCGGGCGCCCTCGCGCAGCGCGGTGAGCTGCTCGAGGGAGACGAAGGCGATCTGCGGCGAGAGGTCCATGCGGTCCGGCCGGGCGCGGGCGAACCAGGCCTCGAGCCGGTCGCGCCGCGTGTCGTAGGGCATGGGCCGCAGGTCCTCGCCGCCTTCGAAGAGGATGTCGTAGAGGCGCAGGCCGGTCGGGAAGTCGCGCAGCATCTTCGGCCCCACCACCTTGCGGTTCAGCCGCTGCTGCAGGTCGGCGAAGGGCGCCGCCTGGCCGTCCCGCATCACCAGCAGCTCGCCATCCAGGACGGCGTCGAAGTCCATGGCCTCCAGGATCTCCGGGAAGCTGCCGCCGATATCCTCGCCGGTGCGCGACCAGAGGCGCCGCCCGCCAGGACCGGCGGAGGCCTGAACCCGCACGCCGTCCCATTTCCATTCCGCGCGGAAGGCGGTGTGGTCCAGCGCGGCGATGTCCGGCGCCTCCAGCGGATGCGCCAGCATGGGCGAGCGGAACACCGGCATGTCCTTCGGGTCGGGCCGCGGGCCGCGTCTCTCCAGCCAGGCGAAGAGCGGCAGGTAGGGCGGCGGCACGCCGTGCCAGACCTCCTCGATCTCCTCGACCGGTCGGCCGGACCACTCGGCCAGGGCCTGCCGCGCCAGCCGGCCGGAGACGCCGACCCGCAGGCCGCCGGTGACCAGCTTGATCAGCGCCAGCCGGCCACCGGGGTCCAGCACATCCAGCCAGCCCTCCAGCAGCGCCGGCACCTCGCCCCGGGGCGCCAGCTCCAGCGTCTCCACCACATCGGCCAGGTCGGGCGGCGGCCGGTTCGGCGGCGGTGAGGGCGCGGGCCAGATCAGCGCCACCGTCTCCGCCAGGTCGCCCACATAGTCGTGGCTCCAGGCCAGCAGCACCGGGTCGATGCGCGTCGCCACCAGTTCGCGCACCAGCGAGGGCTTGGCGGCGGTGAAGGTCAGCTCGCCGGCGATGGCGGCGAGGCCGATGCCGCGATCGGGGTCCGGCTGGGTGGCGAACCAGCGCCGCAGCAGGGCCAGCTTGGCGTTGCGCCCGGGGGTGAAGACCAGCCGCTCCAGAAGGTCGGCGAAGGCGGGCAGGCTCATGCCGCCGGTTCCGCCGCCAGGTCGAGCGGGTCGGCCTCGTCCTCCTCCCGTCCGACGAGGTGCAGGGCGCGGCCCCGCACGCCACGGCCCGCCAGCGCGTGGATCAACGCCTCCTCCCGCCCGTGCGTGACCCAGACCTCCGGCGCCGCGACCTCGGCGCAGGTGGCCAGGAGGTCGTCCCAGTCGGCGTGGTCGCTGATGACCAGGGGAAGCTCCACCCCGCGCGCCCGCGCCCGCTGCCGCACGCGCATCCAGCCGGAGGCCAGCGCCGTCACCGGATCGGCCAGGCGCCGGGCCCAGGGGCTGGCCTCGGCCGAGGGCGGCGCCAGAACCAGCTCGCCGGGCAGCACGGTCTCGCCCCGCCGCGCCGGCCGCGGCACCGGGCGAAGTTCGCCGAGCCCGAGGCCGAAGCGCTCGTAGAGCGCGCACATGGCGGCCTGGGCGCCGTGCAGATGAATCGGCCGGTCCCAGCCGGCACGGCGCAGCTCCGCGATCAGCCGCTGGCACTTGCCGAGCGCGTAGCAGCCGACGAGGTGCGTCCGCTCCGGGAAGAGCCGCAGGCTGTCGAGCAGGCGGCCGATCTCATGCGCGATGGGCGGGTGGCGGAAGACCGGCAGGGCGAAGGTCGCCTCCGTGACGAAGACGTCGCAGGGCACAGGCTCGAAGGGCGCGCAGGTGGGGTCGGGCTGCCGCTTGTAGTCCCCGGAGACGACGATCCGGCTGCCCTCCCATTCCAGCACCGCCTGCGCCGAGCCGAGCACATGCCCGGCCGGCACCAGGGTGACGCGCACGCCCCCCTGCGTCAGCGGCTGGTGGTAGCCGAGCGGCTGCTGGCTGTGCCCGGCCCGGCCCTCGCCCAGCCGCGCGGTCATGATGGCCAGCGTCTCGGGCGTGGCCAGGACGGCATCGTGCCCCGGCCGGGCGTGGTCCGAATGGCCATGGCTGATGACGGCGCGCGGCACCGGCGCGACGGGATCGATGAAGAAATCCCCCGGCTCGCAGTAGAGGCCCTGGGGCGTGATGCGGATCCAGCGGTCCGGGTGCGGCGCGGCCATGCGGGATCAATCCCGGGCGGGCCGAAAGGCTGCACCCCCGGCCGGGATTTTGCGGACGCCGCTCAGGACGGCGCGGGCTTGTCCAGCCAGCCGGGCCTGGGCAGGCGCCGGTAGGCCTCGCGCAGCGCCTCGGACCAGGCCTCGCGCAGCGGGCGGAAGTAGGGGTCCTCCTCGGTGATGCGCCGCTGCAGGCGGATGGCGAAGCTGTCCCGCTCATAGACCAGCAGGTCGAGCGGCAGGCCGACCGTCAGGTTGGAGCGCAGCGTGCTGTCCATGCTGACCAGGGTGAGCAGCACCCCGTCCTCCAGGCCGGTGGTGTGAGAGAGCGCGCGGTCGAGGATCGGCTTGCCGTACTTGTGCTCGCCGATCTGGAGAAAGGGCGTGTCCGGCGTGGCCTCGATGAAGTTGCCGGCGGCGTAGACAAGGTAGAGCTTCGGCGGGCCGCCCATGATCTGCCCGCCCAGCATGATCGAGACGTCGAAGCGCACATCCTGCGCCTTCATCGCCGGCCCGTCCTGCGCGAAGACGGCACGGATGGCGGCGCCGACGAGCTGCGCCGCCTGGAACATGGTCGGCACGCTCCGCAGCGTCTGCCGCTCCTCCCCCTCCAGCGCCAGCCCTTCCTGCAGGCGGCTCCAGACCGCCTGGGTGATGGCCAGATTGCCGGCCGCCATCAGGCAGAGCATCCGCTCGCCCGGCTGCAGCACGGGATACATCTTGGAATAGGTGGAGATATGGTCGACCCCGGCGTTGGTGCGGGTATCGGCCAGCATCACCAGCCCGTCCCGCAGCAGCAGCCCGACGCAATAGGTCATGTCCGGCGTCTCACATCTGGCGGCCACTGAGGTACATCTGGGCGATCTCCTGCCCCAGGGCGATGTTCTGGTCGATGATGCCCGTCAGGAAGTCATGCAGCCCCCCCTCGAGGATGCTCTCGATGCGGCCGTAGCGCAGCCGCGCATGCATGGCGCCCGCCATCCGGTGGCACTCGCCGCGCTGCCCGCCATTGGCGGCGGCGATGACATCGAGCGTGCTCTCCACGCGCCGGTAGCAGGCGAGCAGGGAGCGCGGCAGCTCGGGGCGCAGGATCAGCAGCTCGGCCACGCGCGCGGGATCGAGCCGGGCGTGATAGACATGCTGGAAGGCGCGCAGCGCCGAGACCGAGCGCAGCACCGCCTGCCACTGCGCATAGCAGGCCGCATCGGCCGCCGCGTCGGGGGCGAAGGCGCCGTGCCGCACGTCGAGCAGCCGCGCCGTGTTGTCGGCGCGCTCCAGGATGGTGCCGAGGTGGCAGAAGCGCCAGGCGTCGTCGCGCAGCATGGTGTCGGCGGCGGCGCCGTTGAACAGCAGCGTGCGGGAGCGCACCCAGTCGAGGAAGCCCGGCAGCCGGTCGCCGCGGATGGCGCTGGAGTCCAGGCGGCGGAACTCGATCCAGGTGTCGTTGATCGCCTCCCACATATCGACCGTCAGCGCGGTGCGCACCGTGCGGCCGTTGCGCCGCGCCGCCTCGACGCAGGCGGCGATGCCGGAGGGATTGGCCGGGTCCAGCGTCAGCCAGCGGACCGCCTCGTCCTGCAGGCCGGGCTGCGAGGTCTCGCCCACCAGGGCGCGGAAGCCCGGCTCGCAGCCGGTGGCGATGATGAGGGCGCGCCACTCGCTGTCGGCCCGGCTCACCGGATGCGCCAGCAGCGCCATCCGCAGCGTGGCACCCAGGCCGCGCGCCACATTGCCGGCGCGCTCGGAATAGCGGCCGAGCCAGAAGAGGCTGTCGGCGGTACGGGAGAGCATGGTTCAGCTCCCCCCGCCGGCGGGATCGTTGGCGGGCGGCCCGGGTGGAGGCTCGGCGGCCGCCCGGGACTGGGACTGGGACTGAGACTGAGAGGAGCCGGCGGGCGGCGCCGCCTCGTCCAGCACCCAGGTGTCCTTGGTGCCGCCGCCCTGGCTGGAGTTGACCACCAGCGAACCCTCGCGCAGCGCGACCCGCGTCAGCCCGCCGGGCACCATGCGGATGGAGCGGCCGAACAGGATGAAGGGACGCAGATCGACATGGCGTGGCCCGACGCCGCTTTCGCAGAGCGTGGGCACGGTGGAGAGGGCCAGCGTCGGCTGGGCGATGTAGTCGCCGGGCCGGGCGCGGATTCGCGCGGCGAAGTCGTCGCGCTGCTCCTGCGTGGCATGCGGCCCGACCAGCATGCCATAGCCGCCCGAGCCGCGGGCCAGCTTGACCACCAGCTTGTCGAGGTTGGACAGCACGTAGTCCCGGTCGACATCCCTCTCGCACATGAAGGTCGGCACGTTGGAGAGCAGCGGCTCCTCCTTCAGATAGAAACGCACCATCTCCGGCACGTAGGGGTAGACCGCCTTGTCATCGGCGATGCCGGCGCCCGGCGCGTTGGCCAGGGCGACATTCCCCGCCTTGTAGGCCGCCATCAGCCCGGGCACGCCGAGCGCGCTGTCGGGGCGGAAGGCCTCGGGGTCGAGATAGTCGTCGTCGATGCGGCGGTAGATGACATCGACCCGCCTCGGGCCGGCCGTGGTCCGCATGTAGACGATCTTGTCGCGCACGAAGAGGTCGGCGCCCTCGACCAGCTCGACGCCCATCTCGTCGGCCAGGAAGGAATGCTCGTAATAGGCGCTGTTGTAGGCGCCCGGCGTCAGCACCACCACGGTGGGCGGCCCGCTGCAGCCGGCCGGCGCCAGGCTCTTCAGCGTCTCCAGCAGCTCCTCCGGGTAGTGGCTGACGGGGGCGATGCTGTGGCGGGTGAAGGCCTCGGGGAAGAGGCGCATCATGGCCTCCCGGTTCTCCAGCATGTAGGAGACGCCGGACGGCGTGCGGCAATTGTCCTCGAGCACGTAGAACTCGTCGGGCCCGGTGCGCACCAGGTCGATGCCGGAGATGACGGTATAGACCCCGCCGGGCGGGGTGAAGCCCACCATCTGCGGCAGGAAGCCCTCATTGCCGCGGATCAGCTCGGCCGGGATTCGGCCGGCCCGGATGATCTCCTGAGGACCGTAGACATCGGCGAGGAAGGCATTCAGCGCCCGCACGCGCTGCTCGAGCCCGCTCGCCAGACGGTCCCATTCGGCGCGCGAGAGGATGCGGGGAATGACGTCGAAGGGGATCAGCCGTTCCGGGTCCCCGCCCTCCGTATAGACGGCGAAGGTGACACCGATGCGGCGGAACAGCACTTCCGCCTCGCGTCGCTTCTGGTCCAGGGCGGCCTGTCCGGTCGCCTCCAGGAAGCGCGCCATCTCGGCATAGGGGGAACGGATGCCGCCATCGGCGCGCATTTCATCGAAGGCAGAGGCAGGGCGATCGGCCACGTTGGTTCCGGCGTCCTCGGCGGTTGCGGCATGTTGGCCTACGCGGTTGGTCCTGGTCCCGCAAGGTTCCGCGCAGGAAACAACGGTCGGCTCACATTGAGCAAGGCCGGGTGGCCGGGCGCAAGAGACCTTGCGGCCGGTTTCGCGCCCCCTGGCCCCTGGCTGCCCAGTTCCGCGCCACCGCTGCACAGCGGCGCGGCGCCTTGCCGCTTGACCGCGGGCGGAGGCGGGGCCGAGGCTGCCCCTCACTCATCCTGTGATCCATCCTGGCGGAGCGCCCCCGATGCACCGACGCGGTCTCCTCGCCCTGCCCGGCCTGCTGGCCGCCACAGGCCCCGCCGCCGGGCCGGTGGATGTGGCGCTGGTGCTGGCGGTGGACGCCTCGGGCAGCATCACGGACGAGGAGTTCCGACTGCAGCGCGAAGGCTGCGCCGGGGCGCTGACGCATCCGGCGGTGCTGGCGGCCATCCGGGGCGGGCCGCTCGGCGCCATCGCGCTCGCCCTCGTGGAATGGGGAAGCCCCGGCGGGGCCGCGACGGTGATGCCCTGGCGGCGCATCGGCGGCGCCGGTGAGGCGGAGGCCACGGCCCTGGAACTGCGCGCCGCGCCCCGCTCGCGGCAGAGCTGGAACGCCATCGGCGATGCGCTGGACCACGCCGCCGGCCTGCTGCGGGCGGCGCCCTTCGAGGCCACGCGGCAGGTGATCGATCTGTCGGGCGACGCCCCGGACATGCGTGGCCATCGCCCGGCCGCCGCCGCACGGGACGCCGCGGTCGCCGCTGGCGTGACGGTCAATGCCCTGGCCATCCTGGACGGCCATGCCGACCTCGACCTTCGCTACGAGGCCGAGGTGATCGGAGGGCCGGGCGCCTTCGTCATGCGCGCGGCGGGGCGGGAGGATTTCGCGCGCGCCCTCAGGGCGAAGCTGGTCCGCGAGATCGCGTCGGAGGCGAAAGACTTTCTGGATCTGGCGTAATTTTTGCGGCTAAAGCTGAAACCTCCCTTATCCATTGTGGGTTTTCCCGGGGCGGAAGGCCGTTTTGCTTCCCCTGCCCCGGCGCGCGTGCTAGCCAGGGCCCATGACGCCCGCGATTAGCAGGGCGGTGCCCCCGCGCCGCCCACGCCCCGCGGCGTTCCCGTGCCAGCAGGCACGGAGCGCCTTTCCGCCCCCCGATCGGGGCCAGACACGTCGCCCGCGCAAAGGTCCATGGAAAGCATGGCCGGCGACACTCCTGGGTGCCTTCCTGCTGGGGGCCCCCGCCTTGATGAGCAGTCCGGCCGTGGCCGGTCCCCGCAATGCCTGCCTCGAGGCCGCCCGGGCCGCCGAGGCGAGGTTCGACCTGCCCGACGGCCTTCTGGTGGCCGTCGCGCTGGCCGAATCCGGCCTGCACGCCCATGCCCTGAACATCGGCGGCCAGGCCTACTACCCGGACAGCCGCGCCGAGGCGCGCAACCTGCTCAAGTCCAGCCAGGGCCAGTCGGTCATGGCCGGTTGCGTGCAGGTGAATGCCCAGGTGCATGCCAAGGGCGGCGCCGACTGGCCGCTCGACCCCCGGCGCGCCACCGAATGGGCGGCGCGCTATCTCCGCCAGCACTATGACACCTATGGCAACTGGGCGGACGCGCTACGCCGCTGGAACGGCGCCGCCCCCGGCACCGTCAACAAGCTGGTCTGCCGGGTTCAGGCCAAGCTCCAGGTGGTCAGCCCGGGCAGCGCCCTGCTGAGCGGCAATGGCTGCCGCAACACCGAGATCGCCCGCGTGCGGCGCGATGGCCGGGCGCTCCTGGAGATGGCGGAGGCGCCGGACTGATCCGCGCAGACTGATCCGCGCAGGGGGAGGCGGAGCGCCTCCCCCTCTCTCTCCCTCTAGCTCTGCAGGTAGAATTTCACGGCGGAGGCGGCGGCGATGACCCAGACCGCCCCGCCGACCTGCCGCCCCCGCCCCGCCATCAGCTTCACCAGCGCATAGGCGATGAAGCCGAGGCCGATCCCGGTCGCGATGGAGAAGGTGAAGGGCATGGCGAGCGCCGTCAGCATGGCCGGCAGGTAGTCGGTCGCATCCTCCCAATCGAGGTCGCGCAGCCCCTGGGCCATCAGGCAGGCCACCAGGACCAGGGCCGGCGCGGTGGCGAAGGCGGGGACGCTGGTGGCGAGTGGCGCCAGGAACAGGGCCAGCAGGAACAGCACGGCGACGGTCAGCGCCGTCAGCCCGGTGCGGCCGCCGGCCTGCACGCCCGCCGCGCTCTCGATATAGGACACGGTGGTGGAGGTGCCGAGCATGGCGCCGATCATGGCGCCGCAGCTGTCCGAGAGCAGGGCCCGGCCGAGCCGCGGCACCGAGCCGTCCGGACGCATCAGCCCGGCGCGGTGCGTGGTCGCGATCAGGGTGCCGGCATTGTCCAGGAGATCCACCAGGAAGAAGGTGAAGACGATGCCGACCAGGCCGAAGCCGATGGCGCCGGCCAGGTCCATCTGCAGGAAGGTCGGCGCCAGGGAGGGCGGCAGGGCGAAGACGCCGTGGAACTCGGTGAGGCCGAAGGGAATGCCGAGCAGCGCCGTGACCAGGATGCCGATGACGATGCCGCCCGTCACGCCGCGCGCCACCAGCCCGGCGATGAGGATGAATCCCAGGCAGGACAGCACGGTCGGGATCTCGCGCAACGAGCCGAGGCTGACCAGCGTCGCCGGGTTGTCCACCACCAGCCCCATGCCCCGCAGGCCGATCAGGCCGAGGAAGAAGCCGATGCCCGCGGCGATACCCAGCTTGAGGGAGAGGGGGATGGAGTTGATCAGCCATTCCCGGAAGCCGGTGACGGAGACCGCGAAGAAGATCAGACCCGAGAGGAAGACGGCGCCGAGCGCAATCTGCCAGGGCACGCCCATGGCGCCGACGACGACGAAGGCGAAGTAGGCGTTCAGCCCCATCCCCGGCGCCAGCGCCACCGGATAGTTGGCCAGCAGCCCCATCATGGCGGAGCCGATGGCGGCGGCGATGCAGGTGGCGACGAAGGCGGCGCCATGATCGATGCCGGCGGCCGCCATGATGCCCGGATTGACCACGATGATATAGGCCATGGTCAGGAAGGTGGTCAGCCCGGCCATGATCTCGCGGCGCGGCGTCGTGCCCCGCTCGGCCATCTCGAAGAAACGTTCCAAAGTCGCGGCTCCCGCGGTTGGTGTCGGCACCAGGATAAGAGGGGCGGCGACGGCTCCACAATTGCCCGGCATCGCGAGGCATCTCCCGCCGTGGCATGGAAGTCGCTATGAAGGCGCAGGCCACCATGAAGTCGCGGTCCGCCGCGGGTGCCGGAGCGGTACCGGGGCGACGGCCACCTGGCCGGAACGTCCCGCCGCGTTGAGGAGAGATCGAGGATGCTGTCACGCCGCATGATGGGTGGCGCCGCCGGACTGGCGCTCGCCATGGCCGCCACCGCCGCCCCCGCCGCCGCGCAGGGTAGCCCGGTGGAGACCACCTTCGACCGGATCCGCCGCACCAAGAAGCTGCGCTCGGCGGCGGTGGTGGGCGGCGCGCCCTACTATCACAAGGATCTCGCCACCGGGCAGTGGCGCGGCTTCTATGTCGACCTGCTGAGGATGCTGGCCGAGGAGCTGGAATGCGAGCTGGAGCTCGGTGAGACCACCTGGGGCAATGCCGTCCTCGATCTGCAGTCGAACAAGATCGACATCTTCTTCGGGCTGAACCCGACGCCGAAGCGGGCGCTGGTCGTCGACTTCTCGGTCCCCTGCTTCAGCAACGCCTTCAGCTTCGTCACCAAGCGCGGCTTCCAGGCCAGGACCTGGGACGATCTCAACCGGCCCGAGGTGAAGATCGCCGTCGACACCGGCTCCTCGCAGGACCAGGTGGTGACGCGGCTCTGCCCCAGGGCCAGCGTCTCCCGCTTCAAGAGCGCCGATGAGGCGACGATGGCGGTGCAGTCCGGCCGCGCCGATGCGCAGTGCCTCGTGCTGATCCTGGCGCTGACCGCGAAGAAGAAGCTGCCGACGCTGGGCGATGTGCTGGTGCCGACGCCGGTCTTCGCCACCACCTCCAATGCCGGCTTCCGGCGCGAGGCGGACAAGACCTGGCGCGACTACGTCAACACCTGGATCGAGTTCAACAAGGGACTCGGCGCGGTGCGATCGGCCATCGTCTCCAACATGGAGCTGGTGGGCATCTCCGAGGCCGACTTCCCGCCGGGCGTCACGCTCTGATCTGACCGACCGGCCAGGCGGGGCGCCCCGGGGCGGGGCGCCGCGACCCGATTCAGGACCGCATGCATGTATCAATGGGATTTCAGCATCCTCTGGAGCTACCGCTGGCTGTTCCTGAACGGACTCTGGGTCACGCTCGCCTTCACCGCCGCCATCGTCGTGCTGGGCCTCGTGGTCGGGCTGGTCTCGGGCCTGCTGCGCCTTTCCTCCATCGCGCCGCTGCGCTGGCTGAGCCAGGCCTATGTCGAGGTGTTCCGCTGCACGCCGATCCTGGTGCAGCTGGTCTGGTTCTACTACGCCCTGCCGATCCTGGCCGGGATCGAGATGACGGCGACCACGGCGGCGGTGCTGGCCCTCTCGCTCTATGGCGGCGCCTTCTACGCCGAGATCATCCGCGGCGGCATCAATTCGATCGAGAGCGGCCAGACCGAGGCGGCGCTGGCGCTGGGCATGACGCCGGCGCAGTCGATGCGCCGCATCGTGCTGCCCCAGGCGTTGAAGCGCATGGTGCCGCCGCTGATGAACCAGTCGATCATCCAGCTCAAGAACACCTCGCTCGTCTCGGTGCTGGCGGTGCCCGACCTGCTCTACCAGGGCCAGGCGGCAGCGCATGACAGCTACCGGCCGCTCGAGATCTACACGCTGATCGCCGTCCTCTACTTCGCCGTGCTCTTCCCGCTGACCCTGCTGGTCGGCCGGCTGGAGCGGCGGCTGGCGCGCGCGGACTGAGGAGGGGCCGATGAGCGAGATCATGATCGAGGTCGCGGCGCTGAGGAAGCAATTCGGCGATCATGTCGTGCTGCGCAGCGTCGACCTGAAGGTCGGACGCGGCGAGGTGGTGGCGCTGATCGGGCCGTCGGGCTCCGGCAAGTCCACCCTGCTGCGTTGCCTCAACCTGCTGGTGGTGCCCGATGGCGGCGCGGTGCGGGTCGGCGGGAAGAGCTTCCGCTTCGGCGCCGGCGCCAGCCAGCCGGGCAACCGGGCTCTCGCCGGCTTCCGCGCCGCCACCGGCATGGTCTTCCAGCAGTTCAACCTCTTCCCGCACCGGACGGCGCTGGAGAACGTCATGGAGGGGCCGCTCGTCGTCCGCCGCATGGCGCGCGCCGGGGCCGAGGCGCTGGCGCGCGGCCTGCTCGCCAAGGTCGGCCTGGCCGACAAGGCGGAGCAGTATCCCTCGCGCCTGTCCGGCGGGCAGAAGCAGCGCGTCGCCATCGCCCGCGCGCTGGCCATGCAGCCGGCGGTGATGCTGTTCGACGAGGCGACCAGCGCGCTCGACCCGGAGCTGGTGGGCGAGGTGCTGGGCGTGATGCAGTCCCTCGCCGCGGAGGGCATGACCATGGTGATCGTGACCCACGAGATCGCCTTCGCCCGCGAGGTCGCCGACCGCGTCGTCTTCCTGCGCGATGGCGTCATCGTCGAGGACGGGCCGGCGCGGCAGGTGATCGATTCTCCGCGCGAGGAGGCGACGCGCGCCTTCCTCGCGCATTTCCACCGCCAGCGTGAAGGCTGAGAGCCGATGCATCCGCCCGTCATCGATCGCATGCGGGTCTTTCTCGTGGAAAGCCCGATCAGGATGGCCCGGGCCCAGGGCGTCGGCAATGTGAAGGGCAGCGTGCGGCGCGTGCTGCTGCAACTGACGACGCGGGACGGCCTCGTGGGCTGGGGCGAGGCGGCGCCGTGGGAGGTGTTCACCGGCACGCCCGAAGGCGCCTTCGCCGCGCTCGACCGCTACCTGCGCCCGCTGATCCTCGGCGCCGACGCGCGCCGCCCGCGTGCCCTGATGGCCATGATGGACCGCGCCCTGACCGGCCACCCGGAAAGCAAGGTGGCGGTCGAGATGGCGCTGCTCGATATCCTGGGCCAGAGCACCGGCCTCAGCGTCGCGGATCTGCTGGGCGGCCGGGTGCGCGACACCATCCCCCTCTCCTTCTCCATCGCCGACCCCGACTTCGCGGCCGACCTGGAGCGGATGAAGGTCATGGTCCCGGCCGGCAACCGGCTCTTCAAGGTCAAGACCGGCGTCAGGCCGCATGCCGAGGACATGGCGCATCTGGAGGCCATCCGCGACGCCTTCGGCGAGGATGTCGATCTCCGCCTCGACTACAACCAGGCGCTGGAGCCCTTCCACGCCATGACGGTGCTGCGCGACGTGGACCGTTTCCGCCCCACCTTCATCGAGCAGCCGGTGCCGCGCCGTCATCTCGACGCCATGGCGGGCTTCGCGGCCGCGCTGGACACGCCGATCCTGGCCGATGAAAGCTGCTTCGACGCCACGGACCTGCTGGAGGTGGTGCGGCGGCAGGCGGCGGACGCCATCAGCGTCAAGCTGATGAAATGCGGCGGGCTGCTGAAGGCCCAGGCGATGATGGCGATCGCCGACACCGCGGGCCTGCCCGGCTATGGCGGCACGCTGTGGGAGGGCGGCATCGCGCTGGCGGCCGGCACGCAGCTGATCGCGGCGACGCCCGGCATCTCGCTCGGCTGCGAGTTCTACATGCCGCACCATGTGCTGACCGAGGACGTGCTGGAGGAGCGGATCCCGAACCAGGGCGGCGCCGTGGTGGTGCCCCAGGCGCCCGGGCTCGGCATCCGCATCAGCGAGGCCTCGCTGCGCGACGGCGCCCGGCATCTGGCGGAAGCCTGAACCACGGCGCGGCTTTTTTGCGCCGGCGGCGGACGCCTTTTCGCCCCCGGGGGCGTTGCACCTCCACGGCCGGGCCACGCGGCCCGGCCATCACGCTCCGTGGAGATGCCGCATGTCCGATCGAATCCCGAAGAACGCCCTGGTCCTGGTCGCCGATGGCGGCAAGGCCATGCTGCTGCGCAACACAAGCGCCGAGGCGGTGGTCCGGCTGCAGGAGGTGAGCCGGATCACCCCCGACACGCTGGGCGACCAGGGCCCGTCCGGCGCCCAGCCGCCCGAGCAGTCGGCGAAGCAGACCGCCGAGGCCACCTTCGCCAAGCGGATCAGCCAGACGCTGGAGCAGATGCACCAGCAGAACCAGTTCGAGGCACTGGTGCTGATCGCCGATCCCGAGACGCTCGGCCAGATCCGCGCCGCGCTGCCGCGGACGGTGGAGGAGCGGGTGGTGCAGTCCCTGGCCAAGGACTTGACCAACCACACCACGGCCGAGATCGAGAAGGCGCTGTCGAAATAGACCGCTTCAACGCGAAACGCCCCGGGGTCTCCCCCGGGGCGCCATCCGCATCCGATCCGCCAGGGATCAGACGGAGTAGTACATCTCGAACTCGACCGGGTGCGGGGTGTGCTCGAACTTGTACACCTCGTTCCACTTCAGCTCGATGTAGCTCTCGATCTGGTCCTTCGAGAAGACATCCCCGGCGAGCAGGAAGTCGTGGTCGGCGGCCAGCGCTTCCAGCGCCTCGCGCAGCGAGCCGCAGACCGTCGGGATGCCCTTCAGCTCCTCCGGCGGCAGGTCGTACAGATCCTTGTCCATGGCGTCGCCCGGATGGATCTTGTTCTTGATGCCATCGAGGCCGGCCATCAGCATGGCGGAGAAGGCCAGGTAGGGGTTCGCCGTCGGATCCGGGAAGCGCACCTCGACGCGCTTCGCCTTCGGGCTGGTCGCGTAGGGGATGCGGCAGGAGGCGGAGCGGTTGCGGGCCGAATAGGCCAGCAGCACCGGCGCCTCGAAGCCCGGGATCAGGCGCTTGTAGGAGTTGGTGCTGGGGTTGGTGAAGGCGTTCAGCGCCTTGGCGTGCTTGATGATGCCGCCGATGTACCACAGCGCCTGGTCGGACAGGTCGGCATAGCCGTTGCCGGCGAAGACCGGCTTGCCGCCCTTCCAGATCGACTGGTGCACATGCATGCCCGAGCCGTTGTCGCCATAGATCGGCTTCGGCATGAAGGTCGCCGTCTTGCCGTAGCTGTGCGCGACGTTGTGGATCACGTACTTGTAGATCTGCATGTGATCGGCGTGCTGCACCAGGGGCCCGAAGCGGGTGCCCAGCTCGTGCTGCGACTGCGCCACCTCATGGTGGTGCTTCTCGCCGGCCACGCCCATCTCGATCATGGTCGAGAGCATCTCGGCGCGCAGGTCGGTCTCGCTGTCGACCGGCGGCACCGGGAAGTAGCCGCCCTTGACCACCGGGCGGTGGCCCATGTTGCCCTCGGGGTAGTCCTTCAGGCTGGCGCCGGGCCCCTCGATGCTGTCGAGCTGGTAGATGCCGTAATTGCCGCCGGTGCCGAACTTCACGTTGTCGAAGATGAAGAACTCGGCCTCGGCGCCGAACAGCGCGGCATCGCCGATGCCGGTGGAGGCGACATAGGCCTCGGCCTTCTTCGCCGTCGAGCGCGGGTCGCGGCTATAGGCCTGGCCGGTCGAGGGCTCGATGATGTCGCAGAACAGGATCAGCTGCGGCTTGGCCGCGAAGGGATCCATGCAGGCCGTCGAGGCGTCCGGCATCAGGATCATGTCGGACTCGTTGATCGCCTTCCAGCCGGCGATCGAGGAGCCGTCGAACATGATGCCGTCGGTGAACACCTCCTCCTCGATGGTGGAGACATGCTGCGCGGTGTGCTGCCACTTGCCCCGAGGATCCGTGAACCGGAAGTCCACGTACTCGACGCTGTTCTCCTTGATCATCTCCATGACCTTGGAAACAGCGTTGGACGCTGCGGCTGCGGGCTTCTTCGCCATCGTGTGCGATCCTGTTCCCCAAACGACGCTCTGACAGTAACAGTCGACACGGCGCGGCTTCCGCCTGCTTCCGTGCCGGCGGCGTCCGGCGCTCCTGCGCCGTCCTTCCGCCTTCAGCCAGGCCGGCGCCAGATCGGCACCGGCCGGAATTCCACGCTCAGACCGCGTCCTCGCCCCGTTCGCCGGTGCGGATGCGGATCACCTCCTGGACATCGGAGATGAAGATCTTGCCATCGCCGATACGGCCGGTGCGGGCCGCGGCCTGGATGGCCTCGATCGCGCGCTCGGCGAGGTCGTCCGAGCAGACCACCTCTATCTTCACCTTCGGCAGGAAGTCGACGACGTATTCGGCGCCGCGATACAGCTCGGTGTGGCCCTTCTGCCGCCCGAACCCCTTCGCTTCCACCACGGTCAGGCCCTGCAGGCCGATCTCGTGCAGCGCGTCCTTCACCTCGTCGAGCTTGAAGGGCTTGATGATCGCCTCGATCTTCTTCATCGGCTCCATTCACGGACCCTGCCGGTCAGGGCCGGCCCGTCCTTCCTTCCTCCCGGGTTGCGCCCGCCCCCGTGGCCCAGGGGCGGGAAGCGGCTCGCAGTGGTGTGTTGCATGCCCCGGGCCGTAGGGGCAATGGCATGAGACGGGAATTCGCCGGCTTCGCGACAAGGCCCCGCCCGCGGAAGCGGCAGCCTGCCCGCCGAAGTGGCAGGCATGCGCGGTGGGCGGTTGCACGGCCGCCGGCACATCCGCATATTCGCCGCTCGCCCGGGGCCGGGGCGTGGGGCGTCGCCGCGCGCGCCCCGAGCATCGGGCCGCCTGCCACGGGACCCAGTCATCGCATGAAGCCGCAGAACGACCTGCTCTCCGCCACCGGCACCACCGTCTTCACCGTGATGTCGGCGCTCGCGCAACAGCATGGCGCGATCAACCTCGGCCAGGGCTTCCCGGATTACGAAGGTCCGGAAGACGTGGTGCGCGCCGCGGCCGAGGCGCTGCTGGACAACCGCAACCAGTATCCGCCGCTCACCGGCCTGCCCGAGCTGCGTCAGGCGGTGTCCGACGCGAATCGCCGATTCTACGGGCTGGAGATCGACCCGAACGCCGAGGTGGTGGTCACCTCCGGCGCCACCGAGGCGCTGATCGCCTGCCTGATGGCGGTGCTCAATCCGGGCGACGAGGTGGTGCTGCTGGAGCCGCTCTACGACACCTACCTGCCGGTGGTGAAGCTGCTCGGCGCGGTGCCGCGCCTGGTGCGCCTCTCGCCGCCGAAGTGGGAGCTGCCGCGCGCCGAGCTGGCCGCCGCCTTCGGGCCGAGGACCAAGGCGATCCTGCTCAACAGCCCGATGAACCCGGCCGGCAAGGTCTTCACCGGCGCGGAGCTGGCCTTCATCGCCGACCTGCTGCAGCGGCACGACGCCTACGCCATCTGCGACGAGGTCTACGAGCACCTCACCTTCGACGGCTGGAAGCATATCCCGCTGATGACGCTGCCGGGCATGCGCGAGCGTTGCATGCGGATCGGCTCGGCCGGCAAGACCTTCAGCCTGACCGGCTGGAAGGTCGGCTACATCACCGCCGACCGCTCGCTGGCCCCCAATGTCGCCAAGGCGCATCAGAACCTGACCTTCACCACCGCGCCCAATCTGCAGCGCGCCGTGGCGCTCGGGCTGGCGAAGGAGGACGCCTATTTCACCGGCATCGCCACCGAGCTGCAGGCCCGGCGCGACCTGCTGGCCAGGGGGCTGTCCGAGCTGGGCTTCGGCGTGCTGCCGACCCAGGGCAGCTACTTCATCACCTGCGACTTCACCACCCTGGGCTTCGCCGGGGACGACGTGGCCTTCTGCCGGCACCTGACCGAGGCGGCCAAGGTCACGGCCATCCCGGTCTCGGCCTTCTATGCCGGGTCGGATGCGCCGCGGCACTTCATCCGCTTCGCCTTCTGCAAGCGCGAATCGGTGCTGGAGGAGGCGCTGGAGCGGCTGCGCGCCTGGAAGCGCAGCGGCGCGCTGGCCGCGGCGGGCTGAGGCAAAGGGGGGGGTCAAAGCCCCCCGGCCTTACTGGTCACGCCAGGGCTTGCGCGCCCACATCTCCTTCAGCCGCGCGTCTAGGCCCAGCACGGCCTGGCGATACTCGTCGCCGATCATGGCCTTCGCGGGCAGTTGCAGCCGCTTTGCGTCGGCCAGGAACTCGGGATCGGCCAGGGCGGCGGCGAAGGCCGCGTTCAGCCTGGTCCGCACCTCCTCCGGAATGCCGGGCGGCGCGACGATGCCGCGCTGCGCGCCCGCCACCACCTTGACGCCGAGCTCGGTGAAGGTCGGCACCTCCGGCAGCGCGGGGTCGCGCTGCGCGCCCGCCTGGCCCAGGCAGCGGAAGCGCCCGTCGCGATAGCCTGGCGCCCCCTCGCTGACATTGAAGCAGCCGACATCCAGGTGCCCGCCCAGCACGGCGGTCTGCAGCGGCGCGGCGCCGTTGAAGGGCACATGGCTGAATCGGATGCCCGGCACCGCCTCCTCGATCTCCAGCATGACCAGATGGTCGTCGGAGCCGATGCCCGTCGTGCCGAAGCTCAGCCCGCCCGGGTCCTTCCGCGCCCGCTCCAGCAGATCCTCCATGTCGCGGACCGGCGAGCCCTTGGCGACCCAGAGCCCGCCCGGGTCGTCCACGACATTCGCGACATAGACGAAGTCCTCGACCCTGTAGCGCACCGGCCGCTCGAAGGGGATGGTCATCAGCGCCGGCGAGGTGACGGCGCCCAGCGTGTAGCCATCCGGGCGGGCGGTGAAGGCGAACTCCATGCCGATCTGGCTGCCGGCGCCGGGGCGGTTCTCGACCACGAAGGTCGCCCCCGGCAGGTGCTTCTGCACATAGGGCAGGATGACGCGCGCCATCTGGTCCACCCCGCCCCCCGGCGGAAAGGGCACCACCACCAGGATCGGGCGTTCGGCCGGCCAGGCGGCGGCGGCGGCGTGGCGCGGGGCCCCGAAGGGCGCGGCGAGGGCGGCGGCGCCCAGGCCGGCCAGGGCGCGGCGGCGGATCATTGTCATCTCTCGGTCCTTCTTCCCTTGATACGCGCGCGGGGATACCGCGCGCGGGCGGCGCCTCCCCCTTCTTCGGCGGGGGGCTGGCGCCCGTCCGGTCAGCCCTTCCGGCGGCTGGCCTCGTAGCGCGCCTTGTTCTCGGCGTTGGGCGGATAGAGGCCGGGCAGCGCGGCGCCCTGCTCCACCTCGCCCATGATCCAGCTCTCCTGCGCCTCCTGCTCGGCGGCGAGGTCGGTCACCTCATCGACCAGCGCGGCGGGGATCAGCACGGCCCCGTCATCGTCCACCACCACGACATCGTTGGGGAAGACGGCGACACCGCCGCAGCCCACCGGCTCCTGCCAGTTGATGAAGGTGAGGCCGGCGACCGAGGGCGGCGCCGCGTTGCCCTGGCACCAGACCGGCAGGCCGGTGCCGATGACGCCGGCGCCGTCGCGCACCACGCCGTCGGTGATCAGCGCCGCCACCTTCCGCTTCGCCATCCGGGCGCAGAGGATGTCGCCGAAGATGCCGGCATCGGTCACGCCCATGGCGTCGGCGATGACGATGACCCCTTCCGGCATCGCCTCGATGGCGCTGCGGGTCGAGATCGGGTTGGACCAGGAGGCCGGGGTCGCCAGATCCTCGCGGGCGGGGACGAAGCGCAGCGTGAAGGCGCGGCCGACCAGGCGCGGCTGGCCGGGCTTCAGCGGCCGGGTGCCGCGCATCCACACGTTGCGCAGCCCCTTCTTGAGCAGCACCGTGGTCAGCGTCGCGGTGGAGATGCCGGACAGGGTCTCGATGATCCTCGGATCGAGCGGGGCGACTTCGATGGACATGGCGGTGGTCCTCAGATGCTGGCGATCAGCCCGCCATCCACGCGGATGACGGAGCCGGTGATGTAGGAGGCGCGCTCCGAGGCCAGGAAGGCCACGGCATCGCCGTATTCCTCCGGCCGGCCGTAGCGCCCGGCGGGAATGGAGCCGGTGCTCTCGGCGGCGACCTCCTCGACGCTGCGCCCCTCGCGCTTCGCCTTCTGCTCGTCGAGGAAGCGGATGCGGTCGGTGGCGACGCGGCCGGGCAGGATGATGTTGGCGGTGACGCCGTCCCGCGCCACCTCGCGCGAGAGGGTCTTCGACCAGCCGACGAGCGTCGAGCGCAGCGCGTTGGAGACACCGAGATTGGGGATCGGCGCCACCACGCCGGAGGAGGTGCTGGTGACGATGCGGCCCCACCGCGCGGCCTTCATGCCGGGCAGCACCCGGTCGGTCAGCGCGATGACCGAGAGCACCATGGCGTTGAAGTGCTTGGCCCAGAGCGCCGGGTCCTGGCCGGAGGCGGGGGTCGGCGGCGGGCCGCCGGTGTTGTTCACCAGCACCTGCACCGGGCCCAGCTCGGCCTCGATGCGGGAGACCTGTCCGTCGATGGCGGCGAGGTCGGCCAGATCCCATTCCAGCGTCATCACCGCCGCCGCGCCGGCCGCCCGCGCGGCCTCGGCGCTGCGCGCCAGCCCTTCGGCGCTGATATCGGCCAGCGCCAGCTTCGCGCCCTCGGCGGCGAGGGAGCGGGCGATCGCCCCGCCCAGCCCGCCACCGGCGCCGAGCACCAGCGCCACCTTGTTCCTGAGGCCCAGATCCATGGCTGCTCTCCTATCGTCTCGCGGCCAGTCTGGTGCCGGCGAGGGCAAAGAAAAACCCTTCCATTCCCGCTTTCGGAAGATAGGTTTTCCACTCTCTCGTGAGCAGGCCGATGGACACGCGCTTCCTGGACAGCTTCGTCACCGTGGTGGAGGAAGGCTCGATCGCCGCGGCGGCGCGCCGCCTGCACCTGACGCCGGCCGCGCTGGCGCAGCGCATCCGCGCCCTGGAGGCGGAGCTCGGCGCGCCGCTGCTGCTGCGGGCCGGCCGCGCCGTGGCCCCCTCCGAGGCGGGGCTGGCCATCCTCGACCGCGCCCGCGCCCTGCTGCGCGAGGTGCGGGACCTGCGCGACGGCGCCGCCCGGGGCGGGCTGGCGGGCGAGCTGCGGCTCGGCGCCATCGCCACCGCGCTGACCGGCCTGCTGCCGGGCATGATGGCGCGCATGGCCGGCGCCTATCCGAACCTCGAGATCCATATCTCGCCCGGCATCTCGACCGACCTCTACCGCGCCGTCCTGACCGGCGACCTCGACGCGGCGATGATCGTGCAGCCCGAATTCGCCCTGCCCAAGAGCTGCGAATGGCGGATGCTGCGCGAGGAGCCCCTGGTGGTGCTGGCGCCGGCGGCCCTGGCGGGTCGCGCCCCTCACCGCCTGCTCGCCGAGGAGCCCTTCATCCGCTACGACCGCAACCAGTGGGGCGGCCGCCTCGCCGACCGCTATCTGCGCGAGGCGCGCATCCGCCCGCGCGACCGGATCGAGCTGGACGCGCTGGACGCCATCGCCCTGCTGGTCGATCGCGGCCTCGGCGTCTCCCTGGTGCCCGACTGGGCGCCGCCCTGGCCGGCCGGGACCGCCCTCGCCAAGCATCCCCTGCCCCGCCCCTTCCCGCCGCGGCGGATCGGCCTGATCTGGGCCCGCGGCGGCGCCCGCGGCCGGCTGGTGGAGGCCTTCTGGCAGGCCGGGCGCGAGCTCGGCTGATTTGCGACGCCGCCCCCCTTTCGCAGGTCGGGCAGGGGTGTACAAAGCCGGGCTGGAGACCGGTGGCGCGAGACTTCCGGCCCGCTCGGGAAGACACGCCACGCGCCGCGGGACAGCGGCCCTCCGGGCAGAGGGTCGTCGCCCTCGCCGGACTGGATGGAAAGGATCGTCGTGATGGCTGACACCGCCCTGGTGCTCGGCGCGGGCATGGTCGGCGTCTCCGTGGCGCTGCATCTGCGGCAGCGGGGATGGGACGTGGCGCTGGTGGACCGGCAGGGACCGGGCGAAGGCGCCTCCTTCGGCAATGCCGGGCTGATCCAGCGGGAGGCGGTCTATCCCCACCCCTTCCCGCGCGCCCTGGCGGAGCTGTCCCGCGTCGCGCGCAACCGCTCGGTCGATGTCTCCTTCCACCCCCTCGCCATGCCCCGCCTGGCCTCGCCGCTGCTGCGCTACTGGTGGAACTCGGCGCCGGAGCGCTACCTGAAGGCCGTGCTGGGCCAGTCGCGGCTGGTGGCGAGCTGCCTCGAGGACCACATGGCCCAGGCCCGCGAGGCCGGCGCCACCGAGCTGCTGCGGCCGCTGGGCTTCATCCAGATCTACGGCCAGGAGGGCGCGCTGGAAGCGGCCCGGCGGGAGGCGGAACGGGCCCGGGCCGAGTTCGGCGTCGGCCACCGCCTGCTGGACGGCGAGGCGCTGGCCGAGGCCGAGCCGCACCTTCTGCAACGCAAGGCCGGCGCCATCCACTGGACGGACCCCTATTCGGTGAGCGACCCGCACGGGCTGACCACGGCCTATGCCCGGCTTCTCGAGGAGAAGGGCGGCCGGCTGCTGCGCGGCGAGGCGGCGACGCTCCGCCGCCAGGGCGCGGGCTGGCAGGTGCGGACCGACACGGGGCCGGTGGAGGCGCGCCACGTGGTGATCGCCCTCGGCGCCGCCGCGGGCCAGGTGACGCGGCCGCTCGGCTACAACGCGCCGCTCTTCGGCAAGCGCGGCTACCACCTGCACTACACGATGCAGGGCAATGCGGTGCTGAACCATCCGATCTTCGACGCCGACCTGCGCTACGGGCTGATCCCGATGCGGCGCGGCATCCGGCTGACGACCGGCGTGGAATTCGCCGGCGACGCCGCGCCGCCCACGCCGATCCAGCTGGAGCGCGCCACGCCCTCGGCCCGCGCGCTGCTCCCCCTCGGCGAGCAGGTGGAGGAGAGGCCCTGGTTCGGCGTCCGCCCGTGCACGCCGGACATGCTGCCGATCATCGGGCGGCTGCCGCGGCAGGAGGGAGCCTGGTGCGCCTTCGGCCACGCCCATCAGGGGCTGACCCTGGGCCCGACCACGGGCCGGCTGCTCTCCGCGATGATGGCGGGCGAGACCCCGTTCATCGACCCGGAGCCCTACCGGCCGGAGCGGTTCTGACCCGCCTGCTCGATGACCCCGCCCGATTGACCTGTTCGCCTGGGGCCGGCCTGTCCGTCAGGCCGCCTCGGGCAGCGTCGCCGGCCGCGCCGGCGCCTCGCGCAGCCGCAGCAGCAGCGCCTGCACCGGGTGGCGCAGCGTGACCCCGTCGAGGCGCTTCACCTGGCTGCGGCAGGAATAGCCGCTGGCCAGCAGCCGCTCGCCCCGCGCCGCGACATGCGTCTTCCAGCTCATGCCATAGAGCTGCTCCGAGACGGCGCGGTGCTCCGCCTCGTGCCCGAAGGTGCCGGCCATGCCGCAGCAGCCCGCGGCCAGCACGGTGAGCGGCGCGCCCAGCCGGGCGAAGACACCCTGCCAGTCCTTCACCGCGGCCGGGGCGTTGGTGCGCTCGGTGCAGTGCGGCAGCAGGGCGAAGCCCTCCCCGGCCTCGCGCGCCGGGATGAGATGCAGGCGCCGCGCCAGCCATTCCTGCGGCAGCAGCACCGGCGGCGTCTCGACGCCGATGCCGGGATACTCGCTGCGGTAGCTGAGCGTCATCGACGGATCGACGCCGACGAGGTCGATGCCGCTCGCGGCCAGCGCGCGCAGCAGGGCGGCCTGGGCCTCGGCCTGCCGGCGGAAGGCGCCGAGGAAGCCGTGCACGTGCAGCGGCTTGCCGTTCGGGCGGAAGGGCGCCAGCCAGGGCGTGAAGCCCATCAGCTTCAGCGCCTCGATCAGGTCGAGCACCAGCCGGGTCTCGAAATGGCTGGTGAAGGCGTCCTGCACGATGACGAGATGCCGCTCGCGCTCCGCCTCCGGCACGGCGGCCAGGGCGGCGGCGGAGGCCAGGCGGACACCGCGCGCGGCCGCCTCCCGCCCGAGGTCGAGGCCCGAGAAGAGGGGCGCGTCGACCAGGCCCGCCTTCGCCGCCAGCGCACGCCCCGGCAGGCTGCCCATCACCGCATTGGCCAGGCCCGGCAGGCGCGCGCCGAGCGGCAGCATCCGCTCCAGCCCGCCCAGCAGATAGTCCTTCAGCGGCCGGGCATAGCGGCCGTGATAGATCTCCAGGAACCTGGCGCGGAAGCTTGGCACATCGACCTTGATCGGGCACTGGCCGGTGCAGGACTTGCAGGCGAGACAGCCATCCATCGCCGCCTTCACCTCGGCCGAGAAATCCGGCGTGCCGCGCCGCAGCGCGCGGCTGTTGCGCAGCCGCTCCGGAAGGGCGCGCAGGAAGCCCAGCGCCGAGGCGTCGCGCAGCCGCCCGGCCTCGGCCACCGGATCGACCTCGGCGGCAGCGAGCTGGCGCAGCCATTCGCGGAACAGGCCGGCACGGCCCTTGGGCGAATGCCGGCGGTCCCCGGTCGCCTTGAAGGAGGGGCACATGGCGTCCTGCCAGTCGTAGTTGAAGCAGGCGCCGTTGCCGTTGCAGTGCAGCGCCTCGTCATAGGCGGCGCGGGTGGCGGCGGGGATGGTGCGGTCGAGCTGGCCGCGCATCGGCACGCGGTCGATGGCCAGCAGCGCCTCGCCCTCGGGGGCGGCGATCTTGCCCGGGTTCAGCTGGTTGCGCGGATCGAAGGCGGCCTTGATCGCCTGCAGGCTCGGATAGAGCGGGCCGAAGACCTCGGGGACGTATTCCGAGCGCACGCCCTTGCCGTGCTCGCCCCAGAGCAGGCCGTTGTACTTGCGGGTGAGCGCGAAGACCTCGTCGGAGACCTCGCGGATCATCCGCTCGGCGCCCTCGGCCTTCATGTCGATCGCCGGGCGGACATGCAGCACCCCGGCATCGACATGGCCGAACATGCCGTATTCCAGGCCGCGCCGGTCCAGCGCGGCGCGGAACTCGGCGATGTAGTCGGCGAGGTGCTCGGGCGGGACGGCGGTGTCCTCGACGAAGGGAATCGGCCGCCTCTCGCCCTTCATGTTGCCGAGCAGGCCGACGCCGCGCTTCCGCATGCCCTGGATGCGCTCGCCGTCGCCGTCCCAGGCCAGGGTATGGCCGCGCCGGCCGGAGGCGCGGCCCTCGGCGGCGAGGCGCGCCTCGACCGGGGCGAGCTTCTCCCGCACCTCGGCCTCGCTGTCGCCGACGAACTCGATCAGGTTGATGCCGGCCGCCGGGCCTTCGGGATCGTCGGGGAAGAACTGCCGGATGCCCTCCCAGACGATGTCGCCGCGCGCCAGGCCGAGCACCTTGGAATCCACCGTCTCGACCGAGGCGGCGCCGAGCGCCATCAGCACCCGCGCGTCGCGCAGCGCGGCGTCGAAGCTGTCGTAGCGCAGGTTGATGAGCGCGCTGCACCGGGGGACCGGCAGCACGCGGATCTTCGCCTCCGCGATCATCGCCAGCGTGCCCTCGGAGCCGCAGAGCAGCGCGTTCAGGTCGAAGCGGCCTTCCGCGTCATGCAGATGCGCGAGGTCGTAGCCGGTGAGGCAGCGGTTCAGCGGCGGGAAGCGCTCGGCGATGAGCTGGCGCTCCTCCCGCGCGATGCCGTCGGCGACGCGGTGGATGGCGCCCACCATGTCCTGCCGCCGCGTGACGCGCGCCAGCTCCTCGGGCGCCAGCTTGCGGCTTTCCCAGAGCGTGCCGTCCATCAGCACCACGGTGAGCGACAGCACGTGGTCGCGCGTCTTGCCGTAGAGGCAGGAGCCCTGGCCGCAGGCGTCGGTGGAGATCATGCCGCCCATGGTGGCGCGGTTGCTGGTGGAGCACTCGGGCGCGAAGAACAGGCCGAGCGGCTTCAGCGCCGCGTTCAGCGCGTCCTTCACCAGGCCGGGCTCGACCCGCACCCAGCCCTCGGCCGCGTTGACCTCCAGGATGCGCGTCATGTGGCGCGAGACATCGACGACGATGCCGTCGGTCAGCGACTGGCCGTTGGTGCCGGTGCCGCCGCCGCGCGGCGCGAGGGCGACGCAGTGGAAGCGCGGATCGGCGGCGACGCGGGCGATGCGCCGCAGATCCTCCGCCCCGCGCGGATAGACCACGGCCTGCGGCAGGCGCTGGTAGATGGAGTTGTCGGTCGCCATGACCACGCGGTCGGCGTCGCCGGGCGCGATGTCGCCGCCGAAGCCCCGCAGCCGCAACTCGTCCAGGAAGGCCCGGGAAGGCGGGGCCGGGGACGGCAGGTCAGTCAGGCGGGGAATCATCGGGCAGGCGGCCTTTCCTGGAGCACCGGGGAGGCGGGGGCAGATCCCCCTCCCCGGTCCTGTCATCTGCCCCCGGAAGGCCGAAAAGGAAAGGGGGCCAGGCCCTTACTCACCCTTCCACTGGGGCTGGCGCTTGTTCAGGAAGGCGTCCATGCCCTCGCGGAAGTCCTGGCTCATGTAGCACATCAGCACCAGGTCGCGGCCCTCCTCGGAGGAGATCTGCGGGCGCAGCCGCGCGATCGCCTCCTTGGTGGCGCGCAGGGTCAGCGGCGCGTTGCCGGCGATGGTGCGGGCCAGCTCCAGGGCGCGGGCGGCGAGATCGCCACCTTCCGGCACCACCTCATGCAGCAGGCCGATCTCCTTGGCCTCCTGCGCGTCCAGCAGCCGGGCGGTGAAGATCATCTCCTTGGTGCGGGATGGGCCGATCAGCGCCACCAGCCGCGAGAAGGCGCCCATGGAGAGGATGTTGCCGAGCGTGCGCGCGATCGGGAAGCCGAAGCGGGAATGCGCGGCGCCGACGCGGATGTCGCAGGAGGCGGCGATGGCGCCGCCGCCACCCGTGCAGGCGCCGTTGATCGCCGCGATGATGGGCTTCGGGCAGCTCTCCAGCGTGGCGACGATGCGGCCGATGCGCTCCTCATACTGGATCGCGTCCTCCGGGGTCTTGAAGGCGCGGAACTGGTTGATGTCGGTGCCGGCGGCGAAGGCCTTGTCGCCGGCGCCGGTCAGGATGACGGCGCGGACCGACTTGTCCTCCGCGACCTCCTGGCAGAAGGCGCCGAGCCGCTCGTACATGGCGAAGGTGAAGGCATTGCGCGCCTGGGGACGGTTGAAGGTGACGCGGGCGATCCCTCCCTCCAGCCTTTCGAACAGGATATCGTCGTTCTCGCTCATGCCTCGGGCCTCCTCGGACCGGCCGGCGGGAGACCGGCCTTTCCAGCGGTCTTAGGATGGCATGGCAGGCGTGTAAACAATCAACAACCGACACTTCCGGGGCCGTTCATCGAAACTTCATTCGACCCCCCTGCCCGAAGCGCGCCGTCCCGGCTAGTTCAGCCCTCGCCCGACACCGCCCCTTCCCCAAGGAGATCCCCCGCATGCGGCGCGCCGGCTTCCTGGCCCTCGGCCTCTCCGCCCTTCTGTCGTCCCTGTCGCCGGCCGCCCCGGCCGCGGCCGAGCCGGCGGGCAGCCTGGTCCTCTACACCAGCCAGCTCGAGGAGGACGCCGCCCGCACCTCCGAGGCCTTCCGCAGGCACTACCCGAAGGTGACGGTCGAGTGGATCCGGGGCGGCACCAACCAGATCATGCCCCGGCTGCGCGCCGAGCTCGCCGCCGGCGCGCCCCGCGCCGACGTGCTGCTGCTGGCCGACAGCCTGACCTTCGAGGGGCTGAAGCAGGAGGGGCTGCTGCGCCCCAGCCCCGAGGTCGGGACCGGCGGCGTGCCGGCGGAGTTGATCGACACCGGGCGGCAGTATTTCGGCACCAAGCTGATGACGACTGGCATCGTCATGAACACCCGCGCGCCCTTCACGCCGAAGCGCTGGTCCGACCTGCTGCGCCCGGAGGCCCGGGGCCTCACCGCCATGCCCTCGCCCAGCGTCTCCGGCGCCGCCGCCATTCATGTGCAGGCCCTGGCCGCGGCGCCCGGCCTCGGCTGGGAGTTCTGGGAGAAGCTGGCCGGCGCCGGCGTGCAGCCGCGCGGCGGCAATGGCGCGGTGATGCAGGCCGTGGCCAGCGGCGAGCGGGCCTTCGGCATGGTGGTGGACTACATGCCGATCCGCGAGGCGGCGAAGGGCGCGCCGGTGCGCTTCATCGTGCCGGAGGACGGGGTCAGCGCCATCACGGAGCCGGCGGCGATCCTGAAGTCCAGCCGCAACCCCGAGGCTGCCATCGCCTTCGTCACCTTCCTGCTCTCCCGCGAGGGCCAGGAGCTGGCGGCCGCCCAGGGCTTCCTGCCGGCCGATCCCGCCGTCGCGCCGCCCGCCGGCTTCCCGGACCGCAGGAGCCTGACCCTGCTGCCGCTCGACAGCGCCCGTGCCGCCGCCGAGAGCGGCCAGGACCTGAAGCGCTTCAGCGGGCTGGTCGGCCAGTAGGGCTTGCCGGGGAACGCCGTGAGCCCGGCGGCGCCGGGGCGCCTCGCCGGCCTGCCGCCGCTGGCCTGGCTCGGCCTGGCCTGGCTGGCGGCCATCGGCCTGGCGCCGGCGCTCCGCCTGCTCGCCGAGGCGCTGGGCAGCGATCCGCGTCCGCTGCTCGCCGATGCCGCCATCTGGCGCGCCGTCTGGCGCAGCCTGCTGGTGGCGGGCGGCGCGGCGCTGCTGGCCGCCGCCATCGGCACGCTGCAGGCCGGGCTCCTGCTGCTGCGCGCGCTGCCCGGGCGGCGGATGCTGCTCTTCCTCTGCATCCTGCCGCTCCTGGTGCCGCCGCAGATCCTGGCCCTGTCCTTCATCCAGCTGGGCGGCCCCGCCTCGCCGCTGCTGCTGGCCCTCGGGCTGGCGCCGCCGCTCGGCACGCCGAACCCCTTCTACGGGCCGGGCGGCATGATGCTGCTGCTCGGCATCCAGGGCGCGCCGCTGGTGCTGCTGGCGGTCGCGGCCATGGCGCGGCGGTTGCCGGACGAGTTGATGATCGCCGCCCGCGGGCTCGGGGCCGCGCCGCGCGTGGCGCTGCGCCGCGTCGCCTGGCCGCTGCTGGCGCCGGGCCTGGCGGCCGGGGCGGGGCTGGCCTTCGTCGCCGCGCTGGGCAATTTCGGCGTCGCCGCCCTGCTCGGCATCCCGGGCCGCTACCCGGTGCTGACCGTGCTGATCTGGCAGCGCCTCTCGGCCACCGGACCTGCGGCGCTGTCCGAGGTGTCCTGGCTCTCCCTGCTGCTGGCGCTGCTGGCGGTGCCGGGGCTGGCGGCGCAGTTCTGGGCCGGGCGCCGGTCGGGCTTCGAGGCCGGACGCGCCTTCCGCCCGCTGCCGGCGGGCCGGGGACACCGCGTGGCGCTGCTGCCGCTCGTGCTTTATCTCCTGCTGGTCCTGGCGCTGCCGCTGGGCGCGCTGCTGGCCACGGCGCTGGTGCCGGCCATGGGAGTTCCGCTCACCGCCCAGAGCCTGACCCTGCGGCACTTCGCGGCGATGCTGGCGCCGGGCGCGCAGACCCTGGCGGCACTGGGCCATTCCCTGCTGCTGGCCTGCGGGGCGGCGGCCATCCTCTGCCTCGCCGCGCTTCCCGTCGCGCTCGCCCTGCGCCATCCCGTGCTGCGCTGGGCGGCCACCGGCACCGACCTGTCCTACGCCCTGCCGGGCGCCTGCACCGCCGTCTCCGTCATCCTGCTGGTGCTGACGCTGCCCGGCGGCGGTCTCGTCTACGGCACGCTGGGGCTGATCCTCTTCGCCTATCTGGCGCGCTTCCAGGCACTGGCGCTGCGGCCCGTGGCGGCCGCCGCGGCGCGGCTCGACCCGATGCTGGAGCGCGCGGCCAGCAGCCTCGGCGCCGGCGGATGGGCGCGGCTCCGGCGCATCCATCTGCCGGCCCTTTCCCCCGCCCTGATGGCGGGCGCCATCCTGGTGGCGCTGCTCGCGGTGAACGAGGTGACGGTCAGCGCGCTGCTGTACGGGCCGGGCAGCCGCACGCTCGGCGTGCTGGTCTTCAATCTGCAGGATGCGGGACAGACGCCGCAGGCGGCGGCGGTGTCCTGCCTCTCCCTGGTGCTGGTGGCGGGGTTGATGGGCGCGGCCAGCCTGCTCGGGCGCCGCCTGCCGCCGGGAACCCTGCCCTGGCGGCCGTAAGTCGCGCGGGACAACCGGCGAAAGGGGGTGTTACACAGCCAGCATCCATCCACGGAGAATCCCATGGCTGTTTCCGGCTCGTCTCTCCAGCGCTACGCACCGGCGGCTCTGGCGGCACTGCGCATCATCGCGGCGCTGCTGTTCCTGGCGCATGGCACGCAGAAGATCCTCGGCTTCCCGCCGCCCTCCTCGCCCATGCCGGCCGCCTTCAGCCTGTTCTGGATTGGCGGGATCATCGAGATTGTCACCGGCGTGCTGATCGCGCTCGGCCTCTACACGCGCCCGGCGGCCTTCCTGGCCTCAGGCCAGATGGCCTATGCCTATTTCGCCTTCCACGCGCCGCGCAATTTCTTCCCGGCGCTGAACGGCGGCGATGCCTCCATCCTGTTCTGCTTCATCTTCCTCTATCTGGTCTTCGCCGGAGCCGGCGCCTTCAGCCTCGACGGCAACCGCCGCTGAGGGCCGGCATCCCCCCTCCGACACGAGGGGGGATGTTCCACGGTCAGGCCAGTTCGAGATCCAGCGCGTAGCCGGCGCTGCGGACCGTACGGATCACGTCCGCCTCGCCCTCGCCGTTCACCGCCTTGCGCAGCCGCCGGATATGCACGTCCACCGTGCGCGGCTCGACATGGATGTCGCGGCCCCAGACGGCATCGAGCAGCTGCTCGCGCGAGAAGACCCGCCCCGGATGCTGCAGGAAGAACTCCAGCAGCCGGTATTCGGTGGGGCCCAGGTGCAGCGACCGCCCGTTGCGGGTCACGCGGTGAGAATCCTGGTCCATCGTGATGTCGTGCCAGGCGAGCATGCCCTTGGTGGCGACGCCGCCGGAGCGGCGCAGCAGCGCCCGGATGCGCGCCAGCAGCGCGTCCATCACGAAGGGCTTGGCGATGTAGTCGTCGGCGCCGGTATCGAGCGCCCGCACCGCGTCCTGGTCCTCCGTGCGGGCGGTGACCATGATGATCGGCATGTTGCGCGTATCGGGGCGCCGGCGGAGCTGGCGGCAGACCTCGAGGCCGGACAGCGCCGGCAGCATCCAGTCCAGCAGCACCAGATCCGGCGGCGCCTCGGCCACACGCATCAGCGCCTCCTGGCCATCGGCGGCCTCGTCCACCAGGAAGCCCTGCTTCTCCAGATTGTAGCGCAGCAGCGTCAGCAGCGGCGCCTCGTCCTCGACCACCAGGATGGTGGGACGCGCCATGCCGGTGTTGGGCTCGGCCATGATCGGATCTTTCTTCGCTCTGTCAGGCCGGCGGGCGGACGACAGTGTAGGCTGAGGAGTCCGACTTCGGCCGGTCCTCCGGCAGGGTATGGCCGAGCACGGCGTAGTGCACGGTCTCGGCGATGTTCGTCGCGTGGTCGCCGATGCGCTCGAAGTTCTTGGCGATGAACAGCAGGTGGGTGGCCGCGGTGATGTTGCGCGGATCCTCCATCATGTGCGTCAGCATCTCGCGGAAGATGCCGTTGTAGATGTCGTCCACCGGCGCGTCGGCCGCCCAGACGCGCTCGGCGGCGGCGGCGTCCTCCTTCACCAACGCGTCGATCGCCTCCTTCAGGTTCTCCTGCACCAGCTTGGCCATCCACTGGAAGCCGTTCAGGCTGCCCAGCTGCGGCTGCTGCGAGACGACGATGGCGCGCTTGGCGGCGTTGCGGGCGTAGTCGCCGATGCGCTCGATGTCGGTCGAGACCTTCATGGCGGCGACGATCAGCCGCAGGTCGGCCGCCATCGGCTGCCGCAGGGCCAGCAGGCGGACGCAGAAGTTCTCGATCTCGCGCTCCAGCGCGTCGATCTCGCCATCCCGGCCGATCACGGTGGTGGCCTGCTCCACATCGCGGCGGATCAGGGCGGAGGCGGCGTCCGCGACCTGGCGCTCGGCCAGGCCGCCCATGCGCGCCACCAGCTCGCGCAGCCGCTTGAGCTGCTCCTCGTAGGATCGCACGATATGCTCGTTGGGCATCGTCCTGATGACCTCGCTCAGCCGAACCGGCCGGTGATGTATTCCTGGGTCTTCTTCTGCTTCGGCGCGGTGAACATCTCCTCCGCCGGAGCCACCTCGATGAGTTCGCCGAGGTAGAAGAACGCCACCTGATCGGCGCAGCGCGCCGCCTGCTGCATGTTGTGCGTGACGATGGCGATGGTGAAGTCGCGCTTCAGCTCGTCGATCAGCTCCTCGATCTTCAACGTGCTGATCGGATCGAGCGCCGAGGTCGGCTCGTCGAGCAGGATGACCTCCGGCCGCACGGCGATGGTGCGGGCGATGCAGAGGCGCTGCTGCTGGCCGCCCGAGAGGCCCATGGCGCTGGTGTTCAGCCGGTCCTTGACCTCGCCCCAGATGGCGGCGCGGGTCAGCGCCCATTCCACCCGCTCATCCATCTGCGACCGGGACAGCTTCTCGTGCAGGCGGATGCCGAAGGCGATGTTCTCGTAGATGGTCATCGGGAAGGGCGTGGGCTTCTGGAACACCATGCCGATCCGCGAGCGGAGCGCGTTGATATCGATGTCGGTGTCGAGGATGTTCTTGCCGTCGAGCAGAACCTCGCCCGTGGCGCGCTGGCCCGGATAGAGGCTGTACATGCGGTTCAGCACCCGCAGCAGGGTGGACTTGCCGCAGCCCGAGGGACCGATCATGCCGGTCACCTGCCGGTCGGGCAGGTCGAAGTCGATCCCCTTCAGCGCCTTGTTGGCGCCGTAGTAGAAATCGAGGTTGCGGACCGCGATGCGGGGCTCGTTCAGCGGGGCGTGCGAGCGGGCGTGCAGCTTGCCGGTCTCGGTCTGGGTCTGGGTCTGGGTCATGGAGGCGCTCATATGCGGTTCCTCACTTCCTGCGCAGCAGGCTGCGCGCCACGATGTTGAGCCCGAGCACGCCGAGCGTGATGATGAGGGCGCCGGCCCAGGCCAGCGCGATCCAGTCCGGATAGGGCGAGCCGGCATAGGCGTAGATGGTCAGCGGCAGGCTCGACATCGGGCCGGACAGGCTGAGCGACCAGTTCAGGTTTCCAAGCGAGGTGAAGAGCAGCGGCGCCGTCTCGCCCGCCACCCGCGCCACCGCCAGCAGCACGCCGGTGACGATGCCGCTCGCCGCCGCGCGCCAGCAGACCATGGTCACCATCTTCCACTTCGGCGCGCCGAGGCCGATCACGGCCTCGCGCAGCGTGTCCGGCAGTAGGCGCAGCATGTCCTCGGTGGTGCGGACGACGATGGGAATGACGATGATGGCCAGCGCCACCGAGCCGGCCCAGCCCGAGAAGCCGCCGAAGGGCACCACCAGGATCTGGTAGACGAAGAGGCCGATCAGGATCGAGGGCGCGGAGAGCAGGATGTCGGAGACGAAGCGAACCGCGTTGGCCAGCGGCGAGGACTTCGAATACTCCGCCAGGTAGGTGCCGACCAGAAGGCCGATGGGCGTGCCGATGACGGTGCCGATGACGGTCTGGATCAGGCTGCCGACGATGGCGTTGAGCAGCCCCCCCTCCGAGCCCGGCGGCGCCGTGACGCGGGTGAAGACCCCGAGCGACAGGGCGGAGAAGCCGTTCCAGAACAGCGTGGCCAGGATCGAGAAGAGCAGCAGGAGGCCGAGGCCGGTGGCGCCGTAGCAGGCGTACTTGACGGCCTTGGCGACGCGGCGGCGGCGGCGGCCCAGGGCCTCCGCGACGCGCATGTCCTTGGCCGGGCCGCTGCCGGAGGCAACCTCCAGGGTCGGGTTGGACGCGCTCATGGTTTCAACCCTTCAGCCGCGGACGCAACAGGAAGCGCGAGGCGGCCAGCACGATGAAGGAGATGACGAAGAGGATGAAGCCGAGCCCGAGAAGGGCGGAGAGCTTCAGGCTGCCCATCTGGCTTTCGCCGAATTCCAGCGCGATCAGCGAGGCGATGGTGTTGCCCGGCCCGAAGAGGCTGGTGGAGATGCGGTTGGCGTTGCCGATGACGAAGGTCACCGCCATCGTCTCGCCCAGGGCCCGGCCGAGGCCGAGCATGATGCCGCCGACCACCGAGATGCGGGTATAGGGCAGCACGACATTGCGCACGACCTCCCACTGGGTGCAGCCGAGGCCGTAGGCGCTCTCCTTGTAGACCGGGGGCACGGTGTTGAAGACGTCGCGCATCGTCGCCGCGATGAAGGGCAGCACCATGATGGCCAGGATCAGCGCCGCCGTCAGGATGCCGGTGCCGAAGGGCGGGCCGGCGAAGAGCGCGCCGATCAGCGGCAGCTCGCCCAGCGTGTCGATGGCGAAGGGCTGCACGTATTGCGACATGAAGGGGACGATCAGGAAGAAGCCCCACATGCCGAAGATGATGGACGGCACCGCCGCCAGCAGCTCGACCGCCGTGCCCACCGGGCCGCGGAGCCAGGGCGGCGCCAGCTCGGTCAGGTAGAAGGCGACGCCGAAGGCCAGCGGCACGGCCATCAGCAGGGCCAGCACCGCGGTCACCACGGTGCCGTAGACGGAGACGCCGGCGCCGAAGACCTCCTGCACCGGATCCCAGTCCGTGCCAGTGACGAAGCCCGCGCCGAAGGCGCGGAAGGCCTGCAGCCCACCCCAGAACAGCTCCAGGATAATGGCGCCGAGAAGGACCAGGACCAGCACCCCGGCGGCCCGACAGGCGATCGCGAAGATGGCGTCGCCCGTCGCGCCGGATCCACCTCCGCGGCGCAGGCCGGGACGTGGATCGGGGGCGGCGCCCGTCTCGAGGGGAAGGGTGGCTGCTTGCTGCACGATCAGACTCCGGAAGCTCGGCATGCCCGGCGCCGCGCGGCCCTGGCCGTTCGGTGCGCGGGCAGCCTGCCAGGACGCCCGGGCTGACCGCCCGGGCGCCGCGCGTTCGTCACTTCGCCGGCCAGAGCGGCTTGCCGTCCACCTGCACCTGGGCCCAGGCGGCGCGCACCGCCTCCTCGACCTTCTCCGGCAGCGGGATGTAGTCCAGCTCCCGGGCGGCGGCATCGCCGTCGCGATAGGCCCAGTCGAAGAACTTCATCACGTTCTGCGCCCGGGTCGCGTCCTGCGGGTTCTTCGGCAGCAGGATGAAGGTCGGCGAGACGATCGGCCAGGACTTCTCGCCCTCGGTGTTCACCAGGTTGGCGGCGAAGTTCGGCGTGCTCCAGTCGGCGTTGGACGCGGCGGCCTCGAAGGCCTCGCTGTTCGGCACCACGAACTGGCCGGCCTTGTTGCGCAGCTGGGTGGTGACGAGCTTGTTCTGCGCCGCATAGGCGTGCTCGACATAGCCGATGGCGCCGCGGACGTTGCGCACCGTGCCGGCCACGCCCTCATTGCCGCGGGCACCCGTGCCGGCCGGCCAGCGCACCGAGGTGCCCACGCCGACGCGGTCCTTGAACTCGGACGAGACGGCGGAGAGGTAGGAGACCCAGACATAGGTCGTGCCGGAGCCGTCGGCGCGGTAGACCGGAGCGATGGCGAGGTTGGGCAGCTCGACGCCCGGGTTCAGCTCGACCAGGCGGGGGTCGTTCCACTTGCTGATCTTGCCGAGGTAGATGTCCGAGATCACCTCGCCGGTCAGGCGCAGCTTGTGGTCCTCGACGCCCGGGATGTTCACGATCGCGGTCAGGCTGCCCATGGTGGAGGGGAACTGCAGCAGCTTGTGCTCGGCGAGCTCCTCGGCCTTCATCGGCGCGTCGGAGGCGCCGAAATCGACCGTGCGGTTGCGGATCTGCGTCTGCCCCGCGCCCGAGCCGACCGACTGGTAGTTGAGCTGCAGCCCGATGGCCTCACGCGCCGCGGCACCCCACTTCTGGTACAGCGGATTGGGGAAGCTCGCGCCTGCGCCCGTGATGGAAGCCTGCTGGGCGTTCGCCGCCATGCTCACGCCGATCGTCGCGACCAGGCCAGCGGCCAGGGCAAGAAGCCGATTGCTCACCATGTATCTCCGTCTTTTGGCGCCCATTGGGAGGGGCCGGTGCGGTGGCCGCCTTCTAGGCGCTGGCTGCGACCGTTGGATTGCAGATTTATGAAGCTTCGATGACAGACAAGCCCTCACGGCCAACGGAACCGGGCCTTCACCGGGGCGGCGGAAATGGGATGGCATCGGGCAGCACTGTGGAACGATCCGGAAACCCCTGGCCCCTCCGGAACGTCATGCCTGGGCGCTCCGCGCGGAGCAGTCTCATCACGCGGAATTATTCCCGGAAATGGTCTGTTTTCGATATAAGTCTCCTATTCCTGCCTGAGCGGCACAGATCCGGACCAATCCACCCTTGATTCTCCTTTTCGCCCGCCTTCCCGCCGCCACCGGCGTGCTGGCCAGCCAGTTGACCGGGCTTGCCATCGGGGCGGGAACCACCGCTCTGCAGCATGTCTGGCCGGATTCGCCGGCCGTGGCTCCGCTCCTTCTGGTCGTGGGCGTCGCCCTGGCGGCGGTCATCGGGGGGCGCCCCGCCGGGCTGGCGGCACTTGCCGTCTATGCCCTGCAGGAAGCCTGGCTCGCCATGACGGGAACCGGAGTCGCGGAATGGCGGAACCTGGTGGCGCCGCTGCTCGCCGGCGGCTTCGCCGCCGCCCTGGGCGGCGAGTTCCGCGAGGTGCTCGATCGCGCCGCACCCCTGCGGGAGCAGCGGGACCGGGCCTGGACGCTGGGGAATCTCGGGGACTGGACGTGGTCGCAGGAGGCCAATCGTCTCACCCTGTCACCCATCGCCTGGGCCCTGCTTGGCCGGGAGCCCGAGCCGGAGCCTTCCAGCATGCTCTGGCTGCACACCCACCTCCACCCCGACGACGTCGAGGGCTTCCGCCAGGCCATGCGCGCCGCCCTGGCCGATCCCGCGGGGCGTCTGGATCAGGAATTCCGCGTCATCCGGGCCGACGGGGGCATGCCATGGCTCCGCATGCGCGGCGCGCGGACGAAGGAGGGCGAGCTGGCGGGCATCCTGCTCGACCGCGACGCGCTGCATCAGGCGCATGAGGCCGCCCGCCTGGCCCAGCACCGGCAGGAGCGGCTGCATCACGAGCTGATCTACCGGGTCCGCAGCAACTTCCAGATGGTGACCAGCCTGCTGCGCCTGCAGTCCCGCCGCGCCACGCCGCCCCTGCGGCGGGCGCTGGAGGGGGCCGCCCAGCGCATCCAGGGGATGGGAAGCCTGCACGAGGCGCTCTATCGCGATGCCGATCTCGGGAAGGTCGATCTCCGCCGCTATCTGGGAGAAGTTGCCCGCAAGGCGGTCGAGGGAGAGGACGAGCGGATCCACCTGACGCTCGACATCGGCTCCTGTCAGGCACCGGCGGACCAGGCGCTGCTGCTGGGCCTGGCGATGACGCAGATTCTGGACAACGCCGTGCGCCACGGCTTCGCCGAGGGACGGCGGGGCACGATCACCGTGACGCTCACCGAGGAGCAGGGAGACTGCATCCTCACGATCTGCAATGACGGAGCGCCGTTCAACGAATTCGCCGCGCTCGGCGCGCAGGGCATCGGGATGGTCCTGGTGCAGTCCTGCGCCCAGCAGCTGGGCGGCCAGTTGCTTCTCGAGCGGCACCCGCGCAGCCGCTTCGCCATCCGCTTCCCCCGCGCCGCGCTCTCCCCGCCGGACTGAGGCCTCGCCGGACGGCGAGGTCGTCCGGCGAGGCGTGAGGCGTGGCGGATCAGCCCGTCTTCGCCTTGCCGTCCTCCTCCTTCCCGTCGCCCTCCGGCGCGTCCCAGCCGACCGAATGGCCCGGGCTGGACTGGGCCGGCGGATCGCTCGCCGGGAAGGTATCTTCCAGGGCCTCCTCCAGCGACTCCTCGGCCGCCTTGCCCTGGGAGGGGCGCTTCCCGTCACCGGGCGGCGGCGAGGGCCGCTCGACGCCGGAAGGCTTGGATCCCGACATGGCGTATCTCCTCATCCTGTTGTCCGGGCCCGGCCGGAGCCGGGTCCCTGGACCAGCAACCCGACCCGGGCGGCGGGGTTGCATTCCGGACGGCGGCGGCGCGCCGGGCCAGGGGAGCCGAGGGAGACAGGTCAGCCATGCGAAGCGATCAGTCGGACGCGGAGACGAAGGCGGCCCGCCCCCTGCCCCCCGGGCGGCTGCTGGAGACGGCGCTCTACGTGCGAGACATGGCGGCGGCGCGGCGTTTCTACGAGAGCGTCATCGGTCTGCAACCGCTGTTGGCCAGCCCGATCTTCTGCGCCCTGGGGATCGGCTCCGGCGTGTTGCTCCTCTTCCTGCGGGGCGGAAGCGCGGAGCCGGCCAGGACGCCGGGCGGTACCATTCCGGGCCATGATGCCGAGGGCCGGCAGCACATCGCCTTCCAGGTCCCCGGCGAGGCGCTGCGGAGCTGGGAGGACTGGCTGACCGGCCGGGACATCGCCATCGAGGGCCGGGTGTCCTGGCCGCGCGGCGGGCACAGCATCTTCCTGCGCGACCCGGACGGGCACCTCATCGAATTTGCCACCCCGGGCCTCTGGCCAAATCGCTGAGCCTGGCCGGCGCCTTCGCCGGATCGTCATTCCCCTGCCATTCTACTGTCCCGGATCGGCGGCTAAGCGGACCTCGGCCTGTCACAGGAACGTGCCGATGACCGATGCCCTGCCCCTCTCCACCACGACGGGATCGCCGGACCGCCAGAGCACCGGAGCGCCGCCCCGCGCGGCCGGGGCCGGTCTCTTCCTGCGCCGCTGGCTGGCCAATCCGTTGCAGATGGGGTCGGTGGTGCCGTCCTCGCCCAGCCTGTGCCGGCGCATCG
Organism: Roseomonas sp. KE0001; assembly: GCF_016107285.1. GTDB lineage: Bacteria > Pseudomonadota > Alphaproteobacteria > Acetobacterales > Acetobacteraceae > Pseudoroseomonas. The sequence continues at coordinate 510,425 of NZ_RCVQ01000001.1, read as the reverse complement.
CGGCGCTGACCCGCTGGGCGCCGGGGGAGTATGTGGTGGAGCTGGGCGCCGGCACCGGCGTGCTCTCCCGGACCCTGCTGGAGCAGGGCCTGCCGGCCGACCGGCTGCTGCCGGTCGAGATCGTTCCCGCCATGGCCACGCATCTGCGCGCCACCCTTCCCGGCGTGCCGGTGATCGAGGGCGACGCCTTCGACCGGCGCGGCGCCCTGCCGGAGGCCGCGCGGGGCCGCATCGGGACGGTGATCTGCGGCATTCCCCTGGTGCTGCTGCCGCTGGAACGGCAGCGCCGCTTCCTGGAAAGCGTCGAGGCGGTGGCGCCGGGGCGCGGCTTCCTGCTCTATACCTATTGCATCACCTCGCCGCTGCCCTGGCGCAAGCTCGGCCTGTCGGCGCGGCGGGAGGCCTGGACGCCGAGGAACTTTCCCCCGGCCAGCGTCTGGCGCTACGCGCCGGCCTGAAACGGCGCGAGCTGGGCGCGGAACTGGCGGGCGCTGGCGGACCAGGAGAAATCCTCCGCCCGGCGCCGGCAGGCCTCGCGGTCGGCGCCCAGCGCCGCCAGGCAGGCGCTGCGCAGATCCTCAGCCACGGCGCCGACCACGCCATCGGCACCCTGCAGGATGGCGAGCGGGCCGGGTTGCGGCAGCGCGGCCACCGGCGTGCCGCAGGCCAGCGCCTCGAGCAGCACCAGGCCGAAGGTGTCGGTGCGGGAGGGAAAGACCAGCACATCGGCCGCGGCATAGGCCGCCGCCAGCGCCTCGCGGTGCAGGAAGCCGGTGAAGCGCGCCCGTGGGAAGCCCTGCTCCAGCGCCGCGCGCTCCGGCCCGTCCCCCACGACGAGCTTGCTGCCCGGCAGATCCAGGCCGAGGAAGTCGCGCACCCCCTTCTCCGCGGCCAGCCGGCCGGCGCAGAGGAAGATCGGGCGCGGCAGGTCGGGGAAGGCGTCCCGCGCGCCGGGGCGGAACAGCGCGGTGTCCACCCCGCGCGACCAGTGGCTGAGATGGCGGAAGCCCTGCGTCTTCAGCTCGCGGCGCAAGGCCTCGGTCGCCACCATCGTGGTCGCGGCGGGGGCATGGAAACGGCGCAGCAGGGGCCAGGACAGACGCGGCGACAAGCCGAAGCGCGCCCGCAGGTAGTCCGGGAAGCGGGTGTGGAAGGCGGTGGTGAAGGACCAGCCCCAACGGCGGCAGAGGGCGCGCATGGCCCAGCCCAGCGGCCCCTCCGTCGCGATATGCACCGCATCCGGCCGGAACGCGCGCGCCAGGCCGGCCAGGCGGCGGCGCGGCAGCAGCGCCAGCCGGATGGCGGGATCGCCCGGCGCGGGCCAGCTGGGAAAGCGATCCGGGCCGATCACCTCGACCACGTCCCCCTGCCGCCGCAGCGCCTCGCTGACCATGCCGAGCGTCCGCACGACGCCGTTCACCTGCGGCGTCCAGGCATCCGAGACGATCAGCAGGCGCATCTCAGCCCTCGGCCACCGGCAGGGAGGCCTGGGGATGGGGCGCCGGCGGGATCAGGGCGACGGGGGCGGCGACGGGGGAGACGACGGGGGCGGCATGGCGCCGCCGCTGTTCGGCGGCCCAGTCGATCAGCTCGAAGCGCCCGTCCGCATGCTCGGCGAGCGCGGTGCAGCTCTCCACCCAGTCGCCATCGTTCATGTAGGTGACGCCGTGCACCTGCCGCATCTCGGCATGGTGGATATGGCCGCAGATGACGCCGTCCAGGTCGCGCCGCCGCGCCTCCTCGGCCAGTGCCTCCTCGAACCGATCGATCGCCTTGACCGCTTCCTTCACCTGAAGCTTCAGCCATTGCGACAGCGACCAGTAGGGATAGCCGAGGCGCCGGCGCACCGCGTTGAACCAGCGGTTCAGGCGCAGCGCGGCGTCGTAGGCCCAGTCGCCCAGATGCGCGAGCAGGGTCGCGTAGCGCACCACGCTGTCGAACTCGTCGCCGTGCATGACGAGGAAGCGCCGGCCATCGGCCGCCTCGTGCACCGCCTCGCGCACCAGCGAGACGCCGGCGATGACGAATTCCGGCCCGGCCCAGTCGCGGAAGACCTCGTCATGATTGCCGGGGATATAGGTGACGCGGGTGCCGCTCCGCGCCATGGCCAGGATGCGGCGGATCACCTGGTCATGCACCGGGTCCCAGTACCAGGAGCGGCGCAGGCGCCATCCATCGACGATATCGCCCACCAGGTAGAGCTGCTCGCACTCCACCTGCCGCAGGAAGTCCAGCAGCAGGTCGGCGCGGCAGCCCCGCATGCCGAGATGCGTGTCGGAGAGGAAGATCGCGCGGTAGCGGCGCGGGGCGGGGATCGGTGCCATGGCCGGCTTCCCTTCAGCTGGCCCCTTCCCCCGCGCGGCGAGTCCGTGGGGAGCAGGAACGTTGCGTGCGGGAAGCCCTTAGCCGAGAGCTGCGACGGTACCGTGTCCGCAATGTTGCAGGGAGTTGACGATCGTTGCGTAGCCGACGGGCCAGGCTGTTCAACCGGATGGCGTGAACGCGCCGCCCAGCACATAGAGGCAGTCGCCGCGCAGGGTCCGGCCGGGCTGCCGCTTGCAGAGCACGAAGCCGTCGCGCGCGAAGACCGCCTCGGCCGGCGGCGCCCAGGGCGTCTCGGGCGTGTGGATGCGCGCCGCCGGCTGGCCGGCCCGCACCGTCTCGCCCGGCTCCGCCAGCGGCTCGAAGACACCGCCTTCCGGCGCATAGACGAAATGGTCCTGCCCGCCGAGGCCGTAGATCCGCGTCTCCTCCGCCGGCTCGCGCTCCGTCTCCGGCAGGATGCCGAGATGGACCAGGAGGTTGCGCACGCCGCGCCGGGCGATGGCCAGGCCCTCGGCCGAGACGGCGCCGGCGCCGCCCAGCTCGGTGCCCAGGGTGACGATGCCGCGCCGCTCGGCGACACCGCCCAGGGTGAGGTTGCCGCCCTGCCCCTGCGCCCTTCCCTGCACATAGCCGAGCGGCGCGCCGAAGGCCCGGAGCGCGGCGATCTGGCGGCGGAAGAGGTCCGGATCGGCGACGTGGTTGGTCAGGGAGCAGGGCGTGTAGAGCAGCGAGGAGCCGCCGGAGTGCAGATCGCAGACCAGATCGGCGCGCGGGATCAACTCGCTGCTGATGAAGTAGGCGATCTGCTCGGTGACGCTGCCATCGGGATCGCCGGGGAAGATGCGGTTGAGGTTGAGGTTGTCCACCGGCGAGACGCGGTTGCCGGCCAGCGCCGCCGGATAGTTCGCCGTCGGCAGGATGATGACGCGGCCGCGGATCCGCTCCGGATCGAGCGACTGCGCCAGCCCGCAGAGCGCCAGCTGCCCCTCGTACTCGTCGCCGTGATTGCCCGAGACGAAGAGCGCCGTCGGCCCCTCGCCGTTGCGGAGCACCACGATCGGGATGGGCAGGAAGCCATAGGCGGAGACGTGCGAGGAGTGGAACAGGCGCAGGAATCCGGTCTGCCTCCCGTCGCGGTCGAAGTCCACATCGCAGAGAACGCGACTCTTTCTGGTCTCGGACATGCTTCCCCCGGGAGGTCAGTGCGTCGGTGCGTGCAGGTGGCAGGCGGCGAAATGCCCCGGCCGGATCTCGGCCAGCGGCGGCGACACCTGCCGGCAGACCGCCATGACGTGCGGGCATCGCGTGTGGAAGCGGCAGCCGGGCGGCGGGTTGATCGGGCTCGGCAGGTCCCCGGAGACCTTCGCCCGCCCGGCCCGGCGGGCGGCGCGGCCGGCCGGATGCGGCGTCGGCACGGCGGCGATCAGCGCCTGGGTATAGGGATGCAGCGGCGTGTCATAGATCGCGGCCTTCGGCGCCAGTTCGACGACGCGGCCGAGGTACATCACCGCCACCCGGTCCGAGATATGCCGCACCACCGAGAGGTCATGCGCGATGAACAGGTAGGTCAGCCCCATCTCGCGCTGCAGGTCCTGCAGCAGATTGACGATCTGCGCCTGCACCGAGACATCCAGCGCCGAGACCGCCTCGTCGCAGACGATGAAGCTCGGGTTCAGCACCAGGGCGCGGGCGATGCCGACGCGCTGCCGCTGCCCGCCGGAGAACTCGTGCGGGTAGCGCAGCGCCGCGCGGGCCGGCAGGCCGACCTTCTCCAGCATCTCCCCCACCCGCGCCCGCGCCGCCGCATCGGCCTTCGCGCCGTGGATCAGAAGCGGCTCCATGACGATGTCCTCCACCGTCATGCGCGGGTTCAGCGCGCCATAGGGGTCCTGGAAGACGATCTGCATGGAGCGGCGCTTCTCGCGCAGCACGCGCGGCGGCAGGCCGCTGATATCCGCGCCGTCGAAGAGAACCTGGCCGTCGGAGGGCTCCATCAGCCGGATCAGCAGCCGGCCGAGGGTGGACTTGCCGCAGCCGGACTCGCCGACCAGGCCCAGGGTCTCGCCTGGCATGATGCGGAGCGAGACCTCGTCCACGGCGCGCAGCAGGCCGGTCGGCCGGCCGAGCCAGCCGCCACTGAGGGGGAAGTGCTTGGACAGTCCGGCGGCCTCGACCAGCGGCCGCGTCGCCGCGGAGGGGTGGGTGGCGAGGCTCATGGGGCGGCGATCTCCGGCACCCGGATACAGGCGGCGCGGTGCGAGGGCGCATAATCGGCGAGCGGCGGGATGGCCTCGGCGCAGGCGGCCACCGCATGGCCGCAGCGCGGGCGGAAGCGGCATCCGCTCGGGCGCCGCGCCGGCTCGGGCAGGCTGCCGGGGATCGCGACCAGCCGGGGCCTGTCCTGCTCCAGCGAGGGCACGCAGTCGAGCAGGCCGCGCGTATAGGGATGCAGCGGCCGGTCGAAGAGCGTCGTCACCGGCGACTGCTCGACGATGCGGCCGGCATACATCACCATGACCCGGTCCGCGGTCTCCGCCACCACGCCCATGTTGTGCGTGATGATCATGATGGCCATGCCGAACTCGTCGCGCAGATCCATCAGCAGGTCGAGGATCTGGGCCTGGATGGTCACGTCGAGCGCCGTCGTCGGCTCGTCAGCGATCAGCAGCTTCGGGTTGCAGGCCAGCGCCATGGCGATCATCACGCGCTGCCGCTGCCCGCCCGAGAGCTGATGCGGATAGTCGTCCATCCGCCGCGCGGCGGAGGGGATGCCGACCTTCTCCAGCATCCTCAGCGCGCGGTCGCGGAGCGCCCAGGGCGAGAGGCGCTCATGCGCGCGGATCGTCTCCATGATCTGCTCGCCGATGCGGAAGACCGGGTTCAGCGAGGTCATCGGCTCCTGGAAGATCATCGCGATGCCGGGGCCGCGCACCTTCTGCATCTGCCGCTCCGACAGGCCGGTCAGCTCCTGCCCGGCGAAGCGCACGGAGCCGGAGACGATGCGCGCCGGCGGGCGCGGCAGCAGCCCCATCACGGTCAGCGCAGTGACGCTCTTGCCGCTGCCGGACTCGCCGACGATGCCGAGGATCTCGCCCTCCTCCAGGGAGAAGGAGACATCCTCGATCGCCGTCACCTCGCCACGCTCGGTGGCGAAGGCGGTGGTGAGGTTGCTGATCTCAAGGAGGCTCATTGCTGGATCCTGAGCCGGGGGTCGAGCACGTCGCGCAGCCCGTCGCCCAGCATGTTGAGACCGAGCACGGTGATCATCAGCGCCACGCCGGGGATGCAGATGATCCAGGGCGCGTCGCGCATGAAGTCCCGCCCCTCGGCCATGATGTTGCCCCAGGTCGGCGTCGGCGGCACGGCGCCGAGGCCGAGGAAGGAGAGCGTCGCCTCCGAGAGCACGGCATAGGCGAAGAGGAAGGAGAGTTGCACGATCATCGGCGCCATGGCGTTCGGCAGGATGTGATGCCGCAGGATGCGCCAGTGCCCGGCGCCCGCCGCCACCGCCGCCTGCACATACTCCATCTCCCGCAGCACGATGACCGAGGCGCGGACGATGCGCGCCGTGCGCGGGATATAGACGATGCCCAGCGCCAGGATGACGTTGAGGGTGGAGGGCCCCAGCATGGCGGTGACGCCGATGGCGAGCAGGATGGCGGGAAAGGCCATCAACGCGTCGTTGATGCGCATCAGGAGATTGTCGACGCGGCGGAAATAGCCGGCCAGCGCGCCGATCAGCGTGCCAAAGACTGCGTTCAGCGCCACGACGGAGAGGCCGATGATGACGGAGAGCTGCGCCCCCCAGACGGTGCGGGACCACAGGCTGCGGCCGAAATTGTCGGTGCCGAGGATGTAGTCGCCGCCCGGCGGCAGGAACTTGTTGCGCATCGCCAGCCGGTTCGGATTGGCCGTGGTGATCCAGGGCGCGAGCGCCCCCATCACCGCGATGATGCCGAAGAGGATCAGGCCGGTGACGAAGAGGCGGTGCCGGAACAGCCGGCGCAGCGTGGCCCAGGCCGGGCTGCGGCGCTTCGGCTCCGCCGCCGGCCCGGCGAGATCAACTTCCAGCGGCAGGGCTCCCGTCTCACTCATAGCGCACCCTCGGATCCAGGAAGGCATAGAGGACGTCGATGCCGATATTGACCAGCACCAGGAAGCCGGTGACCAGCAGCAGCCCGCCCTGCACCATCGGGTAGTCCCGGTTCAGCACCGCCTGCGTCAGCAGCTGGCCGATGCCGGGGATGGAGAAGATCGCCTCCGTCACCACGGCGCCCGAGATCAGCAGGCTGACGATGATGCCGACGACGGTGGTGATCGGGATCATCGCGTTGGACAGCGCGTGCCGGAAGATGATGCTGCGCTGGCTCAGCCCCTTGGCGCGCGCCGTGCGGATATAGTCCTGCCGCATCACCTCCAGCATGGTCGAGCGCGTGATGCGGGCGAGCAGCCCCGCCTGCAGCAGCGCCAGCGAGACGGCCGGCATGGTCGAGGTGCGGAACCAGCCCCAGGGGTCCTCCGTCAGCGGGATGTAGCCGCCGGTCGGCAGCCAGCCGAGATGCACCGCGAAGACGATGATCATGACCAGGCCGAGGAAGAAGCTCGGCAGCGAGATGCCGATCATGGCGAAGGCCATGGCCAGCTGGTCGATCACCGTGTTCTGCTTCAGCGCCGCCAGGATGCCCGCCAGCAGGCCGATCAGCAGCGTCAGCACCAGGGCATAGGCGGAGAGCGCGAGCGTGACCGGAAGCCGCTCCATGACGGAGGCGAAGACGCCGCGGCCGAGCAGGATCGAGCGGCCCAGATCGCCCTGCAGCAGGCCGCCGTACCAGTGGAGCAGCTGCGTCAGGAAAGGCTGGTCGAGCCCCAGGTCCTGGCGGATCTGCTGCACCTGCTGCGGCGTCGCCGAGAGGCCGGCGATGGCGGCGGCCGGATCGCCCGGGATCAGCCGCATCATGCCGAAGGTGATGAGGCTGACCAGGAGGAGCACCGGCACCGCGCTGAGCAGCCGCCGCGCCACGACGCCGATCATGCCGCGGCGCCCCGGCGCGGCCCGGCGCGGCGTCCGCTCACTTGGCGATCCAGACGTTGCTGAAGCGCGGGATGCGGAAGGGCTTGAAGTTCTTCACGTTGGCCCGCACCGCCTGGACCTTGGTGAGCGAGCCGAAGGGATAGGCATAGGCCCGCTCCAGCACCAGCTTCTGCATCCGCGCGAAGGCGGCGTTGCGCTCGGCCTCGGTCGGCAGGTCGTTCATGTCGCGCCAGGCGGCCTCGACATCCGGGTCGCCCTTGTCGTCGCGCGGGCGGTAATTGGCGCCGGGCGAGGCCAGGAACTGCATCGTGGCCAGCGCGCCGAGCGCCGGCTGCGTGCCCCAGCCGCTGTGGAAGAAGTGCCACTCGGTGCTGTTGACCTTCTGCGACATCTGCACCGAGGTCGGCCAGTCCACCACGCGGAGCTGCGCGTTGATGCCCGCGGCCTGGAGTTGCTGCTGCATGACCAGCGCGGCATTGTACATGGCCGGATAGTCGCGATTGGTCAGGATGGTGATCGGCTCGCCCTTGTAGCCGGACTGCTTCAGCAGCGCCGCGGCCTTCTCGGGGTCGTTGATGTTGTAGGTCTCCTTGCCGGCGTCCGTGTAGGTCGGCTGGTTCGGATACTGGAAGCCGACGTTGAGCCGGTAGTTGCCGTCGGTCGCGGCATCCATCACGTCCTCAGCGCCGATCGCCGCCTGCACCGCCTTGCGGAAGTTCAGGTCACTGGTCGGCGCCTGCGCGGTGTTGGGCAGCGCGATCTGGATCCACCAGTTCTCCAGCGGCAGGATGGTGACGTTGCTGTCCTTCTTCAGCGCCTCGACGGATTTGGTCGGGACATCCTCCACCCCCTGCAACTCGCCCGTCTCCAGCCCCGCGACGCGGGCCGAAGCCTCGGTGACGATGCGGAAGGTCACGCTGTCGAGGCAGGCCGCCTTGTAGCCGCCGAAGCCGGTGCGCTCCTCATAGGCCGTGTTCGGCTTGTACCCGTCATACCGCACCAGCTTCGCATGGCTGCCGGGGACGAATTCCGCGATGCGGAAGGGGCCGGTGCCGACCGGCCGGAGCTGCTGCGGCGGATCGTCCTTGTGCTCGGCGGGAATGATGACGATCGGCACGCTGAAGGAGGAGAGCGCCTCCAAGAAGGTCGGCTGCACGCGCGCCATCCGGATGACGAAGGTGGCGGCGTCCGGCGCCTCCCAGCCCTGCACGTTGTCGAGCGTGCTGCGTTGCAGTCCGATGCGCTTGTAGCGGTCGAAGGAGGCGGCGACATCGGCCGAGGTCATCGGCTTGCCGTTGTGGAAGCCGATGCCCTGGCGCAGCCTGAAGGTGTAGCTGAGACGGTCCGGCGCCTCCTCGACGCTCTCGGCCAGCTCGGCGATGACCTTGTTGTTCTCGTCGCGCGTCACTAGCGATTCGTAGATGTTCATCGCGATGTTGCGGGTGGAGATGGTGCTGGACGTCATCTGGTCCAGGCTGTTCACATTGGCTTCCTGGCCGAAGACCAGATCGCCGCCCCGGCTGGGGCAGGAGAAGGGCGCCGCCGCGGCCGGAGAAAGCGGCAGAGCGATGGCCGCCGCCAGCCCGCAGGACGCCAGGATGGAACGCTGCATCAGCATGATCCCCCGCTCGCTTGTTGTGATGTGAAGCCTCGCCGTGAAGCTTCAAATCAGCGGCTGGGGCCGTCAAGCCTCATTCTGGAGCAGTTCCTGCCGCATCGCAGCAAGAGCGGCCTGCAAACGATGCCGTTTGCCTGTCAAATCATCATCCTGACGCGGAGAAGCGCCGCACCACATTTTCCGTCACCCGGCTGACCGGCCCTTCGAAACCCTCCCGCCAGAGCGAGCCGCAGAAGGTGATCGAGCCCACGGCGAAGACCGCGCCGCCGCCCGGCGTCTCGAACCAGGCGATCTCGCCGCGTTTCAGCGCCTCCGGTGTCTCGCCGCTGACCGTCGCCAGATGCGACAGCAGCTCCTCCGGCACGGTGACGAAGGAGGACGGCGGCTCCTCCGAGCGCGCCAGCACGACCGTGCCGGGCGGCGAGCCCAGGCTGGCATCCGCGCGGTCCAGCTCGAAGCCCGCGGCGCCGCCGCCTGAAAGCCCGTAATCGCCGAAGGTCTCTCCCTCGACACCCTCGAAGATCCAGGCATGCTCCGGCGCGTGGCTGGCCGGAAGGCGCCGGTAGCGCGTGCCCTCGAACAGGCCCTGGGCGGAGAAGCCGACGCCGGCCAGGGCCTGCGGGGGCCGGCGGTTGCGGCGCCAGAGCCCGCCATACTGGCCGTCGAGCTGATGGTGGTACTCGCCCGGCTCCGCGGCCCAGGCGCGGATGCCGCCCTCGGCGCGGCGCAGCTCGATCATGCCCGGCAGCTCGGGCACGCAGGCGATGCGCCAGTAGAAGCCGTTGCCGCCCAGATACATCATGCGGCCGCCGCCGGCGGTGAAGGCCGCCAGGGCGTCGAGTGTCGGCGCCGTGTGATACTCGGGATGCGAGCCGGTCATCACCAGGCGGTAGGGTGCCAGCAGCGCCGCGCCCTCCTCGTGCAGATCCTCGTCGGTGACGATGTCGAAGGAGAAGCCCTTGTCCTCCAGCCAGGCGAGGATATGCGTGTCCGCCGGATAGTGCCGCAGGCCGGAGCCGCGCGCGTCGTTGAAGGTGAGGAAGCCGGGACGCATGGTCAGGATCGGCCGCAGCCGGGAGGAGAAGGCGATGCCGCTGCGGTCCGGGTGGCGGTTGTAGGTGGAGCGGCCATAGACCGGATAGTCGTCCGGATTGTGCGGATAGGCGCCCCACGCCGCCACCCGCGCCCGGTAGGCGGCATCCGCGTTGCCGCGCGCGTGGTTCGCATAGGCCTGGTAGGTGAAGGTGGAGGCCAGGAAGACGATGTCGGCCGTCGGCCCGCCGCGCGGCGGCAGCACGTAGAAGGGCAGCCAGTCCTCGCCGGCGCCGCAGCTCAGGTGCAGGGCGTAGGCGCCGCTGCGCAGATCCGGCGGGACGGTGAAGCGGAAGTCGGTCCGCCACCCGCAGTCGCCCAGGTCGTCGGCGTGGAAATGGATCGCGGCATAGTCCTCCGGCCGATGGCGCCAGCACATCTCGTCGCCGCTCCAGCGCGCGCCCACCACGGCGCGCGTCGGCACGTTCCGCAGGCTCCCATGGCAGGCCTGCGGGCCGATGTCGCTGACGCTCTGGGTGGGAATGCCCCGCGCGAAGTCCCACAGCGCCAGCACCCGCTCCGGCCGCCGCAGCGGCTCGGGCCAGCTTGTCCGCGCCCCGGCCAGCAGCGCCGGTTCCTCCAGTTTGCCGGTGAAATGCGCGCAGGGCTCCGCCGCGTCCTCGGCGGCGATCACCACCGGGCCGCCACCGCCGGGCGGCTGGAAGCCCTCCAGCGCGCCGCGCAGCGCGGCGACGCCGCCCGAGACCTCCGCCAGCGGCACCTGCCCCAGGTCGAAGCAGCCGGCATCGGCATCGAGGCTGAGCCAGAGACGGTACCAGCCGCGCTCGGCCAGCGGCACGCCGGTCGCGACCTCGCGCACCGTCGCGCCCTGGCGGAACCGCGCCACCGCGCCCTGAGCGCCGAGCCCGAGCGTCACCATGACATCGCCCTGCGCCTCGCTGATCAGCGCCGCGGTCCGGTCGGGGAGCACGGCCGCCCAGACCAGCACCGTCCAGGTCACCGGCCCGGGCCCGCGGCGCGGCCCGGACGGGATGACGGCGCAGGAGCCGGAGCGGACCGGCTGGTGCCGGCCCTGGAAGCCGGCGCTGAACCGGCCCGAGAGGTCCTCGAAGCGGAGGCCGGGCCCGGCGGGGTTCGGATCGCCGCTGATGACGCGCAGCAGGCGCGCGCGGTAGGGCTCGCCGGAGGGGACGCTCACCTGGACCGCGAAGGTCTCGCCCGGGCGGCGCGAGAAGCGGTCGAGATAGCCGGTGATCGGCAGCTCGCGTGGCGCCGTCATGCGCCGTGGCCTCGGGGCTGGTCGGCGCGGCGGGGAGATGCGGACATGCGGTTCGCTCCGGCAGGACGAGACGAAGGGCAAGTCTACTCGCCGCCCCGCCGCCGCAAAGCCCTTCCGCCGGCCGCGAACTTCGATTTGCCCGGAAGCGAAGTCGGCGACGGGCCGGTGAAAGTGCTTGGTCTCCCGGCGGGACCGGTGCAAGCTGCGCCGCGGCACGAGGCGAACGGAGCGGGCGGATGAGCGCGATGGTGCAATCCCTGGCCAGCAGCGCGGCGGAGGAGCGCGAATGGGCGCTGCGCTGCGACATGGCCGCGGTGTTCCGCGTCGCCGCGCGGCTCGGCTGGAACGAGCAGATCGGCAACCACAACAGCCTGATGCTGCCGGACGAGGCGGAGCCGCGCTTCCTCATCAATCCGCGCGGCTACCTCTTCCAGGAGCTGAAGGCGAGCGACCTCATCGTCTGCGACCTGGACGGGCGCGTGCTGCGCGGCAGCGGCGAGTTGCGCAAGGTCGCCTTCCACATCCATGCCCGCATCCATGTGCAGAATCCCGCCGCCGCCTGCGTCGTGCATGTGCATCCGCGCTGGCTGACCGCGCTGTCGCTGCTGCGCGACGCCGAGTTCGCCCTGTCGCACCACAACAACCTGCTGCTGAACGACCGCATGGTCTATGACCGTGAGGGCGACGAGCCGGTGCATGTGAACGAGGAGGGCGACCGCATCGCCCGCCTGATGGGCGACAAATCGATCATGGTGATGCGCGGCCATGGCGTCACGGTGGTCGGGCCGACGGTCGCCGATGCCTTCGACGAATGCTACATGGCGGAGCGTACCGCCATGTATCAGATGACCGCCCTGCAGACGGGGCAGCCGCTGCATCGCCTGCCCGAGGGCCTGCGGCGCCATCATCATGGCCCCTGGGGCGAGCGCATGGACGCCCGGCTGCACCTCGATGCGTGGCGCCGCATCCTCGACCGCGAGGAACCCGACTACGCCCGCTAGATAAAGCGCCAGAGAAAGCACCGGTCCGCTCTTGCCTCGCCGCCCCGGAGATTGCAGGAGCGGCGGCATGACCTCCTCCTCCTCCCTCCCCTTCCCGCCCGGCCGGGCCCCGGCCGCATGAGCGGCGCGCCGGCGGGCCGGACGCCCTTCGCCTGGAGCGCGCCGACCGCCCCCCTCGCCGCCGCGCTGGTCGTCGCCCCCTTTGTCGCCGTGCTGCAATCCAAGGCCATGGCGCCCCTGGCCCTGGTGGCGCTGGCCCTCGCCGTGGTGCAGGCGCGCCGCGCCACCGGCCGCTGGCCCTGGCCGCGCGGGCCGGCGCTCTGGGCCGGCCTGGCGCTCGGCCTCTGGGGCACGGCCTCCGCGCTCTGGGCCCCGGAGCCGGGGCGCGCCCTGTCGGGCGGGCTGGGCTTCGCCGGCACCGTGCTGCTGGCCGGCGCGGCGTATCGCGCGGCGGGCGAGGACAGCCCCGGGCGTCGGGCGTGGCTCGGCCAGGCGCTCGCCGCCGGCCTGGCGCTCGGCCTCGCCGCCGCGCTGCTCGACCATCTCACCGGCTCGGGGCTTCGTGCCGCCGTGCGCGGGCTGCGGGAGATACCGCCGCAACTGGCCTTCGGGCTGAAGCCCGCCGCCTCGGTCATGGCGCTGCTGCTTCCGCTGGTCGCCGCGGCCGCCCTGCCTCGCCGCTGGCGCGTGGCCGGCCTGGCCCTTGGGGGCGGCGTGCTGCTCTGGGTCAGTGGCGACACCGCCCGGCTGGCGGCCGCCGCGGGGCTGATCCTGGTGGCCCTGACGGCGCTGGAGCGCCGCCTCCGCCCCGGCGCGCCGGCCTGGACACCGCGCCTCCTCGGCCTGGGCATGGCGGCGGTTCTGCTGGCGACCCCGCTGCTGCTCGGCCCCGCGCTGCGCCACCTGCCGACCTCCTTCCAGAGCCTGCCGCCCTCGGCCGTGCACCGGCTGGTGATCTGGGATTTCGGGATGGAGCGGGCGCGGGAGAAGCCGCTGCTGGGCTGGGGGCTGGAGGCCGCGCGCGCCTTGCCCGGCGGCAAGGAGAACCCCTCGTCCGACCGGCTGTCGCGGCTCGGCGTCGAGCGGCCCGGGCTGCGCGCCTGGTTCGCCGCGCCCCATGTCGAGCTGATGCCGCTGCATCCCCACAACGGCGCCCTGCAGATCTGGCTGGAACTCGGCTGGGTGGGGGTCGTGATCGCCGCCCTCGCCCTGCTGCTGCTGGCCTTCGCCGCCCGGGGGCCGGCGGCGGCGGCGATGACCGGCGCGCTGGGCTCGGCCTTCATCACCTTCGTGGCGAGTTTCGGGGCCTGGCAAAGCTGGTGGTTGTGCAGTGCCGCTCTTGCCCTGGCCTGCGCGGGCGGACTCTCTGGAGCCGCCTCCGCCAGGGCGAAAACGTAAGCAGGTATTACACAACTTCAAAGGGAAGTGAGGGGGCGCCTTCAACCCTCGCCTCCCTGGCCCTGGCCTGTAGGCTGATCCGCGCAAACACAAGGCGTGGAGTTGGTGGCGATGGCCCGCGGGCACGGGCGGCGTTCAATCCTGGGTGCGACGGCGGCCGTCCTGGTGTCGCTGCCGCGCCAGCCGGGCCATGCCGAGCACCGGAATGCCGCAGGGCCGGCGCCCCGCGATGAATGGGAGAGTTTCCGCGCCCGCTTCGTCACCGGGGACGGGCGCGTGGTGGACACCGGCAATGGGGGCATCTCGCATTCCGAGGGCCAGGGATGGGGCCTGCTCTTCGCCGAGGCCTTCGACGACCAGGCCACCTTCCGCCGCATCCTCGCCTGGACGCGCCGCGCGCTGGCGCGGCCGCAGGACCGGTTGCACGCCTGGCGCTGGCAGCCCGGCCGGGCCCGGCCCGTGGAGGACGCCAACAACGCCACGGACGGCGATATCTTCATCGCCTGGGCCCTGAGCCGGGCCGCGCGGCGCTGGCAGGACCCGGACCTCGCCCTGCTCGCCGGCGAGATGCTGCGCGACCTGGAAGCCCTCTGCATCCGCCAGGTCGACGGCCGGACCCTGCTCCTGCCGGCGGCCTTCGGCTTCGATCATCCCCGCCACGTGGTGGTGAACCCCTCCTACTACGTCTTCCCGGCCTTTCCCGGACTGGCGCGGCTGCGCCCCGCGGGCCCCTGGAAGGAGCTGACGGCGGAGGGCTGCCGGCTGTTGCGGCAGGCGCGGTTCGGCCCCTGGCAGCTGCCGGCCGACTGGATCCAGATCGACCGGCCGCATGGCGCGCCCCGCCCCGCCCAGGGCTGGGCGCCGCGCTTCTCCTACGACGCGGTCCGCGTGCCGCTGTACCTGTCCTGGGCCGGGCTGACCGAGGAGCCGGCGCTGGCCGCCGCCCGCCTTTTCTGGGGCGGGGAGGCCAGCAGCAGGCCGGCCTGGACCGATCTCGATGGCCGCGCCGTCGCGCCCTATGCGGCGGATGCCGGCATCCAGGCGGTGGCCGAGGCGGTGACCGCGACGCGGCGCCCCGGCCCGCGCTTTCCGCCACTGTCGGAAGCGCGAAGCTATTATGCCGCCAGCCTGCTCCTGCTCTCCCGCCTGGCCGTGGCGGAACGGCCGCAGCTTGCATTGTGACGCAATCGGAGGTTTAACATTGCCTCCGAATCTTTCCCCTTTCATTCCCTGCCGCCTGCCCCGCGCGCCATGATCCAATTCGCTCCTGAGCCGCGCACCCCTCCGGCGGTGACGGCTGCCCGAATGCGGCCCTGATGCTTCAGCAGCCGCGTCGGCTTCTCTGGCCCTGGCGGATCGCCGGACTGGCCTTCACCGTCCTGATTCTTGTCGCGGTCGGCGGTGGCATCGGGCTGCATCTGCTGTCGGAACGCCGGCAGACGGCGGAACGCAGCCTGGCCGAGGCCAGCGTGCTGGCCAGGAGCATGGCCGCCCAGGCCTCCGCCCTGTTCAACGCGCTGAACCAGGCCATGATCGGGCTCGGCGCCGTGGCGCGGCGCACCGGGGCGGAGCAGGCGCAGGAGGCGCTGGAGGCGCTCGCCGTCCGGGAGGCGGCGGCGCCCGAGGGCGTCACGCTGGCCATCCTGTCGTCCGACGGGCGTCTGCTGCTCGCGAGCGAGGCCGGGCGCCGCCGGATCGCCGGCCTCGACCTGGACGACTTCGAGAAGGCGCTCGGCGCGCTGGCCGCCGGGCAGGGCGGCATGCGCTTCGGTCCGCCCGTGCGTAGCACGGTGGGACCGGCGCTGCCACTGTGGCACCCCCTGCCGGACGGCCAGGAGGCGGTGCTGGCCCTGCTCCCCCTCCGGCTCTTCGAGGGCTTCTACGACCGCCTGCTGTTGCCGCCGGGCAACGAGATCGCGCTGATCGACGGCCAGGGCCGCCTGCTGGCGCGCATGCCCTCCGACCCGGACCGGATCGGCCAGCCGGCCGCGCAGGCGGTGCGGGCGATCGAGATCCTGCGCCTGCAGGAGAACTGGTCCGGCCTGAGCCGCACCGAGGAGGGCGGCGGCCATTTCACCGCCGTGGTGCCCGTGCCGGGGCAGCCGGGCGTCGTCTCGGTGGGGCTGAGCGAGGCGGCCGCCTTCGCGGCCTGGCGCAACCATGCGGGACTCGGCGTCCTGCTCACCCTCCTGATCACCGGCGTGGCCGGGTCGGGCGTGGCGCTGGTCCTGCGCGAGGCCCGGCAGCGCCTGGAGGCGCAGGGCCAGGCCACGGCGCGGCTGGAGTGGCTGGCACGCGGCTCGGCGCAGATCGCCAGGATCGCCGAGTTGCCCGTGCTGCTGGAAGTGGTCGCGCGTCTGGCCCGCGAGACCACGGGCGCCCCCTTCGCCGCCCTGATGCTGCTGAACCAGCCGATGCGCCGTCCCGCCGAGAGCCGGGGCACCGAGCCGGCACCGGGCCGGTTCGCCGCGCTCGGGCGCTGGATCGCCGGCCTGCCCGGGGAGCCCGTCGTGCCGGAGGGCAGGCTGCCGCCGCGGGAGGATCTGCCGGCCCGCATGGCGCTGCCGCTGAGGGAGGAGGATGGCGGGGCCTTCGCGGTGCTGGTCCTGGCGGAGCCCGAGGGCGGCTTCAACGCCGATGGCGAGGCGATGCTGGACCAGCTCGCCCGCCTCGCCGAGGTGGCGATTCGCAACCGGCGTCTGATCACGGCGCTGCATGGCATGGCCGACGAGGCGAATGGCGCGCGCGAGCGTGTCGAGCACATCCTCGATTCGATCAGCGACGGCTTCATCGCGCTCGATGCCGAGTGGCGCATGACCTACGCGAACGGCGCCGCGCTCGGCATGATCGGCGTGGCCAGCCCGGCCCTCCTGGGCCTCACGCTCTGGGAGCGTTTCCCCTCTCTGCTGCAGGACGAGGCCTTCGCCCTGCTGCACTTGGTCGCCTCGCGCGGTGCCCATGAGGACTTCGCCGTCCACCTGCAGGAGCTGGATCGCTGGTTCCGCATGGTGGCGCATCCCGCCGGCGATGGCGTCGCCATCTTCTTCAGCGACATCACCGGCGCGCAGCAGGCGCGGCAACGGCAGTTCGAGAGCCAGCGCACGGAGGTCATCGGCCGGCTCGCCAGCGGTGCCGCGCGGGACCTGCTGCGGGAGTTGCGCGAAGCCGAGTCGCGAATCGAGCAGTTGCGCGGCACCATCGCCGACATCACCGGAGGCGCTCCCTCGGGCCTGCTGCGCGACGGCACCGCGGCGCTGATGGCGACGCGCCGCGGGCTCGAGATGGCCGGCAGGATGCTGGACTTCGCCAGCCTGACAACGGCCGGGAAGGCGGACCCGCATCCGGCGACCCTGCTGCGCAACCTCGAGCCCCTGCTCCGCGCCGCCCTGCCCGAAGCCGTCACGCTCCGCCTGGTCGTGAAGCCCGGCCTGCCCCGCCCGCGCCTGCCCGCCTGGCAGTTCGAGAATGCCGTGGTCGCGCTGGTGCTGCAGGCGCGGGACCTCATGACCGGTGCGGGACGGGTCGAGATCACCCTGACCGGAGCGCAGCCCGGGCATGGATCGGCGCATCCATGGCTGCACTGCCGGATCAGCGCCTCCGATGCGGGGGGCGGCGAGCGGAGCATTCCCTTCCTGCCCGGGGAGTCGCGCGGCGAGTTGCGCGCCCTGCAGGAGATGGTCCATCAGGCTGGCGGCACCCTGAAGCTGGATCGTGGCCCGACATCCGGCTTCAGCGCGGCGCTGGCTCTCCCCGGCCAGCCGCCGCCCGGCTCGGAGGCCTGCATTCCCAGAACCGGAGAGGCGGGAGCGCGCATCCTTCTCGTCGAGGACGAGGCGCCGCTCCGCCACGTTCTCACGCGACAGTTGCAATCCCTGGGATGCACGGTGGTGGGTGTCGAGGCCGGGCCGGAGGCGCTGAAGGTGCTGGAGGAGGGTTTCCCGGCCGACCTTCTCCTGACCGACATGATCATGCCCGGCGGCATGAGCGGCCGCCAACTGGTGCGCGAGGCGCGCCGGCACAGGCGCAATCTGCCCGCACTGCTGATCTCGGGCTACGCCCTGAGCGAGGAAAGGCTGGGGCCGCAGGATCTTTTGCTGGCCAAACCATGCTCGCAGAACGACTTGGCGCGCCACCTTCGAAGACTGCTCGAACCAGTGGATCCCTCTCAGAAAGGCGATTCATCTCTCAACTAAATTATGGTTGTTGCCGTAGTATCTGCTATCCTTACGAGCAATGCTCGACACACATGCAACCCAGAAGTCGCCCGCTCGCTACGCCCGGCCGGCCCAGCCGTCGTGTGTGAACGAGCGTCCGACCCTGCTGCTCGGCATGGCCTCGCCCAGCCTGGCAGACTCCATGGCGGCCGCCCTGGCGGAAGCCGGCTACAACCCTCAGCGCGTGGAGAGCCAGACGGAACTCCGCCGCGCCCTGCAACAGGAGGCGGCGCGGATCGTGCTGCTGGACCTGGAGCTGATCGGCGGGGACAGCCTGTCGATCGTCAGCCATATCTCGGCGCCCGATCGCGGCCTCGTGGTGTTCAGCCGCCGGCCCTCCGAAGGCGAGCGAGTCGCCACGCTGGAGCTCGGCGCCGATGACCATCTCGCCCTGCCGGCATCGCCGCGCGAGGTGGTGGCGCGGCTGAAGGCGCTGATGCGCCGGCTTGGCGGTACCGAGGCCGCGCCCGCGGTGCAGATCATCTGGGGCGTGCAGCTCGACCCGGCGCGGCAGCGCCTGATCTCGCCGGACGGCATGGAGCACCACCTGACCGGCGCCGAAGCCGGCCTGCTGTCGATGATGCTGCAGAACCCCGGCCACCTGGCGGAGCGGGACGCGATCGCCGAACGGGTCCTGGGCTATCGCCGCAAGCCGCAGCAGCGGGGGGTGGACCAGTTCGCCTCCTCCCTGCGGCAGAAGCTGGAGCGGGTTTCCGACGGCCGAATCCAGGTGCTGGCGGTGCGGGGGCGAGGCTACCGGCTGGTGTGGTAGAAGCCCGGCCTGACATCGGCATGGCGGTTATGTCCACGGCCACCCATCCGCCCCTCTCCGAGGATCTGCGCGAGCTGCCGCCGGATCCGAACCTGCCGGACGACCTGTCGCGGCAGAGCCTGCGCCTGCTTGCCGCCCTGCGCCGGCATCACCCGCCCACGGCGGATCATTCCATCCGCGTCGCCACGGTGCTGCTGGCCATGTGGTCGCGCCGGTCCGAGGCGCTTGGCGATGCCGCGCTGATCGTCGCCGCCGGCCTGCTGCACGATCTCGGGAAGCTGTTCCTCCCCGTCTCGCTCCTGGACGCCGCCCGGCAGCTGACCCCGCTAGAGACGGCGGCGGTGCGCGAACACCCCCGCACCGGCTCGGAAACCCTCTCGGCCCTCGGCTATCCGGAAGCCGTGGTCTTCTCCGCGCGCGATCATCACGAACGCTGGCAGGGCGGCGGGTATCCCTCGGGCCGCCAGGGTCGCGAGCTGATGCCGCTCGTTCGCGCCGTCTGCGTGGCGGATGCCTTCGTCGCCATGATCGAGCCCGGCCGTGCCTACCGGCGCCACCTGACGGTGGCCGAGGCCCTACTGGAGGTGCAGGCCTGCAGCGGGACGCAGTTCGATCCGGGCTTCGCCGCCCTGCTGGTCGATGGGCTGGGCCCCACCTTCCAGGCCGAGCTTGGCCTGGACACGGTGCCCGGCGAGCGGCGCGCCGTGGTCGCGGGGCTGTTGCCCTCCCACCTGTTGCAACGCGCCCTCCGGCTGCCGCCCTGCCCCTGGTGACCCCCCGGCGCGGCGCCTGGCGTCAGCGGCCGCCCGGCAGCAACCCGGGGAGGGCCTGGCCCAGGCCCGAGAGGCCCTGCGGCAGGTTCAGCGCCATCAGGCCCGGCGGCACCTCGAAGCGGGCGGCGTTCAGCGGCGCATAGCGCACCTCCTCCGCCTCCAGACTGCCGCGGCGGCCCTCCCGCTCGCCGCTGGCGCGCAGCAGCACGCCATCCGGCGTCAGGCAGGCCGTGCCATTCCCCTCTTTGCTGACGATGCGCCACAGGGCGCAGTCATGCCCCGCCACGCGCGCGGAGCCGGCGCGGCTCACCTTCGCGCCCTCCGGCAGGCCGTCGAGCAGGGGGATCTGGCCCCGGCCCGGCAGGGTCACCACCATGCGCTGCCCCTCCATCACCATCTGCGCGCGCTGGGCCGGGACATCGAGCAGCACCCAGCCCGGCGCGCGCGGCGTCTCGATACGCCAGCGCTGCCGCGCCGCCAGCCAGGCCGCCTCCACCGGCTGCGCGGTCTGCCCCGGGGCGCTGGCGGTGTAGCGCACCGCCACGTCCCGCGTCGGAAACAGGCGCGGCATCTCCTGTGCCGCCGCCGGAACGGTCAGAAGCGGGCCCGCCAGGGCCAGGATCCGGGTCAGTGCAGTCCTCAAGCGCGTGTCCTCTTCCTGTCCCGCCGCGTGCCGGCGGCCGGGTGCTTGCGCGCCGTCCGCCGCCGCCGCACCCTGTGGCGTATCGGCGCCGCCGGCCTCGGCGAGGCCCGGAACGGCGCCATCTTAGGTGAGGAAAGGACCCCCCATGGACAAGATCGCCGTCGTCACCGGAGCCGGCAGCGGCATCGGCCGCGCCGCCGCGCTGGCGCTGCTCGGCGCCGGCTGGAAGGTGGCCCTGGCCGGGCGCCGCCAGGATGCGCTGGAGGCCACCCGCGCCGAGGCCGGCGGGCGCGCCGGCGACTGCCTGCCGGTGCCGACGGATGTCAGCGACCCCGCCTCGGTCAAGGCGCTCTTCGCCGCGGTGACGGAACGCTGGGGGCGCTGCGACCTGCTGTTCAACAACGCCGGGCGCGGCAGCCCGTCGGTGGATTTCGACGAGATCACGCGAGAGGACTGGTTCGGCGTCGTCGGCGCCAACCTGCATGGCGCCTTCCTCTGCGCGCAGGAAGCCTATCGGGTGATGAAGCAGCAGTCGCCGCGCGGCGGCCGCATCATCAACAACGGCTCCATCAGCGCCCATGCGCCGCGCCCCGGTTCGGCGCCCTACACCGCCACCAAGCATGCCATCACCGGCCTGACCAAGTCGATCAGCCTGGACGGGCGGAAGTGGGACATCGCCTGCGGCCAGATCGATGTCGGCAATGCCGCGACGCCCATGACCGAGCGCATGGTCCGCGGCGTGCCGCAGCCGAATGGCGATATGCTGGCCGAGCCGCGCATGGATGTCCGCCATGTCGGCGAGACCATTCTGCACATGGCCTCGCTGCCGCTCGACGCCAATGTCCAGTTCGTCACCATCATGGCCACGAAGATGCCCTTCGTCGGGCGCGGCTGACGGACCGGGAGGGGCCGATCGCCCCTCCCTCACCTTTCGCCCGAACGAGCCGGCTTACTCCACCCTGGCACCGGAGCGGCGGATGACCTCGGCCCAGCGGCCGATGTCGCGCTCCTGCACGGCCCGGAACTCGGCCGGAGTGGCCACCGTGCTGGGGGTGATGCCCTGGCTCTGGATCAGCCAGTCCTTGAAGTCCGGCGTGTTGATGATCTTGCGGATCTCCTCGTCCATCCGCGCCTGGATCGGCTGCGGCAGGCCGGCCGGCGCGAAGATGCCGTACCAGGTGCTGCTGTCGAAGCCCGCAAGGCCACAGGCCTCCTCCACGGTCGGCACCTCCGGCAGGGCCGGCAGGCGCTTCCGGCTCGACACCGCCAGCCCCTTCACCTGCCCTTGCCCGATATAGCCGATGGCGGGACCCGACTGGTTGAAGAAGAAATCCACGTCGCCGGCCAGCAGCGCCGTCTGCGCGCCGGGCTGGCCGCGGAAGGGCACATGCACGACCTCCAGCCCGGCCACCTGCGCGAACTGCGCCCCGGCCAGATGCGTCGAGGCGCCGTTTCCGGTCGAGGCATAGTTCAGCGCGCCGGGCTTCGCCTTGGCGGCGGCGATCAGGTCCTGGCAGGTGGCGAACTGCGGCCGCCTCTCGGCGCTCACGGTGAGCACATTCGGCACGTCGCCCAGATGCGTGATGGGCGTGAAGTCCTTCACCACGTCGAAGGGCAGGCTGCTGTAGAGCGTGGCATTGATGGCGTGGGTGCCGGCGGTGCCGAAGAGGAAGGTGTAGCCATCCGGCCGCGCCTTGGCGACGAGATCGCTGGCGATATTGCCGCCGGCGCCCGTGCGGTTGTCCACCACCACGGTGACGCCGAGGGCCCTGGACAGCGGCTCGGCCAGCTTGCGCTGATAGATATCGACCCCGGAGCCATTGGGGAAACCGCCCATCAGCGTGATCGGGCGGTTGGGCCAGTTGGCCTCCTGGGCCCGGGACGCGGTCAGGGGAGCGAGAAGCCCAGCCAGCGCCAGACCGAGCAGAAGATGACGGCGCATCAGATCAACCCTTACTGAACATTCACCGAAAGCTAATCGTCGCACCCGCCCCCCGAAAGCCTGGAAGAGGACGGATTCTTCCCCAGAGAGGAGACCGCTGCCCGGAAAGCGGGCATCCCCCGCCATCGAAGGCAAAAAACCCCTGCCGCCGGAAGGCGACAGGGGCTTCAGACCCACGACGGGTGGAGGGATCAGCTGCCCTTCAGCACCACGGCCTGACGGCCACGCTGGCCGTCGCGCACCTCGAGGTTCAGCTTCTCGCCCTGCTGCACGTCCTGCTTGCCGGCGCGCTGCAGCACGGAGGAATGCAGGAACACGTCCTGGCCGCCATCGTCCGGCGTGACGAAGCCGAAGCCGCGCACCTGGTCGAACCACTTGACGGTGCCGTTCACGGCATAGGTCGGGCCGCCCTCGTCGCGGCCGCCGAAGTCACGGCGCGGCGGACGGTCGCCGAAGCTGCGCGGCGCGCCGAAGCCACCGCCCGCACCGGCGCCGCCGAAGTCACGACGCGGCGGACGGTCGCCGAAGCCGCCGCCGAAGCCGCCACGATCGCCGAAGTCGCGGCGCGGCGGACGGTCACCGAAGCCACCACCGAAGCCGCCCCGGTCGCCGAAGTCGCGGCGCGGCGGACGGTCACCGAAACCGCCGGCGCCGAAGTCACGGCGCGGCGGACGATCGCCGAAGTCACGACGCGGGCGGTCGCCCCCACCGGCACCACCGCCCGGGCCGAGCTTCCGCTCGGTGATCCGGGTGACCAGCCGGCGGCCCTGGCGGTCCGTGCCGATCTCGCAGACCAGCTTGTCGCCGGTCTCAGGCGGTTCGATTCCGGCCTCGGTCAGCGCCGAAGCGTGGAAGAACACATCCTGGCCATCCGGACCCAGCACGAAGCCGAAGCCCTTACGGCCGTTGTACCACTTGACCTCAGCCTCGATGGGCCCGGTGCCGCCCTGCGAATCGTTATCGGGAAACACTGCGTCTCGTATCCGTAAAAAAGTGTGCGGCCCGACGGGATGCGGGGCCGGCTGACCGGTATCCTCGCACTGGCGGGCGATGATTGCTAGTCGAATCGCAGGGGATTGTACGGTGCCGGATCAAGATCCGGGCGCCGGCGCGCGACGAGGTCCAGCGCCAGCTTCGCCGTCCGTGGCGCGCCGACCAGGCCGGTATGCCCGTGGCCGAAGGCAAAAACAATATCCGGGCTGCGCCGGGCCGGGCCGATGCAGGGCAGGCCGTCCGGCATGCTGGGGCGATGGCCCATCCAGAAGCGCACCCGCTCGGGCGGCAGATCGCGCGGCAGGCCCGGGAAGCTGCGCAGCAGATGGTCGCGCAGGATCGCCGCGCGCCGCCAGTCCGGCGCATCCTCCAGGGCGGCGATCTCCACCTGCCCGGCCGCGCGCAGCCCGGCCTCGGTCATGGTCACGCCCATCTTGCCGTCCGAGGGCATCAGCGGGACGCGCGGCCCGGCCTCCGGCGCGGCGATGACGGCGTGGTAGCCGCGCTCGGTCTGCAGCGGCAGGCGGTTGCCCGCCAGCGCCGCCAGCGGGCGCGACCGGATGCCGGCGGCGATGACCGCGCGGTCGGCTGCGACCTCCCCCGCCTTCGTGCCCACCGCCCTGAGCCGCCCGTCCTCGATCCGGAAGCCGGTGGCGGCGGCGCGCCGCAGGCGGGCCCCCTCGCGCACCGCCTGCGCCACCAGGGCCGCGACATAGGCGCCCGGGTCGCGGCAATGCCCCCCCTCCTCGGCCAGGATCGCGAAGCCGTAGCGGCGGTCGAGCTCCGGCTCGCGCCGGCGCAGCTCCTCGGCCCCGATCTCCCGCCAGGTCAGCCCGACCTGGCGGCGGACACGCCAGGCCAGGGCCTCGGCCTCGAAGGCGGCGCGGTCGGGGTAGATGTACATCAGCCCGTCGCGCCGGATCAGCCCGGGCACGCCGGCGGCCTCCGCCAGGGCCGCGTGCAGCGCGGGCGCGCCCTCCAGCAGCGGGCGGAGCGCCCGGGCGGCGCGCAGCACCTTGGCCTCGGTCCAGCCGGACCAGAGGTAGCGCAACAGCCAGGGCGTCGCGCGCGGCAGGTAGGACCAGCGGATGGACAGTGGCCCGAGGGGGTCGCGGAGAAACTGCGGGACCCTGCGCCAGGTGCCGGGCGTGGCGGGCGGGATCACGGAATGGGGCGAGAGCCAGGCGCCATTGCCATAGCTGGCCGCCTGCTCGCCCCCCGGCTCGGCCGGGTCGAGCAGCGTGACCTCCCAGCCCTCGCGCCGCAGCGCGAGCGCCGTGCAGGCGCCCACGATGCCGGCGCCGATGACGACGACATGCCCGCCGCTCATCGGGATTGCAGCCCCGGATCGCGCGCCAGCAGCGAGACATGGGCGGAGACGACGCGCCACCCCTCCGGCATCCGTGCCATGATCTTGGTCTCGCGCCCGATCAGCCCGGTTGGTATCCCATCGGCGCCGAGGCGCTCGTATTCCAGGTGGGTGGCGGCGAAGTCCGGGCCGAAGGCGACGATGTGGACCTTCCTCTGCGCGCGCCGCGCGTAGGCTTTCACCGAGGCGCGGAAGGCGCGAATGGCCTCATGCCCGTAGAGGATCTCGCCGATGCCGAAGCGCACCGTGCGCGGGTCCGCCCAGAAGAGGCTGTCCAGGATCTCCGCGCGGTTGTTCATCAGCGCGTCCTCGTAGCGGTCGAACACCGCCCGGACTTCTGCAATCACCGCCGGATCGTCGATCTGCACGCGCGCACCCCTCCGCTGCCGGGACTCGAGGTGCGCAGGGTGCCGCAGGGCGCGGGCCGGCGGAAGGGGCCGGCCCGCGACAGGTCTCAGCCGGCGTCGGCCACCGCGCGCTTGGCCATCACCGTGACCAGGTTGGCGCGGTACTCGGCGCTGCCATGAATGTCGCTGTTGAGGTCGTCCGGCGCCTGCTTCACGCCGGCCACCGCCTCGACGGACCAGTTGGCGGCGAGCGCCGCCTCCATCTCCGCCTGCCGGAAGGCGCAGGGGCCGGCCCCGTTGACGCCGACGCCCACCCCCTTCGGCCCCCGCGCCACGAAGACGCCGGTCATGGAATAGCGGCTGGCCGGGTTGCGCAGCTTGGCATAGCCCGCCTTCTCGGGGATCGGGAAGGAGATGGCCGTCACCAACTCGCCCGGCTCCAGGGCGGTGGTGAACATGCCCAGGAAGAAGTCGTCGGCCGGGATCGAGCGGCGGTCGGTGACGATGGTGGCGCCGAGCGCCAGCGCCGCCGCCGGATAGTCGGCCGCGGGGTCGTTGTTGGCGATGCTGCCGCCGATCGTGCCGCGGTTGCGCACCTGCGTGTCGCCGATGGTCGAGGCCATGCGGGCCAGCGCCGGGATGGCGGCCATGATCTGCGGGTCGGTCGCCACTTCGTAATGCCGGACCATCGCGCCGATGACCAGCGCGTCGCCCTCGCGCCGCACGTCGCGCAGCTCGGCGATGCCGGAGAGATCGACCAGAGCGGTCGGCTGGTTCAGCCGGTGCTTCAGCGCGGGCAGCAACGTCATGCCGCCGGACACCGGCTTGGCGTCGGGATCGTCGGTGAGCAGCTTCACCGCATCCGCGATGCTGGACGGCTTGTGGTAGGCGAAATCGTACATCGCGACAGGCTCCCTTACGCGGTGGCGGCGGACAGGGCGCCGCCCTTGCCCTGGATGATGGACCAGATCTTCAACGGTGTCGCCGGCATCTCGACATGCGTCACGCCCAGCTCGCGCAGCGCGTCGACCACGGCGTTGATGACGGCGGGCGGCGAGCCTATGGCGCCCACCTCGCCGCAGCCCTTCACGCCGAGCGGATTGTGGGTGCACAGGGTGACGGCGGTGGAGACGCCGAAGCTCGGCACCTGGGTGGCGCGCGGCATGGCGTAGTCGTTGAGGCTGGCGGTCAGCAGCTGGCCCTCGCTGTCATACACCGTGCCCTCCAGCAAGGCCTGGCCGATGCCCTGGGCGAGGCCACCCTGGATCTGCCCCTCGACGATCATCGGGTTGATGACGCGGCCGACATCGTCGCAGGCGGTGAAGTTGACCACCTGCGTCTCGCCCGTCTCGGGGTCGATCTCCACCTCGCAGACATGGCAGCCGCCAGGATAGGTGAAGTTCTTGGGGTCGTAGAAGGCGGTCTCCTCCAGCCCGGGCTCCAGCTCCTCGATCGGGTAGTCGTGCGGTACGTAGGCGGCCATGCTGATCTCGGCCAGCGACTTCGTCCGGTCCGTGCCGGCGACGCGGAACCGGCCGCCCGCCTCGTCCACGCCGAACTCGATGTCCTCGACCGAGGCCTCCAGGAGATGCGCCGCGATCCTGCGGCCCTTGGCGATGATCTTGTCCATCGCTTTGACCATGGCGGCGCCGCCGACGGCCAGGGAGCGCGAGCCGTAGGTGCCCATGCCGAAGGGGATCTTGCCGGTGTCGCCGTGCACGATCTCGACCGAGCCGAGCGGCACGCCGAGCTGCTCGGCGACGAGCTGGGCGAAGGTGGTCTCGTGGCCCTGGCCGTGGCTGTGCGTCCCGGTGAAGACCGAGATGCTGCCGGTCGGGTGCACGCGGATATTCGCCACCTCGTAGAGCCCCGCCCGGGCGCCGAGCTGGCCGACCAGCTTCGAGGGCGCGATGCCGCAGGCCTCCAGATAGGTGGAGATGCCGATGCCGCGCAGCTTCCCGCGCGCCTTCGCCTCGGCGCGGCGCTGCTCGAAACCGGCATGGTCGGCGGCCTCCAGGGCGAGGCGCAGCGTCGTCTCGTAATCGCCGCTGTCGTATTGCAGCGCGACCGGCGTCTGGTAGGGGAACTGGTCGGGATGGATGAAGTTCCGCCGGCGGATCTCGATGCGGTCGATGCCGGTCTCCCGCGCCGCCACATCGACCAGCCGCTCCAGCAGGTAGGTCGTCTCCGGCCGGCCGGCGCCGCGATAGGCGTCCACCGGCACGGTGGAGGTGAAGACCGCCTTCACCTGCCCGTGGATCGCCGGCGTGGTGTAGCAGCCGGCCAGCAGCGTCGCGGAGAGGTAGGTCGGGATGGCGGGGGCGAAGGTCGAGAGATAGGCGCCCATATTGGCCAGGGTCTCGACGCGCAGGCCGAGGAAGCGCCCCTCCGCGTCGAGCGCCAGCTCCGCCCGGGTCACATGGTCGCGGCCATGCGCGTCGGAGAGGAAGCTCTCGCTGCGCTCGCAGGTCCATTTGACCGGCCGGCCGACGCGCCGCGCCGCCCAGGTGACCAGCGCCTCCTCGGCGTAATGATAGATCTTGCTGCCGAAGCCGCCGCCGACATCGGGCGCCACCACGCGCAGCTTGGCCTCCGGCACCTTGAGCACGAAGCCGCCCATCAGCAGCCGGATGACATGCGGGTTCTGGCTGGTGGTGGTGAGCGTGTACTCATCCGCGTTCGGATCGTACTCGCCGAGCGCCGCGCGCGGCTCCATGGCGTTGGGGACGAGGCGGTTGTTCGTGGTCTCGAAGCGGACCACCTTGTGCGCCCCGGCGAAGGCGGCGTCCGTCGCGGCCTTGTCGCCGATCTCCCAGTCGAAGCAGAGATTGCCCGGCGCCTCGTCATGCAGCGCCACGGCCCTCGGCGCGAGGGCGGCGGCCATGTCCGGCAGCGCGGGCAGCGGCGCATACTCGACCAGGATCGCCTCGGCGGCATCGCGCGCCTGGGCCTTGGTCTCCGCGACGACCATCGCCACCGGGTCGCCGACATGCCGCACCTTGCCGCTGGCCAGCACCGGGTGCATGGGCTCGGCCATCACCTGCCCGCCCTTGCCGGTCACCTGCCAGCCGCAGGGCACGCCGCCGAGACCGTCGGCCTCCGCCTCCTTCGCGGTCAGGACCGCCTGGACCCCCGGCATGGCCGCCGCGGCCGCGGTGTCGATGGAGAGGATGCGCGCATGCGCGTGCGGGCTGCGCAGGATCCAGGCCTGCAACTGCTCGGGGCGGCTGAGATCGTCGGTATAGCGGCCGCGCCCGCGGAGGAAGCGCAGATCCTCCTTGCGACGGACACTGGCGCCGATGCCCTCGAAGGCCGCGCCGACGGGCTTGGTGACGTTCATGGACCTTGCTCTCCCTCGCGCCCTCCCAGGCGCTTTCCTCGGCGCCGTCTCGCACCGCGCCGGGCTTATGATGCCCGGTCGTGGCCAGGAGCTACTCGGCGGCGCGCGCCACCTCGGTGGCACGGCCCTGCATCACATCCGCGGCGGCGGCGATCGCCTTGACGATATTGTGGTAGCCGGTGCAGCGGCAGATGTTGCCCTCCAGCCCCTCGCGGATCTCCTGCTCGGACAGGCCATCGGGATGCTTCTTCACCAGGTCGATGGCGCTCATCACCATGCCCGGGGTGCAGAAGCCGCATTGCAGCGCGTGGTGCTCGCGGAAGGCCTCCTGCATCGGATGCAGCGTCCCGTCCGCCGCCGCCAGGCCCTCGATGGTCGTGACCTCGGCGCCGTCGGCCTGAACCGCCAGGATGGTGCAGGACTTCACGCTGTCCCCGCCGATATGCACCACGCAGGCCCCGCACTGGCTGGTGTCGCAGCCGACATGGGTGCCGGTCAGCCGCAGCTTCTCGCGCAGCACCTCGACCAGGAGGGTCCGTCCCTCCACCTCCACCGCATGGGTCTTGCCGTTCACCGTCAGCGTGACATTCGGCATGCCGCCTCTCCCCGTCCGCAATGGCGCCGCGCAGCACGGCGTCCTTGGGATAGGAGGGTCATCCAAGCATGCACGGCCCGTCAAGCGGGGGCTTGCGGGCAAACTGCGTCCGTTCTGGCGCAAATGCGAAGCGTTTGCAAGTACTGTCCGAGAAAAAGGGGCCGAGGCCCCTTCTCCCCCCCACCGGCCCCGTCAGGCCGCGGCGGCGACGCTCCGGGCCAGCGGATTGCGGGCCTCCGGCAGGTCGTGCAGGTGGCAGGCGGCCCATTGCCCGCCCTCGGTCTGCTTCAGGAGCGGCTCGTCACTGCGGCAGCGATCGAAGACATAAGGGCAGCGCGTGTGGAAGCGGCAGCCCTTCGGCGGGTTGATCGGGCTCGGCACATCGCCCTTCAGGACGATGCGCTGCCGCCCGGCCCCGGGCTCCGGCACCGGCACGGCGGAGAGCAGCGCCTCGGTATAGGGATGCTTCGGCGCGGCGAAGAGCGAGCGGCGCGGGCCGATCTCGACGATCTTGCCGAGATACATCACCGCCACCCGGTGCGTCATGTGCTCGACGATGGCGAGGTCGTGGCTGATGAAGAGCAGGGCCAGGCCGAGCTCCCGCTGCAGGTCCTGCAACAGGTTGACGATCTGCGCCTTGACCGAGACGTCGAGCGCGGAGACCGCCTCGTCGCAAATGATCAGGTCCGGCTCGCCGGCCAGCGCGCGGGCGATGCAGATGCGCTGCCGCTGGCCGCCGGAGAACTCATGCGGCCAGCGGTTCACCGCGTCGCGCGGGAGGCGCACGGTGTCCATCAGCCTGGCCACCCGCTCATCGAGATCCTTGCCGTCCCGGGCCAGGCCGAAGTTGCGGATCGGCTCGGCCAGCAGGTCCTTCACCCGCATGCGCGGATTGAGGCTGCTGAACGGGTCCTGGAAGACCACGCCGACGCGCCGGCGCACCGGGCGCAGCGCGCTCTGGCTGAGGTCGTCGATGCGCTGGCCGTCCAGCACCACCTGCCCCGCGGTCGGCGGGAACAGGCGCAGCAGCGCCTTGCCGACGGTCGACTTGCCGCAGCCCGATTCACCCACCAGGGAGAGCGTCTCGCCCTTGGCGATGTTGAAGCTGACGCCGTCCACGGCATAGACATGGCCGGTGGTGCCGCCGAAGAAGCCCGCCCGGATCGGGAAGTGCTTCTTGAGGTCGTTCACCTCCAGCAGCGGCCGGCCGCCCCGCTGGGGGGCGCCGTGCTGCGGGTGGGTTCCCATGGTCATGCTCATGCGGCCACGGCCTCCTTCTCCGCGTAGTGGCAGGCCGCGACATGGCGCGGCGCCTTCTCCTCCAGGGCCGGCGCGACCTCGCGGCAAAGCTCCGTCACCTTCGGGCAGCGCCCGGCGAAGACGCAGCCCTGGATCTTCTCCTTGAGGCTGGGCACCAGGCCGGGAATCTCGGCCAGGCGCTCGGTCTCGCCATCCAGCGAGGAGCCGAGCTTCGGCACGGCGCCGAGCAGGCCCTGGGTATAGGGGTGGCGCGGCGTGCGGAAGAGGTCCTCGACCCGCGCCTCCTCCACCTTGCGGCCGGCATACATGACGATGACCCGCTCCGCGACCTCGGCGACGACGCCGAGATCATGGGTGATCAGCACGATGGCGGCACCGACGCGGTGCTTGAGGTCGCGCATCAGGTCGAGGATCTGCGCCTGGATGGTGACGTCGAGCGCAGTGGTCGGCTCGTCGGCGATCAGCAGCTTCGGATTGCAGGCCAGCGCGATGGCGATCATCACGCGCTGCCGCATGCCGCCGGAGAGCTGGTGCGGATACTCCTTCACCCGCTTGTCCGGCGCCGGAATGCCGACGAGCGTCAGCATCTCCACCGCCTTGGCCTCGGCCTCCGACTTGGAGAGGCCCTGATGCAGGCGCAGCGCCTCGCCGATCTGCTTGCCGATGCTGAGCACCGGGTTCAGCGAGGTCATCGGCTCCTGGAAGATCATGCTGATCTCGTTGCCGCGGATGGCGCGCATCTCGCGGTCCGAGAGATCGAGCAGGTTGCGGCCGTTGAAGCGGATCTGGCCGGCGATCTTGCCCGGCGGCTCGGGGATGAGCCGCAGGATGGACATCGAGGTGACCGACTTGCCGCAGCCGGATTCGCCCACGATGGCGACGGTCTCGCCGGCCTCGACATGGAAGCTCAGCCCGTCCACCGCGCGGTTCACACCGCCATCGGGGGTGCGGAAATGCGTCTGAAGATTCTCGATCTCGAGCAGAGCCATGGCTTTACACCCGCTTGGCGAGGCGCGGGTCGAGCGAATCCCGCAGGCCATCGCCCAGCAGGTTCACCGCCAGCACGGTGACGGACAGGAAGATGGCAGGAAAGAAGACGATATAGGGCTTCACCTGCCACAGGGCGCGGCCCTCGGCCATGATGTTCCCCCAGGAGGGGATGATCGGCGGCGTCCCGGCGCCGATGAAGGAGAGGATGGCCTCGGTGATCATGGCGCTGGCGCAGATATAGGTCGCCTGCACGGTCATCGGCGCCAGGGTGTTGGGCAGGATGTGGCGCCAGATGATCACCGGCGTGCGCGTGCCGGAGGCAATGGCGGCATCGACATAGGGCTGCTCGCGCAGCGAGAGCACCACGCCGCGCACCAGGCGCGAGACGCGCGGGATCTCGGCGATGGTGATGGCCAGGATGACATTGCCCACCGAGCCGCGGGTCAGCGCCATGAGCGCGATGGCCAGCAGGATCGAGGGGATGGACATCAGCCCATCCATGATCCGCATGATGATGCTGTCGGCCCAGCGCACGAAGCCGGAGACCAGGCCGATGAACAGGCCGATCACCGAGGCGGCGATGGCCACGCCGAAGCCCACCATCAGCGACACGCGGGTGCCGTAGAGCACGCGGGAATAGACGTCGCGGCCCAGCATGTCGGTGCCGAACCAGGCCGCCGCCGAGGGGTTGCGCGTGCGCATCACCGGCGCCAGCGCCGTCGGGTCCTTGGTCCAGAGCCAGGGCGCGAAGATGGCGACGGCCACCATCAGCAGCAGCAGGAAGCCGCCGATGCCGATGGTCGGATGACGCATGAGGTAGCCGAGGAAGCCCTTGCGCGGCTTCCGGACGGCCATGATGTCCGGCATGGGGGTCGCCGCCGCGACACCCTGCGGGGGCTGTGTGGTGGTGCTCAATACCGGATCCTCGGGTCGAAGAGAGTGTAGCTCAGGTCGATCAGCAGGTTGACCAGCACGTAGACGAAGCTGAACAGCAGGATGACGCCCTGGATCACCGGATAGTCGCGGCGCAGGATGGCGTCCACCGTCAGGCGGCCAAGGCCCGGAATGGCGAAGACGCTCTCCGTCACCACCGCCCCGCCGATCAGCAGCGCGACGCCGATGCCGATGACGGTGACGATCGGCACCGCCGCGTTCTTCAGCGCGTGCAGGAACAGGATGGTGCGCTGCCCCGCGCCCTTGGCGCGCGCGGTGCGGATGTAGTCCTGCTGCAGCACCTCGAGCATGGTGGCGCGCGTGATGCGGGCGATCAGGGCGATATAGACGCCGCCGAGCGCGATCGAAGGCAGGACCAAGTTGCGGAACCAGGGCCCGAAGCCTTCCGAGAAGGGCGTGTAACCCTGCACCGGGAACCAGTCGAGCTGCAGCGCGAAGTAGTAGGCCAGCAGATAGCCGACGACGAAGACCGGGACCGAGAAGCCGAGCACGGCGAAGGCCATCACTAGGCGGTCGATCCAGGAGCCGTGCTTCCACGCGGCGACGACGCCCATCGGCAC
Source organism: Roseomonas sp. KE0001 (assembly GCF_016107285.1). Classification (GTDB taxonomy): domain Bacteria; phylum Pseudomonadota; class Alphaproteobacteria; order Acetobacterales; family Acetobacteraceae; genus Pseudoroseomonas. The sequence continues at coordinate 477,967 of NZ_RCVQ01000001.1, read as the reverse complement.
GGCGATGACGACGGCCAGCACCAGCGTCACCACCATCAGCGACAGCGTCGGCTCGATGCGCTGCGCGATCATGCGCGTCACCGGCAGGTTGGTGAAGATGGAGACCCCGAGGTCGCCCTGCAGGATGCGGAACACCCATTCACCGAACCGCACCAGGAAGGGGCGGTCGAGGCCGAGGCTCTGGCGGATCCGCTCCACATCGGCCGGCGTGGCCTGGTCACCCGCAATGACCGCCGCCGGATCGCCGGGGGCGATGTAGAGCAGGCTGAAGACAAACAGGGCGACGATCGCCATCACGGGGATGGTCGCCAGGACACGTCGGACGATGTAGGCGAACATGTTCTCTGATCAGCTCTTGGTGACGCCCCAGAAGAACGGGATCGGTGCCTTGACGACACCGGACACGTTCTTCCGCCAGGCCTGGTAGGACATGAAGAAGCCCGTCGGCGCGTAGAGGCCGAACTTCATGGCTTCGGTGTTCAGCTTGTCGATGGCCGCCTTCTCGGCCGCGGGGTCGGCCGCCGCGAACCATTCGTCGCGATAGGCCTCGACCTGGTCGTCCTTCGGCCAGCCGAACCAGGCGCCATCGCCATTGGCGCGGATGGCGCTATAGGCGGCCGGGTTGAGGCAGTCGGCGCCGGCGTGCCAGGTGTGGAAGATGTGCCAGCCGCCCTGGCTCGGCGGGTTCTTCATGGCGCGCCGGCTGCCCACCGTGCCCCAGTCCGTGGCGACGAAATCGACGTTCATGCCGATCCGCTTCAGCAGATCGGCCGTGACATCGCCGAAGGCCTTGGTGATCGGCTGGTCCTGCGCCACCAGGACGGTGATCGGCTCGCCCTTGTAGCCGGCCTCGGCCAGCAGCTTCTTCGCGCCCTCATAGTCGCGCTTGCCCTTCAGGATGTCGCCGCCCGCCTCGGTGTAGAGCGGCGTGCCGGGCGTGAAGAAGCCGGCCATCGACTTCCACAGCTCCTGCTCGTCCCCCACCAGGGCGCGCATGTAGTCCTCCTGGCTCAGCGCCATCAGGATGGCGCGGCGGGCGCGGACGTCGTTGAAGGGCGCGTGCAGGTGGTTCATGCGGAAGCTGCCGACATTGCCCAGCGGATCCGCGATGTCCACATTGATGTTGCGGTTGCGCCTGAGCAGGGGCACCAGGTCGGCGATCGGGTTCTCCCACCAGTCCACCTCGCCGTTCTGCAGCGCGGCCACGGCGGTCGCCGGGTCGGGCATGATCACCCATTCCACGCGGTCCACCATCACCCGCTTGCCGCCCGCCATCCAGTCGGGTGCCTCATCGCGCGGCACATAGCCTTCGAACTTGGCGAAGACCGCCTTGGCGCCGGGAACCCATTCCTCGCGCACGAAGCGGAACGGGCCCGAGCCGACGAACTCCGTGATCTGCTGGAAGGGATCGGTCTTCGCGATCCGCTCCGGCATGACGAAGCTGCAGGGCGAATTGTTCTTCGCCAGGGCCAGCAGCATCTTCGGGTAGGGCTTCTTCAGCGACCAGCGGAAGGTCGCGTCGTCCACCGCGACCAGCTCGTTCTGGATGGCGCGGATCATCTGGCCCATCGGGTCGCGCACCGCCCAGCGGTTCAGGCTGGCCACCGCATCCTTGGCCAGCACGGGCGCGCCGTCATGGAACTTCAGGCCCTGGCGCAGCTTGAAGGTCCAGGTGAGGCCATCGGCGGAGACCTCCTCGGCCTCCACCATCTGCCGCCGCGGCTCCAGCTTGGCATCGAGCCCGTAGAGCGTGTCCCAGACCAGCATGCCGGCGTTGCGGACGACGTACTGGGTGCCCCAGATCGGATCGAAGTTGGCCAGGTTGGCCTGCGGCACGAAGCGCAGCGTGCGCGCCGCCGCGCCCTGCGCCAGGGCCGGCGCCGGCAGGATACCCGCCGCCGGCGTCACCGCGGCCGCGCCGGCGGCGAGCTTCAGGAAAGACCTGCGTTCCATGATTGTCACCCCATCGATCTCCCAGCATGCGACCGGACCGGCCGCTTCCCCGTTGCCTGCCCACGGCCGGCTCGCCGGGGATACTGGGGGCGCACCAGCACATACCGTGCCACCCCCGCCGCCGCCCCGCTAGGATTTCTCGATGTTCCAGAAAACCGTGGACGGGGAACGGCCGACGCCGCGCACGTTGCGCCGCCAGACCGAAGGCTGCCAGTAGAAGCCGAGCGGGACATAGGGAATGCTGAGCATGGCCTGGGCATTCAGCGCGTCCCCGATGCGCCTGGCCTCGGCCGGATCGGGCGCGCGCAGCCACGCCGCGCGCAGCCGCTCGATCTCCGGGTCGTCCGGCCAGCCGAACCATGCATCCTTGCCATTGGCCCGCAGCATCAGGTGGATCGGCGGCATGTTCAAGGAGTTGCCGGAGGAGGTGGTGTGGAAGACGTTCCAGCCGCCCCGCTCCACCGGCTCGCGCGAGGCGCGGCGCTGGCCGAGCGTGCCCCAGTCGACCGAGACCAGTTCCACATTCATGCCAAGGCGCCGCAGCAGGTCGGCGGTGACCAGGGACAGCGCGTTGATCTGCGGATAATCGCCAGGCGCTACCAGCACCACCTTCTCGCCGGCATAGCCCGCCGCCTTCAGCGCGGCGCGCGCCTTCTCCACATCGTGCGTCTTCAGGATCTCGCTGCCGGCCTCGCTTTCCAGCGGCGAGCCGCAGGTGAACACGCCCGGGCAGACGCCCCAGCCCTCCGGCGCCTCGCCGGCGACGGCGCGCAGATAGTCGCGCTGGTCCACCGCCATGGCGACGGCGCGCCGGATCTCCACCTTGTCGAAGGGCGGATGCAGGTGATTGAGCCGCATGCAGCCGTAGGTTCCCTCCGTCAGCCTCTGCTCGACGACGAGGTCACGATTGGCGCGCATCACAGGCAGCAGGTCGTGAAGCGGATACTCCCAGTAGTCCTGCTCGCCGGTCTGCATGGCGCCGGCGGCGGTCGCGGGATCGCTGATCACCGTCCATTCGACGCGGTCCAGCTTCGGCACCTTGGCGCCGGCCAGCCCGTCCGGGGCATCCTGGCGCGGGGCATAGCGGTCGAAGCGTGTCCAGACCGACCTCTGCCCGGGGTTCCATTCCTCCGGCAGGAAGCGGAAGGGGCCGGAGCCGACGGCCTCGCGGATCTGGGTGAAGGCGTCCACCTGCGCCAGCCGCTCGGGCATGATGAAGGCGGGGGACGGGCTCTTGCCGAGCGCCAGGGCCAGGAAGGGGAACGGCTCCTTCAGCCGGAAGACGAGCCGCCGGTCGTCGAGCGGCTCCAGCGCGTCGACGGCACGCCACAGCACCTGACCGAAGGGGTCGCGCTTGGCCCAGCGGGTGATGGAGGCGGTGCAGTCGCGGGCCCGCACCGGCTCGCCGTCATGGAAGAACAGGCCTTCGCGCAAGGTGAAGGTCCAGCGCCGGCCGTCATCCTCCACCAGCCAGCCTTCCGCCATCTGCGGTTGTGGCTCGGTCCGGGAATTCACCGCCGTCAGCGTGTCATAGACCAGATAGCCGTGGTTCAGCGTCACCACCGCCGTGGTCCAGAACGGATCGAGGCTGGTGAGATTGGCCTGCGGGATCACCCGCAGCACCTTGGCCGCGCCCTGCGCCAGGGCCGGACGGGCGAGGGCGGCGGCGGAGAGGCCGAGGCCGGCGCTCAGGATATCGCGGCGGAGCATGGTTCCTCCGGCGCTCAACGGCGGATCGTCGCGGGCGGGCGTTCAAGGAGGATGGGCATGTGCGGGCACGCCGCACGAGCAGCACCAAGGCTGTGTCGGTTCATCTGGATGGTCTCCCGAAGATGGGCTGCCAGGCTTGGCGCCTGGTCTTGGCCCGTCATGCGCTCCTTCGGGGATTGGATCAGTCCCGCGCCTCAGGGGCAAGTGAGGAGCGGCAAAAAAGAGCGGCCCGGCGGGTGCCGGGCCCCTCCCAAAGGATCAGTCGTGGATCAAGTCGTGGATCAGCCGCGCTGCACGTTCCAGAACATGGGCAGCCCCTTCAGCACGCCGCTCAGGTTGCGGCGATAGGCCCAGGCCTGGAAGTACTGGCCGCAGGGCAGGTAGGGCACGTCCTGCTGCAGGGCCTGCAACTGGATGTCGCGCGCGATCGCCTGCTGCGCGGCGAGGTCGGGCGCCTCGAACCAGGCGTTGCGAAGCTCCTCCAGGCGCGGCGCGGTGGGCCAGCCGAACCAGGCCGCCTGGCCGTGGCCGCGCAGCGCCTGCTGTACGCCCGGATTGGCCATGTCGACACCCGCCCAGAAGGTGAAGAACATGCTCCAGCCGCCCTTCTCGGGGGCCTCCTTGCTGGCGCGCCGCTGCACCACGGTGCCCCAGTCGGTCGAGACGAAATCGACGTTCATGCCGCATTTCTGCAGCATGTCGTGCCCGACCATGGCCAGGGCGTGAAGCGAGGGGAAATCGGTGGCGGCGATCAGCACCACCTTCTCGCCCTTGTAGCCGGCGGCGGCGAGGTCGCGCTTGACCTTGTCATAGTCGCGCGGGCTGGTCAGCGCCTCCATCCCGACATCGTTGGCCAGCGGCGTCTCGGGCGTGAAGATGCCCACGCCCTCCCGCCAGAGGCTCTTGTCGGTGCCGATGACGGCCGTCATGTAGTCCGCCTGGCTGACGGCGCCGAGCAGCGCGCGGCGGATCGCCGGATTGTCGAAGGGCGGGTGCAGATGGTTGAACCGCGCCATGCCCATCAGCCCGGTCGGGTCCTGGATCTCCATGGTCAGGTTGCGGTTGCGCCGCAGCAGCTCCTGAAGGTCGCCCGGCGGCTGCTCCCACCAGTCGGCCTCGCCGTTCTGCATGGCATTGGCCGCCGTGGCGGCATCCGGCATGACGTTCCACTCGACGCGGTCGAAATGCACGCGCTTCGGGCCGGCCGTCCAGGTCGGCGTGCCCTCGGGGCGCGGCACGTAGTCGGCGAAGCGCTCATAGACGATGCGGGCGCCCGGCACGCGCTCATCGGCCTTGTAGCGGAACGGCCCGCTGCCGATCATCTCCTTCACCGGCACGGCGGGATCGGTCTGCGCCAGCCGTTCGGGCATGATGAAGCAGACCGGGGTGGCCGGCTTGCCCAGCGCCTCGAACATCAGCGGGAAGGCCCGCTTGAGCCGCCACAGGATGGTCCTGTCATCCGGCGCGGAAAGCTCGTCCACCGCCGTCATCATGACCTGGCCCAGCGCGTCGCGCTTCGCCCAGCGCTGGATGGAGGCGACGCAGTCGCGCGCCCGCACCGGCGCGCCGTCATGGAACTTCAGCCCCTCGCGCAGCGTCATGGTGACGCGGCGGCCCTCATCCTCGACCACATGCCCCTGCACCATCTGCGGCTGCGGCCTGTAGTCCTGGTCGAAGCCGTAGAGCGTGTCCCAGACCATGTAGCCGTGGTTGCGGCTGACATAGGCGGTGGTCACGATCGGGTCGGCCACCGCCAGATCGGCCTGGGGGATGAACTTCAGCACCCGGGCGGCGCTGCCCTGGGCGACCGCGAAGCGCGGCAGGGCCGTGGCGGCCCCCATGGCGGCGATGCCGGCGGCACCACTCAGCATCTGGCGTCGGAACATGTTCGGTCGATCTCCCGCAGCGGTCGGCCTGCTCTCAGGAGGGGGAGGGAAGCCGAGTGCACCTCCCGGCGCAAGAGGCCATCGCGCCCCGCCCCTCCCCCACCCCCCCTTGGCAGCCGGGGCGGGCGCGGCCTAATGCCCCGCTTTATGCCGCCCGATGCGCCCCCCGATGCGTCCCCTGGCGCAACCCGAGCCTCCGCGTCCCGCGGCCCGGGCGCCCTGCCCGGCCAGATGCTGCGCTTCGGCCTGGTCGGCGGCCTGGGCGTGCTGGTCGACACCGCGGTGCTCTATGCCGCCCTCTGGCTGGGCGCCGGACTCCATGGCGGCCGTCTGCTCTCCTACCTGGCCGCGGCCAGCGGCAACTGGGCGCTGAACCGGATCTGGACCTTCCGCGGGGCCTCCCGCGACCGGCCGGGACGGCAATGGCTGCTCTTCCTGCTGGTCAATCTGGTCGGCTTCGCCCTGAACTACGGCACCTACGCGCTGCTGATCGGGCAATGGCCGCCGGCCGCCGCGCACCCCGTGCTGGGCGTGGCCGCGGGCGCCCTGGCCGGGATGGCCGGCAACTTCCTGCTCAGCCGCCAGCTCGTCTTCCGATGAAGGGGCCGGCGGGACGTATCTCTTTTTTCGCACGGTCGAGCGTTTCTTGTCCGCCGCCTGTCCCACCCTTCCCCCTCCCGGCCGGAGCGAACCAGAGGGCTTTCAGAGCCACGCCGGAGCCGCGTGCCACCTGGAGAAGACATGCACAAGCAGTCATACAACTCATCGTGCAATGCCTTGATCCGCTGTGCTAGAAGCACCGTGACTGGGAAAGGCCGCGCCAGGCACGCCCTTTTACCCGATGACTGAAGCCTTCCCGCGCCGGCCCGTCGCCCAAGGGCGGTGCCGGGGACGATGCCAAGGAGCAAGCGGCACATGCCGACGAGACTATCCGGAATCGAAACGGCGTTTGCATCCTGGTGGGAGTTGGCGGCGTTGACTGGCCGAGACTGCACGGAGAGGTTGTATTGATGTTCCGAGCTCCACGCCTTCCAGGTGCAGAGAAGCCGGGCGATACGCCCCTGACCCGCGCGATCGAGACCTGCCGAAAGGAGTTCCTGGCGGTCGGTCTGTTCAGCGGCGTGGTCAATCTGCTGCAGCTGACCGTGTCGATCTACATGATGCAGGTCTTCGACCGGGTGCTGGCCACCCGCAGCCTGGACACGCTCTACTTCCTCACCGCCATCGCCGTCGCCGCCCTTCTGCTGCTGGCGGTGCTGGAGGCGGTGCGGAGCCGGGTGATGCAGCGCGCCGCGACCTGGATCGAGAGCCGCGTGGCGCCGGAGGGCTTCGAGCGGGCGCTGGAGGCGCAGCTGCGTGGCCGCCCCTACCGCATGGAGGCGCTGCGCGATCTCGGCTTCTGCCGTTCCTGGCTGGCCTCGCCCGGCGCGCTGGCGGTCTATGACGTGCCCTGGGTGCCGATCTATCTCGGCGCCATCTTCCTGCTGCATCCGGTGATGGGCTTCATCGCCCTGGGCGGCGCGGTGCTGCTCTTCCTGCTCACCCTGTTCAACGAGTATTCCACCTCCTCCCTGCTGAAGCAGGCGAACACGTCGATGATGGCCAGCCAGCGCCGCGCCGACGCCATCGCCCGCAATGCCGAGGTGATCGACAGCATGGGCATGGCGCCCGCCGTCATGCACCGCTGGCGCCAGGGCGTGGCCGAGACGGTGGGGCCGCAGGAGAAGGCGGCCGACCGCGCCGCCCTGCTGCTCTCCACGACCAAGTTCCTGCGCCTCGCGGTGCAGCTCGCCATCCTCGGCGTCGGCGCCTATCTGGTGCTGCAGCAGCAGCTCACCGCCGGCGCCTCGATCGCCGGCTCGATCATCATGGGTCGCGCCCTGGCCCCGGTGGAGCAGCTGATCGGCGGCTGGAAGGGGCTGGTGCAGGCGCGCCAGGCCCTGAAGCGGGTCACCGCCTTCCTCTCCCTGCCGCGCATCCGCCCGCCGGGCCTGGCGCTGCCGGAACCCTCCGGCCGCATCCAGGCCGAGCGCGTCGCCTATGGCCTGCCCGGGCAGAACGCGGCCATCATCAAGGGCGTCTCCTTCGGTCTCGATGCCGGTGAGAGCCTGGCCATCATCGGCCCCTCCGCCGCCGGCAAGACGACGCTGATCCGCCTGCTGATCGGCACGCTGGCGCCCAATTCCGGCACGGTCCGCATGGACGGGGCCGATGTCTACACCTGGAAGCGCGAGGATTTCGGCCGCCATGTCGGCTACCTGCCGCAGGATGTCGAGCTGTTCGACGGCACGGTCTTCCAGAACATCGCCCGCATGGCCGAGGCCGAGCCGGAGGCGGTCTTCGCCGCCGCCCAGCTCGCCGGCTGCCACGAGATGATCCTGCGCCTGCCACAGGGCTACGACACCGAGATCGGCGAGGGCGGGCAGCATCTCTCCGGCGGCCAGCGGCAGATGATCGGCCTGGCGCGGGCCCTCTTCGGCCGGCCCAAGCTGGTGGTGCTGGACGAGCCCAACTCCAACCTGGACGGCGATTCCGAGGCGGCCCTGCAGCGCGCCATCAATGCCCTGAAGGCCCAGGGCACCACCGTGATCCTGGTCTCGCACCGGCCGGCGCTGGTGCAGGGCGTGGACAAGGTGATGCTGTTGAAGGACGGCGCCATCGAGCTCTTCGGCCCGCGCGCCGAGGTGCTGAAGCGGATCATGACGCCCCGCGCCGCGCCGCCCGCCGCCCCGGCCGAGGTCACCGCCGCCGCCGCTCCCCCCCGCCTGGCCCCCGGAGGCGCCGCATGAGTGTCACGACCCTTCCCCCCGCCGGTCCCCCCGCCGGGGGCGGCCCCGGCGCCCTCGCGCCGCGCCCGGGCAACCTGCCGCCGCTGCGGCCGGACCCGCTGCTCGACGCGCCCCGCCCCCGCACGCGCGGCACGCTGCTCTTCGGCCTGGTGGTGACGCTGGTCTTCGTCGGCGGCTTCACCGCCTGGTCCACCCTGGCGCCTTTGGCCGAGGCGGCGATCGCCCCGGGCCAGATCCGCAGCGAGGGCAATCGCCGCACCATCCAGCATCTCGAGGGCGGCATCGTCCGCGAGATCCTGGCGCGCGACGGCGACAGCGTGAAGGCCGGCCAGGTGCTGATGCGCCTCGACGACGTGCAGGCCGGCGCCACGCTGGAGACGCTGCGGGCGCAGCGCTGGGCGCTGCTGGCGCAGGAGGCCCGCCTCGCCGCCGAGGCGCGCGGCGCCAGCGAGATCGCCTTCCCCGCCGACCTGCGGGACAGCACCGACCCGCGCGCGCTGGAGGTGATGACCGGCCAGCGGACGCTGTTCGCCGCCCGGCAGACCAGCCTGAACAGCCAGCTCCAGGTGCTGGAGGCCCGCATCGCCCAGCACGAGGCGACCGCCAGCTCCGCCCATGGCCAGATCGCCAGCCAGCAGCGCCAGCTCGCGCTGATCCGGCGCGAGGAGGAGGATGTGCAGACCCTGGTCCGGCAGGGGCTGGAGCGCATGCCCCGCCTGCTCGCCCTGCAGCGCAATGTCGCCTCCCTCGAGGGCAACATGGTCGATCTGCGCGGCCAGGTGGAGCGCGCCGCGGCCTCCGCCGAGGAGGCGCGCAACCAGATGCGGCAGACCCGCGACCAGCGCCTGGCCGAGGTCTCGACCGAGGCGCGCGAGGTGCGCACGCGCCTCAACGAGGCCGAGGACAAGCTGCGCGCCGCCCGCGATGTCGCCACCCGGCGCGAGATCGTGGCGCCGGAGGACGGCACCATCCTCGGCAGCAAGTTCTTCAACCTGGGCGCCGTGGTCCGCCCCGGCGAGCCGGTGATGGAGCTGGTGCCGGCGCATGACCGGCTGGTGGCCGAGGTGCAGCTCTCGCCGAGCGATATCGACGTGGTCTATCCCGGCCTTCAGGCGGAGGTCCGCCTGCCCGCCTTCAAGCAGCGGCTGGTGCCCTATCTGCACGGCCACGTCACCTATGTCGCCGGCGACGTGACGATGGATGAGCGGACCCGCGCCAGCCATTACCGCGTGCAGGTGCTGATCGATGCCGACCAGCTCACCAAGTTGGAGAATGTCGAGCTGAAGGCCGGCATGCCGGTCGAGGCGCAGATCCAGACCGGCAGCCGCAGCTTCTTCCACTACATGCTGCAGCCGGTCTTCGACAGCTTCCACCGCGCCTTCCGCGAGCAGTAGCCCCGGCGCGGGCCGGGCGGCGGCACCGCCCGGCTGGCCCCGGCCACCGCTTTCCGCTAGAGCGACCCATGTCCGCCCGGCGCCCGCGCGAGAGCCGCGGTGTCGGGCGGCCCCGCCCGCAGACCAGGAGACGCCCATGACCGACACCTCCGCCCTCTTCGCCGACGGCATCATGGAGGCCAGCGTGCATCACGGCGTCGCCCGCCTGACCCTGGCGCAGACCGGCCAGGACGGGAAGCCGGTGCCCTGCGGCCAGCTGGCGATCCCGGTGGTGCAGCTGCCGGCCTTCGCCAACGGTGTCCTGGCCCTGCTGAAGCAGATCGACAGCCGGGTGAAGCAGGCCCAGCAGGCGCAGCAATCCTCCGCCGATGCGCCGGCCGAGGCACCCCAGCAGGTTCCGGGCTCCTTCCGCTTCTCCGGCTGACGCCTCGGCGATGGGCGGGCGCGCGCTCGCCTGCATCCTGGCCTGCGCCGTCTCGCTGCTCGCCGTGCCGGCCCAGGTCAAAGAGGGCCGGGCCAAAGAGGGCCAAACCGCCGGCTGGGCCACGGTGCCCGGCCCGGCCTCCGGCCCGGTGGCGGTCCATGGCGCGCACGGCCTGGGCTGCCTCGCGGGCGCCGAGGCCCTGCCGCCGGAGGGCTCAGGCTGGCAGGCGGTGCGGCTGTCCCGCAACCGGATCTGGGGACATCCCGATCTGATCGCGGCCCTGCGCGGCCTCGCCGGCCAGGCCCGGGCCGCCGGCCTGCCGGACCTGCTGATCGGCGATCTCGGCCAGCCGCGCGGCGGCCCGATGCCCTGGGGCCATGCCAGCCATCAGATCGGCCTCGATGCCGATGTCTGGCTCGATCTGCGCCCGCGCCCACCCCTCTCCCGCCAGGCCCGGGAGGCGATCGAGGTGCCTTCGGTCGTGCGGCCGGACGGCCTCGCGGTCGATCCGGCCCGCTTCACCGGCGCGCATGCGCTGTTGCTCAGGCTCGCGGCCGGACAGCCGGGGGTGGACCGGATCTTTGTCCACCCGGCGATCAAGCAGGCGCTCTGCCAAGCCCATCCCGGCGCCGGCTGGCTGCGGCGTATCCGCCCCTGGCGCGGGCACGATTCCCATATCCATATCCGCCTGCGCTGCCCGGCGGATCAGCCCGGCTGCCGGGATCAGGCGCCGCCGCCGCCCGGAGATGGCTGCGACGCCAGCCTGGCCTGGTGGTTCACGTCCGAGGCACGGCAGCCGCCAGCGCCGCCCGCCGCCCCGCCACCGGCGGTCCCATCGCTGCCCGCTGCCTGTGCCGCGGTCCTGGCGGCGCCCTGAGCCACGGCGCGCAGCCTCACCCCCGCAGGCGCAGGGCCAGCACCGGATCGTCCGTGGCCATCAGGTCGAGGCCCAGGCCCAGGGCCTTCTGGATGCTCTCGGCGTGATTGGCGCCCCAGGCGCCCAGCCGCAGCCCGGCACCGCGCAGGCGGCCGACCAGCTCGGCATCCAGCGCCTCGATCTCGGTCTCCACCATCCCGAGGCCATGGGTGCGGGCGACGGCGATGACACCGCCGGCGCCGATCTGCCGCAGCAGGCCGCGGCCGAACAGCCAGGCCACGCCGGCCAGGCCGCCGGCGCCCTCCGCCGCCGCCGCCAGCTCGGCGTCGAAGGCGATGATCTGGCACTGGCCGCGGATGCCCGCCGCCTCCAGCACCGCCAGGGAGCCCTCCAGCAGGGGCGCCTGCTGCCCCCGCGCCGGGGTCTTCAGCTCCACCTGCAACCGCGTGTCACGGCCACGGAACAACGCCGCCACCGCCGCCAGGCTCGGGATGCAGCCACCGCCCGCGCCGCGCAGCCGGATGCGTTCCAGCCGGGCCGCCGGCTGCCCCGCGACCGGGCCGCTGGCCTCGCTCATGCGATCCAGCGTCGCGTCGTGGAACACCATCGGCACGCCATCGGCGCTCAGCTGCACGTCGCACTCCGCCAGGTCCACCGGAAGCAGGAGCGTGTTGCGAAAGGCTTCCAGGCTGTTCTCGGGCCACAGGAAGGCGCCCCCGCGATGGCTGGCGATCTCGGTTCCTTGCATCGTTCGTTCCGATTCGGGCATGTTTGGGCGAGGCTCGCCGGGTCTGGATGCTGGCGGAATCGCCGGAGGCCATTTAAAGTCGAATAAACTTCTGCGCGAGGTCCTAACATGCCCCTTCTACTGGTTGCCCATGACCAGGCGGCCGACGGAGCCCTGGCGCTGGAGGATGCGGTCTGGCAGCTGGCGGAGTCTCATCTGACGCTGCCCGGCTCCCTGCTGGTGGAGACCGCCGTCTCGCCCCGCTACCTGAACGAGCACCTGTTGGGCGCCATGCGGCGCGCCGACCTTCAGGGCACGCTGCTTGTCGTTCCGGTGGCCGCGCCGAGCTGGAGCGGCCTCTCGCCCGAGGCCGAGGAATGGATCCGCGCCCGGCTGCCCTGAGACTGTGCGCCCGGCACGGGCGGGAAGGAAAGCGGCATGAAAAGGCTGATCCGCAAGGGGGAGCGAGGGGCATGGTGGCGCGCTGGCCTTGCCCTGGCGGCGTTGCTCGGCCTGGGAGGCGGCCCCTCGGCGGCGCAGCAGACCGAACCCATCCAGCTCAAGATCGTGGGTGGCCTGGCCGGCGTCTCGCAATACACCCGCTACGAGCAGCCCTTCTGGCAGAAGCGCGTGCCGGAGCTGACCGGCGGCCGCGTCGCCGCGGAGATCGCGCCCTTCGACCGCGCCGGCTTTCGCGCCGAGGAGATGCTGCCGCTGATGCGCCTCGGCGTGGTGAGCTTCGGCACGGCGCTGGTCGCCATTGTCTCCAGCGAGGAGCCGGAGTTCAACGCCGTCGATCTGCCGGCGCTCAACCCGGATATCGAGAAGCTCCGCGAGACCATCCGCCTCTACCGTCCGCATCTGAGGGAGCTGCTGGCCGAGCGCTACGGCATCGAGCTGCTCTCCATCTACACCTATCCGGCGCAGGTGACATGGTGCAGCCGCGCCTTCTCCGGCCTGGCCGATCTCGCCGGCCGCCGCGTCCGCACCTCCTCGGTCGGTCAGGCCGAGGTCTTCGAGGCGCTCGGCGCCACCTCCGTCGTCATTCCCTTCGCCGACATCGTCACCGCCATGAAGGCCGGCGTGGTGGAATGCGCCGTGACCGGCACGCTCTCGGGCAACACCATCGGCCTGCAGGATGTGACTACGCATGTGCACAGCATGGCGCTGACCTGGGGCGTCTCCATCTTCGGCGCCAATGCGGAGGCCTGGAAGGCGCTGCCCCAGTCGGTGCGCGACAGCCTGCGCCAGGGCCTCGGGGAACTCGAGACGGCGATCTGGGACGGCGCGGCGAAGGAGACCGGCGAGGGCCTGGCCTGCAGCGCCGGCCTGCCGGGTTGCAGCACGGGCCGCAAGGGCAGCATGACGGTGGTTCCGGTGACGCCGGCGGACAATGAGCGGCGGCGCCAGTTGCTGGTGAACACCGTTCTCCCGCGCTGGGTCGATCGCTGCGGCAGCGACTGCGCGGCCGCCTGGAACAGGTATCTGGGACCGGCGAACGGCATCATGGTCCGCGAGGACTGAGATGCAGCAGTTCCGGCGCATCCGCCTCGCCATCCTGCTGGCCGCCGTGGCACTGCTGCTGGGACAATGGTTCACCACTTCCCTCCTGGTCGGCCGCACGCGCGAGGCGGCGATGTCCGCCTCCGCCGAAACGGTGCTGCGGGTGGCGCGCTCGGTGGAGGCCTCGGTGAACCGCAGCCTGGTGCAGGTGGACGCCATGCTGACCGGCCTACCGTCGATCCTGACGCCGCTGGCCAGCGGCGGGCGGCTCGACGCGAACCTGGCCAACCGCGTCCTGCGCGAGCTGAACAACCAGAACTTCACCTTCCGCGACGTGCTGCTGATCGGCGCCGACGGCATGCCGGTGGCCACCGGCCTGCCCGTCTCGCGCCGCCGCCCGCTGCCCTTCTCCATCGACACCGCCTTCTTCGAGGGGGGCGGGCGGGCCGGCGGCGTGCTGATCGCCGGGCCGATCCGCAACCCGGCGACCAGCGAGTGGTCGCTGTTCATGGCGCGCCGCATCCGCCTGCCGGACCTCGGCTCCCTGCTCGCCGTGGCGGAGCTGCCGGTGCCGGTGATGATCAACCTGCTGGCCGCCAGCGGCGGCGACGGCAGCAATCTCCGCCTGACCCTGGAGCGGGATGACGGCACGCTGATGGCGAGCCTGCCGCATGACGAGCCGCGCATCGGCACCCTGCTCTCGCCGACCTCGCTGGAGCGGTTGCAGGAGGCCAGCAACGGCGTGCTGATGGAGACCGCGAGCCGCTTCGAGGGCGTCCCGGTCATCGCCGCGGTCCGCCCCCTGCTCTATTCGTCCCTCACCGTCTCGGCCAGCCTGAAGCTGAGCGACGCGCTGGCGGAATGGGAGAAGGAGCGCTTCCGCGCGCTCATTATCTCCATCGCCTTCGCGGCGCTGGTGGGCGCCCTGGCGGCGGCGCTGATCCTGGCCATGCGGCAGCGGGAGAAGGTGGAGGCCGAGCGCAATCGCTGGCGCGCCATGCTGGAGAACGCGCTCGACAGCATGACCGACGGCTTCGTCATGTGGGACGCCAACGACCGGCTGGTGGCCTGCAACGCCCGCTACAAGGATTTCTACCGGGTCAGCGCCTCGGTCATCGAACCGGGCGCGCATTTCGACGACATCATGCGGGAAGGCTTCCTCCGCGGGCAGTATCCCCAGGCCGGCGACGACCTCGATGCCTTCCTGCAGGACATGCGCCGCTGGCACCGGGGCGACAGCCCCCCCATGGAGCGCCTGCTGCCCGATGGGCGCTGGGTGCTGGTGACCGAGCGGGCCACGCCGGGCGGTGGCACCGTCGGCATCCGCACCGACATCACCGCCATGAAGCGCACCATGGAGGACCTCGCCGTGGCGCGCGACCAGGCGGCCGCGGCCGGCGAGGCCAAGACGCAGTTCCTGGCGCGGATGAGCCACGAGCTGCGCACGCCGCTGAACGGCATCCTCGGCTTTGCGCAGGTGCTGCTCAACGATCCCCGCCTGGTGCCGGAGCAGCGCGAGCAGCTGCGGACCCTGCACGAGGCGGCGCGCCATCTGCTCGAGCTGGTGAACGGCCTGCTCGACCTGTCGAAGATCGCGGCCGGCCGGCTGGAGCTGCACCCGGAGCCGGCCGAGCTGCCCCTGCTGCTGGAGCGCAGCGCGGCGCTGCTGGGGCCGGAGATCCAGCGCAAGGGGCTGCGCTTCATCCTGGACGTCGCCTCGGGGACGCCGCACTTCGTCATGGTGGATCCGACCCGCCTGCGCCAGCTGGTGCTGAACCTGCTGTCCAACGCGGTGAAGTTCACGCCGACCGGCGGCCAGGTGATGCTGCGCGCGCGGGCCGCCTGCGAGGGCGAGGGCATCCGGCTCGAGGTCGAGGACACCGGCCCGGGCGTGCCGCAGGAGCAGCGGCATCTGCTGTTCCGCGACTTCGTGCAGCTGGCGACGCCGGGCGCCGGCACCGCCGAGATGGGCACCGGGACCGGCCTCGGCCTTTCCATCGCGGCCCAGCTCGCGCAGCTGATGGGCGGCACGATCGGCTGCGACAGCGAGCCCGGGCACGGCGCGCGCTTCTGGGTCGAGCTGCCCTTGCCCTCCACCCTGCCCATCGCCCTGACCGGCCAGGACATGCGCGCGGCACCCCCCCCGCCCTCCCCCAATCCCTTGCAGATCCTGGTGGTGGACGATGTTCCGGCGAACCGGCTGGTGGCCCGGGCCATGCTGACCAGCGCCGGCCACCACGTCACCTGCGTCGAGGACGGCTCGGTCGCGGTGGCGGCGGTGCAGCAGACCGCCTTCGACCTGGTGCTGATGGACCTGCAGATGCCGGTGATGGACGGGCTGGAGGCGACGCGCCGCATCCGCGCCCTGCCGCCGCCGCGCGGCCGCGTTCCGGTGGTGGCGGTGACGGCCTCGGCCATGCCGGAGCAGGTGGAGGCCTGTCGCGCGGCCGGCATGGACGGCCACCTGCCGAAACCCATCGATCGCGACGTGCTGCTGCGGCTGGTGCGGCAGTATGCGCTGCGGGGCGCGGCCGCGCTGGAGCCCGCCGCGCCGGCCGCGGCCGCGGCCGCGCCGCCCTCCGCCGCCGTGCTCGATCTCGAGGCCGCCGAGGCGCTGGCCTCGGATCTGGGCGCCGCGGCGCCGGCCGTGCTGCAGGAATTCCTGGATGAGCTGGAACGCGGCGCCGAGTTGCTGGACGGGCTGGGCGCGCGGCCGGAGGCGGAGGAGAGCCGCCTCGCGGCGCACCGCCTCCTCGGCGTCGCGCGCACCATCGGCGCCCAGGCCCTGGCGCAATGCCTCGAGACGCTGCAGGCCGAGGCCCGCCACGGGACGCCCTCGCCCACAGCCGCCGATGCCGCCCGGCGGGCCCTGGCCGAGGCGTTGCCCCTGGTGCGCGGCTGGATCACCCGGCAGGCCACGGAGGCCCGCGCCGCCTCGGACTGAGGGCCGCGCCCGCTCAGGGCAGCCGCGCCAGCCTCTCCCCCAGCAGCGCGAAGAAGCCCTCGGCGTCGATCGTCTCCAGCAGCCGGATGTTCACCGGCCGGTCCGAGCGCTGCCAGCGGTCGATCCGGGTGCGGCCGCGGTCGGGCCCGTCCAGCACCACCTCCGCGGCGGCGGGACGGTGCGTGAACAGCGCGGGCGCCACCAGCCAGGCGATGGCGCAGGGGTCATGCAGCGGCGCGCCGCGCCCGGCCAGCCGCTTCGAGGGCGGCAGGGCCGCCAGGATGTCGCCGCAGGCCGCGCGGCACCGGCCACCCGGCCCCGCGCGCAGGGCGGCGACGCGCGCCGGCGTCACCAGGGCCTGGGCGGTCAGGTCCAGCGTCGCCAGGGTGACGGGGCAGCCACAGCCCAGCAGCACGGCCAGGGCCTCGGGGTCCATCGCCGCGTTGAATTCCGCCGCCGGCGTCCAGTTGCCCTCGCCCACCGCGCCGGTCATCAGCACGATCTCCGCCACGGCGGCGCGGAGCGGCGGCTCGGTGGCCAGCGCCAGGGCCAGGTTCGTGGCCGGGCCGAGGCCGACCAGCGTCACCGAGGCCGGCGCCGCGCCGCGCAGCGCATCCCGGATGGCGTCCGCCGCCAGGCCGGGCGCGGCGGGCGGCCCCGCGGGCAGGACCACGCCACCCAGCCCGTCCGTTCCGTGCACCCGCGTCTCGCTGCGATAGGCGCCGGTCAGCGGCCGCTCGGCCCCCGCGACGACCGGCGCGCGGGCGCCGCCGAGGCCGAGCACCGCGCGCGCATTGGGCAGGGTGCGCTCCAGCCCGACATTGCCGCCCGCCACCGTGACCAGCCGCAGGTCCAGCTCCGGCGAGGCCAGGGCCAGCCAGAGCGCGATGGCATCGTCCGTTCCCGGGTCGCAGTCGATGAGGACCGCGCGGCTCACCGCCGGCCCCCGGGCGAGGTCGGCGCGATGGCGCCGGGGCGCCGGCCGGTCGTGGCGGGAAGCAGCGGGAGGGAAGCCTCGGGCATGGGCGTGGATGGTCCTGCTTCGGAACGGCCGGCTTCGTTGCGGCGGGCGGCGCAGCATGCCAGTTTGCCCCGCCCCGGGCCACCCGGCCCGCCCGCCCGACGCAGCGAGAGACCCGACCGATGCCCCGCCTCCGCGACCTCCTGCTCGCGGCCGCCCTGGCCGCCACGCCCGCCACCGGCGCCTCGGCGCAGGAGCTGCTGCGGATCGGCATGGAATCCGGCCCGACCAGCCTCGACCCGCACTATGCCAGCATCATCACCAACATCGCCTACAGCCGGCATGTCTTCCAGCCGCTGGTGCAGCAGGACCACCGCCAGGCGCTGCGGCCCGCCATCGCCTCCGAATGGCGCGCCGTCGACGAGCTGACCTGGGAATTCCGGCTCGACCCACGCGCCCGCTTCCATGACGGCGCGCCGGTGACGGCGGAGGACGTGGCCTTCACCCTGGGCCGCGCCGGCGACGTGCCGAACTCGCCCTCCTCCTTCCGCGTCTACACCCGTCCCATCCAGGCGGTGGAGGCCGTGGACGCGCAGACGATCCGCATCCGCACCGCGCAGCCGACGCCGCTGCTGCCGAACTACCTCTCCCTCGTCATGATCGTCTCGAGGAAGCATGGCGAGGGCGCCACGACGGCCGACTACAATTCCGGCAAGGCGATGATCGGCACCGGCCCCTACCGCCATGTCTCGTGGCAGCCGGGCAGTCCGCTGGTGGTGGAGCGCAGCGCCGGCTTCGCCGGCCCCGCCCCGGCCTGGTCGCGGGTCGAGTTCAGGCCGCTCGCCAATGCCGGCGCGCGCACCGCGGCGCTGAATGCGGGGGATGTCGACCTGATCGAGATCGTCCCCCCCGACCAGTACAGGACCTTCGCCGCCGATGCCCGCTTCACCGTGGCGCAGAGCCCGTCCAACCGCCTGCTCTTCCTGACGCTCGACAGCGACCGCGAGGACAGCCCGCATGTCCGCGCCCGCGACGGCGGCCCGATCGCCAATCCGCTGCGCGACGCCCGCGTGCGCCGTGCCCTGTCGATGGCGATCAACCGGGAAGCGCTGGTGAGCCGCATCCTGCAGGGCCAGGGCCTGCCGGCCGGAGACCTTGGGCCGGAGGGCTATTTCGGCACCTCGCCGGATCTGAAGCCGCAGCCCTATGACCTCGAGGGGGCCAGGAGGCTGCTGGCCGAAGCCGGCCATCCGCAGGGCTTCGCCGTGCAGGTGAACGGGCCGAACGACCGCTTCGTCAACGACGAGCAGGTGGTGCAGGCCATCGCGCAGATGTGGACCCGCCTCGGGCTGGTGGCGACGGTCGAGACGCGGCCGCGCGGGGTCTGGCTCTCCGAAGCGGCGCAGCTCCGGTACTCGGTGAACCTCGCCGGCTTCTCGCCCAATCCCGAGTTGCTCGGCATGCTGGAGACGCAGATCCACAGCTGGAATACCACGCTGGGCCTCGGCACCGCCAATCGCGGCCGCTTCAGCAACACCGACATCGACGGGCTGATCCAGAAGGCGCGGCAGACGATGGACAATGCCGAGCGCGAGCGGCTGACACAGCAGGCGACGCGCGCCGCCATCCGCGACCAGACGGCGCTGATCCCGCTCTACTTCCAGGTCAATACCTGGGCGATGCGGAAGGGCGTCACCTACGAGGCGCGCACGGACGAGATGACCCTCGCGACCAGCGTCGGCCTAGCGCGCTGAGAGACGAGCGGAGCGGCCCCGGCCGGCGCTCGCCGCCCGGCCGCAACCCCGCGGCAACCCCGGCGGCCGGCTCGTGTTGCCAAGCGGTCCCGCCGGGCGGTCCGGCCCGGCGGGACCGCGGAAAGGGGAGCGAGGATCATGACCCAGGGCAGTGCCGCGGCGCGCGGCGAGGAGGGCGTGGCGCCCACCGGGCTCGCGCGCTGGCGCATGGTGGGGCCGGGCGTCGTCGTCGCCGTCACCGGGGTGGGCGCCGGCGACCTGGTCGCGACGCTGATCGCCGGCAACCGCTTCGGCTACACGCTGCTCTGGGCGGCCGTGCTCGGCTGCGTCGTCAAGATCGCCATGGCCGAGGGCGTGGGGCGCTGGCACCTCGCCACCGGGCGCACGCTGTTCGAGGGCTGGCGCGACCTCGGCGCCTGGACCTCGGTCTATTTCCTGCTCTACGTCGTGATCTGGGGCTTCGTCTACGGCGCCACGGCGATGTCCTCCACCGGCCTCGCCCTGGCGGCGCTGTTTCCCGTCCTCGATATACGCGGCTGGGCCATCGTCTCCGGCCTGCTCGGCTTCCTCTTCGTGGCGCTCAACCGGTATGCGGTGTTCGAGCGGGTGATGAAGTTCTTCATCGCCCTGATGTTCGTCACCGTGGTCTCGCTCGCCGTGCTGGTCGCCCCGAACATCCCGAACGCGCTCTCCGGCCTGATCCCGCGGTTGCCCGAGGGCGCGGCAATCTACACGCTGGGGCTGATCGGCGGGGTCGGCGGCACCATCACCCTCGCCTCCTATGGCTACTGGGTGAACGCGAAGGGCTGGCGGACGCCGGGCTGGATCCCGATGATGCGCTTCGACAACCAGATCGGCTACATCACCACCGGCATCTTCGTCGTCGCCATGATGATCGTCGGCGCCGAACTGCTCTACAACAGCGGCATCGCGCTGCGCGGCGGTGACCGCGGCCTGCTCGACCTCGACGACGTGCTGCGCGAGCGCCTCGGCCCCTTCGTGGCCACGATGTTCCTGATCGGCTTCGCCGCCACCACCTTCTCCTCCATCCTGGGCGTCTGGCACGGCGTCAGCGTGCTCTTCGCGGACTTCGTGGCGCGGGTGCGCGGCCAGAACCCGGAGGAGGCCGAGCTGGAGCGGAGCTGGGCCTTCCGCGCCTACCTCTTCTGGCTGACCTTCCCGCCCATCTCGCTGCTCTTTCTCGACCGTCCCTTCGCCCTGGTCATCGCCTTCGGCGCGCTGGGCGCCCTCTTCATGCCCTTCCTGGCGCTCACGCTGCTCTGGCTGCTGAACTCGCACCGCGTCCCGCAGGCCTGGCGCAACGGCTGGCTGAGCAATGGCCTGCTGCTGCTGTCCGCCATCCTGTTCCTGATCCTCGCGGGCACGGAGATCGTGAACTTCCTCACCTGATCCGGGCATGCTCGCGGATCGTCGCCTCGTCTGGTAATATGACCAATAAGGTTCGGGCTCCTGCGGGAGGGGTCGCGAAGTCAGCGAGGGAGCCGAGCGAGATGGATGCGGGGAACGGAACCAAGCCGGTGCAGGGCATCGCCCTCTCTCCCCTGGCCCCACCCGCCAACCTGACGGCGGAACTGGTCCGCCGGCTGGCCGCCGAGATCCGCGCCGGACACCTGCGGCCCGGGGATCGGCTGCCGACCGAACAGGCGCTGATGCGCCAGGCCGGCGTCTCCCGCACCGTGGTCCGCGAGGCCGTCGCGGCATTGCGGGCGGAGGGGCTGGTGCTGACCCGCCAGGGCGTCGGCGCTTTCGTCGCCGACCCTTCCACGCGTGGCCAGGTGCGCATCGATCCGGGTGAGATGCGCTCCCTCACCGACATCCTGCAGGTGATCGAGCTGCGCATCGCCATCGAGACGGAGGCCGCGGGCCTCGCCGCCGAGCGGCGGGACAGGGAAGCGATGGAGCGCCTGACCGCCGCTGCGGCCGCATTCGACCGCGCGGTGGAGGCGGGCGAGGGTGCCGTGCGCCAGGACCTCGACTTCCACCGGGCCGTCTTCGCCGCCACCGGCAACAGCTTCTTTCCCCGCTTCCTGGAATTCCTCGGCCCCATGCTCATCCCGCGCCAGACGGTGCGGCCCCAGCTGGAGGATGCCGAGGCCCGCACCGCCTATCTGCAGCGGGTCCAGGAGGAACATGAGCGCATCACGGCCGCGATCGTCGCCGGCAAGGCCGCCGAGGCGCGCACGGCGATGCGCCGCCACCTGACCGCCAGCCGCGACCGCTATGCCAAGCTCGCGGGCCAGCTCGCCGCCGCCGCGGGCTGAGGCGCGGACCGTCAGTCGCGCGGAATGACCGGCAGGTCGGCCAGATAGGCCAGGAGGCTGCGGCCCAGCGCCTCCACATCCTCGATGGTGGTGAATTCATCCGGCGCCCGCGGCAATTGCCCGCGTCGTGACAGCCCACCCATCAGGATCTCTTCCAGGCCCGCCTGCTGGACGAAGCCCAGGGGCGAGGGGGCGAGGCTGCCCCAGCGCCGGAAGGCCTCCTGCCGGAAGCCGAAGCCCCATCCTAGCGCCTGCTGCCAGCGGCCGGCATGGGCGCCGCGATCGGGTTCGGCCACCGGTTCCATGTGTCGCAGCACCCGCCCGGTCAGCGTCACGCCCGCCGGCGCATCGCGCAGCGCCGCGCTCAGCTCCGCCAGGGCGGCATGATGGCCCTCCTCCGCGGTGAAGCGGCGCAGCACCGTGATCGTGCAGGATGGCAGGCCGCCACGCCGGCCCTCGCTGGCGCGCACGGAAACGATGCGCAGGCTGGGCCGCAGCAGCGGCTCGCCTTCCCGCTCGGGCGGGGCGGGAATGGTGGAGCGCCGGGCGGCGACCTCCTCGCGCAGCGCCATCAGCCGGCCGAGCACCGGCCCCCCCGCCTCGGCCGGGGAACCGCCAAGGGCCTGCCCTGGGGCCTGCCCTGGGGCCTGTTCAGGGCTGATGCGGATCTCGTACTCCAGCGCGCCCAGGGCGCCCGCCCAGATCTGTGGCGCCGCGAGACCATCCAGGGCGAGCAGGTGCCCTTCCAGCAGGCCCTGCCCCGCCATGTGCCGCAGCCCGGCATGGCGCTGCTCCCCGTGATCGGCGGTGAAGGCGAGCACGAGGTCGTGGCGCAGCCCGAGGCCCACGGCATCGGCCGCCCGCAGCGCCGCCCAGAGCGCGGCGATGGCGCCTTTGCAACGGGTGGTGCCAAGACCGTAGAGCCGGTTCCCTTGCCGCGTCAGGGCCAGGGGCTCTCGCGTCCAGCCCGTGCCGGCCGCCGCAGTGTCCATGGGCAGGTGGATGGTGCAGGCGGGATGCCCGGTCCGCCGCGCGCCGAGCAGGCTGATGACGGGGCCACGCGGGCAGAGCGCCTCCGGCGTCTCCACCCGGCGCAGCCCGAACCCCAGGGGAGCGAAGAGGTCGCGCAGGGTGTCGCAGAAGAGCTCGCAGCCCCGGTCCGCCGCCGGCGCGGTGTCCACGGCGACCAGGCGCGAGAGCATGTCGATCCAGCCGGTGGCGCCGAGCAGGGGCGCGGCGAGACTCAGGCGGTCGATGCTCCTGTCGTTGGTCAGGATGTCGGTAGTGTCATCCCAGGGCATCCAGGCCGCCCATTCCCTGCTCGCGGAAAGGCGGCCTGCATCCCCGATGGTGGCGGCGGGCCCTCCCGGACCCTGCCTTATCAAAGGTCAGGAGATCGCAGCAGTCACGCTGCCTTGCTCGCACGGGAACTTGACCAACCGACGCGAAAACCGAAGCTTCGCCAATTACCGGGGATAGGGGCGCCGGCTCCGTTCCATGCCGCCCGGTCGATGGGGAACGAAACGATTCCCCCCCGTCATCGGCTCGACGCGGATATGCGGCTCGTCCGCGTCCGGACGCCGCGCGGCCTCGGCGAAGCGGCCGGCGGCATGACCCGCCACCTCGAACTGCGTCTCGCGCCCGAGGATGCGGATGCGGCCGATGTCATCCCGCTGCACCTGGCCGCGGCGGCACAGGAGGGGCAGGATCCAGCGCGGATCGGCGCGATTGTCGCGGCCGACATTGATGCGGAACCAGACGCCCTCGCCGAGCGGCGCGGCGCCGCGCTCCCGCGCCGGGCGGCGCGGCGCGCTGTCGAAGGGCGCCAGATCCTCCGGGGCCGGCAGCGGCGCGCGCAGCAGCCGGATCAGGGCGGTCGCCACCGCCTCGGCCGAGGCGCCGCCGGCGATCAGGCCCCGCGCCACCTCGAGGTCACGCGGCTCGGCCTCCTCGGCCAGCAGCGCCGTGGCCTGCGTGGCGAGGCGCTCGGCATCCCGCGCCTGGATCACCTCGGCGGCGGGCGGCGGGCCCCATTCGGCCTGCAGGCGCGCGCCGGCCAGCAGGCGCTCGGCCGTGCGGCGGCGGTTCGGCGGCACGATCAGCACCGAGGTGCCCTTGCGCCCGGCGCGGCCGGTGCGGCCCGAGCGGTGCAGCAGGGTCTCCGGCTCCTTCGGCAGCTCGGCATGGATGACGAGGCCGAGATCCGGCAGGTCGATGCCACGCGCCGCCACGTCGGTCGCCACGCAGACCTGGGCCTTGCCGTCGCGCAGCGCGTGCAGGGCGCGGCTGCGCTCGGCCTGGGACAGCTCGCCGGACAGCGCCACGGCGGAGAAGCCGCGCTCGGCCAGGTTGCCCTGCAGGCGCGCCACGGCGGCACGGGTCGAGCAGAAGACGATGGCGCGCGGGCTGTCCGAGGCGCGCAGCAGGTTGACCACGGCGCGCTCGACATCCTGCGGCGCCACCAGCGCCGCCCTGTAGGCGATGTCGCCGTGCTGGCCACCCTCGCCCTTCGCCTCGATGCGCAGCGCGTCGCGCTGGAAGCTCTCGGCCAGGCGGGCGATCTCGCGCGGCACGGTGGCCGAGAACAGCAGCGTGCGGCGGTCCTCCGGCGCGGCGTCCAGGATGCGCTCCAGCTCCTCGCGGAAGCCGAGGTCGAGCATCTCGTCCGCCTCGTCCAGCACCACGGCGCGCAGCGCCTCGGGGCGCAGGTTGCCGCGCTCCAGGTGGTCGCAGAGCCGGCCGGGCGTGCCGACGACGATATGCGCCCCCTGCGACAGCGCCCGGCGCTCGGCCAGCGGGTCCATGCCGCCGACGCAGCTCACCACCCGGCCGCCGGCGGCGGCGTAGAGCCAGGACAGCTCGGTGCGGACCTGCAATGCCAGTTCGCGGGTCGGTGCCACCACCAGCGCCAGCGGCGCGCCGGCCGGCGGCAGGCGCTCGGCCGTCCCCATCACCTCGGCCGCCACCGCCAGACCGAAGGCCACGGTCTTGCCCGAGCCGGTCTGCGCCGAGACCAGCAGGTCTCGCCCATGGGTCTCGGCCTGCAGCACCGCGTCCTGGACGGAGGTTGGCTCGGTGTAGCCGCGCTCGGTCAGGGCGCGCAGCAGCGCTTCGGGCATCGCGGGGAAGGGCATGTCTGTGAAAAATCCGCCGTAGTCTTCGGGTGTCGGTGTCCGCCGGCGCACCCGGTGACGGGGCGCTGCAGGGGAGCCGGGGGCCATCGGGGCACCGGGCTGGCGCCGCCTTACCGCTTTTCCCCGGATTTTGCACGAAAAGCTCCCCATTGGGTGCGAGCCATGCGGAGGTTGCATGGGTTCCGGTGGCGCTTCGGCGCTTGCATGCCGGCTGTGGTTTCCCCATTCTCCGCTCCTGGAAGGGGAATAGCCTTCCCGCGGGGATTTGACGGATGCAGCTTGCGCCGCGACACCAAGTGCTAAAGCGCCAGGAAGCCGGGGACGCGCGTCGCCAGCTTCGTGGATCATCCGACCATCTGGGGGATCACGAAGTGGCCATGACCTGCCGAATGCATCGCGACTGACCACCGCGATTGACCACCGGGGCCTCCGCCCCTCCCCTGCCCGTCCGGGCCTTGTCCCGCCGTTGCCAGACCGACCGGATCGCCCATGCCCGTATCCTCCGCGCCTCCCGACCCCGCCATCCGACTGCGCGGCCTGAAACGCCATTTCCCCGGCCGCGGCGGCGTGACGACGCGGGCGCTCGACGGGGTGTCGCTGGACGTGGCGGCGGGCGAGATCTTCGGCATCGTCGGCCGCTCGGGGGCCGGGAAATCCACGCTGATCCGCTGCGTCAACCTGCTGGAACGGCCGGATTCCGGCGCCGTCACGGTGCTCGGCCAGGACCTGCTGGCGCTCGACGGCCGGGCGCTGCGCGAGCGGCGGCGCGGCATCGGCATGGTGTTCCAGCACTTCAACCTGCTCTCCTCCCGCACGGTGGCGCAGAACGTCGCCTTCCCGCTGGAGATCGCCGGCGTGCCCGCCGCCGAGCGCGCGCCGCGCGTGGCCGAGGCGCTGGCGCTGGTCGGGCTGGCCGAGAAGGCCGAGGCCTATCCGGCGCAGCTCTCGGGCGGGCAGAAGCAGCGCGTCGGCATCGCCCGGGCGCTGGCGCCGCGCCCGCGCATCCTGCTCTGCGACGAGGCGACCAGTGCGCTCGATCCCGAGACGACCCAGGAGATCCTGGCGCTGATCCGGCGGCTGCGCGACCAGCTCGACCTCACCGTGCTGCTGATCACGCACGAGATGGCGGTGGTGAAGGAGATCTGCGACCGCGTCGCGGTGATGGAGCGCGGCCAGGTGATCGAGGAGGGCCGGGTCTTCGATGTCTTCACCCAGCCGCGCCATCCGACGACGCGGCGCTTCATCGCCGACACCATCGGCCATTCCATCCCGCCCGGCACGGTGGCGCGCCTGCCCGGCCCGCGCGAGGGCGAGGAGCGGCGCCTGCTGCAGGTGCTCTTCGCCGGACCGAACAGCACCCGCTCGGCGATCAGCGAGGCCTCGCGGCGCTTCGGCGTCGATCTCAACATCATCTCGGGGCGGATCGACGAGATCGCCGGCGAGCCCTTCGGGCTGATGGCGCTGGCCGCCTACGGCCCGGCGGCGCAGATCGAGGCCACCGTCGCCTGGTTCGGCGAGCTGGGCCTGGTCGTCACCCCCGTGGAACCGCAGGCGGAGGCCGCGTGACATGATCCCCTGGCTCAGCCCGATGCTGGAGCAGCTCTTCGTCGAGGCGGCGCTCGAGACGCTGACCATGGTGGCCGGCGCCGCCGCCATCGCCATCCTCCTCGGCCTGCCGCTCGCCCTGCTGCTGCATGCGACGGATCGCGGCGGGCTGGCGCAGAACGGCCTGGTCAACCGGCCGCTCGGCCTGCTGATCAATGCCGTGCGCTCGACGCCCTTCATCATCCTGATGGTCGCCATCGTGCCCTTCACCCGGCTGGTCGCCGGCACCTCGATCGGCACCGGCGCGGCCATCGTGCCGCTCTCGCTCGCCGCCACCGCCTTCATCGCCCGCCTCTTCGAGACCGCCTTCCGCGAGGTGGACCGGGGCGTGGTCGAGGCGGCGCGGGCGATGGGCGCGACGCGGCCACAGATCCTCTGGAAGGTGCTGGTGCCCGAGGCCATGCCGGGACTGATCGCCGCCGTCACCGTCACGCTGGTCAGCCTGGTGGGCTACTCCGCCATGGCCGGCGCGGTCGGCGGCGGCGGGCTCGGCGACCTCGGCATCCGCTTCGGCTACCAGCGCTTCATGCCGGAGGTGATGGCCAGCGTCGTCGCCGTGCTGATCCTCTTCGTGCAGGGGCTGCAATCGCTGGGCGACTGGCTCGTCCGCCGCGTGCGCCGCCGCTGAAACCGCCGTCCAGAAGACGCCCCCCAGAAGACGCCCCCCCAGAAGAAGCTCCAGGAGAACCGCCATGTCCCTCTCCCGCCGCACCCTCCTCGGCAGCGGCCTCGCCCTGCCCGCTCTCGCCACCACCGCTGCCCCCCCTGCCGCCCGGGCCCAGGGCGGGCCCGAGATCGGCACCGCCGCGCGGCCGCTGCGCATCGGCGGCACCGCCGGGCCGCACAGCCAGGTGCTGGAGAAGGTGCAGGAGATCGCCGCGCGCGACGGCCTGATCCTGCGCATCGTGCCCTTCACCGACTACATCACGCCGAACGCGGCCCTGGCGGCGAAGGACCTGGACGCCAACAGCTACCAGCACCAGCCCTTCCTCGAGGCCACGGTGCGCGACCGCAACCTGCCCCTGGTCGCCGCCGGCAAGACGCTGGTCTTCCCGATGGGCGTCTATTCCCGCAAGCACAGGAAGATCGCCGACATCCCGAACGGCGGCCGCGTCGCCATCCCGAACGATCCCACCAATGGCGGGCGGGCGCTGGCGCTGCTGGCGGCGAACGGCGCCTTCAGGCTGACCGAGGGCGCCGATTTCCGCGCCACCGTGGCCGATGTGGTGGAGAACCCGAAGCGCCTGCGCATCATCGAGCTGGAGGCGGCGCAGATCCCCCGCGCGCTGGATGAGGTCGAGGCGGCGGCGATCAACACCAACTTCGCCATCCCGGCCGGGCTCAACCCGGTGCGCGACGCCGTCGCCATCGAGAGCGCCGACAGCCCTTACGCCAACCTCATCGCCGTGCACCGCGACAACAAGGACGCTCCCTGGGTGAAGCGCCTGGTCGCCGCCTACCAGAACGATGAGATCAAGAAGTTCGTCGAGGAGACCTTCCAGGGCTCCGTGGTGCCGGCCTTCTGATGGCCCGCCTTCCGGGGGAGAGGATGATCATGCTGAACCGGCGTTCCCTGATCCTGGCGGGCGGCACGCTGCTGCTGCCCGCCCTGTTCCGCCTGCCCGCCGGCGCCTCCCTGGCCCGGGCGCAGGGCGCGGAGATCGGCACCGCGGCACGGCCGCTGCGGGTCGGCGTCACCGCCGGCGTGCACGCGCAGGTGCTGGAGGCGGTGCGCGACGTGCTGGCGAAGCAGGGCTTCGTCCTCCGCATCACCGAGTTCTCCGACTTCATCCAGCCCAACGCGGCGCTGGCGGCCGGCGAGATCGACATCAACACCTATCAGCACCTGCCCTTCCTGGAGGCGCAGAAGCAGCAGCGCGGCTACGACTTCGTGCCGGTCGGCAAGACCGTGCTGACGGTGATGGGGGTGTTCAGCCGCAAGCACAAGACGATCGGCGATATCCCCGACGGCGCCCGCATCGCCATCCCGAACGACCCGACCAATGGCGGCCGCGCCCTCCTGCTCCTGGCCAAGGCGGGCCTGTTCACGCTGCGGGAAGGCGCCGACTACCGCGCCACGGTGGCCGATATCACCGCGAATCCGAAGCGCATCCGCATCCTCGAGCTGGAGGCCGCCTCGATCGCGCGCGGGCTGGACGACGTGGATGCCGCCGCCATCACCGGCAACTACGCCGTGCCGGCCGGGCTGAACCCCCTCAAGGAAGGCCTCGCGGTCGAGGGCACCGACAGCGCCTATACCGTGCTGGTGGTCGTCCGCCGCGGCGATGAGAACAGGCCCTGGGCGCAGCGGCTGGCCCGCGCCTATGCCGACCCCGCGGTGAAGGACTTCGTCGAGAGAACCTTCGGCGGCGCGGTGATCGTCGGCGCCTGACGCGCCTCAGCCCTCGGGTGGCAAGGCGCCGAAAGCGCGCCAGGCGCGCAGGTTCTCGCGCAGCCGCTCCGGCGTGGCAAGCTCCGGGGCGGTGGCCTCCGGCCCCGCCGCCTCCAGCAGCGCCGCCACCGCCGGCATCAGCTCCGGCGCCACGGGCAGCGCGCTGCCCAGCGCCGGCGCGGCCAGCCAGCCCACTCCGGAGCCGCAGAGCGCGCGGTTCAGCCGCCAGGCGGCCTGCGGGTCCGGCAGCGGGCTGCGCACCGGATGCGCGCAGCCGCTCCAGATCAGCATCTGCACCGCCTGGTTGAGCTGCGCCGGATGCGCGCCATGGCGCGCCAGATCGCCGACGCGGCAGGGCCCCCGGCGCAGCGCCGCCAGCAGGGGGTCGAACAGCGCCGCCTCGCCCTGCACCGGCCCGATCGGCGTGTCGAAGCGCAGCGGGCCGCGGCGCGGCGCGGCGGGCAGGAGGGCGAGCGGCAGCTCCGCCAGGGCCTGCCAGTGCCGCCCGGCCGGCAAGGGTGCGCCGCCGGAGCGGTAGAGATCGCGACGGAGGGACTGGTTGCGCGCCATGTCGCGCACCGTCTCCGCCAGGGCGGGATCGTCCAGCCCGGCCAGCAGCGGAAGGGTCCCCGCCGGCAGGCTGACCGCGTCGATATTGTCGAGCGGCGTGGCGCTGCCCAGGTAGCGGCAGCCCTGCCGGCCCAGCGCCTCGATGATCTCCGCGACGTGGAAGGGTTCCCAGTGCGCCGGCAGCAGCTCATGCGCCAGCGCCGCCGGGTCCTGGCGCCGCGACGCCTCCAGCCGGTGGCGCTCCTGCGGGTGGGCGACGAAGAACCCCGCCCCGCCCGCGGCCAGCCGCGCCTGGAAGGCCAGGGCGGCCTGGGCGCGCTCGACCGGGCCGCCCTCCGCCCGCGCCGCGACGCGGCGGGCCAGACGCTGGCCGGCGGCCGCGGCGGACATCCCCGGATGGGTCATGTAATGCGCGTAGACCACGCCGCCCGGCCGCAGGAAGCGGCCGATGAAGCGCAGCAAGGCCTCCCGCTCGGCGGGCGCGATCCAGGACAGCACGCCATGCGTGACGATGACGTCGAAGGGTCCGAAGCGGTCCGGCGGCGCCTCGGCCACTTCGGTGAAGCCGGCCTGCACCGTCTCCAGATTGGGCAGGCCGGCGGCCTCCGCCCAGGCCCGCGCCCGCGCCAGATGCGCCGCGTTCAGGTCGATCGCGGTGACATGGGCGGCAGGATGCGCCGCGGCGGTGACGACGGCGTTGAGGCCGGGACCGCAGCCGAGCTCGCACCACCGGAAGGCCCCGGCCAGGTCGGGCCCTTCCTGGCCGAGGCCGCGCAGCACGGCATCGATCCAGACCGGTGTCATTTCCCGGTGAAAGACCGGCGGATAGGGAATGTCGTTCGGATAGGCCTGGCTCAAGGCTTCCGCTCCAGGAGAGCGGCGGGCGGGGCCTGTCCCCCGCCCGCCGGCGGCCGCCCTCAGAAGAAGGCGGTCAGGCTGACGAAATAGGCCCGGCCCGGCTCGTTGTAGGTGTTGGCGCCGGCGCCGTTGGAATTGGCCTCGCGGAACAGCTGCTCGTCGAGGATGTTGCTGACGCCGGCGGTCAGCCGCGTGTTCTCGTTCAGCATGTAGCTGGCGCTGACATCGACCACCGAATAGGGATCGCGGCTCCAGCGCTGCGCGCCGGTGGCGGCGGCGCCGGTCAGCGTCGTCAGCCGTGCCTCCTGCCGGCCGTAATGCGTGAACTGCAGCAGCATGGTGAGGTCCTGGGTCGCCTGCCAGGTGAGGCTGGAGTTGATGGTGTATTCCGGGATGATCGACAGCGGCTCGCCGGTGGTCTTGTCCTTGCTCTCGATCATGTAGGTGAAGTTGGTGTTCCAGGACAGGCTCTCGGCCAGCGGCACCAGTAGGTTGCCTTCCAGCCCCTGCACCACGGCCTCGGGGGTGTTCTCCCAGCGGAAGATGCGGCCGTTGGTGTTGGTCGCGCCGCGCGGGATCACGCCGGCGACGATCTTGTCCTCGTAGTCATTGTGGAAATAGGTCAGGCTGGCGTTCCAGCCATGCTGGTCATAGACGACGCCGATTTCCTTGTTCAGGCTTGTCTCGGGCTTCAGGTCGGGATTGCCGGCGACGTAGCAGCCGGCGCCGAGCGAGGGGAAGTTCACCGGGCAGCCATTGCCCATGGTGTAGTAGAGATAGTTCGGGTTGGACTGATAGAGGTTCGGCGCCTTGAAGGCGCGGGCGATGCCGCCCTTCACGGAGAATCCGGTGAACAGCTCGTAGGAGGCGTTGAGCGAGGGGCTCCAGTTCGAGCCGAACTCGCTGTGGTGGTCGAAGCGCACGCCGGGCGTCACGATCAGCCGGTTGGTGGCGTAGATGTTGTCCTCGAGGAAGACGGCGTAGGTGTCGGCCTCGGCGCTCGAGCGGCGCGGCCCGGTGTCGGCGCCCGGCACGATGCCGCCCGTGCCGGTGCTCTGCGTCACCGCCCAGGGGTCCTTCAGGTTCTCCTTGAAGTACTCGGCGCCGACGGTCAGCCGCTGCGGGAACAGCAGCTCGAGCGGGATATTGACCTCGCCATTGATCGTGTAGTTGTTCAGCACCGAGGTCGAGCGGCCGGTGGGCGTGCTGATGCTGCCCTCGCTGGATCCCGCCAGGCCCTCGTTCAGCCGCTTGTTCTGCGTGCCCTCGTAGAGAAGCATCAGGCGGGTGTCGAAATTCTCGAAAGTGCCGCGATGCGTCAGCGAGCTGGTGTAGCGCTCCAGGACGTTGGTCTCGGCGCCCTCATTCGCCAGCCGCTCCAGGAGGTCCGAGCCGGAGGCGCTGACGGCGCGGTCGCCGGCATAGATGTTGCCCTGGCGGCTGTAGCCGAGCTGGAGCTCCAGCACCTGCTGCGGCGTGATGTCCCAGCGCAGCAGCCCGTCGATGTCGCGGTTCTCGACACCTTCCCGGCCCGCCGGCGGCACCGCATCGGCCGCGGCGCCAGCGCCGATCGCCGCCTCGCGGTTCAGATCGAGGGAATCCGCATCGGTGCGGTTGAAGTTGCCGAAGAGGCGGAAGGAGAAGTTTTCCATCAGCGGGCCGGCCAGGTTGAAGCCGACGCGCTTGGTATCGCCCTCGTCACGGTCCTCCGGCTGCTCCGTGTAGAGGGTGACGGAGCCGCTGAGCTTGTCGGTCGGGGCCTTGGTGATGATGTTCACCACGCCACCCGCCGCGCCGGAGCCGTAGCGCGCCGCGGCGGGACCGCGGATGACCTCGATCCGCTCGATCGCCTCGGCCGGCACCCAGTTCGAATCGCCGCGCGTGTTGCGCTCGCCGCTGCGTCCCATGCGCGTCGAGTTGCGGCTGCGGACCGGCTTGCCGTCGATCAGGATCAGCGTGTTCTCCGGCCCCATGCCGCGCAGGTCGATCTGGCGGTTGTTGCCGTACTGGCCGGAGGAGGAATTCCCGGTGAGGTTCACGCCCGGCATCCTGCGGACGATCTCGGAGATGTCGTTCACCGGCGGGCTGAGGCGGATGTCGCGCTCGGTGATGACCGAGACACCCGGCGCCTGCTTCAGCTCCTGCTCGGCGGTGGCCACGACATTGACCTCCGGCAGGGCCATGGCGCCGCTGTCCTGGGCGCGGGCGGGGCTGATCGCATGGCCCAGGAGCGCGGCACCGGCGAGGAGGGCGAAGGGCGAGGCGGAGCCCGCCAGAGAAGAACGTCTGCGCACGGCTGATCTCATTCAAGATTGATAATCATTCTCACCATTGCAGGAGTTTCATATTCGGGCAAGATGGCTTGGCAAACTATTCGCCACCACAAGCGTTCCGGGCGCAAAAAAAGCCCCGCCTGAGGCGGGGCCCTGTCCGTCCGGAGAACGAGGCGAGACACTTCAGGCGGCGTAGCGCGCCATGGACAGGTCGGCATGCTCGATGTTCGGCCGCTGGCCGCTGACCAGATCCGCCGCCAGCCGGCCGCTGCCGCAGGACATGGTCCAGCCCAGCGTGCCATGGCCGGTGTTGAGGAACAGGCTCGGGAAGCGGGTCGGGCCGATGATCGGCGTGCCGTCCGGCGTCATCGGCCGCAGCCCGCACCAGAAGATGGCGCGTGCCGGGTCGCCGCCCTGGGGATAGAGGTCGGTTACGGAATGCAGCAGGGTCTGCCGCCGCTCCTCGTGCAGGCTGGTGTCGTAGCCGGCGATCTCCGCCGTGCCGCCGACGCGGATGCGGTCGCCGAGCCGGGTGATGGCGATCTTGAAGGTCTCGTCCATCACGGTCGAGACCGGCGCCGCAGCATCGTCCACCACCGGCAGGGTGATGGAATAGCCCTTCACCGGATAGACCGGGATGCGCAGGCCGAGCGGCGCCAGCAGCTTCGGCGAGTAGCTGCCGAGCGCCAGCAGGTAGCGGTCGGCGGTCAGCGTGCCGGCACCGGTGACGACCCCGGTGATGTCACCGCCCTCCGTCACCAGGCGCTCGATCGGCGTGCCATAGCGGAAGACAACCCCCTGCCCCTCGCAGATCGCCGCCAGGCGCTGGGTGAAGAGATGCGCGTCGCCGGTCTCGTCCTGCGGCAGCCGAAGCCCGCCCACGAACTTCTCCCGCACCCGCCCGAGCGCCGGCTCGGCGCCGACGCAGCCGGCGGCGTCCAGCACCTCATAGGGCACGCCGTACTGCTCCAGCACCCGCAGGTCGCCGCCGATATGGTCGAGCTGAGATTGCGTCCGGAAGAGCTGCAGCGTGCCCCGCTCCCGCCCGTCATAGGCGATGCCGGTCTCGGCGCGGAGGTCGGCCAGGACATCGCGGCTGTAGTCGGCGACGCGCACCATGCGGGACTTGTTGGTGCGGTAGGCCGCCTCCGTGCAGTTGCGCAGCATCTGCCACATCCAGGACCACTGCGCCGGGTCGAGGCGCGGCCGGACCACCAGCGGGCTGTGCTTCATGGTCATCCACTTCAGCGCCTTGAGCGGGATGCCGGGCCCGGCCCAGGGCGAGGAATAACCGAAGGAGACCTGGCCGGCATTGGCGAAGCTGGTCTCCAGCCCGGCCCCCGGCTGGCGGTCCACCACCGTCACCTCATGCCCTGCCCTGGCCAGGTAATAGGCCGAGGTCACGCCGACCACGCCGGCACCGAGAACGAGGACCTTCATCGCGACCATGCTCCGCCGCGCCACCGCCGCAGGCGCGGTGACGACCATGCGCGATGCTAGGGCCGGAAGCCGGGGCAGGTGCTTGCTAAGGTTGCGTGAAGATGCGAAGGCAGCGGGTCCCCCTCGAATTTTCTGCGAATCTTTCGAAGATCATGCCGAATTCCGCCCTCGACGCCCTGGACCGGAAGCTGCTGCGCCTGCTGCGCGCCGACGGCCGGATGAGCAACGCCGCCCTGGCCGCCGCCATCGGCCTTTCGCCCTCGGCCTGCCTGCGGCGGTTGCGGATGCTGGAGGCCTCGGGCGTCATCCGCGGCTATACCGCCATCATCGAGGAGCCCGCGCCGCAGGCACGCAGCGTCGTCATCGTGCAGATCACCCTGGAGAAGCAGACCGAGGAGGCCTTCAACCGCTTCGAGGCGGCGGTGCGGCGCTGCCCGGAGGTCTGCGAGTGCTACCTGATGACCGGCGCCGCCGACTATCAGCTCCGTGTCGAGGCGCGCGACGCCGCGGATTACGAGCGCATCCACAAGGAGCAGCTCTCCCGCATGCCGGGCGTCGCGCGTATCCAGTCGGCCTTCGCCATCCGCACCGTGGTGCATGGCGCCGCCCCGGCCTGGGTGGAAGGCTGAGGACCAGCGCTGGCACGGCCGTTGCTTAAGCTCCGTTGCATCCAAGGCAGGGGATTCAAGCTCCGTGATGAAGCATCGCCTCGCGGCCGTCATCCTGGCGGCATCGGTTGTGACCGGAACCGGCGGCGCCCTGGCGCAGGCACCCCAGAAGGTGCTGCGCATCGCCATGACCGCCTCCGACGTACCGACCACCACCGGCATGCCGAACAACGGCTTCGAGGGGCTGCGCTTCCTCGGCTACCCGATCTTCGAGGCGCTGGTGCTGTGGGATCTCGCCAGCGCCGACCGGCCGGCCACGCTGCGCCCGGGCCTGGCCGAGAGCTGGCGGCAGGACCCGGCGGATGGCCGCAAATGGCGCTTCACCCTGCGCCAGGGTGTCCGCTTCCATGACGGCACGCCCTTCGATGCCGATGCCGTCATCTGGAACATGGACCGCTTTTTCCGGGACGGCGCGCCGCAGATGGAGGCGGCCGGCGCCGCCATCGTGCGCGGCCGCGTCTCCGGCATGGCGGGCTACCGCAAGATCGACGACCGCACCGTGGAGTTCGAGACGGTCCGCCCCC
The DNA here is from genome assembly GCF_016107285.1 of Roseomonas sp. KE0001. GTDB lineage: Bacteria > Pseudomonadota > Alphaproteobacteria > Acetobacterales > Acetobacteraceae > Pseudoroseomonas. The sequence continues at coordinate 443,299 of NZ_RCVQ01000001.1, read as the reverse complement.
TCTCCTATTTTCCCTATCTCTCCACGCTCTTCCTCTTCGCCTCGCCGAAGTCCTGGGAGGATGCCGGGCGCGACTGGGCGAAGGTGGCGCAGAGCGGCGCCGCCGGTACCGGCCCCTTCCGCATCGCCCGCTTCACGCCGCGCCAGAGCGTCGAGCTGGAGCGCAATCCGGACTACTGGGACAAGGCGAACGCGCCGAAGCTTGACCGCATCCTGCTGTTGCCCATTCCGGAGGCGAACACCCGCCTCGCCGCCCTGCGCAGCGGGCAGGTGGACTGGATCGAGGTGCCGCCCTCGGATGGCATCCCCTCGCTGAAGCAGGCCGGCTTCAAGGTCGTCACCAACTCCTATCCGCATGTCTGGCCCTGGGTCTTCGCCGCCGGCAAGCAGGGCACGCCGGTCGCCGATGTCCGCGTGCGGCAGGCGCTGAACTACTGCGTGGACCGCGAGGCGCTGGTGGCCCTGCTGAACGGCACGGCGGAGCCGGCGGTGGGCTTCTACAACGCCTCCAACCCGCTCTTCGGCAAGCCGGGCAACGCCTATCGCCTGGACCCGGAGCGCGGCAGGGCGTTGCTGGCCGATGCCGGATACACGGCGCAGAAGCCGCTGAAGCTCACCGTCGGCATCTCCACCTCCGGCTCGGGCCAGATGCTGCCGCTGCCGATGAACGAGCTGGTGCAGGAGTCGCTCCGCGAGCATTGCGGCGTGCAGGTCGAGTTCCGCACCGTCGAGTGGAACACGCTCCTGGCCGGATTGCGCAACCCGCCGGAGAGCCCCGCCTGGCTCGGGGCCGACGCCCTGAACATCTCGCTCGTCTCCTCCGATCCCTCGGCCATGGCGCGCTGGTTCCTGGCCGCCAATGCCGCGCCGAACGGCTCCAATGCCGGGCGCTGGAACGATCCGGGCTTCGAGAAGGCCTTCGCCGAGGTCGAGACCGCCACCGATCCGGCGCGGGCCGCGGCGGCGCTGACACAGGCGCATGAGCGCATCGTCGACGACGCGCCCTGGCTCTTCATCGTGCACGACCTCAACCCCCGCGCCATGTCGGGCAAGGTGACCGGCTTCGTCTCCGCGCAATCCTGGTTCCAGGACCTGGCCCGGGTCGACGTGAAGTGACCGCGCTGCATTTCGAGACCCTGGCCGGGCTGTCGGGGCTGATCGAGGCCGGGCGGCTCTCCCCGGTCGAGCTGGCCCGGCACTGCATCGCCCGCGTCAGGGCGCTGGACGGGCAGCTCAACAGCACCCTCCTGCTGCTGGAGGAGCAGGCGCTGGTCGAGGCCCGCGCCGCCGAGGCGGAGATCGCCGCCGGCCGCCGGCGCGGGGCGCTGCACGGCATCCCGATCGGGCTGAAGGATCTCTACGAGACCGCCGGCATACCCACCACCGGCCATTCCGCGCTGTTCCGCGAGCACGTGCCGGCGCGGGACGCGACCGCGGTGGCCAGGCTGCGCGCGGCCGGCGCCACCATCCTGGCCAAGCTGGCCACCTGGGAGTTCGCCATCGGCGGCTCCTCCTTCGACCTCCCCTGGCCGCCGGCGCGCAATCCCTGGGACCCTTCGCGCGACCCCACCGGCTCCTCCACCGGCTCGGCCGTCGCCGTCGCCGCCGGGCTGATGCCGGGCACGATGGGCACCGACACCGGCGGCTCGATCCGCATGCCGGCCGCCTGGTGCGGCATCGCCGGGCACAAGCCGACCTACGGGTTGGTCAGCCGCGCCGGGGTGCTGCCGCTCGCCGTCTCCCTCGACCATGCCGGGCCGATGGCCTGGACCGCCGAGGACTGCGCGCTGATGATGGAGGCGCTCTGCGGCCACGACCCGCGCGACCCGGCCAGCGCCGCGGTGCCGGCGCCGGATTTCCGCGGCGCCATCGCCGAGGGGCGGGACCGGGGCCTGGCCGGGCTGCGCGTCGGCGTGGTGCGGCACTTCTACGAGACCGACCTGCCCTGCGAGCCGGAGGTCCACGCGGCGACGGAAGCCTCGCTCGCCGCCCTGCGGGCGCTGGGCGCCTCGGTGCGCGACGTCACCCTCTCGCCGTTCGGCGACTATGCCGTGGCGGGGATGGTGATCTCGCGCGCCGAATCCTTCGCCCTGCATGCCGAATGGCTGCGCGCCACGCCGGAGCTCTACGGCGAGTACGGCCGCCGGCGGCTGATGGCCGGCGCCTTCCTCTCGGCGGCGGATTACATCAACGCCCAGCGCCAGCGCGGCCGGCTGCTGGCCGAGATGACGGCGGCGATGCGGGATGTGGACGTTCTGGTCATGCCCTCCTCCCGCCAGACCGCCGGCCCGCTCGGCGAGGAGAGCATGCTGCACGGCACCGCGCCGTTCTATGCGCGGCCCTTCAATCTCACCGGCTTCCCCGCCGTCTCCGTCTGCAACGGCTTCTCGGCGGAAGGCCTGCCGATCGGCTTCCAGATCGGCGGCCGGCCCTTCGAGGATCACCTCGTGCTGAAGGTGGGCGACGCGCTGGAGCGCGCCCTGGGCACGCGAGGCCGGCGCCCGGCCCTGGCCATGGGCGGCATGGAGGTCGTGGCATGACACGGGACATCGAGGCTTTCCGTCAGCGCCTCGCGGCGCTCGGCCTGCGGCTGCCGGAGGCGGAGCTGCCGGCGATGATGCAGACCATCGTCGAGCTCGAGGCCGCCGCCCGCACCCTCCGCGTCCCGCGCGACCATGCCGAGGAGCCGGCCTGCTGCTTCCGCCTGCCGCCCCCCGGCTGAAAGGGCGGGCGGAGGGGGCCTCGCCCTAGCCCCGCCGCAGGCCGCCCCAGATCACCGCCAGGCGGTCGCCCAGCCCGCGCGGCGGCGGCGGTTGCGCCGGGTCCCAGCCCGGCGCCAGCATCCGCCGCAGGTCGCGCGCCGCGAGCCGCCCCGGCAGGGCGGCCGCCACCGCCGCGCGCGGCAGGGCAGAGAGGCGGGACCGCCCTTCCCGCAGCAGGCCGAGGCCCTCCCCGGCCAGCACCCGCCCCGCCGCGGCGACCCCCGCCTGGCGCGGATCGCGCGCCACGTCGGCGGGGGTCAGGCCATGCTCGGCCAGGAGATCGGCGGGCAGCAGGCTGCGGCCGTGCCGGGCCTGCGCCGGGATGCCGCGCAGCACCCCCGCCAGGCCATAGGCGGCGCCGACCGCCTGCAGGCCGGGCAGGCTTTCGGCCGGGGCACCGAGCGCCCGCCCGGCCGCCACCGCGAAGCCGCCGGCGGTGCCGCGCAGATAGGCGAACAGCGCGCCCCGGCTCGGCATCTCCTCCTCCGTCTCCGCCTCCCGCGCATCGATCATGCTGTTGAGATCGGCGGCGTCGAGCCGGCCGGCGCGGATCGCCCCGGCCAGCGGCGCGGCCACCTCGTGGCGGCGCGCGGGCCGCCCCTCGACCGCCTCGGCCACCGCGTCGCGCCACCACTGCAGGCGGATCAGCGCCGTCATGGGGTTGCTGGTCGCGAGCCGGGCGCGGGCCAGCTCATGGTTGAAGGCGGTCAGCAGGAACAGCTCCTCCCGCCGCGCGGCGGGCGCGAAGAGCGCGCAGAGAAACCGGTCCGGATCGTGCTGACGGGCCAGTGCCGCCAGCGGGGAGAGGCCGTCCGGAGAGGCGGCGGCAGGGATGGGGGGCGGGGCAGGTTCGGCCATGCGGGGGTTATGGACACGGAAGCGGGCCGCACAAGGGCGATGGCGGCCGGCGCGCGGTGTTCATGGAACCGGCATTGTAACGGCGGCCCGGTTGACGCACAGGGGGGGCACGCCTAGCTCTGACGGGCCGCGGCGCCGGAACCCCGGCGCCCCGGGAATCGTCCACTCGGTTCCTGTCATTCATCGGGAGTTCAGCCACCATGGCCTTCAGCCTTCCGCCGCTTCCCTACGACGCCTCCGCCCTCGCCGGCTCCGGCATGTGCCAGGAGACGCTGGAGCTGCACCACGGCAAGCACCACCAGGCCTATGTCACCGCGCTGAACGGCCTGGTGGAGAGCAAGGGCCTGGCCGGCAAGTCGCTGGAGCAGATCGTCGCCGAGGCCGGCAAGGCCGGCGCCGAGGGCCTGCCGGTGCTGAACCAGGCCGGCCAGCACTGGAACCACATCCTGTTCTGGCAGGTGATGAAGCCGAATGGCGGCGGGGACAGCCTGCCGGGCAAGATCGGCGCCAAGATCGACGAGGATTTCGGTGGCCTCGCCCAGTTCAAGGAGGCCTTCAAGCAGGCCGGCGTGACGCAGTTCGGCTCCGGCTGGGCCTGGCTGATCGTCGATGGCTCGGGCAAGCTCAAGGTCACCAAGACGCCGAACGGCGCCAACCCGCTCTCCACCGGCGAGGGCACGCCGATCCTCGGCGCCGATGTGTGGGAGCACGCCTACTACCTGGACTTCCGCAACGTCCGCCCCGGCTACCTGGACAACTTCCTGAACAAGCTGGTGAACTGGGAGAAGGTCGAGGAGCTGCTGCTGAATGGCGGCCTGAAGTCCGGCCAGAGCGCCTGAGCCGGGCGCGTCCGGTACACTGACGACGAAAGGGCGCCGGGGTATCCCCCCGGCGCCCTTCTCGCTTTCGCCCGCTGGAGCGGTTACTTGCTGTCGTTCGCCGCCGCCGGGGCCCGCACCAGGCTGGCGATGGTGCTGCGCACCACGTTCACCCGCACGTTCGGCGCCAGCTCGACCTCGACCTCGTCCGAACCGTCCTTCACCCGGGTCACGCTGCCGATCAGGCCGCCCCCGGTGATGATACGGTCGCCGCGCTTGAGCGCCGTCAGCATGGTGCGGTGCTCCTTGGCCCGCTTCTGCTGGGGACGGATCAGCAGGAAGTAGAAGACGACGAAGATCAGGATCAGCGGCGCGAGCTGCATGACGATGCCGGCGGCGCCGGCGGCCGCGGCATCCTGGGCATAGGCGGGGGAGATGAGCATCGAAGGGGGCTTCCGTCTTGCCGTGTGTGGCGCGCGAAACTAGCCTCGCTGGGCCGCCCGTCAACCTGTCCGTCCTGTAACGCGGCCCGCCGCCCGGAGCCTTCGCTTGTCCAGCCTCGACGACACCGCCCTGCTGCCCGCCCTGACCCGCATCGCCGAGGCGCTGGAGCGCCTGGCCCCGCCGCCCGCCGCCGCGCCGGACCTCTCCGCCGCCGATGCCTTCGTCTGGCACCCGGCGCAGGAGGGCCGCCCGGCCCGGCTGGCGCCCGTCCCGCGCGTCGCGGCGGTGGAGATCGGGCTGCTGCAGGGGGTGGAGCGGCAGAAATCCCTGCTGCTGGAGAACACCCGGCGCTTCGCGCGCGGCCTGCCGGCCAACAATGCCATGCTCTGGGGGGCGCGCGGCATGGGCAAGTCCTCCCTGGTCAAGGCCGCGCATGCCGCCGCCAACGCGGAGGGCGGCGGGGGACGGTCCGGGGCGCTGGCGCTGATCGAGATCCAGCGCGAGGACATCCGCACCCTGCCCGAATTGCTGAACCTGCTGCGCCAGAGCCCCCGCCGCTGCCTGGTCTTCTGCGACGACCTCTCCTTCGAGCGCGAGGACCAGGACTACAAGGCGCTGAAGTCGGTGCTGGATGGCGGCATCGAGGGCCGTCCGGCGAACGTGCTGTTCTATGCCACCAGCAACCGCCGCCACCTGATGCCGCGCGACATGATCGAGAACGAGCGCAGCACCGCCATCAATCCCGGCGAGGCTGTGGAGGAGAAGGTCTCGCTCTCCGATCGCTTCGGCCTCTGGATCGGCTTTCACAACGCCGACCAGCAGACGTTCTTCGCCATGGTGGAGGGCTATGCCGCCGCGCTCGGCCTGGAGATCGCGCCGGAGGATCTGCGCCGCGCGGCGGTCGAATGGTCGGTGACGCGCGGCGGCCGCTCGGGCCGCGTCGCCTGGCAGTTCATCCTGGACCTGGCCGGCCGGCTCGGCGTCGCCATCCCGGCGTGACGGCACCGGACCTCGAAGGCGCCCGGGGCGCGTCGCGGAAGGGGCGGGCCTTCCTCAACCCCGACGGCTCCGTGGCCGGGCAGAGCTTCCGCGCCCTCTGGCGGCTGATGCGCGAGGCCCGCGCCCCGCGCCCGGCCCGGCCTTCGCGCCGCCGGAGCCGCCGCCGCCCGGCCATGCGGCGGTGACCTTCCTCGGCCATGCCAGCTTCCTGATCCGCCTGCATGGCGGACCGACGCTGATCACCGACCCGATCTGGAGCGAGCGTTGCAGCCCGCTGCCCTTCCTCGGGCCGAAGCGGGTGCGGCCGCCCGGCCTCGCCTTCGAGGCACTCCCGCGCATCGATGCCGTCCTGCTCAGCCACAACCACTACGACCATTGCGACATCCCGACGCTGAAGCGCCTGCAGCGCCGCGACACGCCGCGCATCCTGACCGGGCTCGGCAATGCCGGGCTCCTGCGCCGGCACGGCCTGCGCGACGTGGTGGAGCTGGACTGGTGGCAGGCGGCGCCCCTGCCCGGCGGCGTCGGCGCGCGCTTCACCCCGGCCCGGCACTTCGCCGCGCGCGGCCTGCACGACCGGGCCCGGACGCTCTGGGGCGGCTTCGCCCTGGAGACGGCAGCCGGCGGCCGGCTCTACTTCATGGGCGATTCCGGCTGGGGCGCGCATTTCGCCGAGATCGGCCGCCGCCTCGGCCCCTTCGACCTCGCCCTGATCCCGATCGGCGCCTACGAGCCGCGCTGGTTCATGGACGTCGTGCATATCGACCCGGAGGAGGCGGTGCGGGCCTTCCGCGACCTCCGCGCCCGGCGGGCGCTGGCGATGCATTTCGGCACCTTCCAGCTGACGCGGGAGCCGATCGACGAACCCGAGCGGCGGCTGGCCGCGGCGCGCGCCGCGATGGGAATCCCCGAGAGCGCCTTCCGCGCGCCCGGCTGCGGCGAGACGGTGCTGGTGCCGCTCGCGCTGGCCTGAGGCGGGGCGGCTCAGCGCGGGCAGAAGGCCGGCCGCGGCGTGGGCAGGAAGCCGCAGCCGCGCGCGATCTCATCCTCGATCATGGCGCAGGGATTGGAGTCGTGGCAGGGCGGGCGCGTGGCGGGCGAGACCTGGATGCAGCGCCGCACCAGCTCCCGGGCGGCGGCGGCCCCGCGCTCGGCGCGGCAGGCTCCCACCGGCGGCGCCGGCGCGGCCTCGAGCGCGGCGATGCGGTCGCGATAGGCCCGCCGCAGGCAGGCGGCGTCGCCGCAGCGGTCGCGGGCGGTGAGCCAGGCCCGCTGCTCCTGGCGCAGCGCGGCGCCGGATGCCGGTCCGCCGCCGGCGCGGAAGGCGGCGGCCATGCGCTCGTCCAGGCCGGAGAGTTCGTCGTCGGCGCAGATCATCCGCTCCACCGCGCCGCGCGCCTTGCCGCAGTCGAAGCTGGCGCCGGCGGCGACGCCCGGCGGCATCGCCACGAGCGACAGGGCGAGGATGGCGAGCGGCGCCCTCCGGCGCGGTCCGGTGCCGCCGGCCTCAGCCGGCATTGCCGAAGATCCGCTGCAGCACCCGGTCCCCGGGGCGCAGGTTGAGGCGCTCCGCCGTGCCGGCGGCCAGTTCCAGCACCGCCCGCACCGCGCCCCGGCTCTCGATGGTGGCCAGGCTGCGCGGCACGGTGCGCTCGGCGATACGGTGGATGCGGCCGTCGGCGGCGATGAACAGCATGTCGAGCGAGGCGATGGTGTTGCGCATCCACATGGCGCTCTCGCGCGGCTGGCCCCAGTCGAAAAGCATGCCCTCGTCCGGCCTCACCTCGGGCCGGAACATCAGCCCCACCGTCTGCTGCTCCGGCGTCAGCGCCATCTCGACGTTGAAGGCATGACGCTGGCCGTCGCGCGTGACGATGACGAGCGGCTCGGTGGGCAGGCGCGGCTGCGGCCCCTCGGGGGAGGAGCCCTGGGCCGGGGCGGAGCGGTTGGCGAGTGCGGCCAGCCCGGCGAGGGCCAGCAGGGAGCGGCGATGCATGACGCCCTTATGCCACGCCGCGCAGGGGGTCAGGCAGCCCCTCCAGCGTGGCGGCGGCCAGATGCCGGATCTCGCCCCGCACCGGTCCCGGCCGTGGCGGGTCGCGCAGGGTGGTGAACCAGTGCTCCGGCGGGTTGCGGCCGGCGGCGCGGTGGAAGCTCAGCGCCCGCAGCACCGCCTCCGCCTCGGGCGGCAGGCGCTCCGGCGGCTCGCGCCCATCCAGCACGCCCCAGATCCCGGCCCAGCAGCGCGCCACCGACCAGGGATTGTAGCCCCCACCCCCCAGCACGATCAGCCGCGGCGCCATCCCCCGGATGGCGCGCACCGCCTCCCAGTAGGCGTTGTTCGAGAGCGAGAGCCGCGCGAGCGGGTCCTCCTCCAGCGCATCGGCGCCGCATTGCAGCATGATCGCCTGCGGCCGCAGGTGGCGCGCCACCGGCAGCACCGCCTGGCGCAGCAGGTGGAGGAACTCGTTGTCGTTCAGTCCCGGCGGCACCGGGATGTTGCGGGCATACCCGCCGGCGCGGTCCTCCAGCGCCCCGGTGAAGGGCCAGCGCCCGCCCTCGTGGATCGACAGGGTGAAGACGCGCGGGTCGTCCTGGAAGGCGTCCTGCACACCGTCGCCGTGATGGGCGTCGATGTCGATGTAGAGGATGTTGGTCAGGCCGAGATCGCACCAGCGCAGCAGGCCGAGCACCGCGTCGTTCAGGTAGCAGAAGCCGCTGGCGCGGTCCGGCCGGCCGTGATGCGTGCCGCCGCCGGGGACATGGAGGATGCCGCCCTCCGCCGCCGTCAGGCTGGCGGCGAGCAGGACGCCGCCGGCGCTGGTCGCGGGGCGGCGGAAGATCTCGGGATAGACCGGGTTGCCCCGCGCGCCGATGTGGAAGCGCTCGCGCACCTCGGCGGGCACCGCCTGCTCCGCCTCGGCCCGCATCAGGGCGGCGATGTAGTCCGGGTGATGGAAGCGCGCGAGCTCGGCCGGCGTGGCGCGCGGGCTGTCGAGGTAGCGATCCCCGGGCAGCCAGTGCAGCGCGCGGATCAGGTCCAGCGCGGTGGAGACGCGCGGGATGGCCAGCGGGTGCTTCGGCCCGTAGGTGGACTTCCGGTAGATCTCGGAACCGATGAGGCGTGGCGAGGGGGCGGGCATCCGGTCACGGCGGAGAGGGAGGCTCCTGGAGATGGGGCCGCGGCGGCGGATGGGAAGCCTCCGGCCGCCCGGGCTTGCGCCCCGCCCGCGCCTGTCGCATAGAGACGTCATCTTCCGGGGGGAGCCCGATCGCGCGGGCTGAGAGGCAGGGATGGGCCCTGCGACCCCTTGAACCTGATCCGGGTCATGCCGGCGAAGGGATCGGTGGTCTGCCATGGCATCCTCGGATGGACTTGCCCTGCATGTGTCCCTGCCCGCCATCCGGCTGGGCGGCCGCGCGATCCTGGGCGCGGCGCGGCTCGATGTCGCCGCCGGGCGGCTGACCGCCCTGCTCGGCCCTTCCGGCGTCGGCAAATCCACCCTACTGCGTCTGCTCGCCGGCCTGCTGCCGTTGCCGCCGGGCGCGCGGGTCACGACCGGGGACGGCAGGCCGCTGCAGGGGCGCGTCGCCTGGATGGGCCAGCAGGATCTGCTGCTGCCCTGGCTCGACCTGATCGGCAATGTCGCGCTCGGCGCGCGGCTGCGCGGCGAGCGCCCCGATCTCGACCGCGCCCGCGCGCTCATCGCCGCCGTCGGGCTGGCCGGGCGGGAGGGCGCCCGGCCGGCCCAGCTGTCCGGCGGCATGCGGCAGCGCGCCGCCCTCGCCCGCACGCTGATGGAGGACCGGCCGATCGTGCTGATGGACGAGCCCTTCAGCGCCGTGGACGCCCCCACCCGGCACCGGCTGCAGGGGTTGGCCGCCGGCCTGCTGCGCGGCCGCACCGTGCTGCTGGTGACGCACGACCCGCTGGAGGCGCTGCGCCTGGCGCACCGCATCCTGGTGCTGCGCCCGGCCCCGGATGGCGCCGTGGCGGAGGAGCAGCCGATGCCCCCCGGCGAACCGCTGCGCCCGGCGCACGAGCCCGCGGTGCTGGCCGCGCAGGCGGCGCTGCTCGAGCGGCTGGCGGAGGCGGTGTGAGGCCGCTGCTCGCGGCCCTCGGGCTGCTGCTGATCTGGGAAGGCTTCGTGCGCTGGAGCGAGGTGCCGCCCTTCCTGCTGCCCTCCCCGCTGCGCGTCGCGGATGTGCTCTGGCGGCGCTGGGAGATCCTTTGGCCGCATGCGGTGACGACCGGCACGGAGATCCTGCTCGGCCTCGCCCTCGGCACGCTGCTCGGCTGCGCGACGGCGCTGCTGCTCGCCGCCTGGCGTGGCGGGCGGCGCTGGCTGCTGCCCCTGCTGGTCGCCAGCCAGGCCATCCCGGTCTTCGCCATCGCGCCGCTGCTGACGCTCTGGCTCGGCTTCGGCCTGGGCAGCAAGATCGCCATGGCGACCATCATCATCTTCTTCCCCGTCGCCACCGCCTTCTATGATGGGCTGCGCCGGACGGAGCCGGGCTGGCTCGACCTTGCCGCCACCATGGGTGCCTCCCGCCGCGCGGCGCTGTGGCGCATCCGCGTGCCCGCCGCCCTGCCCGGCCTGGCCTCCGGCCTGCGCGTCGCCGCCGCCGTGGCGCCGATCGGCGCCGTGGTCGGCGAGTGGGTCGGCGCCTCGGCGGGGCTCGGCTACGTCATGCTGCAGGCCAATGGCCGCAGCCAGACCGACGTGATGTTCGCCGCCCTGACCCTCCTGGCCGGCATGGCCATGGCGCTGTGGTTCGCGACCGACCGGCTGCTGCGGGCCCTGCTGCCTTGGCAGCCAGACCAGCTCTCCGAGGACACCGAGAAAGGAAGACCGTCATGACCGGGACGACCCCTGGGATCACCCGCCGGGCGCTGCCCGGTTTGGCACTGCCCCTGGCCCTGCCGCTCGCCGGCCCCGCCGCGGCCCAGGCGCCGGCCCAGGCGCCGGCTCAGGCCCCGGCACCGACCGCCGCGCCAGCCTCGCTGACCCTGCTGCTCGACTGGTTCGTCAATCCGGACCATGCGCCGATCGTGGTGGCGCAGGAGGCCGGCTTCTTCGGCCGCGCCGGGCTCGCCGTGCGGACCATCGCCCCGGCCGATCCGAACGACCCGCCCCGCATGGTGGCGGCGCGGCAGGCCGACCTTGGCGTCTATTACCAGAAGAACCTGCATCTGGCGGTGGACCAGGGCCTGCCGCTGGTCCGCGTCGGCACGCTGGTGGCGACGCCGCTCTCCACCCTCTCGGTGCTGCGCGACGGCCCCATCCGCTCGCTCGCCGACCTCAGGGGCAAGCGCATCGGCTTCAGCACGGCCGGATTCGAGGAGGTGGCGGTAGGCACCATCCTGGGCACGGTCGGGCTCGGCGTGCGCGACGTGCAGCTGGTCAACGTCAATTTCGGCCTGTCCTCGGCGCTGATGTCCGGGCAGGTGGAGGCCATCCTCGGCGGCTTCCGCAACTTCGAACTGCACCAGTTGGAGATCGAGGGCCGGCCCGGCCGCGCCTTCTACCCCGAGCAGCACGGCATGCCGATCTATGACGAGCTGATCTATGTCGCGCACCGCGACCGGGCGCGGGACCCGGCGCTGCGCCGCTTCATGGACGCGCTGGAGGGCGCCACCACCTTCCTCATCAACAATCCCGACGAGTCCTGGAAGATGTTCATCGCCGGGCCGCGCAAGGAGCTGGACAACGAGCTCAACCGCCGCGCCTTCCGCGACACGCTGAACCGCTTCGCCCTGGCCCCGGCGGCGCTCGACGCGAACCGCTACCAGCGCTTCGCCCGCTTCCTGCACGAGAAGGCGATGATCGGCGCGGTGCCGCCGGTGGAGCGGTACGCCGTGGAGCTTCCCGCCGCCTGAGGAGAATTAAATCCTAATTCCCTTGTGCGAGTGCCGCGTTTGATATAGGAATTTCTTCCGAATGCCCGATCGGGCCAGGAAGGAGTGCCCGTATGCTCACGCTGCCGCAACTGCGCGCCCTGTACCCGGAGGCCCCGGCCGCCCATCTCACCGCCTTCGCGGCGGAGGCGGCCCGGCTTCTCCCCGCGCACGGGCTGGCCGCCAACCGGCAGCGCTGCCACTTCCTCCTGGCGCAGCTCGGCCACGAATCGGGCGGGCTGCAGTTGCGGACGGAAAACCTCGCCTATTCCGCCGCCCGGCTGATGCAGGTCTGGCCCTCCCGCTTCCCGACGCCCGAGGCGGCCCGTCGCCTCGCCTTCTCGCCCGAGGCGCTGGCCGAGGCCGTCTATGGCGGGCGCATGGGCAACGACCGGCCAGGCGATGGCTACCGCTACCGCGGGCGCGGCTATATCCAGATCACCGGGCGGGAGACCTACCGCGCCCTCGGCCGGCTCTGCGGCCTGCCGCTGGAGGAGGAGCCGGGCCTCGCCGACGACCCCGCGCATGCCGTGACCATCGCCTGCGCCTACTGGTCCTGGAAGCGGCTCAACCCGCTTTGCGATGCCGGCGACTATGCCGGGCTGACCCGCCGCATCAATGGCGGCCTGACCGGACTGCAGGACCGCTACGGCTGGCTGGAACGGGCGCAGCGCTGCATCCCCTGGCCGGAGGCGGGATCGGAGGCGTTGCCGCTGCCCCGGCTCCGGGCGGTGCAGCGGGCGCTGAAGGCGCGCGGCCTCTATGACGGCTCGATCGACGGCATCATCGGCCGCCGCAGCCTCGCCGCCATCGCCACGCTGCGGGCCGAGCTCGGCCTCCCCGGCGAGGGGTTGGACGCGCCGCTGCTGGCCGCGCTCGCCGCCTGAGGCCTCAGCGCTTGCGCACGAACTCCGTGCGCAGCACCAAGCCCTTGATGCTGTCGTGGCGGCAGTCGATCTCCTCGGGATCGGCGGTCAGGCGGATCGAGCGGATCACCGTCCCCTGCTTCAGGGTCTGGTTCGCGCCCTTGACCTTGAGGTCCTTGATGAGCGTGACGGAATCGCCATCGGCCAGGAGGTTGCCCGCCGCGTCGCGCACCTCCACCCGGGCCGCCGCGGCGGTGGCCGCCGCGACCTCCGAGGCCGGGCGCCACTCGCCGCTGGCCTCGTCATAGACATAGTCCTCATCGCCGGACATCGCCGCCTCCCTGCTGGAACGCGGCGGTTCTCCGCCCGGGCCGGGCTTCGCGCAAGCGCCCTGATGCGCATGGCAAGGGGGCGCATGGCAGGGCGCGCGTGGGCTCCGCTCAGGCGGGGACGGCCGCGGGCTGCGCCAGCAGGTCGGCGTGGTACTTCTCGGCCACGTCGGGGTGCGAGCGCAGCCGGCCCTTCAGGTAGTTCTGGCCGACCGAGCGGAAGAGCGGGTTCTGCGGATCGCTCGCCGGCCCCTTGGCCTCGGCGGCCAGATGGGGCGGCAGGTCGAGCAGCGGCACCTCGGCATCGAGCCGCGCGCCGAGGAAGAACGCGACCGAGATCCGCTCCGCCCCCGCCTCCGGGCTGACCACGCGGTGCAGTGTCGCCTTGAGGTAGCCGTTCGAGGCCAGTTCCAGCAGCTCGCCGATATTCACCACGAAGGTGCCGGGGCGCGGCTCGGCGTCGATCCACGCGCCCGCCTCGTTCTGCACCTGCAGGCCGCGCCGGCTGTCCTGCAGCACGAAGGTCAGCAGACCGCTGTCCTTGTGCGCGCCGACGCCCTGGTCGCCGGCGCCGTCCTGGCCGGGATAGCGGATGATCTTCATCGTCTGGTTCGGCTGGCCGGCATAGATCGCCTCCAGCGCATCCGGCTGGCCGACCAGCGCCTCGGAGAAGGCGCGGAGCAGGCGGATGCCGACCTCGGTGAGCCGCGCCTGCCAGTGCAGCAGGGCGGGCTTCAGCTCCGGCAGCGCCTCCGGCCACTGGTTCGGCCCCTGCAGCCGCTTCCAGCCCGGATCGCCCGGCCGCCAGTCCAGCGCCTCCCGCTCGGCATGCACGTCGAACTGCTCGCGCTGGTCCTGCCGGCCGCGCGTCAGCTCGCGGCCGACGCGGTTGTAGCCGCGGAAATGCGGCGAATGGATCATCTCGACGGCGAGCTTGTCCGGCTCCGGCAGGGCGAAGAAGCGGCGCGAGATGGCCAGCACCGCCTCCATCTCGGCCTGGGTGACGCCATGGCCGCCGAGGTAGAAGAAGCCGACGTCGCGCGCCGTGGCGCGGAGTTCGGCGAGAAAGGCGGCGCGCTCCTCCGGGCCGGCGTCGAGGCGGCTGAGATCGAGCAGCGGGAGTTCGGTGATACCGGCGGCGACAGGGGCGGTCATGCGGGTTTCCTCGTCGTTCAGGCGGCGGCGGCGAGGCGCGCGCCGGCCAGGGCCTGGTCCAGATCGGCCAGGATGTCGTCGATGTGCTCGATGCCGATGGACAGGCGGACATAGCCCGGCGTGACGCCGCTGGCCGCCTGCTCCTCGGGCGAGAGCTGGCTGTGGGTGGTGGTGGCGGGATGGATCGCCAGGCTGCGCGCGTCGCCGATATTGGCCACGTGGTAGAACAGCTTCAGCCGGTCGATGAAGCGCGCGCCCTCGGCCGCGCCGCCGGCCAGCTCGAAGCCGACCAGCCCGCCATAGCCGCCGGAAAGGTAGCGCTCGGCCCGCGCCCGCGCCGCGCCGGATTGCCGCGTCGGGTGGATCACCCGGCTGACGCGCGGGTGCCGGGACAGCCACTCGGCCACGGCGGCGGCATTGGCCGAGTGCCGCTCGATGCGCAGCGCCAGGGTCTCGATGCCCTGCAGGATCTGGAAGGCGTTGAAGGGCGAGATCGGCGCGCCGAGGTCGCGCTGCACCGTGCTGCGCACCAGGGCCACATAGGCACCGATGCCGTGCCGCGCCGCCACCTCGGTCCAGACCGCGCCGTGATAGCTCGGATCGGGGGTGTTGAGCGCCGGCTGCCGGGCCGGATGCGCCGTCCAGTCGAAATGCCCGCCATCGACGATGATGCCGCCGATGCTGGTGCCGTGGCCGCCGAGATACTTGGTGGCCGAATAGACCACCACGGCGGCGCCATCCCGGAGCGGCCGGGCCAGCAGCGGCGCGGCGGTGTTGTCCAGGATCAGGGGGATGCCGAGCGGCCGGCCGATCGCCGCTACCTCGGCGATGGGAAAGACGGTCAGCTTCGGATTCGGCAGGGTTTCGCCGTAATAGGCCCGGGTGCGCTCGTCGGTCAGGCGGCGGAAATTCTCCGGATCGGCCGGATCGGCGAAGCGGACCTCGATGCCCTGGCGGCCAAGCGTGTTCGCCAGCAGGTTCCAGGTCCCGCCGTAGAGGTCGGTGCTGGCGACGACATTGTCCCCCGCCCGCGCCAGGGCCAGCAGGGCGAAGGCCGAGGCCGCCTGGCCGGAGGCCAGGGCCAGCGCGCCGACGCCCCCCTCCAGCGCCGCCACACGCTTCTCCAGCACGTCGGTGGTGGGATTTCCCGTCCGGGTGTAGGTAAATCCGAGCTTCTCCAGCGCGAACAGCTGCTGGGCATGCGCCGCATCGGGAAACTGGTAGGAGGTGGTCTGGAAGATCGGCACGGCGACGGCCCCCGTGGCGGGATCGGCCCGCCATCCGGCGTGCAGCGCCAGGGTCTCCGGCTTCTGCGGCCCAATGGCCGCGGCTGCGCCCTGCTGGACTTCGCCATCCCCCGCTGCTTCGCTCATGCCGTCCCCCAAATCACATTCTATCTTTGGTAATTACAGAAACAGCGAAATCATAAAGTCAATACGAAAGCGGCCGCCCCCTCCGGCCGGCTCGGTGACGGAGGCGGCGGAGCCACCCTTTCCCCCGGCCCCGGCCCGGCCTAGCTTCGCGTATCGGGTTACAGGGAGAGTTGACGATGGAAATGACCGGTGAACGCCGCATCGAGGCGCCGCGCCAGACCGTCTGGGAGGGGCTGAACGACCCGGAGGTGCTGCGCGCCTCGATCCCCGGCTGCGAATCGGTGGAGCGCACCGGCGAGGATTCCTTCCAGGCGCGCGTCTCGATCAAGATCGGCCCGATGGCCGCCAGGTTCACCGGCAAGGTGCAGCTCAGCAACATCAACCCGCCGGAATCCTACACCATCTCGGGCGAGGGCAATGGCGGCGCCATGGGCTTCGCCAAGGGCGGCGCCGATGTCTCGCTGAAGGAGGAGGCGCCGGCCGTCACCCTGCTCAGCTATGCCGTGAAGGCGCAGGTGGGCGGCAAGATGGCGCAGCTCGGCGCGCGGCTGATCGACAGCACCGCCAAGCAGATGGCCGACCAGTTCTTCACCCGCTTCGCCGCCCAGATGAACGCCCCCCAGGGAGCGGAGGCCAGGGCGGAGGCAGGGGCACCGGCGGAGGCGCCGGCGCCGCGCCCCTCCGCCGAGGCCGCCCTGCCCCCCGGCACCGTCCCGACCCCCGCGCCGGGCACGCCGGTCGGCGACGCCTCGCCGGTGGAGCGGCTCGGTGCCGCGACCGGCATCGGCGCCGGGCTGACCGAGCATGCCGGCGGCACCCCGCCCGGCGGCCAGGCGCATGCCGGGCAGCCCGGCGCCGCCGCGACGCCGCCGGCGACGCGGCCCGCGCCACCCCCCGCGCCCGCCGGGATCTCCATCTTCTCCCTGCTGCCTGACGAGATCTTCGGCCTGCCGCTGCTGTTCTGGGGCGGTTCGGCGATCTTCGTGGTGATCCTCTTCCTGCTCTTCGTGCTGGGCTGAGGCATGAGCGCCAGCGCCACGCCGGCGGCGGCCCTTCCTGCCTCGGTCGCCGAGACCGAGCGCCTGCTGGCGGCCGGCGGCTATGTCGCCGACCGGGCGCTGGCCACCACCGTGCATCTGGCGCTGGCCATGGGCCGGCCGCTGTTCCTGGAGGGCGAGCCCGGCACCGGCAAGACCGAGATCGCCAAGGTGCTGGCCTCCGGCCTCGGCCGGCGGCTGGTGCGGCTGCAATGCTATGACGGGCTCGACCTCCAGGCCGCCGCCTATGAGTGGAACCACGCGCGGCAGCTGATGGCGATCCGCCTCGCGGAGGCCTCCGGCGCGGCGCACAGCACGGAGGGCCGCGCGGCGCTGGAGGCCGGCATCTACGACCAGCGCTTCCTGCAGGAACGCCCGCTGCTCTCCGCCCTCTCGGGCAGCCCGGCGGTGCTGCTGATCGACGAGCTGGACCGCGCCGACGAGCCCTTCGAGGCCTTCCTGCTGGAGATCCTGGCCGATTTCCAGCTGAGCATCCCCGAACTCGGCACCATCCGCGCCGAGACGCCGCCCATCGTGGTGCTGACCAGCAACCGCACGCGGGAGGTGCACGACGCCATCCGCCGCCGCTGCCTCTACCAGTGGGTGGACTACCCGGACGCGGCGCGGGAGCGCGCCATCCTGGCCAGCCGCCAGCCGGACCTCCCGGCGGCCCTCTCGGCGCAGATCGTCGCCTTCGTGCAGGCGCTGCGCTCGGGCGACTTCTTCAAGTATCCCGGCGTCGCCGAGACCATCGACTGGGCCGCCGCGCTGCGCGCCCTGGACGCGCGGGAGCTGGAGCCGGTGCTGGTCGAGGAGACGGTCGGCGCTTTGCTCAAGTACCAGGACGACATCGCCAAGCTGCGCGGCGCCGAGGCGGCCAGGCTGGTCGAGGCGGCGAAGGAGGCCAGCCGGCCCAAGCCCGTCATCCCCTTCTGAGGCGGGACGGTGTCGCTCGCCGCCAACCTGCTCGGCTTCGGCCGCCTGCTGCGCCGCGCCGGCCTGCCGATCGGGCCGGGCGAGATGCTGGCCGGGGCGGAGGCGCTGCGGCGCGTCGAGATCGGCGACCGGTACCAGGTGCAGGCGGCGCTGCGGGCGACCCTCGTGCACCGGCACGAGCATGCCGAGATCTTCGACCACGCCTTCCGACTCTGGTGGCGCGACCCCGAGGCGGGGCGGCACGCCGCCGCCATGGAGGCGCTGCAGCAGGGCCGGGAACCGCCGAAGCCGCCGCCGGGCGGCCGCCGCCTGGCCGAGGCGCTGGGCAGCGCCGCGCCCCCGGCGCAGCCGCCCCCGCCGGCGGAGCGGCGGATCGACGCCAGCCTGACGGTCAGCGCCAGCGAGGCCTTGCAGACCATGGATTTCGAGGCGATGGGCGCGGCCGAGATCGCCGCCGCCCGGCAGGAGATCCGCCGCCTCACCCTGCCGCTCGACGCCCGCCCGACGCGCCGCTTCCGCCCCGACCCCGCCGGGCGCCGGGCCGATCTGCGCGCCACCATCCGCGCCAGCCTGCGCCAGGGGGGCGAGATCCTGGAGCTGCGCCGCATCCGCCGGGTGGTGCGGCCGCCGCCCCTCGTCGTCATCTGCGACATTTCCGGCAGCATGGCGCGCTACGCCCAGGTGCTGATGCATTTCCAGCACGCCGTCACCTCGGACCGCGACCGGGTGGCGAGCTTCCTCTTCGGCACCCGGCTGACCAACATCACCCGCGCGCTGCGCCACCGCGACCCCGAGGCCGCCTTCCAGATGGTCAGCCACATGGTGCCGGACTGGTCCGGCGGCACCCGCATCGGCGAGGCGCTGGAGCTGTTCAACCGCCAGTGGTCGCGCCGCGTGCTGGGCCAGGGCGCGGTGGTGCTGCTGATCACCGACGGGCTGGAGCGCGGCGGCGAGGCGGATCTGGCGAAGCTCGCCGCCGCCACCGAGCGGCTGCGCAACTCCTGCCGGCGGCTGATCTGGCTGAACCCGCTGCTGCGCTTCTCGGGCTTCCAGCCACGCTCTCAGGGCATCCGCACCATGCTGCCCCTGGTGCATGAGCACCGTCCTGTCCACAATCTGGAGAGCCTGCGCGCGCTGGTACGGACCCTCTCCGCCCCGGCGCTGCGGCGCTAGAGCGTTTTCCGTTCGCATTGGCTCACGGCAAACGCTCCAGCCACTTGTCTTGCGAGCATCTTCACCCGATCCGGTGATTCCGCCGGATCGGGATCTGCCCGAGTCGAATCCAGGGCCTGCCGCCCCGCCCCTCCCCACGCCGGACAGCCGGCGGGCCGGGCGCCAGGCCTTCCGAGATCGAGACTCTCCAGGGACGGAGGACCGGCATGAGCGACCAGGAAGACATTCTCTCGACCGCCGCGGACTGGCTGGCGGCCGGGGAGACGGTGGCGCTGGCCACCGTGGTGGAGACCTGGGGGAGTTCCCCCCGCCCCGCGGGCTCGCAACTCGCCGTGACCGCCTCGGGCCGGCTGGCGGGCAGCGTCTCCGGCGGCTGCATCGAGGGCGCGGTGGCCGAGGCGGCGCGGCGCAGCATGGCCGACGGCCAGCCGCAGCTGCTCGACTTCGGCATCAGCGACGAGCGCGCCTGGGAGGTCGGGCTGGCCTGCGGCGGCAAGCTCAAGGTCTTCGTCGAGAAGCTGGACGCTGCGGCATGAAGGCCGGCTTCCTGGCGCGCCTGCGGGCGGCGCGGACGGCGGGCCGCCCGGTCGCCGTGCTGACCCGGCTGAGCGATGGCGCCCAGCACCTCCACCCCGAGGACGAGCTGCCCGCCGCCCTGGCCGAGGCAGCGCGCGAGGCCCTGGCCAATGACGCCGCGCGCAGCCTGACCGAGGAGGGCGTCTCCTGGTTCGTCCAGCCCTACAATCCGCCGCTTCGGCTCATCGTGGTCGGCGCGGTGCACATCGCCCAGGCGCTGGTGCCGATGGCGGCCGGGCTCGGCTATGCCGTGACGGTGGTCGACCCCCGCCGCGCCTTCGCCACCGAGGAGCGCTTCGGCGCCGCCGTGACGCTGGTCGGCGACTGGCCGGACGAGGCCATGCAGGGCCTGGCGCCCGACAGCCGCACCGCCGTCGTCACCCTGACCCATGACCCCAAGCTGGACGACCCGGCGCTGGAGGTGGCGCTGCGCTCCCCCGCCTTCTATGTCGGCGCGCTGGGCAGCCGCCGCACCCATGCGAAGCGCCTGGCGCGGCTGGCCGAGGCGGGGCTGAGCGAGGCGGAGACGGCGCGCATCGCCGCCCCCGTGGGACTGGCCATCGGCGCGGTGACGGCGCCGGAGATCGCGCTGTCCATCATGGCCGAGATCGTGGCCCGCCGCCGTGGAGCGGAGATCGGGAGACTTCGTGGAGCGGAGATCGGGAAGCCACGCGAAGCGGCGCCGGCGCCATGATCTTCGGCCCCACCCGCCTCGACCAGGCGCTCGGCGCGGTGCTGGCGCATACCCGGCGCCTGCCGGGCCGCGTGCTGAAGAAGGGGACCGTGCTGGACGCCACCGCCATCGCGGCGCTCCGCGAGGCCGGCGAGGAGGCGGTGATCGCCGCCCGGCTGGAGGAGGGCGACGTGGCCGAGGACGCGGCGGCGCACCGCCTCGGCGAGGCCCTGCTCGGGCCGCACCTCACCCGTACGCGCGCCGCCACCGGCCGGGTCAACCTGCTGGCCGGGGCGGCCGGGCTGCTGGTGGTGGACCGCGCGCGGGTGGACCGGCTGAACGCCCTGGACGAGGGGCTGACGCTCGCCACCCTGCCGGGCCATGTGCCGGTCTCGCCGCGGGAGATGCTGGCGACCGCCAAGATCATTCCCTTCGCCGTGCCGGGCGCGGTGCTGGAGGCGGCGGAGGCGCTGGCGCGCGAGGCGCCGCTGCTGGCGCTGCATCCGTTCCGGCCGCTCACGGTCGGGCTGGTGCTCACGGAGCTGCCGGGGCTCAAGGAGAGCGTCATGGAGGGCGCGGTGGAGGCCACGGCGGAGCGCGTCGCCGGCCTGAGCGGCAGGCTGCTGCCGCCCGAGCGCTGCGCGCATGAGGCGGGCGCGATCGCCGCGGCGCTGCGGCGCCTGGGCGAGCGGGGGGCGGAGATGCTGCTGGTGGCCGGCGCCTCGGCGGTGGTGGACCGGCGCGATGTGGGGCCGGCAGGCATCGTCCTGGCCGGGGGCGAGATCCTGCATTTCGGCATGCCGGTCGATCCGGGCAACCTGCTCTGCCTCGGCCGGATCGGCGAGGTTCCCGCCATGGTCCTGCCCGGCTGCGCCCGCAGCCCGAAGCTGAACGGCTTCGACTGGGTGCTGCAGCGGCTGTTCGCCGGCCTGCCGGTGGGCCGTGCGGAGATCGCCGGCATGGGGGTGGGCGGCCTGCTGAAGGAGATCGAGCTGCGTCCGCTGCCGCGCGAGGCCGCCTCGCGCGGCGGCGCGCCCGCAAACGGCGCCGCTCCGGGCCCCGCTCCGGCGGCGGCGCGGCGGGCGCGGCCGGTGGCGGGGCTGGTGCTGGCGGCCGGCCTCTCCCGCCGCATGGCGCCGCGCAACAAGCTGCTGGTGCCGGACCGTCAGGGGCGGCCGATGCTGCGGCGGGTGGTCGAGGCCCTGCTGGCCAGCCGGGCCGGGCCGGTGATCGTCGTCACCGGCCATGAGCGGGAGCGGGTGGAGGCGGCGCTGGCGGGCTGCGCGGTGCGCCTGGTGGCGGCGCCGGACTATGCCGCGGGACTTTCCGCCTCGCTCAGGGCCGGACTCGCCGCCGTGCCGGAGGCGGCGGAGGGCGTGCTGGTCTGCCTGGGCGACATGCCGCTGGTCACCACCGCCATGCTCGACCGGCTGATCGAGGCCTTCGATCCCGAGGAGGGCCGCGCCATCGTGCTGCCGACCCATGCCGGGCAGCAGGGCAACCCGGTGCTCTGGGCCCGCCGCTTCCTGCCCGAGATGCAGCGCCTGACCGGCGACGCGGGCGCCCGCCGCCTGCTGATCGCGCATGCCGAGCAGGTCGCCGAGGTGGAGCTGGAGGACGCTGTGCTGCGCGACTTCGACACGCCGGAGGCGCTGCGCGCCGCGCCCGACTTCGCGCCCGCCGACCCCGCCGGACAGGTCCCATGATCCTGATCGCGCTCGGCGCCAACCTGCCCGGCCCGGACGGCGCGGCGCCGCTCGCCACCTGCCGCGCCGCCGCCGCGGCGCTGGACGGGCTGGCGGGCCTCCGCCTCGTCGCCCTCTCCGGCTGGTGGGAGACCGCGCCGGAGCCGCCGCTGCCGGGCGCGCCGTGGTACGTGAACGGCGTCGCCCGCTGCGAGGGGGAGCCGGAGCCGGACGCCCTGCTGCGCGCGCTGCAGGGGCTGGAGCGGGAAGCGGGGCGGGAGCGGCCCTATCCCAACGCGCCCCGCACGCTCGATCTCGACATCATCGACCTGAACGGGACGGTGCGGCGGGGGCCGGACCCGCTCCTGCCGCATCCGCGCGCGCATCTGCGCCGCTTCGTGCTGCAACCGCTCGCGGAGGTGGCGCCGGAATGGGTGCATCCGGCGCTCGGCCAGGGCGTCGCGGCCCTGCTCTCCGGCCTGCCGGAGGCCGGCATGCGCCGGCTATAGGGCCGCCGGAACACTTGCCTTTCGCGGGTGCGGTGGTTATCTCGGGGGTTCAGCACAGTATTGAGTTGGAGGCCGCCCCATGGCCCGCGTCACGGTCGAAGACTGCATCCTGAAGATTCCGAACCGCTTCGAGCTGGTTCTGCTCGCCGCCCAGCGCGCCCGCAACATCAGCCGGGGCGAGGAGCTGACGCTCGATCGCGACAACGACAAGAACCCCGTCGTCGCGCTGCGCGAGATCGCCGACGAGACCGTGCCGCTCGACTCGCTGCACGAGGACCTGGTGAAGTCCCTGCTGCGGGCGCCGGAGCCGGAGCCGGTGGAGGAGGAGGTGATCGACCTCATCGCCACCGACGAGAACATCTTCGGCGTCATGGATGTGAACGACGAGCCCCTGCCGGAGGCCGGCGGCGAGGATCTCTCGCCGGATGACATCGAGGCGGCCATCGCCGCCGAGCTGGGCGGCGGGCGCCGCTGAGCCGGGGGCGCGCTTGAAACCGGCGGACGGGCTCCCGCACGACCCGTCGCCGCGCGCACCCGAGGGGTTGCCGGGCCCCGCCATGGGCGTCGCCCCGGTGCCGTCTGCCCCGGTGCCGTCTGCCCCGGTTCCGAACGGAACGGTGGCACCTCCCGCCGAGCCGGTCATCGAGACGCCGGGATCCGAGCTCGCCCGCCGCGTCGCGGCCTATGACCCGCGCGCCGATGTGGCGCTGCTGGAGGCGGCCTACAACATGGCCGCCACCGCCCATGCCTCGCAGGCGCGGGAGAATGGCGAGCCCTATATCACCCATCCTCTCGCCGTTGCCGGCATCCTGGCCAGCTACCGGCTCGACACCGCCACCATCGCCACCGCCCTGCTGCATGACGTGGTGGAGGATACCACCATCTCGCTCGCCGAGCTGGAGCGGCGCTTTGGCGGCGACATCGCCCGGCTGGTGGACGGCGTCACCAAGCTGACCCGCCTGGAGCTGCAATCCGAGCGCACCAAGCAGGCCGAGAACTTCCGCAAGCTCGTCCTCGCCATGAGCGAGGATATCCGCGTGCTGCTGGTCAAGCTCGCCGACCGCCTGCACAACATGCGGACGCTACACTTCAAGCCGAAGCCCGAGAGCCGCGCCCGCATCGCCCGCGAGACGATGGAGATCTACGCGCCGCTGGCCGAGCGGATCGGCATGGACGCGGTCAAGACCGAGCTGCAGTCCCTCTCCTTCCGCGAATTGCAGCCCGATGCCTACCAGACCATCACCGCCCGCCTCGCCTTCCTGCGCGGCCAGGGCGCCGACCTGATCGACGATGTCGCGGCCGACCTGCGGGCGAAGCTGAATGAGGCCGGCATCCCGGTCATCGAGGTGACGGGGCGCGAGAAGTCGCCCTACTCGATCTGGCTGAAGATGCACGAGAAGAAGGTCGAGTTCGAGCAGCTCTCGGACATCATGGCCTTCCGCATCGTCACGACGGACAAGGCGAACTGCTACGCCGCGCTGGGCGCCATCCACTCGGCCTATCGCGTGGTCCCCGGGCGGTTCAAGGACTACATCTCGACACCCAAGCCCAATGGCTACCAGTCGCTGCACACCGGCGTCACCGTGCCGGAGCGGCGCAACGCCAAGATCGAGGTGCAGATCCGCACGCCGGAGATGCACGAGATCGCCGAGTACGGCGTGGCCGCGCACTGGATGTACAAGCAGGGCGGCGGCGGGGCGTCGGAGGGGCCGAAGCGCCGGCGCTACCCCTGGGTCAAGGAGCTGCTGGAGATCCTGGAGACGGCCGCCGAGCCGCAGGACTTTCTGGAGCATACCAAGCTCGCCCTTCACCAGGACCAGGTCTTCTGCTTCACGCCCAAGGGTGACCTGATCGCCCTGCCGCGCGGCGCGACGCCGATCGACTTCGCCTACCAGGTGCATAGCCAGGTGGGCGACGCCTGCGTCGGCGCCAAGATCAACGGCCGCATCGTGCCGCTGCGCCACCAGCTCGAGAATGGCGACCAGGTCGAGATCATCACCGCGCGCGGCGGCACGCCCAACCCGGCCTGGGAGCGCTTTGTCGTCACCGGCAAGGCCAAGGCGCGGATCAAGCGCTTCGCCCTCGCCCGGCAGCGTAGCGAGTTCCAGGAGCAGGGCCGCAGCGCCATCGCCAAGGCCTTCCGCCAGGAGGGCCTCGACTTCGCCGAGAAGCTGGTGGAGCCGGCGCTGAAGGCGCTGAAATACACCAGCTTCGAGGATCTCTGCGCCGCCGTCGGCAACGGCAATCTCGGCGCGCGGGAGGTGCTGCACGCCGCCATCCCCGAGCTGCGCGGCCCGCCCCGGCCGATGGACCATCTGCCGCTGGCCCGCGCCCGCGGCAAGCCCGGCGCCACCGTCATGCGCACCGAGCGGCGGCGCGAGGCCGCCTCGGGCATCACCGGGCTGATCGCCGGCATGGCGGTGCAGTTCGCGGGCTGCTGCCATCCGGTGCCGGGCGACCGCATCGTTGGCATCGTCTCCACCGGCAAGGGCGTGACCATCCACAAGAGCGACTGCCACAACCTCGAGGCCCTGGCGGCGACGCCGGAGCGCTTCATCGACGTGGACTGGGACTACGAGGCGGGCTCGGGGGGCGGGCATCTCGGCCGCATCGATGTCGTCACCGCCAATGAGGACGCGGCCGTGGCCGCCATGACGGTGGCCATCGCCAAGCAGAGCGGCAAGCTGCACAACCTGCGCTTCACCCATCGCGGCACCGACTTCGCCGAGCTGGTGGTGGATCTGGAGGTCAGCGACCTGCGGCACCTGTCCAACATCGTCGCCTCCCTGCGCGCCTGCCCGGGCATCATCCAGGTCGAGCGCAGCAAGGGATGACGCCGCGCGCCGCCGGCGGTAAGCCACCGGGATGATCATCGGCCTCGGCAACGACATCGTCGACATCCGCCGCATCGAGCGGTCCATCGAACGCTACGGCGCGCGCTTCCTGGAGCGCGTCTTCACCCCGCTGGAGCGGCGGAAGGCCGAGAGCCGCACCGAGAAGCTGCGCGCCGCCACCTACGCCAAGCGCTTCGCGGCCAAGGAGGCGGCCGCCAAGGCGCTCGGCACCGGATTCCGCCAGGGCGTCTTCTGGCGCGACCTCGGCGTGGTCAACCTCTCCTCCGGGCAGCCCTCGCTGCGCCTGACCGGCGGCGCGGCGAAGCGGCTGGACGCCATCACGCCGCAGGGCTTCGGTGCCCAGATCAGCCTGACCATGACGGACGAATACCCCTATGCCCAGGCCGTGGTGATCATCGCCGCGGTGCGCATCGCGCCGGTCTGAGCCGGGCCTTCGGAGCCGGCGGCTCGACCCGCGAAGGCCGAACGGCTATGCCGGAACGATCGGGAATCCACGGAGGCGCCGGGCCGTGAAGCGCGTGCTGCTGTTGGGGCTGCTTCTGCTGCCCGGTTGCAATGCCCTGCTGACGGAAGGCACGGCCGATCTCGCCGGTCTCGCCGGCGCCGGGATCTCCAAGGCCGTGACCGACAATGGCGCGGTCGCCGCCGGTATCGGCCTCGGCGTGCAGACCGTGGCGCGGGCCGGGCTGCAGTACACGCAGCGGCGGATGCAGCGTGCCGAGCAGGACAGCATCGCGGCGGCGGCCGGGCCGCTCCGCATGGGGGCGGTGGCGAGCTGGTCGGTCAGCCACGCCATCCCGATCGCCGACAACCACCAGGGCGAGGTCACGGTCAGCCGCGAGATCGGCGCCCTGGGGCTGGCCTGCCGCGAGATCGTCTTCTCCGTCCAGCGCCAGCCGCCGCCGGCCGAGGTGCAGGCCAGCGCCGTGCCTCCCATCGCGCCGCAACCGCCGGCCGGCCCCGGAGTGGCCGCCGCGCCGTCGCCGGAGAAGGACTTCTACACCGCCATCATCTGCCGCCAGGGCGAACGCTGGAAATGGGCCAGCGCCGAGCCTGCCACGGAGCGGTGGGGCTCCCTGCAATGAGGCTGGCGCTCCGCGCCGGCGCCCTGCTGCTCGCCCTGCCGCTGCTCGGCGGCTGCGAGATCGCCGGCGGCATCGCCGGTGGCGCCAGCGGCCTGGTGACCGGCGCCGTGACCACCAATGTGGCCGTCGGCTACGCGGTCGGCCTCGGCGTGCGGGTGGCGACGGACGCCATGGTGGCGAGCTGGATGCGCGGCCTCCAGCAGGACGAGCAGGACGCCATCGCCGCCGTCATCGGCGACCTCGGGCCGGAGGAGGTCCGGCCTTGGAAGGCCGGGCATGGCCTGCCCTTCGGCTACAAGGACGCCGAGGGAACGGTGCGGCTGGTCCGGCTGCTCGACACGCCCCTGGCGCAATGCCGCGAGGCGCTGTTCACCCTGGCGGGCGAAACCCCCGAGGGCCCGCCCGCCGGGATCTTCGTCACCACCGTCTGCCGGCAGTCGGAGGGCTGGAAATGGGCCATCGCCGAACCGGCCGTGGAGCGCTGGGGCGCGTTGCAGTAGCCCCGCTGAACGGCCAAGCTTGGCAGAGCCGCGCCGTGGCGCCATACCGGGCGTCTCCATGGGAACATTGCCGGAACCCTTCGCCCGCTGGTTCACCGCCCGCGGCTGGCGGCCCCGCCCGCACCAGCTGGCGATGCTGGAGGCGGCGCGCCAGGGCCGCTCCGCCCTGCTGGTCGCGCCGACCGGCGGCGGCAAGACGCTGGCCGGCTTCCTGCCCAGCCTGATCGAACTGGCCGGGGCCGATGCGGGGGAGCGGCTGCACACCCTCTACATCTCGCCGCTGAAGGCGCTGGCGGTGGACATCGCGCGCAACCTTCTGGCGCCGATCGAGGAGATGGGCCTCACCATCACGGTCGAGACCCGGACCGGCGACACCCCGGCCAATCGCCGCACCCGGCAGCGGCAGGCCCCGCCGCAGATCCTGCTGACCACGCCCGAAAGCCTGACCCTGCTGCTATCCCTGCCGGATGCGGCGGCCTTCTTCGGCGGGCTCAGGCGGGTGGTGGTGGATGAGGTGCACGCGCTGGCCGGCACCAAGCGGGGCGACCAGCTGGCCCTCTGCCTCTCCCGCCTCTCGGCCCTGGCGCCCGGCTCCTGCCGTGTCGGCCTCTCCGCCACGGTGGCGCATCCGGAGGCCATCGCCGCCTGGCTGGCGCCGGATGCGCGCGCGGGGTCCGTGGCGCAGGTCCGCGCCACGGGCGGCGCGGCGCCGGCGCTCGATGTCATCCTGCCCGCCGGCAAGCTGCCCTGGGGCGGGCATATGGGCCTGGCCTCGATGCCCGATGTCTATGAGCGGCTGCGCCGGGCGGCGGTCAGCATCGTCTTCGTCAACACCCGCGCCCAGGCCGAACTCTGTTTCCAGGCGCTGTGGAAGCTGAACGACGACAACCTGCCGATCGCGCTCCACCACGGCTCGCTCACCATCGAGCAGCGCCGCAAGGTCGAGGCCGCCATGGCCTCGGGGCGGCTGCGCGCCGTGGTCGCCACCGCCTCGCTCGATCTCGGCATCGACTGGGGCGCGGTGGACCAGGTGATCCAGGTCGGCGCGCCCAAGGGCGTGGCGCGGCTGCTGCAACGGGTCGGCCGCGCCAATCACCGCATGGACGAGGCTTCCTCCGCCCTGCTGGTGCCGGCCAACCGGTTCGAGGTGATCGAATGCCGTGCCGCCATCCAGGCCGTGGCGGCGGGCGAGGTGGATGGCGATCCGCCGCGCCCCGGGGGGCTCGACGTGCTGGCGCAGCACATGCTGGCCATGGCCTGCCACGGCCCCTTCCACCCGGACGAGCTCTTCGCCGAGGTGACGCGCGCCGCGCCCTATGCCGCCCTCTCCCGCCACGATTTCGACGACACGCTGCGCTTCGTGGAGGATGGCGGCTACGCGCTCGCCGGCTATGAGCGGTTCCGCAAGCTGTTCCGCGACAGCGAGGGCCGGCTGCACCCGCGCAACGGCCATGTGGTGCGGCAGTTCCGCATGAACCTCGGCACCATCGTCGAGACGCCGCTGATGAAGGTGAAGCTGCGCGGCGGCCCGGTCCTGGGCGAGGTGGAGGAATGGTTCGTCTCGACCCTGGAGCCGGGCCAGTGCTTCGTCTTCGCCGGCCGGCTGCTGCGCTACGAGCGGCTGGAGCCCATGGCCGTCGTCGTCTCGCCGGGTGGCGAGGGCGAGCCGCGCGTGCCCGCCTATGCCGGCAGCCGGATGCCGCTCTCGACCCATCTGGCCCGGCGCGTGCGCGCCATCCTGGCCGATCCGCGGCAATGGCGCGCCCTGCCCGAGCCGGTGCGGGAGTGGCTGCGGCTGCAGCGCCATGCCTCCGAGCTGCCGGATCGCGAGGGGCTGCTGGTCGAGACCTTCCCGCGCGAGGGGCGCTGGTTCCTCGTCGCCTATGCCTTCGAGGGGCGGCTGGCGCATCAGACGCTCGGCATGCTGCTGACGCGGCGGATGGAACGGATGGGCCAGGCGCCGCTCGGCTTCCTGGCCACCGACTATGTCATCGCCACCTGGTCGGCCTTCCCGCCCACCGACCTCGACCATCTCTTCGCCGAGGATCTGCTGGGCGAGGAGCTGGAGGAATGGATGGCCGACAGCTCCATGCTGCGCCGGACCTTCCGCAACATCGCCACCATCGCCGGGCTGCTGGAGAAGAACCATCCCGGGCAGGAGAAGTCCGGCCGGCAGATGACCATGTCGGCCGACCTGATCTACGACGTGCTGCGCCGGCACGAGCCCGACCACATCCTGCTGCGCGCCACGCGGGCCGAGGCGGCGGCGGGCCTGACCGATGTCGGCCGCATCGGCGCGCTGCTGGCGCGGGTGCGCGGGCGCATCCGCCACGTCGCGCTCGACCGCGTCTCGCCGCTGGCGGTGCCGGCGCTGATCGAGGAGGGTCGCGAATGGGTCTCCGGCAGCGCCGAGGACGCGCTGCTGGCCGAGGCCGAGGCGCTGGTCGAGGAGGCCACCGACGGCGCCGACCACTTCACCGGCAGCCTGGGCCTGGAGATGCTCTATCCGCCAGCGCCGGAACCGCGCCCGCCCCGCACGCGCCGCCCCCGCCCGGCGCGCCGCGCCAGCCACCGCCTGCGCCACGGCGCCGTGTGAAGAACCCCCTTCCCGCCCGCCCCGCCCTCCGGTAACGCAGTTGAAGCAATGATTTCCGCGCCCTTCCACCTCGCCGGCGAGCGCCTGGCCCTCGATCCCGCCGGGGTGCTGTTCTGGCCCGCCCGCAAGCTGCTCGCCGTCGCCGATCTGCACCTCGAGAAGGGCAGCCACTTCGCCATGCGGGGCCAGATGCTGCCGCCCTATGACACGCGCGAGACCCTGGCGCGGCTGGCCGCGCCGTTGCGCCGCTACGCGCCGGAGCAGATCGTCTTCCTGGGCGATTCCTTCCATGACGCGGCCGGCGCCGGCCGCCTGGCCACGGCCGACCGCGCGGCGCTCGGCGCCCTGCTGGCCGGGCGGCAGGTGTGCTGGGTGCTGGGCAACCACGATCCCGTGGCGCCGGCCGGCCTGCCGGGCGAGGCGGTGGAGGAATTTCGGCTCGGCCCGCTGGTGTTTCGCCACCAGGGCGTGCCGGGCAGCGGCGCCGGCTTCGAGCTGAGCGGCCATTTCCATCCCAAGGCCAGCATGCCGACGCGCTGCGGCCCGGTGACGCGGCCCTGCTTCCTGGCCGATGCGCGGCGCGTGCTGCTGCCGGCCTTCGGCGCCTATACCGGCGGGCTCGCCATCACCGCCCCGCCCATCGCCGCGCTCTTCCCGCGCGGCGGCCGCGCCTTCCTGCTGGGGCGCGAACGGCTGTTCAGCGCGGCGGTGGGGCCGATGCGGCATCTGGCGGCGGCCATGGCCATGCCGGCGCCCGAACCCACATCCATCGCATGAGCGAGCCCCTTTCCCTCCTGTGGCTGCGGCACGACCTGCGGCTGGCCGACCATCCGGCCCTGGCCGCCGCCGCGGAAGGGCGGGTGCTGCCGGTTTATGTTCTGGACGAGGCGGCGGCCGGCCGCTGGGCGCCGGGTGGCGCGGCGCGCTGGTGGCTGCACCACTCCCTGGCCGCGCTCTCCGCCGCCTACCGCGACCGTGGCGTGCCGCTGCTGCTGCTCCAGGGCGAGGCGGCGCGGCTCCTGCCCCGGCTGGCCGAGGAAACCGGCGCCGCCTCCATCGCGGTCAGTGCCGGCATCGCCCCCTGGGCGCGCGCACAGGAGGCGGCGGTGGAGGCGGCCCTGGCCCGGCAGGGCCAGAGCCTGAACCGGCATCCCGGCGCCACCCTGCTGCCGCCCGATCGGCTGCGCACCGGCCAGGGCAGGCCCTATTCCGTCTACACCCCCTTCGCCCGCGCGGCCCTGGCCCTGGGCGAGCCGCCGCCGCCCCTGCCGGCCCCGGACCGGCTGCGCGGTCCCGCCCGGCCACCGAAGGGCCTGGCGCTGGAGCGGCTCGGCCTGCTGCCGCCGCGGCGCGAGGGAGACTGGGCCGCCGCCTTCCCCGAATACTGGACGCCCGGCGAGGCCGGCGCCGAGGCACGGCTGCGCGAATTCCTGGAGGACGGCCTGCCCGACTACGCCCGGGGCCGCGACCGGCCGGGCGAGGACGGCTCCTCCCGCCTCTCCCCCCACCTGCACTGGGGCGAGATCTCGCCCCGCCGGCTCTGGCACGCCACGCGCGGCGGCGGCGCCCCCGCCGGGGCGGCCGACACCTTCCTGCGCGAGATCCTCTGGCGGGACTTCAACCACAGCCTGCTCTGCCACCGCCCCGAGATGCCGGAGCAGCCGTTGCGCGCGGCCTACCGCGACTTCCCCTACGAGCCCGACCGCCGCCTGCTGCGCGCCTGGCAACGGGGGCTGACCGGCTATCCCATCGTCGATGCCGGGATGCGCCAGCTCTGGAAGCATGGCTGGATGCACAACCGCGTGCGGATGATCGCCGGCAGCCTGCTGGTGAAGCACCTGCTGCAGCCCTGGTGGGAGGGCGAGGCGTGGTTCTGGGACACGCTGGTCGATGCCGACCTCGCCAACAACAGCGCCAACTGGCAGTGGATCGCCGGCTGCGGCAGCGATGCCTCGCCCTATTTCCGCGTCTTCAACCCCGTGCTGCAGGGCGAGAAGTTCGACCCCGAGGGCAGCTATGTGCGGGACTTCGTCCCGGAACTGGCGAAGCTGCCGTCACGGTGGCTGCACCGCCCCTGGCAGGCCCCGGCGGCGGTGCTGGAGCAGGCAGGGCTGCGCCTGGGCGAGACCTATCCGGCGCCGGTGGTGGATCACGAGAGCGGGCGCGCGCGCGCCCTGGCGGCGCTTCGTTCGTTGAAGGCGGGGAGATGACCGGACCGTCCTTCGCCCTGCTGACCCGGCTCAAGCACGACTTCAGGGGGCTGCGCGTGGTGGGCGACGTGCATGGCGACGCCCGCGCCTTCGCCAGCGCCATCGAGGGCGCGGCCGAGAAGCGGCTCTTCGTGCTGCAGCTCGGCGACCTGACCGACCGGGGGCCGGACAATCCCGCCACGCTGCGCATGGCCTTCGACCTGCTGGACAGCGGGCAGGGCCTCTTCATCCTCGGCAATCACGACCACAAGCTGCGCCGCGCGCTGGCCGGCGCCATGGTCCGGCCCGACCCCGAGGGGCTCGGCGTCACCCTGGCGCAGCTCGAGGCGGCCCCGGACGGCGCGGCGCTGAAGCAGCGGGCGCTCGCGGCCATCGCCGCCGCCCCGGCCTGGATCCGTCTCGGCCCCTGGCTCTTCGTCCATGGTGGCTTTCATCCGCGCATGCTGCGCGAGCCCTCGCCGCCCGATGCCGGCTCGGCGAAGCCGGAAGGGCTGGTCCCGCGCGCCCTGTTCGGCCAGGTGACAAGCCGCACTCGGGAGGACGGCTATCCCGAGCGGCTGCACAACTGGGTGCACCGCATCCCCTCGGGCATCACCGTCTATTGCGGCCACGAGCTTCGCAGCCTGAACGGCCGCCCCTTCGTCGCCGTCTCCGCCGCGGGGGGGCGCGCCGTCTTCCTCGACACCGGCGCCGGCAAGGGCGGCCACCTCTCCTGGATCGACCTGCCCTGGTAGGAAGCCCGGCGCCCATCGCGTTCTCCGTTCGCACCGGCTCACGGCAAACGCGCTGTGTCATGAGCTCGATCGCGTGAGTCACGCCTTTCGGTGAAGCCACCTCAGGCGATCACGCTCTACTGCGGCGTGATGCCGGCGTCCTTCACCACCTGGATCCAGCGCTCGACATCGGCCGCGATGCGCCGCCGCAGCACCTCGGGACCCCGCTCCTCCGGCGCCGGGGCGGTCGTCGCCAGCTCGGCGAAGCGGCTGGCCACGGCCGGGCTGGCCAGCGCCGCCTCGACGGCCTCCCCCAGGCGCCGCGCCGCCGGAGCCGGGATGTCCCTGGGCCCGACGATGGCGTTCCAGATCACCATGTCGAACTCGGGCACGCCGGCCTCGGCGAAGGTGGGCACATCGGGCAGCTGCGCCAGGCGCCGGCTGCCGGTCACGGCCAGGGCCCGGGCGGTGCCGCCCCGATGGGCGGGGATCATCGTCACTGTCTGGTCGATCACCGCGTCCACCGTGCCGGAGGCCAGGTCGCTCATCGCCGGGCCGGCGCCGCGATAGGGCACCAGGGTCGCCTGCAGCCGGGTCAGCGACAGCAGATAGGCGGGCGCCAGATGGCCGGTGGTGCCGGTGCCGGGCGTGCCGAAGGTCACGCCGTCGCCGCGCTCGCGGATGCGCGCCAGCAGCGTGCCGAGATCCCGCGCGCCCGACTTGTTGCTGGCCGCGATCACCATCGGCACATTGGCGACGATGCCGATCGGCGTCAGGTCCTTGCGGGGGTCGAAGCCCAGCTCCTTCGTGATCGCGACATTCGCGGCCAGCGAGCCCAGGTTGCCGAAGCCGATGGTGTAGCCATCGGGCGCCGAGCGCACCAGGCGCTGCATGCCGACGATGCTGCCGGCGCCGCTGACATTCTCGACGACCACGTTCTGGCCGAGGGTCTCCGCCATGCCCTGCGCCATCAGCCGGCCCAGCGCATCGAGCGTGCCGCCGGGGGCGGAGGGCACGATCATGGTGACGGTGCGGGCCGGGAATTCCTGCGCCACGGCGCCGTCGCCGCAGCACAGCGCCAGGACCGTCGCGATCCAGAACCTGCGTCGCATGGACAATCTCCTTCCTGTGTCGTCGAGGCTTCTTCGTCGGGCAAGCCCGAGGGCCGCCCGCCTCGGCCGGTGCATTGCCGGTAGCCCACCGCGATTTTGTCTGTCAATCTTACGAAGCATTGCCGGACGCCTCCAGGGGCCATAAGCTCCGGTCCGGGACGAAACCGACCGGACGCGGAAGGCGGCCGGCGACGCCAGGAGTGCCAGGAATGAGCAAGCCCATCCCGCAATCCGCGCAGCGCGACCGCGTGCGCAAGACGGTGCCGGCGCTGGTCGCCTACACGGAGGGCGTGGTCTACAGCGATCTCTGGGAACGCACCGATCTCTCCAAGCGCGACCGCAGCCTGGTGACGGTGGCGGCCCTCGCCGCCACCTACCGGCCCGAGCAGCTCAGCGTGCATATCGGCCGCGCCCTCGACAACGGCGTGACACAGGAGGAGATCGCCGGCGCCATCACGCATCTCGCCTTCTACGCCGGCTGGCCCGCGGCGATGTCGGCGGCGCAGGTGCTGACCGAGGTGCTGGAGAAGCGCGGCGGACCCACGGCATGAAGGTCGGGTTCATCGGGCTTGGCACCATGGGTGCCAGCATGGCCGCCAATCTCGCCCGCGCGCCGGGCGTCGAGCTTGTCGTCCACGACATGCGGCGCGAGGCGGCGGCGAAGCTGGAGGAAGGCGGCGCGGGCTGGGCCGCGACGGCGCGCGACCTCGGCGCCGCCTGCGAGGTCGTCTTCACCTCCCTGCCCGGCCCGAAGGAGGTCGAGGCGGTGGGAGCCGAGCTGATCGCCACGATGGCGCCGGATGGCGTCATCGTCGATATCTCCACCAACGCCGTGTCCGCCGTGCGGGCGCTGCACGCGGCGGCGGCGGCGCGCGGGCTGCATGTGCTCGACGCGCCGATCAGCGGCGGCCCGCGCGGCGCCGCCACCCGCAAGCTCGCCTTCTTCGTCGGTGGCGACAGGGACGTTTTTGACCGCGTGCGCCCGCTGCTGGACGCGATGGGCGACC
Source organism: Roseomonas sp. KE0001 (assembly GCF_016107285.1). GTDB lineage: Bacteria > Pseudomonadota > Alphaproteobacteria > Acetobacterales > Acetobacteraceae > Pseudoroseomonas. The sequence continues at coordinate 409,130 of NZ_RCVQ01000001.1, read as the reverse complement.
GCGCCATCCTGGTCGGCGACATCGGCGCCGGCAGCATCGCCAAGCTGGCGCACAACCTCTCCGGCTATGCGCTGAACGCCATCATGGCCGAGGTCTTCGCCATGGGTGCCAAGGCCGGGCTGGAGCCGCTGGCGCTCTACGCCGCCATCCGCCAGGGCGTGCACGGCCGCCGCCGCACCTATGACGGCGTCACCGAGCAGTTCCTGCCCAACAGCTACGACCCGCCTGCCTTCCAGTTGCGGCTCGCGCACAAGGACGTGTCTCTGGCCTGCGCGCTGGGGCGCGAGGTCGGCGTGCCGATGCGCTTCGCCGCGCTGACGCTGGAGGAGATGACGGAGGCGCTGAACCGGGGCTGGGGCCACCGGGATTCCCGCTCCGCCATGCTGCTGGAGCTGGAGCGTGCCGGCGTGCGGATCGCCGTCGACCGCGCGGAGATGCAGGCGGTCATCGACGCCGATGGCGCGGAGCCGCCGCGCCGGTGACAGGAGGCCAGTGACGGGAGGGAGGCGGGGGGATCGCCCTCCCGACTCCGCCGCCTCAGCCCGGGCGGTTGCCGCCGCCCAGGGCCTCGCCGGCCAGGCGCTCGGAGAACTGCGCCATGGCCGTGTGGTCCATCCCCGGCCCCAGCAGCTTCACCGCGCTGGCCCACATCTCCCGGCACAGCGCCGAGAAGGGCGCCGGCGTCGCCGTGTCGCGCGCCACTTCCAGCGCCACGGAGACATCCTTCGCCATCAGTTCCAGTCCGAAGCCGGCATCGAAGCGGCGCGACAGCACGAACTGCTTGAACTTCTTCTGCGTGCTGTTGTTCATGCCGGTGGAGTTGTTCAGCACATCGACCATCTGCGCCGGGTCGAGGCCGAAGCGCTGGCCGATCAGCAGCGCCTCGACGCCGATCAGGAAGCCCGCCGCGCCCATCAGGTTGTTCAGCGCCTTCATCGCCTGGCCGGCGCCGACGCCGCCGACATGGGTCAGCGTTGTGCCCATGGCACGCAGCAACGGCTCCGCACGCTTCACCTCGGCCTCCGCGCCGCCGATCATGATGGCCAGCTCGCCGCTGATGGCACGTGGCACGCCGCCCGAGACCGGGGCGTCGATCATCGCGACGCCCTGCCCCGCCAGCGCCTCGGCGAAGCCGCGCGTCGCCGTCGGCACGCCGGAACTCATCTCGATCACCAGCGCGCCGGGCGCGAGCGCGTCGCGCATCGCCGCGACGGCCTCGCCGACATGCTTCGAGGTGGGGAGGATGGTGATGACGGCATCGGCGCCGCGCACGGCGGCCGCCGCGTCCGCCGCCGCCTCGCCACCGACCTCCTGGGCGAAGCGCGCCGCGCGCTCCGCCGCCACGTCGCAGGCGACGACCTGGAAGCCGGCGCCCACCAGCCGGGCGGCCATCGGCCAGCCCATATTGCCGATGCCGATGAAGGCGACGCGATGCGGCGCGCCGCCCTGCACGGGGGTGCTCACTTCTTCGCCGGCTCGCCGGTCAGCGCGCCTTCCTTGACCAGCACCTCATGCGCCGCCTTGAAGGCATCGAGCCCGGCCGGGATGCCGCAGTAGACCGTGGCGTGCAGCAGGATCTCCTTGATCTCCTCGACGGTCAGGCCATTGGCCAGCGCGCCCTTCACATGCAGTTTGATCTCCGGCGTCTTGCCGAGCGCGGTCAGCATGGCGAGGTTCAGCATCGAGCGCTGCTTGCGGTCGAGTCCGGGCCGGGTCCAGGCATAGCCCCAGCACCACTCCGTGGTGATGTTCTGGAACGCCATCATGAAGTCGTCGGCGCGGGCGATGCTGCCATCGACATACTCGGCGCCGAGCACGGCGCGGCGGACCTCAAGGCCCCGTTCGAACAGATCTTTCTCGGACATCGTGATCTCCCTTCAATGACCTGAATGTAGATAGCTGTATGATTGTCTGTCAATAATGGAGAATACTATCCGGCCGCCGGTCTTTCGCTGGACGCCACGCACCCGCGTCGCCAGATTGCGGAAGGCGGAGGCGGCGGGAGCTTCCGCAAGGATACGGGACTGGAATGCCGGACGATTCTTTGCAGATCACGCCACAGCCGGTGCGGCGCCAGGTGGAGGAGCGCCTGCGCGACGCCATCATCACCAGCCGCTTCATGCCGGGCGAGCATCTCTCCGACCGCAAGCTCTGCGACCTCTTCGGCGTCAGCCGCGGCGTGATCCGCGAGGCGGTCCGGCTGCTGGAGGCGGAGGGGCTGATCGTCGTCGTGCCCAACCGCGGCCCCTTCGTCGCCTATCTCTCGGCCGCCGAGGCGACCCAGGTCTACGAGGTCCGCTCGGTGCTGGAGGCGCTGGCGGGACAGGGCTTCGCCGAGCGCGCCTCCACCGAGGAGATCGCCGAGCTGCGCGCCGTCTTCGAGGAGATCGCCGCCACGCCGCCGGGCGCGGACCGGATGGTCCTGCTCGGCCTGAAGCGCCGCTTCTACGACGTGCTGCTGCGCGGCTGCCGCAACACCTACGTGGCGCGGATGCTGGATCAACTGCTGAACCGCAATTCGCAGCTCAGGGCCACCACCCTGTCCGATCCATCGCGCCTGCCGCACACCGTCGCGGAGATCCGCCGCATCGTCGAGGCCGTCGAGCGGCGGGACCGCGAGGGCACCTGGCAGGCCTGCCGCGAGCATGTGATGCAGGCGGCGCAGGTCGCGCTCCGCATCCTCAACGAGCACGCCGCGGCGGCCGCCAGCCGGCCGGCCCCGCCGCCGCGCCCGGCCACGGTCCCGCGCCGCCGGTCCCGCTGAACCCTCACCGCACCGAGGAGAAGCCCGTCGGCTGTAGGATCAGGTTGCTGATGCTGGCGACGATGGCGCCGTCGCGCTCCGTCTCGGCCCGCTTCGCGATCCATTCCGGGTCGGCCTGGAAGGCGTTCCACTTCGCCTCCCGCTCCGCCAGGGATTCCCATTCGAGCAGGTAGTAGAGATCCTGGTTGGAATCGCCGATGGCCACCGTCCAGAACCCCGCCTGGCGGATGCCGTGCTTCTGCCAGATGCCGAGGGTGATGGTCTCGAAGCGCTTCAGCAGGGCCGGCAGACGGCCCGAGACGCAGTGGTAGATTCGCAGTTCATGGATCATGGAACGTGTCCTCGTGATGTCGGTCGGGCATTGGGCCGCGTGATGAAGGGGACGTCCAGCCCCCGCGCCGCCTTCGCGGTCATGGGCGCGGCGCGGCCTCGCCGCCAGGCGCCTCGGCCAGCCGCAGCGCCGCGCCGAGATCGGCCACATCGGGCAGCCCGGCCAGGGCTTCGCCGAGCTGCCCGCCCCGCCCCTCCCCCAGCGCCGCGCCGGCCGCCTCCGCGAAGCGGCGGCGGACCGTGACCTCATCCGCCGGCTCCAGGTCCGGCATGGCGGCGGAGAGGCGGCGGCCATCGGCCAGCGTCACGATCACCTCCGCGGGCTGGCGGGCCGGGAAGGCGGCCGTGGCGGCCGGATCGATCTCGAGCCGGACCAGGGCGACGAGGCGCATCAGCTCGGGCGAGGCCGGCAGGGCGAAGTGTTGCTCCTCCACGGCACCGTGCAGCAGCGCGGCGGCCACGCAGAAGGCGATGCTCATCTTGGCCTGCAGCACGCGTTGGAACGGCCCCTGGCCGTCGCAGCCCGGATAGCGCACCGCCGCCTCCGAGGCGCGGACGGTGATGCCGGTGACCGTGGCCGGGTCGAACGCGTCCGCCTCCCGGAGCAGGCGCAGCGCCGCCTGGGCCGGGGTCTGCGCGAAGTTGCACAGCGGCAGCGCCTTGCGGAACACCAGCTCCACCTCGGCCGTGGCGCCGTCGAAGAGCGGCAGCCCGGCCGGCGGCTCGGCGCCGGCGGCGGCGATCAGCCCGGCGGGGCCGTCCAGCGCCATGGCCGATCCCTCCGCCCCGCCTGCCGCCAGGGCGAGCACCACCAGCGCGTTGCGTGCTCCGAAGCCGGGGTGGAAGAACATCTCGTCGCCACCGTCACGCGGCCATTCGTTCAGCCCGCCGGCGATGTTAGCGGCGAGCGAGAGGGCCGAGGCCGCCTGCTCCGGCGCCAGGCCGAGCAGCCGCGCCCCCGCCGCAACGGCAGCCAGAGGGCCGGTCCAGCCGGTCGGCCGCCATTGCCGGCTGAAGCGCGGATTGACCATCACCCGGCCCAGCCGGGCACCGACCTCGTAGCCGACCGCCGCCGCCTCGATGAAGGCGGTGCCGCTCACCCGGCGTTGCTGCGCCAGGGCCAGCAGGGTGGGCAGCACCACCACGCCGAAATGGCTGTTGGCCCCGGCATGCATGTCCTCCCGCACCAGCCCGTGGCCGGCGGCGGCATTGGCGAAGGCGGCGGCGCCCGGGGCGGCGCGGCGGGACAGGCCCAGGATCGTGGCCTCCCCGGGCTCGGCCAGGGCCATGGCCTGCGCGGCGCGGCTGGGCCGGCTGTCGCGCGCCGCGAAGGCGCAGGCCAGGAAATCCAGCAGGCACAGCTCCACCGCCGGCGTGACGCCGCCGGGCGGGCGGGCGGCGAGAAGGTCGCGGGCGAGGCCCGGGGTCAGCGGCGGGCGCATCAGTACATCACCATGCCGGCATCGGCGACGATGGTCGCGCCATGCAGGTAGGAGGCGCGGGGCGAGAGCAGCCAGGCGATGACCTCGCCGATCTCCTCCGGCGTGCCCAGACGGCCGAGGCTGGTCATGCCCTCGATGCGCGTCCGGATCGCCGGGTCGGCCAGCGGCGCGGCGGCGAAGGGCGTGTCGATCATGCCCGGCGCCACGGTGTTCACCGCGATGCCGCGCGGGCCAAGCTCACGCGCGGCGGATTTGGTCAGGGCGATGACCGCGCCCTTGCTGGTGGCATAGGGGGCGGTGCCGGCCAGCCCGCCGCCGCGAATCCCGGCGACGCTGCCCACGGTGCAGATCCGCGCACCGCGCACCATCCGCTTCGCCGCCTCGCGCAGGCAGAGGAAGGTGCCGATGACATTGACCTCGTTGACCCGGCGGAAGGTCTCGGCGGTGCTGTCGAAGAAGGAGGTGGTCTCGTAGATGCCGGCGCAGGTGGCGAGCGCGTCGATGCCGCCGAGCGCCGCCTCGGCCTCGGCGATGGCGCGGATCACCGCCGCCTCGTCCGCCACATCCACGCCGATGACGGGCTGGTCCCCGGCGACGGCGCGCGCGGCCTCGGCATTGCGGTCGAGGCAGGCGACGCGCCAGCCCTCGGCGACGAGGCAGCGGACCGTGGCGGCGCCGATGCCGCTGCCGGCGCCGGTGACGATGGCGCGACCGCTCACGCCGCACTCTCCTTCGGCGGCACGTCGAGCCGGACGGCGATGCCCTCCAGCGCCGGCGAGACCGCCGGGTAGCGCCGCATCACCTCCGGGTCGTGGCCGGGGACGATATGCGCCGGGCTCGGCGCCGCGGCGTAGAGCAGCTGCTGGCTCTCCAGCATGTCGGCCACGTTGACGCAGGTGGGGAAGGGCCGGCCCTTCTCCATGTTCTCATAGAAATGCGTGACGTCGGAGGCGAGCACCACCGGCCCGCGCGCCGTGTTGACGCGGACGAACTGCAGCCCCGCCGAATGCCCCGGCGCCGGATGCAGGGTGATGCCGGGTGCCAGATCCACCGGCCCCCTGTACAGCCGCACCCGCTCGGCGAAGTTCAGCCGGACGATGCCGACCACGTCCTCCACCTCGAAGGAATGCCGCAGATGGCCGAAGCGCATGTGCCGGCCGCAGGTGAAGTGCAGCTCATCCTCCTGCAGATGGAACTGCGCGGCGGGAAAGCGGTGGAAATTGCCGACATGGTCGTAGTGCAGATGCGTCAGCACCACGTCGCGCACGCTGTCCACCTCGACATCGAGCAGCCTCAGGCTGTCGATCGGGTCGCGCAGGAAGGTGCGCCCGCGACGGGCCGCCACCTCGGCGGTGAAGCCGGAATCGACGACGATGGTGCGGCCATCGCCGCGGATCAGCCACAGGAAGTAATCCATCGGCATCGGCCCGTCATGCGGATCGCCGCCGATGAAATGCTCGGAGCGCTTCGCCTCGCGCATGGCGTAGCGGAGCGCGAAGACCTCATAGGTCGGTTGCTCGGTCATCCTCTGTCCTCATGCCCCCAGATAGGCTTCGCGCAGGGTCTTGTCGGCCAGCAGCTCGGCGCGCGTGCCGCGCATCACAACCTCGCCGGTGGAGAGCACATAGCCGCGGTCGCAGATCTCGATCGCCTCGATGGCGCGCTGCTCGACGATCAGCACCGTCAGCCCTTCCTCGCGGTTCAGGCGCTGAACGGATTCGAAGATCGTGTCGACGATGGTGGGCGCCAGGCCCATCGAGGGCTCGTCCAGCATCAGCAGCCGCGGGCGCGAGGCGATGCCGCGCCCGATGGCCAGCATCTGCTGCTGCCCGCCCGAGAGCGATCCGGCGAGCTGCTGCCGCCGCTCCGCCAGCACGGGAAACAGCGCGTAGCACCGCTCCAGGCTACGCCCCGCATCGCGCCCGTCGCGCAGCGCCGTGGTGCCGAGCTGCAGGTTCTCCTCGACCGTCAGGTCGCCGAACACCTGCCGCCCTTCCGGCACATGCGCGAGGCCGAGATGCGGGCGCCTGGCCGGGGAGAGACGCTCGATCGGCTGACCCTCCAGGCGGATGCTGCCGGCGGCCAGCGGCACGACGCCGGATATCGCCTTGAACAGCGTGGTCTTGCCGGCGCCGTTCGGGCCGATGATGCCGAGGATCTCGCCGCGCCGCACCTCCAGCGACACGTCGGACAGCGCGTGCAGGCCGCCGAAGCGGACGTCGATGCCGCGCACGACGAGGAGCGGCTCGCCCGGCGCCTCCCTGTACTCGGGATGCGGCACCGCCGCTTCCTCGGACGGCGCGCCGTGGTCGGCCGGGACGCGCCCGCGGGGCGCGAGATGGTCGCGCACCGCCCAGTAGATGCCCTGCGGCCGGAACAGGATGACCGCCATGATGGCCAGGCCGAAGATGACGCCCTGCATGCCCGGCAGGCGGCCGCCGAAGGTGGCGTTCAGCAGCTCGGCCGCCGGCACCAGGATGATGGCGCCGATCAGCGGCCCCCAGGCGGCCCCGAGCCCGCCGAACATGGAGACGATCAGCGCCTGCGCCGAGGCCAGCATGCCGAAGACGGAGAGCGGCGTGACCACCAGCACCGTGGTCGCGTAGAGCCCGCCCGCCAGCCCCGCCATGCCGCCCGAGATGGCGATGGAGATGAGCTTGACGCGCAGGGTCGCGATGCCCGCGCATTGCGCCGCCAGCTCGTTCTGGCGAATGGCGAAGAGCTGCAGCCCGAGCCGCGTCCGCTCGATGCGCAGGCAGATCCAGAGCGCGGCGCCGAGCGCGGCCAGCACGATCAGCGGCATGATGCGGGGGTCGGAGAACTGCATGTAGCGCAGCGGATGCTCCCGCTCCAGCGGCAGCGCCACTTCCGACCAGCCGGCCCAGGTGAAGAGCGGGATCAACGCCAGAGGATAGGCCAGCATGGCCAGGCTGAAGTAATGACCCTTGAGGCGGAAGGTGACGGCGCCGATCAGCAGGCCGAGCGCCGCGCCGACCACCGCCCCGAGCGGGATGCCGATCCAGGGCGTGATGCCGAGATCGTGCGACAGGATGGCGACGGTATAGGCGCCGCCGCCGAAGAAGGCGGCATGGCCGAAGCTGACCAGCCCGGCATAGCCGCCCAGGATGTTCCAGGACAGGCCGAGCATGGCCCAGATGCCGACGAAGCAGACCAGCAGCAGCTCGTAGCCATGGATGGTGAAGGTCACGGCCACGCCGCAGAGCAGCAGCACGGCCAGCGCCGCGAGCTGGCGGCCGGGAGGGCTCAGGAACTGCATCAGGCGCGCTCCACGCTGCGGCCGAACAGGCCCTGCGGCCGGATCAGCAGCACCGCCAGGAAGACGACGAACACCGCCGTGTTCTGCAGCTGCGCCGGCAGCACCAGGGTCGAGAGCTGCTGCACCAGCCCGATGATCAGCCCGCCCAGGAAGGCGCCGCCGACGCTGCCCATGCCGCCCAGCACCACCCCGGCATACATGATGATGACGAAGTCGAAGCCGCTATAGGCCTGGAACGGATAGAAGGTGGCGACGCAGACGCCGGCGATGGCGGTCAGCGCCAGGCCGATGCCGAAGGCGGTGCGGAAGGCGCGGTCGACATTGACGCCCATGTAGAGGGCGGCGATCGGGTTGCTGGCCACGGCGCGCAGCTGCCGCCCGATGCCGGTGCGCGTCATCAGCAGGATGGCGAGCAGCACGGCCGCGACCGCCATCAGCGCCGAGAACGCGCGCGCCTGGTTGATGAAGAGCATGATGTCCCCGCCGAGCAGCTCCAGCGTCCAGGACTGCGTGCCGGCGTCGCTCGGGATCGAGACGGGAGAGGAGCCGAACAGCATCAGCCCGCCATTCTGCAGCACCAGCGAGAGGCCGAGCGTCAGGATGAGCTGCCCGGTATGGCCGGCATCGGCGGTGTCCACCGCGCGTGCGCCGGAGACGCGGCTGACCAGCGCCCAGTGCGTCAGCGCGCCCAGGCCGTAGAAGACCAGCGCCGCCGCGCAGGCCACCGCCATGGCCGTGGCGAAGGCCCAGGACCGGCCCGGCGCGAACAGCGCGACGCCGGTCAGGCCGAAATACATGGCCAGCATCATGAAGTCGCCCTGGGCGAAGTTGATCACCCGCATGATGCCGAAGATCAGTCCCAGCCCGGCGCACATCAGCCCGTAGAGGCAGCCGAGCAGCAGCCCCGCCGCGAGGATCTGCAGCAGGGCCTCGATCTCACCCGTGTAGCCCATCGTCGCTCAGCCCGGCCGCGGCCAGGACAGTTCCGCCTCGGCATCCGCCTCCGGCAGCACGGTCAGAGGCTTGCCGTTCTTCCATTGGAAGACGGCCGGCACGGCATCGGCGCGGCGACCGTTCTTCTCGAAGCGCAGCCGCTCGCCCAGGAAGAACCTCGCCGGGCCCTCGGTCGTGTCGGTCGCCAGCAGCGCCGCCATCAGCGCGTCGCGGTCCGCCTTGCCGGCGCGCTCCAGCGCATCGGCGATGAGCGCCACATGGCCGTAGAGCGAGAGCGTGTCCTGGATCAGCCAGGGCTCGCCCGAGCGCTTCATCAGGTCGGCGTTGAGCGCCGCCTGCCGCTTCGAGGTCCAGTTGCCGGCGACGCCGATGACGCCTTCCAGGTAGTTGGCGCCCATGTTCTTCAGCATCTCGGGCGTACCGAAATTGGCCGAGGGCGCGATCACCGGCACCTTGCCCTGGCCGAGGCCGAACTCGGTCAGCGTCTGCAGCAGCAGGCGGGAATCCGAGGTGGCGGTGGTGCCGAGCAGCACGAGGTCCGGCCGCGCGCGGCGCAGGCGCTGGATCAGCGGCGTGGCGTCCGAGAGCGGGACGCTGAAGTTCTCGTCCATCACCGTCTTCAGGCCGAGCTTCTCGAAGCCGCCCTCGCGCAGCGGCTTCATGTTGGCCTGGTTGACCGCCGTGTCGTCATTGATGCAGGCGATGGTCGAAGGCTTCTTGCCGGCGACCTTGCCGGCCAGGGCCAGCAGCGGCTCCAGCGCCGCCGGGATGATCCGGCTGGACGGCGGCGAGGAGGCGAGGACGTAGTGGAAACCGCGGGCGGTGATGGTGTCCGCCCAGGAGAGGGTGATCCAGGGCAGCTTGGCGCGCTCCGTCACCTCGGTCGCGGCCAGGGTGAAGGAGGAGGCCCAGGCGCCCATGCCGGCAAGCAGCTCGCGGTCCGCCGCCAGGCGCTGCGCCGCCGAGGTCACCTGCTCGACGTTGGCGCCGGCATCGGCGATCACCAGCTCCAGCGTCGCGCCGCCCAGCGCCTTGATGCCGCCATTGCGGTTCACGTCCTCGACGGCCAGGGTGGCGCCGGTGCGCATCAGCTCGCCCTGCCGCGCGAAGGGGCCGGAGAGCGGCGCCAGCAGGGCGAGCCTGATGGGCGCCGATTGAGCCCGCGCCGTGCCATGAACGATGGCGGGCATGGCCAGGGCGGTGCCGAGCAGGCCCCGCCGGGTGATGGTCGTCATGGACGTCTTCCTCCAGACCGGACTTGGCGCCGGTTCCTGCATCACACGCGCTGCTGATCCTCAGTGAAGAGAGCCCGCTGTCCAGGGCGTCCTGACCTCTTCCCCTGCCCGACGCGGCCGGCGCAACGGCGCGGTCCGGACATGAAAGGCGGGGTTCAGGCGGATAGGAAATCCGCTGAACGGGCCGGAGAGCATGGCTCCGGCCAGGCCGTGTGCCTGGACATGGTGTCTTCCTTCCGGATTGCGGCGAGCCTAGTCCGCCACCCTGAAGACCGTCAATATGACAATATTTGCGCCATCAGCCATGATCGGACAATGTTGCCGCATAAGAAATCCAACTTTATCAATTTCCTAGATTAAATTTGGGGTTATCGGCCCGGATTGCTGACAAAAGAAATGGAAGATTGTCGGGCGATTTCTGGCCAGGCCTCAGTGCCCTGAGGGGGCTTCCGTTCCGAGGGGCAGCGGGGTACCCGCCGCGTCATAGCCCGGCACGTCCTGCCGGATGCGGGCGGAGAAATCCTCCGCTTCCCCCGCCCGCCGCGCCCGTCTGGTGATGCACCCGCGGCGCCGCAGCTCCGCCACCGTGTGGCCCGGCGTCAATCCGCCCACCGCGTGCAGGTAGTCCGGCAGATAGCCGGAGCACAGCAGCCGCCAGTCGAGCGGCAGGCCCCGGATGATGCGGCGGACCATCTCATACACCATGGTCGTGCAGTTGGCGGTCAGCGTGTTGTAGAAGCGCGGCCGCGCCTCGATCGCCCGCGCCGTGTCGAGATAGGCGAGGAACAGCGAGCGCATCGCCGCGCGCGGCATCAGGACGCGGTAGAGATAAACGTCCTCGCCCCGCGCATTGGTCCTGAGCGCCAGGATATCCCGCTCATCGGCCGCCACCAGGCAGGCCTCGAACTGCCGGAACAGCCCGCCCAGCGCATGGAAGGCCTCGCCCCGCTTGCGCCGGATCTCGATGGAGAAAACGACGTGCCGCCCGTCCCGGAAGCCGAAGGAGACCAGGGTGTGCGCGATGGCCGGACCCATCCAGTAGGACAGGACGGCATCGACGCTGACCAGCCCGTCGAGATCGTAGCTCCGGCTCTCCCAGCGGGGCGTGAAATCCGCGGCCGAGCGCCAGGTGAAGTTGCGCAGGTTGTGCAGTGTCACCCTCTCGCCCGCCCGCTCGGCGCGGAGCAGCCGCGCCACGTCCTCGGCCCAGACACGGTCATGGCTCGGGCGCAGCGTGAACCACCAGAGCAGCAGCGCGGCGAAGCCCAGCGCATAGCCGCCGAGCGCGGGCCCGGGCACGCCGGCCCAGGCGGCGGCCACCGCGGTCAGCCCCAGCCCGAGCCAGCCCAGCGCCATCGCCCGGCGCCAGCCTGGCGCGGCGGCGGGGCCGCGGATGGCCAGCGCCGGGCAGGCCCAGACCAGCGACAGCAGGGCCAGCAGGCAGCCCGCCAGGACCATGCCCCCTCCCCGCCGCCCTCAGCGCAGCCGCCCGGCGAGGGGCGGGCCCGCCGGGAGCCCCGCAGGACCGGCGCGGCGGAGGCCCGGCCCCCGCCTCACAGGGCCCGCCCCTTCGGCCGCAGCAGCCGGTGCCAGAGCGTCTCGGGCGGGTGCACCACCGCGCTCATGGCGCGGGCGTAGTCGAGCACCAGCCCCGGCGTCCAGGCCATGCTCTCGGCCCGCTGGCGGATCAGCCCGGCGGCCCAGAGCTCGGGGTTGGTGATGGCGCCGAGCGCCGAGAGCACCGGCCGGCGCCGCCTGACGAAGGCGCCCTCCAGCGCGGCGTCCAGCGCGGCGGCGACGGCGCTGGAACAGTTGCGGCTGGTCAAGTTGTAGGTCGGGTCCTGCCGGTACCGCGCCCAGAAGCCGCGCAGCCGCCGCGCATCGAAATCCCGGAACGCCACCTGCACGGTGGAGGGGCACCAGCCGGCCGCCTCCTCGGCATAGCTGGGCTGGAAGCGGCCCGGCACGTCATTGTCGGCGGTGGCCCGCAGGACGCGGGCGAAGTCGGCGCTGGAGCGGTCGATCTCCACCGCCGGGTAGTGGCTGATGTAGAGATCGGGTGCCAGTTCCAGCGCCGCGTGGCCGGTGGAGATGACGCCCTGCGCGTCCACGGCGGCGATGTAGCGGTTGACGGCGCGCTGGCGCAGCGGCGTGCTGACCGTGCCGGTCGGCGTCCAGACATGCACGACCAGGCTGCCGGGCGGGATGTCCCCTGTCCCTGTTCCTTCCGGGGCCAGCGGCAGGAGCATCCGCGCCAGCGGGTTGCGCGAGAACAGGGCGGTGATTGAGGCCCCCGGCGGCAGCCGCCGCAGCCGCAGGGCGAGATGCACCATGCCGAAGCCGGTCACCGCCATGATCAGACCGACATTGCAGCCCACCGTCGCCTCGTACCAGGTCGGCCAGGGCTGCAGCGTCCAGATGGCGAGCAGGATCTCGAACACGCCGACGGCCAGCGCCCCGCGCCAGCCGCTGAAGCGCACCACATGCGCGCTGGCGATGCGCAGCCCGCCGTCGACGAGGAAGCCGGCGCCGAGGATCAGCGCCAGGATGAAGTTGGCGCGGTGATACCCGCTGAGCAGCAGCAGGGCGATGCCGAGCAGCGCTAGTCCCTTGACCAGACGCAGCCGCCGCGCCGTTCCATGGCTGCCGAGGGCGGCGAGCAGGCTGAGCGCGGCCTCGGGCAGGATGAACCAGCCGAAGAAGCGCGGCGGGATGAGGGTCCGCCCGTCCAGCGCATCGATCAGCAGGAAGGTCCCGACACCGCCCCAGAGCAGCCCGGTGGCCAGCAGGGCCCACCAGCGCCGCCGGATCACCTCCTGCCCCAGCAGCAGCAGCATGATGCGGATCATGGCGCGCCGCGCTCCGGCCGGCCGGGCTCGCGGCAGACCATCAGGAACAGGGTGAACAGGCCGCAGGCGAGCGCCACGAACAGGGGCAGCCCGTGCCGGGTGAGGTCGAGCGCGAGCCCGGCCAGGCTTGGCCCCAGCAGCGCTCCGCCGCCCCAGAGCAGCCCCATCGCGGCATAGACCCCGACCAGATCGGTGCCGCGGAAGCGCGCGCCGATGACCGCCAGCATGGTGGTGTAGATGCCGACGAACGCCCCGCCCCACAGGAACAGCGCCGGATAGGCCACCCAGTCATGGCTCAGCATCAGCGGCCAGGCGAGGGCGCCGGCGGCCGACACGGCGCCGAGGCCGAGCATCAGCCGCCGCCGGTCCATCTTGTCGCACAGCCAGCCGACCGGCAGTTGCAGCAGGATGGCGCCCACCATCAGCGTCGTGATCAGATGCGTCCCCGCCTGCTCCTCCCAGCCCAGCCGCACGGCATAGAGGGTGAGGAAGGAGAGGCCGGCGGTCTCCACCCCGGCATTCAGCGCGGTGGTGGACATCGCCACGGGCGCGAGCCGCATGGCGCGCCACAGATTGCCATGCCCATGCGCCCGCATCGCCGGCTGCCGCAGTCCGGGCAGCAGCATCAGCAGCAGCGCCAGCAGCGACACCGCGGCGCCGGCCGCGAAGGGCAGCACCCCGTCCGGCCCGGTGACGGAGAGGATCATCGGCCCGCCGGCGAAGCCCAGCGACAGCAGCGCGGTATAGGTCGCCATGACGCGCCCGCGCGTGGCGTCGTCGGCCAGTTCGCTGGTCCAGCTCTCGGTCAGCACGAACAGGATCTCGGCGCCGATGCCGAGGCCGATGCGCAGCAGGAACCACACCGCCACGAGCGGCAGCGCGGGAAACAGCGGCAGCAGGACCGCCGTCAGCAGCAGCGCGAAGAGGATCAGCGGCCGCGCCCCGAACCGCCCGGCGAGCCGCGGCAGGATGGGCGCCACCAGCAGCACCCCCACGGCGTGCATGGCGGCGTTCAGCCCGATCATCGTCTCGCCCAGCCCCCGCTCGGCCAGGTTCAGCGCCACCAGCGGCGCGGTCAGGCTGTAGGTCAGGCCGAAGATGGTGGCGGCGCCGATGACGGCGATGAGGGAGCGGCGGCGGGACCCCGCCGGGCCGGCCTCCCCCGCCGCTGCCCGGGCCTGCCTTCCGGCGGCCGGCGAACTGGGACAATCTGGCGGTCCGACGGCCATTCCGCATTGCTCCGAAGCTGCAGGGCGACAGTTTCCGAGCTAGATGGAAGCGCGGTGTCCGGCAAGCGGAATGCCACCTCCGATTGCAGGACCGCGCCGTTTCCGGGCGGAACCCGGGACGACACCCAGGCGGCGAACAGGGAGAAAGGACTGGACATGCTCTATTGTGTGCAGATGGATGTGCGCGTTCCGCCGGATATGGACCGCGAGGCCTTCGAGCGGCTGAAGGCCGAGGAGAAGGCCGTGGCGCAGGCGTTGCAACATGATGGCAGGTGGCGGCATCTCTGGCGGGTCGCCGGCCGCTACGCCAATATCAGCGTCTTCGACGTGGCGGATCATGACGAGCTGCACGGCATCCTCTCCACCCTGCCGCTCTTTCCCTTCATGGAGATCACCGTCACGCCCCTCGCGCGGCACCCTTCGGCCATCGACTGAACGCCCGGAGGGGGCGAGGCGGAGGCCTGGGCCGTTCAGCCCGCCGGATGCAGCAGGATCGGCCCGAAGGGGGTGGACTGCTCCAGCCGCAGCACCCCTTCCCGGCCCAGCTCGAGGCCGGCCAGGAAGGTGTCGGCCAGCGCCAGGCGGACGGACCGTGCGCCCGCCCCTTCCCCGAGCGGCGGCAGGGCGTCCTGGAGCAGGCAGGGCACCGGGGCACCGGCCATCCTCCGCCGCAGCCGGGCCAGGGCCCGTGACGCCCGCCGGACGGGAGGGGCCGCCGGCGGCCCGGCGTCCGGCATGACTTCGGCAGGGCGCGGCTCCAGCACGGCCAGCAACGCCTCCCAGAAGGCGAGCTGCCGCTCCGCCGGGCTCTCGGCCGCCGCCTCGCGCGGCGGCGCCCCGCGGCCCCAGACCGCCTGCCCGAGCTGCGGGCGGGCGGCCAGCCAGTCCGCGGCGGCCCGGGCCGGGGGCAGCGCCCCGCGCCGTTCCAGCCGCTGCCGCGCCGCGGCCTCCGCCGCCCCGCCGGCCCGACGGGGTGGCGGAGGCCGCGACCGCAGCAGCACCAGCTCGCTCGCCAGCAACACCCAGTCGCCCTGGCGTTCCAGCGACACGCGCCGCGCCGCCAGGGCCGAGGCCAGCGCCTCCAGCAGCGGCAGCAGCGGCAGCCGCCCCAGCTCGGTGAGAAGCTCCGGCCGCTCCGCCGGATCCGCCTCCTCCGTCCAGGGCATGGCGGGCGGCGGGGCGGTGTCAGCCGTCATCGTAATGCGGCGCCAGATCGAGGCGCAGGGCCGGCCAGCCGCGCCGCAGCCGCAGCAGGGCCGGCCAGGGCGACCAGTCGGCCGACCAGAAGGCCACGACCCAACGGTCCGTCCGCCGCAACCGGCGGTCCCGCGTCACGGGCAGTTCGTGCACCTGCCGCACGGCGCGGCCGGTGCCCCAGTGCCGCCAGAGCCAGTCCCGGCTCTCCGCCTCGTCCGGGCCGAGAGCCAGCAGCGACGCCGGCACCGGCAGAAGGCGGTGCAGGTCGAAGGGACAGGCACGATCCTCCGCCATGGCGCGCGCCTGCGCCCGGGCCTCGTGCAGGGCCACGGCGTCGCGCAGCCGGCGCGCCAGCAGCCGCGCTCCCCGCAGGCTGATGGCCCGCTCGCCCTCCGGCGGCGCGGCCAGGCCGAGGAACCATTCCTCCTCCAGCCGCGCCAGGTCGCGCCGCCAGGGAATGATCCCCGGCCCTGCCGCCGCGGCACGGAACCGCGCCACCTCCGCCGTGGCGCCGATGACGGTGAGGCTGTGGCGCAGCCAGTCGGTCCGCTCCGGGATCATGCGGCGGCCCTCACAGGTCGAGCAGGCGGGCGGGGCTGTCGCGGGTGATGCGGGCGCGGCGGCGATAGGCCTGGGTGGTGGCGATGCTCTTCTGCCGGGCATGGTGCATCACCTGCTCGTCCAGCGCGCCGCGCAGATAGGCCTCGGTGATGCAGCCGGCGCGCAGCCCGTGCGGCGACAGGCGCTCGGCGGCATCCACGGCCAGTCCGGCGCGCTCGGCCCGGCGGCGCAGGATGAACCAGACCCCGGCGGGCCTCAGCCGGCCGCGCGGCCGCCCGCCCCGTGTCAGGCTGGGAAACACCGCCCCCCATTCGATGCGCGCCCGCTGCAGCCAGGTCTCCATCGCCCGCACCGGGCAGGTGAGCGGGTTGAGCCCGCGCGGGATGCCGACGCGCGCCCCCTCGCCTTCCTGGTCCCCCTTGGCGCGTGGAATCCCGACCGTCATGCCCTCGGCGGTGAAGCGAAGATGCTCGCGGTCGATGCCGGTGATCTCGGAGCGGCGCAGCGCGCCGGCGAAACCGACCAGCAACAGCGCCCGGTCGCGCAGGCCCGCCATGTCGGTGCCGCAGGCGTTCAGCAGGCGCTTCACCTCGGCCGAGGTCAGCGCCGCCGCCGGCCGCGCCGCCACGCCATGCTGGCCGAGGATGCCGCGCAGCGTGGCGCGGATGGCCGGATGCCGCTGGTCCCAGGGCTCGCCGGCCTGGCGGTGCATGTGACCGATCGCGGCCAGCCGACGCCAGAGCGCGCTGCGCCCGACGCGGCCGGCCAGGCTGGCGAGATGGCCGGCCACCACCACCGGCGCCGCCGGCAGGGCGCGAGCGCCGCCGGCCTCGCACCAGGCCTGGAAGGCGCGCCAGTCGCTGGCATAGGCCCGGAGGGTGTTGGCGGAGAGGGCCTGCCCGGCATAGCGGGCCGCCTCGGCCATGGCCTCGCCGACCGGCCCGGCCAGCAGCCGCGCGGTGGCCTCGTCCATCACGTCCGCTCCACCCGGCCATCGTTCCGCCATATCCCCCACCTCCGCCCGACCGATGACGCGTTCTCGCAGTGTAGGGTCAGCCGGCGCCGGAACAAAGCGGCGGCGGCCTCGGCTAATCCTCCGCTACCAGCCCGCGCCGATCGCGCATGCGAAGGCTCTCCGCCAGCCTCTCCTCACCGGCGCGGAAGGCCTGGAAGGCCGATTCGGTGAAGTCGATATGGCCGCGCATGGCCTCCGCCGCCGCCGCCGCGTCTCCGGCCAGCACCGCCTCCCCGATCCCCAGATGCTGCGCCAGGATCGCGCCGCGCAGATCGTCGCGCCGCCAGTACTGCTCGTGGCTGACCAGGATGCCCCGCCGCAGCAGATCGGCCAGGACGCGCAGGACATGCAGCAGCACCAGGTTGTGGCTGGCCTCGTGCAACAGCCGGTGCAGCCGCAGATCGGCCTCCGCCTCCTCCGCCGGCACGGCGCGCCGGTGCGCCGCCTCCATCGCGGCCAGGGCCTCGCGCAGCGCCACGCGCTCGGGGTCCGTGATGCGCCGCGCCGCCAGGGCCGCCGCCTCCGGCTCCATCAGCCTGCGATACTCGAAATAGTCCCGGGCGATCCGCGGGCTCTGGCCGAAGAGCGTGGCCAGGGGTCCGCTCAGCGGCGCCAGGAAATCCGCCACCTGCGTGCCGGCTCGCGAGCCGGTCAGCAGGCCCCTGTTCTCCAGCTGCGCCAGCGCCTCGCGCAGCGAGGGGCGCGAGACGCCGAGGGCCTCCGCCAGCTCGCGCTCCGGTGCCAGGCGCTCGCCGGGACGCAGCACGCCCTCCAGGATCAGCGTCTCCAGATGGCTGGCCACGGCGCCGGCCAGGGGCTGCGGCCGGATCGGCTGTGGCCGGCTGGGCGGCGGTCGGGTCGGGTCGGGCATGCTCCCTCCTCCTGGTCAAAAGACTTTACCAAGAGCGCGGTGCGGGTGACAATGCCGGCCACCGACCCGCCGCCGGAGGATGCGCCATGCCGACCGTCACCAATATCGAGGATCTGCGCCGGATCGCCCGCCGCCGCATCCCGCGCGCCATCTTCGACTACGCCGACCGCGGCTCCTACGACGAGGCGACCTACCGCGCCAACCGCGAGGATCTGGCGGCGCTGAAGCTGCGCCAGCGGGTCATGATCGATGTCTCCGAGCGCAACCTGGCCTCGACCATGCTGGGCGAGCCGGTCTCCATGCCGGTGGCCATCGCGCCGACCGGGCTGACCGGGCTGTTCCACGCCGATGGCGAGATCCTCGGCCGCCGCGCGGCGCATGCCTTCGGCGTCCCCTTCACCCTCTCGACCATGTCGATCTGCTCGATCGAGGATGTCTGGGAGGCGACCAAGCTGCCCTTCTGGTTCCAGCTCTACGTCATGCGCGACCGGGGCTTCAGCCGCTCCCTGGTGGAGCGCGCCATCGCCGCGAACTGCTCGGCGCTGGTGCTGACGCTCGACCTGCAGATCCAGGGCCAGCGGCACAACGACATCAAGAACGGCCTGGCCGTGCCGCCCAAGCTGACGCTGCGGAACGCGCTCGACGTGATGACGAAGCCATCCTGGGCGCTCAAGGTGCTGCGCGGCCGGCGCAAGACCTTCGGCAACCTGACCGAGGCGCCGGGCGCGAAGGAGGGCCTGGCCACCCTGTCGCACTGGATCGCCGGGCAGTTCGATCCCTCGCTGTCCTGGAAGGACGTCGCCTGGATCCGCAGCATCTGGCCGGGGAAGCTCATCCTGAAGGGCGTGCTGGACATCGATGACGCGCGGATCGCCGCCGATACCGGGGCGGATGCCATCGTCGTCTCCAACCACGGCGGACGGCAGCTCGACGGCGCGCCCTCCTCGATCTCCGTGCTGCCGGCGATCGCCGAGGCGGTGGGCGACAAGACCGAGATCCTCTTCGACGGCGGCGTGCGCTCGGGCCAGGACGTGCTGAAGGCGCTGGCGCTCGGCGCCAGGGGCTGCATGATCGGCAAGGCCTGGCTCTATGGCCTGGCGGCGGGTGGCGAGGCCGGCGTGACGCAGGCCCTGCAGATCATCCGCAAGGAGCTGGATGTCAGCATGGCGCTGACCGGCACCCGGGATGTCCGCGACGTCACGCCGGAGGTGCTGCACGCGGCGCGCCACGGCGATGTGGTGCGGCCGGCCGGATCGCGGCTGGAGCACGCCTGAACCGGCCGCGGCGGCGCGCCTTCAGCCCGGAGGCGCGCCCTTCTCCTTCTCGAAGGCGGCGTGGTACTCCTCCGCCATGCCGCGCAGGGCACGCCCGATCCGCGCATACTCGTATTCGTTGAGATTGGCGAGGGAGACGCGACCGGCCGGCTGGTCGGCGCCGAAGCCGCGTCCGGGCAGCAGCACGATGCCCGTCTGGTCGGCGATGCGGAACAGCATGTCCCCGGCACCGGCCTTCTCCTTGATCCAGGCGGCGAACTCCTCACCATAGAGGTGCCGCGCGATACGCTCCAGATCGAGCAGGGTGTAGTAGCCCACCTCGTTCGGATCGGATTGCGGCGGCATCCCCAGCTCGCGGTAGAGCGTCGCCTCGCGGCGGCGGATCAGCTTCTTGAGCTGCGCCTTGTAGCCCTCGTTCTCATCCATCAGGGCGAAGAGCGAGAAGAGGACCATCTGCACCTGCTGCGGCGTCGAGAGCCCGGCCGTGTGGTTCAATGCCACGGCGCGGCTGTCGGCGACGAGCCGGTCGATGAAGCGGAGTGCCGCGACATCCGGCACCAGTGAGGAATAGCGCGTGACGAGATCGGCCTTCTCGGCCTCCGGCAGGGCCGCCAGCGCCGCGTCCAGCGCATTGTCCCGATGCGTGGCGATGACGCCAAGCCGCCAGCCTGTCGCGCCGAAGTACTTGGAGAAGGAATAGACGAGCATGGTGTTGCGCGGGCAGACCGCGAAGAGCGAGCGGAAGTCATCGGCGAAGGTGCCGTAGACGTCATCGGTCAGGATGAAGAGGTCCGGCCGGTCCTGCGCCACGATGCGCGCCACGGTCTGCAGGCTGCGGTCATCCATCTTCACCGAGGGCGGATTGCTCGGGTTGACGCAGAAGAAGATCTTGACCGCCGGGTCCTTCAGCTTCTCCAGCTCGGAATCCGGATACTGCCAGTTCTGCGCGGGATCGGCGTGGATCGCCACCTCCTCGAGACCGTACTCCGCGAGTTCGGGGATCTCGATATAGGGCGTGAAGACCGGCAGGCCGATCGCCACCTTGTCGCCGCGCCGGACCAGGCCGTTCTGCTGCAGGGTGTGGAAGACATAGGCCATGGCGGCGGTGCCGCCCTCCACGGCGAAGAGGTCGACGCCGCCTGTCGAGAGATAGCCGCCGACCATCTCCTTGACGATGTAGTTGCGCACGATCTCCTCGCTGACGCGCAGCATGCGCGGCGGCACCGGGTAGTTGCAGCCGAGAACGCCCTCGACCATCTCATGCAGGAAATCCGAGGCCGAAAGCCCGAGCTGGTCGCGCACATAGCTGAGCGCGCGGCTGAGGAAGAGCACGCCCGGCTGGTCGCGATGCTCGGCCGTGAAGCGCTCGAAGCGGCCCTCGATCCCCTCCAGCTGCGGCAGGCCGCCGACGCCATCCGGCATGTAGGAGAAGGAAAGCTCCGCCTCGTTCGTCGCGAAGAGGCCGAGGCGGAAGAAGGCGCGCCGCGGCAGGGTGGCCAGGAAGTTCGGATTGCCGCGACCGGCGTTCAGCATCAGCCGGTTCTCCCGCCCGGAGGCCAGCCGGATGAGTTCGTCCTTCAGCTCGAACGGGCTGAGCTTGGCGTACTGGCTGTAGTCGGTCATGGGCGTCTTGTCCTTGCTGGCGGTTCAGGCGAAGGCGACGACGAGCGGCCCGAGAAGGGTGAGGAAGACATTGGCCAGGGCATAGGTGATGGCGAAGGGCGTGGTCGGGATGGCGTTGCCGGCCTTGTCCAGCACCTCGCCGAAGGCCGGATTGGCGCTGCGCGACCCTGACAGCGCGCCGGCGAAGATCGCCGCATTGTCGTAGCGCAGCAGGTAGCGCCCGACGAGCATGGTGACGACCAGCGGCACCACGGTGACGACGACGCCCAGGAGAAAGATCGAGAGCCCGCTGCTGGCTATGGTGCTGACGGCCTGCAGCCCGGATTGCAGCCCGACCACGGCGACGAAGCCGGCCAGGCCCAGGTCGCGCAGCAGGGTGGAGGCGGCGGTGGGCATGTTGCCGATGGCCAGGTGCCGGCTGCGGTACCAGCCGAAGATGAGGCCTGAGAGCAGCGCGCCGCCGCCGCTGCCAAGCGTCAGCGGCACGGCGCCGATCCGCAGCACCAGGAGGCCGATCAGCAGGCCGACGACGAGGCCGAGACCGTGGAAGACGAAATCGGTCTTGTCGCTTGGCACCACGGCGGTGCCGGCGAGTTGCACGGCCCGTTCCACATCCTTGGCGGAGCCATAGAGGGTGGCCACGTCCCCCGCCTCGACGCGCGTCTCCTTCGTCACCGGAACGGGCTTCCCGGCCCGCGTCAGGCCGGTGACATAGACACCATGCCGCACCGCCTCGTCCACCTGACCGCGGATCTCCGCGACCGTATGGCCGATGAACGCTCGGTTCGCCACGGCGACGTCCCGCGTCAGCATGATGACATCCATGCCCTCGGCCGATTGCACCTCGTCGCCCGCCTGCGATGCCAGGCTGACCACGCCGGGCCTCCGTCCGACGATCAGCACGATGTCGTCCTTCTCCAGCCGCAGGTCCGGCTGCAGGCCGATCAGGGCATTGCCGCGCCGCACGCGCTCGACGCTCACCGTGTCATCCGCCATGCCCTCCAGCTCGGCGACGCTCCGCCCGGCCGAGGCGCCGATGCGATAGAGCCGCCCGACGAGCGGCGGCATGGCGGGCTGCTCCCCCGGCCCATAGACCGGCGCGCCCGCCAGCAACGCGGTTTCGGCCTTGATGGCGTCGTCGCGGATGCTGCGGCCCATCAGCCATTCGAGGGCGTTGACGCAGATCAGGATGGCGCCGAAGGAGCCGAAGATGTAGGTCACGGCGTAGCCGATGGCGACATTGGCCTGCAGGCGCTGGGTTTCATCGGCGGCGAGGCCCAGCTTCTCGATCGCCGCGCCGGCGGTGCCGATGATCGCCGACTGGGTCAGCCCGCCGGCGGCGAGTCCGGCCGCCATGCCTTTGTCCAGCCCGAAGATCCGCGCCAGGATGACGACGGTGACGAGGCCGCTGATCGCCAGCACCGCGGCGAGGATGATCTCCCGCACCGAGTGGCGGCCGAGGGAGCGGAAGAACTGCGGTCCGCTCTCGAAGCCCACCGCGTAGATGAACAGCGCGAAGAGCACCGCCTTGATGCCGTTGTCGACATGCACGCCGAGCTGGCTGATCAGCACCGCCACCAGCAGCGAGCCGGCGACGCCGCCGAGCTGGAACTTGCCGAAGCGGAACTTGCCGATCCAGTAGCCGCCGGCCAGCGAAAGGAAGATGGCGATCTCGGGGGACTGGGCCAGAAGGCCGTGAAGCCAGGACGCCATGCCGATGCTTCCAGGAGAAATTGTCTAGCCGGTGGGCTGTCCGCGTCGGGCATCACAAGGGGAGCGCGATCCGCCGGCCCTGTCCGCTCCGAGGTTTAATGCGCCCTCCCCCCGCGAGGACGTCATCACGATTGCAGGATGGCCGGATCAGAACGCCTCGTAGCGGATGGCGCTGCCGTCATCGCAGCGCATGGTGAAACCGACCCAGCGTCCCGCGGCATCATAGAGCGCGGCCATGTCGCCCTCCGGCCAGCGCCACCGCATCAGCGCCCCGAGCTGGTCGCGCCGGGGGGCGCCGTCCAGCATGCGGCCGGTATGGGCGTTGAACAGGGGCCGCCCCATGCGGCCGGGTTCCCACCAGGACAGTGGCGCGGCCTCCGCCGGCAGCCGCAGCGCGCCCTCCGGCCCCTCGCCGGCGAGGCCCTCCGCCGTGGCCACCAGCCGCAGCCGCGTCTCCCGGCCATTCCGCAGCGTCCGGGAGGCGAAGCCCAGCAGGCGTTCGCCCTGCCAGCGCTCGGAATAGTCATGCGCGTGGCGGTAGACGGTGATGCCGAGCATCGTCACCGCGAGGGCGACCTCGGTCCGGATGGTGCCGTCCGGCTCGGCGCGGACGAGATGCGTGCCGATCTCGCTGTCGCCCCGCAGGACCCGGAAGCGGTAGCCCGCCGGCGGGATGGCGGCGCGGGCGGAAAGGCCGGGCAGCGCCAGCAGGGCCGCCAGAAGGCCCCGCCGGCCCACCGATCCGCCGCTCATCCGTCGCCCTGTCGCCATGCTTCGCCCCTCGTTCCCGCGGACAGAGATGGGACCGCCAGCGGAAAGCGGAAGCCTGTCCTCCGTCCCCCCCGAGACAGACGGGCCGTGCCGTGCCAAACTGGCCGCATGCGGCAATTGCTCCTGCTGCGGCATGCGAAGTCGTCCTGGGACGATCCAAGCCTGCCGGACCACGCCCGGCCCCTGAACACGCGGGGCAGACGCGCCGCCACCATCATGGCCGGCGTGATGCGCGAACTCGGCCTGGCGCCGGACATCGTGCTCGTCTCCTCCGCGCGGCGCACGCTGCAGACGCTCGAGGCCCTCTCGCCGCTGCCGGACAGCCCGCTGGTCGAGCCGATGGACGATCTCTACCTGGCGCCCTGGCCCCGGCTGATGGAGACCCTGCGGGAGGCACCGGAGACGGCGCGCAGCCTGCTGCTGATCGGCCACAATCCCGGCCTGCACGACCTGGCGCTGGCCCTGGCGGGTCCGGCCGGCATGGCGGGCAAGGCCCCCGGCACGCAGCGGCTGGCGGGAGGATATCCGACCGGCGCGCTGGCGGAGTTCGCCATCGCCGCGCCCTGGCGGCTGCTGGAGGCGGGCGGCGGGCGGCTCGTGCGCTTCGTCGCTCCCAACGACCTTCCAGAGATGGCGGGATGACCAGCGATCCGGCGCCGGCGCCCGCCTCCCCCCCGGCCCAGCCCTCCCTGACCCTGGAGGCCACGCTGCCAGCCGGGCAGGCAGCGGCCTTGTGGCGGCACCCCGCCCTGGCCGGGCTGCGGCGCCCCCGCACCGTGCCGGAGGAATGGCTCTGGCTGGACAGTGCCGAGGGCCGGCTGGCGGAGGCCGGCCTGGCCTTGCGCGCCAGCCTCCGGGGCCCGCGGGACCTCTATCCCCTCATGCCGCCGGAAGGCCCCTCGGCCCCCGGCCTGAGTGCCGGTGCCCCCCACCCCCTCCCCGCCGAGGCCGTGCCGGATGCGCTGGAGGGCGCGATCCTCCTGCCCCGCGCCAGCTATGCCGGGCGCACCGGGCGCGGCAGCCTGGGCGGCATCGCCCTGCGGTTCCGCCAGGGCCGGCTGCGCGCCGCGACCGCCACCGCGCCCGAGGCGCCCTTCTGCGGCGTGACCTTCTCCGGGCCGGCGCCGGCGGTGCTGGACCTCGTCGAGGCCCTGGCCGAAACGCTCCCGCTGCTGCCGGCCGGCGCCAGTCTGGACGAGCAGGCCTTCGCCCTCGCCCGGGGCGGCCCGGCCCGGCCGCGACGGCGCGGCGCGCCGGATCTGGGCGCGGTGGAGACCGTCGAGGCCGCCCTGCCGCTCGCCATCGGCCATCTGGCCGAGGCCATCCTGGCGCAGGCGCCGCTCTGCCGCCCCGATCTCGGGCCGGAGGGGGTGCATCAGTCGCGCGTCGCCGCCCGCCGGCTGCGCTCCTGCCTGAAGACCTTCCGGCCCCTGCTGGACGGGCCCGAATTGCGCGCGCTCGACACCGCCCTGCGCGACTTCGCCCGCGCGCTCGGCGACGCGCGGGAGATGGACGTGTTCCTGCGTGGCCTGGCCTCGGATCTGTCCCGGGCGGTGGGCCAGGATCGCCGCTGGGCCCGCCTGCTGCGCGTGGCCGAGGGCCGCCGCCTGGACGCCTATGCCAGGCTGCGGACGATGCTGGAGGACGCGCCCTTCCGGCGGATGATGTGGCAGGCCACGCGTCTCGCCCTGCTGCCGCCCTGGCGCGATGCCGCGCCGGCACGGCCGTTGCGGCCGGAGGCGCGCCACCTGCTGCACCGGCGCCGCCGGAAGATGATCCGGCGCGCCCGCCACATCGACACCCTGTCCGACACCGAGCTGCATGAGCTGCGGCTGGAGGCCAAGCGCCTGCGCTACACCGCGGAGCTCTTCGCCCCGCTCTGGCCCGGCAAGGCGGCGCGCCGCTTCCTCAAGCGGCTCTCGGAACTCCAGGAGGCGCTGGGCCTGTCGAATGACAGCGTGACGGCACGGCATCTGATCGCCGGGCTGGCCGAGGGCGGCGGTGCTTCGGCCTGGGCCGGCGGCCTGGCGGAGGGCTGGGCCCTGGCCGCGGCCCGCGACAGCCGGGCGGCGGCGCTGGAGGCCTGGCGCCGCTTCGAGCGGCAGGACACTTTCTGGCAGGGCGGCTGAACACGACCACGCCTGCGTGTGGTGCTTGAAACAGCGCCTATCGGTGGTTTAACGATTCCTCCCGTGCCCCGTCGCCGCCGCCTCTTCCGACCCGCCCGCCAGCCCCGGCGCTGGCGCGGCGCGCTACTCGCCTGCGGGGGCGCCCTGGCCATGCTCGTGCTGGCCGGACTTGGCCTGCCCGCCCATCTCCTGGGATCCGCGCCCCGCGAGCAGCAGTGGCAGGCCACGGCGGCCCGGCTGCGGATCGTCGATGGCGACACGCTGCTCCTCGGCGACCGTGCCCTCCGGCTGCGGGGCGTGCTCTCGCCGGCCCGGGGCGAAAGCTGCGGCACGGCCGCCGGCATCGGCTTCGATTGCGGCGCCGCGGCCGCCGAGGCCCTCGCCCGCCTGCTGCGCGGCCGCGACGTGTCGTGCCAGGTGCGGGGCAGCGACCGGTTCGGGCGGGCGCTGGGTGTCTGCCAGGCCGGCGGCGCTGAGGCCAACGCGACGCTGATCGCCGCCGGCTGGGCCCTGGCGGCGGACGGGGCCGACACCCGGCTGGTCGCGGCGGAGGCGGCGGCGCGGCAGGCGCGGCTCGGCCTCTGGTCCCACCCGCCCGGCGCGCCCAGGGCCTGGCGCGAGCGGCCCTGACGACGGCCCTCGGGCGGCCCGGCGGCCCTTCGCCGGCGGCGGGCCGCCTCCCGCCCGGCGAGGGCCTGCGATACCCGCGACAAGGCCCCCGGCCGGATGGACAATCCGGCACCACGACGCCTAATGTCGCAACGCACCATCGACGCCGCCGGCCGGTCCGGCGCGCCCCCCGATATGAGGAAGACGCCATGAGCAGCACGGCCAAAGGGTCCGTCACCGTCGCGCTGGACGGATCCAACAAGTCCGCCACCCTGCCGCTGATCCAGGGCTCGATCGGCCCGGACGTTTTCGATATCCGCAAGCTCTACAGTGAACTGGGCGTCTTCACCTTCGACCCGGGCTATGGCGGAACCGCCGCCTGCGAGAGCAAGATCACCTACATCGACGGCGACGAGGGCGTGCTGCTGTATCGCGGCTACCCCATCGAGCAGCTCGCCGAGAAGTCGAACTTCCTCGAGGTCTCCTACCTGCTGCTGAACGGCGAGCTGCCGACGGCGCAGCAGCTGAAGGACTTCGACCGTGGCGTGACGCTGCACACCATGGTGCACGAGCAGCTGCGGCGCTTCTTCGACGGCTTCCGCCGCGACGCCCACCCGATGGCGATCCTCTGTGGCGTGGTCGGCGCCCTCTCCGCCTTCTACCACGACAGCCTGGACATCAACGATCCGGCGCAGCGCGAGATCAGCGCCTTCCGCCTGATCGCCAAGGTGCCGACCATCGCCGCCTGGGCCTACAAGTACTCGATCGGCCAGCCCTTCATGTATCCGAGGAACGATCTCTCCTACGCGGAGAACTTCCTCTACATGCTGAACGCCGTGCCGGCCGAGGAATGGAAGCCGAACCCGATCCTCAGCCGCGCGATGGACCGCATCCTGGTCCTGCACGCCGATCACGAGCAGAACGCCTCCACCTCCACCGTCCGGCTGGCGGGCTCCACCGGCGCCAATCCCTTCGCCTGCGTCGCCGCCGGCATCGCCGCGCTCTGGGGCCCCGCGCATGGCGGCGCCAACGAGGCGGTGCTCAAGATGCTGGGCGAGATCGGCAGCGTCGAGAACATCCCGGACTTCATCGAGAAGGTGAAGGACAAGAATTCCGGCGTGAAGCTGATGGGCTTCGGCCATCGCGTGTACAAGAACTTCGACCCGCGCGCGAAGATCATGCAGGCGACCTGCCATGAGGTCCTGGCCGAGCTTGGCATCAAGGACGAGCCGCTGCTGGATCTCGCCATGGCGCTGGAGAAGATCGCGCTGGAAGACGACTATTTCGTCTCCCGCAAGCTCTATCCGAACGTCGATTTCTATTCGGGTATCATCCTGAAGGCGATGGGCATCCCCACCCACATGTTCACCGTCCTCTTCGCGGTGGCGCGCACCGTGGGCTGGGTGAGCCAGTGGAAGGAGATGATCGAGGATCCGGCGCAGCGCATCGGCCGGCCGCGGCAGATCTACACCGGCCCCGCGCAGCGCGACGTCGTGTCGGTCGAACAGCGCGGCTGAACCCGCGGATGCGGCATCCCGCCGCCCGCCTTCGCCCATGACCAGAATGAGCCCGCCCGGCAGCGCCGTGGCGGGCTTTTTCGTGCCGCAGGACAACATGAAGTAGAATATCAAGAACTTGTGGCAAACCATTGTCCCGCCGCGCGCCACGGGAAGTATCATTGAAGTACTGGGTCTGCCGCCAGCCTCTGGAGGCGGAACTCCCTGAGACCTTTTCTCCCGGGATCTCTTTATTTTTGATGAATTTACCTTGATCACAATACCGCGATTGGCTGATATACGCCTGTAGGTTGAAAATCTCGGGTGGAACTACTGAAATGGGCGATATGATGAGGGCGGATCTCCAGCATCGCTCGCTGGATGACCTTGTGCGCCGACGCCTGCGCGGCTGGCCCCAGAAGCCGCCAGGAGCTTTGGATTCGCTGAAGCAAAAGGGCATCTGGATGCGGGCCCGTCCCGGCGAGCCTGACACGGTGACGCATCCCTTCCTGCGCCTGCCCGGCTCCAATCGCCTTCGCACGGTGCCGGATGGGTTGTGGCTGCACTTCAGCCCCGATCCGGCGGATGCCTATGTCGACATCCTTTGCATCGAGGCCTGCTCCACCTTGCAGAATCTGCTGGACAAGCGCTCGCGCTTCGCGCCGTCCACCACGTCCCTGCTGGCCGTCTGCCCGGCGGCTTGGCTGACCGCGCCGTTGCAGGCGGACGATCCGCTGCCGCGCTGGCGCCGCATCAAGCTGTTGCGCCAGGCGCCCGAGGAGCCGCTGGTGCTGCCGGTACGCGATGTGCGGGTGCTCTATGGCCTGAAGACGCGGCAGTATGACGGTTTCGCGCGCACGCAGATGCCACAGGCGCACGAGTACTTCTGCCCGATGGATGCGCTGACGGATGCCGATGGCGCCAGCAATCCCGCCATGCAGGCGCTGATCGCCCGGGCCTCCGGCGCGGCCAACTTCATGCGGCTGCCGTGAACGGCGGCCAGCGCCCCCGGCCCTGCCGCCGGGGAGGCGCCGACCCCGGTTCAGGCGGGGAGGTTGTTGCTACCCTCCAGCCCGATCCGGGCGGCCAGGGCCAGTTCCTCCACCACCTCGCGCAGGGATTCGGCGGGACGGGCCGGGACCGGGGCCGGGAGCCGTGTGCTGCCGTCATACTCGAACAGGATCTCGCTCGTCGGCAGGCGTTGCACCCGGCATTGGCGGCGGGAGAAAGCCAGTCCTTCGTCGCGGACCTGCCGCTCGTACTGGGCGCCCATGATGAAGGCGCCCTGGGGCGAACGGCGCCAGGCGCGCTCCAGCATGCCCAGCATCAGGTACCAGGACGCCCCCTGATTGACCGCGCCGGAACCGGCTTCCAGGAAATAGGTGTTGGCGCCGAAGTCGATGCCGGAGAAGCCGGCCAATCCGTTCTCCCCCGCGCGGGCGATGGCGATGAAGTTGCGCGGACCAAGGGCCGCGAGGCGCAGCAGGAAGCGCGGCAGGGTGCGCCGGAGCGTGAGACCCAGAGCCTTGCGGCTGGAGAGCTGCGCCCGCAAGCCGTTCAGCGCGCCCCAGTCGGCCAGCGACGCCAGGCCATGCCGCAGGCTCACCGCCAGGTCGGGATGCGTCTCGCGGGCCCGCTTGGCGTTGCGCTTGGCATTGCTGCTGACCTCGCGCAGATAGCCGTCCCAATGCGGCCACTGGCGGAAGTCGACCACATCGAGGGTGATGGGCTCCACCTGCGTGATGACGACGCCGGGCAGCGCCTGCAGCAACGGCTCGCGCGGAGCCTCCAGATTCCACTGCGAGCCGTAATGGTATGCACCAGGGCCGAGATGCCGCAGGACCGCCTGCATGACCTCGCTCCAGCGGTGGGCATGGCCGGGCAGGAGCTGCAGGGAATCGGCGAAGACGCGCCGCCGCCGGCCGATCCCCACTGCGCATTGCGCGATCTTGGTCCGCCGCCCGTCCTCGACGAGCAGGATCTCCAGCCGGCGCAGGCGGAAGAGGCGATGATGATCCAGCTGCCAGGCCCACAGGGCATGCCAGGCGCAACGGAACGATGCTCCGCACGCCATGGCGAAGTCATCCCATTCGCCCGGAGAGATCCTGTCCTCGGAGACGTCCACGACTGGCGACATTGCATGTTCCCGGCTTTTGCTGGTGCTGACAAAGGACTGCACCACCTCCGCTAGAAGGTTATAGCCGCCGCCATGAGGTTCGGGATCATAATTTGGATTAATTCTTAATAATTAATCATTCCGATAAATACTCGATTTTCCGCTTCAAATGGCCGCCGCGGGTTCCCGCTTGCTGAATAGTGAGCAATCTTCCGCCGCATCCAGTCCTCACCCCGTCGGCGAGAAGGGGCCGGCGACGCGGCGGAGGTCGGCCTCGTCCAGCGTCTCCTTCTCCAGCAGCTGGCGCGCGCTGCGCTCGAGCACCTCCCGGCGCTCGCCCAGCAGGGCGAGGGTCTTCTCGAAGGCCTGCTGCACGATGCCGCGCACCTCCTCATCGACCGCCGCCGCCGTCTCGTCCGAGTAGTTCCGCTCGGTCCCGCCCATGCCGGGCAGGGTGGGGGCGAGGTAGGAGCGGCTGTCCTTCTCCAGCGAGACATGGCCGATGCGATCCGTCATGCCGTAGCGCGTCACCATCGAGCGGGCGATGTCGGTCACGCGCGCCAGGTCGTCGGCCGCGCCGGTGGAGAGGTGCCCGAAGACGATCCACTCCGCCGCCCGGCCACCGAGCAGCACCGCCATCTTCCCTTCCAGTTCCTCGCGCGTCATCAGGAAGCGGTCCTCGGTCGGGCGCTGGATGGTGTAGCCGAGGGCGCCGACGCCGCGCGGGATGATCGAGACCTTGTGCACCGGGTCGGAGCCCGGCACCGCCATGGCGACCAGGGCATGGCCCATCTCGTGATAGGCGACGATCTCCCGCTCGCGCGGGTTCAGCAGGCGGTTGCGCTTCTCGAGGCCGGCGATGATGCGCTCGACCGCGTTGTTGAAGTCCTGCATGGCGACCGCCTCGGCCTGCCTGCGCGTCGCCAGCAGCGCCGCCTCGTTGACCAGATTGGCGAGGTCGGCCCCGGTGAAACCGGGTGTCAGCGCGGCGATCTCCTCCGGCCTCACATCCGGCGCCAGTTGCACCTTGCGAAGATGCACCGCCAGGATGTCGATCCGCCCCTTCTTGTCCGGACGGTCCACCAGCACCTGCCGGTCGAAGCGCCCGGCGCGCAGCAGGGCCGGGTCCAGGATCTCCGGCCGGTTGGTCGCGCCGAGCAGAACCAGGCCGGTCGAGGAATCGAAGCCGTCCAGTTCCACCAGGAGCTGGTTCAGCGTCTGCTCCTTCTCGTCATTGCCGCCGCCGAAGCCGCCGACGCCGCGGGCACGGCCCATGGCGTCCAGCTCGTCGATGAAGATGATGGCCGGCGCCTTCTCCCGGGCCTGGGTGAAGAGATCGCGCACCCGGGCGGCGCCGACGCCCACGAACATCTCGACGAACTCGGAGCCCGAGATCGAGAAGAAGGGCACCCTCGCCTCTCCCGCCACGGCCTTGGCGAGCAGGGTCTTGCCGGTGCCGGGCGGCCCGACCAGCAGCACGCCCTTGGGCATCCGCCCGCCCAGGCGCCCGTATTCCTGGGGATTGCGCAGGAAGTCGACGATCTCGCGCAGCTCGTCCTTCGCCTCGTCCACCCCCGCCACATCCTCGAATCGGACGCGGGTGTCGGTCTCGACATAGACCTTGGCCTTGCTGCGGCCGACCTGCATCAGCCCGCCCATGCCGCGGCCCATGCGGCGCAACAGGAACATCCAGACGCCGATGAACAGCGCCATGGGGATGATCCAGGAGAGCAGGTCGCGCAGGAAGGTGCTCTCCACCTGCCCGGTGAACTCGACATTGTAACGCTGCAGCTCCTGCGCGAAATCCGGGTCGACTCGGGTCGTGGTGAACCGTGTCTGCCCGCCCTCCAGCGGTTCCTTCAGCCGGCCCTGGATGAAGCGGTCCGAGATGCCGATCTGCGCCACCTTGCCGTCGCGCAGCAGCTGCTCGAACTGGCTGTAGGGAATCGGCGCCACCGCCTGCTGGGCGGCGATCACGTACTGGATGATGGCGATGCCCAGCAGGGCGGCCAGCCAGTAGCTGATATTGAACCGGGCCTGAGGCTTCATCCTGTCACCTTGCCGTTCCGCCGCCTGCCGCGGCTCCGGCGCGAGGATGCCGCGTCCGGCGCGGGCGCGATAGCTCCCGGCCGGTCAGGAGCCGCCCAGCCGGGCCACGCCGCCCTGCGCCGTGAGGCCGAGGCAGGCGGGGTGCCCGCACTCCGTGGCGAGACGGGAGGTGTTCAGGAACCCCGGCAAGGGTTCCTCCAGATGCAGGACGCCGGCCAGGCGGCCGATCCCCGGCCAGTCCAGCAGGGCGATGCCGGCCAGCATGGCGCCGGCGGCGCAGAACATGGTGAGGGTGTGCAGCCATTTTGGCGTCATCGGGAAGGTCCGCTTTCTGCTGGGCCCAGCCTAGGACGCGGCAGGTTTCGTCATGGTTAAGACCCGGGCAGCCGGGCCCCCAGGGCTTTCCATGATGCATCGCAGCAACCAACCGGTCGCGGAACGGTTAGTCCTCCGCGAAAGGTTCGCGCCGGCACCGGCCAAACGGGGCCGATCACAGGCGCCGGGACATCATCATGCGCTACAGGTTGGGATGCGAGTTGGGCTACGAGGTCCAGGAGGCGGAAGGCGCGCCGCTGGTGTTCAATGTCGAGGCGCAGCGCACCGCCCGCCAGGCGGTGGTGGAGGAGCGGCTGACGCTCTCGGCCGAGGCGCCGCAGGACCGCTTCCTGATGCCCGAGAGCGGCAACCGCTATCTGCGGGTTCAGGCCCCGCGCGGCCCCCTGACCCTCCGCTACGAGGCGGTGGTGGAGCTGGCGCCCGAGAGCGTCGACCCAGCGGCGGTGGGCGAGATGCCGGCCGCTCGCCTGCCCCTCGAGGTGCTGACCCACCTCTATCCGAGCCGCTACGTCGAATCGGACCTGCTCGAACCCTTCGCCCGGAAGGAGTTCGGCGCCCTGCCGCCCGGTCATCAGCGGGTGACGGCGATCTGCAACTGGGTCCGCGACCGGCTCGACTACGTGCCCGGCAGCAGCGACGAGCACACCTCGGCCCGCGACACGCTGCTGCAGCGCCAGGGGGTCTGCCGGGACTTCTCGCATCTCTCCATGGCGTTCTGCCGCGCCCTCGGCATTCCGGCGCGCTTCGTCAGCGCCTATGCCTGGCGGCTGTCGCCGCCGGATTTCCATGCCGTGATGGAGGCCTGGCTGGAAGGGCCGGAGGGCGGCGCCTGGTATCTCTTCGACGCCACCCGCATGGCGGCGCCGGACGGGCTGGTGCGCATCGGCATCGGGCGGGACGCCGCGGAGGTCGCCTTCTGCTCGCCCTATGGGTCGGTGGACTGCGGCAGCCCCAAGGTCTGGATCAGCGCCCTCGACCGCTCCGACGACGCACCCTCGACCACCGCCGCGATCAGCCTCGCCTCCCTCTGAGGACGCGCCCGGGGCGCCCGACTTCACGCCCTGTTTTGATGACGGTCGGGACCGGCTGGTCTACTCCCCCGCGCATGAGCGAAATCGCGGGATATGCGGCGGCCACGCTGCTTTTCGGCACGTCGGTCGGGCTGATGGCCTGGGCCTGGTTTCTCTGAACCAGGCTCGCCTTCCCTTGCGGCCGTCCGGACCGCCCCGCTACGCCTTGCTGCCCTTCAGAACCGCGAAGGGATTGCGCCTCCGGGGTTCCTCCACCACGTCCTCGCCGACCTCCGGCAGGCTGGCGCCGGGCGCGCGCGGATAGGGGTCGAGGGCCAGGGAAAGCTGCTCCGCGAGCGCCTCGCCCAGTTCCATGACGCCATGCTCGGTGGGGATCTCGTCCGGCCCCTCCGCGTCATCCGCGGGCTCCCGCCCGGCGGGGAGGAAACGGAGGTCCACCTCATCCCGCACCAGCTCCCCGAAGGGCTCGAGCGTGATGACGCAGGTCTGCACCACCCGCGCCTCGAGGGTGCCGCGCGCCCGCACGGTGCCGCCAGGCTCATTGCTCAGGTCGAGCTCTGCAACCAGGGACTCGATGGCGGGAATGCCGAAGCGCAGCGCCAGGGCGGCGCATTCCGCGGGGGTGGCCTCCAGTCGCCGGTGCCGTCCCTCCGGGCCCACCGCCGCCCAGGGCAGGGAGCGGGGAAATTCCAGTCTGTTCTCGTCGCTCATGCCAGGGGGTCCTCCAACCGGTGTCCGGGATCAGGAAAGCGCGCCTCCCCCTTCAACAGGGTTTCCATGGCCTGGCCGGCGAGGAGGGCATCCGTCTCGAGCGCGAGCGCGGCCAGCCGTGCCGGTCCCGGCGCCGTGGCCGGCACCGCGCCCCGCCAGACATTGCGGGCCAGCGCCTCGGCCAGGGCCGCGGCGTCGCCGGCGGCGAGCGGCGCCTCATAGGCCTGCGCGCGGCCATGGAAGGCTTCCCACATGTTCTTCACCCGCCGCGCGATGGACATGTCGCCCACGCCCATTTCCCGCAGGTTGAAATCCATGTCGGCGAACATGGCATCGAACACGGCCTGCGCCAGGGCCGCGCCGCGGGGGTCGCTGTCCCGGTGCAGGCGGCGGATCAGCAGGGCCGTCTGGAGGCCGATCAGGTCGAAGCGTCCGTCGAGGGTGTCCGGCACGCCCAGCGCCTCGAAGAAGACCGGATGCCGCGCCGCGCGCACGGCGGCGCCATAGAGCTCGAAGCCCTGCCGCTCATGAGGCTTGCGGCGGAACAGGCCGAACAGGGCCATGGTCGTGGCGTCTCCTCGGCCCCGCCGGGCGGCAGGCCGGTTGACCCCGGTGCGGGGCGGTGGCAATCGACCGTGCAGATGGACCGCAACCCAGCGCCGGTCAATGCGGCGCCGCCCGCCCGGAAGACGGGCGCACCTTCTGGCCGACAGGAATCGGGACACCCGTGAGCAGCAGCGACACCTTCCGCAGCAAGACGCCCAGCCGCGCCCCGCGCCGCCTGCCCGGCCTCGCCCTGGCGCTCAGCCTGACCCTAGCCGGCTGTTCCTTCTTCCAGGCGGCACCCGTGATGCGCGGCAACCGCGCCGACCCGGACCTGCTGGCGCAGCTTCAGCCGGGCGTGCAGACCCAGGCGGATGTCCAGGCGCTGCTGGGCTCGCCGAGCGCCACCGGCACCTTCGACCGCAACAGCTGGTACTACATCAGCTCGGTCACGCGGATGCGCCCGGCCAGCCATGACGGGCGCGAGCGGGAACGGGTGGTCGCCATCGACTTCAACGAGCAGGGCGTCATCCGCACCATCCGGCAGATGGGCGAGGACGACATGCGCGATGTCGGCATGGTGGAGCGCACCACGCCGGTGCCCGGCACGGAACGCACGCTGCTGCAATCGCTCTTCGGCAATATCGGCCGCGTCGGCGCGGGCAACCTGGGCGCCGAGCAGGGCCCCGGCACCGGCCCGGGCCGCTGATCCACCACCGGCCGGCGGCCCGCCGCTGGCCGGGCCGCGGGTGCGATGCCCGCGCCGCAGTCCAGCACTGCGCGGGATGCAACTTGTCGGAAAAGGCGGCTTTCTGTCTTCTGGTGACATGTCAGAACCAGAAGAACGCGCCTCACCGGCCACCATGCCGGGAGAGCGGAGGAACGTCACCCGCCTCGCCATAGCCCAGGCCCTGGCGGGGGCGAACGCCACGATCATCTTCGCCACCGGCGCGGTGATGGGGAACACGCTGGCGCCGGACAAGAGCCTCGCCACCCTGCCCATCACCCTCTTCGTGCTGGGCATGGCCAGCGGCACCATCCCTTCGGGGGCGCTGGCGAGCCGCTATGGCCGGCGGGCCAGCTTCCTCTTCGGCGCCACCTGCGGCGTACTGGTCGGCCTGCTCTCGGCCCATGCGGTGCTGATCGGCTCCTTCTGGCTGTTCTGCGGCGCCACCTTCTTCGGCGGCGCCTATGCCTCGGTCGCCATGAGCCTGCGTTTCGCCGCGGCCGATTGCGCGCCGCCGCAGCGCCGCGCCCGCGCCATCTCCCTGGTCATGGCGGGCGGGGTCTTCGCCGGCGTGCTGGGCCCGCAGCTCGTCACCCACACCATGGACCTCTGGCCGCCCTACCTCTTCGCCGTCACCTATCTCGCGCAGGCGGGGCTCGCCGTGCTCTGCGCCCTGGTGCTGATGAGCGTGCGCGTGCCCTCGCCGCGGATGTCGGGCGCCGCGCGCGGCCGGCCGCTCGCCGAGATCGCGCGGCAGCCGCGCTTCATCGCCGCCGTCGCCGCCGGCGCCGTCTCCTACCTGATCATGAACTTCCTGATGACCTCGGCGCCGCTGGCCATGCGGCTGTGCGGCCTGACGCAGGGGGATGCCAATCTCGGCCTGCAATGGCATGTCATCGCCATGTATGGGCCGGCCTTCTTCACCGGTGGCCTGATCGCCCGCTTCGGCGCCCCGCGCGTGGTGCTGGCCGGCCTGTTCCTCTCCGCCCTGGCGGCGGTGGCCGGGCTGAGCGGGCTCTCCGTCGGCCATTTCTGGCTCAGCCTGATCCTGCTTGGCCTCGGCTGGAACTTCGGCTTCGTCGGCGCCTCCACCATGGTGGTCGACAGCCACCGCCCGGAGGAACGGGCCAAGGTCCAGAGCCTGAACGATTTCCTGGTGTTCGGCGTGATGGTGGTGGGTTCGCTGGCCTCGGGCGGCCTGCTCAACCGGTACGGCTGGGCCATGGTCTGCTGGGTCTCGATCCCGCCCCTGCTGCTGGCCGCCGCGACGCTCTGGCTGGCCCGCGAGGCGCCGGCCCGCCGCCCCGCCTGAGGCGGCCGGCGCGGCTCCAGGGAGGCTAGCCGCTCAGAAGTGGCTCCAGCCGCCCTGCCCGAGCGGCAGGACGCCGCCATCCGCGCCCCGCACGACCACCCTGGCCTCCCCCGCCTGGAAGCGGCCGATGCGCGTGACGGCCGTGCCGGCGGCGGCCGCCGCCGCCAGGATGGCCGGCGCCGCCCCGGCCGGCGCGGCGAACAGCAGCTCGTAGTCGTCGCCCCCGGTCAGCAGGCGCGGCAGGAGCACGGCCTCCGCCGCCAGCAGCGCCGAGGCCTCCGCCGACAGCGGCACGGCGGCCGCCTCGATCGTCGCGCCGCAGCCCGCCGCCCGGCAGAGATGGCCGAGATCCTGCACCAGCCCGTCCGAGACATCCATCGCCGCGCTGGCCAGGCCGGCCAGGGACCGGCCAAGCGCCAGGCGCGGCCGCGGCAGCCTGTAGCGTCCGGCGAGGACGCCGCCGGGATCGGCGGGGAACTCCCCGCGCAGCACGCCGAGCCCCAGCGTCCCGTCGCCGATGCTGCCCGAGACCCAGATCTCCTGCCCCGGGGCCGCGCCCGTCCGGCGCAGGGCGCGCCCTGGCGCCACATGGCCCAGGATGGTCAGCGAGAGGCAGGCCGGGCCGGGGATGGAGACCGTATCGCCGCCGAGCAGCGAGAGGGCAAAGGTCTCCTGATCCTCCGCCAGCCCGGCGCAGAAGCCGGCCAGCCAGCCCTCCGGCAGCGCCTTCGGCAGCGCCAGGGTCATCAGGTAGCCGAGCGGCGCCGCGCCCATGGCGGCGAGGTCGGAGAGGTTGGTGCGCAGCAGCTTGCGCCCCAGCGTCGCGGGCGGATCGTCGGGCAGGTAGTGCACGCCCTCGACCATGGCATCGGCCGCCAGCACCAGCTCGCGCCCGGGCGGCGGCGCCAGCACGGCGGCATCGTCGAGGAGGTCGAGCGCCCCCGGCCCGGCCAGCGGCCGGAAATGCCGGGCGATGAGGGAGAATTCGGGCGGCAGGGTCATGCGGCCATTCTCGCCCCGCCGCCCCTCCGGGGAAAGACCCGTGCGGGCGGGGCCGGCGACCCCGCCCGCCGTCTCAGCGCTGGAACTCGCCGGCGCGCAGGTGCCGCGCCATGGCATCGAGCACGCCATTGGCGAAGCGCGGCTCCTCGCCACTGAAGAAGCCGTGCGCGATGTCCATGTACTCGTTGATCACCACGCGCGCCGGCGGCTCGGCGCCGGAGGAGAGCTCGAAGGCGGCGGCGCGCAGCAGGGCGCGCAGCACGGGATCGAGCCGCGCCACCGTCCATTCGCCCGCCAGATGCCCCGCGACGATGCCGTCCAGCGTCTCGCCCTGGCGGGCCACGCCGCGCACCAACTGGGCGAAGAGCGGCACGTCGGCCAGCGGCACGCGGCCATCCTCGAAGCCTCCCGCATCGGGGCCGATGCGGTGGCGGATGAACTGGTCCAGCACCGTCTCGGCCGATTCGCCGCTCTGCTCGCTCTGGAACAGGGCCTGGATGGCGGCGACGCGCGAGCCGGTGCGCGGGCGCCCCTGGGTGGCGGGGCGCCGGCCGGCGGGGCGGGCCGTGGGGGGGGAGGCCGTCATCGCGTGTTCCACTTCCGCGCCAGGGCGATCTGGCCCAGCAGGGCCTGCGCCGCCTCGGCGCCCTTGTTGTGCCGGTCATCGGCGCTGCGCGCCTCGGCCTGGGCCAGGGTCTCGACCGTCAGGAGGCCGAAGCCGAGCGGCACCCCGGTCTCGCCGCTGATGTCCATCACGCCCTGGCACACGGCCTCGCAGATGAACTGATAGTGGTCGGTCTCGCCCTTCACCACGCAGCCATGCAGCAGATAGCCGTCCCAGCCGCCCTGGCGGATGGCCATGCGCAGCGCGGCGGGCAGTTCGAAGGCGCCGGCCACATCGACCACCTGCAGCGAGGCGGCGGCCTCGGCCAGCACCCGCTCGGCGCCGCGCCGCATGCCGGCGCAGACGCCGGCGTAGTAGGGCGCCTGGATCAGCAGGATCCGCGGCGCCGGGCCGGGAATGACGGGGGTGGCGCGCTCCGGCGCGTCGACGGTGCTCATGGGACGCTGTCCTCGATGCGGCGGGTCTCGGCCACGGTCAGGCCATAGCCTTCGAGACCGACGATGGGCCGCGGATGGTTGGAGAGCAGGATCATCTCGCGGACGCCGAGATCGGCCAGGATCTGCGCGCCGATGCCATAGTCGCGCAGCTCCGGCGGCGCGGTGCGGTCGCGCCCGGCGCGGACGCGCTCCGAGATCGCCGTCGGCTTGACGTCGCGGATCATCACCACGACGCCCCGTCCGGCGGCGGCGATCTCGGCCATGGAGCGTTGCAGGTCATGCGGACCGGCGGTGCCGAGCAGGTCGGACAGCACGTTGACGGCATGCATGCGCACCAGAACCGGGCCGCCGCGCGCGACATCGCCCTTCACCAGCGCGATATGCTCGCCGTATTCGAGCTTGTTCGCATAGACGTGCAGACGCCACTCGCCCCGGCCGGAGGCGTCCGGCAGCACGCCCTCCTCGATCCGCGTCACCAGCCGCTCGGTGCGGCGGCGATGCGCGATCAGGTCGGCGATGGTGCCGAGCTTGAGGCCGTGATGCTGGGCGAAGCTGACCAGGTCCGGCAGCCGGGCCATGGTGCCGTCCTCGTTCATGATCTCGCAGATCACGCCCGAGGGGTTGAGCCCGGCCATGCGGGCGAAGTCCACCGCCGCCTCGGTATGGCCGGCGCGCACCAGCGTGCCGCCCTCGCGCGCGACCAGCGGGAAGACGTGCCCCGGCGTGACGATATCCTCCTGCCGCGATTCCGGGTTGATGGCGACGGCGACGGTGCGGGCGCGGTCGGCGGCGGAGATGCCGGTGGTGACCCCTTCCCGCGCCTCGATCGAGACGGTGAAGGCGGTCTGGTGCCGCGTGCCGTTGCTCTGCGCCATCAGCGGCAGGCCGAGCTGCTCGACCCGTGCCTTGGTCATGGCGAGACAGATCAGGCCGCGCGCGTGGCGGGCCATGAAGTTGATCGCATCCGGCGTGGCGAACTGGGCGGGGATGACGAGGTCGCCCTCGTTCTCGCGATCCTCGTCATCGACCAGGATGAACATGCGGCCGCGCCGGGCCTCCTCCAGCAGCTCCTCGGTCGGGCTGAGAAACTCCGCGTAGGAGGTCCGGTTGGTCAGGACGGTCATGCCTCGAACTCCGCCACATTGAACTGCCTGAGCCGCGCCACGTAGCGGGCCAGCATGTCGATCTCGATATTCACCGCATCTCCCGGCCGGAGGTCGCCCAGCGTGGTGACGGCGGCGGTGTGCGGGATCAGGTTGACGCCGAAGCGCGCGCCCTCGACCTCGTTGACGGTGAGGGAGACGCCCTCCACGGTCACGCTGCCCTTGGGCGCGACGAAGCGGGCCAACTCCGGCGGCAACTGGAACAGGCATCGCAGCGAGCCGTTCTCCGGCGTGACGGAGAGCATCTCGGCCACGCCATCGACATGGCCGGAGACGACGTGGCCGCCCATCTCGTCGCCCATGCGCAGCGCCCGCTCCAGGTTGATCCGGCTGCCCTCGGCCCAGCTTCCGAGCGTGGTCCGCGACAGGGTCTCGCCCGAGACCTCGACGGTGAAACGGTCGGCCGCCAGCGCCACAACGGTCAGGCAGCAGCCCGAGCAGGCGATCGAGGCGCCGATCGCCGCCCCCTCCAGCCAGCCCCCCGGCGTCTCGATCAGGAGGCGCATGTCCTGGCCGGCGCCGATCGGCTCCAGGCCCGCGACGGTGCCGACGGCGGTGATGATGCCGGTGAACATTCAGGCCGCTCCCGCGCTGGTGAACTCGCTCAACAGATCCGGCCCCAGCTCCTCCAGGGCGATGCGGCGGTATCTGGGCATCTCGGCCAGCCGCGCCAATGGCAGCGCCTCCGCGGCCGGGCGGCCGTCGCCGCCCAGGATGGCGGGGGCGTGGAACCAGGCCAGCCGGTCCACCAGCCCGGCGCGCAGCAGGGCGGCGGCGAGGCCGGCGCCGCCCTCGGACAGCACGCGGGTCAGCCCCTGCGCCGCCAGGGCGCGCAGCAGGGCCGCGGCGTCGAGCCCCTCCCCCGCCCCGGCCGCCGGAACCTCCAGGATCGCGGCGCCCGCCTGGCGCAACGGCGCCAGCCGCGCCTCGTCATGGCCGGGCCGCGTGGCGATCCAGACCGGGGCGGGGTTGCGGAACAGCCGCGCCGAGGGGGCGAGCCGCAGCCGCGCATCGGCCACCACGCGCACCGTCGGCACCGGCGCGAAGCCCGGCAGGCGGCAGGTCAGGTCGGGATCGTCGGCGAGCGCCGTGCCGCTGCCGACCAGCACCGCGTCGTGCCGGCCGCGCAGCGCATGGGCGGCGCGCCGCGCCGCCGGGCCGGTGATCCACTGGCTCTCGCCCGCCCGCGTGGCGATACGGCCATCCAGCGTCGTGGCGAGCTTCAGCGTCAGCAGCGGCAGGCCGCTCGCCAGGCGCTTCAGGAAACCGGCGTTCAGCGCCCGCGCCTCGGCCTCCAGCACCCCGGACGCGACGGCGATGCCGGCCTCGCGCAGCCGCCGCAGCCCGGCGCCATCGACGCGCGGATCGGGGTCCTGCATGGCGACGACGACGCGCGCCACCCCGGCGGCGATCAGCGCATCGGCGCAGGGCGGGGTGCGGCCCCAGTGGCAGCAGGGCTCCAGCGTGACATAGGCGGTGGCGCCGCGCGCCGCCGCGCCGGCCCGGCGCAACGCCTCGGTCTCGGCATGCGGGCGGCCTCCCGGCGCGGTCCAGCCCCGGCCGACCACCACGCCCTCCTTCACGATGACGCAGCCGACGGCGGGATTCGGCCAGGTGTTGCCCAGGCCCCGGGCGGCGAGCGCCAGCGCGGCGCGCATCTGCGCCACGTCCTGCGCCGCGGATGGGGGCCCGGCGTGGCTCATGCCACCTGGGCGAGGGCGGGCAGCCGCTTCGCCATCATGGTGTGCGGCAGCGGCATGCCCGAGACCGCCTCGGCCCGCTGGCCGGCCGCCTGCATGACATAACCACGGCGGCGGAACAGGCCGAGGGCGCGCAGATGCCCGCTCGGCACCCGCACGCGCAACGTCGCCGCACCCTCCAGGGCCAGCAGCTCCTCCATCGCCGCCAGCAGGGTGGAGCCGACCCCCTGCCCCATGGCCTGCGGCGCCACCCAGAGGCCGGTCAGCCGCGCGACCGCGCCCGCATCGCCGCCCTCCGGCGGCTCCTCGGCCAGGGCGCAGCCCAGGGGCACATCGCCGATCTCGGCCACCAGCAACGGGCCGGTGGCGGAGAACAGGGCCGAGAAGCGGGCCGCGTCGATCTGGCCGCGCGCGCCGGCCGGCAGCAGCGCCGGCCCCTGGCTGAAGGCGGCGAAGGCCAGCGCGGCCAGGGCCGGGCGGTCGGCGATGCCCGCCATGCGGACCGGCGCGCGCGTCGCCGGGAACGGCGTGCCGGCCCCGGCGGCCAGCGCCGCGGGATGAAACAGCCTGACCATTGGCGGCTTAACCCTTCTTGTCGTCCAGCGAGCCCAGGAAGGCCTGGAAGTCCTTCGCCTCGCCGAAATTGCGATAGACCGAGGCGAAGCGCACATAGGCCACCTGGTCGAGTTCCTTGAGCGTGTCCATCACCATCTCGCCGATGGCGCGGCTGGTGATCTCGCTCTCGCCCTCCGCTTCCAGGCGGCGCTGGATGCCGTTGACAATCTTCTCCACCCGGTCCTCGTCCACGGGGCGCTTGCGCAGCGCGACCCGGATGGAGCGGGCGAGCTTGTCCCGGTCGAAGGGAGCGCGGCGCTGATCGGACTTCACCACCGTCAGCTCGCGCAGCGTCACGCGCTCGAAGGTGGTGAAGCGGGCACCGCAGGAGGGGCAGGAGCGGCGGCGCCGGATCGCCGCGCCGTCATCGGCCGGGCGGCTGTCCTTCACCTGCGTGTCCTCGCTGCCGCAGAAGGGACAGCGCATGGCCCGGCTCCCCGCCCCGCCCGCTCAGCCCCGGTAGATCGGGAAGCGCTCGCAGAGCGCGCGCACCTGCTCGCCCACCTCGCGCTCGATCGCGGTATTGCCTTCGGGATCGTTGCTGCGGGAGAGGCCCGTCAGCACCTTGCCGATCAGCCGGCCGATCTCGCGGAACTCCGCCTCGCCGAGGCCGCGCGTGGTGCCGGCCGGGCTGCCGAGGCGGATGCCGGAGGTGACCGCCGGCTTCTCGGGGTCGAAGGGGATGGCGTTCTTGTTGCAGGTCAGGTGGGCGCGGCCCAGCGCCGCCTCGGCCGCGCGGCCGGTCAGCGCCAGCGGGCGGAGATCAACCAGCATCAGGTGGTTGTCGGTGCCGCCGGTGACGATGCCGGCGCCCTGCGCCATCAGCTCCTCCGCCAGCGCCTGCGCATTGGCCACCACCGCCTTGGCATAGGCGCGGAAATCGGGGCGCAGCGCCTCGCCGAAGGCCACCGCCTTGGCGGCGACGACATGCTCCAGCGGCCCGCCCTGCAGGCCGGGGAAGACGGCGCTGTTCAGCTTCTTCGCCAGCGCCTCGTCATTGGTCAGGATCATGCCGCCACGGGGCCCGCGCAGCGTCTTGTGGGTGGTGGTGGTCACCACATGGGCATGCGGGAAGGGGCTGTCATGCGCGCCGCCGGCCACCAGGCCGGCGAAATGCGCCATGTCCACCATGAAGAGCGCGCCCACCTCGTCCGCGATCTGGCGGAAGCGGGCGAAATCCCAGGCGCGGGCATAGGCGGAGCCGCCGGCGACGATCAGCTTCGGCCGGCTTTCGCGCGCGATGCGCGCCACCTCCTCCATCTCGATGCGGCCGCTCTCGCGGTTCACCGTATAGGGGGCGACCTTGAACCACTTGCCCGAATAGTTGACGTGCGAGCCATGCGTCAGATGGCCGCCGGCGGCGAGGTCGAGGCCCATGAAGGTGTCGCCCGGCTGCATCAGGGCGAAGAACACCGCCATGTTCGCCTGGGCGCCGGAATGCGGCTGCACATTGGCGAAGCCGCAGCCGAACAGCCGCTTCGCGCGCTCGATGGCGAGGGTCTCGATCTCGTCGACGAACTCGCAGCCGCCATAGTAGCGGCGGCCGGGCAGGCCCTCGGCGTACTTGTTGGTGAGGATCGAGCCCTGGGCCTCCAGCACCGCGCGGGAGACGATGTTCTCGGAAGCGATCAGCTCGATCCCGTCCTGCTGGCGGGTCAGCTCACGCCCGATCAGCCCGGCGATCTCGGGATCGGCCTCGGCGAGCGGGGCGGCGAAGAAGCGGCTGGCGGCGGCGAGGTCGGTCATCGGCGTCAGGCCTCCTCGGCCCCGGGGGCGGCCAGGGAACTGGCCGGCTGAAGGGAGAGCTTGGCGACGCGGCGGTCGTGCCGGCCACCCTCATAGGCGGTGGTGAGAAAGGCCTGCAGCGCGTCGGCGACCACCTCGGGCCCCATGGTGCGGGCGCCGAAGCAGGCGATGTTCGCGTTGTTGTGGGCGCGGGTCAGGCGTGCCTCGGTCGTGTCGTGCACCACCACGGCGCGGACCGAGGGGTGGCGGTTGGCGGCGATCGCCATGCCGATGCCGGTGCCGCAGACCAGCACGCCGAAGACGGCGCGGTTCTGGGCCACGGCCTCGGCCACCTGCCGGGCGAAGTCCGGATAGTCCACGCTGGCCTCACCCTGCGTGCCGAAATCCAGCACGGGATGACCCGCCGCCTCAAGCCGGGCGCGCAGGCTGTCCTTCAGGGCGACGCCGGCATGGTCGGCGCCGATGGCGATGGGGGTCTCGGCCGGATTCATGGCGGGCTCGTTACCACGGCTTGTTGAACAGGAAAACTCGCAACGCCCTGGCGCCGCTGCAACCCGGTCATGTGCGCAAGGGGACGTGAAAGGCGGCCCCGCCCGCACCAGGGCCGGCTCCCGATCCCGGCTTGCCCTTGGCCCCCCGGGGTCCTTGGTGCTTCATTGCGCCAATGCCGCCGCGTGACGCTGGGCGGCGCGGAAGCGGAGACGGCGCATGGCCCTTCATGATCCCACCCGGTACGATCCGGCCCGGCAGGACCACGCCGGCCCCGCCTCCCCTGGTCCGTCCTCCCCTGGTCCCTCCTCCCCTTACCCCTCCTCCCCTGGCGGGGGCTTCCCCGCGCTGCGTCCCCGCCGCAACCGGCACGACGCCTGGACCCGCCGGCTGGTGGCCGAGAACCTTCTCTCGGTGGACAACCTGATCTGGCCGATCTTCGTCATGGAGGGCGAGGGCGGCGTCTCGGAGGTCGCCTCCATGCCGGGCGTCCGGCGGGTGACGCTGGACCGCCTGGCCGATCACGTCGGGCCCGCCGCCGAGCTCGG
Source organism: Roseomonas sp. KE0001 (assembly GCF_016107285.1). Taxonomy (GTDB): domain Bacteria; phylum Pseudomonadota; class Alphaproteobacteria; order Acetobacterales; family Acetobacteraceae; genus Pseudoroseomonas. The sequence goes on along the minus strand of NZ_RCVQ01000001.1, from coordinate 364,641 downwards.
CATCCCGGCCGTCGCCCTCTTCCCGATGACGCCGCCGGAGCGGAAGGACGCGGAAGGCACGGAGTCGGGCAATCCGGAGAACCTGATGTGCCGCGCCGCCCGGCGGCTGAAGCGGGATTTCCCGGATCTCGGCCTGATCGGCGACGTGGCGCTCGACCCTTATACCGACCATGGCCATGATGGCGTGATCCGCGAGGGCTACGTGGACAATGACGCCTCGCTCGGGATCCTGGCGCGGCAGGCGCTGGTCCAGGCCGAGGCCGGGATCGACGTCATCGCCCCCTCAGACATGATGGATGGCCGGGTGGCAGCGATCCGCGCCCGGCTCGACCAGGCCGGCCTGATCCACACCCGCATCATGTCCTACGCCGCCAAGTATGCCTCGGCCTTCTACGGTCCCTTCCGCGACGCGGTGGGCTCCGGCGGGGCGCTGAAGGGCGACAAGAAGACCTACCAGATGGACCCGGCCAATTCGGACGAGGCGCTGCGCGAGGTCGCGCTCGACCTGGCCGAGGGCGCCGACATGGTCATGGTGAAGCCCGGCATGCCCTATCTGGACATCGTCCGGCGGGTGAAGGAGCGCTTCGCGGTGCCCACCTTCGCCTATCAGGTCAGCGGCGAGTACGCGATGATCATGGCGGCCGTCCGCAACGGCTGGCTGGACCATGACAAGGCCATGATGGAGAGCCTGCTGGCCTTCCGCCGCGCCGGCGCCAATGGCGTGCTGAGCTACTTCGCCGTCGAGGCGGCGCGGCGGCTGCGGGCCGGCTGAGGGGGCCCGCCGGCCCCCTCCCCGCCTTCAGGAACGCTCGCCTCAGGAACGCTTGCCTCAGGAACGCCCGCCTCAGGAACGGCGGCGCACCGGCACCACCACCGCCGGCGCCGGCAGGGCGAAGGCGGAGCGCAGCTCGCCGGCCATGAAGCGCTGCGCATCCCCGGCCTTGGCCAGCACCCGCGGGTCGGCGCCGAAGAACTCGTGCGTCACGCCCGCATAGTCCCGCGCCACCACCTGCACGCCGTTCGCGGTGAGGCGCTCGCCCAGGATCTGCCCGTCGCTGCGCAGCGGGTCGATCTCGGCGGTGATGATCACGGCCTTGGGCAGGCCGCGCAGCTCGGCCCGGCCATAGACGTTCAGGCGCGTGTCCTGCAGCTCGGACGGGCTGCTGGTGTACTGCTGGATGAACCACTGCATCATCGCCGCGTTCAGCGGCTTCGCGTTCGCCATCTCGCGATAGGAGGGCGTGGTCATGTCGGTGCCGGCGACCGGGTAGATCAGGCCCATGGCCACCGGCAACGGCATGCGGGCCTCGCGCGCCGCCATGGTGGTGGTGATCGCCAGGTTGCCGCCGGCGCTCTCGCCCACCACCGCGACGCGGGACAGATCGGCGCCCAGCTCCCCGGCATGCGACAGCGCCCAGGCATAGGCCGCATAGGCGTCGTCATGCGCGGCGGGGAACCGGTGCTCCGGCCCCTGCCGGTAATGCACGGCCAGGACCAGCGCCTGGGCCTCCGCCGCCAGGGCACGCGCCGAGGCGTCGTAGGTGTCGAGATCGGCGATGACGAAGCCGCCGCCGTGGTAGTAGACGATCAGCGGCAGCGGGCCACGGGCCGGCTGGCCCGCGCGCGCCGCCTCCAGGGGGACATAGAGACGGGCCGGCAGGGGACCGCCGGGGCCGGGGATCTGCAGCTCCCGCACCTCCGGCAACGGCCGCGGCATGGCGGTCTGGCCGATGGCGCGAAGCCGGTGCTTCACCGCATCCGCCATGCCCGGCTGCAACCGCGCCTCCTGCGCGTTCAGGGTCTCGATCGGCTTCGGCCGCAGTGCCTGCAGGCTCTCGAGCAGCGCCCTCATCTCCGGGTCGGCCAGGCCGGTCGGGTCGGCGGGCGGCAGCGGTTCGGACGGGGTGGCGCAGGCGGCCAGCAGGCCGGCGAGGCCGAGGGGCAGCGCCAGGCTGGCTCGGCGGGATAGAAGGGGCATCAGGCATCTCCTCGTGCCGACGCCTCCGGGCCTCGGCTCAGAAGCTGGAACGTGGGTATCGCGGCCCGGTTGCCTCGCCGGGCGGGCTTGCCCTCCTTGTCCCGCCGCCCCATGGTCTCGGCCTCCGCCGGCCCGGGAGCCGGCCATCGCGGGAGACAACGCCATGCTCGACAAGCCCAGCACCGCCCCCGAGGCGCCGCAGCTCGATCCCTTCGCCCTGGCCAAGGCGCTGTCCGGCCACCACTTCATCGGCGGCCGCTATACGCCCGCGCGCTCCGGCCGGACCTTCGCCGTGGTCAATCCGGCGACGGGCGAGGAAGTGGCGCGCGCGGCCGATGGCGATGCGGCCGATGTCGAGGCCGCCGTGACCGACGCGGCGCGCGCGCAGAAGGATTGGGCGAAGGTCCCCGCCCGCAAGCGCGGCGCGCTGGTGCACAAGGCGGCGGCGCTGATCCGCGAGCATGTCGAGGAGCTGGCGCGGCTGGTGGCGCTCGAGACCGGCAAGGCGCTGCGCACCGAGAGCCGGGTCGAGGCCAACAACGTCGCCGATATCTTCGAGTTCTTCGGCGGCCTCGGCGGCGAGCTGAAGGGCGAGACCGTGCCCTTCGCGCCGGATGTGCTGAACATCACCGTGCGCGAGCCGCTCGGCGTGGTCGGCGCCATCATCCCCTGGAACATCCCGATGATGCTGATGGCGCTGAAGGCGGCCCCCGCCCTCGTCGCCGGCAACACCATCGTCGTGAAGTCGGCCGAGGAGGCGCCGCTCGCCGTGCTGCGCATCGTCGAGCTGATGAACCGGGTGCTGCCGGCCGGCGTGTTCAACATCCTGAGCGGCCAGGGGCCGGAATGCGGCGCCCCGCTGGTCGAGCATAAGCTCGTGAAGAAGGTGACCTTCACCGGTTCGGTCGAGACCGGCAAGATCATCTATCGCGCGGCGGCCGAGAAGCTGATCCCGGTGACGCTGGAGCTCGGCGGCAAGTCGCCGATGATCGTCTTCGCCGACTGCGACTTCGAGAAGACCGTGCAGGGCGCGCTGACCTCGATGCGCTTCACCCGCCAGGGCCAGAGCTGCACGGCGGCCAGCCGCATCTTCGTCGAGCGGCCGATCTACGAGAGGTTCGTCGCCGAGATGGCCAAGCGCGTGGACGCCATGGTGATGGGCGACCCGCTGGACGAGAAGACCGATATCGGCACCATCATCTCCCCCGGCCAGTTCGAGAAGGTCCGCGGCTTCATCGAGGAGGGGAAGGCCACGGCCGGCGCCACCGGCCGCGCCTGCTCCGCCATGCCCTCCGACCCGGCGCTGCGCAAGGGCCTGTTCATCCAGCCGCACATCTTCACCGGCCTCGACACGGAAAGCCGGCTGGTGCGCGAGGAGATCTTCGGCCCCGTCACCGTGGTGTTCCCCTTCGACGAGGCGGAGGCTGTGCTCGCCGCGGCGAACGACACCGAGTTCGGCCTGGCCGCCAGCGTCTGGACCAACAACCTCAGGATCGCGCTGGATTTCGCCCACCGCATCGAGAGCGGCCTGGTGCAGGTGAACCAGAACCTCGTGGTGCAGCCCAACCTGTCCTATGGCGGCGTCAAGGCCTCGGGGCTGGGCAAGGAGGCGAGCCTGGAATCCATGCTCGAGCACTTCACCCACAAGAAGACCATCATGGTGAACATGGCCTGAGGACCATGAACTGAGCCGGGAGGGACCGGGGCGCGGCCCTCACATCTCGAAGGCCGCCCGCAGGCCGATGGCCTGGAAGTCGCGGTCCGGCCCGTCCAGCCCGATCCGGCCGTTCTGGTACTGTGCCGAGAGGCGCAGCCAGGCGGCCGGGAACCAGTTCAGCCCGACCGACCAGATCCGCTGCCGGCCGCCGCGCGTCTCGCCGTCCCGCAGATCCGCCTCGCTGTAGCGGCCGGCCAGTTCCAGCGCGCCGAACCCTCCGGCGGCGGGGTTGAAGTCCGGCACCGTCCCGAGGCCCCAGCTTCCGCTGTCCGCCTCCCGCTCGCGCGGCGGCCCCAGCAGCGGCAGGGCCGCCTGCACGTACCAGCCGGAGAAGTCGCGCCGACCGCCGGACAGGGCATCGACCGTGACGCGCTGGTACAGCGCCTCGACATAGAGCGGCCCCGCCCGGCCGGCGGCCTCCGGCCCCCAGGCGGAGGCGGAGTCGGCGGGGATGGTGCCGGTGTCGAGAAAGACACGGCTGTCCACGCGCAGCTCCGGGTAGTCGTCGAGGCCGATGCTGTTGCGCCCGGGCGAGGTGCCCGGCTCGAACTGGTGCGCGCCGTTCATGCCCAGCTGCAGCGCCCCCACGGGGGCATCGAAGGCCAGCCACGCCGCCCGTCCCACCAGCCCGCGCTGGCGCCCGTCGTTGCGGGTCGAGAGCACGCCGCCCGTGCCATAGGCCGAGGCCACCCAGCGCTCGCCATGCGCCTCCAGGCCGAGGGCGGTGCGGGTGTCGCCGGAGGCCACGGAAGCGGCGATGTTGCTGATCGCCGCCCGTTCCAGGAACAGGGTCTCGAAGGAGCTGCCGGCATATTCCGGCAGGTGCCGGAGCTGGAAGGCGCCGGCCCGGACCGTCATCCTGTCCAGCGCCTTCCAGGCGAGCTGTGCCTCATAGACCTGGCTGTAGTCGTTCGGGCTGGAGCCGCCGAAGTCCCAGGTGAAGCGGTACTCGACCGCCTCTCCCAGCGCGCCGCGCAGGCCGAGCCGGGCGCGGCGCAGGTTGACGCCGCTGCGGAAGCCCTCCGGCTCGTCCTGGCCGAAGAAGGAGCCCGCATCGGCATCGAGCCGCAGGCTCGGCCGCATCGTGAAGCCTCCCCCGAAGGCGGACAGGCGCGGCAGGCCGTCCTGCCAGCCCAGCCCGTCCTCCGCCACCGCCGGCGATGCCGCCAGCAAGGCCAGCCCGGCCGCCATGCCCTTCATCCTACCCCGGATCATCCGCGCCCCCTGCTCCGCCGCATCCGGCGCAGAAGCTCGCCAGGTGGCGGAAAGGTTGCGTGACATCCATCTGACGGCCCTGGCCCACCGGCGCCGCTGTTCAAGCCGGGCGCCGGCATGTCAGGTTGCGCGCCGATGCGCCCGACCCTCTCCTCGATCCTCCACGACCGCCGCTTCCTGATCATGCTGGCGCTCGGCTTCTCCTCCGGCGCCCCGCTGCCGCTCACCCTGGCCATCCTGCGCCGCTGGATGACGGAATCCGGCGTCTCGCTGACCGAGATCGGCCTGACGGCGCTGATCGGCCTGCCCTACTCGCTGAAGTTCCTCTGGTCGCCGCTGCTGGACCACGCGGCGCCGCCGCTGTTCCGCGGCTGGGGATTGCGGCGCGGCTGGCTGGCCACGATCCAGCCGCTGCTGGCCGCCGCCATCCTGCTGATGGGGCTGACCGACCCCGCAGTGGCGCCCACCGCCACCGTGCTGGCGGCCATCGCCGTGGCCTTCCTCTCGGCCAGCCAGGACATCGTGGTCGATGCCTATCGCATCGAGGTGCTCGACGAGCGCAGCCAGGGCCTCGGCCTCGCCTTCTATGTCTGGGGCTATCGCCTGGCCATGCTGGCGACCGGCGCGGGGGTGCTGACCCTCTCCGAGCACTGGGGCTGGAGCGGCGGCTTCGCCTATGCGGCGGCGCTGATCGGCGTCGGCTTCCTGGCCACCTGGCTGGGGCCGCGGGCGGAGGAGCGGATCCGCTCCGCCAGCGCCAGCCTGCGGGCCCGCCTGCGCTCGGCCGTGATCGATCCCTTCGCCGATTTCACGCGGCGGCGGTACTGGCTGCCGATCCTGCTCTTCGTCGCGCTGTTCAAGCTGGGCGAGGCCCTGGCCGGCGTCATGGTGCCGTCCTTCCAGGCGGAGCTCGGCTTCACCCGGAGCGAGGTGGCGCAGGTCGGCAGCGTCTTCGGGCTGGTCGCCACCCTGGCCGGCGCGCTGGCCGGCGGCTGGATCGTGGCGCGGATCGGCACCGCCCGCGCCCTGGTGCTGACCGGGCTGGCGCAGATGCTCTCCAACCTCATGTATGTGGCGCTCGCCTATGCCGGACACGACATGCCGATGTTCTATCTGCAGACCGGCGTCGAGAACTTCACCGACGGCATGGCCGACAGCGCCTTCCTGGCCTATCTGGCGACGCTGACCAACCGCGCCTTCACCGCCACGCAGTATGCCCTGCTCTCCTCGCTCGCGGCGGTGGCGAGCAAGACGGTTGGCGTGTTCAGCGGCTACCTGGCCGAGCGGCTGGGCTGGCCCGGCTTCTTCCTGCTGACCACGGCGGCGGCCCTGCCGGCCATGGGCATCATGCTCTTCCTGCTGCGGCGGCTGCCACCGCGCCCCTCCGGCGCGGCGGAGGTGGAGGTGGAGGTGGCGGAGCGGCACCCCGCCTGATCTCCCCCTGGAGGCCGCCCGCAAGAAGGCTCAGCGGAGCTGGCTGTCCTTGCTGCCGCGGCGGTTGATGCCGAAGCTCTGCGGCCGCCGGTCCAGCGCCGACTGGCAGGCGATGCAGGTGCGCGCACCGGGCAGCGCGCGGCGCCGCGCCTCCGGGATCTCCTCGCCGCATTCCAGACAGTGCTCGAGGGCCGGGCCGGCCGGAATGCGCGCCCGGGCCCGCAGCACGCCCTCCGTGACGGTGTCCTCGATCTGGTCCTGGACGCCGCCATCCGGAGCCCATCCGTTCGCCATCCGCTTGCCTCCGGCAGACCTCGGGAAGGCCGTGCAGATGGGGAAGCGCGCGGGCCTTTCAAGGAAGGCGCGCCAGTCCAGGCACGTCGGTCCAGAGAGGCGTGCCGGGTGGCGGGGCCTAGCCCTTCTCGCGCATCAGCCGCGCCTTGTCGCGCTGCCAGTCCCGCGCGGCGATGCTCTGCCGCTTGTCGGCCTTGTTCTTGCCCTCGCCGAGGCCGATCACGACCTTGGCGATGCCGCGTTCGTTGAACAGGATCTCGAGTGGCACCAGGGTGACGCCCTCGCGCGTCACCGCTCCGGTCAGCTGCCGCACCTGCTTCTTCTTCAGTAGCAGTTTGCGCGGCCGGCGCGGCTCGAACTTGGCGACGTAGCTGCCGGCCTGCCATTCCGGGATGTAGCTGTTGAACAGCCAGATCTCGCCGTCCCGCTCGCCGGCCCAGGCATCGGCCAGGGCGGCGCGGCCGGCGCGCAGCGACTTCACCTCCGGCCCCACCAGGACCAGGCCGGCCTCGAAGGTCTCGCCGATCTTGTAGTCGAAGCGCGCCTTGCGGTTCTGCGCGGCGGTGCCGTGCGAGATCAGCGCTTTCTTGCGGGGCTCGGCCATGGTCGTCTCATTTCTCGGCCCGCAGCGGCCTGGCGCTGCCGGCGGTCCCGCGGGACCGGGGAAACACCCCTCCCCCGCGGCGGTTTCAGGAAGCGCCGCCCGGGCGGGGGCGCGGCCGGCGGCTCAGTTCAGCAGGCCGGCCTGCACCATGGCCGCCTTCACCCGGGCGCGGGTGCTCTCGGCCACTGGCGCCATCGGCAGGCGGCAATGCGCGCTGGACTTGGCGAGCAGGCTGGCGGCGTACTTCACCGGACCCGGCGAGGTCTCGCAGAACATGGCATCGTGCAGCGGCGTCAGACGGTCCTGGATCGCCATCGCCTCCTCGATGCGCCCGGCCTCCCAGGCCGCGTGCATCTCGGCGCAGAGGCGCGGCGCGACATTGCCGCTGACGCTGATGCAGCCCACCCCGCCGGCGGCGCGGAAGGCGAGCGCCGTGTGGTCCTCGCCGGAGAGCTGGCAGAATTCCGTGCCGCAGCTGAGCCGCGTGTGCAGCGGCCGGGTCAGGTTGGCGGTGGCGTCCTTCACGCCGACGATGTTCGGGTGCTTCGCCAGCCGCGCCATGGTCTCGACCGACATGTCGATCACGCTGCGGGGGGGGATGTTGTAGATGATGATCGGCAGATCCACCGCATCGGCGATGGCGGTGAAGTGGAGGTAGAGGCCCTCCTGCGTCGGCTTGTTGTAGTAGGGCGTCACCACCAGGGCGGCGTCGGCGCCGGCCTCCTTGGCATGGCGCGTCAGCTCGATCGCCTCGGCCGTGCTGTTGGAGCCGGTGCCGGCGATCACCGGCACGCGCCCCGCCGCCGCCTCGACGCAGAGCTCGACGACGCGGCGATGCTCGTCATGCGACAGGGTCGGGCTCTCGCCCGTGGTGCCGACCGGAACCAGCCCCTGGGTGCCCTCGGCGATCTGCCAGGCGACGAAGTCCTGGAACGCTTTCGGGTCCAGCGCGCCGTCCTCGGTCATCGGCGTGATCAACGCAACGAGGGAACCCTTGAACATCGGCCCTGACTTTCCTTCCCGGGGGACGCTTGCCGTGAAGGCCGGAAGCTAGGGCCGCCGACCGCGCGGCACAAGCGGTGCGGCGCCGGAGGGGCGACGCGGGGGCGCAACCCCTGGGAGAGGTTTCGCCGATCGGCTAGGGTCACGGCCATGTGCTCCGCGCCACCCCGCCCGCCCCGCCGCCGCGCCCTTGCGCTGGCGCTGCTGCCCGCCCTGCTGCTGCTGCCGGCGACGCCCGCGGCCGCGCAACCCTGGGCGCCGGAGGCCGCCCGCGCCGCCGGCCGCGCCGCCATGGTTGCCGCGCAGGCCGGCCGCTGGAGCGAGGCCGAGGCGATCGCCCGGGAGGGCGCGGACCCGCTGGCCGCCAAGCTCTTCACCTGGATGCGGCTGCAGGTGCGCGGCCTCGCCACCGCCCCGGAGGTGGCGGCCTTCACCGAGGCCAATCCGCACTGGCCGTCGCTGCAGACCCTGACGCTGCGCGGCGAGGAGGCGCTGCCGGTGCTGGCGGAGGATCCCACCGTGCTGCGGCTCTTCGCCCGCATCCCGCCGCGCGGGCTGGTGGCGGTGCGCCAGCTCGCGGAGGCGCAGCAGCGCCAGGGCCAGGCGGAGGCCGCCCGCCGCACGCTGCGCGAGGGCTGGCGGGACGCCGCGCCGGACGCCGGTGCGGAGGCCGGCTTCCTGGCCGCCTTTGGCACGGTGCTGACGCCGGCCGACCATCTGGCGCGCTATCAGCGTCTGGCCTGGGCGCGACAGGGTGCTGCCGCGGCCCGCCTGCTGCCGCTGCTGCCGCCGGAGACGCGCCTCGCCGCCGAGCTTCGCCTGGCCATGGCGGCGGACCAGGCCGGCGCCGAGGCGGGGGCGCAGGCGCGGCTGGGCGAGGATCTCGGCCTGGCCCTGGAGCTGGCCCGCTTCCTCCGCCGCCAGGAGCGCGACCAGGAGGCGGCGGCGGTGTGGCGCAAGGCCGAGCCGCTGCAGCGCGACCTGCCGCCCGAGGCGGCGCGCGCCGTCTGGGCCGAGCGGCAGGTGCTGGCGCGCAAGCTGCTGCGGCTCGGCCAGGCCGAGGCCGCCTACCGTGTCGCGGCGCGGCACGGCCAAGGGAATGGCCAGGGGAATGGCCAGGGGAATGCCCAGGGGAGCGGCGCGGATCTGCAGGAGGCCGAGTTCCTGGCCGGCTTCATCGCGCTCCGGGCCCTGAACGACGCCGCCCGCGCCGCGCCGCACTTCGAACGGGTGGGGCGCGACAGCACCAGCATCATCACCCAGGCGCGCGGCGCCTATTGGCGGGGCCGGGCGGCGGCGGCGCGTGGCCGGGCGGCCGAGGCACGCGCCGGCTTCGCCGAGGCCGCCGGCTTCCCCACCGCCTTCTACGGCCAGCTCGGCGCCCTCGCCCTCGGCGAGACCGCGCCCCAGCTCGCCGCCCGCATCCTCGCCACCCGCCCGCCCCAGCCCACCCCCGACGCCGCGGCGGCCTTTCTCGACAAGGAGCTGGCGCAGGCGGTGCTGACGCTGGCCGACCTCGGCGACACCGACCGGGCCCGCCTCTTCCTGCTGCGGCTGGAGGAGACCGCGCCGGACCCGGCCGAACAGGTTCTGGCGGCGCGGCTCGCCAACAGCATCGGCCGGCAGGACCATGCCGTCTGGGTCTCCCGCCGCGCCGGGATCGACGGGGTGATGATGCTGCCCGAGGGCTGGCCCATGCCCTACAGCCCGCCCGAAGCCGCCGGGATCGAGCCCGCCTTCGTCCACGCCGTGGCGCGGCAGGAGAGCAACTTCGACCCGGCCGCCGTCTCCTCGGCCAATGCGCGCGGGCTGATGCAACTGCTGCCCGGCACCGCGACCCTGGTGGCGCGCCAGATGGGCGTTGCGCACCAGACCGGCTGGCTGACCAGCCAGCCCGAGCACAATCTGCGCCTCGGCGCGCGCTACCTGGCGGACCAGCTCGGCCGCTTCGGCAACCTGGCCATGGCCGCCGCCGCCTACAACGCCGGCCCCCGCCGCGTCGAGGAATGGATCGCCACCTATGGCGACCCGCGCCAGCCCGGCACCGACCTGATCGACTGGATGGAGCAGATCCCCTTCTCCGAGACCCGCAACTACGCCCAGCGCGTGGTCGAGAACGCGGTGATCTACCGCGCGCTCGGCGGCCAGGGCGAGCTGGACCATCCGCTGAAGCCCTGGTTGCCCCAGGCGCCGGCCGGCGCGGCGCGCTGAGATGGGCGAGCCTGCTCCGCCCTCACCGGCGCTCCCCCCGGCCGGCCTGCCCCCCGTCCTCGCTCCGGGCCTGTCGGCGGCCCCGCTGCCGCGGCTGGTCGTCAGCCTGGGCGGCATCGGCCATCTGCGCCCGGCGCCCGGCACCTGGGGCTCGGCCGCGGTGCTGCCCGCCGTGCTGCTCGGACCCGAGGCCTGCCTGATCCTGGCCGCGCTGCTGGGCCTGCTCGGCTGGTGGGTGCTGGAACGGCTGCCGGCGGCGCGGCAGGACCCGTCCTGGGTGGTGATCGACGAGGGCGCCGGGCAGGCCCTGGCGCTTGCCGCCCTGCCGGCCGGCGCCGGCGCGCCCGGCATCATCCTGGCCTTCCTGCTGTTCCGCCTGTTCGACATCACCAAGCCGGGCCCGGTGGGCTGGGCCGACCGCCGCAAGGGCGCCGCGGGCGTGATGCTGGACGACATCCTGGCCGGCGCCCTGGCCGGCGCCATCATCCTCGCCCTGCGAGCCGGAGGCCTGCTGCCATGACCGAGATGCTGTTGCCCGGCACCCGCGAGCAGGCCACCACGCTGCTGCGCGAGCTGCAGGCCCGGGGCCTCACCGTGGCCACCGCGGAGAGCTGCACCGGCGGGCTGGTGGGCGCCACGCTGACCGCCATCCCCGGCTCCTCGGCCACGCTGCTGGCCGGCTTCATCACCTATTCCAACACCGCCAAGGCGCGCATCCTGGGCGTGCCGGAGGCGATGCTGGCCGAGCACGGCGCGGTCAGTGCCCCGGTGGCCCAGGCCATGGCCGAGGGCGCGCTGCGCGGCTGCGAGGCGGATCTCGCCGTGGCCATCACCGGCATCGCCGGTCCCGGCGGCGGCAGGCCGGGCAAGCCGGTCGGGCTGGTGCATTTCGCCGCCGCCCGGCGGGGCGCGCCCACCCTGCTGCGGCACGAGGTGTTCCCCGGGGACCGCGACGCGGTGCGCGCCGCCAGCGTCGTCCTGGCGCTGCGGCTGCTGGGCGCGCAGGCCGGCCTCGGCGGCGGGGCATGACGGGCCCGCGGGGACGCGGGATTAGCGCCCGGCCCCGCGGCGCGATATCCATGCCGGGACTGCCAGAGGAGAAGGGATCAGGATGGACAAGACGCGGGAGCTGACCCTTCGCCTGCACCAGCAGGCCATCATCGCGGAGCTGGGCCTGAGCGCGCTGCGACTGGAGGGGCTGCAACCCCTGCTCGAGATGGCGGCCAGCCTGGCGGGGCGGGGGCTGAGCAGCGATTTCACCAAGGTGCTGCAATACCTGCCCGAGGAGGGAAACTTCCTGCTGCGCGCGGGTCATGGCTGGCGCGAGGGCGAGGTCGGCCGGGTGCGGATCGGCAGCGACCTGGAAAGCCCCGCCGGCTACGCCTACCGCACCGGCAAGCCGGTGATCTCGAACCACCTGGAGAACGAGACCCGCTTCCGGACGCCGCGCCTGCTGGCCGAGCACGGGGTGCGGCGGGCGATCAACGTCATCATCCGCGGCAGCGGCGAGCCGTTCGGCGTGCTGGAGGTCGATGGCCGCGACCGGGAGGATTTCACCACCGACGACGTCCACTTCCTCCAGGCCCTGGCCAATACCCTGGGCGTCGCGGTGGACCGCGAGCTGTCGGGCCGCGAGATGGAGCGGCTGCACCGCCTGGCCGAGCGGCGCGCCCGCGAGGCGGAGGAGGCCCTGGCGGCGCGCGACGCCCTGCTGGCCGAGAAGGACCTGCTGATGCGGGAGATCGACCACCGGGTGAAGAACAGCCTGACCATGACCCGCTCGATGCTCTCCATCCAGGCCCGCGCCAGCACCGAGGACACCGCCCGCCAGGCTCTCGAGGAGGCGGCGCAGCGTGTCGCCACCATCGCCCGGGCGCATGACCGCCTGCACCGCAGCGCCCGCATCGGCGTGGTCGAGGTCTCGGATTACCTGGGCGAGCTCTGCGGCGAATTGCGCGCGGCCTCGGGCCTGACCGATGGCGGACGAAGCCTGCATTGCGACGTCGCCTCCCGGGACTGGCCGGCGGACGACGCGGTGCCGATCGGGCTGATCGTCACCGAGCTGGTGACCATCGCCGCGCGCGCCGGCGGGGGCGACCTTCACCTGCGCTTCGGGCCCGGCGCCCAGGGCGCGCTGAGCCTTGAGCTGCGGGACGACGGCCTGCCGCCGGATTTCGATCCCGGCTCCAGCCTGGGCGTGACGATCATCCAGAGCATGAGCCAGAAGCTGAACGGCAGTTTCGTCTGGGGCCCGGCGGCCGGCGATCCCGGCCTGATCTTCGCGCTCACCCTGCCCGGACAGCCCCTGCCCGGCGGATGAGCCCCATGCGATATCGCAGGCCATGCCGCGCTTGGCCCTGGCATCCCGCCGGGGATGCGGCTAAGAGCGCTGCGCCATGATGACCGTCCTGCTCGTCCTGCATCTCTTCGTCACCCTCGCGCTGATCGGCGTCGTGCTGCTGCAGCGCAGCGAGGGGGGCGGGCTTGGCATCGGCTCCTCGCAGGGCATGGGTTCCTTCATGAGCGGGCGCGGCACCGCCAACCTGCTGACGCGCAGCACGGCCGTGCTGGCCACGCTGTTCATGGTCCTGGCCATGGCGATGGCGCTTCTCGGGCGCGGCGCGGCGCAGCGCGGCTCGATCCTGGACGTGCCGCCGCCGCCCTCGGTCACCGGCGAGCAGCCCTTGCAGCCGCGGCCGGCCGCCCCGGTGCCCGGCCAAGGGACATCCGGCCCAGGGACATCCGGCCCAGGGACATCCGGCCCAGGGACGTCCAGCCCAGGGATGTCCAGTCAGGGAGCGCCGGCCGGCCTGCCCGCCGCGCCCGCCCAGCCGGCGCCGCCGCCCCCCGCCGGCGTGCCGACCAACTGAGCCGCCGGCCTCCGGGCCGTGCCTCCGCCGAAACGGGCGCCCGGGAAGATCCCGCGGCGCCCACGCCGTTTTTATGAGGGCCGGCATCCGCCGCGCCCGCGACCCCGGCGCGGGCCACAGCGACCCACGCTTCCAGCAGACAGCAGCTTTGCCCCGCCGCCGCTTCCCGCCGGCGGCGCGGCGCGTTAGAAAGGTGGCCCATGACGCGGTTCGTTTTCATCACCGGCGGCGTGGTTTCCTCCCTCGGCAAGGGCATCGCGGCGGCCAGCCTCGGCGCGCTCCTGCAGGCGCGGGGCTACAAGGTCCGCATCCGTAAGCTCGACCCCTACCTGAACGTCGATCCGGGCACGATGAGCCCGTATCAGCATGGCGAGGTCTTCGTCACCGACGACGGCGCCGAGGCCGATCTCGACCTCGGCCATTACGAGCGCTTCACCGGCGTGCATGCCACGCGCGGTGACAGCCACACCTCGGGCCGGATCTATGCCGAGGTGATCGCCAAGGAGCGGCGGGGCGATTATCTCGGCGGCACCGTCCAGGTCATCCCGCACATCACCGACGCCATCAAGGAAGCCGCCACCGCCGACACGGACGGGCTGGACTTCGTGCTGGTCGAGGTCGGCGGCACGGTGGGCGACATCGAGTCGCTGCCCTTCCTCGAGGCGCTGCGCCAGCTCAACAACGAGCTGGGCCCGCAGAACAGCCTCTTCATGCACCTGACCCTGGTGCCCTACATCCCCTCCGCCGGCGAGCTGAAGACCAAGCCGACGCAGCACAGTGTCAAGGAACTGCTGGGCCTCGGCATCCAGCCGCAGATCCTGCTCTGCCGCTGCGACCGGCCGATTCCCGAGAACGAGCGGCGCAAGATCGCGCTGTTCTGCAATGTCCGCCCCGAGAGCGTCATCCCGGCGCTGGATGCCTCGAGCATCTATGCCGTGCCGCTGCAGTATCACCAGGAAGGCCTGGACCGCGAGGTGCTGCGGCATTTCGGCCTGTCGATCTATGGCGAGCCCGACCTCTCCAACTGGAAGCGCATCGTGCACCGGCTGGAGCATCCCGAGGGCGAGGTGCGGATCGCCGTCGTCGGCAAGTACATCACGCTGCTCGACGCCTACAAGTCGCTGGCCGAGGCGCTGACCCATGGCGGCATCCAGCACGGCGTGCAGGTGAAGCTGGACTGGGTGGACAGCCAGATCTTCGAGACGCCGAACGCGCTGGAGCGGCTGGAGGGGGTGCATGGCATCCTGGTGCCCGGTGGCTTCGGCGAGCGTGGCGCCGAGGGCAAGATCGAGGCGGTGCGCTTCGCCCGCGAGCGCAAGGTCCCCTTCCTCGGCATCTGCTTCGGCATGCAGATGGCGGTGATCGAGGCGGCGCGGAACCTGGTCGGGCTGGAGCGCGCCTCCTCCACCGAGTTCGGCCCCACCGAGGAGCCGGTGGTCGGGCTGCTGACCGAGTGGCTGCGCGGCAACGAGCGCGAGAAGCGCTCGGCCGAGGGCGATCTCGGCGGCACCATGCGCCTCGGCGCCTATCCGGCCCAGCTGGTCGAGGGCTCCCTGGTGCGGCATGTCTATGGCCAGGCCGAGATCAGCGAGCGGCACCGCCACCGCTACGAGGTGAACATCGGCTACCGCGAGCGGCTGGAGGCGGCGGGACTGCGCTTCTCCGGCCTGTCGCCGGACGGGCTGCTGCCGGAGATCGTCGAGTATCCCGACCATCCCTGGTTCATCGGCGTGCAGTACCACCCCGAGCTGAAGTCGAAGCCCTTCCAGCCGCATCCGCTCTTCGCGGGCTTCGTCGGCGCGGCGGTGAAGCAGGCCCGGCTGGTCTGAGCCCCGCCCCCGCCGCGTGACGATATCCTGACGTTTTCGCGCGCGGCCCGGGGGGAGAAGCCGGGGCCTTGCCCTGGCGCCGCCGGCGTCCTATCCGCGCAGGGCCGCCCGCGCCGGCGACCCGCAGACCGTGGGCCGCCCGCGGCGCATCCAGGCCGTAACGACGAGGGATTTCCGGAATGACCGCCATCGCCGACATCATCGCCCGCGAGGTCCTCGATTCGCGGGGCAACCCGACCGTCGAGGTGGATGTGGTCCTGGAGAGCGGCGCCATGGGCCGCGCCATCGTCCCCTCCGGCGCCTCCACCGGCGCGCATGAGGCGGTGGAGCTGCGCGACGGCGACAAGTCGCGCTTCCATGGCAAGGGCGTGCAGAAGGCGGTGGCCAATGTCGAGGGCGAGATCTTCGACGCGCTCAGCGGCATGGACGCCACCGAGCAGGTCAAGATCGACGAGACGATGATCGCGCTCGACGGCACGCCGAACAAGTCGCGCCTCGGCGCCAACGCCATCCTCGCCGTCAGCCTGGCCACCGCCAAGGCCTCGGCCGAGCATTTCGGCGTGCCGCTCTACCGCTATGTCGGCGGCGTCTTCGCCCGCACCCTGCCGGTGCCGATGATGAACATCATCAATGGCGGCCAGCACGCGGATAACCCGATCGACATCCAGGAATTCATGATCATGCCGGTCGCCGCCGGCACCGAGGCGGATGCGGTCCGCATCGGCTCCGAGGTCTTCGCCAGCCTCAAGAAGGCGCTGCACGATGCCGGGCACAACACCAATGTCGGCGACGAGGGCGGCTTCGCCCCCGACCTGAAGTCGGCCGAGGAGGCGCTGGCCTTCATCAGCAAGGCCTGCGAGGCCGCCGGCCACCGCGTCGGCGAGGACATCATGTTCGCCCTCGACTGCGCCTCCACCGAGTTCTTCAAGAGCGGCGTCTACGACATGGAGGGCGAGGGCAAGAAGCTCGACGCCGCCGGCATGGTCGACTACCTGGCCGGGCTCTGCGCCAAGTTCCCGATCATCTCGATCGAGGATGGCTGCGCCGAGGACGACTGGGACGGCTGGAAGCTGCTGACCGAGACGCTGGGCGACAAGGTGCAGCTGGTGGGCGATGACCTCTTCGTCACCAATCCCGAGCGCCTGCGCCAGGGCATCGAGAAGAAGACCGCCAACTCCATCCTGGTGAAGGTGAACCAGATCGGCTCCCTGACGGAGACGCTGGAGGCGGTCGAGATGGCGCATCGCGCCGGCTACACCGCCGTCATGTCGCACCGTTCGGGCGAGACCGAGGACAGCACCATCGCCGACCTCGCCGTCGCCACCAATTGCGGGCAGATCAAGACCGGCTCCCTCTCCCGCTCCGACCGCCTGGCCAAGTACAACCAGCTGATCCGCATCGAGCAGGGTCTGGGCCCGGCCGGCCGCTATGCCGGCCGCACCATCCTTCGGCGCTGAGGGCCGGGGCCGGAAGCGGCCGGGGATGTCGCGCCCCGGTCGCTTGTGGTCCGAATGTCACGCTATCGGCCGAATGTCACGGCCTCGGCTAAACCCCTCTTGCGAAACGGCTTTGTGCTGCGGTTAGCTGGCGCAGCAAACGCCGTGCGAGGGGGATTCCGGCCATGCGCGCCATCAAGCGGACGATCCAGGTTCTCTGGCTGCCGCTCGTCTTCGCCGGGATGATCTGGCACTTCTCGTGGTATGCCGTGCATGGCCCGCGCGTCGGCTCCCTCGCCCGCGAGGCCAAGGCCCAGGAGATCGCCACCGCGCGCATCACCCTGGCCGAGGCGGAAGCCGAGCGGGACGCGCTGGAACGGCGCGTCGCCGGCCTGCGGGGCGACCGCATCGACCGCGACCAGCTCGACGAGCGCGCCCGCGCCCTGCTCAACATGGTGGGCAAGGACGAGCTCGTGGTGCCCTACGGGCCGGGCAAGCGCCTCTACTGAGCGGCTCCGCCGTCCAGCGCCAGCGCGACCAGCGCCCGCGAGGCGCGGCTCTGGTAGCGCTCCCGGTGCCGCAGGGCCTTGAAGCTGCGGGGCGGCAGGTCCAGGCCCGCCCGCACCAGCAGCCCGGCCGCCAGATGCGGTCCCGCGGCCCGCTCGGAGACCACCGTCGCCCCCCCATCCGCCTCCACCGCCGCCAGCACCGCCTCGTTCGAGGGCAGCTCCAGCGCCACCTCCAGCGCCTCGGGCGCCAGGTTCCAGCCCCGTAGCAGGGCCTCAAAGGCGGCGCGGGTGCCGGAGCCGGCCTCCCGCATGATCCAGGGCGTCTCGGACAACCGCGCCGTGGCGATGGGTCCGGCCTTGGCCCAGGAATGGCGCGGCCCCACCACCACCACCAGCTGGTCCGTCGCCAGCGGGGTCTGGCTGAGCGCCGGCTCCTCCACCTCCCCCTCGACGAAGCCCAGCTCCGCCACGCCCTGCAGCACGGAGAGCGCCACGCTGGTCGTGTTGCCGGCTCCGACCTCGACCCGGACCTCCGGGCAGGCGGCCCGGAAGCGCACTAGAAGTGGGGGCAGCCAGTAGCTCGCCACCGTCTGGCTGGCCTGGATGCGCAGCGTGCCGCGCAGGCTCCCGCCCAGCTCCGACAGCACGAGCTCCGCCGCCTCGGCCCGCGCCAGCACGGCGGCCGCCTCGGCGCGAAAGATCTCGCCCTCCCCGGTCAGTTCGATCCGGCGGCCGACGCGATGGAACAGGGTGATGCCATGCCGGGCCTCCAGGGCGCGGATGGCGGCGCTGACCGCGGATTGCGTCAGGTGCAGGGCAGCGGCGGCGCGGGTGACATGCTCCCGCTCGGCCACGGCGAGGAAGATGCGAAGTTGCTCCAGGGTCATGACCGTTCGGTCTAATCGAACGAAACCACAAGAACAACGCGTTGGATCGATGGATTGGCCGGCGGCACAATCGCCGTCATCCGATTGTCATGCTTCCGGTGCCCATGTCCCAGTCCGCGGCCCTTCCCGGCCCCCGCATCGCCTTGCCCCTGCTGCCCGGCCTGCTGCTCTGCGGCGCCGTCGCCGGCGCGGCGGCCCTGCTCGCCCTGGCGCAGCAGGCCCTGTTCGGCCGGGCCTGGCTGGACGGGCTGGTGCTGGCCATCCTGCTCGGGACCGGGTTGCGCAGCCTGCGCCCGCTGCCCGCCGCCACCGCCCCCGGCATCGCCTTCAGCGCCAGGACGCTGCTGGAGATCGCGGTGATGCTGCTGGGCGCCTCGCTCAGCCTCACCACGCTGATGGCGGCCGGGCCGTGGCTGCCGCTCGGCATCGCCGTGGTGGTGGGGCTGTCCATCCTCTGCGGCTATGGCATCGGGCGCGGTCTCGGCCTGCCGCGCCGCATGGCCGTCCTGGTCGCCTGCGGCAACTCGATCTGCGGCAACTCGGCCATCGCCGCCGTGGCGCCGGTGATCGGTGCCCAGGCGCGCGACGTGACGGCGGCCATCGCCTTCACCGCGGTGCTCGGCGTCGGCCTGGTGCTGGCGCTGCCGCTCGCGGCGCCGCTGCTCGGGCTGAACGACCTGCAGTACGGCACTTTGGCGGGACTGACGGTCTATGCCGTGCCGCAGGTCCTGGCGGCGACGGCGCCGGTCTCGGCCCTGGCGGTGCAGATGGGCACGCTGGTCAAGCTGGTGCGGGTGCTGATGCTGGGGCCGGTGGTGCTCGGCTTCTCCTTGCTGGCCGGCACGAGGGCAGGCCAGCGGCCCGGCCTGGCGCGGCTGGTGCCCTGGTTCATCCTGGGCTTCCTCGGCCTGGCCCTGCTGCGGTCGCTCGGCCTGCTTCCCCCCGTTCTGCTCGGGCCGATCGCCACCGTGACCGGCACCCTGACGCTGCTCGCCATGGCGGCGCTCGGCCTCGGTGTGGATGTGCGGGTGGTGGCCAGGGCCGGGCTGCGCGTCTCGCTGACCGTGGTGCTCTCCCTGCTACTGCTCGGCCTGGCGGCGCTGGGGCTGATCGCGGTGCTGCCGCCGGGGTAAGGGCCCTGGTGAGGCCCCTGGGCGGCCTCCGCGTCAGGCGCGACGCGCCTCGATGGCGTCCCAGATGGCCTTCTCCAGATGCACCCCGTCGAAGCGCGCCAGCTCCTGCAGCCCGGTCGGCGAGGTGACGTTGATCTCGGTGAGGTAATCCCCGATCACGTCGATGCCAACGAAGATCAGCCCGCGCCGCTTCAGCTCCGGCCCGATGCGGGCGCAGATCTCGCGGTCCCGCTCGGTCAGCGCCACCGCCTCGGGCCGGCCGCCGACATGCATGTTGCTGCGGCTCTCGCCCTCGGCGGGCACGCGGTTGATGGCGCCCAGCGGCTCGCCGTCGACCAGGATGATGCGCTTGTCGCCGAAGCGCACGGCGGGGACGTATTGCTGGATCATCAGCGGTTCGCGGGACTTCTCGGCATAGAGCTCCAGCAGGGCGTTGAGGTTGCCGTCCTCGGGCCGCAGGTGGAAGACGCCGGCGCCGCCATTGCCGAACAGCGGCTTGACGATGATGTCGCCATGCTTCTGCCGGAACTTCCGCACCACGATCGGATCATGCGTGATGATGGTGTCCGGCATCAGCTCCGGGAACTGCATGACGAAGAGCTTCTCCGGCGCGTTGCGCACGCTCGCCGGGTCGTTCACCACCAGGGTCTTGGGGTGGATCATCTCCAGGATGTGGGTGGCGGTGATATAGGCCATGTCGAAGGGCGGGTCCTGGCGCATCAGCACCACGTCCATGGCGGAGAGGTCGTGCTCCGCCGCCTCGCCCAGCGTGTAGTGGTTGCCCTTCTCCCGCCGCACCGTCACCGGCTGCATCCGGGCCAGCACCCGGCCGCCGGCCAGCGTCAGGTCCCGGACATGGTAGTGCCAGAGCTGGTGGCCCCGCTCCTGGGCCTCCAGCATCAGGACGAAGGTGCTGTCGCCGTCGATGTTGATGCTCTGGATCGGGTCCATCTGGACCGCGACCTTCAAGGCACGCGTCATGGGGTGCTCCACTCCGTCGGTTCGCTCGGCGCCAGTGGTGGCATCGCGGACGGCGGAACGCCAGGGGTCAGATGGCCCCGGGGGAGCGGGGCGGCGGGCGGCGCCTTGACCGTCCCGCCCGCGCGGGGGATGGATGGCGGCATGACGATCCTCTCCGGCAAGGCCAGGCTGGCCGGCGTGCTGGGCTGGCCGGCCTCGCATTCCCGCTCCCCGCGGCTGCATGGCTACTGGCTGCGCCAGCATGGCATCGACGGCACCTACATCCCCCTGCAGGTGCGGCCGGAGGATTTCGCCGCCGCCGTCCGCGCCCTGGTCGCGCTCGGCTTCCGCGGCGCCAATGTCACCATCCCGCACAAGGAGGCCGCCTTCGCCCTGTGCGACGAAGTCGATGCCTCGGCGCACCGCGCGGGGGCGGTGAACACGCTGGTCTTCGACCAGAACCGCATCCAGGGCAGCAACACGGACGGCTTCGGCTTCCTCGAGAGCGTGCGCGAGCAGGCGCCGGGCTGGCGCGCGGCGGATGGTCCGGCGGTGCTGCTCGGCGCCGGCGGCGCGGCGCGGGCCATCGCCGCCGCGCTGCTCGATGCCGGCTGCCCGCGCCTCACGCTGGTCAATCGCAGCCGTGCCCGTGCCGAAGCCCTGGCCGGGGCGCTGGGCGGCCCGGTCGCCGTGGCCGAGGCGCCGCCGCTGGAAGGCGCCGCCCTGCTGGTCAATTCCACCAGCCTCGGCATGGCGGGCGCGCCGCCGCTGGAGATCGACCTCGCCCCCCTGCCCGCCCATGCCGTGGTGGCGGATGCCGTCTATGTCCCGCTGGAGACGCCGCTGCTGGCCGCCGCCCGGGCCCGCGGCCTGCGCGGCGTGGACGGGCTCGGCATGCTGCTGCATCAGGCGCGGCCTGGCTTCGCGGCCTGGTTCGGCGCCGCGCCCACGGTCGATGCCGCGCTGCGCGAATTCGTGGCCGACGACATCCCGCGCCACGCATGAGGATCCTCGGCCTCACCGGCGGCATCGGCATGGGCAAGTCCACGGCGGCCAGCACCTTCCGCCGCCATGGCGTGCCGGTCTTCGACGCCGATGCCGCGGTGCACCGGCTGCAGGGCCGTGGCGGCCGCGCGGTGAGGGCGATCGGCGCCGCCTTCCCCGGCACGGTCCGCGACGGCGCCGTGGAGCGCGAGGCGCTGCGCCGCGCCGTGCTCGGCGATCCGGCGGCGCTGACCCGGCTGGAGCGCATCGTGCACCCGCTGGTGCGCGAGGAGGAGCGACGCTTCCTCGCGGCCGCCCGCCGCCAGGGCCGGCGCCTGGCGGTGCTCGACATCCCGCTGCTCTTCGAGACCGGCGGCGAGGCGCGCGTCGATGCCGTCGTGGTGGTCTCCGCCCCCGCCGCCGTCCAGCGCGCCCGCGTGCTGCGGCGGAAGGGCATGACACCGGAGCGGCTGGAGGCGATCCTGGCCCGCCAGACCCCCGACGCCGTCAAGCGCCGCCGTGCCGACCATGTCATCCGCACCGGCCTGTCCCTGGCCCATGCCCGCCGCTCGATCCGCCGCCTGCTGGAGCACTACCGATGAGCCGAACCCTGGTGCTGGACACCGAGACCACCGGCTTCGACCCGCAGACCGGCGACCGCGTGCTGGAGGTGGCGGCGGTGGAGCTGGTCAACCTGGTGCCCACGGGGCGGCACTTCCACGTGCTGATCGATCCGGAGCGGGAGGTGCCGGAGGAGGCCGCGAAGGTGCACGGCTTCACCTGGGACATGCTGCGCGGCAAGCCGAAATTCGCCGAGATCGCCCCGGCCATGCTCGATTTCCTGGGCGATGACCCGATCGTCGCGCACAACGCGCCCTTCGACTTCGGCTTCCTCGACTTCGAGCTGCGCAAGGCGGGCCATCCGGTGCTCGACCGCGCGCGCATGGTGGACAGCCTGGTGCTCGCCAAGAAGCGCTTCCCCGGCCTGCCGAACAGCCTGGACGCGCTCTGCCGCCGCTACGGCATCGACAACTCCATGCGCACCGCGCACAATGCCCTGCTCGACGTGCAGCTGCTGGCCCAGGTCTATCTGGAGCTGATGGGCGGCAAGCAGCCCGACCTCGCCCTGGCCTCGGCGCCCCGGGTCGCCGCCCCGGTGATGATCGCGCTCGATGCCGCGCCGGTGACCCGCGCCCCCCGGCCGATCCGCCCCGCCGCGGCCGAGCTGGAGGCGCATGCGGAGTTCCTGAAGAAGATCAAGGACCCGATCTGGTCGCGGATCGCGGTGGCCGAGGAAGGCGGCTGAGGCGCCTCCGCCGGCCACTTCGACTCAGGCGTTCCAATCAGGGGCGAAGTCCGGGTTCACCCGCCGCCGGTCCTTGGGCAGGGCGTCGATCCGCGCGACATCCGCCGCGTCCAGCTTCGCGGCCAGTGGTACGGCCCGCAGATTGGCCTGCTGGCTCTCGCGCCGCCCGGCCTTGGGAATGGCCACCACCATCTCCTGCCGCAGCAGCCAGGCCAGCGCCACCTGCAGGGGCGAGGCGCCGTGCTTGCGGCCGATCGCCTGCAGCACCGGCTGCTCCGCCAGCGCGCCCTGGCCGAGCGGCGAATAGGCGGTGAGCGCGATGCCGCGCGGCACGCACCATTCGAGCAGCGCCCGCTGCGACAGCAGGGCATGGTATTCGACCTGCAGGCAGGCCGGCGCGGCGCCGATCTCCTCCAGCCGGCGCATCAGGCCGAGGGGGAAGTTGGAGACGCCCCAGCGGCGGATTAGCCCCTCCGACCGCGCCGCCTCCAGCGCCGCGACGACGGCGGGCAGGTCCATGTCCGGCGCCGGCCAGTGCACCAGGAAAAGATCCAGGTAGGGTGTGGCCAGCTTGCGCAGTGAGCCTTCCAGCGAGCGGCGCAGCGCCTCCGGGGCGAGATTGTCGTACCAGACCTTGCTGGTCAGGAAGATCTCGCCGCGCGCCACGCCCGCGGCGGC
The DNA here is from genome assembly GCF_016107285.1 of Roseomonas sp. KE0001. GTDB lineage: Bacteria > Pseudomonadota > Alphaproteobacteria > Acetobacterales > Acetobacteraceae > Pseudoroseomonas. The sequence goes on along the minus strand of NZ_RCVQ01000001.1, from coordinate 341,594 downwards.
CAGGCCGGCGCCGACCTCGACCTCGTTGCCGTAGCGGTCCGCCGTGTCGACATGCCGGTAGCCGAGCGCCAGGGCGCTCTCCACCGCCGCCTGCCCTTCCGCCCCCGCCAGCTTCCAGGTGCCCAGCCCCAGCTTGGGGATGGCAATGCGCGAGGATTCGGCCAGCGGGATGGCGACAGGGGTCTCGGCGGGCTGTGTCATGTCTCGGCTCCGTGGCGGAACGACCGTGGGGCGGCACCATGCCGCCCCGCGTGACCCCTGCAACCTGGGCTGCTGCAACTTGGGCTTGGCCGCAGGCGTTGCACCGCCATGCGCCCGGAGTCCCGTCCCGCCTCAGCCCTTCGAAACGGCCTCCGGTGCCAGGGCGCGCCGCGCCGTCTCGGCCAGAAAGCCGCTGGCCACCGGCAGGACGGCGTCGTTGAAGTCGTAATGCGGGTTGTGCAGCTCCCGCCCCCCTTCCGAGGAGCCGTTGCCGATCCAGACGAAGGCGCCCGGCACCTCGTTGAGGAAGTGCGAGAAGTCCTCCCCCGTCATCGCCGGCGGGATGTCGCGCCGCAGCTCGGTCACGGCGGCCGCGGCCTCGGCGGCCAGATCGCGCTCCTCGGGGTGATTGCTGGTCACCGGCACGCCGCCCCAGATCCGGCTGGTGGCCTGCACGCCGAAGGTGGCGGAGACGCCCTCTGCGACGCGGCGCAGGCCCTCCTCGATCTGCCGGCCGACCTCCGGGCGCAGGAAGCGCATGCTGCCCTTGATCGAGACACGGGCCGCGATCTGGTTCTCCGCCTCGCCACCCTTCACCATGGTCAGGCTGACCACGCCGGTATCGATCGGGTCCAGGGTGCGGGCCACGATCGACTGGCAGGCGACGATGGCATGGCCGGCCGCGACGATGGGATCGCGCGTCAGATGCGGCAGGGCGGCATGGCCCGCATGGCCCTCGATGGCGATCTCGAAGCGCCGCCCGGCGGCCATCACCGCGCCGTCATGCACGGCGATGGTTCCGGCCGCGAGCCCGGGCCAGTTGTGCCAGCCGAAGATGCGGTCCATCGGGAAGCGCCGGAACAGCCCGTCCTTCACCATGGCGGCGGCGCCGCCGCCGCCCTCCTCGGCCGGCTGGAACACCAGCCGCACCGTGCCGCTCCAGCTCTCGTCCCGCAGGAGCATGGCGGCGGCGCCGAGCAGGGCCGTGGTATGGCCGTCATGACCGCAGGCATGCATGACGCCCGGATTGGTGCTGCGCCATTCCAGGTCCTGCGCCGCCTCCTCGATCGGCAGCGCATCCATGTCGGCGCGCAGGCCGACGCTGCGGTTGCTGCCGGGCCGGTGCAGCGTGGCGACGACGCCATGGCCGCCGACGCCGGTGGCGATCTCCGTCACGCCGAGCTCCCTCAGCTTCTCGACGACGAAGCTCGCGGTCGGGCCTTCGTGAAGGGTGAGGCTCGGGTTGGCGTGGAGATGCCTGCGCCAACGCGTCAGTGTTTCGGCAAGGGTCGCGTCCATGTGCTAGGGCATACCCCCTAAAGCCATGCGCCTCAAATCCCGCCTTCTCCCCCTCGCCGTCTCCCTGCCGCTGGCCGGCACCCTGGCCGTCGCGCTGCCCCTGGCGGCGATGCTGCACGCCGCCGCCCAGCCCCCTCCCGCCGGCGCCGCGCCGGAGGAGAATGCCGAGGAGCCGGGCCTGGCCTACAGCGTGAGCCTGCCCGAAACCGGCGACTCGGCGCTCGACGACGCCATCTCGCGGGCCTCGGCGCTGGAGCAGCTGCGCGAGCGGGCTCCGGTCGACGCCTTCGGCCTGGTCAGCCGCGCCCTGGCCGAGGCCAACAACATGCGCGACGCGCTGCGTTCGGAGGGCTACTACAACGGCAGCAGCCGCGTGACGGTGGATGGCTCCCCGGCGGACACGCCCGGCCTGGCCGACCGGCTGGCGGCGCGCGGCGCCTCGGACCAGCCGGTCCCCGTCGTCATCACCGTGGAGAAGGGGCCGCAATACACCCTGGCCCCGGTGCTGCTGCGCACCGATCCGCCCGGCTTCCCGCTCGGCGCGATGGGCGAGACCGGGCTCGCCGAGGGGCAGCCGGCCCGGGCGCAGCCGATCCTGGACGCCCAGGGGCGGATCAACCAGGCGCTGCGCGATGCCGGCCATCCCTTCGCCGAACTCGGCCGCCGCGTCATCGCCGATCACGACACGCGCAAGCTCGAGGTGACCTTCCTGGTGACGCCGGGTCCGCGCGCCCTGTTCGCCCGCCCCGGCGTCACCGGGGAGGAACGGACCCGCAGCGAGCTGCTCGCCCGCATGGTCCAGCCGCTGGAAGGGCAGGTCTTCAGCCAGGAACGTATCGAGAAGACACGGCAGGACCTGCTCAGCCTCGGCGTCTTCGGCACCGTCCGCGCCCGCGCCGGAGACCGGCTGGACGAGGAGGGGCGCCTGCCGATGACCTTCACGGTGGTGGAGCGGCCGCTGCACGCGGTGGGCTTCGGCGCCGCCTACGAGACCCGCTACGGCCCCACGGTGAGCGCCTACTGGGAGCACCGCAACCTCTTCGGCGGCGCCGAGCGCCTGCGCCTGGAGGCGGAGGTCAACCGCCTCGGCACCACCGGCGACACGAGCGACACCGGCGGCAAGATCGGCGCCAGCCTGCGCACCCCATGGTTCCTGGGCCGCAACCAGACACTGACCTTCGACATCGCCGCCCTGCGCGAGCGGCCGGATGCCTATGACCGCGATGCCTTCACGCTGGGCGCCCTGCTCGAGCGCACCTGGTCGCCCCGGCTGAGCTACGGCTTCGGTCCGCAGATCGAGTTCAGCCGCGTCACCCAGGATGGCGTGACCACCGATTACCAGCTGCTCGGCCTTCTGGGCCAGTTGCGCTGGGCGGATGTGGACAATCCGCTGAACCCCTCGCGCGGGACCCGCGCCTCGCTGCTGGTCAACCCGATCTACAGCATGGGCGAGAGCAACGTCTTCACGCGGCTGCGCGCCCAGGGCAGCACCTACTTCGACATGCTGGGCGACAAGGGCAGCATCCTGGCCGTGCGCGGTGTGGTCGGCAGCATCGTCGGCGCCTCCTATGGCGGCGTGCCGCCGGACAAGCGCTTCTATTCCGGCGGCGGCGGCTCGGTACGCGGCTACACCTACCAGTCGATCGGCCCGCGCACGGCGATCAACGAGCCGGCGGGCGGCCTGTCCCTGGTGGAAGGGTCCATCGAGCTGCGCCAAAGGGTCAGCGGTCCCTGGGGCCTGGCCGCCTTCGTCGATGCCGGCTCGGTCACCGAGGATCCCACACCGGATTTCGACAATGTGAAGGTGGGCGCGGGGCTTGGCCTGCGTTATCTCACCGGGATCGGGCCCATCCGCGCCGATATCGCCGTCCCGCTGAACAAGGAACGGGGCGATTCCGCCTTCGGTGTCTACATCGGCATTGGACAGGCCTTCTGAGGCCGCTTCGCCTCTCCAGGGCCCTGTCCCTGGCAGACGCTTCCAGAAAGGACAGGCTGTCGGTTTGATGCGTCGTCTCCTGCGCTGGCTCCTCATCATTCTTCTCGTTCTCGTTCTCCTGCCTCCCCTCCTGATCGGGGGCGCCCTGCTGGCGGCGAACACCGGGCCGGGGCAGAGGATGATCACCAGCCTCGCGGAACGCTTCGTGCCCGGCCTGACGCTGCAGGGGCTGCACGGGCCGATTCCCGGCGCGCCCGGCTTCGAACGGCTGGTGATGGCCGATTCCGCCGGCCCCTGGCTGGAGATCGAGCGCGGCCGCATCGGCCTCGCCCTGGCCGATCTGGTGCGGCGCGAGTTCCGCATCGAGGAGATCGCCGCCGAGCGCATCGCCCTGCTCCGCCTGCCCGAGCCGGCGCCTGAGCCCGAAGCGGAACCCGAGAGCGGTCCCACCACCATTCCCAGCCTGCCGGACCTGCCGGTCTCGCTGCATCTCGACCGCCTGCACGCCGCTCGCATCGAGCTGCCCCGCGCCCTTGTCGGCCTGCCGGCCGAGGCGGGCGCCGAGGGGCAGCCCGTCGCCCTGTCGCTGGACGGCGAGGCCAGCCTGATCGCCGCCGCCCTGCGCGCGAAGCTGGCCGTGCGGCGGCTGGACGCGCCCGGGCAGCTCGACCTCGATCTGGGGCTGGACCCCAGGGGCCGTCTGCTGGCCGACCTGCGTGGGCAGGAGCCGCCGGGTGGCGTGCTGGCCAGCGCCCTGGGCCTGCCCCAGGCCCCCGCCGATATCAGCCTGCGGCTCGATGGGCCGGCGCAGGACGCTGCCCTCGCCCTGCGCGCCTCGCTCGGGACGGAGGCCGCGCTGACCGCCGATGGCCGGGTCGGACTGGCGGAGGACGGCGCCGCCAGCCTGCGGCTGCAGGGCCGGCTGGACGCGCCGGCCCAGCTGGCGCCGGAGCCGGTGCGGCAGATCGACTTCGCGGTGGAGGGCGGGCGGCTGGCGGATGGCCGGCCGGAACTGCGCGCCCTGCGCCTCGCCACCCAGGCCGCCACCGTCACCGCGCAGGGCGACATGGCGCTGCTGAACGTCCAGGCCGAGGTCGCCGATTCCGCCCGGCTCGGCGCGCTGGTGCCCGAGGGCTTCGGCTGGGAGGCCCTCTCGCTCACCGCGCGTATCGCCGAGGCCGAGCGGATCGAGGCGAGCCTGCGGCCGCGCGGCCTGCGCGGCCCCGATCCGCTGGGCGGCGCCTTGGGTCCGGCGCCGGAGATCGACTTCACCGGCACGCCGACCCGCATCGACAGGCTGGAACTGCGCGGCGCGGGCGCCCGGCTCACCGCACAGGGCACCGGCTGGGACGTGCTGGACCTCACGGCGCGGCTGGAGGTGCCGGAACTCGGCGTCATCCGTCCGGAGCTCTCCGGCCCCATCGCCGTCGACGCGCATGTCACCGGGCCGGCCACCGATCCCGGCTTCACTCTGCAGGCGGAAAGCCCCGGGCTGGTGGTTTCGGGCCGCAAGGTCGAGGCACCCCGACTCTCGGCCGAGGTGCCGGCGATCAGCGGCATGGCGGGGCGGCTGCACCTGACCGGCCGGGCCGAGGGCCAGCCGATCTCGGTGGCGCTGCGCGCCGCCCGGGAGGGCGATCTGGTGCGGCTGGCGGAGGGCGAGGCGACCTTCGGCCCGATCCGTGCCACGGCCGACGGCGCCTTCAACACGGCGACCGGCCTGTTCGACGGCAGCGCCAATGTCGCCGCGCCGGATCTGCAGCCGCTTTCGGAGCTGGCCGGGCAGCCCATCGCCGGCCAGCTCAGCATCACCGCGGAGCTGAACGCCACGCCGGAGGGCCGGCAGGCCGTGGATGCCCGCGCCGATATCCGCCGCGTCGAGCTGGGAGGCCAGGCCTACGCCGCCGAGATGACCCTGAAGGGCACCGATGCCGCCCTGGACTGGGCGGCGCGGGGCCAGCTTCCGCAGGCCAATGTCAGCGGCCATGGCCGCTTCAGCAGCGGCGAGGCCGGCAAGCGCCTCGATATCGCCGCCTTCGACGTCACCCAGGGCAATATGGGGATCCGCCTCGCGGCGCCGGGCGCGATCCTGCTGCCGCCCTCGGGTGCCGTGGAGATCCCCGGCCTGCGTCTCGCCGCGCGCCCGGCCGGCAACCTGACCCTCAGCGGCCGCTGGGGGCCGGACACCGCGGACCTGCGCCTCGCCCTGGCCGCCCTGCCTGCCTCCTTGGTCAATATGTTCGCCCCCGAACCACGCCTCTCCGGCACGGTGGTGGGCGAGGCGCGCGTCACCGGCCCCACCAGCGCACCCGAGGTGCAGGCGACGCTGAACGGCACCGGCCTCCGCGCCGAGGCCGACTGGTCGCGCGGCTGGCCGGCCGCCACCTTGCGCGTCGAGGCGCGGCGCAGCGGCGCCGGCGCCGTCCAGGCCACCGCCGCGGTGCGGATGGGCAACCTCCTCACCCTCGACGCCGAGGCGCGGCTGCCGCAGGGTCCGAGTGCCGAGGCGCCGCTTTCGGCCCGCGTCACCGGCAACGCCAATCTGCAGCCGCTGCTGGCGCCCAGCCTGGGCGGCGGGGCCAATCGCGTGGTCGGCCGCATCGCCCTCGATGGCGGCGCCACCGGCACCCTCGCGGCCCCGGTGCTGAACGGCACCGCGACGCTCACCGGCGGCGAGGTGCGCAACCCGCTCTACGGCCTGCGTCTGACGAACATCACCGGCCGGGTGCGCGCCGCCGGCGACCAGGTCGTGCTGGAGAACTTCGTCGCCCGCGCCGGCGACGGCCGCATCAGCGCCAGTGGCACGGCGCAGCCCCTCGCCCCGGGCATCCCGCTGGACATCGCCATCACGGCGCGCGACGCCACGCCGGTGCAGAGCGAGCTGGTCACCGCCCTGCTCGATGCCGACCTCCGCTTCACCGGCCCGCTGCAGACCAGCCCCGCCCTGGGCGGCACGGTGCGGTTGCGGCGCGTGGCGGTGAACATTCCGCAGAGCCTGCCGGGGGGTGGCGTCGCCACGCTGGGCCAGGTGTACGAGCGCGGGCGCGACGCCCCGCCGCCGCCCGCCCCCTCCAGCCCGCCGCCGCCGATCGCCCTCGACATCCGGATCGAGGCCCCGCAATCGCTGCTGATCCGCGGCCGGGGGCTGGATGCCGAGCTGGGCGGCAACCTCCATATCGGCGGCACCGCGGCCAATGTGCAGCCCGACGGCGCCTTCAGCATGCGGCGCGGCACCTTCCAGCTGCTGGACCGGCGCATCACCTTCGACCGCGGCAACCTGACCTTCGATGGCGCAATGACGCCGGCGCTGGACTTCCTGGCCACCACCCGCTCGCAATCCATCACCATCACGATCACCGTCACCGGACAGCCGAGCAATCCGACCATCACCTTCAGCTCCGAGCCGGAACTGCCGCAGGACGAGGTGCTGGCGCGGCTGCTCTTCAACCGTTCGGTCGACCGGCTCTCGCCCTTCGAGATCGCGCAGCTGGCCGGCGGCGCCGCCAGCCTGGCGGGCGTCGGGCCCACGGGCGGCCGCGGTTTCCTCGGGCGGCTAGCCGACCGGCTGGGCCTCGACCGGCTTGGCGTGGGCGGCGGCGGCAGCGGCACCGACACGGACAGCAGCAACGCCAACAACCCTTCCGTCCAGGCCGGCGGCTATATCAGCCCGGGCGTCTATGTCGGGGTCGAGCAGGGCACCGAGGGGGGGCCGCGCGTCGGCGTGGAGGTGGAGCTGACGCCGCGCCTGAAGCTCGAGAGCAGCACCGGCGGCGAGTCCGGGGAGCGGCTGGGGCTCAGCTACGAGTTCGAGTACTGAGGCTTGGAGGGCCCGCGACATGGCGGCCTGCATCGGGCGGCCGCTATACCGTTTCGAAAATGAATCGCCTGCGCTAGTCTCCGGTCATGGAGAGCATGCGCATCCGGTCGGATAGGGTTGATCTGGGTCCTCTACCGGACCTCCTGGGGCATCTGCTGCGGCGAGCCCATACAAGGATGCTGCTGGACTTTTCCGAGAACACAGCCGATGTCGGCGTGACCGCGGGCGAATTCACCCTGCTCTGCCTGGTCGAAGCCAATCCCGGCATCACGCTGGGCCTTCTGGCCAGCGCCGCCGGGCTGGACAAGTCGACTCTGAGCCCGGCCATGCAGCGCTTAACTGAACGGGGTCTGGTGGAGCGCCACGCCGTGAGCGGCGACCGACGCGCCCAGGCGCTGGAACTGAGCGAGGCCGGACAACAGGTTCTGGCCCCCCTCAAGCGACGGGTTGCGGAGATGGAGAGCCGGCTGGCGGCGCCGCTCACCGCGGCGGAGCGGGATTGCCTGATGCAACTCCTGCGGAAGCTGAACCGGCTGTCACCGCCGGCTTCATGCCGCTTTACCGAAGGCGGGCGGCAGGAAGTAGTGTGATCGGTTGATTTGTGGGCGGCCCTGGCGCCCGGCTGGCCTGCCAATCTTTGTTCTTGGCGAATTCGTCGCGCATGGAGAGCCTGCCTTGGGAAGCGCGGGTTCTGCGGACACAGGGCGGGGCGGGCGACGGCAGCACGGCCGGGTGCGTGGCGGGGAAGGCCCCGAGGGAATGGGCCCGGGGGTTGAGGGTGGACTAGGCGCTGAAGCGGAGGATGGCGAACACCAGGGCCACGGTCGCGATCACCACACCTCTGGTCTGGATAAAGCTGGGTAATCTGGCTGACCCACCGGAGGGGAGGAGGGCTCCCACCCTGCTCGGCGGTGAGCCTTGGCGCCGCGAGTTCCGCCCTCCCCTGTCGCCCATGGCGGGAATTTCTTGCCAGCCCGATATCGCCGCCCGCTGATCCGCTCTAAAGCCTCTCCTGCCCCTGACAGCCGGGCGACGTTTCGACTCGAGGATGAACGACATGCGTGCCTTCGACGGCCAGCTTTCCGGCAATCGTCCGATCTCCCGCAATCAGGAGGAGAAGAAGCGTCAGCTCCGGGAGCTGAAGGAAGCCCTGGCCGCGCTGAAGCCGCATGCCGCCGCCACGTTGCGGCAGTCCCTGACCGCCAAGATCAAGGCCCTGGAGACGGAGCTGGCGCCGCGCCGCTGAGCCGGGCCGCCGCCCATGCCTCCCTTCCGCCTGCCAGCCACGCCCCTGGCGGGGCTGGGGCTGATGCTGCTCGCCGCGCTCAGCGGCGCCGGGGTGAATGCCTGCTACCGCGCCGCCCTGCGCGATGGCCTGCCCGTGCCGCTGGTGCCGTTCGCTCGCGGTCTGCTCACCCTGGCCTTCCTGCTGCCCTGGATGCTGCGCGGCGGGCTGAATTCGCTCGCCACCCGGCGCCCGTTGCTGCATCTGGCGCGTGGCGCGGCCGGCATCACCTCCTTCCTGCTCAGCCTTCTGGCGATTCTCTGGCTGCCCCTTGCCGATGCGGTGGCGCTGGTCAGCGCCAGGCCGCTCTGGGTGCTGCCGCTGGCCGCCCTGCTGCTGCACGAGAGGGTCCGGCGCGACCGCGCGCTGGCCGCCGGCATCGGCTTTCTCGGCGTGCTGGTCATCGCCCAGCCGGGCGGAGACCTCTCGCCCGGCACGCCGGCGGCGCTGGTCGCCGGCCTGTGCAGCGCCCTGGTGCTGATCTGCTTCAAGGCGCTGTCCAGCACCGAGCCGCCAGCCCGTGTCGTGGCCTGGTACTCGCTGCTCTCGGTGCTGTTCTGGGGGCCGGTCTGCCTGTTCGTCTGGCGCATGCCGAGCCTCCTGGCCCTGGCCATGCTGGTGCTCGGCTCGCTCTTCGCGCTGATCTGCGACCTGGCCGCCTCGGCCGCGGCGCGGCGTGCCGATGTCGGGCTCCTGGCGCCGATGGAGTATGCGCAGATCCCGGCCAGCGCCATGATCGGCTGGGCCGTCTTCTCGGAGCAGCCCGGCTGGGGGCTGGTGGCCGGCACGCTGACCATGCTGGCCGCCACGCTCTACCTGGTCCGCTCGGACCGCGCCCGGGCCCGCCCCGGCGGCTGAGGGCGGCGGGCCCGGCGGCCGCCCCAGGGCCCCATCTGCCGCCTCAGGCGGGCTTGCCCTCGCCGGGCGCCGGATCGGCCTTGGGGCTGGCGGACGCGGCACCCTGGGCGGTCTTGACCCGGTCCTGCGGGCCCGGGGGCGGCAGTTCGACCTCGATGGCGAGGGTGCTCATATCGCCGCCACGGTCGAGCGAGACGTTCACCGCCTTCGGATCGATGGCGACATAGCGCGCCACCACCTCGATCAACTCCTTCTGCAGCCGCGGCAGGAAGTCGTTGCCGTTGCGGCTGATGCGTTCATGCGCCAGGACGATCTGCAACCGCTCCTTGGCCGCGCCGGCACTGCTGGGTGGCGGCTTGCTCTTGCCGCGAAAGACGTCGAGCCAGCTCATGCGGCCCTCCCCCCGAACAGGCGCGACAGGAAGCCACGCTTCTCCGGATCGAGGAAGCGGTGCGGGCGGTCCTCGCCGAGGAAGCGGGCGACGGCATCCTTGTAGGCCCGGCCGGCATTCGAGGCCTCGTCCAGGATCACCGGATTGCCGGTGTTGGAGGCCTTCAGCACGCTCTCGCTCTCGGGGATGACGCCGAGCAGCGGAATGGCCAGGATCTCGCGGATATCCTCGAGCTTCAGCATCTCGCCCTTCTCGACCCGGTTCGGGTCGTAGCGCGTGACGACGAGGTGCTCCTTCACCGGGTCCCGCTTCTCCTCGGCCCGCTTCGACTTCGACTGCAGCACGCCGAGGATGCGGTCGCTGTCCCGGACGGAGGAGACTTCCGGATTGGTGACGACGATGGCCTGGTCCGCGAAATAGAGCGCCAGCAGCGCGCCCTTCTCGATGCCCGCCGGGCTGTCGCAGAGGATGTAGTCGAAATCCTTCGACAGCTCCTCGATGATCGTCGCCACGCCTTCCTTGGTCAGCGCGTCCTTGTCACGCGTCTGGCTGGCCGGCAGGATCGACAGGTTGTCGATCCGCTTGTCGCGGATCAGCGCCTGGCTCAGCTTGGCCTCGCCGCTGATCACGTTGACGATGTCGAACACCACGCGGCGCTCGACACCCATGATCAGGTCGAGGTTGCGCAGACCGACGTCGAAGTCGATGACCACCGTCTTCTTGCCGCTCTGAGCCAGGCCCGTGGCGAAGGCGGCGGAGCTTGTGGTCTTGCCGACCCCTCCCTTGCCCGACGTCACCACGATCACTTGCGCCATTAGGTCTCTCCTCTCTGCCGCCCGGGCCTGTTCGTTCCAGCCTGTTCAGCCCAGCCGGTCGAATCGCATATTCTCGCCGATCAGCCGCACCTGGACGGGCTTGCCGATCGGAGCATCCGTAAGTCCTTCCCGCACCGCGTAGTATCCCGCGATGGAAACCAACTCCGGCTCGAAATTCAACGCGAAGACGCGCGCATCGGTATTGTCGGCCCCGCCGGCGATCGCCCGCCCCCGCAGCGCGCCATAGACGTGCACATTGCCGTCCGCAATGACCTCAGCGCCGGGATTGACCGTGCCATTGACGATCAGATCGGCGCCCTGCGCCCAGATGCGCTGCCCCGCCCGGACCGCGTGATCGATCACCATGGTCGGCCGGGACCCGCCCGGCGACGGGGGAGCCGGCGGCTCCGCGGCCGCGGCGGGCTCCGGGGGCGGCGGCGCGAGGTTCACCGCCTCCTCCTTGCCCCCGGCGGTGCGCAGCGGCGGCAGGCCGGCGGACTGGGCGGCGGCGCGCAGCTCCGGCGTGCCCCCCGTGGTGCCGATCGGCATGATCTCGATGGCGCGCAGCTCGGCGGCCAGGCGGCCGAAATCCACCGCGTGCGGCGGCACGTCCAGATCATCCAGCCCCAGCACCAGCGGCGCGAAACGCAGGAAGCCGGGCGCACGGCGGAACTGATCGGCGAGCGCCGGAACGATCACCTCCGGCCTCGGGTCCAGCAGCCGGAGCACCAGCAGGTTGAAGTTCGCGCCGCGCAGCCGGAACGGCTCCAGGCGGGGATTTGCGGCGGGGGCTGACATGGGGGGCGGCGGCCATCCTGCTATCGGGCGTTGCGGAAATCCGGCAGGGCAGGCGCGGCCGGCCGGTCATTCTGCCATCGGACCACACCCTGTTCGCCAGGAATTCTTAACCTATACAGGCGCATCCCCTCCGGGCGAAGCCCCATAGCGCAGGAAGCGCCGCCCGGTCCCCTGGTTTTGCCGCACGCGTGGGCCATTCGCCACAGGCCGACGCCCCTTCCTGAAGGAGATCCGCCATGGCCCAGACCCCGCCCCGCCGCAGCGCGTACCGCTGGTTCCTCGACATGCCCACCCGCTGGGGCGACCAGGACAGCCAGGGCCACGTCAACAACGCGGCCTACTACTTCTATTTCGACACGCTGGTGGCGCGGTTCCTGCACGGCCTGGGCCGCCTGGGCGCGGGCGAGCGCGCCGAGACCTTCGTGGTGGTGGAAACCCTCTGCCGGCATCACGCCCCCGCCTTCTTCCCGGACGTGCTGAGCGGCGGGCTGCGCGTGGCCCGGATCGGGCAGAGCTCCATCCGCTACGAGATCGGCCTGTTCCGGCCCGGCCAGGAGACGGCCTGCGCCGAGGGGCACTTCATCCATGTGCAGGTCGATGCCGCCACCCAGGCGCGCCCCCTGCCCGTGGCGCCGGAACTTCGCGAGGCGCTGGCGCCGCTGATGGCGCCGGACGCCGGGCGGGTCTGACAGCCCGCCGCGCGGCGGCACGGCGGTTGCAAGGCGATGGGACGTCGTCCCGTGGGAGCCGCCCGATGCCTCCAGCCCCGACCGCCTTCGTCTGCCGGTGCCGTCACCACGGCCTCCGCATGTCGCCCATGGCGGCCCGGCGGTGATCCGCCCCGACGCCGCGCGCGGCACCTCCCCCCTGCCCCGCTCACGGCCGGCCGGCGGGACGCTCCCCCTGGTGGAGCGCGTCGCCCGGCGGCGCGAGGCCTCGGCCGCGCTCCGGGCCGCGCGGCCTTCCAAGCTCGATCTGCCCTATGCCGCGACGGCGGAGTGCCGATGGGATCTCTTCCCAGCCATCGAGCCTTCCGCGCCCTGCCTGGTGCTGCTGAACGGCGGCTGGGAGGCCGACGGGCGGCCGCAGGCCGGCGCGGTGGCGCATGGCGTGATGGCCCATGGCTGGTCGGCCGCCCTGCCCGGCCACACGCCGGCGCCCCAGGCCAGCCTGGCGCGCATCGTGCGGCAGGGACAGCGGGCGCTGGACTGGCTGATGGCACAGGGCCCGCAGCACGGCATCTCGGGGCCGGTGCTGGTGTGCGGCTGGGGGTCCGGCGCGCATCTGGCGGCGCTGCTGCTCGAACATCCGCGCGTGGTGGCGGGCCTCGGCCTCTCCGGCCTCTATGACCTGACGGCGATGGGCGACCCGCGGCTGGAAGAGACGCTGCAACTGGACGGGCTGGAAATGGCCGTGCTGTCGCCGCAGCATCGGCCGGTGGTCCGCAAGCCCTTCGCCATCGCCTATGGCGAGGAGGAGCCGGCGGCGGCGCGGCGGCAGTCGCGCGCCTTCCATGCCCGGCGGCGGGCGGAGGGCGGGGTCGGCCCGCTGCTCGCCCTGCCGGGCACCGATCAGGAAGGGCTGCTCGACAGCCTCTGCGCCCCGGACGGGCTGCTCTGCCACACCGCCCAGGTGCTGATCGAGGAAAGCGCGCGTTGAGGCGCCGCCCGCCTCAGCCGCGCGTGCCGGCCTCGGCGCTCTTGCGCTCGATCAGCTCGATCTTGTAGCCGTCCGGGTCCTCCACGAAGGCGATCACGGTGGTGCCGAACTTCACCGGCCCCGGCTCGCGCGTGATGCGGGCGCCGGCGGCGCGGAGGGCTTCGCAGGTTGCATAAACATCGGGCACGCCAATGGCCAAATGGCCAAAAGCGTTGCCCAACTCATAGTTATTAACGCCGTAGTTGTAGGTCAGCTCGATCACGCCGGCGCCGCTGCTCTCCGGCGCATAGCCCACGAAGACCAGCGTGTACTTGCCCTCCGGCACGTCGTTGCGGCGCAACTCCTTCATGCCCAGCAGGCGGGTGTAGAAATCGACGCTGCGCTCCAGGTCGCCGACACGGATCATGGTGTGCAGGAAGCTGCTCATGCGCGGATGTCCTTCAGGGTTGCGGCGCGGTCCAGATGGGATCGTTGACATCGATCGCCAACAGGAAAAGTCCGGCGGCGTCGGCGGCGGAGACGGTTTCGGCGCGGTCCACCACGATGGTGCCATTGGCCTCGATGGCGATGCCGCGCAGGCCGGCGGCGGCGGCGGCGGCGACGGTGGAGGGGCCGATGGTCGGCAGGTCGATCCGCCGGTCCTGGCCCGGCTTGAGGATCTTGACCAGGACCCCGGCCTCCCCCTCGCGCCGCAGGGCCCCGGCCCGGGCCAGCATGGCGTCGGTGCCCTCGATGGCCTCGACCGCCAGCACCAGACCCTGCTGCACGACGCAGCCCTGGCCGACATCGACGGCACCCAGGGCGCGGACCACGGCGATCCCGCGGCGGATATCCCGGCGCGCCACCTCATCCGGCTGCACGTGGGTGAGCACCGCCGGTTCCGGCACCAGCAGGGCGCCGAGCACGCTTTGCGCCGCCATGGGCCGGAACCCCTCCTCCACCAGGACCTGAAGCACAGCACGCAGCAGGGAATCATCCCCGCTGAAGGCCCGCATGCCGATCCGGGGCAGCAGGCGGGCGGCACCGGAATCGGGGCGCAGGGAAAGCAGGCTCGGGCGCGTCACCTGCCCCGCCAGCACCAGATCGCGCACCCCGGCGGCCCTCAGCCAGTCCAGCATGCGCCCGGCGGCCCCCAGGCGGCAGACGATATGCGGATAGGTCGCGTAGTCGTCCGGCCGGGCGAAGCCCTCCAGCACCACGACATGCGGCGGGCGCCCCGCCGCGGCGGCGGAAGCCGCGGCGCGCTGCGGCATCTGGCCGCCGCCCACGATCATGCCGATCGGCCCCTGGCCCGGCGCCATCAGCGGTGACGGGGCCGCGAGGCCCGCCGGCACGCCTTCGTTCATCCGGCCGGCCATCGGCTCAATTGGCCTCGCTGTCCTCATCCTCCAGCAGCTCGCGCCCGGCCCGGCACAGGCCGCGACGGCTGTCGGCCCGGATGAAGGCCAGGATCTCGCGCACCGCCGGCTCCGCGCCGAAGGCCTTCTCGGTGGCCGCGACACGGTCCTGGAAGACGCCCGCCGTGCGGAACAGGCTGCGATAGGCGGCGCGCAGCGTATGGATCTGCGACCGCTGGAAGCCGCGCCGCTTCAGCCCGATCAGGTTCAGCCCGGTCAGCCGCGCGCGGTTGCCCAGAACGGCACCGAAGGGGATCACGTCCGCCTCGACGCCGCTCATGCCGCCGATCACCACCTGCCGCCCGATGCGGACGAACTGGTGGATCGCCACGCCGCCGCCGACGAACACCGTGTCGGCGATCTGCACATGGCCGCCGAGCATGACGTTGTTGGCCAGGATGACGTGGTGATCCAGCGTGCAGTCATGACCGACATGGGCGGTGCACATGATGAGGCAGTCGGCACCCACGGTGGTCACGCCATGGCCGCCGACGCTGCCACGGTGAATGGTGGCATGCTCGCGGATCAACGTCCGCGGCCCGATGACGACGCGGGTCGGCTCGCCCTTGTACTTCAGGTCCTGCGGGGCCAGCCCGATGGTGGCGAAGGGGCTGACCTGCACGCCGTCGCCGATCTCGGCATGGCCCTCGACCACGACATGCGAGGCCAGCACGACCCCTTCGCCCAGCACCGCATCGGCGCCAACCAGGCACCAGGGCCCGATGCGGCAGCCCGGCCCGATGCTGGCGCCTTCCGCGACGAGGGCGGTGGGGTGGATTTCGGCTGCCGGATCGATCCGGCCGGTTTTCTGCAACACGCGATCGAGCATCCCGCTCAATGGTCCATGATCATGGCGGCATAGCTCGCCTCGGCCACCGCGACACCGTCCACACGGGCCACGGCCTTGAACTTCCAGACCGCGCCGCGCTGGCGCTCCTTGACGATGTGGATGCGGAGCTGATCCCCCGGGCCAACGGGGCGGCGGAACTTGGCGTTCTCGACGCTCATGAAGTAGACGATCTTGCCATGCGCGCTCGGGCCCAGCGTCTCCACCACGAGGACAGCGGCGGTCTGCGCCATCGCCTCGATGATCAGCACCCCCGGCATGACCGGATGACTGGGGAAATGGCCCTGGAAGAATGGCTCGTTGATCGTCACGTTCTTGATGCCGATGGCGCTCTCGCCCAGCACCATGTCCACCATGCGGTCGACCAGCAGGAACGGATAGCGGTGCGGGATGGCCCGCATGATGCGGGCGATGTCGCAGCTTTCCATCACGGTCCGCGCCTCACCGTCACCAGGGACGCCCTGTTCCCGGGCCGCCTGTTCTTGCTGGTCCATGCCGATCAGTCCGTTGTCCCGGCCGCGATTCGCGGCCCCTTCTGTTCTGCCAAAAGCCAAAATCGCGGGATGGCGTCGCCATCCCGGTCACTCCGAGTCTCCTGGAAACCTGACGGCGGGCACGCCCCCGCCGCACGTCTCAACTCCCCTCGGCGTCCTTCCGTTTCCGGGCGCCGAGCTTCCGCAGATACAGGGCGGCCCGCAAGGCATCCTTGACCGGCATGGCCGGCGATCCCGTCACGTCCTGTCCGGCGGGGATGTCGCTTTGCACCCCGGCCTGGGCGCCGATGCGGGCCTTGCTGCCAATCTTCAGATGCCCGGTCAAGCCGGCCTGGCCGGCGATGGTGACATAGTCGCCCAGCCGCGTGGAGCCGGAGATGCCCACCTGGGCGACGATCACGCAGCCCCGCCCGGTCACGACGTTGTGTCCGATCTGCACCAGGTTGTCGAGCCGCGTGCCGCGCCCCAGCACCGTGTCGCCCATGGCGCCGCGATCGACGCAGGCATTGGCGCCGATCTCCACCTCATCCTCCAGGACCACGCGGCCCAGCTGCGGGATGGTCACGAAGCGGCCCTCGGGCGTCGGCGTGAAGCCGAAGCCCTCCTGGCCGACCCGCGCGCCCTGGTGCAGGGTCACCCGATCCCCCGCCAGGCAATAATAGGCGCTGGCATGAGCGCCGATGCGCCCGCCCGCGCCGAAGACACAGCCCGGCCCGATCACCGCATGCGGACCGACCACGCAGCCCGGCCCGAGCCGGGCGCCGGCACCGATCACGGCATAGGGGCCGACCTCGCACCCCTCCTCCAGCACCGCATCGGCCGCCACGCTTGCGGTCGGGTGGATCCCGGGGGCCGGGGCGGGGCGGGGATGGAACAGCGCCGCGATTCGGGCGAAGGCCAGATGCGGCGCCGGGGTGACAAGAGCCACCATGCCCGCGGGCACGGCGCCGGCAAGATCCTGGGGCAGGATCACCGCCCCCGCCCCGCTCGCCCGCAGGGCATCCAGATGGCGGCGGCCGTCCAGGAAGGTGACATCCCGCGGCCCCGCCTCGGCGAGCGGCGCGACGCCCTGGAACAGGCGCCCGCCATCGCCCTCGAACCGCAGACCCGCGACCTCCGCCAGCCGCGACAGCGGCTGGGGCCCCGTTGCCGGGTGGAAGCGCGGATCCGCCGTCACGCGGTCAGTTCCGGCGCTGCGGCTGGCCCTGGCGGGCCGCGGGCGTGGAGGCCGGGGTCGGCTCCTCCGGCGCGATATTGACGCTCTTGATGACCTTGTTGAGCTGGGCCGACACCTCGCCGGTCAGATCGAAGGGCGGCTCGTTGAAGATCACCAGCGGGCGCGGCAGCACCAGGTTGACCTTGCGGCTGGCCGAGACCTGCCGGATGACGATGGCCAGCGCCTGCTCGATCTCCTGCAGGCTCTGCTGCGCCGCCTGCTCGATGTTGCGGCTGCGGTCGCGGAAGACGCGCTGCGCGTCCGTCACCCGCTCCTGCAGGTCACGCTCCTTGTTGCGCAGCTCCTCGGGCGAGAGCGTGCTGCGCTGATTGGCGAGCTGCTGCTGCTCCTCGCGCCAGCGGTTCTGCTCGCGCTGCAGATCGTCGTTCAGCTTCTGCCGCCGCTTCTCGATCTCCTCCCGCACCTGGTTGAAGGCGGTCGAGTTGCGCTGCACCTCCGGCACATCGACGATGCCGATGACGGCGGCCGGCGGCGGCTCGCCCGGAGGCAGCGGCGCGGGATTGGCCTGCACGGCGCGCGGCGGCTGCGCCGGGCGCTGCTGCGGCGGACGTTGCTGCTGCTGCTGCGGCTGCGCCTGGGCCGGGCGCTGTTGCTGCTGCTGGTTGGGAACGAACCACTCCTGCTGCTGCTGCGCCACGGCCGAGCCGCCGGCCATCAGGCTCGAGGAGAACAGGACCGCGGCCAGCGCCGAGGATGCGCGTCGCGCCATGGTGGAAACTCCGTGGAAGCTCAGAAGCGCGTCCCGAAGCCGAAGCGGAAGACCTGCGTCTCGTCGTAGGACTTCTTCACCACGGCCTGGGCCACGTCGATGT
Source organism: Roseomonas sp. KE0001 (assembly GCF_016107285.1). GTDB lineage: Bacteria > Pseudomonadota > Alphaproteobacteria > Acetobacterales > Acetobacteraceae > Pseudoroseomonas. The sequence goes on along the minus strand of NZ_RCVQ01000001.1, from coordinate 323,748 downwards.
TGATCAGCCCGAAGGGGCTGCGCCAGGAAATGCCGACGCCGGCGCCGACGCGGGGCGCGGAATCGTCGACGATGTTGGGGGCGGAGTCGATGCCGGTCAGCGCGCCGACATCGACGAAAGCCCGGCCGATCAGGCCCAGTTCGGAGGGCACGGGCAGCGGGAAGCGCATCTCCGTGCTCTGCGTCCACATGGTGCGGCCGCCGAGCGAATCGCGCGTGTTGATGTCGCGCGGGCCAACGCCCGCGACGGAGAAGCCGCGCAGGTTCTCACCGCCCAGGAAGAAGCGGTCGATGATGCGCTCATCCTTGCCGCCATAGCTGGCCATGCCGGCGACGCCGCCGGACACCGCCAGGACATAGTCGGGATCGCCCAGCAGCCGCTCGAAGGGGATGTAATAGGTGCCGTCCAGGCGGCCGCGGACATAGTTCACGTCGCCGCCAAGACCGGCGAGATCGGTCGCGAGGCGGACGACGTAGCCGCTGCGCGGATCGAGGCGGGAGTCGCGCGTGTCATAGGTCAGCGTCTGGCTGATCTGCGACAGCCAGGTGACGCCCCGCTGCTCCTTGATGTAGATCGAGGCGTCATCGTTCACGTTGAAGACGTTGCGGCGCGACAGGGTATAGGCCCAGGACTGGCGCAGCCGCTCATTGAACTCGTAGCCGGCGCGCACGCTGAAGCCGGCGCGGCGCTCCTCATAGCCCGAATAGTCGGTCAGATCGCGCTGGATGAAGAAGACATCCCCGCCGACCGAGAGGTTGCGGTCCAGGAAGGACGGGTCGGTGACCGAGAGGTCGACCTGGCTGCGGCGCTGGGCGATGGTGGTGTTGATCCGCGCGTCGATGCCGGTGCCCATCAGGTTGCGCTCGCGCAACCCGACATCGGCCAGCGCGCCGGCATCCGTCGAATAGCCGCCGCCCAGCGAGATCTCGCCGGTGGCGCGCTCGGCGATCCTGGTGTCGAGAACCACCCGGTCCTGTCCGGAGGGGACGGGGGTGATGGTGACGGCCGAGAAGTAGCCCAGATCCTGGATGCGCTGGCGCGAGCGCCGGACCTGCGCGGCGTTGAAGGCGTCGCCCTCGGCGAGGCGCATCTCGCGGCGGATCACGCGGTCCTGGGTGCGGGTGTTGCCGGTGATGTCGATCCGCTCGACATAGGCCCGCTGCCCCTCGGTGACGTCGAACACCACGTCGATGGTGTTGGCGGCACGGTCGCGGGTGATCCGGGGCTCGACGTCGACGAAAGGCGCGCCGGCCAGGTTGGCCTCGTCGATCAGCGTCTGCTGCATGCGCTCGACGGCGCTGCCGTCGTACCAGTCGCCGGAATAGATCTCCAGCACGCGCTGCAGCCGCTCGGCGGTCACGTTGCGCAGGCTGGACTGGATCTCCACCTTGCCGAAGCGGTAGCGCGGCCCCTCGGTCAGGGTGAAAGTGACGAAGAAGCCGCTGCGGTCGGGCGCGAGCTCGGCGGCGGCGCCGGTGACGTTCACATCGGCATAGCCCTGCCGCTCGTAGTAGCGGCGCAGCAATTCGCGATCGAAGTTCAGCCGCTCCGGCTCATAGGTGTCGGAGGAGGAGAAGGGCCGGTACCAGGCCGCTTCGCGCGAGGAGACGACTTCCTTCAGGCGGCTGTCCGAAAAGGATTCGTTGCCGACGAAGTTGATGCGGCTGATCAGGGCCACATCGCCCTCGGTGATCTCGAAGACCACATCGACGCGGTTCTGGTCCCGCTCGATGACCTTCGGCTCGACCCGGGCGGCGAAACGGCCCCGGCGCGCATAGAGGTCGAGCAGCTTCTGCCGGTCGGCCTGGGCGGCGGCGGGGGTGAAGACGGCGCGCGGCCGCAGCTGGATCTCGCCGCGCAGCGTGTCGTCGGAGAGCTTGCTGTTCCCCTCGAAGGCCACCTGATTGACGCTCGGATTCTCCTGAACCCGCACGATCATGCGGCCCCCCTCGCGGCTGATCTGCACGTCGCGGAACAGGCCGGTGGCGAAGAGGGTGCGCAGGCTGCGATCCTGGCGCTCGCCGTCGAAGGCATCGCCCGGTTGCAGCAGCATATAGGAGCGGATCGTGTCCGCCTCGATGCGCTGATTGCCCTGGATCTCGATCTGGCTGATCACGCCGCCAGCGGGCTGGGCCGCAGGCGGACCGGGCCGGCGTGGCTGGGCCATGGCCGTCGGCGGCAGCAGGGCGGGCACCAGGCAGGTGGCGGCAAGCAGAAGAGCGCGGGTAGCGTTCAAAGGTCGAATCCGGAGCCGGTGGATGGGAGCCCATGGAAAGGCCCCCGGATAGGCGAAGGGAAAACAACCGAAAACAAGGCGTCTCGGGCGGCGGGAGACTAGCGGGGAAAACCGTGGCCCGCCACCCCCGCCTGATCGGTTGCCATGATCCGGCCCGCCGCCGCTCGCGCGGGGGTTGAATATCCCACCAGGCGCGCCGCTAGCCGCCCAGGCTGCTGACCCAGCGGACCACGCCCATCCCCGAGAGGTCGTTCCAGGTGGCGAAGATGAACAACGCGATCAGCAGGGCGAATCCGGCGCGGAAGCCGTACTCGATGGCGCGCGGCGGCAGGGGCCGGCCGCGGATCGCCTCGGCGGCGTAGAACAGCAGATGGCCGCCATCCAGCATGGGGATCGGGAAGAGGTTGATCAGCGCCAGGTTCACCGACAGCACGGCCATGAAGGAGATCAGGCTGGGCAGGCCCAGCTCGGCCACCTGACCGGAGAGCTGGGCGATGCGCAGGGGGCCGCCCAACTCCTCCGTGCCGCGCTGGCCCGCGATCATCTGCCAGAGCCCCGCCAGGGTCTGCACCGTCACGTCCCAGGTCTGGGTCACGCCGGCCGCCATGGCGCTGAACGGGTTCAGGCGGCGGAACTCCGCCGCCCCGCCCGAGACACCGAGCATCCCGACACTGGCGCCATTCACCTCCCGCGGTTCCGGGATGGCGGTCAGGGTGCGCTCCTCGTCCCCACGCTGGATTCGCACCGCCACCGGCTGCCCCGGGCGCGGTTGGATGTGGCGCTGCAACTCCTCGAAGCGGCGCACCGGCGCGCCGTCCAGGCTGAGGATGCGGTCGCCCGGCAGGAGGCCGGCCCGCTCGGCGGCGCTGCCGGCGACCACCGTGCCCACGATGGCGCTGGGCTGCGGCTGCCCGACCGTCATGTAGAGGCCGCCGAACAGCACGGCGGCGAGCAGGAAGTTGGCCACGGGCCCGGCGGCGACGACGATCGCCCGGTCCTTCACCGGCTTGTCGTGGAAGGTGCGGCCGGGCTTCCATCCGGCGCGCTGCTCCGGCGTCGCGTCGTCCGGCCCTTCCTGCCCGTGCAGCTTCACGAAGCCGCCGAGCGGCAGCCAGGAGACCCGCCACTCCGTGCCGTGACGGTCGGTCCAGCTGCGGATGCGCCTGCCGAAGCCGACCGAGAAGACCTCCACATGCACCCCGCGCCAGCGGGCGGCCAGGTAGTGGCCGAGCTCATGGATGAAGACGAGCACGCCCAGCACCACGATGAAGGCGAGGATCGAGCGCAGCGGCTCAGGCAGGAAGTCCAAGGTCACGTCTCCGGCCCGCGGCAAGCTCCGGCGGGCGTCTGTTCAGGCGGCGCGTCGGGCCGCACGCGCCAGGGCATCCTGCCGCGCCAGCCCGTCCAGCGCCAGCACGGCATCGAGATCCGGTGTCTGCGGCGCGCCCAGCGCCTCCAGCGCCTCCTCGACCACCACGGCGATGTCGAGGAAGCCGAGCCGACGCTGCAGGAAAAGGCCGACGGCGACCTCGTTCGCGGCATTCAGAATGGTGGTGGCCCCTGCCCCCGCCCGCAAGGCCTCGCGCGCCAGGCGCAGGCAGGGGAAGCGCCCGGGATCGGGCGGGAAGAAATCGAGCCGCGCCAGGGCCGCCAGGTCCAGCCGGGGCACCTCCACCGCCATGCGCTCCGGCCAGGCCAGGGCATGGGCGATCGGTGTCCGCATGTCCGGCGTACCGAGCTGGGCCAGCAGCGAGCCGTCCGTGTACTGCACCAGGCCGTGCACCGCCGATTGCGGATGCACCAGCACCTCGATGCGCGGCTCCGGGATGGGGAAGAGCCGTGCCGCCTCGATCAGCTCGAGGCCCTTGTTCATCATGCTGGCGGAATCGACGCTGATCTTGGCGCCCATCGACCAGACCGGGTGCCGGACCGCCTGCTCCGGCGTGACCCGCGCCATCTGCTCCGGCGCCATCTCGCGGAAGGGGCCGCCCGAGGCGGTCAGGATGATCTTCTCCACCGCACTGGGCCGGGCGGCGTCGAAGGCCTGGAAGATCGCGTTGTGCTCCGAATCCACCGGCAGCAGCGTGGCGCCGGCCTGCCGCGCGGCGGCCAGCACCAGATCGCCGGCGCAGACCAGCGCCTCCTTGTTAGCCAGGGCCAGGGTGCCGCCACGCCGCAGCGCCGCCAGGGCCGGCTGCAATCCGGCGGCGCCCACGATGGCCGCCATGGTCCAGTCCGCCGGCAGGGAGGCGGCGGCGGCCACGGCGGCGGGGCCGCAGTCATGCGCAATGCCGCTGCCCTTCAGCCGCTCGGCCAGCTCGGCCCCGGCGGCCGGATCGGCCAGCACGGCCAGGCGCGGGCGCAGCCGCAGGGCCTGCTCCGCCAGGCCGGCGGCATCACGGCCGGCGACCAGGGCGGTGACGGTGAAGCGGCCCGGCGCGGCGGCATCGAGCAGGGCAACGGTGCTGCGCCCCACCGAGCCCGTGCTGCCCAGGATGGTGACGCTACGCGGGCTCATCGCCACAGCGGCACGCCATAGCCGACCCCGAAGGCCAGCAGGGCGGCGACCGGCGCCGCGGCCAGCAACCCGTCCAGCCGGTCGAGCAGCCCGCCATGCCCAGGGATCAGCATCGAGGAATCCTTCACCTTGAAGCGGCGCTTCACCGCGCTTTCCAGCAGGTCGCCCAACTGGGTCGCGACGCCGAGCAGGGCGGCCACGGCAAGCACCTTGACGGCATCCGGATTGCCCGGCGCCAGCCAGTCGGCCGCCAGCCAGCCGACCGCCATCGACGAGGCCAGCCCGCCGGCGGCGCCGGACCAGGTCTTGCCGGGCGAGATCGCCGGGGCGAGCTTCGGCCCCCCGAGAAGCCGGCCAACGAGATAGGCGCCGATGTCGCTCGCCCAGACCACCAGGAAGAGGAAGAAGACATTGCCGCGCCCGGCCTCGTTGTCGTGCCGCAGCTCGATCAGCGCGATGCCGGCCAGGCCGATATACAGGACACCCAGCGCCAGCCAGCTCGCCGGCGGCGGCGGCCCCGTCCGGCGGCGCAGCCGCGGCGCCGTCAGCCAGACCGCCAGGGAGCCGAGGACGAGCACCGCCAGGGCCAGGTGGCTGAACTGGAACACTGCCAGCGCGCAGGCGAGGAAGACCACCGCCGGCACCGCCATGCCGGGCCAGAGATGGCTCCGTAATCCGCAGAGCCGCACCCATTCCCAGGTGAGCACCGCCACCGCGATGGTCATCAGCCCGGTCCAGGCCAGCGCGCCGAGCCAGATGCAGAGCAGGGCCCCGGGGCCGAGCACCAGGGCCGAGAGGGCGCGCTTGCGCAGGTCGCGCCACCGCTTTGCCGCGGCGGGACTTTCCGGCGTCATGCCTCAGCCGGCGCCGACGCCGAAGCGGCGGTTGCGGCTGCGATACTCCGCCAGGGCCTGTTGCAGATGCGGGGCGTCGAAATCCGGCCAGAGCACGTCGAGGAACACGAACTCGGCATAGGCCGCCTGCCAGAGCAGGAAGTTGGACAGGCGCTGCTCGCCCGAGGTGCGGATGATCAGGTCGGGATCCGGCATGTCGCGCGTCGCCAGATGCCGCGCCAGGCCCCCCTCGTCCACCTGGTCCGGATCGAGCCGCCCGGCGGCGACCTCGCGCGCCAGGGCGCGGGCGGCGGCGGCGATTTCCGCCCGGGCGCCGTAGGAGAGCGCGACCGTGAGGTTGAGGCGGGTGTTGTGCGCCGTCGCGGCCTCGGCCGCCTCGATCGCCGAGACCGTCTCCGGCCCGAAGCGGTCACGCTCGCCGATGACCCGAAGGCGCACGCCATTCTTCGCCAGCGATCCCACTTCCCGCCGCAGATAGACGCGCAGCAGGCCGGTGAGGTCGCGCACCTCGTCGGCCGAGCGGCGCCAGTTCTCCGAGGAGAAGGCGAAGAGCGTCAGCCAGGGGATGCCGGCATCGGCCGTGGCCTGGATGGCCCGGCGCACCGCGTCCACCCCGGCCTTGTGGCCGATCGCACGCGGCAGGCCGCGGGCCTTCGCCCAGCGGCGGTTGCCGTCCATGATCAGGCCGATATGCAGCGGGCCCTGCTGAGGCTCCGCCGGCACCGGCAGCGCCGCCAGGGCGACGCCGGCATTGAGGGGCGCGGCGCTCATTCTGCTGGTCAGACCGCCTTGATGTCTTTTTCCTTCTCGGCGAGCAGCTCATCGACCTTCTTGATGTTCAGGTCGGTCAGCTTCTGCACCTCGTCGGACCAGGTCTTGGCGTCATCCTTGCCGATCTCGGACTTCTTCTCCCAGCCCTTGATCTGTTCCATGCCATCGCGGCGGACGCCCCGCACGGCCACCTTGGCGGCCTCGGCGTACTTCGCCGCCTGCTTGGCGAGATCGTTGCGGCGCTCCTGGCTCAGCGGCGGCAGCGGCACGCGGATGGTCTGGCCCTCGGCCTGGGGGTTGAGGCCGAGGCCCGAGTCACGAATGGCGATCTCGACCGCCTTCACCGCCGAACGGTCCCAGACCTGGACGGACAACATGCTCGGCCCCGAGACCGAGACATTCGCCACCTGGGCCAGCGGCTGGTTGGCGCCATAGACCTCGACCCGGATCGGCTCCAGCAGCGCCGGGGAGGCGCGGCCGGTGCGCAGGCCGGAGAACTCCTTGCGCAGCGACTCCAGGGCACCCTCCATGCGGCGGGTCAGATCCTGCTTCAGCGTGTTCAGATCGGCAGGTGCGGCCATGGCCAGTGCCTCCTTCTCTCTGCTCTTATTGGTCCACCACCGTGGTGAAGCGGCCCTCGCCCTGCATCACGGCGGTGAAGGCGCCCGGCTCGTGGATGTTGAAGACGACGATCGGCAGCTTGTTCTCGCGCGCCAGGCTGATGGCCGCGGCATCCATCACCGCGAGATCGCGCGCCAGCATGTCGAGATAGGTCAGGGTGGTGTAGCGCTCGGCCTGCGGATTCTTGCGCGGATCGGCGGAATAGACCCCGTCCACCTGCGTGCCCTTCAGCAGCGCCTGGCAGCCCATCTCGGCGGCGCGGAGGGCGGCGGCGGTGTCGGTCGTGAAGAAGGGATTGCCGGTGCCGGCGGCGAAGATCACCACCCGCCCCTTCTCCATGTGCCGCTCGGCGCGGCGGCGGATGAAGGGCTCGCAGACGCTGCTCATCGGAATCGCCGACTGCACCCGCGTCGGCACGCCGATCTTCTCCAGCGCATTCTGCATGGCCAGGGCGTTCATCACGGTGGCCAGCATGCCCATGCTGTCGGCCTGGGTGCGGTCCATCCCGGAGGAGGCGCCGGCGACGCCCCGGAAGATATTGCCGCCGCCCACCACGACGCAGACCTCGACGCCGAGATCGACCACGTCCTTGATGTCGCCGGCGATCGCCCGGACGGTGCCGGTGTCCAGCCCGTAATCCCGCCCTCCCATCAGAGCCTCACCCGACAGCTTGAGGAGGACGCGCTTGTAGGTCGGGGCGGACATGGGTCTGGTTCCGGGCACAAGAGTCATGAAGGGGCGCGGCACGATAGGCAGCCGCCACTCCCGCAGCAAGGCCATGAACCGGCCCGGCGGAGGTACAGCCTTTAAAATCAGACAATATGACGCGAATAAGACGAGGCGCGGGAGGGCGAACCCTCCCGCCCTTCACATTTCAGCCAGCGGTCCCGGCAGCGGCGGCGACCTCGGCGGCGAAGTCGCTGCTTTCCTTCTCGATGCCCTCGCCGAGCTGGAAGCGGGCGAAGCCCGTCAGCTTGGCGCCGGCCTTCTGGACGATGGACTTCACGCGGCTCTCGCCATCATGCACCCAGACCTGCTCCAGCAGCACGACTTCCTCGTAGTACTTGCGGACCCGGCCCTCGACCATCTTCTCGATGATGTTGTCGGGCTTGCCGGAGGCGCGCGCCTGCTCGGTCAGCACCGCCTTCTCTCGCTCCAACGCCGAGGGATCGACCGCCGAGACGTCGAGCGCGTCGGGGCGGGCGGCCGCGACATGCATGCCGATCTGGCGACCCAGCGTCTCCAGCGCCTCCAGCTCGGAGGCGGCCTCCAGCGCCACGACCACGCCGATCTTGCCCAGGCCCGGCTTCACCGCCGAGTGGACATAGGTCGCCACCGTGCCCGAGGGCACCGTCAGGCGCCGGGCGCGGCGGATGGACATGTTCTCGCCGATGGTGGCGATCAGCCGGGTCAGCTCGTCCTGCACCGAGTGGGTGGTGCCGGGATAGGTCGCCGCCTTGAGCTGCTCGACATCCTCGCCCACCGAGAGGACCAGCCCGGCCACTTCGGCGACGAAGTTCTGGAACATCTCGTTGCGCGCCACGAAGTCGGTCTCGGCATTGACCTCGACCATGCCCGCCACCTGCGGGCCCGTCGCGGTGCCGATCAGCCCCTCGGCGGCCACGCGGCCGGACTTCTTCGCCGCGGCGGCGAGGCCCTTCTTGCGCAGCCAGTCGATGGCCGCCTCGGCGTCGCCGTTGTTCTCGACCAGGGCCTTCTTGCAGTCCATCATGCCCGCGCCGGTCTTCTCGCGCAGGTCGCGGACCATCAGGGCCGTCACTTCAGCCATATCACTCGCTCCTGTCGGACGGATCGATCAGTCAGGCCTGCGGCGCGACCGGGGCATCGGGACCGCCCACGGCGGCCTCGGCCTCCGCCACGGCGGCACCCTCGACGCCCTCGACCACCGGCAGCTCCTCGGCACCCAGGTCCTCGGACGCGCCGAGATCGACGCCGGAGGCCTGCAGCTCGGCGCTGATGCCGTCGAAGACGGCGCCGGCGACCAGGTCGCAATACAGGTTGATGGCGCGGATGGCGTCGTCATTGCCCGGGATCGGGAAGGCCACGCCCTCGGGATCGGCGTTGGAGTCGACCACGGCCACGACGGGGATGCCGAGCTTGTTGGCCTCCTCGATCGCCAGCTTCTCCTTCACCACGTCGATGACGAAGATGATGTCCGGCAGGCCGCCCATCTCGCGGATGCCGCCCAGCGCGCGGTCGAGCTTCTCGCGCTCGCGGGTCAGCATCAGGACCTCCTTCTTGGTCAGGCCCTGGGTGTTGCCGGCGAGCTGCTCGTCCATCTGCTTCAGGCGCTTGATGGAGCCGGTGATGGTCTTCCAGTTGGTCAGCATGCCGCCGAGCCAGCGGTGGTTGACGTAGTACTGGCCGCAGCGGGTCGCCGCGTCCGCCACATACTCCGCCGCCGCCTTCTTGGTGCCGACGAAGAGCACGCGGCCGCCGCCCGCCACCACGTCACGGATCGTGCGCAGCGCGCGGTCCAGCATCGGCACGGTCTGCTGCAGGTCCAGGATATGCACCTGGTTGCGCACGCCGAAGATGTAGGGCGCCATGCGCGGGTTCCAGCGGCGGGTGTGGTGGCCGAAATGGACACCGGCCTCGAGCAGCTGGCGCAGGGAAACTTCTGGCATCGCCATGGTGGCGGTCCTTCCTTCAGGTCACGTCCGGTTGAGCCTCCGCGGCGCTTCGCCCCTTTCGGGGACCGGACCCTGTCACCTGCGGGTGGAAGGGCGCGCCGCGTGCGGATTTGCCGGCGCGGGGACGTCCCGCGCCGGCGGGGGCGATATAGGCGGATGGGCCGCCGCTGGCAAGAAATCCCTGGCCCGCGGGCGCCAGCGGATAGCGGCGTCAGGCCGGCAGCACCTCGACGCCGGGGACCACCTTCATCGCCTGGGCCAGGCGGGGCGAGACGTTCCAGTGCCCCGGCAGGGCGACCTCGACCTCCTGCGCCGGGCCCAGGCGCGGCACCAGCACGACGCGGCCCCGGCCGGGCCCCTCCTTCTCCAGCATGGCGCGGATCGGCGCCACGGCCTCGGCCGCCTCGATCCTGAGGCGCAGCATCTGCCCCACCCCCGCCGCCGCCTTGTCCAGGGATTCGAGGCCCTGGGCGGTCAGGCGCAGCGTCTCGCCCTCCATGCGCGCCTCGGCGGTGACCAGAAGGGCGTTGCCCTCGAAGAGCAGCGCCCGGTTCTTCAGCAGCACCTCGGAGAAGAGCGTCACCTCGGTGCTGCCACTGGCATCCGAGAGGCGCAGCCAGGCCATGCGACTGCCGGTCCGGGTGGTGCGCTCCTTGCTGTTGACCACGGTGCCGGCGATCCTGAGGACCCCCGCCCCCGCCTCGGCGCGCTGCTGCAGCTGGGCGATCGGCACGGCGCGCAGCTTCCTCAGCACATCCCGGTAGGTGTCGAGCGGATGGGCCGAGAGGTGGAAGCCGACCGCCTCGGCCTCCTGGCTGAGCCGTTCCAGCTCCGGCCAGTCCTGCACCTCCGGCAGGCGCAGCGGCTCGGGCCGGGAGTCGCCGCCGCCGAACAGGCCGATCTGGCTCGAGACCCGCTCCTCGGCGCTGGCCTGGGCGCGGCGCAGGATGACCTCGGCGCTGGCCGCCATCCGCGCCCGGTTCCTCTCCAGACTGTCGAAGGCGCCGGCCCGCGCCAGATTCTCCAGCTGCATCTTGTTGAGCAGCTTGGGATCGACCCGGCCGGCGAACTCCGCCACCGAGGCGAAGGGCCCCCGGGCGTCGCGCGCCCGCACCAGATCCCGCATCGCCTGCAGCCCGACGCGCTTGACGGCGGCGAGCGCGAAGCGGATCGCCTGCCCGCCATCCTCCCGGCGCTCGACGCGGAACTCGGCCGCCGAGCGGTTCACGTCCGGCGGCAGCACGGGGATGCCGAGCCGCGAGGCCTCCTGCATGTGGTTGGCGAGCTTCTCGGTCTTGTCCATGTCGAGCGTCATGGAGGCGGCCAGGAAGGCGACCGGATAATTCGCCTTCAGCCATGCGGTCTGGTAGGCGACCAGCGCATAGGCGGCCGCGTGCGACTTGTTGAAGCCGTATTCCGCGAACTTCTCCATCAGGTCGAAGATCTCGCCGGCCTTGCCTTCCGGCACGCCGTTCCGCACCGCGCCCTCGACGAAGATCCTGCGCTGGGCCTCCATCTCGGAGCGGATCTTCTTGCCCATGGCGCGGCGCAGCAGGTCGGCACCGCCCAGCGAATAGCCGGCCACGTCCTGGCTGATCTGCATGACCTGCTCCTGATAGACCAGGATGCCGTAGGTCTCCTCCACCAGATGGCGCATGGAGGGGTGCACCGGCTCCCAGGGCTCGCCATGCTTGCGGGCGCAATAGGCCGGGATATTGGCCATCGGGCCCGGCCGATAGAGCGAGACGGCGGCGATCAGGTCCTCGAAGCGGTCGGGGCGCATCATGCGGAGGCAGTCGCGCATGCCCTGGCCCTCGAACTGGAACACGCCGGCGGAATCGCCCCGCGCCAGCATCTCGTAGGTCTTCCGGTCGTCGAGCGGGATCTTCGCGAGGTCGATCGTCTCGCCCTCCTCGCGCAGGATCCCCACCGCGCGCTCGAGCACCGTCAGCGTCTTGAGGCCGAGGAAGTCGAACTTCACCAGGCTCGCATTCTCGACGTACTTCATCGAGTACTGCGTCACCAGCATGTCCGACCGCGGATCGCGGTAGAGCGCCACGGTGTCGATCAGCGGCTTGCGCCCGATGACGACGCCCGCCGCGTGGGTGGAGGCGTTGCGGTACAGCCCCTCCAGCACCAGGGCGGTCTCCATCAGACGGGCGACCGTCTCGTCCGCCTCGCGCATCTCCTGCAGGCGCGGCTCGCCGTCGATGGCCTGCTGCAGCGTCACCGGCTTGGCCGGGTTGAAGGGGATCAGCTCGGCGATCTTGTTGACCTGCCCGTAGGGCATGCCCATGACCCGGCCGACATCCCGCACCACCGCCTTGGCCTGCAACCGGCCGAAGGTGATGATCTGCGCCACCCGGTCCTCGCCATACTCGCGGCGGACGTACTGGATCACCTCGTCGCGGCGGTCCTGGCAGAAGTCGATGTCGAAATCCGGCATCGAGACGCGCTCGGGGTTCAGGAAGCGCTCGAAGAGCAGGCCGAAGCGCAGCGGGTCGAGGTCGGTGATCAGCAGCGCCCAGGCGGCCACCGAGCCGGCGCCCGAGCCACGCCCCGGCCCGACCGGAATGTCGTTCTGCTTGGCCCACTGGATGAAGTCGGCGACGATCAGGAAATACCCCGAGAAGCCCATCTTCTCGATGACGTCGAGCTCGAAGTTCAACCGCTCGCGATAGGCGGCGCGGTCCCTCTCCCCCGGCGGCGTGCCCTGTGCGTCGAGCCGCACCTCCAGGCCGCGGCGCGCCATGTCGCGCACCGTCTCGGCCTCGGTCATGCCGGGCTGGACCTTGGGGCAGACCGGCAGCTCGGGCTTGCGCGTCTCCGCCATGACCGTGCAGCGCCGCGCGATCGCCAGGGTGTTGTCGCAGGCCTCGGGCAGGTCGCGGAACAGGGCCCGCATTGCCTCGGCGGACTTGAAGTGATGCTCCGGCGTCACGCGGCGGCGGTCCGTCTCGGCCAGGGTGCGCCCCTCGGCGATGCAGAGCAGCGCGTCATGCGCCTCGTACATCTCGGGCCGGGCGAAGTAGATGTCGTTGGCGGCGGCGACCGGCAGGTCCGCGGCATCGGCGAGCGCCAGCAGGGCGGGGTCGAGAACGCGCTCGATCTCCAGCCCATGGCGCGTCATCTCCACCACCAGGCGGTCGTCCGTGAAGCTCTCCCGCAGGGCATGCAGCAGCCGCAGCGCCGCGTCCCGCCGCCCTTCCTGCAGGAGGCGGCCCAGCGGACCGGTGGTGCTGGGCCCTGTGAGCAGGACGACGCCTGCGGCATGCTGCTTCAGCAGCTCGAGCGTGACCGCCGGCCGGCCGCTGGGATCGTCGCGCAGGAAGCCCTGGGAGGAGAGCCGCTGCACGTTCTCCAGCCCTTCCGCGTTCATGGCCAGCGCCACCACCGGATCGGGCGGCAGGCGCAGCACCTCGGGCCGCTCGTCCGCCGCGCCGCGCGAGAGGAAGAGCTGGCAGCCCATGATGGGCTGCACGCCCTTGCCCGAGCAGGCCTTGGCGAATTCCAGCGCGCCGAACATGTTGGCGGTGTCGGTCAGCGCCAGGGCCGGCATGTCCTGTGCCCTGGCCAGCTCGGCCAGCTTCTCCGTCTTGATCGCCCCCTCGGCGAGGGAATAGGCGGAGTGGGCGTGGAGATGGACGAAGCTGGCGGTCATCCCGGCAGTTTAGCAGAAGCCGCCGCCGAAGGCAGGCCGCGCCGCGGAGTCGGCGCGGTCAGGCCGCCACCACCTGTCCGTCCCGCAAGGTGACCACCCGGTCCATCCGCGCCGCCAGCTCGGGATTGTGCGTCGCGATCAGCGCCGCCAGCCCGGCGCCCCGCACCGCCGCCAGAAGCTGCGCGAAGACCTGCTCGGCGGTGGCGACATCGAGGTTGCCGGTGGGTTCGTCGGCCAGCAGCAGGCCGGGCCGGTTGGCCAGGGCCCGGGCGATGGCCACGCGCTGCTGCTCGCCGCCCGAGAGGCGACCGGGCCGGTGCGCCTCCCGCCCTTCCAGCCCGAAGCCCGCCAGCAGCTCGCGCGCCCGGCGGGCGGCCTCCTTCTCGCCGGTCCCGATCGCCATCTGCGGCAGCACGACATTCTCCAGCGCGGTGAATTCCGGCAGCAGGTGGTGGAACTGGTAGACGAAGCCGATGGCCCGGCCGCGCAGCGCGCTGCGCGCGTCGTCGGACAGGGTGCCGGCCGGCCGGCCGCCGATCACCACCTCCCCCGCATCGGGCCGCTCCAGCAGCCCGGCCAGGTGCAGCAGGGTGGACTTGCCGGTGCCCGAGGGCGCGACCAGGGCGACGATCTCCCCCGCATGCAGGGTCAGCTCGGCGCCGCGCAGCACGGGCAGCTCACCCGCCTCGGTGCGGAAGCGGCGCTCGACGCGCTCGAGGCGCAGGCGGACCTCACTCATTGCGCAGGGCCTCCACCGGATCGGTGCGCGCGGCGCGCCAGGACGGGTAGAGCGTCGCCAGCAGCGACAGGCCGAGGCCCATCAGCACCACCTGCGCCACCTCATGCGGGTTCACCACCGCCGGCAGCCGCGTCAGGAAATAGACCTCCGGGCTGAACAGCTGCGTGCCGGTCAGCGCCTGCAGCGCCTGGCGGATGCTCTCGATGTTCAGGCAGAAGACCAGGCCGAGGGCGAAGCCGATGCCGGTGCCGAGCACGCCGATCGAGGTGCCGCAGATCAGGAAGACCCGCATCACCGCGCCGCGCGTCGCGCCCATGGTGCGCAGGATGGCGATATCCCGTCCCTTGTCCTTCACCAGCATGATCAGCGAGGAGACGATGTTGAAGGCGGCGACGATGATGATCAGCGTCAGGATCAGGAACATCACGTTGCGCTCGACCTGGACGGCGGCGAAGAAGCTGCTGTTGCTGGCCTGCCAGTCCAGCACCCGCACCGGGCGGGGCGAGAGCGCGTCGACGATCTCCCGGCTCGCCTGCCGTACCCGGTCGGGGTCGCGCACGAAGACCTCGATCTGCGAGGCGGCGTCGCGCATCTGGAAGTAGATCTGGGCCGCCGGCAGAGGCAGGAAGACGTAGGACGAATCGTATTCGTTCATCCCCGCCTCGAACATCGCCACCACCGTATAGGCGCGCAGCCGCGGCACGGTGCCGATGACGGTGGTGCGGCCCTGCGGCGAGACCAGCGTGACCCTGTCGCCGATGCCGACCCCGAGCTTCTGCGCCAGCCGGGTGCCGATCAGGATGGCGTCCTCGCCCTGGAAGGCCTCCAGGCTGCCGGCGCGGATATTGCCGGCGAGCAGCGGCCGGGCGCGCAGGTCCTCGGGCCGGATGCCGCGCGCCAGGCCACCGGTGGCGCCGCCGGCCTCGCTGGTCAGCAGCACCTGCCCCTCGACGATGGGCGCGGCGGAATCGATGCCGGCGAGCTGGCGGATGCGCGCGGTGATGTCGTCGTAGTCGCGCAGGCCGCCCGGCCCGGCGGCATAGACCCCGAGATGCCCGTTCAGCCCGAGGATGCGGCCCAGCAGTTCCTGCCGGAAGCCGTTCATCACGCTCATCACGATGATCAGCGTGGCGACGCCGAGCGCGATGCCGACCAGGGAGAAGGTGGCGATCACCGAGACGAAGCGCTCGCCCTTGCGCGCCCGCAGGTAGCGGAACGCGACCTTGCGCTCGAAGGCTCCGAACACGTGGCGGCTCAGCGGCCGAGGATCTGCGCCAGGGCCGCCTCGATCGAGACCTCCTGCCGCTCTCCGGTCGCGCGGCGCTTCAGCTCGATGACGCCATTGGCCGCGCCGCGCGGGCCGATGATGGCCTGCCAGGGGTAGCCGGCCAGGTCGGCGTCGTTGAACTTGACGCCCGCCCGCTCGTTGCGGTCGTCATAGACGGCGTCGCCCGGCAGCGAGGCATAGAGCTTCTCGGAGAGCGCGTCGGTCGCCAGATCGCCAGGCTTGAGGTTGAGGATGGCGCAGCGGAAGGGCGCCACCGGCTCGGGCCACTTGATGCCGGCCTCGTCGTGATTGGCCTCGATGATGGCGCCGAGCAGGCGGGAGACGCCGATGCCGTAGCTGCCCATATGCGGCACCACCGGCTGGCCGTCCGGCCCGGCCACGGTCAGGCCCATGGGCTTCGCGTACTTCTCGCCGAAATAGAAGATGTGGCCGACCTCGATGCCGCGGGCCGAAACCTGGGCATCGCCCTCCACGGCGTTCCAGGCGGCCTCGTCGTGCATCTCGTCGGTTGCGGCGTAGCGGCTGGTCCAGAAGTCGACGATCGGGCTGAGGTCGCCATTGTAGTCCGGCGTCTGCGCCAGCACGTCGAACTCCAGCAGGTCGCGGTGCAGATAGACCTGGCTCTCGCCGGTCTCGGCCAGGATGATGAACTCGTGGCTGAGATCGCCGCCGATCGGGCCGGTGTCGGCGCGCATCGGGATGGCCTTGAGCCCCATCCGCGCGAAGGTGCGCAGATAGGCCACGAACATCCTCCTGTAGGAGAGCCGCGCCGCCTCCTGGTCGAGGTCGAAGGAATAGGCGTCCTTCATCAGGAACTCGCGGCCGCGCATGACGCCGAAGCGGGGGCGGATCTCGTCGCGGAACTTCCACTGGATCTGATAGAGGTTGCGCGGCAGATCGCGGTAGGAGCGCGCATAGGACCGGAAGATGTCGGTCACCATCTCCTCATTGGTCGGGCCGTAGAGCATCTCCCGCTCGTGGCGATCGGTGATGCGCAGCATCTCCCTGCCGTAGTCCTCGTAGCGGCCGGACTGCTTCCAGAGGTCGGCGCTCTGGATCGTCGGCATCAGGATCTCCTGCGCCCCGGCCGCATCCTGCTCCTCGCGCACGATCTGGCTGACCTTCTGCAGGACGCGCAGGCCGAGCGGCAACCAGGCGTAGAGGCCGGCGCTGGTCTGCCGGATCATCCCGGCGCGCAGCATCAGCTTGTGCGAGGCGATCGCCGCCTCGGCGGGAATTTCCTTCAGGGTCGGCAGGAAGGCGCGGGACAGGCGCAAGGTCGGAACTCCGGAGCATCAGGCCGGCGGAAGGTAAGGGCCGGCGGCGCGTTATGCCAGAGGCCGCCGCCAGCCATGATGCGCCGCAATAAAATTATGCTGCACTGCAAGAAATGGAAATAATACGTCAATTCCCCACTGGATGACGAACAAACCTCCTTCACTCCGGCAGTGTCGCCGGATACAACGAAAAAAAAGGGCCACACCGAAGTGCGGCCCGAGTTTAGGGAGGAAACGCCAGTCACACGGCAGGAAGAGAACCAGCTCTCTTCCTGAACCCATGGTGTCTGGCCAGGCTTCACGCTGCAATGCAAAAACCTCGGATGCCTGTTGAAAAAACGGGCGCCCGAGGCGTATGCGCTCGAATGATGAGCGTTTTCTGCTCAAATTCCGCCAAGAAGCCTATTCCGTAGGCATCGCCAGCCATCCCTCGCGGAAGCTGAGCCAGGAGCTGCTCACCAGCAGCTCGATCCCCAGCCAAATGAGGGTCGCCAGCAGGGTCGTCAGCAAAGCCTTCTTCAGCAGCCCTGGCGATCGGGGGGTGCCGCGCCACCCGCCGATGGCGGGATCGCCCTCGGGCTCGGGCCGGACTCCGATGGGCAGCACCGCGAACAGCACCGTCCACCAGACCAGGAAATAGACCACGAAGCCGGTGAACAGGTTCATGCCAGCCACTCCTCCTCCGGGCGCCGCCATGGGCTGGCGCCTGGCGCGGGACATAGGCCAGCCGCCGCGCGCCGGCCAGGGGCCGGGACCAGGGGCTAGGACGGAGCGGGCCCACGGCCTCGTGAAGCGCCTGCCACAAGCCTGCCACATCCTGGCGCTTGCCTGCGCCGGCGCCGCTTTCGCGCTTCGCCCCTCCTCGGATCCGCGTCACGGCGCGGTCCATGGCCCGGCTCCGCCCCGGCGTCCCGGCCTTCTCCTGAACCGGGACACGCATGACGGCTTTCAAGGCAAGACTGGTTGAACTCGACTCCCTGCGCGGCCTCGCCGCGCTCGTTGTGGTCCTGCACCATGCCTATCTGACCCTCCCCTCGGTGCCCCCTGCCCTGGCCTGGCTGCTGGCCGAGACGCCCTTGCGGCCCCTCGCCACGGGGCGGCAGGCGGTGGTGTTCTTCTTCGTGCTCAGCGGCTTTGTCCTCACCCGGGCGCTGGCCGCGCAGGAGGCGCGACAGCCCGGCTCGGTGCTGAGCGTCGCCGGCTGGTGGCATTTCGCCTTGCAGCGGGCCTTCCGCCTCGGCCTGCCGGTGATGGCCTCGCTGCTCCTCTCGGCGCTGTTGCAAAGGCTGGTCTGGCATGGCCCGCTGCCGGAAGGGACGCCGCATCTCCTGGCCGGCGCCGCCTGGAGCGCTCCCTGGTCCTGGGGCGGCCTCCTGGAGCAGGGGATGCTGCTCAGCCACGGCGATGGCTTCCAGCTCAACCCCGTCCTCTGGTCCCTGGTGCATGAGTGGCGCATCGCCCTCCTGCTGCCGCTCGCCCTGCTGTTCCACGGCAGGCTCGCCTTGCTGATGGCCCTCGCGATGCTCGGCGCGGCGGTGGCGCGAATGGCCGGGATGCCGGAAGGCCATATTTCCCTCGGCGAGAGCCTGGGGCGCACCTTCGCGGCCTCCGCCGGCTTCCTGCCGGCCTTCGCCGCCGGCGCCGCCCTGGCGCTCCGGCCCCCTCTCTCGCTGGACGGCACGCAACGCCTTGCCGCCGGCATCGCCGTGGTCGTCATGGCGGCGGCGGCGCATGACTATGGTGTCATCGCCGGCTCGGTTCTGCTCATCCTGCTGGCGCAGCACGAGGGCGCGCTGGCGCGGATCCTGAGGCGGCCAGGCCTGCTCCGGCTCGGCCGCATCTCCTTCAGCCTGTATCTGGCGCACATGCCGGTGCTGCTGACCCTGACGCATGCGCTGCGGGATCAGGCGGGGCCGCTGGCCATTGCCGCCCTCGCCGTTCCGCTCTCCTTCCCGCTCGCCCTGGCGCTGCACCATGGCGTAGAACAGCCGGCGCACCGGCTGGCCCGCACGCTTCCGCCACCGCGCGGCGGGGCCCTGCAGACCCGACCGGGATAAGACACCGGCCGGACCCCGCCGCTCTCAGACGCGCAGCAGATGCACCTCGACGCTCGGCCGCTTGCGCAGGCGCCGGCCGAGCGCCTTGCGCAGCACCGTGCGGGCGGCGTCCCGCAGCATGTCGTCCTCCTGCTTCAGGGCCGGTGGCAGGTCGCCCACCGCGCGCGCCAGTTCCTCGGCGATCTGTCCCGGAGCGACGTCGGCCATGTCGAAGAGGCCCGGCGCCGAAACCTGGGGCGTGCCGAGCACGCGTCCGCCCCGGTCCACCGCCAGCGACGCCACGACGATGCCGTTGAACAGCATCCTGCGCCGGGCGCCCAGCACGCCGCCCTCCAGGGGGAGCAGCCTGTCGCCATCGAGCACCAGCTGGCCGGTCGGCACGCCTTCCACCACGTCGGGGACGGCGTTGCCCGACAGCGGCCCGAGGCGCAGGACATCGCCATCCTCGACCAGAACGGGGGTCGAGCCCATCTCCCGCGCCAGGGCGGCGTGCTCCTGGAGGTGGCGCCACTCGCCATGCACCGGCACGGCGAAGCGCGGCTTCACCAGGGAATAGAGGCGCTTCAGCTCGTCCCGCGCCGGATGGCCGGAGACATGCACCATGTGGTCATCCGCCGTCATCACCCGGCAGCCGCCGCGCGCCAGATCGTCCTGCAGCCGCAGGATGGCCCGCTCGTTGCCCGGGATCATGCGGGAGGAGAAGATGACCGTGTCCCCCTCGCCCAGCGAGATGCGCGGATGGGTATCGGCGGCGATCTTGGCCATGGCCGAGCGCGGCTCACCCTGGCTGCCGGTGCAAATGATCAGCAGCTGATCGTCCGGCACGTCGTCGGCGTCATCCTCATGGATGAAGGGCGGCACCTCCTGGAGATAGCCGCATTCCCGCGCCGAGGCCTCCGCGTTGCGCAGGCTGCGCCCGAACAGCGCCACCTGACGCCCGGCCGCCCGGGCCGCCAGGGCGATGGATTCGACCCGCGCCACATTGGTGGCGAAGCAGGTCACGGCGACGCGGCCCTTCAGCTGGCGGATCAGCGCGGTGAGATTGCGCCGCACCTCCGCCTCGCTGCCGGAATGCCCCTCGACCAGCGCATTGGTGCTGTCGCAGACCATGGCCAGCACCCCTTCCCGGCCGAGCTCGGCGAAGGCCGCCTCATCGGCCGGCTCGCCGATCAGCGGATCGGGGTCGAGCTTCCAGTCCCCGGTGTGAAGCACGGTGCCGTAGGGGGTGCGGATGGCCAGGGACTGCGGCTCCGGCACCGAATGCGTGACGCGGATGAAGCGCAGCTGGAAAGGGCCAAGCTCCAGGCTGCCCCCGAGCGGGACGGTGACGATCTTCACCTGGCTGAGCAGGCCGGCCTCACCCAGCTTGCGCCGGAGCACGGAGGCGGCGAAGGGGCTGGCATAGACCGGGCAGCGCAGCTGCGGCCACAGCGGCGCCACCGCGCCGATATGGTCCTCATGCGCATGGGTGATCACCAGGCCCAGCAGCTTGTCGCGCCGCTCGGCCAGCCAGGACGGGTCCGGCACCATCACCTCGGCCTCGGGCTGCTCGGCGCCGCCGAAGCCGATGCCGCAGTCGACAGCCAGCAACTGCCCGTCGCAGCGGTAGACATTCAGGTTGAGGCCGATCTCCCCCGTCCCGCCGAGCGGGATGAAGGCCAGATCGCTATTGTAAAGATTCATGTATCCTGACCAGTCGTGATGTTCATTCAGTCATACGCCCAGGGGTGATCCGGGGGCAGATTCGAGAGCCTTCGTCAGCGCCGCTCCAGCGGGAGCGTGGCGCGCGTCAGGCGAATTCCGTGGAAGAAAGATGGGGTGGCACGGGCCCGTGCCAATATCGCCAGTGCCCACGGGCCACCGCGGCGCGGCCCCAGGCAGCGGTAATCGCTGGATGTCGCCGCGCCGTCCCGCGCGGAGTCGGACGTCATACCCTCTCACACCGTCCACATAGCCTTACTTGCCAGCCGATTGCACCGACGGAACGAGACCGCCCGCGATCACGGATTGCGGACAGGCGACGGGTCCTGCGTCTCGATCTCGCCCGAGGAGATTGCCAGCGGCCCTTCCTCCCGTTCCAGCAGCAACCGCCCGTCGCCATCCAGGCCGCCATAGCGTCCCTCGACCAGCCGGCCAGCCTGGCGCAGCCGCAAGGTGCTGCCGGGCCGCGGACCCCTCGCCATCCAGGCCCGCCGCACCGGACCGAAGCCCTCGGCGGCATACCGGGCACGCCAGAGATCGAGCCTGCCGAGAAGTTCCCAGGCGAAGGAAACCGGCTCCGGCACCGCGCCGCCCCGCGCCGCGAGGCTGGTGGTGGCACGGTCCCCAAGATGCGGGGCGTGGCGGAGATTCACCCCTATCCCGACGACCACCCAGCCGGCGCCCCCCGCCCCGTCCGGCGCCGCCTGGGTCAGGATACCGGCGCATTTCGCCCCATCCAGCAGCAGGTCGTTCGGCCATTTCAGCCGCAGCGCCGCCGGCTCGGGCAGATGGGCGGCCACGGCTTCGGCCAGGGCGACCGCGGCCAGTAGCGACCAGTGCGGCACGCTCCGCAGCGGCCCATCGGGGCGCAGCAGCAGGGAGAGGTGGAGATTGCCCTCGGAGGAGTTCCAGGCGCGCCCCTGGGTGCCGCGACCGGCGGTCTGCCGCCGGGCGAGGACGGCGAACCCCGCCGGCTCGCCCGCCGCCGCGGCGGCCAGCACGATATCCTGCGTGCTGGCCAGTTCCTCATGGACGGCGAGGCGCCACGAGGCGTCGGGACGGTTCACCCCAGCAGGGCCAGCACCGCCGCCTGCGCGGCCGCCATGAAGGGCGCCGGGAAGGCGAAGAAGAAGACGGTGAAGAGGCCGGTCCCGGTCAGCACCACCGACAGGCTCGTCGGGCGTGGATCGAGCGCCTCTCCGGCATCGAAGTACATGACCTTGATGACGCGCAGGTAGTAGTAGGCCGAGACGGCGGAGCTGAGCACCGCGACCACGCCGAGGGTGACGAAGCCTTCCTGCCACACCGCGCCGATGGCGTAGAGCTTGCCGAAGAAGCCGGCCAGCGGCGGAATGCCCGCCATGGAGAGCATGAAGCAGGTCATGGCGAGCGCCATGGCCGGGTCCGCCTTGCCCAGGCCCGCGAGGTCGTCCACCCCCTCCAGCGCGCGGCCGTTGCGGCGCATCGCCACCAGCACGGCGAAGGCGCCGACATTGGTGAAGAGGTAGATCGCCATATAGAGCAGCAGCGCGCGAACGCCGAACTCGGTGCCGGCGGCGAGGCCCAGCAGGGCATAGCCGACATGGCCGATCGAGGAATAGGCCATCAGGCGCTTGATGTTCTTCTGCCCGATGGCGGCGAGCGCGCCAAGGATCATCGAGCCCAGCGAGCAGAGGATGATCACCTGCTGCCACTGGCCGACCAGGTCGCCGAAGGGGCCCGCGGCCACACGGGTCAGAAGGGCGACGGCGGCGACCTTCGGCGCCGAGGCGAAGAAGGCCGTCACCGGGGTGGGCGCCCCTTCGTAGACATCCGGCGTCCACATGTGGAAGGGCACGGCCGAGACCTTGAAGACCAGGGCCGCGAGCACGAAGACCAGACCCACCACCACGCCGAAGGGAACGCTCTCCATCCCGGTCAGGGCATCGGCGATGGCGTCGAAATTGGTCGAGCCGCTGAAGCCATAGATCAGGCTGGAGCCGTAGAGCAGCAGGCCCGAGGCCAGCGAGCCCAGGATGAAGTACTTCAGCCCGGCCTCGGCCGAGCGCTCGCTGTCGCGGTTGAAGGCGGCGATGACATAGAGCGAGAGGGAGAGCAGCTCGAGGCCGAGATAGAGCGCGATGAGGTCATTGGCCGAGACCATGACCATCATGCCGAGGCTGCTGAACAGCAGCAGCACCGGGAACTCGAACTTGCCCAACCCCTCCTTCTCGTTCCAGTCCATCGCCAGGAGGAGGCCGAGCGCGGCGCCAGCCAGGACCAGCAGCTTCATGAAGCGGGTGAAGGCATCGGCGACGTACTGCCCGTTGAAGGCGTCGCCCTCCGGCTGCGCCACGACCAGGACAGCGGTGAGCAGGAGCCCGCCCAGCACCGCCATGTTGACGGCGAAATGCGTGTCGCGCTTCGGCAGCACGCCGCCGGCCAGGGCAGCGAGGCCCACCAGGGCCAGCACCAGCTCGGGGAGGATGAGGGTCCAGTTCATGCCGGTCACATCCCGGCCATGCGCGGCAGCGCCATCGCGGCTTCATGCCGCGTGACGAGGGCCGCGACGCTGGCCTCGAAGAAGGAAAGGAAGGAGGAAGGATAGACGCCCATCCAGAGGGTCAGCAGGATCAGCGGCGCGAAGGTGATGTACTCGCGCGGGCTGAGGTCGAGCAGCGCCCGCAGGTCCTCGCGCGTGATCTTGCTGAAGACGACGCGGCGATAGAGGTAGAGCATGTAGCCCGCGCCCAGGATCATGCCGAGGCCGGCCCCGAAGGCGACCCAGGGGTTGGCGTGCCAGGCGCCGACGATCACCAGGAACTCGCCAGGGAAACCCGCGGTGCCGGGCAGCGCGATCGAGCCCATGGTGAAGAGCATGAAGACCATGGCGTAGCTCGGCATGATCTTGGCGACGCCGCCATAGCGGGCGATCTCGCGGGAATGCACCCGGTCGTAGAGCACGCCGACGCAGAGGAAGAGCGCGCCCGAAACCACGCCATGGCTCAGCATCTGGAAGATGGCGCCCGAGATGCCCTGGTGGTTCAGGGTGAAGATGCCGATCGTCACGATGCCCATATGGGCGACTGAGGAATAGGCGATCAGCTTCTTCATGTCCTCCTGCGCCAGCGCCACCAGCGAGGTGTAGACCACGGCGATGACGGAGAGCGCGAAGATCAGCGGCGCGAACCACTCGGTCGCCTGCGGCAGCAGCGGCAGGGAGAAGCGCAGGAAGCCATAGGCGCCCATCTTGAGCAGCACGCCGGCCAGGATGACCGAGCCCGCCGTGGGCGCCTCGACATGGGCGTCCGGCAGCCAGGTGTGCACCGGCCACATCGGCACCTTCACCGCGAAGGAGGCGAAGAAGGCCAGGAACAGCCAGACCTGGACATTGGGCGCGATGGTCAGCTCGAACAGCGCCGGGATGCTGGAGGTGCCGGCCTCGAACCACAGGGTGAAGACCGCCAGCAGCATCAGCAGCGAGCCGAGCAGGGTGTAGAGGAAGAGCTTGTAGGCGGCGTAGACCCGGCGCGCGCCACCCCAGATGCCGATGATGAGGAACATCGGGATCAGCACGCCCTCGAAGAAGACGTAGAAGATGACGATGTCGAGGGCGGAGAACATGCCGATCATCATGGTCTCGAGGACCAGGAAGGCGATCATGTACTCCCGCACCCGCTTCTCCACCGCCTCCCAGGAGGCGAGGATGCAGAGCGGGGTCAGCACGGCGGAGAGCAGGACGAAGAGGACGGAGATGCCGTCCACGCCCATGCGGTATCCGAGGCCGAACTCGGGCATCCACTCGATCTGCTCGACGAACTGGAAATCCGCCGTCGTCTTGTCGAACTGGAACCACAGGATCAGCGACAGGCCGAAGACGATCAGGCTGGTCCAGAGCGCCGTCCAGCGGGCGTTGGAGGCGACGACCGCCTCCTCGCCACGGATGAAGAGGATGATGCCCGCCCCCACCAGCGGCAGGAAGGTGAGCAGCGAGAGCAGGGGGAAGCCCGCGGCGTTCATCGGCCGATCCCGAACAGGAAGATACTGACGAAGAGGACAAGCCCGATGATCATGGCGAAGGCGTAGCTCGCCACCCGCCCGGACTGCAGCCGCACCACGCGACCGGACGCCTGGGCGGTCAACGCCGCCGCGCCGTTCGGCATGCCATCGATGATCTTCACGTCCCCGACCTTCCACAGCATGACGGCGAGGCGGCGCGCCGGCCGCACGAAGATCCGGTCATAGAGCTCGTCGAAATACCACTTGTTGAGCAGGAAGCGGTACAGGCCCGGCACCGCAGCGGCGATCCGCCCCGGCATCTGCGGCATGAACATGTAGAAGGCATAGGCCAGGGCGATGCCGGCCAGACCCACCACCGTCGGCGCCAGCGGCACCCAGGAGGGAACCTCGTGCGCCTCATGCATGATGTGGTTGTGCGGCGCGTTGACGATGGCGCCGTTCCAGAACTCGGCCCAGTGGTGGCCGACGAAGTCGTCGTAGAAATAGGCGCCGGTGAACAGCGCGCCCAGCGCCAGGACGAGGAGCGGCACCAGCATGACCAGCGGGCTCTCGTGCACATGCTCCATCGTGTGATGGTCCGCGCGCGGCGTGCCGTGGAAGGTCAGGATGATCAGGCGCCAGGAGTAGAAGGCGGTCAGGAAGGCGGCCAGGATGCCGCAGACGAAGGCATAGGTCGCGGTCCAGCCATGACCGGCGAAGGCCGCCTCGAGGATCATGTCCTTGGAGTAGTAGCCGGCGAAGTAGGGCACGCCCGCCAGCGCCAGGGAGCCGATCCAGAACATCGCGTAGGTCACCGGGATCTTCTTCCAGATCCCGCCCATCCGGCGGATATCCTGCTCGTCCGACATGGCGTGGATCACCGAGCCCGCGCCCAGGAAGAGCAGCGCCTTGAAGAAGGCATGGGTGAAGAGGTGGAACACCGCCGCCTGATAGGCGCCGACGCCGACCGCGAAGAACATGTAGCCGAGCTGCGAGCAGGTCGAATAGGCGATGACCCGCTTGATGTCGTTCTGCACCATGCCGACCGAGGCGGCAAAGAGCGCCGTCGTCGCGCCGATCACGGTGACGAAGCCGAGCACGTTCGGCGCGTACTCCACCAGGGGTGACATGCGCGCCATTAGGAAGACGCCGGCGGTGACCATGGTGGCCGCGTGGATCAGGGCCGAGACCGGGGTCGGACCCTCCATCGCGTCCGGCAGCCAGGTGTGCAGGCCGATCTGCGCCGACTTGCCCATCGCGCCCAGGAAGAACAGCATCGCGATGACCTCGAGCACCGGCAGGCCGGCGAAGGTGAGCTGACGCGCCGCCTCGACACCCTGGAAGATGGTGTTGAACTCGATGCTGCCGAAGGTCCAGAAGGTCAGCGCCATGCCGAGCATGAAGAAGAGGTCGCCCACGCGATTGACGATGAAGGCCTTCATCGCGGCGCGGTTGGCGCTCTCGCGTTCGTACCAGTAGCCGATCAGCAGATAGCTCGCGAGGCCGACGCCTTCCCAGCCGAAGAAGAGCTGGAGCAGGTTGTCCGCGGTCACCAGCATCAGCATCATGAAGGTGAAGAGCGAGAGATAGGCGAAGAAGCGCGGCTGCGTCTCGTCATGCGACATGTAGCCGACGCTGTAGAGGTGGATCATGGTCGAGATCAGCGTGACCATGCCGACCATCATCGCCGCCAGCGTGTCGTAGCGCAGCGCCCAGGAGAGCTGCAGGCCGCCGACATCGAGCCAGGTGACGATCTCGAGGGTGACGGGCACATGGCCCAGCGCCACCTGGACGAAGGCGGTCAGGCCGCAGGCCGCGGCCAGCGCCATGCAGACCACGGTCGACCACTGCGCCGCCTTGTCGCCGATCCAGCGGCCGAAGAAGCCGGAGATGCAGGCTCCGAGCAGGGGGAAGAAAACCGCACCGACATACATGGGTTCAGCCCTTCAGGGTGGAGATATCCTCCACCTCAATGCTGCCGCGGTTGCGGAAGTAGATGACGACGATGGCCAGGCCGATGGCGGCCTCGGCCGCCGCCACGGTCAGGATGAAGAGGGTGAAGATCTGGCCGGTGAGGTCCTGCAACGCGGCGGAGAAGGCCACCATGTTCAGGTTCACCGAGAGCAGGATCAGCTCGATCGACATCAGGATGACGATGACGTTCTTCCGGTTCAGGAAGATGCCGAGCACGCCCAGCAGGAACAGGATGGCCCCCACCGTCAGGTAGTGGCCAAGACCGATGGTCAGCATCTCAGTGGTGCCCCCCGCCATGATGGCCGTCCTCGTCATGGCCGTGACCATGCCCCGCATGGCCGAGCGACTTGGGCTTCGGCGGCTCCGGCAGCTTGCGGCGCTGGATGCCCAGCACGCCGAGGCCGGTGCGCGGCGGCACCGAGGTCAGGTTGACCGCCTCGGCGCGGGCCACCTGAACGGCGATGTCCTGCCGCCGGCTGTTCGGCTGCTTGTCGCGCAGCGTCAGCACGATGGCGCCGATCATGGCGACCAGCAGGATCAGCCCGGCGATCTGGAAGAGCAGGATATAATCCGTGTAGAGCAGCCGCCCCAGCGCCTCGGTGTTGGTCAGCGTCGGATCGGCCGGCATCGGGTTGATCCGCAGCGCCGTCGCCTCGGGCGCGAACTGCCAGCTGCCGAAGACGAAGAGCAGCTCCAGGAAGAGGATGCCGCCGATCACCGCGCCCACCGGCGCGTAGCGCTGGAAGCCCTCGCGCAGCTGGGTGAAGTCGATGTCCAGCATCATCACGATGAACAGGAACAGGACCGCGACCGCGCCCACATAGACGATGACCAGGATCATCGCCAGGAACTCGGCCCCCGCGATCAGGAACAGCGCCGCGGCGTTGAAGAACGCCAGGATCAGGAACAGCACGCTGTGCACGGGGTTGCGGCTGGTCACCACCATGGCCGCCGAGGCGATCAGGATGGCCGCGAAGACGTAGAAGGCGAGTGCGGCGATCATCGCAGCCCGCCCTCGTGCTGATGCAGCGTCATGGCACCGTTCCGGGAGAGCCGCCCTGGCAGGAGGGCGGGGCCGTGAGGGTCAGGCAGCGGGGAGGTCACGGCCAGATCCATCCCCGCGGCGGTCGTCAACGGTAGGGCGCGTCGAGTTCGAGGCGCTTGGCGATCTCCGGCTCCCAGCGGTCGCCATTCGAGAGCAGCCGGGCCTTGTCGTAGATCAGTTCCTCATGCGTCTCGGTGGCGAACTCGAAGTTCGGCCCCTCGACGATGGCATCCACCGGACAGGCTTCCTCGCACATGCCGCAGTAGATGCACTTGGTCATGTCGATGTCGTAGCGCGTGGTGCGCCGCGACCCGTCCTCGCGCGGCTCGGCCTCGATGGTGATGGCCAGCGCCGGGCAGACCGCCTCGCAGAGCTTGCAGGCGATGCAGCGCTCCTCGCCGTTCGGATAGCGGCGCAGCGCGTGCTCGCCCTTGAAGCGCGGCGAGAGCGCGGTCTTCTCAAAGGGATAGCTGATCGTGCTCTTCGGACTGAAGAAGTACTTCAGCGTCAGCGCCATGCCCGAGGCCAGCTCGGCCAGCAGGAAGGTGCGCGCCATGCGGTCCAGCGTCGCCATCTCTCACCTCGCCGCGCGGGGGTAGCCCGCGCCGAACATTTCGACAAGCCCGCTCATGCCGGCAGCCATCCCATCACCTTGAGCACGAAAGCCGTCAGGATCAGCCAGCCCAGGCTGAAGGGCAGGAAGACCTTCCAGCCCAGCCGCATCAGCTGGTCATAGCGGTAGCGGGGAAAGGTCGCGCGCACCCAGACGAAGGTGAACATGACCAGGCAGATCTTCAGGATGAACCAGAGCGGCCCCGGCACCCAGTTGAAGGGCGCGATATCCATCGGCGGCAGCCACCCTCCCAGGAAGAGCAGGGAGGTCATCGCCGACATCAGGAACATGTTGGCGTATTCGCCCAGGAAGAACAGGGCGTAGGTCATGGAGGAGTATTCCACCATGAAGCCCGCCACCAGTTCCGACTCGCCCTCCGCCAGATCGAAGGGCGGGCGGTTCGTCTCGGCCAGGGTCGAGATGAAGAAGATGACGAACATCGGGAAGAGCGGGATGAAGAACCACACCGTCTTCTGCGCCAGAACGATCTGGGTCAGGTTCAGGCTGCCGACGCAGAGCAGCACGGTCACGATCACGAGGCCCATCGAGACCTCGTAGGAGACCATCTGCGCCGCCGAGCGGAGCGCGCCGAGGAAGGCGTACTTGGAGTTGGAGGCCCAGCCGGCGATGACGATGCCATAGACGCCGAGCGAGCTGATCGCCAGCAGGTACAGCACGCCCACATTGATGTCGGCGATCGCCCAGCCCTCGTTCACCGGGATCACCGCCCAGGCGATCATCGCCAGGATGAAGGTCAGCACCGGCCCGACGATGAACAGCGCCCGGTTGGCGCCGGCCGGGATGATGGTCTCCTTCAACAGCATCTTCGCCGCGTCGGCGAAGGGCTGCAGCAGGCCGAGCGGCCCGACCATGTTGGGGCCGACACGCATCTGCATGGCGGCCATGATCTTGCGCTCGGCATAGGTCATGTAGGCGACCGCGATCAGCAGCGGCACCAGGATCGCCAGGGTCTGCGCCACCGTGATGATCAGCACGCCGAGCGGCGAGGTGAGAAAGGCTTCCATCCCCGGTTACTCCGCCGCCAGCTTGGGCGTGGTGTCGCCCAGGTAGATCCGGGCGCATTCGGCCATGGTGTCCGAGGCCCGGCTGATCGTGTCCGCCTGCCAGTAGTTGGTGATCGGCAGGGTGAAGCCCTCGCCGGCCAGCGCCACCTCGCCGGCGGCGGGGCCGGCGGTGTCGCCGCAGCCGCCCTCGACACGGCCCTCGACCAGCCCGAAGACCGGGTTGGCCTCGACCATGCGGGCACGCAGCGCCTCCAGCGTGTCGAAGGCCATCGGTACCTCCAGTGCGGCGCCGGCGGCGCGGATGATGCGCCAGTCCTCCTTCGCCTCGCCCGGCGGGAAGATCGCCTTGTAGCCGCGCTGCACCCGCCCCTCGGTGTTGACGTAGGTGCCGTCCTTCTCGGGATAGGCGGCGCCCGGCAGGATGACATCGGCCCGGGATGCGGCGCGGTCGCCGTGGTGGCCCTGGTAGATGACGAAGGTGCCGGCCGGGATCAGCCCCGGCTCGAAGCCATCCGCGCCCAGCAGCCAGAGCGCGTCCACCCCGCCGCCCAGCATCGCCGCCAGGTCGAGCCCGCCGGGCCCGGGGAAGAAGCCGGCATCCAGGGCGCCGACCTGTCCGCCATAGAGGTGCAGCAGGTTGAAACCATGCCATTCCGGGGTCAGCGCGCCGACCGAGCGGGCCAGATCCCAGGCCGCGGCCAGCACGGCCGCGCCATCCGCCCGGGCCGTCGCCGCGCGCCCGAGCAGGATCATCGGCTTCTTCGCCGTCTTGAGCACTTCGGCGAAATCGCCGCGCCCGGCCGCCAGATCGGCGATGAGGGAGGCCCCCTCCCCCAGATGCTCGGCATTGTAGGTGAGATCCAGCCCGGCGGGGCCGATCGTCGCCACCTTCAGCGCCCCGCTCGACCAGCGCTTGCGGATGCGGGCGTTCAGCACCGGCGCCTCGCGGCGCGGATCGCTGCCGATGATCAGCAGCGCGTCGGCCTCGTCGATCCCGGCGATGCCGGAATTGAACAGGTAGTAGTCGCGCCGCGACAGATCGAGCCGCGCGCCATCCTGGCGGCAGTCGAGATTGGCCGAGCCGAGGCCGATCATCAGCTCGCGCAGGGCGAAGGCGCTCTCCGCATCGACCAGGTCTCCGGCAACCGCGCCGATGCGGCCACCGGGGATGGCCTTCAGGCGGTCGGTCACCACGGCCAGCGCCTCCTCCCAGGAGGCCTGGCGCAGCTTGCCGTCCTTCCGCACCCAGGGGCGGTCGAGCCGCTTGCGCTTCAGCCCGTCGAAGGAGAAGCGACCGCGATCGGCCATCCACTCCTCGTTCACGTCCTCATTGACGCGCGGCAGGATGCGCAGCACCTCGGGCCCGCGCGTGTCGATGCGGATGGCGGCGCCGACGGCGTCCAGCACGTCGACGCTGTCGGTCTTCCGCAGCTCCCAGGGGCGCGAGACATAGGCATAGGGCCGGCTGGTCAGCGCGCCGACCGGGCAGATGTCGATCAGGTTGCCGGAAAGCTCGGTGGTCAGCGCCTTCTCGACATAAGTGCCGATCTGCATGTTCTCGCCGCGTCCGGTGGCGCCGAGCTCCGGCACACCGGCCACCTCGGTCGCGAAGCGGATGCAGCGGGTGCACTGGATGCAGCGGGTCATGATCGTCTTGACCAGCGGCCCCATGTACTTGTCCTTGACCGCCCGCTTCTCTTCGACGTAGCGGCCGCCCTGGCCGCCATAGGCGGTGGCCTGGTCCTGCAGATCGCACTCGCCGCCCTGGTCGCAGATCGGGCAGTCCAGCGGATGGTTGATCAGCAGGAATTCCATGACGTTGCGGCGGGCGTTGCGGACCATGGTGCTGTCCGTGAACACCTTCATACCGTCCGCGACCGGATAGGCGCAGGAGGCCACCGGCTTCGGCGCCTTCTCCACCTCGACCAGACACATGCGGCAATTGCCGGCCACGCTCAGCCGCTCGTGGTAGCAGAAGCGCGGAATTTCCTTGGCAGCGGCCTCGCAGGCCTGCAGCACGGTGGCGCCGTTCGGGACTTCTACCTCGATCCCGTCAACCGTGACCTTCGCCATGGCGTCTTACTCCGCCGCCAGCGGCATGGCGCCGCCGCTTTTCTGCTGCTTGTAGGCCGCGATGCGCTCTTCCATCAGCGGACGGAAGTGCCGGATCAGCCCCTGCACCGGCCAGACGCCGCCATCGGCGAGGGCGCAGATGGTATGCCCCTCGATCTGCCGCGTGACGCTTTCCAGCACATCGATCTCGGCGATCTCGGCGCGCCCCTCGACCATGCGGTCCATCAGGCGCTTCTGCCAGCCCATGCCCTCGCGGCAGGGGGTGCACTGGCCGCAGCTCTCATGCTTGTAGAAGGCCGCGAGCCGCGCGATCGCTTTGATGATGTCGGTGGACTTGTCCATCACGATCACGCCCGCCGTGCCCAGGCCGGACTTGTGCTCGCGCAGCGCGTCGAAATCCATCAGCACGTCGTCGCAGATGTGCTTGGGCAGCAGCGGCGTCGACGAGCCGCCGGGAATGACGGCGAGAAGATTGTCCCAGCCGCCGCGCACGCCGCCGGCATAGCGCTCGATCAGCTCCCGCATCGGGATGCTCATCTCGGCCTCGACATTGCAGGGCTTGTTCACATGGCCCTGGATGCAGAAGACCTTGGTGCCGGAATTGCGCGGCCGGCCAAAGCTGGCGAACCACGCCGCGCCGCGCCGCAGGATCGTCGGCACCACCGCGATCGTCTCGACGTTGTTGACCGTCGTCGGGCAGCCATAGAGGCCCACCGCCGCCGGGAAGGGCGGCTTCAGGCGCGGCATGCCCTTCTTGCCCTCGAGGCTCTCGATCAGCGCCGTCTCTTCGCCGCAGATATAGGCACCCGCGCCGCGATGCACGTAGAGATCGAAGTCCCAGCCCGAGCCCGCCGCGTTCCTCCCCAGCAGCCCGGCCTCATAGGCCTCGTCGATGGCCGCCTGCAGGACGACGTGCTCGTTGTAGTACTCGCCGCGCACGTAGATGTAGCCCGCATGCGCGCCCATGCCGACGCCGGCGATCAGGCAGCCCTCGATCAGCGTGTGCGGATCGTTGCGGATGATGTCGCGGTCCTTGCAGGTGCCCGGCTCGGACTCGTCGCAGTTGACCACGAGATAGGACGGGCGCCCGTCCGGGCTCTCCTTCGGCATGAAGCTCCACTTCATGCCGGTCGGGAAGCCGGCGCCGCCGCGGCCGCGCAGGCCGGACTGCTTCATCTCCTCGATGATCCAGTCGCGCCCCTTGGCGATGATCGCTGCCGTGCCGTCCCAGTTGCCGCGCCGCCGCGCCTCCTTGAGGCCCCAGGGATGCAGGCCGTAGAGGTTGGTGAAGATGCGGTCCTTGTCGCTCAGCGCCATGGCGTCACTTCTCCTCCACCAGCGGGATGTCGAGCAGGGTCTCGGGCCCGCCCTCCGGCGCGCTGCACAGCCGCCCCTTGGCGCTGCCCGGCCGCGGCCGCTCGCCACGCTTCAGCGCCTCGATCAACCGGACGGTGCTGTCGTAGTCGAGATCCTCGTAGTAGTCGTCATCGACCTGCAGGATCGGCGCGTTGACGCAGCCGCCCAGGCACTCGACCTCGCTCAGCGTGAACAGCCCGTCCTCGCTGGTGTCGCCGTAGCCCGCCAGGTGCCCGGCATCCTTGCAGGCGCGCAACACCTCGTCCGAGCCGCGCAGCCAGCAGGGCGTGGTGCCGCAGACCTGCAGGTGGAAGCGTCCGATCGGCTTGGTGTTGAACATGAAGTAGAAGGTGGCGACCTCGTAGACGCGGATCGGCGCCATGCTAAGGCGCAGCGCCACCTGATCCATCGCCACGCGCGGCACCCAGGCGCTGCCGGTCTGCCGGCCCATCTGCTTCTGCACGACATAGAGCAGCGGGATCACGCCGCTCGCCTGCTTCCCTTCGGGATACCGCGCCAGGATCTTCGCGATCTGCGCCTCGCTCTCGGCGTCGAAGGCGAAGCTCGACGGCTCCTCGTGATGATGCGCGCTCACCGGTCGATCTCTCCGAACACGATATCCAGGCTGCCGATGACGGACACCGCATCGGCCAGCATGTGGCCCTTGGACAGCTTCTCCATCGCCTGCAGATGCGCGAAGCCCGGCGCGCGGATCTTGCAGCGATAGGGCTTGTTGCCGCCATCGGCCACGAGATAGACGCCGAACTCGCCCTTGGGCGCCTCGACCGCCGTATAGGTCGCGCCGGCCGGCACGTGATAGCCCTCGGAATAGAGCTTGAAATGGTGGATCAGCGCTTCCATCGAGCGCTTCATCTCGCCCCGCTTCGGCGGCGCGATCTTGCTGTCCTGCACCTTGATCGGGCCGCCCGGCATCGCCGCCAGGCACTGCTTGATGATCTTGAGGCTCTCGCGCATCTCGGCGATGCGGACGAGGTAGCGCTCGTAGCAGTCGCCATGGCTGCCGACCGGGATCTCGAAATCGAGCTGGTCGTAGATGTCGTAGGGCTGGCTGCGCCGCAGATCCCAGGCACAGCCCGAGGCGCGGATGCAGGGGCCGCTGAAGCCCCAGGCCATCGCCTCCTCGGCGGTCATGATGCCGACGTCGACGGTCCGCTGCTTGAAGATGCGGTTGCCGGTCAGCAGCCGCTCGATATCGTCGACGAACTTCGGGAACTGTTCGGCCCAGGCCGCGATGCGGTCGGTCAGCCCGGCCGGAATGTCCTTGGCGACGCCGCCCGGCCGCACGTAATTGGCATGGTAATGCGAGCCCGAGGCCGCCTCGTAGAACTCCAGCAGCACCTCGCGCTGCTCGAAGCCCCAGAGCGAGGGCGTCGTCGCGCCGACATCGAGCGCGTAGGTGGTGATGTTGAGGATGTGGTTCAGCACGCGGCTGATCTCGGCGAACATCACGCGGATGTACTGGGCGCGCAGCGGCGCCTGGATGCCGAGCAGCCGCTCGGTGGCCAGGGCGAAGGCATGCTCCTGCGCCATCGGCGCCACATAGTCCAGGCGGTCGAAATAGGGCAGCGCCTGGAGATAGGTCTTGTACTCGATCAGCTTCTCGGTGCCGCGATGCAGCAGGCCGATATGCGGATCGGCGCGCTCCACCACCTCGCCCTGCATCTCCAGGATGAGGCGGAGCACGCCATGCGCCGCCGGATGCTGCGGGCCGAAGTTGATGGTGTGGCTGTCGATCTCGACCGTGCGCGTGCCGCCGGCGGCCGGGGTGTCTTCGGTGCTGAGGCTCATTCGCGGCCAATCCGGTTGAGGTGCACCTTCTCGTCGCCCGGCAGGGTGGTCATGCCTTCCCAGGGCGAGAGGAAGTCGAAGTTGCGGAATTCCTGCGTCAGCTGCACCGGCTCGTAGACAACCGCCTGCCGCTCGGCGTCGTAACGGACCTCGACGAAGCCGGTCAGCGGGAAGTCCTTGCGCAGCGGATGCCCCTGGAAACCGTAATCCGTCAGGATGCGGCGCAGATCCGGCTGGTTCTCGAAGACGACGCCGTACATGTCCCAGGTCTCGCGCTCGAACCAGGTGGCGCTCGGCCAGATGTCGTGCACGCTGGCGACCGGCCGCTCGGCGTCGGTCGCGATGATGACGCGGATGCGATGGTTCTGCGTCAGCGACAGCAGGTTGTAGACCACGTCGAAGCGCTCGGCACGTCCCGGCCAGTCGACACCGCAGATGTCCATGCACTGCTCGAAGGCGAAGCGCGGGTCGTCCCGCAGCATCAGCATCACGGCATGCAGCGCCTCGCGCCGCACCCGGATCTCCACCTCGACGCCGCGCGCCACACGGGATTCGAGCGACACGCCGGCGGGCAGGCCGGACAGCACGGCGGAGAGGAGCGCCTCCTGCGGCGTGGGCTCACGCGGCGCCTCGGCGGTCAGTTCGGTCGGGGTCGTGTCAGCCACGGAGGATGCTCCCCGTCCGGCGGATCTTCTTCTGCAGTTGCAGGATACCGTAGACCAGCGCCTCCGCCGTCGGCGGACAGCCGGGAACATAGATGTCCACGGGCACGACACGGTCGCAGCCGCGCACCACGCTGTAGCTGTAATGGTAGTAGCCGCCCCCATTGGCGCAGCTGCCCATGCTGACGACGTAGCGCGGCTCGGCCATCTGGTCGTAGACCTTGCGCAGCGCCGGCGCCATCTTGTTGGTCAGGGTGCCGGCGACGATCATCACATCCGACTGCCGCGGCGAGCCGCGCGGGATGACGCCGAAGCGGTCCAGGTCGTAGCGCGGCATGTAGGCGTGAATCATCGGCACCGCGCAGCAGGCGAGACCGAAGGTCATCGGCCAGAGGCTGCCGGTGCGCGCCCAGTTCACCACCTTGTCGAGATTGGCGACGACGAAGCCCTTGTCCTCGATCTCGCCGTTCACGCCCTTCACCACGGCGTCCTGCTCGGCGCCTGGCGGCAGGGCCTGCTTGTTCCAGGCCAGTTGGTTGCTCGCGCTCATTCGCCGCTCACTCCCAGTCCAGGGCGCCCTTGCGCCATTCATAGATGAAGCCGACCGTCAGCACGGCGAGGAAGGCCATCATCGAGAGGAAGCCCAGCCAGCCGATGTCGCCCAGCGCCACCGCCCAGGGGAAGAGGAAGGCGACCTCGAGGTCGAAGATGATGAACAGGATGGCGACCAGGTAGAATCGCACATCGAAGCGCCGCCGCGTGTCGTCGAAGGGCTCGAAGCCGCATTCATAGGCGGAGATCTTCTCCGCATAGGGCTTCTGACGGGCCGCCAGTACACTCCCCCCCACCATGGCGATGGCAATGCCACCCGCGATGGCCAGGAAGACCAGGATCGGGAAATAGTCCGCCAGCAGGGGCTGGGTCATGATGCATCCGTCCCTTGGGGCCCAAGGCCCTACACCGCCACGCACAGGGGAGCGCGTGGATCGTCACGCCGCGGAACTACCGCAGCGCAACGCTGGGCCGGACATTACCCCCGCGGGCCGAGGATCGCCATAGGCCGGATGCCGCGTAAGGAGATTGAAAAACCAAAAGGTCAGAAAGCCAAAACGCCGCACGAGAAGCTCCCGGGCGGCGTTTTCGGACAGCGCGCTTGGCGCGAGTGACGGGGCTCGAACCCGCGACCTCCGGCGTGACAGGCCGGCGCTCTAACCAACTGAGCTACACCCGCTTGCGGCGTGGGCGGGGAAATAGGGCCCGGGCCGCCCCCTGTCAATCGACGAAAATCGCCTCCCGCGAGATAGATTTGGCCTCGCACCGAACACGCCCGGAAGGCCGGCAGATGACGCTGGTCGGATGGACAGTCTTGAAGGGGGACATGGGCACTGACGGATTCGAACCGCCGGCATCCTCGGTGTAAGCGAGGCGCTCTACCGCTGAGCTAAGTGCCCGTCGCGACGGGACTTACCCCGCCCCCAACGCCCGGACCAGCAGCAAAAAGGCGACTGGAGGAGGAAGCCGGCCAGGAGCGTCGGGGGACCCGGATGGACCCCCTCTCCCCGGCACGCGGTCAGTTCAGGTCGTCGCGCAGCGCCTTGCCGGCCTTGAAGCGGACGGTCGTGGTGGCGGCGATCTCGATCTCCTCCCCGGTGCGCGGATTGCGTCCCTTGCCGGCCTTGCGGCGGGAGGTGGAGAAGGTTCCAAAGCCGACCAGGCGGACTTCCTGCTTGTTCTTCAGCGACTGGCTGATGGCATCGAACACGGCGTCGAGCACCTCTCCCGCCTTGGCCTTGGAGAGTTCGCCGGACTCCGCGACAATCGTCACGAGATCTTGCTTATTCACGTGGTTAAGCCCCCGGTTCCAGGAACGAGGAAGCCGCCGGCGGCGGCTCCATCGGAAGGACACTAAGACAAGGGGGGATCCCGGCGTCAATGTTACGCCCAGGCCAGCTTCCCCGGCGGCGGCTATTTGCCGGAGTGATGCCGGAAGGCCACGGCCGGAACCCGCGGGTCCCGGCCGTGGAAAGTCTCAGTGCGGCAGGGCGGCGGGCTGCGACGCCTTGCCGTCCGGGGCCGGCGGCGGCTCCTCCTCGGACCAGTCGATCGGCTCGGGCTTGCGCACCAGCGCCTGGGCGATGACCTCGTCCACATGCGCCACGGGGATGATGCTCAGCCCCCGCTTCACGTTGTCCGGGATCTCCGCCAGATCCTTCTCGTTGTCCTTCGGGATGAAGACCGTCTTGATGCCGGCGCGCAGCGCCGCCAGCAGCTTCTCCTTCAGCCCGCCGATCGGCAGCACACGGCCGCGCAGCGTGACTTCGCCGGTCATGGCGACATCCTTGCGCACCGGGATACCGGTCAGGATCGAGACAATGCTGGTCGCCATGGCGATACCGGCCGAGGGGCCATCCTTCGGCGTCGCGCCCTCCGGCACGTGCACATGGATGTCCCGCCGCTCGTACAGGGTCGGCTTGATGCCGAAGCTGGCCGAGCGGCTCCGCACATAGGAGATCGCCGCCGAGACGCTCTCCTGCATGACATCGCCGAGCTTGCCGGTGGTCTGGACCTTGCCCTTGCCGGGCACCATGACGGATTCGATGGTCAGGATCTC
The DNA here is from genome assembly GCF_016107285.1 of Roseomonas sp. KE0001. GTDB lineage: Bacteria > Pseudomonadota > Alphaproteobacteria > Acetobacterales > Acetobacteraceae > Pseudoroseomonas. Next base: position 286,225 of record NZ_RCVQ01000001.1, on the reverse strand, counting down.
GCCGCCCACCTCGGTCCAGGCCAGGCCGGTGACGACACCCACCATGTCCTCGGCCTCGGCCTCGCCATAGCGGAACTTCCGGACGCCGGCGTACTTGTCCAAGTTCTTCCGGTTGATCGTGACCTTCCGGGCCTTCTTGGAGACGATCTCCTTCACCGCCTTGCGCGCCAGGCCACCCACCTCACGCTCGAGATTCCGGACGCCGGCCTCGCGCGTGTAGTAGCGGATCAGGTCCAGCAGAGCCTCGTCCGTCACGCTCCACTCGCCCTCCTTCAGCCCGTTGGCCTCGGTGACCTTCGGCATCAGGTGGCGCTTGGCGATCTGCACCTTCTCATCCTCGGTGTAGCCGGGGATGCGGATGATCTCCATGCGATCCAGCAGCGGCTGCGGCATCCGCAGGCTGTTGGCGGTGGTGACGAACATCACGTCCGAGAGGTCGTAGTCCACCTCCAGATAGTGATCGGCGAAGGTCGCGTTCTGCTCGGGGTCCAGCACCTCGAGCAGCGCCGAGGAGGGATCGCCGCGCCAGTCGGCGCCGAGCTTGTCGATCTCGTCCAGCAGGAACAGCGGATTGCTGGTCTTGGCCTTCTTCATGCCCTGGATGACCTTGCCCGGCATGGAGCCGATATAGGTTCGCCGGTGGCCACGGATCTCGGCCTCGTCCCGCACGCCACCCAGCGACATGCGGACGAAGTTGCGGTTGGTCGCCCGGGCGATGGACTTGCCCAGCGAGGTCTTGCCAACACCCGGCGGCCCGACGAGGCAGAGGATCGGGCCGCGGATCTTCGGGCTGCGCGACTGCACCGCCAGGTATTCGAGGATCCGCTCCTTGATCTTCTCCAGGCCGTAATGGTCCGCGTCCAGCACCTCCTCGGCCTTGGCCAGGTCGTTGCGGATCTTGGACTTCTTCTTCCAGGGGATGGAGAGGATCCAGTCGAGGTAGTTGCGGACCACCGTCGCCTCGGCGCTCATCGGCGACATGGAACGGAGCTTCTTCAGCTCGGCCATGGCCTTGTCGCGCGCCTCAGGGGAGAGCTTGGTGGCCTTGATCTTGGCCTCCAGCTCGGCGGATTCATCCTTGCCGTCCTCGCCCTCGCCCAGTTCCTTCTGGATCGCCTTGAGCTGCTCGTTCAGGTAGTACTCGCGCTGGGTCTTCTCCATCTGCCGCTTGACGCGGTTGCGGATGCGCTTCTCCACCTGCAGGACGCCGATCTCGCTCTCCATGTGAGCAAAGACCCGTTCCAGCCGCTGCGCCACCCCGGCGATCTCGAGCAGCTCCTGCTTCTCGCTGATCTTCAGGTTGAGGTGGCTGGCGACCGTGTCGGCGAGCTTCGCCGGGTCCTCGATCTGGTTGATCGAAACCAGGACCTCGGGCGCGATCTTCTTGTTGAGCTTGATGTACTGCTCGAACTGGGAAACGACCGTGCGGGCCAGGGCCTCGACCTCGGGCGCCTCGGCGGGCGCCTCCTCGATCGGGGCGGTATAGGCCTCGAAATACTGGTCGGTCTCCTTGAAGCCGAGCACGCGGGCGCGCTTGCCGCCCTCGACCAGCACCTTCACCGTGCCGTCGGGGAGCTTCAGCAGCTGCAGCACCGTCGAGACGGTGCCGACATCATAGAGATCCTCCGCGCCGGGATCGTCCTGGGCGGCATTGCGCTGGGCGACGAGCAGGATCTGCTTGTCCTCCCGCATCACCGCCTCAAGCGCGCGGACGCTCTTCTCGCGCCCCACGAAGAGGGGAACGATCATATGGGGGAAAACGACGATGTCCCGCAGCGGCAGTACGGGGAGCAGTTCGCCAGTCAGCAATTCGGGTTTCTCATCCGCCATCGGGGACCTCACTCAGGACAGTCGGCGCTGGCCCGCCCGCGTATCGGCACGGACCCACGCCACGGGGTTCTCCCATGAGATGGTGCCGGCCTGGTCGCGGGGCAAGCCGTGAGGCCGCCCCGACTCCAGGCCGGCCCCCTCATGCGGAAGACTGCTCCGCCGCCCGTTCACCATAGATGAAGAGCGGGGCGGCGCGGCCTTCCGCCACTTCCTTGTTGACCACGACCTCCTCGACCTCCTCGAGGCCGGGAAGGTCGAACATGGTGCCGAGCAGGATGCCCTCCATGATGGAGCGCAATCCGCGGGCGCCGGTCTTGCGCTGGATGGCGCGGTTGGCCACCGACTTCAGCGCGTCGTCGGTGAAGGTCAGCTTGGTGGCCTCCATCTCGAACAGGCGCTGGTACTGCTTGACCAAAGCATTCTTCGGCTTGGTCAGGATCTCGACCAGGGCCTTCTCGTCCAGATCCTCCAGCGTGGCGACGACCGGCAGGCGGCCGATGAACTCGGGGATCAGGCCGAACTTCAGCAGATCCTCCGGCTCGACCTCGCGCAGGATGGCCCCCATCCGCCGCTCGTCGGGGCCGCGCACCTCGGCGCCGAAGCCCATGCCGGAGCCCTTGCCCTTGGCGGCGATGATCTTGTCCAGCCCGGCGAAGGCGCCGCCGCAGATGAACAGGATATTGGAGGTGTCGACCTGGAGGAATTCCTGCTGCGGGTGCTTCCGGCCGCCCTGGGGCGGGACGGAGGCCACCGTGCCCTCCATGATCTTCAGCAGCGCCTGCTGCACGCCCTCGCCGCTCACGTCGCGCGTGATCGAGGGATTGTCGGACTTGCGGCTGATCTTGTCGACCTCGTCGATATAGACGATGCCGCGCTGCGCCCGCTCGACGTTGTAGTCGGCCGCCTGCAGCAGCTTGAGGATGATGTTCTCCACATCCTCGCCGACATAGCCCGCCTCGGTCAGCGTCGTGGCGTCGGCCATGGTGAAGGGCACGTCCAGGATGCGGGCGAGCGTCTGGGCCAGCAGGGTCTTGCCCGAGCCGGTCGGCCCCACCAGCATGATGTTGGACTTGGCGATCTCGACCTCGCCGCCCTTCGCGCCATGGGCCAGGCGCTTGTAATGATTGTGCACCGCGACGGAGAGCACCTTCTTGGCGTGCTCCTGCCCGATCACGTAATCATCCAGCACCTTGCAGATCTCGCGAGGGGTCGGCACCCCGTCGCGGGACTTCACCAGATGCGTCTTGTGCTCCTCGCGGATAATATCCATGCAGAGTTCGACGCACTCGTCGCAGATGAAGACCGTCGGGCCGGCGATGAGTTTGCGGACCTCGTGCTGGGACTTGCCGCAGAACGAGCAGTAAAGGGTGTTCTTCGAGTCGCCGGACTTGCTCATGAGCGCTCCTGGACCCCCCGGCATCGGGCCGGCGGATCTTTCGGGACTGTAGCCCCCCTGTCATCCAGGGGGAAGCGGAACGGAAAAGGAGCGGCTTGACCCCCCTCCTTCCCCGCCATTCGGGGGATGACCCGGGAAACATTCCCACGGCCGGCACCGGCCAGAGCCGGGCGGTGCCGTGGGAACGGGCCCTCCCCGCTGGGGATCACCCCTTGGGCGCCTCGGTCGGCGCGGCCGGGCGCTGCTCCACCACCTGGTCGATCAGGCCGAACTCGCGGGCCTCCTCGGCGGTCAGATAGGTGTCGCGCTCCATCTTCCGCTCGATCTCCTCGAGAGACTGGCCGGTGTGATGGGCATAGATCTTGTTCAGCCGCTCGCGCGTCTTGAGGATCTCGCGCGCCTGGATGGCGATGTCCGTGGCCTGGCCCTGGGCGCCGCCGGACGGCTGGTGGATCATCACCTGGCTGTTCGGCAATGCGAAGCGCTTGCCCTTCTCGCCGGCCATCAGCAGCAGCGAGCCCGCCGAGGCGGCGATTCCGAGGCAGACCGTCGAGACGGGGGCGCGGATGTACTGCATGGTGTCGTACATGGCGAGGCCCGCCGTCACCACCCCGCCCGGGCTGTTGATGTAGAAGGCGATGTCCTTGTTCGGGTTCTCGCTCTCCAGGAACAGCAACTGGGCGCAGATCAGCGAGGACATCTGATCGTAGATCGGCCCCGTCAGGAAGATGATCCGCTCCTTCAGCAGGCGCGAATAGATATCGAAGGCGCGCTCGCCCCGGGCGGTCTGCTCGACGACCATCGGGACGAGGTTGTTGTAGATTTCGACCGGATCGCGGTCCCGCATTGTGCATCCTCTCGCGGTGGCGGAGCCGGCCGGACCTGCCATGGACCCCCTGTCCATGGCCTTCCGGCTGCTGGCCGCCGCCGTCACCCTAAAGCTTCCAGGTTAACATGGGGCAGCCGGCGGCGGCGGGAAAGAGGGGGTCCCCCCGGCGCCCGAAACGGCCAGGGGCCGGGGCGGGGAACCCTCCCCGCGCCCAGCCCCCGCATTTCCGCCGAACAGCAGCAAAAACAGTCGTTAATCAGGCCGTCGGATCGGCCGAGAGCTCGCCCGCCGGAACTTCCTTCTCGCTGACCTGGGCCAGTTCCAGCATGAAATCGACCACCTTCTCCTCGAAGAGGGGCGCCCGCAGATTCTCGATCGCCTGCGGATTCTTCTGGAAGAACTCCAGCACCTGCCGCTCCTGGCCCGGGTAACGCTGGGCCTCGGTGCGCATGGCGCGGGTCAGCTCGTCGTTGGAGACCTGGATGTTGTTGCTGCGGCCGATCTCGGAGAGCAGCAGGCCGAGGCGGATGCGGCGCTCGGCGATGGCCCGGTAGTCGGCCTTGAGCGTCTCCTCGTCCTTGCCCTTGTCCTCGTCGTCCAGGCGGCCCGCCTTCAGGTCGGCCTCGACGCGCTGCCAGATCTGGGCGAACTCGGCCTCGACCATGGAGGGCGGCACCTCGAAGCTGGCCTGCTCCGACAGGGCGTCGAGCAGCTTGCGCTTCACGTTGAGGCGGGAGAGCTGGTCATACTCGCCCTGGAGGCTCTCCGTGATCCGCGTCTTCAGCTCGTCCAGGCTCTCCAGGCCGAGCTTCTTGGCGAAGTCCTCGTCGAGCGCGGGGCTGACCGGCTTCTTCAGCGCCTTGGCGGTGATCTCGAAGCGCGCCGGCTTGCCGGCCAGCTCGGCCGCCCCGTACTCGGCCGGGAAGGTCACGTCGACATTCCGGGTCTCGCCGACCTTGATGCCCTCGAGGCCCTCGGCGAAGCCCGGGATGAAGCCGGCGCCGCCGATCTCGACCGGCATGTCCTGGCCCGAGCCACCCTGGAAGGGTTCGCCCGCCGTGTCGCCCTCGACCAGGCGGCCGACGAAATCCGTCACCACCACGTCGCCCTGGGCGGCCGGACGCTCCTCGGTGACATCCTCCAGGCTACGGTTGCGGGCGGCGATGCCCTCCAGCGCCTTGGTCACCTCCTCGTCGCCGACCTTGGCGACGGGCTTCTCCAGGCTGATGCCGGAGAAGTCGGGCAGCGGGATCTCGGGCAGCTGCTCCAGCTCGATCTTGAACTCCAGATCGGCGCCGTCCTCGAACTTCACCAGCTCGATCCTGGGCTGCATGGCCGGGCGCAGGCCGCGCTCGTCCACCACCGTCTTGGTGACGGACTGCACCTGCTCCTCCAGCACCTCGCCCATGACGGCGGAGCCATAGCGCTGCTTCACCACGCCAAGGGGCACCTTGCCCGGGCGGAAGCCCGGAAGGCGGATGTCCTTGGCCAGCGACGCCAGGCGCTGGTCCCGCGCCGCGGCGATATCCGCCGCCGGAACCACCACCGTAAAGGCCCGCTTCAGCCCGTCGGCTGCCAGCTCGGTCACCTGCATCGTCGCTCTACCCGCTCCTGAGATCAGTTCCGTGCCGGCGGTCCGGTGGTGCGGGCGGAGGGACTTGAACCCCCACGGCTTGCGCCACTGGAACCTAAATCCAGCGTGTCTGCCAATTCCACCACGCCCGCGGACGCAAAGGCCGGCGTTGTCATGAGCCGGCGCGTTTAGCGCAGCGGCGCCCTTATTGAAAGGGCGGCCGTCGCGGCGCCCGCCGGAGGCCGGCTTGCGCCCCGCCCGCCGGGGCGGCAGAGAGTAGGGCGACGACGCGGAGAACCCGTATGAGCCTGGCCAGCACCGCCACCCTCCCGCCCCTGGAAAGCCTCCCGGAGCGCGTGCGGGGCATCGAGATCAACCAGATCGCCGAGATCGCCGATCTGGCGCGGGAGGATCCCGAGGTCATCAAGCTCTGGATCGGCGAGGGCGACCTGCCGACCCCCGCCTTCGTCACCGAGGCCGCCGCCGCCGCCATGCGGGCCGGCCAGACCCGCTATACCTACGCCCTCGGCCTGCCGCGTCTGCGCCAGGCGCTGTCCGACTATCACCGCCGCCACTGGGGGGTGGAGGTGCCGGCCGGGCGCTTCACTGTCACCGCCGGCGGCATGAACGCCATCATGCAGGGGCTGCAGGCCATCCTGCGCCCTGGCGACGAGGTCATCATCCCAGGCCCGCACTGGCCCAACTTGGGCGAGACCGTGAAGCTGCTGGGCGGCGTGCCGGTGGACGTGCCGCTGCGCGAGCGCGAGGGCGGCGGCTTCACCCTGGCGCTCGAGGACATCGCCGCCGCCCTCACCCCGCGCACCCGCCTCATCGCCATCAACTCCCCCTCCAACCCGACCGGCTGGGTGATGCCGAAGGCGGAGATGGTGGCGCTGCGCGACCTGGCGCGGGAGAAGGACCTCTGGCTGCTCTCGGACGAGGTCTACAACCACTACACCTATGGCAACGCCATCGCCCCCTCCTTCCTGGAGATCTGCGACGGCACGGACAAGCTGCTGGTCAGCAACACCTTCTCGAAGAACTGGGCGATGACCGGCTGGCGCGCCGGCTGGCTGATCTTCCCCGAGGGGCTGGCCCCCGTCTTCGACAATCTCGGCCAGTACAACACCACCTCGATCCCGACCTTCGTGCAGCATGCCTGCATCGCCGCGCTTGAGCAGGGCGACGACTTCATCCGCACCATGGTCGGCCGCTGCGCCGAGAGCCGGCGCATCTTCTGCGAGGGGCTGGGCGCCCTCCCCGGCATCCGGCTGCAGCCGCCGGAGGGGGCCTTCTACCTGATGTTCGGCGTCGACGGGGAGGCGGATGCCCGCGCCCTGGCGCGCCGGGTGCTGACCGAGGCCAAGGTGGGGCTGGCGCCCGGGACCGCCTTCGGCCCCGCCGGCCAGGGCCGGCTGCGCCTCTGCTTCGCCATTGATGCCGAGCTGGCGCGGGAGGCGATGCGCCGCCTGGACGGGTTCTTCCGCCGCCGCTGAGTTCCCTGGCGCCAGGCCGGCGATTGTCTATCCTGGCACCTCCGCAGCCGGAAGTCGCGAGTCTGGAGGTGTCATGCGCGCGATCCGCCCGGAGGACGAGCCCGTCGAGGTCGCGGCGCCGGTCATCCTCTATTCCTTCGACCGCCCGGACTATCTGCGGCGGGTCTGCGCCGGCCTGCGGGCGCAGCGGGGCGTGCGGCTCGATCCGGCCGGGATCTGGCTGCTGCAGGACGGCGCCGTCTCGCCGCACACCGGGCGCCGGCGCGGCGATCCGGCCGCCATCGCGGCCAGCATCGCCGTCTTCCGCGAGGCCTTCCCGGCGGGGCAGGTGCTGGACAGCGCGCACAATCTGGGCGTGGCCCACAACATCCTGCGCGGCGAGCGCCTGGCCTTCGAGACGCTCGACGCGCCCCTGGCCTACTTCTTCGAGGACGATCTGGAGCCCGGCCCGCATTACCTCTGGGCGCTGGAGCAGCTCCGTCGCCGCAGCGAGGCCGAGCCGCGCATCGCCTATTTCGGCGCCTATGGCGATCACCGGCGCGACTATCCGGGGCCGGAGGTGAAGTACATCCCCCTGGAGCACCATTGGGGCTTCGGCCTCTACCGCCGGGCCTGGCGGCGCATGGCCGACTGGCTCGCCCCCTACTACGCGCTGCTGGAGGGCCGCGACTACAACGACCGTGACCACGGGCGGATCTTCCGCCTGTGGGAGGGGCTGAGCATCGCCAGCGAGGCCTCCTCCCAGGACGCGGCCAAGAGCATCGCCTGCCTGGAGCTCGGCCTCTCCCGCGTGCTGACCACGGTCAGCTTCGGACGCTACATCGGGGAGCGCGGCAATTCCTTCTCGCCGGCGCATTTCCGCGCCATGGGCTTCGACCGCCACCGCATCGTCGCGGCGGAGGCCTTCGCCTTCCATCCGCTGGACCCGGCGCGGCTGGAGGCGGTGGACGCGCATCACCGCCGGCATTACGAGCGGCTGCGGCGCGAACGGTTCGACGCCATCCTCGCCGCGCATCCCGCGCGGGGCTGAAGCCCTCAGCCGAGCAATGCCTGGGCGCAGGCGTCCAGGATGGCATCGGTGTCGAGCCCATACTCCCGGTAGAGGTCCGGGATGTCGCCCGCCTGCCCGAAATGGTCGACGCCGAGCGGCACCACCCGCTGCCCGCGCACCGCGCCCAGCCAGGCATGGGCGGAGGGATGGCCATCCAGCACCGTGACCAGGGCCGCGTCCGGCGCCAGCGGCGCCAGCAGCCGTTCCACATGCGAGGGTGCCGCGCCCGGCGCGCGGCGCGCGGCGCGCCGGGCCGCCAGCCAGCCGGCATGCAGCCGGTCGGGGCTGGTGATGGCGAGCAGCCCGGCCCCCGGCTCCTCCTCGCGCAGCGCCTCGAAGGCGGCGAGCGCCTCCGGCGCCACCGGCCCCTGATAGGCGATGGCGATCCCCGCCCCCTCCGCCGGCGGCACGGCCCAGTGGCCGCCGGCGATCACCGCCGCAGGGTCGAGGTCGCGCTGCGGCTGGACGATGCCGCGGGTGGAGAGCCGCAGCCAGACCGCCGAGCCCTCCGGCTGCTGCATGTGGTGGAAGGCATGGCGCAGCAGGATGGCCAGCTCGTCGGTATGCGCCGGCTCGTAGGCGGCCAGCCGGTCCTGCGCCATGCCGATCAGCGGCGTGTTGATGCTCTGGTGCTGCCCGCCCTCCGGCGCCAGGGTCAGGCCCGAGGGGGTGGAGACCAGCAGGAAGCGGGCATCCTGGTAGCAGGCATAGATCAGCGCATCGAGGCCGCGGTTGACGAAGGGATCGTAGACCGTGCCCACCGGCAGCAGCCGCGCCCCGTGCATCCGGTCCGCCAGGCCCAGCGCGCCCAGCACGAGGAAGAGGTTCTGCTCGGCGATGCCGAGTTCCACGTGCTGCCCCTTGGGCGACATCCCCCAGCGCTGCGCCGAGGCCAGCTTGGAGTCGCGGAAGACATCGTTCTTCAGGTGGCGGTCGAAGATGCCGCGCCGGTTCACCCAGGGGCCGAGGCTGGTGGAGACGGTGACGTCCGGGCTGGTGGTGACGATGCGCGACGCCATCGGCGCCAGCTCCCGCCCGCCGCGGCCGATCTCGGCCATCATCTCGCCGAAGCCCGCCTGGGTCGAGAGCATGCGGTTGGGCGGCAGGCGCGGCGGCGCCAGCGCCGCCGGCACCGGAACCTCGGGCGCCGTCAGGCTGCGCCCCTCCTCCGCCAGGGGCCCGGCGAAGGGCACCGAGGCCAGGAAGGCCTCCAGCTCGGCCTCCGGGATGTCGAGCCCCTCGAAACGGTCCCATTCATGGCCCGGCCGGATGCCCATCCCGTCACGGAAGGCGAGCATCTGCTCCCGGGTCATCAGCCCGGCATGGTTGTCCTTGTGCCCGGCGAAGGGCAGGCCCATGCCCTTGACGGTATAGGCGATGAAGCAGGTCGGCTGGTCGCCCGCCGCCTCCTGCGCGCGGAAGGCCTCGGTCAGGGTCTCGATGTCGTGCCCGCCGAGATTGGTCATCAGCGCGCCCAGCTCCTCGTCGGTGAGGGGGTCGATGATGGCGCGGATGCCGGGGAGGCGGCCGAGCTCGGCCAGGATGGCGGCGCGCCAGGCGGCGCCGCCCTGGAAGGTGAGCGCGGCATAGAGGCTGTTCGGGCAGTCGTCGATCCAGCGGCGGAGATGCTCGCCCTCCTCGCGGGCGAAGGCGGCCTCCAGCTTGCGCCCGTATTTCAGCGTGACGACGTTCCAGCCCATGTCGCGGAACAGCCCCTCGATGCGCCCGAAGAGCCGGTCCGGCACCACGGAATCGAGGCTTTGCCGGTTGTAGTCGATCACCCACCAGACATCGCGGACGTCGTGCTTCCAGCCTTCCAGCAGGGCCTCGTAGATATTGCCCTCGTCCAGCTCCGCATCGCCCACGATGGCGACATGGCGGCCCTTGGGCATGCCCGGCCGCGCCAGGCCATGCAGGTGGACATAGTCCTGCACCAGCGCGGCGAAGCTGGTCAGCGCCACGCCGAGCCCGACCGAGCCGGTGGAGAAGTCCACCTCCGCCCCGTCCTTCACCCGGCTCGGATAGGGCTGGATGCCGCCGAACTGCCGCAGCGTCGCGAGCTTCTCCCGCTCCTGCCGGCCGAGCAGATAGTTGACGGCGTGAAACACCGGCCCGGCATGCGGCTTCACCGCGATGCGGTCCTGCGGCCGCAGGATGTCGAAATAGAGCGCCGTCATGATGGCGGCGACCGAGGCCGAGGAGGCTTGGTGGCCGCCGACCTTCAGCCCGTCCCGGTTGGGGCGGATGTGATTGGCGTTGTGGATGGTCCAGGCCGAGAGCCAGAGCAGCTTGCGCTCCAGCGCCTGCAGCAGCTTCAGCCGCCGGGAAGGGTCCTGCTCGGGGCGCAGCGCGCGGGGGTCGGGCGTGGCGTTCATGGATCTCCCCTTCCGTCCTTCCTGGGACCTTGTCGGAACAGGCTACAGACGGGCCGGCGATCCACCAAGCGTCGCGGCATTAACTCCCCGGCAGGACAGGTGGAGGCAGACTTCCCTCCTGCCTGCGCCAAGGGACCGTCCCCGTGCCCGACCACCTCTCCCTCGCCTGCCGGGGCGGCCAGAAGCCGCGCCCGGCCCTGCCGCCGCTGTCCATGGCCTTCCAGCCGATCCTGCGCTGGAGCGGCGCGGGACGGGAGCTTTTCGGCTTCGAGGCGCTGGTGCGCGGCCCCGCCGGGGAGGGCGCCGGCAGCGTCATGGCACAAGTGAACCACCGCAACCGCTTCGCCTTCGACCGGTGCTGCCGCCTCCGCGCCATCGAGCTGGCGGCGGAACTCGGCCTGGCGGGGACCGGGGCGGCCCTGTCGCTGAACATCCTGCCCGGCGCCGCGACGGCGTCCGAGGCCTGCATCCGCGCCACCCTGGCCGCCGCGCGGCGCGCCGGCCTGTCCCGGCGGCACCTGATCCTGGAGATGACCGAGCAGGAGGCGATGCTGCATCCGGCCCAGCTGCAGGCCCTGATGGACGGCTGCCGCGCCCTGGGCTTCCGCATCGCCATCGACGATTTCGGCGCCGGCTACTCGGGCCTGGTGCTGCTGACCCGCTTCCGCCCCGACATCGTGAAACTCGACATGGAACTGCTGCGCGGCGTGGACGCCGATCCGGCGCGCCGCGTCATCCTGCGCCACCTCGCCGCCATGTGCGCCGAGCTCGGCATCGCCGTGGTTGCCGAAGGGGTGGAGACCCGGCCGGAATTCGAGGCCCTGCGCGACCTCGGCATCCAGATCTTCCAGGGCTACTACTTCGGCCGCCCCGGCTTCGAGCACCTGCCCGGCCTGGCGGCCTGACGGGGCGGGGTCGGCTCAGACGCTGCGCGCCAGCTTGCGCAGACTGGTCGCCGCCGCCCGGCTGCCCTCGCCGACATAGGCCTCGTGATAGTCCTCGATCTTCGCCGGGTCGTAGAGATAGTTCACCATGAAGCCGAGGCTTTCACGCATGCCCTTCTCGGAGGTGTCGCCGCGCCAGCAGATCCGCTCGACCCGCGCGCCGTTCGAGAGATGGAAGTGCCCGACCGGATCGCGCGCCCGGCGGCCGCCCCGTCCCGTCTCCAGCACCAGGTAGCGGGCGCAGAGCCGGGTGAGGATGGCCTCCGCCTTCGGCGCCCAGCGCGCCGGCAGCGTCCTCGGCGAGGCCAGCAGGGCGCGCAGCGCGGCCTCGCCGCTCTCCAGGCCGGAAACCTCCGCCAGTTGCCGGGCTTCCTCCTCGCTGAGCAGCTTCGGCTCCTCCGCCGCCAGCCTCTCCTCCAGCCAGCGCCGGAAGCCCGGGATCGGCGAGAGGGTCGAGAAGGCCTTGATGTTCGGCAGGTCCTGGGACAGCAGCGCGACCACCCGCTTGATCAGGAAATTGCCGAAGGAAATGCCGTCCAGCCCACGCTGGCAGTTGTTGATCGAGTAGAAGATCGCGGTATCCGCCTTGCGCGGGTCCTGCACCGGCGCCTTCTCGTCCAGCAGCTTCTGCACCGAGCCGGACAGGCCCCGCACCAGCGCCACCTCGACGAAGATCAGCGGCTCCTCGGGCATGCGGGGGTGGAAGAAGGCGTAGCAGCGGCGGTCGGAATCCAGCCGGTTCTTGAGGTCGCGCCAGGTGCGGATGCGATGCACCGCCTCATAGCCCACCAGCTTCTCCAGCAGCGCGGCGGGCGAGTGCCAGTCGATGCTGCGTAGCTCCAGGAAGCCGAGGTCGAACCAGCTGGCGAAGAGGCCGCGCAGGTCGGCGTCCAGCGCCAGCAGCATCGGGTCCTGGCCCATGACCCGCAGCAGATCGGCCCGCAGATCGACCAGGAACTTCATGCCGTCGGGGATGGTGGTGAACTGGGTCAGCAGGCGCAGGCGCGGCGGCTCCAGCACGCGGCGCAGCTTCGCCTTGGCGGCCGCCCGCGCGGCGCCGTCGCGGGCGGCGCTGACCTCGCGCATCGCCGCCTCGACCGCCACCGGATCGGAATCGAAGCCCGCCAGCGCTCGGAAGAAGGCCATGCGCCCGGCCGGGTCGAGGGCCAGGTAGGATTGCGCCAGGCTCGCCGCGCGGTTCCGCGCCGAGATCTCGCCGCCCGGCGCCTCCAGGCTGGCGCGCAGGCGCGTCTCCCAGGAGGCATCCTCAGCCGGGGCCGAGACGGAGGAGGCCATGTCACGCCAGAGCAGGGCGACACGCTTCAGCGCCCGGTCAAAAAGGCCTGGTTCCGCGACGGCGACATCGGACATGGGGGGTTCCTCGGTAGCGGGCCCGGCGGCAGGCCGGGCTTTGTAATTCAACGAAATATATGGTGAGGAGGTTGCCCTATCCCAGCCCGCCGGGAAAGCGCGAAGGCGAAGCTCTCGGCGATGTGGGGCAGCAGGTCCTCGGCGATCAGCGGGCTCCCCGGAGGGCGCCCCCCGAGCGCGCGGCGGGCCGCCTCGCCGTGCAGCCAGACGGCGGCGCAGGCGGCCTCGAAGGCCGGCAGGCCCTGTGCCGACAGCCCCGCCGCGAGACCGGCCAGCACGTCGCCGCTGCCGGCGGTGGCCAGGGCGGGCGGGGCGTTGTCGTTGATGGCGGCGCGGCCGTCGGGGGCTGCGATGATGCTGTCGGAGCCCTTCAGGACCACCACGGCGCCGGTCGCCGCCGCCGCGCCACGGGCGGCGGACAGGCGATCCGCGCCGGGCGGGCCGAAGACCCGGGCGAACTCGCCCGCATGCGGCGTGAGAATGGCGGCGCCACGCAGCCGGTCCGGCGCGCCGGCGGCCGCACTGAGCGCCCCGCCATCCGCCACCACGGCGCACCCGGCCGCCAGGAGACGCGCCAGCACCGCCAGCGTCTCCGCCGAGGGCGGCAGGCCGGGCCCGACCAGCCAGGCATGGCGCCGCGTGTCCGCCAACAGCGCCTGGAGCGGCGACTCCGTTACCAGATGGCCCGGCTCATCGGCGCGGAACAGCGCGGCGGTGGTGGCATCCGCGGTGGCGAGGCTGACCAGCCCGGCCCCCGCGCGCCGCGCCGCCGCCGCCGCCAGCCGCGCCGCCCCCGGCATCTCCGCCCCGGCGGGAATCGTCAGATGGCCCTGGGCGAACTTGTGGCTCCCCGATGTGCGGCGCGGCAGCGTCCACAGCCAGGGCCCGTTGTGGAAGCAATGCACGCCCAGGCCCGGCAGCACCGCCTCCGGCAGGCCGATCGGCGCCAGCACCGTCTCGCCGCAGAGGTCGCGCCCCGGCAGCAGCAGGTGGCCCGGCTTGCGGCGGAAGAAGGTGACGGTGAGCGCGGCCGGCGTCACGGGGCCGCGTGGCTGGCCGGTGGCGCCATCCAGGCCCGAGGGCACATCCACCGCGACCACCGGCCCGCCGGCCGCGCCCAGGACCGCCGCGACCTCCGCCGGCAGATCGCGCGTCAGGCCGGCGCCGAGCACGGCATCCACCACCAGCGCCGCGCGCGCCGCCTCGCCGGGCGCGAAGGGCAGCACCGGCCCGCGCCATGCGGCGGCGGCGAGCGCCGCGTCGCTGCCTGGTCGGGGTGGCGCGAGCGCGGCCACCGCCACCGGCCAGCCGGCCTGCTCCAGCCGCCGGGCCACGACATAGCCATCGCCGCCATTGTTGCCCGGCCCGGCCAGGACCAGGGTGCGGCAGGGCCGGAAGCGGGCGCGGATGGCCTGGGCGACCGCCTGCCCCGCCGCCTGCATCAGGGCCAGGCCGGACAGGCCCCCGGCGATCGCCGCCGCATCGGCCCGTGCCATCTCCTCCGGGGTCAGCAACTCGTTCATCTCCACGCTCCTCGGCGCCAGGGGAGGGAATGTCGCCCGCCCCGCCCGTCTCCGCGAGAGGGACCGCGATGCCCGGATCGCGGGCGCCCTGCCCCGGGCCCGGGCAGACCAGGGCATGCCCGCCCGCCCGCCCGGCGCGCCGGCATGGCCCGGGGCTTGCTTCCAGGGTCCCCCGGGGCCGGGCTGAAGGCCCCCGAGGATGGAGGCGGGATGGCGGCGATGGAACGCCCATTTGTCGAGATTGACGGGGTCTCCCTGCGCTATGGCGGCGCGGAGGGGACGCTGGCGCTGCGGGATGTCTCGCTCACCGTGGGGCGGGGCGAGTTCGTCGCCGTGGTCGGCCCCTCGGGCTGTGGCAAGTCGACGCTGATGAAGCTGGTCTCCGGCCTCTGGCCCTCCAGCGCCGGCAGCGTCATCGTCGGCGGGCGCGAGGTGGACCGGCCGCTCCCGCTCGTCGGCATGGCCTTCCAGAACCCGACCCTGCTGCCGTGGCGCAGCATCCTGGCCAACGTGATGCTGCCGCTGGAGGTGGTCGAGCCGCACCGCCGCCGCCTCCGCGGCGAGCGCGCCGCCTATGAGGAGAAGGCGCGCCGGCTGCTGGCCATGGTCGGCCTCGCCGGCTTCGAGGCGAAGCACCCCTATCAGCTTTCCGGCGGCATGCAGCAGCGCGCCAGCCTCTGCCGCGCGCTGATCCACGACCCGCAGCTGCTGATGCTGGACGAGCCCTTCGGCGCCCTCGACATCTTCACCCGCGAGGATCTCTGGAGCCAGTTGCAGGGGGTCTGCCTGACGCTGAAGCCCACCGTGATCCTGGTCACGCACGATCTGAAGGAAGCCGTCTACCTGGCCGACCGCGTGCTGGTCATGTCCGGCCGGCCGGGCCGCATCCTGGTCGAGCGGCGCATCCCCTTCCCGCGTCCGCGCAGCCTGGACGACAGCTACAGGCAGGACTTCCAGGACCTGGTGCACGAGTTGCGCGACCACATCAACACCGCCCGCAAGGGGGAGGAACGACCGGATGCCGCCTGAGACCGGACCCTCGGCGGCGCGCGGCGCGGCCAATGCCCGTCGCGTCGAGGCCATGGCCACCGCCGCGCGCCGCCGCCGCCGGCTGCAGCGGCTGCTGCCCTGGCTCGTCATCCTGGGCAGCTTCCTGCTCTGGGAGGCGGTGGTGCGCGGCTTCGCCATCGACGCCTTCATCCTGCCGGCGCCCTCCGCCATCCTGGCCAGCATGATCCAGTGGTGGCAGCCGCTGCTGGAGAACGCCTGGCAGACGCTGATGACGACGCTGATCGGCTTCGGCCTCGCCATCGTCTTCGGCCTGCTGCTCGGTGTCGCCATCGGCAGCTCGGCGCTGCTCTATCATGGGCTCTACCCGCTGCTGATCGGCTTCAACTCGGTGCCCAAGGTGGCGGTGGTGCCGATCCTGGTGATCTGGTTCGGCATCGGCACCGTGCCGGCCATCATCACCGCCTTCCTGATCAGCTTCTTCCCGATCGTGGTGAATGTCGCGACCGGCATCGCCACCGTCGAGCCGGAGCTGCG
Source organism: Roseomonas sp. KE0001 (assembly GCF_016107285.1). GTDB lineage: Bacteria > Pseudomonadota > Alphaproteobacteria > Acetobacterales > Acetobacteraceae > Pseudoroseomonas. Next base: position 270,292 of record NZ_RCVQ01000001.1, on the reverse strand, counting down.
CGACGTGCTGCGGGCGCTCGGCGCGCGGCGGACCGACATCATCCGCAAGGTCGGCCTGCCGCGCGCGATGCCCTACTTCTTCGCCTCGCTGAAGATCGCCATCACGGTCGCTTTCGTCGGCTCGATCCTGGCCGAGACGGTCGGCTCCAACAGCGGCATCGGCCAGTTGATGATGCTGGCCAGCAGCCGCTTCGACGTGCCGCTGGTCTTCGCCGGGCTGATGGTCACGGCCATCATGGGCGTCGCCATGTACGCTGTCGCCGTGGCGATCGAGGAGCGCACCACCGGATGGGCGATGCGCGGGCAGGCGGACCAGGGCGTTGCCTCCGTCCCCGGAGGCTGAGATGCGGGGCGGCTGAGGCGAGGCGCGGACTGGACGGCGGCGGCGAATCGGGGCCTCCTCTGCCCCCGCCCCGTCATCGCAGGAGATGCCATGCCCCGTTCGACCGTGCTCCTGGCCGCGCCGCTGGCGCTGATGGCGGGCTGCGCGACGGCGCCGGACCCGGCGCCGACGCCTCCGCCACCCTCGCCCGCCCAGGCGCGCCAGGCCGCGGAGACCGCGATCGCCACCTTCGAGGCGGCCTGCCTGGCGGCGGAGGATGCCGCGCGCCGGGAGGCCTGGCTGACCGCCGCGGGCTACCGGGCCGCCCTGGCGGTGCGGAAGGGCCAGGAGGTCGCCACGCCGGGCCGGCAGGTCTGGATCGGCCCCGATCCGGCACAGCCGCTCGCCGTGACGCTGCGGCCCGGCCAGGCCGATTGCGCCGTGCTCTCCCCGCTCGGTGACGCCGCGGCGGCCGGGCAGGCCTTCGATGCCATGATGTCGCGCCACCTCGCCCGCATCGCCGGCGCCGCGACGCGGGAAGAGACGGCGGCGGAGGGCATCCTGCTCCAGCGCAGCTATCGCATCCCGCCGGCCGGGGCCGGGGCGCCGGCGGCCCGCATCGAGCTCTCGGCCCGGCCGGTGGCGGAGGGGCGCCCGGCGCTGCTCATCGCGCTGGATCACCCCGGCTGAGGCGCCTCGCATGGCGAAGCGTCATGGCGCCGGCGGGAACTCTGCTACAGTCGCGGCAGAAGCGGCCGCGCCGCGACACGGCCACAAGGCCAGGAGGGAAAGCATGTCCAAGATCTCGCGCCGCCGGCTTTCGCTCGCGGCCGCCGGCCTGCTGGCGGCACCGGCGCTCCCGCGGCCGGCCCGGGCGCAGGGCGAAACCCTGCGGCTGCACCATTTCCTGCCGCCGGGCTCCAACATCCACCGCAACTTCCTGGCGCCATGGGCCAGGAAGGTCGAGGCGGCGACCGACGGCCAGCTCCGCATCCGGCTCTTTCCCGCCATGCAGCTCGGCGGCGCGCCGCCGCAGCTCTACGACCAGGCGCGCGATGGCGTTGCCGATATCGTCTGGACCCTGCCGGGCTACACGGCCGGGCGTTTCCCGCGCATCGAGGCGCTGGAGCTGCCCTTCGTCGCGGACCGCGGCGGGGTGGCGAATGCCCGCGCCGCCCAGGCTTTCGCCGCGCGGCATCTGGCGCAGGAATTCGGCGAGGTGCATCCGCTCTGCTTCTGGGCGCATGACGCCGGGCTGATCCATTCCCGCACGCCGGTCCGCACCCTGGAGGATCTGCGCGGGCTGAAGCTGCGCTTCCCGACGCGGCAGGCCGGCGAGGCGCTGCGCGTCCTCGGCGCCGCGCCGATCGGCATGCCGGTGCCGCAGGTGCCGGAGGCGCTGACCCAGGGTGTGCTGGACGGCGCCGTGGTGCCGTGGGAGGTGGTGCCGTCGATCAAGCTCCAGGAGCTGGTGAGGAACCACACCGCCTTCCCTGGCAGCCCGACCTTCTATACCGCGACCAACGTGCTGGCGATGAACAAGGCGCGCTACGAGGGTCTGCCGGCCGAGTTGCGGCGCGCGCTTGACGCGCAGTCGGGCGACGCGGCCGCCGCCATGGTCGGCGCCACGCTGGACGAGCAGGCCGTCACCGTCTCCGAGCTGGCGCGCAAGCGCGGCAACACGCTGATCGAGCTGGAACCGGCCGAGGCGGCGCGCTGGCGGGAGGCAACGAAGCCGGTGGTCGAGGCCTGGCTCGCGCAGATGCGCGGACGCGGCATCGACGGCGAGGCGCTGCTCGCCGACGCGCAGGCCCTGTTCCGCCAGTTCGCCAGCTAGGGGCCGCCGCTCCTGTCCACCTCCTCCGAAGCGCCCCGCGCGGCGCGCCAGATCGACGCGGCGGCCGGGTCCCTGATGCTGGCGGGCAGCCTGCTGCTGATCGCCACCGCCCTGCTGACCACCGCCAGCGTGCTGCGCCGGTGGGTGGCGGGCCTGCCCATTCCAGGCGACTTCGAGCTGGTGCAGATGGGCAGCGGCCTGGCCGTCGCCGGCTTCCTCGCCTGGGGCACGCTGCGCCGCAGCCACATCATGGTGGACAGCCTCACCGGCTGGCTGCCGGCCCGGCTGCAGGCCGCCATCGACAGCTTCTGGAACCTGGTCTGGGCGCTGGTCGCCGGACTGCTGGCCTGGCGCATGGCGCTCGGCGCCGCCGACGCCTGGGCCAGCGACACCCGAAGCATGGTGCTCTCCCTGCCGATCTGGTGGGCCATCGCGCTCGGCGCGCTGGGCTTCGGCGTCACCGCCCTCGCCGCCCTGCTCGCCGCCCTCGGACCGGCCGGCCGGACCTCCGCCCCCGTGAGCCCAGCCCTGTGAGCCCCGTCCCATGAGCGAGGAGATCCTGCAGGCCGGCGCCGGCTTCGGCGTCCTGCTGCTGCTGATCGCGCTGCGCGCGCCGGTCGGCCTGGCGATGCTGCTGACCGGCGCGCTCGGCTATCAGCATATCCTGGGCTGGGGCGCGCTCGGCAACTACCTCAAGGCCACGCCCTACCACCTCTTCTCCAGCTACACCCTCTCGGTGATCCCGCTCTTCATCCTGATGGGAGCGATCGCCGAGCGGGGCGGGCTGGCGCGCGATCTCTTCATCGCCGCCCAGGCGCTGGTCGGCGGCCGGCGCGGCGGGCTGGCCATCGGCGTCATCGGCGCCTGCGCCGCCTTCGGTGCGGTCTGCGGCTCCTCGGTCGCCACCACCGCCACCTTCGGCCGCGCCGCCCTGCCCGAGCTCCGGCGCTACGGCTACGACCCCGGCCTCGCCTGCGGCACCATCGCCGTGGGCGGCACCATGGGCATCCTGATCCCGCCCAGCGTGATCCTGGTGATCTATGCCATCAGCACCGAGCAGAACATCGCCAAGCTGTTCATGGCGGCGCTGCTGCCGGGACTGATGGCGACGCTGTTCTACATCCTGGCGGCGGCGCTGGTGGCGCGGTTCAGGCCCGCCGCCATGCCGGTGGCGCCGCGCCTGGCGCCGGGCGAGCGACGGGCCGCGATGCTTCGCGTCCTGCCGGTGCTGAGCATCGCCGTGGTGGTGGTGGGCGGCATCTATGGCGGCATCTTCACGCCCACCGAGAGCGCCGCCATCGGCGTCGTCGCCACCCTGGCGGTCGCGCTGCTGCGCCGCAGCCTCGCGCCGGCCGAGTTTCTTGGCGCGCTGCGCGGCACAGCGGAGACCACGGCGATGATCTTCGCCATCCTGCTGGGGGCCGAGGTCTTCAACGCCTTCCTGGCGCTGACCCAGGCGCCCGACCTGCTGGCGGAATGGATCGTCGCGCTGGCGCTGCCGCCGCATGGCGTGCTGGCCCTGCTGCTGCTGGCCTATATCGTGCTCGGCGCGGTGATGGACGAGATGGCGATGATCCTGCTCACCCTGCCGGTGTTCTTCCCCATCGTCACCGCGCTCGATTTCGGCCTGACGGCGGAGGAGACGGCGCTCTGGTTCGGCATCCTGGTGCTGGCCGTGGTCGGCATCGGCCTCACCGCGCCGCCCATCGGGCTGAATGTCTTCGTGGTCTCGAGCCTGGCGCGGGACGTGCCGATCCTTCGCATCTATCGCGGAGTGCTGCCCTTCCTGGCGACGGATCTGCTCCGTCTCCTGCTGTGCGTCGCTTTCCCTGGAGTTTCCCTGGCGCTGGTGCGCTGGCTCGGAGGATGATCGCGCTCCAGGCGAGTCAGGCCGTGACCATGCGCCACCGCCAACCTTTTTCATCGGGACAGGATTGAGGCATGTTCGTCCAGATCGGGGACCATCTGGTGCATTGCGTGGTGGAGGGCGAGGCGGAGGCGCCGCCGCTGCTGCTGCTGCATTCCATCGGCACGACGCAGCATGTCTGGGACCCGCAGGCCCCGGCCCTGGCGCGCCGCTTCCGCGTCATCCGCCCCGACATGCGCGGCCATGGGCTGAGCGGGGTCACGCCGGGCGACTACACCATGGCGGGGCTGGCGGGGGATCTCGTGGCGCTGCTCGACGCCCTCGGCATCGAGCGCGCGCATGTCGCCGGCCTGTCGATCGGCGGCCGCATCGCGCAGCAGCTGGCGGCGGATGCGCCGGAGCGCGTGCAGTCGCTGCTGCTCATCGACACCGCGCTGGAATTCCCCGAGCCCTCGCTCTGGCAGCAGCGGATCGACGCCGTGCGCCAGCATGGCACCGAGGCGCTGGTCGAGGCCGTCATGCCGCGCTGGGTGGTGGACCCCACGACACCCTCGGCCCAGGGCCTGCGCCGGATGCTGCTGCGCACCGACCGGATCGGCTATGCCGCGGCGGCGGCGGCGCTGCGCGACGCGCGGGCGGAGGATGTGCGCGGCCGCATCCGCGCGCCGGCCACGGTGATCATGGGCGAGCACGACCCCGCCTCGCCCCTGCCGGCCGCCGAGGCGCTGCGCGACAGCATTCCGGGCGCGCGGCTGGTCGTGCTGCCGGCGGCCAGCCACATCCCGAATTACGAGGCGGCCGAGGGACTGACGGCGGCCATGCTGGCGCATCTCGCGGCGCAGCCGCCGGAGGCCGCCGCCGCCGCCGATCCGCTGGAGGCCGGCATGGCGGTGCGCCGGGCGGTGCTGGGGGAGGCGCATGTCGCCCGCGCCACCGCCGCCGCCACGGCGCTCGACGCACCCTTCCAGGACTACATCGCCCGCAATGTCTGGGGGCAGATCTGGACCCGGCCCGGCCTGCCGCGCCACACGCGCAGCCTGCTGACGCTCGCCATGATGGCGGCCCTCGGCCGCGACGACGAGTTCGCGCTGCATGTCCGCGCGACGCGGCAGACCGGCGTCACGCCGGAGGAGCTGGCGGAGGTCCTGCTGCAACTCGGCGCCTATGCCGGCGTGCCGGCGGCGAACCACGCGCTGAAGCTGGCCAAGGAGACCTATCGCCAGATGGAGGACGCGCCATGACGATATCCGCCGCGCCGAGGGGCCGCCGCTGATGCTCTCGGTCAATCCCGCCGACGGCGTGGTGCTCTCCGTGCTCTACGGCACCGATGCCATGCGCGACATCATCGGCGAGCGCGCCTTCCTGGCCAGGATGCTGGAGGTGGAGGCGGCGCTGGCCCGGGCGCAGGCCGGGCTCGGCATCATCCCCGCCGAGGCCGCCGCGGCGATCGAGGCGGCGGCCGACCTCTCCCGCTTCGATCTCCCCGCCCTGGCTCGCGCCACGCAGAACACCGGCTATCCCGTGGTCGGGCTGGTGAAGCAGCTCTCCGCCCTGGCCGGTGCCGAGGCCGGGCGCTGGACGCACTGGGGCGCCACCACCCAGGACATCATGGACACCGCCGTCGTGCTGCAGCTGCGCGAGGCCTTCGCGCTGATCGGGGCCGACCTGGACCGGCTGATCCGCGCCCTGGCCGGGCAGGCGGAGCGGCACCGCGGCCTGGTGATGGCCGGGCGCACGCACCTGCAGCACGCGCTTCCCGTCACCTTCGGCTACAAATGCGCCATCTGGCTCTCGCCGCTGATCTCGATGCGCGAGCGGTTGGAGCAGTTGCTGCCGCGCGTGCTGAAGGTGCAGTTCGGCGGTGCCGCCGGCACGCTGGCCTCGCTCGGCGAGGACGGCATCCCGGTGACCGGGGCGCTGGCCGCGCAGCTCCGCCTCGCCCTGCCCGACGCGCCCTGGCACGCGGCGCGGGACGGCATGGCCGAGGCGGTCTGCTTCCTCGGCCTGCTGACCGGCGCGCTGTCCAAGTTCGCCACCGACATCGTGCTGCTGATGCAGACCGAGGTGGCCGAGGTCTTCGAGCCGCACGCGCCGGGCCGCGGCGGCTCCTCCACCATGCCGCAGAAGCGCAACCCGATCGCCTGCGAGTACATCCTCGCCCAGACGCGCGGCGTGCAGGCGCTGGTGCCGCAGATGCTCGGCGCCATGGCGATCGACCAGGAGCGCGGCACCGGCCCCTGGCAGACCGAGCCGCTGGTCCTGCCCCAGGCCTTCACCCTGGCGCATGGCGCGCTGGTTCAGGCCATCACCATCGCCGAGGGGCTGACGGTGGATGCGGAGCGGATGGGCGCCAATCTCGATTCCACCGGCGGCCTGATCGTCGCCGAGGCGGTGATGATGGGCCTGGCGCCGGCCATCGGGCGCGGGGCGGCGCATGACGCGGTGCACCAGGCCTGCGACCTGGCGCTGGCCGAGCGCATCCCGCTGGCCGAGGCCCTGTCACGCGATGCCTGCGTCAGCGCCGCCCTCAGCCGCGCCAGCATCGACCGGCTGACGAACCCGGCGAACTACCTCGGCAGCGCCGATGCCTTCATCGACCGCGTGCTGGCGCGGCTGGAACGGGGCGCTGGCGGCGGCGAGGCTCAGCCGGCCGCCTCGTAGGGCCACCCCCCGAGCGCCAGCGTGTCGCTGACCCGCCCGACACCCGCCGCCAGCATCGCCAGCCGGTCGAAGCCCAGGGCGATGCCGGCGGTGGGCGACATGCCGTGGCGCAGCGCCGCCAGGAAGTCCTCGTCCACCGGCCAGCCCTCGCCATAGAGCCGCCGACGCTCGGCGACGTCGCGGGCGAAACGCGCGGCCTGCTCGGTCGGGTCGGTCAGCTCGTCGAAGGCATTGGCCAGTTCGAGGCCGGCGACGAAAAGCTCGAAGCGCAGGGCGACGCGCGGATCGGCCGGGTCGCGCCGCGCCAGCGCCGCCTGCGGCGCCGGCCAGTGGGTCAGGAAGGTGGCGCGGCCGCGCCCGAGATGCGGCTCCACCCGCTCCAGCAGCAGGCGGAAGAACAGGTCCTCCCAGCCTTCCTCGCCGCGCGGGGCGACGCCGATGGCGGCGGCGGCGGCGCGCAGGGCGGCGGCATCCCCCTCGCCCGCCGCATCGAGCGTGGCCAGCAGGTCGAGCCCGCCGCAATGGCGGCGGAAGGCCTCGGCCAGGCTCAGCCGCTCGAAGGGAAGGGACAGGTCGGTGGTCACGCCGCCATGGGAGACCGTGGGGGGCAGCACCGCCCGCAGATAGGCCTCGGTCTCCGCCATCAGCGGCTCCAGGCCGAAGCCGGGGCGGTACCATTCCAGCATGGTGAATTCCGGCGCGTGGCGCGGCCCGACCTCGCCGTTGCGCCAGACCCGCGCCAGCTCGAAGACCGGCCCGCTCCCGGCCACCAGAAGGCGCTTGATGGCCAGTTCGGGCGAGGTGCGGAGCCAGAGGGGATAGCCCCCCTCGCCCAGGATCGGCCGGAACTCGCTGCGGAAGGCGGCCAGGTGCACCTCCATCCCCGGCGCCGGCACCAGGGCGGGCGTCTCCACCTCCCAGTAGCCGCGCGCGGCGAAGAAGGCGCGCGTCTCCGCCACCAGCCGGGCGCGGCGGCGCAGCGCCGGCAGCCGCGCGGCCAGGCTGTCCGGATGCCAGAAGGGATGAGGTGGGGGCGGCGGGCCGGTCCTGCCGGCGCGGGGCTGGGACGCGTCTTCGGGCATTGCGGGCGGGCCTCCTCCGGGCGTAAGCGGCGCGACCATGCCTGACGGGACGCCCCCTTTGAAGCCGCGCACGCTGCGCGACGCCCAGGCCCTGCTCGAGGCCGGGCTGATCACGCCCGCGCAGCTGCCCGGCATCGCCGCCCTGGCCGGGACCTATGCCATCTCGGTCACGCCGGCGGCGCGGGCGCTGATCGACCCCGCGGATCCGGCGGACCCGATCGCCCGGCAATACGTGCCCGACGCCGCCGAGGCCGTCACCCTCCCCTCCGAGCGGAGCGACCCGACCAGCGACGCGCCCTTCACGCCGGTCAAGGGCGTGGTGCACCGCTATCCGGACCGCGCCCTGCTGAAGCCCCTGCTGGCCTGCCCGGTCTATTGCCGCTTCTGCTTCCGGCGCGAGGTGGTGGGACCGGAGGGCGGGCTGCTGTCGGAGGCGGAGCTGGAGGCGGCGCTGGACTGGTTCGCCGCGACGCCGCAGGTGCGCGAGGCCGTGCTCACCGGCGGCGACCCCCTGATGCTGTCGCCCCGGCGCCTGGCGCATATCGTGGCGCGGCTCTCGGCGATCCCGCATCTCGACATCATCCGCCTGCATTCCCGCGTGCCGGTGGCGGCGCCGGAGCGGGTGGGCGAGGCGCTGGTCGCCGCGCTGCAGACGGAGAAGGCGCTGTTCCTCTGCGTGCACGCCAACCACGTGCGGGAATTCGCTCCGCCGGCGCGCGCGGCCCTGCGCCGGCTGGCGCTGGGCGGTGTCGCGCTGCTCGGGCAGAGCGTCCTGCTGCGAGGGGTGAACGACAGCGCGGCGGCGCTGGAGGCCCTGTTCCGCGCCATGCTGGCGGCCCGGGTCAAGCCCTATTACCTGCACCAGCTCGACCGTGCTCCCGGCACGGCGCGCTTCGAGGTGCCGATCGCCGAGGGCCGCGCCCTGCTGCGGGCGCTGCGGGGCCGGCTGACCGGCCTGGCCTGGCCCGCCTATGTGCTGGACCTGCCGGGGGGTGCCGGCAAGGCGCCGCTCGGCCCGGACTTCGCGCGGGCCGAGGGCGAGGACTGGCTGGTCGACGGCCCGCTGGACGGCCGCCCGCGGCGCCATCCGGCCGGCGGTTCGGACTAGCGCCGCGCGGGCGACAGGATCTGCCGCAGTTCCTCGACGGCGGCCGGCGCCTGCTCGGCCAGGAAGCGCATCCCGCCTTCCGAGGGGGTGATGAGCTTCACGCGGCTGTCCTCGGGCGCCGGGCTCTGCAGCAGGTAGCCGCGCGCCACCGCATCGGCCAGGGCGCGGGAGAGGGTCGCCGGGCTCAGGGCGCCGGCGCAATAGGCCTGCAGGTCCTTGTGCGTCAGCCGCTCCCCGCGACTCTGCGCCAGCGCCGCTTCCAGGAAGCACCAGAGCATCTCCGGGCCGCGCACCACCGGGCCGCCCCGCCCCGCCTGGGCGAGCAGGGCGTACTGGCGGCGCAGCACCGCGACATGCGCCGCCACCGCCGCCTCGCTCGCGGCATCGAGGGGGGCTGGCGCGCCGCGATCCCCGGCGGCGCCTCCGCCGGTCTCACCCGGGCCGTGAACGGCCTCCACGCGCCGCCCCATCAGATGCTCCTTCCTTCTCGCCGATGGCGCGCTACGCTGCCGGCATGGCGCTCGCTGTCTCGATCCTGGACCAGTCCACCATCGCCTCCGGCCGCGGCGCCGATGAGGCGATCCGTGAAACCCTCGCCCTGGCCGCCCTGGCGGACCGGCTCGGCTATGCGCGCTACTGGCTGGCCGAGCATCACAACAGCCACAGCCATGCGGGCGCCGCCCCCGAGATCCTGATCGCCGCCATCGCAGCCACAACACAACGCATCCGTATTGGTTCCGCAGGCGTAATGCTACCGCATTATTCCGCGCTGAAAGTGGCCGAGCAGTTTCGTGTCCTGGAAGCCATCTCTCCCGGCCGCATCGATCTTGGCGTCGGCCGCGCGCCCGGCAGCGACGGCCGCACCGCCTATGCCCTGAATCCCGCCGCCGCGCAGTCCCAGTCCGACCGTTTTCCAGCCCAGGTTCAGGAGCTTATGGGATGGCTGGGCGAAGGGCTGCCGGAGGGGCACCCTTTCGCGAGCGTCATCGCCCAGCCCCGGGGCCCGACCCGGCCGGAGGTCTGGATGCTGGGCAGTTCGGGCTATGGCGCGCAGCTCGCGGCCTGGCTGGGCCTGCCTTATTGTTTCGCATATTTCATCACCGACGGGGCCGGCGCCGCCGAGGCGATGGCGCTCTACCGCGAGAGCTTCCGCCCCGAATCGGGCCGGCTGCCGGCGCCGCACGCCGCCCTCGCCGTGGTCGCCCTCTGCGCCGGGACCGAGGCGGAGGCGGAGCGGCTCTTCTCCTCCCGCGCCCTCTGGCGCCTGTCGCGGGACCGCGGCATCTACCCCGCCCTACCGAGCCCGGAGGCGGCGGCGGCGCATCCCTACACGCCCGCCGAGCGGGAGAAGCTCTCGCGCATGCGCGAGAGCGCGATCATCGGCACGCCGGAGCAGGTGCGGGCGCGGCTCGAGGCGCTGGCGGCGGAGCTCGGCGCCGCCGAGGTCGCGGTGCTGACGCCGGTGCACGATCCCGAGGCGCGGCGCCGGTCGGTCACGCTGCTGGCCGAGGCCTTCGGCCTGCCCCGGCGGGAAGCCGGCGCCGCCCCCCCTGCCCTCTCCGCGCCGGCCGTTCCTTGACAGCCCGCCCCGCGCCGGGCTCTACCCCTGCACGCCGCCGCGGCGGAGGGCGTGGCGGATGTCGTGCGACCTCTCGCAACCCTCCCGGACGACCGAAGAGCAGTGATGACGAAGACGACGGGCGGCTGGCTCGAAAGCATCAAGACCGTGGTCTACGCGGTCCTCATCGCCGTCGGCATCCGTACCGTGGCCTTCGAGCCCTTCAACATTCCCTCCGGCAGCATGATCCCGACGCTGCAGGTGGGCGACTACCTCTTCGTCTCGAAATACGCCTACGGCTATTCCAGGCACTCGATCCCGTTCAGCCCGAACCTCTTCGAGGGCCGCATCCTCGGCGCCCTGCCGAAGCGCGGCGATGTCGCCGTCTTCAAGTACCCGCGCGACAACAGCACCGATTACATCAAGCGCATCGTCGGGCTGCCGGGCGACCGCATCCAGATGCGCAGCGGCCGGCTGTTCCTGAACGGGCAGGAGGTGCCACGCGAGTCCCTCGGCCCCTACACGGTCGAGGGCGACGGCCCGCGCATGACGGTGCGGCGCTACCGGGAGACCCTGCCGCGCAATGGCGGCACCCGGCAGCACGAGATCCTGGAGGCCATGGATGACGGACCCTACGACAACACGCAGGAGTTTCTCGTCCCCCCCGGGCATGTCTTCGCCATGGGCGACAATCGCGACAACAGCCTCGACAGCCGCGAGATGAACGCCGTGGGCTTCGTGCCGCTGGAGAACCTGGTCGGCCGCGCCGAGATGATCTTCTTCAGCGTCGACGGCTCGGCAGCCTGGTACGAGGTCTGGAACTGGCCCTCCGCCATCCGCTGGTCGCGGCTCTTCTCGGGAGTGAACTGACGGCGCATGACCCAGGCTGCGGGACAGGGGGCCAAGGCCGGCTTCATGGCGCGGATCGGGCATCGCTTCGCCGATCCCCGCCTGCTGGAACAGGCGCTGACGCATCGCTCGGCCGCCGATCCGCGGCGCGGCATGCTCGATTCCAACGAGCGCCTCGAATTCCTCGGCGACCGGGTGCTGGCCCTCGTCATGGCGGAATGGCTGGCCGAGCGCTTCCCCCGCGAGCGCGAGGGCGCGCTCGGCAAGCGCCTCTCCGTCCTGGTGGCGGCGGAGAGCCTGGCCAAGGTGGGCGAGGCCATCGGCCTGCCCGCCGCGCTGCGCATCCCCCCCGCCGAGGGGCGCACCGGCTTGCGCGGCCGCCACACCGTCATCGCCGATGCCACCGAGGCGCTGATCGGCGCGCTCTACCTGGATGGCGGCCTGCCTCCGGCGCGCGACTTCGTCCGCCGTGAATGGGCCGCCTTCATGGAGGCCGACCCCACGCCTCCGATGTCGGCCAAGAGCCGCCTGCAGGAGCATACGCTGGGCCGCGCCGAGGGCCTGCCGGAGTACCGGCTGGTCAGCACCGCCGGGCCCTCCCATATGCCGGTCTTCACCGTCTCCGTGACCGCCGGCGGGCGCGTGGCCGAGGGGGTGGGCGAATCGAAACGCGCGGCCGAGCAGGCCGCCGCCGAGGCCTGGCTGGCCCGGCTGGACAGGTCGGAGGCCGGCAAGCCCGGCGGCAAGGCATGAGCGACAGCAGCGAGCACGGCCCTCCCCCGCAGGACGCCGCCCCAGAGCGGACGCAGCCAGAGCAGACGCAGCCAGAGCAGACGCAGCCAGAGCCGCGGCAGCCGGGGCAGACGCGCTGCGGCCTGGTCGCCGTGGTGGGCGCGCCGAATGCCGGCAAGTCCACCCTGGTCAACCGGCTGGCCGGCACCAAGGTGAGCATCGTCTCGCCCAAGCCGCAGACCACGCGCTTCCGCATCCGGGCGGTGGTGATGCGCGGCCAGACGCAGATCGTGCTGACCGACACGCCGGGCATCTTCGCCCCGCGCCGCCGGCTCGACCGCGCCATGGTCGCCGCCGCCTGGGAGGGCGCCCAGGACGCCGATCTGGCCCTGCTGATCGTCGACAGCCGCGCCGGCATGACCGAGGCGGTGCAGTCGATCGTCTCGGTCCTCAAGCGCTCGCGCGTGCCGATCTGGCTGGTGCTGAACAAGTCCGACCTGATCGACACCAAGCGCCTGCTGCCGCTGACGGCCAGCCTGAACGAGCAGCTCTCCTTCGAGGAGACGCTGATGGTCAGCGCCGAGAGCGGCGACGGGCTGGACCGCCTGCTGGAGATGCTCGCTTCCCGCCTGCCCTACGGCCCCTGGCTCTTCCCCGAGGACGAGCTTTCCGATCTGCCGGAACGCATGCTGGCGGCCGAGATCGTGCGCGAGCAGATCCTGCGGCTGACGCATGAGGAGGTGCCGCACCATGCCACGGTCGAGACCGAGCAGTGGCAGGAGCGGCGCGACGGCTCGGTCCGGATCGACTGCACCATCTATGTCGGCCGCGCCTCGCAGAAGGCCATCCTGATCGGCGACGGCGGGACCAAGGTGAAGGATATCGGCCAGCGGGCCCGCGCCGAGCTGGAGCGGCTGCTGGAGCGGCGGGTCCATCTCTTCCTGAACGTCAAGGAGCGCCAGGGCTGGGACGAGGAGCGCGCCCGGCTGCGCGCCATCGGCCTGGACGACGCCGGCTGAGGCGGCGGCGTGATCCCGGGCGCCGGGCCGGGGCTGCCGGCCACCCCCCTCTAGGCCATGGAATGGCAGGCGCCCGCCATCGTGCTGGAAGCCCGCCCGCATGGCGAGGGCGGCGCCGTCGTCTCGGTGCTGACCGAGCGACACGGGCGCCATGCCGGCCTGGCCAAGGGCGGCACCTCGCGGGCCCAGGCCGGGCTGTGGCAGCCGGGCAACCTGGTCGAGGTGCGCTGGGTCGGGCGGCTGGCCGAGCAGCTGGGCGCCCTCAGCGGCGAGATGGTGCACCCCACCGCCGCCCTGGCGCTGGACGATCCGCTCGCCCTGGCCCTGCTGAATTCCGCCTGCGCGCTGGCCGCCGAGGCCCTGCCGGAACGCGAGCCGCAGCCGCGCGTCTTCTCCGGCCTGCTGACCCTGATGGCCCATCTCGGCCGCGGCGCGGCGGCCTCGGTCGCCGACTACATCCGCTGGGAGGCCCTGCTGCTGGACGCGCTGGGCTATGGCCTCGACCTCGACGCCTGCGCCGTGACCGGCGGGGCGGAGGATCTGGCCTTCGTCTCGCCCCGCAGCGGCCGGGCGGTGAGCGCCGGGGCGGCCGGGCCGTATCGCGACCGGCTGCTGCCCCTGCCGCTCTTCCTGCGCGGCGGGCAGGATGAGCGCGACCCGGCGCAGTGGCTGGCCGGGCTGCGCCTGACCGGCCATTTCCTGGCCCGCGACGCCTTCGGCGCCCGGCACCGCCCCCTGCCCCCGGCACGACAGCGGCTGGAGGCGCGCATCGCCACCCTGCTGCCCCCCGGCCCCCCGGACGATGCCCCGCCCGGCTGAGCCGATCCTGCCGGATCTGTTGCGGCCCGGCCTGCGACTGGTCTTCTGCGGCTCGGCGCCCGGCGCGGTCTCGGCGGCCCGCGGTGCCTATTACGCGCATCCGGGCAACCGTTTCTGGCCGGTGCTGCAGGCGGCCGGGCTGACGCCGCGCCGCCTGGCGCCGGCGGAGTATCCGCTGCTGCTGGACTACGGCATCGGCCTGACGGACATGGCCAAGCACGCCGCCGGCAACGATGCCGAGCTGCCGCGCGATGCCTATGACCCCGAGGGCTTCGGGGCGCGCATCCGCGCCGTTCGCCCGGCCATGCTGGCCTTCACCGCCAAGGCGCCGGCGGCCGCCTTCCTGCGCCGCCCGACCGCCGCCCTGGCCTATGGGCGGGTGGAAGGGCCGGCCGACTTCCCGCCGGTCTGGGTCCTGCCCTCCACCTCCGGCCAGGCCAGCCGCTTCTGGGATGTGCGGCCCTGGATGGCGCTCGGGGCCTGGTTCCGGGAGCGGCCGCCGGGTGGCGCGGCCCCCTGACCACGGCCCATACTGTCCGGCCCACGAGCCGCTCCCCGGCCCGCGCCGCCGTAGCCGAGATCCCCCGCCCATGCAGAACCAGCCGCATCCCGACTTCGCCACCGCCGCCCGGCGCTGGTTCGGCGCCAGCCACACCCTGGGCGACGTGGAGCAGCGCGCGCTGAGCCATGCGCTGGCGCGGCGGCCGGTCAGCCGCGACACCAACGAGGCCTTCTCCGGCCGGCTCAGCCTGGGCGACCGGCTGGCGGACCGGGTGGCGGCCTTCGGCGGTTCCTGGAGCTTCATCCTGGGCTGCACGGCGGCGCTGGCGTGCTGGGTCGTGGTGAATGGCTGGGCGCTGGTCCACCCCTTCGACCCCTACCCCTTCATCTTCCTGAACCTGCTGCTCTCGATGGTGGCCGCGCTGCAGGCGCCGATCATCATGATGAGCCAGAACCGGCAGGCCGCGAAGGACCGGCTGGACGCCACGCATGACTACGAGGTCAATCTCAAGGCGGAGATCGAGATCATGGCGCTGCACGAGAAGCTCGACCGCATGCGGTCCGAGCAGATCACCGCCCTGCTGGCCCAGCAGGAGCGGCAGATCGCGTTGCTGACACGCCTGCTGGCCGAGCGCGGGGGCGGCGCGCCCGGCTGAGGCGCGCGCGCCGGCTCAGAACGCGCCGAAGACGTTCAGCATGGTGTAGAGGCCGAGCAGCACGATGGCGATGCTGCTGACCACCAGCAGGGCGTTGAAGACCGGGCTGCCGTAGAGCGCCGGATCGGTCTCGGTCCGCCGCAGGTGCCAGACGGCGACCACCACGGCCAGCAGGAAGATGCCGGTGGCGACGCCGCCGATCTGCACCATCAGCACCGGCGAGCGCATGAAGAGATAGGCGAGTCCCCAGACCACCGGCAGGCCGATGGTGAAGCCGCGGATCCAGCGCAGCCGCTGTCGGCTGTCCTGCCAGTCCAGCACGTCCATCACCGCCAGCAGGTTGGTGTACATCCGGGCCCAGCTCGGGATGGCGGCCCAGAGGGTGGAGCCCAGCACCACCACGGCGCCGACCAGGAAGAGCAGCCCCGCCCATTCGCCCAGCGTGTCGGTGTACATGCGGGTGAGCGCGGTGATCATCTCGTTGCCCCGCGGCACGATCCCCTGCGGATGCAGCACCGCGGCGCCCATGACGAAGAAGGCGATGGTGCCGAAGGTGTAGATGACCCAGGAGAGGAAGGCATCCTTGTACATCACCGCGATCCAGCCCCGGGCGCGGCGGCGCCAGGCCTCGCTGCCGTCGTTCGGGCCGACATAGCGGGCATAGCCCTTCTCGACGCACCAGTAGGTGTAGAAGGTCAGCTCATCCGCGCCCACGCCGGTGATGCCGAACATGGCGATGGCGGCGCCGATCGCGCCCGCCGGGATGGCCAGGGACAGGCCGCTGGCGATGTCCTCCATCGAATAGGCGTAAGGCGTGAAGGGCAGGCCCAGGGCGATGCCGATGGTGATGAAGGAGAAGACCACCACCAGCAGCCCGGCGCCGTGCTCGATGCGGCTGTACTTGCTGGAATAGAGCAGCGCGATGCTGCCGAGGACGATGATCACCGTCCAGAGGCCGAGGGACGTCCCGCTCATCGGATCGCCGCCGATCGGCAGCATGATGCTCATCGCCAGCGCCACGCCGCCGACCACGCCGCCCATCTGCAGGACCTTGGACAGCGCCATGAGCGCCCAGAGCAGATTGATCCAGCTCAGCTTCCCAAGATGCGGGCCGACCTTGTTGTAGCCCGTCAGCGCCGGCTGGCCGGTGGAGATGGTCCAGCGCGCCAGCTCGATCTGCACCGCCACCTTCACGAAGGTGGAGAAGATCACCATCCAGAGCAGCGCGAAACCGACCGTGGCGCCGAGCGTGGTGGTGACGATCAGCTCGCCGGATCCGACGATGGAGGCACTCAGGATCAGGCCGGGGCCGAGATGCCGCAGCGAGTGCTTCCAGCCAACCGGTGGTTCACGAATGCCTTCGGGTGTCAGGCAATAGGGGTCCTCGGCATCCACCCGGTCGCGAGGGGTGGCTACGGGGTTGTCGGCATTCAAAGGCGCATCCTCCCGGATCATTCAGACGAGGGGCGGCCTGTTCGTGGTCTTGGGCCCCTCTTCTTCCCTATGGCCGGAAGCACGCCACCGGTCAGCCCCACCCGGACCCTCGCTCCCGTGTTTGTGAGCGGCGGGCGGCGAGGACGATCGCGTCTGGTGGCCGGCATATGTTCGGCTTATGTTCTGTGCCGGCCATTCGCCCCTTCCGCCAGACCGCGCACTGCGCTAGCCCGGGGCGGCCGCGACCGCCCGGAGGATTGCCCATGCCCGACGACCTGAACACCCTGCCCGAAGGCGGCGACGTCCGGCCCACCAACCTCTCCGCCGCCCTCTCCGAGCGCTACCTGGCCTATGCCATGTCCACCATCACGGCGCGCTCCCTGCCGGATGTGCGGGACGGGCTGAAGCCGGTGCACCGCAGGCTGCTCTGGGCCATGCACCAATTGAAGCTGGACCCCGCGGCGGGCTTCAAGAAATGCGCCCGCATCGTCGGCGACGTCATGGGCAAGTACCACCCGCATGGCGACGCCGCGATCTACGACGCCATGGTCCGGCTGGCGCAGGAATTCGCGGCCCGCTACCCGCTGGTCGAGGGCCAGGGGAATTTCGGCAATATCGACGGCGATAACGCCGCGGCCATGCGCTACACCGAGGCCCGCCTCACCGCCATCGCCAGCGCCATGCTGGAGGGCATCGAGGAGAACGCGGTCGACTTCCGCGCCACCTATGACGGCGAGGAGCGGGAGCCGGTCGTGCTGCCCGCCGCCTTCCCCAACCTGCTGGCCAATGGCGCCAATGGCATCGCCGTCGGCATGGCGACCTCGATCCCGCCGCACAATGCGGGCGAGCTCTGCGCCGCCGCGCTGGCGCTGATCGCCGATCCGGCGGCCGGGGTGGACGAGCTGCTGCGGCACATGCCGGGCCCGGATTTCCCCACCGGCGGCGTGCTGGTCGAGAGCGCCGAGGCGGTGCGCGAGGCCTATGCCACCGGCCGCGGCGGCTTCCGCGTCCGTGCCCGCTGGGAGCGCGAGGCGCTGAGGAACGGCGCCTGGCAGATCGTCGTCAGCGAGATCCCCTACCAGGTGGCGAAGTCGCGGCTGATCGAGCAGATCGCGCAGCTCATGGAGGAGAAGAAGCTCCCCCTGCTCGGCGACATCCGCGACGAGAGCACCGATATCGTCCGCATCGTGCTGGAGCCCAAGAGCCGCGCGGTCGATCCCGCCGTGCTGATGGAGACGCTGTTCCGCGCGACGCCGCTGGAATCCCGCGTCTCGCTCAACATGAACGTGCTGGATGCGAGCCGCACGCCGCGCGTCATGGGCCTGCGCGAGGTGCTGCGCTGCTGGCTCGACCACCGGCACGAGGTGCTGGTGCGGCGCAGCCAGCACCGGCTGGACGCCATCGCCCGCCGGCTGGAGATCCTCGACGGCTACCTCATCGCCTATCTGAACCTCGATGAGGTGATCCGCATCATCCGTGAGGAGGACCATCCGAAGCCGGTGCTAATCTCGACCTTCGGCCTGACCGACGTGCAGGCCGAGGCGATCCTCAACATGCGGCTGCGCAGCCTGCGCAAGCTGGAGGAGATGGAGATCCGCAAGGAGCACAAGAAGCTCACCGCCGAGCAGAAGTCGCTCCAGTCCCTGCTGGGCAGCGAGAAGCTGCGCTGGAAGCGGATCGCCGACGAGATCGCCGAGACGCGCCGCCGCTTCGGCGAGGAGACGGAGGCCGGCCGCCGCCGCACCGCCATCGACGCCGCCCCCGCCGCCGTGGTCATCGACGAGCGCGCCTTCGTCGAGCGCGAGCCGATCACCGTCATCCTGTCGCAGAAAGGTTGGATCCGCGCGCTGAAGGGCCATGTGCCGATGGAGACGGAGCACAAGTTCAAGGAGGGCGACGGGCTGCGCATCGCGCTGCATGCCGAGACCACCGACCGGCTCTGCCTCTTCGCCACCAACGGCAAGTGCTTCACGCTGAAGGCCGATGCGCTGCCGCGCGGACGCGGCGACGGCCAGCCGGTGCGGCTGATGGTGGACCTGACGAACGAGGATGACGTGGTCGACCTGTTCGTCTGGAAGGAGGGACGGAAGTTCCTGCTGGCGGCGACGGACGGGCGCGGCTTCGTGGTCCGCAGCGACGACCTGCTGGCCGAGAAGCGCACCGGCAAGCAGGTGCTGCTGGTCGATCCGCCGGCCGAGGCCGCCGCCTGCGTGCCGGCCGAGGGCGACAGCGTCGCCATCATCGGCGAGAACCGCAAGCTGCTGGTCTTCCCGCTGGAGCAGGTGCCGGAGATGATGCGCGGCCGCGGCGTGGCGCTGCAGGGCTATCGCGATGGCGGCCTGGCCGATGTGAAGGTCTTCACCGCCACGGCCGGCCTGACATGGCGCATCGGCGAGCGGGTGCGGCTGGAGACCGACCTGACCACCTGGCGCGGCAACCGCGCCGGGGCCGGCAAGCAGCCGCCGAACGGCTTTCCGCGCAACAACCGCTTCGGCGGGTAGGCCCGCCCCGCTCGCTCCGGCGCCTACCGCCGCGCGCGCTCAGGAGGGGGTGAGGTTGGCCTGGCGGATGACCTCGGCATAGATCGCCGTGTCGCGCCGGATGCGTGCCGCC
Source organism: Roseomonas sp. KE0001 (assembly GCF_016107285.1). GTDB lineage: Bacteria > Pseudomonadota > Alphaproteobacteria > Acetobacterales > Acetobacteraceae > Pseudoroseomonas. The sequence goes on along the minus strand of NZ_RCVQ01000001.1, from coordinate 251,234 downwards.
AGATCGGCGCCGCCCTGGGCCAGCACGTCCAGCCCGATCGCCCTCATGCGTTCGCGCGCCTCGGGCCGCCCGATGCTCCGCAGCAGCGCGTCGGACAGCGCCGCCCTGGTCTCCGGGTTGGCCCCGGCCGGCATCACCACGCCGTAGAAGGTGTCGTTCACCAGCTGCGGCCAGCCGAGCTCGGCCATGGTCGGCAGGTCGGCGAGCAAGGGGTGCCGACCAGGGGACACGACGCCCAGCGCCACCAGCCTGCCGTCACGCACCGCCTCCAGCACGTCGGGCAGGTTGCCGAAGGTGTAGTCCACGCGGCCGCTCAGCAGGTCCGTCAGCATGGGCGCGACGCCGCGATAGGGGACATGCTCGGCATTCAACTCCGCGAGCTGCTTGAGATGCTCGAGGCCCATGTGCTGGCTGGTGCCGTTGCCATTGCTGCCGAAGGAGAGGCCGGCGCCCGGCTGCCGCGCCTTGGCGAGGAAGCTCGCGAAGTCCGGCGCCACCGAGGGATGGCAGACCAGCACATGCGGCGTGCCGACCAGCAGCGCCAACGGATCGAAGTCCGCTGAGGCGTCATAGGGCCGGGGCCGGTGCAGGGTCTGGTTCACGGTGAAGCTGTTGGCGACCATCAGCAGGGTCTGCCCGTCAGGCGGCAGGACCTTCACCGCCTGCACCGCCAGCAGCGTGCCGGCGCCCGGCCGGTTCTCGACGACGAAGCTCTGCCCGAGCAGAGGGCCGGCCGCGTCCGCCGTCAGGCGGCCGACGAGATCGATGGCCGAGCCCGGCGGGAAGGGCACGACATAGCGGATGGGCGCCGCCGGTCTCCAGCCCGAGGGTTGCGCGAGGGCGGGCATGGCCAGAAGGCCACCCAGGGCCAGGAGCGGGCGACGACGCATCCATTCGGTCCTTCGACAGGGAGACGGTGCGATGCCCTGTGCAAGCCGCGTGCCACGGCGCGCGGCCGCTCTGGCCCAGGCTTTGCAGAGTCCACCCGACCGCGGCGCCGGACTGGCTCCGGCGCGGCTCTCAGGGCAGGCTGTCCGGAAGGGGAAGCACGAGGATGAAGACGATCAGGCGAGGCGTCCTGGCCAGCGTGGCGATGCTGACCGCCTGGATGCCGCCCATATGGCCCGCGGGAGGGTCTTCGCGAGCCGGTGAGGCTCGCGCGGAGACCATCACCGCGGTGCTGGAAGCGGAGATCGTCACGCTCGATCCCCATTACATCGGTGCCTATATCACGCGCACCTTCGGCTACATGGTGTTCGACACGCTCTTCGCTCCGGACAGCGAGGGCAACACGAAACCGCAGATGGTGCAGTCCTGGACCGTCTCGGACGACCAGCTCACCTGGGACTTCACGCTGCGCGACGGGCTGGCCTTCCATGACGGCGCCCCCGTCACCGGCGAGGATGCCGTCGCGTCGCTGAAGCGCTGGAGCACGCGCAGCGCGCTCGGCGGCCGGCTGATGAAGGTCGCGGCCTCGCTGGAGGCCACCGGCGCGAAGAGCTTCCGCCTGCAGCTGAAGGAGCCCTACGGCCTGGTGCTCGACACACTCGGCACCACCTCCTCGCCGACGCCGTTCATCATGCCGGCGCGCATCGCGGCGACCACGCCAGGCAGCACGCAGGTGTCCGAGATCATGGGTTCCGGGCCCTTCGTCTACAGCCGGGCGGATCACCGGCCCGGCGACCGCATGCTGCTGCGGAGGAATGCCGCCTATGTGCCGCGCCCCGAGCCCGCCGACTTCCTGGCGGGCGGCCATGTGGTCAAGGCCGACGCGCTCGACATCCGGGTCGTGCCGGATGGCGCCACCGCGGCGGCGGCCCTGCAGCAGGGCGAGATCGACTACATGCAATACGCCCCCTTCGACCTGCTGCCGGCGATGGAGAAGGACCGGCGCCTCAAGGTGCTGAACTTCGCCGGCGCCCACATGTTCACCGGCCACTACCGCATCAACACCGCCTCCCCGCCCTTCAACGACCCCGCCATCCGCCGCGTGCTGTTGCGGCTGGTGAACCAGGAGGAGGTGGTCGCCGGCCTCGGCCTCGACAGTCGCTACGGCCAGAGCTGCGCCGCCTTCTTCATCTGCGGCTCGCCCTATGAGAGTGCCGCCGGCACGGCGCCGCTGAAGGATCCCTCGATCGAGGCCGCCGCCGCCGCGCTGAAGGCCACGAACTACGATGGCACGCCGGTGGTGGTCATGGCGGCGAGCGACCTGGAGGCGCCGCGCGTCGCCTCGACCATCCTGGCCGACCGCCTCGCCCGCGCCGGCTTCAAGGTCGACCTGCAGATGACCGACTGGGCCACGCTGCTGGCGCGCCGCACCAACCGCCAGGGCTGGAGCGTCTATGGCGTGCACGCCCTGGGCCTCGACCTCGCCTCGCCGCTGACCAACTCCGTCATCAACTTCAACTGCACCAGCGCCGCCACCGCCGGCTTCATGTGCGATGAGCGGATGGTCCCGCTCTTCGACGCCTTCGCCCGCGCGCCAACGCGCGAGGCCCAGCGCGAGGTGGCGGGCCAGATCCAGTCCATCGTCTACGAGCAGGGACTCGGCATCCCCTTCGGCCAGTTCGCCCAGCCGGCGGCCTATCGCGCCGTGCTGTCGGGCGTGATCCCCTCCGCCATTCCCCTGTTCTGGAACATCGAGAAGAAGTAAGATGCACGACGTGATCGTGGTGGGTGCCGGCTCGTCCGGCGCCGCCCTCGCAGCCCGCCTTTCCGAGGATCCCCGGTGCCGCGTGCTGCTGCTGGAGGCGGGGCGCGACTGGCGCTCGGCCGAGGCGCCGCAGGAGCTTCGCAGCGCCAATATCGTCCCCTTCATGCATGACCCGGCGCACCAGGCGAAGTGGCAGTGGCCCGGCCTGATGGCCCGCCGCACCGCCGCCCAGGCACCGAAGTTCTACTGGCGCGGCAGGACCATGGGCGGCTCCTCGACGGTGAACGCGCAGATCGCCATCCGCGGCGTGCCGGCCGCCTTCGACGCCTGGGCCGAGGCCGGCTGCGAGGGCTGGTCGGCCGAGGATGTGCTGCCGCTCTTCGACCGGATCGAGGACGACGCGGAGACCGGCACGGCACCCGGCATCCGCCGGGGCGGGCCGCTGCCGGTCCATCGCGCGCCCCTCGCCGAATGGGGCGCGGTCGATCTGGCGCTGCGCGAGGCGGCGCTGGCCGAGGGCTATCCCTGGAAGGCCGATCTCAACGCGCCCACCGGGGAGGGCATCTCCTGCAACCCGATCAACAGCCGCGACGGCCGGCGCGTCACCACCAATGACGGCTACCTGGAGCCGGCGCGCGGCCGGCCCAACCTTGAGATCCGCGGCGAGGCCCTGGTGGACCGCGTCCTGCTCGTGGGCGGCCGCGCCGTCGGTGTCCGGGTGCGGTTCGGTGACGGGGGCTGGGAGGAGATCCGCGCGAGGGAGATCGTGCTCTCCGCCGGCGCCATCCACAGCCCGGCCATCCTGCTGCGTTCGGGCATCGGCCCCGCGGCGCCGCTCCGCGCGCTCGGCATCCCGGTGGCGCTGGACCTGCCGATGGTCGGGCGGAACCTGATGGACCACCCGATCCTCCGCGCCACGCTGAAGCTGAGGCCGGAGCATCGGGCGCGCGGCGCGGACGCGCGCCACACCAATTGCTGCCTGACCTACAGCAGCGGCCTGGCCGGCGGCGGCGAGCGCGACATGATCATGATCGCCTACAACCATCGCGGCCTGTCGGAGGCCGGTCCGGCGCCGGAAGGGGCGATCGGCGCCGCGCTCTACGATGCGTATTCCCGCGGGCAGCTGGAGCTGACCTCGGCCGATCCCGAGGCCCATCCGGTCGTCGAGGAGAACATGCTCGACCACCCGGGCGACCGGCTGCGCCTGCGCGATGCGGTACGCCGACTGGCGCGGATCGTGCGGCAGCCGGCGGTGGCCGGGCTCTGCGAGGCCGTCACCTTCGGCGACAGCGGGATCGGCATGACGGAGGCCGCGGCGCTGCCCGACAACGAACTGGACGCGCTGATGCTGCGGGAGGCCGGCGACATCCAGCACGCCGCCGGCACCTGCCGAATGGCCGCCTTCGAGGACCCGCGCGGGGTGGTGAACCCGGATCTGACGGTGAAGGGGATCGCCGGGCTGCGCGTGGCCGACGCCTCGATCATGCCAACCGACTGCCGCGCCAACCTGCACTTCACCTGCGTGATGATCGGTGAGAACCTCGCCCGACGCATGCGGCGGGCCTGACGGCCTGGCCGCGAGCGCCCGCCCTCGCGGCGGTCGCTCCGGCTTGTGCCGGCGGATGCAGAAATGTCTGGAAAAGCCAAGGCCACGGCGCGCGGTGAAAAGCGCGCCTGGCGTCCCCTAGGGGATTCGAACCCCTGTTGCCGCCGTGAGAGGGCGGTGTCCTAGGCCTCTAGACGAAGGGGACTAGATGGCGTGGGCGGGCTTCTATCCGCCCGGCCGGGGGTCCGCAAGGGGGCTTCCGCGGAAAAACGCGAAAAACCTACTCGCCCAGACGGATCTCCCCCGCCATACGGCCGGAGCGCGGATCGACCAGCAGGATGCGCGCCCCGTCCGGCCGTTCGACCCAGACCGCGAGCCGCCCCTCCAGCGCGGCGATCTGGCCGATCCGCGTTCCCGGCGGCTGCCGCAGGGCGAGATCCGTGCTAGTCCAGGGCAGGCCGCCCTCGCGGAAGCCCTGGGGCGCCGCCTCCGGGGCGGAGAGGCGCGTGGTGGCCTCGCCCATGCGCTGGACGAGCACCACGACCAGCGCCACCGTGCCGACGATGATTATGACCCCCATCACCCCAACCAGTATCTTGAGCCAGCGCACCGATCCTCCTCCCAACACCACGGACCCCGCCGGCAGCACGCCGGAGGGCCCCTTCCCCGTCATCGCCACGGCGGAGGATGCGGGGCTCCGCCTCGACCGCTTCCTGGCGGGCGCGATAGGCGCCGTCTCGCGCTCGCGCGTCAAGGCGCTGATCGAGGGCGGGCACGTGACGCGGGACGGCGCCCCGGTCGACAATCCCTCCGAGGCCGTGCGGCCGGGGGCGCGCTACCTGGTGGCGCCGCCGCCCGCCGCGCCGGCGGTGCCGGAAGCCCAGGCGATCCCGCTGACCATTCTCTTCGAGGACCGTCACCTGATCGTGCTGGACAAGCCCGCCGGGCTGGTCGTCCATCCGGCACCGGGCAATCAGGACGGCACGCTGGTCAACGCCCTGCTCGCCCATGCCGGGGAGGAGCTGACCGGCATCGGCGGCGAGCGGCGGCCGGGCATCGTCCACCGGCTGGACAAGGACACCTCCGGCGTCATGGTGGTTGCGAAGACCGAACGGGCGCACCAGATCCTGTCCGAGGCCTTCGCCAGTCGCGACCTGGAGCGGTCCTACCTGGCCCTGGCCTGGGGCGTGCCCGCCGTGCCGCGCGGCGAGGTGGAGGCTTCCGTCGGCCGTCACCCCATGGACCGCAAGCGGATGGCGGTGGTCACGCGCGGCGGCAAGACCGCCCTGACGCGCTACCAGACCGAACGGGCCTGGGGCACCGGCTGTTCCCTCCTGCGCTGTCGCCTGGCGACGGGGCGGACGCATCAGATTCGCGTGCATCTGTCGCATATCGGGCATCCCCTTGTCGGGGACCCGGTCTATCTCCGCCGGCTCCCGGCCGCCGCGCGGGCGGTGCCGCAGCCGGCGCGGGACGCGCTGCTGGCCTTTCCGCGTCAGGCCCTGCATGCGGAAACGCTGGGATTCCAGCATCCTGTGACGGGCGAGACGCTGCGCTTCTCCGCCCCGCTCCCGCCCGACATGGCGGCGCTGATCACGTTGCTGGACGGTAACCCGGAGTAACCCGACTATTACAGTCGGGATTTCCTTGCGCAACTCTTCGCAGCGCGGTAGCGTTCATCTGTCGCCAACGCCGGGTGCCATCGCCATGGCGCGGCCGCCGAACCTGTCTGGCCCGTGACGCCAGGCGGGAGGGCGCGTCAGGGCCCGAGCGGAGGACGACCCGGACCGCACGCCGACCGTGCGGGACATTCCGGGGGTTCGCTGTCACAGGGGCTCCCGGCCGGTGCAGGAGGCAAAGCAGTTATGGCTTCCACGACTTCTTCGATGTTGACCATGGCCCCCGAGGGCAATCTCTCCCGCTATCTGCAGGAGATCCGCAAGTTCCCGATGCTCTCCCCCGAGGAGGAGTTTCGCCTTGCCAAGAAGTGGAAGGACGAAGGCGACCAGCAGGCCGCCCACCGCCTTGTCACGTCGCATCTCCGCCTCGTCGCCAAGATCGCCATGGGCTATCGCGGCTATGGCCTGCCCGTGGGCGAGCTGATCAGCGAAGGCAATGTCGGCATGATGCAGGCGGTCCGCCGCTTCGATCCCGACCGTGGCTTCCGTCTGGCCACCTACGCCATGTGGTGGATCCGCGCCGCGATCCAAGAGTACATCCTGCATTCTTGGTCGCTCGTGAAGATGGGCACCACGGCCGCGCAGAAGAAGCTGTTCTTCAACCTGCGCCGGCTGAAGGGACAGATGGCCGCGCTCGAGGAGGGCGATCTCAAGCCCGAGCAGGTGGAGAAGATCGCGCACACGCTCCAGGTTCCGGAGCAGGACGTGATCTCGATGAACCGCCGCCTCGCCTCGCCGGACAATTCGCTGAACGCGCCCGTCCGCGCCGACAGCGAGGGCGAGTGGCAGGACTGGCTGGTCGATGACAGCGAGAGCCAGGAAACCGAGATCGCCGAGCGGCAGGACATGTCCAACCGCCGCCAGCTTCTGGGCGAGGCGCTGAAGACGCTGAACGAGCGCGAGCGCCACATCCTGATCGAGCGGCGGCTGAAGGACGAGCCGACGACGCTCGAGGAGCTTTCGCAGCAGTACAGCATCAGCCGCGAACGCGTGCGCCAGATCGAGGTGCGGGCCTTCGAGAAGCTGCAGAAGAGCATGAAGACGCAAATCATGGAGCGGCGCCTGGCGGTGGACTGACCGCCCGTCCCTTCCGACGCTGCACGGGGGCGCGGCCGGCTGGCCGCGCCTTTTCCGTTTTCACCGGAATGCGAGAATCATGGCCACCTTGTAGCGCAACGGCTTACCTCAACTTGGTATTCCGGTAGCAGCCCCTGCCCAAGGTGCCGCCATGACCGCCCTGCTTCCGTCGCCCGGGAGGCGACGCTTTCTCCTCGCCTCCGCCGCGCTGCTTCTGGGCGCCTCCGGCGGCGCCCTCGGCCGCAGCATCCAGGGTGGCCTGCCCTGGACCCCTTTCGCCGCGGATCCGCCCCGCCCCTTCCGCCCCGGCCCCTGGCAGTACTTCACCCTGGAGGAGGCGCAGGCCGTGGAAGCGGCGGTGGAGCGGCTCATCCCGCGCGACGAGTTCAGCATGAGCGGCAAGGAGGCGGGCTGCGCCGAGTTCATCGACCGTCAGCTCGCCGGTCCCTATGGCCGTGCCGAGCGCGCCTATATGCGCGCGCCGTTCCAGGCCGGAACGCCGGAACAGGGCTTCCAGCAGAACACCACCCCCGCGATGACCTATCGCCGCGGCCTGGCGTCGCTCGACACCCATTGCCGCGAACGACTGGGCGGCCGTGGCTTCGCCGAATTGCCGCCGGAGGAGCGCGACCGTCTCCTCGCCGCCATGGAGAAGGGCGAGGCCGGCCTCAGGGGTGTGGACGAGAAGCTCTTCTTCGACCAGCTTCTCGGCAACACCATGGAGGGCTTCTTCGCCGACCCGATCCATGGCGGCAACCGCGACATGGTGAGCTGGAAGATGCTGGGCTTTCCCGGCACCCGCTACGACTTCCGCGACTTCGTCGATCGGCACAATCAGAAGCTCGACCTGCCGCCCGTCAGCATCGCCGGCCGCGCCGGCTGGATCCGGGAAGGCTGAGGCGGTGGCGCGCCTGCTTCCCCGCCGGGATGTCGTGGTGGTCGGGCTTGGCTGGTCCGGCTCCATCATCGCCAATGAGCTGACCGAGGAAGGGCTGGACGTGGTGGCGCTGGAACGCGGCCCCTGGCGCGACACGGCGGCGGATTTCAACATCGGGGTGGCGCCGGACGAGCTGCGTTTCGCCCGCCGCCGCGAGCTGATGGTCTCCCCCGCCCAGGTCACGGTCACCACCCGCAACAACGCCAGCCAGACCGCGCTGCCGATGCGCGAATGGGGCAGCTTCCATCCCGGCAACGGGGTGGGCGGCGCGGGCATCCACTGGGCCGGCATCACCTATCGCTTCCATCCCACGGATTTCCGCCTGCGCAGCCACCTGACGGAACGCTACGGGGCCGCCGCCATCCCGGAGGAGCTTTCGGTGCAGGACTGGGGCACCGACTGGGAGGAGATGGAGCCCTTCTACGACAGGTTCGACTATCTGGCCGGCATCTCCGGCAAGGCGGGCAACATCCAGGGCCGCATCGAGGAGGGGGGCAACCCCTTCGAGGGGCCGCGCGCGCGGGACTATCCCCTGCCCCCGATGCGCCAGCCCTACGGCCCGACGCTGTTCGCCGAGGCGGCGCGCGGCCTGGGCTACCATGTCTTCCCCGCGCCCTCGGCGCTGCTCTCGCAGGGCTATGTGAACACGCTCGGGGTCGCCATGGGGCCCTGCACCTATTGCGGCTTCTGCACCAACTACGGCTGCGCCAACTATTCCAAGGCCAGCGCCCAGACCGCCGTGCTGCCCGTGCTGATGCGCAAGCCGAACTTCGAGCTCCGCACGCTCTGTGAGGTGCTGCGCCTGCGTCTCGACCCCAGCCGCCGACAGGTGCGGAGCGTCATCTACCTCGACAGCGACGGAGAGGAATGGGAGCAGCCCGCCGACCTCGTCGTCGTCACCGCCTTCACGCTCGACAATGTGCGGCTGATGCTGCTCTCCGGCGTGGGCGAGACCTACGACCCGCGCACGCGGCGGGGCACCATCGGGCGCAACTTCTCGTACCAGATGGGCAATGGCGCGCAGTGCTACTTCGAGGACAAGGTGTTCAACACCTTCATCGGCGGCGGCGCCATCGGCATGGCCATCGACGACCTGAACAACGACAACTTCGACCATGGGGGGCTCGGCTTCTTCGGCGGCGGCAGCGTGCGCTGCATCCCGGTCGGCGCCACGCCCATCGCGCAGCGGCCGGTGCCGCCGGGCACGCCGCGCTGGGGCTCGGCCTGGAAGCGGGCGACGGTGAAGTACTACCAGGCCAACCTGAACGTCAGCGCCGAGTCCAGCTCCTATTCCAGCCCGGCCAACCACCTCGATCTCGACCCGACCTATACCGACAGGCTGGGCCGCCCCCTTCTGCGCATCACCTTCGACTTCCCGGAGAACGACCGGCGCATGTCGCGCTACGTCACCGTGCGGGCGGCGGAGATCGGCCGCGCCATGGGCGCCAGCCAGGTGGTGGAGACGGTGCGCGACGGGCACTGGTCCAGCGTGCCCTACCAGTCGACCCATGTGGTGGGCGGCATGATCATGGGCGCCGATCCGACGACCAGCGCGGTCAACAAGTACCTGCAGAGCTGGGACGTGCCGAACCTCTTCGTCGTCGGCGCCTCGGCCTTCCCGCAGAACTCCGGCTACAATCCGACCGGCACGGTGGGCGCCCTGGCCTTCAAGGCCGCCGATGCCATCCGGACGCGCTATCTCGCGGCCCCGGGACCGCTGGTGCCGGCATGAGGATGAACGCCTCCGCCCGGCGCCTCGCCGGACTCGCCTTCGGCCTGATCCTCGGCCTGGCCGGCACGGCCGCCGCGCAGATGCCCTCCTTCGAGCGCATCGAGCGTGGCCGCGACCTGGCGGCGCAGGGCGACTGCACCGGCTGCCACACGCTGCGGGGCGGCCCGCCCTTCGCCGGCGGCGTGGCACTGCAGACGCCCTTCGGCACGCTGGTCGCGCCCAACATCACCCCCGATCGCGAGACCGGCATCGGCGCCTGGAGCGAGGAGGAGTTCCTCCGCTCCATGCATGAGGGCATCGCCGCCGGCGGCAAGCGGCTCTACCCGGCCATGCCCTACACCGCCTACACCAGGATGTCGGAGCGCGACGTGCGCGACATCTGGGCCTATCTGCGCACGGTCGAGCCGGTGCGGAACGCGATCGAACCCAATCAGCTTCCCTTTCCGTTCAACATCCGCGCGGTGATGTGGGTGTGGAACACGCTGAACTTCTCGCCCGGCCGCTTCCGGCCCGACCCGAACCGGTCCGAGCAGTGGAATCGCGGCGCCTATCTGGTGGAGGGCGCCGGTCATTGTGGCACCTGCCACACGCCGAAGACCTTCCTGGGCGCCGACAGGTCGGACGAGGCGCTGCGCGGCGCGGTGCTGCAGGGCTGGTACGCGCCGCCGATCACCGGCAACCCCTGGCAGGGCCTGGGCGGCTGGAGCGCGGAGGAGATCGTGCAGTACCTCCGCACCGGCGCCAACCGCCACGCCATGGCCTCGGGCCCGATGGCGGAGGTGGTAGAGAACTCCACCATGCACATGAGGGAGGAGGATCTGCGCGCCATCGCGGCCTATCTGCGCGAGGTGCCCGACCCCGCCGCCAAGCCCGCGCCGCTGGCGGCGGAGGACCCACGCCTGCGCACCGGCGGCGCCATCTACGCCGACACCTGCTCCGCCTGCCATGTCAGTCAGGGCCAGGGCGTGACCATGCTCTTCCCGCGGCTGGCCGGCAGCGCCCATGTGCAGGCGCCCGATCCGACCAGCCTGATCCGGATGGTGGTCGAGGGCTCCCGCCCCGTGGCGACGCCGGGCGCGCCGACGGCGCCGGCCATGCCCTCCCTGGGCTGGCGGCTGAGCGACCGGCAGGTGGCGGATGTGCTGAGCTACATTCGCAACAGCTGGGGCAATGCCGCCCCGCCGGTGACGCCCGAGCAGGTGCGCCGGACGCGGGAGGGCCTGCGGTCGGCGGCGGGCGGCTGAGGGAGCGCGCCCGCGCCCGTCAGGCGAAGAGGATGTCCCCCGCCTGCAGGGCGGCGACACCGTACAGATGGATCCCGGCGGGCTCGTAGACGGCGGTGAAGTCGAGGGACAGCCCCCAGGGCTGCGGCGTCACCGCCACCGCCGCCTCACTCAGCCCATAGCCGCGCAGGTCGATGCGATCCTCGCCGGGCTGGAAGTCCATGATGGTGTCGATGCCGCCATTGGCATCCGCCGCTTCCTCGCTGAAGCTGCTGTAGGCATAGACGAAGATGTCGCCGCCGGCGCCGCCCCAGAGCCGGTCGGCGCCGCTGCCGCTGCCGATGAGGTCGTTCCCCTCGCCGCCCAGGATGATGTCGTCGCCGCTGCCGCCGCGAAGCTGGTCGTCGCCGCTGCCGCCCAGGAGGAAATCGGCCCCGCCGCCGCCCAGGATGACGTCCTGGCCCGGACCTCCATCGAGGTGGTCGCCCAGGTCCCGCGCGGCGAAGGCGTCCACGGCCCCGGCGCTTGGCCCGGCCGGGCCATAGCCATGGATCAGGTCGTCGCCCGCGCCGCCGGACACCCTGTCACGCCCGTAGCCGGCATGGATGGTATCGGCGCCGTGGCCCGCGATGATGACATTGTCGCCCGGCGGAGCGTTCGGATCGGCGTCGCCGTCACCGAGGATGGTGTCCCCCTCCCGGTGCCAGAACAGGTTGATGACGTCGTTCCCCAGGGTGCCGCGATAGATCGCCATACGGGCCTCATGCAGTTTCGCCTCCCCCCGAATGGGGAAGGGCCCGGCATGGGGCGACAGAATCTCACAAATCGGGAATGACATGGGCGTGTCCTCCGGAGATTGTCAGAATCTCCGGAGGTGCTTTTTCATTCCGATATTGAGATGTTCCGCTGGCGGGATTCCGGACGGAGGCTCTTTCCCGGCCGGCCTCCGCCCTAGCCCGCGAAGGGGTCGCTCACCAGGATGGTGTCGTCGCGCTCCGGCGAGGTGGAGAGCAGCGTCACCGGCGCCTCCACCAGCTCCTCGATGCGCTTGACGTACTTGATGGCGGTGGCCGGCAGTTCCGCCCAGGAGCGCGCCCCCATGGTGGACTGGCTCCAGCCTTCCAGCACCTCGTAGATCGGCTTCGCCTTGGCCTGGGCGCCGAGCGCGGCCGGCAGGCGCTTCACCACCTCGCCGTCGATGTCATAGCCGGTGCAGATCTTCAGCTCCGTCAGGCCGTCGAGCACGTCGAGCTTGGTCAGCGCCAGGCCCTGCACGCCGCCGACCTTGACCGCCTGCCGCACCAGGCAGGCATCGAACCAGCCGCAGCGGCGCGGCCGGCCGGTGACGGTGCCGAACTCGCGGCCCCGCTCGCCCAGGCGCTTGCCAACGTCGTCGAACAGCTCGGTCGGGAACGGGCCCGAGCCGACACGGGTGGTATAGGCCTTGGCGATGCCCAGCACCGTGCCGATGCCGTGCGGCCCGATGCCGGACCCCGCGGCGGCATTGCCGGCAACCGTGTTGGAGGAGGTGACGAAGGGATAGGTGCCGTGATCGACGTCCAGCATCACCGCCTGCGCGCCCTCGAACAGCACGCGCTTGTTGGCATGGCGCGCCCCGTCCAGCCGCTCCCACACCGCCTCGGCATAGGGCAGCAGCTTCGGCGCCAGCGCCACCAGCCCATCCAGCAGCGCCTGCTTCTCGAAGGTGGCCGCGCCCAGACCCTTCAGCAGCGTGTTGTGGTGCAGCAGCAGCTCGTCGAGCTTGGCCGAGAGCGTCTCCGGCTCGGCCAGGTCGCAGAGGCGGATGGCGCGGCGCGCCACCTTGTCCTCATAGGCGGGACCGATGCCCCGCCCGGTGGTGCCGATCTTGGCCTCGCCGCGGGCCTCCTCGCGCGCCTTGTCGATGGCGGGGTGCAGCGGCAGGATCAGCGGCACGTTCTCGGCAATGCGCAGGTTGTGCGGGCCGACATCGAGGCCCTGGCCGCGCACCCTGGAGATCTCGGAGAGCAGCGCCTCCGGGTCCAGCACCACGCCATTGCCGATGATGCCCAGCTTGCCGCGCACCACGCCCGAGGGCAGCAACGAGAGCTTGTAGGTCTGGTTGCCGACGACCAGGGTATGGCCGGCATTGTGGCCGCCCTGGAAACGCACGACGATATCGGCCCGGCTGGCCAGCCAGTCGACGACCTTGCCCTTGCCCTCGTCACCCCACTGGGCGCCGATAATGGCGACATTGGCCATGGCTACGCGTTCTCCTCGATCGGCGCGGCGCTGCCGCCGCGCAGGATGTGGCCGCAGCGCAGACGTTGCGGCGTGTCGGCGGCCGACAGCGCCGCCACCGTGATGAAACCTTGGGTCCGGAGCCGCGCCGCCGCAACCGGATCGGCGCCGAGCGGCAGGAAGACGCGCGGCGGCGGCGGAGCGGCCGGGGCCGCGCGGCGCACCGCGTCGGGATAGAGGGTCAGGCCGGTCGCCGGCTCCTCGCCGCTGCGGTAGCGGCCGCCGCGCGCCAGCTCGCCGGTGCGGCCCGGGCCGTAGAGGGTGAAGGCGACGCCGACATGGTAGCGCAGCCCGCGGAACTCGACCGGATCGAGGGTGATGCGCAGCCCCGGCGCGCGGGCGCGGATGGCGGTGACGATGGCGGCGGCATTGTCGGCGATGGCGCGGGCGGCGGGCGGCAGCTCGGCATCGGCCAGGGCCTGGAGCGCGCGGTCGGCCGGGCCGGCCGCGGTCAGCAGCGCGGTCAGGCCATTGGCCGGCGGCCCCGCGATGGCGGCCAGCTCGGTGACGGCAGCGGCGTCCTTGCGGTCCAGCGCCCGGGCCAGGCGGCGGCGCGCCTCGCCCTCCACCCCGGCGGCGTCCAGCAGGGCGGGCGCCATGGTGGGCAGGGTGATGTCGAGGCTGGGCGCGGCGATGCCGATGGCGGCCAGCGCCTCGACGCCGAGCAGCGCCACCTCGGCATCGGCCTCGGCGCTGTCGGCGCCGATCAGCTCGATCCCCGCCTGCGGGATCTGCCGCTCCGGCGCGAGCTGGCTGCCGCTGACCCGCAGCGCCTGCCCGGAATAGGAGAGCCGCAGCGGCCGGGGCACGTCGCCCAGCCGGGTGGCGGCGATGCGCGCCACCTGCGGCGTGATGTCGGCGCGCAGCCCCATCATGCGGTGGCTCGCCGGGTCCATCAGCCGGAAGGTCTGCTCGGCCATCGCGGCGCCGGATCCGGCCAGGAGGGAATCCTCGAACTCCAGCAGAGGCGGCTTCACCCGCTCGTAGCCATGGCCGGCGAAGACCGCGAGCATCGCCTCCACCAGCGTGGCCTCCTGCGCCGCCTCGGGGGGCAGCAGGTCGTTCAGGCCGGAGGGCAGCAGAGCGGGGTTGGGCGGGTCTTCGGTCATGGGTCCTGGGCCGGATGCACCGTGGGTCCGTGAGGGTCTGCGCGAGGTGCCGCATCCGGGGCGCGGAGCACGGCGGCCGGAGCGGCTGCCCGGCTTTAGCACCGCGCCGCGCGGGCGGCACGCCGCAATGCACGGGCGGCGGCTGTGTGGCAGCGGCGGGCGCGCCGGGCAAGGGCGGATCGCGCAGGGAAGCACCGCAGCCGGCGCGGGCGGTCACGCAAGCATGGTTGGGATCGGAGGGTGGAAAGGCCTATCCTGCGGGCATGAAGCGCCGCGCCCTGCTCTCCGCCCTTCCCCTGGCCTTTCCCCTGGCCCTGCTCGCCGCCTGCGCCGACGACGCGGCGCGGAGCCACCTCTGGGGCTTCGGCGACCCGGTCCGCGGCGCCGCGCTCAATGCGCCGCGGCAGTTCGGCGACCTCTCGCGTTGGCAGGGCCAGCCGGACCAGGCGGCGCTGGCCCTGGTGCAGATCGAGTTCCTGGCCCAGGCGCTGGCGACCGACCCCTTCTACACCGCCCAGGTCTCCCCCACCGTCGTGATCCAGCTCCAACAGGCGCGGGACCAGGCGCGCGATCACCTCGGCATCCGACGCGACGCGGCGCCGGAGGCGGTGATGGCGGCGCTGCGGCAGGCCGCCGCTGCGGTGCGCGACGGCCGCATGGCCAGCGCCGAGGCCGCCCTCTCCGGCCCCGACTTCACCCTCGGCGGCGCCGCCACCCTGCGCCGCCTGTCCGCCCTGCCGCGCCTGCCGCGTGCCTCGGAGGCGGCAGGCGCGGTCAACGCGGAGTTGCGCCGCATGGACGGTTCGCCCCGCCGCTGAGCCGGAATCGGCGCGCCCGGGCGAATTCCGGAACAGGAACCGTTCCACCGCCGCCAAGGCCATGCCTATGCTGCATCGCAGGAAGTCCTGCCGGGAGCCTGCATGTCCATCCACGTCGCGCTGACCCATCGCACCAGCTACCGCTATGACCGTCCGGTCACGCTCGGGCCGCAGACCATCCGGCTGCGGCCCGCCCCGCACGCCCGAACGCCGATCCTCTCCTATGCGCTGACGATCGCGCCGAAGCCGCATTTCCTGAACTGGCAGCAGGACCCGCAGGGCAACTTCCTGGCCCGCGTGGTCTTCCCGGAGCCGGTGACGCATTTCGACGTGACGGTGGACCTCGTGGCCGACATGGCCACGATCAATCCCTTCGACTTCTTCCTCGAGCCCGAGGCCGAGACCTGGCCCTTCAGCTACGACCCGGTGCTGGAGCAGGAGCTGGCGCCGTTCCGCAGGGTCCCGGCGCCGGGGCCGCTGCTGCGGGCCCTGCTCGACGAGGTGCCGCGCGGCGAGCAGGGCACGGTCGGCCTGCTGATGGACCTGAACCGGCGCATCGGCGAGCGCGTCTCCTACATCGTCCGCATGGAGCCTGGCGTCTGGGAGGCGGAGGAGACGCTCGGCAACGGCAAGGGCTCCTGCCGCGACAGCGCCTGGCTCCTGGTGCAGCTGCTGCGCAACCTCGGCTTCGCGGCCCGCTTCGTCTCCGGCTACCTGATCCAGCTCGTCGCCGACCAGAAGCCGCTGGAGGGGCCGGAAGGCCCCGCCGCCGATTTCACCGACCTGCACGCCTGGGCCGAGGTCTACCTGCCCGGCGCCGGCTGGGTCGGGCTCGATGCCACCTCGGGGCTGATGGCCGGCGAGGGCCACATCCCGCTGGCCGCGACGCCGGAGCCGCAATCCGCCGCGCCGATCAGCGGCCTGATGACCAAGGCGGAGGTCAGCTTCGACTTCGCCATGGAGGTGGCCCGGGTGCGCGAGACGCCGCGCGTCACCAAGCCCTATTCCGATGCGACCTGGCAGGCGATCCTGCAGGCCGGCGAGACGGTGGACGCGCAGCTGCAGCGGGGCGGCATCCGCCTCACCATGGGGGGCGAGCCGACCTTCGTCTCCGCCTCCGACCAGGAGGGGGAGGAGTGGAACACCGCCGCCCTCGGCCCGACCAAGCGCCGGCTGGCCGGGCGGCTGCTCGACCGGCTGATGCCGCTCTGGGCGCCGGGCGGCGTGGTGCAATACGCCATGGGCAAGCACTACCCCGGCGAGCAGCTGCCGCGCTGGGCGCTGAACGCCTTCTGGCGCAAGGATGGCGAGCCGGTCTGGACCGACCCCGCCTGGCTCGCCGATGACGACCATGTGGACGACGCCACGGCGGCCGACGCGGCGGAGTTCGCCGCCGCCCTGGCGCTGCGCCTCGGCCTCGATCCGCGCCACGTGCATCCGGCGCATGAGGATATCCACTATCATCTCTGGAAGGAGAACCGGCTCCCGGCGAATGTCATCGCCGAGGATTCCAGGCTGCGGGACCCGCTGGAGCGCGCCCGGCTGGCGCGCGTCTTCGGCCAGGGGTTGGCGGCCAGCGTCGGCTCGGTGCTGCCGTTGCGCAGCCGCGCCGACGGCCGGGCCTGGGAGACAGGCCGCTGGTTCTTCCGCGAGGACGACCCGATCTTCCTGATCCCCGGCGACAGTCCGCTCGGCTTCCGCCTGCCGCTCGACAGCCTGCCCTGGGCCGATGCGGCCAGCATCCCGGCGCAGTTCGAGGTCGATCCCTTCGCGCCGCGCCAGGCCCTGCCGCCGGCGCAGTCCTTCCGACAGCGCGCCACGGAGGCAGGCGGCGTGCCGGTGCACGGCCAGGGGGTGCACGACACCGAGGCGGACCGCGTCAGCCACACCGGCATGGGCTTCGAGCGCGGCCCGCCGCCCGGCCCCCTGCCCTCCGCCGCCAGCCTGCGCCAGGGCCGCCCCACCCCGCTGCCGGGCGGCGTCCGCGCGCCCTACCCGGAGGCCCGCCCGCTGGCCGGCCGGCCGGAACCGGACCTGGTCCGCACCGCGCTCGCAGTCGAGGCGCGGGAGGGGCGGATGCATGTCTTCTTCCCGCCGCTCTACGCGCTGGAGGACTGGCTCGACCTCTGCGCCGCCATCGAGGACACCGCCGCCGCCCTGCGGCGCCGCGTCATCCTGGAGGGCTATGGCCCGCCCTCCGACCCGCGGCTCAACAGCTTCTCGGTCACCCCCGATCCCGGCGTGATCGAGGTGAACATCCACCCCTCGACAAGCTGGCCCGAACACGTCGCCCGCACCGAGCAGCTCTATGCTCTGGCGCGCGAGGAAGGGCTGGCGGCCGAGAAGTTCATGCTGGACGGCCGCCATGTCGGCACCGGCGGCGGCAACCATGTGGTGATGGGCGGCGAGACGGCGGCGGAGAGCCCCTTCCTGCGCCGGCCGGACCTGCTGAAGTCCCTGCTCGGCTTCTGGCACAACCATCCGAGCCTGAGCTTCCTCTTCTCCGGCCTGTTCATCGGTCCGACCAGCCAGCATCCCCGCATCGACGAGGCGCGGCAGGATTCGCTGAACGACCTCGAGATCGCCTTCCAGCAGATCAGGCCTTTCCAGCCGGTGCCGCCCTGGCTGACCGACCGGCTGTTCCGCAACATCCTGGCCGACATGACCGGCAACACGCACCGCACCGAGTTCTGCATCGACAAGATGTATTCACCGGATTCGAGCGCGGGGCGGCGCGGCCTGGTCGAGTTCCGCGCCTTCGAGATGCCGCCCGCCCCGCAGATGTCGGCCGCCCAGATGCTGTTGATGCGCGCCGCCGTGGCCGCCTTCTGGCAGCACCCCTATGAGCGGCGGCTGGTCCGCTGGGGCACCCGGCTGCACGACGACTTCATGCTGCCGCACTACGCCTGGCAGGACTTCGCCGATGCCATCGAGGAGTTGCGGGGCCTCGGCGCCCCCCTGGAGGCCGCCTGGTTCGACCCGCATTTCGCCTTCCGCTTCCCGCAGGTCGGCGAGGTCGCGCTGCATGGGGTCGGGCTGGAGCTGCGGCACGCCCTGGAGCCCTGGCACGTGCTGGGCGAGGAGAGCACCGGCTCCGGC
This sequence comes from Roseomonas sp. KE0001, assembly GCF_016107285.1. Classification (GTDB taxonomy): domain Bacteria; phylum Pseudomonadota; class Alphaproteobacteria; order Acetobacterales; family Acetobacteraceae; genus Pseudoroseomonas. The sequence goes on along the minus strand of NZ_RCVQ01000001.1, from coordinate 233,081 downwards.
ACGGCGCGCTACGTGGACAGCAGCACGGAGCGCCTGCAGTTGCGCGCCACCGGCTTCGCCCCGGAGCGGTTCACGCTGGCGGTGAACGGCCGCGCCCTGCCCATGGCACCCACCGGCAGGGCGGGCGAGTTCGTCGCCGGGGTGCGCTTCAAGGCCTGGGCGCCGCCCTCGGCGCTGCATCCGGCGATCGGCGCGCAGACACCGCTGATCTTCGACCTCTGGGACAGCTGGACGGGCCGCTCCCTCGGCGGCTTCACCCACCATGTGGCGCATCCGGGCGGGCGCAACTACGAGCGCTTCCCGGTCAATGCCAACGAGGCCGAGGCCCGGCGCCGCGCCCGCTTCTTCCCCTTCGGCCACAGCCCCGGCACCAGCCCGGCCCCGGTGGTGATCGACTCGCCGGAGCTGCGCAGGACGCTCGACCTGCGGCGTTTCGCGTGATAGCGCCCGCAGGGTGAATGCCCTGCCGCCCTCGCCGGACGAGATGGTCGATGGCCATGGTCGTGTCCGCCCGCACTGGCGCGGCGTGCTCTCGGCCCTGGCCGACCTGCCCCAGGACCAGGCCGGAAACGGCCTGATCGAGGCGAGGCGGCGGCTGGACCGCGCCTCCGAGGATGAGGGCATCACCTCGATGCTGCCGGGCATCTCCGGCGAGGCGCCCGCCCGGTCCTGGCGGTGCGATCCGGTGCCGCTGCCGTTGCCCGCCGCCGAGTTCGACCGGCTGGCCGCCGGCCTGACCCAGCGGGCCCGCCTGCTGGAACTGGTACTGGCCGATCTCTACGGGCCGCAGCATCTGCTGGCCGAGGGCCTGGTGCCGCCGGGCCTGGTCTTCGCCAACGCCAATTTCCTGCGCCCCTGCCGCAGCGCCACGCATCCGCCGCGGCTGCCCCTGCTGCAATCCTATGCCGCCGACCTGGTGCGCGACGGCGCGGGCGGCTGGCAGGTGGTGGCGGACCGCACCAGCCGGGCCGCCGGCCTCGGCCACGCGCAGGAGAACCGGCGCATGCTGGGCCGGGTGCTGCCGCAGCTCTTCCGCGCCCAGCAGGTGCAGCCGTTGCAGCCCTTCTTCGACCGCTGGCAGGACGCGCTGCAACGCCTGGCCCCGTCGGGGCGGGAGAACGCCAATATCGCCCTGCTGACCCCCGGGGTCCGGCATCCGCTGTGGTTCGAGCATGTGCTGCTGGCGCGCGAGCTGTCCTGCGCCCTGGCCGAGCCGGGCGACCTCGCCCTGCGAGGCGGCAGCGTCTGCCTCAAGACCCTGAAGGGCCTGCAGCCGGTCGATGTCCTGCTGCGCCGCATGGATGGCCGCGACCTCGATCCGCTGGAATTCGGCGGCCACGCGCCGGGCGTTCCCGGGCTGATGGACGCCATGCGGCATGGCGCCGTGCGTGTCTTCAACGCCCCCGGCTGCGGCCTGGCCGAGGCGCCCGCGCTGGCCGCGCTGATGCCCGCCCTCTGCCGGCGGCTGCTCGGCGAACCGCTGCTGCTGCCCTCGGTCGAGACCCACTGGCTGATCGACGGCGAGGCCCGGGCGATGGTGCTGCGCGAGCCGGGCGAATGGGTGATCCGCTCGGCGCATGACGCCACCCGGCCCGGCCGCAACCCCGACCGGATGGAGCCCGCCGCGCGCGAGGCCCTGCTCGAGCGGATCGCCCGCCAGCCGCGGGACTTCGCCGCCTCGCGCGACGTGCAGCCCTCCCAGGCTCCGGTGGCCGAGGAGGGGCGGCTGGTGCCGCAGCCCGTCATGTTGCGCCTCTACCTGATCCAGGACGGGCAGGAGTGGCAGGTCATGCCGGGCGGGCTGGCCCGGGTGATGGCGCCGGGCGAGAGCCTTTCCGCGCCGCTGCCGGTGCGTGGCCTGGCCAAGGATGTCTGGGTGCTCAGCGAGGAGGGGGCGCAGATCCTCGGCCCCTCCGCCCTGCCGCACCCGCCGCTGGCGATCCGCCGCGCCACCGGCGACCTGCCCAGCCGGGTGGCCGACAACCTGTTCTGGCTCGGCCGCTATGTCGAGCGGATGGAGAGCGGCGCACGGCTGATGCGCGCCGCCCTGGCGCGGCTGGATCGCGGCCCCCTGCTGCCGCGCGAGATGGCCGAGCTGTCCGCCCTCGCCGCCATGCTGCGCCATGCCCGCCTCGTCCGGCCCGAGGACATGCCCAACGGCGCCGCCCCCGCCGCGCTGCAGCCGGCCCTGTGGCGCGCCCTGCAGAAGGGCGGCGCGCTGGGCAACCTGTTCGAGGAGATCAGCCGGCTGGTCGAGGCGGTGCGCGACCGCATGACGGGGGACATGCACAGCCTCTTCACCCTGCCGCTGCGCGCCGTCCAGGTCCAGGCGGCGGCGCAGCATCGCGGGCTGCAGGGGCTGGAGGAGGCGCTGGGCGGCGCGGTGCGCTATTCCGCCGGCGTTGCCGGGGTCGCCGCCGAGAACATGGTGCGGGCCGGCGGCTATGCCTTCCTCGACCTCGGCCGCCGCATCGAGCGGGCCCGCGGCATCGTCCTGCAGCTCGGCATCGCGCTCGACCAGCCGGCCGCGCGGGCCGAGACCGGCCTGCGGCTGGCGCTCGAGCTCTGCGATTCCGTCATCACCTACCGCAACCGCTACATGGGCGTGCTGCAGGCTGCCCCGGCGCTCGACCTGGTGCTGGCCGATCCGGGCAATCCGCGCGGCCTGGCCTTCCAGCTCCAGGCCATGCTGCATCTCGTGCAGGATCTGGGCGGCGAGCCGGAGGACAGCCTGCTGCCCCAGGTGCGCGCCCTGATGGCCGAGACCGAGGCCATGCCGCCCGCCATCCTGGCGGCGCGCGACGGCGCCGGCGCGGCCGTCGCCCTGGCGCCCCGGCTCGCCGCCATGGAGGGCGAGATCGCCGGCCTCTCCGACACCATCTACCGCCGCTACTTCGCCCTGCTGCCTCCCGCCCAGACGCTGGGGCCCGAGATGGCCGAGCCCGAGCCGGTCATGCAGTTCTGGGGCACCGCATGAACTGGCGCGTCCGGCACTCCACCCTCTACCGCTATACCGAGCCGGTGGATCTGGCGACGCAGCAGCTGCATCTCTCGCCGCGCCCGCTGCCGCACCAGCGCGTCCTCTGGGACAGCCTGGCCTGCACGCCGGAGCCGACGCGGATCTCCACCGCCACGGACCATTTCGGCAACCGCGTCACCTGGCTGTTCCTGGACCGGCCGCATACCCGCTTCGAGGTGGTGGCCGAATCCGAGGTGGCGGTGGAGTTCCCGCCCGCGCCCGCGGTGGCCGATACTCCCGCCTGGGAAGCGGTCGTCGAGGCGGCGGCCGGCGATGCCGAGGCGGCGGAGTTCACCTATCCGTCGCCCATGCTGCCGGAGCATGTGGGGGCGCGGGACTATGTCGCCCCCTCCTTCCCGCCCGGCCGGCCGGTGCTGGAGGGGCTGCTGGAGCTGAAGGCCCGCATCCGCCGCGAGTTCAGCTTCCGCGCCGGCGTGACCGGCATCTCGACGACGGTGACGCAGATCCTGGCGCAACGCGCAGGCGTCTGCCAGGACTTCACGCATCTGATGATCTGCGGCCTGCGCGGCCTCGGCCTGCCGGCGCGCTACGTCTCGGGCTATATCCGCACCTTCACGCCCCCCGGTCAGCAACGCCGGCTGGGATCGGACCAGTCGCATGCCTGGGTCGGCGCCTGGATGGGGCCGGGCCTGGGCTGGGTGGACCTTGACCCGACGAACGACCTGATCGTGCGGGACGAGCATGTCGTGCTCGGATGGGGCCGGGACTTCAGCGACATCTCGCCGCTCCGCGGCATCATCCTGGGCGGCGGGCGGCACAGCCTGGAGGTCGGCGTGGACCTGCTGCCGCCGGATGAGGCGGCCGCCCTGCTGGCCCGTTCCTGAACGTCCGGCAATCTTTCGTCACGATAACCCACCGCCGGTTGCGGCGTTGAAGGAACAGGCGCAGGCAACCGGCCCGCGGGCGGCCCCATGGGACCATCCCAGAGGGCGACCCGACCCGGCGGCGTTTCCGGCGGAAGGGCACGAGGATCAGGCATGGCGCCATTCGAGAGCGAGGGGGCGGGAGGCGGCGGCAGGCGCGACACCGCCGTCGATGTCTGGCGCGGCCTCGCCCTCGTCACGATCTTCGTCAACCATGTCTCCGGCAATGTCCTCGAGCAGTTCACGCACAAGAACTTCGGCTTCTCGGACGCCGCCGACCTGTTCGTGCTCTTCGCCGGCTATGCCGCCGCCGCGGCGTATTTCCGCAGGTACGCGGATGGCGACCGCCTCGGTGTGTCGATGGCGCTGATGAGCCGGTCGGTGAAACTCTACATCACCCACTTGGCGCTGGTGGTGCTGGGCGCTGCCGTGTTCTCCCTCGGGGTCATCCGCACCGGTGACGCCGGATTGTTCACGGTGATCGCGCTCGAGCCGCTGATCCTGGACCCGGCGACGGCCCTGGTCGCGGCCGTCACCCTGCGCTATCAGCCCGGCTTCCTGAACATCCTGCCGCTCTACTTCGTCCTGGTGGGCATCCTGCCGTTGCTGCTGGCGGTGGCGGCACGCAGCCTGTCCACCGCCGTCGGCCTGTCCGCCGCGCTCTATGTCGCGGCCGGGCTCACCGCCACCAACCTGCCCTCGGACCCGCTGCCCGGCGGCTGGTTCTTCAACCCGCTCTGCTGGCAGTTCCTTTTCGTGCTGGGCTTCGCGCTGGGCGAGCGCCGCAGCCGGCTCGGTCACGCCTTCCCGTATCACCGCCTGCTCTGGTACGCGGCGCTCGCCTATGTGGTCCTGGGGCTGGTGGCGATGCGCGGCACGGGGTTGCCGCAGCCCGGATGGCTCGCGCCGCTGCCCGACTTCCTCACGGTGCCGGAGAAGCAGTTTCAGACCCTGCCCCGGCTGCTGCACGTCCTGGCGCTGTGCTACGTCGTCGCGCATTCGCCGCTGCAGGGCTGGGCGCGGCGGGTGGCTTCCAACCATCCGCTGGCGCTGATGGGCCGCCATTCCCTGCCGGTCTTCTGCACCGGGCTGGTGGTCAGCATCACCGGGGTGGCGCTGCGGCAGACCGGCTTCGGCGGCATCGCCTTCGACCTCGCCTATGTGGGGGCCGGCGTGGTGGTGCAGGCCGCCGTGGCCTGGATGCTCAGCAAGGCGAAGCGGCGCGGGCCGAACCCCGCCGCGCTGCCGGCACGGATGCGGCCGGGCTGATGCGCCGCCCGTTCCCACCGCTGCTGCTGGGTCTGGCCCTGCTGGCCGTCCCGGCCGCCTCCCGCGCGCAGGTGCCGACCGAGACGCGCCCCGCCGGGCCGCCGCCGCGCCTATCCCCCGCGCCGGAACCGCCCGACCTCCCGAAAGTGCGCACCGATAACGTGCCCACGGCCTGCACCGTGCCGGACGAGTTGCGCGACCTCGCCTTCACCCTGCCGCGCCTGTCGATGCTGCTGCGCGAGAAGCAGCCGGTCCGCATCCTGGCCATCGGCTCCTCCTCCACCGCCGGGATCGGCGCCAGCGCGCCGCAGCGTGCCTATCCGCCGCGGCTGGAGACGGCGCTGAAGCGGCTGCTGCCCGGCGCCGACATCACCGTGCGCAACGACGGCATCGGCGGGGAGGTCGCCTCGACCACCCTGCTCCGCCTGCGCAGCGCCGTGGACAGCTGGGCCCCGGATGTCGTGATCTGGCAGCTCGGCACCAACGATGCCCTGCAAGGCATCACCGCCGAGGCCTTCTCCCGCGTCATGCGGGACGGGATCGGCTTCGTGCAGGAGCGCGGCCGGGATCTGCTGATCATCGACCCGCAGTTCTTCCCGAACATCCCGCAACAGGACCTCTACATGACCTTCGTGCAGAGCGTCGACCGGGTGGCGGTGGAGAGGCGCGCGCCGCTGATGCGGCGCTACGCCATCATGCGCTACTGGGCGGCCTTGCCGCAGCCGGTGCCGATGCTCTCGGAGGACGGCTTCCACATGAACGACCTCGGCTATCAGTGCATGGCCGAGGTGCTGGCCAGCGGCATGGCCCGGCTGGTGACACGCCCCGTCCGTGCCGAGGCGCGTCAGTTGGAACCGGCGAGGTAGCGCCGCGCGCCTTCCACCAGCACCGAGACGCCCATCGCCAGGTCCTCGTCCGAAGTGTTCTCGGCCCAGTGGTGGCTGATGCCGCCGATCGAGGGCACGAAGAGCATCGAGGCCGGCATCACCTTGGCGATGTACTGCGCGTCATGCCCGGCGCCGCTCGGCATGTCCTGCCACTTCCCGGGCGCCAGCGCCTCGGCCGCGCCCCGCAGGGCGCGCATGGTCGCCGGGTCGCAGAGCGCCGGGGTGGCCTGGGCGACAGCGACAAGCTCCGTCCGGCAGCGCTCGCGGCGGTTGCTCTCCTGCACCAGACGGCGCAGCCCCGCCTCCATCTCGCGCAGCCTGTCCATCGACACGTCGCGGAACTGGAACAGCACGTCGGCCTTGCCGGGAATGATGCTCGGCGCGCCGGGATCGAGGGTGATGCGGCCGGTGGTCCAGGTGCTGCGCTCGCCGCAGAAGCGCGGGAACTCGGCGTCGATGGCCGCCAGCAAGCGCACGGCGGTGAGCCCGGCATCGCGGCGCTCGGCCATGGTGGTGCCGCCCGCGTGGTCCTGCTGCCCCTCGATCACCAGGCGCCACTGCCAGATGGCGACGATGCCGGTGACGACGCCGATCTGCAGGCCCGCCTGCTCGAGCTGCGTGCCCTGCTCGATATGCATCTCGAAGAAGCCCTTGTAGCGGGCGGGATCGATCCGTGTCCGCGGCAGGCCCTCGAGGCCGGCGGCCTTCAGGGCCTCGCGCAGCGGGGTGCCGTCGGTGCGGTTGCGGCTGCGGTCGATCTCCTCCTCGGACAGTTCGCCGATGATCGAGCGGCTGCCCAGGAAGCCGCCCTCGAAATGCCCCTCCTCATCGGCGAAGGCGCAGACATCGACGGGCAAGCCGGCGCGCGCCATGGCCAGCGCACCGACCACGCCGAGCGCGCCGTCCAGCCAGCCGGCCTCGTTCTGGCTTTCGATATGGCTGCCGGCCAGCAGGTGCGGCCCCTCGCCCCGGTGGCGTCCGAAGACATTGCCGATGCCGTCGATCGAGGCCTCAAGGCCGACCTCCTCCATCTTCCGCATCAGCCAGCGGCGCGATTCCATGTCCTGCGGCGAGTAGGTCGGACGATGCACGCCGGTCCTGAAGGCGCCGATCTTGCGCAGCTCGTGGAGGTCGCGGAGGAAGGCCTGGCTATCGGCTTTGATCATCGTCATGGTCCGGCTGAAAAGGTGACATGGGCGCGGTTGCTGATGCGTCGCCGATCCTGCTTTGCAAGGCGCATGCCGGCAAGCCACCCTCCGGCATCGACCGAGGAGAATCCGCCATGCCCCGACACTATCCGCCCGCCGAGCCCGGCCGCATGCCGCCGCTGTCCATGGCGGTGCGCACCGGCAATCTGCTCTTCGTCTCGGGTGTCGGACCGCATGACGAGAACTTCCAGGTGGCGGCGGAGGATTTCGGCCTGCAGATGCGGGCGGTGCTGAACACGCTGGACAAGGTCCTGGCGGAGGCCGGCACCACGCGCGACCGCATCGTGAAGGTGAACGTCCTGCTGACGCGGGAGCGGGACATCCCGCTGATGAACAGCCTCTACGCCGAATGGCTCGGCGGCCCGCCCTGGCCGGCCCGCACCACCGCGGTCGTCACGGCCCTGCCCGTGCCGCAATTCCTGCTGGAGATCGAATGCGTGGCCGAGATCGGCTGAACGCCGCGCGGAGCCTGCCCTCCGCGCGGCCGCGCCCAGCCTAGCGCGATTCCAGCGTCAGCCCGCCATCCACCACCACGGTCTGCCCCGTCACCATCGCGGCGCCGGCCAGCAGGAAGCCGATCACCTCGGCCAGATCCTCCGGCTGGCAGCGACGCTTCAGCAACGCCTTGCTGGCCGAGGCGGCGCGGCGCTCCTCGGTCCATTCCACCATCCAGGAGGAGTCGACCGCGCCCGGCGCCACGGCATTGACCCGCACCTCCGGCGCCAGGCCGCGCGCCAGGTTCTTGGTCAGGCTGACGACGCCCGCCTTGGTGGCGCCATAGGCCATCGAGCTGCCGGGGCTGTCGAGCCCGGCGATGGAGGCGACATTGACGATGGCGCCACGCGCCGCCTTCAGGGCCGGGGCCGCCGCCTTGGCGCAGCGGAAGACGCCGAGCAGGTTGACCTGCAGCACGGTCTGCCACAGCTCCTCGGTGATGCGGTCGATCGCTGTCGGCGGGATCAGGCTGGTGGTGCCCGGCGTGCCGGCGTTGTTGACCAGGTAGTCGAGCCGGCCCCCGAGGTCGGCCACCGCCTGCTCCACCATGCGCGGCCCGTCCGTGGCGTCGCCGACATTGCCGGGCGCGGCGATCACGTCATGCCCGGCGGCCTTCAGCTCGGCCACCACCGCCGCGCCCCGCGCATCGTCGGCCAGATGGTTGATGGCGACGCGGGCGCCGCCACCGGCCAGCAGCTTCACGGTCGCGAGGCCGATGCCGGAGGCGCCGCCCGTGACGAGGGCGGTGCGGCCGGTGAGGTCGTAGCGGATCATGCGCTCGGTCATCCTTTCTTCGTGTCGGCGGCGAGGCCCGCCATGGGGCCGGTCTGGCGCAGGGCGCGCTTCAGGGAGAAGAGGCGGTTGTCGCGCTCGGCGAACAGCGCCTCGGGCGAGCCTTCCCAGTCATAGAAGCCGTGCCCGGACATGACGCCGGTGCGGCCCTCGGCCAGCAGCCGGTCGAGCGTCTCGCTATGCCCCTTCGGCTCCGGCGGCTGGTACATCCGGTTGGCCAGCGCATGGGCCGAGAGCGGCAGGCCGGTGAAGTCGCCCTTCGCCATCTGCCCCAGCAGCAGCAGGCGCAGCGCCAGGCCATGGATGATCGCCTCGTCGATCTCCTGCGGCGTGGCGTAGCCCTCGTCCATCAGCCGGTAGCATTCCAGGCTGAGCGCCGATTGCAGCCGGTTGGCGATGTAGCCCGGCAGGAAGCGGCGCATGACGAGCGGCACCTTGCCCATGGCGCGCAGCATCGCCGCCACCTCCTCGACCAGCGCCGGCGGGCACTGCTCGCTGCCCACCAGGTCAACGAGATCGACCAGATAGGGTGGCGTATACCAGTGCATGATGATGGCGCGCGGCAGGCGGGCGGGCGGCATCAGCGGGAAGACGTCGAGATAGGAGGTGTTGCTGGCCAGGATCGCGTCCTTCGGCATCAGCGCGTCGAGCTCGGCATAGAGCGCCCGCTTCGGCTCCGGCTTCTCGACGATGGCCTCGATGACCAGCTCGGCATCGGCCACCGTCTCGGCCAGGGCGCCATGCGTCGTCACCCGCTCGCGCAGCCCGGCCCCGGTCAGGCCCTGCGCCTCGCCCGCCGCCTCCAGCGTCGCCCGCGCCGTCTCCATGAGGCCCGGCGCGCGAGCCAGGGTCTCGGCATTGGTGTCGGTCAGCCTGACGCGGTGGCCGCCGATGGCGAAGACCAGGGCCAGGGCATGGCCCATCAGCCCGGCGCCGATGATCGCGATCTTCATGGAACTCAACCCTCCGGGTTCACGCATCTGGGGTCCAGGGCTCGGGCGCGCGGTGCTCGATGCCGGTCATCACCTCCACCACCACCGTCTCGTCGCTCGCCATGGCCTCGCGGAGCGCCGGGCCGATCCGGTCGGGGTGCTCGACGCGGATGGCGTGCAGGCCGAAGCCGCGCGCGATGGCGCAGAAATCGGTGTGCTCGCCGAAGCGCAGCAGGGTGTTCGCCACCTCCGGCCGGTTGCCGGTGGCGCGCAGCAGGTTCGGCCAGCCCTGGCCGAAGCCGCGGTTGTTGTTGACCACCAGCGTCACGGCGATGCCGCGCCGCTTCGCCGTCTCCAGCTCCGGCAGGTGGTAGTAGAGCGCGCCGTCGCCGCTGTAGCAGACCACCTTGCGCGCCCCGGCCGCGCATTTGGCGCCGAGCGCGGCCGGGAAGGCCCAGCCGAGCGAGCCGGCGGCGCGCAGATAGCGCTGCCCGGCCCCGTTGAACTCCACCAGCGTGCCGGTCCAGATGCCGGAATAGCCGGTGTCGGCCACCAGGATGCCATCCTCCGGCAGGGCGGCGGAGATTTCGGCGCAGAGCCGGGCGGGGTCGATCGGCGCCTCGCCGCTGGCCAGGCGTCCGGCCATGGCGCCGCGCCACTCCTCCATCAGCGCCGCCGCCTCGCGGGCGAAGCCGTCGTCGCGCGGCGCGGTGCCCAGCGCCTCCAGCAGCGCCCGCAGCGTGCCGCGCGGATCACCGTGCAGCGAGATCTCGGCTGGCATCCGGTCCAGCTCCAGCGCGTCGGCGTCGATCTGGATGACCGGCGTGCCGGGGCGCGGCACGCGCCAGCCATGGGTGAGCTGGTCGCCGCCATCGGCGCCCACCATCAGCACGAGCTCCGCGGCGTGCACCACCTGGTTGGCCGGCGGAGCGGAATAGCTGCCGACGACGCCGACATTCAGCGGATGGCGCGAGGGCACCAGGTCGCGCGCGCCGAGGCTGGTGGCGATGGGGGCCCGGAGCGCCTCGGCCAGCGCCAGGATCTCCGCGCCGCAGCCCGAGAGCGCCGCGCCGTCGCCGGCGAGGAGGAGGACGCGTCCGGCCTGCCGCAGCCGGGCGGCGGCGCGCTCCACCTCCGCCGCATCCGCCACCGGCCGGTGGCGCGGCGCCGTCCAGGCGGACAGCTCCGCGGGCTCGGCCGGGGTCACGCTCTGCTCGACGAACTCGCCCATCAGCCCGTTCAGGTCGAGATGCACGGGGCGCGGCGGGGCGCTGGTGGCCGCCGCCCAGGCCTGGCGGAACAGGCGCGACAGGTCCGCCGCCTCCTCGACCGCCGCCGCCCACTTGGTCACGGGGGCGAAGAGCGGCGCGTGCGCCACCTCCTGATAGGCGTTGCGGTGCTGGGCGGAGGGGGGCTTTCGGCCGGTCAGCGCGATCATCGGCGCGCGGCCGAGATAGGCGTCCTGCAGGGCGGCCGCGAGGTTCGCCGCGCCGACCGACTGGGCGGCGACGATGCCGGGCCGGCCGGAGACGCGGGCATAGCCGTCGGCCATATAGGCCGCGCCCTTCTCGGAGTGCGCCAGCACCGGCTGCACGCCCTCGGCCAGCAGCGCCATCAGCGTCGGCCGCAACACCGCGTCGATGAAGAAGACATGGCTCTGGCCCGATCGCGCGATGCTGCGCGCCAGCCAGTCCGCGCCCTTGAGGCTCATGGATCGTTTCCCTCTCGCATGTTGGGCGCAAGCCTGCCCTTGGCCGGGCGGCCCGGCAACCCTCGGCGAAGCAGGCCGGGGGGTGGAAATGTCGAGGCCGCGCTTGCCTTCCCCTCCCCCCTCCGCTACCGCCCGCCGCGCAAGCGCCATGACCCCAGACCCTGCCCTGCCCCCCCTCCGGGCCGAGGATTTCGATTTCGCCCTGCCCGAGGCGCTGATCGCCCAATCCCCCGCCCGCCCGCGCGATGCCGCCCGCCTGCTGGTGGCCGCACCCGACGGGCTGCGCGACGGGAGCGTGCGCGACCTGCCCGGCTGGCTGCGCCCCGGCGACCTGCTGGTGGTGAACGACACGCGTGTCATTCCGGCCAGGCTGCGCGCCCGGCGCGGCGAGGCGCGGCTCGAGATCATGCTGAACCGGGCCGAGGCCGGGGGCCTCTGGCACGCCCTGGTGCGCAACGCGAAGAAGCTGCGCCCGGGCGACATCCTCGCCATCGAGGGCGCGCCGGAGCTGGCGCCGCGTGTGGTCGAGCGCCAGGAGGGCGGCGCGGTGCTGATCGATTTCGGGCCGGACCAGGGGCTGCTCGCCGCCGCGCTGGAGAGGGCCGGCGAGATCCCGCTGCCGCCCTATATCGCCCGGCCGGACGGGCCACGGCCGGAGGATCGGGAGGACTACCAGCCGATCTTCGCCGAGCGGCCCGGCGCCGTCGCCGCGCCCACCGCCAGCCTGCACTTCACCCCGGCCCTGCTGGAAGCCCTGGCGGCGCGCGGCGTCGGCCAGGCGGCGCTGACGCTGCATGTCGGCGCCGGCACCTTCCTGCCGATCCGCGCCGGGAACCCGCGCGAGCACCGGCTGCACGCCGAATGGGGACAGATCCCGCCCGGGGCGGCGGCGGCGATCAACGAGGCCCGCGCGCGGGGCGGGCGCATCGTCGCCATCGGCACCACGGCGCTGCGGCTGCTGGAGAGCGCGGTGGACCGCGAGGGCATCGTCCATCCCTTCCAGGGCCTGACCGACATCTTCCTGCTGCCGGGCCATGTCTTCCGCTCGGCCGACCTGCTGCTGACCAACTTCCACCTGCCGAGATCGAGCCTGTTCATGCTGGTCTCGGCCTTCGCGGGCCAGGCGCGGATGCGCGACGCCTATGCCCATGCCATCGCTGAGCGCTACCGCTTCTACTCCTATGGCGACGCCAGCCTGCTGTTCCGGGAGGATGCCGCCCCATGACACTCCGCTGGAGCTGCCAGTGCCAGGACGGCAAGGCGCGTGCCGGCACGCTGCACACCGCCCATGGCGAGGTGCCGACCCCCGTCTTCATGCCGGTCGGCACCGCCGGCACGGTGAAGGGCATGACGGCCGATGCCGTGCGCGCCACGGGCGCGCGGATCGTGCTCGGCAACACCTATCACCTGATGCTGCGGCCGGGGGCGGAGCGCGTCGCGCGGCTGGGCGGCCTGCACCGGATGATGGACTGGGACGGGCCGATCCTGACCGATTCCGGCGGCTTCCAGGTCATGTCGCTGTCGCAGTTGCGCAAGCTCGACCGCGACGGCGTCACCTTCCAGAGCCACATCAATGGCGAGCGCTTCCGGGTGACGCCGGAGCGCAGCATCGAGATCCAGCATCTGCTCGATGCCGACATCACCATGTGCTTCGACGAATGCACCCCCTTCCCGGCCACGCACGAGGTCGCCGCGCAGTCGATGCGGCTGTCGATGGACTGGGCCGCGCGCTCCCGCGCCGCCTTCACGCCGCGCCCAGGCTACGGCCTGTTCGGCATCCAGCAGGGTAGCATCTTCGAGGATCTGCGGGCCGAGAGCAGCCGGGCGCTGACCGGCATCGGCTTCGAGGGCTATGCGATCGGCGGGCTCGCGGTCGGCGAGGGCCAGGAGGCGATGTTCCGCACGCTGGATTTCTGCGCCGGCATGCTGCCGGAGACGCATCCGCGCTACCTGATGGGCGTCGGCACGCCCTCCGACATCATCGGCGCGGTGCGGCGCGGGGTGGACATGTTCGACTGCGTCATCCCGACCCGCTCGGGCCGCACCGGCCGCGCCTATACCAGCGCCGGCGTGCTCAACATGCGCAATGCCCGCCATGCCGACGACCTCGCCCCGCTCGACGCCGAGTGCGACTGCCCGGCCTGCGCGCGGCATTCACGCGGCTATCTCCAGCACCTGTTCAAGGCCGGGGAGATGCTGGGACCGATCCTGCTCACCTGGCACAATATCCGCTACTATCAGCGGCTGATGCAGCGGCTGCGCGAGGCCATCCTGGCCGGCCGCTTCGAGGGCGAGGCCGCGGCCATCGAGGCCGGCTGGCGCCGCAGCAGCGAGGAGACCGCCGCATGACGACCTCTCACGACGTGTCCGGCCTGACCATGCTGGGGCAGGCGACGCGGCAGCCGTCATCGCCCGAGGAGGCGGTGCTGGAGCGCGTGCCCAACCCGCATCCCGGCACCGCCTATTGCGTGCGCTTCACCGCGCCGGAATTCACCTCGCTCTGCCCGATCACCGGCCAGCCGGACTTCGCCCACCTCGTCATCGACTACATCCCCGGCGCCTGGCTGGTGGAGAGCAAGAGCCTGAAGCTCTACCTCACCAGCTTCCGCAACCACGGCGCCTTCCACGAGGCCTGCACGGTGGGCATCGGCCTGAAGCTCGCCGAGGTGCTGGAGCCGGCCTGGCTGCGCATCGGCGGCTACTGGTATCCGCGCGGCGGCATCCCGATCGACGTCTTCTGGCAGACGGGCGAGGCGCCCGGCGGGGTCTGGATCCCGCCGCAGGACGTGCCCGGCTATCGTGGCCGGGGGTAGGGCGCCCTCCGTCGCCACGACGCCGGAGGGCCGCGCGGCGGAGATCCGCGACCAGGCGTTGCGCCTCGGCTTCGACGCCGTGGGCTTCGCCCCGGCCCATCTCGGCCCCGAGGTGCGGCAGCGCCTGAACGACTTCCTCGCCGCCGGCCTGCAGGGCGAGATGGGCTGGCTGGCCGAGCGCGCCGAGCAGCGCGCCCATCCGCAGGCGCTCTGGCCCGAGGCGGTCTCCGTCATCGCCCTCGGCCTGAACTACGGGCCGGAGGAGGATCCGCTCGGCATCCTGGAGCAGCGCGACCGCGCGGCGATCAGCGTCTATGCGCGCAACCGCGACTACCACGACATCGTCAAGAAGCGGCTGAAGGCGCTGGCGCGCTGGATGGTCGAGCGCTGGCGCGACAGCACGCTCAAGGTGTTCGTGGACACCGCGCCGGTCGCCGAGAAGCCGCTGGCGCAGCAGGCCGGGCTCGGATGGCAGGGCAAGCACAGCAACCTGGTCAGCCGCGAATTCGGCTCCTGGCTGTTCCTGGGCGAGATCTACACCACCCTCGACCTGGCGCCCTCCGGCGCCGAGGTGGATCATTGCGGCCGCTGCACGCGCTGCCTCGCCGCCTGTCCCACCGACGCCTTCCTCGGCCCCTACCGGCTCGATGCGCGGCGCTGCATCTCCTACCTGACGATCGAGCACAAGGGGCCGATCCCGGAGGAGTTCCGCGCGGCGATGGGCAACCGCATCTATGGCTGCGACGATTGCCTGGCGGTCTGTCCCTGGAACAAGTTCGCCCGGGGGGCGCGCGAGCCGGGGCTGATGCCGCGCGCGGACCTGACGGCGCCGCGCCTGGCGGAACTCGCGGCCCTGGACGACACCGGCTTCCGCGCGCTCTTCAGCGGCTCGCCGATCAAGCGCATCGGGCGCGACCGCTTCGTCCGCAACGTGCTGATCGCCATCGGCAATTCCGGAGAGGCATCGCTGCGGCCCGTGGCCGGCGCGCTGTGCGGCGATCCGGCGCCGGTGGTCGCCGACGCGGCGCGCTGGGCCCTTGCCCGCCTGCCGCGCGAATCGGGACATGGGCTAGCGGTTCCTTAACCCGCCTGTCCCATCCTGCCACCCGCGGCACGGATGGTGGGAGCGGTGGATGAGCGAGAAGCCTGTGATGGGCTTTGCCTGGTATGACGCGGCGACCTTCGAGCAGTTCCGCGAGGCCATGCCGGATATGAGCGACAGCTACGAGGACTGGCGCGAGGGCGCGCACCGGGACGTCCGTCGCGCCGAGGGCCAGGGCTACCGCGTCATCCGCATCGCCATGCGGCCGACAGAGTTCTTCGGCTGGTGCCGGGAGCATGGCATCGCCCTGCCCGGCCTGCAGGCGCGCCGGCAGTTCGCGGCCGACCGCGCCCGGCTGGTGGTGCGCGGCGAGCGCGCGGGGCGGCGCTCCTTCTTCCCCTTCTGACTTTCTTCCCTCCACGCCTCCGTCCACGGGCCTTGCCTCCACCCCGCGCCCCGCGCCACACAAGGGGCGGCATGATGGGAAGGGCGGACGGATGAGCGAAGGGGCGCTGGTGCTGTTCAGCGGCGGGCAGGATTCCGCCACCTGCCTGGCCTGGGCGCTGGAGCGGTTCCCGGTCGTGGAGACGCTGGGCTTCGACTACGGGCAGCGGCACCGCGTCGAGCTGGAGTGCCGCGCGGTCTTCCGTGCGGGGCTGAAGCCCGAATGGCAGGCGCGGCTCGGGCCGGACCACACCCTCTCGCTCGATGCGCTCGGCGCCGTCTCCGACACCGCGCTGACGCGGGAGACCGAGATCGCCATGCAGGAGAACGGCCTGCCGAACACCTTCGTGCCCGGCCGCAACATCGTCTTCCTCACCTTCGCCGCCGCGCTGGCCTATCGCCGCGGCCTGCGCCACATCGTCGGCGGCATGTGCGAGACGGACTACTCCGGCTATCCCGACTGCCGCGACGACACCCTCAAGGCGCTGCAGGTGGCGCTCAACCTCGGCATGGCCAGCCGCTTCGTGCTGCACACGCCGCTGATGTGGCTCGACAAGGCCGAGACCTGGCGGCTGGCGGAGGCGCTGGGCGGGCCGGAGCTGGTGGCCGCGATCGTCGAGCAGACCCACACCTGCTACCGCGGCGAGCGGGGCCTTCGGCATGACTGGGGCCATGGCTGCGGCCAGTGCCCGGCCTGCGACTTGCGCGCCCGGGGCTGGATGGCGTATCGCTCCGCCCGCTGAGCCATCAGCGCGGATGCTCCCGCCCCACCCCTTGGGAAAACTCGCAGGAATGACCGGACCTCGCCTGGAGGGCCTGCTGGCCCTTGTCGCCTTCGGGCTCACCATCCCCGCCGCCAACTGGCTGATCGGCCATGCCGGCACCGTCTGCGTGCCGCAGGGCCCCTGTCTCATCCCCGTCGCCCCCGGCGTGATGGCGCCCTCCGGCGTGCTGATGATCGGCCTCGCGCTCGTGCTGCGGGACGTGGTGCAGCGCCGGCTGGGGCTGGGCTTCGCCTGGATGGCGATCCTCGCCGGCACCGCCCTCTCCGCCCTGCTGGCGCCGCCCGCCCTGGTGATGGCCTCGGCCGTCGCCTTCCTGGTCAGCGAGACGGCCGACCTCGCCGTCTACACCCCGCTGCAGCGGCGGCGCTTCGTCCTGGCCGTGCTCGCCTCGGGGCTGGTCGGGCTGGTGGTGGACAGCGTCTTCTTCCTCTGGATCGCCTTCGGCGACCTCGGCTTCCTGCCGGGCCAGATGCTCGGCAAGCTCTGGATGGTCCTGCTCGCCCTTCCCCTCGCCGCCTGGCTGCGCCAGGCCGATGCGCGGCGCGGCATCCTGCCGGCCTGAGCCGCCCCTCAGCCGCCCGACAGGCAGGACTTCATGAATTCCTGGCGCGCCGGACCGGTGAGCTTGCGCGTGCCGGCCGTCGCGTTGCAGTCGCTCATGCGCTGACGCTGCGCCGCCTGGGCGGAGGAGCCGCCACCGGCCTCCGGCGGGGCCGGCGGCACCCGCCCGGCCAGGCAGTCGCTCATGAACTGGCGGCGCTCCGGCCCCTCCAGCTTCCGGACGCCGGCGCCGGCGTTGCACTCGCTCATCCGCGTCTGCTGCGACGTCTGCCGCGGTGTCTCTCTCTGGGCCCGCGCCTCGCCCCCCGGCAGGGCGAGCGCCGCCAGAAGAGCAGGCAGCAGAAGGATTCGGATCATGGCCCTGTCTCCCTGAGGGGATCGCAGGATAGGACGCGGCGGCACGTTCGTTCTCCACAAGAAATGGAGACCGCCGCGCCGGCGCGACCCCCGCACTGGCAACCTTCCCTCTGCTGCGGCATAGAGACACGCAGATGGATGCCGTATCCGACTCCACCGCCCAAGATCCCCTTTGGCAGGATCCGCTCTGGCAGGCCCTGCTGCGCCGGCGGGACAGCGACACCGCGCCGCTTCCCGCCTCGCCGCTGACCGATCTCTTCGCGCCGCTGTTCCAGCCCCCGGGACCCGATGGCTGCATGGTGCTTGGCCGCCTGGCCCAGACGCTGGACGGGCGGATCGCGACCGCCTCCGGCTCCAGCCAGTGGATCGGCGGCCGGGCCGACATCCTGCACACGCACCGGCTGCGCGCCCTCTGCCATGCCGTGGTGATCGGCGCCGGCACCGTCAAGCACGACAATCCCCGCCTCACGACGCGGGAGGTGACCGGCCCCCATCCGGTGCGCGTCGTGCTGGACACCGAGCGGCGCCTCGGAACCGGCCACACGCTCTTCGCGCCCGGCGGGCCGCCGACCCTGCTGGCCTGCGCCCAGGACGCCCCCGGCCCCGACCACCATGGCAGCGCCGAGTTGCTGCGCCTGCCGCGCGCCGCGATCGGCGGGCTCGACCTCTGCGCCCTCCTGCCCCGCCTGGCCGAACGTGGCCTGACGCGCATCTTCGTCGAGGGCGGCGGGCTGACCGTCTCCCGCTTCCTCGCCGCCGGCTGCCTCGACCGGCTGCATGTCACGGTGGCGCCGGTGCTGCTGGGTTCCGGCATTCCCGCCTTCACCCTGCCGGAGGCGGCGCGCATCGCCGACGGGCTGCGCTTCGACTGGACCGTGCACCGGCTGGGCCAGGACATGCTCTTCGACATCGTGCTCGGCCGCGCCCGGCCGGCGGTCTGCTCCGCCCCATGATGGCGAGGGCCTTCTGGACCGTCGCGCCGGGCCGGGGCGAGCTGCGCGAGGAGGTCCTGCCGCCCCCCGCCGCCGGCCAGCTCCGGCTGCGGATGCTGGCGAGCGGCATCTCGCGCGGGACCGAGCGGCTGGTCTGGCGCGGCGGCGTGCCGGACAGCCAGCGCGCGGCGATGCGGGCTCCGCTGCAGGGCGGCGACTTCCCCTTCCCGGTCAAGTACGGCTATGCCGCCGTCGCCCGCGTCGAGGCGGAGGCCGCGGGCGGATCGGAAGGCTGGGCCGGGCGCCGCGTCTTCTGCCTGCATCCGCACCAGGACCGCTTCAACGCCCCGGCCGCCCTCTGCGTGCCGGTGCCGGAGGCCGTGCCGGACCGGCGCGCCGTGCTCGGCGCCAATCTGGAAACCGCGCTCAACATCGCCTGGGACGCCGCGGCGCTGCCCGGCGAGCGCATCCTCGTCATCGGCGCCGGGGTGGTCGGGCTGCTCGCGGCCTGGCTGCTGGCCCGCATCCCCGGCACGGCCGTCACGGTGGTGGACCGCGACAGCGCGCGCCGCGCCGCCGCCGAGGCGCTGGGCGCCCGCTTCGCCACCCCTGGGGAGGCGCCGGAAGATCAGGAGCTGCTCGTGCATGCCTCGGCCGATCCCGAAGGGCTGCGGCAGGCGCTCCGTTGCGCCGCCTTCGAGGGCCGCATCCTCGAGGCCTCCTGGTACGGCGACCGGCCGGTTTCCCTGCCGCTCGGCGAGGCCTTCCATGCGCGCCGCCTGACCCTGCGCTCCACCCAGGTCGGTGCCGTCGCGCCTGCCATGCGCGGCCGCCGCAGCCATGCCGAGCGGATGGCGCTGGCGCTGGCGCTGCTGGAGGATCCGGCGCTGGACATCCTGGCCGGGCCGGCGGTGCCCTTCGCCGCGCTGCCGGCCCGCATGGGCGCCCTGCTCGATCCGGCGGCCGGCACGCCCGCGCCGCTCTGCCCCGTCGTCACCTACGAGGAGTGACCCCCGCGATGTTCAGCCTGACGGTCGCCGACCACATCATGGTCGCGCACAGCTTCCAGGGCGAGGCGTTCGGCCCGGCCCAGCGCGTGCACGGCGCCACCTTCGTGGTCGAGGCCGAGTTCCGCGCGGCGCGGCTGGACCGGGCCAACCTCCTGGTGGACATCGCCGCCGCGCGGGTCGAGCTGCGCCGCATCCTGGATGCCATCGACTACCGCAACCTGGACACCGTGCCGGCCTTCGCGGGCCAGAACACCAGCACCGAGTTCCTCTGCCTGCACATCCACGGCGCCCTGGCCGAGGCGGTGCGCGAGGGCCGGCTGGGCGAGAGCGGCCGTGGCGTGGAGGCGATCCGGGTGCTGCTGCGCGAGAGCCCGCTGGCCTGGGCGGCCTATGAGGCGGCGATCTGACCGCCATGGACATCGCGCTGCTCGTCCCCGGCCCCTTCAGCACCGTCTCCGGCGGCTACGGCTATGACCGCCGGCTGGTGGAGGGCTTCCGCGCCCGCGGCCATCGGGTGGAGATCGTGGAGCTGGCCGGCCGCCACCCGCTGCCGGACACGGCGGCGCAGGAGGCCGCCCGCGCCGCGCTGGACGCCGTGCCGGAGGACAGCGCCCTGATCATCGACGGCCTGGGCCTGCCCGCCTTCGCCCCCTTCGCCGGGGAGCTGGAGGAGCGCCGCGCGCTCGGCCTGATCCATCACCCCACCGCCATCGAGCCCGGCTTCTCCGAGGAGGAGGCCGAGGAGCTGCGGCAGCGCGAGCAGGCGCTGTTTCCCGGCCTCGCCCGGCTCGTGGCCACCTCGCGCCTGACCGCCGACCGGCTGGCGGTGGAATTCGGCGCCGATCCGGCGCGCATCGGCGTGGTCGAGCCGGGCACCGACCCCGCGCCGCGCGCTACCGGCTCGGGCGGCGCGGGCTGCGCCATCCTCTCGGTCGGCGTGCTGGTGCCGCGCAAGGGGCATGACGTCCTGCTCCGCGCCCTCGGCCTGCTGCCCGACCTGGACTGGCGCCTGACCATCGCCGGCGCCCCGCGCGACCCGGTGCACGCGAAGGGCCTCGCCGCCCTGGCCGAGGAGCTGAACATCGCGCGGCGCGTGACCTTCGCCGGCGCGGTGCCGCAGGACGTGCTGGAGGCGCTCTATGCCGGGGCCGACCTCTTCGCCCTGGCGACGCACTGGGAGGGCTACGGCATGGCCGCTGCCGAGGCGCTGGCGCGTGGTCTGCCCCTGGCCGTCACCGCCGGCGGGGCCATCGCCGATGTGGTGCCGCGCGATGCCGGGGTGGTGGTGGCGCCGGGCGACATCGCCTCCCTCTCGCGGGCGATGCGGCGGCCGATCTTCGACCCGCGGCTGCGCGCGGAGATGGCCGAGGCCGCCTGGCAGGCGGGGCAGCGCCTGCCACGCTGGCCGGACCGGGCGGATGCCTTCCTGGCCGAGATCGGGATGGCGCGCGGATGAGCAGAGCGGCGCCGGCCCATGCCTGACACCTTCGACGCCGACTGGCTGGCCCTGCGCGAGCCCTTCGACGCCCGCGCCCGCGACCCCCGCCTGGTCCGGGCGCTCGACGCCGCCCTGCCCGCCAGGCCCCGGCTGCTCGAACTCGGCGCGGGCAGCGGCTCGCTGCTGCGCTGGCTCGCCCCGCGGCTCGGCCGGGCGCAGTCCTGGACGCTGGTCGATGCCGATGCCGCCCTGTTGCAACGGGCCTTCGCCGACACCGAGGCGCGCGCCATCCGCCTCGGCTGGGCCACCTCCTGGCCGGCGCGGCGCACCCTGCTGATCCACGCGCCCGGCGGCGCGTGGCGCATCGAGGCGGTGGTCGCCGACCTCGCCGCCGGCCCCTCCGGCCTGCCCCCGTACGAGGCCGACGCCGTGGTCTGCTCGGCGCTCTGCGACCTGGTCTCGCGGCGCTGGGTCGAGGCCATGGCGGCGGCGCTGCGCCTGCCCTTCTACGCGGCGCTCAACGTGGACGGCCGCGAGGCCTTCCTGCCGCCCCACCCCGACGACCGGCTGGTGGCGCGCGGCTACCGGCGCGACCAGCGGCGCGACAAGGGCTTCGGCGGCCCGGCGCTGGGGGCCGCGGCCCCCGCCGTCCTCGCCGCCGCCTTCCGCGCCCGCGGCTTCACCGTGACCACCGCCGCCAGCCCCTGGCGCATCGGCGCCGGCACGCCGGCCATGGCAGCCGCCCTGGCCGAGGGTCACGCCCTGGCGGCCGAGGCCGCCCTGCCCCAGGCCCTGGCGCCCCGCCTGCGCGGCTGGGCGGCGACGCGCCTCGCCCAGGCCGGGCGTGGGCGCCTGTCCGCGCGGATCGGCCATCGCGACCTGCTGGCCCTGCCGTCCGTCCAGGGCCCTGCATAGAGCATCGAGGAAGGACCGACCCATGCCGCTGCTCGGCTGCATCGCGGATGACCTCACGGGCGCGACCGATCTGGCCGCCATGCTGGTGGCCCAGGGCATGACCACCGTGCAGCGGATCGGCGTGCCGCACGGCCCCCTGCCGGAGGCGGATGCCGCCGTCATCGCGCTGCGGTCGCGCACGGCGCCGGCGGCCGACGCGGTGGCCGCCAGCCTGGCGGCCTGCGAGGCCCTGCTGGCCGGCGGGGCGCGGCAGATCTTCCTCCGCTGCGGCCCCGCCTTCGACAGCACCGAGGCGGGCAATATCGGGCCGGTGGCGGATGCGCTGCTGCGGCGGCTGCAATCCGGCTTCGCCGTCGTCTGCCCCGCCTTCCCCGCCCAGGGCGGCAGCATCTTCCAGGGCCATCTCTTCCTCGGCGGCGCGCTGCTCAGCGAGAGCGGCATGGCGCATCATCCGCGGACACCCATGCGGGACGCCAACCTGCCGCGCCTGCTGTCGCGGCAGACGGAGGGTGGCGTCGGCCTGTTGCCCTTCGCGGTGGTCGAGCAGGGTCCGCCCGCCATCCGGCGCGCCATCACGCAGATGCGCGAGGGCGGGCGCCGCTACGCCGTCGCCGATGCGCTGACCGAGGCGCATCTGCGCGATCTCGGCGCCGCCTGCGCCGACCACGCGCTGATCGTGGGAAGCACCGGGCTCGCCATGGGCCTGCCGGAGAATTTCCGCGCCGGCGGCCTGTTGCCCGACCGGCCGGACGCCGGGGCCCTGCCGCCGCCGCGCGGCGCCATGGCGGTGCTCGCCGGCTCCTGCTCCCGCGCGGCGCTGGCGCAGATCGGCCTCGCCCGGCTGCATCTTCCGGTGCTGGAGCTGGATGTGCTGGCGATGCCGGACGCCGCCGCCCTCGCCGCCGAGGCCGAGAGCTGGATGCGGGACAGGCTCTCGGAGGAGCGGCCCGTCGTCATCGCCACCTCCGCCCCGGCCGGGACGGTCGCGGCGCTGCGGGCGAGGCTGGGGCAGGAGGCGGCGGACGCTCTGGTCGGGGAGGCGCTGGCACGCATCGCGGCGTTGCTGGTGGCGCGGGGCGTGGGCCGGCTGCTGGTGTCGGAAGAGGACACCGCGGAGGCGATGCTGCGGCGGCTCGGCATCGACAGCCTGCGCGTCGGCCCTCAGATCGAGGCCGGGCTGCCCTGGGCGCGGGCCGAGCCGGACGGGCCGTGGCTGGCGCTGGCCCCGGGCCAGTCCGGCGCGCGGGACCTGTTCCTGAAAGCCTTCGCCTGACGCCTCAGGCCGGTGGCGAATCAGCCGCCAGGACCCGCAGGGCGCCCGGCCGGATGCGGTAGCGCAGCGGCGTGCGCAGCATCGCCACCTCGCCATCCAGCGACACACGCAGCAGCGGCGCGCGAGCGTGGATCTCCGCCGTCTCCACCGCGCGCATCTCGAAGTCCCGCTCCTCGCGCAGCCGGCCGAAGGCCGCGCGCAGCGCCAGCCGCAGCAGGGACAGCCGGCTGCCGTGCCGCGTGACGCAGAGGCAGAGATGGCCGCCATCCAGCGCCACGCGGCGTCCGGGGCGGGGCAGGCTGGTTTCGTAGTCGTTGTTGCCGATGAAGACGAGCGGCGTCTTCACCCGCTCGCGGCGGCCCGCGGCCCGCACCGTCAGCCGCCGCAGGCCGAAGCGGCGCAGGATGCGTAGGCAGGCCAGCAGCATGGCCGGCCCCTTGCGCCAGCCGCGCCGCCGCCGCTCGCGGTCCCGCTCCGACACCATGTCGGCATAGAGGCCGACCGAGGAATTGTTAATGAAGACGCGGCCGTTCACCTCGGCCACGTCGATCCGCCGCACCTGGCCGCGGGCGAGCTGCGCGGCCGCCTGCCGCCAGTCCGCCGGCAGGCCGAGGTCGCGCGCGAAGTGGTTGAGCGTGCCGAGCGGCAGCACGCCGAGCGGAACCTCGCCCCCCGCCAGCACGCCGGCCACGGCGCTGACGGTCCCGTCGCCGCCGCCGGCCACCACCGCCTCATACCCCTCCGCCAGCGCCGCGCGCGCGGCAGCGGCGAGAGCATCGCCGCCGAGCTGCTCGACATCGGCGGCGACACCATGGGCGGCGAAGACGGCGGCGATCTCGGCGCGCAGTTCCCGACCTCGCACGGACCCCCCGCCGGCATTGACGAGGACCTTAATCCGCACGGCCCCCGGCTCGCTCAGCCGGCGGCGCCGAGGTCGATCTCGTCCTGCAGCGCCTCGCCCCGCACGAAGCGGGCGATATTGGCCATGGCCCCGTCCACCTTGGCCTGCATGGCGTCCAGCGTGCCGGCGGCGACATGCGGTGTGAGCACGACGTTCTCGAGGCCGAGCAGCGGATTGTCCGGGCGCGGCGGCTCCGGCTCGAAGACATCGACGCCGGCGGCACGGATCAGCCCGCCGGACAGGGCGCGGGCCAGCGCGGCCTCGTCCACCACGGCGCCGCGCGCGCAGTTCACCAGCACCGCGTCGCGCCGCATGGCCTGGAACGCGGCGTCATTGAACAGGTGATGCGTCTCCGCCGTGGCCGGCAGATGCAGGGTGACGACCTCCGCTTCCCGCAGCAGCTCCTCCATCTCGACGCGGCGGAAGTTCAGCGCCAGCTCGAGCCCCTCCGGCAGCTTCTCATAGGGATCGACGTAGAGGCCACGGACGCGGAAGGGCTGCAGCAGCGCCGCCACCGCCGAGCCGATGCGCCCCATGCCGACGATGCCGACGGTACGGCCGCGCAGGTTGCGCGACACCGGCCGCAGCGCGGTGCCCAGCCAGTCGCCGCGCCGCATCGCCGCGTCCGTGCGCGGGATGTGCCGCAGGCAGGCCAGCATCAGCGCCAGGGCGTGCTCGCTGACCACCTCGGCGGTGCCGGAGGGATTGATCGCCAGCCGGATGCCGCGTTCGCGGAGCTGCGGGATCGGCGTCTCGCCCTGCCAGCCGACACCCTGATGCTGGACCAGCTTCAGCCGTGGCGCCTTCTCCACCCACTCCGGCCGCAGCACGGCGGGCGCCACGATCACCACATCCGCCAGGGGCAGCTTCTCCAGCCGCTCGGCATCGTCGTTCGCCGAGAGGGTGATCAGTTCGCAGCCTTCCGGCAGCCGGGCGCGCCACATGGCATAAACGGCCTCCGGCGCATGGCTCAGATACAGGATGCGGCGGATGTTATCGGTCATGGCGTTCCCTTCGCGCGGCGGCCCCAGCGGCCCGGCGCAAGGTAGGCCGGACGCCAGATGCCGCAAAGCCGCCGGAATGAAAAAGGCCGCCTCGCGGCGGCCTTGTCCTTCACGGCATCGCCCGCCGAACTACTCGGCCGCGGAGCCGTCCACCACCTGCGGCGCCGGCATGTCCGGCACCGGCTCGGGCGCCGGAGGCGCCTCGGGCGCGGCGGCGGCCAGAGCGGCCGCCTCGGCCTTCTTGCGCGCCCGCGTCTCCGCGCCACGCCTGGCGGCATCAGACCGCGCGGCGGCCGTCGGCGAGTCCTGCGCCGCCACCTTGCGCGTCGCGGGCCGCTTTACGGGCGCGACCTTGCGGCTGGTCGCCGCCGGCTGGGCCGCGGTCTTGCGCGCCGAGGCGGTGCGCGCGGTTCCGCCGCTCTTCGGCGCCGACTTGCGCGCAGTGGCCGCCGGAGCCTTCCGGGCGGTCGTCGTCTTCGCCGGGGCCTGGCGGGCCGCCGCCGTCCGGGTGGTGGTGCGCGTGCTCGTCTTCGCCGCGGTCTTCGTCGTCGCGCGGGTCGTGGTCCGCTTGGCCGGCGCGGCCTTCCGCGGCGTGGCGGCGGCGCGCGTCGCCGTCTTGCGGGCAGGGGCGCGGGTCGTCGCGGCGGTCTTCCGCGCGGGCGCCTTGGCGGCGGGCTTGGCCGACGCCTTGCGCGCCGTGGCGGTGGTCGTGCCGCGGCGCGTCGCGGCCGCGGTCTTGCGGGCCGGGGCGGCCTTCCTCGTTGTCGCGGCCTTCGTCGCCGTCGCCTTCGTCGTCGCGCGGGCCGGCTTCGCCGCCGCCTTCGTCGTCGCCCGCCGCGTCGTGGCGGCCTTCTTCGGGGCAGCCGACTTACGCACCGCCGTCGCGGTCCGGGCCGCCGTGGTCCGGGACGAGGCCGCCTTCCGGGCCGGAGCCGCCTTCTTCGTCGCGGCCGTCGTCTTCGTTGCCGTGGCCTTCCGGGTCGTGGTCGCCTTCTTCGGGGCGGCGGCCGGCTTGCGCGCCGTCGCCGTCCGGCTGGAGGTGGCCTTCTTGGCCGGCGTCGCCTTCTTGGCCGCGCCGCTGCCGCTCTTGCCCGTGCCGGAGCTCTTCGCGGCTGTCTTGCTCGCCGCGCCGCGCGTCGTGGCCGCCTTGCGCGTGGTGCCGCTGCTGCGGCGGGTGGTGGCCACCGCCATCGCTTGCGCGCGCGGGCGGCCGGTTTCGGTCTCGTCGGTCATGTGCTGGATCTCCTTACCCAGAGTTCAGGCCGCGATGGGAAGCGATGTCCGCTGTTCCACATCGGATAGCTTCTTTTCTTGCGCTCTTCCGAGAGCATGCGCCCATCATTCGTCAATGACGGCCATGAGGGCGCGAGCCGTTTGACACCCACCGCTTCCCTGCCGGCGATCGCCGCAGGATACGCGGGCAGCGCCGGCTTGCCTCATCCCGATGTCCTTCCGAACCGCGGCGCATCGCTTCCTCCCGATCCGTCGGCTTCCTCTGACAGCGGCGCCGCGAATCGCGCCCAACCGGTGCGCGCGCGAAACACGCTATCTTCACGCGCAATCGGCTTGTCAACGAAATCCGTTGCATCTCGTTGCAAATTTCCAGCCGCCGGGATTCAGACGCGCCTCCCGCGTGGCCGGAAAGCGACACCGCTCCCGAAGATGGCGCTCTCACCTACAGAGTTTGGAAATCGCCGAACCGCGCGCCGTGCCTGTCACGACGCCCCTTCCGACGCGTCGCGGTGATACCGCGCGGCAGGGCGTGGTGATACCGCGCGGCAGGGTGCGGTGATACCGCGCGGCGGGGTACGGCGATGCCGCGCGGCGCGGCGCTCCGTCACCGGCGCGGTGTGAGAGGCGATGCGCGGGCCGCAGCTTTCTCCGGTGCACGGGTTCATGGCGCCCATCGACCAGGCCACGCCGGGACACGTCGACAAGAAGCACCCGCCGCTCCGATCCTTGCGCGCATCGGCCTGACGCCGGAAGCGGCGCGCCGGAAGCAGCGCGTCCGTCGCGGCGCCGATGCGCGGGATGGAGACGGCGCGTCCCTGCGTCGAGCGGCACGTCGGGCATGTCTCACCGCGCCTTACGAACTGACGGGAGTGTGAGCAACAAAAAGTAATTTTCGTGCTGGATCAGACCATAAGCGCTTTCTTCTCATGCGCGACCTCGCCATGCTGCGCGCAACCTGGCGCCGCTGGGGAGCCGCCCGTGTCTTCTTCGGAAGTCCGTGGGCGGTTGCGGCGCCGGTGTTGGTCCGCCCGGGCACGCCAGGCGGGCGCTGGGGATGCATGACGGGCCCCACGGGGCTCGGCGTGGAACGGGGGAACTGACGCCATGGCGGAAAGGGGCATGACCGCGCGGCAGGGCGCGTGGCTGCGACATGTTCTGGACAGAGCGAGGAGAGGCCGATCCGCCCTCTCCGCAGGACTGCTGCTGGCGGCGCTTCTGCCCGCCGCCTGGACGGCGCCGGCACAGGCGCAGATCGGCGGCAGCCGCTACGCCTCCATGGTGATGGACGTGGCGACCGGCGAGGAGATCTTCGCCATCAACGCCGACGAGCCGCGCTATCCCGCCTCGCTGACCAAGATGATGACCCTCTACATGGTGTTCGAGGCCATGGAGCAGGGCCGGCTTTCCGCCGGCACGCGGATCCGCGTCTCCCGTCACGCGGCGGGGCAGGAACCTTCGAAGCTCGGACTGAAGCCGGGCAGCAGCATCACGGTGCGCGACGCCATCCTGGCGCTGGTCACCAAGTCCGCCAACGATGTGGCGGCGGCGCTGGGCGAGCATCTCTCGGGCAGCAGCGAGGTGCAGTTCGGCCGCATGATGACCCGCCAGGCGCGCGCGCTCGGCATGCGCAGCACCAGCTTCCGAAATGCCTCCGGCCTGCCCGACGCCAACCAGGTGACGACGGCGCGCGACATCGCCATCCTGAGCCGCGCGCTGATCCGCCACTTCCCGCAGCGCTATGCCTACTTCAGCGCACGCAGCTTCACCTGGGGCGGCCAGACCATCCGCAGCCACAACCGCGTCGTTGCCGAGTATGACGGCGCCGACGGGCTGAAGACCGGCTATATCCGCGCCAGCGGCTTCAATCTCGCGGCCAGCGCGGAGCGCGGCGGCACGCGGCTAGTCGCCGTGGTCTTCGGCGGCGCCAGCAGCCGCGAGCGCGACGACCACGTCATGGCCCTGCTCGACCGCGGCTTCTCCGAGCGCGGACGGAGCGCGCCCGACATGCTGATGGCCGGGCGGACCGGCGGCCCGAGGCTGGTCGGCACGGCGCAGGCCGCCGCCCTCGCCGCGCCGGTGGCGCGCGCCGTGCCCCGCCCGTCCAGCCGGCCCGCGGCGCAGCGCGCCCCGGCGCCGGCGCGGTCCTCTGTCAGCGGCCGCTGGGCCGTGCAGGTCGGCGCCTTCGCCAGCCAGTCCACCGCGCGCCAGGCGGCCGCCCGCGCCGCGCGGCAGGGCGGCACGGTGGTGGTGGAGCGGGTGCGTGTCGATGGCAAGCTGTTCTGGCGCGCACGGGTCACCGGACTGTCCTCCGGCCACGCGCAGCGCACCTGCAAGGCCATGCGCGGTCCCTGCATGGTCCTCTCGCCCTGAGGGGCGCCTGCGCGCGCCGATCGGCCGGGACGGGTTGAGGGCAACGGGGCGGCGGGACTAGTCTCGTCGCCCTGATCGCTTTCCGGACCCGATATGATGCCTCTTCCCTATGACCGTGTGCTGCGCGGTGACCTCGTTCTGCCCGACGGTATCCTGCGGGATGGCTATGTCGCCGTCCGCGGGGAGAGCATCGCCGCCATCGGCGAGGGCGAGCTGCCGCCGGCCCGGGCCGTCGAGGATCACTCCGGCCGCTTCATCCTGCCCGGCCTGGTGGACGGGCACATGCACACCGGCAGCGCCATCGGCTGGCCCGGCATCGAGGGCGCGACGATGTCGGCCGCCGCCGGCGGCGTCACCACGGTCTGCGACATGCCTTATGACGTGCCGCGCGCCGTGACCGACGCCGCGATCTTCCGCGAGAAGGTCGAAGCGGTGAACGCCCTGTCGCATGTCGATGTCGCCCTCTACGGGACCATCCGCAAGGAAGGCGGGGTGGATGCGATCGCCGGGCTGGCCGAGGCCGGCGCCTCGGCCTTCAAGCTGTCCACCTACGAGTACGACGCGGTGCGCTTTCCGCGCATCGACCACCCGACCATGACCGCCGCCTTCCGCGAGATCGCGAAGACCGGCCTGATGGTCGCCGTCCACAACGAGGACCAGGAGCTGGTGGAGCGGCTGACCGCCGAGGCGCGGGCGAGCGGCCGGGTCGATCCGATCATGCACGCCCGCACCCGGCCGCCGCTGGCCGAGACCATGGCGGATCTGGAGATCTTCGAGATCGGGCTGGAGACCGGCGCGCATGTGCACATCGCGCATTCCTCCGTCGCCCGCGGCTTCGAGATCGCCGCCGCCTTCCGCGGGATGGGCGGTCGCGCCAGCGGCGAGGCCTGCATCCAGTATCTCTGCATGACCGAGGAGGATCTCGTCCGCCTCAAGGGCTTCGGCAAGTGCAACCCGCCCTTCCGCACGGCGGCCGAGGTGGAGCGCATGTGGGCGGAGCTGATCGACGGGCGGATCGCCTATGTCTCGACCGACCACGCCCCCTGGCCGCGCGCGAGGAAGTTCGGCGACGACATCTTCGCCTGCGGCGCCGGGCTGACCGGCATGCAGTCCTTCGCGCCGCTGATGGCGACGCTGCTGCTCGAGCGCGGCCTGCCCCTGACCCTGATGGCGCGGTACTGCGCCGAGAACACCGCCCGCCACCACGGCCTGGCGCCGCGCAAGGGCGCCATCAGGCTCGGGGCGGACGCCGATTTCGCCGTTCTGGAGGAGGGCGAGTTCACCTTCGACGAGGCCTCCATCCAGGACCGCGAGGACGCCCGCTGGTCGCCCTATCATGGCCGGCCGATGAAGGTCCGCGTCGCCGCCACCTATCTGCGCGGCACCCGCATCTGGGACGGGACGACGGTCTCGGCCAGGCCCGGCCAGGGCCGGTTCCTGCCGCGCCAGCATCGCGAGAGCGTGCCGCTCTGATGCGCGGCGCCGCCGTCGCGCTGGTCGCCCTCGGGGCCTTCGCCCTCTGGATCTGGTTCACCGGCCCGGGGACCAGCCTGCCGCTGGCGCTCGGCGGCGGCCTCGTCGCCGTGCTGGCCGGCCGCCTGGCTTACGGCCTGCTGACCCCGCGCGAGCCCGCGCCCGACACCGCCCCGCCGCCTGTGCCCCCGCCCGAGAGGCCCGAGAGAGGAGCCTGAGGATGTTTGAGATCCGCGAGGAGAAGGATGGCAGCTTCGCCGTCTGGATCGCCGGCCGCGAGCGCGTGGCCATGCTGAAGAGCGCGGCCGCCGCCGAGGCGCTCATGGACGCCCTGGAGGATGCCTGGGACAGCGCCTTCATGCAGGCCGTCGCCGAGGTCCAGGAGGATTACGGCGCCGATTTCCTCGACCCGCTGCCGCCCGCCACCAACTGACCGGAGATCCGATCGCATGCCCCGCCTCCTCACCCTTGCCGCCGCGCAGCTCGGCCCGATCCAGAAGTCCGAGGGGCGCGACGTCGCCGTCGGCCGCATGGTGCGGCTGATGGAGCGCGCGCATCAGCGCGGCGCCGAGGTTGTCGTCTTCCCCGAGCTGGCGCTGACCACCTTCTTCCCGCGCTGGTACGAGGAGGACATCAACGCCGCCGACCACTGGTACGAGCAGGCGCTGCCCTCGAACGAGACGGCGCCGCTGTTCGAGGCGGCGCGGCGGTTCAACATCGGCTTCCACCTGGGCTTCGCCGAGATCGCCCACGAGGCGGACGAGACCGGTGCGGTGCGCAAGCGGCACTTCAACACCGCCGTCTACGTGCATCCCTCGGGCGAGGTGGTGCTGAAGTACCGCAAGGTGCATCTGCCCGGACACCGGGACTTCGACCCGAAGCGCAAGGTCCAGCACCTGGAGAAGCGCTACTTCGAGGTGGGCAACCTGGGCTTCCCGGTGGTCCGCGCCCCGATCGGCCAGGCCGGCCCGGTGAACATCGGCATGCTGATCTGCAACGACCGGCGCTGGCCGGAAGCCTGGCGGGTGCTCGGCCTGCAGCAGGTCGAGCTGGTGATGCTGGGCTACAACACCCCCTCCATCAACCAGGATGCGCGCGGCTTCGAGGCGCATCACCTGCGCGTCGAGCACAGCCATCTCTCGATCCGCGCCGGCTGCTACCAGAATGCCTGCTTCGCCGCCGGTGTCGCCAAGGCGGGCGTGGAGGACGGCAACGAGCTGTTCGGCCATTCCATCATCGTCAATCCGCAGGGGGAGATCATCGCCCAGGCGACGACCTGGGACGATGAGCTGATCGTGGCCGATTGCAATCTCGATCAGTGCACCCTGGGGCGCACCACCATCTTCAACTTCGCCGCCCATCGCCGTCCGGAGGCCTATGGCCGCATCCTGGACCAGGTGGGCAGCGAGCCGCCGGCGGAATGGCGGCCGGCGGCGCGGGCGGCGGAATAGCACGCGGACCACGCCGCCCGGGTCGCGCCAATCGGGGCAGAATCCGGGCGGGCGCCGCCGCATCCTCGCCAGACCTGGCGGCCAGTCTTCGTGGCAGGAGGTGACCATGTCCCATTCCACGACCCGCCGCCGCCTCGGCGCCGGCCTGCTGACCGCGCTGCTGCTATCCCCTGCCCTGGCCCGGGCGGATGACGATGATGATGATGATGGCCGGCGGCGTCCCTGGCCTGGCCGCGAGGCCCGGGGCTCGCGCGACGACGACGACGATGACCGGCGCGGGCGGGACGATCGCCGCCGCGACCGCGACGACGACGATGACGACGATGACGATCGCCGCAGCCGGCGCCGGTGCGGCGATCGCGGGGATGATGACGATGATGATTGATCGTGGGGAGGGATCGCCGGCGCCTTGTCCCCGGCGGATCCTGCCCTATGACGGTCCTGCGACGGGTGGCGCCAGCTTCCCCCTCCCCTGTTGATCGCGGAGCCTGCCGATGCCGAATGAAACCGATCCCCTCGTCACCGCCATCGCCGCCGAGGCCACGGGGTGGCGGCGCGACATCCACGCCCACCCCGAGCTGGCCTTCGAGGAGCACCGCACCAGCGCGCTGGTGGCCGAGAAGCTGGCCTCCTGGGGCATCGAGGTGACGCGGGGCATCGCCGGCACCGGGCTGGTCGGCACGCTGCGCGGCCGGCACGGGGGCGCGGCAGGTGCCAATGCCGGCCGCGCCATCGGGCTGCGCGCCGACATGGATGCGCTGCCGATGCAGGAGATCACCGGCCTGCCCCATGCCTCCACCGTGGCGGGCCGGATGCATGCCTGCGGCCATGACGGGCATACCTCGATGCTGCTCGGCGCCGCGAAGTACCTGGCCGGGACGCGCGACTTCGAGGGCACGGTGCATTTCATCTTCCAGCCCGCCGAGGAGGATGGCGGCGGGGGCGAGGTGATGGTGAAGGAGGGCCTCTTCGCCCGCTTCCCCTGCGACGCCGTCTTCGGCATCCACAATGATTCCGGCACCCCGGCCGGCACCTTCGTCATCACCCGCGGCACCACCAACGCGGCGGCGGATTCGATCGACATCCGCCTCCTCGGCAAGGGCGGCCACGCCGCCCGGCCGCATCTGGCGATCGATCCCGTGGTCGCCGCCGCCCATGTCATCGTGGCCGCGCAGACGGTGGTCAGCCGCCATACCAACCCGCTGGATTCCGCCGTGGTCTCGCTCTGCACGATCCATGGCGGCTCGGCGCGCAACGTGATCCCGGAGGAGGTGACCGTCACCGGCACCGTACGCACCCTGCTGCCCGAGACGCGCGACGCGGTCGAGCGGCAGCTCCGGGAGGTGATCGCCGCCACCGCCGCCGCGCACGGCGTGCGCGCCGAGATCACCTATGTGCGCGGCTATCCGCCGGTGGTGAACAGCGACGGCCCGGTGGAGCGCGCCCGCCTCGCCGCCGCCGCCCTGGCGGGGGAGGAGCGCCTGGTGCGCGAGCGGCCGCCGACCATGGGCGGCGAGGACTTCGCCTATATGGCCCAGGCCGTGCCCGGCTGCTTCATCCGGCTGGGCCAGGTGGCGGAGGGCCGGGAGAACTTCGGCACCCACCACCCCCGCTATGACTTCAACGATGCCATCCTGCCCTCCGGCATCGCCTTCTGGGCCAGCCTGGTGGAGCAGGAGCTGGCCCCGCGCTAGGCCGCCACCGCCAGCAGGGCCTGCATGGCGGCCGCCTGGCATGGCTCGATCACCGGCACGCCGACCGCCGCCTCCACCGCGGCCCGGTGTCCCGCCATGCCGGCGCAGCCCAGGATCACCGCCTCGGCCCCGGAGTCGACCAGCCGGCGCGCGGTATCGCAGAGCGCCTGCCGGGCCGCCAAGGGTTCGGTCAGCGTCTCCATCGGCAGGTTGAGGGCGATGCTGGCGGCCAGCCGGTCCTCCGCCCCCATGGCCTGGAGCGCCCGCCGCTGCCGGGCCTTCGAGGCCTCGACGAAGGCGATGACGCCGAAGCGCTCGGCCCGCGCCAGGGCGCTGGCCACGGCGCTGCGGAAGGGGCCGAACACCGGCCGGGCGGTCGTCATGCGGACCGCCTCGAGCCCGGGGTCCGAGACACAGGCGATGATATAGGCGGCGGCCGGCTCGGCCTCGACCAGGCGGCAGAGCGGCTCCGCCACCGCGTACCAGTCGCGCCAGTTCACGATGGCCGGCGGCCCTCCGGGAAGCGACACGGTCTCGAAGGGCGGCGCGCCGGGCATGACCAGCGGCCGCAGGCTCTCGGCGATGCCACGGGTGCAGCTTTCCGAGCTGTTCGGGTTGATGACGAGGATGCGATGGCCCATCTGCGTAACATCCGGCTCCTCGTCGCCGGAAACAAGATGCCGGAGACAAGGTGCCAGGGCACGTGGCGGGACGGGGCGGCAGGTCGTGCTTGATCGCCGGGGCTCCCCGGGCCGATACTGCAATGCACACGGAATTCCCGCCGCATGCGGCGGTGCTGAAGAACGACAAGCCAGGAACACCTCGATGGATCATCAGACCCGACGCTGGGAACCCGATCGCGCGAGCCCTGGCCCGGCCGCCCTTCCGCCCATGACCACCATGCTGCTGCGCGGCGCGATGAACCGTTGCCCGGCCTGCGGCCAGGGGAAGGTCTTCCAGAGCTATCTCCGGGTCGTGCCGGCCTGCTCCCATTGCGGGGCCGCCCTCGGCCGGCTGCGGGCGGACGACGCGCCGCCCTACTTCACCATCTTCCTCGTCGGCCACCTGCTGGTGCCCTTCATCTTCCTGGTGGAGCGTGCCTGGGAGCCGCCGATGTGGCTGCACATGGCCGTCTGGCTGCCGCTGTTCACCCTGGTCTGCATGGCGCTGCTGCCGCCCATCAAGGGCGCGGTGGTGGGCTGGATGCTGCGCCTCGGCATCGATGGCGAGGGGCCGCGGGATTCGCGGGCGGAGCCCCTGCCCCCCGCCTCCGCCTCAGCCCCCGCGCGCAGCGCCGTGAGACCCGGCACGGGCCATGGCTGACCAGCGCCTGGCCAGCATCACGCTGCCGGACAACGCGCCGCTGCCCAATCCCTACGCCGAGGCCGACCGCTCCCAGGCCGTCATGGATCTGCTGGCGGGGAACAGCTTCGATCCGGCCGGCCTGCCGCCGGGCCCCTACGTGCTGCACCTCGAGGTGCGCGACGGGCGGCTGGTCCTGGACATCCGCGATGCCACGGAGACGCCGCTGCGCCTCATCGCCCTGGCCCTCGGCCCCTTCCGCCGGCTGATCAAGGATTACCACATGGTGGTGGCGAGCCATGAGCAGGCGGTGACCGAGGGCGGCTCGGAGGCCCGCATCCAGGCCATCGACATGGGCCGCCGCGGACTGCACAACGAAGGCGCCGAGCTGCTGCGCGAGCGGCTTGATGGGCGCGTCACGCTGGATTTCGAGACCTCGCGGCGCCTCTTCACCCTGGTCTGCGCGCTGCACCAGAGGATCTGACCCCCAGGGGTCCAATCGGGGGTCCGACCGCCGGACGGGGCTGGTCCCTGGAGGCCGCATGCCGCGGGCGAGCCGGAACCCCTTATATGCGGCACCGAACCCGCCCGCGCGCGCGGCCACCACGCACGGAGTGCAGCCTGATGAAGATCGACGGCGTCCCCTATCGCAGTGTCTGGGTGGATCCCGAGGATGGCTGGTCGATCCGCATCCTCGACCAGACCCGGCTGCCCTGGGCGGTGGAGATCCTGCGCCTGACCGACGAGAAGCAGGTGGCGCAGGCGATCAAGACCATGCAGGTGCGCGGCGCGCCGCTGATCGGGGCGGTCGCGGCCTACGGGCTGGCGCTGGCGCTGCGGCGCGATGCCTCGGACACCGGGCTGGAGGGGGCCGCCGCCATGCTGGGCCGGACGCGTCCCACGGCCATCAACCTGCGCTGGGCCCTGGCCCGCATGCTGGAGGCGCTGCGGCCGCTGCCCGCACCCCGGCGGGCCGATGCCGCCTATGCCGCCGCCGCCGCCATCGCCGAGGATGATGTCGAGACCTGCCGCCGCATCGGCCAGCATGGCCTGCCCCTGTTGCAGGCGATCGCCGCCCGCAGACCGGGCAGGCCGGTCCATGTGCTGACCCATTGCAACACCGGCTGGATCGCCACCGTGGACTACGGCACGGCGCTCTCGGTGGTCTATCAGGCGCATGATGCCGGTCTGCCGGTGCATGTCTGGGTGGACGAGACCCGGCCGCGCAACCAGGGCTCGGCGCTGACCGCCTGGGAGCTGGGCCGGCATGGCGTGCCGCACACCGTCATCGCCGACAATGCCGGCGGCCACCTGATGCAGCATGGCGAGGTGGACATCGTCCTGGTGGGCACCGACCGGGTTACCCGGCAGGGCGATGTCGCCAACAAGATCGGCACCTATCTGAAGGCGCTGGCGGCCCGCGACAACGAGGTGCCCTTCTGGGTGGCGCTGCCCCATTCCACCCTGGACATGGCGGTGCGCGACGGGCTGCGGGAAATCCCGATCGAGGAGCGCGACGCGCGCGAGGTGCTGGAGACCACCGGCCAGACCTGGGACGGGCGGATCGAGACGGTGCGGACCGCCGCCCCCGGCAGCGCCGGCGCCAATCCCGCCTTCGACGTGACGCCGGCGCGCCTGGTCACCGGCCTGATCACCGAGCGCGGCCGCTGCGAGGCCTCCGAGGCGGGGCTGCTGGGTCTTTACCCGGAATTCGCCGCGGCGGCCTGACGCTTCGCCCAAGGGACATTCCAAGGGACATTCCTTCGCCCTCCTCCCTGTTGCATGCTTCTTGCAGGCGCCGGCTTTCGCACATGCCTGCCGGCCCCGCCCGCGGACTCATCCCCCGCGGGCCGGGGCCGGTGGGCCACCGGGCCGGACCACCGATCCAACAGGGAGATCACCCGTCTATGCGTTCCTTCACCTTCGCCCTCCTCCTGGCGGCGCCCTTCCTCGCCGGCACCGCCCAGGCGCAGCAGCCCCTGCGCACGGCGGTGGACGGCACCTTCGCGCCGCATGCCTTTCCCAAGCTCGATGGCGGGGTGCAGGGCTTCAACGTGGATCTCTTCACGGCGGTGGCCAAGAAGATGGGCCGTCCCATCACCATCGACAGCGCCAGCTTCTCCGGCCTGGTGCCGGCGCTGAACGCCGGGCGCTACGATTTCCTCGCCGCCCCGGTCACGGTCACGCCGGAGCGGGCGGAGAACCTGCTCTTCACCGAGGGCTACCTCTACACCGAGTACCAGTTCGGCATCCGCAAGGGCACGGCGCCGATCACCTCGCTCGACGATGTGCGGGGCAAGGCCATCGCGGTGAACAAGGGCTCGGCCTATGACGCCTGGGCGCAGGCCAACGCGGCGAAGTACGGCTTCACCGTGCAGACCTTCGACAGCCAGCCCGATGCGGTTCAGGCGGTGATCGCCGGCCGCGTCTTCGCCACGCTGGGCGGGAACACCACCATCCGCTACGCGGCCACCCGCGCGCCCCTGCTGGTCCCCGACTTCACCATCAAGGAGACCCGCGCCCACTGGGCGGCACCCTTCCGCAAGGACAATGCGGAGCTGCGCAAGTCGGTCGAGAACGCCCTGGAATGCCTGAAGAAGGACGGCACCGTGGCGGCGCTGTCGGAGAAGTGGTTCGGCGTGAAGCCCGGTCCGGAGGATGCCGAGAACGTGGTCTTCCCCGGCTATGGCGTTCCGGGCCTGCCGGGATACGACCCGACCGAGCACACGCCCGACTGCGGCTGAGGCAAACCCGCCGCCGCTGGCGCGTTTCTCCTCCGGATGCCACAGGCAAGGAGGGCAGACGTCATGCCGCGCGGCGACAAATCCGCCTATACCGACAAGCAGAAGCGCAAGGCCGAGCACATCGAGGAAAGCTACGAGGCGCGTGGCGTCCCCGAGGAGGAGGCCGAGCGCCGTGCCTGGGCCACGGTGAACAAGGACGAGGGCGGCGGAAAGAAAGGCGGCTCCGGCCGGGGGCATGCCGACAGCAACGCCGCCTCGCATCGTGGCGGCGAGCTGGGCGGCAAGGCCTCGGCCGAGCGTCCCGCGGCGGAGCGCTCAGCCAGCGCCCGCAAGGCCGCCGAGACCCGCAAGGCCCGGGGGCACTGACCCTCCCGCGGCTCCGCTTCTTACCAGCTGGTCAGGCGGCGGAGCTGCGGGGTCTTCTTGCGCTGATGCTCGCCCATGCGGCGCAGCAGGACGTCGAGCGCGTCGATCGCCGCGAAGAGATGCGGCCCCTTGTTCAGCATGATGCATTCCGCCCGCGCCGCCATGGCAGCGTCGGTCATCTCCCCGCGCACCGGCTTGCCGTTCTTCACCAGGCTCTCCAGCACCTGCGTCGCCCAGATCACCGGGATATGTGCCGCCTCGCCGAGCCAGAGGATCTCCTCCTGCATTTCGGCCATCCGCTCGAAGCCGATCTCCACGGCGAGATCGCCGCGCGCGATCATGATCGCCGTCGGCTGCTGCGCCGCGGCCCGCATCACGATCTCCGGCAGGGCCCGGACGGCTCGCGTCGTCTCCACCTTGAGTACCAGCGAGAGGGTGCGCCAGTCCTCCGGGCGCCGCGCCGCCAGCTCCTGCTGCAGCAGGCGCACATCCTCGCCCGACTGCACGAAGGAATAGCCGATACCGTCCGCATGGCGGGCGACGACGTCGAGGTCCTCATGGTCCTTGGCGCTCAGGGCGGCGCAGCGCAGCGCGGTGTCTGGGAAATTGAGCCCCTTCTCCTCCTTCAGCTTCGCCCCGTCCTCCGGCACATGGGTGACGCGGGCGACCAGCCCCCAGGGCTCGGTCCGCTCCACCACGGCGCCGATCTTGCCGTCATCGACGAACACCCGCTGGCCGGGCTCGACCATGCCGACCGCCTCGGCGAGGCTGCACTCGGCGGCGAAGTCGGTGAAGTCCAGCGGCAGGTCGTCCAGCCCGCCGGGCGGGACGACGGCCAGTAGCGCGCCGAGCCGCACGCGCCTGTCCTCCTTCGGCAGGCGCAGCACCCCGGTGCGGATCTTGGGGCCGGCCAGATCCATCAGCACCCGCATCCGATGTCCGGTCACCGCCTCAGCGTTGCGCACGTGGCCGATCATGCGGAGCCAGGCGGCCGCGTCGTCATGCGCGCAGTTGATGCGCACTGCCTCCACCCCGCGCCGCGCCAGGGCCAGCAGGAAGTCGGGCGCCTCGGCCGCTTCGGAGGGGCAGGTGACGAGCAGGCCGACCGGGCGCTGCGGCGTGGCCTCACCCAGGATCTGCGCGGTGTGCCGGGCGAGCGCCTTCTCCCCGGCGAAGAAGTCCTCAATGCTCGGCCGGGTGGGCTGCGGCAGGCCGGCAAGCACGGCGAGCGTCGCCCGCACCGCCTGCAGGCTCGGCACCACCCGGCTCTCCAGCCGGCCCAGCGAGGACAGGCCGAGCGGCATCAACGCCCGCTGCAACGGCCGCAGATCACGCCGGCGCAGCGCCAGGTAGCGGGCCAGGTTTCGCGCCCCCGGAATGACCTCCGCGCGCGGGCCGGACAGGGCCCAGGCCTCGCCGGTGGCGGAGGCCTCCTCCTCCAGCGCCGTCATCAGCCGCGCCAGCACCGCATGCAGGGCTGCGGGCCCAGGCGCGGCCTCCAGCCCTTCCAGCACCTGTTCACCGACACCCGGTATCGTATCCATGGCCTCTCTTCCTCTTCCGCCCTGGCGGCGGCATAGCTCAGGTGCGGAAGCTAGGCGGAAGCGCGGGTGCCGGGGGTGAAACTGGCATGACGTCGGCGCGGGTGGCTCAACGCTGGCGCCAGGGCAGGCCCTCCGCCTTCCAGCCCGCCACCATGCCGCGATGACCCTCGGCATCCGGTGGCCCCTCGAAGCCGTCCGCGACGTTGAAGGACTGGGCGAAGCCGGCCGCCCGGGCCGCCTGCGCGGCGGCCAGGCTGCGGGCCCCCGAGCGGCAGAGGAAGTAGAGCTTGTTCAGCGGCGTCAGCCCGGCCTTGCGCAGATGCTCGGCGAAGGCGGTGTTGACCTGCATCGACGGATAGAGCTGCCAGGGGATCAGCACCGGCTGCTTCCCCGCCTCCGACAGGTCGGCCAGCCCGACGAAGGTCCATTCCGCGTCGGTCCGCACATCCACCAGCATGGCTTCCGGATCGTCGTGCAGGGCCTCGTAGCTGGCCCGGGGGGTCACGTCCTCGATCGTCATCGCCGCAAGCCTCCAAACGGTTCGCCCGAAGTGTGGGGTGCCGCGGGCGCCGCGTCCATGCCGGCGCCCCGCTTTCGGCGGCGGCGGATCGCTGGCCGCCGGGCCGCATCGCGGGCAGGATGGCGGCGGCACAGTGAGGGGAATCACGCCATGGCCTTCGTGGTGACGGTCGCGCAGCGCAAGGGCGGTGCCGGGAAGTCCACCCTGGCGGCGACGCTGGCCACCACCCTGGCGCGGGAAGGCGCCCGGGTGGCGCTGCTCGACACCGATCCGCAGCAGAGCCTGGCCCGCTGGCACCAGGAGCGCCAGGGCCGCGCCGAGGCGGCGCCGCTGGCCTTCGAGGCGCCGTCCGGCTGGCGCGTGCCGGCGACGCTCGACCGGATGAAGGCGGAGAGCGAGGTTCTAATCCTGGACACGCCGCCGCATGCCGACACCGATGCCCGGATCGCCATGCGCGCGGCGGATCTGGTTCTGGTGCCGCTGCAGCCCTCGCCGGCCGACCTCTGGGCCATGCAGGGCACGCTCGACCTCGCCGCCGCGGAGGGCCGGCGCGCCCTGCTGGTGCTCAACCGGGTGCCGTCCAGCGGCCGGCTGCGGGATGAGGTCATCGCCCAGATCCGGGCCCGCGGCCTGCCGCTGCTGGAGCCCGCGCTGGGCAACCGGACCGCCTTCGCCAGCGCCTTCGCCCAGGGGCTGGGGGTGGCGGAGGCGGCGCCCCGTGGTACGGCGGCCACGGAGGCGCGGGCGGTGACCCGCGCCGTCCTGCGCGCCGCGCAGGAGCGGGACGGGAAGGGACGATGATGACGGGAATGACGCTGATCTACGTGCTGCACCTGCTGGGTGCCGTGCTCTGGGTGGGGGGCATGGCCTTCGCCATCCTGGCGCTGCGGCCGAGCCTGGCCGGGTTGCCGGGGCCGCAGCGGCTGCAGGTGCTCGCCGGCACCCACCGGCGCTTCTTCCTGGTGGTCTGGCATGCCATGCCGGTCATGCTGGCCACCGGCTATGCGCTGCTCTTCGGCTGGTATGGCGGCTTCGCCGGCACCGGCTGGCATGTGCACGTCATGCACCTGACGGGATTGCTGATGTCCGCGGTCTTCCTGGCGGTCTTCTTCGGTCCCTGGAAGGCGATGCGGACGGCCCTGGCCGAAAGGCGTGACGAGGCCGCCGCCCTGGCCGCCGACAAGGTCCGCAAGCTGGTCACGGCCAATCTTGCCCTGGGCCTGCTGACGGTGGTGGTGGCCGGCTGGGGGCGCTTCGGCGGATGAGCGGGCTGGAGATCGCCGAGCCCGGCGGGCCGGAGGAGCGGGCTGTCCTGGCCGGCCTGCTCGAGCATCGCGCCGGCGCCCTGCCGGAGCGGGCCGATGCCCGGGAGCGGGCGCCTCTCTGCCTGGTCTGGCGCGGCGCGGATGGCGCCGTCCAGGCCGGGCTCGTGGCGGAGTACGCGCTGGACTGGCTCTATGTGGACAAGCTCTGGGTCGATGCCGGGCTGCGCGGCCAGGGCATCGGCCGCCGCCTCCTGGCCGCCGCCGAGGACTGGACGCGGGCGCGGGGTGGTGTCGGCGTGCACCTGCACAGCAGCAGCTTCCAGGCGCCGGACTTCTACCGCGGCCTGGGCTATGCCGAGATCGGCCGGCTGGAAGGCCGGCCGGCCGGTCACGACCGTTTCTGGTTCGCCAAGCGGCTGGCCTGAGGCGGGTTGGCCGCCCCCGCGGCCTGGGCGCGGGCGGCGGGCAGCACGCGGGTCTCGCGGTGCCAGATATAGAGGCCGGAGGCGATGAGCACGGCGATTCCCGCCAGATCCAGCGCCACCGGCCACTCCCCCCAGAAGAACAGGCCGAAGCTCATCGTCCAGAGGATGCCGGAATACTCGAAGGGCGCGACCAGCGTGGTCTCGCCGCCGCGATAGGCCGCCGTCATGAGCAGTTGCGCCAGGGCGGAGATCAGCCCGACCGCCGCCAGCAGGGCCCATTGCGTCGCATCCGGCCAGACCCAGCCCGGTATCGCCGCGGCACCGCCCACCAGCGTGCCGCCGAGCGCGAACCACAGCACGATGGTGGCCCCGGATTCCCCGTTCGCCCCCATGCGGCGGATGGTGATCATGGCCAGCGCCCAGGCCACCGCCCCCGCCAGCACGGCCAGCATCGGCAGCGCCGTCTCCCCCGTCCCCGGACCCGTGCCCGAGCCTGGGCGGATGATGAGCAGCACGCCGAGGAAGCCGACCGCCACGGCGCTGGCGCGCCGCCAGCCCACCTTCTCGCCGAGCAGCGGGATGGACAGCGCGGTGAGGAAGAGCGGCATGGTGAAGCCGAGCGCCGTCACGGTGGCCAGCGGCAGGTGCATGTAGCCGTAGAAGCTGCCGAACATGCCGATCAGGCCATAGAGGATGCGCTGGGCATGGGACCAGGGCCGGCGCGTGGCCAGCAGCCCGAACCCCCTCGGCCCGCCCGCCGGCGCGGTGGCCATGGCCAGCAGGAAGAGCGGCGGGATGGCGAAGAGATTGCGGAACAGGATGACCTGCATCACCGGGATCGCGCCCTGCAGGGCCTTCACGGCGACAGCGGCGAGCGCGAAGGTCGCGGCCGCGCCCAGCACGCTGAGGATGGCGCGGCGGCGGGCGGCCATCAGCCCGCGTTGCGCTTCGGCGCCGGGCAGGTTCCCGGCGGGGCATGGTTCTGCTGTGCTGCTCATGTGTTTACGGCGTTTCCCCGCGAGGCTAGGCTGCCCGCCGCATGAAGGCCAGACCGCCGAAGGCGCCGCCGGTGCCGGCGCACCCGCTCTATATCCCCGAAAGCGACGAGGTTGTCTGGTCCGGGCGCTTCGCCCTGCAGATCGTCCGCTTCCGCTATCGCCGCTCCGACGGCACGCCCTCCGCCCTGCTGACCTGGGAGATGTGGCGGCGCGGCCAGGGCGTGGTGCTGCTGCCCTACGACCCCTGGAGCGGGCGCGTCGCGCTGATCGAGCAGTTCCGCCTGCCGGCGCTGGCGGCGGGCGAGGAGCCGATGATGATCGAATGCCCCGCCGGGCTGCTGGAGGCCGGCGAGGACCCGGCCGCGGCCGGCCGGCGCGAGGTGGCCGAGGAGACCGGCTTCGCCCCCGACCACATCGAGAAGATCGGCGAGTTCATGCTGATGCAGGGCGGCTGCGACGAGCGCATGCACTTCTACTGCGGCCGCTGCCCGCTGCCGGAGCCCGGCCTCGCCGGCACGCGCGGGCTGGAGAGCGAGGGCGAGGAGACGCGCGTCCTCGTCCTGCCGCTGGAGCAGGCGCTGGCGATGCTGGCGCGCGGCGAGATCCGCAACGTCACCGCCGCCCTCTGCCTGATGTGGCTGCAGATCAACGCGCCCCGCCTGACCGAGGAATGGACCGCCCGATGACCGAACTGCTGTTCCGCGAGACCCCCTATGCGCGGGACTGCGCCGCCCGCGTGCTCGCCGCCGGCCCGGAGGGCGTCGTGCTGGACCGAACTGTGTTCTATGCCCAGGGCGGCGGTCAGCCGGGCGATGTCGGGCGGCTCGCCTGGGCGGGCGGCACGATGGCGGTGGCCAATGCGGTGAAGGGGCCTGAGGGCACCGTGCTGCACCTGCCGGCCGAGGGCGCCGACCTGCCCGCCCCCGGGACCGAGGTGACCGTCGCGCTGGACTGGGGCCGCCGCCACCGGCTGATGCGGATGCACACCAGCCTGCACCTGCTCTGCAGCCTGATCCCCGGCGCCGGCGTCACCGGCGGGCAGATCGGGGTGGAGAGGTCGCGCCTCGATTTCGACCTGGCGGAGCCGCCGACGAAGGAATGGCTGAGCGAGCGGCTGACGGCCCTGGCCGCCGCCGACCACGCGGTGAGCGAGCGCTGGATCAGCGATGCCGAGCTGGAGGCCAATCCCTCGCTGGTGCGCACCCTCTCGGTGCAGCCGCCGCGCGGCTCGGGGCGGGTGCGGCTGGTCTGCATCGGCGATCCGGCGGCGCCGGTGGACCTGCAGCCCTGCGGCGGCACGCATGTCGCTCGCACCGGCGAGATCGGGCCGGTCACCGTCAGCAAGCTCGAGAACAAGGGCAGGCAGAACCGGCGTGTCTACCTGATGCTGGAAGGATGACCCTGGGAGTGACCGTCATGCAGGATCTGGTTTCCACGGAATGGCTGGCCGCCGAGCTGGGCGCGCCGGATCTCCTGGTCTTCGACGCCACCAAGTACCTGCCGAACGAGCCGAAGGACGGGCTGGCCGAGTTCGAGCGGGCGCATCTGCCGGGCGCCGGCTTCTTCGACATCGACGCCGTGGCCGATCCCGAGACCGACCTGCCGCACATGGCGCCGACGCCGGGCCGCGCCGCGCGCCAGTTCGGCGCCCTCGGCATCGGCAAAGACAGCCGCGTCGTCTTCTACGACCAGAAGGGGCTGGCCTCGGCGGCGCGCGGCTGGTGGCTGCTGCGCCTCTTCGGGCACGAGAAGGTGGCGGTGCTGGATGGCGGCCTGCCGAAATGGCTGGCCGAGGGCCGCGCGACCGAGAGCGGTCCCGCCCGCGCCCGCCCGGCGCAGGCCTTCCGGCCCGACCTCATCGCCCGCCGCCTCGCCGGCATCGGCGACGTGAAGCGGGCCATCGCCGAGCGCTCGGCGCTGATCCTCGATGCACGGCCGAAGGGCCGCTTCGACGGCACGGCGC
The DNA here is from genome assembly GCF_016107285.1 of Roseomonas sp. KE0001. GTDB lineage: Bacteria > Pseudomonadota > Alphaproteobacteria > Acetobacterales > Acetobacteraceae > Pseudoroseomonas. Next base: position 189,061 of record NZ_RCVQ01000001.1, on the reverse strand, counting down.
CCGAGCCGCGCCCCGGCCTGCCCTCCGGGCACATGCCCGGCGCCGCCAGCGTGCCGGCCAGCGAGATGCTGGCCGCCGACCAGACCATGCTGCCGCCCGAGGCGCTGCGCGCCCGCTTCGCCGCCGCCGGGGCGGATGGCGGCCGGCCGCTCGTCACCTCCTGCGGCACCGGCGTCACCGCCTGCATCCTGGCGCTCGGCCTGGTCCGCGCCGGCCTGCCGGAGCCGGCCGTCTATGACGGCTCCTGGACCGAATGGGCCGCCCGGCCCGAGACCCCCAAAGAGACCACCCGCTGATGCCCCACGACCTGCCGCCGAAGGCCCGCCCCTACGGTCTCGCCACACGCCTCTCGCATGAGGGCCGCGCCGGCACCCGCGCGCATGGCTTCGTCAACCCGCCGGTCCATCGGGGCTCGACGGTGCTCTACCCCTCCTGCGCCGAGCGCGGCACGCTGAACGCCCGCGCGCTCGAGCAGGTGATGACCTACGGCACCGCCGGGGGGCCGACGCATTACGCCCTGGAGGACATGATCGCCGGCATCGAGGGCGGCAGCCGCGCGCTCATCCTCGGCACCGGCCTCGCCGCCTGCACCCTGCCGCTGATGGCCTATCTGAAGTCCGGCGAGCATTGCCTGATCCCGGATTCGGTCTACGGCCCCACGCGGCGCATCGCGAACGGGATGCTGAAGCGCTTCGGCATCGAGACCACCTATTACGATCCGGCGATCACGCCTGAGGACCTGCGCGCGCTGATCCGGCCCGAGACCCGCGTTCTCTACACGGAGAGCCCGGGCAGCCACACCTTCGAGATGCAGGACATCCCGGCGCTCGCCGCGGTGGCGCACGACCACGGCATCAAGGTGCTGATGGACAACACCTGGGGCATCCACCACTTCCAGCCCTTCACCAAGGGCGTCGATGTCTCGATCCAGGCGCTGACCAAGTATGTCGGCGGTCATTCCGACGTGCTGCTGGGCAGCGTCACGGTCAACAGCGAGGCGGACTGGGCGATCGTCGCCAATGCCGCGCGCGAGATCGGCCACTATGCCAGCCCCGACGATTGCTGGCTGGCGCTGCGCGGGCTGCGCACCATGGCGGTGCGGCTGCGCCACCAGCAGGAGGCGGGGCTCGCCGTGGCGCGCTGGTTCGAGGGCCGGCCCGAGGTCGCCCGCGTGCTGCATCCGGCCCTGCCCAGCCACCCGCAGCACGCCCTGTGGCAGCGCGACTTCACCGGGGCCTGCTCGCTCTTCGGTGTGGTCTTCCAGCCGCGCTACAGCGCCGCGGAGATCGACGCCATGGTGGACGGGCTGAAGCTCTTCGGCATCGGCGCCTCCTGGGGCGGCTATGAGAGCCTGGCGCTGCCGACCACCAACTACATCACCCGCACCGCGACCAGCCTCGGCGTGCTGGAAGGACCGACGGTGCGCTTCCACATCGGGCTCGAGGAGGTGGGCGACCTGATCGCCGACCTCTCGGCCGGGCTCGACAGCCTGCCGCGACGCTGACGGGAGCGCCCGGCCGGCGGGCGGGCGGCAACTTCGCGGCCTCTCGCGCGTCTTAACCCCGCGCTCTCACCGAGGGGTCCACAGTGCCGCCTGCCATCAACAAGTCCCGCATCACCGAAGGCCGTCCCAATCCGCTGGGGGCGAGCTGGACCGGGCTGGGGGTGAACTTCGCCCTCTTCTCCGCCCATGCGACGAAGGTCGAGCTCTGCCTGTTCGACGACAAGGGGGAGACCGAGCTGGAGCGGATCGAGCTGCCGGAATACACCAACGAGGTGTTCCACGGCTTCCTGCCCGATGCGCGTCCCGGCACCATCTACGGCTATCGCGTGCACGGGCCCTACGAGCCCGAGCAGGGGCACCGCTTCAACCCCAACAAGCTGGTGCTGGATCCTTATGCCCTGTCCCACGTGGGCGAGCTGAAGTGGGACCACGCGCTGTTCGGCTACACCATCGGGCACGAGGCGGAGGATCTCTCCTTCGACGAGCGCGACAGCGCCCCCTTCATGCCGAAGTGCCGCGTGGTGGACCCGGCCTTCACCTGGGGCGACGACCGGCGGCCGCGCATCCCCTGGGAGCGCACCATCGTCTATGAGACCCATGTCAAGGGCATCACCAAGCGCCACCCCTTGATCCCGCCCGAGCGCCAGGGGACCTATTCCGCCCTATCGAGCCGGGAGATGATCCGGCACATCAAGTCGCTCGGCGTGACGGCGGTCGAGCTGCTGCCGATCCACTTCTTCATCAACGACGACTACCTGCTGGACAAGGGCCTGACCAACTACTGGGGCTACAACTCCATCGGCTTCTTCGCCCCGGCCCGGCGCTATGCCCGCAACCAGGACTTCGCCTTCGCCGAGTTCAAGGAGATGGTGGCCCGGCTGCACGATGCCGGGCTCGAGGTCATCATGGACGTGGTCTACAACCACACGGCCGAGGGCAATGAGCGGGGCGCGACGCTCTCCTTCAAGGGCATCGACAACGCCAGCTACTACCGCCTGCTGCCTGACCAGAAGCGCTACTACATCAACGATACCGGCACCGGGAACACGGTGAACCTGTCGCATCCGCGCGTGCTGCAGATGGTGATGGACAGCCTGCGCTACTGGGTGAACGAGATGCATGTCGACGGCTTCCGCTTCGACCTCGGCACCATCCTGGCGCGCGAGCCGCACGGTTTCGACGACCAGTCCGCCTTCCTCAAGGCCTGCCAGCAGGACCCGGTGCTGGCCGATGTCAAGCTGATCGCCGAGCCCTGGGACATCGGCCCCGGCGGCTACCAGGTCGGCAATTTCGCGCCCGGCTGGGCGGAATGGAACGACAAGTACCGCGACACGGTGCGCGCCTTCTGGGTGGGCGAGGAGGGCAAGGCGGCCGATCTCGGCAACCGCCTCTCCGGCTCGGCCGATCTGTTCAACCATCATGGCCGCCGCCCCTGGGCCAGCATCAACTTCCTGGCGGCGCATGACGGCTTCACGCTGAACGACCTCGTCACCTACAACGAGAAGCACAACGAGGCGAACGGCGAGGAGAACCGGGACGGCCATTCGCACAACTACTCCTACAATTACGGCGTCGAGGGCCCGACCGACGACCCCGAGATCAACGCCGTGCGCGAGCGGCAGATCCGCAACATGCTGGCCACGCTCTACCTCAGCCAGGGCACGCCGATGCTGCTCGCCGGCGACGAGTTCGGCCGCACCCAGCAGGGCAACAACAACGCCTATTGCCAGGACAACGAGATCTCCTGGCTGAACTGGGATCTCGACGAGAAGGGCGAGCGGCTGGTCGCCTTCACCCGCCGCCTGGCGCGGCTCCGCAACCGCTTCCCCGTGCTGCGCCGCGCGCGCTTCCTCTCGGGCGAGTTCGACGAGGCGAGCGGGGTCAAGGGCCTGTCCTGGTACAAGCCCTCGGGCGAGGAGATGGACGCCGCCGACTGGGACGATCCCAACACCCGCTGCTTCGCCCGCGTCTTCGACGGGCGGGCGCAGGAGAGCAACATCCGCGTCGCCGGTCACGACCAGACGCTGCTGCTGGTCCTGAACGCCTATCACGACGCGGTGGACTTCACCCTGCCCGCGATCGCCGACGGCAAGGCCTGGGTCCGGCTGCTCGACACCAATATCTTCGGGACCGAGACCGACCACGAGGACAGCTTCGACATCGGCGAGACCTACACCGTCACCGGACGTTCGCTGCTGCTCTTCTACCTGAGGACCGAGAAGGGCGAGGAAGGCAACTGAGGCCGGAGGGCCTCACCCCGCCGGCGCCGCCTCGGTGCAGCGGGCGCAGAGGCCTTCCACCTCCACTGTCGCATTCGCCACCTGGAAGCCGACGCGCCGCGCCGCATCGGCCAGGGCGTGCGCCACGGCATGGTCGCTGAGCTCGACCGTGGCGCCGCAGGTGCGGCAGATCAGGAACTGCGGCGGGTGCTGGTGGTGCCCGTGGTCATGCTCCGCCTCGACGCAGCCGACAAAGGCGTTCAGCCGCTCCACCTTGTGGATCAGCCCCTGCTCCAGCAGGAAATCGAGCGCACGATAGACGGTGGGCGGCGCGGCGCCCGGGCGCTGGGCCTTCAGCCTGTCCAGCAGCGCATAGGCGCCGAGCGGCTGCTCGGCCTCCAGTACCAGCGCCAGCACTTGCCGCCGCAATTCCGTCAGTTGCGCCCCGGCCCGGAGGCAGCGCGCCTCGGCCGCCGCCAGGGCGCGTTGCATGGCGGTATTCATCTCCGTCGCGCCGCCCTGCCCTGTCGCCATCGGCCCTCTCCTCCTGCTGTCTGAGGTTATATAGTAACGGCAGCAGTCCTGAGGAGCCGCCCCCATGCCGGTCACCGATTCCGCCGCCCGCGCCCGCTTCCTGGCCGCGCTCCGCTTCAACGAGGCGGGGCTGGTCCCGGCCATCGCCCAGGCGCATGACACCGGCGAGGTGCTGATGCTGGCCTGGATGAACGCCGAGGCGGTCGAGGAGACGCTGGCCAGCGGACGTGTGGTCTATTTCAGCCGCAGCCGCAACGCGCTTTGGCGCAAGGGCGAGAGTTCCGGCCAGACCCAGCGCCTCGTCGAGCTGCGGCTGGACTGCGACGGCGATGCCCTGCTCGCCCTCGTGGAGCAGGAGGGGGTCGCCTGCCACACCGGGCGGCGGTCCTGCTTCTACCAGGCGCTGCGCGAGGGCGAGATGGTGGCGATCAGCGCGCCCGAGGTCGATCCGGCGGTGCTCTATGGCCGCTGAGGCGACGCGCTTTCCCCTGCCGGTCACGCTGCTGACCGGCTTCCTCGGCGCCGGCAAGACCACGCTGCTGAACCACCTGCTGCGCCAGCCGGAGATGGCCGGCACCGCGGTGCTGATCAACGAGTTCGGCGAAGTCGGGCTGGACCACCTTCTGGTCGAGACGCTGGACCGAGAGGCGGTGCTGCTGCAGGCGGGCTGCCTCTGCTGCACCATCCGCGGCGATCTCTCGGCGGCGCTGGCGCGGCTGGCGGACCGCGCCGAAGCCGGCGCGCCGCTGCGGCGCGTGCTGATCGAGACCACGGGCCTCGCCGATCCGCTGCCGATCCTGCAGACGCTGATGGCCGATCCCGCCATCCAGCGGCATTTCGTGCTCGATGGCGTGGTGACGCTGGTCGACGCGGTGAACGGCCTGGCCACGCTGGAGCGGCAGCCCGAGGCCGCGCGGCAGGTTTCGGTGGCCGACCGGCTGCTCATCAGCAAGGCCGAGCTGGCCTCCGGAGACGGACTGGACAGGCTGCGCGCGAGGCTGCGCGCACTCAATCCCGGCGCCGTGCCGCTGCCGGTGCGGGACGGCGCGCTGGACCCCGCCGCGCTGCTTCGCCTCGGCCCCTTCGATCCTGCCCTCACCACTCCGCCCCGCGCCTGGCTCGACGCCGCCGCCTGGGCCGGGGCGGAGCATGCCGGGCACGGGCACGGACACGGGCACGGGCACGGGCACGGCCACCACCATCACGGGCACGACCCCAACCGCCATGGCGACGAGATCCACAGCTTCTGCCTGCAATACGACCAGCCCCTGCCCTGGGAGGGCCTGGCCACCTGGCTGGAGATGCTGAGCGTCACGCGGGGCGAGGCCGTGCTGCGGGTCAAGGGCATCCTGGACCTGCGGGGCCAGGAGCGGCCGGTGGTCATCCATGGCGTGCAGTCCGTCTGGCACCGGCCCAGGACACTGGCGGCCTGGCCCGTCGGGATGCCGCGCCGCTCCCTCCTCATCTTCATCCTGCGCGGCCTGCCGCGGCGCGTGATCGAGGAAGGCCTCGCCGCCTTTTGCGCGGCGGCCGGACCGGACCCCGCCTAGGATCTGCGGTCACCTCGCGGGCCCTTGACGTCGCCACCCAGCCGAGGCCGCCTGCGGGCAACTTTCGTCCCCGGCCCGGCCTTAGCTTCGCGTAAGCTGGGCCAGAACCGGAGTTGCCGCCATGCGCCTGACCATGCCGGAGGAGATCCTTCTCCTCATGCTCGACGACGAAACCGGGCGTCTGATCGACCGCGCCGCCCCTTCCGGGGATTACGCCCTGGTCGGCGCCATCCTGGCCGAGCTGGCGCTGCAGGAGCGCATCCGCACGGCGCCGGCGCGGCTGACCATCGCCAATCCAGCCCCCCTCGGCGACGAGGTGCTGGACGAGGTGCTGGGCCGCATCCAGGCCGAGGCGGAGCCGCAGGACAGCCGCTGGTGGATCGAGACCCTGGCCAAGGATGCCGACCGCTTCCGGGACGCCTATTTCGACCGCCTGGTGCGGCGCGGCATCCTGAAGATGGAGGAAGGCCGCTTCCTCTGGATCTTCGCCGAGCGGCGCTATCCGCTGATCTCCGACAAGGAGGAGCGCGAGGTGAAGGGCCGGGTGATGGCGGTGATCTTCAACGACGCCGTGCCGGAGCCGCATGATTCCCTGCTGATCGGCCTGACGCGGGCCGCCGGCCTCTTTCCCCTCCTGCTGGCGCCGGCCGAGCTGGAGCGGGCGCAGCCCCGCATCGACCAGGTGGCGGACATGCAGGAGCTGAACCGCAGCCTGCTGGAGGCGGTGCGCGACATCTTCACCGAGGTGGCCCGCTACGCCCCGCTGATGTGAGGGACGCATGAGCACAGACCAGGATTCCCCCGTCGCCCTGGTCAGCGGCGGCGCCCATGGCATCGGTGCCGGCATCGCGGCCCGCCTGCGGCGGGATGGCTGGCGGGTCGTCACCGCCGATCTCCGGCCCGGCGAGGCCGGCACCCGCCATGTCCTCGCCGATGTCGCCGACGAGGCAACGGTGACGGGCCTGCTGAACGGCGTGGCGGAGCGGGAGCGCCGCCTCGACGCGCTGGTCTGCAATGCCGGCATCATGGTGCGCCGCCCGCTGGCCGAGCTCACCCTGGAGGCCTGGCGGAAGGTGCTCGACACCAACCTCACCAGCGCCTTCCTGCTAGCGCGCGCCGCCGAGCCCCTGCTGCGGGCCAGCCGTGGCAGCATCGTCACCATCGCCTCGACACGGGCGCACATGTCCGAGCCGGATACGGAATCCTATTCGGCCAGCAAGGGCGGGCTGATGGCGCTGACCCATGCCCTCGCCGTCAGCCTCGGCCCGGCGGTGCGGGTGAACTGCGTCAGCCCCGGCTGGATCGACGTGTCGGGCGAGGCGCTGCGCCCCGAGGACCATGCCCAGCACCCGGCCGGACGGGTCGGCCGGGTGGAGGACATCGCCGGCCTCGTCGCCTGGCTGGTGGGGCCGGAGGCCGGCTTCGTCACCGGCGGCGAGTTCATCGCCGACGGCGGCATGACGCGGAAGATGATCTACGCCGAGTGAGGCCTCGCCGGCTCAGTCGGCCTTCAGCCCCAGGTCGCGGGCCGCCTGGCTGAGCCGGGGTACGTCCCGCGCCAGGAAGGCGTCCAGCTCGGCGGCCGGCAGGTCGGAGACGGTGACGCCCTGCTCGGTCAGCCGCACGCGCAGCCGCGGGTCGCGGCGCCCGGTCTCCATGGCGTCGCGAAGCCGGGCGAGGATCGGCGCCGGCACCCTGGACTGGGTGAAGAGGCCCATCCACAGGCTGAAGTCGTAATCCGCCACCCCGGCCTCCTGCATGGTCGGCACATCGGGCAGCTGGACGGCGCGTTGGGCGGAGGTCACGGCGAGGGCCCGGACCGCGCCGGCGCGGATATGCGGCACGGCGGTCGGCAGGCTGTCGAAGGAGAAGTCGGTCTCGCCCGCGATCAGCGCCGTCATCGCCGGCGCGCTGCCGCGATAGGGGACATGGATGGTCCGCATCCCCGCCTGCCGGTTCAGCAGCTCGGCAGTGAAATGGCTGGAGGAGCCGGAGCCGAAGGAGCCGAAGGTGAGCTGGTCCGGCTTCGCCCGGGCCATCGCCACCAGCTCGGCCACGCTGCGGATATCGTGCTTCTTCGGATTGACCAGCAGCACGTTGGGCAGCGAGCCGATCAGCCCCAGCGCCGCCAGGTCCTTCATCGGGTCGAGCTTCGCCTCCGGATAGATGACCGGGTTGATGGCATGGGTGGCGACGGTGCCGTGGAACAGGGTGTAGCCGTCCGGCTCGGCCTGGATGGCGGCGGCCATGCCGATATTCCCTCCCGCGCCGGGGCGGTTCTCGATCACCACCGGGCGGCCCAGCGGCCCGCTCATCGCCTCGGCCATGAGGCGGGAGGCGATGTCGGTGATGCCCCCCGGCGTGAAGGGGACGATCAGCCGCAGGGGCCGGTCGGGCCACTCCGCGGCGCGCAGGGTGGCAGGCGCCGCAAGCAGGCCGGAGGCCAGCAGCGGCAGGTGGCGGCGGGTGATGCGAAGGCGTTTCATGCGCTCTCTCTAAGCCAGGCGGAGCCCGGGTGGCGAGCCCAGGTGGCGAGCCCGGGCGGCCGGGCCCGTCCTACCGCTTCGTCGCCTCCTCCAGGACGGCGAGCGGCGCGCCGGCGGCATCCAGCAGGGTCAGCCGGCGTCCGGCGATACGATAGGCGGCCGTGGCCTCCAGCGCCGCCAGGAAGCGCGTCTCCGTCCGGCCCGCCGCCGGGTCGAGGCAGGCCATGCGGGTGGCGGCGAGCGGGCCGAGCGTCAGCCGGCCGCCCTGGCGGCGAAAGGCGCCGGTGAAGCGGTTGCAGCCGCCCGATCCGCTGGCCCGCCCCGTCCGGGCGTCAAGATGCAGGGAGGCCTCGCGCTGCCCGGGTCCCGTCGCCACCGGCTCGTCCCCCAGGCGGACCAGGCGCCAGTCCAGGCTCTCCGGCTCCTGATCGGGGCCGGCCGGGCTGGCGGGCGTCTCCGCCCCGGGCGCGGCGCAGGCCGGGACCAGGCCGGCGAGCCCGGCCAGGGCGATGGCGCGCGTCAGGGCCTCGCGTCGTGGGAGCATGGCTTTCTCCTTCTCGCCGTGTCTCCGCCCAGGCTAGCCGCGCGCCCCCGCTTGTCGAGGGCCCGGCCTGGCCGCCCTGCCCGCCGGCACGTGACCCGGCGGCGCTTCCGGCCTATCTGGAAGCCATGCGACCTTCGACCCTCCGCTTCAGGACCCTGCATGGCGCCGATCTGCGGCCCTGGCTGCCGGAGCTCGGCCGCCTGCGCATCGCCGTCTTCCGCGACTGGCCCTATCTCTACGAGGGCGACGAGGCCCATGAGGCGAAGTATCTGCGCGGCTATGCCGAAACGCCCGGCGCGGCGGTGATCGTGGCCTTCGACGGCGAGCAGCCGGTCGGCGCCGCCACCTGCGAACCCCTGGCCGGTACGCACGGGCCGGTGCGCGACACCTTCCTGGCGGCCGGCCTCGACCCGGCGCGCTTCTGCTACTTCGGCGAGAGCGTCCTGCTGCCCGCCTGGCGCGGCCAGGGCGCGGGGCTGCGTTTCTTCGCGTTGCGCGAGGCGCAGGCCGCGCGCCTGGGCGCCGATTTCGCCACCTTCTGCGCCGTGCGCCGCGATCCGGCCGATCCGCGCCGCCCCGCCGCCTATGTCCCGCTCGACGGCTTCTGGCGCCGGCGCGGCTACACGCCCTACCCCGCCCTCACCTGCCGCATGACGTGGCGCGAGCCCGGCGGCGCGGCGGAGATCCCGCATGAGCTGAGCTTCTGGATGAAGCCGATCGCCGGAGCGCCCCTGCCATGACCGCCCTTCGCCTCGCCCTGATGCAGTATCCGGTGGAGCGGCCGGACAGTGTCGCGAGCTGGGGCGCCAAGCTCGACCGCTGGCTGGCCGAGGCCCGCGACCAGGGCGCCGGTCTCGCCGTGCTGCCGGAATATGCCTGCGTCGAGCTGGGCTCCGCCCTGGCCGGCAGGGCGCCGGCCGGGGAGGCGGAGGAGCTGGCCGCCATGGTCGAGGCCGCGCCGCGGATCCTGGACCGCATGCGCGAGGCGGCCATGGCCGCCGGCCTGTGGCTGCTGCCGGGCACCCTGCCCCAGCGCGACGCCGACGGCGCCGTCCGCAACCGCGCGCCCCTGATCGCGCCCGACGGCCGCCTGGCCTTCCAGGACAAGCACGCCATGACCCGCTTCGAGGCGGAGCGCTGGGGCGTCACGGCCGGCGCGCCACCGCGCGTCTTCGACACCCCCTGGGGCCGGATCGGCATCTCCATCTGCTACGACAGCGAGTTCCCCGACCACGTCCGCGCACAGGTCGAGGCCGGCGCCTGGCTGATCCTCGCCCCCTCCTGCACCGACACGCCGCACGGCTTCAACCGGGTCCGGGTCTCCGCCGCCGCGCGCGCGCTGGAGAACCAGTGCTTCGTCGCGGTCAGCCCGACGGTGGGCGAGGCGCCATGGTCGGCGGCGCTCGACCGCAACCGAGGCCGTGCCGCCGTCCTCGGCCCGATCGACCGCGGCTTCCCGGAGGATGGCGTGATCACCGAGGGGGTGCCGGACAGGCCGCAATGGCTGCTGGCCGATCTCGACCCGGCGCGGATCGCGACCGTGCGGCGCGAGGGGGCGGTGTTCAACCACCGCGACTGGCCCGCGGGCCGCTTCCCCGCCGCCACGCCGGCCGCCTTCGCGTGACGCTGGTCTATCTGGTCGCCGGCGAGGCCTCCGGCGACATGCTGGGCGCCCGGCTGGTCGCGGCGCTGCGCCGCCGCCGGCCGGACCTCGCCTTCGCCGGCGTGGGGGGCGAGCGCATGGCGGAGCAGGGCGTGCCCAGCCTCTTCCCGATGCGCGAACTGGCGCTGATGGGGCTGATGGAGGTGCTGCCCAACCTGCGCCGGCTCGCCCGGCGCCTCGACGAGACGGTGGCCGACATCCGGGCGCGCCGCCCGGCGCTCGTCGTCACCATCGACAGTCCGGGCTTCACCCTGCGCGTGGCGCGGCGGGTGAAGCCGCTGGGCTTCCCCGTGCTGCATTATGTCGCGCCGCAGGTCTGGGCCTGGCGGCCGGGACGGGTGAAGCGCATCGCGCACGAGGTGGACCGCATCCTCGCCCTGCTGCCCTTCGAGCCGCCCTTCTTCGAGAAGGCCGGCATCCCCGTCACCTTCGTCGGCCACTCCATCCTGGAATCGGGCGCCGACCGGGGCGATGCGGCGCGCTTCCGCGCCGCGCACGGGCTCTCGCCGGAGGACCGCGTCCTGCTGGTCATGCCCGGCAGCCGCCGCAGCGAGACCGGGCGGCTGCTGCCGGTCTTCGGCGAGGCCCTGGCCCGTACCGCCGCGGTCGTGCCGCGCCTTCGCCCCGTCGTGCCGCTGGCCGGGCCGGTGGAGGAGGAGGTGCGGGCGGTGACGGCGCGCTGGTCCCCGGCCCCCCTGCTGCTCCGGGGGGTCGCGGAGAAGTACGACGCCTTCGCCGCCGCCCGGGAGAGCGAGGGGGCCGGGCTGATCAAGTCGGGCACCTCCTCGCTGGAGGTGGCGCTGGCGGGCGTGCCGATGGCGGTGGGCTACCGGGTCAACCCGGTCTCGGCGATGATCGCGCGGCGGCTGCTGAAGGTGCGCTTCGTCAGCATCGTCAACCTGCTGGCCGATGCCGAGATCGTGCCCGAGTATCTGCAGGAACGATGCACGCCGGCGCTGCTCTCGGCCGCGCTGATCCGCCTGCTGACCGACCCCGCCGCCGCCGCCGCGCAGCGCGACCGCTTCCGCCACCTGCTGGACCGGTTGCGCCCGCCCGAGGGGCTGCCGAGCGAGGCCGCCGCCGGCGCGGTGCTGCGCATGCTGGAGGAAGGCCGGACCCTTCCGGCAGGGGGCTGACAGCGCCACGCCAGCGCCGCATGCTGCGCCCCCCGCGACACAGGGAGACCCCATGCCCAACGACACCCGGCTGAAGCAGCGCGCGACCTATGGCTTCTGGACCGCCGAGCGCGTGCGCTTCGGCGACACCGACCGGCTCGGGCATGTCAACAATGCCGTCTACTCGACCTATTTCGAGACCGCCCGGGTGGAGTTGATGGACCAGTTGATCCGCGGGCCGGAGAGCTACTTCGTCATCGCCCGCATGGCCATCGACTTCACCGCCGAGCTGCGCGAACTGGGTCCGATCGAGATCGGCACCGCCATCACCGGCATCGGCCGCTCCTCCTTCACCACCGGCCAGGCGGTCTTCCAGGGCGCGCTCTGCGCCGCGACCGGCGAAGGCACGGTGGTGCTGATCGACGCCGCGACGCGCCGCGCGACACCGCTGCCGGAGGAGATGCGGGCCAGGCTGGAGGCGCTGATGCCGCCGGCCTGATCCCGCTGGCCCGAGCCCTCCGCCGGCTCAGGCCGCCGCCTTGCGCCGCGCCGCGTCGTAGAGCGCGAGGCGTTTCGCCGCCGCCTCGGTGAGGCCGCCGGAATAGTCGAGGCCGGGATCCGGCAGGGATTCCGCGAAATGGCAGGCCACCTGCTGCCCCTGCAGATCCCGCAGCGCCGGAACCTCGCTGCGGCAGCGATCCTGCGCGAAGGGGCAACGGGTGTGGAACCGGCAGCCCGGCGGCACCGCCATCGGGCTCGGCACGTCGCCGCCGAGCGGCGTCACGCGGCCGCGCCGCGACGGATCGGGGTGCGGGATGGCGGCCAGCAGCGCCCGGGTATAGGGATGCCGCGGCCTGGCGAAGAGGGCGCGCTTCTCGCCGACCTCCATCACCGCACCGAGATACATCACCGCGATGCGGTCGGCCATGTGCTTCACCACGGCGAGATCGTGCGCGATGAAGAGGTAGGAGAGGCCGAGCCGGGCCTGCAGATCCTTCATCAGGTTGACGACCTGCGCCTGGATCGAGACATCCAGCGCGGAGACCGGCTCGTCGCAGACGACGAGGTCGGGCTCCACCGCCAGGGCGCGCGCGATGCCGATGCGCTGGCGCTGCCCGCCGGAGAATTCGTGCGGATAGCGGTCGGCGTGGAAGGGCCGCAGCCCGACCAGGGCGAGCAGTTCCTGCACCTTGGCGCGGCGGCTGGCCTCGTTGCCGATGCCGTGCACCGCCATCGGCTCGGCGATGGCGTCACCCACCGTCAGGCGCGGATTGAGGCTGGCATAGGGGTCCTGAAACACGATCTGCATGCGCCGCCGGAGCGCGCGCATGGCACCGCCATCGACCTTCGTGACGTCCTGGCCGTCGAAACGGATGCGGCCGGCGGAGGGCTCAATGAGGCGCAGCACCAGCCGCGCCGTGGTCGACTTGCCGCAGCCGGATTCGCCCACCAGCGCCAGGGTCTCGCCCCGGTTCAGGGTGAAGGAGACACCGTCCACGGCCCGCACCGCGCCGACCTGCTTCTGCAGCAGCAGGCCCTTCTTAACCGGATAGTGCTTGGCGAGGCCATCCACCTCGAGAAGCGCGCTCATGCCGCCGTCTCCAGGGCCAGGGACTCCTCGACCGGCGCGCGCAGGCAGGCCACCTCGTGGCCCGGGGCGACCTCCCGCAGCAGCGGCATCTCCGTCCGGCAGGGCGCGATGGCGAAGGGGCAGCGCGGGTTGAAGCGGCAGCCCTCGGGGAAGGCGAAGGGCGGTGGCACGGCGCCGTCGATGGCGAGCAGCCGATCGCGCTCCTCGTCCAGGCGCGGCACGGACCCCAGCAGGCCCAGCGTATAGGGATGCTGCGGGTCCTCGAAGAGCGCGCGCGCGGCGGTGCGCTCGACGACGCGGCCGGCATACATCACCGCGACCTCGTCGGCCATCTCGGCGACGACGCCGAGATCGTGGGTGATCAGGATGATCGACATGCCGGTGTCCTGCTGCAACTCGCGCAGCAGGTCGAGGATCTGCGCCTGCACCGTGACGTCGAGCGCGGTGGTCGGCTCATCGGCGATCAGCAGGCGGGGCCGGCAGGCCAGCGCCATGGCGATCATCACGCGCTGCCGCATGCCGCCCGAGAGCTGATGCGGATACTCGTCGAAGCGCCGCTCCGGCGAGGGGATGCGGACACGCTTCAGCGCGGCGATGGCCTGCTCCTTCAGGCTGGCCGCGTTGTCCTTCGGCGCGTGCACGCGCATCGCCTCGACCAGCTGCCGGCCCACGCTGTGCACCGGGTTGAGGCTGGTCATCGGTTCCTGGAAGATCATGGCGATCTGCCCGCCGCGCACCTGCCGCATCTCGGCGGTGGACAGATCGAGCAGGTTTCGATTCTCCAGGAGCACACGACCTTCCGTGGTCCGGCCGGGCGGCGGCACCAGCCGCATGATGGACAGGGAGAGCATCGACTTGCCGCAACCGCTCTCGCCGACGATGCCGAGGGTGCGGCCGCGCGGCACGGAGAGATCGACCCCGTCCACCGCGCGCACCAGGCCGGAGGAGGTCTTGAAGACGGTGCGAAGGCCTTCGATTCGCAGGAGATCCGGTTGCATCAGGCCCATCGGAAAGTGGGAGGGGAAATCTTCTCGGCCGAACGGTGCGCCCAGTCCATCCGCGGCGTCCGTTCAATGATCCGCTTCTGCGCCTCATGCAGATGCGCGGCGGCGCCTTCGTAATCCATGGTCAGAACCTTGCCGTCCCGCACCACCGCCTCGCCATCGATATGCACGGCACGGATGGCGCGGTCGCCGGCGGCGTAGATCAGGCTGCGCATCGGGTCGCGCGCCGGGCGCATCATCGGGTGGGTGACATCGACCATGACGAAATCGGCGCGGCATCCCGCGGCCAGCCGGCCGATATCCTCGCGTCCCAGGGCCGTTGCGCCGCCGATGGTGGCGGCATCGAACAGATCCGTCGAGCTGAGGCTGCGCGGATCGCCCGACTGGGTGCGCGCGATGTAGGAGACCAGCCGCAGTTCGTCGAGCATGTTGTGCGGATAGGTGTCGGTGCCGATGCCCATGTTCACGCCGCGCTTGCGGTAGCGGCCGAAATGCTGCAGCGAGATGCCGCGCCGGGCGAAGACCGTCGGGCAATGCGCCACGGTGGTGCCGGTGGCCGCCAGCCGGTCGAGGTCGTTCTCGGTGTGCCAGCGGGTGCTCGGATGGTCGTCGAGGAAGATGCCGTGACCGATGATCGAGCGGTCCGACAGCAGGCCCTGGCTGTCCAGCCAGCCGATCGGCGTCAGCCCGTGGCGGCGGGTGATCTCGTGGAACTCGACCACCGATTGCGCCGCGTGGATCTGCCAGGCCACGCCGCGCGCCCGGGCCTCCTGGAAGCTCTCGCGCAGCAGCGTCTCGGAGCAGGTGTCGATCTGCGCCGGCACCACCATGCCGAACAGCCGGCCGGAGGGGTGCTGCGCGGCACGCTCGATCAGCCCCAGCGCCTCGCCCATCGCCTTCTCGCCGGCCGCCTCGTCCCATTCATACTCGACGACATGGCCGTTCCGGGTGAACCAGCGGGCGGAGCGGAACATCGGCGCGATGCAGACCCGCATGCCGCTCTCGCCCAGCAGGTCGAGCCAGCCGGGATGCGCCATGGACAGGTCGGCCACCGTGGTCACGCCGGAGAGCAGCAGTTCCGACAGCGCCACGCGGACGCAGGAGGGCACGGCCTCCGCGTCGGCGCGGAAGATCGGCAGATACTCGTAGAGGGAGGAATTGTAGAGCCCCGGCGTGCCGATCTCGTCGATCAGCCCCTTGTTCATCGGCTCGGAGGAGGGGTGGCAGTGGATGTTCACCAGGCCGGGCATGACCATCATGCCGCGGCCGTCGATCACCTCATCGGCCGGGCCATCATAGCCACGGCCGACAAAGGTGATCTGGCCGTCGCGATAGGCCACCTCCGCATCCGTCAGGTAGGTGTGCTGCCGCGCCGAGGCATCCCAGGCGATGACGAGGTCGGCGTCGCGGATGACGGTGGTGGTCATCGGTCCTTTTCCTTCGCTCAGCGGGTCAGGCGGATGTCGAGGCCCTTGTAGAGGGCGACACCGTAGATCCCGTGCGGACGCACGCCCTCGACCCGCGGGCCGGAGACCACCCAGAGCGGCTGGCGGATCAGCGGCAGCCAG
Organism: Roseomonas sp. KE0001; assembly: GCF_016107285.1. Classification (GTDB taxonomy): domain Bacteria; phylum Pseudomonadota; class Alphaproteobacteria; order Acetobacterales; family Acetobacteraceae; genus Pseudoroseomonas. The sequence goes on along the minus strand of NZ_RCVQ01000001.1, from coordinate 173,283 downwards.
GGGCTGGCTTCGGCCAGCTGCTCCTGGACCGTGCCGATCGCCTGAGCGCGGTCGGCCGGCTCGAGCGCGGTCTTGGCCGCGTTGATCAGATTGTCGGTCTTCTCGTCCTTCCAGTTCATGCGGTTCGGCGTCGGCGTGTTGGTGCTCGGGAAGTAGAGCGCCAGCGCGTCCGTCGCCGAGGCATAGGGGTAGGACATGATGAAGGCGTCGAACTCCTGCGTCGCCAGCTTGCCCCAGGCCACCGTGGCATCCCAGAGCTGGATCCGCATCTCGACGCCGATGCGGCGCAGATCCGCCTGGATCGCCTGCGTCATGCCGTTGTTGTAGGTCTGCTGGATGCCGTAGATCAGGAAGCTGGCCCGCTGCCCGTCCTTGACGCGGATACCGTCGCTGCCCGGCTTCCACCCCGCCTCGTCCAGCAGCTTCCGCGCCGCGTCGGGATCATGCGACGGCATGGCCTTGGCCGCCTGGGCGCTGGCGTCCAGCGCGTTGGGGTTGATGTAGGCATCCGCCACCTCGCCGGCGCCGAACCAGACCGCCTTATTGATGGCCTCCTTGTTGACCGCCATGTTGATGGCGCGGCGCACCACCGGGTCGTTCATGACCGGCTTGTCGACCTTGAAGCCGACGAAGTTGTCGTAGAAGTAGTTCGGCTGCTGCACCAGCTTGAGCGTCGGGATGCGCTTCAGCCCGTCCAGCGCGAAGTACGGGATCCACTGCGTCACGTCGCCCTGGCCGGACTGGACCGCCGCCAGGCGGGTGTTCGCCTCCGGGATGACACGCAGCGAGATGCGGTCCACCTGCGGCGAGGGGTTCTTGTAGATCGGCGGCCCCCAGTTGTAGGCCGGGTTCTTGGTCAGCACCATTTCCTGCCGCGGCGCCCAGCTGGCCCAGCAGTAGGGGCCGACGCCGTTGAAGCCCTGCACGCCGAAGTTGTCGCCGAGCTTCTCGACCGTCGCCTGGTCGACCATGCCGGCGAAGTACTGCGCCAGCTGCAGCAGCAGCTCGCTATACGGCGCGGTCAGCTCGTACTCCACCGTGTGGTCATCGACCGCGCGCACCTCCTTCACCGGTCCGGCGCGCCACTTGACCGGGCTGCGCGTGGCCGGGTCGATCCAGCGATTGATGCTGTAGACCACGTCCTTCGCCGTGAAGGGCTTGCCGTCGCAGAACTTGACGCCCTGCTTCAGCTTGAAGGTGTAGGTCTTGCCGTCCTCGCTGACCGTCCAGCTCTCGGCAAGGCCGGGGCGGACGGTCTTCTGGTCCCAGTCCATCGAGACCAGCGTGTCGGTCAGCAGGAACAGCGCCTCGCCGGCCGCCGTCGCGGTGGTGCGGTGCGGGTCGTAGCGGTCGGCGTCGATCTCGCGCAGCACGACCAGCGTGCCCTTCGGCGCCATCTGCGCCGTGGCCTGGCCGGCGGGGAGCATCCCCGCGAGGGAGAGCATGGTGCCACCGAGCAGGGCGGCGGCGCGGCGTCGGCCGGCCATGAGGACACTGGACATTCTTGGCCCTTTCTCGAGGAGGTCTAGACGCGCAGGCGCGGGTCGAGCGCATCGCGCAGCGCATCGCCCAGCAGGTTGAAGGTCAGCACCACGACGAAGATCACGACGCAGGGCAGCACGGCGATATGCGGCGCGAAGAACAGGAAGCTCCGCCCTTCGGAGGCCATGGCGCCCAGCTCCGCCACGGGCGGCTGCGCGCCGAGGCCGAGGAAGGAGAGCGCCGAGCCCAGCAGGATCACCTGGCCGAAGCGCAGCGTGGCGAAGACGAAGATCGGCGAGAGGCAGTTGGGCGCCAGATGCCGCAGGATCAGCCGCCCGTCCCCCATGCCGGTGGCCCGCGCCGCCTCGATGTAGTCCTGCCGCATCACCACGAGCGCGTTGCCGCGCACGATGCGCGCCATCAGCGGCACGGTGGCGACCGAGAGCGCCAGGATCACCGCCGGGATGCCCGGGCCGAAGATCGCCGCGATGGCGAGGCCGAAGAGGATGGCGGGGAAGGAGAGCAGCACGTCCATCAGCCGCATCAGCAGCCCGTCGATCCGCCTGTAGTAGGCGGAGGCGAAGCCGATGATCGCGCCGGCCACGCCGCCCAGGAGCACCGAGGCGCCGCCCATCAGCAGCGTGGCCCGCAGCCCGTAGAGCAGGCGGGTGATCATGTCCCGCCCCTGGCTGTCGGCGCCCAGCAGCAGGCCCGGCGCGCCCGGTACGGTCATCGCCGAGGCCAGGTCGTTGTCGAAGGGATCGGTGGGCGCCAGCACCGGCGCCAACGCGGCAGCCAGGATCAGCAGCACGGCGACGATCAGGGACACCGCCGCCACCGGCTCGCGCAGCAGCCGGCTCAACGTGCCCGGCCGCTTCGGCGTGCCGGGGGCGACCGGTGTGGCGGCCGCCGCGGCCGTGGAGTTCACGCTCGCCATGCTCATGCCCCCCGCATGCGCGGATCGAGCGCGGCATAGAGCACATCGACCAGGAGATTGATCAGGATGAAGCCGAGGGAGAGCACGATGATGGTCCCCTGCGCCATCGGGAAGTCGGAGGAGAGGATGGCGCCCACCGCCAGCCGGCCGACGCCGGGCCAGGAGAAGACGGTCTCGGTCACCACCGCGCCGCCGAGCAGGAAGCCGATCTGCAACCCGATCAGCGTCACCACCGGGATCAGCGCGTTGCGCAGCGCGTGGTGCAGCACCACGGCACCCTCCCCGAGGCCCTTGGCCCGGGCGGTGCGGACATGCTCGGCGCCCAGCACCTCAAGCACGGCCGTGCGCGTCATGCGGGCCACGGGGGCGATGAAGACGCCGCCCAGCGTCAGCGCCGGCAGCGCCACCGCCTGCCAGCCCTCGAGGGTCCAGAGCGGGCCGCCGCGCCCGGTGAAGGGCAGCAGCTGCCACTGGAAGCCAACCAGCCAGATCAGCATCAATCCCAGGAAGAAGACCGGCACGGAGCCGCCCGCCACCGACAGGGCGGTGACGAAACGGTCGAGCAGCGAGCCGCGCCAATAGGCGCCGATGGTGCCGAGCGCGATGCCGATCGGGATCGACCAGAAGAGCGAGGCGAACATCAGCTCGAGCGTCGGGCCGATGGTGGCGCCCAGCTCCTGCGTCACCGGGACATTGTTGATGATGGAGACACCGAAGTCGCCCTGCAGCAGCCGCCAGAGATAGATGCCGAACTGCACGTAGAGCGGCTGGTCCAGGCCGAGATCGCGGCGGATCTCCGCAATCAGCTCGGCCGTGGCCGTGGGACCGGCCCGCACCGTCGCCGGGTCGGTCGGCACCACCTGCATCAGGAGGAAGCCGATGAGCAGCACGCCGAAGAGAACCGGCACCGCCATCAGAAGGCGTTGAAGCGCGTGACGCAGCATCGGTCAGTCCGCGGCGCCGGCCAGCGCGGCGGCCTCGCCATGGCGGTCGAAGAGAACCTTGCCGCCGCGCAGCGTCAGGTCGGCCTGCGTGGTCAGGATGTCCTCCGGCGCGACGGTGAACAGGTCGCGCGAGAAGACGGCGATGTCCGCCTGCATGCCCGGCTCCAGCGTGCCGCGCTCGCTCTCGGCGAACTGCGAATACGCGCCGCACCAGGTGTAGCAGTGCATCGCCTGCTCGGGCGTCAGGCACTCCCCGGCACCCAGCACCGTGCCGCGATTGGTCTTGCGCGTGACCATGGTGAACAGGTTCTGGAACGGGTTCACCGTGCAGACCGGGCTGTCCGAGGAGGCCGCCGGATGGTGCCCCTCCTCCAGCCAGGTGCGCATCGGATAGGCCGCCTCGGTGCGCTCGCGGCCGAGGTTGCGGAGGTAGAGATCGCCGAACTCATACATGAAGAGCGGCTGCGGAATGGGGATGATGCCATGCCGCAACATGCGCCGCCGCTGGTCGGCGTTGAGGAAGCCGCAGTGCTCGATGCGGTGGCGCCGCCCCTCGATCGGCTGCGCCGGGGTGGAGGCGCGCTCCATCGCCACCAGCACCTGCTCGATGCCGGCGTCGCCGATGGCATGGATGTCGAGCTGCCACCCCTGCGCGTGGTAATGCGCCAGCATCTCCTGCATCGCCGCGTCGGGGAAGCAGAAGATGCCGGTGCCGCCGCCGGCGCTCTCCAGATAGGGATCGAAGAAGGCGGCGGTGAGCCCGCCCGCCGAGCCGTCGCCGAAGACCTTCACCGCGCCCCAGGCCAGCAGATCCTCGGCCCGCTCGCCGACCGAGACCGAGGGCCGCAGCCCCTCCTCCCAAGCGGCGCGGGCGATGCCTTCGGGGTTGCCGGCCAGCACCTGCCACATGCGCTGCATCAGCCGCCCCTCGGCCGCGGCGCGGCGATAGGCGCCGATCTCGGCCATGCCGGCGGTCATGCCGACGTTCATGTCGCTGGCGGAGGCGAAGCCGAGGGCCGCGAGCTCGCGTCCGGCTGCCTCGATGGCGGCGACCATCTGCGCCTCGCCGGGCGGCGGCATGACGTCGCGGATCAGGCGCATCGCCCGTTCCTGGAACAGGCCGGTGAGCTGCCCGCCCTTGCGCTCGATGGCGCCACCCTCGGGATCGGGCGTGTTGTGGCCGACACCGGCCCGCTTCATCGCCGCGCTGTTGGCCACGGCGACATGGCCGCAGGTGCGCACGATGAAGACCGGATGATCGGGCGCCACGCGGTCCAGCTCGCCGGCGAGCGGATGCCGGCCGATATCCAGCTCGCCGTGATCGTAGCCGCGGCCCAGGATCCATTCGCCCTTCGGCGTGTTCCGCGCGGCGGCGGCGATGCGCGCCAGCACCTCGTCCAGCGTGCGGACCTCTTCCGGCCGCAGGTTCACCTGCGACAGGCCGAGGCCATAGGGCAGGAGGTGCATATGCGCCTCGTTTAGCGCCGGTGTCGCCACCCGCCCGCCGAGGTCGATGCGGCGCGTTCCCGCGCCGGCCAGCGGCGCCACCTCATCGAGGCTGCCGATGGCGAGGACACGGCCGTCCTTCACCGCCATCGCCTCGGCGAAGCCGGCCGAGAGACCACGGAAGATGCGGCCGCCGGAGATCAGCAGATCAGCCATTACGCGCGCCAGTCCGGCTTGCTGCCTTCGATGAGTTGCAAGGCCGAGCCCCAGGCCCATTCGGCATGCGCCAGCGAGCGCGCCGGATCGCCGTTGAACTGCGCGGCGGTCCTGAGGCGGACCTCCTCCGGCGGCAGCACCAGCTCGGCGCCGCCCGCGAGCGCCGCCACCTGCGCCTGGCAGGCGCGCTCCAGGTAGTAGATCAGGTTGAAGGCCTCGGGGATGCTGCGGCCGGCGACCAGCAGGCCGTGGTTGCGCAGGATCATGGCCTTGTTCGTGCCGAGGTCGGCGACCAGGCGCTCGCGCTCGTCGAGATCCAGCGCGATGCCCTCATAGCCGTGATAGGCGAGATGGCCGTAGAACTTCAGCGCGTGCTGGCTGATCGGCAGCAGCCCCTGCTTCTGCGCCGAGACGGCGATGCCGGCGGCGGTGTGCGTGTGGACGACGCAGAAGGCATCATCGCGTGACATGTGCAGCGCCGAATGGATGGTGAAGCCCGCCGCGTTGACCTGCTTGGTCTCAGCTCCCTCCTCGACGATATTGCCGTGGAGATCGATCTTCACCAGGTCGCTGGCCTTCATCTGATCGAAGAGCACGCCATAGCGGTTGATCAGGAAGTGGTGCTCGGGGCCTGGAACCCGTGCGCTGATATGGGTGTAGATGAAGTCGGTCATGCGGAAATGCGCGACGAGGCGGTAGAGCGCCGCGAGGTCGCAGCGGATCTGCCATTCCTCTTCGGAGCAGTTCATCAGCGGTGCGGTGGCGATGTTCATGACAGATCCCCTCGGGTTGATGAAATGTCATCATGCCCGCAGGCACCGTCAATCGGTCGATTTGCCTTCGCGATGCAGCAAACGGCGCGCCTGCCTGGATTCGAGGCAAAACCCGGCCGGGGACGCCACGCCACCGGGCATACGCGAGACTCCCTCGGATCGGCGCAATTGCCCTGCGATACCTTCTTCGCACAAGGCCCGCTCCGAGGTCCGAAATGCCTTCCTCAGGCGGATCGCGGGCCTTCCGCGCTGGCTGGCGGCCCGGTTCCTGCTATGCGACGACCTGTGCGACACGCCAGACGCGACCATCATGGCCTCACGGAGGCCGCAGGAGAGCACCGCCTTGCCGATGATCCCATTCCTCGCCCGCGGCCTGCGGCGCCGGGCCACGCTGCTGGCCACGGCGGTGCTGCTCGCCGCCTCTCCCGCGGTGGCGCAGACCCCGAAGGACACCTTGCGCGTCGTCCTCAGCAACGAGATGACGACGATCGATCCGGTGATGTCGGCCGCCGCCTTCGCGCGCAACCATGGCTTCCTGGTCTATGACCAGCTCTTCGCGATGGACAGCCAGGGCGTGGCGCGGCCGCAGATGGTCGGCGAGCATGTCGTCTCGGCCGATGCCATGACGCACCGCTTCACCCTGCGCGACGGCCTCGCCTTCCATGACGGCGCGCCGGTGCGGGCCGCCGACGCGGTGGCCTCGATCCGCCGCTGGGGCGCGCGCGATGTCGTCGGCAAGGCGCTAATGGCCGCCACCGCCTCGCTGGAGGTGATCGACGACCGCAGCTTCGAGCTGAAGCTGAGCCGCCCCTTCGGCCTGATCACCGAGGCGCTGGCCCGGCCGACGGCCAGCGCGCTCTTCGTCATGCCGGAGCGCATCGCCAGCACGCCGGCCACCACCGCCATCACCGACCCGACCGGCTCCGGCCCCTTCATCCTCGACCTCGCGAACTGGCGCATCGGCGACCGCGCGGTCTATCGCCGCAACGCGAACTACAAGCCTCGCCCCGAGCCGGCCGATGGCCTGGCCGGCGGCAAGGTCGCCCAGGTCGAGCGTGTCGAATGGCTCGCCATGCCGGATGCCGCCGTCGCGGCCAATGCGCTGACCAATGGCGAGATCGACTTCATCGAGCATCCGGCGCCCGACCTGCTGCCCCTGCTGCAGAAGGCGCGCGGGGTCACGGTGGGGCTGATCAACCCGGTGGGCAGCATGGTCTGGCTGCGCCTCAACCACAGCCAGCCGCCCTTCAACGACCCGCGCCTGCGCCGCGCCCTGCTCCAGGCGATCAGCCAGCAGGAGGTGCTGCAGGGGATGGGCATCCCCGATGAGGATCAGGTCGCCTATTGCCCGGCCTACTTCATGTGCGGCACGCCACTGGAGACGGCCGCCGGCGCCAGCGGCCTGCGCGATCCGGATCCGGCCAAGGTCCGCGCGCTGCTGAAGGAGGCGGGCTACGACAACGCCCCGGTGGTCTTCCTGAGTGGCGCCGACAATCCGCTGAACAGCAACTCCACCCTGGTGCTGGCTGAGCAGTTCCGCCGCGCCGGCTTCGCCATGGATGTGCAGACCACCGACTGGGCGACCGTGACCGTGCGCCGCAACCGGCGCGAGCCCCCTGCCCAGGGCGGCTGGAACCTCTTCGTCACCATCGCCAATGCGCTGGATGCCGGCAATCCGCTCTCCAACCTCTACCTCGCCAGCCCCTGCGAGGGCGGCCTGACCGGCTGGCCCTGCGACCCGGAGCTGGAGCAGCTTCGCCGCGCCTGGTGGGAGGAGCCGGATGCCGAGAAGCGCCGCGCCCTGCTCGACCAGGTGCATGCACAGGCCTATGAGAGCCTGCCCTACATCAATGCCGGGCAGTTCCGCACCAAGTCGGCCTGGCGGAGCAACCTGGACGGGCTGCTGCCGACCACCGTGCCGGTGTTCTGGAACGTCGTGAAGAAGTGAGGCGCTGGGGCCGTGGTGCCGTCTCGGAAGGGGCGGCGCCTCAGTCCCGGTAGTCCGGCTGCTCGCGGTCCATCTTCCGCTTCAGCGCCTGCCAGGGCAGCCATCCCTTGACCGGGGAATCCGATGCCTGTCCGCGCACCCGCTCCACCACCGCCGGGGGCGGCAGGGACAGTGGCGCGCCCGTGGACTGCGCCGCGACCTGGATGCGGCAGGACTGCTCCAGGTAGTACATCCAGTAGAACGCCTCCGCGACGGTGCGACCGATGGTCAGCAATCCATGGTTGCGCATGATCATGGCACACCGGTCGCCCATGTCGCGCACGATGCGGTCCCGCTCCTCCAGATTGTCCATCGCCGCGATGCCTTCGTATTCATGGATGGCGACGCGGTCGTGCAGTTCCATGTTCATCTGGTTGAGCGGCAGCAGGCCGCCGGCCTGGGCGGCCACCGTCATGCCGGCCAGGGTATGGGTGTGCATCACGCATTGCGCCCGCGGCGCGCCGCGATGCAGGGCGGAGTGGATCACGAAGCCCGCCGGATTGACCGGCCAGGTCGTGCGCTGCAGCGCGACCCCGTCGGCATCGACCATGACGAGGGAAGAGGCGGTGACCTCCTCGAAAAGCAGGCCATAGGGATTCACCAGGAACTGGTGGCCATGCCCGCCGGGCACCCGCACCGAGAGATGGGTGTAGACGAGGTCGGTCATGCCGAAATGCGCCAGCAACCGATAGGCGCAGGCGAGATCCTCCCGCAACTCCCGCTCGGTCGGGACGTGCTCCGGATCGGGGCGGACGGGCGGGGGGATCAGGAGCATTCAATATCCTCGCTCGGGGTCGTAAAGATTGGGGAGCGGACGCCCGGCCTCGAAGGCCGCGATGGCGTCCGCAATGTAGCGCGCGCGCTCCGGCCTGCTCGACATCGAAGCGACATGTGGCGTGATCGTAACTCCGGGATGCGCCCAGAGCGGGCTGGCGGGCGGCAAAGGCTCCTCCTCGAAGACGTCGAGCACGGCCCCGGCCAGATGGCCGCTGTCGAGCGCGGCCAGCAGGTCGGGTACCACCAGATGGGAGCCGCGCCCGGCATTCACCAGTTCCGCCCCGCACGGCAGTTGCGACAGCAGGCGGGCGTCGATCAGGCCGGCGGTCTCCGGCGTGGAGGGCAGCAGGCAGACCAGCATGTCGGTGCTCGCCAGGAAGGCCGGCAGTTCCGCCGCCCCGGCGAAGCTGCGCACGCCCGGGAGATCCTTGCGCGAACGCGACCAGCCCTGCACGGGGAAGCCGACGCCGCGCAGCATCTCGGCGGCGCGGCGGCCGAGATTGCCGAGGCCCATGATGCCGACGCGGCGCATGGAGGCATCGAAACGCGCCTCCTTGTGCCGCCACTCCGCCACCGCCTGGCCCAGGGCGAAGTGCCGCATCTCCCGCAACAGGGACAGGCAGGCCCAGACGACATACTCGCCCATGCGCTGCGCCGTGCCCTCCCCGCCCATGCGGACCAACGGCAGGTGGCGCGGCCAGGCGGGATCGCAGGTGATGTGGTCGACCCCGGCGGCCGAGGAGAAGACGACGCGCAGATTGGGCAGCTTCGCCAGGCGGCCCGGCTGCGGCTCCCAGACGACGACGTAATCGACCTCCTCCGGCCGCACGGCGGGATCGTCCCAGAAATGCACATCGAGCCGCGGATCGGCCGCCCGGAAGCACTCCCGCCAGTGGCCCAGCGCCTTCTCGCCACCCGACTTCACCAGAAGCTTGACCATCCGCCCTCGCCTCGCCCTCTCGCCATCCAGGACCCCGGCCGGGCCCGTGCCGGAACCTGCCGCCCCGGCCGGCCCGCGTCCAGCGCCGGACGACCCGCCGGCCGGTCCCGTCGGGCCGCGCCAGTCCGCCGCCCGCCACTGCCTTGATCAGGCTGCGCAAGGGACAGGCAGGTGGGGCCTGCCGCCGGCAGCCTCGGCTTGACGAGAGTGCGCCGGCGGCGGAGCATTCCCGCAAGAAATCCTTGCGGGAGATGCCCCTGATGTTGCGCCGCGCCCTTCTGGCAGCCCTCGCCGTGTCGGCCGCCACCCTGCCGGCCACCGCCCCGGCCCGTGCCCAGGGCTTCACCCCGCAGAACCCGGAATGCATTGCCCCGGCGGCGCCGGGCGGTGGCTTCGACCTGACCTGCCGCACCACGGCGCGGCTGCTGAACGAGTACGGCATCGTCGGCCCGGCCATCCGCACGCAGAACATGCCGGGCGGCATCGGCGCGGTGGCGATGAACCAGGTGATCGCGCAGCGCGGCGCCGATCCGAATGTCATCGTCGCCGTCTCCACCGGCTCCTGGGTCAATCTGGCGCAGGGCCGCTTCGGCCGCTGGACCGAGAACGACGTGCGCTGGATCGGCGCCATCGGCGCGGATTTCGGTGTCATCGCCGTGCACAAGGACAGCAAGCTCAGGACGCTGGCCGACCTGATGGCGGTGCTGAAGGCCGATCCCGGCAGCGTGCCGATGGGCGCGGGCGGGGCCGTCGGCAGCCAGGACTGGACCAAGGCCGCGCTGATCGCCAAGGCCGCGGGCGCCGACCCGCGCAAGCTGCGCTACGTGCCCTTCGAGGGCGGCGGGCAGTCGATGGCGGCGCTGCTCGGCGGCCATATCCAGGTCTTTCCCGGCGATGCCTCCGAGGTGCAGGGCCAGTTGCAGGCGGGCGAGATCCGGCTGCTCGCCGTGCTCTCGCCGGAGCGCCTGCCGGGCGTCTTCGCCGCGGTGCCGACGGCGAAGGAGCAGGGCGTGGACGCCGAATGGACCATCGTCCGCGGCTTCTACATGCCGCCCCGCGCACCCGACGCCGCCTATGACTTCTGGGTGGGCGCGATCCGCAAGCTGCAGGCCGATCCGCGCTATGCCGAGGCGCGCAGCGGCGCCGGTCTGTTCGAATACAACGTCACCGGCGCCGAGTTCGACGCCCTGGCCAAGAAGCGCACCGCCGAGTACCGCGCGTTGGCGAAGGATGTGGGGCTGGTCTCGCAGTGACCGACCTGCCGGCGGCGGAGCCGCACCCGCCGCGCGCCCTGGCCCATTCCACGGCGCCGGACCGGTCGCTGGGCGTGGCGCTGCTGCTGGTCGCGACCGGCGCGCTGTGGCACGCCCTGTCGCTGCAGGTGCCCTTCGCCGCCGATCCGCTGGGGCCCAAGGCCTTCCCCGGCGTGGTCGCCATGGTGCTCGGCCTCGCCGCCCTGGCGCTGCTGCTGCGCCCCGGCCTCGGCTGGGAGGCCGGCGGGCCGCCCTGGAAGGGACTGGCCTGCATCGCCGCCATGGTCGCCTATGCCTTCCTGCTGATCCCGCTCGGCTTCATCCTGGCCACGGCGCTGCTCTGCCTGGTCATCGCCCGTGCCTTCGCCGGGAACTGGGCGCAATCCCTGCTGGCGGCGGCGGTGACGGCGCCGGCGCTGTTTCTGCTGATGGACACCCTGCTGGATCTGCCGCTGCCGCGCGGCCCCCTCGGCTTCTGACCCTCGGTTCCTGACAGGCGGGATTCCCGGATGCTCGATGCCTTCTCGCAGCTCGCCGGTGGCTTCGCCGTCGCGCTGACACCGCTGAACCTGCTGCTGGCGCTCTGCGGCAGCTTCGCCGGCACCGCCATCGGCGCGCTCCCTGGCCTCGGGCCGCTGAACGCCATCGCCCTGCTGCTGCCGCTGGTCTTCGCGCTGAAGCTGCCGCCCGAGAGCGCGCTGATCCTGCTCGCCGCCGTCTATTACGGTTCGGGCTATGGCGGGCGTATCGCCGCCATCCTGCTCAACATGCCGGGCGAGCCGGCGGCCGTGCTGACCACGCTCGACGGCCACCCGATGGCCAAGGCCGGGCGGGGCAGCGCGGCGCTGGCCATCTCGGGCATCGGCAGCTTCGTCGGCGCGACGCTGTCCGTCGTGCTGATGACCTTCCTCTCCGTGCCCCTCTCGCGCGCCGCCGTCGGCTTCTCGCCGGCCGATTACGTGGCGCTGATCGCCTTCGCGCTCTCGCTGCTCGGCGCCGTCGCCGCCGGCAACGCGGCCAAGACCTGGGCGGCCGCCTCGCTCGGCCTGCTGCTCTCCATGATCGGCATCGACGGCGGCACGGGCATCGAGCGCTTCACCTTCGGCAGCCTGGAATTGCTGGGCGGCATCGACTTCACCGTGCTGGCCATCGGCCTCTTCGCCATCAGCGAGATCCTGCTGCTGCTGGAGAGCCCGGTGACCGCGGCGGCGAGCCATCTCGGCCGGGGGGCGCGGCTCCGCCTCTCCGAGATCCGCCGCTGCGGGCCGACCATGCTGCGCTCCACCGGCATCGGCTTCGTCATCGGCGTGCTGCCCGGCGCCGGTGCCTCGATCGCCGCCGCCCTCTCCTATTCGACCGAGAAGCGGATGCAGGGGCGCGATGGCACCTTCGGCCGTGGCGACATCCGCGGCGTCGCGGCGCCGGAGACGGCCGACAACGCGGCGCAGATCGGCAACATGGTGCCGATGCTGGCCCTCGGCATTCCCGGTTCCGGCACCACCGCCGTGCTGCTCGGCGCGCTGCTGATGTACAACATCACCCCCGGCCCGCTGCTGTTCGAGCAGCGCCCCGAGGTCGCCTGGGGGCTGATCGCCAGCATGTACATCGGCAACGTCATGCTGCTGGTGCTGAACCTGCCGCTGGTCGGGCTTTTCGCCCGGCTGCTGATGGTGCCGGCCTGGGCGCTCTATCCGCTGGTGATCGGCATCTCCTTCGCGGGTGTCTACGTCGTCTCCAACTCGGCCGCGGACCTGCTGCTGGCGGTGGGCTTCGGCGTCGTCGGCTGGCTGTTCCGCAAGCTGGACGTGCCGCTGGTGCCGATCATCCTCGGCTTCGTGCTGGGGCGGCTGCTGGAGGACAATCTGCGCCGCGCCCTCTCGCTCAGCGATGGCGACCCGATGGTGCTGCTGGCCTCCCCCGTCTCCATCGGCCTCTGGGTGATGACGGTGCTCGCCGTGCTCTGGCCGCTGCTGCCGGGGCTGCGGCGCGGGCCGGCGCCCTCGGCCTGAACGCCCGGGACGCGGGGCCGGCCCGCGCCGGGCCTGTCCACCCGCATCTTCGCCGGCGAGCACGCCATGCTCTCCATCGTGACCATCGCGCCGGGCGCCGCGGACGAGATCCACCACCACCCCGAGGAGCAATGAGGGGTCCTGCTGGAGGGGAGCGCCGTGCGCATCCAGGGCGGCGAGGCGATCGCGGTGCGGAAGGGCGACTTCTGGCGCACGCCGGGCGGCGTGCCGCACACCATGCGCGCCGGGCCGGACGGCGCGCGGGTGCTGGACATCTTCAGCCCGCCACGGGCGGAGTACCGCGTGCCCGGAAAGGGCTTCGCCGGGCGTTGAGCCTCCGCCTGAAGCTCGTCCACCGGGCCGAAGAACTCGTAATGCAGCCGCTCCGCCGGGACGCCGGCGCGCATCAGCCTGGCCGACCTGCTGGAGCCGCGCCAGGCCCGGCTGCGCGCGCTGCTCGGGATGGAGGAGGCGGGGCCCGCGGCGCCGCCCCCGCCGGTGCCTCAGAAGATCAGGCTGTAGAACATCCGCACCGCGGTGATCGCCAGGAAGATGGCAAAGGCGCGCTTGAGCATCAGCGGCGGGATGGTGTGCGCCAGATGCACGCCCCAGGGCGTCGCCAGCAGCGAACTCGGCACGATCAGCAGGAAGCCGATCAGGTTGACGTAGCCGAGCGAGAAGGGCGGCAGATCGTGCGCGCCCCAGCCGCCATAGATGAAGCCGACGGTCGCCGGGATGGAGATGATCAGCCCGAAGACCGAGGAGGTGGCGACCGCCGAGCGGATCGGCGTGCCGAACATGGAGAGGATCGGCACGCCCACCGTGCCGCCGCCGATGCCCATCATCGCCGAGACCATGCCGATGAAGCCGCCGATGCCCCAGAGCCCCGGGCCGCGCGGCGTCACGTCGCGGATTTTGTAGTCCACCCCCGTGAAGCCCATGTTGAGCGCGACCAGCAGCGCGATGGTGGCGAAGACCGCCGAGAGCGCGCTGCCATGCAGCCAGATCGCCGCCACGGTGCCGAGCGCGACGCCGATCACCATCGATGGCCAGATCGCCTTCAGCAGTCCGGTGTCGATGGCGCCGCGGGCATAGTGCTTGCGGGCCGAGATGATCGAGGTCGGGATGATGGTGGCGAGGCTGGTGCCGACGGCCAGCTTCATCTGCACCGCTTCGGGGATGCCGAAGAGCGGCAGGATGTTGAACAGCACCGGCACGATGACGATGCCGCCACCGACGCCGAGCAGGCCGGCCAGCGTCCCCGAGATCAGGCCGGTGACGGCCATCGCGACGGCAAGACCCGCGAGCCAGAGCGGGTCAGACATGTGTTCCATGAAGCAGGGCTACCTTGGCGACGGACGGAAGGGCAGGCGGAGACGAAGACCGCGATCGACGCTTCCGGCGATTTCGTCTTCGGCGCTCGCGCGCTAGTGCTTACACCCCACGTCCGGTTCCGTCAGCCCGTGCCCTTCCCCCTTCACGCCCCCCTGCCCTGGTCGGACCTCCTCGTCACCGACCCCTGGTTCTATGCCCTGGCCGTCCCCGCCCTGCTGATCACCGGCATCAGCAAGGGCGGCTTCGCCTCGGGCGGCGGCAATCTCTCCGTCCCCGCCATGGCGCTGCTGATCCCCGCGCCGCAGGCCGCCGCCATCAGCCTGCCGGTGCTCTGCGCCATGGACCTCGCCGGCCTGCGCGCCTGGTGGGGCCGGTGGAGCTGGCGGGAGATGCGCGCCATCATTCCCGGCGGCCTGCTCGGCATCCTGCTCGGCACCCTGGCCTTCGGCGCCATGAGCGACCGGCACGTCAAGCTGATGGTGGGCGTGATCTCGCTCGTCTTCCTGGCGCGCAGCCTCTGGCTGGCGCGGCGCGGCCCGCCGCCGCCCAGCCGGCCGAATGCCTGGAAGGGCGGCTTCTGGTCCACCATCTCCGGCTTCACCAGCACCATCGCCCATGCCGGCGGCCCCCCGCTCGCGGTCTACCTCTATCCGCTGCGCCTGGACCGGGGGACGCTCGCCGCCACCACGGTGGTCTTCTTCGGCGTCATGAACTATGTGAAGCTCGTGCCCTACGCGGCGCTCGGCCAGCTCGGCCTGTCGAATCTGCTGACCAGCCTGGTGCTGCTGCCGCTGGCGCCCGCCGGCATCCGCCTCGGCGTCTGGCTGCATGGCCGGATCAGCGACAGGGCCTTCTACCGGTCGATCCACCTTCTTCTGGCGCTGACCGGCGTGAAGCTGGTCGCGGATGGTCTGGGATTATGAGCGACGCTTCCTCCCCGGGACCTTTCGGGGGACCCTTTCTCGGCGTGCTGGGCGGCATGGGGCCGCTGGCCAGCGCGCAGTTCATGCTCCGCCTCACCCTGCTGACCCCTGCGGAGCGGGACCAGGACCACCTTCCGGCCCTGCTCTGGTCAGACCCCCGCGTGCCTGACCGCACGGCGGCGCGCCTCGGCCAGGGCGAGGATCCCCTCCCCTGGCTGCTGCGCGGCCTGCGCGGCCTGGAGGCGGCGGGCTGCGGCGCCATCGCCATCCCCTGCAACACCGCGCATGGCTGGTACGATGGCCTGGCGGCGGCCACCCGCCTGCCGATCCTGCATATCGTCGACGCGGCGGCGGCCGAACTGGCGCGGCAGGGTATCGACGGCGGGCGCATCGGCATCCTCGGCACGGCCGGGACGCTGGATATGCGCCTCTACCAGTCCCGCCTGGAAGGTCGGGGCTATGACTGCATCGTGCCGGACCCTGCCGAGATGGCGGCGCTGGTCTCCCCCGCCATCGCGCTGGTCAAGGCCAACCGGCCGGCCGAGGCCCATGCGCCGCTGGCCGAGATGGCCTCGCGCCTGCGGGCGCGCGGCGCCGCCGCGGTGGTGCTGGGCTGCACCGAGATCCCGCTGGGCATCCAGGCCGGCCCCACCGACGCGATCGGCCTGCCGCTGATCGACACCATCGACGCCCTGGCCCTGGCGGCCCTGCGCTGGGCGGGGCGCTGAGCCTCAGCCCGCGCCGGTCCCCCCTTCCAGCAGGGCGATGGCGTCCGACGCCCCCATGGCACGCGCCGCATCCATCGCCGTGTTGCCCATCGCGTCCCGCGCGGCGGGATCGGCTCCGTGCTCGAGGAGCAGCCGCATCATGTCGAGGCGGTTGAACATGGCGGCGACCATCAGCGGTGTCCGCCCGTCCGGCCCGCTGCCATCGACCGCCGCGCCATGCCGCAGGAGGTGCCGCACGATCGGCTCGTAGCCCTTGAACACCGCGCCGGTCAGGGGCGACTGGCCCCGGTCGTTCAGCAGGTCCGCATCGGCCCCGTGATGCAACAGGGTCTGCACCACCGCCTCCTGGCCATGGTAGGAGGCCAGCATCAGCAGGCTGTCGCCCTTGTCATTGCACAGATTGGGCGGAAGTCCGGCAGCGAGAACCTCCGTCAGCTCGTGCGCCCTGCCCTCGCGCGCGGCCTGGAAGACCCGCCCCGCGAAGGCGATCGTCTCTGCGTCCGGCTCCTCATTCCGGCCCATCTCTGTCCCTCCTGTTCCGTCCATCATGGTCACATCTCGCGGTCCTGGACTGTAAACGGTAAGGCGGAGGCAAGAGTTCCGTCACGCGGCGCGGCGGCTGGACAATCCGCCTGCCCGGCGCAAGCTGGCCATTCCGGCAATGGAGGAGCAGCGCCTTGAACCCTTGTCCAACCGGCCCGGCCTGGCGGCAGCGCGCCGGCAGCCCCTTCTCCTGCGAGAAGCGCCCCGCCCTAGCCAGCAGGGGCATGGTCGTGACCAACCATCCGGTGGCCTCGGCGGCCGGCGCGGAGATGCTGCTGTCCGGCGGCAACGCCATCGACGCCGCCATCGCCGCCCTGTTCACCCTGACGGTGGTGGAGCCGATGATGGTGGGGCCGCTGGGCGGCGGCCTGGCGCATCTGCGCCTGGCGGACGGGCGCCACCTCGTGCTGGACGGCCTCTCCACCGCGCCCGCCGCCGCGCGGCCGGACCTCTACCGCCCCGTCTCCGACCGGCTGCCGGACTATCAGGAAACCGAGGGCCGGGCGAACGCGGTGGGCATCCTGGCGATGGGCGTGCCCGGGGCACTGGCCGGCTGGTGCCGCGCGCTGGCGGAGCATGGCAGCCTGCCGCTGGCCGAGGTGGTCCGCCCGGCCATCCGGGCCGCCGCCGAGGGCTTTCGTGTCACCGCCTATCTGACGGGCGCCATCGGCGATGCCGCGGCCGACCTGGCGCGCGACCCCGGCCTCGCCGCCACCTTCCTGCCGGATGGCGCCCCGGTGGCCCCCGGAACCCTGCTGCGTCAGCCGGAGCTGGCGGAATCCCTGCGCCTGATCGGCGAGCGGGGGCCGGCGGCCCTGTATGGCGGCGAGCTGGGACGGGCGCTGGTGGCGCACATGGCGGCGGAAGGCGGCCTGATCGGCGCGGGTGATCTCGACACCTATGCGGTGGTCGAGCGCCAGCCGGTCATCGGCCACTACCGCGGCTTTGAGATCCTGGCGCCGCCGCCCCCGTCTTCCTCCGGCGTCCACATGACGCAGATGCTGAACGTGCTGGAGGGCTTCGACCTCGCCGCCTCGGGCTCCGGCAGCACCGAGACCATCCACCTGCTGGCCGAGGCGCTGAAGCTGGCCTTCGCCGACCGTGGCGTCGCGACGGCGGACCCCGCCTTCATCGAGGTGCCGGTGCAGCGGCTGACCAGCAAGGCCTACGCGGCCGAGCGCCGTGCCCTGCTGCGGCGCGACGCGGCGCGGGACTGGTCACCCGGCATCGCCGCCGGCCGGCCGATCGGCGCGGGCGGGCGGGAATCGCCCAATACGACCCATGTCACGGTGGCCGACGCGGCGGGAAACATCGTCGCCACCACGCAGACGATCAACAGCCTGTTCGGCGCCCGCTTCTCCGTCCCCGGCACCGGGCTGATCGCCAACAACTACATGTTCAACTTCGACCCGCACCCCGGCCTGGCGCTCTCCGTGGCGCCGGGCAAGCGGGTCTTCACCTCCATGGCACCGACCATCGTCCGGCGCGAGGGCAGGCCGGTCTTCGCCCTGGGCCTGCCGGGCGGCCTCCGCATCTTCGGCTCCGCCATGCAGGCCGTGATCAACCTCATCGACCACGGGATGGACCTGCAGGACGCCGTGGAGGCGCCGCGCATCTGGACGAACGGGCATACGCTGGAGCTGGAACCAAACGTGGCGGCGGAACTGGACGCACCCCTCGCCGCTCTCGGCCACCGCGTGCAGCGGGTGAAGCACATCGGCGGTGGCATGGGCGCGATCCGCTTCCATGCCGATGGCATGCTGGAGGGTGCCGCCTGCTGGCGCGCCGATGGCACGCCGGTCGGAATCTCGGGCGGTCTGGCCCGGCCCGACGTTCGCTTCGATCCGGATACGGGACGGCGCTGACCCTGGGATCGCCGCGACGGACTGAGGGGGCCTCGCGGCCCCCCCCCGTTTCTCGGCCCAACAGGCCTGTATCAGATCCGCCGGTCGGACGGCGTGGTGCCGGGCACGGTCGGGTCCACGGCGGCGCCGATGCCGCCCGGAGGGCTGACCGCCGGCCGGCCGGTGCCTTCCGGCGGCATGTCCTCCTCGTAGCCACGCCAGCCGCTCTCGCGGTAGCTGGCCTCGCGGCCGGCGATGTCGACCGGGTTGTGGCGATTGAGGATGGCGATGGCTTCCGCCTCCCGCTCCTCCGGCGCGTGCACCGTCACCATGCTGCCGCCTCGGCGGATGCCCTCGGCATAGACCGGCGCCTCGGATTCGCTGACGCCCGCGCCGGTCAGCGCGCCGATGGCGCCGCCGGCCGCCGCGCCGGCACCCGCGCCGGTCAGAGCCGCCACCAGCGCACCGGCCGCGACGATCGGGCCGAGCCCCGGGATCGCCAGCGCACCGAGGCCGGCCGCGAGCCCCGCGCCGCCGCCCACCAGCGTGCCGAGGGTGGCGCCGATACCGGCCCCGGACTTGGTCTCGCCCTCGGTTTCCTGATGGGTGGAGGCAGTACGGGTGGCGGCGGTCGTGTCATCCCGGTGGTCACTGGAGACGATGCCGATATCGTCATGCGAGAATCCGGCCGCCTCGAGGTCCCGCAACGCGGCCTGGGCGTGGTCGCGGGTGTCGTAGAGCCGGGTGATGGTCTTCTGGGCCATGGGAGTCCCCTTTCCTGACGGAGATGCGCGGGCGGCCCCTGCCGCCCCTCGTGCTCAGCGAGCGGGTGCGTTCCCGGTCACCACGTTGCCCTGGAAGTCCAGGCCGACATCGGTTCTCTGGCCGTTGCGCATCGCCCTGCCACGCCAGACGCCCTGGTCATCCTTCCGCAGTTCCTGGACATCCGTGTAGCCAGCGTCCTCGAGGCGGCTGCGGGCCTGGCCTTCGGTGAAGCTGTTGGCGCCCGCCGTTGGCGTGGCGGTCGTGGGCGGGCTGGACCGCTCCTCGCTACGCGGCGCCGCCGTCGTCGCCGGGGGCGTGGTGGCAGCCGGCGGCGCGGCCGTGCCGGGCGTCCCCTGCTGCATGCTCGTGCCGCCGCCGCCCGGCGCGGCGGGCGAGCCCACCGTGCCCTGCGGAGGCTGCGCCTGGGGGGTCTGGGACTGAGGAGAGGTCTGGGCCATGGCCGCCGGAGCGGCCATCAGGCCGGCGACGAGCGCGAGGGCCGTCTTCATGCGCATGTGTGGCTTCCCTGTTGTCCAGGCGGCTCTAAGTCCGCCGTGCCAGGGAATAACCACCGAGAAGGCCAATGTTTTCCGCGCTCGTGCGGAATTCCGCCGGCGCCGGGCCGCGACCGGAGGCGTGGTCCTGGCGATGCCGTGGTGTGGCATCAAAGAATGTGGAGATGAAAAGGCCGCCCGGAGGGCGGCCTGTCAGTCCTGGACGCCGGAAGGCCGCGCCTGGCCGCTCAGGGGCAGTCGCAGCCGTCGGTCGGGCCGGATTCGCCCCGCACTACGTGATGATCGATCCATTCGGAGACCAGCCGACGCGCCTCGCTGACCGAGGATTCGGGGTGGTGGATCCGGTACAGTGCCGTACAGGCCCGGAAGGACGACAGGTCGTCATTTCCGGTTTCCCGCAGCTCCCTGTAAGCCGTCACCACCGCCCGCTCACAGCGGCGGGTGATGTGGCTGAAGTCATTGCCCATCAGCGATCTCCTGCAGTTGCGAGACAATTGAGAATCGCTCGCAACTCATCCCGCCCGTTTTATAGGCTGATCCGCCGGGACCATCAAGGTTCCTCTCGGTCAGCCCGCGGCCGCAACGGCCTCCGCCAGCGCCTTGCCGACATCCGCGGTCGCCGCCTGCCCGCCCATGTCACGGGTGCGCGGGCCGCCCTCGGCCAGCAGCTTCTCGATGGACTCGGTGATGGCGCGCGCCGCTTCCGGCTCGCCCAGATGCTCCAGCATCATGGCGCCGGACCAGATCTGGCCGATGGGATTGCAGATGTGCTTGCCGGCGATGTCGGGTGCCGAGCCATGCACCGGCTCGAACATCGAGGGATGCGCCTTCTCCGGGTTGATGTTGGCGCTGGGCGCGATGCCGATGGAGCCCGCCACCGCCGGGCCGAGATCGGAGAGGATGTCGCCGAACAGGTTGGAGCCGACCACCACGTCGAACCAGTCGGGATGCTGCACGAACTGCGCGCAGAGGATGTCGATGTGGAACTGATCGGTGGTGACGTCCGGATACTGCTTCGCCATCTCGGCGAAGCGTTCGTCCCAGTAGGGCATGGTGAAGGTGATGCCGTTCGACTTGGTGGCGCTGGTCACTTTCCTGCGCGGACGGGTGCGCGCCAGCTCGAAGGCGTATTTCATCACCCGGTCGACGCCCTTGCGGGTGAACACCGCGTCCTGCGTCACGAACTCCCGCTCGGTGCCGGCGAACATCTTCCCGCCCGAGGATGAGTATTCGCCCTCGGTGTTCTCGCGCACCACGTAGAAGTCGATCTCGGCCGGCGTGCGGTTGGCCAGCGGCGTCTTGCAGCCCGGCATCAGCTTGCAGGGACGCAGGCTGATATACTGGTCGAATTCGCGCCGGATCGGGATCAGAAGGCCCCAGAGCGAGATATGGTCCGGCACGCCGGGCCAGCCGACCGCGCCCAGGAACACGCTGTCGCTCTCCCGCAGCCGGTCGATGCCGTCCTCGGGCATCATGCGGCCGGTCTTCTGATAGGTCTCGCAGGACCAGTCGTAGTGATCGAGCTTCAGCTCGAAGCCGAAGCGCCGGGCCGCGGCATCCAGCACCCGCAACCCCTCCGGCACGGTTTCCTTGCCGATGCCATCCCCGGGCACGACAGCGATTCGATAGGAGCGGGACATGGACGATCCTCAGACGGTGGTTGGCGGATGCGCCGGAGGATGGCCGCGGCCCTGCCCCCGGGCAAGCGGCCCCGAGGAAAGACCCCGAGGAGAGACCCCGAGGGAGGCGGGAAGATTGTATCACAGTAGTTGATATGCCATCTATTGGCCCGCCATCCTGGAGGCCGCCATGACGCATTCCCCCGAGCAGCTCCGCCAGGGCTTCGGCAGCCTTCTGGCGCAGATTGCGCGCCAGTGGCGCCGCTGGGCCGACAACCGCCTGCAGCGCTTCGGGCTGACCGAGGCCACCTGGCTGCCGCTGCTGCGCATCGCCCGTGCCGAGGCGCCGATGCGGCAGAAAGACCTCGCGCGCTCCCTCGCGCTGGACGGCTCCTCCGTGGTGCGGCTGGTGGATGCGCTGGAGGCGGCGGGGCTGGTCGAGCGGCGCGGCGAGGAGGGCGACCGCCGCGCCCGCGTGCTGGTGCTGACCGACCAGGGCCGCGCCACGGTCGCCCAGGTGGAGCAGGTGGCGCGGGCGGCGCGGGAGACGGCGCTCGCCGGACTCGACGAGGCGGAACTGGTCATCGCGGACCGCGTGCTGCGCCACATCGGCGCCAGGCTGGCCGCGGAGGCGGCGCCGTGAAGTGGCGGCCCGGCGGATCGCCGGCGCCGCATGAGACCGCCGCCCCCATGGCGGCACCGCGCCAGGCGCCGCTCTGGCTGCTGGCCCTGGTCACGCTCAGCGGCACGCTGGCCATGCACATCTTCATTCCCGCCCTGCCGGCCGCCGCGGCGGAGCTGCGGGCCAGCGACGGCACCATGCGGGCCACGATCAGCCTCTACATCCTCGGCCTGGCGTTCGGCCAACTGGTCTATGGCCCGGTCGCCGACCGCTTCGGCCGCCGCGTCACGCTGCTGGCGGGCCTTCTCCTCTACACCGTCTCCGGGCTGGCCGCCGCCTTCTCCGCCACCGCCACAGGCCTGATCCTGGCGCGGCTGGCCCAGGCGCTCGGGGGTTGCGCCGGGCTGGTGCTGGGCCGCGCCATCGTGCGCGACACCGCCGGGCCGGAGCAGGCCGCGCGCCGCCTCGCCCTGATGAACCTGATGGTGCTGCTGGGCCCCGGCCTGGCGCCGATCCTGGGCGGCGTGCTGGCGACCGCGCTCGGCTGGCGCGCCATCTTCGGCGTGCTCTGCGCCCTCGGCCTCGCCCTGGCCCTGCTGACCTGGCGCATCCTGCCCGAGACCGGCGCCCGTGGCGCGAACACGGACCTGGCCTCGCTCGGCCGCAACTACCGGCGGCTGATCGGCTCGCGCGCCTTCCTGGGGCTCGCCCTGGGCGGGGGCTGCGCCACCACCTCCATGTACGCCTTCACCGCCTCCGCGCCCTTCATCTTCGGCGGCCAGCTGCATCGCCCGCCCGAGGAGGTCGGCGTCTATCTCGCCATCCTGATCGCCGGCGCCTGGGTGGGCAGCGCGATGACCGGGCGCCTCATCGCCCGCCTGCCGATGCAGCGCCTGATGGTGGGCGCCAACCTGCTGAGCCTGGCCGCCGCCGCCCTGCTGCTGGGCGGGGTGCTGCTGGGGCAGCTCTCGGTCCCCCTCGCCGTGGGCAGCATGTTCGTCTTCACCATGGGCGCCGGCGCCGCCTCGCCCCTGGCGCTGACCCAGGCGGTGGGCATCAACCCGGCGGTGGCGGGCTCGGCCGCCGGCCTGTTCGGCTTCGCGCAGATGGCGGTCGGCGCCCTCTGCACCTCGCTGGCCGGGCTGGGCTCCGACCCGGCGCTGACGGCCGCGCTCGTGCTCGTGGGCGCCAGCCTCCTGGCGCAGATCTCCTTCCGGGTGGCGGCGCGGTCCTGAGGCGGCCGCGGCGCCGGAGGCTTCACGCCCAGCCGCGTGCCCGGATCGCCGCCGCCACCCGCCCCGCCTCGTCCAGCCGGGCGCGCGGGAAGAAGGCCACGCCGGGCGAGAGGCGCCGCGCCTGCCCGGAGTCGTAGAGGCTGCGCCAGAGGGCGCGGTGGCGCGGCGCCTCGGTGGTCTCGGCGATGAAGAGCGGCGCGCTCGTGGCCAGGGCCTCGCTCAGCATGGAGACGGAATCGCCGGTCGCCACCACCGCATCGGCCCAGGCCAGCATGCCGGCATAGGGGTTGGCGCCGGCGGCGCCCCAGCCGTGCAGCCGGTGCGGCACCGCCGCCAGAGCCGCCGCCACCGAGCCGGCCGCGGCCGCGCCGCTGCGCCGCGAGGTGGTGGCCAGCACGCTGCCGCCGAAGCCGGCCGCGGCCCGCGCCAGCTCCGCGGCGAGGTCCGGGGCCAGCCCTTCCCCCCGCACCGCGCCGCCCAGCAGCAGGGCCACCCGCGGCGCCGGCAGGCTGGCGAAGCCGGCCCATTCGGCCCGCGCCGCGGCGAGCCGCGACGGGCTGAGGCGGTGGCAGGCGCCGAGGATGGGAAACAGGTTGGGCGCCGGCCGCGGCGCGTCGTGCCGGCCGATCACCAGCAGGTCGAAATCGGCCGCGCCGAAGCCGGGCCGCATGGCATGGACAGTGCGCGCCCCCCGGCGGCGCAGCCAGCGCGCCACCGGCGCCGCCCGGCGCCCGGCCGAGAACACTAGCCCCGGCCAGGGCGGCGCCAGCCCGGCGCGGGCCTCGGCCGACAGCCCGGCCAGGCTCGGCCAGGGCAGCGGCAGCCGGGCCAGGGCGCCCCAGCCCAGCGGCAGGGTGTGGAAGGGCCGCCCGAGCCGCTCGGCCATGCCCAGCGCCTGGGCGGCGGTGCCGGCGCGGGGATCGGCCAGGACCCAGACGCGACTCGCTTCTGTCATGGACGCGCCGCCGGGCGGGCGTTACCAACCGCGGCAAAAGGAGCCCCTGTCATGTCCTCGACCCACCCTTCCGACTGGGACCGCGACGCGGCCCTCACCACCGCCCGCATCCTCCTGGAGATCAAGGCCGTCAACTTCCGGCCCGAGGAGCCCTATACCTTCACCAGCGGCTGGAAGAGCCCGGTCTATATCGACTGCCGCAAGATCATCTCCTTCCCCCGCGCCCGCAACCGCATCGTCGAGCTGGCGGTGGAGAAGATCGGCCGCCACATCGGCTACGAGACGATCGAGGCGGTGACGGGCGGCGAGACCGCCGGCATCCCCTACGCCGCCTGGATCGCCGACCGGATGATGGCGCCGATGTCCTATGTCCGGAAGAAGCCCAAGGGCTTCGGCCGCAACGCCCAGATCGAGGGCGACGTGCCGGAGGGCAAGCAGACCCTGCTGGTCGAGGACCTGACGACGGACGGCGCCAGCAAGATCCGCTTCGCCCAGGCGCTGCGCGACGCCGGCGCCATCTGCGACCACACCTTCGTCGTCTTCTTCTACGGCGTCTTCCCCGGCGGGCAGGAGAAGCTGAAGGAGATCAACCTCAACCTGCTGCATCTCGCCACCTGGTGGGACGTGCTCGAGGTCTGCCGCGAGAGGCCCTACTTCTCCGAGGCGGCGCTGAAGGAGGTGCGGCGGTTCCTGGAGGATCCGGTGGAGTGGAGCCGGGCGCGCGGCGGTGTCGGCAGCCTGGCGGAGGCGGAGGCCTACAAGGCCAAGGCCGGCTGAGGCCGCGGCGGCCCCGGCCCGCGTATCGCAGCCGGGCGCTTGATTGTAGCTCCGGCTACAGGCTCAATGCGCGCCATGCTCCGCCTTTCCGCATGGTCCTCCCGGCGGCGCCGGGCGCACCGCCCGTGACCGACCGGCACGGCGCCCCGCGCAGCCTGACCGAGATCCACCGCAGCGTGGCCGTGCCGCTCGGCGCCGGCTGGCTGCGGCGCCTGCTGGCCTTCATCGGCCCGGGGTACATGGTGGCGGTGGGCTACATGGATCCGGGCAACTGGGCCACCGCCATCGCCGGAGGTTCGGCCTTCGGCTACACGCTGCTCTCGGTCGCCCTGCTGTCCTCGCTGATGGCCATGCTGCTGCAGGCGATCTGCGCCCGCATCGGCATCGCCACGGGGCGCGACCTCGCCCAGCTCTGCCGCGAACGCTTCCCGAAGGCCGTCGCCATCCCGCTCTGGCTGCTGGCGGAGCTGGCGATCTGCGCCACCGACCTGGCCGAGGTGATCGGCACCGCCATCGCCCTGCAGCTGCTCTTCGGCCTGCCGCTGCTGGAGGGCGTGATCCTGACCGTGCTCGACACCTTCCTGATCCTCTGGCTGCAGCACAAGGGGGTGCGCTGGCTGGAGGCCTTCGTCATCGGCCTGATCGCGCTGATCGCCCTCTGCTTCCTGGCGCAGCTGGCGCTGGCCGACCCGGACTGGGGCGCCGTGCTGCGCGGCTACCTGCCCTCCGCCTCGATCGTCGCGGATTCCCGCCAGCTCTACCTGGCCCTCGGCATCCTCGGCGCCACGGTGATGCCGCACAACCTCTACCTGCACACCGCCATCGTGCAGTCGCGCGCCGCCGGCGAGGATCTCGCCGGCAAGCGGGAGGCGATCCGCTTCGCCAGCATCGACAGCAGCGTGGCGCTGACCCTGGCCCTGCTGATCAACTCCGCCATCCTGATCGTCGCCGCCGCCGCCTTCCATGTGCGGGGACAGACCGGGATCGCCGAGATCGGCGAGGCGCATGCCATGCTGGCGCCGCTGCTCGGCGCGGCGGCGCCGGTCTTCTTCGCCGTGGCGCTGCTCTGCTGCGGGCTGAACTCCACCGTCACCGCCACCATCGCCGGCCAGGTGGTGATGGAGGGCTTCCTGCGCATCCGCCTGCCCCCCGCGCTTCGCCGGCTGGTGACGCGCTTGATCGCCGTCGTGCCGGCGGTGCTCGTCACCTGGCATTATGGCGAGCGCGGCACGGCCGAGCTGCTGGTGCTCTCGCAGGTGGTGCTCTCGCTGCAGCTGCCCTTCGCCGCCATCCCGCTGATGCTCTTCGCGGGGGACCGCCGGCGGCTCGGCGCGCTGGTCACACCGGTCTGGCAGCTCGCCCTGGGCTGGGCGGCCACGGCGCTGATCGTGGGGCTGAACCTGCTGCTGCTGCGGGAAGCCTTCGGATAGGCCGGGTTTTGCCCTACCGCGCCGCGGCATGAGCCGGCATCATCCCGGCCCATGCGCCACTGCCTCGCCGCCACCCTCGCCCTGTTCGCCCCCGGCCTGACCCTGGCGGATGCCGCCGCCCAGCCGCGCCGCGACAGCCTGACCATCGGCCTCAGCCAGTATCCGGGCAACTTCCACCCCAACATCGAGAACATGGCGGCCAAGGCCTATCTCCTCGGCTTCGCGCTGCGCCCCATCACCGCCTATGACGCCGACTGGCAGCAGGGCTGCCTCGCCTGCACCCGGCTGCCGAGCCTGGAGAACGGGCAGGCGGTGCTGGAGACGACGCCGGATGGCCGGCCCGGCATCCGCGTCACCTGGGAGCTGCGCGCGCTGAACTGGGGCGACGGCACGCCGGTCACGGCCGAGGACATGCGCTTCGCCTGGGAGGCCGGCCGCGCCTTCGAGACCGGCTTCGGCCCGGCCGAGACCTACCGCTCCGCCTATGAGTTCAGCAGCGACGATCCCCGGCGCTTCACCATCCGCTTCGACAAGGTGACGTTCGACTATGCCGGCCTCGGCCAGTTCCAGCCGCTGCCGGCGCGCATCGAGCGGCCGCGCTGGGAGGCCGACAGGGCCGGCTACCGCACCCGCTCCGCCTACGAGACCGAGACCGCCAATCCGGCGCTCTGGAACGGCCCCTACCGCATCGCCGCAGTGCAGCCCGGCGCCGGGGTGACGCTGGAGCGCAACGCGCACTGGATCGGCCCCGCCCCCGCCTTCGACCGCATCGCCATCCGCACGGTGGAGAACACGGCGGCGCTGGAGGCGCAGCTGCTGGCCGGGCAGATCGACATGGTGGCGGGCGAGCTGGGGCTGCCCCTCGAGCAGGTCGTGGCGCTGGAGCGCCGCGCCGGCGCGCGCTTCCGCTTCGCCTACAATCCGGGCCTCACCTACGAGCATATCGACCTCAACCTGGACAACCCCCTGCTGGCCGACCGGCGGGTACGCCAGGCCCTGCTGCTCGCCGCCGACCGGGCGCAGATCGTGGCGCGCCTCTATGGCGGGCGGCAGGAGGTGGCGGCCGGGGCCGTGCATCCGCGCGATGCCGGCTACGACCCCGACACGCCCGCCTGGCCCTTCGACCCGGCGCGCGCCGCCGCCCTGCTGGAAGAGGCCGGCTGGCGCCCCGGCCCGGACGGCGTCCGCCGCAACGCCGCCGGGGACCGCCTGGCCTTCGAGCTGATGACCACCGCCGGCAACCGCTCGCGCGAGCAGGTGCAGCAGATCCTGGCCGGGATGTGGAAGGCCATCGGCGTCGAGGCGCGGATCCGCAACGAGCCGCCCCGCGTCTTCTTCGGCGAGACGGTGAGCCGGCGCCGCTTCACCGGCGGCGCCCTCTTCGCCTGGGTCAGCAGCCCCGAGAACGTGCCGCGCAGCACCTTCCATTCCGACGAGATCCCGCGCGCCGAGCGCAACTGGTCCGGCCAGAACTACACCGGCTACCGCGACGCCGGGGTGGACGCGCTGATCGAGGCCCTGCCGCTGGAGCTGGACGCGGCGAAGCGCCGCCCGCTCTGGGCGCGGCTGCAGCGCCGCATCGCCACCGACCTGCCCGCCCTGCCGCTCTGGCACCGTTCGGACGCGCATGTCTGGCCGCTCTGGCTCGACGGCGTGCGGCCCACCGGGCACCAGAACTATTCCTCTCTCTGGGTGACGGAATGGCGGGCGCGCTGAGGCTGGCGGCGCTGCGCCTGCCGCAGATCGCCCTGACCCTGCTGCTGCTCTCGCTGGCCGCCTGGTTCGCCATCGGTCTGATGCCGGGCGACCCGGTCTCGCTCTCGCTGATGGCCGATCCCCGCCTGACCGCCGCGGACGTGGCGCGCCTGCGCGCGCTGCACGGCCTGGATCAGCCGCTGACCGAACGCTACCTGGCCTGGGGCGCGAGGCTGCTGCGCGGCGAGTTCGGCTATTCCCGCCTCTTCGCCCAGCCGGCCGTGGCGGTGCTCTGGCCGGCGCTGCTCTCCACCCTGGTGCTGGTCGGCGCCGCCGTGCTGCTGGCGGCGCTGGCCGGCACCGGCCTCGGCGCGCTGGCGGCGCTCTCGCCCCGCTGGCGCCGGCCGGTGGACCTGCTGGCCCTGCTGGCCCAGGCGGTGCCGGGCTTCTGGCTCGGCATCCTGCTGATCATCCTCTTCGCCGTGCAACTCGGATGGCTGCCGGCGGGGGGCCTGCCCGCGGACGGCGAATCGCCGCTGCGCTACCTCATCCTGCCGGTCGCCACCCTGGCCTTCGGCCAGATGGCGGCCTATGTGCGCCATGCCGCCACCGCCCTCTCCGCCGAGTTGCGGCGCCCCTTCATCACCAGCGCGCGGGCGCGCGGCGCCGGCGAGGGGCGCCTCCTCTGGCACCATGCCCTGCCGAACGCCGCCGTGCCCCTGCTCACGCTGCTGGCGCTCGACGCCGGCGCCCTGGTCTCCGGCGCGCTGGTGACGGAGACGCTCTTCGCCCGCCCCGGCATGGGCAAGCTGCTCTATGACGCGGTGATGGGCAATGACTACAACCTGGCCCTGCTGGCGCTGCTGCTGGTGGCGCTCGTGACCATGCTGGCCACCCTCGCCGCCGACCTGGCGCAGCGCTGGATCGATCCGAGGCTCGGCGAATGACACGGCTCCGCGCCGGCCTCGCCCTGCTGAGCCTGCTGGCGCTGGCCGCGCTGGCCGCCCCCTGGGTGGCGGGCTGGCTCGGCCAGGATCCCTTCGCGCCGGACCTCTTCGCCCGCTACGCGCCGCCCTCCCCGGAGCACCCGCTGGGCGCCGACGAGCTGGGGCGCGACCTGCTGGCGCGTCTGTTCCACGGCGCCCGCGTGTCGCTGGCCGTCGGGCTGGCGGCGGCGCTGGCCTCGGCGCTGCTCGGCACGGCGGTCGGGCTGCTCGCCGCCTGGCGCGGCGGCTGGGTGGATGCCGCGCTGATGCGCCTGGCCGACGGGCTGCTGGCGCTGCCCGCGCTGCCGATCCTGGTGCTGCTGGCGGCGATCGACCCCGCCCGGCTTGGCCTGCCGCGCGGCGCGGCGGCGACCGACATGCTGCGCATCACCCTCATCCTGGTGCTGTTCGGCTGGGTGGGGGTGGCGCGGCTGGCGCGGGCCGGGGCGCTCGCCATCCTGGCCAGCGACTATGTGCGCGCCGCCCGGGCGCTGGGCGTGACCGAGGCGCGGCTGCTCTGGCGACATGTGCTGCCGGGCCTGGCCGCGCCGGTCGCCGTCGCCGCGGCGCTGGCCGTCGCCGGCGCCATCCTGGCCGAGAGCGTGCTAAGCTTCCTCGGCCTGGGCATCCAGCCGCCCACCCCCTCCTGGGGCAATATGCTGGCCAACGCACAGGAGGCGGTCTTCGCCGCGCCGCTGGCCGCGCTCTGGCCGGGCCTGGCCATCCTGCTGGCCATTGCCGGATGCTCCCTGGTGGCCGACGGTATCGCCCGCGACAAACACTGAGGGGAAGATGGCCATGCGGGCCTTCGCGGATGTCCAGGCGCTGGTCTTCGACGTCTTCGGCACGGTGGTGGACTGGCGCGGCGGCGTGGCGCGCGAGGCGGCGCCCTTCCTGGCCCGCCACGCCCCCGGCGCCGATCCGGCCGCCTTCGCCGATGCCTGGCGCCGCCGCTACTCGCCGGCCATGGAGGAGGTGCGCTCCGGCCGCCGCCCCTTCACCCGGCTCGACATCCTGCACCGCGAGAACCTCGAGGCCGTGCTGCCGGAATTCCGCATCGATCCGGCGGGCGTGCCGGCGGCCGAGCTGGACGCGCTGAACCTTGCCTGGCACCGGCTCGACCCCTGGCCCGATTCGGTGGCCGGCCTCACCCGGCTGAAGCGGCGCTTCATCATCGCCCCGCTCTCCAACGGCAACATCCGGCTGATGCTGGACATGGCCAGGCGCGCCGGCCTGCCCTGGGACGCCATCCTGGGCGCCGAGGTGGCACAGGCCTACAAGCCCACCCCCGAGGCCTATCTGCGCACCGCCGAGGTGCTGATGCTGCGGCCGGAGCAGGTCTGCCTCGTCGCCGCGCACAATGGCGACCTGGCTGCGGCGCGGGGCTGCGGCCTGCGCACCGCCTTCATCGCCCGCCCGACCGAGCACGGGCCGGACCAGACCACCGACCTCCGCGCCGAGCAGGACTGGGAGGCCGTGGCCGGCGACATGGAGGATCTGGCGCGGCAGCTCGGCCTCTGATCCCGGCCGGGGATCAGGGAACCGTCCCCTCCGGCAGGGTCAGCACATGGTCCAGGATCGCGCCGGCCGTGGTGATCCAGACCTCCTCCCGCCGCGCCACGACGGCCGCGAGCGCCCGGCGCAGCGCCCGCAGCCGGTAGGGCTGGCCGATCAGGTAGGGGTGCAGGGCGATGCCCATCACCTGCGGCCGCCCGTCGCGCACCTGCCGCAGCCGCTCCAGGAAATCCGCCTCGATCATGGCGGCGAACCGCTCGGCCCCGTCCTTGCGGGCGACGATGGACGGGATGTCGTTCACCTCCTGCGGATAGGGGATGGCGAGCAGCCGCCCCTCCCCCCGCGTCCGCAGCCAGATCGGCTGGTCGTCGGCGCACCAGTTCAGCGTGTAGCGATAGCCCGCCTCGGCCAGCAGGTCCGGGGTGAAGGCGCTCTCGGCGATCCAGGGCGAGAGCCAGCCGCGCGGGGCGGCGCCCTCCGCCGCCGCGATGGCGGCGGTGGCCTCGGCGATAAGCTGCGCCTCCGCCGCCTCGTTCATCATGTTCTGCCGCTCGCTGTTGGTCCGCCCATGCCCGGCGATCTCATCGCCTCGCGCCCGGTGGGCCGCGACGAGCTGCGGCGCGTAATCGTACATCGCGCTGTTCAGCAGCACGGTCGCCGGCAGGTCCAGCTCCTCCAGCAACTCCAGCATCCGCCAGGCGCCGACGCGGTTGCCGTAGTCCCGCCAGGCGTAGTTCAGCACGTCGGGCTGCGGACCGCCGCCGCCATTGGCGCCCGGCGCCAGCTCCGCCCCCAGCCCCTGGCCGAAGGCGAAATGCTCCAGGTTCAGGCCGAGATAGACCGCCAGCCGCGTCCCGCCGGGCCAGGCATAGGCCGGCCTGCCGGGCCAGGGGTGGTAGTCGTAGCGGCCATGGCTGGGCAGCATGCGGGGCGGTCTCCTCTCCGGCGCGATGCCCCCGCGGGCAAGCAAGCGGCACGCCAGCCCTCCGCCGGCCCGCGCGCGGTTCCCGCCATCCGGAAAACCCGCTAGAACCCCGCCCATGTCCAAGCCCCTGCCGGCCGAGGCAGAGGCGGCGCGCTCCCTGCTGGCCGCGACTGCCCGTGACGGGCGGGCGCGCCTGTCGCGCCCCATCCTCTTCGGCCTCGCCTCGACCGCCTGCGGCATCGCCCAGGCCTGGCTCATTGCGCGCATTCTCGCCGCCCTGCTGGGATATGGCGGGGCGGGCTGGTCCGAGCTGGCCGCCGCCGCCGCCCTGGCCCTGCTGCAGACCGGCTTCGGCGTGGCGCAGGAGCACGCCCAGGCCGCCGCCGGGGCCGCCGCCCGCGCCGAGCTGCGTCGCCGCGCCTTCGCCCGGCTGCTGGAGCTGGGCCCGGCCGACGAGCGCCCGGCGGGCGAGCGCGCCGCCCTGGTGGTGGACCGCATCGAGGCGCTGGACGGCTACTTCGCCCGCTGGCTGCCCGCCGCCATCCTGGCCGCGCTGGCCCCGCTCGCCATCGCCTGCGCCGTGGCGGCGGAGGACCCGCTGAGCGGCGTCATCCTCTTCGCCGCCGGGCTGCTGGTGCCGGTCGGCATGGCGCTCACCGGCATCGGCGCGGCGCTCGCCAGCCGGCGTCAGTTCGACGCGCTCCAGGCGCTCTCGGGCCGCTTCCTCGACCGCATGCGCGGCCTGCCGCAGATCGTGCTGTTCCGCCGCCAGGAGGCCGAGGCGGCGGCGCTCGGGGAGGCGGCGCAGGACCTGCGCCGGCGCACCATGCGGGTGCTGCGTGTCGCCTTCCTCTCCGGCCTGTCGCTCGAGGTGATCGCCGCGGCGGTGCTCGGCTGCCTCGCCTGGCGGCACGGCAACCTGCTGATCGGCGGCCATCCCGACCCGACGGCGGCGCTGTTCTGCCTGCTGATGGTGCCGGGCTTCTTCGCCCCGCTGCGGGCCTTCTCGGCCGCCTATCACGAGCGCATGGCCGCCCAGGGGGCGGCCGCCGCGCTTGCCCCACTGCTGGCCGCCCAGCCCGAGGAGCCCGGCCTGGTCCTGGCCGAGATCCCGCCCAGCGTGGTGCTCACCTTCGAGCAGGTCGGGCTGACCTACGACCCGGCGCGCGGCCCGGCGCTGACCGACCTCTCCTTCCGCGTCCTGCCGAACGAGGCGCTGGTGCTGGCCGGCCCCTCCGGCTCCGGCAAGTCGTCGGTGTTGCGGCTGCTGATGGGCTTCCGCCGCCCGGACACCGGGCGGATCGCGCTGAACGGCCGCGACGCCACGGCGCTGCGTCCGGCCGAGTTGCGCCGCCTCTCGGCCTATGTCGGGCAGCGCGCGCATCTGTTCCGCGACACCATCCGCGGCAATATCGCCCTGGCCCGGCCGGAGGCGACGGAGGCCGAGGTCGAGGCCGCCGCCCGCGCGGCCCGCGTCACCGATTTCACCGACACCCTGCCACGGGGCCTGGACACGCCGGTGGGCGAAGGCGGCTTCGGCCTCTCGGGCGGACAGGCGCAGCGGGTGGCCATCGCCCGCGCCTTCCTGCGCGACGCGCCGCTGATCCTGCTGGACGAGCCCACCGCGCATCTCGATCCCGGCACCGAGGCCGAGGTCCTGGAGAGTCTGCGCCGCCTCTGCGCCGGGCGCACCGCCATCATCGCCACCCATTCCCCGGCGCTGCGGGCGCGCTTCAGCCGGGTGCTGGAGCTGGAGGGCGGGCGCGCCCTCCTGCCGCGGATGGCCGGCGAATGAGGCCCGGACCCACCCCGCCGGGCCCGCGGCCCATGCGCGAGGACCTGCTGCGCGTCCTCGGCCTCTGGCGCGTCCGGCGCGGCTGGCTGCTGGCCGGTGGGGCGATGGCCGCCCTGGCGGCCCTGGCCGGCGTGGCGCTGCTGGCGCTGGCCGGGCGCGGCGTCTCCGAGGGCCTCAGGACCGGGGTGCTGGCCGGCGCCGCCGTGGGCTCCCTGCTGCTGCTGCGGCCGCTGATCCTGCTGCGCCCCCTGGCCCGCTACCTGGAGCGGCTGGTGACGCATGCCGCCACCTTCCGCGCCCTGGCCGATACCCGGATCTGGTTCTTCCGTCGGCTGGCGGAGCGGCTGCCCGGCGGCCTCGGCCTGCGCGGTGCCGGCGACCTCCTGGGCCGGCTGGTCAGTGACGTCGAGGCGCTGGACGGCCTCTATCTCCGCGCCCTGGTGCCCGGCGCGGCGGCGATCGCCGTGGTCCTGGCCATCGCCATCCTGCTCGGCGCCATGGCGCCCGCCCTGGCGCTGGTCGTCGCCCTGCCGCTGGCGCTGGCCCTGCTGCTGCCGCCCCTGCTGGCGCCCGGCGCCGCCCGCGCCGCCACCCGCGCGGCGGCGGCGCAGGGCGAGCTCCGCTCCGCCACGGTGGACCCGCTGCTGGGCCTGGAGGATGTGCTGGCCGCCAATGCCGAGCCGCGCGCCGCCGCCCGGCTGGAGGCGGCCGGGGCCGAGCTGGCGCGGCGGCAGGCGCGGCTGACGCGGCGCTCCGCCTGGGGCGCGGCGGCCGGCAGCCTGCTCGGCCAGGCGGCGCTGCTGGGGGCTATGGGCTATGGGCTGGCCGGTGGCCCGGGTGCCGTCGGCGCCGCCGTGCTCGGCCTGTTCCTGGCGCTGGCCGCGGCCGAGCCGCTGGGCGCCCTGCCCCGTGCCGGGGCCGCGCTCGCCGCTGCCGGCGCCGGCGCGCGCCGCCTCTTCGAGGCCGCCGATGTCGAACCGCCGCTGCGCGACCCCGCCACCCCCGCCCCCCCGCCGAAGGGCTTCGCGCTGCGGGTCGAGGACGTGCGCTTCGCCTGGGCGGAGGACCGCGCGCCCGTTTTCGAGGACCTGAGCTTCGAACTGCCCGAAGGCGGCCGGCTGGCCCTGCTCGGCCCCTCGGGTGCCGGGAAATCGACCCTGGCGCAGTTGCTCCTGAAGCTCGCGGCGCCGCAGGCGGGGCGGCTGATGCTGGGCGGCGTCGACCTCGCCACGCTCAGCGCCGATGCCGTGCGGGCCCGCATCACCTGCCTCACCCAGGACGCGCGGCTGTTCGACGACAGCATCGCCGCCAACCTGCGCCTCGCCGCGCCAGAGGCGGACGAGGCCGCGCTCTGGTCGGCGCTGGAGCGGGCGGGGGCCGCCGATGTGGTGCGCGCCCTGCCGGACGGCCTCGCCACCCGCTGCGGCGAGGGGGGCCTGCGGTTCTCCGGTGGACAGGCGCGGCGCATCGCCCTGGCCCGCGTCCTGCTCTCCCCCGCCTCGATCCTCATCCTGGACGAGGCCGCCGCCGGGCTCGATCCCGCCGCCGAGCGCGCCTTCCTGGAGACGCTGGAGAGTGCCACGGGCGGCCGCACCGTGATCCTGATCGCGCATCGCCTTCTGGGCGTGGAAAGGCCGACGCGCATCCTCCGCCTGGCCGGGGGGCGGGCCGTTCCGGCCATGGGATGAGGCCCCGCCGGCTCATTTAAGCTCCTGACTTCGCATTCCGAGACGTACCCCGGGGTTTGTACGCTTTTGTAAGTCACAAAAGGGTGCGCCGGGTCTCCTTCTCTGCCTTCGCGCTTGGCCAGGTCCAGGGGCTTGCTGCATTGCAACACTCCGTTGCGAAAGGCGAGCGCTGGCCTCGCGGCATCATCCGGAAAGGGGACGGCGGAATGAGACAAGCTGTGGCAGACGCCCTGGCCATGCTGCGGCAACGTGGCACCGCCGCAGTCCGCGGAGCCGGCTTCATCCCCGCCATCCAGGGGCTGCGCGGCATCTCCGCCGCCGCAGTGCTGATCGTCCATATCTGGTTGATCGCCAAGCATGCCGGCATGCTGCCCTGGTCCTTCCCCGCCTGGCTCGATTTCACCCTGCCGACACTGGGCCAGGGCGTGAACCTCTTCTTCATCATCAGCGGCTTCCTGATCCCGGCCAGCCTGGTGCGGCACGGCAGCACGCGGAAGTTCCTGGTGGACCGGGTGTTGCGGATCATGCCGCTCTTCGTGGCCCTGCACCTGATGGTCTTCAGCCTGGGGCCGCTGATCGGCTACAAGGAGTTCCGCGGCATGCCCGCGGGCGAGTATGTCGAAACCTTCCTGGCCAACCTCTTCTTCCTGCCGCCCATCACCGGGCATTTCCTGGCGCAGCAGAACTCCTGGACCCTCACCTACGAATGGGGCTTCTACCTGCTGGTGGCGCTGGCCTTCCTGGGCCTGTCCGGTCGGCGCCCGCTGCTGCTCGGCGCCGCCCTGCTGGCCGGCGTCCTGGCGGTGCTCATCAGCCCCTTCGTGCTCTACTTCGTCCTCGGCATGGGCTTCGCCTTCCTGCAGGTGAAGGTCCGCCTGCCGCGTGCCCTCGGCTGGGTGGTCTGGAGCCTCAGTCTCGTCCTGTTCTTCTATGCCAGCCAGTATATCGGCTCCGGCATCGGGGTGCCGCTCGGCTTCCTCGTCTATGGCATCCTGCTCGATGCGGGGAGCGGCCCCGCGCGGCTGATGTCCCGCCCGGTCTTCCAGTATCTCGGCCGCATCAGCTACAGCCTCTACCTGATCCACCCCTTCGCGCTCTTTCCCTTCGCCTTCCTGGCGCGCTGGGTGGGGCAGCACGGCATCAGCATGCAGAGCTGGTTCCTGTTCTACCTGGTTGCCGGGCCGGTGGTGGTCTTCATCGCCTCGGAGCTCAGCTACCGCCTGATCGAGGTCGGGCTGCGGCGGCGCATCGCCGGCTGGATCGACGGCCGGGCGACCCGGCGGCTGCCCGTGACCCTGGTGCCACCCGCCGCCGAGGCGCCCGCCTTCAAGCCGCCCGCCTTCAAGCCGGCGGAGTGACCGGCTCCTCCAGCGTGGCGTAGCGGCAGAGCACGCTGCCATTGTCCCAGCTGCGGCATTCCAGGAGCCGCAGTGGCCGGGGCGGCGGCCCGGGCGGAAACAGGCGGATGCCGTTGCCCAGCATCAGCGGCATCGTGAAGACGGCCAGCCGGTCCACCGCCCCGGCCATCAGGAAGGCGTGGATGGTGCGGGCCCCGCCCACCACCCAGACCCGGCCCGGCATGCGCCGCAGCCCGGTGATCAGGTCCCGCGAGCCGCCGAACCAGGGCTCGACCAGCTCCGGCACCGGCGGATGAAGGGCGGTCGAGGTCAGGATCAGGCTGGGCTTGCCGAGATAGGGCCAGACCCGGCCGGCGCGGATCTGCTCATAGGTGAAGCGCCCCATCACCAGGCTGTCCACCTCCTGGAAGAAGGCGTCGTAGCCGTAATCCTCCGCCTCGAAGGCGTTCAGCCATTCCACGCCGCCGGAGGGCGTGGCGATGAAGCCGTCCAGGCTGACGGCGATGAAGAGATGGAACTCAGCCACGCCCCGGCCCGCCGGGCGCCGTCTGCCCCGGCATCGGGAAGCGCGCCCGCAATCTGTCCATCAGCCTCTGGCCGAAGTCGCGCACCGCCGGTTCCGGGCGGGTCAGGAGCCGCTCGGCCATGCTTCCCAGGAAGCCGGGCGAGCCGGTCTCGGCGGCGCGCCGGAACCAGTCCAGCGCCGCCTCTTCCTGGCCTGCCTCCAGCGCCAGGCTGCCCATGTTGAACTGGGCGCGGAACTCGCCCGCCGCCGCCGCCCGGGCATAGAGCGCCCGCGCCGCCGCCGGGTCGGGCGGGCCCGCCCAGCCGGCCTCAAGGTAGCGGCCCAGCACGGTCATGGACTTGGCGTGCCCCTGCGCCGCGGCGCGGCGGAACCACGCCAGCGCCGCCGCCCGGTCCTGCGGCAGCCCCGCGCCGCGCGCCAGGAGGGTGGCGAGATTGTACTGCGCCCAGTCGAAGCCCTGCTCCGCCGCCTGCCGATAGAAGGTGGCCGCCCGCGGCAGATCGGCCGTGGTGCCCCAGCCCAGCTCGTGGCAGCGGCCGACCATGGTCAGCGACGGCAGATGCCCCGCCCCGGCCGCGACCTGGAACCAGCCCAGGGCGCCGCGCCGGTCCTCGGGGACGCCGCGCCCTTCCAGCAGGATCTGCCCGTAGAGGAACTGCGCCTCGACCATGCCGGCGCGGGCGGCTGCGGCGATCCAGCGGGCCGCCTCGGCCGGCGGGCCGGAAAAGGCCCGCGCCAACTGCTCGGCGCTGGCCTCACGCACCTGCGCCAGCGAGATCGGCGACGATGATACGACTTCGGAACGGGACCGCATGCGTGACCTTATGCTGCGCTGCGGCACGGATCACAACATTTCCTGACCGCGCCGCCATCACGTGCTGCGGCGCAGCGTCCCGCCCTGCTTCACCCGCCCGGGCAGCGGGTGCCCGACCACCGTCTCGGCCAGCCGCCCGGCCTCCGCCAGGGCCTCGAGGTCGAGCCCGGTCTCGATGCCCGCCTCGGCGCAGAGCAGCGCCAGATCCTCGGTGCAGAGATTGCCCGCGGCCCCGGCGTGCTTCGCGAAGGGGCAGCCCCCGAGTCCCGCCACGGCGGCATCGAAGCGGGTAACGCCGAGCCGCATCCCCTCCCAGGCATTGACCATGGCCAGGCCGCGCGTGTCGTGCAGGTGCAGGGACAGTTCCAGCTCCGGCCACTTCTCGCGCACCGCGCTGACGAGGCGGCGGATCGACGGCGGCGTCGCCCAGGCCATGGTGTCGGCGAGCGAGATCACCGGCCGCTCCAGCCCCGCCCCGCCGGCCAGGGCCAGGATCGCGGCGATGCGGTCCAGCACGGCGCCGACCGGAACCTCGCCCTGAAAATTGCAGCCGAAGGCCGCCATGATGGTGGCGCGGGCGAAGGGCACGCGGTGCTCGGCATAGAGCGCCATCAGCGCCGCCGCGGCCGCCAGGTCCTGCTCCCGGTCACGGTTCTGGTTGCGCCGGCCGAAGACCTCGGAGGCGGAGACCGAGACGCTGCCGTCGATCGTCAGGTTCGGCGCCACCAGGGCGCGGAGGAAGCCCTTGGCGTTCAGCCAGAGCGCGCCATAGGCCACGCCCGGCGCCGGTTGGAGCCCCTGGCAGACCCGCTCGGCATCGGCCATGCCGGGCACCCGGCGCGGATCGACGAAGGAGACGGTCTGGATCCGCTTCAGCCCGGTCCGCGCCAAGGCGTGGATCAGCGCCAGCTTGCCTTCGGTCGGGATCTCGCCCTTCTCGAACTGGAAGCCCTCGCGCGGCCCTTCCTCGCGGATCTCGATGCGGGCGGGGAAGCTCATGCCGCGGCCTCCCCGGCGGCGGGCGCCAGCACCCCGTCGCGGCGCAGCGCCGCCCGCTCCGGCTCGTCGAGGCCCAGGCTGGCGAGCAGGGCCTCCGCCCCCTCGCCCACCGCCGGCGGCTGCCGCCGCAGCCCCAGCGGCGCGGTCTCGAAATGCAGCGGCGTCATCGGCAGGGGCCGGGTCAGGCCTTCGGCCAGGCGCGTCTCGCCCATCACCCCGCCCGACAGCAGCTGCGGGTCCTCGAAGAGATCCTCGGGATGCGCCACGGGCGCGCAGGGGATGCGCGCGGCGCGGCAGCGGCGCAGCACCTCCTCCACCGGCATGGCGGCGAAGATCCGCTCCAGCTCGGGCATGATCCGGGTCCGGCCGGCGACGCGCTGCGCATTGCTCGCCAGTTCGGGATCGGCGCCGAGCGCCTCCAGGCCGAACTGGGCGCAGAGGCGCTGCCAGTGCTGGTCGCTGGTGGCGCCGACAAAGACCTGCCCGTCCCGCGCCAGGAAAACGTCATAGATCGCCCAGGTGATGCGCCGCGCCGTCATCGGCGGCACGCGTTCGCCGGCGATGGCGCCGGCCGCCATGTGCTGCCCGACCATGAAGGCGACGCTCTCGAACAGCGAGGCCTGCACCCGCTGCCCGAGCCCGGTGCGCTCGCGCTGGCGCAGCGCCGCGAGGATGCCGACCACGCCGAAGACGCCGCCCATGATGTCCACCACCGAGGTGCCGGCGCGCAGCGGCCGGCCCGGCAGGCCGGTCATGTGGGCGAGGCCGCCCTGCATCTGCACCACCTCGTCGAGCGCCGGCAGGTCCTCGTAGGGGCCGGGCAGGTAGCCCTTCAGCGCGCAGTAGACGAGGCGCGGGTTCAGGGCCCGCAGCGCCTCCCAGCCGAGGCCGAGCCGCTCCATCGTTCCGGGGGCGAAGTTCTCCACCAGCACATCCGCCGTCGGCACCAGCCGCTCCAGGATGGCCTTCCCGCGCGGGTCCTTCAGATCCAGCGCCAGGCTGGCCTTGTTGCGGTTGTAGGTGGCGAAGAAGCCGATGCCGAAGCCGCCCAGGCGACGGGTGCGGTCGCCCTCCGGTGGCTCGATGCGGATCACCTCGGCGCCGAGATCGGCCAGCACCACGCCGCAGGTCGGGCCCATGACGGTGTGGCCGAAGTCGAGCACGCGCAGCCCGGCCAGGGGCAGCTCAACCGGGGGCAGCCCTGCCGGCGGCTCGCCTGGCTGGTCGCTGGCGGGAGAAGCTTGGCTTGACATGGCACCGTTCCGTTGGACAGAATGTCGTTCTGTTTTCAAGTCTGGAACCCGATCGCATGTCCGTCAAGCCGGAAGCGCCCGCCGAGGGGGTCGGCGCGGTGGACCGCGCCCTGTCCATCCTCGCCGCCTTCCGCCCCGGGGAGGCGGGCCTGACCCTGGCCGAGCTGTCGCGCCGCACCGGGCTCTACAAGAGCACGCTGCTGCGACTCATGGCCTCGCTGGAACGGGCGCGGATGCTGGTCCGGCCGGGCGAGGCGGCGGTCTGGCGGCTGGGGCCCGCCCTGGTGAGGCTGGGGCTGATGGCCGAGGGAGCGGAAGGGCCGCTGCGCGCCTTCGTGCCGCCGGTGCTGCGCGAGCTGGCCGACCGGACGGGGGAAAGCGCCAGCTTCTACATCCGCGACGGCCAGGCGCGGCTCTGCCTGCTGCGGGAGGAGGGCCGGCACCTGGTGCGCGACCAGCTCCTGCCCGGCACCCGCCTGCCGCTCGACCGCGGCGCGGCCGGCCATGTCCTGCGCGGCGAGGGGGGCGAGCTGGTGGTGACCCTGGGCGAGCGCGACCCGGAACTGGCGGCGATCGCCGCGCCGGTGCGGGGCCCGGGCGGCCGGCTGCTCGGCGCCCTGACCCTCTCCGGCACGGCGACCCGGCTGGGCGATGCCACGCTGCGGGCGCCGCTGGAGGCCGCGGTGGCGGCGGCGGCGCGGCGGCTCAGCCAGGATCTCGGCGGCGGCTGAGGCGCCTCAGAAGTCCAGGTCGGCGTAATGCGGCGGCGGGTTCGTGCCGCTGACACGGTCGGCCAGCAGGGGGCGGAAGGCCGGGCGGGACTTCACCCGCGCATACCAGTCCTTGGCGGCATCGTTCAGCGACCAGTCGAGGTCACCGATATAGTCGAGCGCCGAGAGATGCGCCGCCGCGGCCAGATCGGCCAGGGAGAGGAAGTTGCCCGCCAGCCAGAGCCGCGTCTCCGACAGCCAGCCCAGATAGTCGAGATGCGGCTTGAGGTTGGCGTAGCCGGCGCGCAGGGCCCCGGCATCGGGGTTGCCGCGCCCCATCAGCCGCTTCATCTGCTTCTCGTAGAGCAGATTGTCGGTGACCTCGCGGGCGAACTTGCCATCGAACCAGGCGACCAGCCGGCGGACTTCCGCCCGCTCCCCCAGGGTCCGGCCCAGCAGCGGAAGGTCGGGATAGGCCTCGTCGAGATATTCGCAGATGGCGTAGCTGTCAGCCAGAACCAGCCCGTTCTCCTCCACCAGCACCGGCACAGTGCAGCCGGGGTTCAGGGCCAGGAACTCTTCCCGCCTCTCCCAGACCCGCTCGATGCGCAGCTCGAAAGGAATCCGCTTCTCGCTCAACACGAGGCGCACCTTGCGCGCATAGGGGGAGAGGGGAAGATGGTAGAGGATTCTCATGCAAACAGCCGGACCGTGATGGGGGCCGCGCTTATCGCATGCGCGACCCCCGGGGGCTAGGCGAACATCACGGGAAGTTGCAGGATATTACCATTCCCGCCATCACTCGGCGGCGATGGCGACATCCTCCATCGGCCGCGGCAGGTACTTGGCGAACTCCTTCGGCACGACGTGCCAGAAGCGGTCCCGCTCCACCGCCCAGTCGTTCAGCAGCCGCGCGGCGAGGCGCGAGCCGGTTTCGGCGGCATGACGGGCGATCAGCTCGCGCAGCATCCCCTCCCAGTGCGCGGAGCCCAGGCGGCGCCAGAGCAGCGTGTCGGGATTGACCCGCTTCTCGAAGCTTTCGTCGGCGTCATAGACGAAGGCCTGGCCGCCGGTGAAGCCGGCACCGAAGTTGTCGCCCACCGCGCCCAGCACGACGACGACGCCGCCGGTCATGTACTCGCAGCCATTGGCGCCGACGCCCTCGACCACCGTCGTGGCGCCGGAGTTGCGCACGGCGAAGCGCTCGCCCGCCTGGCCCGCCGCGAACAGCTCGCCCGCCGTCGCGCCATAG
The DNA here is from genome assembly GCF_016107285.1 of Roseomonas sp. KE0001. GTDB lineage: Bacteria > Pseudomonadota > Alphaproteobacteria > Acetobacterales > Acetobacteraceae > Pseudoroseomonas. The sequence goes on along the minus strand of NZ_RCVQ01000001.1, from coordinate 131,712 downwards.
AGGCAGGTATTGCCGACGATGGCGTTGTCGCTCCAGACCAGCGGCGAGGAGGGCGCCGGGCGGATGACGATGCTGCCCCCCGAAAGCCCCTTGCCGACATAGTCGTTGGCATCGCCCAGAACCTCGAGCTTCAGCCCGCGCACGGCGAAGGCGCCGAGCGACTGGCCCGCCGAGCCGCGCAGGCGCACCGTCAGATGCCCCGCCTGCAATCCGCTCATCCCGAACTTGCGGGTGATCTTGCTGCTGATCTTGGTGCCGATGGCGCGGTGCGTGTTGCGGATGTTGTAGGCGAGCTGCATCTTCTCGCCCCGCTCGAACAACGCCTGCGCATCGCGGATCATGTCGGCGTCGAGCGTCTCCGGCACCTCGTTGCGGCCCTTCAGCGTGCAATGGCGCGGATAGGGGCCGGCATCGGCCTGCACCAGCAGCGGGTTGAGGTCGAGGTCGTCGAGATCCTCCGCGCCGCGGCTCACCTGCTGCAGCAGGTCGGTGCGGCCGACCACATCCTCCAGCCTGCGGAAGCCGAGCCCGGCCAGGATCTCGCGGATCTCCTCGGCGATGAAGGAGAAGAGGTTGATCACCTTCTCCGGCGTCCCGGTGAACTTCTTCCGCAGATCCTCATCCTGGCTGCAGACACCGACGGGGCAGGTGTTGCTGTGGCACTGCCGCACCATGATGCAGCCCATGGCGACCAGGGACGCGGTGCCGATGCCGAATTCCTCGGCGCCCAGCATCGCCGCCATCACCACGTCGCGCCCGGTCTTGAGCCCGCCATCGGTGCGCAGCCTGATGCGGTGGCGCAGCCGATTCAGCAGCAGCACCTGATGCGTCTCGGACAGGCCCATCTCCCAGGGCAGCCCGGCATACTTGATCGAGGAGACCGGCGAGGCGCCGGTGCCGCCGACATGGCCGGAGACCAGGATCGCGTCGGCCTTGGCCTTGGCCACGCCCGCCGCGATGGTGCCGATGCCGGAGCGCGCCACCAGCTTCACGCAGACGGTGGCCTCGGGATTGATCTGCTTCAGGTCGTAGATGAGCTGCGCCAGATCCTCGATCGAGTAGATGTCATGGTGCGGCGGCGGCGAGATCAGCGTCACGCCCGGCGTGGAATGCCGCAGCTTCGCGATCAGTCCGGTGACCTTGAAGCCGGGAAGCTGGCCGCCCTCGCCCGGCTTCGCGCCCTGCGCCACCTTGATCTCGATCTCGCGGCAGTTGTTGAGATACTCGGCGGTGACGCCGAAGCGGCCGGAGGAGATCTGCTTGATCGCGGAGTTGGCGTTGTCGCCATTGGGCCGGGGCCGGGCGCGCTCGGGGTCCTCGCCGCCCTCGCCGGAATCCGAGCGGGCACCGATCCGGTTCATCGCGATCGACAGGGTCTCGTGCGCCTCGGGGCTGAGCGCCCCGAGCGAGATCCCGGGCGCGATCAGGCGCTTGCGGATCTCGGTGATGCTCTCCACCTCCTCGATCGGCACCGGCTTGCGCCCCGTCATGCGGAAGTCGAGCAGGTCGCGCAACGCCACCGGCGGCAGCTTGCGCACGCCCTCGGAGTAGCGCTTGAAGATCTGGTAGCTGTCCGTCTCCACCGCGCTCTGCAGCATGTGGATCAGGCTGCCCTCGAAGGCATGGGCCTCGCCGCGCCGGCGCAGCTTGTAGAGGCCGCCGACCGGCAACACCGCCGCCTCGCCGCCCCAGGCCTTCGCATGCAGCGCCAGCAGGCGGCGGGCGATGCCCAGCAGGCCGATGCCGGAAATCCGCGACTGCGTGCCTGGGAAGAATTCCGCGACCAGCGCGCGCGAGAGGCCGATCGCCTCGAAGTTCATGCCGCCGCGATAGGAGGAGAGCACCGAGATGCCCATCTTGGACATGATCTTCAGCAGGCCCTTGTCCACCGCCTTGCGGTAGTAGGCCACGCAGTCCTTCAGCGACTTGTCGCCGAACAGCCCGCGCCGGTGCCGGTCCGCGATGCTCTCCTGCGCCAGATAGGCGTTCACCGTGGTGGCGCCGGCGCCGATCAGCACGGCGACGTAATGCACGTCCATGCATTCGGCGGAGCGGACGTTGAGGCTGGTGAAGGTGCGGAGCGAGTTCCGGACGAGATGCGTGTGGACCGCGCCGACCGCCAGGATCATCGGGATGGCGGCCCGCTCCGGCCCCTGGTTCTCCTCGGTCAGGATGACGTGGGCGCAGCCGGAGCGCACGCCCTCCTCCGCCTCATGCCGGATGCGCTCGATGGCGCGGCGCAGGCCGCTCTCGCCCTCCTCGACGGGGAAGGTGCAGTCCACGAAGCAGGCGGTGCTGCCCATGTACTCGCACATCGCGGCGAACTCGGCATTGGAGAGCACCGGGCTCTCCAGCTGCAGCATGTCGCACTGCGTCGGGTCCTCGTCGAGGATATTGCCGAGATTGCCGAGCCGCGTCTTGATCGTCATCACCCGCGTCTCGCGCAGGCTGTCGATCGGCGGGTTGGTGACCTGGCTGAAGGTCTGCCGGAAATAGTGGTGCAGGCCGCGATAGTGGTTGGAGAGCACGGCGACGGGCGTGTCGTCGCCCATGCTGCCGATGGCCTCGGCGCCCTCCTCCGCCATCGGGTGCAGGATGGTCTCCAGCTCCTCCAGCGTGATGCCCATGGCGAGCTGGCGGCGGCGCAGGGCCTCGCCGGTGATGGTCGGCGTCTCGTCCACCTCGTTGCGGACGATGCCGTCGATCTTGGTGGTGCGGCCGACCCATTCGCCGAAGGGATGGCGCGCGGCCAGCATGTCCTTCAGCGCGCCATCGGCGTAGAACTTCGCGGCGTCGAGATCGACGCCGATGCACTGCCCGGGGCCGACGCGGCCCTTGGCGATGATCTCGGACTCCGCGACCTTCACCATGCCGGTCTCGGAGCCGACGATCAGCAGCCCGTCGACGGTGACATTGTAGCGGATGGGCCGCAGCCCGTTGCGGTCGAGGCCCGCGACCACCCAGCGGCCATCGGTCGCGCAGACCGCCGCCGGCCCGTCCCAGGGCTCCATCACCGCGTTGCAGTAGAGGAAGAGGTCGCGATGCGCCTCGGGCATGGTGGCGTTGCTGCCGATGCTCTCCGGGATCAGCATGGCCTTGGCCATCGGCGCGTCGCGCCCGCCCCGCACCAGCAGCTCGAAGACATTGTCCATCGTGGCGGTGTCGGAGCCGCCCGCCTGCACCACCGGCTTGATGTCCTCCATGAAGGGATCGAGCAGCGGATGCGCCAGCCGCGTCTCATGGCTCTTCATCCAGTTGATGTTGCCATGGACGGTGTTGATCTCGCCGTTGTGCGCGAGCATGCGGAAGGGCTGCGCCAGGCGCCAGGTGGGGAAGGTGTTGGTCGAGTAGCGCTGATGATAGATGGCGAAGCGGCTGACGAAGCGGCTGTCGAGCAGGTCCGGATAGAAGTCCGTCAGGTTCTCCGCCAGGAACATGCCTTTGTAGATCATCGAGCGGCAGGAGAGGCTGCAGAGATAGAGCTCCGGCACCTGCGCCGCCAGCGCCTGCTTCTCGATGCGGCGGCGGATGACGTACATGTCCCGCTCGCAGGTCGCGGCGTCGCGCTGCTCCGGGTCCCAGATCAGGATCTGCTCGATCTCGGGCCGCGTCGCATTGGCCTTCTCGCCGATGCAGGAGACGTCGATCGGCACCTGCCGCCAGCCATAGATATGATAGCCGGCGTTCAGGATCTCGGTCTCGACGATCTGCCGGCACCGCTCCTGGGCGGACAGATCGGTCTTCGGCAGGAACACCATGCCGACCGCGATGCGGCCCGGGCGCAGCCGGTCGCCGCCGCGCTCGACGACCTCGGCGAAGAAATCCTGAGGGATCTCGATGTGGATGCCGGCGCCGTCGCCGGTCTTGCCGTCGGCATCCACGGCGCCGCGGTGCCAGACCGCCTTCAGCGCGTCGATGCCGGACTGCACCACGTCGCGGCGCGGCTTGCCGTCCAGCGCCGCGACCAGGCCGACGCCGCAGGCATCGTGCTCGGTCAGGTCCAGATGCGCGGCGCCGGCCAGGGTGGCGGCGTTGCGGGCGTAGCTCTCGGCGAACGCGGCGCCGTTCTCGAAACCGTCCATGGAGGTCACTCCGCAGCCATCGCCGGCGAGGTCTTCGCCAGCACGTACTTCTCGATCTGCTCGGCCACGTCCCGGCCGTCCCGGATGCCCCAGACCACCAGCGAGGCGCCGCGCACGATGTCGCCGGCGGCGAAGACGCCCGGCAGGTTGGTCATCATGGTCCGGCGGTCGATCACCAGCGTGCCCCAGCGGCTGACCGTCAGCGCCGGCTCCCCGAACATCGTCGGCAGGTCCTCCGGATCGAAGCCCAGCGCCTTGATCACCAGCTCGGCCGGCTCGTCGAAGGCGCTTCCGGGGATGGGCTCGACCTGCTGGCGGCCGGTGGCGTCGGGCAGGCCGAGATGCATCCTTACCGCCCGCACCGCGCCGACACGTCCGGCCTCGTCCTCGACGAAGCCCTCGGGGGCGGAGAGCCAGGCGAAGCGCACGCCCTCCTCCTCCGCATTGGCCACCTCGCGCAGCGAGCCCGGCATGTTCGCCCTGTCGCGGCGATAGAGGCAGGTGACGCTCGCCGCGCCCTGGCGGATGGCGGTGCGCACGCAGTCCATCGCCGTGTCGCCGCCGCCGATGACGACGACGCGCTTGCCGGCGGCGTTCAGCCGGCCGTCCTCGAACGCCGCCACGCTGTCGCCCAGGCCCTGGCGGTTGGAGGCGGTGAGGTAGTCGAGCGCGGGCACGATGCCGTCCAGCTCGCCGCCCGGCCCGCCGATGTCGCGCGCCTTGTAGACGCCGGTGGCGATCAGCACCGCGTCGTGCCGGCCCCGGATCTCCTCCAGGCTGACATCCTCGCCGACGCGGCAGTTGAGCACGAAGTCGATGCCGCCTTCCGCGTATTGCGCGTGCCGGCGCAGCACCACCTCCTTCTCCAGCTTGAAGTTGGGGATGCCGTAGATCATCAGCCCGCCGACGCGGTCGTAGCGGTCGTAGACCGTGACCTTCCAGCCGCGCAGCCGCAGCCGCTCGGCGGCGGCCAGGCCGGCCGGGCCGGCACCGATGATGCCGACCGAATGCCCGACCTCGCGCGCCGGCCGGGGCGGCTTCACCCAGCCCCGCTCCCAGGCCGTGTCCGTGATGTACTTCTCCACCGCGCCGATGGTGACGCTCTCGAACCCCTTCTCGATGACGCAGTTGCCCTCGCAGAGCCGGTCCTGCGGACAGACGCGGCCGCAGATCTCGGGGAAGGTGTTGGTGGCGGCGGAGACCTCGTAGGCCTCCTCCAGCCGCCCCTCGGCGGTCAGCTTCAGCCAGTCGGGGATATTGTTGTTGAGAGGGCAGTGGATCGAGCAGAAGGGCACACCACACTGGCTGCAGCGGCTGGCCTGCTGGCCAGCCCGCTCGGCGCTGAAGCGCTGGTAGATCTCGCCGAAATCGGTCCTTCGCGCCTCCGCCGGGCGCTTCTCGGGAGTCTGTTGCGACAGGCGCACGAATTGCAGCATGCGTTCGGCCATGGGCGCGGTGTCCTTCGGGCAGGAAGGCGGTCAGGGGCAGGGGCGGCAGCCATGCGGCACCGCGTCACAGCAGGACATTTGCCATATCCCGCGCGCCTCAGGCGAGTCCTAATTCGCCATAAGGTCAGTAATGCTGTCTTTCTTTCGGCGAGACTTCCAAGGTCTTTTACGGAACCGTATCGCATTACCAAGACAAACGTCCGATTCGGCCCTATGAGGTCGAAGACCGTTCCCGCCCGCCATCCGGCCGATAGGGCGCCAGGTAGCCCGGCACCACCGCCTCCATCGCCACCGGCCGCAGGCCCAGCGCCGCGAATCCGTCTGCCTCCGGGGAGACCACATTGTCGTGCCGCAGCAGGGCGAGCTGATCGCGGGTCAGCGGCGCGCCCGGCAGATGCTCGCCCAGCCTGGCCTGCAGCCGCGCCAGGCCCTCCGGGACCGGGAGGAGGCGGCGCGAGCGGCCGGTGACTTCCAGCACATAGCCCATCAGCTCCCGGAAGGTGGCCACCCGGGGCCCGCCCACCTCGAAGGTGCGGCCGGCGAAGGCGCCCCCTTCCGCGGTCCGCAGGATGGCCTCGGCGACATCCCCCACATGGACGGGCTGGAAACGCGTGCCGCCGCGGATGACCGGCAGGACCGGCAGCCACCGCGCCATGGCGGCGAAGCGGTTGAAGAAATGGTCCTCCGGCCCGAAGATGATGGACGGCCGCAGGATGGTCGCCTGCGGAAAGGCCGCCCGGACCGCCGCCTCCCCGGCGGCCTTGCTGCGCGCATAGGCGCTGTCGCTTCCCGGATCGGCGCCGATGGCGGAGACCTGCACCAGATGCGCGACGCCCTCCTGCCGGGCCGCAGCGCCGATGCGGCCCGGCAGCTCGCCCTGCAGCCGCTGGAAATCGCCCCGGCGCCGCTCGGCCAGGATCCCGATCAGGTTGACCACCAGCCGCGCTTCCCGCACCGCCCGCGCCAGCGCCGCGTCGGACCGCAGATCCGCGGTCCAGGGCACCACCTGCCCCAGCCGGCCCTGGGTGGACAGCGGCCGCACCGCCTCCGGATTGCGGGTGACGATCCGGCACTCATAGCCATCCCGTGCCAGGCGCGGCACCAGATGCCGCCCGATGAAGCCCGCGCCGCCGAACACCACCGCCAGTTTCCGACCCATCATCCGCGCTCCTGCTTCCCTTCTGGAACGATATGGATGCCGGCGGCCGGCGCAAGGCCACGCCACGACGAGGGGGCATATCCGCGTGATCTCCGCGCATTCCGCTTGGCGAATGGCCTCGGGCTTTGACCCCCTCCCCCCCGGGCCTTATATGCAAGGCCACCGGGGTGGGCGGCGGGCTGCCCCCGCCCATCCGCCATGCCCCGACCGACTGACAAGGTTGCCGATGCCGCTCCCGCTGATGCCGAAGGCCACCGCCGTGTGGCTGATCGAGAAGACCTCCCTCAGCTTCGAACAGATCGCCGAGTTCGTCGGCATGCATCCGCTCGAGGTCCAGGCGATCGCCGATGGAGAGGTCGCGCAGGGGATCGTCGGCTATGATCCGATCCAGAACGGGCAGTTGACGCGCGAGGAGATCCTCCGCGTCGAGGCCGATCCGAATGCCCGTCTGCGGCTGCTGGAAAGCGCGCTGCCGGCGCCGAAGAGCCGGGGCAAGGGCGCGCGCTACACCCCCGTCTCCAAGCGCAACGACCGTCCGGACGCCATCGCCTTCCTGCTGCGCAACTTCCCGCAGCTGTCCGAGGCGCAGATCGGCAAGCTGCTGGGCACCACCAAGGACACCATCGCCAAGGTGCGCGATCGCACCCACTGGAACAGCGCCAACATCAAGCCGCGCGATCCGGTGATCCTGGGCCTGTGCAGCCAATCGGACCTGAATGCCGCAGTGATGGCGGCGGGCGGCAACCCCGCCGCCCCGATGGCGCCACCGGAGGACGAGGACGCGGCCTGAACAGGCCGCCGGCGCCTGGACCGGGGCGGAGCGGCAAGCTCTGCGGACAAGAAAAAAGGCCGGGGCATTCGCCGCCCCGGCCTTTTTCATGCGCCTCCTTGCCAGAAGAGGGCCTCAGCGCCGGCGCGGCGCCGCGGCCGGCTTGGGCGCCTGGGGCAGATCCTCCTCGAGCACGGTCAGGTGGATCGAGTAGGAGACCTCGCCGTCCTCGGCATCCCGGTGCGCCGTCCCGATCACCTCATCCTGCACGGCGACCTCGACCGAGAGGCCGGGCCGCGCCGGCTTCACGAGTGTGACCCTGTCGCTGCCGAGAATACGCCGCAGATAAGCCTGCACCCGCGCAATGTCCGTGGCGTCCATGCGGTGCCATCTCTCCTGTTCATGGAATAGGTCGGCCCGGGCCATGCGGCCCCGCCTCTTCGCTCCGCCGGACGGCGGGCAACCGCCCGTCGCCGCAGTGGGGTTACGTGGTGAGGTCACGTGGTGCGGGCCGGGTCGGGCTTCCATGCCCCCTGGCCATGGATTTGTCACGACCCCTTGCGCGCCGCCGGACCGGGCGCGCCGGAACGGAAAAGCCCCTGTGGCCTCGCGGCCACAGGGGCGGTTCAGGTCAGCGCTCCGATCAGCGGCCGGGGCGCAGCCGTTGCATCTCCTCCTTCAGACGGAGTTTGGCGAGTTTCAGGCGGCCAAGAGCACCGGCATCCGGTTGAGGCCTGTTGCCTTCCTCGGCGATCTGCCTCTCCAGATGGGCATGACGCTCCTGCAGGCTGCGCAAGCGGGGCTGTTGCATCATCGGCACGCGATCCTCCAATCGGTTGGCGGGCTCACGGAGCCGGCCGGGAGCCTTGTCGGGCCTCTGCCCGACCGGTTCCTCCGCGAGGCAGGGCCGCCGTAGCGCCCGTACCGTCCAGCCGGCCGCGGTGCCGGTAAAGCGGCGACCGCGCGCAACAGACGACAGAGCATGCTGTGCGGCCATGCCTGGACATGATATGGCGCATTCCCGCCCGGATGCGACTCAAACCGAACACAACTCATGAGGCTCACCCTGGCCGACCGCGACAGCCTGCTCCGCCGCCTGCACGAGCTCCGAAGCGAGCATCGTGACCTGGACACCGTCATCGCTCGCCTGGAATTGTCCTTGCTGGACCAGCTTCAGCTCCAGCGCCTGAAGAAGCGCAAGCTGAAGCTGAAGGATGAGATCGCCTGGCTGGAAAGCCGGCTGGTGCCCGACATCATCGCCTGACGCCGGGCGGCGGCGGGTCGTTCCCGGCGCCCTCCCCGGTCTTGCCCGCCGACGAATGCCCGCAAACGAAAAGGGGCGCCTCGCGGCGCCCCTCCTGTTCCGGCCGAAGCGTGCTGCTTAGCGCAGCACGATCTCGACGCGGCGGTTCTGCGGCTCGCGCACGCCATCGGCGGTCGGGACCAGCGGGCGGCTCTCGCCGAAGGCCTGCACGACGATGGAGGAGCGGTTCACGCCCAGACGGACCAGCTCGGCCGCCACGGCGTCGGCGCGACGCTGCGACAGGCGCTGGTTGTACTGCGGCGAGCCCGAGCGGTCGGCGTGGCCGGCCACCTCGATGCGGGTGCTCTGCACGCGGCCGGCGTTCTGCGCCGCCTCGGCGATGATCTGCCGGGCGCGCTCCGTCAGGTTGTACCGATCCCAGTCGAAGAAGACGAGATAGGTGCGGGCCGGGGCCGGGGCGGCGGCGGGAGCCGGAGCGACCGGAACCGGGGCCGGCGGGACCGGCTGGTTGAAGGCGTAGCGCAGGCCGACGAAGACCGAGTGGTTGTAGTTGTCGACCTTGGCGTCGCGGTTGCTGGTCACGGCGCCCGCGGTGTTGCGGGTCACGGTGCTCAGCTCGGGGCGCAGCGTGCCGAGGAAGCGGTACTCGGCGGTCAGCGCCAGGCCGGGAACGGCGGCGATCGGGAAGGCCGCGCCGGCGATGCCCTGATAGGCGAACTGACCCTCGTTGTCGTCGGTCGTCACGCTGGACAGACCCGGGCCGCGGCTGCGGACGGTGTCATAATCGGTCCAGGCATAACCCACGCCACCGCCGACATAGGGAACGACCGGCAGGCCGAGGTTGAAGTCATACAGCACGTTGGCCATCGCGCCGTAGGTGCGGGCGGTGCCGCCGATCCGGGGCAGGGTCGTGCTGCCGAGCGTCAGCTTGCCGACGTCGTTCTGACGGTAGTTGCCCTCGATCTCGGCGCGCAGGCCGTTGCCGAAGCCGTAACCGATGCTCAGAACACCGCCGAAGCCCTCGTCGAACTCCGCCTTCAGGTCCTGGGCGACGCCGCCGGTCCCGATATCCGTGTCCTGCAGATGGTTCCAGCCAGCACCCGCACCGATGTAAACACCCGTGACCGGCGTCTGCGCCTGAGCCGCGAGCGGCAGCGCCAGAACGGTCGCCGCCAGAAGCGCCTTCTTGAGGCTCATTAGAAATCTCCTCGATCCACCAGAGGCATGCTCGCTGCGCGCATCCGCGAAGAAGTCCTTCGAGTCCGGCGCCGCGTGACCATGACTTAGCATCACCTTGAGCGCTGCACAGCGGGTTGCAACCAGATTGCAGCCACATGTGTCATTCAAGACACAGCACCCCTGGGGCTTTTTGGTCACAGCCGCGCGAGCAGCTTCCCCTCATCCTGCGCGGACAGGCTGCCGCGTGGCAGGAGGCAATTGGCGTGGCCCATCTTCCGGCCGGCCCGGGCGGCCTGCTTTCCATAGAGATGTACGGAAACGTCAGGCTGCGGCAGCAGCGCGGGCAGCCGGGCCATGCCTTCGGGCCCAATCAGATTGCGCATCACCGCATCCGAATGCCGTTCGGCGCTGCCGAGTGGCATTCCTGCAACAGCCCGGATGTGTTGATGGAACTGCCCGGCCTGGCAGGCATCCATGGTCCAGTGCCCGGAATTGTGTGGCCGGGGCGCGATCTCGTTGCCCAGCAGCCGGCCGTCCGGCAGCAGGAAGAACTCCACCGCCAGCACGCCCACCAGCTCCAGCGCCGCGGCCACCTCCGCGACATGGCGCCGGGCCTGTCCGGCCACCGCCTCCGGCACCCGGGCCGGTGCGAAGGAGAGGTCCAGGATGTGGTGGCTGTGGTGATTCTCCACCGCGTCATAGACGGCGACGCTCCCGTCCAGACCACGCGCCGCCACGGCGGAGATCTCCTGGGTGAAGGGGACGAAGGCCTCCAGGATCAGCGGCCTGGGCTCGAGCCGCGCGAAGGCCTCCGCCGCCTCCTCCGGCCGGCGGAGCACGGCCTGGCCGCGCCCGTCATAGCCGAGCCGCGTGGTCTTCAGCACGGCCGGCAGGCCGATCTCGGCCACCGCCGCCTCCAGCCCGGCGAGGTCGTGCACCGCGCGCCAGGGCGCCACCGGCACGCCGGCCCGCTCCAGGAAGGCCTTCTCCTGCAGCCGGTCCTGGCAGACGGCGAGCGCCTTCCGGCCCGGGCGGCAGGGCACTCGCGGCGCCAGGATCTCCAGCGTGCGGGCGGGCACGTTCTCGAACTCGAAGGTCACGACATCGACGGCGGCGGCGAAGGCGGCCAGGGCCTCCGGGTCCTCGTAGTCCGCCACCGTGCGGGCAGCCGCGACCTGCATGCCGGGCGAATCGGCGTCCGGCGCGTAGACGTGGCAGCGATAGCCCAGCTCGGCGGCGGCCAGCGCCGACATGCGGCCGAGCTGCCCGCCGCCCAGGATACCGATGGTGCTGTTGGGGGGCAGCGGCGTGGCCGGGGCGCCGCTCATGCCGGCTCCTCCACCACGGCGGCGGTCTGCTCCGCCCGCCAGGCCTCCAGCCGCTCCGCCAGCCCGGCATCGGTGGTGGCCAGCATGGCGGCGGCCAGCAGCGCGGCGTTGACGGCGCCGGCGCGGCCGATGGCGAGCGTGCCCACCGGAATGCCGGCCGGCATCTGGACGATGGAGAGCAGGCTGTCCATGCCCTTCAGGGCGTGGCTCTCGACCGGCACGCCGAGCACGGGCAGCCGGGTCATGGCGGCGGCCATGCCGGGGAGGTGCGCGGCGCCCCCCGCGCCCGCGATGATGACGCGCAGGCCGCGTTCGGCGGCGGTGGCGGCATAGTCGTAGAGGCGCTGCGGCGTGCGGTGCGCCGAGACCACGCGGCACTCATGCGCGATGCCGAGGCGCGTCAGCGTCTCGTCGGCATGGCGCATGGTCTCCCAGTCCGAACGGCTGCCCATGATGATGCCGACAAGCGGCGAAGGAGTATCGGTCACGTGGGGGATCCCGCGGCAAGGTGGATCAAAGGCGGGGCTGTGCCGCGCGCGCCGCCCGATGTCCACCGCTTTCCGCTCGACCCCGCCCCGCGCCTCCGGCTCACGCCGGCTTGCGGCGCTTCTGCATCCGCGCCAACCCGGCCAGGCGGCGGTCCAGGAAGGCGAGCGTCGCCTCGGGGTCGGGGTCCTGCAGCCAGAAGGTCAGGGTGGCGGCATAGATCCCGGCCAGGGTGGCGCGGCGGGTGTAGAAGGAGAGGTCCGTGGAGGCGTCGCCGGCCGCCTGCCAGACGGCATCGACGGTGCGGGCGGTGATGCGGCTGGCGGCGCCGAGGTTCCAGGGCAGGGCCAGCAGCGCCAGGGCCCGGCGCACCGCCTCCTTGTGCGGGGCCTGCTGGCGCAGCCGGATCGCCAGCAGGGTGCGGATGCGCTGCGGAATGCGCATCCCCTCCACCCCCGCCTCGGCGCCGGCCGCCGCCATGTCGCGGTCGGCCAGATCGGCCCAGGCCTCCACCATGCCGACCGGCCCCTCGGGGAACAGCCAGGCCGCCGCCTCGGCCTCCTGCCCTGCATCCCGCAGGGCCACCCGGAGCGCGGCCTCGTTCCAGCCGAGACGCGGCACCTGCGGCAACAGAAGGCGGAGCGCGGCGTCCCGCTCGGCGCTACGGCGCAGGCTCATCGTGCCGGCCCGGCCATGGCGGGCGCCGCCTCGGCCTGCTGCCGGACGGCGGCGCGGGCCAGCTCGTCGGTGAAGCCGAACAGCGCCATGTCGCTCATGCGGGAGGGGTAGAGGATGCCGTTCAGGTGGTCGAACTCATGCTGCATCACCCGCGCCAGCAAGCCCTCCGCCTCGCCCTCCACCGTCCGCCCCTCGATGTCGAGGCCGCGGAACGCGACCTTCCCGGCGCGCTCCACATTGCCGCGCAGGCCGGGGATCGACAGGCAACCCTCCCAACCGCTCTGATCGGGCGGGCCGAGCAGCTCGATCTCCGGGTTGATCAGGGCGGCGACATTCTCGCCGTTGCGCCAGACGAAGAGACGGAGCGGCTCGTGCACCTGGGGCGCCGCCAGGCCGAGGCCCGAGGCGTCCAGCATGGTCTCCGCCATGTCGCGCACCAGGCGGCCGATCTCCGGCGCGGTGGGGTCCGGCACGGGCTCCGCGACCTGCAGCAGGACGGGATGTCCCATGCGGGCGATCTTCAGGATGGCCATGCGTCCTCTCCTCGGCTGGGGCCCGCCTAGAATTGGGGCGCCGGACGACTCCGGGAAGGGGCTTTCATTCCCGCGCGGAGACATGCTAAGGGGCTCGCCACCTTGCAGGAAGGCGCCGGCATGACCGGCGCTTCGTGCGTTTCGCATCCGCAAACCTGGTCGGCCAGAATCCTGGTTGCCGGGCCCTGACCAGAAAGAGGAGACCGCACAGCGTGCAGGTCGTCGTTCGGGATAACAATATCGACCAGGCCCTCAAGGCCCTGAAGAAGAAGCTGCAGCGCGAAGGCGTCTTTCGCGAGATGAAGCTGCGCCGCCACTACGAGAAGCCCTCCGAGCGCCGCGCCCGCGAGGCCGCCGAGGCCGTTCGCCGCGCCCGCAAGGTGGAGCGCAAGCGCCTGGAGCGCGAAGGCTTCTGAGCCTTCCCCGTCCGCCGGATCATCCCGGTCCCGGACGGAACAAGCGGATCTGTCGTGACCGTGGGGTGGGCCGAGAGGCCTTCCAGCCCGCGGTTTTCGGCTTTTGTCCGCTTGTCAGGACAGGTTGCGGCAGGCTGCACGACGTTTAATGTAACGCCGTGTAACGGTGGCTATGCCGCCCTCCGACAACACTTTATGGCGATAGCCATGAAGGCATCGCGGTCGCCCAGCCCTGCGCCGGCTCTTCCCGCCGGCGTGCCCCTCATGCTGCCCTGGCGGCGCCGTGGGGCGCTTCGCCATGTCCTGGCGGCACTCGCCCTCGGGGTGGCGGCCGTATCGCCCGCCGCCGCCCAGGCCCCCGCCATCCCCGTCCTCGTCAGCCCGGTCGAGCGGGGCCCGATCCCGCTGGAGATCGCCGCCAACGGCAATGTGGTCGCCGAGGCGACGGTGACGGTGCGCAGCCGCGTCGAGGGGCAGATCCGTCAGGTGCATGTCGCCGAGGGGCAGCGGGTGAAGGAGGGGGATGTGCTCTTCACCCTCGACTCGCGCATGACCGAGGCGCTGCTGGCGCAGCAGGAAGCGCAGCTCGCCCGGGACAAGGCCCTGGCGGTCCGCGCCCGCGCCGATGCCAGCCGCTACAGCGCCCTGCGCGGCGAGGGCTTCGCCGCCGTGCAGCGCTACGAGCAGGCCCAGGCGGACGCCGCCAGCGCCGAGGCCACGGTGAAGGCCGGGGAGGCGCTGATCGCCCAGACGCGCATCACCCTCGGCTACGCCACCATCCGCGCCCAGATCGACGGCCGCCTCGGCGCCCTGCCGATCACCGAGGGCAACCTGGTCCGCCAGGGCGACAGCGCGACGCTCGCCACCATCACCCAGACCGACCCGATCCAGGTGCAGTTCGCCGTGCCGGAACGCTGGTTGCCCGAGATCCGCACGGCGATGCGCGAGGGCGGCCCGCCCCGCGTCACTGCGCATCCGCCGGGCGACAGCCACCCGCCCGTCGAGGGCGCGCTGCATTTCGTGGACAGCCAGGTGGACACCGCCTCCGGCACGGTGCAGCTCAAGGCCCGCTTCGCCAATCCGGACGACGCCCTCTGGCCCGGCCAGTACGTCAACGTGGTGCTGGTGCCGCGCGTCGAGCCGGACGCGCTGTCGATCCCGGTGCAGGCGGTGCTGACCGGCAGCCAGGGCGGGCGTTATGTCTATGTCGTCGATGCCGGGAGCCAGGCGCACCGCCGCCCGATCGAGCTGCAACGCGTGGTCGCGGGGCGCGCCGTGGTGAAGGCCGAGTTGCAGGCCGGCGACCGGGTGGTGACCGACGGCGCGCAACTGCTCTCCGACGGCGCCCGGGTCGCGGTGCGCGGCGCGCCGCAGGCGGCCCGGACGCCGGCCGGCCCGAGCTGAGCCGCCAGTTGAGATGACCGCCCGCCTGCCCTGACCCGCCGCCTGGCCGAGGAACCGCCCCGATGCACCTGTCCGAGCTCTGCATCCGCCGCCCGGTGATGACCTTCCTGCTGGCCGTGGCGGCGGTGGTGGCCGGGGCGGTGGCCTATTTCCAGCTTCCCGTGGCCGCCATGCCGCGGGTCGATTTCCCGGTCATCTCGGTCAGCGCCCAGCTTCCCGGCGCCAGCCCGGAGACCATGGCGAATTCCGTCGCGCTGCCGCTGGAGCGGGAGTTCTCGACCATCGCGGGCATCGACCAGATGTCCTCGACCAGCGGCCAGGGCACCACCTCGATCACCCTGCAATTCGTGCTCGGGCGGGACATCGACGCTGCGGCGCTCGATGTGCAGTCGGCCATCTCCCGGGCCCAGCGCCGCCTGCCGCAGGAGATGACCAACCCGCCCAGCTTCCGCAAATCCAACCCTGCGGACGCGCCGGTGGTGCTGCTGAACCTGCGCGGCGGCGACGTGCCGCTCTACCGGCTGAACGAGGTGGCGGCGGTGCTGATCTCCCCCGCCCTCTCGCGCATCCCCGGCGTGGCGCAGGTGCTGACCTATGGCGAGCAGAAATACGCCGTGCGCGTGCAGCTCGACCCGGACCGGCTGGCGGCGCTCGGCCTGGGCTTCGACGAGGCGCAGCGGGCCATCGCCGCCGCCAACACCAACACGCCGGTCGGCGCGCTAAACGGCCCGCGCCAGCAGCTCACCCTGCGCGCCAACGATCAGTTGCAGAATGCCGAGGAATTCGGGCGCCTCGTCATCGGCGGCCGGCCCAATGCGCCGATCCGGGTGCAGGACGTGGCGCGCGTCGAGGATGGCGTCGAGAACAACCGGGTCGCTTCCTGGATCAACGGCGCGCGCGGCCTGACGCTCGCCGTGCAGCGCCAGCCGGACGCCAATACGGTCGATGTGGTGGACGGGGTGAAGGCCGCCCTGCCCGGCCTGCAGGCCGCGCTGCCGCCCGGCGCCGAGCTTTCCGTCATGCTCGACCGCTCGGTCTCGATCCGTGAGGCGGTGCATGACGTGCAGCACCACCTGATGATCGCCGTCGGCCTCGTTGTGATGGTCATCTTCCTCTTCCTGCGCCGGGTCTCGGCCACGCTGATCCCGGGCATCGCCGTGCCGATCTCGCTGGCCGGCACCTTCGGGCTGATGCACGCGCTGGGCTATGGCATCGACAACATCACCCTGCTCGGCCTGACGCTCGCCGTCGGCCTGGTGGTGGACGACGCCATCGTCATGCTGGAGGCCATCGTCCGCCATATCGAGGAGGGGATGCATCCGCTGGCCGCCGCCATCCGCGGCGCGCGCGAGATCGGCTTCACCATCATCTCGATCACCCTCTCGCTGATCGCCGTCTTCATCCCGATCCTGCTGATGGGCGGCGTGGTCGGGCGGGTGTTCAACGCCTTCGCCGCCACCGTCTCGCTCGCCGTCATCGTCTCCTGCATCGTCTCCCTGACCCTGACGCCGCTGATGGCCAGCCGCCTGCCGGCGCATGGCCGGCCCTCGCGCTTCGAGGCGGTGCTGGAGCGCGGGTTCCAGGGGGTGGAGCGCGGCTATGCCTGGCTGCTGGACCGCTCGTTGCGCTTCCGCCCGGCCGTCTGGCTGGTCTTCCTGGCCTCCATCGGCGCCTCGGTCTGGCTCGCCGTGGCCATCCCGAAGGGCTTCTTCCCGATCGAGGATACGGGGCTGCTCAGCGTCAACACCGAGGGTCCGCAGGATGTCTCCTTCGACGACATGGCCGCGCGGCAGCAGCGGCTGGTGGAGATCGTCCGCGCCCATCCGGCGGTGGAGCGGGTCAATTCCGTGGTCGGTATCGGCGGCACCGCCTATTCGCTGAACCAGGGCCGCATGTTCGTCCAGCTCAAGCCGCGCGCGGAGCGGGCGCCGATCGGCCGGATCATCCAGGAGCTGCGGCGCCAGACCACCGCCGTGCCGGGCACCAAGGCCTTCATCAACCCGATCCAGAACATCAACTTCGGCGCCCGCGCCTCCCGCACCCTCTACCAGTACACGCTCCAGGGCCTGCGGGCCGATGAGCTCTACGACTGGTCCGAGCGGCTGCAGGCGGCCATGCAGGGCCTGCCGGAGCTGCAGGACGTGAACACCGACCTGCAGCTCGCCGCGCCCATCCTGTCCGTCAATGTGGACCGCGACCGCGCCGCCTCGGTCGGCGTCACCGTCGATCAGGTGCGGCAGGCGCTCTACTCGGCCTATGGCGCGCGGCAGATCAGCACCATCTTCGGCGCCTCGGACAGCTATGCGGTGATCCTCGAGGCCCTGCCGCGCGACCAGCGGGACGAGAGCGGCCTGTCCAAGATCTATCTGCGCAGCAGCTCGGGCCGGCTGGTGCCGCTGGATGGCATCGCCCGGCTGGAGCGGCGCGTCGGCCCCCTCACCGTCGCCCATCAGGGTCAGCTTCCGGCGGTGACCATCGGCTTCAACACGGCGCCGGGCGTGGCGCTGGGCCAGGCCACGGATGCCATCGCCGCGCTGGAGCGGCAGGCGGGCCTGCCGCCCACCATCGTCACCGGCTATGCCGGCACGGCGCAGATCTTCCAGCAGGCCCTGGCCGGCCAGGGAATGCTGCTGCTGGCCGCGGTGCTGATCATGTATGTGGTGCTGGGCGTGCTCTACGAGAGCCTGGTCCACCCGCTGACCATCCTCTCCGGCCTGCCGCCGGCGGCGCTGGGCGCGCTGGCCACGCTCTGGCTCTTCGGGCTCGACCTCTCGGTCATCGCCGTCATCGGCGTGCTGCTGCTGATCGGGCTGGTGAAGAAGAACGCCATCATGGTGGTCGATGTGGCGCTCGCCCGCCTGAAGGCGGGGGACGACCCGCTGACCGCCGTGCGCGAGGCCAGCATCATCCGCTTCCGCCCGATCATGATGACCACCCTCGCCGCCGCCGCCGGCGCGGTGCCGATCGCCGCCGGCTGGGGCGCCGCGGCCGAGCTCCGCCAGCCGCTGGGCCTCGCCGTGGTGGGCGGGCTCGCCGTCTCCCAGGCGCTCACCCTGTTCGTGACGCCGGTGCTCTTCCTGGCCTTCGAGGGCGTGGCGCGGCGCTTCTCGCGCGGCCCGGGCACCGCCCCCAGCGCCGCGCCGGCGGAATAGAGCGTCGCCTCAGGCGCGGCCAGCGCCGCTCCCGGCCAGAACGGCAGAGGCCGGGGATGGCCGGAGCGGCGTGCCGTTGAACAGAAAGGTCAGCAGCGGGCTCAGGGCGACCAGGCGATAGACCAGATAGGAGCCCAGGCCCGTGAGCAGGACGATGATCAGGATCTCCAGCTCCGCCGGCAGCGGCACGGCGAGAAAGAGCACGGACAGCCAGAGCACGAAGACGACATGGACCAGGTACATGGTCATGGCGGCATCCACCATGAGCCGCGTGAAGCCGGTCGGCCGGTCGAGCCAGCGCCGGGCCGCCGAGAGCAGGACATGCGAGAAGAGGATGCCGACCACCGGCATCAGGAGATAGGTCAGGGCCTTGTTCAGGGTGCCCTCCTCGCTCTGCACCGCCGCCATGGCGAT
Source organism: Roseomonas sp. KE0001 (assembly GCF_016107285.1). Lineage (GTDB taxonomy): Bacteria > Pseudomonadota > Alphaproteobacteria > Acetobacterales > Acetobacteraceae > Pseudoroseomonas. The sequence goes on along the minus strand of NZ_RCVQ01000001.1, from coordinate 113,400 downwards.
GGCCGCGAGGAAGGCCAGCACCCAGACGGCCGGCTTCGGCCGGCGGAAGCCCTCGAGCCAGGCCGGCCGCAGAACCAGCAGGGCGCCGGTCAGGAACATCAGCCCGTTGGCCACGAAGTCGGCGGGAACGAAGATGCCGCCGATCAGGTAGCTCGCCTCCACCAGGCTGGCCGCCGTGGCGACGGCGAGCGTCGTCAGCCCCGCCGCCGCCAGGGCAATCCAGGCCAGGGCCGGGCGGCGAGCCAGCCCCTCACCCAGCAAGGCCGCGCCCCGCTCCATCCGCTCGACCCCGATCAGGCCGCAAAGCCCGGCGAAGAGGCCGCAATAGAGCAGCAGGTAGATCAGGAACCAGAGATGCACCGTCCAGGTAGAGGAGATCTGGCGCAGCTCCGCCAGCAGGCCGGGGGCGATGTTCTCCATGCCGCCCAGCGAGGCGGCGCTGGCCATGACCATCAGCGGGCTGATCAGCACCAGGGAGGTGGCGAGCGGGATGCCGATGCGCCGCAGCCGACCCGCGAGCCAGGGGCCGCTGCCCCGCCGCCGGATCAGCAGCATGGCGAAGAGGCCGGCGATCAGGAAGAAGGCGGGCATGCGGAAGGTATGGCTGAACTGGAGCCACCAGGTCATGACCTGGGACCGATCCGGCGAGGCGACGATCCAGGTGGCATGCGCCGCGTAGACCAGGCCGACATGGTAGGGAATGCCGGCCAGCATGAGGATGGCCCGCAGCTGGTCGAGGTCATGCCAGCGCTGTCGGACGACGCTTCCCGCAGCGGTCTCTGGCCTCTGGTTCATGCTGCCATCCATCCTGCGATGCCTTCCGGACTATGCCCCCGGTCCCGCCTGACGCGGAGGTCGACGGCACCTTAGCAAGGCCGGAGACGTCGCAGTTTGCGTTTATTGTCACAATTGGCGTGACAAAGGCATGAAACGGTCTGGACGCCGCTTCATCTCCCCGTCATGGCGGCCCGGCTCAGCGCCGGCGGCCCTCGACGATGCCCTCCCCCGCATCGCGCGGCAGGCCGGCCGCCAGGGGCGCTGCCAGCAGGGTCAGCAGGGCCGCGGTCAGGAACCCCGCCGTGAAATCGGGCATCGCCACCGCGCTCCGGCCGCTCAGGGCCACGCTGGCCTGCAGCACCGCGGAGGCGAGCGCCACGCCCAGTGCCAGCGGCAGCTGCTGGGCGGTGCTGTAGAGGCTGGTCGCCGCCGAGAGCTTCTCCTGCGGCACCTCGGCGTAGGCCAAAGTGTTCAGCGTGGTGAAATGCAGGCTGCGGAACAGCCCGCCCAGCAGCAGTACCGCGAAGACCGCCGCCATGGGCCAGCCGGGGCGGAAGGCCGCGCAGGCGGCGATGCTGAGCGCCGTCAGCACGGCGTTCCAGACCAGCACGCCGCGGAAGCCGAAGGCGCGCAGCGCGAACCGGGCCATGGGCTTCATGGCGAAGGCGCCGAGCGCGGTGGCGAAGCTCACCATGCCGCTCTGCGCCGCGCTGGCGCCGAAGCCGAGTTGCAGCGCCAGCGGCACCAGGAAGGGCACCGCCCCGGCCCCGATGCGGAACACCGTGCCGGCCAGGTTCGGCACCCGGAAGCTCGGGATCGACAACAGGCTGAAATCGAGTGCCGGATGGGGCGCGCGCAGGCAGTGGCGCACCGCTAGCAGGCTCACCAGCAGGCCGAGGCCCAGCATCGCCTCGGCCAGCAGCGGCGGCACCAGGCCGCGGCCCAACGTCTCGAAGGCGAACATCAGCAGCGCCAGGGCGAGGCCCACCAGGGTCAGGCCCCGCAGATCGGGCGGCGGCGGCAGACTGGCCGGCAGGGCGGGGATGACGCGCCAGACCAGCAGCAGGCCCAGCAGCCCGACCGGCACGTTGATCCAGAAGACGGCGCGCCAGGAGATCAGGTCGGTCAGCAGGCCGCCGACGGGCGGGCCCAGCAGCGGGCCGAGCAGGCCGGGCATGGTCAGCCAGGTGGTGACCGAGAGCAGCTCCTCCTTGCGGACCCGGCGCAGCAGCAGCAGGCGCCCGACCGGCACCATCATCGCCCCGCCCAGGCCCTGCAGCACGCGCGCCGCCACCAGCTCCGCCAGCCCGCCCGACAGGCCGCAGAAGGCCGAGGCCAGGGTGAAGGTGGCGATGGCGGTCATGAAGACCTGCTTGGCGCCGAAACGGTCGGCCACCCAGCCACTCAGCGGGATGAAGACGGTCAGCGCCACCAGATAGGAGGTGATGGCGACGCCCATCACCAGGGGGTCCTCCCCCATGGAGCGGGCCATGGCCGGCAGCGCCGTGGCCACCACGGTGCTGTCGAGGTTCTGCATGAACAGGGCGCTGGCGACGATGGCCGCCATCAGCCGGGGATCGGGGGTCTTGGAGTCGTCGGGAACGGGCACGCGGACAGGCTAGCCGTTTCATCCCGTCCTGGAAGGAGGCGGGGCGGGCCGCAGGAGAGGCCCGCCGGCGCCATCCCTCAGAACAGGAAGTAGCGTTGCGCCATGGGCAGCACATCGGCCGGCTCGCAGGTGATCGGCGCCCCGTCCACGCGCACCTGGTAGGTCTGCGGATCGACCTCGATCCGGGGCGTGAGGTTGTTGTGGATCATGTCCTTCTTGCGGATGCCACGGATGCCCTTCACGGCCACCAGCTGCTTCCGAAGCTTCAGCAGGCCGCCGATGTCGCCCTCGAGCGCCGCCTGGGAGACGAAAGTCACTCCCGTGCTCGCCCGCGCGCGGCCCAGCATCCCGTACATTGGCCGGTAATGGACGGGCTGCGGCGTCGAGATCGAGGCGTTCGGGTCGCCCATCGGCGCCATGGCGATCATGCCGCCCAGGATGACCAGCGAGGGCTTGACGCCGAAGAAGGCCGACTTCCACAGCACGAGATCGGCGCGCTTGCCGACCTCGACCGAGCCGATCTCATGGGCGAAGCCATGGGTGATGGCGGGGTTGATGGTGTACTTGGCGACGTAGCGCTTGCAGCGGAAATTGTCGTTGCGCGCGCTGTCCTCGGGCAGGGGCCCGCGCTGGACCTTCATCTTGTGCGCCGTCTGCCAGCAGCGCAGCGTCGTCTCGCCGATGCGCCCCATGGCCTGCGAATCCGACGACATCATCGAGAAGGCGCCGAGATCGTGCAGGATGTCCTCCGCCGCGATCGTCTCCTTGCGGATGCGCGATTCCGCGAAGGCGACATCCTCCGGGACTTCCGGATTGAGGTGATGACAGACCATCAGCATGTCGAGATGTTCGTCGATGGTATTGATCGTGTAGGGCCGCGTCGGATTGGTCGAGGAGGGCAGGATGTTCTCCTGGCCCGCGGCGGTGATGATGTCCGGCGCATGGCCGCCGCCCGCGCCTTCGGTGTGGAAGGAATGGATGGAGCGGCCCTTCATCGCCGCGAAGGTGTTGGCGACGAAGCCGCTTTCGTTCAGCGTGTCGGTGTGCAGCGCGACCTGGACATCCATCTCCTCGGCAACGCTCAGGCAGTTGTCGATCGCGGCGGGAGTCGTGCCCCAGTCCTCGTGCAGCTTGAGGCCGATGACCCCGGCGCGGACCTGTTCGCGCAGCGGTTCCGGCAGGCTGGCATTGCCCTTGCCGAGCAGGCCGACATTGACCGGCAGATCCTCGACCGCCTCGAGCATGCGGTGGATATACCAGGGGCCGGGGGTCACGGTCGTCGCCAGCGTGCCGACGGAGGGGCCGGTGCCGCCGCCCACCAGCGTGGTGGTGCCGCTGGCCAGGGCCTCGTCCGCCTGCTGCGGCGCGATGAAGTGGATATGCGTGTCGATGCCGCCGGCGGTGAGGATCTGGCCCTCGCCGCCGACGACATCCGTGCCCGGCCCGATGACGATGGTGACGCCGGGCTGGATGTCGGGATTGCCCGCCTTGCCGATGCCCGAGATGCGGCCGCCCTTAATGCCGACATCGGCCTTCACGATGCCCCAATGGTCGAGGATGACCACATTGGTGATGACGAGGTCGGCGACCTCGGCGGCATTGCGCTGGCTCTGCCCCATGCCGTCGCGGATCACCTTCCCGCCGCCGAAGGTGACCTCGTCGCCATAGACGGTGTGGTCCCGCTCAATCTCGATCACCAGCTCGGTGTCGGCGAGCCGGATCCGGTCCCCCTTCGTCGGGCCGTAGAGCGAGGCATAGGTCTCCCGGGTGATACGCCGCATCTCAGCTCTCCAGCTTTCCCATGATCCTGGCATTGAAGCCGTAGACGGCGCGCTCGCCGGCCAGCGCCACCAGCTCGACCCTGCGGGACTGGCCGGGCTCGAAGCGGACGGCCGTTCCCGCCGGGATGTTCAGGCGGAAGCCGCGCGCCTGGTCGCGGTCGAAGTGGAGCGCCGGGTTGGTCTCCTGGAAATGGTAATGCGAGCCGACCTGGATCGGCCGATCGCCCGAATTCGCCACGTCGATCGAACGCGTCTCACGGCCGGCGTTGATCTCGATCTCGCCGTCCTCGATGAAGAACTCACCCGGGATCATGGCCTGGACCTCATGGAATGGGGCTGTGGACGGTCACCAGCTTGGTTCCGTCGGGAAAGGTCGCCTCGACCTGGACGCTGCCGATCATCTCGGGGACGCCGGGCATGACATCCTCGCGCGTCAGCAGGGTCGCGCCGAAGGACATGAGATCGGCCACCGTGCGGCCTTCCCGCGCGCCCTCCAGGACCGCCGCCGAGATATAGGCGACCGCCTCGGGATAGTTCAGCTTGATGCCGCGTGCCTTCCGTCTCTCCGCCAGCAGGGCCGCCGTGAAAAGCAGGAGTTTGTCTTTCTCGCGCGGAAGAAGTTCCATTGCCTTTGTCCTCTGCTGGGCGACCCGGCCTCAGGTCGACCAGATCCGTGGCTGATGGGCCGCCTTGCCCTGGCACGCCGCCCGCAGGACGTCCCAGGCGCGGGCGAAGAGTGCCTTGCCGTCCGCGACCCTGGTCCCGAGATAGCGGCAGACCACGACCTGATCGACCTGGCTGGCGGAGAAGATCCCGTCGCCATCCCCGCCGATGGCCGCCCGCACGCGCTCCGCGGCATCGTCGACGGTGGCGCCGGCATAGACCATCGTGCCCCAGCTCGGCTTTCCGGCCAGCGCGAAGGCCGCGCCGAGAAGCGGCGACCCGCCCGAGAGGGCGACGCGCTCGAACCAGATGGGCCGGCCATCCCGCGTGATCTCGATGCGTTGGGTGAACCGCCCCCTGCCGAAGCCCTCGCCCGCGGCGGGCCTGCCGAGGCACAGGAAGTCCCACCCGACATAGGTGGCGCCGGCGGCAAGCGATATCCGGGTGTCGAGCCGCGCATCGGCGCCGTCGAAGAGGATCGTCTCCTGCGGCAGATACTCGCACACCGCATCGGCCCCGATCTCGAAGCACGCTGACTGCATGGAGACATTGTGCTCACTGCGGTAGAATTTGGTGGCGGCGGGCGTAGTCAACACCACGCGGGCGCCGGCATCAAGGCGGCAGCGCAGGCTCAGCCTGTCACCGCCCGCCACGCCGCCCGGCGGATGCAGGAGATAGACATGGCAGGTGCCGTCACGCTCCGGATGGAACGGGCGTTGCACGGCCAGGGGTCCGACATGGCGCCGGCGCGCCAGCCGGGTCCTGTCCGCGATCCGCGCGAACCACAGATCCATCTCCGCCGGCCAGGTGTCCGGCGGGGCGACAGGGCGGGCATGGCCGGCCGGAGCGGCGGGCGGCAGGGGTGTGGCCGGGGATCGGCGTGGTCCCACCGCGACCGGGGGCGGAGTCTCGGCCATTGAACGCAGGGATTCCCAATCGAATCAATCTGATCCTGGCGGCAGTCTGAAGGTCCTCCCGGATGCTTTCAATGGCGAAGTCATCGGCGCGCACCCTGCCCTGGCGGCCGGCCGGTCCCTGGTGTGCGCCCCCGTGTGGCCCCCCATGTGGCCCCCCCTGGTGCGGCCCCCTGGTGCGGCCTGGGTCTTTCCGATAGCGTTCGTACGGCCTTCGCCACGGAATCCTGACGCAGCGGAGCCGCCCATGACGGAGAGACGGAATGCTGAAAGCCCTTGCCCTTGTGCGGGCGCCGAAGGCCACTGAGGGCCTCGGGCCGACGCTTGGCCGGGCCGTCCTCGAGCATGACGAACGTCATCTGCGCCGCCGCGTGATCGAGCTGACCGATGGCCGGAAGGTGTTTGTCGACTTCCCCGAAACCGTCGTGCTGGCCGCCGGCGACGTGCTGCCAATCGAGGGCGGCGGCATCGTCGAGATCGCCGCCGCGGTCGAACCGCTCTATGTGATCCGCGGCCGGGATCCCGTGCATCTGACGGAACTCGCCTGGCATATCGGCAACCGCCATCTGGCCGCGGCGATCGGGCCGGACCGGATCGTGATCCTGCGCGATGCCGTCATCCGGGGAATGCTCGAGGGGCTCGGCGCGCAGATCGAGGAGATCCTGGGCGAATTCGATCCGCTGCGCGGTGCCTATTCGGGCCACGGCCACGGCCACTCGCATGGCGATGCCGGTCATTCCGCACAGGGCCATGAGGCCGCCGGCGGATAACGCAATCCAGGGATTTTCGTGCTCATGACGTCCAGAAACGGTCCCCTCCGCGTCGGCATCGGCGGCCCCGTGGGCTCGGGAAAGACCACGCTGACGGAGAAGCTGTGCAAGGCGATGCGCGAGACCTATTCCATCGCCGTCGTCACCAACGACATCTACACCAAGGAGGATGCGCTGATCCTGGCCCGCCTGCAGGCGCTGCCCGAGGAGCGCATCATGGGCGTCGAGACCGGCGGCTGTCCGCACACCGCGATCCGCGAGGATGCCTCGATCAACCTGCAGGCCATCGCCGAGATGCGGCGGAAGATCCCGGATCTCGACATCATCTTCATCGAATCCGGCGGAGACAATCTAGCGGCGACGTTCTCGCCCGATCTCGCCGACCTGACGCTCTACGTCATTTCCGTCTGCCAGGGGGAGGAGATTCCCCGGAAGGGCGGCCCCGGCATCACCCGCTCCGACTTCCTCGTCATCAACAAGAGCGATCTTGCGCCCTATGTGAACGTCGATCTCTCGGTGATGCGCGCCGATGCCGGGCGGATGCGGGGCTCACGGCCCTTCGGCTTCACGGACCTTTCCCGGGGCCAGGGGCTCGAGGAGGTCATCGGCTTCATCACCGAGTTCGGGGGACTGGCGGCATACCGGCGGGAGGCGGACCCGGCGAGGGTCTGAGCCATGGCGGACGGTCCCGCCCTGCCCGGTCCTCCCGGAACCGTGCCCTTGCATCTGCTGCGCCTGGTCAGCCAGGGCCTGCCCATCGGCGGCTTCTCCTACTCCCGCGGCCTCGAGGCGGCGGTCTCCGCCGGCTGGGTGTCCGATGAGCAGGCGGCGCGTGACTGGATCCTCGGAACGCTCCGGGCCAATGTCGCGCAGCTCGATGGCGCGCTGTTCTGGCGCATGGCCACGGCCCTGGAGGCGGACGACCGGGAGGGCTTCGGATCGGCGAATGCCTGGCTCATGGCCGCGCGCGAGAGCCGCGAGTTCCGGCTCGAGGACCGGCGGCTGGGCGAGGCGCTGCTCCGCCTCCTGGACGATCTCGAGGTTCCCGCCGCACAGCGGTACCGGGACCAGGCGCTGACCTATCCGGCCGCCTTCGCCCTGGCCGCCCACCACTGGCGAATCGCCCCGGCCTCGGCCCTCCGGGGCCTTCTCTGGGTCTATGCCGAGGGCCAGGTCATGGCCGCCATCCGGCTGGTTCCGCTCGGCCATACGGCGGGCCAGCGCATCCTGATCGGGGCCGTCGAGGCGATCGAGCAGGCGGCGGGGAGAGCCCAGTCCGTCAGCGACGACGAGATCGGCACCCTGTCGCCGGCCCTGGCGATGGCGAGCGCGTGGCACGAAACGCAGTACAGCCGCCTGTTCCAGTCCTGACCCGACCAGGCCCGGCGCCGCGCTAAGCCACCTGCGCCAGCACGGCGACACGGCGCAAGGGTGCCTGCAGCTCGCAGACGAGGCCGGAGGCGTGCCATTGCCAGCGCACCGCGCCCGTCAGCTGGTCCCGCAGCGTGGCCGTGATCAGCCGGGCGCCGAAGCCGCGCCGGGCCGGCGGGCCGGCCACCGCGGGGCCGTTGCTCTCGCTCCAGCGCAGGCGCAGCAGCCCGGCGGCCTCGTCCACCTCCCAGCACAGGGACAGGGCGCCGCCGGCGACGGAGAGCGCGCCATAGCGGGCCGCATTGGCCGCCAGCTCATGGATCACCATCGACATCGGCTGTGTCGCCTCGGGCGTCAGCGTGACCCGCGGCCCGACCAGCTCGACCGAGAAGGCCGGGACACCGTCTCCCAGGCGCGTCAGGAGGAAGGGCTTGACCTCCCCTTCGACCAGGGCGCGCAGGTCGGCGCCGTTCCAGTTGGCGTCGGCCAGCCGGGTCTGCGCCCTGGCCATGGCGGCGACCCGGCCCTCCACCGCCCGGACGAAGGCGTCGGTGTTCTCCGCCTGGGTCAGGCGCAGCGTCGCCTGCACCACGGCCAGCACGTTCTTGGCGCGGTGATCCACCTCGGCGGCCAGCAGGCGCTGCCGTTCGGACGCGGCGCGGGCTTCGGTCACGTCGTCGAAGGTGCAGGCGGCGAGCATGTCGCGGCCGCTGCCGGCGCGAACCGGCGCCGCGCTCATCTCCAGGGTGAGCAGCCGCCCGTCGGCATGGCGGTAGTACATGGTCTCGCGCACCACGCTCTCGCCCAGCCGCACGGCGCGGGCCAGGGGATAGTCCTCCGCCTCGTAGGAGGAGCCATCCTCGTGCAGGCCGCCGATGGCGCCGTAGCGCTGCAGGTCTTGGATGCTCGTCAACTCGCGCTGCAGGATGGCCGTCGCGCGGGCGTTCTGGAAGATGATGGGCCCTTCCGGCATCTGGGCCAGCATCACGCCCACCGGCATCTGTTCCAGCACAGCGCTCAGGCGAGCCTGGCTCTCGGTCAGCTCCTGCTCGCGGCGGCGGAGGCTCGCCAGGAGATCGCGCAGGGCCTCCGACAGCGCGTCGGCCTCATGGATCATGCCCCCCGCCGGCAGGGGCGTGGCGGGATCGTCACGCAGGCGCCGCGCCGCCCGCGACAGGGCCCTCAGCGGCGCGGTGATCAGCGCCGACAGCAGCCAGCCCAGCAGCGCCGCGCCGACGGCCGCGAGCAGGGCCCAGAGCAGCGCGTCATGCCGCAGCGCCGCCACCGGGGAAAGAGGCAGGGCGGCGTCGCGCATCACCACGACGCGCCAGCCAAGCCCCAGGAAGTCACGATGGCCCTGGGTCGGAGCGACACCGATGAGGCGGCTTCCGTCCAGGGACAGCCAGGCGTCGGCCCGGGCCGAGAGCAGCCGCGACGGGGCTTCCGGCTCGACCTCGCCCAGGCCGCGCCGGCGCGCCTCCGGCGGACCGATCACCACCCTGCCGGATTCATCGGCGATCAGGGCGTGAATGCCGGGGTGCTCCCCGGACAGCGGCGTCAGGACGTTCCGCTGCACCTCCATCGCCCATTCGGAATAGAGATGCCCGGCGACGACACCGATCAGGCGGCCATCGGGGCCGTGCACCGGCGCGGCGAGGTCGATGAAGCGGGCGGGATCGTCGGCCGGCCGGCCCAGCAGCGGCGACATCAGCCGGGCGTCGTGCACATCGCCTACGAAGGGCCCCTCGCGGCCCTGCCGGAAATAGGCGCGCCGGGAGACATCAACGCCCTCGAGCAGGCCGCTGCCGGTCGCCAGGACCTGCCCCTCGGTCGAGATGAGCATCAGGATGGCGTAGTCGGGCCAGGCGGCCTGCATGTCGCGCAGCACCTGCCGCCGGGCGGCGAGCGGCGCGCTGGGGTCGCGCATCAGGCCCAGCGAGGCCAGGAAGACCATGTCGCGGCGGCGCTCGTAGAGGCCCTGGTCCAGCAGTTCCGCGATGCGCCCGGCGGCCCCGGCGAACTCCGCCAGGATGCTCTCCCGCAATCGCCACTCCGCCGATCGGCCGAGGGCCAGGCCGATCAGCAGGGCGACGGTCAGTCCGACGAGGCCGAAGCCTCCGGTCAGCAGGGACCGGAGGCTCATGCGGAAGCGCGGCCGCCCTGAAGGCCGGGGAGGCAGGACCGGTGCGGCACGGGGCGGTTGTTCTGGCAGGCGTGCTTCCTCGGGGAATTCTCCCCCTTAGATTGCGATATCCTCCAGAGACTCTACTTAGAAGGGCAAATGCCACCTACTCAATTTCGTGAGATGGGCAAGCCCGTTTCTGCGGCAAAGCTTTCCACAAGCGGGCAATACAATCGTGGATTGTATTGCCGATCGTTCCGTCATGAACTTATCCTGGTTCAGAACTGGAAATAAACGAATTCCTTCACCTCGGCCATCAGTGCCAGGGCCAGGAGGAAGGCGGCCGCCGTGGCGAAGGCCGTGGCGAAGCGGGGCCGGAACCTCAGCCATGGCCAGCGTGGGGCTTCCGCCGGATCGGCGGCACGGCCGTCGATCATCTGCTGCGAGTTCGGCAGCAGGGCGATGATCAGCAGCGCCGCGACCAGGGTGGACAGCGCCACCGCCTGATTGAGCAGCGCCATGCCGCCGATCTGCGCCGCCACGGCGCGCGGCCCCTCACTGAACAGGGTCTGGATCAGCGCCGCGGTCTCCGGCATCGCGAGACCGTTCACCCCGGCCATGCCGCCCAGGACGGCGAAGGCGCGGCTCATGTCCGGAGCGGCGAAGAAGACCCAGGCCAGCAGCACGGCGCCGAGCGTCAGCAGCCGGGCCGCGGCCGGCGGCAGGGCGCGCGCCCGGCCCGCCTTCACGGCGCCCGCCCAGGCATGGTTGATCAGCAGATAAAGGCCGTGCAGCCCGCCCCAGACCACGAAGGCCCAACCCGCGCCGTGCCAGAGTCCGCCCAGCAGCATGGTCGCCATCAGGTTCATGCTGCGCCGGCCGCCGCCATGGCGATTGCCGCCGAGCGGGATGTAGAGATAGTCGCGCAGGAAGCGCGACAGGGTCATGTGCCAGCGCCGCCAGAAGTCGATGATCGAGGCCGACCTGTAGGGCGAGTTGAAGTTGTAGGGAAAGACGATGCCGAACATCCGCGCCAGGCCGATGGCCATGTCGGAATAGGCGGAGAAGTCGTAGTACAGGCCGACGGAGAAGGCGACGGCACCGATCCAGGCCTCGGCCAGTCCCGGCGCTCCGGCGCCGTTGAAGACCGGCGTGGCGAGGCCTCCGACCGGATCGGCGATCAGCAGCTTCTTGAGCAGTCCCATGGCGAAGAACGCGACGCCGGCGGCGATGTCGGCGGCGCGCGGCCGGTAGATGGCCGGCCGGTGGAACTGCGGGATCAGCTCGTAGTGGTGGACGATGGGCCCCGCGATCAGGTGCGGGAAGAAGGTGACGAACAGGCAGTAGTCGAGGAAGCCGTAGCGCTCCGCCCGCCCGCGCCGCGCGTCCACCACATAGGCGATCTGCAGGAAGGTGTAGAAGGAGATCGCCAGCGGCAGGATGACGGCGCCGAAGGCGAAGTCGAGACCCGTCAGGGCGCCGACATTGTCCAGCACGAAGGCCGCGTACTTGTACCAGGCCAGCAGCGCGACATTGCCGGTGACGCCCGCCGCGGTGAGCCACCAGGCGGCGCGCGGCGCCCGCTCCCGGCGGTCGATGATGGCCAGGCCCAGCGCGTAGTTGAGCAGCATCGAGAGCAGCAGGAGGCCGAGATAGGGAATGCTCCACCAGCCATAGAAGACCAGCGAGGCCGCCAGCAGCCAGAGCCGCGCCGGGCGGGTGGAGGACAGCCTGCCCAGCAGGAAGAAGCCGAGCAGGGTGATGGGCAGGAAGGCCAGGATGAAGATGTGGGAGTTGAACAGCATGGCCCTACTCCCCGCCTGCCAGGGCGGTGCGCGGCCCGGCGGCCATGGCCTCGGCCACGAACTCGGTGAAGGCGGTGTGGTTCGGGTAGAGCAGGTGGACCGGGTCGGCGAAGCGGGCATCCTCCCAGTCCAGCGCGCGGCCGTCGATCAGCAGGCTGTCCGGCCGGTGCAGCGCTCCGGCCACGCGCCGCACCCAGCCCTCCACCAGCCGGTCGTCGGGGTCGAAAGTCTCCGCCCATTCCGGCATGATGGGCGCGACCGCCAGCACCAGGCGGGCGCCACGCGCGGCCACGGTCTCCTCCAGCCCCGTCAGGGCCGGGAAGCAGGCCTCGTCGAAATAGGGCGGTGGCCGCCAGTCATGCGGCCGGCGCAGGATGCTGGAGCCGAAGTCATCCTCCACGGTATCCTCCGGCCGCAGCGGCGGATCGCGCCGCTCCAGCGCCTCGCGCGCCAGGTAGATCGGGCGGAAGCCGGTGAGGTAGGGCAGCCAGCGCGGCACCAGCCCGTCCAGATAGGCATCGGCCAGGGCGGTGTCGAAGAAGGCGCGCTCCGCCACCGGACAGGCCTCGAAATCGCGCGGCGCCACGACCACCAGGACCGTCTCGACCTCGGGCATCCGCTCCAGCAGGAAGCCGGTCATGAAGCCGGTCTGGTCGATATGGAGGTAGCAGGGCGCGGCGTTGTAGGCGCGGTGGCCGGGAAAGCGCCGCTCCAGCACCGCCATGTCGAGGTTGCGCCAGGTCACCGAGGAGCCAATGGCGACCAGCGTGCGGTCCTCGAGCGGGGCCTCGCGCAGCAGGACGAACTTGTCGTCGATGCAATTGGTGGCCGCCAGGGGCGGCGGTGCCAGCAGCCCTTGCGAGGCCAGCGCCATGTGCAGCCCGGCGACCAGCCCCATGCCCCCCAGGAACAGGGCCAGGAAGCTGAGCAGGAAGCGGCGGGCGGCGGCATCGGGCCGGGGCTTGCCGGGGGGCTTGCCGGGGGGCTTGCCAGTGGGAGGACCAGGGGGAAGGTCGGACATGGGCAACCCTTGTCGCGCCACCAGGGGAGGGACGCGGAGAACGTGCGGAAGGGTGGGCGCCGAACAAGGTCCGCGCCTCAGGCTGAATCCCGTCCCGGTGTCAGGGCGAGCCCGCGCCGGGCAGGGCAGGCCGGAGGGCTATGGCGGCGTGAGCATCATGGTCACACCACGCATCTTGCATGGACCGTTCATGACCGAAACTTAACAGGCCCGCAGAGTCGCCACAACGGAAGAAGGCGCCAAAACACTTTTGTGAATATCAAAAAAGATACGATCTGGCCCCTGCGCGACGCGCGCAGCACGGCCGACACGGCAACTTCAGGTAGATAGGATTGCGAAGAATTCTTCTCAGCTCATAACGAAGAAGTGAGGTCATCCCTCGCGAGGCGTGAATACATGGCGATGGAGCAAGAATAACTTGCCGGACCCGGCCCGCGTCGTTCTGAATTTCTGCTTCCGGAAGTCTTTCCGCCAGGCTCCCGCCCCGGCCGTGGACAGGGACCGTTCCGCCCCGGTTCGCCGGATCACCCTGTCCGGGGCATCCATGACTTGACGCGCTGCCTTCCTGTGCGAGGTTCCGGCCATGTCATCGCCTCCGTTTCCGTCCCTTCCCACCGAGGCCGCCCCGGCGCGTGGAAACACCGCGCGCGGAAACGCTGCCCTGGAGGAAGGGCGGCCCGCGGACGCGCCGCCGCCGCTGCTCCGCCAGCCCGCCGGCGAGCGGCCGCCAGCGCGACCGCCGGTGCAGCCCGTGCCGCCCGATGTGGCGCCCGGCTTCGTCGATCCCGCCCTGACGGGCGGCCCGGTGCCGCCGCCCTCGGCCAGCGACAAGCGCCGCGCCATGCTGCGCGACGTCCGGGCCGCCCTGGCCGATCCGGCCCTGCGCGCCGCCTACGAGGCTTTCGTCAAAGCGGCGAGTGACGTCGCGGAGGCGGGCCTGATCTTCGAGATGGTGGAGCGTCGCGGCCGGCCCGGCGAACCGCCCCCGGCCCTGCGCGAGCCGCGCGCCCTGTCGATCGCCGTGGTGCCGGAACCGGCCATCGAGCCGGGCTTCCGCATCGTGGTGCTGATGGGGGTGGGTTTCTGGGAGTTCCTGCCCGGCCGCTTCTACGGCAGTGAGCGGGTGCTCGACGGCACGCGGCTGGCCATGGACACCGGGACCTACCGCTTCTTCGAGAACACGGCCTCGGGCGATGCGGAGATCGTCGGCCATTCGGAGGGCCGTCCGCTGGCCCAGTACCTGCGGGTGGACATCCAGGGGGACGGCCTCTCGAAATCCATCGCCATCAGCAACATGGCCCTCGGCGGCGCCTTTGTCGCGGCCTACCGCAACTATGTCGAGGTGCTGGCGGGCTGCCCCTATCGCAGCCTGCATCCCTACCGCCAGCTCGCCGCGCCGGCGTTGCAGCCGGAGCCCGGCCTGCAGCGCGCGACACCGGCGGAGGTGGCGCCGCAGGCGGCGGCCCTGCCGGCGGCGCCCCGCGCGATGCCGCCGGCCGGCCTGGCGGCGCCCCTGGCCGCCGCCGGGGCCGCGCGCCTGGGCCAGCCGCGGCCGGCGAGGCCCCGGCGGGACGGCGCGCGATCCTGGAGATCCCGGCACTGGGCCTGGCTGGCCCTGCTGCCCGTGATCCTGGCCGCCTATGGTCTCGGCGCCATGCTCGGCGGCGGCGCGCCGGAGCCCCCCTCGCCCGCCCCGCGGGAGGTTGACCGCGCGCCGCGGCTGTCGGACCCGCCGCCCACCGTCGCGCCGCCCGCGCCCCTCGCGGCGCAGCCGTCCACGACCGCGCCGGGCCTGCCGCCGCTGGCCGGCACGGTGGACCTGCCCGACGGCACCGCCGAGGGCACCGACCTGCCACCGCCGCCGCCCGTGGCGCCACCGGCGCCGCCGCGCCCGGAGCCGCAGGCGACGATCCAGCCTGTCGAGCCGGACAGCGGCCAGCTCGGCGGTCTCTGGCAGGAGGCACGGGTGCGGCAGGATGCCAATGTGCGCAGCCAGCCGCTGGGCGGCTCGCCGATCGTGCGGGCGCTGCCCACCGGCACGCCGGTCCGCATCATCGAGACCCATCAGGGCTGGATGCGGATCGCCCTGGCCGACGGCACGGTGCTGGGCTGGATCTACGGCGCCCTGCTGGAGTGACCTGGCCTGGAACGGATCCCGATCAGGCGGTATCATCTGATCGGGCGAAGAGACTCGCAAAAACAAGCGCCTAGATCGTTTGCCGTGAGCCGATGCGAACGGGGAAACGCTCTAGGGCCGCAGCACCACGCGGCCCACCGCGCGGCGGCTCCGCACCTCGGCCATGGCCTCGCGGAAGCCTTCCAGCGGATATTCCGCGTGCACCTCCGGCCGCAGCAGCCCGGCCTGCCACCAGTCCATCAGCTGCGCCCACAGGGCGCGGACGCGCGGCGCGTGGTCGCGCCGCCGGTCGCCCGGGGACCAGCCGATATAGGTGCCCCAGTTCAGCCCGGCGACCGCGATGTTCTTCAGCAGCAGCAGGTTGACGCCGAGCTGCGGGATGCTGCCCGAGGCATAGCCGAGCGTCAGCAGCGTGCCGCCGTCGCCCAGGCAGCGCAGCCCCTCGTCGAAGGCCTCGCCGCCCAGCGTGTCCAGCACGGCCGCGACGCCATCTCCGCCGGTGATCTCCGCCACAGGGGCGCGGAAGGGCTGCGCGCTGTCCAGCACGGCATCGGCGCCGCGCGCCAGCAGCATGGCGTGCTTGGCCGCGCCGGCACGGGCGATCACCCTCGCCCCCACCGCCTTCGCCACCTCCAGCCCGGCCAGGCCGACGCCGCCGCCCGCGCCCTGCACCAGAACCCACTGCCCCGCCTCCAGCCGGCCGCGCCAGAGCAGCGCCGAGGCGGCGGTCGGGTAGCTGATCGGGAAGGCCACGGCGGGCGCGGCCGGCAGGCCGTCGGGGATCGGCACGACATGGATGTCGTCCGCCACCGCCTGCTCGGCCATGCCGCCCCAGTCCAGCACGGCGAAGACACGGCTGCCGGGCGGCGGCGCCTCGGCATCCGGCGCCGCCTCCAGCACCGTGCCGACGATCTCGGTGCCCGGCGAGAAGGGCAGCGGCGGCCGGCGCTGATACTTCCCCGCGACCACGAGCTGCACCGCGAAGGACACCCCCACCGCCTCGACGCGGATGCGCACGCCGCGCGGCCGCAGCGGTGGCACCGGCACCTCCTTCAGCACGAGATCGTCGAAGTCGCGCCAGCTCTCGCAGACCAGCGCCCGCATCGTCGCGCCGCTCACTGCGCCTCGATCCCCGCATCCCGCACCAGCCGGCCCCAGCGGTCGTATTCCGAGCGCGCGAAGCGGGCGAAATCCTCGGGCGCGTCAGCGACGGGCACGGCGCCCAGCGTCTCCAGCGTCGCCTGCAGCGCCGGCAGGGCCATGGCCTCCGCCACGCTTTGCTGCATGCGCCCGAGAATGGCGGCCGGCGTGCCCGCCGGCGCCCAGAGGCCGTACCAGGTGGCGATCTCGTAGCCCGGCACACCGGCCTCGGCGATGGTCGGCAGATCGGGGAAGGCCGGGATGCGCTCCGCGGTGGTGACGGCCAGGGCGCGGATCTGGCCCTCGCGCACCGCCGCCGCGCTGCTCGGCATGGAATCGAACATGAGCTGGATGTTCCCGGCCATCAGGTCCTGGATCGCCGGGCCGGAGCCGCGATAGGGCGCGTGGGTCATCTCCGTCCCGGTCATCTGCTTGAACAGCTCCCCCGCCAGATGCGGCGCGGCGCCGATGCCGGAGGAGCCGTAGGAGATCGGCCGCGCGCCCTCGCGCAGCAGGGCGATGAGCCCGGCCACGTCCCGCACCGGCAGGTCGGGGGTGACCACCAGCATCAGCGGCACGCGGGCGAAGTTCGTCACCGGCGCGAAGGCGGCCAGCGTGTCGAAGGGCATCTGGCGGTTGAGATGCGGGATGATCACCTGGATCGAGGCATTGGCCAGGAAGGTCTGCCCATCGGCCGGCGCGCGCGCCACCTCGGCGCTGCCGATGACGCCCGAGGCGCCGGCGCGATTCTCGATCACGATGGGCTGGCCGAGCCGCTGCCCGACCCGCTGCATCACCACCCGCGCCAGGATGTCGGTCGGGCCACCGGGCGGATAGGGCACGACGCAGCGGATCGGCCGGGCCGGCCAGCCGCCGGTCGCCGCGCGCGCAGGCCCGCCGACGAGCGGCACGCCCGCCGCCAAACCTGCCAGAACCGCGCGTCTTGTCAGCGGCATCGGCTCTCCCTCCCTTCCCTTGTTCGTCATCTCGTCGTCAGATGGCGGCACATCCGGGGAGGAAATGCAATGAACGGTGAACCGCCTCGCCCCTATCGCGGGCTGCGCGTTCTGGATGCCGGACAGGGCATCGCCGCGCCTTACTGCGGCATGCTGCTGGCCGCCGCCGGCGCCGATGTCATCAAGCTCGAGCCGCCGGAGGGCGACTGGTCGCGCGGCCTGTCCACCCGCGCCGAGGGCCAGTCGGTCATGCATGCCGCCTTCAATCGCGGCAAGCGCAGCCTGGCGCTGGACCTGAAGAGCGACTCGGGCCGCGCCGCCGCCCAGGCCCTGGCCGCGCGGTGCGACGTGCTGATCGAGGCCTTCCGGCCCGGCGTCGCCGCCCGCCTCGGCCTCGGCCCCGAGGCGACGCGGGAGGACGCGGTCTGCCTCTCCATCTCCGGCTTCGGCCAGAAGGGGCCGAACGCCGAGCGGCCCTGCACCGATTCCGTCGCCCAGGCCTTCTCCGGCCTGGTCGCGCTGAACCAGGGCGTGGACGGCACGCCGCACAAGGTCGGCACCTATGTCTCCGATGTCGTCACCGGCCTCTACGCCTTCGCCGCCGTGCAGGCCGCGCTGGCCGAGCGGGCCCAGGACACGGCGCCGCGCCGCCGGGTGCTGGACATCTCGCTGCTCGCCGGCACGGCGGCGCTGATCGGCTTCCCGATCGGCGAGGCCGGGCTGCTCGGCCGCGCGCCGGGCGCGCTGAACATCCCCTCCGGCTCCTACCAGACCGCCTGCGGCGCCTGGGTGATGATCGCCCTGGTGCGCGAGGCGGAGTTCGTCGCGCTGGCCGGCGTGCTCGGCCGGCCCGACTGGACGACGGACCCGCGCTTCGCCAGCTTCGGCGCCCGCGCCGAGAACCGCGACGCCATGCTGGCCGAGATCCGCGCCGTCTTCGCCACGCGGGACGCGGCGCACTGGCTCGCGGCGCTGCATGGTGCGCGGCTGATGGCGGATCGCGTGAACACGCCGCTCGACTGGCTGTCGCATCCGCATGTGCGGGCGATCGGCGGCCACGCGCCCGTGGCGCAGCCGGAGCTGGGAGAGATCCCCTTCCCCGTCCTGCCCGGCTTCGGCGCCTGGACCCGGCCGGCCCCCGCGCTCGGCCAGCACAGCGACGAGATCCTGGCGGCGTTGCGGGCGGAAGCCTGACGTCGCGGCGCGAAGAAGCGGCAAAGCCAGGAACGGCAAGGGAGGAAACGAAATGACGGATGATCGCGTGATGGCCGAGGGGCTGCGCTTCCCGGAAGGCCCGGTGGTGATGGAGGACGGCGCCGTGGCGCTGGTCGAGATCGAGGCGGGCGTGATCTCCCGCATCGCCCCGGACGGCGCCCGCAGCATCCTGGCCGAGCCGGGGGGCGGGCCGAACGGCCTGGCGCGCGGCCCGGGCGGGCAGCTCTTCCTCTGCAACAACGGCGGCTTCACCTGGCATGACGCGCCGGGCTGCCTTCGCCCCAGCGGTCAGGCGTCCGACTACAAGGGTGGCCGGATCGAGACGGTGGACCCGCGCGACGGCACCGTGCGCCGCCTCTACGAGGGCTGCGGCGAGCACCGGCTGCGCGGCCCGAACGACATCGTCTTCGACAATCCCGGCCGCTTTCCCGTGCCCGGCTTCTGGTTCAGCGATCTCGGCAAGGTGCGCGCGCGCGACCGCGACCACGGCGCGGTCTACTGGGCGGCGGCGGATGGCAGCGCGATCATCGAGGCGGCGCTGCCGATCGCGGGCGGCGCCAACGGCATCGGCCTCTCGCCGGACGGGCGCACGCTCTATGTGGCCGAGACCGAGAGCGGCCGGCTCTGGTCCTGGGAGATCACCGGGCCGGGCGAGTTGCGCAAGGATCCGTGGCCGAGCCCGCATGGCGGCCGGATGCTCTGCGACCTGCCCGGCTTCACCCGGCTCGACAGCCTGGCGGTGACCGAGGCGGGGAACATCTGCGTCGCCACGCTGGTCACCGGCGAGATCACCACCATCGCGCCGGACGGCCGCATCCTCGGCCGGGTGAAGTACCCGGACCCGATGGTGACGAACATCGCCTTCGGCGGCGCGGACCGGCGCACCGCCTACATCACCCTCTCCAGCACCGGAAAGCTGGTCGAGGCGGCCTGGGACGAGCCGGGACTGGCGCTCGCCTACGGTTGACATCCGCGAGAGCGGGCGGGACTTTGTCGCTCAAGAACGGGCCGCGCCGGCAGGGCGCGGCCAGGGAGCCATAAGTCCATGAACCGTCCGCAACCGGGCCGTCGCGCCCTGCTGGGTGCCACGCTCGCCCTCCCCTTCCTCGGCCGCAGCGCCCTGGCGCAG
Source organism: Roseomonas sp. KE0001 (assembly GCF_016107285.1). GTDB lineage: Bacteria > Pseudomonadota > Alphaproteobacteria > Acetobacterales > Acetobacteraceae > Pseudoroseomonas. The sequence goes on along the minus strand of NZ_RCVQ01000001.1, from coordinate 93,990 downwards.
GGTGGCGAGCCCTATGTGCTCGGCACGCTCTTCCCGATGTCGGGCCCGAATGCCGAGTACGGCACGGTCTTCACCGCCGGCGCGCAGCTCGCCCTGCAGCATATCGAGGCGGACAAGGTGCTGAAGCGCCCCATCCGCCTGCAGGCCGAGGACACCCAGGCGCTGCCGCAGCAGGCGGTGGTCGGCATGACCAAGCTCGCCAATGTGGACAAGGCCAGCTTCGTGCTGGTCGGCTTCACCGCGGTCTCCAAGGCGGTGGCGCCGGTGGGCGACCGGGCGAAGATCGTCATGGTCAATGGCGGTGCCGTCGGGCCCGACCTGTCCGGCCTCTCGCCGTATTTCTGGAACACCATCCCGCTGGCGCATCTCGAGACCGAGGCGCTGCTGCCCTACATCGTCGGCGAACGGAAGCTGAAGCGCATCGCCCTCGTCTATGTCGACGACCCGCTGGGCGACGCCATCCTCGGCGCGCTGCGCGACGGCCTGCCCAAGGCCGGCGGCACCCTGGCCGGCAGCTTCAGCGTGCCGCGCACGGCGCAGCAATTCGCCCCCGTCGCCGCGCGCATCCGGCAGACGCGCCCCGATGCCGTCTATATCGCGAGCTTCGGCGCCCAGCAGAGCCAGATCATCAAGCAGCTGCGCGACAACGGCATCTCGCAGCCGCTGCTGTCCTACTCGGCCATGAACCTCGACAGCGTGAAGAACACGGCCGAGGCGGAGGGGCTGATCTTCACCACGCAGAAGACCGACTTCGCCGGCGGCGACGCCATGACGAAGCGCTTCGCCGCCGACTTCAAGGCCCGCTTCAACAGCGACCCCGGCACCTACCACGTCAACTACTACAACGCCGTCTGGCTCTTCGGCCAGCTCGCGGCGATGAACGAGGCCGCGGGCAGGCCGGTCGATGGCGAGACGCTGCGCGCCGCGCTGCTGGAAAAGCGGGAGTTCGACCTGGTGGGCGGCAAGGGCCGCTTCGACGACAAGGGCAACCTGACCGCCGCCATCCAGGTCAACGAGCTGCGCGGCGGCGCGCTGACGCGCATCGCCGGCTGAGCCCATGCTCTTCCTCCAGCTTCTGCAGGGGGGCGTCCAGACGGGCGCCCTCTACGCGCTGACGGCTGCGGGCTTCGCGCTGATCTTCGGCGCCACGCGCATCTTCCACTTCGCCCATGGCGCCGCCTTCACCCTGGCCGGCTATGCCTTCCTGATGGCCTGGAACGCCGGCTGGCCCTGGCCGCTGGGCGCTCTCGCCGCCATTGCCGTCGCCGTGCTCTTCGGCGTCGCCATCGAGCAGCTGGTCTACCGTCCGATCGGCCGGCACGAGGGCGGCTTTTTCACCGTCTTCGTCGCCGCCTTCGGCGTGTCGATCGTGGTGCAGAACCTGGTCGGCATGATCGCCGGGCGCGGCTTCGCGGTGATCGACACGCCGCTGTCCCGCGCCACGGAGGTGCTGCCGGACCTCTGGATCGCACCGGTCTTCTATGTCGCCATCGGCGTCTCGGCGCTGCTCTTCCTGGCGCTGTCGCTGTTCCTGACGCGCAGCCATGCCGGCGTCGCGTTGCGCGCCCTGGCGCAGAACCCGGACCTGATCCGCACCTACGGCCTGTCCTCGACCCGGCTCTCCATCCTGGCCTTCGCGCTCGGCTCGGCGCTGGCCGCCCCGGCGGCGATCCTGACCGGCATGACCGTCGGGCTGAACGAGGCCATGGGGCACCACGTCATGCTGATCTCGATGGCGGCCACCATCGTCGGCGGCGTCGGCAATCTCAAGGGCGCGGCGCTGGCCGGCCTGCTGCTCGGCATCGCCGAGAGCGTGGCGCTGGCCTTCGTCGAGCCGCAATGGGCCGAGGCGGTCAGCTTCGTCGTGCTCTTCGGCTTCATCCTCTTCCGGCCCTCCGGCCTGTTCGGCGTGGCGGTGGCCCGATGATCGCCTATCTCGCCAATCTCGCGACCATCGTCGCCATCTTCGGCATCCTGGCCTCGACGCTGAACGTCGCCATCGGCCATGCCGGCATCTTCAGCGTGGCGCATGCCGTGTTCTTCGGCCTCGGCGCCTATGCCGGGGCGCAGACGGCGATGCTCCTGGTGCCCGACCCGCTGCTGGCCCTGCTGGTCGCGGCGCTGATCGCCGGCGGCCTCTCGCTCTGCCTCGCCCTGCCGGCGCTGCGCGTGCGCGGCGAGTATTTCGTCGCCGCCAGCCTCGGCCTGCAGATGGTGGCGACGACGCTGTTCAGCGAGCTGAAGCCGCTGACCGGCGGCATCGGCGGGCTGGTCGGCATCCCGCGGCCCGAGCTTTTCGGCGTCACCATCACCGCGCTGCCGCTGGCGCTGGCCACCCTGGCGCTGATCCTGCTGGCCACGCACCTGCTGGCGCGGGGCTCCTTCGGCCGCACGCTGCGCGCCATCCGCGACGCCGAGAGCGCCGCCGAGGCGCTGGGCAAGCATGTCGCGGTCGCCAAGACGCTCGCCGTCGCCTTCGCCTGCGCCGGGGCGGGCATGGCCGGCGCGCTCTTCGCCTTCCACATGGCCTTCGTCAATGTCGAGAGCTTCACCCTCGACCAGTCGGTGCTGGTGATGGCGATGGTCATCGTCGGCGGCACCGGAACGCTCTGGGGGCCGCTGCTCGGCGCCGCGCTGCTGCTGGCCCTGCCGGCCGGCCTCTCCTTCCTCCCCTTCATCCCGCCGACCGAGGTCGGCGCGGTGCAGCAGATCCTCTACGGCCTGGCCATGACATTGCTGATGATCTTCCGCCCCGCCGGACTGGTGGGCGACCTCGGCCGCGGCAAGGTGGCGCACTGATGGCCGCGATCACCGTCGAGAACGCCTCCCGCTCCTTCGGCGGCGTCCAGGCCGTGGCGGGCGTGTCGATCACCCTGCCGGCCGGCGCCGTCACCGCGCTGGTCGGGCCGAACGGCGCCGGCAAGACCACGCTGTTCAACCTGATCACCGGAAACCTCCGCGCCGATTCCGGCGACATCCGCCTCGACGGCGCGCCGATCCTCGGCCTGCGCCCGTGGCAGATCGCGCGGCGCGGCGTGGCCCGCTCCTTCCAGGACCTGCGCCTCTTCACCCATATGACGGTGCGGGAGAACGTGCTGGCGGCGACCGAGACCGGCTCCTGGTTCTGGCAGCCCGGCGGCCGCGCCGCGCGGGCGACGCGCGAGGCGCGGGTGGAGAAGGCACTGGAGCGCACGGGCCTGGCGAGGCTGGCGGAGGAGCGCGCCATCGACCTCGCCTATGCCGAGCGCAAGTTCCTCTCCGTCGCGCGCATCCTGGCGGCCGAGGCCGAGGTCTGGCTGCTCGACGAGCCGACCTCCGGCCTCGACCTCGCCTCGCGCCGGCATTTCTCGGGCATCCTGCGCGAGGCGGCGCAGCAGGGAAAGGCGATCTGCCTGATCGAGCACAACCTCGATGTCGTCGTCGAACTCGCCGACCGCATCGCCTTCCTCGACCAGGGCCGCGTCCTGGCCGAGGGCGAGCCGCAGGCCATCCTGCGCAATCCCGAGCTGGCCGCGATCTATTTCGGCGACCGGCCGCAAGCCGTGGAGGCCACCCCATGAGCGCGATGGTGCTGGAGGCCGAGGGCCTCACCGCCGGCTATGGGGGGCACGCGGTGCTGGAGGATGTCTCGCTCGGCCTGCGGCAGGGGGAGACGCTGTGCCTGATCGGCCACAACGGCGCCGGCAAGTCCACGCTGATGCGCTGCCTCTACGGGCTGCACCGCCCGTCCGGCGGGCGCATCCGGGTGCGGGGCGAGGCGCTGCCGCGCCATCTCCCCTCGGCCCTGGCCGCCGCCGGCATCGCCTTCGTGCCCGAGGGGCGCGGCGTCTTCATGGACCTGACGGTGGAGGAGATCTTCGGCCTCGCGCTCTGGTCCGCCGGCGTGCCGCGCGCGGGCTATGCCGAGCGGATCGAGGAGGTTCTGGAGATCCTGCCGCGCATCCGCGACTTCCGCACCCGCCGCGCCGGCACCCTGTCGGGCGGGCAGCAGCAGATGGTCTCCATCGCCCGCGCCCTGCTGACGCGGCCTCAGGTGCTGCTGCTCGACGAGCCCTCGATCGGCCTGGCGCCGAAGCTGTTCCAGGACCTGCTGGCGCCGATCGCGGCGCTGCGGCAGTCGCGCGGCATGGCGATCCTGCTGGTCGAGCAGAATGTCCACGAGGCCTTCGCCATCTCCGACCGGGTGGTGGTGATGAAGTCGGGGCGGATGATCTTCGAGGGGCAGCCCTCGGACCTCTCGGACCACGCGCGGCTGATGGAGCTGTTCTGATGCGCCAGACGCGCATGCACCAGACGCTGACGGCGCTGCTGGATGAGACGGCGGCGGCGGTGCCCGAGGCGCCGGCACTGGCCTTCCTCGATGGCCCGGCCCTCTCCTATGCCGGTTTCGCCGCGGCGGTGCGCCGCGTGGCGGGCGGGCTGGCGCGGCAGGGCATCGGCGCCGGGGACCGGGTGGCGATCTGGCTGCCCAACCGGCCGGAATACCTGATCCTGCACTTCGCACTGGCGCGGCTCGGCGCCACGGCGATCCATGTCAACACCCGCTTCCGCGCGCAGGAGGTGGCCTATCTGCTGGACCGCGCCCGCCCCGTGGCGATCGCCACGCAATGGGGCTTCGCCGCGGGCGATTTCCCGGCCCTGCTCGGCGCGGTCCTGCCGGACCTCGCGGCGCCGCCGCGCTGCGTGATCGGGCTGGACACGGCGGAGACACGGCTGGGCGCGCTGCCGGTGCTGCCCTGGGCGGCGCTCGACGCCACATCCGGGCAGGCGGAAGATGCCGCTTCCCCAGGGGCCTCCCCGGAGAGCGACTGCCTCACCTTCACCACCAGCGGCACCACCAGCGGGCCGAAGCTGGTGCTGCACCGCCAGCGCAGCATCGCGCATCACGCGGGCGACGTGGCGCGGCGCCTCGGCCTCGATGCGCCGCGCCGGGGTGGGCGGGCGACGCTGCTCGCCGTGGTCCCGCTCTGCGGCACCTTCGGGCTGATGGCCGCGCTGGGCGCCGTCGCCGGCGGCGCGGAGATCGTCTGCCAGGACCGCTTCGATCCCGCCGTGACCGACCGGCTGCTGCGCGCGCGCCGCGTGACGCACACGATCGGCGCCGACGACATGATCTACCGCCTGGCCGAGGTCGCCGCCGGCCGGCCCTATCCCGATCTGCGCTTCACCGGCTTCGCCAGCTTCAGCCCCGGCGCCGCGCGCGTGCTCGCCCTGAGCGATGCCCTCAACCTGCATGCGCGCGGTCTCTACGGCAGTTCCGAGCTGCTCGCCCTCTTCGCGATCCAGGAGGAGACGGATGCGGAGCGGCGCGGCCTCGGCGGCGGCCTGCCCCTGTCGCCGCGCGCCGAATGCCGCATCCGGGAGGGCGGCGAGCGCGGCGAGCTGGAATGCCGCGCGCCCTCGATGTTCGCGGGCTATCTGGACGATCCCGGCGCGACGGCGAAGGCGCTGACGACGGACGGCTTCTATCGCACCGGCGATCTCTGCCGGCTGCGCGCCGAGGGCGGCTTCGACTACGAGAGCCGGCTGGGCGACGCCCTGCGGCTCGGCGGCTTCCTGGTCAGCCCCGAGGAGATCGAGGCTTTCCTCAAGGCGCTGCCCGGCGTGGACAATGCCCAGGTGGTGGGGCTGCGCGAGGCCAGCATGGCCGTCGCCTTCGTCACCCCCCGCCCCGGCGCGACGCTGCGCGAGGCCGATCTCGCCGCCGCCTGCCGCGCCCGCCTGGCCCGCTACAAGCAGCCGGCCCGCATCCTGCCGCTCGACGCCTTTCCGGTCACGGAAAGCCCGAACGGCGTGAAGATCCAGCGCGTGCGCCTGCGCGAGATGGCCGAGGCGCTGATGGCCGACACCGAAGGAGCCACCCCATGAGCCACGCCCTCTACCTGGAGGATTTCCAGCCCGGCCAGCGCTTCGAGAGCCGCGGCCGCACGCTGACCGAGAGCGACCTGACGATGTTCGCCATGCTCTCGGGGGACTGGAACCCCGTGCATGTCGATGCCGCCTTCATGAAGGAGAGCCGCTACGGCCAGCGCATCCTGCACGGGCTGCTCGGCCCGGCGGTGATGACCGGCATGATGCACACGCTCGGCATCTTCGACGGCAGCGCCATCGCCATGCTGGACGTGAAGGAGCTGCGCTTCCTGAAGCCGCTGCTGATCGGGCAGACGGTGCATCTGGAACTCGAGATCCTCTCCGTCCGCGAGACCAGCGACGGGCAGCGCGGCGTGGTCGATCGGCTGTTCCGCCTGGTCGATTCCGAGGGCGTGACGGTGCAGGAGATGCGCTCGGCGGTGCTGGTGGCGAAGCGGGGCTGAGCCCCCCGCCCTACCCCGTGAGGCCGAAGCTGGTATCCAGCGCGTCCTGGACGCGGACCGGCCGCGAGAACACGCCGAACTCCACCGCCAGGTCGCTCGCCGCCTGCAGCTCCGCCACCAGCGGGGCATCGATCGGCACGGAACGGGTGCGCTGCACCTCATAGGCGCGCCGCAGCATCGGCTCCGGGATTCGCGTCAGATCCGAGGTGCTGCGGGCGAATTCGGGAATGTGGTCCAGCGCCCAGGCGAAGCCGCGCTGCTGCCGCAGCAGCAGGTCCTGCACCAGCGCCCGCTTGTCGCGCAGCACGGCGTCATGCACGGAGATGAAGTTCACCGTGGGCGTCAGGCCGGTGCCATCGACCAGCACGCGGGCGCCGAAGCCGGCCAGCTCGATGGAGATATAGGGCTCCCAGATCGCCCAGGCATCCACGGCGCCGGAGCGGAAGGCCAGTGCCGCATCCACCGGGCCGAGCGGCACCAGGGTGATCTCCTCCGGCGCGATGCCCTCCCGCTTCAGCGCCGCCCGCACCAGGTACTGCCCCCAGCCGCCCCGGTTGCCGGCGATGCGCTTGCCGCGCAGATCCGCCAGGCTCCCGGCCTTGCTGTCGCCCCGCACCAGGATGGCCTGGGACTTCGGGTCGTGCCGCGTGGCGCCGACCGCCTTGATCGGCGCGCCATTGGCGAAGACGCTGAGGAAGGCGAGGTCGCCCTGGCTGCCGGCGTCGATCGCATGGGCGTTCAGCGCCTCCAGCAGCGGCGCCGCAGCGGGGAACTCGCTCCATTCGATGCGGTAGGGCAGGTCGCGCGCCTGGCCCGACACGTCGAGCAGCGAGCGCAGCCCGCCCTTCTGGTTGCCGACGCGCAGCACCGGCAGGCCCTGCGCGCGCAGGAGGGCGGGAGTGGCGAGAGGCGCGGCCGCCAGGGCGGCGAGCAGGGCGCGGCGGCGCGGCGCCAGGGGAAGCTGGGTCATCGGTTGGCGTCCTTGAAGGAGAGGCTGAGGGAGGGGAAAGGCGGCTCAGCCGCCCCGACATCGCTCCCGCCGAGGGCGCCGCATCGCCTCGGAGCCCGTTCGAGAATGAGGCGGCGGCGGGCTGGCGAGGGATTCTTCGTGCCGGGCAGGACGGTCCGCCGCTCCGATGCGGGGCATCGGGGCCAGGGCCTGACGCCCCCGGCGCGGAAAGGACCCGGTAGACCGACCCGCGACCATTCCCGAACGGGCTCTCAGGCTGCCTGCCGCGAATCGGCGCCGAAGGCGGGCCGCGCCGCGGCGTCGTGGCCATCCTCGTCCACGCCCAGCGCGCCGAGCAGCCGCAGGCGCAGCGCCTCGAAGGCCGGATCGGCGCGGCGGCGCGGGCGCGGCAGGCCGATCGGGATGTCCTCCACCAGATGCCCGCCGGCCAGCACCAGGGCGCGGTCGGCCAGCAGCAGCGCCTCCTCCACGTCATGCGTCACCAGCAGCACGGCGGGGCGGTGCGCCTGAACCAACTCACCCACCAGGGACTGCATCCGCAGGCGGGTCAGCGCGTCAAGCGCGGCGAAGGGCTCGTCCAGCAGCAGCAGCTCGGGCTCGCGCACCAGGGCACGGGCCAGGCCGGTGCGCTGCGCCTCGCCACCCGAGAGGGTGAGTGGCCAGGCCTCGGCGCGATGCGTCAGCTCGACCTCGGCCAGCGCCGCCTCCGCCTTCCGCCGTGCCTCGGCGGCACTGCCCGGCAGGCCGAGCGCGACATTCTTCCAGACCTTCTTCCAGGGCAGCAGGCGCGGCTCCTGGAAGACCACGGCACGCCGCTCCGGCACCGTGGCGCGCCCCTCGGTCACGGGATCGAGCCCGGCGAGGGTCCGCAGCAGCGTCGTCTTGCCCGAGCCGCTGCGGCCGAGCAGGGCGACGAACTCGCCACGGCGGATGGTCAGGTCGATGCGGTCCAGCACCGGCGGCCGCTCGGGGCCGTGGAAGCGGCGGGTCAGGCCGTGCACCTCGACGACGGGACGGGTCATGGCGTCAGCCCTCCCGCACCAGGCTCGGGCGCCAGGCCAGGGCGCGGCGCTCCAGGGCGCGCACCAGCTGGTCGGCGGAGAGGCCGAGCAGGGCATAGACCAGCAGGCCGACGACGATGATGTCGGTGCGCAGGAACTCGCGCGCATCCATCACCAGGAAGCCGATGCCGGCGGTGGCGTTGATCTGCTCGCCGACAACGAGGCTGAGCCAGGCGGTGCCGAGCGCGTAGCGCAGCCCGACCAGCGCCTGCGGCAGTGCCGCCGGCAGGACAATATGGACGATCTTCTGCGCGTGGCTCAGGCCCAGCACCTGCCCCGCCTCCAGCAGCTTCGGGTCGGTGCTGCGGATGCCGCCGAACAGCGTCAGGTAGATCGGGAAGGTGGCGCCGAGCGCGACCAGGACGATCTTGGTCGCCTCGCCGATCCCGAGCCAGAGGATCAGCAGCGGCACCAGCGCCAGGAAGGGCAGCGCGCGCAGCATCTGCAGGGTGGCGTCGATGGCGTCCTCGCCGAGCTTCGACAGGCCGGCGACCAGGCCCAGCGAGACGCCGGCGCCGATGGCGATGGCCAGGCCGATGGCCACGCGCTGCAGCGAGACCAGCAGGTGATGGCCCAGCTCGCCGGAGACGATCAGCTCCCAGGCGGCGGTCGCGATGGCGCTCGGCGGCGCCAGCATGCGGGTGGAGATCAGGCCGGCCTCCGCCGCCGCCTGCCAGAGCAGGATCAGCAGCACGGGCACGACGAAGCGGCGCGCCCGGCCGAGACCCGGCCAGCGGAAGGCCCGGCGGAAAGAGGGGCGCGCGGCGGCCCGGACGGGCGGCCTGCCCTCGAGGGCGGTGGTGGCGGAGGCTGGCATGAGGATCACTCCCGGTGCGGACGGCAGGGCCCGGCGGTCGGCCGGAATCGCGGGCGGGTCGCGGGCGCGTCAGCGCCGGCGGGCGAGGCGGAGCATCGGGCGACAGCGGCCCCGGCGGGGCCCGGGCCGGTTCAGGACAGGAAAAACGGACATGGTCAGGAGATTCCACGCAAAGCCATGCGTGTAAAGAAATTCCACCCTCACACTTCCAGGCGCCCTCAGCTCCCCCTCCACATTTCGGGAATTCCTTTAATGCCCTGTAAGGAAACAGTATTCCCCTGAGAATGCCGGGAGCCACGGGGTCCGGCGGGCGGTACGGGAGAATGCCCGTCTCCGGGCCGCCCGGCCCGCAGCATGGCGTTCCACCGGAGCGCTCAACTTTACGAAATTCAACCTCGCTCTCCGGCCCAACCGCCTCGCCTCCCGGGTGTTGCTCAGCAGCGGAGGGGAGACAGGCGCATGGAATGCAGACTCGACGGGCAGGTGGCGGTGGTGACCGGCGCGAGTTCCGGCCTCGGCCGCGCGGTCGCCCTGCTCTACGGCCAATCCGGTGCCGCGGTGGTGGTGAACTATCACCGCGATGCCGAGGGCGCGGCCGAGGTGGTGCGGCAGATCGGGCAGGCCGGCGGACGGGCGCTCGCCGTGCAGGCCGACGTGGCCGAGGAGGCGGCGGTCGAGGCCTTGTTCGACGACGCCGCCCGCCATTTCGGCGGCATCGACATCCTGGTCGCCAATTCCGGCCTGCAGCAGGACGCGCCGGTCGCGGAGATGACCCTGGAGCAGTGGCGGCGGGTCATCGACGTCAACCTGACGGGTCAGTTCCTCTGCGCGCGCGCCGCGATCCGCCGCTTCCGCGCCCAGGGCAGGCGGCCCGGCGCCGCCCCCAGCCTCGGTAAGATCCTCTGCATGAGTTCGGTGCACGAGGTCATCCCCTGGGCGGGGCGGGTGAACTACGCCGCCTCCAAGGGCGGGGTGGCGCTGCTGATGCGCAGCCTGGCGCAGGAGGTGGCGGCGGAGGGCATCCGGGTGAACGCCATCGCCCCCGGCGCCATCCGCACGCCGATCAACGCGGAGAACACCGAGGGCGAGGCCGGGGAGAAGCTGCTGTCGCTGATCCCCTATGGCCGCATCGGCACTCCGGAGGACGTGGCGCGCGCCGCGCTCTTCCTGGCCTCCGACATGGCCGATTACGTGGTCGGCGCCACACTCTTCGTCGATGGCGGCATGACGCTCTACCCCGCCTTCCGCGACAACGGGTGAGGCGGGGCCTTAGCGCGTGATCTGTTCACATTCGTTCACAGAACACGCTTTCCATCCTTGTTCGATCGCGTGATTCACGCCTTTCGGTCATTCCACCTCAGGCGGTCACGCTCTAGCCTTTTGTTTTTGCGAGCATCTTCACCCGATCAGTTGATTCCAACCGATCGGGATCTGCTCTAGTCGGCGTACTGTCCCGCCGCCTGGATGATCGGCCGCCAGCGCGCCACCTCCTCCGCCAGGTAGCGGCGGTGATAGGCCGGCGTCGCGCGCTCGGCGCCGGCCGGCTGGGTGACCAGTTCGCCGAAGCGGGTCAGCAGCCGCTCCTCGCGCAAGGCGGCGCGGATGGCGGCCGAGAGCCGCTCCTGCACCTCGGGCGGCGTGCCGGCGGGGGCGTAGAGGCCATGCCAGGTGCTCATCAGGATGTCCGGCTCGCCCGCCTCGGCCGTGGTGGGCAGGTCGAGGCCCGGCACCCGCTGCGGCAGGGTGACGGCATAGGCCTTGATGCGCTTCTCGCGGATGAAGGGCGCCGTGTTGGTCGCCTGGTCGCAGAAGACATCGATGCGCCCGGCGATCATGTCGGTAATCGCCGGCGCGCTGCCGCGGAAGGCGACGGTGGTGAGCTTCCGGCCCGCCGCGCTCTGCAGCAGGACGCCGCAGAGCTGGTTGGCGCCGCCGAGCCCGGCATGGGCGAGCGTCAGCGCCTCGCCCTTCTCGCGGATCTCGCGCATGAAGCCGGCGAGGTCATCGGCCGGAAAGTCGGGCCGCGCCACCAGCGTCATCGCGGCGTCGGAGACGAGGCCGAGCGGCGCGAAGCTCTCCTGCACGTCATAGGGCAGCTTGCGGTAGAGCGTGGCGGTGCTGGCATGGCCGATGTGATGCATCAGCAGCACCGTGCCGTCCGGCCGCGCCTGGGCCACGCGGCCGGCGGCAATGGTGCCGCCGGCGCCGGTGACATTCTCCACCACCACCGACTGTCCGAGATCCTTGGCCATCCCCTCGGCCACCAGCCGGCTGATGACATCGGTCGGCCCCCCGGCGGCGAAGGGCACCGTCACGGTGATGGCGCGGTCTGGCACGCCGCCGCGGCCCTGGGCCAGGGCGGGGGTTGCCAGCAGGGCGGCGCCGGAGGTCAGGAGGGTTCGGCGGTGGATCATGGATGTCTCCCTTTCGTCGCGTCTGTTTTCGTCCAGTCTGGCCCGTTGGCCGGAGCCGGCAAAGACGCAATCGGGGGACGCAGGCCGCTAGCCCCGCCGCGCCTCAGACATTGGCGCTGCGGATCGCGTCGCAGACCGCCTCGGTCACCTCCCGGGTCGTGGCCTTGCCGCCCAGGTCGGGGGTGAGGAGGCCGCTGGCGGTGACGCGCTCCACCGCCTTCATCAGCCGCGCCGCCGCCTCGCGCTCGCCCAGATGCTCCAGCATCTGCGCCCCGGTCCAGAAGGTGGCGACGGGATTGGCGATGCCCTTTCCGGTAATGTCGAAGGCCGAGCCATGGATCGGTTCGAACATCGAGGGGAAGCGCCGCTCGGGGTCGATGTTGCCGGTGGGCGCCACGCCCAGGCTGCCGGCCAGCGCGGCGGCGAGATCGGAGAGGATGTCGGCGTGCAGATTGGTGGCGACGATGGTGTCGAGGCTCTGCGGCTTCAGCACCATGCGCATGGTCATGGCATCGACCAGCATCTTGTCCCAGGTGACGTCCGGGAACTCGCGCGACACCTCCTCGGCGATCTCGTCCCACATCACCATGCCGTGCCGCTGCGCGTTCGACTTGGTAACGACGGTCAGCAGCTTCCTCGGCCGCGCCTGCGCCAGGCGGAAGGCGTAGCGCATGATGCGCGTCACGCCGACGCGGGTGAAGATCGCGACCTCGGTCGCCACCTCCTCCGGCAGGCCCCTGTGCGCGCGGCCACCATGCCCGGCATACTCGCCCTCCGAGTTCTCGCGCACGATCACCCAGTCGAGATCGCCCGGGCCGCAGTCGCGCAGCGGCGGGGTGATGCCGGGCAGGATCTTGGTCGGGCGCACATTGGCGTACTGGTCGAAGCCCTGGCAGATCGGCAGGCGCAGGCCCCAGAGGGTGATGTGGTCCGGCACGTCCGGCGCGCCGACGGCGCCGAAGTAGATGGCGTCGAACGCCTTCAGCCGCTCCAGCCCATCCGCCGGCATCATGACGCCGTGCTTCCTGTAGTAGTCGGAGCCCCAGGGGAACTGCTCGACATGCAGGCGGAACTCGCCGGCGCGCTGGCTGAGCGTCTCCAGCGCCTGCAGGCCGGCGGCGATGACCTCGGGGCCGATGCCGTCGGCGGGGATGGCGGCGATGCGGTACTCGCGCATGGGGGGCGTCACTCCGGGATGGTTTTCCCGGCAGGATAGACCGTTTCGCCGCCATGCCCATCGGGTGCCAAAGAAAAGGCCGGGGAAGGCGATGCCCTCCCCGGCCCTCTCTCCTCCCCGGCGGTCAGGCCGCCAGGGCAAGCTCCGGCGGTGCCGGCTCGGCCGCCGCGACCTCCAGCATCGGGCGGTCGCGCACCTCGGCCAGGCGGGTCTGGTCGAAGCCGTTGAAGCCGGTGCGCAGGCAGGCGCCATAGGCCCCGAGCTGGCCGATCTCGATCCAGTCGCCCTCGCGGACATCCTCGGGCAGGAGGAAGGGTCCGCGCATGAAGTCGGCGCTGTCGCAGGTCGGGCCGAAGAGCGAGAAGCCGCGCTCCGCCGTGGCCGCCCCGCCCTCCGGGCGGATCAGCCGGGAGGGGAAGCGGAAGCCCGGCGCCCCGGCATCGGAGAGGGTGCCGTAGACGCCGTCATTGACATAGAGCGTGTCGCCGCGGCGCATCTGCACCTGCACCACGACGGAGCCGCCGCCCGCCGCCAGTGCCCGCCCCGGCTCGCACCACAGCTCGGCGCCCGGCAGGCCCAGCGCCTCGAAACCCGCCTCGATCTCGGCGAAATAGGCGCCGAGGGGCAGCGGCTCGATCTCCGGATAGGCCACCGGAAAGCCGCCGCCGACATCGACCACGTCGATGGCGACGCCAGCCAGGCGAATCGCCTGCCCGGCCAGCGCCAGGGCGCGGCGATAGGCCAGCGGGTCCATGCACTGCGAGCCCACATGGAAGGAGATGCCGAGCCGCGCCGCATGCGGCCGCGCCGCGCGCAGCAGCCCGACGGCCGCCTCCAGCGTCGCGCCGAACTTCCCCGACAGGTCGTACAGCGCCCCGCCCCCGGGCGGCGGCGCGATGCGCACCACAAGGCCGAGGCCCTCCGCCGCGCCGGCGCCGGTCTCCTCCAGGATCTTGGCCAGCTCGCTCGCATCGTCCAGCACAAAGTCGCGCACGCCCTGACGGGTCCAGGCCTCCCGGATGGCCGGGCGGGACTTCACCGGATGCATGAAGTGGATCGCGGCCTTGGGGAACATCCCACGCACCAGCGCCACCTCGGCCGCCGAGGCGCAGTCGAAGTGCCACACGCCGCCATCCCAGAGCGCCTGGAGCAGCAGCGGCTCGGGGTTGCACTTCACGGCATAGAGCACCGTGCCCGGAAAGCCGGTGACGAACTCCGTCGCGCCCCGGCTCAGGGCGGCGGGACGCAGGCAGAGCATCGGCTCGGCCGGGCGCTCGATGGCGACCAGGGCATCGACGGAGGGCAGGGCCGCGAGGCTCACCCGCGTCGCGGGACGGACAGGCGAGACAGCGGTGCGGGCGCGGAGGAGGCTCATGGCGGAAATCCCCACAACAACAGGCGACAGCGGAGGAGCCGGCGCGGCCGGCGGCGATGCGAGGCGGGCCGGAAGCGTGGCGCTCCCGGCGATGGCCTCAGGCGATGTTGCGATGGGTGGGCATCGCAGGCGTCCGTTCACCGAACATATCCACACTCCCTTCAGGACGCCGGCCCGCGAGGACCGGCCACTTCGAGAAAGGACGCTTCTACGTCGTTGCTGTGCCCCCTCGGGGGGCTCGCGGCACGTGCGATGGCGTCAGAGACCGCACCATTTGGGTGGCGGCAGGAGGGTTTTAAAGGAATTCGCCCGAATGAGGGAAAAGTTTTCGGTGCCTCAGCCCTGCTCCAGGCGAATAGCGGCCCCTGTCGGGCCTTACTCCGGCTTCCCTCCGGCCATGAGCGCCAGATATTCCCAGGCCAGCGTGGCGCCGGCCAGGGCGGTGATCTCGGACACGTCGAAGGCCGGCGCCACCTCGACGAGGTCCATTCCGCGGAAGTCGAGCCCGCCCAGGCGGCGCAGGATCGCCTGTGCCTGCCAGCTCGCCAGCCCGCCGATCTCGGGCGTGCCGGTGCCGGGGGCGAAGGCGGGGTCGAGGGTGTCGATGTCGAAGCTCAGATAGGCGGGGCCGCCGCCCACCACCGCCCGGATGCGTGCCGCCACCGCGGCCGGCCCCATCTCGTGCACCGTCTGCGCATCCAGCACCGTGACCCCCTGCCCCAGCGTCCAGTCCCAGACCTCGCGCTGCACGGGCGAGCGGATGCCGACCTGGATCATCCGCGCGGGATCGACCAGCCCCTCGCGGATGGCGTGCCAGAAGACCGAGCCATGGCCCCAGACCTGGCCGAAATTGTCGGGCCAGGTGTCCACATGGGCGTCGAAATGCGCCAGGCCGAGCGGCACGCCGAGGCGCCGGCGCAGCGCCCGCAGCAGGGCCAGCGTCACGCCATGCTCGCCGCCAAGGGCAATCAGGTGGCCGATACCGGCGGCCTGCGCCTCGATGGCGGCGAGGCTGGCCGGGATGTCGCCGAGCGCGATGGCGAAGTCCCCCGCATCGGAGAGGGAGAGCGCCGCCGGATCGACCCAGCTCGCCGGATGCGCGCCATCGACCAGCATGCGGCTGGCGCGGCGGATGGCCTCGGGGCCCGAGCGGGCACCGGCGCGGTTGGTGGTGCCGATGTCGAGCGGAATGCCGGCGACGACGAAATCCGCCGCCGTGTCGTGGCGGGTGACGCCGAGGAAGCCTGGCGGCGTGGCGAAGGTGGGGACCAGGGACATGCCGCAGACCTCCTGAGGGATGGCGGAAGGCCGTCTCCAAGCATGGATCGCCGCGCGGTGCCACCTCGGCCGGGGGAGCTTACCCCCCCCCGGCTCCCCGGCCCTACCCCCGCCCCGGTCTCAGGCGATGCCCTCCGCCTTCAGCCGGGCGATGTCCTCCTCCGAATAACCGAGGCCCCGCAGCACCTCCTCCGTGTGCTGGCCGAGCAGCGGCGCGGCGGAGCGGTAGTCCGGCGGTGTCGCCGAGAGCTTCACCGGATTGGCGATCACCTTCACCGTCTGGCCCGAGGCATGCGCCATCTCCACCACCATGTTCCGCGCCACGACATGCGGATCGGCGAAGACGTCCTTCAGCGTGTTGATCGGGCCACAGCCGATCTTCAGCGCCTCCAGCTTCTCGATCCAGTCCCGGGTCGGCCTGGTCTTCGTCACCGCCGTCAGCGTCTCCGTCACCAGGGCGCGGTTGCCGACACGGGCGGCATTGGTGGCGTAGCGCTCGTCGGCCAGCAGGTGCTCCAGGCCGAAATTGCGACAGAAGCGCTCGAAGGTCGGGTCGTTGCCGATGGAGAGCACCATGTAGCCATCGGCGGTCGGGAAGACCTGGTAGGGCACGATGTTCGGATGCTGGTTGCCGAGGCGCGGCGGGTTCTCGCCGGTCGAGAGGTAGTTCATGCCCTGATTGGCCAGCCAGGCCACATGGGTGTCGAGCATGCCGATATCGATCTGCTGCCCCTGCCCCGTCGCCTGCTTGTGGCGGAGCGCGGCCAGCACGCCGATGGTGCCGTAGAGGCCGGCGAAGAGATCGGCCACCGGGATGCCGACCTTCTGCGGCTCGCCCTCGGGCTCGCCGGTGAGCGACATCACGCCGCCCATGGCCTGGATCAGCGCGTCATAGCCCGGGCGCGGCGCATAGGGGCCGGTCTGGCCGAAGCCGGTGATCGAGCAGTAGATCAGGCCGGGATAGGTCTCCCGGAGCTGCTCATAGGCCAGGCCGTACTTGGCCAGCGCGCCGACCTTGAAGTTCTCGACCAGGATATCGGCCGTCTCCAGCAGCTTGTGCACCACCGCCTGGCCCTCGGGCTTGGCGATGTCGAGCGTCACCGACTTCTTGTTGCGGTTGACGCCGACGAAATAGGCGCTCTCCCGCGTGTTCGGCATGTAGGGCGGCGCGAAGCCGCGGGTGTCGTCGCCGGCCTCGGGGCGCTCGATCTTGACCACGTCGGCGCCCAGATCGGCCAGCATCTGCGTGCAGGTGGGGCCGGCCAGGACCCGGGTCAGGTCCACCACGCGAAGGCCCTTCAGCGGCCCCGTCGGCTCGGTCATGGCTCTCGTTCCTTCATGGCTGGTTCATGGGGGTGTCCCCGGCAGGTAACACCCGGAAAGGCGAAAAGAGAAAGGGGCCGGACGGGGATCGCCGCCCGGCCCCGGGGGAGAGTTGGCCTACAGCCAGCCCGGCAGGATCAGCACCGCCCAGGCCAGCGCCGGGCCGAGCACCACGACCAGCCCGCTGTAGATCAGGAAGCGCCGGAACAACTGGTCGCGCTCGCCTTCCGGCGCATTGGCCAGCACCAGGGCGCCATTGGTCGAGAAGGGGCTGACATCGACGATGGTGGCGGAGATGGCGAGGGCCGCGATCATGCCCACCGCGCCGATCTCGCCGCCGGCCAGGAAGGGCACGGCCAGCGGGATGATGGCGCCGAGCACGCCGGTCGAGGAGGCGAAGGCCGAGACCACGCCACCGATGTAGCAGAGCAGCATGGCCGCCAGCAGGGCCGAGCCCAGCGCCGCCACATTGGTGCTGACCATGTCGATGGCGCCCGCCTTCTGCAGCACGCCGACATAGGTGATGACGCCGGCGATCAGCAGGACGGTGGACCAGCTCACCTTGTCGATGGCGCCCTTCTGGGCATTGGGCGAGAGCAGCGCCAGCACGACGGCGATGGTGATGGCCACCATGCCGACGTTCAGCCCGAAGGCCAGCGAGCCGACGCCCAGGATGACCAGCCCGGCCAGGGTGAGGAGCTGGTCGCGGCTTGCCTGGGTGGGGTGGGGATGCCCGCCATCGCGGGGCGCGGCGGGCGTGCCGCCATGGCCGGTCACCGGCAGGGAGGCGCGGGCGCCATCCTCGAATTCCTCGTGCGTGCCGGTGTCGCGCCGCCCGATCAGCTTGCCGCCGCCGAAGGCGAAGAAGACGCCGATGGCCACCGCAAGGTTGAAGAGCAGGCTGGCCAGGAACAGCGCAGTGTCGTTGCCCGGCAGGCCGGCGCGCTCGACGATCTGGTTGGTGATGCCACCATAGATGGAGATCGGCGAGAAGCCGCCGCCCTGGGCGCCATGCACCACCAGCAGGCCCATCATCAGCCGGTCGATGTCGTAGTGGCGGGCGAAGCGCAGGGCGATGGGGGCGATGATCGCCACCGCCGCCGGGCTGACCGCGCCCACCGCGGTCAGCACGGCGGCGACGCCGAACATGACCCAGGGAATGGCGGCGACATGGCCGCGCACGCCGCGCACCGCCCAGTGCACCAGCAGGTCGATGGTGCCGTTCTTCTGCGCGATGGCGAAGAGGTAGGTGATGCCGACCAGGGTGACGAAGAGGTCGCCCGGGAAACCGCCCAGGATGGCGTTGGCCGACATGCCCACCGAGAAGGTGCCGATCAGGAAGGCCAGCGCGAAGGCGATGGCGCCCATGTTGATGGGCAGGGCGGTGCCGAGGATGAACAGGACGACAAGCCCCAGGATCGAGGCCATGGCAGGTGACATTCGGGTTCCTTTGCTCGGACGTTTGCTCGGCAGGCAGCTCTTGAAGGGGCTGCGCGGCCGGAAGGCAAGAGGGAGGGCCGGTTTCCCCGCCCCTCCCCGCGATCGCCTCAGGTGGCGCCAGCCTTGCCGGCATCCTCCCGCGCGCCGGACAGCAGGCGGGGCAGCAGGGTCCGGCCGCGCGGCAGGGCGATGGCCGGCAGCGACAGCAGCGCGTCCACCGAGGCCGAGCGGGCCACGGCGCCGGAGCGGGCGAAGGCCTCGTGGTTCGCCTCGATCACCTCCGGGTCATAGAGATAGTTCACCATGACGCCGAAGGATTCCTCCATCCCCCGCGGCGCCGTGTTGCCCAGCCAGTTGATGCGCTCCAGCTTGGCGCCGTTGCCCAGGTGGAAGCGCGCCACGGGGTCGATGGCGCCCATGCCGGTGTTCGGGCGGGTCAGGTACTCGGCGGCCAGGCGCAGCAGCGGGCCGCGCAGCGCGGCCTCCCGGATCGGGTCGCGCCACCATTCCCCTTCGGTCAGCATCTCGAGCAGCACGCCGGGGCCGGGGGCGACCTCCCCCTCCCTGGCCTCCTCCCTGGCCTCCTGCCCGGCCTCTTCCCGGGCCTCCTCCCCCCGCGCCCCGCGCCGCTGGGGCGCGGCGATCAGCGCGGCCAGCGCCGCCCGCTCATCCGCCCGCAGCGCGGCATCGTCGCGCTCCAGCTTGCGCTTCAGCCAGCGCCGGAAGCCCGGCACCGGCGAGAGGGTGGAGAAGCGGCGGAGCTGCGGCAGCTCGTCCTTCAACTCCTCGACCACCTGCTTGATCAGGAAGTTGCCGAAGGAGACGCCGCGCAGGCCCTCCTGGCAGTTCGAGATCGAGTAGAAGATCGCCGTGTCGAAGTCCGGGGGCGGCGCCGTGACGGGGCCGCCGTCGCGCGTCAGCAGCGGCTGGATGGCGCCGGCCAGCCCCTCGGTCAGCGCCACCTCGACGAAGATCAGCGGCTCGCCCGGCAGGGCGCGGTGGAAGAAGGCGAAGCAGCGGCGGTCCGGCGCCAGGCGGCGCCGCAGGTCGCCCCAGCCATCGATCTCGTGCACCGCCTCATAGGCGATGATCTTCTCCAGGATGGCGGCGGGCGTGTCCCAATCGATCCGCCGCAGCTCCAGGAAGCCCTTGTTGAACCAGGAGCCGAAGAGATGCCGCAGGTCCACGTCGAGCGGGCGCAGCGAGCTGTCCTTCTTCAGCCGGCCCAGCATCTCCCGGCGCATCTCGACCAGGGCCGCGGTGCCGCCGGGCGCCATGTTCATCCGGCGCAGCAGCTCCTGGCGCGGCGGCTCGGCGCGCTCGAAGAGGGTCATGGCCCGTTCCGGCGAGGGCTCGGCCAGATAGGCTTCGGCGGCGGCCCGCAGCTGGGCGTGATCGGGCAGGAAGCCATTGGCCAGGAAGTGACGGAAGGCGTCGCGCTCCTCGGGCGAGAGATCGCGCAGCACCTGCAGCAGCTCGCGCGCCACCGCGGCGCCAGAGGCCTCGCCGCGTTCCGAGAGCAATGCGGCCGCCAGCAGGCGGGCCCGTTCCAGGGGGGGCGTGGCGGCGCCCGGCACCGCGGCATAGGGGCGCCCGCGATCGGCGATACCGGACCAGAGGCGTTCCAGCCAGTTGCGCGCGCCAAGGGTGATGGATGGTGCCATGGACTCTCTACTCCCCAAGCCTTGGGCTCGATTAGAACCCTTCGCGGCGCCCGAGACCAGGGGGAGAATCCCTTACCATTATTCAAGAACGGTCATGGACCGTGAAATTGTATACGCACATTCGCTCAGGAGGCAGGCGCCGCAACCGTCTCCTGCAGCAGCCGCGTGACCACCGGCACGGCATGCGCCCGGTGCTCGTCCACCGCCCGGAGCAGCGCCGCGGCATCCCGCGCCCGGGCGGCCCGCAGGATCGCGGCGTGCTCGCGGCGCATCAGGCCCCGGTTCTTCGGATCGTTGAAGTATACCGCCCGGTACTGGTCCGAGGCATCCCAGATCTGCTCCAGGATGCGCAGCAGGCGGGGCATCCCGCAGGCTTCGAAGAGCGCGAAGTGGAAGCGCCGGTTGGCCGGGATCAGCCCCGCCACATCTGCCGCGGCGCAGGCCGCGTCGATCTCCCGCGTCGCCGCCTCCATCCGCGAGAGGTCGGCCTCGGCCAGGAGCGGAGCGGCGCTCCGCACCGCCTCCGCCTCCAGCACATCCCGCAGCCGGTAGATCTCGCGCAGGTCGTCGGCATCCAGCCACGCCACGGCATAGCCGCGGTGCGGCGTGTAGAGCACCCGCCCCTCGCCTTCCAGGATCCGCATCGCCTCGCGCACCGGCACGCGGCTGACGCCGAACTCCTCGGCCAGCTGTTCCATCGGAATGGCCTGGCCCGGGCGCAGGAGGCCGAGGCCCAGCCGGCGCCGAAGCTCCGCCAGGACCGCTTCCTGCGCCGTCGGTGGCTTCACCCTCTGCGTCATTCCCCGCTCCTTGCGGCCGGCGCCGGGGCGCGCGGCGGAATTGGATTTATCATGTATAAATGCGAGGGTAAAACCATCGCCGGGCGCACCTGCCCGGCCCAGTCTCGGAAGAACCCCTGGGAGGAACCCCGATGTCCGAAGACAAGGCCTTGCCCGATCAGGGCCTGCCGGTCCGCCACGCGGTGTCGGACCGCATCGGCTTCATCGGCCTGGGGCAGATGGGCCTGCCCATGGCGTGCTGTCTGCGCGCAGCCGGCCTGGCGCTGACCGTGCACGACACCGCCCCCGACGCGCTCGAGCGGCTGGCGGCGGCCCCCGGCGCGGCGCCGCCGCAGCGTGCCGACAGCCCCGCCGCGCTGGCGGCCGGCAGTGACATCGTCGTGCTGATGCTGCCGAGCAGCCCCGTCGTCGCCGCCGTCCTGGAGGGCCCCGGCGGGCTGCTGGACGCGCTCCGGCCCGGCATGCTGGTGATCGACATGGGGTCCTCCCTGCCCGGGGAGACGCGCCGGCTGGCGGAACGGGTGGCGGCGCATGGCGCGGAGATGATGGACGCGCCGGTCTCCGGCAGCGTGCTGAAGGCCAGCGACGGCACGCTGACCATCATGGCCGGCGGCAGCGCCGGGGCCCTGGCGCGGGCCACGCCGCTGCTCCGCCACATGGGCCGGACCATCATCCCGACCGGCGCGGTCGGCTCCGCCCATGCCATGAAGGCGCTGAACAACTACGTCTATGCCGCCGGGCTGCTGGCCTCGCTGGAGGCGCTTCGCCTCGGCGAGCGGCTCGGCCTCGACCTCGGCGTGCTGACCGATGTCATGAACGCCTCCTCCGGCCGCAATGTCGCCACCGAGACCAAGCTGCGCCAGCACGTGCTGAGTGGCGGCTATGCCGGGGGCTTCCAGCTCGGCCTGATGCGCAAGGACCTGGAGACCGCCGGCAGCATCGCCGGTGAGACGGGCTACGAGGCCCGCTCCCTCGCGCTCTGCCGCGCCGTCTGGGCCGAGGCGATGGAGCGGCTCGGCCCCGGCGCCGACAACACCGAACTGCACCGGCTGCTGTAGCGCCGGGCGGATGGCGGCAGGGGGGGAGGAAGGATGCCCAGAAGGGCGCGCCCCCCGCCGCCCCCACCACGTCCAAGGGAGATCCATCGATCATGCTGAGATTGCCACGCCGCGCCCTCCTGGGCTCCGGCCTTCTTGCCTCCGGCCTGCTGGCCGGCACCCCCGCGCGCCGGCTGCTTGCCGCCGAGGCCGGGGCGCTCACCCAGCCGCTGAAGGTCATCGTCCCCTTCCCCGCCGGCAGCGTCACCGACACGCTGGTGCGCTTCCTGCTGCAGCCGCTCGGCAACGCGCTGCGGCAGACCGTGGTGATCGACAACCGCGGCGGCGGCTTCGGCGTCATGGCCATGCAGGCCGCGGCCGAGGCGAAGGACGGGCACACGGTGGTGGCCTCCAGCGTCACCACGCTCTCGCTCAATCCGGTCACCCTGCCGAAGCTGCCCTATGACCCGATGGGCGACTTCGTGCATCTCGGGCTGATCGCCGAGACACCCTATGTCCTCGCCGTGCCCAATGCCTCGCCGGCGAAGGACCTGCCAGGCTTCCTGAAGCTGGCGCGGGAGAAGGCGGGGCAGCTCACCTATGCCTATGGCAATGCCAGCGCGCAGATCGCGGCCGAGACCATGGCGCGGCAGATCGGGATCGGGTTGACCGGCATCCCGTATCGCGGCGGCGCGGAGGCGCTGACCGATATCGTCGCCGGCCGGGTGGACTGCACCTTCACCGATATCACCAACGGCCTGGCGCAGGCGCGGCAGGGCGCCATGCGGGCGCTCGCGGTGACGACGGCGCAGGAGACCCCCCTCGCCCCCGGCCTGCCGCCCCTGGCCAGCGTGCTTCCGGATTTCGCGCTGACCGTCTGGTTCGGCCTCTCGGCGCCGAAATCCCTGCCTCCCGAGCGGGCCGCCTACCTGAACCGCACCCTCAACCATGTCCTGGCCCAGCCGGAGATGCAGAGGATCCTGTTCGAGCAGGGCTACACGACCCGGCCGATGTCGGGCCCGGACTACACCGCCTTCGTGGCCGAGGAGACCGGGCGCTGGGGCCGGCTGGCGCGGGAGGCGGGGCTGGCGAAGGGCTGAGGCGGCGCGCCGGCTCAGCCGGCGGCCCTGGCCTCCACGGGCATGGCCCAGGCCAGGGCGAGCCGCGCCGCCGCCTCCCGCACCGCCTGGCCAAGCGCCGCCTCGCGCGGCGTCATCGCCCGCTGCGGCCCCGTGCATTGCAGCACCATGCGCGGCTGCCCGCCGGCATCGCAGACCGCCGTGGCGATGCTCATGATGCCGTCCAGATATTCCATGCGGCCGATGACGAAGCCCTGCCGCCGCGCCGCCTCCACCTCCCGCCCGATCAGCGCCCTGTCGGTGAGGGTGGCGGCGGTGTGGGCGCGCGGCGACATGCCGGCCAGCACCGCCGTGGCGCGCTCCGCCGGCAGCGCCGCCAGCCGGGCCCGCAGCTGGGCCGGCGCATCGGCCGGGTAGCGGTGGCCGATCGGGACGTCGATCATCAGCTCCGGATCCCCCCGCGCGCTCTCGACGCAGGTGAAGCTGCCGTCGCGATTGATGCGGCAGAGCAGGCAGGGCAGGCCGAGGGCGCGCGCCAGGCGCTGCACCACGTCGCGCATCAGCGCGCCGCGATCGTGGCGGCGGATCGTCGCCGCCAGATCCAGCAGCAGGCCCGGCGAGACCGCGTAGCGCTGCCGCTCAGCGTCATGCGCCACCCAGCCCTCGGCCACCAGGGTGCGCAGGATCATCAGGCAGTGGCTCTTGGTGAGGCCAAGGCGGGCGGCGATGGCGGCCAGGCCGAGGCCGGCGCCGGGCTCCGCGTCCAGCAGGCGCAGGATGGACAGGCACTTGCCGACGGCCGGCACGGCGACGGCAGCGGCACGGCTTCCGGGGAGATCGAGGCTGGCTTCCATGCGCGGCGCGCTTTCCCTGCTCCCAGGGTGGCCGTGCCCGGTTGACAGCTCCGTCAAACGAGCGCCACCATCATTCATACAGAACGATGTTCCATATAGAGAACATCGGCCGCCTGCTCAACCGCCGTAGCGCCGTCCCGCGCACCGCGAGGAGAATGCGCCGTGCGCAAGCTGATCCGGAGTGGCACGATCCTCTCGATGGACGATCGGATCGGCGTATTGCCGCGGGGCGACGTGCTGCTGGAGTACGACCGGATCCGGGCCATCGGCCCCTCCCTCGAGGCCAACGGCGCCGAGGTGATCGACGCCGCGGGCTGCATCGTGCTGCCCGGCCTGGTCAACGCGCACCTGCACAGCTGGCAGACGGCCCTGCGCGGCATCGGCGGGGACTGGAGCAGCGCCGACTACTTCCGCATCCTGCACGCGCGGCTCGGCCCCCGCTTCACGCCGGAGGACCTGCGCATCGGCACGCTGGTCGGCGCCCTGGCGCAGATCGATGCCGGCACCACCACCCTGTTCGACTGGTGCCATGGCAATGCCACCCCGGAGCATACCGACGCCGCGCTGGAGGGGCTCCTGGAGAGCGGCATCCGCGCCGTCTTCGGCCATGGCACGGTGAAGCCGGCGCCCCGCCCCGGCGAGCCGCATTTCTCCGAGGTGCCGCATCCCGCCGCCGAGATCCGCCGCCTGCGGACCGGCCCGCTGGCCAGCGACGAGGCGCGCGTCACCCTCGCCGCCTGCATCCTGGGGCCGGACTATTCCACGCTCGAGGTCTGCCGCGCCGACTTCGCCCTGGCGCGGGAATACGGCCTGCTCTCATCCGCCCACGTCTGGGGCAACGACAACCGGCTGCAGCCCGACGGATACAAGGCGCTGGCGGCGGAAGGGCTGATCGGCCCCGACCACAACCTGGTCCATGGCACCTACCTCCGGGATGACGAGTTGCGCGTCATCGTCGACAGCGGCGTCTCGGTCACCGCCACCGCCGCGGCCGAGCTGCGCGGCAATGCGCGGGAGCCGCTGAGCGGGCGGGTCGCGGCGCTGGGCGGCGCGCCCTCCATCGCGCCGGACACCGAGGTGCTGAATGGCGGCGGCATGCTGGACTGCATGCGCTTCGCCCTGCAGGCGCAGCGGATCTTCAACAACCAGCGCACCGTCGCCGCGCTGCCGGCGGGACGCGGCGCGCCGATGGAGCGCGCGACCAGCGGCTCGCCCATCCGCGAGGTCACGCCGCGGCATGCCGACGTGCTGCGCTGGGCGACGCTCAACAACGCCAGGGCGCTGCGCCTCGACCACCGCATCGGCTCGCTGACGCCCGGCAAGCAGGCCGATCTTCTTGTCGTCGGACGGGACAGCCTGAACATGATCGGCGCGCGGGAGCCGGAGCAGGCGCTGCTCCACTTCGCGCAGGCGGCGGATATCCGCACCGTGCTGATTGGCGGCCGGGTGGTGAAGCGGGAGGGGCGGTTGCTGCATCCAGGCTTGGCGGCGCTGAAGGCGCGGCTGCTGGCCTCCGGCGACCGGCTGCTGGCCGAAACGGCGGCGGGCTGAGCGCCGCCGCGACAAAGGACTGGGACGAGGAAGGCCGCCCGGAAGAAGCTCCCGGTGACAGGGAGCCAGGGCGGGCCAGAGGACGGCGAACCGGCGGAGCATGCGCCCGCCAGAGCAAGCTGGAAGGATATCGGGAATGAAACGACGGAGTCTGCTGCAGGGGGTCGGGGCCGGCGCGACGGCCCTTGCCCTGCCCGCCCGGCTGCGGGCGGCCTCGGCCACGACGCTGCGCTTCACGCCGCAGCAGGACCTGGTCACGCTCGATCCGATCCTGACGACGGGCTACATCACCCGCAACCACGCCTACATGGTCTTCGACACGCTCTACGGCATGGACGGCAACTACCGCGCCACGCCGCAGATGGTCGACGGCCACCGCATCGAGGAGGACGGCCGGCGCTGGGACCTGACGCTGCGCGACGGCCTGTTCTGGCACGATGGCGAGCCCGTCCTGGCGCGCGACTGCGTCGCCAGCCTGCAGCGCTGGGGCAAGCGCGATGTCTTCGGCGCCTCGTTGATGGCGGTGGTCGACGAACTCTCCGCTCCCGACGACAAGACCATCCGCTTCCGCCTGAAGAAGCCCTTCCCCCTGCTGCCGATCGCGCTGGGCAAGGCCTCGGTGCCGGTCTGCGCCATGATGCCGGAGCGGCTGGCCAGGACCGATCCCTTCAAGCCGGTGCCGGAGATCATCGGCAGCGGGCCGTTCCGCTTCAAGGCGGATGAGCGGGTGGCCGGCTCGCTGAACGTCTACACGAAGTTCGAGAAGTACGTGCCGCGCAGGGACGGCGCGCTGTCCTGGACCTCGGGCCCCAAGGTCGTGCATTACGACCGGGTCGAATGGCGCTCGATCCCCGACAGCGGCACGGCCACCGCGGCGCTGCTTTCCGGCGAGCAGGACTGGCAGGAATACGCCTATCACGACCAGCTGCCGCTGCTGAAGCGCGCGCGCAACGTGACCACGCGGGTCCTCGACCCGACCGGCTTCGTCACCATGCTGCGGCTGAACCACCTGCACCCGCCCTTCGACAACCCGGAGATCCGCCGCGCGCTGTGGGGCGCCTTCAGCCAGTCCGACTGCATGCAGGCGATCGTCGGCGTAGACGATCCCGCCCTCTTCCACGTGCCGCTCGGCTTCTTCTGCCCCGGCACGCCGATGGGCTCGGAGGCCGGGCTCGACGTGCTGAAGGGTCCGCGCGAGATCGAGAAGGCGCGGCAGGCGATCCGGGATGCCGGCTACAAGGGCGAGAAGGTCGTCATCATGGCCGGCAACAACACCGCGGCCGGCATGGCGCTCGGCTCGGTGGCGGTCGATGTGCTGACGCGGGTCGGCATGAATGTCGAGATCTACGCCGTCGAGTTCAACGCCATGCTGCAGCGGCGCAACCGCCGCGACCGGCCGGAGGACGGCGGCTGGAGCGGCTTCGTCACCACCTGGTCCGGCACCGACTGGCTGAACCCCGCCGTGCACATGGCGCTCCGCGCCGATGGCAGCTACGCCGGCTGGTCCGTGGACGAGCGGATCAACGGTCTGCGCGATGCCTGGTTCGACGCTCCGGACGAGGCCGCGCAGGCCGCGATCTGCCGCGACATCCAGCTGCAGGCGATGCGGAGCGTGCCCTATGTGCCGCTCGGCCAGTACATGCAGCCCACCGCCTACCGCAACGGCATCACCGGCGTGCTCGACGGCTTCGCCACCTTCTGGAACGTCCGCCCGGCCTGAGCCGGACCGCAAACGGGAAGATTGCTCCGATGGAACAACTGCAGGCGCTGCGCCGATCCGCGATGGATTGGATCAGCGGAAACGAGGCGCGGCTCTCCGCCTTCAACGCGCGGATCTGGAGCCATGCCGAGCCGGCCTGGCGCGAATACCGCTCGATGCGCGACTATGTCGAGATCCTGCGCGCCGAGGGCTTCGCGGTCGAGGAAGGCTCCGGCCAGATGCCGACCGCCTTCGCCGCCAGCTGGGGCGATGGCGGCCCGGTGCTGGCGAGCTTCTCCGAGTACGACGCGGTGCCCGGCAATTCGCAGCAGGTGGTGCCCTACAAGGCGCCGCGCGAGGGCCTGCATCCCTATGCGGCCGGGCACACCGATCCGCATTCCGTGCTCGGCACCGCGGCGCTGACGGCGATCCTGGCCGCCAAGGCGGCGATGCAGCAGCACGGGGTGAAGGGGCGGCTGAAACTGTTCGGCGAGCCGGCCGAGAAGGTCTGCGGCTCCAAGCCGATCCACGCCGCCAAGGGCTATTTCGACGACCTTGACGCCGCCGTGGTCTGGCACCCCTGGCCGGCCAATACCGTCACGGGCGAGACGCATTTCGGCGCCTATTGGAGCGCCGTCATCAGCTTCGAGGCCGAGGCGCCCGAGACCTGGGTCGATCCCTCGCTGATGCCGATCGACGCCTCGCACGCCATCGCCCGCTGCCCCGGCGCGGTGGATGCGCTCTGCCTGATGTACACGACGACGAAGTACACCAAGGAGGCGATGTTCCCGCACACCGGCTCCTGGACGCTGAACGAGTACATCCTCGGCGATGGCGGTGCGACCTCGGACAACCTGCCACCACGCTTCAGCCAGATCCAGTACTCCTGGCGCTCCTCCTCCCTCGCCATCCAGGAGCAGATCTGGAAGGTGCTGGCCAACAACGCCCGCCATGTCGCCGCCAGCACCGGCTGCCGCGCCTTCGTCCGCTGGGTGACGAAGACCCGCGTCGGCCTGCCGAACACGGCGATGACGGAGCTCACCTGGGCCAACCTGCAGGAGGTGGGCGCGCCGGTTTATCCCGAGGCGGCGCTGGAGTTCGGCCGCGCCATCCAGAGGAACCTCGGCCTGGAGCCGATGGCCGATCCCTTCATCGCCAATGTCTCCCGCCTGATGTCGCCGGAGGAGAACGAGGCCAAGCTGCGCGGCGGGCTGCCGCCCTGGCAGATGCACCTCTCGGCCGATGACTATGTCGAGTATTCCTGGCACTGCCCCACGGTGCGCCTGCTGGCCGCGCGCCCGCGGCTGCGGCCGCCGGGTCCGGGCTACGCCTATCCGGCCTGGACCTACAACGCCCTGGGCGGCCTGCCGGAGGCGGTGGATCCGGGGATGTTCGTCGCCGGCCGCACCATGGCGCTGACCCTGCTCGACCTCGCCGCGAAGCCCGGCGCGCTGGAGGCGGCGCAGGCCGAGTTCCGCGAGCGCACCGGCGGCGGCATCGGCGGCTCGAAATGGGTGGGGCCGCTGCTGCCCGCGGATTTCGACCCGCCGGTCGATCTGCGCTGGCCGGAATATGTGACCACGCCGCGCGGCGAGGAATGGTGCATCCCGACGCCGCATCACGGGACGGGCGCCGGCGAGCCG
This sequence comes from Roseomonas sp. KE0001, assembly GCF_016107285.1. GTDB lineage: Bacteria > Pseudomonadota > Alphaproteobacteria > Acetobacterales > Acetobacteraceae > Pseudoroseomonas. Next base: position 65,494 of record NZ_RCVQ01000001.1, on the reverse strand, counting down.
CTCTGAGCGGCGATGGCACGGGGTTGAGGAGCGGTGCCCCTCAACCCTCCTTGGCGCGGCGCATGTACTGCGCGAGCGCGGCGCTGGCCGAGAGCATGTGGCCGCGCATCAGCTGCGCCGCCTCCTCCCCCGCCCCGCGCAGCAGGCGCTCCAGGATTGCCGCGTGCTCCTCGTGGGAATGGCCGATGCGCTGCTCCTCGCGGAACTGCGCGCGGCGGTAGGGGGCGAGCCGCAGCCGCATCGCCGCCGCGTGCGCGGCGAGCACGCCATTGTGGGTGCCCTGGTAGAGCAGGCTGTGGAAGCGGCGGTTGTAGTCGTCATAGACATCCAGCCCCGCCGCCGCGGGATCGAAATCGGCGTGCAGGCTCTGCAGGGCGAAGCGCTCGGCCGGCGTCATGCGGAAGGTCGCGAGGCGCGCGCACATCGCCTCGGTCTCGGCCATCAGCTCGAACCACTCGCCCAGCTGCTCGATGCTGACGGCGGTGACGCGCACCCCCCGCCTGGGCGTGATCTCGACCAGGCCGGCCGAGGCCAGCTCGCGCAGCGCCTCCCGCACCGGCGTGCGGGAGGCGCCGAAGCGTTCGGCCACGGCGCTCTCGTCGATCTCGCCGCCCGGCGCCAGCCGCCCCGCGGTGATGTCATCGGCCAGCACCTGGCGGATGGTCTCGGTCAGGGTCGGCTGGGTCATGCGTCAGGCGGCGGCAATCTCGCCCCGCTCGATCACGAAGGTGCTGTCCACCAGCGCGCGGAGAAGATCCGGGCTGCTCTCGGTGATGAGGATGGCGACGTCGGGCAGCGCCGTGCGCAGCCGCGCCAGCGCCTCGGCGTAGCGCAGCGCCAGGGCGGGAGCGAGGCCCTGGAAGGGCTCGTCCAGCAGCACGGCGCGGGTGCCGACCATCAGCGCGCGGCCCAGCGCCACCATCTTGCCCTGCCCGCCCGAGAGCCCGGCGGCCTTGCGCGGCGCGAAGCCGCGCAGCTCCGGCAGCAGCTCATAGACCGCTTCCAGCCGCCGCCGCACCTCCGCCCCGGGCAGGCCGAGCACCTGCGCGGGCAGCAGCAGGTTCTCCTCCACCGTGAAGCTGCCGAAGAGCCTGCGCTCCTCCGGCGCGTAGCCGATGCCGAGCCGGGCGCGATGATGCGCCGGCACGCCGTCGCAAGGCTTGCCGTCCAGCGTGATGCTGCCGCCACGCGGCTCGAGCAGGCCCATCAGGGTCCGCAGCGTCGTGGTCTTGCCGGCGCCGTTGCGGCCGATCAGCGCCACGCGCCCGCCCGCCGGCACATGCAGCGAGACGCCGCGCAGCACCGTCGCCTGCGCGATGTCCACGGAAATGCCCTCAAGCCGGAGCATGGCCAGCCTCCTGCGGCGCGATGCCGATGACGTCGCGCAGCACCTGCGGATCGTTCAGCACCTGTTGCGGCGGGCCGAGCGCCATGATGCGCCCCTGCCCCCAGACCGCCACGCGGTCGGCGAAGCGCGCCACCACCTCCATGTCGTGCTCGACGAAGACGGCGGTCACCTTCGCCTCGCGCAGCACCCGCACCAGCGTCTCCACCACGCCCATCTTGTCGGCGGCGGCGACACCGCTGGTCGGCTCGTCCATCAGCAGCAGGCGCGGGCGCAGCGCCACCGCCATGGCGATGTCGGCCAGCTTGCGGGCGCCCTCGTTCAGCGCGTCGCCACGCCGCTCCGCCAGCGCCTCCAGGCCGAACCGCGCCAGCACCTCCTCTGCCTCACGGCGGAAGGCCGGGCGCAGCAGCGGCGCGAAGGGCGACCAGACGCCCTCCCGCGCGGCGATCGCCAGCGCCACGTTCTCGAGCACCGTGTGCTCGGTGAAGAGCTGCGGAAGCTGGAAGGAGCGCGCCACGCCGAGATCGACGATCCGGCGCGGCGACAGCCCGAGCAGGCTCTGCCCGCGATAGGTGATGCGGCCCGCCTGCGGCTTCAGGTAGCCGGTGGTCATGTTGATGAAGGTGGTCTTGCCGGCGCCGTTCGGGCCGATGATGGCGAGGAACTCGCCCTCCATCACGTCGAGATCGATGCCGTCGGCCGCCTTCACCCCGCCGAAGGCGAGCTTCAGCCCCTGGGCCGAGAGCAGCACGCTCATGCCGCACCCCGCTTCGCCAGCAGCGACCGGCCGATCCCCCACAGCCCGCCGGGCGCGAAGAGGATGACCAGCAGCAGCACCGCGCCCAGGATCATCTGCCAGGCGTCGGCGACCGTCGCCGCCGCGTAGACCCGCGTCAGCTCATAGGCGATGGCGCCGAGGAAGGGTCCGAAGACGCTGCCCGCGCCGCCCAGGATGGCGATGAAGACCAGCTCGCCCGAGGCGGTCCAGTAGGCGAGCGCCGGCGTGACGTGGCGCGAGGCCATGGAGAGGATGGCGCCGCCGCAGCCGGCCATCAGCGCCGCGAGAACATAGGCCGAGAGCAACACGCGCCGCGCCGAGACGCCCATGAACTCCAGCCGCGCCTCGCGCGTCTTGATGCCGGCCAGCGCCTGGCCCATCGGCGAGGCCAGGTAGACCCGGACCAGCGCGCCGAAGCCGAGCGCCAGCACGAGCGCCAGGATCAGCACCGCCCAGCCATAGGCCGGGCCCTCCAGCACCTGGCCCAGGAAGCGCACCGGCGGCAGGCGGATGCCGTCCGTCCCGTGGGTGATGGAGTAGAGCTTCTCCAGCAGCGAGTAGAAGACCATGCTGAGCGCGAGGTTCAGCATGCCGAAGAAGATCTCGCGGTAGCGCACCACGAAGAGGCCGACGAGGAGGCCGAGCAGCGCCGAGCCGAGCGCCGCCACCGGCAGCAGCAGCGTCGCCTCCGGCAGCAGCGGCGCCAGGAAGGCGACGATATAGGCGGCGAAGGCGAGGAACAGCGCATGGCCGAAGCTGACCTGTCCGGCGCGCAGCAGCAGCAGGATGCCGAGCACGGCGAGGCCCTTGGCCATGGCGATGGTCAGCACGAAGCGCAGCCAGGGCACCGCCCAGGCGAGGGCGAGCACCGCCGCCGCCGCCAGCAGGGCGAGAAGGAGTTCGGCGGTCCGGCTCATATGCGTCGGGTCTCCGTCACGCCGAACAGCCCCTGCGGCCGCACCAGCAGCACCGCGACCATGATGAGATAGGGCACGACGACCTCCAGCTCCGGCTCGAAATAGACCGCGAAGGAGCGGCCGAGCCCGATCAGCAGCGCGGCGATGGCCGCCCCCTCGATCTGCCCGAGCCCCGCCGTCGCCACCACGGCGAAGGAGAGCACGATGGTCTGCGCGCCGACGCCCGGCACCAGCGAGACGGTGGGCGAGGCCAGCGCGCCGCCCAGCGCCGCCAGCGCCGCGCCGGCGGTGAAGGTCAGCATCGTCACCTTCGCCGCGTCGATGCCCATGGCGCGGGCCGCCTCGCGGTCGGTGGTGACGGCCACGATCATCCGCCCCGACAGCGTCCGCCGCAGGAACCAGGCGAGGCCCGCCAGGGTGAACAGCGCGATGCCCGGCAGCACGAAGAGCTGGTAGGTGTTGAACGGGATGACGTCGACGCCGAAGGGCACGTCCACGGTGCCGAGCAGCCGCACCGGCGCGTCCGAGACCACCGGCTGCACGCCGAAGAGCAGCTTCTGCAGATCCTCGAGGATCATGAACAGCGCGAAGGTGATCAGCAGCTGCAGCACCGGCTCGTGGTCCTGCATGCGCCGCAGCAGCCGCTCGATCGGCGGGCCGAGCACGGCGCCGACCAGCAGCGCCGCGACCAGCAGCGCCGGGTAGGAGATCCATTCCGGCAGGCCGGCGCCGATCAGGAAGAGCCCCAGCGCGGCGGCCGAGTATCCGCCGATGGCATAGAGGCTGCCATGGGCGATGTTGAGCACGCGCAGCACGCCGAAGACGAGGTTCAGCCCGACCGCCACCATGAAGACCGCCGCCGCGTAGGACAATCCGTCCAGCGCGGCGAGGCCCAGCAGCAGGCCGTTCTCGGCCAGCCAGTTTCCCATCGGTTCAGAGCTTGTGGGCGACGGGCTGCGGCAGCTTGCCGAGGATGTCGGGCGTCAGCGTCTTGAGCCAGTCGGTGCTCTTCTGGCCGACCGGGGTGGTGACCATTTCGCCCGGCATGACCATCATGTCGGTCATCACCGGGAAGGGATACTGCTCGGTCTGCACGGTGGTGCCGATCAGCTGGTCCTCCAGCCCCTGCCCGTCCTCGCGGATGCGGATGGTGCCGGTGAGCGACGGGAACTCGAGCCCCTTGAAGGCCGCCGCCAGCTCGGCGTCGTTCGGCCAGGCGCCACCCTTGCTGGCCATCGCCTTCTCGTAGCCCGCCTTCATGGCGAAGACGGCCTGCGCCATGTGGTGCGTCGAGTAGATCGGGTAGGTGTTGAAGCGCTTGCGGTACTCGTCGGTGAAGCGCTTCAGCAGCGCCGGGTCGCGGGGGCTGGGATGCAGGAACCAGTGGTCGCCGCGGGCGCCGATGATGTGGCCCGGTGGCAGCGCGCGGCCGACGCGCTCCAGCGAGGATTCCGCCAGCGGCAGCACGAAGGTGCTGCGCTCGAACAGCCTGCGGTCGGAGGATTGCCGGATCAGCGCGTCGAGGTCGCCGCCCCAGTGGGTGGAGAAGATGACATCCGGGCGCAGCGCCAGCAGGCGCGTCACCTCGGTCGAGTAGTCGGTGGCGCCGAAGCGGGGGAAGAGCTCGGCGGCGACGCGCACGCCGGGCTTCAGCGTGTTCAGCGCGGTGCGGAAGATCTCCCAGGAATCCCGGCCCCAGGCGTAGTCCTGGTTGACCACGGCGATGGAGCGGAAGTCCGGCTTCACCTTCAGGAGGTAGAGGACCGCCGCCAGCACCTCGGGCGTGGCATTGGCCTGGGGCCGGTAGGCATAGCCGTACTTGCCCTCCTCGAAGATGCGCTGCGTGCCGCAGTCCCAGAGCAGGGTCGGGCGCTTCAGCTCATCGGCCAGCGGCGCGCAGGCCAGGCAATCCGCCGACGAGATGCCGGCGAAGATCAGGTTGACGTTCTCGCTCTGCACCAGCCGCCGGTACTCGCCGACGAAATGGTCCACGCCCGGCCCCTCATCGACGAAGATCGGCCGCGCCTTGACGCCGCCGATGCCGCCGGCCTCGTTGAGCTGCTCGAAGAGCATCTCCGCCGCCTGCCGCGCCGGCACGCCGAAGACGCTGGCCGGGCCCGAGAGATAGGTGGCGATACCGACCTTGATCTCGGCCGGCTTCTGCGTCTGGGCCTGGGCGTGCCGTCCGGCCAGCACCAGGCTGCCGGCGGCCAGCGCCCCCTGGAGCAGGGCGCGGCGCCCGGGATGGGCCGGACGTCCGGACAAGGCGGGGGGGATCGTGGAAACGATCTCAGACATTCGGACACTCCTCCAGCATGGCCTTTGAATCGGCTCTCTGCGGCAGAGTGGCATGGCCGGACGGGACCTGCCAAGCCGGGGCCTGCCAAGCCGCTGCCAGCCCGCCTTTCCGTGCGGACTTCGATCCGGCCCCCGCGCCTGGGGGGCTTGCCCGGCACCCGGCGGCAATGGGATGGAGGAGGCATGGATCTGCAGCCGGCCGCCCCGGATACCCTCCTCCAGCCCGGCGCCGCCTGCTGGCGCATCGAGCCTGCGAGCCGCGTCGCCGTCATCATCGACGCGGACGCCTATTTCCGCGCCGCCCGCGCCGCCATGCTGGCCGCCGAGCGGCGCATCATGCTGGTCGGCTGGGACTTCGACGCCCGCATCGTCCTGCCGGGGGCGGAGGAGGATGGCGGGCCGGAGCGCCTCGGCGACTTCATCCTCTGGCTGGTGCGTCGCCGGCCGGCGCTGGAGGTCAATGTGCTGCGCTGGCGGCTCGGCGCCCTCGCCGCGCTGTTCCGCGGCAATACCCTGCTCTACGTGCTGCGCTGGATGCACCACCCGCGCATCACCCTGCAGCTCGACGGCGCGCACCCGCCGGGCGCCTCGCACCACCAGAAGATCGTCGTGCTCGACGACAGCCTCGCCTTCTGCGGCGGCATCGACATGACCGCCGACCGCTGGGACCGGCGCGAGCACCGCGACGACGAGCCGCGCCGCCGCAAGCCCGGCGGCCGGCCCTACCCGCCCTGGCACGACGCCACCACCGCGCTGGAAGGCGCCGCCGCGCGGGCGATCGGCGACCTGGCGCGCGAGCGCTGGCGCTGCGCCGGCGGCGCGGCGCTGGCGCAGGTGCCGACGCGCGGGCCTTTCTGGCCGGAAGGGCTGGGCCCGGACTTCACCGAGATCGAGGTCGGCATCGCGCGCACCCTGCCCGGCAACGGCGATACCGAGGCGGTGCATGAGATCGAGGCGCTGTACCTCGCGCTGATCGCCCGGGCCCGGCGGCGGATCTATGCCGAAAGCCAGTACTTCTCCTCGCGCCGCATCGCCGAGGCCATCGCGCGCCGCCTGGATGAGCCGGACGGGCCGGAGATCGTGCTGATCAATCCGCTCACCGCCCAGGGCTGGCTTGAGCCCATCGCCATGGACACGGCGCGCGCGCGGCTGCGCGAGGCCCTGCGCCGGCACGACCGGAACGGGCGTTTCCGCCTCTACCATCCCTATACCGCGGGCGGCACGCCGATCTACGTGCATGCCAAGATCCTGGTGATCGACGAGGAGGTGCTGCGCATCGGCTCCTCCAACCTGAACAACCGCTCGCTGCGGCTCGACACCGAATGCGACGTGGTGATCGATGCGGCGCGCCCCGCCAATGCCGCGGCCGGCCCCGCCATCGCGGCGATCCGCGACGGGCTGCTGGCCGAGCATCTTGGCGTTCCCCCCGCGGAGATCACCCGGCGGCTGGCGGAGGGCGGCTCCCTGATCGACACCATCGAGGCGTTGCGCGGACCCGGCCGCAGCCTGCGCCCCTACGAGACGCCCGATCTCAACGCGGTGGAGGCCTGGCTGGCCGACAACGAGATCCTCGACCCCGAAGGGCCGGAGGAGATGTTCGAGGCGCCCTCCCGGCGCGGCCTGTTCCGCCGCCCCCGCCTCTGGCGCCGCCATCGCTGAGCCGCCGCTTGCCCCGGGCGGAGCCGGCGCCCAATCTGGCCGGACGCCGGGCCGATCCAGGGACACGCAGGGTCCGGGAACAGGGAGCGACGAACATGCCGAAGCCGCCGGCCCCAGGACGATGCCCGGAATGAAGGTCTATCTCACCCATACCGACGAGGCCTTCGCGGGCTATTTCGGCGACCGCGCGCTGGCCGCGCTGCGCGAGCATGCCGAGGTGGTCCGCAACACCAGCGGCCGCGTGCTGGCCGGCGCCGCGCTGGCCGAGGCCGCGGCCGGCTGCCAGGCGATCATCGCCCACCGCGCCACGCCCGGCCTCGCGGAGACCTTCGCCGCCGCGCCCGATCTCGTCGCCTTCCTGCGCGGCGCGGTGGATGTCAGCACCATCGACCTGCCGGCCGCTTCCGAGGCCGGCGTGCTGGTGACGCAGGCGACACCGGGCTTCGTCGATGCCGTCGCCGAACTCGGCATCGGCCTGATGATCGACCTGGCCCGCGGCATCTCCCATGCCGGCGCGGCCTGGCAGCACAGCGCCGCGCCGCCGGCGCGCCCGGGCCTGCAGCTCTCCACCGCGACACTCGGCCTGCTGGGCTATGGCCGCATCGCCCGGCGCATGGCGGTGCTGGCGCGCGCCTTCGGCATGCGCGTCCTGGCGCATGATCCGGAGGCGACGATCGCGGATGGGGAGGCCGAGCCGGTCTCCCTCCCGGCCCTGCTTGCGGGCGCCGACGTCGTGGTCTGCCTCGCCGCCGCCACGCCGGAGACCGCCGATCTGATGAACGCCGCCGCCTTCGCGGCCATGCGGCGCGGCAGCTTCTTCATCAACCTGGCGCGCGGCGAGCTGGTGGACGAGGCGGCGCTGGAGGCGGCGCTCGAATCCGGCCATCTGGCGGGCGCGGCGATGGATGTCGGCCGCGCCCCGGACCAGAAGCCGAGCCCGCGCCTGGCCCGCCGCCCCGACGTCGTCGCCACGCCGCATATCGGCGGGCTGACGCGCGAGGCGGCGGAGCATCAGGCGATGGACACGGTGCGCCAGGTCGCCGCCCTCGCCGCCGGACGGATGCCGGAGGGCGCGCTGAATCCCGAGGCGGCGCACCGGCTGCGGCGGCTGGGCATCGGAGGCTGAGGCGCGTGCCCGAGTTCCGTCCCGCCCCCGCCCGCCTGCCGGCCGGGCGGCGCATCTACGCGGTGGGCGACATCCATGGCTGCGCCGACCGCCTCGCCGCGCTGCACGGGCTGATCGCCGCCGACCACGCGGCCCGGCCGGGCCCGTCGGGCCTGTTGCTGCATCTCGGCGATTTCGTCGACAAGGGCGGCGACAGCGCCGGTGTGCTGCGCTGGATGACGGGCGCCGCCCTGCCGGAGAGCCTCGCGGTGAAGAACCTCACCGGCAATCACGAGGTGGCGATGCTGGCCGCGCTGGAGGGCGGCCCCGGGGATGTCGCCGACTGGCTCTGGTGCGGCGGCCGGGCCACGCTCGCAAGCTACGGCCTCTCGCCCGAGGCGGCGGCGGCGGACTGGGCGGCGGCCATCCCGTCCGCGCATCATGCCTTCCTGCGCGGGCTGGAGCTGTTCCATCAGGAGGGCGGCTACTGCTTCGTCCATGCGGGGCTGCGTCCCGGCACACCCTTCCCGGCCCAGGCGCGGGAGGATCTGACGCGCATCCGCCAGCCCTTCCTCTCCTGGACCGGGCCGCATGACTTCGTCGTCGTGCATGGTCATACCGCCCGCGCCGAGCCGGAGGTGCTGCCGAACCGCATCAATCTCGACACGGCCGCCTGGTCCGGCGGCCCGCTGACCTGTGCGGTGCTGGAGGAGGACCGGATCGGCTTCCTCTTCGCGTGAGGTCCGGTTCACCCCGGCGGCGCGGCGCGGCCGCCGCGCATGTAATGCCGCTCCGGGCGGTAGGCGTCCTGGCCCAGCCAGCGGCGCAGCAGACGGGTCACGCGGCGCCGGAGCGGCGGAGAGGTCGGGGCGAGGCAGGCCATGAGCGGCGTCCCTGTCGTTGAGAACGCCTGTCGTTATCCGTCACTTCCGTTAACGCATCCCTGATGGCGCGGCCCGTTATCCCGCCAGCACCGCCACGCCGTGGCCGGTCAGGCCGAGCCCGACGGCCTCGCCCGGTGCCCGGCGGGTCTCGCTCGACGAGGCGATGGCGAAGATCGGGCCGAGCGGCGTCTCCAGCGTGTATTCCATGACGCCGCCCAGATAGGCTGCCTTGGTGACCCGCCCCTCCACGGCCGCCGCCGCGTCGCCGGCCGGAAGCAGGCGGATCGCCTCCGGCCGCAGCGCCACCTCCACCGGCCCGTCCGGCCGGTCGCGATGCGGCAGGGTCAGCCGCGTCCGGCCAAGCCGCACCTCGCCCTGCCGCGCATCCAGCCGCCGCAGATCCCCCTTCAGCCGGTTGGCATCGCCGATGAAGCCGGCGACGAAGGCATTGAGCGGCGCATCGTAAAGCTCGGCCGGCGTGCCTTCCTGGGCGATGACGCCGGTGTTCATGACGATGATCCTGTCGCTGATCGCCAGCGCCTCGCTCTGGTCGTGCGTCACATAGGCGACGGTGACGCCGAGCCGCTGCTGCAACTCGCGGATCTCCTCGCGCATGTGCCGCCGCAGCCGCGCGTCGAGGTTGGACAGCGGCTCGTCGAACAGCAGCACCGAGGGTTCCAGCACCAGGGCGCGCGCCACGGCGACACGCTGCTGCTGCCCGCCCGAGAGCTCCGAGGGCAGCCGTGCCTCGAAGCCCGCCAGCCCGACCGAGGCCAGCGCGGCCCGCGCCGCCTCCCCCGCCGCCGCCTTGCCGCGGCCCGAGACAACCAGGCCGTAGCCGACATTCTCCAGCACCGTCATGTGCGGGAACAGCGCGTAGGACTGGAACACCATGGAGACGTCGCGCTCGGCCGGCGGCAGCGAGGAGACGTCGCGGCCGCCGATCATCACCCGCCCTTCGCTCGGATAGTCGAGCCCGGCGATCATCCGCAGGATGGTCGTCTTGCCGCAGCCCGAGGGGCCGAGCAGGGTGCAGAGCTGTCCGGCGGGGATGGCGAAGGACACGTCGCGCACTGCCGTCGCGGCGCCGAAGCGCTTGGTGACGTGCTCGAAGCGGATCTCGGCGGCGCGGGTCATGCGGCGGCTCCTGGCGTGGCGGTGGGTGCCGTGGCCACCGGCAGGACGGCGCGGCGGCCGATGCGGCGCTGGCCGACCAGGAGCTGCGCCAGCCCCAGCACCGCCAGCATCAGCACGATCAGCACGACGGCGACGGCGATGGCCAGGCCGTAATCGCCGTTGATGACGCGGTTGACGATGAACACCGTGGCCAGCTCGGTCTCCGCCGTGACCAGGAAGATGACGGCGCTGATCGTCGTCATGGCGCGGACGAAGGCATAGGTCAGCCCGGCGATGATCGCCGGCCGCAGCAGCGGCAGCAGGACGCGGCGGAACGCGTCCAGCCCGCCGCCGCCCAGCGTGTGGGAGGCCTCGTCCAGCGAGCGGTCGATCTGCGCCATCGCCGCCATGCCGGAGCGCAGGCCCACCGGCAGGTTGCGGAAGATGAAGCAGATCACGATGATCGCCCCCGTCCCCGCCAGTTCCAGCGGTGGCAGGTTGAAGGCGCGCAGATACGCGACGCCGATCACCGTGCCGGGCACGGCGAAGGACAGCAGGGTGGCGAATTCCAGCAGCCCCCTGCCGGCGAAGCGGGCGCGGCTGAACAGCCAGGCCGCCAGGATGCCGAGCAGCGCGGTGACGGGCGCGGCGATCGCGGCGAGCTCGAGCGTCGTCAGCACGCTGTTCCAGGCGAGGCCGGTGAGCCGTGGCGCGCCGCCGTTCCACTCGATCTCGAAGGCCTTGACCATGTGGCGTAGCGTCGGCGTGTAGTCGCGGCCCCAGACCTCGACGAAGGCGCCCGAGACGGCCAGCGCGTAGAGCGCGACGGTCAGCCCCGCCCAGGGCAGCGCGACGCCGAGGCAGAGGCGCCGCACCCCGCGCGGCAGCGGCGGCGGCAGGCCGGAATCGCCCTTGCCGCCGATGGAGACATAGGATTTCCGCCCCGTCAGCCGGCTCTGCGCCAGGAAGACCAGCCCGGCGATCAGCAGCAGCACCAGGGAGAGCGTGGCGGCGCGGCCCGGATCGGCCTGGGCGCCGACCACGGCGAAGAAGATCTCCGTGGCCAGGACGTTGAAGCCGCCGCCCAGCACCACCGCATTGCCGAAATCGGCGATGCTCTCGATGAAGCCGAGCAGGAAGGCATTCGCGAGCCCCGGCATCAGCAGCGGCAGGGTGACGGTGCGGAAGATCTTCGCCGGCGAGGCGCGCAGCATCGACGCCGCCTCCTCCAGCGTCGGCGACAGCCCTTCGACGACGCCGATCAGCACCAGGAAGGCGATCGGCGTGAAGGCGAAGAGCTGCGCCAGGAAGATGCCGGGCAGGCCGTAGATCCAGCGCCCCAGCTCCAGCCCGAACCATTCGGCGGCGGCGATCGAGACGAGGCCCGAGCGGCCGAAGATCAGGATCAGCCCCAGCCCCAGGATGAAGGGCGGCGTCACGATCGGCAGCACGGTGAGCCAGCGCAGCGCGCGGGCGAAGCGCAGCCGCCCGCGCGTCACCAGCAGCGCGAAGGCGAGGCCGAGCGCCGTGGTGCCGGCGCCGGTCAGGACCGCCAGGAGAATGGTGTTCCAGACCACGCCGCAGCGCGGCGCCCCGGCAAGGCAGCCGAGCCCCCACAGCCGCTCATCGGCCAGGCGCGGCACCGAGGCGGTCAGGCTGACCGCGCCGGCGGCGTCGCGGAAGGCGTCGGTCAGCAGCGCCAGGATCGGCAGGAAGGTGAAGAGCAGCACGCCAATCGCCACCGCCGTCGCGGCCGCGGCGGTGAAGGCATCGCCCCGGAAGGCGCCGCGGCCGGCGAGGCCGGCGGCGAGCACCAGTGCCAGCCCCATCGCCGTCAGGCTGCCGCCCCAGCCGATGCCGAACTGCCGGTCGTCCAGCACGCCGAACAGCGTCTCCAGCCCGGCGAAGCGCCAGCCGCGCACGCCGATCGCCTCGCCCTGCGCGACCAGCAGCGCCAGGCCGAGCCCGCCCGCCAGCAGCAGCCACCCGGCCCGCGCCCGGCGGGACAGCGGCGCCAGCGTCGCGGCCAGCGCGGCGAGCGGCGCCAGCACCGCCGGCCATAGCCACCAGCGGCCCTGGCTCAGCGCCTGCCCGAGCGCCGGTCCGTAATCGGCATCGGTGAACCAGCCGAGGCCCAGCTCCGACAGCAGGCCGAGCCCGTCCCGCGTCAGGTACCAGGGGAGGAGAAGCGCGGCGACCAGGGCGATCACCGCGCCGGTCAGGCCGGCGGCGCGCATGGCCCGGCCTCAGCGCGGCAGGCTGTTCACCTCGCGGTCCCAGCGCTCGATCAGCCGGCGGCGCTCGGCGCTGGTGCCGAACTTCGCGAAGTCGTAGTCGATCAGCTTGATCTGATCCATCTGCGGCGCCTCGGCCGGCACCGGCGTCGCGCGGTTGGAGGGGGTCTGGAACTGCTTCGTCTCGGCGCCGAGCTTCTGCGCCGCCGGGGTCAGCGCCCAGTCGTAGAAGCGCCGCGCGTTGCGCTCGTTCCTGGCCCCCTTGATGATCGACATCGAGCCGATCTCGTAGCCCGTCCCCTCGCAGGGCAGCGCGTAGCCGACCGGGAAGCCGCCGAGCTTCTCGGTCACCGCGTCGTGCACGAAGGAGATGGAGACGCCGGTCTCGCCCCGCGCCACCGCCTTCACCGGGCCGGTGCCGGAACGCGGATAGGTGTTGATGTTGCGGTGCAGGTCCTTGAGGTACTGGAAGGCCGCCTCCTCGCCCATCACCTGCACCATGGTCGCGATCATCACATAGGCCGTACCGCTCGACTGCGGATTGGCCATCTGGATCTCGTTGCGGAACTCCGGCTTCAGCAGGTCCTTCCAGCAAGCCGGCGGCGTGATGCTGCGACGCGCCAGCAGTTCGGTGTTGTGGGCGAAGCCCAGCGCGCCGGCATAGATGCCGACCGTGCGGTGCTTCGAATCACGCGCCTGCTTCTGCGCCCAGTCGTGCAACTCGCCCAGCACGGGAGAGCGGTACTCGGCCGAGAGCCCGTCCTCCGCCGCCTGCAGATGCGGGTCGCCGGTGCCGCCGTACCAGACATCGCCGCGCGGATTCTGGGCCTCGGCGCGGATCTGCGCCAGCACCTCGCCACTGCCCTTCTGCGCCATGCTGACGCGGATGCCGGTCTCCTTGGCGAAGGCATTGGCCGCTGCCTGGCACCATTCCACCTGCGCCGAGCAGTAGATGTTCAGGCTGCCCTGCGCCAGGGCGGGGGCGGCCGAGAGGGCGAGCAGGGCCATGGCGCGCGGCAGGATGTGACGGAGGGTGATCGGCATCGGTGTTCTCTCCCTGGCGGGAGGCCGGCGCGGCGGCCTTCCCGGACCGGCCATCGCCGGCTTGTCGCAGGAATGCAACAAAACCGTCACATCAACAAGGGATCCTCACGCGGCGGGCGGGCGGTCCTGACCCTCCTCCCGGCGCAGCAGGGCGGCGTCGATCTGCTCCAGCAGCCGGGCGAAATCGACGGGCTTCGGATGATAGTCGTCGCAGCCCGCCTCGATCACCTTGGCGCGGTCGCCGGCCATGGCATGCGCGGTGAGCGCGATGATGGGGATATGCGCCGTCTCGGGCCGGCCGCGCAGCTGCCGCGCCGCGGTCCAGCCGTCCATGACAGGCAGATTCATGTCGAGGAGGATGATCTCCGGCAGGGCCTGCACCGCCTTGTCCACCCCCTCCTGCCCGTCATGCGCCAGCAGCACCTCGAAGCCCCGGCGGCGCAGCCGGCGGGAGAGGAAGTCCCAGAGCTCCTCGTGATCCTCCACCAGGAGAAGCGTGGTCATGCGGTTCGTCCTTCCGTATCCAGATCCTGCCGACCCCCGTCCCGGAGGTTCTCCCCGCCGGCGGCGGGCCGCGCCATCTCCGCCGGGCCGGATGGCGCAACAACGCGCGGGACGAGGGTCGCGATGCGGCGCAGCTCGCGCAGCAACTCCTCCCGCATGCCCTCCTCGGCCGGCAGCAGGCCCTGCACCCGGTCGCGCAGCCGCTCCAGCGCCTCCTCCTCCACCGCCCCGCCAGCCAGGGCGATGATCGGCAGCGCCCGCCATTCCTCGCGCCGCCGCAGCTCCTGGATCAGCGCGAAGCCCTCCCCACCGCCCTGCTGCACCGCCACCAGCGCCAGGGCGGGCGGCGGCGGCAGGGCCAGCCGGGCCAGCGCGGCGGCGGCATCCGCCACAGGCTCCACCACCCAGCCGGCCGCCTCCAGCAGGCGGGTCAGCTCGCCGCGATGCGCCGCGTCCTGCTCCAGCAGCAGCGCGCTCCCCGGCTGGGGCTGCGCGCGGAACCGGTCGAGCACGCGCTTCAGGCGGCTCCATTCCACGGGCTTGTCGAGATAGTCGGCGGCGCCCAGCGAGAAGGCCAGGCCCCTCTCCCGCACCATCGTCACCATGACCACCGGCGTCTCGACCAGCACGGGATCGGCCTTCAGCGCCGCCAGCACCGCCCAGCCATCCATGCGCGGCATCATCACGTCGAGCAGGATGGCATCGGGCCGCAGCGCGCACGCCTGGCGCAGCGCCTCCTGGCCGTCAGCGGCGAGGCGCACGGCGAAGCCCTCCCGGTTCAGGAAGCGCGACAGCAGCTCCCGCGCCGCCGGGTCGTCGTCCACCACCAGGACCAGCCCGGCCCGCCCCTCGGAACCGGCGGGAGGCGCCTCCGGCACCGGCGCCGCCGCCGGCGCCCCGAGGTCGAGCGGCAGGCGCAGGGTGAAGAGGCTGCCCTCCCCAGGCCGGCTCTCCACGGCGATGCCGCCGCCCATCATCGCCGCGAAGGCGCGGGTGATGGCGAGGCCGAGGCCGGTGCCGCCGAAGCGCCGGGTGGTCGAGGCATCGGCCTGGGCGAAGCGCTCGAAGAGACGCGCGAGCTGCTCCTCCGTCATGCCGATGCCGGTATCGGCCACGCGCAGCCGCAGCCAGCCGGGGTGACCCTCCGCCTCCCCCGGCTCCACCTCGGCCGCCAGGGTCACACGGCCGCCCTCGGTGAACTTGGCGGCATTGCCGATCAGGTTGAACAGGCACTGCCGCAGCTTGACCGGGTCCGAATGCATCCGCGGCAACCGCTCGGGGATCCGCAGCTCCAGCGCATTGCCCTTCTTCTCGACCAGGCCGCGCACCGTCTCCGCGACCTCCCGCAGCAGCGCCGCCGGGTCGAAATCCTCGGCCTGCACCTCCATCCTGCCGGCCTCGATCTTCGACAGGTCGAGCACATCGTTGATGAGCGAGAGGAGGTGCCGCGCATTGGCGCGGATCTTCACCAGGTCCTCGCGGAAGGCCGCGGTGCCGGGGAGGTCCTGCGCCTCCTCTTCCAGCATCTCGGCATAGCCGATGACGGCGGAGAGCGGCGTGCGCAGCTCGTGGCTCATATTGGCGATGAACTGGCTCTTGGCGCGGTTGGCCTCCTCCGCCGCGCCCTTGGCCACGGCCAGCGCCTCCTCGGCCTCGCGCATCGCGGTGATGTCCGTGTTGGTGCCGAACCAGCCGATCAGGCGGCCCTCGGGAAACTCCTCGTCCGGCGGCTCGCGCAAGGGCAGCGCGCGGGTGAGGAACCAGCGGTAGCGGCCATCGGCGCCACGCAGCGGAAAGCTGTCCTCCCAGCCCTCGCCGGCGGCGATCGCGGCGCGCAGCCCGGCCGCCACCGCCTCGGCATGGTCGGGATGCAGCGCCACCTGCCAGCCGAAGCCATGCATCCTCTCCAGCGTCTCGCCGGTGTAGTCGAACCAGCGGCGGTTGAACCACTGCACCGCCCCCTGGTCGTCGGTCATCCAGGCCAGCTGCGGAATGGAGTCGACCGTCATGCGCAGCCGCGCCTCGCTGCGCCGGAGCCTCTCCTCCATGCGCCGCCGCGCCGAGACGTCGCTGGCGGCAAGGCCGACGCCGTCGCCTCGCGCCGCCGGGCCGCCGAGCGGGAAGAAATCCATCACCAGGTGCCGCTCCGGCCGCCCCGGCGGCCTGATCCGCACCTCGACGCCGGATTCCGCCCGGCCATCCCGCAGGACGCGGCGCAGATGCGGCTCCATCTGCGACCGCACCTCCGTCGGCAGGGCGCGGCCGGCGCCGCCCAGGAGGCTCTCGCTCAGCGCCATCAGGGCCTTGTTGGCATGGGTGACATGCAGGCCCCGGTCCAGGAAGCCGAGCCCGACCGGCGCATGCGCCATCACCCCGCCCAGCAGGGCCACGGCATGGCGCTCGGCCCGGCGGCGGGCGAGGCCATACAGCAGCAGCAGCAGGGCGGCGCCGCCGGCGGCGGCGGCGGCGAAAGCGATCAGCAGCAGCGTCCTGCGGTCATTCTCCGCCTCGAGCACCGCCATCCGGGCGCGGGTGGTCGACTGCACCTCGGCCACCGCCCGGCGCGCCGCGTCCATGACCGCCTTCCCTTCCCCCGTCGCGGTCAGGCGGATGGCGGCCTCGAGCCCCTCCTGCCGGCGCGCCGCCACCACCCGGTCCGACCAGGCGAGCTTCGCCTCGGTCAGGGCGCGCAGCCGGTCGGACGGAAAGCCGCCGGCCTCGGGCGAGGCGGCGCGCTCCAGGCGGTCCAGCGTGGGGCCCAGCGCGAGCCGCGCCCCCATGGAGGTCTCGAGATAGGTGTCGTCGCCCACCAGGACGAAGCCGCGCTGCCCGGTCTCGACATCCTTCAGCGCCGAGAGCAGCGCCTCGGCATCGAGCACATGGGCGTTGCCCGCCACCTGCAGGGCGCGGGCGCGGTCGGCCGCCATCCAGGCGGCGACGCCCGCGCCGACGGCCAGCAGGGCCAGCAGGGCGGCGCCGGCCAGCAGCCGGCCGCGCGGGCGGGAGAGGAAGGCGGCGGTGGCCGAGGCGGCGTCAGGCAAGGCATTGGTTTCCAGGCGATGGGGTCGTAACGCCGCGATCGCGCGGCGGGTTCTCGAAAAAGAGAAGAAGCCACGTCCAGGCTTCAACTCCGGCACCGCCACGGGCGTTGTCCCGGCGCGCCCGACCGGTGGGGACCGGCGCCTTCTCCAGGATGCCGCCCGTGAACCTGCCCCAATCGCTTCCCGACCCGACGCCCTCCCCGCCCGCCACGGCCATCCTGCGCTGCCTGCAGGGCATCCTGGGCCTGCTGGCCGCGGCGCTGACCATCGCCGCCCTGTATTATGGCCGCGACATCATCATGCCGCTGGTGCTGGCGACACTGCTGGCCTTCGTCCTGGCCCCGGTGGCGTCGCTGCTCACCCGCCTCTGGCTGCCGCGCGCCCTGGCGGTGGTGCTGACCGTGCTGCTCGGCGCCGGCGCCATCCTCGGTCTCGGCATCGTCATCGGGCGGCAGGCCGCCGCGCTGGTCGTCAACCTGCCCGAGTACCAGGCCAATCTGCGCGCCAAGCTGGAGGGGCTGCGGCTCTCCGAACTGCTGGCCGATGCGCGGCGCGCCATCGAAGACCTGACCGGCTTCATGGGCGACGGCGTCATCATGCCCTTGCCCGGCGCCGCCTCCTCGGCACCGCCCGCGGCCGAGGGCGGGACCACGCCGCTCGACATCCTGCAAGGGGTCGCCGCCCCGGTCCTCGCCCCCTTCGCCACCGCCGGGCTGGTCGTGCTCTTCGCCATCTTCGTGCTGATCTACCGCGAGGACCTGCGGGACAGGGTGATCCGGCTGGCCGGCAGCCGCGATCTGCACCGCACCACCGTGGCGCTGAACGACGCGGCCCGGCGGCTCTCCCGCTTCTTCCTGGCGCAGGTCGCCCTCAATGCGGGGCTGGGCGTCATGGTCGGGCTGGCGCTCTGGGCCCTCGGCATGCCCAGCCCGGCGCTCTGGGGCATCCTGGCGGGGCTGATGCGCTTCGTGCCCTTCCTCGGCCTGTTCATCGCCCTGCTGCCGACGCTGCTGCTCGCGCTCGCCGTCGATCCCGGCTGGTCGCTGGCCTTCTGGGTGCTCGGCCTGTTCCTGATCGCGGAACCGCTGATGGGGCAGGTGCTGGAGCCCACGATCTATGGCCACAGCACCGGCCTCTCGCCCGTCGCCGTCATCATCGCGGCGATCTTCTGGACCTTCCTCTGGGGCCCGATGGGCCTGCTGCTGGCCATGCCGCTGACGCTCTGCCTGGTGGTGCTGGGCCGCCACGCGCCGAGCCTCGGCTTCCTCGACGTCATCCTCGGCGACCGGCCCTCGCTGCTGCCGGAGGAACGCTTCTACCAGCGCGCGCTGAGCCGGGACCCCGAGGGGCTGATCCGGCAGGCGCGGGAACAGCTGCGCCTGGAACCCTCCCTCACCGCCTATCACGACGGCGTGGCGCTGCGCGCACTGGTGATGGCCGATCAGGACTGGTCGCGCGAGGTGCTGGAGGCGGAGAAGCTGGAGGATATCCGCTTCTCCCTCGCCGGGTTGCTGGAGGAGCTGAAGGGGGAGGAAAGCGACGGGGAGGAAAGCGACGGGGAGGTAGCGCCGCGTATTCTCTGCACCGCCGGGCGCGGCCGGCTGGACGACCTCGCCGCCGCCTTCGCCGCCCAGGCGCTGCGCTCCGAGGGGCTGCCCGCCCTGGCGCTGGCCGAGGGTGCCGAGCCGCCGCCCGGCCTCGTGCCGAACCTCGCGCTCTGCTGCATCGCCGTGCTGGAATCCGGCAGCAGCGCGGCCGGCATCCGCTATCTGGTGCGGCGCTGGCAGCGCCTGCTGCCGGGAGCCCGCATCGTCGTCGGCCTCTGGCACGCCGCCCCGGACAGCGCGCTGCTCGAGGCGCTGCGCCGCGAGAAGGCGGGCGAGGTCATCGTCACCTCCCTCGGCGAGCTGGCGGCGCTCTGCCGCACGCTGGAGGAGGTGCCGGAGCCGCGGCGCGAAGCCGGGTCCGCCTGAGGGATGCGGCGGGGGTTGCGGCTGGCGGCGCGCGTCGCGATCTAGCCTCGCATGACCCCGCGCTTCGCCTTCGACAACAGCTTCGCCCGCCTGCCGGGGGGCCTTCCCGGAGGCTTCCACGCGCGGCTGGCGCCGACCCCGGTGGCCGAGCCACGGCTGATCCGCCTCAACCGGCCGCTGGCCGAGCTGCTCGGCCTGGACCCGGAGGCGCTCGCGAGCCCCGAGGGCGTCGCCATCCTGGCCGGCAATGCCGTGCCGGAAGGCGCGGAGCCGCTGGCCATGGCCTATGCCGGACACCAGTTCGGTGGCTTCGTGCCCCAGCTTGGCGATGGCCGTGCCATCCTGCTGGGCGAGGTGGTGGGGCGCGACGGGCTGCGGCGCGACATCCAGCTCAAGGGGTCCGGCCCCACCCCCTTCTCCCGCCGGGGGGACGGGCGGGCGGCGCTCGGCCCGGTGCTGCGGGAATATCTGGTCAGCGAGGCTATGGCGGCGCTCGGCGTGCCCACGACCCGCGCCCTGGCGGCCGTCTCGACCGGCGAGGCGGTGCTGCGCGAGACGCCGCTGCCCGGCGCCGTGCTGGCCCGCGTCGCCTCGAGCCACCTGCGCGTGGGCAGCTTCCAGTTCTTCGCCGCACGGGGCGATGTCGCGGCGCTGCGCCGGCTGACCGACTATGCCATCGCGCGCCACGATCCGGGGGCCGCCGGGGCGCCCCGGCCCGCCCGCGCCCTGCTCGACGGCGTGGTGGCCCGGCAGGCTGCCCTCGTGGCGCAATGGCTGCTGCTCGGCTTCATCCACGGCGTGATGAACACCGACAACACCAGCATCTCCGGCGAGACCATCGACTACGGCCCCTGCGCCTTCCTCGATGCCTATGAGCCCGGCAAGGTGTTCTCCTCGATCGACCTCGGCGGCCGCTATGCCTACGGCAACCAGCCGCGCGCCATGCACTGGAACCTGGCGCGGCTGGCCGAGGCCCTGCTGCCCCTGCTCGACGAGGAGGAGGAGGCCGCCATCGCCTCGGCGCAGGAGGCCCTGGCCGGCTTCGGCCCCGCTTTCGAGGCGGCCTATCTGGCAGGCCTGCGCCGCAAGACCGGGCTGCTCTCGGCGCGGCGGGACGATGCGGAGACGATGCAGGCCCTGCTGGACCTGATGGCGGCGCAGCAGGCCGACTTCACCCTCGCCTTCCGCGCCCTGGCCGACACCGCCCTGGCCGACACCGCCCTGGCCGACACCGCCCTGGCCGACACCGCCGGGGCCGATGCGGCCGGGGCCGGCGGCGAAGAGGCCTTTCTCGCGCTCTTCGCCGAGCGCGAGCCGGCCGCCGCCTGGCTGGCGCGCTGGCGGTCCCGGCTGGCGCAGGAGCCCCTGTCGCCGGCGTCGCGGGCGGGCGCGATGCGCGCCGCCAACCCGGCCTTCATCCCGCGCAACCACCGGGTCGAGGCGGCGCTGGGGGCGGCGATCTGGCAACGCGACCTCGGCCCCTTCGAGACCCTGCTCGGCGTCCTGTCCCGTCCCTTCGACGACCAGCCGGAGCACCGCGCGCTGATGCTGCCGCCCCAGCCGGAGGAACGCGTCGAGCGCACCTTCTGCGGCACCTGACGGCCGCCTCCCGCGCGGCGCCCCAGGCGGGGGGGGTGGTGGACAGAGGGCGCCCCGGACCATAGCCTCGGCGCGGTAACAGTCGCGGCATCGGCCGCGCCGGGAGGCTGGCCGGTCCAAAGCGGCTCCATTCGAACGGAGCATCCCTCGCCATGTCCGACCCCCGCCCGGCTTCCCCGCCCGGCATGCCCCTCCCCGGCATGCCTCCCGCCGACCTGTCTCCTGCCGACCTGTCTCCTGCCGACCTGGCCGAGACGGCCCGGCGGATCCTCCCGGGTGGCGGCTTCGGCAACATGGCGGGGGAGATCGTCATCCGCGAGGGCCGCGGCGGCCGCGTCCGGGATACCGAGGGCCGAGACTACATCGACTTCCTGCTGGGCTCGGGCCCCATGCTGGTGGGCCACGCGCATCCCGAGGTGAACGCGGCGGTGATCGAGCAGCTCGGGCGCGGCTCCACCTTCTTCGCCAGCAACGAGCCGGGCATCCGGCTGGCGGAGGCCATCGTCGCGGCGGTGCCCTGCGCCGAGCAGGTGCGCTTCGCCTCCACCGGCACCGAGGCCGATGCCTATGCGATGCGCCTGGCCCGCGCCCATCGCCGCCGCCCGAAGATCCTGAAGTTCGAGGGCGGCTATCACGGCATGAGCGATTATGCGCTGATGAGCCTCTGGTCCGCCGCGCCCGGCAATTCCGCCACGCCGGTCGCGGATTCCGCCGGCATTCCCGACAGCCTGCGCGGCGAGATGCTGGTCTGTCCCTACAACGACCTGGAGGCGGCGCGGGCACTGGTCGCCGCGCATCACGACGAGATCGCCGGGGTCATCGTCGAGCCGATGCAGCGCTTGATCCCGCCGCGTCCCGGCTTCCTGCAGGGCCTGCGCGACCTCACCGCCGAGCATGGCATCCTGCTGATCTTCGACGAGGTGGTCACGGGCTTCCGCCTCGCCTATGGCGGCGCGCAAGAGTATTACGGCGTGGTCCCGGACCTCTGCACGCTGGGCAAGGTGATCGGCGGCGGCCATCCGCTCTCCGCCATCGCCGGCCGGGCGGAGATCATGGCGCATTTCGACCGCGCCCGGGCGGGGGATGCCTTCCTGCCGCAGATCGGCACGCTGAGCGGCAATCCGGTGGCCGCCGCGGCCGGCCTCGCCACGCTGGAGATCCTGCGCCGCCCCGGCGCCTATGAACGGATCTTCGCCACCGGGCGCGCCCTGCAGGCGGCGCTGCGCGAGGCCCTGGCGGAAGCCGGCATCCCGGCCCTGATCCTGGGCGAGCCGCCGATGTTCGACGCCGTCTTCACCACGCGCGCCACCATCACCGAGCATCGCGGCATGCTCGACACCGACAAGGCGATGAGCGGGCGTTTCAACGCCTTCCTGCGCGCGCGGGGCGTCTTCAAGAGCGAGGGCAAGATCTACGTCTCGCTGGCGCATGACGCGCGCGACATCACCGAGGCCGGCACGGCCTTCACGGAGGCGGCGCGGCAGGCCAAGGCCCCGTCCCCGGCCCATGCGTGAACCCGGAGAGAACGGCATGACGGAACTGAACTGGCTCCCGGCGGTGGAGATGGCGGCGCTGGTGCGCGGCAAGGCGGTGTCCCCGGTGGAGATCGCCCGGGCCGTGCTGGACCAGGTCGAGGCCTGCGAGCCGCGCATCAACGCCTTCAGCGAGCTTCTGCCGGAGCGCTTCCTGGCCGCCGCCCGGGAGGCCGAGCGCGCCGTCATGGCCGGCGAGGCCACCGGCCCGCTGCACGGCGTGCCGGTCACCATCAAGGACCTGACGGTGATGCGGGGGCTGCGCATGGGCAGCGGCTCGCTCACCCAGGAGGGCGTGGTGCCGGCCGAGGACGCGCCCGTCGTCACGCGGCTGCTGAACGCGGGGGCGATGCCGCTCGGCAGGACGACGACGCCGGAATTCGGCTGGACCGGCGTCAGCCGCAGTCCGCTGACCGGCGAGACGCACAATCCCTGGAGGCATGGCTACAACGCCGGCGCCTCCTCGGCCGGGGCGGGCGCGGCGGCGGCGGCGGGCTTCGGGCCGCTGCACCAGGGCAGCGACGGCGCGGGCTCGGTGCGGATGCCGGCGCATTTCTGCGGCATCTTCGGGATGAAGCCGAGCTTCGGGCGCGTGCCCTATTATCCGGTCAATGGCGGCGACTACGCCTCGCATGTCGGCCCGATGACCCGCACCGTCGCCGATGCGGCGCTGATGCTCTCGGTCATGGCCGGGCCGCATCCCTGGGACCACACCTCGCTCGAGGCGGCGCCGGCCGACTATCCCGGGCGGCTGCACGAGCCGCGCGCGGGCCTGCGCATCGCCTACAGCGCCGATCTCGGCCATGCCCGTGTCGATCCCGAGGTGGCGCGGCTGGCGCGCAAGGCGGCGGAGGATCTGGCCGCCGCCGCCGGCGCCGCGCTCGTCGAGGTGACGCCGGGCTGGGGCCCGCTCGGCCCCGAGATCGGCCGCTTCTTCTGGTCCTCGCACCTGACGCGGCTGGCGCCCCTGCTGCCCGACTGGGCGGCGCGCATGGACCCCGGCCTGGTCGCCTGCGTGAAGCAGGGGCTGACCCACAGCCTGTCCGAGTACCAGCGCATGCGCCCGCGCAAATACGCCTATGTCGCGCAGATCCACCGCTTCTTCGAGGAGGTGGACCTGCTGCTCACCCCCGCCGTCTCGGTGCCCGCCTTCCCGCTGCCGCGCCTGCGCCCCGCGGACTGGCCGGAGCATGCCTGGGACTGGCTGGCCTGGGCGGAGTTCTCCTATCCCTTCAACCTCTCCGGCAACCCGGCGGCGAGCCTGCCCTGCGGCTTCACCGCCGAGGGGCTGCCGGTCGGGCTGCAGGTCGTGGGGCGGCGCTTCGACGATCTGGGCGTGCTGCAGGCCTCCGCGCTGTTCGAGAAGGCGCGCCCCTGGGCCGACCGCCGGCCGCCCCTGGCGCGGCGGGAATGACCGGCGGCCGGGCCCAGGATCATCCCTTGCGGATGTTGTGGAAGATCGGGAAGCCGTTGAGCATGCCGGTGACAGTGGCGCGGAAGGCGGTGGGCTGGGTGAAGGCGCCCGTCGGCAGGTAGGGGATATCCTCGAAGGCCTGGCGTTGCAGCGCCTCGGCGAGGCGCTTCTGCTCCGCCGGGTCCTCCGCGTCCATGAACCGGTCGCGCAGCGCCTCGATCCTCGGCAGGTCCGGCCAGCCGTAGGTGCCCGCCCGTCCCGGCCCGCGCAGGTAGGATTGCGTGGCCGGGCTGGTGGCGATGATGCCGGGGATCGTGTTGCACCAGACGCTCCAGCCGCCCTGCTCCAGCGGGCCGCGATTGGTCAGCCGACCCGCGATCGTGCCCCAGTCGCCGGTCTGGTAGTCCAGGTTGACCCCGCTGCGGCGGAACATGTCGCCGGCGATCTCGCTCATGGCGTTCAACCGGGCATTGTCCGTGGGCACGACGAAGACGACCCGCTCGCCGCGGTAGCCGGCGGCCTCCAGGTTGCGCTTCACCCGCTCGTGGTCCGGCGCGCCGTCCATCGCTTCCAGCCCCGCCTCCGTCGCCAGCGGGCTGCCGGGCAGGAAGAAGCCGCAGCGATCGGTCCAGAGAGCCCGGTCCTCGCCCATCACGGCGGTCATGTAGTCGGCCTGCCGGATGCCGGGCAGGAAGGCGCGGCGGATGGCCGGATTGTCGAAGGGCGGCTGGAGGTGGTTGAAGCGGATCATGGACATGGAGCCGGTCCTGTCCTTCACTTCCAGCCGGATGTTGCGGTTGCGCCGCAGCAGCGGCAGCAGGTCGGGCGTCGGCTGTTCCCACCAGTCCACCTCGCCCTGCTGCAGGGCGGCCGCCGCCGTCGAGGCGTCGGGCAGCGTGTGCCATTCCACCCGGTCGAGATGGGCGCGCTTGCCGCCGGCGAGGAAGCTCGGCGGCTCGTCGCGCGGCACATAGCCCTCGAACCGCTCATAGGCCGCCCGCACCCCGGCCATGCGGTCCGCCGCGACCCAGCGGAACGGGCCGCTGCCGACGATCTCCGTCACCTGTGTCGAGGGCGGGTTGCGGGCGAGGCGCTCCTGCATCACCGGGCAGAAGGAGGAGGGCTTGGCCAGGGCGGCGGCGAGCAGCGGGAAGGGCCGGCGCAGCCGGATGTCGAACACCCGGTCCGAGACGACGACCATCTCCTCCGTGATGGCGCGGATGTTCTGGCCCAGCACATCCGCCTGGCTCCAGCGCGCGATGCTGGCGATGGCATCGGCCGCGCGGATCGGCGTGCCGTCGTGGAAGGTGATGCCCTCGCGCAGCGTGATGCGCCAGCGCCGCCCCTCATCCTCGATGACATGGCCCGCCGCGAGCTGCGGGCGCGGCTCGTAGGATTCGTCGAGACCGTAGAGCTGGTCATAGACCATCATGGCATGGTTGCGCGTGACGAGCGCCATGTTGAAGACCGGGTCCAGCAGGGCCAGGTCCGCCTGGGGCACGAAGCGGAGCAGGCTCCGCGCGCCGGCCGTCCCCTGGGCCCGGACGACCGAGGGCGCGGCCAGCACCGCGGCCGGAAAGGCCAGCATCTCACGACGTTTCATGTCTCTCTCTCTCCCGAGCGTTCGTCATGCGGGGCAGCCGGGCGCCATTCACGGCCGCAGCACCTGGCGCGACCGCGCCGCCTGGCGGACGGAATCCCACCCGTAGAGCATCGGCACCATGCGGGCCGCCGCCCAGTCGGCATGCTGATCGGCGTAGTGCGGGCTGCCCGGACGGCCGGAGACACCATGGAACACCACCCACCGGCTGTTGTCCCAGTCCCCGACATCGAAGACGTAGCGCGCCAGCGCGCCGTATCCGGCGGCCGGGCCGGAAGCGGCCAGCAGGCCGTTCGCCAGCACCGTGTCGTTGTCGCCGCCGATCGGCAGGGCGGGCGGGTCCAGCAGCGCCGCCGCCGCGGGGAAGAGGGCGGAGAGGGGATGCGCGAAGCGCGGCCGATGCGTCTCGCCCCAGGGCTGCTCCGCGGCGCCCGCCACCTCGCGAAGCGCGGCGCCGATCGCCTCCTCCCAGCGCCATCCATCGAGCAGCGCGGCGTCATCCCGTCGCAGCAGGTTCGGCAGCGTCCACCAGAGCTGGTTCATCGGCGCGACGCCCGGCGCCACCGCCAGCCAGGGATGGCCCCCGGCGCCGCCGAGGCCGCTGCGCTCGGCCAGGATGCGCGTCAGGGCCCGACGCAGCGCGACATAGTCGGTGGGTGCCGTGGCGTCGGCGCTCATCCGTCCGTCCCAGGCCAGCAGGCGCTGCCGCAAGGCCTCCGCCTCGCCTTCGAGCGGCGCCAGCGCGGCCAGCCGCTCGCGGAACAGCAGCGCGTTGGGCGAGAGCGTGTCGCCATGGATCGCCGCCGCGTCCTCCGGCCCGAAGCCCGGCGTCCCGCGCAGCCGTTCCAGGATGCGCGCCGCGCGGTAGGGCGGATGGCAGTCGGTGCAGAGATAGTCCGGGTGGTCATCGGCCACCACGCGGTTGTTGGCGGTGACGATCAGGCCCTCCTCCGGGTCGATCGCCCGCGGCATGTCGTCATGCGCGATCCAGCCGCGCCAGGCGTGCTCCCCCGTCCATCCCGGCATCGGCAGCCAGCCGCTCTGCCGCCCCCGGCGCGGCACGCGCGCGCGCACCAGGTGGCCGATATGCCCTTCCGTGTCGGCGGCGACCAGGTTGTGGTCGATCAGCCCCCAGCCGCGTGTCGCCTCGAACAGGTCCTCGACATTCGTGGCGCGCGTCATGCGCGGCAGGCAGTCGAAGGAGAGGTCCGTCTCCGCGAACTGCACCGAGCGCAGCGAGAGGGCCGTGCCGTGGCGCGCATCGCCCGCGATCACCGGGCCGTTCGGTGTCTCCACCACCTCGAAGCGGCGGGGCGCCTCGCCGCGCACCGCGATCGTCTCCTCGCGCCGGCGGGCGGGAACCCACTCGCCCGCCTGCATCACCCGCGCGCCATCCGCCTCGAAGCGTTCGAGGAAGACATCGTGGATGTCCATGAAGGCATGCGTCACGCAATAGGCGACACGCCCGTTCTGCGCGAAGTGCGGGAAGCCCGGCACGCCCGGCACGGTCAGCCCGATCATGTCGAAGGCGTCGCAGGCCACGTGGTGCTGCGCGTACATGTTCGGGATCTCGAAGACCCGGTGCGGGTCGCCGGCCAGCACCGGCCGCCCGGTGCCGCTGCGGGCGGGGCCCACCGCCCAGTTGTTGCTGCCCCCGCCGGTCTCGTCCCCCTGCAGGCCGAGCGACTCCAGCAGCGCGCGGATGGCCGGCGCCAGCACCTCCAGCTCGGCCTCGAAGCGCGCCGCCTTCGCCCCGGGAGGGATGCAGAGCAGGTCGCGCCCGCCATCGTCGTAGCGCAGCGCCCCGACACGCGCCGCGCCCACCACCGGCAGCGCCGCCGCGCGCCAGAGCTTGAACCAGACGGAGCCCATCAACAGGCCCAGCCGCCGCATCACCGCGATGCTGTGCCAGCCTTCCCAGGGTTCCGGCCGCGCCTCCAGCAGCGCGTATTCCACCGGCAGCGGCGCGTCCGAGGCGAGGAAGGCGTTCACGCCGGCGGCGTAGGATTCCAGCATCGCCCGCGCCGCCTCCCCCAGCGCCGCGTGGTCGCGCCGGCAGGCGGCTTCCATCCCCAGCCGGCGGACCAGGATATCCGCCTCCGCGGCACCGGGCCCGAGCCATTCGGCCGCCCGCCCCAGCGCGCGCCGCCGTGTCAGCTCCATCTGGAACAGGCGGTCCTGCGCGTGCACGAAGCCGAGGGCGAACCAGGCATCGCCGGTCGGGCCGGCGCGCAGATGCGGAATGCCATGGGCGTCGCGCAGGATCTCCACCGGCGCAGCCAGTCCCGGCACCTCCAGCACGCCCTCGAGCGGCGGCAGCGCCGCCCGCAGCCTGCGCGCGTCCACGACATCCATGTCCATTCTCCCCTGTTCGGGGGAGTTTGGAACCGACTTGCGGCCATTGTCGATATATCAAATACTATGTTTCGACAGCATCGCCTCGCCGATGGCGCGAAGGTCGCCGGAGCGCCATAAGGCGCGCGGAAGCCGGGACGGGGGAACGGCCGGCGCGGCGATGGAAGACAGGACCATGAAGACCATGCCCGAAGCGACGAACGTGCTCGATTTCGTCGCCCCGGTCGGCCGGGAGAACCTGGCCGGCCGCGTCTACGAGGAGCTGCGCACGGCCCTGTTCGAGGGCCGCATGCGTCCCGGCCAGCGCCTGAAGATCCGCGACCTGGCCGCCGCCATGCAGGTGTCCGAGACGCCGGTGCGGGAGGCTGTGGTGCAGCTCGCCCGCGAGCGTGCGCTGCGCCTGGAGGCGGCCCGCTCCATCACCGTGGCCGGTCTCAGCCTGCAGCAGTATCTCGAGCTCCGCACCATCCGCCTGGAGCTCGAGGGCCTGGCCGCCGAGGCCGCCGCGCTCCGCATCACCCCGGGCGACCTCGGGACGCTGGAGCGCGCCCATGCCGCCCTGGCCGCGGCCGAGGCGGCGGAGGAGGCCACCGCCGCCAACCGCGCCAACTGGGCCTTCCACCACACCCTCTACGCCGCCGCCGCCATGCCGGAGCTGCTGTCGCTGATCGAGAGCATCTGGCTGCGCAACGGCCCGATGCACGCCTTCCTCTACCCCGAGGCGCGGCCGACCTATCCGGGCCGCCACCGGCACCTCGACATCATCGAGGGCCTGCGCGCGCGCGACCCCGAGGCGACCCGCGCCGCCCTCCGCGCGGACCTGATGGAGGGCGGCGCCAACCTCGTCGCACTTCTCGGCCGCCAGGAACGCGACACCGCCTGGACGGCCCCGCCCTGAGCCCGGGGCGAATAGGGCCTCCGCCAACACGGCGCCGTCCGGGCGCCAGAGAGGAACAGGTCCGATCATGCAGCGCATCCCCATCGCCACCGACACCCCCTGGTTCCGGCTGGAGGTCGACGATGCGGACTGGGCGGCGGAGGATCCCGCCGCCCTCGCCCGCTGGATGGAACAGCTCCTGCTCATCCGCCGCTTCGAGGAGAAGATCCTGGAGCTGCACGGCCAGGGGCTCGTCCATGGCCCGGCGCATGCCTCGATCGGCCAGGAGGCCGGCGCGGTCGGCGCCATGTCGGTGCTCGGCACAGGGGACAAGCTGAACGGCACGCACCGCGCGCATCACCAGATCCTGGCGAAGCTGGTCAACAGCGCCCTGCCCGATGGCTACGATCCGCGCCGCGACGCGCCCGTGGCGCCGGCGGGCGACCTCGTCCGCCGCGCCATGGCGGAGATCATGGGCCTCGCGGAAGGCTTCTGCGGCGGGCGTGGCGGCTCCATGCACATGCGCTGGGCCCCCGCCGGCATCGTCGGCACCAGCGCCATCATCGGCGGCAACCTGCCCCATGCCGTGGGCTACGGCCTGGCCGACAAGGTGCTGGGGCGCGAGCAGGTCTCCGTCGCCTTCTTCGGGGATGGCACGCTGATGGCCGGCCAGTCGATGGAGGCCATCAACCTCGCCGCGCTCTACAACCTTCCCGTCATCTTCTTCCTGGAGAACAATTTCTACGCCGTCTCCACCCATGTGCGGGAGCAGACGCGGGAGACGCGGCTGACCACGCGCGGCGCCATGTTCGGCGTGCCCTCGGTGGAATGCGACGGGATGGACCTCGTCGCCGTGCGTCGCGCGATGCAATGGGCGGTGCGGACCATCCGTGAGACCGGCGGCCCCGTCTTCGTCGAGGCCATCCTCTACCGCTTCCTGCACCAGAGCGGCCCGCTGCTGGGCAGCCAGCTCGGCTACCGCGGCAGGGAGGAGGAGGCGGCGTGGCAGGCCCGCGACCCGCTCGCGACCATGCCCGCCCGGCTGAAGGCCCTGGGCGTGCTGGACGAGGCCGGGCTTGCCGCCCTCGATGCGCGCGCGACCCGCATGGTGGCGGAGGCCGCCGCGGCGCTGACCGAGGTGCCGCGCGACTCCAACACCCTTCAGATCCGCGCCGGCGCCTTCCCCGGCACGGCCGAGATCGAGAAGGGCATCCGGGGCGACCTCTCCGAACTGGCCGGCGCGCGCGTGCTGGAGGCGGCCTCCGTGCCGGCCGGGGCGCGGGCGGAGATGAAGTATATCGACGCCATCGCCGCCACCCTGCTGCGCAACATGGAGCGGGACCCGCGCATCGTCGTCATCGGCGAGGATGTGCACCGGCTGCGCGGCGGCGTCTCGGGCTCCACGCGCGGCGTGATGGAACGCTTCCCCGAACGCGTCTTCCCCACGCCGATCTGCGAGAACGGCTTCACCGGCATGGCGCTCGGCGCCGCCGTCTGCGGGTTGCGTCCGGTGGTGGACATCATGTTCGGCGATTTCTGCATCGTCGCGGCCGACCAGATGTTCAACGGCATTGGCAAGTTCTCGCACATGTTCGGCGGCGGCTTCGGCGTGCCGGTGGTGGTGCGCGCCCGCGTCTCGCCGCAGGCGGGCTATGGCTCGCAGCACTCGATGGACCCCTCGGCCCTCTTCGCGCTCTACCCGGCCTGGCGGATCGTCTCGCCCTCCACCCCGCACGACTACATCGGCCTGATGAACGCGGCGCTCCGCTGCGACGACCCGGTGCTGGTGATCGAGCATCAGGACCTGTTCCAGACCACCGGCCCGGTGCCGAAGGACGACCTGGACTACATCGTCCCGCTCGGCCGCGCCCGCACCGCGCGCCCGGGCCGCGCCTGCACCGTGCTCACCTATTCCACCATGGTGCCGGCCAGCCTCCGGGCCGCCGAGGCGGCGGGCGTGGACGCCGAGATCCTCGATCTCCGCAGCCTCGATCCCGGCGGGCTCGACTGGCCCGCCATCGAGGCCAGCATCCGCCGCACCAACCGCGTGCTGATCGCCGAGCAGACGGCGCGCGGCACCAGCCATGGCGCGCGCATCGCGCAGGAGATCCAGGAGCGCTGCTTCGACTGGCTGGACACGGAGATCCTGCGCGTCACCGGCGGCGCGGCCGCCCCCGTCGTCTCGCGCCCGCTCAATCTCGCGGCGCTGGGGGATGCCGCCGGCATCGAGGCCGCGTTGCGGCGGCTGACGGCGTGAGGGGCCCCTTCCCGCCCGGCATTGAAATATGATATATCAAAATAAACGCAGCCAAGGATCCTTCCCATGTCGCAGGCTCTCCTCCCCGCGAAGCCGGGCGCCATCCCGCCGGACGATGCCCTGCGTGCCCGCGCCCGCGCTGTCATTCCCGGCGGCCTCTGGGGTCATCTGAACGCGGCCAGGCTGCCCGAGGGATATCCGCAATACTTCGCCTCGGCCGAGGGCTGCCGCCTGCGGGATGTCAACGGGCGCGAGTACATCGACTTCATGTGCGCCTGGGGCCCCGTGGTTGTCGGCCACCGCCATCCCGCCGTGGAGGCCGCCGCGCGCCGCCAGGCCGGGCAGGGCGACTGCATGAACGGCCCCGCCCCGGTGCTGGTCGAGCTGGCGGAGCTGCTGGTCGTCACCGTCGCCCATGCCGACTGGGCGCTCCTGGCCAAGAACGGCACCGACGCCACCACGGCCTGCGTCACCATTGCCCGCGCCGCAACCGGCCGGCGCAAGGTGCTGGTCGCCCGCGGCTCCTATCATGGCGCGGTGCCCTGGTGCTCCCCCTCGCTGGCCGGGGTCACGGCGGAGGACCGCGCCCATATCCTCCCCTTCGACTACAACGACACCGCCAGCCTCGAGGCCGCCGCGGAGGCCGCGAAAGGCGATCTGGCCGCGGTGATCGTCACGGCGTTCCGCCATGATTTCGGTCGCCACCAGGAACTGCCCACGCCTGAATTCGCGCGCCACCTCCGCGCGCTGTGCGACGCGACCGGCGCCGCCCTCATCCTGGACGACGTGCGCGCCGGCTTCCGCATCGATCTCGGCGGCTCCTGGGAGCCGCTCGGTGTCCGCCCCGACCTTTCCGCCTTCAGCAAGGCCATCGCCAACGGCCATCCGCTCGCCGCCGTCACCGGGCGGGACCGCTTCCGCCAGGCCGCGACCGAGGTCTACACCACCGGCTCCTTCTGGTGCGGCGCCGTGCCCATGGCGGCCGCCGTGGCCACCATCCTGGAGTTGCGCCGCCTCGACGGCCCGGCCCACATGCGCGCCATGGGCGAGCGCCTGCGCGCGGGGCTCGACGCCCTGTCGCGCCGGTACCGGCTGCCCGTCCGCCAGACCGGGCCGGCGCAGATGCCGCTGATGACCTTCGACAACGATCCGGACTGGGCGAAGGGCGACGCCTTCTGCGCCACGGCCCTGCGGCACGGGGCCTACTTCCACCCCCGCCACAACATGTTCCTCTCCTGCGCGCACACGGAAGAGGATATCGACCGCGCGCTGGAGGCGGCGGAGGCCGGGTTCCAGGCGGTGGCCAGCAGCTAGCCGGCGGGCCAGCGCGCCCTACAGCTCCACCTGCCAGAACAGCGGGAAGCTCGACTGGATCAGGTTCCGCAACCGCGCGCGGTATCCGGCCGGACGCGAGAACTGGCCCCACATCACGCTCGGCACCAGCTCGTAGGCGACCCGCTGGATGCGCTCGGCCACCCTGCGGCGCGCCGCCGCATCGGGCGCGCGCGCGAAGTCCGCCAGCAGGGCGGTGATCCGCGCGTCGCAGCTCCGGCCGGGATAGTCGGAGCAGTTGTTCGCCACGTAGAAGTGGTTCAGCGGGGATACCATGTCCACGCCATTGGCATAGACCGGAAACAGGCTCCAGCCGTCCGGCCGGGCGCGGCGCGCCAGCACCGTGCCCCAGTCCATCACCTGCTCGTCCACCACGAAGCCGGCCTGCTTCATGTTCTCGGCCAGCACATGCCCGGCGGTCTGCGAGATCGAGCCGGAGACCTCCAGCATGACCACCGGCTCGCCCTTGTAGCCGGTGCGCGCCAGCTCCGCCTTCGCGGCCCGGACATCGAAGCGCGCGACCTCCACGCCGGCGGCGGTCTCCAGCGGCGCGTCGCACATCCAGAAGGAGGGGCAGTTCTCCACCCGGAAGCGCGGCGGAATGCCGATGGCGCCCAGGATCTCCTTCTGGTCGACGAGCTTCCACATCACCCGCCGCACGGCGGGATCGGCGAAGGGGCCGCTTGCATGGTTCAGGCGGAAATTGCCCTGGAACATGTCGATGCCCTTCAGCTCCATCAGCCGCAGGTCGCGGTTGCGGCCGAGCAGGTCGAGGAAGTCGAAGGGCAGGTACTGCATGTAGTCGATCTCGCCGGCGATGAGCGCGTTCACCCCGGTGGTGTCATCGGGCATGGTCTTCAGCACCAGCTCGTCGATCCTCACCGCCTTGCCGCCGGCCAGGAAGTCCGCCGGCTCGGCCCGCGGGACGTAGCGCGCGTTCCGCCGCAGCACCATCCGGTCGCCCGTGCGCCACTGGTCGCGCGCGAAGGTGAAGGGGCCGGAGCCGATGATCTCGGTGATGCGCGCATCGCCGGCGGGGAGGATGCGGGCGGGCATGATGAAGGGCACCGGGGCGTTCGGCTTGCCCAGCACCTCCAGCATCAGCGGAAACGGCTCCTTCAGGTCGATGCTGAAGCTGCGCGCATCCTCAACCCGCATCGTCCGCATCGCCGCCAGCAGCATGCGCCCGAGGCTGTCGCGCGAGGCCCATCGGCGCAGGGAGGCGACGCAGTCCTCGGCCGTCACCGGCGCGCCGTCGTGGAAGGCCAGGCCGTCGCGCAGGGTGAAGCGCCATTCCAGCCCGTTGGCCGAGACGGTGTGGCCCTCCGCCATCTGCGGCCGGACCGTGCCGCCGGAATCCTGGGCGAAGAGCGTGTCGAAGACATGATAGCCGAAGCTGCGCGTGATCGCGGCCGTGATCGCATGGGGATCGAGGACCACCACCTCGGATTCCAGCATCACCGTGATGGAACCGGCGGCGCGCGCCAGGCGCGGCGCGGCGAGAAGCGCGGGCATGGCGACGGCGCCCGCCCGGAGAAGACCGCGGCGCGTGGTGCTCAGCTCGAACATGGACATCCCCCTGTCTGCCGGGGCGGTTCCTGACGGCCCCGGTGCCTCTGCGCTCATCCTAGGCCATCGATGCCCTCTTGCAACATATGATATATCATCGGAGGGCAGACAGTCCGGGCCCCTGACTAGGCGCGGCCTCCGGGTGCCCTCAGTCCGGCTCCGGCAGGGTCGGCGCGTCGGTGAGGCAGTCGTGGATCGCCAGCAGCGCCTTGAGCGGATCGGTCTCCTTGCCCGCCGGCGCCGTGGCCGCGCCCTTGGTCGTCCAATAGACGGCATCCTCGACCCAGCGGATCAGCTGCCGCCGCGTCGCCGGAGAGCTTGTCGCGCTGGTCATAGGCCTCGGCGTTGATCGCACCCAGCAGGGCGGCGGCATCTCCGCAACGGCGTGATCGAGGTGCGGCAGGTCAAGCGGGAACCCCGCTGCAGATCCCCATGCATCCGGCCCTGGCGGTCGAGCTGGCCCATGTGCCATCCGACCGGATCACCTTCCTGATACGACAGGACAGCGGCGCGACGCCTGGCAGAGGCCGCAGCGGCCATCCATCAGATCGCGGCCATCACCGGCCATCGCACATTGTCGGAGGTGGAAAGATACACGCGGGCGGCGGAACAGCCGCGCCTGGTCCAGGCCGCCATGGCCCGAATGGAGAACGGCGGCTTGCAAACCAAATCCACCGAAACTCGCAAACCGGAAGAAACCGGCACTGAATCAGTATTTCGGGGAATTTCTGGCGCGCCCGAGAGGATTCGAACCCCTAACCTCCAGATCCGTAGTCTAGCGCTCTATCCAGTTGAGCTACGGGCGCTGGCCAGTGGCGGGGGAATAACCGAGGCCCTTCCCCCGCGCAAGAGGCATTTTTGCGTCGTTACGCGGCCAGCTTGTCCAGCTCGCGCAGCACCGCATCGCCCATGACACTGGTCCCGACGCGCGCGGTGCCATGGCCCATGATGTCGGCCGTGCGCAGGCCGCCGGCCAGGACCTTCTCCACCGCCTGCTCGATCATCGCCGCATCCTCCTCCATGCCGAAGGACCAGCGCAGCAGCATGGCGAAGGACAGCAGCTGGGCGCAGGGATTGGCGATGCCCTTGCCGGCGATGTCCGGCGCGGAGCCGTGCACCGGCTCGTAGAGCGCGTGGCGGCGGCCGGAGGAATCCGGCGCGCCCAGCGTGGCCGAGGGCAGCATGCCGAGGGAGCCGGTCAGCGCCGCGGCGAGATCGGAGAGCAGGTCGCCGAAGAGATTGCTGGCGACGATGACGTCGAACTGCTTCGGCCGCGAGCAGAGCTGCATCGCGCAATTGTCGGCATACATGTGGCTCAGCTCGACATCCGGATACTCGGACTTGCCGACCTCGCTCACCACGGCGCGCCAGAGGCGGCCCGACTGCATGACATTCGCCTTCTCGACGCTGGTCATCTTGCCGGTGCGCTTGCGCGCCAGGTCGAAGGCGACGCGCGCCACGCGGGCGATCTCGTCCTCGGTATAGACCTCGGTGTCGATGCCGCGCCGCTTGCCGTTGGGCAGCGTCTCGACGCCGCGCGGCTCGCCGAAATAGATACCGCCGGTGCTCTCGCGCACGATCATCAGGTCGAGCCCGCGCACCACATCGGGCTTCAGGCTCGACGCATCGACCAGCGGCTCCAGCACGAGCGCCGGACGCAGATTGGCGAAGAGACCCAGCTCCTTGCGCAGCCGCAGGATGCCGAGCTCAGGCCGCTTCTCGAAGGGCAGGCCATCCCATTTCGGGCCGCCGACCGAGCCGAAGAGCACGGCATCCGCGTTCAGCGCGCGCTCCACCGTGGCATCCGGGCAGGGCGAGCCCTCGGCATCCAGCGCGGCGCCGCCGACCAGCCCTTCCTCGAGCGCGAAGCTCACATGCCGGCGCCGGTCCATCCATTCGATGACGCGGCGCACCTCGCGCATGACCTCGGGGCCGATACCATCGCCGGGGAGAACCAGCAGTTTCTTGTTGGCCGACATGGGCGTGTCTCGTCCCTCTTCCTCTCCGGGCCCGCCGCCAGCCGGCGGGCCACCCTCATTCGGCGGCGTCCTGGTACAGCCAGGGCTGCGCCGCGCGCCGCTTCGCCTCATAGCCATCAATGGCCGAGGCACGCTGCATGGTCTGGCCGATATCGTCGAGCCCGTTCAGCAACAGGTGGCGACGCAGCGGGTCGATCTCGAAGGGGATCTCCTCCCCGTTCGGGCGCACCACCACCTGCCGCTCCAGATCGATCGTGAGGCGCGCATTCTCGCCCATGCGCGCATCCTCCATCAACTGATCGCAGATCTCGCGCGGCAGCTTCACCGGCAGGATGCCGTTCTTGAAGCTGTTGTTGTGGAAGATATCGGCGAAATCGGGCGCGATGACGCAACGGATGCCGAAATCCAGCAGCGCCCAGGGCGCGTGCTCGCGCGAGGAGCCGCAACCGAAATTCTCGTGCGCGATCAGGATCTCCGCCCGGCGGTAGGGTTCCTGGTTGAGCACGAAGTCCGGATTCTCGCTGCCATCCTCGCGATAGCGCAGATTGGCGAAGGCGGCCTTGCCGAGGCCGGTGCGCTCGATGGTCTTGAGGAAGCGCGCCGGGATGATCTTGTCGGTATCGACATTGGCCATCGGCAGCGGCGCGGCGATGCCGGTCAGGGTGGTGAAGGCGTCCATGGATCAGTGCCTCCCTTGGGCGGCGAGCTGGCGCACATCGGTGAGGTGGCCGGTGATGGCGGCGGCGGCGGCCATGGCCGGCGAGCAGAGATGCGTCCGCCCCCCCGGCCCCTGCCGCCCCTCGAAATTGCGGTTCGAGGTGGAGGCGCAGCGCTGGCCCGGCGTCAGCTTGTCCGGGTTCATGCCGAGGCACATCGAGCAGCCCGCCTCGCGCCACTCGAAGCCGGCCTCCCGGAAGACGGCGTCCAGCCCCTCGCGCTCGGCCTGCTGCTTCACCAGGCCCGAGCCCGGCACCACCATGCCGCGCACGCCCTCGGCCACGCGGCGGCCGCGCACGATCTCGGCGGCGGCGCGCATGTCCTCGATGCGGCTGTTGGTGCAGGAGCCGATGAAGACGACATCGACCTTGAGATCGGTCAGCTTCTGGCCGGGCGTCAGGCCCATGTACTCGACCATGCGGCGGAGCTGCGCCCGGCGCGCCTCGTCCTGCCCGCTCTCGGGGTCCGGCACGGTCGCGGTGATCGGCAGCACGTCCTCGGGGCTGGTGCCCCAGGAGACCATCGGCACGATCTCGGCGGCGTCCAGCACCACCTCCTTGTCGAAGACCGCGCCCTCATCCGTCGGCAGGCTGCGCCACCATTCGATGGCCCGCTCCAGCATCTCGCCCTGCGGCGCGAAGGGGCGGCCCTTGATGTACTCGAAGGTCGTCTCGTCCGGCGCGATCATGCCGGCGCGGGCGCCGCCCTCGATCGACATGTTGCAGACGGTGAAGCGCCCCGCCATGTCGAGCGCGCGGATGGCCGAGCCGGCGAACTCGATGACATGGCCGGTGCCGCCCGCCGTGCCGATCCTGCCGATGATGGCCAGCACGATGTCCTTCGCCGTGCAGCCCGGCGGCAGGGTGCCGTCCACCGTCACGCGCATGTTCCTGGCGCGCTTCTGCAGCAGGGTCTGGGTGGCGAGCACATGCTCGACCTCGGAGGTGCCGATGCCGAAGGCCAGGGCGCCCATCGCGCCATGCGTCGAGGTGTGGCTGTCGCCGCAGACGATGGTCATGCCGGGCAGCGAGAGGCCCTGCTCCGGCCCGATGACATGCACGATGCCCTGGCGGGCGTCGGTCAGCGGGATATAGGGAACGTCGAAGGCCTTGACGTTCTTCTCCAGCGTCTCGACCTGCAGCCGGCTCTCGGGGTCCTCGATGCCGGTGTAGCGGGAGGCGTCGGTGGCGATGTTGTGGTCGACCACCGCCATGGTGCCCTCGCGGCGGCGCAGGGAGCGGCCGGCCATGCGCAGCCCCTCGAAGGCCTGCGGGCTGGTCACCTCATGCACGAGATGCCGGTCGATGTAGAGAAGCGCGGTGCCGTCCGGGAGTGTCTCGACGACATGGGCGTCCCAGATCTTGTCGTACAGCGTCCGCGGCTTCGTGGCCGACATCGTGTGGTTTCCTCGTGGCAGGTGGTTCATGCCCGCGCGGCGCGGGGCTGGGGCCCATACCGCCCGGGTAGCCATTCGCCCGGGGGCCGAGACCCCAGGGCCGGCGCCGGCCCCTCTCGGGGACCGGCTCCCGCCATCAGGTTGCGATCCCCGATGGCGGAGGCAAGGGGCTCACTCCTTGGCGCGCGGAGCGGCCTTCTCGGCGATGCGGGCGGACTTGCCGGTCCGGCCACGCAGGTAATACAGCTTGGCGCGGCGCACCTTGCCGCGGCGCAGCACGGCGATCTCGGCCACGTTCGGGCTGTAGAGCGGGAAGACGCGCTCGACGCCCTCGCCGTAGGAGAGCTTACGCACCGTGAAGTTGCTGTGCAGGCCCTTGTTGGAACGGGCGATCACCACGCCCTCATAGGCCTGGGTGCGGGTGCGCTCGCCCTCGACCACCTTCACCATCACGCGGACGGTGTCGCCGGCGGCGAACTCGGGCACGGCACGGGCAGAGAGCAGGCGCTCCTTCTGTTCCGTGTCGAACTGCTGCAGCAGGTTCATGGCAAAAATCCTCTCGTCAATCCGTTTAGGCGGCGCGGGCCGCCCGTTCAATCCTGTGTCTCAACAAGCCGGCCATGCGGGCCGCCCCGCCGGGCCCATAAGTCGGGCCGCCGTTCGCGCGTCGCCGCCTCCGCCTGCTCCCGCCGCCATCGCGCCACCGCCGCGTGGTGGCCGGACAGCAGCACCTCCGGCACCCGCCGCCCCTGCCACTCCACCGGGCGGGTGTAGTGCGGGTATTCGAGCAGCGGCGCCGCGGCCTCGGCGAAGCTTTCCTCGGTGGCGCTCTCCGCCCCGCCCATCACGCCCTGCAGCAGCCGCACGCAGGCATCGAGCAGGACCAGCGCCGCCGGCTCGCCGCCCGAGAGCACGAAGTCGCCCACCGAGACCTCGCGCAGGCCGCGCGCCTCGATCACCCGCTGGTCCAGGCCCTCGTAGCGGCCGCAGACCAGGACCAGGCCCGGCCCCGCCGCCAGCTCCCGCACCAGCGCCTGATCGAGCAGGCGCCCGCGCGGGGTCAGGTAGATCAGCGGGCGGGCCGGCCCTTCCGCCAGGGCGGCAGCGCAGGCGGCATCGACCACGTCCGGCCGCATCACCATCCCGGCGCCGCCGCCGCAGGGCGTGTCGTCCACGCTGCGGTGGCGGTCGGTGGCGAAGTCGCGGATCTGCAGCGTGTCCAGGCGCCAGAGACCCTCCCGCAGGGCGCGGCCGGCCAGGGAATGGCCGAGCGTGCCCGGAAACATCTCCGGGAAGAGGGTGAGCGCGGTGGCGTGCCAGCTCACGCGCCGCCCCCCCGCACGCCGCGCGGCCCGCTGCGCCGCGGCGCGTCCTGCCGGCGCGGCAGCGACTGCAGCGGCTCCGGCGGCGCGCCGGCCTCGGCTTCCGGCGCCGCCATCACCGCCTCGGGCGGCGCGGCGACAAGGAAGCCCCCGGCCAGATCCACCACCGGCACGGCGGCCCGGGTGAAGGGCAGCAGCAGCTCCCGCCCCTGATCCGCGGCGACGGTCAGGAAGGCGCCGGCACCGTAATCCTCCACCGCCCGCACCTGGCCGAGCGCCCGACCCTCCGCATCGCGGACGTCGAGGCCGATCAGGTCGGCGAGGTAGAATTCCTCCTCCTCCGGTGGCGGCAGCAGGTCGCGCGCCAGATAGAGCCGGGTGCCGGTCAGCTTCGCCGCGGCCTCGCGGTCGGCGACGCCCTCGATGCGCGCCAGACCGCCACTCAGCCAGTGCAGCACGAAGCGCGTCCCGCCGCTCTCGTCGGAGAGCGGGCCGTAAGCGGCGATGGCCGCCGGGTCGGCGGTGAAGGACTGGACACGGACAAGGCCCCGCACACCGTGCGGCCGTCCGATCTCCCCCACCAGGATACGCTTGCTGCCCATGGCGCGTGACGATCAGCCGCCCGGACTTCAGCCCGCGGCGGCCGCGGCGGCGCGCTCCTGCGCCTTCTTCTTCGGCGCGGCCTGCTTCGGCTGCTCGCGGAAAACCGGCATCGGCGCCAGCTCGGCGCGGCCGAGGAACTTCGCCACGCGGTCGGTCGCCACCGCGCCGTTGCTCAGCCAGTGCTTGATGCGCTCGTCGAACAGGCGCACGCGCTCGGCGTGGTCGGAGGGCAGCATCGGGTTGTAGCTGCCCACCTTCTCGATGAAGCGGCCGTCGCGCGGGGAGCGGCTGTCGGCCACCACGATGTGGTAGTAGGGGCGCTTCTTGGCGCCGGCGCGCGCGAGGCGGATCTTCAGGCCCATGATCTTTGGCTCCGTAGTGGGTGTCGTCGGTGGTTCAGAAGGGGCGCTTGCCGCCCCCCATGCCAGGAAGGAGCGCGCCGAGACCGCCGCGCATCAGGCCCTTCTGGCCGAGCTTGTTCATCCGCTTCATCATCGCGGACATGTCGTCGAACTGCTTGAGCAGCCGGTTGACCTCCTGCACCGAGGTGCCGGAGCCGGCGGCGATGCGCCGCTTGCGGGAGGCCTTCAGGATCTCCGGGCTGCGGCGCTCCTTCGGCGTCATGCTGCCGATGATCGCCGCCTGGCGCTTCAGGATGCTGTTGTCGAGCTTGGCCTCGTCGATCTGCCCCTTCAGCTTGCCGATGCCCGGCAGCATGCCGAGGATACCGGACAGCGAGCCCATCTTGCCGATCTGCTTCAGCTGCGCCGCATAATCCTCCAGGTCGAACTGACCCTTCTGCATCTTGGCGGCGAGCTTCTCCGCCTCGGCCTTGTCGATCGTCTCGGCGGCGCGCTCGACCAGGGAGACGATGTCGCCCATGCCCAGAATGCGGCTGGCGATGCGGTCGGGGTGGAAATCCTCCAGCGCGTCCAGCTTCTCGCCGGCGCCGAGCAGCTTGATCGGCGCGCCGGTCACGGCCCGCATGGACAGCGCGGCACCACCGCGCGCATCGCCGTCGATCCGGGTCATGACGATGCCGGTGAGGCCGACGCGCTCGTTGAAGACGCGCGCCGTCTGCACCGCGTCCTGGCCGGTCATGGCATCGACGACCAGCAGGCTCTCATGCGGCCGCACCGCGGCCTTGACCTCGGCCACCTCCGCCATCAGCGCCTCGTCGATCGAGAGGCGGCCGGCGGTGTCGAGGATGACGACGTCGTAAAGCTCGCCGCGCGCCACCTTCATGGCGCGCTCGGCGATCTGCAGCGGGGTCTGGCCCTGCACGATCGGCAGCGAGGTGACGCCGGCCTGCCGCGCCAGCGTCTCCAGCTGCAGCTGCGCCGCCGGGCGGTGCACGTCGAGGCTGGCCAGCAGCACCTTCTTCTTGTCGCGCGTGCGCAGCCGCAGCGCGATCTTGCCCGAGGTGGTGGTCTTGCCCGAGCCCTGCAGGCCGATCATCAGGATCGGCACCGGGCTCGCCGCGGCCAGGCTGAGGCCGGGGACGTGCTCCACCCCCTCGCCGCCGCCGAGCGCCTCGACCAGGCAGTCGTTGACGATCTTGATGACCTGCTGGGCCGGCGAGACGGAGCGGATAACATCGGCGCCGACGGCGCGCTCGCGCACCTTGGCGACGATGTCCTTGACCACCGGCAGCGCGACATCGGCCTCCAGCAGGGCGATGCGCACCTCGCGCGAGGCCTCGGCCACGTCGGCTTCGGTCAGCGCGCCACGGCGGCGCAGCCGGTCGAACACCCCGTTCAGCTTGCCCGAAAGCGCCTCGAACATCCGCCCTCACTGCCGGCGCCCTGCCGAGCGCCCAAAACAAAACGCGCCGCTGCGCGAGCCTTCGCGGAGCGACGGAGCCGGGCCTCTCCGGGAGGCGGCCGACCATGATGACCGGGCACAGGCCCGGGCCGGGGCGATGTAGGGGATCGGCGGCGGGGGGTCAAGCGGAACCGCCCTCCCCTCCGCCACCGGCCCGCGCCGGCTACTTCTTCTCGATGTTCCAGAAGACCAGGATCGGCGCCGTCAGCACGCCCGAGACATTGCTCCGCCGGGCATAGGGCTGGTCGTACTGGCCGAGCACCCGGTAGGGCTGCACCTCGGCCAGCCGCCGGTGCAGCGCCTCGGTCGCCGCCTTCTGCGAGGCGGCGTCCACCGCCTCGACCACGCCGTTGCGCAGCCGCTCCGCCTCGGCATCGCAGGGCCAGCCGGCCCAGGCGCGCTCGCAGGCCATGTTGGTGCCGATATTGGTGATCGGCGACTGCATGGTGGCGCCGGAGGCGAAGGTGACGAAGAGGTTCCAGCCGCCCTGGTCGAGCGTGCCGCGGTTCTGCTGCCGGGTCGTCACCGTGCCCCAGTCGGAGAACTGCAGGTCGACATTCAACCCGGCCTTGCGCAGCGATTCCGCCGCCACCTCGGCCATGCGGCCGATCGGCGCGATGTCATAGGTCGAGGTCAGCACCACCCGCTCGCCCTTGTAGCCGCTCTCGGCCAGCAGGCGGCGGGCGGTCGCCAGATCGGGCTTCGCATAGCCCGCCGCGCCGGCCTCGGTGCCGTTCGGGCTGCCGCAGACGAAGTAGGAGTCGCAGCGCCTCCACCACTTCTCGTCACCGAAGCCGGCGGTCAGGAAGTCGGCCTGGTCGGTGGCATAGGCGAGCGCCAGCCGCGCGCGCGGGTCGTTGAAGGGCGGGTGCAGGTGGTTGGGGCGCAGCATCGCCTGGCCGGGCAGGCTGGAATAGGTCTCGACCTTCACGTCGCGGCTCCGGGCCAGCACCGGCACCAGGTCCTGGCTCGGCTGTTCCCAGAGGTCGATCTCCCCGGTCTGGATCGCCGCCGCCGCCGTCGCCGCATCGGGCATGATCACCCATTCGACGCGGTCGAGCTTCACCACCCGGCCCCCGGCCAGCCCGTCCGGCGGCTCGGCCCGCGGCACGTAGTCGGGGTTGCGGTCATAGACGACACGGGCGCCGCTCTGCCACTCGCCCCGGTTGAAGCGGAACGGGCCGCTGCCGACGGTCTCCGTCACCGGCTTCATCGGGTCGGTCAGGGCATCGCTCTCGCGCATGATGACCGGGATCTGGCCGACGCCGGAGCCGAGGGCGAAGGGCACCATGCCCGTCGCCGTCTTCAGCCGCAGGGTGAAGCTGCGCCCGTCCACCGCCTCCAGCGCGGCGGTGTATTCGGCAAGCTTCACGCCGACCGTGTCGCGCGCCATCCAGCGCTTCAGCGAGGCGATGACATCCTTCGTCGTCACCGGCTGGCCATCGTGGAACTTCAGCCCCTCGCGCAGGCGGAAGGTCCAGACCAGCTTGTCGTCCGAGACGCTGTAATCCTGCACCATCATCGGCTGCGGCTGCAGCTTCGAATCCCAGGCGAAGAGCGTCTCGTAGATCATCAGCCCGTGCATGCGGGTGATCAGGATCGAGCCATGCACGGGGTCGAGCGACTTCAGGTCGGCATGTGGCGCGACGCGCAGCACGCTCTTCGGCGCGGGCTGCGCCGCGGCGCCGGGCGCCCCGGCCAGCATCAGGGCGGGAAGCAGCGGCAGGGCGAGCAGGGCCGCGCGGCGGGAATGGGTCAAGGAGGCTCTCCGAATCAGGATCTGCGGTGAAGATGCAAGACCCGTGCCCGGTGGCTGGCAAGCCGCAGGCTGCCATCGGGCTGCAGCCACAGGCAGGGGCGGTGCCGCCAGGGTCCGTGCGACAGGTCGGCCAGGGCGCGGCCGCCCGGCAGGGGCGTCAGCCGGCAGCGCGCGCCGATGCCCCCGGCCCAGTCGAAGCGGGCCTCGCCCTCCGGCGTGACGCGCAGCCCCGTGCCGAGGACGGGATCGGTCCATTCGCCCGCCAGGGCCGGATCGGGCGCCAGCCCCTCCGGCACGCGCAGCAGGCGCCGCGCCACCCCGCCCACCATGCCGGCCAGCGCATCCGGCCCCTCGGCGCGCAGGCGGATGTCGAGATAGGCCGGAAGGCTGCGCCATTCGCCGCCCGGCGCCGCCACCAGCCGCTCGAAGCCGCCCATGACGCTGATCGAATCCGCCGCCAGCTCGGCCCAGAAGGGACCTTCGGCGGCGGCGAAGAGGCCGGGCGGCAGCGCCGGGGGCGCCGCGGGCAGCGGCTCGCCGGTCAGGGCGGCCATGACGCGCAGCGCCGGCCAGAGCGCCTCCTCCTCCCGGTTGGTCAGCA
Source organism: Roseomonas sp. KE0001 (assembly GCF_016107285.1). Lineage (GTDB taxonomy): Bacteria > Pseudomonadota > Alphaproteobacteria > Acetobacterales > Acetobacteraceae > Pseudoroseomonas. Next base: position 21,857 of record NZ_RCVQ01000001.1, on the reverse strand, counting down.
CCACCACGCCGAGACCCAGCTCGGGCGCCATCAGGACATGGTTGCGATACCCCGGCAGCGAGCCGCCATGCCCCACCAGCGCCACCCGGCCCAGCGCGCTGCGGACCAGTCCCAGGCGATAGACGCTCTCGCTGCCATCGGCGAAGCGGCGCGGCGCCGCCAGCCGCTCCAGGATCCCGGCCAGCGGCCCCCGCCCGGCCATCAGCGCAGCCGCCCAGCGGGCCAGCGCCGTGGCGCTGCCGGCCAGGCCGCCGGAGGCGGAGAAGTGCAGGCCATAGCGCCCGCGCCGCCAGCCGGCCCCATCCCAGCAGTAGCCGGTGGCGAGGCCCGGCACGGGCACGCTCTCATTCTCGGGGAAGGCGAAGGGCAGGTCCAGCGGTGCGAAGAGCCGGCGGCGCAGCGCCTCGGGATAGCTGACGGCGCGCCGCTCCGGCAGGATGCGCTGCGCCAGCCGCCAGCCGGTGTTGGAATAGGCCATCTCGGTGCCGGGCGCGGCATTGAGGGCGGGGATGCGGCGGGCGACCGAGAACACCTCCTCCGCCGTCAGGCTGGCGGTGAAGGGCACGCCCTGCTGCCAGAGCAGCTCCATCATGTCCGGCAGGCCGCCGGTCATGTCGAGCGCGCGCTCCAGCGGGACCGCCGCCACCGCCGGCGGCAGCCCGTCCAGCAGCGTGCCCAGGGGCGCCTCCAGCGGGATCTCCTCCAGCAGCAGCGTGGCGGCCAGGAAGTGCTTGCTGATCGAGGCCAGGCGGTTCGGCGTGTCGGGGGTGAAGGGAAGGCCGTGCTCCAGGCTGGCGAAGCCGCCGGCCGAGGCATGGCGGATGCCGGCCGTGTCGAAGAGCAGGATGGCCCCACCCGGCCCCCGTGCCTCCGACCAGGCGCCGGCGAGGGCGGCGGCCTCCGCCGCGGCGGCATTCCAGTCGGGCATGGTCCTGCGCTCCTCACCGGTGGGTGGGACGCATTCTTCGGCGCGCGGGCGGAAAGGGGAAGCCCCGGCCGCGCGCCGGCCGCGTCAGGCGTCGAGCAGCACGCTGAAGCCGCCCATGATCATGCGCTTGCCATCGAAGGGCATGTCCTTGGGCGGTTCCTTCATCCGCTCATCCGTCATCATCGCCTGGACGGCGGCGTCGCGCGCCGCGCGGTCGCGATACTCGATCCAGGCGAAGACCACCGCCTCCTCCTCCGTCGCATGGACGGCGCGGCGGAAATCGGTGCGCTGACCCTCCGGCACGTCATCGCCCCAGGCCTCGACCACGCGCAGCGCGCCAAGCTCCCGGAAGACCGGCAGGATCCCGCGCGCCATCGCGACGTAATCCGCCTTGCGCCCCTGCGGGACCGGCAGGACGAAGCCATCGACATAGCCGCCGGTGCCACCGCCCTCGTCCATCAGCGGGGCGAAGCCGCCATGGATCAGCCGCCTGCCATCGAAGGGCATGGCCGCGCCCAGGGCCTGCATCGCCGGGTCGGTGCGGAAGCGCGCATTCGCCGCGTCGCGCGTGGCGCGATCGGGGTACTCGACCCAGGAGAAGACCACCGTCTCCTCCGGCGTCGCCTGCACCGCGCCCCAGAAGTCGTTCACCTTGCCCCTCGGCACATCGTCACCCCAGGCCTCGACGCAGCGGGTGGCCCCGAAGCCACGGAACAGCGCCGCGGCCTCGGCGGCGTGGCGCGCATAGGCCTCCCTGCTGCCGGTGGGAACGGTGACCACGAAGCCTTCCACATAAGCCATGCCTGGGTTTCCTCCTCCCGTTGACCCACGCTTCCTGCCGCGATTTTAGGTTGATATCAACTATAAACCCCATGGCCGGGGCACGCTTGGCGCGATCGTGAAAGTCCGCTCCTTCCGACCCTTTCCGCGGGAGGGGGCGCGACCCCCTCCCTCCTCCCGACTCCGGGCGCCAACGCGCCCCTACGCCACCGCCGCCGGCTGCCGCAGGGCCGCAGCGATCAGCGGCATGCCGATCCGCGCCGGGTCGGTCATCAGCGACTCGGGGTGGAACTGCACCGCCGAGAGCGGCAGGCGCCGGTGCTCGATCGCCATGACCACGCCATCGTCCGTCTCCGCCGTCGCCACCAGCTCCGCCGGCAGGTCGAGGCGCCGGGCGTGCAGGGAGTGGTAGCGCCCGACGGTGAAGGTCCCGGGCAGCCCCGCCAGCAGCCGCCCGCCGAGGTTGCGGATGCGGGAGGGCTTGCCGTGCATCGGCCGGGACAGCAGGTCCAGCGTGCCGCCGAAATGCTCCACCATGCCCTGCAGGCCGAGACAGACGCCGAAGCCCGGCAGGCCGCGCCGGATGAGGAGGTCGAGCGTGTCCGACATGGCGAAGTCCGCCGGCCGGCCCGGCCCCGGCGAGAGCAGCACGAGGTCCGGCGCCTCCCCCTCCCGCAGCGCCTGGCGCGCCATCCCTGGCCGCAGCGTGCGGACCGAGGCACCCGCGGCCCGCAGGTAGCCGGCCAGGGTATGTACGAAGCTGTCCTCGTGATCGACCAGCAGCACCCGCGCCCCCATGGCCGGGCGCGGCGCGGCGGGCGCGGCCGCCACCGCCGCCTCGCCGCGCAGCGTGGCCAGCATGGCGCTGGCCTTGAGCCGGCATTCCGCCTCCTCCGCCGCCGGGTCGCTGTCATGCAGCAGGGTGGCGCCGGCGCGCACCTCGGCGATGCCGTCCCGCAGCCGGATCGTGCGCAGCGTCAGGCCGGTGTTCATGTTGCCGTCGAAGGTCATGCGGCCGATGGCGCCGCCGTACCAGCGCCGCGCCGAGCGCTCCTCCGCCTCGACATGCCGGATCGCCCAGCGCTTCGGCGCGCCGGTCACCGTCACCGCCCAGGCATGGGAGAGGAAGCCGTCCAGCGCGTCCATCTCCGGCAGCAGCCGGCCCTCGACATGGTCCACCGTGTGGATCAGCCGCGAGTACATCTCGATCTGCCGCCGGCCGATGACCTTCACCGTGCCGGGGACGCAGACGCGCGACTTGTCATTGCGGTCCACGTCGGTGCACATGGTGAGCTCGCTCTCCTCCTTCTCGGAATTGAGCAGGGCGCGGATGTTCGCCGCGTCCTCCAGCGCGTCGGCGCCGCGCCGGATGGTGCCGCTGATCGGGCAGGTCTCGATGCGTCCCTCCTCGACGCGGACGAACATCTCCGGGCTGGCGGCGACCAGGAACTCGCCCTCGCCCAGGTTCATCAGCGCGCCATAGGGCGAGGGATTGACCCGCCGCAGCCGCTCGAAGAGCACGCTCGGCGCCTCGTCGCAGCGGGCCGAGAAGGTCTGGCCCAGCACCACCTCGAAGAGGTCGCCGCGCGCGAAGGCCCGCTGCGCGCGCTCCACCATGGCGGCGTATTCCCCGGGCGCGAAGTCGCTCTCGGGCGGGGTGGCCTGCCCGCCGGGCCGGTGGGGGTCGGCCGGCGTCGCGCGCGGCAGCGCCTCGGTGGAGCCGCCATCGAGCAGGAAGTCGTAGCGGTGCAGCCGGGCGGTGCCGCGCATATGGTCCACCACCAGGATCTCGTCCGGCAGGTAGAGCACCAGGTCGCGCTGGCCGGCGTCGCGCGGCAGGCGCAGCGGCATCGGCTCGAACTGGAAGACCAGGTCATAGCCGAAGGCGCCATAGAGGCCGAGATGCGGGTCCTCCGCGCTGCCGAAGAGATCGCGCAGCGCCCGCAGCACGGAGAAGACGGAAGGCTGGCGGGAGCGCTCCTCCTCGGCGAACTGCGCCTCCGGCTCGCGCAGGGAAAGATGCTGGCTGTCCGCCTCCCGCCGCATCGCGGCCAGCGCCGGCAGGCCGCGCAGCGCCGGGGCGATGACGCCGAGCAGCCGCCGGCCCCGCTCGTTCAGCCCGCGCAGCACCATCTCCCGCCCCCGGGCCGCGATCATCAGCGGCGGATCGGCGAAGCCCAGGTCCCAGCGGGTGTAGCGGCCGGGGAACTCGAAGGAGGAGGAGAGCAGCACGCCGCGTTGCCGGTCCAGCCGGCCGGCGAGCTCGGCCAGGACCTGCCCGACGGGAGGGCCGCCGGCCCTTTCCCTGGCGAGATCCAGGGTCTGGCGCTGGATGGTGAGACCGCCCTGGGTCTGGTAACGCGTCTGCATCGGTCGCTCCGGGCTGGGCTGCCTCGGGTCCGGTGCGCATCGGCTGTCAGGATATGAAGATGGCCGCCCGGTACCCCGAGGCGGCCATGAAAAGGTTCGAGATCACACGGCCGCCTTATGAAAGGGGCCACCACCAGCTTGCAGGTTGGATGCGCGTGATCATGCGGGGAGCGTAGCGAAGCCCCCTGTCGCCCACAAGGGGAGAAACGCCATCCCACGGCGCCTTGCCGCCACGCCGCACGAGGCCGCACACTGCCCGCGGAGATCCGGCCCATCGGCGAAGCCGCCCCGGCAGAGGGCGGCGGCCGTGGCGCCGGCGGGATGGCAAAGGCCCGGTACGACCGGCCCCTCTGAGGAGATCCGCTTCCGTGCGACGCAGACAGTTCCTGCAGGCCAGCCTGGCCCTCCCCTTGGCTGCTCCCCTGGCCATGACCGGCCTCGCCGCCCCCGCCCTGGCGCAGGCCGCCCGCCCGCTGCGCTTCGTGCCACATGCCGACCTGGCCAATTTCGACCCGATCTGGGGCACCCAGTACGTGGTGCGGAATGCCGGCATGCTGGTCTGGGACACGCTCTATGGCGTCGATTCCGCGATGCGGCCGCAGCGGCAGATGGTCGAGGCGGAGGAGGTCTCGGCCGATGGCCTGACCTGGACCTTCCGCCTGCGCCCGGGCCTCAGGTTCCACGACGGCGAGCCGGTGCTGGCGAAGGACGCCGTCGCCAGCCTCGCGCGCTGGTCGGCGCGGGACGGCATGGGGCTGATGATCCGCGCCCTCCAGCAGGAGCTGGTCGCGGTCGACGACCGCACCTTCCGCTGGGTGCTGAAGCAGCCCTACCCGAAGATGCTGCTGGCGCTCGGCAAGAACAACGCGCCTTGCGCCTTCGTCATGCCGGAGCGGATCGCGCGGACCGATCCGTTCCAGCAGATCACCGAGTATGTCGGCTCCGGCCCGATGCGCTTCCTGCGCGACGAATGGCTGCCCGGCGCCCGCGCCGTCTTCCAGCGCTTCGACGGCTACGTGTCGCGCGATGAGCCGGCCTCCTGGCTGGCCGGCGGCAAGCGCGTCGCCGTGGAACGGGTCGAATGGGTGATCATCCCGGATGCCGCGACGGCCGCCGGCGCCCTGCAGAGCGGCGAGGTGGACTGGCTGGAGACACCGCTGGCCGACCTGATCCCCGTGATGCGGCGCAACCGCAACATCGCGGTCGATATCGCCGATCCGCTCGGCAATGTCGGCGCCTTCCGCATGAACCACCTGCACCCGCCCTTCAACGACGTGCGCGCCCGCCGCGCCGTCCTGATGGCGATGAGCCAGGAGGATTACATGCGGGCCATCGTCGGCAGCGACGATTCCCTCTGGAAGCCGATGGCGGGCTTCTTCGCCCCCGGCACCCCGCATTACAGCGAGGCCGGCGGCGAGATCCTGAAGCGCCGGCCGGACCTCGACGCGGCGAAGCGCCTGCTGGAGCAGAGCGGGTATGCCGGGCAGCCCGTCACCTGCATGGTCAGCCAGGACCTGGCGCCGCACAAGGCGATGGGCGACGTCACGGCCGACCTGCTGAAGCGCCTCGGCATGAGCCTCGACTTCGTCGCCACCGACTGGGGCACGGTGGTCGGGCGGCGGGCGCAGAGGACGCCGCCGGGCCAGGGCGGCTGGAACATGTTCCACACCTGGCATTCGGGCGCCGACTGCGCCTCGCCTGTGGGCTATTCGGCGATCCGGGGCAATGGCGAGAAAGCCTGGTTCGGCTGGCCCGAAAGCCCGGCCACGGAGGCGGGCATCGCCGAATGGTACGCCGCCGCCACCCCCGCCGCCGAGCAGGCCGCCATCGACAGGATCAACGCCGCCGCCGTGGAGGATGTCGTCTTTGCGCCCCTCGGGCAGTTCATGGCCTACCAGGCCTGGCGCAGCAACGTCTCCGGCATCACCAAGGGGCCGGCGCCGCTGTTCTGGGACGTGAAGAAGGGGTGAGGCCCGCACCCGGGAGGGGGCACCGCCCCTTCCCGCGGGGCGGCGCGCCGTCAGTCGGGCCGGAAATCCATCGCCACCCCGTTGATGCAGTAGCGCTGGTGCGTGGGCGGCGGCCCGTCGGGAAAGACATGCCCGAGATGGCTGCCGCAGCGGGCGCAATGCACCTCGGTGCGGATCATGCCGTGGCTGCGGTCCGTGGTGGTGCCGACGGAGCCCTCGACCGGCGCGCCGAAGCTCGGCCAGCCGGTGCCGCTCTCGAACTTGCCGCCCGAGGCGAAGAGCGGCTGGCCGCAGCCGGCGCAGAGGAAGGTGCCGGGGCGCTTCTCGTGCAGCAGGGCGCAGCTGCCGGGCCGCTCGGTGCCATGCCCCCGCATCACGCGGTACTGCTCGGGGGTCAGGCGACGGCGCCATTCCTCCTCGCTGAGGGTCACTGGATAGGTGATCTGGTCCATGCGCGGTCTCCCGTCATCCCTGCCCGGCATATTGGGCGTGGCGCGCGGCGGGGGAAGGCCCGGTGGAGGGGAAGGCCCGGTGGAATTGTCCGGTGGAGCGGCGCCTCAGCCGCCCAGCGGGGTGAGGCGCGCCGCGGCGCCGGCCTCGCGCTCCCCGGCGGCGGGCGCGCCGAGCGCGATATCGGCCTCCTCGAGCCGGCGCCAGGCCCCCCCGCTCAGGATCTCGCTGGGCCGGAAGCGGGACTTGTAGGCCATCTTGCGGCTCTGCGGCACCCAGTAGCCGAGATAGACATAGGGCAGGCCCAGCTCCACCGCGCGGCCCACCAGCCAGAGCACGACGAAGGTGCCGAAGGAGCGCTTCTCCAGCTCCGGCTCGTAGAAGGAATAGACCGCGGAGAGGCCGTCGCTGAGCCAGTCGGTCAGGCAGCAGGCGAGCAGCGCGCCGCTGGTGTCGCGGAACTCGACCACGCCGCTCGAGATCGGCGTGTCCTCGACCATGGCGCGGTAGTCGTAGAAGCCCATCGCCGCCATGTCGCCATCCTGGTGGCGCGCCCGCTGATAGCGCTGGAACAGGGCGAACTGCTCCGCCGTGGCCCGGGCCGGGGTGGAGCGGCCCTCCAGCCCCTCATTGGCGCGCAGCACCCGGCGCTGGGTCCTGTCGGGCGCGAAGGCGGCGGCGTCGATGCGGATCGGGATGCAGGCCTGACAGCCGTGGCAGACCGGCGAATAGGCGATGTTGTGGCTGCGGCGGAAGCCGGCGCGGGAGAGGCGGTCGTGCAGGGGTTCCGCGTCCGGGCCGGTCAGCTCGGTCACGATCTTCCGCTCCATCCGCCCGGCCAGGTAAGGGCAGGGCAGCGGCGCGGTCGTATAGAAGAACTGCGGTCGGCGGGCGGAGCGGTGGAGCATGTTTCCGGCAGTTTCCCCGGCCCCGACGCCGGACGCAACGACAGATACGCCTCATTCCCCAGGAACCAGGGAAAGCCTGCCCCCCGACTGGCGCGGGGCGGTCCCCAGTGGCAGCAGCGGCCGCCCCTCCGCCCCGCCGCCCCCCGCCCAGAGCGGCGCCTGATCGGCCCAGTGCGGCGAGAGCGGATGGCCCGACTGACCGGTGGCGATGACGGCCATGGCCCCCTCCGGGTCGCCGAGGTCGAAGACGGCGCGCAGCCCGGCCCCCTGCACATGGGCGAAGTCGCCGCGCATGCCGCCGCGACTGATGGTGTGGTCGTCGCCGGCGGTGGGCAGGACGATGCCGCTCCAGGGGCCCAGCACAGGCAGGAAGCGCAGCAGGAGATGCTCCAGCCGGGCCTGGTGCGCCGCGCCCCAGCGCCAGGCGGCGGGCTCGGGGCCGAAGCGGCGGGCGAGATCCGCCACCGCCTCGCGCAGGGCCGTGGCGGCCAGCGCGGCGCAGGCGCCGCCCTCGGCGAAGGGCGGCGCGGCCTCGGTGGCCCCCGCCCCGGCCCCGGCTCCGGCCTTCGCTGGGCGGCACCAATGCGCCCCGCGCCCGTCCGGATGCAGCACGAAGCGCAGGAACTCCGCCGTCGGCGGCCAGCCGCCCTCGGGCACGCCGCCATGCGCCAGCGCCAGCCGCGCCGCCCGTGGCCACCAGGCGTTGAAGATCAGCGGCTGCGGCCGGTCCGGCGCCATCTCCCCCTCCCAGCCCAGCAGCAGGTCGCGCGCCGCCCCGGCCGGTCCCTCGGGGCGCGGCAGGGCCCGCAGCAGCGGCAGCATCTCGCGGGCGAAGAGGCTGACCGCGTCCCGCTGCATCACCGCCAGGTCGCCGGGCGCGTGGCGCTCGCGCTGCGCCAGCAGCTCGCCGATGCGGCGGAAGCGCCAGTCGCCATACCAGTCGCGGCCGAGATAGGGCCCGGCGCCCTCGGGCTGGATGCGGTTGTTGGCATTGGCCAGCGCGCCCCCGGGCGGGTTCTCGCGATGCGGCAGGTCGTCGAAGGGGACGAAGCCCAGCCAGTCATGGCTGCCGTCCCAGCCCGGCGCCGGCAGGCCGCCATCGCCGGCGCGGCGGACCGGCGTCCGGCCCGTCAGGTAGAGGGCAATCCCCTCCCGCGCCGAGGCCACCATCAGGTTCTGCGGCGGCGAGGAGATCAGCGCCGCCGCCGCCCGTGCCGCCGCGAGCGAGGTGGCCCGGTTCAGCGCCAGCAGGCCATCCGCCGCGCGGTCCTGCGGCGCCAGATTGGCCATGCTGACGGCGAGCACCGTCCCCGCCTCCGCCCCCTCGCCCCCCGCGCCATCCAGGTCGCTTACCACGGGCCCGTGCCGGGTCTCGCGCACCCGCAGCACCTCCGGCTCCCGGCCGCGGACGCGGATCACCTCCTCGCGGATCGTGAAGGGCCGCGGCCCTTCCGGCGTCTCGTAGCCCGCCGGCCCGGCCAGGCGCTCGACGAACAGGTCCTGGGTGTCGGAATGGGTGGTGGTGAAGCCCCAGGCCAGGGCCTCGTTGCGGCCGATCGGCATCAGCGGGATGCCGGGCGCGGTGGCGCCGGCGCGGAAGCGGCCACCGGGCAGTTCGATCCGCGCCAGATACCACAGGATCGGCGCCTGGAAGCCGAGATGCGGGTCGGAGGCGAGCAGCGGCGCCCCCGTCACCGAGCGGGCGGCGGAGAGCGCCCAGGCGTTCGAGGCCGTGGAGGGCAGCGGGGCGTCGAGCGGGAAGCGCGGCAGGGCGGCGGCCAGGCGCGCGAGGCGCGCCGCCGGCGGCAGGTCCCGCGCCAGGCCGGCGAGATCGGCGCGGCCGGGGCTTTCATCCGCCGGCCAGAGTTCGGCCAGCCGCTCCGGCGGCAGCAGCGCCGCCAGCCGCGCCCGGTCCAGCTCGGTGCGCCAGTTGTTCGACAGCCACAGGCCCATGGTCTTGGCCCAGAGCAGCGAATCCGCCGGCCGCCAGGGCTCGGGCGCGCCGAGCGGCAGGAATTCCGGCGCCGCCAGCCGGCCGCGCTCGCCGATCCAGGCATTCACCCCCTCGGCATAGGCCTCCAGCATGTCGCGCCCCTCGGGCGAGAGCGCCAGGACATCCGCCTCGGCGCGCTGGCGCAGGCCGAGGGTGCGGCTGAAGCGATCGGCGCGCAGCGCGGCCGGGCCGGCGATCTCGGAGAGCCGGCCGGCGGCGTTGCGCCGCATCAGCTCCATCTGGAACATCCGGTCACGCGCATGCAGCCAGCCCAGCGCCAGGGCGGCGTCACGCTCGCTCGCGGCGGTGATGCGCGGGATGCCGTGCGAATCCTCGACCACCTCCACCGGCGCTGCCAGCCCGGCCAGGACCAGGCGCCCCTGGCGCGGCGGCAGGCTGGCCCAGAGCAGCCCCGCCACCGCCGCCCCGGCCAGGACCAGCACGGCTGATCCGGCCCAGAGGCCCCGCCGGAGGATCAGGCGCAGCGGGCGGCGCCGCGAGGGGGCCTGGCGGCCGGCATCTCTTCGCATGGCTTCCGATGTAGGGCAGAACCGGCGGCGCCACAGCCGGGGCCGTGCAATTTCATCGGGGACCCCAAAGGGGGAACACAGGAGCGCCGCCATGCCCGAGGAGACCCGCAGCGCCGCAGAGGCGCGCGGCCGCGAGGCCGAGGCCCGTGTCGCCGCCCGGCTGGAGGCGGAGGGCTGGCGGGTGCTGGCGCGCCGCCAGCGCGCCGGGCGCGGCGGTCCGGCCGGCGAGATCGACCTGATCGCCGAGCGCGAGGGGCTGCTGGCCTTCATCGAGGTGAAGCGGCGCGCCCGGCTTTCGGAGGCGGCGCTCACCCTCGCCCCGGCGCAGCAGGCCCGGCTGCTGGCGGGGGCGGAGGCCTGGCTGGCGGCGCATCCCGGCCACGGCGCGGCGGGAGTGCGCTTCGACCTCGTGCTGGTGGATGCGGCCGGACGGATGCGGCGGATCGCCGATGCGTTCCGGCTGGAGTGAGGCGGCCGGCTACCCGCCGCCGCCGTCGATGGTCAGGATGGTGCCGGTCGTGTAGCCCGAGCAGGGGCTGGCCAGGAAGGCGACGGCCTGGCCGATCTCCTCCGGCTTCGCCGCCCGGCCGAAGGGCATGGCGGCCTGGAACTCGCGCCAGCGCTCCGCGTCGCCCAGCTCGGTCTGCGCCCGGTGCCGGGCCAGCATCTCCTGCCGCTCGGTCGCCACCGGGCCGGGATTGATGCCGACCACGCGCATCCCGTCCTTCGGTGCCGCCTTGCCGAGCGCGCGGGTGAAGGCCATCAGCGCCGCATTGCCCGTGGCTCCGGCGATATAGCCCGGCGGGAAGCGCTCGCCGGCGGCGCCGATGACATTGACGACCACCCCGCCCCCGCGCGCCGCCATCGCCGGATAGAGCGCCCGCGTCAGGGTGATGAAGCCGAACACCTTGAGGTCCCAGGCGCCGCGCCAGGTGGCGTCGTCCAGCGCCTGCAGCGTGCCCGGCGGGATGGCGCCGGCATTGTTCACCAGGATATCGACCGGCCCGGCGGCCTCGGCGATCCGCCGCGCCTCGGGCTCCCGCGAGAGGTCGGCGGGCGTCACCGTCACCGCCACCTGGTGACGGGCGCGGATCGCCGTGGCGGCCGCCTCCAGCGCGGCGGCGTCCCGCGCCACCAGATGCAGGTCGCAGCCCTCCGCCGCCAGCACCTCGGCCGTCGCCCGGCCGATGCCGCGCGACCCGCCCGTGATCAGGGCGCGTCGGCCCCGCAGCCCGAGATCCATCCTGTGTTCCCCTCCTGGATTCGTTCCACTCAGCCGGCCTCCCGCCGCAGGGCGAGCCGGAAGGCAGCCTGCCCGATCAGCGCGGCGGCGGCCAGCACCACGGCGGCGGCCAGCGCCGGGTCGCCGCCGATGCCGGCCAGGGCGGCGCACAGCGCGCCCACCGCCATCTGGCTGAAGCCATAGAGGCCGGCGGCCGAGCCGATCACCTTCGGGTTGACGCTGACCGCCTTGGTCAGGGCCAGCGGGCTGGCCAGGCCGACGCCGATGGCGAAGATCAGCGGCCCGCCCACGGCGATGGCGAGGTTCAGCCGGTCCAGCAGCACGGCGCCGAGGAAGAGCAGCGCGCCGCCGACGCCGATCAGGCTGCCGAGGCGCAGCAGCCGCGCCAGCCCGACCGGCGCCACCAGCCGGTTGGCCAGGATATTGCCGAGCGCCGTGCCGGCCACCAGCACCACATAGACCAGGCCGACCTCATGCACCGGCCGGCCGAGCTGCTGCACCAGGATGAAGGGCATGGCCGCCAGATAGGCATACCAGCTCGTGGTGGCGCAGCCCCCGCCGATGGCGAAGCCCAGGAAGGCCGGCGAGCCGATGAGCTGCCGGTAGTCCCGCGCCAGGGCGGCGACCCCCCTGCCCCTCACCTGCCGCCCCGTCTCCGGCAGGCGCCACCAGGCGAGGCCGGTGGTCAGGGCGCCGACGACGCAGAGCGTGACGAAGATGCTGCGCCAGCCGAGGGTCTCGGACAGCGCCGTGCCGAGCAGCGGCGCGATGCCCGGCCCCACCGAGACGGCCAGGTTGAGCATGGCGAGCCGCGAGGCGGCCTCGCGCGGCTCCGCGGTGTCGCGGACCATGGCGCGGCCGAGCGCCAGCCCGGCGCAGCCGCCCAGCGCCTGCAGCAACCGGGCGCCGATCAGGAAGCGCACCTCCGGCGCCAGGGCGGCGGCCAGCCCGGCCAGGCTGTAGAGCGCGAGCCCGGCCAGCAGCACCGGCCGGCGCCCCAGCGCGTCCGAGACCGGGCCATAGGCGAGCTGCCCCAGCGCCAGCCCCAGGATGTAGAGGCTGATGGTCAGCTGCATGGCGCCGGTGCTGACGCCGAACTCCGCCGCCGCCTGCGGCAGGGCCGGGACGAAGATATGGATACCGACGGTGCCGGAGGTGGTGATCAGCACCAGGAGCCAGAGCGGGGGGCGGGGCGGCGCGGCGGACACGGCGCCAGCCTCGCCCTCAATGCGAGCGCGGCGCGGGGAGGAGTCGGACATCCGGCCAGCTTTCCGCAAAAGCCGTGGCGGCGGCAGGGCCTATCTGCCGCCATCCGGCGCCCCCGGACCGGGCCTGACCACGGGCGGGGCAGCCGGGCAGGCCGGGCGCCCAGGCTCCAGGCAGATCCGGCCCGATCAGGCCGGGCCGGCCAGCCCCTAGGTCATCCCCTGCCGGATCGCCTCGTGCAGCACGCCGGCGCTGTGCGTCAGCGCCGCCGTCTCGGCCTCGTCGAGCGGCGGCAGCAGCGGGCGCGAGGCGCCGCGCGCGCCCAGCACATGCGGCAGGGAGATGCAGGTCTCGGGCACGCCCAGCACCTCGTCCATGAAGGTGGAGACGCTGAACAGCACATGCTCATCGGCGACGATGGCGCGGGTGAGCCGGGCGATGCAGCCGCCGATGCCGAAATTGGAGACGCCCTTGCCTTCCTTGATCCGATAGGCCGAGGTGCGAACCTCCTGCGAGATGACCTGCCGCAGGGGCGGCGGGATCGGCTGGCCGAGGGTTTCGGCGAAGCGTTCGAGCGGCATGCCGCCGGCATGCGCGCCGCTCCAGTGCAGCACCTCGGAATCGCCGTGCTCGCCAAGGACATTGGCATGCACCGAGCCGGGCGAGACGCCGAGATGCTGCGCCAGCCGGTCACGGAAGCGGGCGGAATCCAGCGCGCAGCCGGTGCCGATGGCCCGCCCTGGCGGCACGCCGAAGCGCCGGACCGCGATGGCCGGCATGACATCGACCGGGTTGGTGGCGAAGAGCAGCACCGTCTCCGGCGCCACCTTCAGCACCCGCTCGATGATGGCGGCGACGACGCGGACATTGGCCGCCATCAGATCGAGCCGCGTCTGCCCCGGCTTCAGGCTGGTGCCGGCGGTGATGACCACCACGTCGGCGCCCGCCAGATCGGCGTAGTCGCCGGCGCGGATATGGCCGCTGCCGCCGAAGGCCGCGGCATGGGCGATGTCCTGGGCCTCGGATTGCGCCCGCGCGCGGTCGAGGTCGACCAGCACGATCTCGCCCACGCCCGGCGTCAGCGCCAGGAGATAGCCCGCCGCCGCGCCGACCAGCCCGGCGCCGATGATGCCCACCTTGCCGTTCATGTCACAGCGCTCCCATCCAGGGCCAGATCGTCGCCGAGAACAGCGCGATCAAGGCCACGCCCGCCGCCGTCATCACCAGACCGACCTTGGCGAACTGCGTCGTGCTGAAGGCGCCGGTGCCGTAGCAGAGCATGTTCTGCGGCGCGTTGGTCGGCAGGATGAAGCCGAAGGACACCACCCAGCTCTGGATCAGCACGATGCCGAAGATGGTGTGCTGCGGGAGGGGCAGGGTCTGCGCGAAGGCGATCATGATCGGGATCAGCGTGCTGGCGAGGCCGGTGGCCGAGGCGAAGCCGAGATGCAGGATGATGCTGAACAGCGACAGCGCGACGATCACCATGACCACCGACATGCCGGCCAGGCCGAGCTGTCCCAGGGTGACGCCGGCCAGCCAGGCGGCGGCGCCGCTGCGCGAGAGCAGGATGCCGAGCGAGATGCCGGCGGCGAAGAGCACCACTGTCCCCCAGGGCACCTGCTTCTCCGCCTGGGCCCAGTTCATCACGCCGATGCGCGGCATCAGCAGCAGGGCGATGCCGAGCTGGGTCGTCGTCGTGGTGTCGAGCGGGTGCAGCCAGCCCTCGGTGGACCAGAGGATCAGCAGCATCACGGCGACCAGCATCAGCCGCCGCTCGGCCGGCGTCACCGGGCCGAGGCCGGCGAGTTCCTCCTGCAGGCGGCGATTGGCCTCGCCGGCTTCCGGCACATGCGGGCGCAGCAGGAACAGGGCGGTGAAGAAGAGCACCGCGCACATGCTCAGGGTGAAGGGCAGCGCGGTGATGAACCAGCCGCCCCAGGTCACGGTCTCACCGAAGGCGCCCTGCATGAAGCTCAGGCTGATCAGGTTCTGCGCCGCGCCGGTCTTGATGCCCATATTGAAGACCGAGCAGACCTGCGCCGTGACGATCATCAGCGTGGCGCCGAGGCTGCTGGTGACCGGCAGGCCGAGGGCGGTGACGATGCCGACCATGATCGGGATCACCGCGCCGACCCGCGCCGTGGCCGAGGGGATGAAGAGCGCCAGCACGAAGCCGACCAGCATGGCGCCGATCAGCAGCCGCGCGGGCGAGATGCCGACCTTGCTCATGACCAGGAGCGCCACGCGGCGGTCCAGCCCGGTGATCTTCAGCGCGACGGCCAGGAAGAGCGCGCCCGCCACCAGCAGCACGGCGGAGGAGGAAAAGCCCGTCAGCATCACCGCCAGGGCGGAGGAGGAGGTCATGGGCTCGCCCCCCGGGGTGAGCGACTTGCCCATCAGCCCCAGCACGGCCATGCCGGTCAGCACGATGGCACTGGCGGCCGGAGAGACGCATTCGGTGACCCAGAGGATGATCACCAGCGCCAGCAGCCCAAGCGCGACCTGGCCAGCCGGGTTGAGGCCGGCCGGCGTCGGCAGCATCAGCACGGCGCCATAGACCAGGAGGGCCAGGGCCAGGAAGGCGAGCTTGCGGTTGGAGGTCGGTTCGGCGGGCGAAGACAGAAGCATGGATCTTCCCTCATCGGGTGGCGTCATCCCGGCTTAGACGCAACACCGCGATGACACCCGTTACATTGCCGCGATGCTGCGCTGCCCGCCTTGCTCCAGATCAATCCTCGGGAAGATGGGCGAAGGGGGGGGCGGCGGCCTGGACGGGGGTGTCCGGGCCGCCGCGGAATGCCTCCGGGGGCGGAGACATGCCGAAGTGAAGTCTGGGGGTCCTCGGCTGCCGGGAAGCGTAAGCGAAGCGGCCGGGCAGAAAAGCCCTCGGCCACCCCCCTCCTGTCTTCATGGACACACTGTTGCTCTGATGTCACAGAAACTCACCTGAGAGATGAATGGCCATTGCGCCGGAGCTACCGGGCGGGGCATCCGGCGCGGCACCACCCGCTGTTCCGCCGGGTCGTCCTCCTGCGGGAGAGGCCGGGATACGGCGCCGGCGCGCCGCCGCCGAGTCCCGGCGAGGCGGCGCGCAGGAGCGACGGGCCAAGGACATCGGCGTGTGGCCTGACAAGGCGGGAGAGTGGATCGACCACCTGGTCAGTCCCGAAGGACTGGAACCCGCTCAGTCGCGAAGATGGCAGGGCAGGCTCCGGGCGGGGCGCAGGGCGGCGCGGGAGGCAAGGTCCCGGCGGTCCCGGCCGAGGCGGAAAAGGCCCCGACCGTATCTGACCAGCCCATAGCCACCGAGGCCGATCCCAAGGAGACTAGCGCCCCAGATCACGGCGGCGAGGATATCCTGCGGTCCCATCGACCATGCCGTCCCCGTCCAGCTTCGGCGAAGTATGGCCGCTGGCGAGGACGAATTCCAGCCTGACGACATAGGCGAGCGACATCACCGCCGTCGCCGCCAGGGCGGCGCCATAGGCGTGGAACAGGCTCGGCTCCAGCACCCGGGCCAGGGTCGGCGGGTCCGACATGGCGACCAGCCCCAGCGCCGCCGCATGGCCGCAGAGAAAGAACAGCAGCATCGCGCAGAGCCAGCGGTTGAGCCCGCCGGCGCATTGCCAGGCACGCTCCGGCGCGCAGGCCCGGAACACCAGGTCCGAGACCGGCCAGAAGGCCAGGGTCAGGCCCAGGGCCGAGGCCTGCAACCCATAGCGCACCAGCAGGTCCCCGAGCTCCGCGGACGGCACGGGCATTCGGTAATGGTCCCGGAACATCACCGTCAGCGTCCCCAGAAGGCCGAAGGCCTGGGCCAGCGTCCAGCGCGCCAGGTTCTCCATCGCCACCTCCTCGCCGACAGCATCTGCCATGCCTGCGCCGGCCCGGCAATGTTCTTGTTATGTTCCTATCATCAACCTCCGCGGAACGCAGCTGAAACCTTTCATAGCGTTGAAAATCCTCGGTTCTCCGGCGGCGGACTCTGCGGAGGACCGGAAACCGGAGTTATCCCCAGTTTGCGTGGACAGCCCTGTGGGCAAGTCGAGGGATAATCGGTTCGGCCCGGTGGACAGCCGCCCCGCGCGCCTCAGCAGAACAGCATCTCCAGCAGGCTCAACACACCCCCGACGGCGAGGAACAGGGAGCCCAGCATGATCAGCAGAAGGCCCACGACATATTTCAGCGTCTCCACCCCGAGAGCGATCAGCCACCATCCGAAGGCCAGAGCCTGCCGTCCCTGCTGGCAGCGGGGCCGTTCCGGCTCCTGACGCGGGGCGGCGGTGAACGGACCGGACCATGACGGACAGGACCCCGCAACGACCGTGAGAATCCGGCCCTGCGGCCGCTTCGCGCTGTCCGACCAGGCAGGAGACGGGTTCAGGAGGCCGATCACGAGGAAAGGGGACAGGAGATATCGCAACACGGCAGAATACAATTCCAGGTTGAGTTCCGCTTTTTCACTCGCCTTTTAACCAGAAGTTATGCATAGTCCTGCAAGCCATTGTTCCGGATGTCGATCCCATGGATCCGATTCCTGACCCCGCCAATTCGAACCGGAAGCCACCGGAGACCATGGCGGCCGACGCCGAGCCCCGGACCGTGGCTTTCGCGAGCTACATGAACAACTGGCTCCGGCGGCCCGTCGAGGATGCTCCGACCAAGTCCGAGAAATAGGCAGGGCCCCGCCACGAAGGCAAAGCCGCCAGCGACCCGGACGGGCCACGTCGAAACGCCAAAAGGCCCGTCGGGGACGGGCCTGGATCACATGCCGGACTATCGACTTCTCACGGGGTGGCCGGATCGCTGTCCGGTGGAATGGTGGGCGCACTAGGGCTCGAACCTAGGACCCGCTGATTAAGAGAAGGCGTTTCGTCGCCGCCAGCAGGCTCATGAAGCCCGCTAGCCTACACCGAATCGTTGCAGATCAGCCGGTTGTGGATGGACCATGGGCCAATGAGCCACATGACGCCGTCCACAGCCCACTTTTTGCTGAGTCCGCGAGGAGTCCGCCAGCCGAAATCAGGGGGCCGTCAGGAAGGACGGCCTGAGGCAGGACACACAGAAAGCCGGTGTTCTATGTGTTCCAGTGTTCCACACATATATTTATATAGTCTTTTCAGGTTCTTGGCTGGAAATCGGGCTGGAACACCAATGAGTCCGCGTCGTGTGCCGGTGTTCCTGACTGCGGATCCGAGCCGGGAGCAGGGCCGGTGAAGCTTGGGAAACGCGAGATCGATGCCCTCACCTGCCCGCCTGAGAAGAAGGACGTCCTGGTCTTCGACGAAGCCCTTCCCGGCTTCGGGCTGCGGGTGACCGCGTCCGGGAAGAAGGTGTTCATCCTGCAGTACCGAGCCGGCGGCGCGGTGAAGCGGATGGTGCTGGGCGATTACGGGGTGATCACGCCGTCCCAGGCGCGCGCGAAGGCTGAGGAGGCCCGTGGGAAGGTCCGGGAAGGCCGCGACCCCCTTGGCGAGCGTAAGGCCAGCCAGGCGGCCGCTGTGGCCGCCGAGGCCCAGGTGAAGCGGCAGAAGGCCGCAGCCTCCCTGACGGTCAGCGTGCTGATCGAGCGCTGGGCCGAGATGGCGCTGAAGGACAATGCGCCGGCCTATCGGCGTGAGGCTGTGCGGGCCCTGCGGGTCAACCTGGCGACCCTGCTTCCGCTTGCCGCCTCGTCCATCGATCACGAGGAAGCGCAGCGGAGCATCGACGCCGTGACGGCCGACCGCGGCGAATCCATGGGCCGGCGCACCCGAGCCTATGCCCGCGCGCTCTACAACTGGGCGATGAAGCGCCGCCTGGTGCCGGCCAATCCCTTCGGCGAAGTGCACACTGAGGGCCGCGAGGTGTCCCGCGACCGCGTGTTGAGCGATGCCGAGCTGCGCGAGGTGTGGCTCGCCACAGAGGGCCTGGGCCTGCCCTTTGGCCCCTACATGCGGATCCTAATCCTAACCCTGCAGCGGCGCGCCGAGGTGGCGGGCATGCGTTGGAGCGAGCTGTCGCCCGACCTCTCGACCTGGACCGTGCCGGCGGAGCGGGCGAAAAACCGACGCGCCCACCTGGTGCACCTGCAGGAGGCGGCCAGGGCCATCCTGTCAGCCCTTCCCCATGTGCCGCAGGGGCTTGGCAAGCGTCCGTTTACCGGACGGATGACTGCGAGCTATGTCGAAGATAGCCCTCCCTCCGATCTGGTTTTCACGACCAACGGTGAAACGCCCGTCTCCGGCATCAGCAAGGCGAAGGCCCGGCTGGACGAGCTGATCTACAAGGCCCGCGCCCAGGAGGCCGCCCGGCACGGCCGGAGCGCCCAGCCAGCCCCTATGACGCCCTGGCGGCTGCACGACCTGCGGCGGACCGGTGTTACCGCCCTGGCGCGGCTGGGAACGCCGCCGCATGTGGCGGATCGGTTGCTGAACCATGTCGAAGCGACCGGAATTCAGGGCGTCGCGGCAGTGTATCAGCGACATGACTTCCTGGCCGAGCGGCAGGCGGCCAGTGAGGCATGGGCAGCACATGTGCTGGCCTGCAGCGCAGATGGAAGCAGTTCAGCGGCCCGCGGGTGAGGAGGGCTGCGACTTCCGACGCTTTTCGTCGGAAGTGCGGATGAAATTCGTCCGCGCCTTATGCGAAACATAGCCCGCCTCAGCCAGGCGCTTCATCTCGGAGGCCCGCTGGCTGGGGATGCCGATCTCGGGGAGAGTGGCTGAGGAAATGCCCGAGGTTCGGGCATTTCCTCCATGCTGGTTTGCTCCGGTCGGATTGCCTTTGCCGGCCACCTCGCCCCGCTCTTGCACCGCCGCGGAGCTCGGCGCCGATCCGCGCCTCGGCCAGCAGCAGCACCAGTTCGCATTCGTTCTGGGCGGCGCATGTGCTGGAGGTAGCAGCACGTGACCCGTCGTGAGGTCGACCGAGAGCACATCAATGCCCGCTCCCCTTCACGATAGAAGTAGTCAGGCCTGCAGCGGACAGCAGAACCGACGGCCGCGGCGCTACATGACGCCTGAAAAGGAGAATCATGACGGCGGCGAGTTCTCAACCAGACGAAAGCGCCGGGTTGGAGCGCGGCGGCATCCCAACACTCATTAGGTGCAGCGTAACCCGCTAGAAGACGCATCGTTGGACTGATAGACCGTCTTTTTCCAATGCAGCCTTTCCCCCGGAAGCCGCTTCCCACGATGTTAAAAGTCGCGTTGCCTCAAAGTCTTGATTTTGCTTCGCTAATGGCATTCACCTATCAATGGCCCAGTAGCACCGATGAGCTTGTCATAGATCTTTCAGGTCTTCGCTGGATCGAACCTATCGGCCTTGTCGCCCTCTCCTGCCTCGCCGAAAACTATCGCCGAGGTGGCGGCCGAATCCATTTGGACCACGACCGATGTGGTATCGCGGGCTATCTTGAACGCATGGGGCTATTTCGCGAACTTGCTTGCGAAGGCCCTACGCCTTTTGGAATGGCCCAGCCAGCTGCAGGTAGGTTTGCAGAAATTCGGAAAATAGAAGACATAAATAGTGTCGATGATATTTCGGAAAACATAGTAGATGTTTTCGGAATGGAGATTGGAAGCAATGAATGGAGTATCCTGAATCACATAATAACAGAAGCTCTCAATAATGTTTGCCAACATAGTGGTGCGCATGGATTTTGTGCGGCGCAATTTTGGCCAACCAAAGATAGGTTGCAGATTTGCATAGGTGATTGGGGAAATGGCATAAAACACGCTCTCGCCAAATATTCTCCAGCCGACGATGCCTCAGCTTTGGATTTGGCGCTCAAGGTTGGTGTTACTGGAAATCCTCCCCATTTTGGCCAGCCACAGATGCGCAATCGTGGCGTCGGTTTGTCTTGCATCGAGCGGCTCGTCGCGGCGAACAAGGGAAGGATGGAGCTTTGGTCAGGATTAGGCCGTCGTTCAACCTCTTCAAATGCAGCCTATAATGGCAATATGCCGTGGACAGGTACGCTTCTCATGGTGAACATGAGTCGCGAAGGGCTGAAGGCAAATTTTCAACAGATCATGGCAGAGCTCAGTGAAGAGCTCCGTGCTGTTGAAAAAGCTGGGAAGCCTGACCGCGCCAAACGTGGCGGTTGGATGTGAAAAGGGTAGAATCGATGGAACGCGTGCTGGCTTTATATGCCGGACGTGCTTTTTTGGGCGGGCGGGGAGTGGCCTTTAAGGTCCGAACCGAGGCCGCTGCCTCCCTGAATCGCAGTCCGTATTCGACGGTTGTGCTTGACTTCGCAGGCGTCCGCGGCGTCTCGCATAGTTTTGCCGATGAACTGCTTTCTCCTTTAGCCGACGTTTTGGGGGCGCAAGTGCCTGAACGGATCACCATCACGAACTGTGACGGTCAAGTTGAAGGAGAGCTTCGCAGTGTTGCCGCTATGCATGGGCTTCCTTTCCCCTCGGTCAGAAGGGAAGCCAATCAATCTGAGCGTTATGCTTTTGCATGACAGGCAGCGTCGCTCCTTCGTGAGAAAGCCCATCAAAGATGGGCTTTTTTTTATGGCTGGCTCCTTATCCTTCTGTGAAGAAGGTGGGCCACATGCCGGTAGGTAGGCAGCCGCGCGAGCAGCAGGCTCCCCAACGCGGATCCCGACATCGTTAACCTTAGGCAGCCGCCCTTCGTCATGAGCGGCCAGGAGGCTATCGCCGCGGACACGCCGCGCTGGTCGAAGGTCGAGATCTCCAAGCGGCAGATCGCCCGGCCGCAGGAAGGGCTGATCGTGGTTGCCTAACATGCCCGCGCGGAACGGGGACGGCACGGCGCCCTACGAGGCGCATTGCACCTCGACCTATCGCCGCCTGGCGCACGAGGATTGCCCGTGGTGCAGCACCAGCAGACGCCACCTCTGATCAAAGCCTGACCTTTCTCGGCGGCCTGCCGACTGGCTGCGTCTTCCCGAGACAGAGAGGTTCATCGCCACCTGGCCGAAACGCTGGAAGTGGTGAAATCACACTTCCAACTTGTGAAGGCGGTCCGACAGTCCTTAAACCTGCCTGACAGGCAGGTTTGGATTTCGCGGCCTAGTCGCCATGGTAGAGGGACTTGGATGCACTGGCAGATCGCCATGGCCTACGCCAAGTAGATTTTGCCGGTCAGCGGAGCAGGAAGGCTTCCACCGCTTCCGCCAGGCGCTTCATCTCGAAGGCCCGCTGGCGTGGGATACCGATCTCGGGGAGGGTTGAAGGAACGGTGTCCGAACTTCGGACACCGTTTGGAATGTTGGCGCCCGCTCTGTTCTGCGTTGCTACCTCCCCCCTTTCCTGCGCCGCGCGTAGTTCCGCGCCGATCCGTGCCTCGGCCAGCAGCACCACCAGCTCGCACTCGTTCTTGGCGGCGACGGCCGCCTTCATCTTGCGGGCATAGGTGGCAAAGGCCTCGGCGGCATTGCGGATGCCGATGACTTCTTCCAGATCGCGCGCCTCGTTCAGTCCGGTGATGGCCCGGTCGCAGAGCGCGAGGATGCGCTGATC